>NZ_JAJAEL010000037.1:174730-319391 GCF_020447205.1 Thalassolituus alkanivorans
TTTCACTCCCACGCGGAGCGTAGGAACGAGAAAAAGCAAAATGCTCGCAACAGAGCGGGCACACCCGGCTCCCACGTTCTACGTGTTAGCCTTTGCGGGCACAGTTGCATTCACACACGGAGTGTAGGAGTTGCATTCCCACGCGGAGCCTGGGAACGAGAAAGAAGGAACGGGAAAAGGTAACATCTGGCTCCCACGCTCTGCGTGGTAGCCCCTGCTTGTACAGTGCATTCATACATGGAGCGTAGGAGTTGCATTCCCACGCGGAGCGTGGGAACGAGAAAGAAGGAACGGGAAAAGGTAACATCTGGCTCCCACGCTCTGCGTGGTAGCCCTTGCGGGTACAGTTACATTCCCACGCGGAGCGTGGGAACGAGAAAGCGGAGCGTTAGCCCTTGCGGGCACAGTGCATTCATACATGGAGCGTAGGAGTTGCATTCCCACGCGGAGCGTGGGAACGAGAAAACGAGAAAAGGGCGGGTATTATCGGAGCATTTTAGTGGCTTACTTTTGATGCATTCAGTACCCAGTCTGGGCACTCGCCTTGTTTATTGTAAGCGGCTGGGGCTTCAAGTAGCAGATTGATAACCTCTTCGACTTTAAAGTCGTGACAGGCTTTGTCCAGGCGATTCAGCAAGTTGTGTGTCTCGGGCCAGGATAGGTGTACTTCGTTTGCCGTCATAATTCGTGGATGATCAGTGCCCTCTACATTGTCGCCAATTAGCAGCTCTTCATAGAGTTTTTCGCCTGGGCGTAAGCCGGTAAATTGCAGCTCTATATCGCCATGAGGGTTCTGGTCGGTCTTTTCGCTCAGGCCAGAGAGGCGAATCATTTTCTTGGCCAGGCTGGTAATTTTTACTGGTTCACCCATATCCAATACGAACACATCACCACCTTTGCCCATGGCACCTGCCTGAATAACCAACTGTGAGGCTTCGGGTATAGTCATAAAATAACGAATAATGTCTGGGTGGGTAACGGTAATCGGGCCGCCATCTTTAATTTGTTTGCGGAACAAAGGCACGACCGAACCGGATGAGCCCAGTACGTTGCCAAAACGCACCATGCAGAACAGAGTGTCGCTCTGGCGGTTTGCCAGTGCCTGCAAAACAAGTTCCGCCATACGCTTAGAAGCCCCCATAACATTGGTGGGGCGAACGGCTTTATCGGTAGAGATTAATACAAAGCGCTCTACGCCGGCAGCTATCGCCGCTTCAGCACAATACCAGGTACCAAATACATTGTTACGCACACCTTCAACCACGTTATGTTCAACCATGGGCACGTGTTTATAAGCTGCGGCGTGGTAGATGGTTTGTACGCAGAAGGTGCGGAAAATGGTTTCCAGACGATTCTGCTTTTGCACTGAGCCGAGAATAGAAACAATGTCAGTAGCTAATTGGTGGGCGCTTTTCAGTTGTTGTAGTTCCTGCTCAATGGCATACAGGCTGTATTCGTTTAATTCAAACAGAATCAGTTGTTTTGGCTGTTGCAATAGGGCCTGTCGGCATAGCTCCGAGCCAATTGAGCCTCCTGCTCCGGTAACTAATACGACTTTATTGAGGATATTGTTTTGCAATAGCTCTGTTCTGGGATTAACGCAATCCCGGCCCAGCAGGTCTTCGATTTCTACTTCACGAACTTCTTCTATGCGTGCTTTACCACTGACGATATCGTTTACTGAGGGAGCGGTAAGAACCTCCAGCTTGCTTTCCGTTAGCTTTTCAATCAGCTGCTTACGTTCAGATATACTGGTTCGGCCGAGAGCCAGTAAAACTTTTCTAATATTATGATGTTCAATGATGTATTCTATGTTGTTGGCATCATAGACTTTGAGTCCATGAATATTCATATTTTGCTTTTTATTGTCGTCATCAATAAAAGCAAAGGGGCGATAGTGGTCGCTGCCCGCTAGTGCTTTGGCTAATGCTACCCCCTGCTGCCCCGCACCATATATCAGAACCGGTTCACATTGGCCTTTGCTTAACTGACCAACAATGCTGCGTATAAATAATCTGGGGGTGCCCAGAAGTGCGAAGGCTGTGAAGAAATAAATAATCAGGCTGGAGCGGGGGACGTTTGCATGCGTGAAGAATGAACTGCTGGCCAGTGCAATGGCAGAAATAGCGATTCCCAGAGCCATGGTCGTAAACGCCTGGCCGGCCATAAAACGGACAACAGCACGATACAGGC
Source organism: Thalassolituus alkanivorans (assembly GCF_020447205.1). GTDB lineage: Bacteria > Pseudomonadota > Gammaproteobacteria > Pseudomonadales > Oceanobacteraceae > Venatoribacter > Venatoribacter alkanivorans. The sequence continues at coordinate 176,924 of NZ_JAJAEL010000037.1, forward strand.
CGAGTCTGACAAAGACAGTCAGCGTAAGAAGGGTTGTGATCAGCGCTGCTGAAATAACCGCGTTGTCTATTCTCGGCGTAACGGTTCCATAGCGCAGAGCCAGAGCCAGGTAAATAGCAACAGGAATTGCTATAAGGTCATAGGATACAGAAATGAAACGCTTAGTCGGGCGGGGAGCATTCAGCAGGAAATTAATCATGGGGCTGAAATTCATTTTATGGTGGCTTCCCTGAAGTTTAACAATTTTTACCGCTTCTGTGCTGCAGCGGACTGTAAATTATAACGGTACTTTCAGGGTGCGATAGTCTTTGTCTCATCCTGAGATTATGCGTATGCATTAGGAAGGTAGTCGCTGAAATGGCTCCCCGAGTTGGACTTGAACCAACGACCAATAGATTAACAGTCTACTGCTCTACCGACTGAGCTATCGGGGAACATCAGCAAGTGCGCGCATTATGCTGATGCAGATTTTCTCTGTCAAGCATCTGTTTGATTTTGTTGGCTTTTAATTTTTAGCGTCAATAGTGAGGAGGCTGATTACAGGACGATTAACAACCTCGGAGATGCTTTATCTGTCATAAATTTAAGGTATTCTTGGCAATCAGATTTCGCTTTAGTGCAATGGAGCTCGTATGAACCAGCAATACCCCTCTAATTCTGCGGTTACGACCCCTGTCGTCGGCCCGGACGATGAAATTAATTTGACGGATCTGTTCCGTAATATCTGGCGTCAGCGGGGACTGGTGATCGGAGTTGCCTTGTTCGTGGGATTGGCTGTTGTGGCATTCCATTTTTCCAAGGCGTCTTTTTCTGTATCGCAGCAGGTTGAATACCCCATTGCACTGACTTTCCTGAGTGACGGTAAATATCCGAACGGAACAGTATTCAGTCCCCGTGATGTTATCGCCCCGGCAGTGATCAACGCACTCGCTGCACGGGGCGAAATTGCAGTATCAGCCGACAAATTGGTGAATGCGCTGAACGTATCATATTCTAATTCCCTTTATCAGGAGAGTGAAGACAAGCTGAACGAGTTATTGGCGAACGCCAAAACACCGCAGGAAATACGTACCGCTGCCGATACGGCTTTGACTGAACTGCATGATAAATCCCATGGGTTTCTTACCCTCAGTCTGAATCTTCAGAAGTCTGGGCTTACTGCGACGCAAGGCGCAGAGGTGCTGGCTGATGTGGTGGATACCTGGGCACAGCTGTCGATTGAGCGCGGCTTAACGAATGTCGATATTGACCGGCCTTTGGTTGCTTTCAGTACGGCTGAAGGCATGAATCTGATCGACGTCTACGATGGTGCTACCACCTATCTGGAGGCGCTGCGTTCCGCAGTAGGTAAGTTGTCCAAAATGCCTGGTTCCGGCAGCATGGTTGTCGATGGGCGCACTCTGGATGATGTACGCCGCCAGTTGGTGATGCTGGAGGGTAGTGATATCGGCCCTTTGCGTGAGTTTGCCTATTCAAATTCTTCTGAATTGGCTGCGAAAGATCCGGCAATCATGGTACGTCTGTTTTCCCGTCAGCGTTTGTTGCGTCTGGAGCATGAGCGATTAACGAAGTTAGTTGCATCCTACGATGCCGCACTGAATCAGCTGTCGAGCACCAGCACTCAGGATCTGAATAAAACGGCTGGCAGTAATGAATCTTCCGGGGCGCAGTTTGACCAGTCATTTTTAGACTCCCTGTTGGCGCTGGGTAATAAACTGGGTGGTGTAGAGATGCGTCAGGATTTATTCAAGCGCCGTACGGCTGCGACCGAAGAGTTGCTGGAACTTGAGAAAGAGATTGCGATTCTGGCGGGATCTGATGATAAGACCTATGGCAACCTGGATTCACAGTCAATTTTAAAGGCTGCTTTGGAAGGAGTTGAGACCAATCTGAACACAATCCAGCAGCAGCTCGATAATTTTATCGGAGCTTATCGCGAGCAGACATTGCAAAGTGGTGGGCAATTGTTTGTGGCAGATGCTGCGCCGGTAGTGCGTGGTGGAAGCTTTCAGATGGGGCGGAAAATGGGGCTGCATCTGGCGCTGGGAATTATTCTGGGCGGAATGCTTGGGGTTATGCTGGCATTGATCCGGGCGGCTATGCTGTCTTCACGCGTAAAGGGTTAAGGCTGCACATCCTCAGGTGATGGATACAAAAAGCCCGGCAATCTTGCCGGGCTTTTTTATGCCTGTTATCTGAAGGTCAGTCCTTCGCAATCCGGCTGAAGGTAGCCCCTTTCTGATCGCGATACTTGGCGTTTTCACGCTTGTTATAAGGGCGCAGCGCCGGGCTTGAAAGCATCTCAAACGACATGGCGCAGATCACCATACCCGGACGTAGCGCCAGTGGCAGTTTGCCGTTGTTATAGAACTCCAGCACGATCTGCCCCTGCCAGCCCGGATCAATACGCCCGGCGGTCACATGCACCATCAGGCCGAGGCGGGCGAGGGAGCTGCGGCCGTCCAGCCAGCCAACCAGGTCTTCGGGTACGCTGACCGATTCCAGTGTTGCGCCCAGCACCAGTTCGCCCGGGTGAATAAACAAAGCGTCATCGGCTTCAATCTCGATCTCTTTACTCATAATACGGTTGATATCGCGTTCAAGCTGAATGCGGTCACCGGACAGATCGAGGTGGGTCACTGAGTTGTTGTTGAATACGCGGAAGCGGTGGTCGAGGCGCAGATCTACGCTGATGCCGGCAATGGCATCGCTGGCTGGCTTTGGATCGATAACAATGCTGCCATCGGCAATGCGCTGTTCAATATCGCCGTCGCTGAGTCGCATGCTGTGCTTCCTGTTGAGTAAAAAAGAGGGCGCAGTTTACCTGAAAAGCGCAGCAGCGCGAAGCAGGCGAAATGTTCAGCCCTTGAGGTCGGTAATATCAATCTGATAGCGGGTTTTACCTTTTTCTTTATCGACCAGGCGTACCAGCTGATAGCCGCGATCGATGGCAAACCAGGCAAAGACTTCGCGGCCTTTTTTCTGACGTATCTGTTCAACCTTGATGGTTTTCAGCTTACCTATCCGGGTACTCAGCTGCTCTTCGCCGATAATTCTGAACTGGAAATCTTTAACACGTTTTTTCTCAAATACGGGGTAGCTCAGCTCATGATTGTTGGCTCGGTTCTCAGGGCTGCCTGTGTCTTTTCTGAGGGTAGAAAGATCGAGACTGGCCTGCAGCATATAGGTTAGGTTGTCATGAACCTCGTTTTTCCATGCCTTCGGATAGTCTTTGTTGTTTTCCAGGTCTTTGATCAGCTTCAGTTGTGGGGAAAATAACAGCGTGCGGTCAGCCTCGTTAAACAAGCCGGTGGCACGGTAGCGATATTCCAGCGGTTTTATCTGGCCGTCATCAAAGCTGAATTCGGATGTTTCTTTCAGTGCGGCGGCGCTGGTTTCTGCTTCAAACGTTAACAGCCAGTGGCCACTGGGGAGTTGGCGTAAGTTGCGTTCGGCTTCTACATCAATGCTGAACCAGCCGAGTTTCCACTCTGTTTTATAGCGTGCAGAAAAAGGCTTAAGGGTTGTGACTTCACGATGGCTGGCAGCAGATTTTTCTTTGTCAGCAGTCTCTTCTGCGGCTGTTGCAAAGGAAAAAGTGGGGCAGGTGATCAGGGCGAAGGCCAGCAGGCGGGGAAGCAAAAAGGAAGTCATAAAGGTCAGCCAAGTCCATTTGGCCAACAGTATATCGGAGCAAAATCAGGACGTCAGTTGCAATCCGGTGGCGGGAATCACATTTCCATCCAGACGGGCATTGTTGCCGACCATGGTCAGGCGGCCTTCAACAAACCATTTAACCGCAATCGGATAAATCACGTGTTCCTGAATTTGTACGCGTTTCTGCAGGCTGGCGGCATCGTCGCCGTCGTATACCGGCACCACGGCCTGAATCACGTTAGGTCCGCCATCCAGTTCTTCGGTCACAAAATGCACCGTCACACCATGCTCACTCTCGCCATCATCAAGGGCGCGCTGATGGGTATGCAGGCCCTGATATTTCGGCAGTAATGACGGGTGAATATTCAGCATGCGGCCATGATAATGAGCGACAAAATCCGGCGTCAGAATGCGCATAAATCCGGCCAGCACCACCAGATCGGGAGCGTGCTCGTCGATTTCTGCCATCAGTGCACGGTCGAAGTCTTCACGGCTGCTGAATTCTTTGTGATCCAGTACGGAGGTCGGCAGATCGCGGTCGCGGGCTTTCTGCAGGCCCGCGGCTTCCGGACGGTTACAGATAACCGCAGCGATTTCGGCTTCCATACTGCCACTTTTAATGGCATCGGCAATGGCAACCATATTGCTGCCACTGCCGGAGATCAGAATCACGATACGCGGTACGGCAGGCTTATCGTGGGTGCTGCTGTCGTTCATAGACTGCGGTTACCGGTAAATTCAACCTGTTCGTCAGCCTCACCTTTGGCCTGAACTTCACCAATCAGCCATGCCTGTTCGCCTTCGGCGTTGAGCAGGGCGATAGCGGCATCGGCTTTTTCTTCCGGCAGCGCGACAATCATGCCGACACCACAGTTAAAGGTGCGAAACATTTCTGCGGTTGCCACTTTGCCGTTGCTCTGCAGCCATTCAAAAACCGCAGGCCATTTCCAGCTGTTGGTATCGATAACGGCTTTGCAGTCGTCAGGCAGTACGCGCGGAATGTTTTCCTGGAAACCGCCGCCGGTGACGTGGCACATAGCGTGTACGTCAGAGGCGTTAATCAGCTTCAGTGCGGATTTTACATAAATACGGGTTGGCGCCATCAGCGCATCAGCAACCGGCTGGCCATCCAGATCGGCACTCAGGTCTGCACCGGATACTTCGATAATCTTACGGATCAGCGAGTAACCATTGGAGTGCGGGCCGCTGGACGCCATAGCGATCAGCTTGTCGCCGGCTTTTACTTTGGAGCCGTCGATGATGTCGTCTTTCTCAACGATACCTACGCAGAAACCGGCCAGATCGTAGTCTTCGCCTTCGTACATGCCCGGCATTTCGGCGGTTTCGCCACCGACCAGAGAGGCACCGGCCTGCTCACAGCCATCACCGATACCGCTGACAACTGCGGCGGCTACGTCCACGTTCAGTTTGCCGGTGGCGTAGTAGTCGAGGAAAAACAGCGGCTCAGCGCCGGCAACCACCAGATCGTTCACACACATGGCCACCAGATCGATACCGATGGTGTCGTGCTTTTTCAGATCCATTGCCAGGCGCAGCTTGGTGCCTACACCGTCAGTGCCGGATACCAGAACCGGTTGGCGGTAGCCCTGTGGCAGCTCGAACAGGGCGCCGAAACCACCCAGTCCGGCCATCACTTCCGGGCGGCGGGTACGTTTGGCAACGCCTTTGATGCGTTCGACCAATGCATTTCCGGCGTCGATATCGACACCAGCGTCTTTGTAGCTCAGGGATTGTTGTTCACTCATGCCGTCGTCACTGGGTGGCCCATAGAAAGGCGCGTATTCTAACGATTTGTGCGCCGTCCTGCATCATGGAAATGAGCAAATCTGAGAGTGGCTGAAAGCTGTCTGTATGGTCAGATTTTCGCACAGATGTTGTGAGTAAAGACGGCGGGAGGCGCATTCTTATTTTGCGGCCTGCGGCACAATTTCGGACGCAGTAGTGGTTATGTTGAACATTCGTGGCACAATACCGCCCGATTTGAATCTTCAGCTGTAAGGAACCTGTCTGTGCGTGCAGCCAGTCTGATTTTATTGTTGTTTCTAAGCCTTGGCAGTCATGCGGTGACCGTCTCTGACCTGTATCAGGTACGCGTGCCGGTTGCCGATCAGTCGCAGGACAGCCGCCAGAGCGGTATTCAGGATGCACTGCAGCAGGTGCTGGTGAAGGTCTCCGGCCAGACGGCCAGTGTGCAGAATGAGACAGTACAGGCTGCGGCGGCCAATGCTGACCGCTACGTAAAAAGTTTTCGCTACAGCCGTGACGAAGCCGACGACAGTCTGCTGCTAGAAGTTTTATTTGCCCAGAACCTGATTGATTCTCTGTTAAAAGACGCGCAGCAGCCGGTGTGGGGTAAAAGCCGTCCGCTGGTATTGCTGTGGCAGGGCGTTGAAGATGAATTACAGCGCAAGGCGCTGAATCAGAACAGCGGCGCGTGGCGTGCACGGCTCGAGCGCGCCATGAGTGAACGCGGAATTCCCCTGTTATGGCCAGCGCAGGATCTGGAAGACGAACTGGTGTTGCCGGTGGAGCGCCTGTGGGGCCTGTTTAAAGACGACGTGCAGAAAGCCTCCGCCCGTTACGCCGCCGATGCCTTTATGGCCGGGCGTTTGTCTCCGGGGCGCGATAATGGCTGGCTTTATCAGGGCTTTATTCAGCATAAGGGGGACTGGCTCGACCTGCAGGCCGAAGGCGATGACGTGAATGCGGTGCTGCTGCAGGTGGCCGATCAGGTGGCCGGTTTTCTCTCTGCGCGCTATGCCCTGCGCAGCGATGGTATTGCCGGTGGTCATCAGCTGATGATTCAGGGCGTGCAGAATTTTCGCCAGTATCACGATGTGATCAGTTATCTGAACGCCAATGTGGCGGTGAATTCGGTACGTGTGCTGGCGGTTAATCAGCAGGATTTAACACTGGAGCTGGATCTGGCGGCCGACTGGGCGCAGGTCTGGAGTACTCTGGCCCTGGATAAGCGCCTGCTCGCCACGGAGCAGGAGCAGGTTTTTAGCTGGCAGCCGTAAATGCAGATCATGGATCATCATCAACAACTGACCCTGTCGGTCGCGGTGCGCGATGATGCGCGCTTTGCTAACTATTACGCCGGCCCGAACGAGCAGATCGTGCAATCGCTGCAGCAGCAGTGGACGGTGCATGGCGAGCCTTACCTGTATTTGTGGGGCGCGCCGGGGGTTGGCTGCAGTCATCTGCTGCAGGCTTCCTGCCATTATGCTGAAGGGCTGGGACATCAAAGCGTCTATCTGCCGCTGGACGAACTGGTGGAATACAGCCCGGCGGTTCTTGATGCGATGGAGCAGTTACCGCTGGTTGCGCTGGATAATATTCAGGCCGTTGCAGGTCGCCCGGATTGGGAAGAAGGGCTGTTTCATTTGTTTAACCGTATCCGCGACCGTCAGGGGCACTTACTGATTGCCGCCAGTCAGGCGCCGGGTCATATCGGTGTGGAGCTGCCCGATCTGTCATCCCGTCTCAGCTGGGGCATGGTGTATCAGGTCGAGCCGCTGGAAGATAACGATAAAGTACTGGCTCTGTTGCTGCGCGCCAAGCGCCGTGGTCTGAATATGAGTGATGAAGTGGCGCGCTTTATTCTGACCCGTGGTCCGCGTGATATGCAGGGCCTGTTTGATTTGCTGGAAACCCTCGATCAGGCCTCTTTGTCGGCCCAGCGTAAGCTGACCATTCCTTTTATTAAGGCGGAAATGGGCTGGTAAGCTTTTTTCTCGTTCCTTTCGCGTTATTCCTCGTTCCTACGCTCCGCGTGGGAATGCGACTGTGTCAGCAAGGGCTACCACGCAGAGCGTGGGAGCCAGGTGAACAGCAGATATAAAAAAAACCGCCAGTAGGCGGTTTTTTTATATGCGTGAACCGTGTCGTAAAAGCACTCAGCTGAGTGCTTTTTTGATGCGGTTCAGGGCATCTTCCAGAGTTTTCATGCTGGTCGCGAACGACAGACGCATATAGCCCGGTGAGCCGAAGGCAGAACCCGGAACCAGCGCGACACCGGCTTCCAGCAACAGTTTTTCGGCAAAGTCGACATCGTTATCGATACCGGCTTTATCCATCGCACCTTTGACATTCGGGAAGGCGTAGAAAGCGCCGTCGGCCGGGATGCAGCTGAAGCCCGGAATCTCGTTCAGGGTTTTCACCACGTAGTCGTGACGCTCTTTAAAGGCTTCAACCATTGGCAGAACGCAATCGCGGCCGCCATTCAGTGCCGCTTCTGCCGCTACCTGAGAAATAGAAGTCGGGTTAGAGGTGCTCTGCGACTGTACCTTCTTCATCGCGCCAATCAGCTTGGCCGGACCAGCGGCATAGCCGATACGCCAGCCGGTCATGCTGTACGCCTTGGATACACCGTTCAGCACGATGGTGCGGTCATACAGTTCAGGGCAGACGGTAAGAATGTTTTCGAAGGCAAAATCTGCCCACCAGATGTACTCGTACATATCATCGGTAGCGATCATGATCTGCGGATGCTTTTTCAGAACGGCGCCCAGGGCCTTCAGTTCGTCGGCGGTATAGGCCACACCAGACGGGTTGGACGGGCTGTTCAGCACCACCAGTTTGGTTTTATCGGTGATCGACGCTTCCAGCTGCTCGGCGGTGATTTTAAAGCGGGTGCTTTCATCGGTTTCGATAACCACCGGCACGCCACCGGCAATCACGACCATGTCCGGGTAAGAAACCCAGTATGGCGCCGGAATCACAACTTCATCGCCCGGATTGATGTAGGCCAGAGCCAGGTTAAAGAAGCTCTGCTTGCCGCCGCAGGACACCAGAATCTGGTTGGCTTCGTAGCTCAGGCCATTATCGTTCTGCAGCTTGTTAATAATCGCTTTCTTCAGACCCGGAGTACCGTCCACCGCGGTGTATTTGGTAAAACCGTTGTTAATAGCCTCAACCGCCGCCTGCTTGATATGCTCGGGGGTATCGAAATCCGGCTCACCGGCACCCAGGCCAATAATGTCTTTGCCTGCAGCCTTGAGTTCGGCAGCACGGTTAGTCACGGCCAGTGTTGGGGAGGGCTTGATCTGTTGAACGCGATCAGACAATTGCAGATCCAAAATGTGTATCCTCAATAACGCGATGGTCGGCGGCAGAAACGGGCGTAAAGCGCCAAGTCCTGCCGGTAAAAAAAACCGTATAATGCTACTTGATTTAACCTATAACTGGAATCCTGATGAGCAAGGCATTTGAGCTTTCTGCCAAATATTCTCCCGCCGGTGATCAGCCGGAAGCCATCCGCCAGCTGGTCGGTGGTGTAAATGCCGGTCTGCTGAAGCAAACCCTGCTGGGTGTGACCGGTTCAGGCAAGACCTACACCATGGCCAATGTAATCGCTCAGTGTCAGCGCCCGGCCATTATCATGGCGCATAATAAGACCCTGGCGGCTCAGCTGTACGGTGAGTTTAAAGAGTTTTTCCCCAATAACGCGGTTGAGTATTTCGTTTCTTACTACGACTACTACCAGCCGGAAGCCTATGTGCCATCGTCGGACACCTTTATCGATAAGGATGCTTCGGTTAACGAGCACATTGAGCAGATGCGGCTGTCAGCAACCAAAGCGCTGATGGAGCGCCGCGATGCAGTGATTGTGGCCACCGTATCGGCGATTTATGGTCTGGGTGATCCGGACTCCTATCTGAAAATGATGCTGCACATTGTGCGTGGTGACCGCATTGATCAGCGTACCGTGTTGCGTCGTCTGGCTGAGCTGCAATACACCCGTAACGATATGGATTTTCATCGCGGTACTTACCGGGTGCGTGGTGATGTGATTGATATCTTCCCGGCGGAAAGCGACGACGAAGCGGTACGTGTTGAACTGTTCGACGATGAAGTCGAGCAGATCAGCAGCTTTGACCCGCTGACCGGTGAGGTGCTGAACCGTCTGGCGCGGGTAACTATTTATCCGAAAACCCACTATGTAACGCCACGCCAGCGCATCCTTGATGCGGTCGAAGGCATTAAGGTCGAGCTAGAAGAACGCCTGCAGTATTACCGCGACAATAATTTACTGGTTGAAGCGCAACGGCTGGAACAGCGTACCCGTTACGATATCGAGATGATGCAGGAGCTGGGTTATTGCTCCGGGATTGAAAACTATTCGCGCTATTTATCCGGGCGTGAAGAGGGCGCGCCACCGCCAACGTTGTTTGATTATATTCCCGATGATGCGCTGGTGTTTGTCGATGAATCCCATGTGACGATTCCGCAGATCGGCGGTATGTACCGCGGTGACCGTTCGCGTAAAGAAACCCTGGTGCAGTTTGGTTTCCGTCTGCCATCGGCGCTGGATAACCGGCCGATGCGCTTTGAAGAATGGGAAGCCATTGTGCCGCAGTGCATTTTTGTGTCGGCGACGCCGGGTAATTATGAAAAAGAACATCAGGATGCCGTGGTTGAGCAGGTGGTGCGTCCGACCGGTCTGATCGATCCTGAAATTGAAGTGCGTCCGGCCACCGGCCAGGTGGACGATGTGCTGCATGAATTGCGCGAGCGCGTCGCCAATGGCGAGCGGATTCTGATTACCGTGCTGACCAAACGCATGGCCGAAGACCTGACCGAGTTTTTGCTCGAGCAGGGTATCCGCGTGCGTTATCTGCACTCTGATATTGATACGGTTGAGCGGGTGGAAATTATCCGCGACCTGCGTCTGGGCGAGTTTGACGTGTTGGTGGGTATTAACTTATTGCGTGAAGGTCTGGATATTCCGGAAGTGTCGCTGGTGGCGATTTTCGATGCTGATAAAGAAGGCTTCCTGCGTTCTGAACGCTCGCTTATTCAGACCATCGGCCGGGCTGCGCGCAACCTCAATGGTAAAGCGATTCTCTACGCTGACCGCATGACCGATTCGATGCAGAGAGCCATCGATGAAACCGACCGCCGCCGTGAAAAACAGGTGGCTTTCAATACCGAGCATGGCATTACTCCGGTTGGGGTGACCAAGTCGGTGGAAGACATTCTCGAAGCGGCGCCACCGCCGGGTAAGAAAGGCAAAGGCAAGACCCGTGGGCGTAAAGTGGCTGAAGATCAGGCCGGTTATGCGGCGGATGACTGGCAGGCATTGTCTGCCGCTGAGCTGGTTAAGCGCGTGGCTAAAGTCGAAGATCAGATGTTTAAGGCCGCGAAGGATCTTAATTTTGAAGAAGCGGCGCGTCTGCGTGACTTGCTGCATCAGATGAAAAATAAGGTGATCGAGAACAGCTGAGGCTGTTCTTGTTTCACTGGCGCAGTCTGATAAAAAGCCACGTGCAGAACTGAAGCAAAGTGCAGAAACGAAAAAACCGGCCAGAGGCCGGTTTTTTTAATTCTGGTAGGACTAGCCAGATTCGAACTGGCGACCTCTACCATGTCAAGGTAGCGCTCTAACCAACTGAGCTATAGTCCTGAAGTGGCGCGTATATTAACGATGCCTTTTCATGGGTGCAAGTGCTTTTCGCCATCGGTTAATGAATTTCTGTCTGATAAGTGCTTGAAAAACAATCACCTGCGCAGTGGTTCTGCGTTCGCAAAGGATGGGGTGGCGTTGCCGGTGGTGGGGTTAAGGTTTGCTGATCTGATGTGATGATATGCGGTTACGGCCAAGTTTTTTGGAAAGGTAAAGCTGCTCATCGGCAATGTTCAGCAGGTCAGCCAGCGTCATATCGTCGCAATGCTCACAGCTGCTTATACCAAAGCTTGCCTGAACATTAATGTCCATGCCGTTGATGGGTAACACGTCATCGGTCAGTGCTTGCCGGATGCGCTCTGCCAGGATACGTGCCTGCGGCATATCGGTCTGTGGCAGCAGGATGGCAAATTCTTCGCCACCAATGCGGGCCAGAATATCCGCATTTCTTACGGTGGCTTCGGCCAGCGTCGCAACCCGCTGCAAAACGGCATCACCGGCACTGTGTCCCCAGGTATCATTGATCTGCTTAAAGTGATCCAGATCGAACATAATGATCGAGGTAGGGCGGCTGAAACGCAGGGCTTCTTTAAGAACCTGTTCGCCCAGTTTAAAAAAGGCGCGGCGGTTATTCAGCCGGGTCAGGGCATCAGTGCCGGCCAGATATTCAGCTTCGCGGCGGGCTGCTTCCAGTTCCTGCTCCATACGTTTTCGGTCGGAGATATCGGTCGCAATTTCAATACGTACCAGGCGGCCGTCGACCCAGCGGATGGCTTCATCGCGACACTGATACCAGTGCTTGTTCTGAGTGTTCTGGAATTCCCAGACGTATACCCCCGTTGGCTGTTGATGCTCATCCACCAGTTTGTGATTGGTGCAGAACGCACAGGGGCCTTGCTGATCTTTCTGCAGATATTCCCAGCAGCGTTTGTTACCGGGTTCGCCCCATTTCTGGCGGGCATAATCGTTGATAAACAGCAGCTCATGGGTCGACATGTCGGCGACATAAATCAGCGCATCAAGGCTGTTCAGAACGGTGACAACGGCAGAGTCCTGGGCCGCTTGCTGTACTGCGTCCGGTGGAGTATTTGTGGTTGCGTCAGGGGGCTTAGTCATGTCGGAAATGTTGGCCAGTATATCGGTGAGCTTAGACTGCTCTGCTGGGTGCGGCAATGACTGCTGCGGAATTTCGCTCTGTCTTGATTTGCAGCAATGGCGGGAGGAGGTTATGAATTTTTTTGATGATTTTATCAGTGTTTGTGCTGGTGCGGTTTTCGTTGTTGTTGGTGTATTTTCTGGTGTAGTTGCTGGTGCAGTTAAGGACGCCCGCAGGCGTCCTTAAATATAATTATTTTAACCCGTTGCGGCTGCCGTATTGCTGCTGCGCCCAGTCGGGATGCTTATACAGAATCCGCAGGTCTTTATAGCGCCAGACATCGCGGAACATATCCACCCAGTCGTGCACCTGCAGGTAAAACGGGTTGTAAGGCTTTTCCGGCATACGGGTCACGCCGTACTTAATTTCGCCGGCGTCATCTTCTGCCCGGAAAGTACCGAATATTTTGTCCCAGAATATAAAAATACCGCCGAAGTTGGTATCAATCTGCTTCGGGTTGCTGCCGTGATGTACGCGGTGGTGTGACGGAGTATTCATAAATTTTTCCAGCCAGCCCAGCTTGCGCACCTGCTCGGTGTGCAGGAAAAACTGATAAACAAGATTGCCTTCAATCGCGAGCAGAACCCAGTTTTTATCAAAGCCAATCAGCGCCGCCGGAATCCACCAGAACAGCCAGGAACCGGACAGAGCAAAGGTAAAGTTCTGGCGCAGCGCAGTGGAGAAATTCATATGTTCAGACGAATGATGGGTAACATGCACATTCCAGAACCAGCGCACTTTGTGCATCAGCACATGGTTGACGTAGAAGCAGAAGTCGATAAACACAATCAGCGCCAACACGCTGAAAACTGACAGTTCCGGATTCCATTGCAGGCCATAGTCGTACACCCACAGATAGAACGCCTGAATAAACAAAGCAATGGCGATGCCGTCGACCAGCTTGTAGGAAAAACCGGTGGTCAGGTTGGCGAGGGTTTCGCGCGCATGGTAAATGCCGGTTTTACCCTGACGGCGGGCATACCAGTATTCCGCCAGCATAACGCCAAGAAACAGACCGCCAAAGGCGACGACGAAAAACAGGGCGTGCAGAACATCTTGCATGCGTGACTCCTTATTATTGTTTTAGGCCTCTACTTTAGGGCTTGGCTGGAATGCTGAATTGACATTTACTGTCTTTATTTTGACAATCCCTGCCATCTTGCGGGTGTGGGCGATGTGATGTTGCCGTTGTGCGTATGGATGTTGGGTTGATGAGGACGTTGGGTCGATGGAGAAACAGGTATGACAATGCTGGCGCAGCTGCAGGTCAGTGGTGATCTGGCCGGTCTGGCGCGCTGTTTTCTTGAGCAGGAGGGCGATACCCGCTGCGACCTGTATGCCTATCTGCAGGGCTTTACCGCCGACAGTCGCATCAGCTTCAGCCAGTGGTGGGAGCTGCTTGAGCGTTTGCAGCAGCGTTATCCGCAGCGGCATATCGGTCTGGAACTGGGGTTGCTGGTGCGGCCGGAGTTTGTCGGCGTGCTGGGTTATCTGTTGCTGTCGAGTGAAACGGTGGCTGACGCTCTGCAGGGGTTTCAGCGTTATCAGCGGCTGCTGCACGATGGCGACCGGGCAACGGCCAGCCTGCAGGATGGGTGTCTGCGTCTGAGCTGGAGTACCGACTACGGCCCGTCGTCGCGCTTGTCGGATGAGGTGCTGGTGGTGGGTATGCTCACCTTTATCCGTCAGATGACAGCGCGAGCCGATTTAAGCCCGCAGGCGGTGCATTTTTCGTTTGCCGAGCCGGCCGATACCAAACCTTATCGCCAGACGCTGGGCTGTGAGGTGCTGTTTCAGCAGGCGCAAACCGCCATTCTGATCCGGCCGGAATATCTGGCGCTGCCGGTCAACAACCACAATGCCGGCTTAAAGCAATTGCTGGAGCAGCAGGCCCAGGCATTAATGGATGTGCTGCCGCAGAGCGAAAGTTTTGTGCAGAGCCTGCGTACGGCACTGCTGAAAGCCTTGCAGAGTGGCGAACCAACCTCGCGTACAGTTGCCCGTTTACTGCATCTTTCCGAGCGCACATTATTCCGTCGTCTGGAAGAGCACCAGCTGGCCTTTAAAGAGGTGCTGGCGCAAACGCGCATGCAGCTGGCGAAAGAATATCTGAGTGAAGGCCGCCTGACCCACAGCGAAATTGCATTACTGCTGGGCTATTCCGAGCAGAGTGCCTTCAGCCGGGCGTTTAAGCGTGAAAGCGGATTATCGCCGCGCCAGTGGCTGCACCGGAGCTGAGGTTACCGGCGTAATAAAACCCGCGGTTTACAGCGCGCGGCGTGGTCTGTAGAGTACGTCCTCTTTTTTTATTCATGTGGCCTGTCGTGGGGGCCACCACTGACAAGGATCTGATATGCCTGTTATTACCCTTCCTGATGGTTCCAAACGCGAATTTGCCCAGCCGGTAACACTGCTGCAGGTGGCCGAAGATATTGGCCCTGGCCTGGCAAAAGCAACGGTGTGTGGCCGTATTAATGGCCAGCTGGTGGACGCCTGTGAACTGATCACCGAAGACGCGAATATCACGCTGATCACCGGTCGCGATGAAGAAGGTCTGGAAGTTATCCGCCACTCCTTTGCGCACCTGGTCGGACATGCGGTAAAGCAGCTGTACCCAACAGCAAAAATGGCAATCGGTCCTGTTATCGATAACGGCTTTTATTACGACATCGAGTTTGAACGTCCTTTTACTCCGGAAGACGTAACCGCGATCGAAAAACGTGTTGGTGAGCTGATCAAGAAAGACTACGAAGTCATCAAGAAAATGACGCCGATTAAAGAAGCGCGTCGTGTTTTCGTTGACCGTGGCGAAGACTACAAAGTTGAGCTGATTGACGACCTGATTCAGAAAGGTGAAGAGGCCGTTGGTCTGTATCATCACGAAGAATACATCGACATGTGTCGTGGCCCGCACGTGCCGAATACCCGTGTTATGCGTGTGTTCAAGCTGATGCGTGTTTCCGGTGCTTACTGGCGTGGTGACTCGCAGAACAAACAGCTGCAGCGTATTTACGGTACTGCCTGGAACGACAAAAAAGATCTGAAGGCCTACATCACCCGTATCGAAGAAGCGGAAAAACGCGATCACCGTAAGCTGGCCAAGCAGCTGGATCTGTTCCACCTGCAGGAAGAAGCGCCGGGTATGGTGTTCTGGCACCCGAATGGCTGGACTATGTGGCAGGTACTGGAACAGTACATGCGCAAAGTGCAGCAGGACGCCGGCTATCAGGAAATCAAAACACCGCAGGTCGTTGACCGCTCGCTGTGGGAAAAATCCGGCCACTGGGAACACTATGGCGATGCCATGTTCACCACTGAGTCCGAGAAGCGTACTTACGCGGTTAAACCGATGAACTGCCCGTGTCATATTCAGGTGTTCAATCAGGGGCTGAAGAGCTACCGCGATCTGCCGCTGCGTCTGGCGGAATTCGGTTCCTGTCACCGTAACGAGCCGTCCGGTGCACTGCATGGCATTATGCGTGTGCGTGGCTTTACCCAGGACGATGCGCACATCTTTGTGTCGGAAAAACAGATCCGTCAGGAAGCCTCTGACTTCATCAAGCTGACTCTGGCCGTGTACAAAGACTTCGGCTTCGATGCGGTGGAAATGAAGCTGTCCACCCGTCCGGAAGGCCGTATCGGTGATGATGCACTGTGGGATCAGGCTGAAGCGGCACTGGAAGACGCGCTCAATGATGCGGGTCTGGAATGGGAGCTGCAGCCGGGTGAAGGTGCTTTCTATGGCCCTAAAATTGAATTCTCACTGCGTGATTGCTTAAACCGCGTCTGGCAGTGTGGTACTGTGCAGCTCGATTTCATGCTGCCGGAGCGTCTTGGTGCTCAGTACGTCGATGAAGACGGCGAGCGTAAAACCCCCGTGATGCTGCACCGGGCGATTCTGGGCTCTTTCGAACGCTTTATCGGAATTCTGATCGAGCACTATGCGGGTGCGATGCCGCCATGGCTGGCACCGCAGCAGGTATCGGTTCTCAATATCACCGACAATCAGGGTGAATATTGTCAGAATCTGGCCCAAAACCTGAAATCAAAAGGCTTCCGGGCCGTTGCGGACTTGAGAAACGAGAAGATCGGCTTTAAAATCCGCGAGCACACTTTGCACAAGGTACCCTACCTGTTGGTTGTAGGGGATAAAGAAGTAGAAGCAAACACCGTCGCTGTGCGTACCCGTAAAGGTGAAGACCTGGGTGTAATGAGCATCGATGCCTTTATAGAACTCTTAGAAGGCAGCATTGCACAGCGCGGACGGTTTGGAATGGAGAACTGATCATCAGACGCGATAACAGAAAGGGCGGCCGTCAAGACAATCGAGCTGCCATTAACGATCAAATTCGTGCAACCGAGGTACGTTTGATCGGCGCCGATGGAAGCCAGGTTGGTATCGTCAGTATTGAAGACGCTTTGCGTATGGCGGAAGAAGCAGCCCTGGATCTGGTACAGATTTCAGATGGCGATCCGATCGTATGTAAGGTGATGGACTTCGGTAAGAAGCTTTACGAAGAGAAGAAGCAAAAAGCCGAAGCCAAAAAACGCCAGCATCAGGTCCAGATTAAGGAAATGAAGTTCCGTCCGGGCACTGAAGAAGGTGATTATCAGATTAAATTACGTAATCTGACACGTTTCCTTGAGGGTGGTGATAAAGCGAAAGTGTCTCTGCGCTTCCGCGGTCGTGAGATGGCTCACCAGCATATCGGGATGGAGTTGATGAAACGCATTGAAGAGGACCTGAAGGAACTCGGCACTGTGGAACAACACCCGAAAATGGAAGGCCGTCAAATGGTGATGGTCATCGCCCCGGGTAAGAAGAAGTAGTCTGGTTCCTAAATGAATCACATAACCCCGGCTCAGTGCCGGGTTTATGCGTTCTACCGACTGCTCATTATGGCAGGTGTTATACAGGGTCTTAGTTTCTGTATGCACCATAACCTTTTGGAGTAACACAATGCCTAAAATCAAAACTAAGAGCGGCGCAGCCAAGCGCTTCAAGAAGACCGCGAACGGCTTCAAACACCGTTGTGCGTTCCGTAGTCACATCCTGACCAAAAAGAGCACCAAGCGTAAGCGTCATCTGCGCGGTATGTCTCAGGTTCACGCCTCTGACGTTAAGCTGGTAGCACGCATGCTGCCTAATCTTTAATCGGTATTCAGGAGATAAACTATGGCTCGTGTAAAACGTGGTGTGATCGCTCGTCGTCGTCACAAGAAAATTCTGAAGCAGGCTAAAGGTTATTACGGTGCGCGTAGCCGTGTATTCCGTGTAGCTAAACAAGCTGTGATCAAAGCTGGTCAGTATGCTTACCGCGACCGTCGTCAGCGTAAGCGTCAGTTCCGTCAGCTGTGGATCGCGCGTATCAACGCCGGTGCACGTATTAACGGTCTGTCTTACAGCAAGTTCATCAACGGCCTGAAAAAAGCCGCTGTTGAAATTGACCGTAAAGTACTGGCTGATCTGGCGGTTAACGAAAAAGCAGCGTTTGCGGCTCTGGTTGAAAAAGCCAAGTCCAGCCTGTAATTTCACCGCTTAGCCGGAAAACGGTAATGGTCAGTGTGTAAGCTCTGACCAACGCCTGCGAAATAGGGGATGAGCTTAGGTAATCTAGGTGATTCCCCTATTTTTTTGTCAATCTGACGTCAATTGATGGATAGCAACGATGGAAAACCTTGAGGCCCTGACACAGCAAGCCCTGGCCGCCGTAAGTGAAGCGCAAGATGTAGCGGCGCTGGATCAGGTACGGGTTCAATTTCTGGGCAAAAAAGGGGAAATCACTTCCCTGATGAAAAACCTTGGCAGCGTGGCGCCGGAAGATCGTCCGAAAATGGGTGCGATCATCAACGAAGCCAAAGACCAGGTTGAGAATGCAATCAGCCAGCGTAAACAACTGCTGGAAAGTGCCGCTCTGGATGCCAAGCTGGCCGCTGAAACCATCGACATTACTCTGCCGGGCAGAGCAATGCAGGAAGGCAGTCTGCATCCTGTTACCCGCACCATCGAACGTATCGAATCCTTTTTTGCCGGTGCCGGCTTCCAGGTGATGGAAGGTCCGGAAATCGAAGACGAATTCCATAACTTCGAAGCGCTGAATATTCCGTCGCACCATCCGGCGCGTGCTATGCACGACACCTTTTATTTTGACGCCGGACGTCTGCTGCGTACCCACACCTCGCCGGTACAGGTGCGCACCATGGAAGCCCAGCAACCACCGCTGCGTATTATCTGCCCGGGCCGTGTTTACCGCTGCGATTACGATCAGACCCACTCCCCGATGTTCCACCAGATGGAAGGGTTACTGGTTGATAAAGGCGTCAGCTTCGCCGACCTGAAAGGCATTCTGCAGGAATTTATGGCCGCCTTCTTTGAAAAAGACATCAAGGTGCGCCTGCGTCCGTCGTATTTCCCGTTTACCGAACCCTCTGCCGAAATCGACATTGAATGGGTGATTGAAACCCCGGAAGGCACCAAAACCCGCTGGCTGGAAATTGGCGGCTGCGGCATGGTGCACCCGGAGGTGTTCCGCCATGTAGGCATCGATCCGGAAGAGTACACCGGCTTTGCCTTTGGTATGGGAATGGAGCGTATGGCGATGCTGCGTTACGGCGTTAACGACCTGCGTCTGTTCTTCGAAAATGATCTGCGCTTCCTGCAGCAGTTCCGTTAATCGCTTATTACAGGATTTAGTACAACATGAAATTCAGCGAACAATGGTTACGCGAGTGGGTGCAGCCGGCTGTCAGCACTGAAGAACTGGCCGCCCAGGTAACGATGGCAGGCCTCGAAGTCGACGGCGTAGAAGCCGTTGCCGGTATGTTCTCCGGCGTTGTGGTGGGCCAGGTGGTCAGCCGCGAACAACATCCGGATGCCGACAAGCTCAGCCTGTGTCAGGTGACCGACGGTAATGAAACCTTCCAGATTGTCTGTGGTGCGGCGAACGTCCGTACCGGCCTGAAGATCCCGCTTGCGAAAATCGGCGCGGTGCTTCCTGGCGACTTTAAAATCAAAAAAGCCAAACTGCGCGGTGTCGAATCTTTCGGCATGTTGTGTGCCGAAGCCGAGCTGGGTATGGCCGAAAGCTCCGATGGTCTGATGGAATTACCGGAAGACGCACCGGTTGGCGCCGATTTCCGCGAATATATGAACCTCGACGATACCATCATCGAAGTGGATCTGACCCCGAACCGCGCTGACTGCCTGAGTATGGCCGGTCTGGCACGTGAAGTGGGCGTACTGAACAAAGCCGATCTGACCGAGCTGGTCGTTAACGCTGTCGCGCCTGCTATCGACGATAAACCCGCCATCGAAGTATCGGCAGCCGAGCAGTGCCCGCGTTATCTGGGCCGTATCGTCAAAGGCGTGAACGTAAAAGCCGTTACCCCTTTGTGGATGGTGGAAAAACTGCGTCGTGGCGGTATCCGCTCCATTGATCCGGTAGTTGATGTTACCAACTACGTGATGCTGGAGCTGGGTCAGCCGATGCACGCTTTCGATCTGAAACAGATTGACGGTGGCATCCGTGTACGCATGGCAGAGCAGGGCGAAAAACTGACGCTGCTTGATGGCCAGGACGTTGAACTGAACGCCGATACCCTGGTGATTGCCGACCACGCCAAACCGCTGGCCATTGCCGGCATTATGGGTGGTGAGCACTCCGGTGTGGCGGACGATACTCAGGATCTGCTGCTCGAAGCGGCTTTCTTTGCACCGCTGGCGATTGCCGGCCGTGCCCGTAACTATGGCCTGCATACCGATTCTTCCCACCGCTTTGAGCGTGGTGTCGATTACAACCTGGCGGCCAAAGCCATGGAGCGTGCGACAGCATTGCTGCTGGATATCTGCGGTGGTCAGCCCGGACCTGTGGTGGAAGTGGCAAGTGAAGCGCATCTGCCAAAAGCGCCGACCATTCACCTGCGTCGTGCCCGTGCCGAGCTGATTCTGGGCCTGAAACTTGCCGATAGCGAAATTGAAGACATCCTCACCCGTCTCGGTATGCAGCTGACGGCAACCGACGATGGTTGGGATGTGGTTGCACCAAGCTACCGCTTCGATATGGCGATTGAATCCGACCTTATCGAAGAACTGGCCCGTATCTACGGTTACGAGCGTCTGCCGGTGCGTCTGCCAAGTGCGGCCTCGCCGCTGGCGCGCGTGGCTGAAAACCGCCTGAGCATGGGCGATCTGCGTCGTCATCTGGTGGCGCGCGGTTATCAGGAAGCCATTACCTACAGCTTTGTTGAACCTCAGCTGCAGAAATCCATGGACCCTGACCATGCACCGATTGCACTGCTGAACCCGATTTCGGCGGAAATGTCGGTAATGCGTACCGATCTGCTCGCCGGTCTGGTACAGGCGGTCAGCTACAACCTCAAACGTCAGCAGCCGCGTGTGCGTCTGTTTGAAACCGGCCTGCGCTTTGTGCCACAGGCCGATGGTCAGCTGGATCAGATTCCGACCCTGGCCTTCGCCCTGACCGGTAACCGCCTGCCGCAGTCCTGGGCTGATACCGATGCCGGCGTCGATTTCTTTGATGCCAAAGGCGATGTGGAATCTCTGCTGGCACGTACCGGTCAGCTGAGCCGCTACCGTTTTGTTGCGGCAAGCCATCCTGCACTGCATCCGGGCCAGACCGCTCGCATCGAAAAGCTCGACGCGGACGGTCAGTGGCAGGAAGTTGGCGTAATGGGTGCGCTGCATCCGAGCCTGCAGAAGCCTCTGGGCGTTAAGCAGGCGCTGTATCTGGTGCAGCTGGATCTGGCGGCTGTGCGTGAGATTGCGATTCCGGATTTCTCCGAACTGTCGAAGTTCCCGGAAATGCGCCGCGATCTGGCTCTGGTGGTTGCTCAGGATGTACAGGTTGATCAGGTTTTACAGGCAATCCGTGCGAAAGCAGGGGATTACCTGACAAAGCTCAACCTGTTTGATGTGTATGTCGGCAAAGGCATTGATCCAGATAGAAAAAGTCTGGCTTTGGGGTTGACCTGGCAGCATCCTTCGCGCACATTAACTGATGAAGAAGTGAACGATTCTGTTTCATCAGTACTGGCTCATCTTGAAGAGAGTCTGGGAGCAACGCTAAGGGGTTAGCATGACCGCTTTGACCAAAGCAGAACTGGCAGAAAAACTGTTCGAAGATCTTGGTCTCAACAAGCGCGAGGCGAAAGATATGGTGGATCTCTTTTTTGATGAGATCCGCGATAGCTTAAGCCGTAATGAGCAGGTGAAGTTGTCGGGTTTCGGCAACTTCGACCTGCGTGATAAGCGTCAACGGCCGGGTCGCAATCCAAAAACAGGCGAAGAAATCCCTATCTCCGCCCGTCGCGTTGTGACCTTTAAGCCGGGGCAAAAACTTAAGGTTCGGGTAGAGGCATATGCTGGAACCCAGCCACAATAACGAACTCCCCCCCATTCCCGCCAAGCGCTATTTCACCATTGGTGAAGTGAGTGAATTGTGCGATGTGAAACCTCATGTTCTGCGTTACTGGGAACAGGAATTTCCGCAACTCAGCCCGGTGAAACGCCGTGGCAACCGCCGTTATTACCAGCGTCAGGATGTGATTCTTGTACGTGAAATCCGCGCTTTGCTCTATCACGAAGGCTACACCATCGGTGGTGCCCGCCAGCGTCTGAGTGAAGAGGGTGAATCCAATGCCGTGGCGATGGATCAGGCGCTCATCAAAAACATGATTGCCGAGCTTAAAGAACTGGCCGATTTACTTACCCCGGACAGCCATTCCTGAGCCTCCCGTACCGGCTTGCATTCTAAAAAAATCTTTAACTTTTCAGTGGCTTAAGTATACTTGAACGCGTTCATAAGCGGCTTTTCAGCTTGTTTCTGAACATGTGTCGGGGCGTAGCGCAGCCTGGTAGCGCACTTGCATGGGGTGCAAGGGGTCGCGAGTTCGAATCCCGCCGTCCCGACCAATTTTCAGAATTCCTATAAAAAGGCCAGTCAGCGATGATTGGCCTTTTTTGTTTTTATTGCACTGAACAGCGCTTAATAATAAATCTTTTTTATCCCGCTTTTATTCATCCCTCAGCGCCTCAATCGGACTTAATTTAGCCGCCTGCCACGCCGGGCCCATGCCGGCCATTAAGCCAATCAGGGCGGAAAAAATCAGGGAAATTATCAGGTACAGCGGGCTGGGTTGTATCGGGAAATCCGGCATTATTAAACCAGTGATGGCGAGCAGGGCGAGGGCGCCAAACATGCCGGCGAGGGCGCCAATAACCGATAATAAAACGGCTTCGCCAAGAAACAGGCTGAGCAGTTGCCGGCGGGAAATGCCAATGGCGCGCAGCAGACCAATTTCCGGCGTTCGCTCGCGTACATTGGTGGTCATGATGGTGAAAATGCCGACGCCGCCGACCAGTAATGAGATGGAGCCGAGCGCGGCAACGCCCATGGTCAGCACCGACAGAATGCTGTTCAGGCTTTCCAGCATTTCGTCCTGGGTGACGATGGTAAAGTCTTCCTGGCCGTGGCGCTCAATCAGCCGTTTGCGCACAATGTCGCGCATATTTTCTGAGGTGGTGGCGGCGGAGAACACCACGTCCACTTCCATTAATCCTTCGCGGTTAAACAGCGTGAGTGCGCGGTCGGCGGGAATGTAGACCATGTCGTCGAGGTCAAAGCCGAGCATGCTGCCTTTGGGTTTCATCACACCAATTACGCGGAAGCGCTGACCACCAACGCGGATAAACTGCCCCAGCGCATTGCTGCCTTTAAATAATTCCTGCCAGACCTTATGGCCAAGCACGACAAAGGCGCGCGAATTACCGCCCTGGGCTTCCGGCAGAAAGCGCCCGCTGGCCAGCGGAAAATCCCAGGCCTGCACCATGCTGGGTGTGGTGCCATAGATATCGGTGTTGCGTACCCGTTCACCAAATTCAATCGGGCCGGTGCCCTGTACGCTGGCGACCACATGCTCGGCGTAGGGCAGGTTAATCAGGCTGCGGTAATCTTCCATGGTCAGCAGGCGTACCGAGTTGAGTACTCCGCCCATACCGGAGGTGTCGTTCTTACCCGGACTGACGGCAATAATGCGGGTGCCGAACTGCGAGAAGTTATCCATCACATACATGCGTACGCCTTCGCCCAGCGAGGTCAGCAGGGTCACGGCGGCAATACCGATGGCGATGCCCAACGCGGTGAGCAGGCTTTTCAACGGGTTGTAACGCACTGAGGAAAACACCAGATGTAACCAGTCAGCACTGTGCATTGGGCCTCCTATTTGCCGTTCTGATGTTGCAGGGCGGTTACCGGTGCCATATGAGCGGCGCGGCTGGCGGGAATCCAGGAAAACAGAAAGCCGCAGCCTACGGCGATAGCGCCCGCGGCGGCCGTCGCCCAGAGCGGTGCGGCAAAGGGAATTTCCGGATACTGCATGCGTACCAGCCATAACAGAATTTCTGCCAGCAGGGTGCCAAGCAGGGCGCCAAACAACGACAGCATCACCGCTTCGGTTACGAACAGCTGGCGTACTTCGCGGCTGGACGCCCCCAGCGCTTTCAGCAGGCCGATTTCGGCGGTGCGCTGCGATACGGTAATTAACGTCATATTCATAATCAGTACGCCGGCGACAAACAGGCTGATGGCGCCGATACCGGCAATGGCAAAGGTCAGCACCGAGAGAATGCTGTCGAAGGCTTTCAGCAGGGAGTCGGGAGTAATCAGGGTGACGTCGAGCTGGCCGTCATGGCGCTCGCGCATAATGTCTTCGATCTGGCGGCTTAACACGCCCATGCCCATCGCCGAGCGCACATCAATCATCACCCGGAACACGCCTTCGGTATTAAACAGCTGCATACTGCTGGCCACCGGCATGATCAGCGCTTCGCTCATGTTCATGCCGAGGCCGGTGCCGGTATCGGCCAGAATACCAATCACCCGGCAGCGGTAAGTGTCGATGCCAACCCACTGGCCAAGTGCCGGTTCGGCAGCAAACAGTTCCTGTTTTAATGTGGTGCCGATAACACAGACCGGGCTTGGCTGATCGAGGGGCAGGTCAGGCAGAATCTGGCCGCGCGCCAGCTGAATATGGCGGATATCAAAGAAAGCATTGTTGGTGCCCAGCACCAGAGTTTCGCGGCTGCGTGCGCCGCGTGATATTTCGGCATTACCGACCACCAGGGGCGCAATGCGTTCCACTTCGGGCAGGCGCAACAGGCTCTGGGCATCCTGCAGGGTAATATCGCGGGTGCCTTCGCCGGTCATGGGGGGCATACCGCCGGAGGTTTCTTTGCGCCCCGGCAGCATAATCAGAATATCTTTTCCCAGTACCGAAAACTCGCCCAGCACATACTGGCGCGCGCCTTCACCGAGGCCGGTTAACAGCACTACCGCGAGCACACCAATCGACATCGCAATCAGCTGCATCAGCGTGCGGAAACGCTGGCGCAGCAGGGCGCGGATGCTGAAATTAAGCTGGTCGCGGGTGCGGATCATGGCGCGTCGCTCTGATCTGTACGGCTTTGAGCGTCTGAAGAAGACGTGCGGTCATCGCTTACGATCACGCCATCCACCATGCGGATACGGCGGCTGGCGCGGCGGCCCAGATCGGCGTCGTGGGTAACCACAATTAAGGTAATGCCGTCGGCATTCAGCTCTTCCAGCAGTTGTACAACTTCAGCACCGGATTGGCTATCGAGGTTGCCGGTTGGTTCATCAGCGAGCAGCAGGCGCGGTTTCATAATAATGGCGCGGCCAATGGCCACCCGCTGACGCTGGCCGCCGGATAACTGATTGGGTAAATGCCCGGCGCGACTACCAAGGCCCAGACGCTCAATCACCGGTGCCAGCCGGCGTTTGCGTTCTGCCGGAGCAATACCGGCCAGAATTAACGGCAGCTCGATATTTTCGCTGGCACTTAAACGCGGAATTAAATGGTACGACTGAAAAACAAAGCCGATGTGACTGCGGCGATAAACTGCGCGCTGTTCTTCACTCATGGGCACGGTATCGGCACCGTTCAGCCAGTACTGACCGTTATCCGGTACATCCAGCAGGCCGAGCATATTCAGCAGGGTAGATTTACCGGAACCGGATGGCCCCATCACCGATAAATACTCACCGGCCTGAATGCTCAGGCCAATATTATTCAGCGCGTGTACCGGCTCATCACCGAGCAGGAAGGTTTTATTCACCCCCTGCACGCGGATCAGGGCATCGGCTGCGGGATTTATGCCAGCCGCTTTCATGGCAGCCTCTTTCATGGCTTGGCAGCCTTGTCAGTGTGCAGCGCATCCATGTCATTTAATACACGCACTTCGGCACCATCGACCGCCGCCGGATTATCAAGCGATAGCAACACCGGCTGGTCAGCGTCTAAGCCTTCTTTTACTTCGGTCCAGGTCCAGTTACTCAGGCCCAGAGTCAGCGCTTTTTTCTGCAGGGTTTTACCGTCAGCGGCCAGGGTCAGCACATGATTACCTTCCAGCAACGCTTCGCTGGGTATACGCAGGGTCTGTTCACTGGTGGCGGTAATCACTTCAATATCGGCGCTGTAACCAACCAGCAGCTGCACATCGTCGGGCAGGGCATTTAAGGTGACATCCACATTCACGGTGCGTGCCTGTTTTTCTTTATCTTCCACGTAAGGGGCAATGCGGCTGACCTTGCCGGTAAAGGCCTGATCGCGGAAGGCATCGAGCGTAACCCGTGCATCCATACCGACGCGGATGACTGAGGCGTCCACTTCGTCGATTGGTGCGCGCACATACAGGCAGCGCTCGTCGATCAGATCAATGGCGGGTGGTGTGGCAACACCTGGCGGAGAAGGGGTGGCGTATTCGCCGACTTCGCCATTCACTTCGGCAACAATACCGGCGAACGGCGCGCGCAATTGTGTCTGCGCCAAACGTGCCTGCTGCACCGCCACGCTGGCTTTGGCATTCTGCACCTGGGCTTCATTCTGCTGGCAGCTTAAACGGGTAATTTCGGCACTGGTTTCTACCCGGTCGAGCTGTTCGGCCGAGGCCAACTGCTTTTTGAATAATTCACGCTGGCGTTTTACTTCGCGCTCATCGGCCTGAGCCTGGCGGCAGGCGGAGGCTTTATTTAATTCCGCCATGCGCACCTGTGCCTTGCTTTGCTCCAGCGCGGCTTTTAAATCGTCGTTCCATAATTCCAGCAATAACGCGCCGGCTTCGACTTTATCGCCCTGATCAACGTATAAATGATTCACCTGGCCGCCCAGCGCCAGAGACAGGCGGGAGCGCTGACAGGCCTTAATCGTGCCGGAGCGGGTATTGGACACCAGTGCTTCGACCAGTCCCGGAGCGGCCTGGCTCATGCGTACTTCAATGGGTTTGGCCGGGCGCAGCATAAAAGCAGCAATTAAAGCGGCAAGAACGCCAGCGGATATCAGCAGTTTTTTCACGGTATAACGTCCTGTTGCGGCAGCTGAGGAGTTACCTTAGAGCTTTTTCATATGCTTGCCCAGTGATATAAGTCATAGGATTATTCGTGCTGCTGCAACACAATTCCTTTTTTATCGGGCACCATCAGTTCAGCTCGGGTTCACGCTCTGTCATTGTCATGCCCATATTGTCATGCTCATTGTTACCGTTATTATTTATCACCGATATTCCGCCCGGAGCCCCTATGAAATTACCCCACTGGTTCAGCGTACGCAGCCAAGGCAAAGCGCTGGGGCTCCCTGAGCTGATCGCCATTGCTCTGGGCGGTATGGTGGGTGGTGGCATTTTTACCATTCTCGGTATTTCCGTTGCTCTGATCGGCCCCTATACGCCTCTGGCGATTATGGCCGGCGGTATAATCGCCGCGCTGGCCGCTTATTCTTACGTAAAACTGGGCGTGTACTACCGCGATGAAGGCGCGACCTATGGCTTTTTTAAACGTACCTTTCCCAACTCGCCACTGGCCGCCGCGCTGATTGGCTGGTATGTGATTTTCGGTTATATCAGCACCATTGCCCTCTATGCCTACACCTTTTCTTCCTATGCCTTAAGCGGCACCGGCTTTGCTGGTAATGACGATCTGCGTAAAGCCGTGGCTTGTGGAGTGATTGCACTCTTCACTCTGGTTAATGTCTGGAGTGTGCGCGGCATGGGTAAAATCGAAGACATTATGGTGTACAGCAAACTGGCTTTATTGCTGCTGATTGCCGTGATTTTACTGCTGCACCGCGAAAGCAGCCTGACTGAACTGCTCGTGCATCCGGAGATTGAATTCTCCTGGCTCAATATTCTTACCGTTGCGGCCGTTACCTTTGTGGCTTACGAAGGCTTTCAGCTGGTGATTAATGCGGTAAAAGAAATGGAAAACCCCGATAAAAATATTCCGCGCGCAATTTACAGCGCCATCGTTATTGCCATCATTTTGTACGTGGTAATCGCTGTGGCCGCCATTCTCGCCATTCCTGCCGCCGATATTATCGCCAACGAAGAATACGCACTGGCCGCCGGAGCCGGAAAAATACTCGGCCATATCGGCGCCGATATTGTGGTACTGGGGGCAGTTCTGGCAACCAGCAGTGCCATTAACGGCACCTTATTCGGAGCCTCACGCCAGGTGGCGGTGATTGCCGGTGATGGCTTCTTCCCTAAAAGTCTGGAAAAACGCAGCAATAATATACCGGTGGCGGCCATCGCCATGATGGCGGTATTAGCGATGGCGCTGATTCTGGCCGGTGGCTTAAAAGTAATACTCGAATTCGGCAGCGTTACCTTCTTACTGGTGTCATTGTTAATGGCCATCGCCAACTTCCGCATCCGCAAGCTGACCGACTCATCGCTGTTTATTACCCTGTTATCCATTATTGGTCTGGCTATCGGTGGCGGCCTGATTCTGCATTTTGAATACACCGAAAACCCTGAACAACTGATCTTTATGCTGGTGCTGTATGGCTTGTTAACGCTGGGTGCTCTGGTGTTTGCGCGGGTGAATGCGGTGCGCGGTTATAACAGCAATCCATAGCTGCGATGCCTGTAGAGGAGTGGCTTATTCGCGCTTGCTCGTTTTTCAGGCCGGTGTTAGCTTATTTGATATTCAAATCAACAGTTTGTGGATTTGGCTTGTAAATTTACGTGCAAGGCCTGACTACCGCCGCTAATAAATACGCATGCACGTTAATAGATTGTTATGTGAATGGAGATCTATATTGTCTTCTGTACCCAAGAACAAGGAGGAATTAGAGCTGGCCATAAACTCAGTATTTCCAAAACTAATGGCTGATTATCGCTCCATTCCAGAAAGCAAAGCGCGTAAATCCGCGGTCGAGGGAAACATTAAGGGTACGATGATTAGCGTTAGTGATACGGTTGCTTACTTGATTGGTTGGGGGAAACTTGTTCTTAAATGGCATCACATGAAATCTAAAAGTCAGCATGTGGATTTCCCTGAAACGGGTTATAAATGGAATCAACTGGGTCTACTCGCTGAACATTTTCACGAAGAGTATCGTGACTGGAAATACGATGATCTGCTTGTTGAATTAGAGTCTACGATAAATGAAATACTTTTACTTATTTCAGGTTTAACTGATCATGATCTGTATGGTGTTGCTTGGTATGAACAATGGACTCTTGGTCGCATGATTCAGTTCAATACGTCATCTCCTATGAAAAATATGCGTACAAAAGTTCGGCGTTTCAAGCGAGAATTTTTATAAAAAAGCGTTAAGGACAGATTAAAAATAAATAGAATAACTATTTTAATTCACACTGAGGTTGTCCCCCGCTTTAATGGATGCAGAATAATGAATCCAGTGATTGAATTGTCACTTGGAAACAAATATGAAATCTTAGTCGCTATGAAGCACAATCCCTATGAAACATAAGATTCGCGAGCTTTTGGCTTATATTGAACCGGGAAACGGCGAGGTACTGATTGATCTTGTGAAACTCACCCGTAACGGGCATTCATATTACTTTCAGGACAAGCGCTGGCTGCGGAATCTGCGCTGTATGGGCGGTGATGGCTGTACTTCCGATCAGGGCGAGACAATCAATATTGCCATACTGAACCGCAGATACAGCCCGGCATGGGTTGCCGGTAAAACCATTCGGGTTACTGACAGGGCAAAAGAGCGGTATCAGGTGTGGCTTGAAAGTATGCATCGCTGCGAGTAGCAGATTTCATCTGGCTCCCATGCTCTCGTCTGGCTCCCATGTTCTGCGTGGGAGTCCTTGCGGACACAGTTGCATTCCCACGCGGAGCGTAGGAACGAGAGGGCAGCCATAAAAAAGCCCGCATCAGCGGGCTTTTTTTAACCGTTTATCACCACATCAGATCATCCGGAATCTGATACGCTGCATACGGATCATCTTCATCCATCGCATCGGCGGTGCTTTCTGCAATATAAATAAAGTGATTATCTTTGCGCTGGCGGATTTTCTCAGCAATCTGCAGTGGCAGTACTTCGTATTTTTTCTCGCCCGGTAAATCCAATGCGATAACCGCCAGCTGGCCGCGGCTTAAGCGGTCCCAGATGGCCTGGTCAACGTAAATGGATTTCACTTTTTTGCCATCAACAAACTGATATTTAATATCGGCATATTCGCTTTTAATGGCGTTGGTGGTAACCAGCTGACGCACCTGAGCGGCAATGGCTTTTTGCTGTGCTTCCTGTTCCTTTTTCTGGTTCAGTTCGCGGTCGCGCTCAGCTTTTTCTTTACGCGCAGCGTCGGCTTTGGCCTTGGCTTCGTCGATCTGGTTGTCTTGTCCGGTACGCTGCAGGTGATCCTGCTTTTTCAGTTCTTTGGCGGCTTTTTTCGCTTTTTGCTTGTCGATCAGACCGGCGGCGAGCAGCTGTTCCTGTAATGACTTGGCCATAATAATTCCTCAGCGTTGCCATACACCGGCAGGAATTAAATCTGCCAGCTGGTCGATGGTGTTGTCGCGTTCGTTAACGTCGGCGGCAACCACGGTAACGTGGCCGAGCTTACGCGCCGGGCGCGCTTCTTTGCCATAGGAGTGGCGGAAGGCGTTGCCGATGGTGGCGGCTTTTTCGGCCGGAGTTTCATCGCTGATCACGTTTAGCATGGCAACGGCCGGGTATTTGGCGGTGGTATCGCCCAGGGCGCGGCCGGCAATGGCCAGCATATGGTTGCGGAACTGGCTGGTGGCGGCGCCTTCAATCGACCAGTGGCCGGAGTTGTGTACGCGCGGTGCCACTTCGTTGGCGACCAGGCCGCTTGCGGTGTCGAACAGTTCCAGCGTGATGGTGCCTACATAGTCGAGGCTGTCGGCCAGCTGGCGGATATAGCGCTCGGCCTGTTGCGCTTTTTCGGCACTGAGGTCGGCGGCCGGGAACAGCGAGTAACGCAGAATGCCTTCGTGGTGTACGTTTTCGGTCATCGGCCAGATCACCATATTGCCGTTAACGTCGCGGCTGGCGATGACGGAGGTTTCGCGCTCAAAGCTGACAAAGGCTTCGGCGATCAGTTCACGTCCACCAATGGCGGCCCAGGCTGGTTCGGCATCGGCCGGACTGCGCAGCACATACTGACCTTTACCGTCGTAACCTTCGGTGGTGGTTTTCAGCACGATGGGCAGGCCCAGCTGTTCTACTGCGGCGCGCAGATCGTCGAGTGAATTAACGGCACAGAAATCGGCGGTGTCGATACCGGCGGCACGAAGGGCGATTTTTTCCAGCAGACGGTTCTGGAAGGTTTTCAGTGCTTTCAGGCTGGGATACAGCTTGTCGGCAACGCTTTCCAGACGGGCAACGATGTGTGCCGGGATATTTTCGGTTTCGAACGATACGCGCTCAACGCTGGCGAGAAACGCATCCAGAGCTTCGTCGCTGTGGGCACGCAGATCGTACAGCGATACTTCAATATCGCTGATGTCCTGCACACTGTCAGACAGCATCTGGCCCAGCTGGCCGTTACCTAAAATACCGATTTTCATGCTTCTTCACTCTCAGAAAAGTCGGGCCCGGCAGTACCGGGCCCGGATAGGTCGTTAACGCTTACAGTGCGGTGCGCGGATCGGGTTCAGCCAGCACGCTGTCGGTCTGTTCGGCGCGGAAGGCGTCGATTTTGGCCAGCAGGTCGTTGTCGCTGGTGGCCAGAATCTGGGCGGCCAGCAGACCGGCGTTTTTCGCACCGGCATCACCGATGGCCAGAGTACCAACGGCAACACCACCAGGCATCTGTACGATGGACAACAGCGAATCCAGGCCGCTCAGGGCGCGGGATTTAACCGGCACGCCGAGTACCGGCAACGAGGTCTGGGAGGCACACATGCCCGGCAGGTGAGCAGCGCCACCGGCACCGGCGATGATGACTTTAATGCCGCGGCCCTGAGCGGTTTTGGCGTAATCAAACAGCAGATCCGGGGTGCGGTGGGCAGACACCACTTTTACTTCGTAGGCCACGCCCAGTTTATCCAGCATATCTGCTGCGTGTTGCATGGTGGGCCAGTCGCTCTTAGAGCCCATGATGATACCAACCGCTACGGTCATCGGGTCATCCTCGTTGAATTCAGTCAGGGCAGCCAAAGTGGCGGCCGGTGCAGGAAAGCGGCGCATTCTATCACAAGGTTTACAGCATGATTAAGCGGATACGGGGGCAGGAAAGCGGGGTCAGCGCTTTCAAGCAGATTCAGTTTCTGGATCAGGGTGAACAGGGGGCTGGGGCAGATATGTGGTTGTCAGGTCTGAAAAGCCAGTATTTATGCCTTGTCGGCATTAGTCATGCTCTTGCAGCAGACAAAAAATCTTCTGCTTCTGGCCTGACTGGCTCTTCCTGTAAGGACTAAAACCATTTACTTTGTGTGGATTAGTGGTCTACAGTTGAGTAAATTATAATCAAATTCCGGATGAAGCGGAATGTGGGGCCAGATTGTTGTTGGCATAGCCTGAGGAGTTGAAACGGATGCCAGGTCTTTATGGCCGGGTCAGACAGATGGTGACCCGCCTTAATATGAAAAACGACAGCGAGCTGTATCAGGTGTTGTTTGATACGGCTGCCGCAGGGATTGTCAGTATTAACAGTGAAGGAGATATTCAGGCCTGTAATCCGGCGCTTTGCCGTATTTTCGGTTATGAAGCAGAGGAATTACTGGGCCAGAACATTGCGATGCTGATGCCGGCCCGTCATGGCCAGCGTCATCAGGGATATATCGAGCAGTATCTGCGCGAAGGCCACGCCACCGTAATGGGGCGTGGCCGCGAGTTACCGGGGCTGCGTAAAAACGGTGAGGAGTTTTTGCTGCATCTGTCGGTAAGCGAAATGAATCTGGATGGTTCACCGAGTTTTACTGCGATTGTGCACGATCTGACTGCCTCACTGAGCGGCCACAGCCATGAGCAAGCGCGTGATCAGGTCTGGCTTGGCAGTGTGCTGGATCACACCCCCGCTGCGGTAACGGTTAAGGATATGCAGGGCCGTTATCTGTTGCTTAATCATCGCGCCGAAAGCCTGCTGGGTATCCGTTCCCGTGATGCCGTCGGGCGCAGCGATGCCGAATTGTTTTCGCCACAATGGGCGGTATTACAACAGCGCAGTGATGAGGAAGTGAGCCACGCCGATGGTGCACGGGTATTTATCGAGCCCTTTATCGGTACCCGTCAGGAAGGCGTTGCCGGTAAACATGATAATAACCACGGCAGCAGTACCATCAGTTTTCTGACCAGCAAGAATGTTCTGCGTGATGCGTCCGGTGAAGCCATGGGTATTGTTGCCATCCGCCTGGATATTTCGGCGCTGCCGGTGCTCAGTCACCCGGCAGCAGAGGCTGATGTGCATCTGCTGAACGTGTTACCACAGCCGCTGGCATTATTAACCGCCGATGGTGAAGTGTTGCAGGCCAACGATGCCTACGCCCGCCGTTTTGGCCTGAGTGCGCGCTCGTTGAAAGGCTGTAATGTGCAGTTACTGGAATCGGAGCGCTTTGTTGACTGGTTCCGCCGTTTTCAGTTGCAGGAAGAATTAGCAGCGTCGCGCCATATCGAAGAACCCTGGCAGCTGCAATTACAGACCCATCAGCAAGACGGGCAGAAACTGATATTACTGACCGCCAGTCCGCACAGTGCCACGGTTTCTGCACCGGTATCCGCAATTGCCGGTAACCGCTCTGCGGCCGCAGGTGAACACCTCCAGACACTGACCGATAACGCGCGTTTTATCGCCGGGCTCAGCCATGAGTTGCGCACGCCGTTAAATGCGGTGATTGGTTTCAGTCAGCTGCTGAAGCCGGAACTGCAGACTCCTGAGCAGAATGAAGCCATCGATCTGATTGAGCGTGCCGGTAAACATTTGGTGGCGCTGGTTGATCAGGTGCTGGATCTGGTGAAGCTGGAAGGACATATCCTCGAACCGCAGAACGAAGCGGTCGGCTTGCTGGCATTGCTGGAGGAGTGTCAGGAGCTGGTACGTGCGGATGCGTTTGCCCGCGGTATCCGTATCCGCATGCACAGCGCGGTTGCTGAGCCCTGGGTCTGCGCCGACCGGGTACGCTGTAAGCAGATTGTGCTGAACCTGCTCAGCAATGCGATCAAATATAACTGCGAGGGTGGCAGTGTGGATATCCGCATTGAGCCGGCGGAAAGCGAGCGTGTACGGATCAGTGTACGTGATACCGGCTGTGGCATTGCGGCGGAACATCAGGCCGATATGTTTATGCCGTTTCAGCGTCTGGGCGCCCAGCAAAGCGGGGTTGAGGGCAGTGGTCTGGGTCTGGCAATCAGCCGGGTATTGGCACAGCGTATGAACGGTGTACTGGCATTCAGCAGTGAAGAAGGTGAGGGCAGTTGTTTCTGGCTGGAGCTGCCGCAGGCGGCACCGATGTACTCGTTTAATGCTATTCAGCCTGCTTTCAGCGCTGTGACCTCAGCGAAAAAGCATGGGGAGAGCGATAATCAGCGGCGTGTGCTTTATATCGAAGATAACCCGATTAATGCCCGCTTTGTTGAGCTGGGGCTGAAGCGCCGTGATAACGTCCACGTTGCTATTGCCCGTACCGGCCGCGAAGGGATGGATATGGCGCAGCAGCATGCACCGGACGTTATTCTGCTGGATATGCGTCTGCCGGATATTCATGGTCTGGATGTGCTGAAAAAATTACGCGCTATGCCGGAGTTACGCCATGCGCGTATTTATGGGGTCAGTGCTGATGCTTTGCCGGATCAGATCCGTCAGGCACAGGATGCCGGTGTCGATGGTTATATGACCAAGCCCTTCGACCTGCAGGCGCTGGGCGATATGATTGACAGCCCACAGCAATAATTGCTGTGGGCTGTCGGTGTAAAAGTGCGCTTTACAGGCTGAGCTGGCCGTTATTAATGGCCTGCTCTAATGCCGGTGTTAATGGCTGATAAGGCTCATTTTTATTGCTCAGCACCAGCAGCGGATCGCTGACTTTGGCCAGATGGAAAGCCTCGTCTTTTAATTCCACTTTGCGGTACTTAAAGGTACCGGTAACTTCTTCCTGTGGACGCAGGCGTAAAAATAGCGGGATGGCGTAGGCCGGTAATTTTTCCCGCAGGTGCAGGGTCAGAGCATTCCAGTTGATGTCGGCCCCGGCGCGCAAGGTCAGGGCTGCCATGCCGGCACGGCCATCGGTGTGTGGCACTTCCACGCCATACACCACCGCATGCTCAATATCGGCAAATTCCATCAGAATGGATTCCACCTCAGTGGTGGCCACGTTTTCGCCTTTCCAGCGGAAGGTATCCCCCAGACGGTCAGCAAAAGCGACGTGTTTAAAACCCTGGTTCAGCACCAGATCACCACTGTTAAACCAGCAGTCGCCTTTTTTAAATACATCACGGAACAGTTTTTTCTGGCTCGCTTCGGCGTCGGTATAACCTTCAAACGGCTGCTTATCGTTGACCTCGGTAATTAACAGGCCGGTGCCGCCTTTTTTAACCGGCAGCATAAAGCCTTTTTTATCACGCAGGGGTTCGTCATTTTCAATATCGTAAGCCACGATGTTGTAAGACAGCGGACAGATACCGGCAGTCTGATCCAGATTTAGCGCATTGGTAAATACCAGATTGCATTCGCTGGCGCCGTAAAATTCGTTGATATGTTTAATATTGAAACGCTGCTTGAATTCCATCCAGATATCGGGGCGCAGACCGTTGCCGATAATCACGCGGATATTATGCTGCTGGTCTTTGTCTGAGGGCGCTGTATTCAGCAGGTAACGGCACAATTCGCCGATATAACAAAAACCGGTGGCGCCGTATTCGCGGATTTCATCCCAGAAACGCGAGACACTGAATTTGCGTGAAATCGCAATGCAGGCACCAGCGCCCAATACCGCAGCCATCGATACGGTAAGCGCATTATTATGGTAAAGCGGCAGGCTGACATAGAGTACATCGTCTTTGCGTAATTTCATCGACGCCAGGCCCATGCCCGCCATCGATTTAAACCAGCGGTAATGACTCATCACCGAGGCTTTTGGCAGGCCGGTGGTGCCGGAAGTGAAAATGTAATAGCAGGGCTGATGCATTTTTACCTGTTGTGTACTGGCCGGATTATTTTGTTCCTGTGAGGCGATGACCTGCTCCAGGTTCTGATAATGCCCCGGACATTCGTGCTGACTGTCAGCACCATCCTGCCAGAAATATAATTGCATTTTTAATGCAGCAGGCAGGGCATGTTCTACCGTTGCCATATTGCCCAGCATTTCTTCACCAACAACCAGCAATTTTGGTTTTACCAGATTAATGCTGTGTTCCAGAACTTCACCGCGCTGGGAGGTATTAAACATACTGGCAATGGCACCGAGTTTTACCGTAGCCAGTACGGCCAGCAGGGTTTCCGGGCGGTTTTCCAGCATAACGCCTACGGTATCACCATGGCTGATGCCCTGACTGGCAAAATAGTGGGCCAGCTGATTCACTTTTTCGTTCAGCTGACGGTAGCTGATGCGCTGCTGCTGATAACGGATGGCGATATGATCCGGCTGGCGGGCGGCGTGTTGCTCCAGCAATAAACCAATGGATTTGTTTTTTTCCGGCTTGGTGGTTACCAGGGCGAGTACGCCTTTCAGGGTAACGCCGATATCCGGCAATCCGCTGATGGCGCTGCGGATAATATTAACCAGACTGACAGTGCGCGGCTTCAGTGGCGGCTGGCTCATGCCTTCGGCGGGCAGGCGGGTAGTCGCTGAACGATTCATGAATCTGACCTTGGTGATGTATTTATAGTTATGAAATTGAGAATGACATAAATCCTGTTGGCCGGGCCACAGGATTTATGTCAGGTTTTATCTAGGGCACCTCTGAATAGTGTGCAAATCAGCGCAATTCGGCTGAGCTTTTACCCAATAAACGGCGGGCAATAATCAGTTGCTGAATTTGCTGTGTGCCTTCAAAAATATCGAGAATTTTTGAATCCCGCGCCCATTTCTCCAGTAATTCATCTTCGCTGTAACCAAGAGAACCGAGCAGCTCGACACAGCCTAAGGTAATGGCGTTGGCACTGCGCCCGGCTTTGGCTTTTGACATCGACGCTTCTTTCGAATTGGGCATGCCGTTATCGGCCATCCACGCGGCTTTTAAAGTCAGCAGACGTGCGGCTTCCCAGTCGGCTTCGTAGCGGTACAGTTGCGCTTCGATCTGGCTGCTGTTTTTAATGCTGGTGCGGTAGCCGGCGCTGATGCCGTACTCTTTCAGCAGCTCGCGGGTGCGGTCGAGGGCGGCTTTAGCCACGCCGACGGCCATAGCGGCAACCACCGGGCGGGTGTTGTCGAAGGTTTGCATGACACCGGCAAAGCCCTGATCGACATTAATTTCCGGTGAACCCAGCAGGTTGGCCGCAGGCACACGGCAATCGGTAAAGGTAATGGCGGCGGTGTCGGAAGCTTTAATGCCGAGTTTCTTTTCCAGGCGCACCACTTCCATGCCCGGGGTGCCTTTTTCCACCACAAAGGATTTAATTGCCGCGCGGCCGATATTACGGTCGAGGCTGGCCCAGACCACCACGGCTTCGGCACGCTCACCGGAGGTGACGTAAATCTTTTCGCCGTTCAGCACATAATGATCGCCGTCTTTGATGGCGGTGGTGCGGATGGCAGCCGAATCAGAACCGCAGCCCGGTTCGGTAATCGCCATGGCGGACCATTTTTTGCCGAAACGGGCCAGCTGTTCGTCATTGGCCACTGCGGCAATCGCGGCGTTACCCAATCCCTGGCGTGGCAGGGTTAATGACAGGCCAACATCACCCCAGCACAGTTCCTGCAGCCCCAGTACCGTGGTCATATTGGTGCTGTTAACGATGCCGTCGGCTTTTTTCTTATCCTGTTTGAGTTTTCCGGCACCAGCGCCTTCGCCCAGGGTGCCGTCGTTCATGCCATCCATAATAGCGGCCAGCATATCCAGCTCGACCGGATAAGCGTGTTCGGCGCGGTCATATTTACGCGAGATCGGGCGGAAGACATTTTCGGCAACCTGACGGGCCTGATTGACCAGCGGGCGGAATTTCTTCGGGATTTCGAGATTCATCATGTGCTGTTCTCCTTACAGGTGCAGACCGCTGTTAACACAACCCAGAATGCGCAGGTCGCGGTACCAGCGCTCAGCCGGATGTTCTTTGGTAAAGCCGTGGCCGCCGAGCAGTTGCACGGCATTGGTGCCGATTTCCATGGCCTTGTCGGCACACAGAACGTGGGCCAGATAGGCTTCGCGGTGGAATGGCTGACCCTGTTCGGCCAGTGCGGCCGCACGCCAGGTAAGCAGGCGCATGGATTCCAGTTCGATGGCGATATTGGCGATCATAAAGGCCACTGACTGACGGTGACTGATGGGCTCGCCGAAGGCTTCACGCTCGTTGCAGTAAGGAATCAGGTAATCCAGTGCCGCCTGACAGGTGCCAATGGCCAGGGCGCACCAGTGCAACTGGCCAAGATCGACAAAGGCGCGGTAATCGAAATCACTGTCTTCACCACCCAGCAGGGCATCGACATTTACCTGCACTTTATCCAGTGTCAGGGTGCCGGTGGCGGCGGCGCGCAGACCCATCGCCGGGCTGCGGGTAAAGTTCAGGCCATGGCTGTCGCCGGGCACAATAAAGAGTTGTGGTTTGCCATTCAGCAGTGCGGCAACCAGATACAGATCGGCGTTACCGGCAAAAGGCACCAGAGTTTTCACGCCATTCAGCACATAGCCCTGCTTATTGCTTTTTGCGCTGCAGGTCAGCTTATCGGGGGCGAACAGTGGATGCGGTTCCTGCAGGGCAATGGCGGCGGTTACCGGTTGCTCGGCCAGCCACAGTGGCAACCAGCGTTGCTGTTGTTGCTGTGTGCCCCAGCGAACCAGTGCGTTGGCCACACCTACGGGGGCGAGGGCAGCATAGGCCAGGGTGAAATCTCCCCAGGCCAGTTCTTCGGCAATGATGGCGCTGGTGGTCGGGCTGTAGCTTTGTGCCGCACCACCCAGGGATTCGGGCACCGAGAACAGATTCAGACCCAGGGCCATGGCGTCCTGCAGATAACTGTCGGGCAGTTGCAGGTTTTCGTCGGCGTCGTGGGCCAGACCACGCACAACCTCTTCCGCGTAGGAGCGCACGCTGTCGCGGATCATCTGTTGCTCTTCACTTAAGCTCAGATCAAACAGTGCCTGGGGCTTGCGTTCCGGCAGACGTTCGCCACGGGTGCTGTCCTGCTTTTGTGCACGCTTCTGCATCATCTCGCCGGCAAACTTAAAACCGGCACGGGTGGAAAGGTAAGCGATGCGCTCGGCGGGTTTACGCAGCCCGTATTTTTCTGCCCAACGGCTGCCGGCAAAGCGACTGGCCAGGCCAAGGCCCAGTCCCTGAATATCTTTAGCCATACAATCTGCCCTCAGTGTGGATCGTTGTAATTATTGTTTGGGCCGGACGCTGCGGTGGCGGTATCGCGACGGGGTGTTGCGATGGGGTTTTGCGGGGGAGATGCAGCGCGACCGGCCCTCTGCCTGGCAGAATAAAACACAGGCAGCGTTGGCAGGTTCGCAGTTTGGCGCCGGTGGCGCATTGGCAGAGGTGTCAGTTGCTGCCGGGCAAAGTGGTCATATTGCGGCAGTTCAGCCGGTGGGAGGCGGTTGTGTCAGCCGTTTGCCGCGCGTAAGCAGTGGCCGATGCTCTGCTCACAGGCATCCAGCACCACACGGCCAATCAACTCGCCGGCGGTTGTATGTTTACCGCAAAAGGCAAGGGGACCTTCTGCGCCGGAGTGCGGCGGGCAGATGACGGCGTGACTGTCGGTGCCGGTACCGCTGGCGGGCAGGCTGGATAACGGGCTGAGTAAACCGGCATCGCGGATGGCGGTCACCTTGGCTTCGGTCAGCTGGATCAGGGCTTCAGCCATGGCCGCCGGGGTCAGGGCAAAATGCAGCAGCAGCCAGATGTTAATGGTTCCGGCACCGTTAAAAGCATCGGCCGGATCGCCGCTGCGGCGCAAATTGGAAAGTCCGGCGGTTACCCAGCATTCGGCGCGCAGTTGTTTCAGGCTCAGGCTGCTGTAGCCCAGTGATTGCATGGAGGCGGCGGTCATCATGCCGCAGCAGGGTGCAGGCAGCATAAGCTGTTCAGCCTGTTGCTGCAGGCTTTGTTCTGCCGGCGGCCAGGGGGGCGGCGCATGCTGATCGACACGCAGGTTCAGCAGGCTGTGGGTGCTGGTAAAGCCGCCGTTGAGTACCGCAGAACTCAGCACCGTCCAGGGCTCAGGTAGCGTCAGAGCGATATGAGTGGTGCTGTGTGCAAAGCGGATTCCGCCCTGATTATCCTGTTTAAGCAGGGACATAGGCGGACTCTATTTGGGTCATGGGATGGGACTCGTTATGATAGGCACAATTTTCATTTACAGGATGCCCGCATGCTGACGTTACTGTCACCGGCGAAAACGCTGGATTTTGACACGCCGCCGACCACGGCAAAAGCAACCCAGGCCGATTTTCTGCAACATTCTGCCGAATTGGTGGATGTGCTTAAACAGTATTCTCCGGATGATGTCAGCGCGCTGATGAAACTCAGCCCGGCGCTGTCGGAACTGAACGTGCAACGCTACCACGACTGGCGTCTGCCGTTTAATGCCGACAATGCCAAGGCGGCTATTCTGGCCTTTAAAGGTGA
Organism: Thalassolituus alkanivorans; assembly: GCF_020447205.1. Classification (GTDB taxonomy): domain Bacteria; phylum Pseudomonadota; class Gammaproteobacteria; order Pseudomonadales; family Oceanobacteraceae; genus Venatoribacter; species Venatoribacter alkanivorans. The sequence goes on from NZ_JAJAEL010000037.1 coordinate 217,205, forward strand.
CGTCTATACCGGCCTGCAGGCCGACACACTGGATGAGCAGCAGCTGGATTTTGCCCAGAATCATGTACGTATTTTAAGTGGTCTGTATGGTTTACTGCGACCGCTGGATTTAATTCAGCCTTACCGGCTGGAGATGGGCACCAAACTGAATAATGCCCGTGGTAAAGACCTGTACAGCTTCTGGGGTAACACCATTACTGAGGCACTTAACCGTGAGCTGGAACAACAGGGTAAAGATGTGGTCGTTAATCTGGCATCGAATGAATATTTTAAATCGGTGCAGCCGAAAAAACTGAACGCCCGCCTGATTACACCGGTCTTTAAAGACGAAAAAAACGGCCAGTATAAAATCATCAGTTTTTACGCGAAAAAAGCCCGCGGTCTGATGACGGCTTATATTATCCGCAGGCAGCTGCAAAAGGCTGAAGCCCTGCAGGATTTTGATGTGGCAGGTTATCGCTTCAGCGCCGAAGATTCGCGCGGCGATACCTGGGTATTTAAACGAGCAGAGAAGGATATTCCGAATGCGTAAGTTAGTAATCGCCAGCCTGTTAACTGGCACTATGGCGGCGGGTCTGAGTGGTTGTGTACTGGCACCACAAACCATTGCCCTGAATGAAAGCGTCAGTGTACCCGGCGGCATGCCGGCTATTCAGCGTGATGCCCTGGTGCGGGTAGTGGATGAGCGCGGACAAGGCGCCGATGTGCTGGGACACCGCGGTGGCCGGGCACCGGAAAATTCTCCGCTGCTGTCAGAAAAACCATTAAGCGATGTGTTAACGGCACGCATGCAGGAGTCGCTGAAATCTTTGGGTTTTGGCTCTGCCAGCCCGGTTGATCCGGTGCGTGTACAGCTGACGGTTGAAGAGTTTTCTTATCAGTGTAATGAAGGCGCGATCGTAAACGAATGCGGCATGAAAATGCGCTTTATGATTACCGTTATGGATAACGGAAAAACCTTCACCAAGCCATACAGCGCCAACGAAACCCGCTCTCTGGCGGCGTCACCAGCGGTGGAATATAACCAGAAATGGGTGAACGAGGTTCTGGATAAACTGTGGCAGCACATGTTTAACGATAAAGAACTGCAGCAGGCACTGAATGTGACGGTGCAGGGCTGATTTTTTACAGCATGACTGATGCATAAAAAAAGCCCGGAATATTCCGGGCTTTTTTTATGGCTGAAAATAACGTCAGACGGTTATTTCGCTTCGCGCTGGGCGGTCAGGCTGGCTGTCTGGATATTCATATAATCCACCAGAATATGTCCGGCTTCGATCAGCAGGGCATCGTCTTCTTCCGGTTTTTTATCGTCTTTTTTCTCCGCGTCAGCAGCATTATCGCTTTCTTCATCGTCGATGCTGGTTAACTGCGGCATGCCTTTGGCTTTGCGGCGTTCGTTTTCCAGCTTCAGGCGTTTGTCATCGTTGGCTTTGCGTTCCTGCTCGCGCACTTTTTCGTTCAGTGATACCTGAGTCTGCTGACGCAGTTCGGTAATCAGTGCTTTTTGCTCGCGCAGAAAACGGAAATCCGGATTGTGTTCGATGCGGGTCTGGTGCAGCTGGCGTAACGCCGGCAGGGTCGCCGCGATGCCTTTATTGCTGTTGTACTCTGCCGGACGGATGGTGTCCCACGGCAGGGCTTCTTCCAGCGCGCTTTCGCCGATTTTTTCTTTATCGAACAGCGACGGGAACAGAATATCCGGGATAACGCCCTGGTGCTGGGTACTGTCACCGGATACCCGGTAGAACTTGGCCTGGGTAATTTTCAGCTGGCCGGAGCGCAGCGGACGCAGGCTCTGAACCGTCCCTTTACCGAAGGTCTGGCCACCGACAATTAAACCGCGGCCATAATCCTGAATAGCACCGGCAAAAATTTCTGAGGCCGACGCACTGAGGCGGTTAACCAGAACGGTTATTGGCCCGTCGTACAGCACGGAAGGGTCCTGGTCGGGTAACACTTCAACCCGGCCGTGGGTGCTGCGTACCTGTACTACCGGGCCCTGCGGAATAAACAGGCCGGTCAGGGTAATGGCTTCTTCCAGCGAACCGCCGCCGTTATTGCGCAGGTCAATGATCAGGCCATCGATGCCTTCTTCTTTCAGTTCGTTAATCAGCACGGTGACGTCACGGGTCGTGCTCTTATAGTCCGGCTTGTTTTCCATACGACCCTGAAAGTCGATATAGAAGGTCGGAATATCGATCACACCGATTTTATGGGTTACGTCGCCATCTTTAACCTCGATAACGTCTTTCTGGGCGGATTGCTCTTCCAGTTTGACCTCATCACGCACGATGGAAATGATTTTGCTGTCGGTGCCGGATGAGTTCGCCGGCAGAATTTCCAGCCGCACGGTGGTGCTTTTCGGACCACGGATCAGCTCGACCACTTCATCCAGACGCCAGCCGATCACATCAACGATATCGCCTTCGGCCTGACCAACGCCGATGATTTTATCGGCAGGCTGCAGGTTGCCGGCTTTGGCGGCCGGGCCGGCCGGCACCAGACGTACCACCTTGGTGTGCTCGTCTTCAGTTTGCAGCACGGCGCCAATGCCTTGTAAGGACAGGCTCATATTGATATTGAAGTTCTCGGTGTTGCGCGGCGAGAAGTACTGGGTGTGCGGATCGAAGGCGCGGGTAACGGCATTCATAAAGGTCTGATAGGCGTCTTCAGATTGTGACTGATGGACACGGTTCAGCTGGTTCTGGTAGCGCTTGCTCAACAACTCAATAATGGCGTCTTTTTCTTTGCCGGCCATTTTCAGATTGAGGATGGAGTTTTTCAGACGCTTGCGCCACAGGTCGTCGAGTTCGGCGCTGGTGGTCGCCCATGGCGCTTTTTCGCGGTCGAGATCGAGCCGCTCGTCAGTATCGAAGTGGTAGTCGGCGGCTTTGCTGTGCAGTTCGTTGAGCAGAAACGACAGACGCTCAGATACGCGCTGCTGAAAGCGGTTAAAGATGATGAAGGCCGGGCGCATATCACCGCGGTTCAGGGCTTCGTCCAGACTGTAACGGTATTGCTCAAATTCTTTGACGTCGGCAGCCAGCAGATAGCTGCGGGTGCTGTCGATATCGTCGAGCAGGATATCGAGCACCCGTGATGACAGTTTGTCATCCAGACGCTGATGCTCGTAATGGCCGCGCAGCAGGTTGTTCATGATCTGCTGGGTGATCATGGCGTGATCACGGGTTGGCTCAAGGGGTTTGAAGGCGGTGCCGGGGGCAATTTCCGGGATGGTGGCCTGGCTCAGCTGGGCCGTGAGCAGCGCTGTAAGGGTCAGCGCAATTTTCAATGTGCGGAAGCAAATGGAAAGCATAGTCGTTGCCAGATTTCCTTGTTGTTATCTGTTTGTACTGTGCGCCGGGCGCCGTTATCATGCCGGCGCTTTGTCAGGGTAAAGCCTGTACGCACGTACCGTTACGGTGTCTGGCCTTTGTTTTTGCCTGTTTCTCAGGCGGGCCGAACATTCGTTTGGGTGCCATTGGTGTAAAGCACAGAGAGCTGGCGTAAGACGCATGGCTCATCTGAACACCCCGGCTGCTGCGGTATAGTAGACCGCATTGGAATCGCAGTTGCCAGAATAATTCCCCGGATTTTGCTGCATTGGCAGCAAAACAGACGATCAGGAGGCTGTTTTGGCCAGAGTACAACTCGAATTACCCGATGAATTTACCTTCAGTACAACGCTGGATGTGCGGGTAACGGAAATTAATTACGGCAATCATGTGGGTAACGACCGCATGGTGTCTTTGTTACACGAAGCCCGGCTGCGCTTTTTACGCGAACATGGTTTTGGTGAATTTAATATTGGTGGCCTGGGGTTAATGGTGTCGGATCTGGTGGTGTGCTTTACCGCAGAATCCTTTGTCGGCGATATTCTGACCTTCCATGTCGGCGTGACCGACTTCAATAAATACGGTTGCGACTTTATTTACCGGGTCGAAAATCAGGCTCAGGACAAACAGGTGGTGAAAGCCAAAACCGGTATCGTCTTTTTTGATTATGACGAGCGTAAGATCGCTCAGGTACCGCGGGTTTTTTACGAGCGCTGCGCACCCCAGCTGCTGCCTCAGGAATAATCTGGCGGCATTCACTGCATAAAAAAACGGGCCTCTGATAAGGCCCGTTTTTTTATGTGCTTACAGCAGTGCTCAGTTGCTCTGACTCGGATCGTCAAAATAGGCGGTAATAAAATCGAGGAAAGCACGGCTTTTGTTTGCCAGATAACGGTTCTGTGGAAAGACCACTTTGATGCTGCGTACCGGAATATCCACTTCCGGAAACAGGCGCACCAGTTCACCGACCTCCAGGTGCCGCTCGGCAATATAGGTTGGCAGGGCGGTGATACCCATACCCGCCAGGCAGGCCTCGTATACCAGATCGATATCATTCACAGCCAGCTTGCGTTCAACACTGGACAGACTGAAACCATGATCTTTCTCGAACTGACGCAGCCAGTTGATGCGGGCGTATTCGGCGTTGGCGACAATCAGAATGCGATGGTTGTTGAGGTCTTCCAGTTTTTCCGGTGTGCCCCAGCGCTCCAGATACTCTTTTGATGCGCAGATCACGATATTTTGCTCGGCCACTGGTTTGGCAATCAGGCGGGAATCTTCCAGTGAACCCAGGCGCAGGGCGAAGTCATAGCCTTCTTTCACAATGTCGAGCGGGCGGTCGGAAATATGCAGATCGAAGCTGATGTCCGGATACTTCTGGGAGAAATCAGTGAACATGCGCGCCAGTTCACGGCGGCCGAAGTTCGACATCGCGGTGATACGCAGACGGCCGCGTGGCGTGACGTCAAAGTCGGTGACCAGCTTTTCGGCTTCCGTGATCGACTCAAGAATATTCTCGCAGTGCTGGTAGAACATCTGCCCCGCTTCGGTCGGGCTGACGGAGCGGGTGGTGCGGTTCAGCAGACGTACGCCAAGGCGCTCTTCCAGACCGCTGATCTGCTTACTGACGGCAGATGGGGTCACTCCCAGTGAATCGGCCGCCGAGGTAAAGTTGCGCGAGCGCACAACAGAGACAAAGGTTTGCAATGAGTCGATACGGGACATAATTAATGATTCATTCTGAGTAATCCATTAGAACAGCCAGTATATTTAATTCTGAGGAAATAATAAGCCTGTTTTGATCATAAATTAGACTTATATCTAAGAGAATGACGCCTTATACCTGTGCCGGGAATTCTCCGCTTACCGTCACAACGCTGCAGAAATCAGGTTTCAGTGCTGCTTTGGCGCATAGTCAGGCGATACCGGTCCTGAACTTCGTCAGCTTTTAGCGCCGCTTTTCGGCGCATACAGGTTCAGTAAGCCTGCCAGTACGATCAGAATGGCCCCGGCCCAGGTCGTCCACGGCGGAATCTCCCCCCAGAACCACCAGCCCATCAGGGCTCCATAAATAACCGCACTGTAAACGTAAACACCGACCTTGCCGGTAGGCGCGATGCGGTAGGCGCGGGTCAGCGCCAGCTGGCCGCTGGTAGCGACCACGCCAAGCGCCAGTAACCACAGCCAGGTACTGTCAGGAACCGGCTGCCAGTTGAGCAGGGCGCCGGGGGCTGAAACCAGTGCGGCGGTCAGGCCAAAATAAAACACAATACGCTGGCTGGATTCGGTAGCCGACATGCGGCGGATGGTGACCTTGGCCAGTGCGGCCAGAAAAGCACCGAGCAGACCGACCAGCAGCGCTGTGTTGTAGCTGTCGCCATTACTCAGCATGGCCGGGTGTTCAGCACCGGGCTGCAGGATGACACTGACCCCGGCAAAGCCGATCAGTAGCGCCAGCCAACTGTGGCGCCCGGCGGGTTCTTTCAGCCACCAGAGTGCCAGTAATGGCATAAACAGCGGCGCCGAAAGCTTCACCAGAAAGGCTTCGGTGAGCGGCAGATGAGCCAGCGCCCAGAAGTAACAGTACATGGCGCTGACACCAACAAGACCGCGCAGCAAATGCCAGTGCCAGACCCGGGTTTTCAGTTCACTTAAGCCGGTACGCAGCAATAAAGGGGCGAGTACGATCAGACCGGCGATATTACGGAAGAACACAATCTGCTCGGTCGACAGCACGTCCGACAGGTCTTTGACCAGCGCGCCCATTAATGCCAGCAGGGCTTCACCCAGCAGCAGGAATAATGCACCGCGGCGCAGGGCGTCGGTCATTGCAGGGGCTGTCATGGCAAGTGTGTATCCCGGACTTTAAAAGAAGCGCTGCGTCACTATATAGATGAAGGTGACGGCTAAGGCGGCGATTATACGCAATCGTACGGCAGGCGGTGGGATTTGTGTGTGATCGGCCGCTTGCATGCGCTGCATCAAGATGAATTTCTATTAGTTTTACTAAATTTAATCTTGAAGGTGTTGAAAAAAATTAATCTGGTCGCATCTAAGCGGTAATGAATCAACTCTGCTCGGGTCTGCCCTGAGCGTCTATTTAGGAGATTGGAATATGCGTATGGATCGGTTGACCACCAGTCTGCAGAACGCTCTGGCCGAGAGCCAGAGTCTGGCGCTGGGGCAGGATCATAATCAGATTGATACCGTCCACTTACTGTTGGCATTGCTCGAACAGCCAAGCAGCTCGGTTAAGGATGTAGTGCGCCGTTGTGGCGCCAATGTCGTTGAGCTTGGCCGTGCCCTGCGTGCGTTGCTGGACGAGCAGCCCAAAGTCAGCAGTCCGGACGGCAATATTCAGCTGGCGCCGGAGCTGGGCCGTCTGCTCAATCTGGCGGATAAAGAAGCGCAGAAACGCGGTGACCAGTATGTGTCGAGCGAAGTCTTTCTGCTGGTGGCGCTGGACGATAAAAACAGCACAGGTAAGGCACTGGCCGCGGCTGGTCTGAATAAAGACGGCGTTAATAAAGCCATTAACGAACTGCGTGGCGGTGAAAGTGTGCAGGACGCCAATGCCGAAGATAACCGTCAGTCACTGGATAAATACTGCATCGACCTGACCGAGCGTGCCGAAGCGGGCAAGCTGGATCCGGTGATCGGCCGTGATGATGAAATCCGCCGTACCATTCAGGTGCTGCAGCGCCGTACCAAAAACAACCCGGTGTTAATCGGACCTCCGGGCGTGGGTAAAACCGCCGTGGTGGAAGGTCTGGCGCAGCGTATCGTCAATGGTGAAGTGCCGGAAAACCTGAAGCATAAGCGCATTCTGTCGCTGGATATGGGCTCTCTGGTGGCCGGTGCCAAATACCGTGGTGAATTTGAAGAGCGCTTAAAAGCCGTTTTAAAAGACGTCACCAAGGCCGAAGGCAGCATCATTCTGTTTGTCGATGAATTGCATACCATGGTCGGCGCCGGTAAGGGCGATGGCGCTATGGATGCCGGCAATATGCTTAAGCCTGCTCTGGCGCGGGGTGAACTGCACTGCGTGGGTGCGACCACACTTGATGAATACCGCGAATTTATTGAAAAAGACGCGGCGCTGGAGCGTCGTTTCCAGAAAGTGATTGTCGATGAGCCCAGCGTGGAAGACTCCATTGCGATTCTGCGCGGTTTAAAAGAACGCTACGAAGTGCACCACGGTGTGCAGATTACCGACAGTGCGATTATTGCCGCGGCCAAGCTGTCGCAGCGTTATATTCCGGATCGTCGTCTGCCGGACAAAGCCATCGATTTGGTGGATGAGGCGGCATCGGTTATCCGTATGGAAATCGACTCCAAACCACAGGAAATGGACAAGCTTGAACGACGCCTGATTCAGCTGAAAATCGAGCGTGAAGCACTGCGTAAAGAAAAAGACGAAGCGGCGAAAAAACGTCTGAGCGATCTCAACGAAGAGATCAATAAAGCCGGACGTGCTTACGTCGAGCTGGAAGAGGTCTGGAAGAAAGAAAAAGCCCTGCTTGAAGGTGCCAGCAAATCGAAAGAGCAGCTGGAACAGGCCAGAATCGAGATGGAAGCGGCGCGTCGTGCCGGCGATCTGCAGCGTATGTCGGAACTGCAGTACGGCCGTATTCCGGAGCTGGAAAAGCAGCTGGCCACAGCCGCCGAGGCAGAAACCTCCGGTAAGCAGGAATTTACCCTGCTGCGCAATAAAGTGACCGAAGACGAAATTGCCGAAGTGGTGTCGAAGTGGACCGGTGTGCCGGTGACCAAGATGCTGGAAGGCGAGCGTGAAAAACTGCTGCGTATGGAGGAGGTACTGCACGATTCGGTAGTCGGGCAGGATCAGGCCATTGCTGCAGTATCGAACGCGGTGCGCCGTTCCCGTGCCGGGTTGTCTGATCCGAACCGGCCGAATGGTTCATTCCTGTTCTTAGGGCCAACCGGTGTCGGTAAAACCGAACTCTGTAAGGCGCTGGCGACCTTCCTGTTCGACAGCAGAGACGCCATGGTGCGCATCGATATGTCGGAATATATGGAGAAACACTCCGTGGCCCGCTTAATCGGTGCGCCTCCGGGTTATGTTGGTTACGAAGAGGGTGGCCTGCTGACTGAAGCCGTGCGGCGTAAACCTTATTCGGTGATTTTGCTCGATGAAGTGGAAAAGGCGCATCCGGATGTGTTCAACATTCTGCTGCAGGTGCTGGATGATGGTCAGCTGACCGACGGTCAGGGACGCCGGGTCGACTTTAAAAACACCGTACTGGTGATGACCTCGAACCTGGGCTCGGATGTGATCCAGACCATGTTTGCCGATAAGCCGTACGAGGAAATGCGCGATGCGGTGATGGATATTGTCGGCAGCCACTTCCGTCCGGAATTTATTAACCGGATTGACGAGGCGGTGGTGTTCCATCCGCTGCTGAAAGATCAGATCCGCGGCATTGCGGATATTCAGCTGGATCTGTTGCGCGGCCGTCTGAAAGAACGCGATCTGGCGTTTGAGATGAGCGACGCGGCCATCAGCAAGCTGGTGGATGTGGGTTACGACCCGGTGTTTGGCGCACGGCCTTTAAAGCGTGCGATTCAGCGCTGGATCGAAAACCCACTGGCGCAGGATATTCTGGCGGGTAAATTCCTGCCGGGTACCACCATCGTTGCCGATGTCGACAACGATCAGCTGGTTTTCCGTGCGGGGTAAGCTCCGCGCCGCTTAAACCGGCTGAGTGCCACTGACAAAACCCCCGTTGCAGTCTCTGTGGCGGGGGTTTTGTGTATACTGGCGTCTTTATCTATCTGTGATCGTTACGGAGGACGGATTGTGATGCGTCGTTTATTAAAACCCTCCCTGTTTGTGGCTGGCCTGACGATGGTGCTGACTGCCTGCACCACGGTGATGCCGCTCAGCCTGCCACTCAGTACCATGGATCAGTGTGCAGCCCCTGAAGGTGTCAGCCTGCGTTTTAATGCCCTGACCATTGCTCTGGGTGAGCGTCCGCACGCCGGTTATGGTATCGATCTGGTGGGGCAGCAGCAGGATGACGGCGATTACCAGCTGATCTTCCGTGAGCGCTATCCCGACCCGGACAGGAAATACGCTCAGGTGATTACCGCACCTTGTCTGCAGGTTATTCTGCCGGCGGGCTGGCAGCATCTGACGGTGACCGATCAGGTCAGTGGCCGTGAATGGACATTTACTCCGCAAGACGCTCTTCAAAGTCCGACTCCGCTGAAGAAACAGGCGCCCGTGAAAGTCCCATGATTATTCTTGGCATTGACCCGGGATCACGCATTACCGGTTTTGGTGTGATCCGCCGTACGGGCCAGAAAATTGAATACGTCGTCAGTGGTTGTATCCGCACCGGCGAGGGCGAATTACCCGGTCGTCTGAAAAAAATTTACGACGGCGTCAGCGAATTAATCAGTACCTACCAGCCAGAGCAATTTGCCATCGAGCAGGTGTTTATGGGCAAGAATGCCGACTCCGCATTAAAACTGGGTCAGGCCCGTGGGGTGGCCATTGTGGCGGCGGTACAGCAGGGCTTGCCGGTAGCAGAATATGCCCCGCGCACCATTAAACAGGCGGTTGTCGGTAAAGGTAGCGCGGCGAAAGAGCAGGTTCAGCATATGGTGCAGTACCTGTTAAAACTGCCGGGTATACCGCAGGCGGATGCCGCCGATGCGCTGGCCATTGCCATCTGCCATGCCCATACCAGCGCCAGCCTGATGGCTCAGGCCGGAGTGAAAGGCGTGACCCGCGGACGTATGCGTTAGCGTCTCTGCCACTACCTTCCATTGAGCCGCCTCGGCCATGCTGGTAGGCTAGGCCGCTTTCCAGTTATGCAGTCAGAATGCAATCATGATCGGACGATTACAGGGCGTTATTCTTGAGAAGCAGGCTCCGGAGCTGCTTCTTGACGTCAACGGCGTGGGCTATGAGATTCAGGCGCCGATTTCCACCTTTGCCATGCTTGGCAAAACCGGCACCCAGGCGGTGCTCTATACCCACCTTGCCATCCGCGAAGATGCGCATCAGTTATATGGCTTCAGTGATAAGAGTCAGCGCACGCTGTTCCGCACCCTGATTAAAGTCAGCGGTGTCGGGCCTAAACTGGCGCTGGCGATTTTATCCGGTATGGATGTCAACGCCTTTGCCGTCTGTGTGCATAACGAAGACGTCACGGCGCTGACCAAACTTCCCGGTGTTGGCAAGAAAACCGCCGAACGTTTAATTGTTGAAATGCGCGATCGTCTGACCGAATGGCAGGCGCCGGCGCCATTGTGGGCGGCCGCAGATAATGCCGAAAAAGCCTCACAGGATAATCTGCTGCGCGAAGCGGAAAGTGCACTGGTCGCGCTGGGCTATAAGCCACAGGACGCGGCGAAAATGCTGAATAAAGTCAGTGCAGGTGTCGACAGCGCGGAAGAAATGATCCGCCTGGCACTGCGCAGCACTCTGGGTTCTAAATAAGGTGATCCATGATCGAAACTGACCGCTTTATCAGCCCTCAGCCGCAACCGGCCGAAGAACATCAGGACCGGGCTATCCGTCCCAAATCGCTGAACGAATACATCGGTCAGCCCCATGTGCGTGAGCAGATGGAAATTTTTATCGGCGCGGCACGGGCCCGTAACGAAGCGCTGGATCATACGCTGGTATTCGGCCCGCCGGGTCTGGGTAAAACCACGCTGGCGAATATTATTGCCGAAGAAATGGGCGTGGCGATTAAGTCGACCTCCGGCCCGGTGCTGGAAAAAGCCGGCGATCTGGCAGCATTGCTGACCAATCTCGAAGAAGGCGACGTTCTCTTTATTGATGAAATTCACCGTCTGAGTCCGGCGGTGGAAGAAGTGCTGTATCCGGCCATGGAAGATTATCAGTTGGATATTATGGTGGGCGAAGGACCGGCGGCCCGTTCGATTAAAATCAATCTGCCACCCTTTACCCTGGTCGGCGCGACCACCCGCGCAGGTCTGCTGACCTCGCCACTGCGCGATCGCTTCGGCATTGTGCAGCGGCTGGAGTTTTATAATATCGCCGATCTGACCCATATTGTGTCGCGCTCCGGGCGTCTGATGCAGCTGGAGGTGGATGACAGTGGCGCCAAAGAAATTGCCCGCCGTGCACGCGGCACGCCGCGTATTGCCAACCGTCTGTTGCGCCGTGTACGTGATTACGCTCAGGTGAAAGGCGATGGCACGGTTAACCATGCCTGTGCCGATGCGGCGCTGAATATGCTCAATGTCGATGTGCAGGGCTTCGATCATATGGACCGCCGCCTGCTTCTGACCCTGCTGGAAAAATACGACGGTGGCCCGGTTGGCGTTGACAGTCTGGCGGCTTCCATTGGTGAAGAACGTGACACCATTGAAGACGTGCTGGAGCCTTACTTAATGCAGCAGGGGTACATTACCCGTACACCACGCGGACGCATGGCGACCAAACTGGCCTATCTGCATTTTGGTCTGGATTTACCGGTTCGTTTTAATCAGGATGCGCAATAACATGGCATTTACCTGGCCGCTGCGGGTGTATATCGAAGACACCGATGCCGGTGGCATTGTGTATTACGCCAATTATTTCCGCTTTCTGGAACGCGCGCGCAGCGAGTGGTTACGCGCACTGGGCTACGGTCAGGAACAATTACGTCATCAGAATGTGTTATTTGTGGTGCGTGAGGTACAGGCCAAATACCTGAGTCCGGCACGACTGGATGATGAACTTCTGGTGTCGGTGGCCGTCGAACACAGCCGCAAAGCCAGTCTGGTTCTGAGTCAGAAGGTCTGGCGCAAACCGGCAGCAGAAAGAGCGGAAGCGGTTGAGCCGCATGAATATCTGGTAGAGGCGCAAATAACCATCGCCTGTATCAGCGATACCGGACGTCCGCAGGCGGTACCCGCGGACATTCTTAAACGGATGACGGCAGGGGCCGCTTATCCGTCCGAACATAATGATGAATGTCAGGAGACGTTGTGAACGAGTCTGTTTCTATTTTTTCGCTGATTATCAACGCCAGCTTTGTTGTGCAGCTGGTGATGCTGATGTTGCTGGCGGCTTCGGTAATGAGCTGGGTTGTAATCGTACAGCGTACCCGTTTGTTATCCGCCAGCCGTGAGCAGCTGCACGATTTTGAAGAGCGTTTCTGGTCGGGTGTGGATCTCAACGATCTGTACCGTGAGTGTCAGCAGAAAGCGGTGCCCAGTGCGGTTGAAAATGTCTTTATGGCCGGTCTGAAAGAATTCGGAAAAATGCGCCAGCAAAATACCAATGACCCGGATGCGGTGATGGCCGGTGTGCAGCGGGCGATGCGTATTGCCATTACCCGCGAATCTGAATTGCTGGATACCCATCTGCCATTTCTGGCAACCGTCGGTTCTACCAGCCCGTATATCGGTCTGTTCGGCACCGTGTGGGGCATCATGCATTCCTTCCAGGGGCTGGCCAGTGTTAAGCAGGCGACTATTGCCACCGTTGCTCCTGGTATTTCTGAAGCGCTGGTAGCCACGGCGATGGGTCTTCTTGCGGCCATTCCGGCGGTGATTTTTTACAACCGTTTCGCCAGCCGCGTCGATCAGACAGTAACCGGCATGCATACCTTTGCCGATGAGTTCTCGTCATTGCTGTACCGTCAGGCGCATAAAATTCAGCAGGCAGTCAAAGCCGAAGAGAAAAAGGCGGCGGAGAAAAAATAATGGAACCTATGGCTCCTCCTGCGGCCAAGCGCCGGCCGATGGCCGAAATTAATGTGGTGCCCTACATCGATGTGATGCTGGTGCTGCTGATTATTTTTATGGTGACAGCACCGATGTTGGTGCAGAGCGTACCGGTTAACCTGCCGGATGTGGACGCGACACCGACCGAAATTGAGCCGGATGACAGCACCATTATCGTGTCGGTTAATGAACGCGGTATTTATTTTATCGAGCGCGATGAAGGTCAGCCCACCGCCATGACGCTGGGCGAAATTCAGGAATATGCGCAGAAAATTATTGGCGCTGTACCTGAAACCCGTCTGATGATCCGCGGTGATGAAGCCGTACCCTACGGCAAAGTGGTCGCGCTGATGGGCGGGCTGCAGAGTGTTGGTATTAATAATGTTGGCCTGATTACTGAAGCGCCGGACCCGGAGGCTCGCCGCTGATATGAGCTGGCTGAATCCGGAACGGTACTCGCTGCCGGTCGTATTGTCTGTGGGGCTGCATATTCTGGTGGCCTCGCTATTTCTGCTTGAATGGCCAACAGAGCACCGCGTGCCTGAACCTGTGCCACCCCATGTAGTGGCCACGGTCGTGCAGGTGGAAAGTGCGGCTGAAAAGCAGCGCAAACAACAGGCAGAGAAACAGAAAAAGCGTCAGGAGCTTGCCGCCAAACGGGAAGCGGAGCGTAAGAAAAAACTGGCTGAACAGAAAAAGCGCGAAGCTGAACAAAAGAAAAAACAGGCTGCTGCGAAAAAACGCGAACAGGAAAAAGCGTTAAAAGAAAAAGCACTGGCAGAAAAGCAGGCAAAAGACAAAGCAGCAAAAGAAAAGGCCAGTAAAGAAAAAGCCGCCGAGCAGGCAAAACAGAAAGCTGCTCAGGAGCAGGCATTGCTGGAGCAGATGGCACAGGAAGAAGCTGCCGCAGAATTGAAAGAACAACAGGAAGCTAAAATTCAGGCTGAACGCGCTGCTGCTCTGACACTGGAGTTTACCGATCAGATTAAAGCCCGGGTGGAATCGGTATGGCGATACCCTCCGGCGGTGACGGCCAGTCAGGAAGTGGAAGTACGGATTACTCTGGTACCAACCGGGCAGGTGATTCAGGTTCAGATTACCAAAGGCAGTGGTAATGCGGCGCTTGACCGTTCCGTTGAACAGGCCGTTTATAAAGCCTCGCCACTGCCGGTACCAAAAGATGTGCGGGTATTTGAAGAGAACTTCCGCAGCTTTTTAATGAAATTCAGACCGGAGAATGCAACGTGGTAAAGCACAGTTTGATTGTCCTGATGTGGCTGTTTGCCAGCCTGAGTCAGGCCGAGTTATTAATTGAAGTCACTCAGGGGAAGCAGAGCGCGATTCCGGTTGCCGTAGTGCCTTTCAGCTGGAACGGCAGCAGTGCTCTGCCGGAAGATGTCAGTGCTATTGTGACCAACGATCTGGCCAGCAGTGGTTATTTCCGCACGCTGGCTACCAGCAATATGATTACTCAGCCGCATCAGTTAAGTGAGGTCATCTACGCTGACTGGTCACGCCTGAAACAGGATTTTGTCGTCATCGGCAGCGTGGAGTTGCAGGCTGATGGTTATGCAGTGCAGTTCCATGTGATGGATGTACATCAGCAGGTGGAAATTCTGCGTCACCGGGTAAAAGGTAAAGCATCCCAGTTACGGGATCTGGCGCATTACATCAGCGATTACATCTTTAAAAAGCTGACGGGTGTACCGGGTGTGTTTTCCACCAAACTGATTTATGTAACCACCAACCGCGAACGCAGCCGGTTTAACCTGAACTATGCCGACGCGGATGGTGCGCGGGAACAGCTGATCTACAGCTCAAAGCATCCGATTATTTCTCCGGCCTGGTCACCGGATGCGAAGAAAGTGGCCTATGTGTCTTTTGAAAATGGTCGCAGTGAGATTTTCTTCCAGGAGCTGGCTACCGGTAAGCGTGAGCGGGTAGTGGCTTTTGATGGCTCCAACAGTGCGCCGGCTTTTTCTCCGGATGGAACCCAGCTGGCGTTTGTGTTGTCAAAGCTCGGCAATCCAGACATTTATGTGATGGATCTTGCAACCCGGAAAATCGAGCGTATGACCAATCACTATGCCATTGATACTGAACCTCAGTGGGATGTTGACGGCCGTCATCTGTTTTTCACCTCGAGTCGGGCAGGTGGTCCACAGGTATATAAGCTGGACACTGCCAACAAAGAGGTAGTGCGTGTAACCTTTGAGGGTGGCTACAATGCCCGTGCTCGGATTACCGCAGATGGTCGTAAACTGGTGTATGTCCATAAGGCTAATGACCGCTTTCATATCGCATCTCAGGACGTGAAAAGTGGATTAGTGCACATTCTTACCAGTGAGACGGAATTGGATGAGTCTCCTAGTGTTGCACCCAATGGAAGTATGGTAATTTATGCTGCGAGTGAAGCGAACCGAAGCATTCTGGCGGCCGTATCGGTCGATGGCGATGTTAAGTTCCGCTTACCATCAAAATATGGTGACGTCAGGGAGCCTGCTTGGTCGCCGATTTTCCAATAATTCAAACTCACTTTCGGACTGGAAGACTGTTATGCAAACTACTGCACTGTATAAAACCTTAGGTTTGGCCTTTGGGGCTATGTTGATTTCTGCTTGTGCAAGCAAGGGAGACGTAAATGAGGGTGCAGGTTCTACTGTTGCACCAACAGCTACTGAACAACAGGCCGAAGATACCAATGCTGTTGAAAGCGCTGGTGTAAATGGTGAAGCTCTGGAAGCAGAAGCAAACGAAGCTCAGGCTGCACTGCGTGAACAAACTGTATTTTACTTTGACTTCGATCAGAGCACTCTGAAGAGCGAAGGCAAAGCGGCTCTGATGGCTCATGCGGCTTTCCTGGCGGCTAACCCAGCAGCCTCTGTTGTTCTGGAAGGTCACGCTGATGAGCGCGGTACCGTTGAATACAACCTGGCTCTGGGCGAGCGTCGTTCTATGACCGTACGTCGTTTCCTGATGGCTAACGGTGCCAACGGTTCTCAGCTGAAAGTTGTGAGCTTTGGTGAAGAGCGTCCGGTAATGATGGGTCACGACGAAGGCTCTTACGCCAAGAACCGTCGCGTTGAAGTGAAATACCAGAGCCGTTAATGAAATCTGTCGTCCTGACCTTTGCGCTGGTTGCAGTAACTGCCAGCGCCAATGCGGATGATCAGTGGGTATCTGTTGGTGCGGCCCGTCCGGTCGCACCGGCAACCCAGAACACTCCGACCGACTCCTCTGTCCGGGCTGCTGTAACAACCCCGGCAAACAATGCTCCTGCTGTTATTCCCGCTGCTTCTTCTGGTTTGTTATCTGAAATGTCCATGCAAATGGAACAGATGCAACAGGAAATTGCTGAGCTGCGTGGTCGTGTAGAAGAGCAGGATAATCTGATCCGACGTCTGACTCAGGAGCAACAGGAACGTTACCTGGATCTTGATCGCCGGATAGCTGCTTTACTGGCTGGTGGTTCACCTGCGGCTGCTCCGGTGGCGGTAGTGAAAGAATCTCCTGCAGAAGCTTATAAGAATGCGATGACGCTGGTGCGTGAGAAAAAATTCGCTGAAGCCAACGTAGCCTTTAACGATTTTGTGAAAAATTACCCGCAGGATCCGTTAGTAGGTAATGCGCTGTATTGGTCTGGTGAGGTTTATCTGGTTCAGAGCGATCTGGATAAAGCCCTGGAGAGCTTCCGTAAGGTGGTTACCCAATATCCTGATCATGACAAAGCAGCCGATGCGACCTATAAAATGGGAATCACACTGCATAAGAAGGGTGATGTGGCGCAGGCAAAGGTCTGGCTGCAGAAGGTTATTGATCTGTACACCGGCAAGGCCGACGGTACGGTCAGACTGGCCAAGTCCTATCTTGCAAAGCTTTCCTGACAGGCCTTTTAAGGCCTGTTTTTCTTTCTGAATATTCTTTGTTATCGCGCCTGAAAGCCCATGAATTCTGGGCTTATAACCTGTCTTTTGTAGCCACCGGATGACGCTAAGTCCCTGATAGTGAAACTTTTTTCGAAAAAAGGGTTGTCAGCTCCGGAAAATTAAGTATTATATGCGCCTCTTCCGGGTCGTTAGCTCAGTTGGTAGAGCAGTTGGCTTTTAACCAATTGGTCGCAGGTTCGAATCCTGCACGACCCACCAATTTTTACGGAAGAGGTAAGTTACTGAAAAGGTTGACTTTTTTTTAGAACCCGGTAACATACGCAGCACTTAAGGGTCGTTAGCTCAGTTGGTAGAGCAGTTGGCTTTTAACCAATTGGTCGCAGGTTCGAATCCTGCACGACCCACCAACATCTAAAAGGGGAGAAAGCGAAAAGCTTTCTCCCCTTTTTATTTGCCTCCCGGAACCCCATCTGTTCTGTGCAGGGTTCTGGTCCGCAGAGTGACGCAGCGGACAGTGTTCTGTCTGTGATAAAATTGCCACGTTATATCCATGTCTGACAGAGAGATGTATGAACGAAACCATACCTGCCGCACAACAGATTGTCCGTGATTTCTGGTCTGCACCAGCGGCACCGCTGACGGCCGAGCAAAGCGCTGCACTTAAGCAGGAAATCCGTGAATTACTGATTCAGGAAGATGCGGCTCTGGTTGCCCACTATTACACCGACCCGGAAATTCAGGCTCTGGCGGAAGAAACCGGCGGTTGTGTGGCCGATTCTCTGGAAATGGCCCGCTTTGGCCGTGACCACAAAGCCAGCACGCTGATTGTGGCTGGTGTGCGTTTTATGGGTGAAACCGCCAAGATCCTCAGTCCGGAAAAGCGCATTCTGATGCCGACGCTGGAGGCGACCTGCTCGCTGGATATCGGTTGTCCGGTAGAAGAGTTTTCGGCTTTCTGTGATCAGCATCCGGATCGCACCGTGGTGGTGTATGCCAATACCTCGGCGGCGGTAAAAGCGCGTGCCGATTGGGTGGTTACCTCGAGTATTGCTCTTGATGTGGTCAATCATCTTAAACAGCAGGGGCAGAAGCTGATCTGGGCACCGGATAAACACCTGGGTAATTATGTGCAGCGTGAAACCGGGGCTGACATGATTCTGTGGGACAGTGCCTGTATTGTTCACGATGAATTTAAAGCCAAAGCGCTGGAAGATCTGAAGAAGGTTCATCCGGATGCGGCGGTGCTGGTGCATCCGGAATCGCCGGAGTCGGTGGTGAAAATGGCTGATGCCGTGGGCTCGACCAGTCAGCTGATTGCGGCAGCCAAAAACTTACCGAACCCTGTGCTGATTGTGGCTACCGATAAAGCCATCTTTTATAAGATGCAGCAGGCGGCGCCGGATAAGCTTCTTATAGAAGCGCCAACTGCAGGTAACGGTGCAACCTGTCGCAGCTGTGCGCATTGCCCGTGGATGGCGATGAATGGTCTGCAGAGCATCCGTGATGTGCTGGTCAATGCCGATCAGGAAATTCTGATTGAAGAAGGTCTGCGTCAGCAGGCGGTGGTCAGCCTGCAGCGCATGCTGAATTTCAATAAAGGCTGAAATTTAATAAAGCCTTTATAGAATGAAGCCTGAGCACAGCAAATAAAAATGGGCCTTCTGGCCCATTTTTTATGTCTGTTTTTCAGGTGTTATGAGTGCGATCAGGGAAGAACTGCGGCGGTATTGGCCATTACCCGCAGCCGCTGCCCCAGTGCGGCTTCCTGCTGAAAATCATGGCTCTTTTTTGCCAGCTGTAAGGCCAGTTCCATCTGTCGCAGCGCTTTGGCGTGGTAGCCCGAATAAAACAGATATTCAGCATTGGCACGATGGCCCAATAAAATCATATTGGCATCACCTGCGGCTTCACCCAGCATGCGCCAGACTGCCGGATTGGTACTGCGCAATTCGCTCAGTTGTTTGAGAATGGCTACTGCCTCATTTTTCTGGCCAGACTGGCGTAGCAGGGAGGCTTTGGTGCTCAGCAGCAGATAATCCTGGGGATCGAAAGGCAAAGCATCGTTAATGGCGTCGATGGCTTCGGCGAATTTATCTTCCGCCGCCAGGCTGCTGGCATTCAGGGCGACTACGGCAGAGTGATCGCGCCACGGGCTGATGATTTTTTTCAGATAAGCACGGCTGGCGCTGTTGTCGTTATTTTCCAGTGCCAGTCTGGCCAGGCTGTACAGCGCAGCGGCCTGTTCGGCGCTGCTGCGCGGTGTGACCTGTAACTGGTGGGTGAAGTAATCCACGCGCTTGTCAGCATTAAGCTGGTAGCGGATTATGGCTTCGTTCTGCAGTACCCGGAATTCAAAGCTCGCCAGACGGGGTTTGCGTGGGTATTTTTGCGCACGGTCAGCGGCATCGGCGACCCGTGATTCGGTTACCGGGTGGGTGAGTAAGAATTCCGGTGGACGTTCGTTGTAACGATTGGCCAGCAGCATCTGCTGAAACATGGATGGCATGGCGTAAGGATCGAGCCCTGCCGTGGACAGCGTACGCATACCGATACGGTCTGCTTCCTGTTCCCATTCGCGAGAATAGGCCAGGCGGCTCTGAATGCTGGCGGCCTGGCTGGTGAGCAGTCCGGCAAAGCCAGCATCGGGGTTGTTGGTGGCAATCAGCAGAATGCTGGCC
Source organism: Thalassolituus alkanivorans (assembly GCF_020447205.1). Lineage (GTDB taxonomy): Bacteria > Pseudomonadota > Gammaproteobacteria > Pseudomonadales > Oceanobacteraceae > Venatoribacter > Venatoribacter alkanivorans. Next base: position 236,822 of record NZ_JAJAEL010000037.1, read on the forward strand.
AGTAACGTGGCAATGGCAATGGGTTCTTGCTTTTCTGCCGCTTCAATCTGACGCGCGAAATGGCGCTGACTCAGGTGAGCCAGTTCGTGTGCCAGAACGGCTGACAGCTCGTCTTCGTCGCGGGTGTGTAACAAAATGCCGAAGTTGATGCCAATAATGCCGCCGGGTACGGCAAAAGCATTTAATTCCGCGCGATCAACAACAACAAATTCAAATTCGGATTGTTTTACTTCGCTGTGGGGGACCAGGCGGAAAATCAGGTTTTCCAGAAATTCGGTTATCAGCGGGTCATCTAACGTTTTTGCCTGTGCCCGCAGCTGGCGCAGCCAGACCCGTCCGAGATCATGTTCTTCCTGCAGGGATACATAGCTGGAGGCGCTGTCGCCAAGATCCGGCAGATCGGCGGTCGCAGCCTGGGTGGTTGGGATACTAAGGGCGGCATAACTGCTCAGCAGCAACAGCGCCAGACGTGTTAGGCGGAAATTCAAGCCCGGATTCCTGAAGTTGATTTGCGTTAGACCCGCCAGGGTGCAGGAGTTCAGCAGGTCTTATGGATCATTGTCGCTGAACTGCAATTCCCTGTGCAGGCGTTATCAGCAGACATCCGTATATAATGAGGCTTCAGTTTGGCAAAAGGCGTGCGCTGTGTCTAATTCAAACCAATATCATCAGGCTCTTGATGCTTCCGGACTGGAATGCCCATTGCCATTGTTAAAAACCAAGCTGGCGCTTAAAGCGCTGGCGATCGGTGAAGTGTTGTGGGTGAAGGCAACCGATGCCGGCTCGTGGCGTGATATCCGCAAATATATTGCAATGACCAATAATGAACTGGTGGCCGCTTCCGATGTCGATGGTTGCTATCAGTTCTGGATTAAAAAAGGAGCCTGAGGGCATGATTAAGGTATTCCGGCGCTGGATTGACCGCTATTTTTCCGATGAAGAAGCGCTGCTGTTGCTGTTGCTTATTACGGCGGTGTTGCTGGTTATTATCACGTTAGGCAAGGTACTGGCACCGTTCCTGACCGCCATTGTACTGGCGTATCTGTTGCAGGGGACAATGAATTACTGCAAGCGCCGGGGGCTTGGTCATCTGGGCGCAACCGTGCTGGTTTTTATGCTGTTTGTCAGCGTACTGATGCTGTTATTGCTGATTATTCTGCCCGCCACCTGGCAGCAGCTGACACAGTTTTTCTATGAATTGCCGCGTATGGCCAGTAAGGGTCAGGAACTTCTGATGCTGCTTCCACAGCAGTATCCGGATCTGGTGTCGGTCGATCAGGTGAAAGTCTGGACCAAACAGATAGGTGATGAGCTGGCGTCGGTCGGGCAGTTTGCCGTGAGTTTTTCCATTACCGGGATTACTGGTGTTATGGCGGTGCTGATTTATTGTGTGCTGGTGCCGATTCTGGTGTTCTTCCTGTTGAAAGACTCCGATCAGATTCTGGCCTGGTGTACGGCATTTTTACCACAGCGCCGGCAACTGCTGAACCGTATCTGGTCTGAAATGGACGTACAGATTGCCAACTACATCCGCGGTAAGGTGCTGGAAATTGTCATCGTCGGCGGCGTGACCTATGTGGCCTTTCTGATTCTTGGCGTGAACTATGCGGCGCTGCTGGCCATTGCGGTGGGGTTGTCGGTGCTGGTGCCTTATATCGGTGCGGCGGTGGTCACCATTCCGATTGCCCTGGTGGGTTATGTGCAGTGGGGTTGGACCAACGATTTCATCTGGCTGATGGTGGTGTACGGCATCATTCAGGCATTGGATGGCAATGTACTGGTGCCGTTGCTGTTTTCTGAAGTGGTGAATCTGCATCCGGTGGCCATTATTGTGGCGGTGCTGGTGTTTGGCGGGCTTTGGGGGTTCTGGGGTGTGTTCTTTGCGATTCCGCTGGCAACCCTGTTTAAAGCGGTGTTACAGGCCTGGCCCGATAACAGAGTAAGCGATAGTGACTGCGTCTGACTTGTCACCAATCCCTTGCATCAGTAGACTTGCGCCTTTGTTTTTCTGCGCCCGTTCCGGGCGGATATTTTGGAGTAGAGCTCAATGATTACCGGCAGTATTGTGGCTTTGGTAACCCCTATGCACGCTGATGGCAGTGTGGATTGGGAAAGTCTGGACGGACTGGTGGAGTTCCACATCAAACAGGGCACCGATGCTATTGTTGCCGTGGGCACCACCGGTGAATCGGCAACTCTGAGCACAGAAGAGCACTGTGCGGTGATTGAGCGTGTGGTTAAGGTCACCGCCGGTCGTCGTCCGATCATTGCCGGAACCGGCGCTAACTCAACCTCAGAAGCGATTGAGCTGACCCAGGAAGCAAAAAATCTGGGGGCCGATGCCTGTCTGCTGGTTACTCCGTATTACAACAAGCCTCCGCAGCGTGGCCTGATCAAGCACCACGAGGCCATTGCTGCTGCCGTGGATATTCCGCAGATTCTGTACAACGTACCAGGCCGTACTGCTTGTGACATGCTGCCGGAAACCATCGCAGCCCTGGCGGATGTTGAGCAGATTGTGGCCGTTAAAGAAGCAACCGGCGATCTGGAACGTGCGCGTAAAGTCATTGAACTGGTGGGTGACCGTATGGCGGTCTATTCCGGTGATGATGCTACGGCTTATGAGCTGATCCTGCTGGGTGGTAAAGGCAATATTTCGGTAACGGCCAACGTGGCACCAGCTTTAATGCATCAGCTGTGTATGCTGGCGCTGGATGGTCAGGCGGCGGAAGCGAAAGCGCTGAATGAGCGACTGATGAACCTGCACAATGCCATGTTCTGCGAAGCCAACCCGATTCCGGTGAAATGGGCCTTGCATAAAATGGGGCTGATGGGACGTGGTATCCGTCTGCCGCTGGTCGAGCTGGATGAGCGTTACAAGCCAAAAGTTGAGCTGTCTCTGGCTGCTCTTGAACTCATTTAAAGCAGGCGATTGCATGCGTATTTTATTGTTGCCAGCCGTTGTTATGCTGTCCGGTTGCAGCTGGATGTTCGGTGATACCTTCCGCGACCGTGCGATGGACTATCTGGATGCAGAAGAGCAGGCGCCAACCCGGACGGAGCAGAACATCCGCCTGGTAACATCTGATGCCTATGCAATCCCGGCCTTACCGGTTACTCCGGAAAAACCATCCTCGTTCGAGACACCACAACCGCAGCGTTATATTGCGGAAGACGAAGAGGCTGATAACGTTGCCTCTCTGAGTGAATACCGTTCTGAAGCGCTGAATCCGCGTCTGGAAAAAGATGGCGCCGGTACGCTGATCCTGCGTCTTGATGGTGGTTTTGCCAGTGCCTGGGCCTCGGTTACGGAGGCTTTGAGTGCCTCTGATCTGAAACTGACCGACCTTAACCGCAGCACCGGTACCTATTATCTGGAAATGACGACCCGCAACGATGCCGAGCAGCTGAGCTGGTGGGATCGTTTCTGGGGGGGCGACAATGTCGTGACAGAAACCTATCTGCTGAAGATGAACCGCGCCCGCCAGGGAGTGTATTTATCTCTGCTGACCGATGCCGACAATCTGGCCGGCGAAGCCTTAACGGCTGATGTGCTGAACGAGATTAAAGCCCAGCTGGAAAAGTGAGATACGCATCTTTGGGCAGTGGCAGTCGCGGAAATGCCACCATTGTTTTAGAGAATGACCGCGGAGTGCTGATTGACTGCGGCTTTAACCGCAAAAATATTCTGCTGCGGCTGCAGGAGTCCGGTGTCGACCCGCGCCAGCTGGATGGTGTGTTTGTTACTCACGAGCATGGTGATCATGCCAAAGGGGTGGCGGCGTTATGTGAAGCTCTGAGCATTCCGTTTTATGCCTCCTTCGGAACGGCACGCAAAATGGAATGGACGGAACATCCGCTCTGGCGTTGTATCAGCTCTGATCAGGTAACCAGCGTGGGTGGTCTGGCGGTGTTGCCGGTCGTGGTTCCTCACGATGCGGAAGAGCCTCTGCAGTTTGTACTGGAAAACAGCGCCGAAAAACGCCTCGGTGTTTTGTCGGATCTTGGTTCGTTAACGCCGCATATTGTGAATGTTTATCAGCGCTGCCATGCCTTACAGGTTGAAGCCAACCACGATCCGCTGATGTTGCAGAATGGTCCTTATCCGCCCAGCCTGCGTGCCAGAGTGGCTGGCAATTTCGGTCATCTGAGTAATCAGCAGTGTGCTGAGCTGATCAGTCGCGTGCAGTGGGACGGCCTGCAGCATGTCACGGCGGGTCATATCAGTGAAAAGAATAACGACCGTGCTCTGGTCAGCCAGACACTGTCGCAGGCGCTGCAATGTGCGCCGCATGAAGTATCTTTGCTGCAACAGGATCAGGTATCCGACTGGCGGCAGCTGTAACAACCGGTTTTTAAGATCCACCATTTAAGATCATCCTCGGAGAACCCCATGGAAAAGCGTGAATTACTCTACTCAGGTAAGGCGAAGTCTGTGTATACCACTGACGATCCGGACTACATGGTGCTGGAGTTCCGCAACGATACTTCCGCTTTCGATGGCAAGAAAGTCGAGCAGCTGGACCGCAAAGGTATGGTGAACAACAAGTTCAACGCCTACATCATGACTAAGCTGGCTGAAGCCGGCATTCCGACACATTTTGAACGCCTGCTGTCGGATACCGATGCGCTGGTTAAGCGTCTGGATATGATTCCGCTGGAGTGTGTGGTGCGTAATATCGCCGCAGGTTCTCTGTGCCGTCGTCTGGGTGTGGAAGAGGGAATCGATCTGGTTCCGCCAACCTTCGAGCTGTTCCTGAAGAATGATGCGCTGGGCGACCCTATGGTCAATGAATACCACGCCCGTTCTTTTGGTTGGGTGGAAGATCAGCATCTGGCGCGTATGAAAGAACTGACTTTCAAAGTGAACGATGTGCTGAAACAGATTTTCCTTGAAGGTGGTCTGCTGCTGGTTGATTCCAAGCTGGAATTCGGCCTGTTTAAAGGTGAAGTTGTTCTGGGTGACGAATTCTCACCAGACGGCTGCCGCCTGTGGGATAAGGACTCCCGTGAGAAACTGGATAAAGACCGTTTCCGTCAGGGATTGGGCGGTGTGGTTGAAGCCTACGAAGAAGTGGGTCGTCGTATCGGCGTGACCTTCTGATTACCGGCCGGATTGATTTCCGGCTGTCCGTTCTTCACCGTCTTCTGGCGGTGGAGAGCGCATTTTCTTTTCGTTTTATTTTCCTCTCTGTGTTTCTTTCCCTGTTGCATCTCCTCCCTTATTTGTGAAGTATTTCTTGCTGGCTGCGCAAAGAATTGGCATTCGTGCCATTTGCGGGCAAACTAGCTGCACTCGGCCGCACTGACGGTTGACTGGATAAATCATAAGAACGGGAATATCTCCATGAAAAAGACTGCAATCGCTGCGTTTCTGCTGGCTATGACACCAGTAGCCGCACAAGCTGATTTACTTTTTACCGTCGGTGCCAAAGCCAGCGTCTGGAATGCCGAAGCCGGTGGCCAGATTGATGAGGGCGTTTCTGTTGAAAAAGATGGCCTGAATATCGATTCTGACAATGGTCAGCAGCTGACCGTATTTTTTGAGCACCCGCTGCCGTTTATTCCGAACCTGAAACTGAAGCAGACCTCACTGGAATTGGAAGGCGACGGTAATATTAACGCCCAGTTTGCTGATCAGACCTTCAACGAGAATGTCACCAGTACACTGGATCTGAGCCACTCTGATCTGACTCTGTACTGGGGTCTGCCATTACCGGTGCCTTTTGTTGATATTAATTTTGGTCTGACCGCCCGTCAGTTTGATGGCGTTGCGGAAGTCAGTGGAAAAACCAGCAGTGTGAACGAAAGTGTTGATCTCGATTTCGTAATGCCGCTGGTGTACGGTGAAGTGAAAATCGACAGCCCGTTCGGTCTGTACGCTTCTGCCGATATTAACTACATCGGTATGGGTGGTAATAAGCTGAGCGATATCAGTTATGGCATCGGTTACGATCTGCCGATTCCTGTTGTCGATATCGGTCTGGAAGCCGGTTACCGCAGCATTAATCTGAAAGCCGACAAAGACCTGGCTGACATCGATACCGATTTCGATGTGTCCGGTGCTTACTTCGGTGCGTCTCTGGCACTGGGTTTCTGATAAGTGCTTCTGATAAGAGCTGATATGTCAGCATAAAAAAAGCGGCCATTATGGCCGCTTTTTTTATGGCTTGCCGTCAGACTATTCTTTTTCGCGGATAAACTCCGCCAGAATTTCGCCTTTTTTATGGCTGGCCACCAGAACGCTGATAACCTCTGCGCGCACAGCATGAGTCGGATGTTTACGGTAATCCGAATCAAGGTAGCAGCGGTCTTTCAGCAGACAGAAACGCAGGCCTAATTGCAGGCTCAGGGTACGCTCCGAGGTGTAGGGGTAGGCAACTTCCGGCGTCACATCCCAGGACAGGTCATCAAATAAACCCGGCTCCCAGCGCCAGAGAGCACTTTGCCTGTTGTTCTGGTTAACCAGTGAATCATAATTTTTAAAATTCAGAACGGCGGCAACCCAGCGTTGTCCTCGATCGCGCAGAACTTCCTGACCAATGCGGTTAATTTCAGTTTCTTCTTTTAATGCAAATTCCAGTACGGATTTGGCCAGCTGCCCTGGCTGATACTGGGCTTTTTCATCCGGGAATAACGGGCCATAAACGGCGCTGTTCGGTAAGTTGCGCATACCAACAATGGTAAAGCTCTGTTTGTTCTGACCGTAGTTGTATTTGGCCGGCTGCAGATCGAATTGTACGTAATAGATTTTATCAGACGACAGGTCGTCTTCCGGGCTGTTGCTGAATAGAGTGTTGATCTGCTGCTGGCTGAGCTGAGTTTTTTTGCTCCAGGCCGTACGCGCATCAGAGAGACGTTCGCGGGTACGGATTTCGCGCTCCTGTGCTTCTTTTTGTGCGGCGAGGGCGGCCTGTTCCGCGCGCTGCGCTTCAAGCAGCTGCATACGGCGTAGTTCTTCTTTGGATGGGCCGGAGCAGGCTTGTAGTGTCAGTATGCAGGCCAGAATAATCAGCATCCGCATGGTGGTATCTCCTTTATTTTTCTCATTTGCGGCGGATTATATCCTGCTTTTATCCCCTTTGTGTGACGGAAAGGATATTCCTTTGCCGACAGGTTGCAGCCGGTGCGCTGGACACTGCTGCGGTGCTGTGCGAATCTTGGCGAAAATATGCATTTGGATAATGCTGTGAAGGTTCTGTTCTGTCTGTTGTTTCTGAGCTTGTTGGGCTGCGGTGAAGGTTTGGGAAATATACCGGATGCCGAACTGCGCCAGCGTCATTATCGTTGCCAGATGGCGACGGGTCTGTCACAGGCTGAAATTCAGGTCTGCAAAAACATCAAACGGGAATGCGAGCTGCGGGCTAAAAACGGTAATTTTGCCTGCTGAATGTGGTGTGATTCTCTGTTTGCACGGAAAAACTTCGTATTGCTTTTGCTGTCATAGGAATTACTACAGGCTTGTAGTAGTGTACTGGCCTCTTGGATAACTCATGCAAGGAATTTTCATGAATCTGATTAAATCAGCACCTGCGGTCATTCTGGGTGCTTTGTTGTTGGCCGGTTGCGGTCAGGAGGACTCTGTGAAGTTAGAAAATCATGTTGATCAGGCGAGCTATGGCGTTGGTCTGAATATTGGTCGTCAGCTGTCTCGTGAAGAAGTCGACATGAATGCTGATGCGATTGCTGCAGGTATCAAAGATGCCCTGGCAAATGCTGAGCCACGTATCGGTGAAGATGTGATTAAAGCGGCTTTTGATAAAATCCGTGAAGAGCAAACCATGAAGCAGGAAGCACTGAATGACGCCGCTGCAAAAGCGGGTCAGGATTTCCTGGCTGAAAACGCTAAGCGTGAAGGTGTGACTGTGACTGAATCCGGTCTGCAGTACGAAGTTATGGTTGCTGCGGCCGATGGTCAGCCAATGCCTGAAGCTTCTGATACTGTTCGTGTGCACTATCACGGTACTCTGATTGATGGCACTGTATTTGACAGTTCTGTTGAGCGTGGCGAGCCTGCACAGTTCCCGGTTACCGGTGTTATCCGTGGTTGGGTTGAAGCGCTGCAGATGATGAAAGTCGGTGACAAGTGGAAGCTGTTTATTCCTGCTGAGCTGGCTTACGGTGCGCGTAGCCCAAGCCCGCGTATTCCTGCAAACTCCGCTCTGGTGTTTGAGGTTGAGCTGCTGGATATCGTTAAATAATTAACGCCAGTTGCAAGGTGCGGTGTATGCCGCACCTGCTCTTTCTGCTGTTTTCTGCTTGTCTCTTTTCTTATCTTCTTGATTTTTTGTTGTCTGTCGCACTAATCGGTGTGCTTAGTGGCCGGTTGGCCCTGTCTCAGATAATTGCCCATATCGGCCAGTGTACGGCGCAAACTGTTTAGCTGATTTTCGTTTATAGCGATGGTGGATGCGCATTTCCGGCAATCGAGCATTTTATGCTGAAGTAACTCGGCAGCACGTTTGGCATTAATGGTATTGCAGGCAGGGCAGGTAACAGGATATTGAGCTGATTGAGCAACGGAATTCACAGCAGTTCCCGCAAGTTAACATAATTGATGTCACAAGCTAGTGGAAAAGTATGAAGAATAAAAGAAAGGAATGTTAAGAGTGTAAAATTGGTCGGGGTAGAGAGATTCGAACTCCCGACATCCTGCTCCCAAAGCAGGCGCGCTACCAGACTGCGCTATACCCCGAATGCTGTTTGGCTCCCCGAGTTGGACTTGAACCAACGACCAATAGATTAACAGTCTACTGCTCTACCGACTGAGCTATCGGGGAACTTCGTAACAGCGAGGCGTATATTACGGAGGGGGCTGTTGTTCGTCAACACCTTTTTTCAATAAAAACAAAAAACTAGCGAAGATTTTACCATCAGCGGCATTCTGTCTGTGCGCCTCGGCTAAAGTGGATTCAGGGGACGTTCAGCGGTGTATGGTCGTCAGCGGACAAAGCGGCCGAAGATGCGGCGCTGGCAGAGTAATTCATGTCACACTTTATCCGGATCATCAGTCATTGCCATGGTTTTGGCAGACGGAAGTCCGGATTGTGTCTTAGGCTGGTGTTCGGTTGCACTTGATGAGATGTTAACGAGTGACAGGAAAGCCCTGATTTCTTTGCAAAGGAGGTAGCGGATGCATATCAATGCTCCATTCGAGCTGGTTCTGTTTGGTGGTCTTGGCGATCTGGCGCAACGCAAGCTGCTGCCAGCATTGTATTTGTTGCATCGTGACGGGCGTCTGCCGGCCGGGCGTATTTACTCGACCACCCGGCGGGACATCGGCGCCACCGATTTTGCCGAGATGGTTCGCGCTGCACTTAAGCGGCATGTCGCGACTGAATATCTGGAAGAAAGCAGCTGGCAGAGTTTCAGCGAGCGCCTGCACTGTCTGACCGTCGACCTCAGTGATGAAGCCCAGTACAGCCTGTTGGCCGGCGCGCTGATGCCCGGTGATATCAACCGTATTTTTTATCTGGCCACCGGTTCCGATCTCTATACCGGTATAGCCCGTGGCTTACATAACAGTGGCCTGATTCTCAGTCAGAGCAAGATCGTGCTGGAAAAGCCCATCGGCCATGACTTTGCTTCCGCTCAGGCGATTAATAACGCCGTTGCTGAATACTTTGCGGAGTCACAGATTTACCGTATCGATCATTACCTGGGTAAAGAAACGGTACAGAATCTGATGGTGCTGCGTTTTGCCAACTCCCTGTTTGAATCCCAGTGGAATCAGAAGTACATCGATCATATTCAGATCACGATTTCTGAATCTCTGGGCGTAGAAAAACGTGCAGGTTTTTATGATCAGGTCGGCGCCATGCGCGATATGTTTCAGAATCATCTGCTGCAACTGCTGTGTATTACCGCGATGGAACCACCGGCCCGGCTGGAGCCGGATGCGGTGCGTGACGAAAAGGTAAAAGTGCTCAAATCCCTGAAGGCCATTACGGCAGAGGCGGTCAGTGATAAGGTGGTTCGTGGTCAGTACGATGCTGGTGTGTCAGACGGTCAGCCGGTACCGCGCTACCGCGATGAACCCGGTGTGCAGGCAAAAAGCATGACCGAAACCTTTGTCGCGGTAAAAGTCGAGATTGATAACTGGCGCTGGGCAGGGGTGCCGTTTTATCTGCGCACCGGTAAGCGTCTGGCGGACCGCGCCTGTGAAATCGTGGTGCATTTTAAAGCCATTCCGCACTCCATCTTCCCGATGCAGCATAAAAATACCATGGCGAACAAACTGATCTTCCGCCTGCAGCCGGATGAAGGCATCCGCCTGATGCTGTGCGAAAAACGGGTAGGGCCGGGCATGAATGTTCGGCCGATGAACCTCAGTCTGAACCCGGCCAACCATAAGCAGACACGGGTGCCGGAAGCCTACGAGCGCCTGCTGTTTGATGTGCTGAGCGGTAATGCCACGCTGTTTTTACGCGACGATGAATTACTTGAGGCATGGCGCTGGGTCGATCCGATTCTGCAGGCGTGGAACGATTCTGAGCAGCGGCCTGAACCCTATACTTCGGGTTCCTGGGGGCCGGCAGCGGCAACCTTACTGCTGGCCAAAGATGGCCGTCTGTGGGATGAAAACAGCTGAGGAATGCCTATGTTGAACGGAATGCAGGATCTGCGCTTTAACAGCAGTGACACGTTGGCCAGACAGCTGGCGGGTGATCTGGCAACGCGTCTGCAGAGCTGCATTGAACGCCGTGGCCGGGTTTGCCTGGCGGTCAGCGGTGGCAAAACGCCGGTCGGTTTTTTTCAGCAGCTGGCACAGCAGCAGATCGACTGGCAGAAAGTTCTGATTACGCTGGTGGATGAACGCTGGGTGAACGAGCATGATCCGCAGAGCAATGCCGCGCTGGTGCGTGAGCATCTGCTGCAACATCAGGCGGCACAGGCTTACTTTCTGCCATTAAAAAACAAGGCAGCCTCACCGCAGCAGGGCTTTATGGACTGTGAAAATATCCTGCACGAGCAGATTGATCAGCTCGATTATGCCGTACTGGGTATGGGCAGCGATGGTCATACGGCGAGCTGGTTTCCACACAGCCAGGCACTGCCGCGCTGTCTGGATGGCAACTCCGGCGCCTGGTGTTGCCCGGTGAGCGACGAACAGGTCACGCTGCCACGTATGACCCTGACCTGGAGTTTGCTGGCGAACTGCCGCCATCTGTTTTTGTTATTTGACGGTGACGATAAAAACCGCGTGTTCAGTCTTGCTTGCGACGCTGCTGAAGCAGGTAACACCGCGGCCATGCCGGTGCGCCGGGTTTTGTTTCAGTCACAGGTCGGCCTGAGTGTTTATCGCCGGGAAAATTTACACGGAGAGCCTGATGCACCCCTTACTGCTTGATGTTACCGAACGCATCCGCCAGCGCAGCAAAGCCACCCGCGCTGCTTATCTGGCACAAACAGAACTGGCCGTTGCCCGGGGGCCTGTGCGCGAACAGCTGAGCTGTACCAATCTGGCCCATGATTATGCGGCATCCTCAGATACTGAAAAACTGATCCTGAAGCAGAATCATCGTGCCGCCAATATTGCCATCATCAGTGCTTATAATGATGTGCTGTCGGCCCATGCGCCATATCGCGATTACCCGCAGCAACTGAAAAAAGCACTGGCGGCCTGTGGTCATGTCGGACAGATGGCCGGTGGTGTGCCCGCCATGTGTGATGGTGTCACTCAGGGGCAAACAGGGATGGAGTTGTCGTTATTCAGCCGTGATGTGATTGCGCTGAGTACGGCGGTGGCGATGTCACATCAGGTGTTCGACGGCATGCTGTTGCTCGGCATCTGCGACAAAATTGTGCCGGGGTTATTGATGGCTGCTCTGCGCTTTGGTCATCTGCCGGCGGTGTTTGTACCGGCAGGCCCCATGCCCAGCGGTATCAGTAACAACGATAAAGCCAAAGTCCGGCAGGCCTATGCCGCCGGAGAAATTGGCCGCGATGAGCTGCTGCACAGCGAGATGGCCTCGTATCACAGTGCCGGCACCTGCACCTTTTATGGAACCGCCAATTCCAATCAGATGCTGATGGAAATCATGGGCCTGCAGTTACCGGGGTCTTCGTTTATTAATCCGAATGATCCGTTGCGCGCGCCATTAACCGCCGCCGCGGCCCAGCGTGTCAGCGAGCTTACTGCTCTGGCGCCAGACTTTATGCCACTGGGGCAGATGGTGGATGAGCGCACGCTGGTGAATGCCATGGTGGGGCTGCTGGCGACCGGTGGTTCGACCAATCACAGCATTCATTTACCGGCGATCGGACGTATGGCCGGTATTCTGATCGACTGGCAGGATATGGCCGATCTGTCGGATGTTGTGCCGCTGCTGACGCGGGTTTATCCCAATGGCAAGGCCGATATCAACGCCTTTCAGCAAAGTGGTGGTATGGCCTATTTAATGCGCGAACTGGCTTCCGCCGGGCTGCTGCATACCGATGTTAAAACCATTATGGGCGATGGCCTGGAGCCGTATTTTAAGGAGCCGTATCTGAATTCTGAGGGCACGCTGAGCTGGCGTCCGGCGGTAGCCGAGAGCCTCGATTTATCGGTACTGGCACCGGCTCACGCGCCTTTTATGCGCGAAGGCGGCATGAAATTACTGCAGGGCAATCTGGGCCGGGCGATCATGAAAGTGTCGGCGGTGCCGGATGATCGCTGGCAGGTGGAAGCTCCGGCGCGGGTATTTACGACTCAGGAAGCGGTGCTTAACGCATACCGCAATGGTGAACTCAACTGCGATGTGGTGGTGGTACTGAAATATCAGGGACCAAAAGCCAATGGCATGCCGGAGCTGCATCAGCTGACACCGGCACTGACCAATCTGCAGGAGGCTGGCTACCGTGTGGCGCTGGTGACCGATGGGCGCTTATCCGGTGCATCCGGCAAGGTCCCGGCGGCCATTCATGTCTGCCCGGAAGCTTATGCCGGCGGCTGGCTGGATCGGGTTCAGGATGGTGATGTGATTCGCCTAGACGGCCATCATGGTGAACTGACGGTGCTGGCCGAAGGTTTTGCTCAGCGTCCGGCCCATGAGCCGCCCGTATTGTCGGCGACCGGGGTTGGCCGCGAGTTATTCGCCGGCTTGCGCAAATTAGTCACTCCGGCCGATCAGGGCGCGTTGTCTGTCGGCTGGGATTAAAACAGGACACTCGTCCGAGTATTCAGGGTACGTTTAAGGAGAATCGTGATGTGGGATTTATGGTTGGACCGCGCCAAGCCTCTGGTGCCTGTTATGGTGATTGAAGACCCGGAAGACGCGGTGCCGATGGCGCAGGCGCTGGTGCAGGGCGGTGTGCGTCTGCTGGAAATTACCCTGCGTACCCGCCATGGACTGGAAGCCATCACGCGGATAAAGCATGAAGTTCCCGGAGCTATTGTCGGCGTGGGCACCGTAACCAGTGCACAGCAAATGGAAGATGCACTGAACCGGGGCGCCGAGTTTGTCGTCAGTCCGGGTATTTCACCGGAGTTGCTGGAATGTGCCCGTCGTTGGGGAGGCCCTTATCTGCCCGGTGTGGCAACCCCGAGTGAAGTGTTGCAGGCGCGGGCTGCGGGCTTTAAATATCAGAAGTTTTTTCCGGCCGCCGCTGCCGGAGGCATCGAGATGCTGAAAGCCTTTTCAGGCCCCTTTGCCGATGTGAAATTCTGCCCGACCGGCGGTATTGGTCAGAAAAATTATCAGGATTATCTGGCACTGAATAATGTCTTTGCGGTGGGCGGCAGCTGGCTGACACCGGCAGAGGCTGTCTCGGCACGAAACTGGCAAGCCATTACGACCATGGCCATTGCCGGATAACTGAGAACCTATGAATGACCCAATACTGAGCGGTTTTAAACAACGCCTGGAACGTATTTATTCTGAGCGGAATGACCTGCAGGAGCTGGCGCAGAATATTCTGCGTCTGTGCCAGCAGTTTTCTGACAATACTGCCCGGCAGGAAAGCGCAGTCAGGGCGGAACGCTGGTCGGAGCAGGACGTTATTCTGATCACCTACGGCCACAGTATTCAGCACAGTGGTGAGATTCCGCTGCAGACGCTGGGGGATTTTTTACGCGCTCATTTGCAGGACACGGTTAATAATGTGCATATTCTGCCGTTTTTTCCTTACAGTTCGGACGATGGTTTTTCGGTAATTGATTACCGTCAGGTCAATCCCGACTGGGGCAGCTGGGAGGATATCAGTGCCATCGCCAGAGATTTTGATCTGATGATAGATCTGGTGATCAATCATTGTTCGCGTGAAAATTTATGGTTTGTAGATTACATCGCCAACCGCGAGCCCTACAGTGATTATTTTATTGAAACAGATCCCGCAACCGATGTTTCGGCGGTCACCCGTCCGCGTAATACACCATTATTAACCCCGGTTCATACCCACCGTGGCGTACGTCATGTCTGGGCTACTTTCAGTGAAGATCAGATCGATCTGAATTTTGAAAATCCCGCCGTTTTACTCGAATTTATTCAGATATTACTGTTGTATGTGGAGCGTGGTGCGCGCTTTATTCGTCTGGATGCCATTGCTTTTTTATGGAAAAAAATCGGCACCCGCTGTGTGCATCTGCCGCAGACCCATGAGGTGGTAAAACTGCTGCGTGATGTGCTCGATTATGCCGCACCGGAAGTGGTTTTAATCACCGAAACCAATGTGCCGGTCGCTGAAAATCTGAGTTATTTCGGTCAGTCCGATGAAGCGCATATGGTTTATCAGTTCGGCCTGCCACCGCTGGTTCTGCATGCCCTGAACCGCGGTAATGCCAGCTTTCTGACTGATTGGGCGGATAAAATACCGCCACTGCCGCCGGGCTGTACTTATCTGAATTTTACCGCTTCCCATGATGGGATCGGAGTGCGCCCGGTGGAGGGAATTTTACCGGAGCGTGAAGTGCAGGACCTGATTGATTCCATGCACCGTTTTGGTGGCTTTGTCAGTATGAAAGCCAACCCCGATGGCAGTCAGAGCCCTTATGAAATCAATATCAGCTTGTTCGATGCCTGCATGGGCACACGGCGCGGCAGCGATCATTTTCAGGTGCAGCGTTTCCTTTGTTCGCAGGCCATTATGCTGGCCCTGAGGGGAATTCCGGCGTTGTACATTCACAGCCTGGTCGCCACTCCGAACGACCTGGATCATGTTGAACAAACCGGCCGCACACGTTCTATTAACCGTAAAATCTGGGATAAACATGAACTGGAATGCCTGCTGAATAATCCGGTGACACCCCAGGCGGAAGTCTTTACGGAATTACGCCGTATGATCAGGATACGCCGTGAGCAGAAGGCTTTTCACCCGGATGCCAGACAGGACATTGTACGGATTAATTCCGATTTATTTATTGTTAAGCGCACCTGCGTGGATAACAGTCAGACACTGTATGCGCTGTCAAATGTGACGGAGCGTATTCTGCAGCTGCCATTGGCCAGTCTGGGCTTTTTACCCGGTGGACTGACCGATCTTCTGAGTCATCATGAGGCGGATATTGCCGCAACGGAGATATTAACCCTGGCGCCGTATCAGACGGTATGGCTGACGCAGAGTCTGTAAGGGGAATGCATCAGCGGCTGAGGCCGCCGATCATCAGGCGGATAATCTCGTGCCGCCAGGGCTCTATCTGCTCATCGCTGAAGTCATTAAGCGCGACATGTTTAACCGTTTCCATCAGCATAGCGGTGACCAGTTGTGCGGCGATGGCGGTATTCATTTCGCTGCGCAGAAAGGCTTTGCTGATACCGTTTTGCAGATAGTAGGCGGTAAATTCAGCGAATAATTCCTGAATGCGGTTTACCGCATCACTGATGTCGGCATCCACCCCATAGGATTCATAAAAAGCGATGCGTGCCAGTTGCGGCCGTTCGCGGAAAATAGCAATTAACCGGTCAGCAATACGCTCCAGTTGCTGCTGATATTCAGCCAGCGAGTTGGTGTTGGGCGGGTCCTGCTGCACGACGGTCGACATCTCACTCAGCAGCAGATTCAGAATTTCGTTAAAAATATCCCGTTTGTTTTTGTAGTAGCGGTAAACCGTGCCATGACCAATACCCAGGCGGGTGGCGATATCGGCAATGCCACTGGCATGGAAGCCTTTTTCAGCAAAAATATCGATGGCTGCATCCAGAATATCCTGGCGGCGGCGGGCAATTTTTTCAGGTGACGCGATATTAGCCATAACTATCCAACGGTTTACCACAGGCGGTGACTGCGGTGTAAAAACGGAAAGGGACGTCATTTTTGAGGGCATCATCGCATATTGTCAAATACAGAGGTCGGTGTTTTTTTTGATAGCAAAGAATTCTTAACCCTTATGGGGCTGTCTGTGTACATTGTTGTATATGTATTGTATAGGTTTCTGTCTGCGGACACAGGAGAGGTGATATGACTACATCAGAACTTAAAAAAGCACTGCGTCAGGGGGGAGTGGATGTCAATATCCTCACCAATGAGGGCGATCTCTATCTGGTACAGGTGGACTATATGGGGCGTCTGAGTTTGCTGATGGAAGATGGCATGCCGGTACGTTTCCGCGGCTTATCGGAGTGTTCCGGAAAGCTGGCCAGTCTGGGTGTACGCAAAGGTTTTATGGTGCAGCAGTTACCCTACGACGAGATGATCAATAACGCAGAGCGCCCCCAGGCTGACCGCCTGCCGATGTATTTTCACTGATACATGTTGATTAGGGCCTGTCGACACTCATTAAACAGGCCTGTTATTGGCTAAAAATATCTCAGACAAGGCGCTGAGAGTGTGGCCTAACGGGTTAAGCGAGCGAACAGCAACGCAGTATGAGGGATTTTTAGCCATAACCCTTCGGGCTGAGGCCAGTTTTCCCCATTAACGTCGTCGTTCGTCATTCATTTAGCCCGCTAATATCACTCCTCTCTCCTTGTTCTGAGAAAAACCAGCTCTCAGCAGGCCGATTCAATTAGTGTCGACAGGTCCTAACGGCAGGCTGCCGGCAGACAATCACTGACCTCGTCAGTGATTGTCTTCTTCGACAGCTTCATAGATGCGGTCGAGAATATCGGGTACGGCTGAGATTACCCGGTTCCAGCTGGGAATAAAGGGCGTTTCCATCGGATTGGCGAGGAAATGCTCACCGGCAGCCATAATATTTTCGGCAAACAGTTCCACGGCTTTTTCTTCGGCATGGCGGTCGAGTGTTAAACCATTCATCCGCGCATCGTTGTAATAGGTTTCAACAAAATCCAGCGCAATACGGAAGTAGGTGGCTTTAATTGAGCGGAAGGTTTCGGTGGTAAAAATTTCTCCCTGAGTGGCCAGCTTACGGAAAATGGCTTTGCAGATGTCGGTGCTCATTTTCGACAGTCCCCGGCTGGCGTCTTCTTCCGACAGAGGCTGGTGTTTATGGTCATACACATCGGCAATATCGACCTGGCAGATGCGATTGGTTGAATAGTTCCGCTTCATTTCTGACAACACGCCGATTTCCAGCCCCCAGTCGGAGGGAATGCGGATATCGTTCAGCACATCGGTACGCATGGAAAATTCACCCGACAGCGGATAGCGGAAGCTGTCGAGATATTCCAGATAATCGAGAGAGCCATAGACTTTTTTCAGTGCGCGGATTAACGGCGTTACCAGTAAACGGCTGACCCGGCCGTTGAGTTTCTGTGCAGCCACGCGGGCATAAAAACCTTTGGCAAATTCATAGTTAAATGCCGGATTGGCCACCGGATAAATCAGCCGGGCCAGCATACTGCGTTCGTAAGTCACAATATCGCAATCGTGCAGGGCTACGGCTTCGGCGCGCCCGGAAGCCAGTACATAGCCATAGCAGTACCAGACGTTACGGCCTTTACCCATTTCTTTCGGCGCCAGACCTTCATTTTGCAGCAACTCATCAATTTTGCGCAGGCGCGGGCCATCGTTCCATAGAATGCGGTGATGCTGCGGCAGGCGCGAGAAAAACTCCCGGGCATGGGCATATTCTTTTTCATCGGCGCGATCAAGGCCAATCACGATTTCGTTAAGGTAGGGGACTTTGGCAACGTCGTTAATAATGTTGTCCAGTGCCGGGCCGCTGAGTTCGGAGTAGAGAGAGGGCAGCACCAGCGACATGGGCCTGATACGTGAAAAACTGATGAGTTCTTTTTCTAATTCGTCCAGCGGACGGTCAACCAGATTATGCAGAGTGGTAATAATGCCGTTCTGATAAAAATCAGCCACTATGAGCCTCCTTGAACAGGTCATCTAACAGGGAAAGTAAGGTTTCATTCCAGCCCGCCGGTCCGGCTTTACTGGCAATCCGCAGCTGTGGGTGCTGCAGTTCGAGGGTGTTTTTTATACCGGGAATCACAATGGCGTAGTCGGCGGCGCTGAGCATGGCGCGGTCATTTTCGCCATCACCCAGGGCGATAACTTTCACCGGCTGTTGCCATAACGCTTCGTAATGATGACGGCAGAATTCCAGACCGTGGGCCTTATCGTTAGGCCCCATCACATGATGAAAACGGCCGCCACTGAGCAAACGCAAGTTGTGGCTGCTCAGAGCCAGACGAAATTCTGCGAGCTGCTCATCGCTGCCGGTCCAGACCAGAGGCTCGGACGCGCTGCGCTGTTTTGCCAGGTGAGCGTCTTCTACCGATAAACCGGTTAATGCCGCTACTTCGGTGGCGGTCATATCGTTAAAACCACGGAACTGAAAACCCTGCTGACGCAGACTGTGCAGCACTTTCAGTATGGCCAGATAACTGCTGTGCAGAATCTCGCTGTTGTAGCCATTACCGTTACTTTTCGGAATAAAAATCGCACCGCCGTTTTCGCAGACAAAGGGATCGTGGTTGTCCAGCGTTTCTCTCAGAAGCAGCATTTCGGCAAAGGTTTTACTGCTGTTAAATACGCAGGGAATATTCAGGCTGTGCAGTTTTTTTAAGGCTTTTTCCGCCGCCTGTGCGCTGTAGCTGTGATGATCGAGCAAACAGCCATCAAGATCGGTGACCACAACCAAAGGCAGTTCCGGCGGAGTCTTGTGCGGATGTGTGGATGTATTCATGGCTTATCCACCTCCGGGGTTTTACTGTGAATGGCGGCAACCTGATGCTGCGTGTCCAGCTCCAGAACCAGATCGGCATGCTCGGGCAACTCGCGTAATGCGTTCTCGGTCAGACGCTGATAGTGCTGAATAAAGCGTATCAGCCCGGCCTCGCTGAGGCTGCGGTCGGTGGTTTTGCTCAGACTGATTTTGTTCTGCGACAGAGCTGCTGATTGTTTGCGGTTACTTTCTTCCTGTTCGCGGCGCCACTGGTGTACGGCTTTCATGTCGGGGACTTTCAGCATTAGCAGGCGGTCGATCTGGGCGAACCATTCGGCATAGCTGCCGGCCAGTTGCTGATTGACCCAGCGCCGCCATTGGCCGTCGCTGTCGTCGCTGGCTTCAAGGCCGTTGACCGGCTCCTGCAGGTCTTCTTCTGCAACCGGCAGACAGCCTACACACCAACCTTCAAACAGGATCAGATCGACCGTGCCCGTCACTTTATGCCAATAATTATCCGGCAGGCGGTCATCCTGAATTTTATCGAAGACCGGAATCATTAAACGTTCACCTTCGTTCAGCTTGCGCAGCTGACGGGTCAGTAACATGCCCAGTGCCACATCATGGGTGCCGGGCACGCCACGGGTGGTCAGCAGCGGGTGAATATTCAGTGCCAGCTGGCTGCGTTCGGAGTGCGTCAGGTAGAGATCATCAATGGACAGCACTACGGTGTTCCAGCCCAGAGCTTTGCGGTATACCAGTGCCAGGGCTTTACACAGGGTGGATTTCCCCGATCCCTGACCACCATGAATACCAATAACCGGCACTTCTGTTGGCAGACGACCTTTTTCGCTTGCCAGCCAGGCGGCAAGCGGCGCCCAGACATCCGGCCACTGGCTGAGCCAGGCGGCAGGAAAGTCCTGCAGCTCTGTTTCGCCAGCGCTGCGTAATTGTTCCAGCAGTTGTGGATCGCTGCTGAGTGATTGTGGCCAGAGTGTTGGTTGAAAATTCATATCGATACCTGTTATCTGTCCCGGTTAAATTAATGGTAGAGCAGATACCTGAATGAGACAGAGCAGGCACTGTGCCAGATAAGATTTTTCGCCTGATTTTACTGACCCAGAGCACTGCTTTTATGTGCTCTGGTGAACCCGAACAGAGGTAGAATGGGCTGTATAAGCTCAGAAGTGCACGGCAGGCGGTCTGCACGGGCAGGCGTTGATGACGGGATGTCGATGGATATCCTGAAATTTATGTTAGTGCCTTGTTTTGGTGCATTTTATACTGGTGTTTTTCATGCGCCCCATGGTGGTGCAATAATGTGGTGGTGCGATAATGCATTGTCTGGCCTGGCAATGCATTGGCGCAGTGTTCTGTTCGATTAATTTGGGGAGATTTTCATGCAGCCACGGGTTGCCTATCAGGGCACTGCCGGCGCTTATTCGCATCTGGCTTGTTGTAAGGTGTTCCCACACTGGGAGGCGGTTGCCTGCGATGATTTTTTATCGGCGCTGGAGCTGGTGGCTTCCGGTTTTGCCGACCAGGCGATGATTCCTCTGGAAAACTCAACGGCCGGGCGGGTTGAAGAAATTTACCGCTTGATTCCGAAAACCTCGCTGTTTGTTATTGCCGAGCATTTTGAACCGGTCAATCACTGTTTGCTGGCATTACCGGGGGTAAACCTCAGCGATATTGAGGAGGTGGCTTCCCATCCGCAGGCGCTGGCGCAGTGCCATCAGCGTATTGTTAATCTGGGCATGAAAGCGGTGGCCGCGGTCGATACGGCGATGGAAGCGCGTAACCTGAGTCAGGGCAAAAACCGCAAGCGTGGCGCCATTGCCTCGGCGCTGGCGGCCGAACTGTATGGCCTGAACGTGGTGCATGATAATTTTCAGGATGTGATCGGTAATACCACCCGTTTTCTGGTGTTCAGCCGTGAGCAGGAGCATCAGCAGGCTGAGCCCGGTATGGATTACATCACCAGTATTCTGTTTTCGGTGCGCAATATTCCGGCGGCGCTGTATAAAGCCCTGGGCGGCTTCGCCACCAACGGTGTGAACCTGCTGAAGTTAGAAAGCTATATGGATGGCGGCACGATGGAAGCCAGCCATTTTCATGTTGATATTCAGGGGCACCCGCAGCAGCACAATATGATTCTGGCACTGGAAGAGCTGGAATACTTTGCCCGCGAAGTGCGCATATTAGGCAGTTATCCGGCGCACGATTACCGCGTTTAACGCAGATCGTCAGACATAAACCTTCAGCGGATAATCATCCTGTAATTGCAGCACCAGAGCCTGCAGAGGCTGCAGTTGCAGACGGCCATGGTGGAAATCCAGACTCTCCGCTGAGGTTTCTCTTTCATCCTTCTTTTTATTATTCAGCAGACAGCTGGCCAGCGCCTGTGGGTGCAGGCTGGTGGATTGCGTGCGGTTGGAAAAATTCAGCAGTATCAGCAGCCGTTCCGTACGGCCTGCATTTATACCACTGCGCTCATAGGCGAGGACATCCGCTGACGCCTGCAAAAGGCGCAGTTTTCCCTGATGCAGGGCCGGTGTTTTTTTGCGCAGCCAGATCAGTTTTTTATACCAGCTCAGCAGGCTGTGCGGGTCTTGCTGTTGTTGGGTAACGCTGTGCGCAGGGACGGGTTCGTCCGGCAACCAGCTCTGCCCCTGAGTAAAAGTGTTAGGCGGAGCATCCCACATCATCGGCCGGCGGCAGCCATCACGTCCGGGATGCAGTGGCCAGTAACGGATACCCACCGGGTCCTGCAGGTCGCGGCGCTTAACGTTTTGTTCCGGCATTCCGGTTTCTTCACCGTAATATAAAAACGGCGTACCGCGTAAGGTCAGCAGCAGGGCGGCGAGTATTTCAAGGCGGGCCTGGGTGAGTTTACCTGCACGGTAACGGCTGGCATGACGGCAAAAATCGTGATTACTTAATGTGTAATTAGGCCAGTTTTCACTGCCCAATAATTCCGTCCATTTTCTGATGATGGCGTGAAACGCACTGGCTTTAAACGGCGCCCGTAAAAATTCAAAATTAAAGGCCAGATGCAGCTCGTCATTCTGACCATAATAACTGGCCGGTAAATCACTGTTGCCGGCATCGGCAAGCATCACTTCGCCTACCATCATCCGCTCTGGCCAGGCATCGATCCAGTGCCGCATTTCATGCAGCAGACTGTGCATCTCCGGCTGATCACGATCATAGATATGACGCTGACGATCATAAGGCCGTGCCAGTCTGAACCAGTCAGTCGGGTTATTACGCAGTTGCGCATCTTTGTAATACAGATTCACCACATCCAGACGGAAGCCATCGACGCCTTTCGCCAGCCAGAATTCCATAACCTGTTTAACGGCCTGTTTAACCGCAGGATTGCGCCAGTTAAGGTCGGGTTGCTGTGGCAGAAAAGAGTGGTAATACCAGGCCTGACGCTGAGCGTTAAAGGTCCAGCCGCGCCCGCCAAAACAGCCGAGCCAGTTATTGGGCGGCTGTTTACCCTTATGCCAGATATACCAGTCGGCTTGATCAGAATCCGGATCGCAGCTTTGCTGGAACCAGGGATGCTGGTCGGAGGTATGATTGACCACCAGATCGAGAATAATCCGGATCTGGCGCAGATGCGCCTGCTGCAGTAATTCGTCGAAATCATCCATGCTGCCGAACTGCGGATCGATAGCGCAATAGTCGCTGATGTCGTAACCAAAGTCGCGCATGGGGGATGGAAAAAACGGTGACAGCCAGATGGCATCAATGCCGAGTGATTGTTCAGTGCCATCATTTAAATAATCAAGCCGCTGAATCAGGCCCTGCAGGTCACCGACACCATCGCTATTGCTGTCCTGAAAACTGCGCGGATAGATCTGATAAAACACTCCCTGTTGCCACCAGTTCATAAAGGCCTCTGCTGTCAGTAATAAGGCGATTATGGACGGCGCTTTGTGACAGAGGTATGAAGCCCAGAGTAATTACCACCGCTCTTACAGCCATCAGGTTCCGTCGGGTGGTGGCAGCAGCCAGCGCAGGCATAACTGGCGCAGCTGTTCCTGACGGATGGGTTTGCTGAGGAAATCATCAAAGCCGCTGTTCAGGGCTTTTTCCTTGTATTCAGGCAGGGCATGAGCGGTGAGAGCAACCACGGGAATGTGCTTATAGTCCGAGGCTTCCTGCTCATGCTCCCGCAGCCGCTGGGTGGCGGTAAATCCATCCATAACCGGCATTTCACAGTCCATTAAAATCATATCCGGATGAGCCTGTTGCTTTTCCTGCCAGGCCTTAATAAGGCTGCT
This sequence comes from Thalassolituus alkanivorans, assembly GCF_020447205.1. Taxonomy (GTDB): domain Bacteria; phylum Pseudomonadota; class Gammaproteobacteria; order Pseudomonadales; family Oceanobacteraceae; genus Venatoribacter; species Venatoribacter alkanivorans. The sequence goes on from NZ_JAJAEL010000037.1 coordinate 260,111, forward strand.
GCCATCGGAAAAAATTTCATATTTAAGACCAAGGTTGCGCAGCATGCCGACAACCACTTTTTGGTTGACCGGATTATCTTCAGCCACCCAGACCAGGCAATCTTTGAATAATTGTGCCGGTACTATGTGTTTATTTCCGTATTGCGTACCGACGCCATTGAGACGGTGCACGATGCTGGACGTTTTTAACGGCCGTACAATCTGTTGCAAAGGATTGAGTGCAGGGCTGTTTTCATCGCATAAATACAACAGGCGCCGGTAATGCTGAGTGTTGCTTTCCTCCGGGGGCTGGTCACTGAATAAAAGATCAGCCGGAGCCTGTTCCGTTACCTGAAAACCAAGCTCGCGCATAAACCGGGTAACCAGTTCCCGCTCTTCTGCCTTCGACAGCTGAATATGTACAGTACCAGTATCAATGACTTCAATATTCACCGGATTATCTGGCTGGCAGTCGGGCAGGGTAAAAATAAATTCTGTGCCCTCGCCGCTGCGGCTGTGAACGTTGATATCGCCACCGAGTAATTCGCTTAACTGTTTGCAGATACTCAGGCCCAGCCCGGTGCCGCCGTAATTGCGTGAGGTAGAGGCATCGGCCTGGCTGAAGTGTTCAAATAAACGCGTTTGATATTCCTTGCTGATACCGATACCGGTGTCTTTGATACTGAGCAGCATTTTCTGCTCACTGAAACGCAGGGTCAGAACAATACTGCCGCTATTGGTAAATTTAACGGCATTACTGAGCAGGTTGTTGACGATCTGGCGCAGACGGGTTGGGTCGGTATGAATGGTCTGATACAGCGGCAGGTGCAGATGGGCAAGCAGAACCAGACCTTTTTCTTTTGCCTGCTGGGAATACAGCGTCAGGCAGTCACTGATCAGTTCATGTAAAGGTACGTCCTGCATCTCCAGCTGCAGCTTGCCGGAATTCATTTTTGACAGATCCAGAATGTCATTAAGAATGGTGAGCAGGGATTCTCCGGACGTACTGATGGTTTCCAGATAGCGTTGCTGTTGCGGGTCGAGGGGAGTTTGCCCCAGTAACTGCACCATCCCCAGTACGCCATTCAGCGGTGTGCGGATTTCGTGGCTCATCATTGCAAGAAACACCGACTTTGCCTGGTTTTCCAGTTCGGTCTGTTTACGCTGCAGTTCTGCTTCCTGCATGCGATAGCGCGAGCGCAGGCTTTCTCTCTGTGCTTCCGTCATCTGCTCCAGCGTTAGTTTATGTTGCTGGCGTTCTTCATAAAAACGCAGGGCAATGGCCATGCTGTGAGTACAGACCAATAAAATGGAGCCAATGTGTGAAGAGTATTCAATTAATGGCGTGATGGGCAGCAAGCCTTCTTTACTCAGACTGTGCACGATGACCCCCAGCAGCAGGGTCAGCCAGCCGCCGGCATACAATAAACCGGATAAGGTCCGCTGCAGGGCTGCGCTGATACCGACAATCAGACTGAGCAGGCTGATGATAAACGTAGCCGCCATGGTTATTTTTACTGCGGGCTGATAATCAATAAACGGATTAACCATAAACACCAGCAACGCCAGATATAAACAGCCCTGATTAATCCGGTGCAGGCGTGGGTGATTATGTTTTAAGCGCAGAAAACGTCGTGCAAATAACGTAGCAAAGATACAAGCAGCGGCAACAGCCAGAATGGTCAGGCGTTCTTCCAGCCATAAGTTGTCGGGCCACAGATATTCAAAACCATAACCACTCAGTGAAATGTAGAAAAGCAGATAAGCCAGCAGAAAGCAGGTGAAATACAGGATGTACATTTCACGGGTTGTTGCAGCAATAAAAAAATTAAACAGCAGAATGGCTACAATAAAACCGATATACAGACCGGCGCTCAGATAATCACTGGCCGCTTCCGCTTCCTGTTCGTCCCTTAACCAGAAGGTAACAGGCAGTTGCAGAGAGCCTGCGCTTTGTACCCTGAGATAAATCTCGTACTCACCGGCGTAATTCAGCCGCAGGGGAATATGAAAATTACGGTGTCGCAGGGGGCGCTGGCTGAACGGCAAGCGATCACCAAACTGTTCCTGCTGGATGGTTCGCTGGTCAAACTGCAGATACAGATCAACCCGGTCGAGCAACGGGAATTCAATACTTAACCGCCACTGGTCACTGGCTTCTGGCAATGTTACACGCAGCCGGAACCAATAAGCGTCTGGCGATAAACCGAAATTCGGAGTGGTATCCGGGTGGCGTCGCCACTCGGGTTTTAAAGCCTTTAATTCGTCCAGAGTAAGAGCTTGCCGGCTGTCTTCCCGCCAGTACTCAAGTTCGCGCCCGAGGAGACGGCCAGAGTCCTGTTCGCTGAGTGTCCAGCTGGCCGGTGTTACGGCAAGGGCAGTCGCCGACTGGCCAAAAAGGCAGAGCAGAAATATCAGGGAGGCAGCAAACCGGATAACCGACAGATAACCGGAATCAGCGGCGGATGCCTTGTTGTTGGCTGCGATAATCACCCGGTGTCAGTCCCATCCATTTTTTGAAAGCGCGGTGGAATGTGCTGGTTTCGGTGTAGCCCAGATACTCGGCAATTTCACGGATACTGGTATCCTGCTGCGCCAGACGCAGGCTGGCTTCCTCCAGCCGGCATTCATCTTTCAGTTTCTGAAAGGAGGTCTGCTCATCATGCAGGCGCCTCCTCAGTGTAGCACTGGATACACCGAGCTGAGCGGCGCTTTCGGCCAGATCCGGAAGGCTGTCGATATCGTAACGGCGGAACAGCTGACGCAGTTTACCCGTCATGCTTTCATGCGGATTCGGCCGGGCGAGGAAATCGGCCGGAGAGTGATTTAAAAAGGCGCGCAGGGAGGCCGCGGTCTGACTGACCGGCAGGCTGAGTACCCGGCTGGGAATCAGCAGATAGGTGCTGTCTTCGTTGAATTTAACCGGTGTGGCAAACAGGTTCTGATACAGCGCAGCATGCACCGGTGGCGGATAACAGCAGCCCACCGATAACAGGGGAATACCCTGGCCAACCAGCCAGCTGCTCAGCCGGTGCCAGATAGCCAGCAGGGATTCGCTGAGAAAGTGATCGGGGTCTGCAGCCGGGTCATGTTCAATTTGCAGCCGCGATAGCTGCGGACCGCGAATAACACGGATGTTGGGGGCGCCGTCAAACAATGCGTAAAAGCGCCTGGCACGATGCAGGGCATGCTCCAGTGATGAACAGCTGATGATGGCCTTGCACATCATGGCAAAGGTGCCGGAATGGCTGCGTACTTTCGCCAGCCCCATAAATTCATCATCACTGTGGGCCCACAGGGTTGCCATCAGGCTGGCATAGTCATTGGCATTAATCTGCCCCTCAGGATCGGCCAGAATGGCAGCGTCCAGCCCGGCAGCGGCCCACAATTGTTCGGGGTCCAGACCGAGACCGGCAGCGCCGCGCAGTGGCGCATCAATAAAAGGGCGGGGTATCCAGTGACTCGACATGCCTGTAACTCACAGTATCCGGCCGGAGTGGCCGGGTGTGATTTTGTTGTTATTGATCAGGAATGGCAAGGTTTGTTGAGCATATATGTCATGCAGGTTCAGGCTGCCGGCTTAGTGTGCTTTGGGCTGATAGACCGTGGTTTTGTTACGACCACTTTCTTTGGCGTGATACAGGGCTTTGTCGGCGGCCTGCAGCCAGTCCTGAGCACTGGCGAAGCCTTTCTGATAACGGGCAATACCCAGGCTTGCGGTGGCATGGATACTTTGCTGATCATGCCTGACTTCCATGCGTTCGATCATTTTGCGGATACGCTCGGCAAAGACCACGGCCTCTTCTTCATCGGTATCGACCAGCAGAGCAGCGAATACTTCACCGCCGAAACGGCAGACGTGATCGGTCTGACGCAGTGTCTGACGTATGCCCTCCGATACCGAGCGCAGTACCTCGTCACCGGCCTGGTGACCATAGCGGCCATTAATGGTACGGAAATCGTCCAGATCAAACATGACCAGGGTGCTTGGTAATACCGAACGCTGGCAGCGCAGAAATTCACGCTCAATATCTTTCAGCCAGTAACCGCGACTGGACAGCTCGGTCAGTTGGTCTGTGCGGTTCAGTTCATTCAGGGTCTGGTGAGCAGACTGTACGTCTTCGCGGCTGACGGCAATGTCGGTCACGTCATAAATAATCACGCAGATATGATCAACGCTGCGGTTAATCGACTCCAGCGGAATAATGCTGGTGTTCTGATACATCACCGACGCGCGGCCGGTAATGGGGCGGTAATTTTTAAAGCGGAATAAATACGGACGCTGCTCCCAGATGGTAAAGGTGCGGGTTTTCAGCTGATAAACCGGCTCCGCTTTTTTCATGAACCAGTCTTTGGGAATTTCGTTGAACAGCTCGAACAGGTTTTCGCCCTTGGCTTTTTGCGGGCTTAAGCCACTGTGGCTTTCCATAAAGCCATTCCACAGCTGGATATTGTACTGGCGGTCGAGTACCACCAGACCGACGTCGATATTCTGCAGAATATCCATCAGCCAGTGGATGTCACCAAATTCAATGTTTGAATCCGTCATACGTTAATCCAGCAGATAATTAATTTTGTTGTTCAGTTTCGCGACCGAGTCTTCGGTAAACAGCAACAGCAGGTCGCAATCGATATTCACATGCTCGATGGTGTAGTGAATTTCAATCGCCAGGGTTTTGGTCCACTGATGATTGCCACTTTTTAAAATGTCATCGACTTTACAATGCTGGCCAAGCACCACCGGGTGGCCCTGATTAAAGTGAATTTCCAGTTGCTCACCAATACCCTGAATACAGGCGCCGATTAACAGCGAACTGACGTCCATTAATAATTCCAGCTCGCCGTAGCGGTCGAGTTCGCCACCATAATTCATCAGTGCGGCCAGATCTGAGAAGCTGGTGTCGTTAAACAACAGCAGCGCTTCACCGGCAATACCTGAACCAATAAACCCCTGGCATACCGCCGACATAGCCGAATCGGTTTCGGCATCCTGAATTGCCATGTGCAGATCGCTGGATTCAATCAGGTTTACTTTGGGTATCGGCAGCACCACATAGACATCCAGCAGTCGTGCCAGACGGTCGGCGGCCTGGCCCATGGCGACGTTAGTCAGCTCCTGATAACAGTCGCGCTGGTCTTCGTTCAGAGATACTGCGGTAGATGTGACGCTCATATCAGGCCCCTGTCAGAATGCCGTATTCGGTCAGCACTTCGCGGGCTTTATCGGCATCAATCGGCTTTTTGATAAAAGCCATTGCACCGAGTTTTCTGACTCTGTCCTGAGCATCGGGCTGAATATCGCCGGACACAACAATCACCATGGCAGGCAGATCTTCTTTGCGGATGGTTTCCAGTACGCCGTAGCCATCCATATTGGGCATGGTCAGGTCGAGAAAAACCACTTCGCCTTTTCCTTCGCGGATGGCCTGTACGCCTTCCACGCCATCACCGGCAAAATGAATGTCCACTTCCCATTCTTTGGGGATCGCCCGTGCCATTTGTTTACGGGCAAAACTTGAGTCATCGCAGATCAGAACGTTGGTAGCCATAGCTGTCATCGGCAGAGAAATTGATGACTAAGTAATAGTTGCCCGCTGCTTATTGAGCAACTAATCGGAAGGAATAGAGGGAAGAAACTGCTGTTGCAGCCTGATAGTCAGACGAAGGTATCAGGCTACAGTAAGAACGGCCTCAGCGTTTATCGTAAACCACCACCAGCTGACGGCTGAGTGCCAGCAATACACCATCGGCAGTGTAAATCCGGGCCTCAGTATGGCCATAACCATCGTGAGCCTGGCGGATATCCGCCTCGTACCAGAGCCAGTCGCTGCCGCCCGGTAACTGTGGCAGCTGGCTTAACGGCGTCACCATCTCGATGCTCCAGGTCACGCTGGCACAGGGAGCGGGGCTTTTCAGTTTTTGCAGCAGCGTTGGCGGCCAGGCATCGATCAGGGCGACCAGATGGGCATTGCTCAGCGCGCGTTCGCCATCGTTAAAGCGCATCCAGCCACGGATAACATTGTGTTTGCTGTTGGTGAAGGGCAGGCCGCCTTCCACATAGGTGAAATTAATATGCTGGGTAAACTCCGGAGTTATACCTTTGATAAAGGGCATGGCCTGACCTGATCCCGGCGTGCCACAGCTGACAGGTGGCAGCTTAACCTCGATATCCGATTCCCGCTCACGGCCGAAACAGGCATTAACCAGCGTAGTAACCTGATCCTGCTGCACGGTCTGGCCCTGATAGTGAGCAACGGATTTACCAACGCGGATGCTTTGGCTGCTGAGGGTGAAAGGTTCAGCGGTATTAAGCGGGCCGCAAAAACTGACATTCAGTGAACGCAGCACCTGGCCGTCATCCAGACCCTGTTCTATGCGGTGCAGGATTAATGCCGCTGACAGGCCGCCAAAGGTGGTGCGGCCCTGACCCCAGCTGGGGTGGATTTCCAGCTTATCCTGCTGATTAACCTGCTGCAGGTAATCGTCAAAATTCATAGCATTTCTCTTTAGGGGGCAGATCCCTTTTAAGGGCTGATCCGGGTGTGTATCGGGGATATTTCTCAGGCGTCAAACCATAGCACAGGGTGCTTGTTTGTCTTATAGGGTGGTGAGAAAAACGTTCAGTTCCTATGTTTGTTGTGAGCAATTCTGTTAACGACACCGGGCGAAGCGATCATTGCCAAAATTCAGCTTTCCGGTATAACGGGCGCCCTTTGCGCCTGTCAGGCCATTTCCTGATAGAATTCACACAGTCGTGCTGTGCCTGTCTGGCTGTCACAATCACCCTCAGCGGAGATCTTATGAGCTTATCGGTTAAAACACGGGCCGAGCGTTTCGTTGCCACCCTGCGTCACTGTCAGGTTTTGGGGCTGACGGTTGAAAGCGCGCAGGACAATGTACTGGTTATGCGCCTGCCATACAGCGAACAGATTGTAGGCAACCCGGTCACCGGCACTGTGCATGGCGGCAGCCTGACCACGCTGATGGATACCGCCTGTGGTACGGCGGTGTTTTCCTCACTGCCGGGCTTTGAGCTGTGCCCAACGCTGGATCTGCGTATGGATTATATGAAAGCGGCAACACCAAACCGCGATCTGTTTGCCGAAGCACGGGTAACGCGCGTGGCCAGCTCAGTGGTGTTTACCGAGTGCGAAGTATTTCAGGGTGAGGAACGCGATCTGGTGGCCAAGTGCGCCGCTACCTTTATGCGTATCGGCGAAAATATGACCCCACCGGAATTCCGTGCCCGTATCGAGCAGGGCGATGATGTAACGGCTGCAGGAGCTGCACAATGAGTTTTGAAACCGTGCTGCAACAGGCGCAGCAGAGTGGTGATTTCCAGCCGCTGGTGGATGGTATTCCCTATGCCAATTTAATTGGTCTGAAATTTCAGCGTTTTGGTCAGGATGTGCTGTTTCATCTGCCGGCCAACGAAGACAATATCGGCAATCCGATTTTACCGGCCATTCATGGCGGCGTAATCGGCGGCTTTATGGAGCTGGCGGCGTCACTGCATCTGATGATGACTATGGATACCGCCGCCTTACCGAAAATGATCGATTTCTCCCTCGATTATCTGCGTGCCGGACGTCATCAGGATACCTTTGCTGAATGTCAGGTCTGGCGTCAGGGTTCGCGCGTCGCCAACGTCGCCATTACCGCCTGGCAGACTGAGCGTACCAGCCCGATCGCCACGGCCCGCGCGCATTTTCTGCTGGCGCGTTAATGTCCGGCTGTTTCTCTTACGGCGGCTTTTCTGACCGCCGTTGATGCCTGCCCGGCGCGGATGTTTTGCATAAATAACCCGCCGGGTGTCTTGTCCGCGTAGTCTTCTCTGCCGTACACTCTGTGCCGATTCTGTCGGGGTGCCTCAGGATGTTCAGCGTGTTGAAACATCAAAGAGGTTGAGATCGCAATGTGTTTGCGGATCCCGTTGAACCTGATCTGGTTAGTGCCAGCGTAGGGAACAGAAAAGCGGGTTTTTCGCGGCTGTCGCCGATTTCTTAAACCCCGGTCAGTCACCGTTTACGGTGCGGGTTGTCAGTATTTTGCTGCTGCCTGTGATCATCTTTTTCTTTTCTTCGCTGCCTGCCGTTATTTTTCTTCCGTCGTCTGCGACGGCTAAAAAGGTATTGAGCATGGGCAAAAACAATTCAGCGCATACATCGTTAAGCGAACAGATGCGTGTTGACGAACTCTCTCTGCAGCCATTTCCGGCGTCCAGCAAATTCTATGTGCAAGGCAGCCGTGCCGATTTAAAGGTTGCACTGCGCGAAATTGCGCTGTCCGATACACAGCTGGCTAACGGTAAAACCGAAGCCAACGCGCCGGTGCGGGTGTATGACACCTCCGGCCCTTATACCGACCCTGCAGTCAGTATTGATGTGCGCAAAGGCCTGCAACCGCTGCGTCAGAACTGGATTAATGAACGGGCCGATACTGAGGAGCTTGCCGGTTTCAGCTCCGAATATGCGCGTATCCGCGATATGAACCTGACGCTGGAAAAACTGCGTTTTGAACTTAAGCGTCGTCCGCGCCGGGCATTAGCGGGCAAAAATGTCACCCAGCTGCATTATGCGCGACAGGGCATTATCACCCCGGAAATGGAATATGTGGCCATCCGCGAAAATCTGGCATTAAGCCGGGCGCAGCTGGATGAGGCACAAAAAAGCCAGCATCCGGGCATGAGTTTCGGCGCGTCGATTCCGGCGGAAATTACCCCGGAATTTGTCCGTTCAGAAATTGCCCGCGGGCGGGCTGTGATTCCCAATAATATTAACCACCCGGAAACCGAGCCGATGATTATCGGCCGTAATTTCCGCACCAAGGTCAATGCCAATATCGGTAATTCGGCGGTGACGTCTTCTATTGAGGAGGAAGTGGAAAAAATGGTGTGGGCCACCCGCTGGGGCGCCGATACCGTGATGGATTTATCCACCGGCGATCATATTCACGAAACCCGCGAATGGATTATCCGTAATTCACCGGTGCCTATTGGTACCGTGCCTTTGTATCAGGCGCTGGAAAAATGCAACGGCGTGGCCGAAGACCTGACCTGGGAATTATTCCGCGATACCTTAATTGAGCAGGCCGAGCAGGGCGTGGATTATTTCACCATTCACGCCGGTGTGCGTCTGGCGCATGTGCCGCTGACCGCCAAACGGGTGACGGGCATTGTCAGCCGTGGTGGTTCGATCATGGCGAAATGGTGTCTGGCGCATCATAAAGAGAGTTTCCTGTACACCCATTTCGAAGACATCTGCGACATTATGAAAGCCTACGATGTCTGCTTCTCCCTCGGCGATGGTCTGCGCCCCGGCTCCATTGCCGATGCCAATGACGAAGCGCAGTTTGCCGAATTAAAAACCCTGGGTGAATTAACCAAAATCGCCTGGAAGCACGATGTGCAGACCTTTATTGAAGGTCCGGGCCATGTGCCAATGCATTTAATTAAAGAAAATATGGAGATGCAGCTCGAACATTGTGACGAAGCGCCGTTTTATACCTTAGGACCGCTGACCACCGATATTGCGCCGGGCTACGACCATATAACCTCTGGCATCGGCGCGGCGTTAATTGGCTGGTATGGCTGCGCCATGCTGTGCTACGTCACGCCGAAAGAGCATCTGGGCCTGCCCAATAAAGATGATGTTAAACAGGGCTTAATTACCTACAAAATTGCTGCTCATGCCGCTGACTTAGCCAAGGGCCATCCGGGCGCACAGCTGCACGATGATGCGATGTCGAAGGCGCGTTTTGAATTCCGCTGGCAGGATCAGTTCAACCTTGCCCTTGATCCTGATACGGCGCGCAGTTACCACGACGAAACCCTGCCGAAAGAAGGCCATAAGCTGGCACATTTCTGTTCTATGTGCGGGCCAAAATTCTGCTCGATGAAAATCTCGCAGGAAGTGCGCGATTTTGCTTCGGCCCAGGAGGCGGAAGATGCACAGCAAAGCGAAGGCGTGCTGCAGAGCGAAGAAGCGCAGCAGGGCATGGCTGAAAAAGCCGCAGAATTCCGCGCCAGCGGCAGTGCGCTGTATCAGGAGGCCGAAGCATGAGTGAGCAGCGTCGGGTTTGTATTGCCGGCGCGGGCCTGATGGGCAGCTTGCTGGCGTGGCGTCTGGCCCGTCAGGGCTTTCAGGTGGAGGTGTACGAAGCCGCCGCCGAAGATCAGCCCGCCAGTGCGGCGCACACCGCCGCGGCAATGGTCGCGCCTTACAGCGAGCGCTCACTGGCGCATCCGGATGTCTTTGCGCTGGGCCTGCAGTCGTTACAACTGTGGCCGCAGTTATTACCGGAGCTGCACGCCGACAGTGGCATTGCCGTGCATTATGGCCAGAGCGGCAGTCTGGTGGTGGCCCATCCGGCGGATCAGGCCGAGCTTGCGCAGTTTGCTCAGGATCTGCGTCAGGGCGGTTTATGGAATCCGGCCGATGACGGGTGTGAAAACGAAGCTGCCATTCAGCGTTTGAATCAGGCGCGGTTGCAGGACCTTGAGCCAGCGCTGAATCCGCAACTTGCTGAAGGTTTCTGGCTGCGCCACGAAGCCTGGGTCGATAACCGTGCGTTATTACCGGCCCTGCATCAGGCCGCCCGCAGCTTTGGCACGCGCTTTTATTTTTCAACAGCGCTGAACGATTTCCCGCCTTACGCCGATATTAAGCTCGATTGTCGCGGACTGGGCGCCAAACCCGCCTTGCCACAGCTGCGTGGCGTACGCGGTGAGGTGTTGTGGATTGAAAGCCAGGAGGTGCAGATTTCGCGGCCGATACGGTTGCTGCATCCGCGTTATCACCTCTATCTGGTGCCGAAAGGGCGCCATCGTTATGTGCTGGGTGCTACCGAAATCGAAAGCGAAGACCGCTCGCCGGTCAGTGTGCGCTCCGCGCTGGAAATGCTCAGTGCGTTGTATTGCCTTAGTCCGGCGCTGGCCGAAGCGCGGATTCTGAACTTCGACGTCAATTTACGCCCGGCACTGGCCGATCATCGTCCGCAGATCCTTGCTCAGGATGATGGGGTGCTCAGCATTAACGGCCTGTTCCGTCACGGTTATCTGCTGGCGCCAGCGCTGCTGCAGCGCCTGCAACAACAGCATGGCTTAGCTCTTGGACTGGAGCCTGCGCCAACCGGGCAGTCCGCCCCTTCAAAGTCTATCCCCTCGCAAGCCATCGCCTTCGGAGGTGAAGCATGCGCCTGATTATTAATGGCGATTCTTGTGATCTGCAGGTCAGCACAGGGCTTAGCCTGCAGCAATTGCTGCAACAGCTTGGCTATCTGCAAATACGGCCGGAGGATGCGGCTGTGAGTGGCAATTTTATTGTTGCCGTGAACCAGCAGATCGTCAGTGCAGCGCTCTATGCGGGTACATACCTTAACGAAGATGACTGCATCGATATTCTCGGTGCCATTACCGGTGGCTGAGCAGGGTTCTGGAGAAGGATATGAATACAGAAAATAATGTTGCACCTGACGCTGGTGCCGACGTGCTGCAGATTGCCGGTGAAACCATCGGCAGCCGTTTGTGGCTGGGCTCCTCCCTGTACCCGTCACCACAGGTGATGGGGGATGCCATTGCCGCGGCAACCCCCGGATTTGTCACCGTCTCGCTGCGCCGGCAGAGTGCTGCTCAGGTACAGGAGCAGGTGAGTGAACATGGTCACTGGCATCTGCTGCATCAGCAACTGGCCAGTACCGGGGCAAAGCTGCTGCCCAATACAGCCGGTTGTCACAGTGCCCGTGAAGCGATTCTGCTGGCGCAGATGGCGCGCGAGCTGTTTGCCACCGACTGGATCAAGCTCGAAGTTATCGGTGACGACTACAGCCTGCAGCCGCATCCGCTGCAGCTGGTGGAAGCGGCGCGCGAGCTGGTGGCGCAGGGGTTTAAGGTGCTGCCGTACTGCACCGACGATCTGGTGCTGTGTCAGACCCTGCTGGAACTGGGCTGTGCGGCGGTGATGCCCTGGGGTGCACCTATTGGCACCGGCAAAGGACTGATGAATCCGTATCAGCTGAAAACCCTGCGCGAACGTCTGCCACAGGCGGTATTGGTGGTGGATGCTGGACTGGGCAAACCTTCTCAGGCGATGGCGGCGCTGGAAATGGGCTTTGATGCGGTACTGCTCAACACGGCGGTGGCGCGTGCGCATGATCCGGCGGCGATGGCAGCGGCGTTTAAGCAGGCGGTGGATGGCGGCCGGGCTGCCTATCGCGCTGGCCTGATGTGCGAGCGTGATCAGGCATCGCCTTCCACACCGACGCTGGGGCTGCCGTTCTGGCATCAGACCGGAGGCGGAGTATGAGTCTCTGTTCAGGCCCGGTGAGCCGGGCAAAAATCTGGAGCATTGCCGCCTCCGACTGCAGTGCCGGTGCCGGCAGTCAGGCGGATTTAACCATGGCGCGGGCGCTGGATACCGATTGTGCCACGCTGATCTGTGCCATAACCGCGCAGAACAGTCAGGGCGTGCAGGCCGTTGAGGTGTTGTCGCGGGCAATGCTGGAGCAGCAATGGCAGAGCCTGAAAACCGATGGTTGGCCGCAGGCAATTAAAATCGGCTGGCTGCCACCGGGCAATCTGCTGCTGCCCTGGTTACTGGAAAAACTGCAGGAATATCCCGGGCACGTCATCTGGGACCCGGTGTTGTCGGCCTCACAGGGTGGTTTCCCCCAGGCCAACTGGCCGAAAGAGGCATTGCAGGCCCTGCTGCAGCGGGTTGATGTACTGACGCCTAACCTGACAGAAGCACAGGCGCTGCTGACGTTATTACAGCCGCAGGATGATGGCGGCGCTGTACAAAACGATTACGAGCCAAGCGATTACGAGCCAGGCCATTGCGCAGACATCTCCGCCGCACTGCAGGCACTGGGCGTTAATCATCTGCTGATTACCGGCGGCGACAGCGCTCGGGCTGGCAGTGCTGAATCTGACGAATGGATTCAGGATGCGTTCTTTGCGGCTCCTCTGAATGCTTCTGCAGATGCTTTCGGTGATCAGCTGCCGGGCCCGGATTTATTGCGGGCGTTTGTTTTCCGCCACCGGCGCTTACCGCTCAAGGTACACGGCACCGGCTGTCATCTGGCCAGTGCCATTGCCTGCGGTCTGGCGCAGGGCTATACGCTTTACGATGCCCTGAGCAGAGCGGTGGCGGCGGTACGCCTGGCGATCCGTTCAGCCAGTGAGCGCGTCAATGGTTACCACAATGCCTGGGCGCGCCCGCTGAATGAGTCGCTGGCCGAAGACTGGCCGCAGGTGGTTCCTGTGCAACAGCGGGCATCAGCTGTGCATTTTCCGCGCTTGCCGCAGCCTCTGGGGCTTTATGGGCTGGTGGATAATCTGCCGCATCTTAAGCGTCTGCTGGCGCTGGGTATCGACAGCCTGCAATGGCGGGTTAAATCGCCGGGGGCAGAGCATAAAGCTCAGACCGCTGAGGCAATTCATTATGCTGCAGAATCCGGAGTACCTTTGTTTATCAACGATGACTGGCAGCTGGCGCTGGAGCTGGGGGCCTTTGGTGTGCATCTGGGGCAGGAAGATCTGCTCACGGCGGATCTGCAGGCGCTGGCGGAAGCGGGTATCGCGCTGGGCATCAGCACCCACAGTGACTGGGAGATTGCCCGTGCGCGCGGGGTGAATCCGTCTTATATCGCCTTTGGCCCGGTGTTTACGCCGCTGTCGAAAGTGTTGCGTTACCAGCCTTTGGGCACGGAAACGTTAGCCCTGTGGGTTGAACGTTTTACCGATCATCGGCTGACCTGTATCGGCGGGATTACAACAGCGAATATTGCTCAGGTCATGGCCAGTGGCATTGATTCGGTCGCCATTGTAACTGAGCTTGCCGACGATGAAGCGCTGCCGCAGCGGCTGGCCGATTTGCGTAAGTGTATTCCGGCGCTTGAAAAGCGTTGCGACGTCCCCATTTAAACAACACTGTTTTTTATGGCGCGTTGTAAAGGAGACGAACATGACCGCAGCCAGCAAAGAAACCTTGGGTTTTAAAACCGAAGTTAAACAACTGCTGCATCTGATGATTCACTCTTTGTATTCCAACAAAGAGATTTTTCTGCGTGAGTTGATTTCCAACGCTTCAGACGCCTGCGACAAGCTGCGTTTTGAAGCCCTGCAGAACGATGCTCTGTTTGAAGGTAATGCAGATCTGGGCGTACATATCGATTTTGACAGCGAAGCCCGTACCCTGACCATTGAAGACAATGGTATTGGTATGAACCGTGAAGAGGTGATTAATCACCTCGGCACCATCGCTAAATCCGGTACGGCCGAATTCCTCAGCAAACTGAGCGGCGATCAGAAAAAAGATTCGCAACTGATTGGCCAGTTTGGTGTTGGCTTTTATTCGGCCTTTATTGTCGCCGATAAAGTCACGGTTGAAACCCGTCGTGCCGGTGATGATGCGTCTGAAGGCGTGTGCTGGGAATCGGCCGGTGAGGGTGAATTTACCCTGGAAAGCATCGACAAAGCGGAACGCGGCACCCGCATTACCCTGCACCTGAAAGAAGACGATGCAGAATTTGCCGACAGCTTCCGCCTGCGTTCGCTGATTAAAAAATATTCAGATCATATCGCGGTGCCTGTGTATCTGCCGCAGGAAGTCAGTGAAGATGACGCTGACGGCGAGAATAAACAGATTCCGGAAGCGGTTAACCAGGCCAAGGCGCTGTGGACCCGCAGTAAGTCCGATCTGAGCGATGACGAATATAAAGAGTTTTACAAGCACGTTTCCCATGATTGGAACGACCCGCTGCTGTGGTTGCACAACCGTGTGGAAGGCAAACTGGATTACACCAGTCTGCTGTATATTCCGGCCAAGGCGCCGTTCGATATCTGGAACCGCGAAGCGACCCGTGGTCTGAAACTGTACGTGCAGCGTGTCTTTATTATGGATGACGCTGAGCAGTTCCTGCCGCTGTACCTGCGCTTTGTGAAAGGTGTGCTGGATTCCAACGACCTGTCGCTGAACGTTTCCCGCGAAATTCTGCAGAAAGACAAACAGGTCGACAGCCTGCGCAGTGCGCTGGTTAAACGGGTACTCGATTCACTGGAAAAACTGGCGAAAAATGAGCCGGAAAAGTACCAGAGCTTCTGGGATGAATTCGGTGATGTGCTGAAAGAGGGCCCGGCAGAAGATTTCGCTAACCGTGAGAAAATTGCCAAGCTGTTCCGCTTTGCCACCACCAAGAGTGACAGTTCCGTACAGAATGTCGGTCTGGAAGATTACATTGCGCGCATGCGTGAAGGTCAGAAAAAGATTTACTACATCACCGGCGACAACTATGCCGCGGTGTCCAGTAGCCCGCATCTGGAATATTTCCGTACTAAGGGTGTTGAAGTGCTGCTGCTCACCGACCGTGTTGACGAGTGGATGGTTGGTCACCTGACCGATTTCGACGGCAAGGTCTTCCAGGATGTAACCAAAGGCGAACTGGATCTGGATGAACTGGCGGATGCTGCGGAAAAAGAGCAGCAAAAAGCGCTGGAAGAAACCCATAAAGATCTGGTTGAGCGCGTGCAGAAAGCCCTCGAAGGTGAAGTGAAAGCCGTCCGTGTCAGCTCGCGTCTGACTGATTCTCCGGCTTGTCTGGTGGTTGGCCAGTACGATATGGGTGGTCATATGCGCCGGCTGATGGAAGCAGCGGGGCAGGCGGTTCCGGAGCCTGAAACGGCCCTGGAAATTAATCCGTCGCATCCGCTGATCGAACGTCTCGACAGTGAGCAGGATGAAAGCCGTTTCGCCGAATTGGCGCAGGTGATTCATGCCCAGGCACAACTGGCGGAAGGCAGCCAGTTAAAGCAGCCGGCGGAATATGTCGCGCGCCTGAACAAACTGTTGCTCGATTTAATGCGTTAATTACAGCGTTTACTGGTCTAAGGGCCTGTTGATATTAATCAAACAGGCCTTGCTTGCGGCGGCCGTGGTTTAACCACTGCCGCCGCACTGCTATTATGCCGGCAAATAAAAATCAGCTGCTGTCTGTTGCCTCCATTAGTGGGAGAACAGTGACGGGTTATCCGCGCAGCAGCCGGTACTGTGATCTGATTATTGGGGAATACTATGAAAATGTTGCGTATGACCGCTCAGGGAATTCTGACGGCCGGTGCACTGGTTTTACCGACTCTGGTACAGGCAGGTGGTTCACTGGATATCAGTCTGGCCGATGATGTCGCCCGTGTTGCTTACGATGCCACCCAGATGGGTTCCGGGCTGCACATTAATCTGGCTGCGCTGCATCATGAAGATGACGGTGATATGGTTTCTGCGGGATTGCACGTAGTGGATGTGCGCCCATCGACCAGTCACCTGTATATCGGTGTGGGCGCGAAAGTGATTGCCTTTACCACCGACGATTTTGATGGCGCGGCTATGGGTGTTGGTGGCTTTTTCCGCTACAGCTTCCCGGCAGCTCCGGATGTCGGTCTGGCGGGTTATGCCTATTACGCGCCGCCGGTTGTATCATTCGGTGATGCCGAAAACATGATCAACAGCGATATCCGTCTGCAGTTCAGTCTGCTGCCTACGGCACGAATCTATGGCGGCTATCGTTACAACAGCATCCGTATTGAAGATATTAATGACCGTTACAAACTGGGCGATGGTGCTCACTTCGGTCTGACCATCGACTTTTAATCTCAATTTTCCGCCGGAGCAGGCTATGTCGCAGTGGATTGGCTTCACCAATCAGAAACTCTATCAGTGCCGGTTGTTGCTGGAACAGCTGGCTGCTCAGCAGTCGGCTGCTCCAGCCTTGAAGCAGGCGCTGGAAGAGAGTGCGCTGTATCAGCTGCGCGATGCCTGGCTGTCTTACCTGGCCGAACTGGGTGATATGGTTGCTTATCGTCAGCCTGTCCGCTCTCTGGAATCACTGCTGCAGAATGCGCCGCTGACCACCGGCGAAATGCGCGAGCTGCAGCATCTGGCGGAGAATGGATTTTCCTGGCTGGCACAGATGCTGGCAGCGGCAGATGCTCAGGGACGTCCGTCCGGAATGAATCAGCCAGCAGCGGCCGTACAGACGGTTGAGGCCCAGGGCCGGATTGCGTTGGTTGCCGCCCCGCACTCACCGGTTGCCGGTTGGCTGCAGGATCTGACCCGCCTGATTGAAGATCAGCGCGCCAACCGTCAGGAAAGCTGACTCCTCGCTGAGCATATTTATGCAGAACCGTTTACTTTTTATTACTAACGGTTCTGTGTGTCGTTCAAGCTATTGAAAACATCCTGTGATACACTCCCGCGCCCAGTTTTGAGAGGCGGTTATGGCGCGCTTTTTTGAAATCGTAGAACTTTCCAATGGTGATATCGCCCTGCGTCGTGCCGACGATCAGGACAGCGATGCACTGGTGTGTATTCATTTTTCCGAAGATGCCAAGGCCAGCCTGCAGGCGCATCATATGGATGTTGCGCGGGTAATGCTGGAAGCCGGTGTACGTAAAGTCGGCGAGCTTTCCGGTATGGAAGTTGAGCGCGAAGACTTCGACACCCCTGAGTATCAGCAACGACTGCACTGAGCTGTGCTGTAGTGAATTGCTACAGTCTGTACGTGTGAAGCTGTGCTGAAAACATAAAAAAGCCCTGATCAAGATCAGGGCTTTTTTTGTGTTCGTCGTTTTCTGCGCCTCAGGGGCGGCGCTGAATCAGCACCACATGGCTGCCGCTCTGGTCGGCCTGCTGGCGGATGATCTGCCGTTCGTGGTTGCTCAGCTCGCCTTGCCATTCAACAATCATATGGCTGTTGCCGGCGGCGAGAACTTTGCTGCACAGGGCCAGCTGGGTGTCATTGCACAGGTCGAGATGAATCACCGGCGAATGCTGCAGGCCCATGCTTTCCAGCCAGCTTTTATTCATCGGACGGTGTGGACTTAGCCACATCAGCCAGCGCTTATGCGCATTGCACTGTGCCAGCATCGGCAGCAAATGCATGGGCTGAATCGCACCACCTTCGCTGACGATGACTTCGGTCAGGCTGCCGCGCAGCGCACTGGCGCTGACTCTGGTCATTCTGCCTGGTTGCTGGCTGCTGAGAGATAAGCCGGCTTCTTCCATTCCGAGTAATAACTGACGCATAACAATCACCCCGAACCTGTGAACAGTTGCTGTTAGCTGCGGCGTACAACGCCGACGTATAAACCTTCAACGGCAAATTCCGTTTCCCGCAGATCAACTTCAATGGGCTTAAAGTCGTCATTTTCCGGGTGCAGAATCACCTGATTACGCTTCTTCTCGTAGCGCTTGACCGTTACTTCGTTATCGACGCGGGCAACGATGATTTCGCCATTACGGGCGGTTTCAGCTTTGTGCACGGCAATGTAGTCGCCGTCGAGAATACCGATGTTCTTCATGCTGTCGCCATGAACTTCCAGCAGGAAGTCGGCAGAAGGGCGGAAGAAGCTGGGTGGAATCTCGCAGTAATCGGCGATGTGTTCCTGAGCCAGGATGGGCTCACCGGCGGCTACACGGCCAACGATCGGCAGACCCGGGTTCTGCTCTTCAACAATGCGCAGGCCGCGGGAAGCACCGGGCATAATTTCAATCGCACCTTTACGTGCCAGCGCCTTCAAGTGTTCCTCTGCGGCGTTAGGCGATTTAAAGCCCAGCTCGGCAGCGATTTCGGCGCGGGTGGGCGGAAACCCTGTTTCTTCCAGTGAGGAGCGGATGAAATCCAGAACCTGCTGTTGTCGTGCCGTGAGCTTGATCATGATGCTTATCCAGTCTGTTGATCCATACAGTATGGTGTAAATGTATACAGTATTTTATCCAGTGTAAACCCCTGTTATCAGAGGTCTGTGGATTGCGGTGTATTCACCGCCGTTGTACTGACCCGGATAATGGAATGAGGCTTTTAGCCTTTGGCCGTATATGGGGTTGCCTAAATCTCGTTTTAAACGTATGTTTGAAACAGTTGTTTTGTACTGTCGGCGATGGCAATAAAGCCGCGACAGCGTGATAGGGCAGATGCAGGGTTATGGCACAGAAAGATACGGTAAAAAGTATCCTGAATGCGGCAGAGGAGTTGTTTTCGGAGCGTGGCTTTGCCGAGACCTCATTGCGGAATATCACCACCAAGGCCGGAGTGAATCTGGCGGCGGTGAATTATCATTTTGGCTCTAAGAAGGCGTTGATTCAGGCGGTATTTGCCCGTTTCCTGACGCCATTCTGTGAAGATCTGGAACGTGAGCTGGATGCCGTACAGGCACGTCTGGATGGCAAGGTACCGGAATTACCGGGCATCTTAATGCTGCTGTCGCAGACGGCGCTGCGTGCCGGACATGACAGCCCGCGCCGTCTGGGTATCTTTATGCGTCTGCTGGGGCTGGCTTATACCCAGGGGCAGGGGCATTTACGCCGTTTTCTGCAGAAAGAATATGGCCCGGTGTTTAAAGCCTTTATGCGTCTGGTGACGGCTGCGACTCCTGAACTTTCCGATGAAGACCGTTTCTGGCGTATCCACTTTATGCTGGGGGCGACGGTGTTTACATTGTCGGGGGCTGATTCACTGACGGCGATGGCGGAACACGATCTGGGCAAGGGGTCGGATATTGCGCAGGTTGTTGATAAATTGATACCTTTCCTCGCATCCGGTCTTAACGCTCCGCATCAGGCTGGTTGAGCGGAGCCGGGCTTTCCGTTTTTCGCTTTTTACCAACAGGCCTTTGCTATGGCGCCCACGGCTGCGCAATCTGCGTTACCGCAAACATTAATAGAAGTTTCCATTGCTGATCAGGTACTGCGCGTGTCCAGCGCCGGTATCTGCCACCTGTATCCGGTTTCCACGGCGCTTAATGGTGCCGGTGAACAGGAACATTCCGGTTGTACCCCCCGTGGCTGGCACCGTGTCCGTGCGGCTATTGGTGCCGGTTTGCCATTGAACACCGTATTTGTTGGCCGGCGCCCGACCGGTGAAATTTATTCGCCTGAACTGGCGCTACAGCAACCACAACGCGACTGGATTTTAACCCGCATTCTGTGGCTGCAGGGACTGGAAGTCGGCGTCAACCGTATGGGCAATGTCGATTCCATGCGCCGTTATATTTATATCCATGGCACACCGGACTCTGAACCTATGGGCCAGCCACTGTCTCATGGCTGTATCCGTATGCGTAACAGCGATATTGCTGAATTATTTGAACTGGTCAGTGCCGGTACGCCGGTGTGGATTCAGCCGCACAGTTTTTCGAGGATTCCATGCCGCAATCTGTAACACAGAATTTAAACCAGTGTATCGGTGTGGTTGCCGATATTGACGGTACAGAATTAACCGCTGCCGACCGGGAATTTTTATTACAGCCGGAAATCTGCGGGTTAATTTTTTTCGCGCGTAATTATCAGTCGCCGCAGCAGTTAAAGGCGCTGACCAGCGATATTCTCAGCCTGCGTCCGGATTTATTACTGTGCGTGGATCAGGAAGGCGGTCGCGTACAGCGTTTCCGCGAAGGCTTTACCCGTCTGCCGCCGATGCTGGCGCTGGAAAAAGAATATCAGCACAACAGCACAAAAGCGCTGACCCTGGCCCATGAACTGGGCTGGCTGATGGCCGCCGAGCTGCGTCAGCAGGGAGTGCATCTGAGCTTTGCGCCGGTGCTGGATATTGAAACCGATGTGTCGCAGGTGATTGGCGACCGTGCCTTTGGTCATGATGCAGATACCGTTATTGCGCTGGCTTCTGCTTTTGTACGTGGTATGAATGAGGCCGGCATGCTGGCGGTAGGTAAGCATTTTCCCGGTCACGGTGCCATTGCCGCAGACTCGCATCTGGCGCTGCCGGTGGACACTCGTTCGCGCATTGAACTGAATAACGATATCGAGCCTTTTCATGCGCTGATGTCGATGGGGCTGTTAAGCGGTATTATGCCCGCCCACGTGATTTATCCGGCGGTCGACAGTGACAATACCGCCGGTTTTTCTGCGCACTGGCTGCAGAATATTCTGCGCACCGAGCTGCAGTTTAATGGTGTGATTTTCAGTGATGATTTATCCATGGCCGGTGCGGCCAGTGTTGGCAGTTACGCCGAACGTGCCGGCTGTGCCATGCGTGCCGGTGCCAATGCGCTGTTGGTGTGTAATGACCGTTCGGCCGCGCAGCAAGTCATCCTTGCTGTACGTGAGCAATTGCAACAGCCGGGCTGGCAGACGCTGAGCCTTACCGGGTTGCAGGGAGCGGCAGACGATATGTCGGAAAACATGCTGGCCGAACGCCGCTCTGCGATCTTACCGCAGCTGGAAAAGCTGCGCTGAATACTGAATAACGGTGCCTTTAAAAACGCCGTCTGAATACGTTGGAATGATATGAGCATTAATAAAATAGCCATTATTGGTGGCACCGGTTTGACCCAACTCGAAGGTCCGGAAATTATCGTCAGCCATGATGTAAATACCGCACTGGGTCAGCCTTCATCGGCGGTTCAGGAAGGTCGCTGGAATGATAAAACCGTACTGTTTTTAGCGCGCCACGGACACCCGCATGCAGTGCCGCCGCATAAAATTAATTACCGTGCAAATTTACTGGCGCTGCAGGAGCAGGGTGCAGAGGCCATTATTGCGGTGAATGCCGTAGGTGGTATTCATCCGGCCATGCAATCCGGTGCAATTTCGGTTCCGCATCAGGTGGTTGATTACACCTGGGGGCGCGAGGGTACCTTTTTTGATGGTGAATTCCGCCCGCTGGATCATATCGACCTGACGCATCCCTACGATGAAAATCTGCGTCAGGCTTTAATTTCTGCCGCCGCCGATATTGCCTTGCCGGT
Organism: Thalassolituus alkanivorans; assembly: GCF_020447205.1. Lineage (GTDB taxonomy): Bacteria > Pseudomonadota > Gammaproteobacteria > Pseudomonadales > Oceanobacteraceae > Venatoribacter > Venatoribacter alkanivorans. The sequence goes on from NZ_JAJAEL010000037.1 coordinate 281,844, forward strand.
GTGTGATTTTGGCGTGTACGCCGCGACTCAGGGCCCGCGTCTGGAGACCATCGCCGAAATTAACCGTCTGGAAAAAGACGGCTGTGATCTGGTGGGTATGACCGGTATGCCGGAAGCCGCTCTGGCGCGTGAACTGGGTATTCCCTATGCCAGTATCTGTCTGGTGGTTAATCCTGCAGCCGGTAAAAGCGAAGGAGAAATTACCATGGATGAAATCCGTGCAGTATTAAGTGGCGGTATGCAGCAGGTGCGTGATTTGCTGGCGGCGACGCTGAAGCGGATTTAAGACGTCATTTTTTGCTGAAACTGACAAATAAAAAAGCCCGGAATTTCCGGGCTTTTTTTATTTGGTATTTCTTATATCAGTGGGCCTCAACCGATACGGTAATGACTCTGCACAAAACCATTAGCGTAGCTTTTATTGGCAAGCAGGGTCAGCAGAGTATCGCAGTTCAGTTCGCCGAATAACGGAATCCCACGGCCCAGCAGCAGCGGAATGCGGGTCACGATCAGCTCGTTGAGCAATCCGGTGCGCAGAAACGACTGAATCAGGCGGCCGCCATCAATATAAAGTGAGTCTTCGCCTTCGCGCTGCAGGCGTTCGGTTAAGGTCAGTGGTGATTCGGCACTTAATTCTGCTTTATCCCGGTGTGTTTCCGGCAGGGCTTTAAGCGATTGGCTGAGCACAATCACGCGTGTGCCCTCATAGGGCCATTCACCAAAGGTGAGGACTTTTTCGAACGTATTGCGACCCATCACCAGGCAGCTGGTGCCGGCCATAAATTGCGCATAGCCGAAATCTTCTTCTGCGATGGTAAAGGCCGGATTTTCCAGCCAGTCGAGTGCACCATCCGGCCGGGCAATAAAACCATCCAGGCTGCAGGCGATAAAGGAGCGGATTTTCATGGTCGGCTTAAAGGTCTTCGGCACGTTCAACGGGAATAATTTTCAGCACAATGCCGAGCATCGGGTGATCAATGTAGTGCAGCTCGTTACTGCGCATACGGCGGCTCTGTTGTACCCGTGCGGCGCGGATTGGGGCTGGTAAATCAACCGCCATGGACGCTTCCATATCTGTCTGGGCCAGCAGGTCGCTGCGGTAATCGGCGCGGTTGTCGCTGGCGGGTAAGGTCAGCGCACTCAGTTCGGCCGGTTCGTGGATTTCGTATTGCTGTACCTGTAAGTCGGTATTGATATGCAGATAACGGCTGCGGTGCAGTTCAAAGTTGCCGGTCAGCTGAATATCCAGTTTGTCCTGCAGGCGCACATTCAGATTGTGGCGGATCGCCTGGCCTTCTTCCTGAATGGGTTCCACCCAGGCCTGATGCCAGATCACTTTCATATCACTGCGCTTATTAATGCGTTCGGCTTCATTGGCCATTTTCAGTTCTGCCAATGGCTGCAAAGGGGCAGGCCATTCCGCTTTCGGGATACGGGCAAAACCAAAGCCTGCAAATAATGCATTATGCAGTTGCTGGTAGCGTGCCGGACTCAGCCACCAGGCGTAGTCGGGTGTGGTATCCGCTTCGGTCTGCAAACTGCCTGATTCATTGTCCTCGCTGGCGCTGGTTTCCAGCACTTCAGGCCAGAGTTCCTGATCAATCAGGCTTTCGTCTTCATAAGCGACCAGGATCATTTCCACCCGATACCAGGGCGCGGCACTGGCCGATAAGGGCAGGGCAACAGAGCACAGAAGCAGAAAGGCACGGCAAAACAGCTGGCTCACAGATTAGGGTCCTTTTGTAATTCGGTTAATACCTGATCGATCTGGTTAAAGCGCTGATCGATACTGGTCATATTGAGGTTGAAACGCAAGGTATGACCACCTTCGAGTTTGAAGGTGCCGGATTTGCTTTGCACCAGTTTTACCAGTACGAAAGGGTTGATATTGGTTTCGGCGGCAAATTCAATGCGGCCACTTTGCTCGCCGGCATCCAGCTTGGCAATACCGAGGGGTGTCAGTTTCAGTTTTAATGAGGTCTGACGGAACAGGTTTTTGACGGCATCCGGCAACAGGCCGAAACGGTCGATCATTTCTACCTGCAGTTCTTTCAGCTCGTTGTCGTCGCGCGCGCTGGCAATGCGCTTGTACAGTGTCAGGCGACTGTTAACGTCGGGCAGATAATCCTGCGGAATCAGTGCCGGAATGTGCAGATTCACTTCGGCACCCTGATTCAGTGACAGATCAGCGGATGGGGTTTTACCGGATTTCATGGCTTTTACGGCCTGTTCCAGCATTTCCATATACAGGGTAAAACCGATGGTTTCGATCTGGCCGCTCTGTTCTTCACCGAGCAACTCGCCGGCGCCGCGGATTTCCAGATCGTGGGTGGCGAGCATAAAGCCGGCACCCAGATCCTGCGCGGCCGAAATGGCTTCGAGGCGTTTTTCGGCGTCTTTGGTCAGGGTTTTCGGCGGCGGAGTCAGCAGGTAAGCGTAGGCCTGATGGTGTGAGCGACCGACGCGGCCACGCAGCTGGTGCAGCTGGGCAAGACCGAATTTATCGGCGCGCTCAATAATAATGGTGTTGGCCGACGGTACGTCGATACCGGTTTCGATAATGGTGGTACACACCAGCACGTTAAACCGTTTGTGATAAAAATCGCCCATCACCCGTTCCAGCTCACGTTCGGACATCTGGCCGTGTGCGACCACCACGCGCGCTTCGGGAATGGCTTCGCTTAATTCGCGGGCGGTTTTCTCGATGCTTTTAACTTCATTGTGCAGGTAATAGACCTGACCGCCGCGCAGAATTTCACGCAGAACCGCTTCTTTAATGGTCGGTTCGTCATGCTGGCGCACAAAGGTTTTGACGCTTAGGCGCTTGGCCGGCGGTGTGGCGATAATGGACAAATCGCGGATGCTGGCCATGGCCATATTTAACGTACGCGGAATCGGCGTGGCGGTGAGGGTCAGAATATCCACTTCGGCACGCAGGGCTTTAATGCGCTCTTTCTGCTGCACACCAAAGCGGTGTTCTTCGTCGATAATCAGCAGACCGAGGTGATCGAATTTCACATCTTTCTGCAGCAGTTTATGGGTGCCGACAACAATGTCGGTTTTGCCTTCGAGCATACGGTCGAGGGCGGCCTGGGTTTCTTTGGCGGAATTAAAACGTGACAGCACGTCGACCTTAACCGGCCACTCGGCAAAGCGGTCGGCAAAATTCTGATAATGCTGCTGCGCCAGCAGGGTGGTGGGCACTAACACGGCCACCTGTTTGCCGCTCTGCACTGCCATAAAGGCTGCGCGCATGGCGACTTCGGTTTTACCGAAACCAACGTCACCACAGACCAGACGGTCCATGGGGCGTGGTGAGCACATATCGTTAATGACGGCATCGATGGCGGCCTGCTGATCCGGGGTTTCCTCAAACGGGAAACCGGCGGCAAAACGCTCGTACTCTTCATCCGGGCCGCTGAAAGCGAAGCCTTTACGCGCTTCACGGCGGGCATAAATATCCAGCAGTTCGGCGGCAGTATCGCGGATTTTTTCGGCGGCTTTACGTTTCGCCTGCGCCCATTTATCGGTGCCGAGTTTATTCAGTGGTGCGGCACCCTGTTCGGCGCCACCGTAGCGGGCAATTAAATGCAGGGCAGAAACCGGCACGTACAGTTTGGCGTTACCGGCGTATTCCAGTACCAGAAATTCATTCACCTGACCGCCGGCTTCCAGTGTCTGTAAGCCCTGATAGCGACCAACGCCGTGATCGAGGTGCACCACCGGCGCGCCGGGTTGCAGCTCTGACAGATCGCGGATGACCAGTTCAGAATCGGTTTTCTGTTTACTGCGGCGGCGGGTCTGGCGGATGCGCTGACCGAATAACTGATTTTCGGTAATGATGCTCAGCGTTTGCTGGCCGTCGCTGACGGTGACGCCATCATCAAGCGGGCCAACAATTAACCCCAGTGGCTCGCTGCCGGTAATAAAGTCAGTCCAGCCGTCTTGATCTTTCGGCCGCAGCTGAATGCGGCCGAGTAATTCTTTTAACGCTTCACGGCGACCGGCGGATTCGGCGCAGAACAGCACGCGCTGATCTTTGTTATCTGTCAGCCAGGTCTGCAGGCGCTGTAGCGGTTGCTCAAGGCGCGAATCAACGCTGATATCACTCAGCACCTGAGTATCGAAGTGCTGGCTGCCGGCGCGCTCCGGAGGTGCATCGGCCTGCCACTGAATACGCGGGAATTCGTTCAGGCCGGAAAATAACTGTTCGGCGGATAAAAACAACTGTGCCGGTGCCAGTACCGGACGCAGGCGGTCGTAGCGGCGGCTTTCGTAGCGCTGCTCGGCGTCTTTGCGGAACTGGTTGGCGGCCTGCTCCAGCCGGGCATCGTGAATCACCAGGGTTTTGCGCGGCAAATAGTCGAGAAAGCTGGCCAGATCTTCACTGAAAAACAGCGGCAGATAATATTCGATACCGGCCGGCGCAATGCCCTGAGAAACGTCGGTGTACACCGGGCAGGCTTTCGGGTCGTGCTCAAAAAAATCAAACCAGCGCGTTTTAAAGGTACGGATAGCACCGGTATTCAGCGGAAATTCACGCGCCGGCAGAATGCGGATGGACTCTACTTTATCCAGGGTGCGCTGGTTTTCCGGGTCGAAGGTACGCAGGGTTTCGATTTCGTCATCGAATAATTCGATACGGAAGGGTGTGTCCTGACCCATCGGAAAAATATCAATGATCGAACCGCGTACGGCAAATTCACCATGCTCGTAAACGGTATCGACACAATGGTAACCGGCTGATTCAAGCTGCAGGCGGGTATTGTCAACGTCAAAGCGCTGGCCGATATCGAGGGCAAAACTCTGGCCCTGATAAAAGCTGGCCGGTGGCAGACGGTGCAGCAGGGTGGTGACCGGCAGAATCAGCACGCCCTGTTTCAGGTCGTGCAGGCGGCTTAAGGTGGCAATCCGCTGGGAGACGATGTCCTGATGCGGCGAGAACACATCGTACGGCAGAATTTCCCAGTCGGGGAAATGCAGTACGGTCAGGTCGCTGGCAAAAAAGCGGATTTCTTCTTCCAGTCGTAATGCACTGGCCGGATCGGCACTGATCACCAGCGTCAGCCCCTGTTGCTGGCTGGCCGCACTGGCGATGGCCAGAGCCTGGCTGGCGCCATGCAGATTCCCCCAGAAGCGCCGCTCGGCGGCTTTGGCGGGTAGTTCCGGATGGAATGGGCTGACCATTCAGGCTCCTCAGGCAGTCAAAAAATAAGCGCGCTAGTGTAACCAAAGGGCAGGGGGCTGTTAAGGAACCTCTGCATAATGGCCGCCGCCGGGAAATGCGCTCAGGTTTGTGCATTGTCTGACATACAGGCATAATATGCGCCCCGAATTTGCCCACTGATTTTTACGGAAGGTGAACCCGTGAGCCAAGACATGCGCGAAGCCTGTTTGCAGGACTGGATGGACCGTGAAGCCATCGCCGAATCTATGATTCCTCTGGTTGGTACTATGTACCGCAAGAAGAACGTTGTGACTTCCATCTATGGTCGTCCTGTTATCAACCGTTCTGTTATCGATCTGCTGAAAGCGCACCGTTTTGTGCGTCATATGGAAAAGCAGGAACTGTCTGTACACGACACTTTCCCGGTTCTGGCTGCGCTGAGTGAGCTGGATGTGGGCCGTGCCCATGTGGATATCGGTAAGCTGGCGGTTAAATTCCGCGCTGAAGGCAATGGTCGTGACCTGAATACCTTCCTGCAGGATGAACTGGCTGACGTAATCGGCAAAGATCTGCCGGATGGCGAGAACCGTGATGTGGTTCTGTACGGCTTTGGCCGTATCGGTCGTCTGCTGGCCCGTATCTTGATTGAAAAATCCGGTGGCGGCCGTGGTCTGCGTCTGCGCGCTATCGTTGTGCGCCGCGGTAAAGGCGATGATCTGGTGAAGCGTGCTTCCCTGTTGCGTCGTGATTCTGTACACGGTACCTTCCGTGGCACCCTGACTGTGGATGCAGAAAATGAAGCGCTGATCGCCAACGGTAACTTCATCAAGATCATTTACGCTGGCAACCCGGCTGAAATCGATTACACCCAGTACGGCATCAAAAACGCGCTGGTTATCGATAACACTGGTGTATGGCGTGACGAAGCTGGCCTGGCTCAGCACCTGCAGGCTAAAGGTACTGCCCGTGTACTGCTGACTGCACCTGGTAAAGGCGATCTGAAAAACATCGTATACGGCATCAATCACGGTGATATCGAAGAGTCTGACAAAATTCTGTCTGCTGCTTCCTGTACCACCAATGCCATTACTCCGGTACTGAAAGTGATGGATGATGCTTATGGCATCAACAGCGGTCACGTTGAGACCGTTCACTCCTACACCAATGACCAGAACCTGATCGACAACTACCACAGTGGTGATCGTCGTGGTCGTTCTGCGCCACTGAACATGGTTATTACCGAAACCGGCGCTGCGAAAGCCGTTGCCAAGGCGCTGCCTGCTCTGAAAGGCAAGCTGACCGGTAATGCGATCCGTGTACCGACGCCAAACGTTTCTATGGCGATTCTGTCTCTGAACCTGAAGAAAGAAACCACGGTTGAAGAGCTGAACAACTACCTGCGTGAACAGTCTCTGCATTCTGCAGTGCAGAAACAGATCGACTGGGTGAACTCGCCTGAAGTGGTATCTACCGACTTCGTAGGTAACAGCCATGCCGGTATCGTGGACGCTAAAGCCACCATCGTTAACGGTAACCACGTTAACCTGTATGTGTGGTACGACAACGAGTACGGCTACAGCCGTCAGGTTGTGCGTATTGCTCAGCAGGTGTGTGGCGTTGAGTATCCGACTTTCCCTAAAGTGGTGTAAGCCAGCTTTAGCCGGATTGTGCATTAAATGCTCAATAAAAGAAGCCGCTGCAATCGCAGCGGCTTTTTTATTGGCTAAGCTTTAACCAGTTTTGCTGTGGCCGTACGGATAAGCCAAAAGGGGTAGTCAATTGCCGGGATGACCGGTGGATTAATCCGTTAGCGGTCATTATACTTAGCGCGATTTTTAACTTGGAAAATGAGTCCAAGTACTTGTTTCCTGTGTAAAAAGTGATCGAACGTACCGCAACCTTGGTGAGAGAGGGGGTGTTGTGCGTCTTTTTTTGCACGCCGGGAGCAACGACCTTGGAAGCAACAGTGATTAGGCGAGGCGTATGATCAATATCAGGAAGGGTCTCGACTTACCAATCACCGGAACTCCTGAACAAGTCATTTCTGCAGGGCGTGCCGTTACGCAAGTAGCTGTACTCGGAGCAGATTACGTTGGTATGAAGCCAACAATGGCAGTACAGGAAGGTGATCGAGTCAAGAAAGGCCAGGTGTTATTCACCGATAAAAAAACCGAAGGTGTTCAGTACACAGCTCCTGCTGCCGGCGTGGTAAAAGCCATTAACCGTGGCGAGCGTCGGGTATTCCAGTCCGTTGTTATCGATGTGGATGGCGCGGATGAAGAAACCTTCCAGAGTTATGCGCCGCAGCAGTTGTCATCGCTGTCTGCTGATGATGTTCAGGCGAATCTGGTGAATTCCGGATTGTGGACAGCACTGCGTACCCGTCCGTTTTCCCGCGTTCCTGCGCCGGGTTCACGTCCGCAGGCGGTTTTCGTCAATGCCATGGATACCAATCCACTGGCGGCGAACCCGGAGCTTGTGATTAATGAGCAGGCTGAAGCGTTCAAGAACGGTCTGACCGTGCTGAAGCAGCTGACTGAAGGTCCGTTGTTTGTCTGTAAAGCGCCGGGAGCCAATATCCCGACGGCTGGTGTTGAAACCACTGAAGAATTTGCCGGTCCGCACCCGGCAGGTCTGACCGGTACCCATATTCATACCCTGTTTGCCGTGAGTGCAGAGCGTGTGGTGTGGAGCATTGGTTATCAGGATGTGATTGCAGTGGGTCAGCTGTTTACCACCGGTAAACTGTACACTGACCGTGTGATCTCTCTGGCGGGTCCTCAGGTTAAGCAACCGCGTCTGGTCCGTACTCAGGTCGGTGCCAGTCTGGCACAGCTGACTGAGGGTGAGCTGGCCGATGGCGAGAACCGCATTATTTCCGGTTCTGTATTTGGTGGCCGTACCGCCACTGGCGAAAGTCAGTTCCTGGGTCGTTACCACAATCAGGTTTCCGTGCTGCGTGAAGGGCGTGAACGTCCGATGCTGCATTACCTGACCCCGGGTGCTAACCGCTTCTCCGTAATGCCTATCTACCTGTCCAAGTTGCTGAAGAAAACCTTTGCCTTCACCACCACGACCAATGGTTCTGAGCGTGCAATGGTACCGGTGGGCGCGTATGAGAAAATCATGCCGCTGGATATCCTGCCAACTCAGCTGCTGCGTGCGCTGATCGTTGAAGATATGGATACCGCCATCAATCTGGGCGCTCTGGAACTGGATGAAGAAGACCTGGCCCTGTGCAGCTTTGTTTGCCCGGGCAAATATGAATACGGTCCGATTCTGCGGAAAAATCTCACCCGAATTCAGGCGGAGGGTTAATCATGGGCTTGCGTAGTATGCTCGACAGCCTGGCACCCAAGTTTGAAAAGGGTGGCAAGTTTGAAAAAATGTATCCGCTGTATGAAGCGGTAGACACCGGTCTTTACTCACCACCAAACGTGACCAACAACACGGCTCACGTACGTGATGGTATCGACCTGAAGCGCATCATGATCACTGTGTGGTTGTGTACCTTCCCGGCTATGTTCTTTGGTATGTACAACATCGGTCTGCAGGCTAACGAAGCACTGGCTGCCGGTGCTGGTACTGCGATTGAAGGCTGGCGTGAAATGCTGATCGCTCTGCTGGGCGGCAGCGCTCATAACGCCGCCAGTATCTGGGACAACTTTGTCTTTGGTGCTGCCTACTTTCTTCCTGTGTATGCCGTTACCTTTATTGTTGGTGGCTTCTGGGAAGTGCTGTTCGCGACCATCCGCCGCCATGAAGTGAACGAAGGTTTCTTCGTTACTTCTGTACTCTTTGCTCTGACTCTGCCGCCAAGCATTCCGCTGTGGCAGGTGGCTCTGGGCATCAGTTTTGGTGTGGTGATCGGTAAGGAAATTTTCGGTGGTACCGGTAAAAACTTCCTTAACCCGGCGCTGACCGGCCGTGCATTCCTGTTCTTCGCTTACCCGGCCAATATGTCCGGTAATGCGGTATGGACTGCAGCCGATGGTTTCAGCGGTGCGACCGCTCTGAGTAACGCTGCAGAAGGTGGTGTGCAGAGCATCATCGACAACGGCGTCAGCTGGATGGATGCCTTTATCGGTACGATTCAGGGCTCTATGGGTGAAACCAGCACACTGGCGATTTTCATTGGTGGTGCTGTCCTGCTGGTGATGGGTATTGCCTCTGCGCGTATCGTTGCCGGTGTCATGATCGGTATGGTTGCCACCACGCTGCTGCTGAACGCTGTTGGTTCTGATACTAACCCGATGTTTGCACTGCCATGGTACTGGCATCTGGTTCTGGGTGGTTTTGCCTTCGGTATGATCTTTATGGCGACCGATCCGGTATCGGCTTCCATGACCAATAAAGGTAAGTGGTTCTTTGGTGCTCTGATCGGCTTTATGGTGGTAATGATCCGTGTGGTTAACCCGGCATTCCCTGAAGGCATGATGCTGGCGATTCTGTTTGCCAACCTGTTTGCACCTTTGATTGACCACTTCGTGGTTCAGGCAAATATTAAGCGGAGGACTGCCCGTGTCAGCCAATAATGACAGCATTCAGAAGACCCTGGTGGTCGCCATTCTGCTGTGTCTGGTGTGTTCCGTTATCGTAGCCGGGGCTGCGGTCGGACTGCGTCAGAAGCAGAACGAAAACAAAGCCAATGACAAGAAAGCCGCAGTACTGCAGGCGGCTGGCCTGTATCAGGCTGACGTGCCTGTTGCTGAACAGTTCAAACAGGTCACAACCCGTATTGTGAATCTGGAAGCCGGTCGTTTTGCGACCGAGTCTGAGCTGGATGAAATCCGTGCCGCTAACCTGAATCCGGATAACTTCGATCAGCGTAAGTCTTCCAAACTGCCTGCGCTGTCACGCAAGCTGTCTGGTGCTGAAGACAAGCCAAGTATCAAGCGTCTGGAGAAATACGCTGCGGTTTACATGGTTGAGAAAAACGGCACGATCGACACTCTGGTTCTGCCGGTCCATGGCTACGGTCTGTGGTCGACCCTGTATGGCTTTATCGCTCTTGAGGGCGATATGGAAACCATCGCTGGTCTCGGTTTCTACGCTCATGCAGAAACTCCGGGCCTGGGTGGTGAAGTCGACAATCCGAAGTGGAAAGGCATGTGGATTGGTAAAAAACTGCATAACGCCAAAGGCGAGCTTGCTATCACTGTTGTGAAAGGTAGTGCGGCCGAAGGCAACCTGAACCAGGTCGATGGTCTGTCCGGTGCGACTCTGACCAGTCGCGGTGTCGATAATCTGGTGAAATTCTGGGTTGGCGATATGGCGTTCGGCAAACTGCTGACTCAACTGAAAGGACAGGGGGCTTAATATGTCTGATATGAAAAATGTCCTGCTGGACCCGTTGTTTAATAAAAACCCGATTGCTGTGCAGATTCTGGGTGTGTGTTCTGCGCTGGCAGTAACCACCAGTCTGCAGGTTACGCTGGTGATGTGTATTGCACTGACCTCGGTAACTGCATTTTCGAACTTTGGTATCGCCCTGATCCGTAACCATATCCCGAACAATATCCGTATCATCGTGCAGATGATCATTATTGCCTCGCTGGTTATTGTGGTGGATCAGATCCTCAAGGCGTATGCCTATGACATCAGCAAGCAGCTGTCGGTATTCGTTGGTCTGATCATCACCAACTGTATCGTAATGGGCCGCGCTGAAGCCTTTGCCATGAAAAATGGTCCGGTGCTGAGCTTCTTCGATGGTATCGGTAACGGTCTGGGTTACTCGGTCGTGCTGATCACCGTTGGTACCATCCGTGAACTGTTTGGCGCCGGTAAACTGCTGGGCTTCGAAATTCTGCCGCTGATTCAGGATGGCGGCTGGTACCAGTCTAACGGTCTGCTGCTGCTGCCACCGTCAGCGTTTTTCATTATCGGTCTGTTTATCTGGGTACTGCGTACCTGGAAGAAAGATCAGGTGGAAACCGCAGAGTTCAAAATTCTGCCTAACACTGAGCATTCCGGAGGCCATTAATGGAACACTATATCAGTCTGTTCGTTAAGGCGGTCTTTGTTGAGAACATGGCGTTAGCCTTCTTCCTCGGCATGTGTACCTTCCTGGCGATTTCGAAAAAAATCCAGACCGCTATCGGCCTGGGTGTAGCGGTTATCGTGGTATTGGCGATCACTGTACCGGTTAACAACCTGATTTACGGTCTGCTGCTGAAAGAAGGCGCGCTGACCTGGATCAGCCCGGATTTCGCTACTGTCGATCTGAGCTTCTTAGGCCTGCTGACCTATATCGGTGTGATTGCGGCGATGGTACAGATTCTGGAAATGGTACTCGATAAGTACGTTCCGTCGCTGTACAACGCTCTGGGTGTGTTCCTGCCACTGATCACCGTTAACTGCGCCATTATGGGTGCGGTGCTGTTCATGGTTGAGCGTGACTACACCTTTGGTGAGAGTGCGGTATACGGTGTTGGTGCAGGTCTGGGCTGGGCCCTGGCGATTACTGCACTGGCCGGTATTCGTGAAAAGCTGAAATACAGTGACGTTCCTGCAGGTCTGCAGGGACTGGGCATCACCTTTATGACCGTTGGTCTGATGTCGCTGGGTTTCATGTCATTCTCTGGCGTGTCACTGTAAGGAGTCGGTATTTTGGATATTGAAATCATCCTCGGCGTTGTGATGTTTACCGTGATTGTATTGTCACTGGTATTCATCATTCTCGGCGCCCGTGCCAAGCTGGTCAGCTCTGGTAACGTAAAAATTCTGATCAATGGCGAGAAAACCATTGAAACGGAAGCCGGTGGTAAGCTGCTGCAAACCCTGGCTGCCAACAATATTTTCCTGTCCTCTGCCTGTGGTGGTGGCGGTACCTGTGCCCAGTGTAAGTGTGTGATTAAAAGCGGTGGTGGTGAAATGCTGCCAACGGAAGAGTCCCACTTCACTAAAGGTGAGGCCCGCGAAGGCTGGCGTCTGTCTTGTCAGGCACCGGTTAAGCAGGACATGGTGATTGAAGTTCCGGAAGAAGTGTTCGGCGTTAAGAAATGGGAAACCACCGTGGTTTCCAACCCTAACGTGGCAACCTTTATTAAAGAACTGACCCTGAAGCTGCCGGAAGGCGAAAGCGTAGACTTCCGTGCTGGTGGTTACGTTCAGCTGGAATGTCCTCCGTATGAAATCAATTTCTCTGATTTCGACATTCAGGAAGAATACCGTGGTGACTGGGAACGCTTTGGCTTCTTTGATCTGAAAGCGGTCAATAAAGAAGACACCATCCGTGCTTACTCCATGGCTAACTACCCGGAAGAGCGTGGTCTGGTGAAATTTAATATCCGTATTGCGACCCCACCTCCGGGCAGCAAGGGTATTAATCCGGGCATCATGTCTTCTTATGTCTTCAACCTGAAACCAGGTGACAAAGTAACCGTATACGGTCCGTTTGGTGAGTTCTTTGCCAAAGACACCGATGCCGAAATGGTGTTTATCGGTGGTGGTGCTGGTATGGCGCCGATGCGTTCACACATCTTCGATCAGCTGAAGCGTCTGGGTTCCAAGCGTAAGATCAGCTTCTGGTACGGTGCGCGTTCATTGCGTGAACTGTTCTATCAGGATGAATACGATCAGCTGGCGGCCGAGAACGATAACTTCGAATGGCATGTGGCTATGTCTGACCCGCAGCCTGAAGATAACTGGACAGGCCTGACCGGCTTTATCCATAACGTGCTGTACGAACAGTATCTGCGTGACCATCCGGCACCGGAAGACTGTGAGTTCTACATGTGTGGGCCTCCAATCATGAACCAGTCCGTGATCAACATGCTGCTGAGTCTGGGTGTTGAACCGGAAAATATCATGCTCGATGATTTCGGTGGCTGATCACCGGAACTCTGAAAAACCGCGCACTGCGCGGTTTTTTTATGCCTCTGGGAAGCAGGGCGTACAGATAGTGGCTCCTATAAGTATTTTTACTTTCACTTGTTCCTGATAGTAAATAATCTGAGGCTTGATTTTTATGGGACGCCAGTCCCTCTGCGCTTATGCTCCGTTTGCCGGGAATTCTGTACAGAAAACAGACAGACGGGATGATTTAGCGCAAGCCTTTACGTTCGCTGCGGTGCCGGAATAGCTACAATCAGGTATCATGTCACACAGATTTAACAGCCGGTCTGTATTCCGTGTTGTCTGTATATCCATAAAGAAAGAGCCTTATGAGCGATACCAATAATAAAGAAGTTGCCCCCATAAACTGGGTTCCTGCCATTATGTTCTCCGTAACGGGACTGGCCGCACTGACACTCGTGCCCTGGTACGGGATCACCTATGGCTACACGCTGGCAGCGCTGGTGTTTTATATCCTGCTGACTTCGGCAACTGAGCTTGCCATTACTGCGGGTTATCACCGTTTGTGGTCACACAATGCTTATGAAGCCCATTGGAGCCTGCGTCTCTGGTACGCGCTGTTCGGAGCCATGGCGCTGCAGAACACTATTCTGCACTGGAGTTCCGGCCACCGGGTTCACCATCGTCACGTTGATGATGTCGAGCTGGACCCATATTCCGCCAGACGTGGTCTGTGGTTTTCTCATATGGGCTGGATGGTTCGTCAGTATAAAAGCGGTGTAGTGAATTTCGACAACGTTAAAAACCTGATGAAAGATCCGATTGTGATGTGGCAATACAAGTACTACATCCCGATCGCCCTGGGCATGAATATTGGTATTCCGGTTGCCCTGGGTCTGATTTTTGATGATCTCTGGGGCATGATCCTGCTGGCCGGTGTACTGCGCATTGTGACCACACACCACTTTACCTTCTTTATTAATTCCATCGCGCACAAGTGGGGCTCACAGCCCTATACCGATGAAAACACTGCCCGCGATAATCATTTCTTTGCCTTTCTGACCTTTGGTGAGGGTTACCATAACTATCACCATATCTTTCAGACCGATTACCGTAATGGCATCAAATGGTGGCAGTGGGATCCGACAAAATGGCTGATCAAAAGCTGCTCTATGCTTGGGCTGGCGAAAAATCTGCGTGTAGTTCCGGATTTTAAAATTCAGCGTGCCAAACTGAAAATGCAGTTTAAGCGTGCTCAGGAGCGTCTGGCGAAATCGAAAAATTCCGACAAGTGGTCGCACCTGCTGGAAAAAGAATACGAAGAATTTAAAGTGATGCTGGCCGAATGGACTGAACTGCAGTCAGAAAAGTATCAGGAAACCCGTCGCCATTTGCAGGAAAAATGGGAGAAGGCAGCTCTGCATACGCGTTACAAAGAGTTGGAATACTCGCTGAAAATGCAGCAGAAGCGTCTGAAGTTATTGACGGCACAATTTACCACCGGTTAATTTTTTGACGCAATCCGTAGCGGATTAAAGGCTGTATTGTGACGAACCCTGCAGGTTTAAACTTGCAGGGTTTTTTATTGCCCCTTAATCACTGAAAATATATTTATCAGTAATTTGAATGGTCAATAGAAAATGAAACACTTTGGTTTGTATCTGTTTGTTTTTGCGTTAACGGCGTGTGGCGGTGGTGCTGGTGACTCTTCTGATGGCGGTGATCAGGGTGGTGACCTGGGTAACGGAACTCAGGCAATTGATTGCAGTGCCGATAAAAGTCAGAACTTAAGCATTCCGGTGCCTGAATATGCCGGCAGCTTTTCTGCCTACCAGGGTGGTTATTCCGGTTTTCCTGTTGGTGGTGGACTTGACCCTGAGAATCTTGTGGGCATGGCTCAGTTGGGTATTTTGCTTATGGTGTCGGGCAGCAATGAAGGAATAATGCACCCTGGCCCGCGCTGGACTAACGAGCAAGATCAGCCAACTAAATATCTGGACTACAGCCATGATGCCGAAGGTGAAATCTGGCTTTTCACACAAGATGGCTACGATGCTGAAAACGAGCTAAGTATCCGCATGGAGCAATCTGCAAATTGTGGTTACAACGAATACCAGTATGAAGATGGCCACCTTGTGCGCGCACTCGAATCTTCGAAATACGAATGGACGCTGAAGGGCTATACCGCAGGTGTGCAGGATAGCCTGATCGAAACGCAGATCAGCGCAGACCGCAGTGGCCGTACGGTAGCTGTCAGTCTTCCTGTAGATGGCGACCATCCGTACACCATCATGACTTGGGATAGTAATGGTGAAAATGTCCTGCTGAAATACTGTGAAACCGCAGCGGGCACTAACTGCGCATCGGCAACTGCTCCCTGACACCGGGCGCAGCTGCTTCCCTGACAGATCGGCCGATCTGTCATTGTTCAGTTTTCCGGCTTTCTGAAATACTGCGGTGATCATTCAATCACCGCAGCAGAGAGACTGTTATGTCCGAGCAACCGCACCCGCAACATCCCCCGCGCTTTGTTTATCTGGCAGAGCAGGGCCGGGGACGATCCCGCAAAATTGCCTGGGGGCTGAAGCTGCTGATGGGGAAGAAACCAAATCCTCCGGCAGAGCTGACCGACGCCGTTGCTGCCAGCTATTACCGCAGTGATGAGTTGGGTGATGCGGTCGCCGCTGAGCTTTTTGCCAATCCCGAGCTGCGTGCCGCAGGCATTCATCCGCAGCAGTTGCTGAAGAAAGCCATTCACGATGGCAGTCATATTCTCGATGACCGTACCCCCGCGCTGAAAGCGCTGCTGCAGCAGGCCGAGCAAACACCCGACTGGCTGGACGCTGACAAGCTGAGCCATGCCTGTGCCGTCATTCACCGCTGCGGCCGATTTGCTATGTACGCGCTGGGGGATTTCTCCTTACTGGGCGGTTATGCCAACAGCGATATCTCCAAGCCACTGGCTTTTACCGGCGCCCTGAGCGGCAACAGCTCGTTTGACCGAGTGTCGGAAACCACCTCGTTCTGGTTTGATGTCACCACGCCGGGAGGGCTGGAGCGGGGTGCGCCTGGTTACAGCGCTGCCGTGCATGTGCGCGTCATGCATGCGCTGGTGCGCCGGCGTTTACTGCAACACCCGGACTGGAACAGCGAAGAGTGGGGCCTGCCGATTAATCAGGGCGATGCACTGGCCACCAACGTGGCGTTTTCCATGATGATGATGACTGGCCTGAGTATGCTTGGCTGGCGTTTCAGTAACCGCGATCTGGAAGCCATACTGCATCTGTGGCGTTATGTGGCGTATCTGATGGGCGATGATATTGAACTGTTGCCGCAAAACCGTCAGCAGGGCATCGACTGGCTGTACATCATTGCCACCGGCAGCCGGGTAAACCCGGATGCTGACAGTCGCCAGCTGGCGGCGTCTTATCTGGAAAGTTTCCGCCAGGTGCCGGGCAGCCGTTTTTATCAGTACTTTGTTTACTGGTTTCACCGCAGTTACGCGACATTTTTTATTCCCGCAGACATTCGTCGCGCACTGGATTTACCGCGTACACCTTTGCTGGGTCTGTTGCCATTACTGCAGTTTCCGTTCTTGCGTCTGGCCGACATCATGGCGCGGGTTTCACCACGCTTTGACCGCTGGCTGCAGCAGTATGGCCGTAAGGGGCAGGCTTATATTGTGAACAGCAGGTTGCAGGGGCGGGCTGTCAGTTTTGCGGATAAGAAAACACTTACCCGCTGATTTTATACCGTTATCTATATGTGCCTGATGTTTTCAGCTGGTGTGTATTCAGTCGCCCGTTCAGGGGGCTGATGGGACACTCCGTATTGGTGGTGTTGGTGTGAAGAAGCGGCAAAACAGGGTAGTATTGCCGCCGCTTAATCGCGTATAAACGCCAACGAACACCCAATACCAGGAGGCCCTGATGGCAAATGTAGTAATTACCGGTGCAAACCGGGGAATTGGTCTGGAGCTGGCGAAGCTGTATGCCGCCCGCGGGGATTCCGTGACCGGTGTTTGCCGTGAAACCAGCGATGAGCTGGAAGATATTGCCGATCAGGTCATCAGTGGTATTGATCTGACCAACGATGAAAGCATTTTTGCGGTCACCAGTATTCTTGAACAATTACTGGAAGGCGAGCTGGATATTCTGATCAATAATGCTGGTCTGTTCTGTAACGAAACTCTGGAAGAAATGAATTTCGATACCATTCAGCAGCAGCTGGATATTAATGCTATTGTGCCGCTGAAACTGACCTGCGCTTTACTGCCATTTATGGGCGAAGGCAGCAAAATCGCCAATATTACCAGTCGTATGGGCTCTATTGCCGACAACACCTCCGGCAGTTATTACGGTTACCGCGCCTCCAAAGCAGCTCTTAATGCTTTTGGTAAATCGCTGGCCGTTGATCTGGAGCCGCGCGGCATCGCTGTAGCGCAGCTGCATCCGGGGTTTGTTCAGACCCGTATGGTTGGCTTTAATGGTGATATTACTCCGGCGCAGGCGGCAGAAGGTCTGGCAGCCCGTATTGATGAGCTGAATCTGTCCAACACGGGTGGTTTCTGGCATTCCAATGGCCAGCCCCTTCCCTGGTAACAACAGCGCATATTGATTCTGCTTTCTGCCGATATGGCAGAAAGCACACACAAATAACAGGAACAGAACATGTCTAACCGTCGTATCACCAAGAAATTCCACAATCGTTATCTGGCCGATTTTTTTGTTGAATGCAGCCAGGACCCGGAATGGGAAAAGAAACTGCGTGAACTGAAAATCGAAGACAAGCTGAACACCGTTGAGGCTGGTTTTCCGGCAGACTTTGCTGAGATTTTCCCGGAAACTCAGGGTCTGAACCTGCAGTACTGTATTGAGCGTATTACCCTGGCCGATGTACCCCGTGCAGCTTCCTGCTGGTGGCCAACCGATGAGAACACGCATTTTTATATGGCTTATCCGGCCGAATTCCCGCAAAGCTCTATCTATATGGCCATCGACTTTCCGGATGGTCATGAGAACTGCTGCGGCTGAGCAGGGTTTAACAGAGCGATGACTGTTTCAGTCACAGAGCCGGGCGCCATTAATGCAGACGTTTTAAAAGAACGTCTGCGTGCGCAGCGTGATCTGTTGAATGAGCTGCATTCGACCCGTCTGCACCGGGCATTAAGCTGGTTGCAGGCGGCACAGGCACAACAGGACGATGATGATCTGCGTTTTATCAGTGGCTGGATCGCCTTCAGTGCCTGTTGTTCGGTGGATGTTGGCGGTCAGCCGCTGGAAGATCAGCACGCCGTACAGCGTTTTGTGCAGCAGCTGGTCAGTTTTGATCAGCACAATAAAATCTACCATTGCCTCTGGCATCAGTATTCCGGGCCGGTTAAAGCCCTGCTGAAAAACCCTTTTGTGTTTGCGCCGTTCTGGGTCAGCCAGCGCGCCGGTAACGACGACTGGCGTAAAGCCTTTGATGAATCCTCAGTTGCCGCGCTGAATTGCTTAAGCCGCAAAAAAGTCCCCGAATTACTCACCATCGTACTCGACCGATTATTCGTTCTGCATAATCAGGTGGTGCGTGGCGGTGCGACTTATAAAAGCCGGGTTAACCGCGAGCAGGTAATCGACGGCGCCAATCTTCTGCAGACGCTGGTGCCGGTGTTTGTCGATATAATGCTGGAAGCCCAGCATCAGGACTGGGGCGAGTTAGCCTATCCGGTGGTCAGCAGCCCGGCCCCTTAATATTCTTTCTCCGTTATTCGTAAAGGACTCTATGAAATATCCGGATCTGTTTTTTAAACTCCCTCTGCTTGTTTTCGTATTTCTGTTGTCGGCCTGCGCTGCTCCGATGAATCAGCATATTAGCTATGACGCAGCTGAGCAGGCGCAAGCGCCGGTGGATGGTCGCCTGATCATCAAATCCGCATCGATGACCTTGGTAGTTGACGATATTGCCGCTGCATCGGCGGGTGTTAAGGCGGTACTGAACGAGGCTGAAGGGTATGTCGATTCGTCTTACGATGAAGGCGATAAAACCCGTCGTCTGTCGCTGCGTGTACCTGAGGTTCAGTTTGATAAAACCGTTCAGCGTCTGGGTACTCTGGGAGAGGTCAGCGATCAGAATATCCGCACCCAGGATGTCACCAGCGAGATTGTTGATTATGAAGCCAGACTGGCCAACCTGATTGCCCTGCGTGAACGCATGAAAGTGCTGCTCAACCGGGCAGAAAAAATCGAAGATATTCTGGTGATTGAAAAAGAAATCAGCCGCCTGCAGACCGAAATCGATACCTATGAAGGCCGCCGCAAAGTCCTGCGCCAGCAGGTCGCGCTGTCGGAAATCCGCGTAACGCTGGAAAAGAAAGTGACTCTGGGGCCGCTGGGTTATATCGGCTGGGGTTTGTATTGGGCTGTCAGTAAATTATTTGTGATTGAATAAAAAAGATAAACCGCTGCGGCTTGCCGCAGCGGTTTTTTTATTCAGCTGACAAAAGTCACTGCATCCTGCAGTGCAGCACGATCGGTGCGGGTTTTATTGGCATCCGCATTTTCATCGGCATAACCGAACGACATACCGAACAGCACACCACGACCTTGCGGTAATTCAAGGAATTCATGCACCGGCTGCGGGAATTGTCCCAGCGCGCCCTGCATACAGCTGTCGATGCCGCGTTCTTTCAGCAGCAGTGTTAACGTCTGCGCATAAATACCCACATCAACCGCACCCATAATATCGAGATAGGTGTCCATGGTGAAAAAAGCCACGTGTGGTGCATCAAAAAATGCCCAGTTACGCAGCATCGCCATATTGCGTTTCATCTTGTCTTCACGGGCAATACCCATCGAGCTGTACAGCGCATTGGCTGAACCGAACTGACGCTCGCGGTGAATGCCTTCGTAAGCGACCTTCCAGTTAAAATCCGGCTCCGGTTGTTGTTGCTTCATGACCGTGCCGATTAACAGGTTTTTCAGCTGATCTTTTTTCGCACCGGATACCACATAGGTCTGCCAGGGCTGAACATTACAGTTGGATGGCGCGCGCTGAGCGGCGGTAAATACTTCTTCGAGGATGCTTTGCTCAACCGGATCTTTTTTAAAAGCACGGACAGAGTAGCGGGAATTAAGGATTTCGCTCAGGGACATCGTTCAGTCTCTTATTATCAGTGAATACACCGACCCGATGTTAGCAGTGAACGCGTTTTCCGGGCAGGGCAGATGTGCCAGAAAAGGAGTCAGATAAAGACAGTAACTGAGAGGGAGCTGCAGGGTAAGACGGAGAGCAGGGCGGGGATGATAACGGAGAAGCCCACGGCGGCGCAGTGCCGCCGCAGGCCTTATTTTTTATGCTTCAGGGCAGCGGCTCAGAGACTGGCCTGCAGTGCCTGAATAAAACGCTGCTGCAGGGCTGCATCGCGGTTGCCACTGGCATTCAGCCAGCGTTCAACCAGTTGCTGACGTTCCTGCGCCGGGGTCAGACCTTTACCTAAGCCTTCGGCCAGACGCTGAACCTGCAGTGCCATACGGCGTGCTTTATCGGCGTCGGCGCTGTCGCTGTCGGCCAGAATCTCCATCAGGATGCATAAATCCTGCGCGCTCTCATCGGCTTTGTCGCTGTTTTCACGGGCCTGACTGAACAGTGCTTCGTCGTAGCCCTGTGGCAGGGCAGCACTGCTGGCTTCTGCCCATTGCGCATCGTCGGCGCCGAGGTTCTGCAGACGGCTGATCAGGCCGGCCCAGCGTGCCTGTTCGGCCTGTTTCTGCTGCTGCTGGCGCAGGTCCTGCAGTTGCTGCTCGTGGTCCTGCAGCTGTTTGCTCAGGCGCTGATGGGCGCTGCGCGGCAGCTCCAGTGCTGAAAACTGTTGTTTGATGTCGGCCAGGGCTTCACGCAGTTGTGGTAATTGCGCTTCGCTGGCACCGTTCAGCAGTTCAGCGGCCTGTTGCACCAGTGCCTCGGCGTTGCTGATAACCTGTTCGAGCTGTGCCTTACGTTCGGCTTTGCTTTCGTCCAGA
Source organism: Thalassolituus alkanivorans (assembly GCF_020447205.1). Taxonomy (GTDB): domain Bacteria; phylum Pseudomonadota; class Gammaproteobacteria; order Pseudomonadales; family Oceanobacteraceae; genus Venatoribacter; species Venatoribacter alkanivorans. The sequence continues at coordinate 302,811 of NZ_JAJAEL010000037.1, forward strand.
CGGGCAAACACCGCATCGCAGTGGCTGCGGAACTGCTTCCACAGTTTCTGATCCGGATTACGGGGCGTAACGCCAATCGCTTTCCATTGCTGTTGCAGCTGTTTGACCTGATCAATGGCGCCGCTCAGATCGTCCTGCTCAATCAGTGCTGCGGCATTATCTACCAGTGCCTGTTTGGCCTGCAGATTGCGGTCATATTCGGCTTTCAGGTGACCATAAATGGCATCACAGGCCTGCTGGAAAGCTTCCTGAGTGCTCTTATGGGCATTACGTTCTACCGGTGAATACTGGCGGAAGGTTTCACGCGCGGCATCCAGTGTTTTCTGTACGGTTTTCCAGTCGGCGTTGCTCCAGTCCATCGCCGCTTCGTAACTGAGCAGCTCGGCGGTCAGTTGCTGGCGCAGCTCAACGTTGCGGTTACGCTGTTCGGCAATGGCGGCAAAATGGGCACGGCAAGGCTCGAAAGCCTGATCGCCGGCGGCCTGAAAACGCTCCCACAGTGCCTGATCGGCCGGTGCGTGGCCGAGGGTTTTCCACTCTTCCTGCAGGGCGTGAATTTTGTCGGCCAGAATACCGGCATCAATATCGGCATTGATCAGGGCTTCCATGGCACTGACCAGCGCTTCTTTTTTCGGTGTGGTGGCAAAGCCCTGCCAGTCGCGCATTTCCTGCAGACGGGCGCTGAGGCTGCGGTACTGACGCTGAGCGCTTTGCGCAGCCTGGCTGTCTACCTGACGCAGATTCTGCTGTACCTGCTGACTGAGGCGACCGGCGTCTTTCAGCTGACCATCGTTCAGCGCCTGTTCCAGTGCACTCAGCTGCTGGTCGAGGGTATTCAGCCGCGCCTGTTGTTGCTGTTGCAGCTGCGCCAGGGCCGCTTCGGCCTGCTGCTGTTTGTTGTGAATGGTATTCAGCCAGGCCGGGGCCGGTAAGGCTTGTGGCCAGGCCAGTTGCTTCAGCCATTGCTGCGCCTGCTTGGCGGTATTTTTCAGGCCGTTCATATCATCGGCTAAGGCTGTATCCAGCCACTTCTGCAGTCTTTCCTGCTGCGCGCTGTAATGCTGATTGGCCGATTGCAGAGCCAGTAACTGTTGCAGCTGATTTTCAAAGCGGCGTGCCTGTTCTGCGGCGGGTTTGTGCTGATGAAAGGCCTGATCCCAGTCCTGCTGCAGCTGCTGTAAGGCGGCGCTGATATCTGTTTGTGGCTCAGCGGCGGCATCTTCAGCCAGCTGACTCAGGCGCTGCAGCAGTTGTTCCTGCTGGCTTGCGGCTTCGCTGGCAGCAGCACGGGCGGCCGCCTGACGCTGTTCTTCTTCGGCGTGGGCGCTGAGCAGGGCATTGGCCTGAGCCAGTTCGGCATTGATGCTGGCGGCAGTTGTGGTGTCAGCCTGAGCCTGCAGTTCCTGCCATTGTTTGTTCAGCAGTTGCAACTTGCCGTTAAATTCCGGGTGATAGCCGACCTTGTTCAGATATTTCGCCTGCGCCAGCAGGTTATCGATGGCATCGGTCTGCGCCTGACGTTCCTGTTGTACGGCTTTGTGAGCGGCCAGGCGGTCTTTGCACAGACGGTAAATCGCTTTGTCTTTGCCCTGCGCGTGATCCAGCAATTGTTGCAGCAGTTCCGGGCTGTCGATACCTTCAGCGGCGGCCAGACGCACTTTGGCAACGGCGTGGGTGCGCGCCAGTTGCAGGCGTTCCTGTTCGTCGCTGATGTGGGCAATGGCTTGCAGACGCAGTTCGTTGTCGTCGGTCAGGCCGGCAATCTGCACTAACAAACGCGAATCCTGAATCTGGCTCAGGTCGTTGTTGGCTGGCAGCAGCTGGGTCAGCAGACGGCTGCGGGCGGCCTGACGCACATCGTCACGGGCGCTGTGCAGCAGTTGCTCAAGGGCGCTGTGCTGATCAATGCGGGCAATGGCCAGCTGACGCAGCTCAGCCTGGGATTCGTTGTTAACGAAGGTGATCAGTTGGTCGGGTGATTTAAGATCCTGCAGCGCCTGTCGGCGTACTTCGGGGTTTGCATCCTGCCACTTCTCAATCCGTACTTTGGGTCTGAAAAACTTCTTGAATAACGCCATCGGGATTCCGTCCAAACTGTCACAAAAAAAAGCGCGGTCATTGTACCCTTCGCACCTGAATAGGGAAGGGCTGTTATTCGCAGAAAGCGCGCTCAGTGGCGCAAGACGATTGAAAACAGCTGTGATAAAGTTCAGCCCGGTCGGTTGCCTTATGGTTGGCACGGCTGTGGCACAAGGCGTTGTCGGCATTAAAGGACGTGCACCGCGCAGGCATCGCTGGTTAAAACAATAAGAAAATCACCTCGGGGTATCGCATGAAATCCATCCAACTGTTGCTGATGATCAGCCTGCTGGCTTTAACTGGCTGTGCATCTATGGGCGTTGGCTCGCGTCCGCTGTCGGAGCTGACCCAGAACTACACCAACGAACAATCCAAATTTTTAGCGGTCGATGATCTGGTGATCCATTACCGCGATGAAGGCCAGGGCCCGGTGCTGGTATTGCTGCACGGCGTGGCTTCGTCACTGCACACCTGGGATGGCTGGGTGGATGAACTGAAAGGCAGCTACCGCATTATCCGCCTGGATCTGCCGGCCCATGGTCTGACCGGCCCGGACCCGAAGATGGAGCGCTATAACATCGGCTATATGGTCGACAAACTGGATAAATTCCTGAACAAACTGGGCGTGAACAAGATGTCGCTGGCCGGTAACTCATTGGGTGGTTATATCAGCTGGAATTATGCGCTGCACCGTCCTGACCGGGTGGAGAAACTGATTCTGCTGGATTCCGCCGGTTATCCGCAGGACATGCCGTTTATTATGGATTTTGCTTCCTGGCCGGTCATCGGCGAGATGAGTACATTAATGATGCCGCGCTTTATGGTGGGTATGAATGTACGTGCGGCCTACGGCGATGACAGCAAAGTAGACGACAAACTGGTTCACCGTTACCACGATCTGACCCTGCGTCCGGGTAACCGTAAAGGGCTGGTGAATGTATTCCGTACCATGAAAGAGCAGAGCGATAACCCGCATCTGGGTGATCGGGTGGCAGAGATCCGTGTACCAACCCTGCTGATCTGGGGCGAAGAAGACGAGTGGGTACCGCTGGATATTATGGAGCGTTTCCGCCGTGATCTGGCCAATGTCAGTGTGATTACCTACGAAGGCGTCGGCCATATGCCGATGGAAGAGCTGCCGGTGCAGAGCGCCCGCGATGCACGCAGCTTCCTGCAGACCGGCAAAATCTTTACCCTGCCGGCAGCAACCGCAAGCGGCGACTGAGGTTTCAGGCGCCTGAGGAACAAAGAGTGTGAATACGATTGTCTGGTACGACTACGAAACCTTTGGCGCCAGTCCGGCCTGGGATCGCCCGGCACAGTTTGCCGCGATCCGTACGGATGAAGACCTGAATGAAATTGAAGAACCCATCGAGCTGTTCTGTAAGCAGAGCGACGATTACCTGCCGCATCCGCAGGCGGTGCTGATTACCGGCATCGTACCGCAGGATTGTCAGAGCAAAGGTCTGAGCGAAACCGATTTTATCGGTCGCATTAACGACGTATTCAGCCAGCCTGGTACCTGCAGCGCCGGCTATAACAGCATTCGTTTTGACGATGAATTTACCCGTTACGGCCTGTACCGTAATTTTTATGACCCTTACGCCCGTGAGTGGCAGGGCGGTAATTCGCGCTGGGACTTACTCGATGTGGTGCGTTGCGCCTATGCCTTGCGCCCCGAGGGTATTGTCTGGCCGGAGCATGATGACGGCCGTAAAAGCTTTAAGCTCGAGCACCTGACCGCGGCCAACGGCCTGGATCATGGTAAGGCGCACGATGCGGTCTCCGATGTGCGTGCCACCATTGCGCTGGCGCGTTTGATTAAAGATAAGCAGCCTAAATTGTATCGCTACCTCTATGGTCTGCGGCAAAAAGCCCAGGTTGGCGCGTTGGTGGATGTGCTTAACCATAAACCGCTGGTGCATATTTCCGGTATGTTTCCGGTTGAGCAGGGCTGTATGGCGGTAGTTGTACCGCTGTGCTGGCACCCGAGCAATAAAAACTCCTTTATTGCCTTCGACCTGCATCAGGACCCAACGCCACTGTTTGAATTAAGTGTCGAAGAGATACAGCAGCGGGTTTTTACCCGTACCGCCGATATGCCTGAGGGTATGAGCCGCCTGCCGCTGAAAGAAATTCATATCAATAAAGCGCCGGTGCTGGCGCCGGCCAATACCCTGACGCCGGATCAGGCATCGCGCTGGAACCTGAGCGGTGAAACCTTACGCCGTCATCTGGCACAGATTAAAAACGGTGCCGATTTAACCGCCAAGCTGCATCAGGTATTCAGCGGCCGTGAGTTTGCTCCGGCGACTGATGTTGACAGTCAGCTGTACGATGCGTTTTTTCCGTCGGCGGATAAGCAGGCGATGCAGACCGTACATGAATTATCGCCCTGGGATCTGGCCGACTGGCCGGCACCGTTTAAGGATCGCCGTGGTGAAGAAATGCTGTTCCGTTACCGTGCGCGGAATTTTCCCGATACCCTCAACGAAGCCGAACGTGAGCGCTGGGAACAGCACCGTATGGCGCGTCTGATGCACACTGACCCGGCCTCACCAGTGATGAATTACGAGCGCTTTGCCCGTGAACTGCAGCTGGCGGCACAACAGGTAGCCGATGACCCGGTTAAACTGCAGTGGATTCAGGATCTGCAGGTGTATGCCGAATCGATTTATCCTTACGATGCGTACTGACTGAGCTGTGCTTTCAGCCAATAAAAAAACGCTGTACTGATTTTTGGTACGGCGTTTTTTTTTAACCTTTTCATGGGTATCTATTGGCAATTATTTCCTTTTGTTACTGCTTCCGGCATAGCACTATTGCTTAAAAATCACTGGATAAAATCAGTATTTTTCCGCAGACAAAAAATACGTACGACCTTGGTTTAATTTTAAGACTAAGGTGGTGTGCACTGCTATCGCTAATGCTTTCTTCATTCTTTAATGTCCGCGCTCTGATAACTCATAACAGACGCAAACAACAATAAACGAGGAAGAGAGCACTTATGCAAATGCAGCAACGTACGCCGGGAGGCGAACAACCGTATTGGCCTGCCGGACCGTTTAAGATCCGACTGCCTTTTGTTCATTACCGCTGGGAAATGGCTGAAACCATTCAGGGGCTGGTAATGTTTGTGGTTGGTCTGGCCATGATTCCATTGCTGGAAAAATATCTGGGCATGCCGTATGAAGCGGCTCTGGCTTTTACCTTTATTGCGGGCCTTGGCTATATTCTGCCGGCTTTGCTGGGTGTACCTCTGGTTCCGGGCTGGATTACGCCGGCGATTCCGGTGGTTATTCTGTTTCTGAACGGCTTTGAACCAGGCCCGGATGCTATTAAAGCGTTATTTGCTTTGCAGATTGAAGTGACGCTGATCTTCCTGATTCTCGGTCTGACCGGCTGGGGTTCAAAACTGGTTCAGGTGATTCCTAACTCCCTGAAGTCGGGCATTATTATCGGTGCCGGTATTGCCGCCTTAATGGGCGAATTAAAAACCGGTGGCCGTGTGGATGCGACACCGATTTCGCTGATTATCGGTTCCGTTGTTTCAGCCTATGTGCTGTTTTCCCTGTCGTTTAAAAACGTCGTTGAACAGTCAGCCATTGCCCGACGTATTGCTAACTTCGGTATGGTGCCGGGCATGATTATCGCCATGATTGTCGGCTGGATTGTGGGTGAATATCCGCTGCCGGATATCCAGTGGGGTATCACTCAGCCAGACTTCGCTCTGATGGCTAATTACCTGACCTTTGCTGTTGGCTTCCCGGGCTGGGATGTTTTCCTGCTGGCCATTCCAACTGCGTTAATTGCGTACGTGATTGCCTTTGGTGACATCATTGTTGGTTTTACTCTGGTTGAGCGTATCGACAAGGTCCGTACTGACGAAAAAATTGAAACCAACGTTGACCGCGTGCACGTTGTTACCGCGATCCGTAATGGTATTCATGCCTTCTTCGCTCCGTGGCCGGGTCTGGCTGGTCCGCTGTGGACGGCTGCACACGCAACCGTAGCCGAGCGCTATGCCATGGGTCGTAAAGCGATGGATTCTATCTACAGTGGTGGTGGTACCTTCTGGCTGACCGGTTTACTCGCGCTGTTCTGTCTGCCACTGGTGACCATGTTTAAACCGGTACTGCCGATTGCGCTGTCACTGACGCTGATTCTGACCGCTTATATCTGCATCATGGTGGGTATGGAACAACTGCGTAACCCAACCGAACGTGGTGTGGCCGGTATTGTGGCGGTAACTCTGGCGATGCCGGACCCTAAATCCACCGTGTATGCGGTCATTATCGGTCTGCTGCTGTACTTCCTGATTGAGCGCCCAAGACTGATGGGCAAACATAAAACGGAAGACGAATTTATGTTCGCCGACCCGCAGGAAAGCACCGAAAGTAAATAAGTATTTATTGATGTGCTGAAAAGCCCCGCTCATTGGAGTGGGGCTTTTTTATTTTCGCGCTACTGTTCTGGCTGATAAAGGCGGCTGATTATTTTGCCGCAGAATGGCTGATTTCAATCAGCTCCTGCTCGCCGGGAAAATCCGGTAGTAACCAGATTTTTTCAAAACAATGGTGGGGCAGTTTCAGATGGCGGACAATGGGTAAAAAATCATCGCGGTTCCACAGCGGACTGGCATTGCGGATGACCAGCCAGACGCGTTTGGAGTGATAACGCTTGCGCGCTTTATTCACCAGAATACGGTTAAGTGCAGTGTGCAGTTTACGGCCGCTTTCCAGACTGGCGAGATCGGCGAGATAACTCCACAGATGGTCATCGCCATGGTAGTGATTATGATCGGTTTCCCGCGGGTGGTCGCCAGAGGCAATGCGGGCTTCATTCTCGCTGGCATATAAATGTGCGATTTCCAGATCCAGCGCTTCGCCCTGTAAATAACAGGAAATATCCGGCTTGGCCGGTTCGTTATGCCAGATATGACGGATTGGCTGATGAAATTCCCACTCATAGGCCCGCATAAAGAGCTTGGCCGCATCACGTTCCAGCCGTCGCTTCTCCGTATCGGAGTGACTTAACGGTTTACCGTCCTGGGTGTGGTGAATATCTGAGGTCATAAAGGCTCCGTCTGACGCCATCGCAGCAGGCCGGAAAGCGCCCCTGTCTGCACCCCCGGCCTTCGCGTATGATAATCAATGTTTATCTTCCGCAAAGAATACTATGCCTGAGTTATCTGTTGATGTGTTGCTTTTGTTAGCGCTGGTGGCCGGTGCGGCGGGTTTTATTGATGCCATTGCCGGAGGAGGCGGGCTGCTGACCATCCCGGCCCTGCTGGTCGCCGGGCTGAATCCGGTGCAGGCGATTGCCACCAATAAGCTGCAGGCGTGCTTTGGCAGCTTTACCGCAACCCGGTTTTTTATCCGTGAAGGGTTGGTAAATCCCGGCAGGCAGCGCTGGAGTATTGCCCTGACCGCAGCAGGGGCGGCGGCGGGTGCTGTGGCTGTGCAGTGGTTCGACAGCGCCTTGCTGGTTGCGGTTATGCCCTATGCCTTAATCATGATTGCTCTTTATTTACTGCTGGCACGTAAAGCAGGAGAACAGGAAACAAACGCAAGGCTGAGCGCCGGGCAATTTAACGCCAGTGCGGTTCCGGCCGTTGGCTTTTATGATGGTTTTTTCGGGCCGGGTACCGGCACCTTTTTCACCCTGGGTTATTGTCAGCTGCGTGGCATGAATATGCTGCAGGCCACTGCACATGCCAAACTCCTGAATTTCACCACTAATGTTGTTTCACTGTTGATTTTTATTTTATCGGGTCAGATCGCATGGGTTGTCGGTTTAAGCATGGCGCTGGGTCAGGCGCTGGGCGCTCGTCTGGGGGCGGCAACGGCGGTACGGCGCGGCGTGGTGTTTGTCCGTCTGATGACCGTTGCTGTATGCATTGCCATGAGCATCAGCCTGTTGCTTAACAATTAACTTCTGCCTCATTACTACACTTCAGCAAAAGGTCCGATATGCTTCAGTGGCTGAAATTGACGCGTTAATCTGCGGTTTTTGTCTGATTTATTATCAAATTAATCGGAAAGCGTTTTTTGATCGCTGCTATCAATGGCAGCATCCGATGCTATCTCCTATAACTATATAAAGCTCAATATTCAGTGTTCATCGGTTCAGTTTCCGCTGATCCGGTAAGACAAGGACAGCACACACATGTCTAATGATGCCTTCGTTTTCAGTGACGATGAATGTAAAACATTCCCGCTACAGGCTCATGCCAGCTGGAAGATTCTCAGTGTTGAAGATGATCCTGTCTATCAGGCTTCATTGCTGCATGGTTTAAGCGGTCTGCAATTCAAAGGTGAGGATGTTGAGGTTCTGACCGCGGCCTCTGCTGCGCAGGCAGCCGATTTGCTCGGGGAGCATGACGATATCGCCGTAATGCTGCTGGATGTGGTGATGGAGCAGGATGACGCCGGCCTGCGACTGGTCAGCTCTGTTCGCGAGGTTCTGGGCAACTCGGCAATCCGTATCGTGCTGCTGACCGGACAACCCGGTGTGGCTCCTGAGGCTGACGTCATGCGTCAGTACGACATTGATGAATACTGGAACAAAGCGGACCTGAACCGCGAAAAGCTGCATTCTGTGGTGGGCAGTCATCTGCGTACCTGGCACTACATGATGGAGCTGAACCGCGCGCAGCGGGGCTTGCAGCTGATATTAGATGCTTCCCGTAATCTGCACAGCAAACAGGAACTGGGTTCACTGACCCAGGCAGTGCTGACTAATATTGGCCGTATTATTGGTGCGGGGGTCAGCGGTATTGTTTGTATGGGGCATTTCCGCAATATGCAGTTAAGTGATGCCAGGGTGATCGCAACGACTGTCGACTATCATGGCATGCTTGAGAAAAACCTTACGGATTTTCCGGCTGATGAACGGATGGCGACCTTAAGGTCGGCCATTACTGCGCAATGCCACCAGTTTCATGCAGATCATACAGTTCTTTATTTTGAAACCCATGCTATTGATGGGGCCGAATATCTGGTTCTGGTTGATGGTATTGTAGAACTGACTCCTGCCCATATTAATTTGCTGCGGGTTTTCAGCGAAAATGTGCGCAGTGGCTTTTCTAACGTTGCCCTGCTTAATCGGGTCAGTCGTTTGGCCTATTTTGATGATCTGCTGAATATTCGTAACCGTAACGGTTTACTGCGTGAGCTGGATTCTCTGAACGACGATGACCGGCGCGACAATGTGCTGCTGCTGGTGAAGATCAAAAGCTTTCAGGATGCGATGATCACCTTTGGTGAGCGCTATTGTGACAACCTGCTTAAAGCAACCTGCGAAGCTTTGCGGCAGAAACTGCCGGGGTTCAGCTGTTTTTCAACGATCAGCACAGGCTCATTTGCTCTGGTTTTTAATCATGACAGCCAACCCGATGATGAGTTGTTACTGCAGATTTTTGATCAGCCGCTGATGCTATCCGGCGTGCAGCATCATATTCAGATAATCTTCTGTAAAATCGAACTGAATTTACTTCAGGATGCTTCTTCTCAGGAAACCTTACATCTGGCTGAGGTTACGTTGTCAGTAGGAGAAAGTTACAACCTGAACTTAATTGGCTATACGCCGGGCTATCGCGAAAAAATAACTGCCAGTCATCTGCAATTACTTGAGTTACAGCAGGCATTACAGAATCGCGATCTCTTCATTATGCTGCAGCCTAAAGTGGCATTGGTGAACAATAAGGTACTGGGTTTTGAAGCTTTAGTACGCTGGCGGAACAGCAATGGCGACTATATTCCACCGGATGTTTTTATTCCCCTCGCAGAGGCCTCCGGGTTAATCCGCAGTCTTGATCTTCATGTGCTTCAGCTGACCTTTGCTGCCATAAAACAGCTGGCTGATGCTGGTTTTGAACTGCCGGTATCGTTTAATGCCAGCGTGTCAGATTTAAATAACCGCGATTATATCCAGAGTATTTTTCAGGCTATTGAAGAGAAGAGCATCAATCCTGCTTTATTGGATATTGAAGTAACGGAATCACAGGCTATGACCGACTACCGTGGTTTTGATACATTGCTGCGCCGGTTTATGTCATTGGGAATGTCTGTCAGTATCGATGATTTTGGAACGGGTTATTCCTCGCTTTCACATATCACCAGACTACCTGCAACCACATTAAAAATAGACCGGTCTTTTGTTCAGGGAATCGAAGAGTCAGAAGAAGACCGGCATGCGGTTGAAATGGTTGTAAGAATAGGTCAGCGTTTTGGCTATCATATTGTTGCTGAAGGCGTAGAAACCAAAGCTCAGAGCGAGTGGTTACAACAGGTTGGTTGTTCTGTCGGGCAAGGCTATTTTTTTTCCCGGCCAATGACAGTGGATGATGCGATTGCATGGCTTCACACGAACCGCTGAAACATACGGAGCCGGCCTCTGGTTTTGCCGCCGAGGCTCTTTCTGTTTTTCCATACTATTCTGTTCCCGCACAGCGAAAGCAGGGCATCCGGCTTCTCTTATTGCTGTTGCTGATTGCTTTTGTATCGGCATTTACCGTCAACTATTTATTGCGCCAGTCATATATCCACGATATTAACGAAAAGCACGATCATATTATCGCTTCGGCCTCGGTGCACCTGAGCCGGGAGTTGGGCGATGTGCGTAATATTGTCTCACTGCTTTACCATGATCGTGATATTCATCAGGGGCTGAATGCTGAAGGGCCAATCAACACCGCGATTCTGGCGCAACGATTCTCAGGGTTTGCTCAATCTCTGGACAATGTTCTGCAGATCCGCTGGCTTGATATTCAGGGCAATGAGCGGGTGCGCATCGACGTTGATAAAAATTCCGTGCGTCAGTTACCAGATTCAGAGCTACAGAATAAAGCCAGTCGCTATTATTTTCGTGATGCAATGCAGGTAGAACCACCAGCAGTGTATTTTTCCGGACTGGATCTGAATATTGAAAACGGAGCCATTGTTCAGCCATATCAACCAACACTCCGTGCCGGTATCCGTACTGGGGTTGATGATGGAAAACAACCCGGCCTGCTATTGATTAATTATGATTTTCGCCGCTTGCTGGAATCCCTGCGTAATTTATCAGAGGAACAGTCAGCCTTATTGATTGCCGATGCGGGGGGGTACTGGGTTCTGCACCCTCAAGCCGAGCAGGAGTGGGGGCATGACCTCGGCCAGAATAAGTATAACCTAAGCGTGCAGAATCAGGCTTTGTGGAAACGCCTGCGGAAAATTTCTGTTATTTCAGGGGAGGTTCTTGCTGGTCAGTTAATCAGTGCCATGAAAATAAATCTTGGGCAATCCACCAGTCAGGAGAGTGCCACACCGGTCTATTTGATTGTGCAGACAACGGCAGAATTTATGTCGGCTGTTAACTGGCGGTCGATATGGCCAGGATTATTACTTGCCGCAGTTATCATTCTGGTTGGTGGCCGTTTGCTGCACCATGATTTACTGCAACAGTACCAGCGTTACCTGCTTAACCGACAACTCCAGCAGGAAAAAGAAGCACTGGAAGTTACAAATGCAAAGTTGGATATCAGCTTGTATGAGCAAAGTATTCTGCAGGACGAATTGGTTGAAACGCGTAAATTATCTGCGCTTGGGATGATGGTCGCAGGTGTTGCTCATGAGCTTAATACTCCGGTAGGTGGAGCGCTGATGCTGACATCAACATTGGAAACTCATCTGACCCAGCTGACTAAGGCTGTTGATACGGGATTAAGCCGTCAGGCGCTGGCCGATTATATTCTTCACAGTCAGGAAGGACTTAAATTACTGGATGAGAATCTGAAACGGGCAAAAATCCGTGTTGAGAGTTTTAAACGTCTGGCAATCGACCGTGCCAGTGACGATATTGTTGAATTTCGTCTGCGCCAGGTATGTGACGATTTATTGCGCTCTTTACAGGTTATGCTCACCCACTCCGGTGTAAAAGTCGTCACACATATTGCCGAAGACCTCCGTCTTGTCGGTTATCCGGGTATTGTTTCACAGATACTGCAAAACCTTATTGTTAATGCCGTGGTGCATGGTTTTGCTGATATGACGGGCGGTCAGATCGAATTCTGTGCTGAGACTAATGAGCAGGATCAGGTGATATTGCGCGTATCAGATAATGGCAGCGGGGTGCGCTCGGATATTGCCGGCCGGATGTTTGATCCGTTTGTGACCAGTGCCCGGGGGCAGGGTTCAAGCGGACTGGGTCTGCACCTTGTCCATCAGTGGGTAACGCGTCTGTTGCATGGCAGTATTCGTGCCGAAGAACCAGCAGAGGGCGGGCTGTCCTTTTTGATCGTTTTCCCGCGCCATATCAGCGCCGATTAATCAGCCTCGTTTTTGTTGTTTGCCGCTCTGTTATGATGCTGGCAGGGTTTTCTCCATCAGCACCAGACTCAATGCATCCTGCAATGGTGTACCGACCGCCAGTTGTTTGGGGAAAGGAGCCCGTGAGGGCGTCAGCTGATATCCGCGTCTCTGATAATAGGCAATTAAATCTTCCCGTGGTGCCAGTACCTGCATCTGCATGGCTGTGCAATTCAGATCAGAGGCGAAGGTTTCGCCCCAGGATAGTAACTGCTTACCCAGCCCCTGTGCCTGATAGTGCGGATGTACGGCAAAGCTGCCGAACTCACATGCCGCTACCTGTTTGCTTTCCAGTGGTTGTAATTTTTTTTGTATCAGAGAAAAGCAGGCGATAATGTCGGCATTATTTTTAATGCAGAAAAAATTCACATCCGCACGATGAATAAAGGCGAGTAAGTCGTCGGGCTGAATACGCTGGCCAGCGACCAGACCGACTTCTGAAGTCCAGCCCTGTAATTGCGCTTCAGTGCCGTTTTCGCTGCCGCGATAACACAGATTCATCAATGCACAGAGTGCCGGTACATCGGCGTCTGCCGCAGGCTGGAGCAGCAGAGGATGTAAAAAGGAAGAATCAGGCATGACGGTGTAATTCATAGTATCATTCATACTCTGCTGCTGGACAAAAGTTGGCCGTATTATAACCGGTCACGATATGACTTCTAAAATATTAAACAGAAGGACATATGAAAGGGATGCCACTGCCGGTTAAAATCCGGTTTACCAAAAAATGCCAACGTTGCATGCGATCTTTCCCACACCTGGCCAGAGCTTGTCCGCATTGCCGGGATATTACTGATGGCGCTGAGCTGGAAGCCTTTATTCAGTGTTATCAGCAGGAGCTGGCTGAAAGTCGCGGACTGGGGAATATTTTTCTTTTTCTCGCTGCGCTGCTGCTTCTGGCACTTCTCGTAATGTCTGTGACGTAAATAAAAAAAACGGCTGCATCGGCAGCCGTTTTTTCGCTTATTACCCGCCGTTTAAACCCGGCGCACTTTAATGGCACGGCCTTTAATACGGGTTTTCTGCAGATGATTCAGGGCGATTCTGGCCTGATCGCGCTGGACTGCAACATAAGCGGCGTAATCCAGCACTTCAATTTTACCGACAGCACTGCCGGCAATACCGCCGGCGGAGGTCAGGGCGCCGAGAATATCGCCGGGGCGCAGTTTATCTTTACGACCCGCCGCCAGACACAGGCTGACGTTGGCTGGCTTTTCTGCCTGCAGCATAACATCGCTGAGTTCACTGATTGGCATCAGCGGAATATCGCGGCCCTGTTGTTCGGCAATGGCAGCGCGTTTGTAGTCTTCGCGTTCGGTAGCAATAGAGATTGCCAGACCTTCTTTACCAGCACGGCCGGTACGGCCGATACGGTGTACATAGACCTCCGGGTCGCGCGGTAATTCGTAGTTAATCACCGCTGGCAGATCATCAACATCCAGACCACGGGCGGCGACATCGGTTGCAACCAGAAAGTTGGTGCTGTTCTGTTTGAACTGCACATAGACCTGATCACGGTCACGCTGATCCAGGTCGCCGTGCAGGGCGAGGGCGATAAACCCCATGTCGCGCAATGTCTGGGTGACTTCTTCGGTTGCCTGTTTGGTATTGCAGAACACCACGGCCTGCTGAATACCAAAGTGGCTTAATACCCGTGCCAGTGCCTGTTCTTTTTCATTGCGTTCGCAGATGACCAGATGCTGCTCGATGCTGTTGCTCTGATGCACGGCTTCGACTTTGACATTCAGCGGGTTGTGCTGAAATTCGGCACTTAACTGGCTGATGTTTTCCGGATAAGTGGCAGAAAACAGCAGGGTCTGACGGTTGGCCGGGGTGTGCGCCACAATATGATGAATATCGTCGGTAAAACCCATATCGAGCATACGGTCGGCTTCGTCCAGCACCAGCGTCTGCACCTGGTCAATTTTCAGGGTTTCTTTGCGCAGGTGGTCTTTTATCCGCCCCGGTGTGCCGACCACGATGTGCGCACCGTGTTCCAGCGAGCCGATTTGTGGGCCAATAGAAACACCGCCACAAAGGACCACCACTTTAATATTGGCCTGAAAGCGTGCCAGCTTGCGGATTTCTTCCGCCACCTGAGTGCTCAGTTCGCGGGTTGGACACAGCACCAGCGCCTGCACACCAAAAAAGCGCGGATTAATTTTGCTTAATAACGGCAGACCAAAGGCGGCGGTTTTACCGCTGCCGGTTTTGGCCTGAGCAAGAATATCCTGACCGGCCAGTGCCGCTGGCAGAGTCTGCTGCTGTACCGGCGTCATCTGGGTGTAGCCCATGCGCTCAAGATTCTGCAACTGGCTGGCAGGCAGATCGAGCTGACTGAAGGATGAAGATGCGGTGCTGTTCATGAAGGGTTTTTCCGGGTCAGGACCACACCGGTTTCGATATGGTCGGTATAGGGGAACTGATCAAACAGCGCAAAGCGTCTGATCTCGTGGGTGTTGCACAGCACCTGCAGGTTGTCGTGCAGGGTATTGGGGTTGCAGGAGATATAAATAATATTGTCGTAGCCCTGCACCTGTTTCACCGATTCATCGTCCAGCCCGGCGCGTGGCGGATCGACCAGCACGGTACGGAAATCGTAGCTGCTTAAATCGACACCAGACAGCCGCTCAAAGGTGCGCTCGCCGCGCAGGGCCTGCACAAATTCTTCGCTGGATAAACGCGCAATCACGACGTTATCAAGCTGGTTATCGGCGATATTGACCTGTGCGGCCGCAACCGAGGTTTTGGAAATTTCGGTCGCCAGTACGCGGCGGAAAGTATCGGCCAGTGCCATGGAGAAATTACCGTTGCCGCAATACAGCTCCAGCAGGTCGGATGACGGCTCACCGTTGTTGTCACTATTGTTGATGTCAGCCGCGGCAGAACGTGCCCAGCTCAGCATCTGCTGATTCATCTCGCCATTAGGCTGAGTGAAACCCCCTTCAATCTGGCGGTAGTGCAGGGTCTTGCCGTCCACCTGCAGGGCCTCATTCACATAATCGCGTTCCAGCACCAGCTTTTGTTTACGTGAGCGGCCAACAATCGGGAAGCCCAGACGGGCCTGCAGTGCTTCGGCTTCGGCGCGCCATTCATCGCCTAATGGCTTGTGATAAATCAGCGTGATCAGGGCATCACCGCTCACGGTGGTTAAAAACTCGACCTGAAACAGTTTGCGGCGCAGCAGCTCGTTCGGCTGGATGTCTTCCAGCAGGCGGGTCATCAGCTCGTTGATCAGGCGTGAGGCAATAGGGAACTCACGCACTTCATAGACTTTGCTTTTATCGCCCGGCTCAAACATGGCGTAAAAACAACGGTCGCCATCGTGCCACAGACGGAATTCCGCGCGCAGGCGGAAGTGGCTCGGGGCACTGGCATGCACCTGTAATGACGGCGGATTAAAGTCGGCAAACAGATCGCGCAGACGCTGTGCTTTTACCTCCAGCAGCTCGGCATAATGCTCGGGGTTTACATGGTGCTGGTAGGGGTCACGCTGTTGCATAGGTCGCCTGTGTGAAATCGGGTTGTGCGGAAGTCGGGTGCATTGTGCCTGTGTATCGTTGTTTACGCGGGGTTGGCCCCGGATCGCGCTGCATCTGCGGATGCGGGCGGAGGCAAAATCCCATTGCAAAAAGGCCGCGTATTATACGGATTGCACGCTATTGTGCATCTTTTAACCTCAGGATGCCGGTTTTAACCTCAGGATGCCGCTTTGTCGCCGCTCAGGCACGGATAATCTCCCCCAAATGCCCCGGGAATGGCAATTTCAGCCTTTTAGCAGGTCTGGTTGTCAGATGCGGCACTGGGCCAGACTGCCATGTTGTGAGATAAAGACGCAGATGGATGATTGGTTTATCCAATCAGGGCTTCATTCAGAGGATGTCACGGCGGCCAATGTGTCGCCGTACTGAATCCGTATTGTGTGAAAAATTAGGGCCTGTCGACACTAATTAAACAGACTGTTATTGGCTAAAAATATCTCAGGCAAGGCGCTGAGAGTGTGGCCTAACGGGTTAAGCGAGCGAGCAGCAACGCTGGATGAGGGATTTTTAGCCATAACCCTTCGGGCTGAGGCCAGTTTTCCCCATGAACATCGTCGTTCGTCATTCATTTAGCCCGCTAATATCACTCCTCTCTCCTTGTTCTGAGAAAA
>NZ_JAJAEL010000037.1:319532-334148 GCF_020447205.1 Thalassolituus alkanivorans
CAAACAGAAAAAGCTGGTCAGGCCGGTCAACAGCGCCCGCCAGCGATGATTTTAATAAGAAAAGGTGGCGTCATGGCAGCAACATCCGCCCGCGTCCGCCCGTTAAGGCAGGGTTTAGTATGAGCAATGTATTGGCAGAATTGATTGAGCTGTTAAAGCTGGAAGCCATTGGCGTAAATCGTTTCCGTGGTCAGAGCCAGGATCTGGGCTTCCGTAATTTGTTCGGCGGTCAGGTGCTGGGGCAGAGTTTATCGGCAGCCATTCAGACGCTGACTGAGGGCGATTGGGCTCCACACTCACTGCATGCTTATTTTCTGCGTCCCGGTACAGTGACCGACAGCGTTGAATTTGAAGTGGATGTACTGCGCGATGGCCGCAGTTTTGCCACCCGGCAGGTAAAAGCCAGCCAGAACGGTAAGGCGATTCTGACCATGATGTGCTCGTTCCAGCATCCGGAAGCGGGCTTTGAGCATCAGAATCCGATGCCCGATATCAAAGGCCCGGAAGGCATTCCGTCGCAGCTGGAACTGGCGCGTATGTTCCGCGATTACTTCCCGGAGCGGGTTCGCGATATTTACACCGCCGACCAGCCGATTGAAATCCGCGTGCTCGACCCGGTGAATATTTTTGCGCCACAGAAAAAAGAGCCGGTGAAATACGCCTGGATGAAGGCCGATGCGCCCATGGGCGATAACCCCAATGTGCACGCCACCATGCTGGCTTATGCCTCCGACTTCAATCTGATTACCACCGCGCTGCACCCGCATGCGGTATCGGTATCGCAGAAAGACATGCAGGTGGCCAGCCTGGACCACAGCGTCTGGTTCCACCGTCCGCTGCGTATGGATGAATGGCTGCTGTATGCCATCGACAGCCCCAATGCCGGTGGTGCGCGTGGCTTCTGTCGCGGTCAGCTGTTTAACCAGCAGGGCGAGCTGGTGGCTTCGGTGGCGCAGGAAGGTCTGATGCGCAAGATTGATCTGAACGCCAAATCCGGTGAAAGCAAAGCATGAGCCAGATGTTGCGCTCGACCCTGATGTTTGCCCGCCGTCCCTGGGCCAGACCGGCAACGGCGCTGGATGTATTTCATACCCGTTTCCGCGTCTTGCCCTGGGATTGTGACCTGAACCTGCATTTAACCAATACCCGTTATCCGGCCTGGCTGGATCTGGCGCGCACCGAGTTTTTTCTGCGCCTGGGCACCGGCCCATTATTTGTGCGCAAGGGCTGGCGCTCGGTATTGGCCAGCCAGACTTTAACCTTTGTGCGTGAGATCAAACCGCTGGCGCTGGTGGATGTGGAAAGCCGGGTGCTGCACTGGGACCGTAAGTATTTCTATATGGAGCACCGCTTTCTGGTCGATGGCCGTTTACATGCTAAAGCGCTGGCGCGCATTGCGGTGCTGAAGGGCGGCCGGGTGCGCTCGCTGGCTAGCATGCTGCAGGCCGTCGCGCGTCTGAAAAATGAGCCGGATGAGTTGCAGGAAGCGCCGCCGGCACCGCTTGAGGTGCTGGCCAAAATCGAATTGCTGGGAGCCAAACGGCAGGCGGAAGAAGAACGCAGCAGCTGATGCTGTGTGGGTTCTGTTTCAGGCGATAAAGTCGTTCAGGCGGATACCAAAGCGGGCCGGGTCTACGGCCTGCAGTATTTCGTCCTGAGTGGTCGGTTTGCTCAGATCGATGATCTCAACCGGCAGATAACGCTGACTGCTGGTGTTATAAATAACCTTTACCAATGGCAGGCGCTGATCGGTTTCGGAGGCTTCAATCACCACCGCCAGCCGCTGACTTTTCAGCTTCACCAGCGAGCCCACCGGATAAATGCCCATTGAGCGGATAAAACGGTGCACCAGTGTCTGATCAAGATGGGTGCCGCTCCATTCGAGCAGTTTTTTCAGCGCCATCGTTGGTGGCAAGCCTTTGTGATACACGCGGTCGGCGGTGATGGCATCGTACACATCGGCAATGGCGCACATCTTTCCTTCGCGGCAGATATCGCAGTCGTGCAGGCCGTCCGGGTAGCCGCTGCCATCAATACGCTCGTGGTGCTGGGCGGCGACTTTAATGGTCAGCTCGCTCACCCCCGGTGTCTTTTTCAGCAGCTCGCGGCTGAATACCACGTGGTTGCGCATAATGGCGAATTCATCGTCGTTCAGTTTACCGGGTTTATGCAGTACCTCGTCGGGGATCATCACTTTGCCGATATCATGCAGCATGGCGCCAACCACCGCCTGGTGCATGGTCTCGCGGTCAATCTTCAGGCTTTTGGCAAAGATGCCCATCAGAACGGCGAGATTGATGGAGTGTTCAAGCAGGTAATTGTCTTTTTCGCGGATACGGCCAAGGCAGGCGAGGGCGTTGTGATTACGCAGCACCGAATCGACCATACCATCGGCCAGACGGTCGAAGGCTTCTACATCGATGGCGCGGCCAAGCTTCACATCTTTCAGTACATTGCTGACCAGACCTTTGGCCTGGGTATGGATTTTATTCGCTTTCAGCAGCTCTTCCTGCACACCGTTGCGGGCTTTCTGATCGGGTTTCAGGGTGGCTGCTTTGTCCAGTGCCTGCTGGTTGGCACGCTCCACTTCGGCGGCGGTCAGAGCATTATCGCCGACATCCAGACCGCGACTGGTGTCGATATACACTTCGCGGATACCACGGCGACGGATTTCGTCGACAATGCTCTGGTCGGGAATGCGACCTTCTTTCTGGTAGTTATGGTGAGGAATCCAGTCGCAGTTCAGGTCTGAGACATACATGTCTGGCTTGAGCTGGTCGACGGAGATTTTTTTGATCATAACGGACTTTCAGAAAAGGGCTTTTCTGAGTATAGACACTGATCGTCTGTCGGCGGTCTTATCGGAAGGTGTAATTGCCGGCCTATTTTACCGGCGATGATATGTCTGGATTGCTGCTGCTTTCTTCAGCGGGAGTGGTCGTGGTGCGCTCATCCTGTTGCTGCAGTAATTTGCGGGCGGCACTGAAATCAAAGCCGGTATCGTCATTCAGTGCATCGGGGTCGGGACGGATGCCACAGCCGCTGCCTTTAACCGGCAGTAAACCAGCGGTGCCGGGGTGTTTTTTATCACTCATGTGCAGCTCCTGTTTGTCCGGTGGCTGACAGAATTTTGCCACCCTGCAGAGGAGAAATCAGCAGCAACGGATTAATACGGGCGTTGTTCAGGCTGACTGTCCAGTGCAGATGAGGGCCGGTGGCGCGGCCGGTTGCTCCGACCTGACCAAGGCGTTCACCGGCAATAATCTCTTCGCCTTCTTTAACCTCAATAACGCTCATATGGCAGAACATGCTGATCAGCCCCTGACCATGGTCGATAAAGACGCTGTTACCGTTAAAAAAGAAATTACCGGTCAGCACTACTTTGCCATCGGCTGGCGCCAGAATGGGCGTGCCGGTTGTTGCAGCAATATCCAGCCCACTGTGTGGGTTGCGCTGTTCACCGTTAAAAAAGCGTTTCAGGCCAAAGGCGCTGCTCATATCGCCACGAATGGGCCAGGCCATAGGCTGCCACGGGCGTGCCGGGCTGAAGCTGGTATAAACCGCCGCCATCCGTGCCTGTTCTTTGCGGATACGCGCCAGCTCTGCGGCGCTGGGGTTCACATGCTTCTTTTTAACCGTCAGATGCTGTTCAGGGTAGGCGTGGTCATTAACGGTAAAACGGATGTTTTTATTGCCGGCTTTGATGCTGGCTTCGCCGGGCTGCTGACTGAGTGGAATACCAACCATGGCCAGCCAGGGTTTTTGCTCGTCCGGGCGGATGACCATCACATTCTGTTGATTGAAGCTTACCTGCGGTGGCTGAATGCCATAGCCGACAGGAATCACCGTCAGGCCGCCGGGAATACTCTGTTGTAACGGCAGGGGCCCTTCGGCAGGAACCGGGGTGGCGCTCTGGATCGAACCGGCGGCGAACAGCGAGACGATAAACTGCATCATGCTGTGAAAGAGTTCGGCCATGTTAATCCTCGCTGGTTTTTTCTAGGGCCTGTTAACACTAATTAAACAGGCCTGTTATCGGCTAAAAAATTCTCAAACAAGGCGCTGAGAGTGTGGCCTAACGGGTTAAGCGAACGAACAGCAACGCAGAATGAGGAATTTTTAGCCATAACCCTTCGGGCTGAGGCCCGTTTTCCCCATTAACGTCGTCGTTCGTCATTCATTTAGCCCGCTAATATCACTCCTCTCTCCTTAGTTCTGAGAAAAACTGGCTCTCAGCAGGCCCGATTCACTTAGTGTTAACAGGCCCTTGGAGTGGATTTCCGCGTGCGCGGTTTTTTCGCGCCTTCTGGCTGTGGCACGGCACTGTCGGTATGCACGGCGATCACTTCCGACTCCAGCCAGCCACTGTGTAAGCGACTATGGATGCGCTGGCCTGCAGCAATCTCACTGGCCTGCTGCACCACACGGCCATCGGTTTGCTGGGTAATAGAGTAACCACGGCCAAGAACGTTCAACGGACTCAGGCTGTTCAGCAAATGCGCCTGGGCGGCCAGTTGCTGCTGGCGCTGGGTCAGCCGTTGCTGAATCAGGCGGGTAAATTGTTTTTCCAGTAATGCGACCTGTTGCTGGCGTTCACGCAACAGGCGTTGCGGGTGCTGATGCACCAGTGCCTGCTGCAGCTTCTGCAGGCGGTGATAACGCTGCTGCAGATCCTGTTGCTGTGCCCGTTGCAGACGGATCTCCAGCTGGTCGAGATGTTGCGCACGGTTTTGCAACAGGCGGCCCGGTGCGCGCAGACGTTGCTGAATACGCAGCAAACGCTGCTGTTGCTGCTGCAACTGTCGTTGCATTCCACGCTGCAGGCGCTGGTGGATCAGCTGGATCTGACGAATCTGCTGGCTCTGATCCGGACTGAGCAGCTCGGCGGCGGCTGACGGAGTTGGTGCTCTGACATCGGCGACAAAGTCGGCAATGGTAAAGTCCACTTCATGGCCAACGGCGCTGACAATGGGCAGGCGCGAATGGTGAATGGCCCAGGCCACGGCTTCTTCGTTAAAACACCACAGATCTTCGAGAGAACCACCACCGCGGCCAACGATTAACACATCGACATTATTGTCGCGGTTGGCACGCTCAATGGCGGCAACGATGTGTGCCGTGGCGTCACGTCCCTGTACCGGGGTCGGGTAAATATCAATCTCAATCGTCGGGCAGCGACGGCGGAAGACCGTCAGCATGTCATGAATGGCAGCACCGGTCGGGGAGGTGATAATGCCAACCCGGCGTACTGAGGGCATGGGCTGTTTGTATTTGTCATCAAACAGTCCGGCCATGGCCAGGCGATCTTTTAACTGCTGAAACGCCAGCAGCAGAGCACCTTCGCCAGCGGGTTTCATCGCATCCACGATCAGCTGGTAGTCACCACGGTTCTCATACAGGCTGACTTTGGCGCGCAGCTCAACTTTATCGCCTTCTTTTGGCATAAATTTCAGCAGGGCGGTGCGCGAGCGGAACATGGCACAACGCACCTGAGCGCCACTGTCTTTTAAGGTGAAGTACCAGTGGCCGGAAGACGGACGTGACAGATTCGAAATTTCTCCTTCAACGCGGACATTGGCGAAAGAAACTTCCAGTAATTGTTTGGCACGCTGGTTCAGCTGGCTGACGGTGAAAATATTGGTGGCTTGCACAAAAGTGAAAGATATCGGTTGTAAGATGTGTTCAGAGGTTGCCATGCTCAGACCGTATTGGCCAGAGATTTTCTTTTGTGTATCAAGGATGTGCGCGGGTTCACTATTAAACTTTTATCCTTATTGATGGCATAGACAGAATGGTTATAACGCGCTAGTGTTAACGCCTTCAGCGCAAGCTGAATCAAATTTTAAATAGGCTGACACAAGGATATAGCCCATGAAAAAGTTTATCGCAGGTGCAATTCTGGTTTCTTCTTCCACTCTGGCGTTTGCCGCTAACCCATACGCTGGTTGTGGTCTGGGCTCAGCTGTTGTATTCCCAGATGCTAACGAATGGCACGAGCACGTACTGGCTGCTACCACCAACGGTACTTCCGGTAACCAGACTTTCGGTATGACTTCCGGTACTCTGGGTTGTGAAGGCGCTAACGGCCCTCTGAAACTGGCTCAGGCGTTCATGGAAGACAACATGGACCAGCTGGCTCTGGACGCTGCTAAAGGTCAGGGCGAAACTCTGGCTGCTCTGGCTGAAGTAATCGGTGTTGAAGCTCAGGACGCTGCTGCTTTTAACCGCACCATGCAGTCTAACTTCGACAGCATGTTCAACGCTGACGCTACTTCTGCTACTGCTTATGAAGCTATGACTTCTGCAATGGCACAAGACGCTGCTCTGCAGAAATACCTGGGTTAATTCCGGTATTGGGGACTGTTCACTCTGAGTAAACAGGCCCTGATAAAAAAGCGCGCCCCGGCGCGCTTTTTTATTGTCTGAATTTTATGCATTAAAAAAGAAGGAGAGATAACGCTATGCGCTGGTCAGGGATACTGGGGCTTTGTGGATTTTTAATGGCTGCATCGTTCGCAGCGCGTGCTGGAGCAACATCTCTGCCAGACGATGACGCATTGCAAGCATTGGCTGAAAAACCACAATGGGCGCATTTACTGCATTATCGTCTTCACCCGCTTAAAGGACGTCATCTGAGTCAGAATGACAGCCCGGAATTTTTTCTGGCTGCCGATGGCAAAGAAGATCCGGCGGCAGAATTAAAAGCTGACCTGAATGCTTTTTTACAAACTAATCAGGCGGATGATAAATCGGCGCAGTGTCAGTTTCCTGCACGTTATCATTGGTTAAAACAACAATTGCCGGACGTGACATTTACCGATCAGCGCTGCCCGGCATTTGAAGAATGGCGTGACGAACTCGATGCCCATGCCTTAACGCTTATTTTTCCGGCTTCCCATATTAATTCTCCGTCGTCGATGTATGGCCACACGCTGGTGCGTATGGACCGCGCCGACGATTCGCGCAGCAAATTGCTGGCTTACAGCGTTAATTTTGCCGCCAATGCCGACCCAACCGATAACGAACTGGTATTCAGTTATAAAGGTTTAAGTGGTGGTTACCCCGGCGTGGTATCGGTGATGCCGTACTACGTAAAAACCAATGAATATCAGCACATGGAATACCGCGATGTGTGGGAATACCGGCTGAATTTTACCGAAGCCGAAGTCGCGCAGTTTGTGCGCCACATCTGGGAAACCAAAGACACTTATTACGATTATTTTTTCTTTGACGAAAACTGTTCTTATCGTCTGCTGGCATTACTCGATGCCAGTTCAGAACGCGCCGATTTGGCCGAGGCTTTTACCTATAAAGCCGTGCCGGTCGATACCATCCGCGCGTTATGGCAAAACGACCTGGTGGAAAATACTGAATACCGTCCTTCAGCCGCCAGTGATATGGAATTTAAAAGCACTCAGGTGAATGACGACGTGCTGGCTGCGGCGCAGGCTCTGGTCGACAGCGACGAGGATATCGAAAGCCTGATCGCCGGTTTAAATGCACAGGATCAGGTGCGTGCACTGGAACTCAGCCACGCTTATGCCCGTTATCTGGCAATCAAGAAAAAGCAGGCCAATCCGGTGTTGCGAAAACGTACCCTGGCGCTGTTGTCAGCCCGGGCCAAACGTCCGGCGACGGCTGATTTTGCCGATGTGCCAATGCCTGCTGTGCGTGATGATCAGGGCCATCTCACTTCCCGCGCTGGCCTCTGGGGCGGGCAGGTGAGTGCATCTGGTGAGACTCAGGCCTACAGCGATCTGAGCTGGCGTATTGCGTATCACGACGTCCTCGATCTGCCGTCCGGTTTTGTGCCTGGCTCACAGATTCAGATGGGGCAGTGGGATCTGCGTGTCTGGGAAGACGAAGGCGTTAAGCTGCAACGCTTTAAAGTGGTGGATGTGCTGTCGCTCAGTCATCAGACCTATTTTCAGCGTCCGGTAGCCTGGGCGGTAACCGCCGGTGCCGAGCGTTTTCTGGGTACTGAGGCCGAGCTGCATGGCTATTTAAAAGTGGCCTTTGGCCGGGCTTACCAGACGGCGCTTGGGCGCTGGTATGGTCTGGCAGAAACCCAGCTGCTGGCGGATAACCAGTTTGAAGATGGCTACCAGCTCAGCTTCGGCCCGCGTGTTGGCTGGCTGTTGCAGCACGAGCAGGTGCAGGCACAGGTCGAAGCCAACTGGCAGCCGCTGAATACCGGTGATGACACCGTACGCCGCAGCCTGCGTGCCGAGGGTGGTTATGCGCTGGGGCAGAATCTGCAGTTACGCTTAAAAGCTGAACGTCAGTTGTTTGCCACTGATGCCGGCACCGCAGGTGTCAGTGAAGTCTCCGCCGGTATGCAGTGGTATTTCTGATGAGGCGGGTGGTGCGGGTATTACGCAGACCAATTAGTCTGGCACCGGCGCTGCTTATTGTGCTGATGCTGGGCGGTTGTACCGCCACCACCGGCCTGTTTTTCTATCCGCAGACCGTCTGGATCTCGACCCCTGCCGATGTGCCACTGCCTTACGAAGACATTAGCCTCCGCGCCCATGACGGCACCCGGCTGCACAGCTGGTGGCTGCCGGCGCAGGGCGAAGACAGTGGCATTATGGTGCTGTATCTGCACGGCAATGCCGAAAATATCAGCAGCCACAGCCGCAGTATTTACTGGTTGCCGCAGCAGGGCGTCAGCGTGCTGGCACTGGACTACCGCGGTTTTGGTGCCTCCGAAGGGCAGGCACTGATGCCCGATGTGCTGCAGGATATCGAAGCTGCTACACAATGGCTGCGCACGCAGCATCCGGATAAACAGCTGGTGGTGTTAGGGCAGAGTATTGGTGCGGCGCTGGCGATTAATTTTGTTGCCCGTGCGCAACAGCAGTATCAGATTCAGGCGCTGATTCTCGATGCACCTTTTACCGGCTTTGGTGCGGTTGCCCGCCATGCAATGAGCAGTAACCTGATTGGCTGGCTGATCTGGCCCTTTACCGTTCTGGTACCCACCGACTGGGACCCGGAAGATTATGCGGCAGATATTACGATCCCGACGCTGATTATGCACAGCGCGGATGACCGGGTGATTCCCTATAAACAGGGGCGCGAAATTTATACCCGTATGAGCACGCAACGTGCGCAACAGGGCCCAGAACAGGTTAGCGCCGCACCGGCGCTATGCTGGCTCGACAGCCGCGGCGGCCATATTGCCTCTTTTGCCTTTGCCGATCTGCGCGAGGCGACCTTCAGTTTCCTGCAAACTCAACGCTGTCCGGCGTTTACCGCTCCCTGAGCTTTCGTTATAATGCTGCGCCTTTCCCATACCCTCGTTCTGGAAGGCACTTTATGTTGCGAATCGCTCAGGATGCACTCACCTTTGATGACGTGCTGCTGGTTCCCGGTTATTCCGAAGTTCTGCCCAATCAGGTTACCCTGAAAACCCGCCTGACCCGTGGCATTCAGCTCAACATCCCGCTGATCTCCGCCGCCATGGATACCGTAACCGAAGCCCGTCTGGCCATTGCCATTGCACAGGAAGGCGGTCTGGGTATCGTACATAAGAACCTCACTATCGAAGAACAGGCCGCGGAAGTCCGTAAGGTTAAAAAATTCGAAAGCGGTGTGGTTAAAGACCCTATCACCGTGCCAAGCACCACCACGATCCGTGAATTGCTGGAGCTGACTCAGCTGCACAACATCTCCGGTATGCCGGTTGTGGATGGCGATGAGCTGGTGGGTATTGTGACCAGCCGTGACGTTCGTTTTGAGAAAAACCTCGACGCCACCGTCGCCAGCGTGATGACCCCTAAAGATCAGCTGGTTACCGTTCAGGAAGGCACCAGTGCCCAGGACGTACAGGACCTGCTGCATATTAACCGTATCGAAAAAATTCTGGTGCTGAATGCTGCAGGCAAACTGGCCGGTCTGATGACGGTAAAAGATATCGATAAAGCCCGTGCTTACCCGAACGCTGCCAAAGATGACCAGGGTCGTCTGCTGGTCGGTGCTGCGGTGGGTACCGGTGCCGGTACCGACGAGCGTGTTGCCGCGCTGGTAAAAGCCGGTGTTGACGTGATCGTGGTGGACACTGCCCACGGCCACACCTCCAATGCCTTTGGTACCGGTGTTATTGACCGTGTGCGCTGGGTAAAAGAAAACTACCCGCAGGTGCAGGTAATTGGCGGTAACATCGCCACCGCCGAAGCGGCGATTGCGCTGGCTGAAGTCGGTGTTGACGGCGTGAAAGTGGGCATCGGCCCGGGTTCTATCTGTACTACCCGTATCGTTGCCGGTGTGGGCGTACCACAGATCTCCGCCGTGGCTAACGTTGCCGCAGCGATGGAAAAATACGGTATTCCGGTAATTGCCGACGGTGGTATCCGTTTCTCCGGCGATATCGCCAAAGCCATTGCCGCCGGTGCCAGCGTGATTATGGTTGGTTCCATGCTGGCCGGTACCGACGAGGCACCGGGTGAAGTGGAACTGTTCCAGGGCCGTGCTTATAAGTCTTACCGTGGTATGGGCTCGCTGGGTGCCATGGATCAGTCGCAGGGTTCTTCTGACCGTTACTTCCAGGACAAAAAAGCCGGTGCCGATAAACTGGTACCTGAAGGTATCGAAGGCCGTATCGCCGTTAAAGGTCCGCTGACCAATATCGTGCATCAGCTGATGGGCGGCGTACGTGCCTCCATGGGCTATACCGGTTGTGCCACCATCGACGAAATGCGTACCAAACCACAGTTTGTGCGTATTACTGCCGCAGGGATGAAAGAGTCCCACGTGCACGATGTGCAGATTACCAAAGAAGCGCCAAACTACCGTCTGGGTTAACACCGGCGGGCTTTGATTTTTCTGGGGATGCACTGCATCCCCGCTTTCGTTTTACGGGAATTAGTTATGTCTCAAGACATTCATGCTCAACGTATCCTGATTCTGGATTTCGGTTCACAGTACACCCAGCTGATCGCCCGTCGTGTGCGCGAAATTGGTGTTTTCTCTGAAATCCGTGCCTGGGATATGGACGAAGCGGAAATCCGCGAATACAACCCAACCGGTATTATCCTGGCCGGTGGCCCTGAGTCGGTTACCGAAGAAGGTTCACCACGCGCGCCGGAAGTCGTTTTCAACATGGGTCTGCCGGTACTGGGTATCTGCTACGGCATGCAGACCATGGCCGAACAGATGGGTGGCAAGGTAGAAAGCTCCACCATCCGTGAATTCGGTTACGCCCAGATTGCGGTGGAAGGTAACAGCCGTCTGCTGCACGACATCAAAGACCATGTCGACGCTGCAAACGGTAAAGCCCTGCTTGACGTATGGATGAGCCACGGTGACAAAGTGGTGCGCATGCCGGAAGGTTTCGAGCTGATGGCCTCAACGCCAAGCTGCCCGATTGCCGGTATGTTCCACGCCGAGAAAAACTTCTTCGGCGTACAGTTCCACCCGGAAGTAACCCACACCCTGCAGGGCAAGCGTCTGCTTGAACATTTCGTACTGGAAATCTGTGGCTGTGAAGCGCTGTGGACACCAGCAAAAATCATCGAAGACCAGATCGAAAAAGTCCGCGCTCAGGTGGGTACGCAGAAAGTTCTGCTGGGCCTGTCCGGTGGTGTTGACTCTTCTGTGGTTGCCGCGCTGCTGCACAAAGCCATCGGCGACCAGCTGACCTGTGTGTTTGTTGATAACGGCCTGCTGCGTAAGAACGAAGGCGACGCGGTTATGGATATGTTCGCCAAAAACATGGGCGTACGTGTTATCCGTGCCGATGCCGAAGCACTGTTCCTCAATGCACTGGCCGGCGTATCTGAGCCTGAAGCCAAGCGTAAGATCATTGGCGGTAAATTCATCGAAGTCTTCGATGCCGAAGCCACCAAACTGACCGACGTAAACTTCCTCGCCCAGGGTACGATTTATCCGGACGTAATTGAGTCGGCGGCTTCCAAAACCGGTAAAGCCCACGTGATTAAATCCCACCATAACGTTGGCGGTCTGCCGGACGATATGAAGATGGAACTGGTTGAACCACTGCGTGAACTGTTTAAAGACGAAGTGCGTAAAATCGGTCTGGAACTGGGTCTGCCATACGATATGGTTTACCGTCATCCTTTCCCGGGTCCGGGTCTGGGTGTACGTATTCTCGGCGAAGTGAAAAAAGAATACGCCGACATCCTGCGCGAAGCCGATGCCATCTTTATTGAAGAGCTGCATAACTTCGACTGGTACCACAAAACCTCCCAGGCCTTCGCGGTATTTATTCCGCAGAAATCCGTGGGCGTGGTGGGCGATGCCCGCCGTTACGAGTGGGTTATCGCTCTGCGTGCGGTAGAAACCATCGACTTTATGACGGCTCGTTGGGCGCACCTGCCGTACGAACTGCTGGAAAAAGTATCGAACCGTATTATTAACGAAATCGAGCATGTTTCCCGCGTGACGTACGATGTGTCGAGCAAGCCGCCAGCGACCATTGAGTGGGAATAATTCCACTTCGCTG
Source organism: Thalassolituus alkanivorans (assembly GCF_020447205.1). Taxonomy (GTDB): domain Bacteria; phylum Pseudomonadota; class Gammaproteobacteria; order Pseudomonadales; family Oceanobacteraceae; genus Venatoribacter; species Venatoribacter alkanivorans. The sequence continues at coordinate 331,999 of NZ_JAJAEL010000037.1, forward strand.
AACGGCTCGCTCCCACGCACCGGCTCGCTCCCACGCTCCGCGTGGTAGTGCCTGTGGCTTGGTGGTGGGCGTGGTGGTGTTCCCGGCTCGCTCCCACACACCGGCTCGCTCCCACGCTCCGCGTGGTAGTGCCTGCTGCTTGGCGGTGGTGCTCTGAGTTGTAGTCGCTGCGCGGGCTGGCTGTTGTATCTGATTTTAAGCCAATGCGGGGCAAGCCCCTGCGCCCCAATCCGGGAAACTTCTCCCCGGGCCCCAGCTTCGCACTGTGTGGTCCGTAGGACTTCAGGCATCCATGCCTTTCGCCCTGCGGGCCAACCTTCGGTTGTTCAATTTTGATCCGGTCAAAATTGTCCTTGTTCGCTCAATTTTTCTGACCATGCGCCCATGCGACATCCCTGTCGCTGCGCGCTCGCTAGGCATCCATGCCCAGCGGATCAGAAAAATAATCGTTCACTGCGGCGGACCACAGGCGCATAAAAACCATTACGCGAAGCCGCATTTCAAAGCAGACGCTCCCCTGTGGGAGTGGCTTTTAGCCGCGATCAGAAACGATGGCTAAGAGCCTGACGATACTTGAATGCTCATAATCTGTTCGCTCCAAGACATTGACTAAAAACTCAATGCTCGACAGTATAGGTCTTCGTAGGACGCACATCGGGCATTTTTTGCCTGTTGTATAAGGCTTGTTCTTCAGGGATTTGACTCAAAAGCTGACCAGAATCAAAGGTAGTTTTTGAACCTGAATTTATAGGTTCCCTAATGGTAAGGTAGGCCACACTCATTCTTCTATATGGATATTACCCGTGAAACCCTGCAGTAGTCTAAGTCAGTAGCTGAGCAATAATGTTGACGGTAATACATGAGTTAATATTAATAAGGCCATGAGGCCGGTGTTGGTTATATAAAGTGTCATGAAAAAGCAGCTACATGTAAAAAATCATTTTGTGCCAGAGTGCTATTTGAAAAGATGGGTTAACTCTGACCATAAAGTCTTTGTTTATCGAACGCTGGTTGATCATTCAAATGTCCCTGTTTGGAAGGGATACTCTGTGTCAGCTATTGCTTATCAAAAGCATTTATACACACAGATAATCTCGGGGTCTGAGTCTGATGAGTTCGAGTCCTGGCTTGATCAGGAGTTTGAGTCACCAGCGAACGAAGTGTTGAGTAAGGTGGCTATGGAGCGTCGATTGAGTCGTTTGGACTGGGAAGTGTTGATAAAGTTCCTTGCTGCTCAGGATGTCAGGACTCCATCTCGAATGTATGAGCATATCCAACGGTGGCAAAAGGACCTACCTGAAATTCTTCAGAACGTGTTGAATGATTTGAAGGCAAAGCTTGATGAAAAAGATACTGATGATCTAAAAGGTATGGATAAAAATTTTCTTACTAATCCTTTTCCATTAAAAGTTTCTACGCTAATCGAAGATGGATCTGATGTTGGAGTTCTCAAAGCGGAAACATACGTAGGAAGAAGTACTTGGCTGCACTCGATAAGGCACGTCTTGAATGACACAATAAAAGTTCTACATACCCATAAATGGAGTGTAGTGAAGCCTGCATTGGGATATTTTTGGCCCACGAGTGATAATCCAGTAGTCAAAGTAAATTACTATGGTCATGGGCAGTATGATTTAAAAGGTGGTTGGGGGCTTAAAAAAGGAAATATTATCCTCCCAGTTGATCCTGAACACGCTTTGTTTGTGCAAATTGGTGATAAACCAATGCATAAAAATGCTAGATTGTCGGAATTACAAACTAAAGAGATTATAAAATTCATTGTTGAAAACGCTCATCGAAAAATATTCTCTAAGATTGAAGATGATAATATCTCTTTGTTAAGAAAAAGGGTTGTTGATCCAGAAATGTTAGCGAGAGAAAATCAGGAGCTAATGGAATGGCATCAATTAAATTCCGAGAAGGAACGCGAGTACATTCAGAGTAATCGGAATATCTAATGACGGAGGCCTCTCTGTTTTAAAAACCACCAAAACCAATCTGTTAAGGTGTCCTTTCTTATAATCCTGTATCTCACAGAAACAATCCCTCAGCTAGAGGGTGTTCAAAATTCTGTGTCAGCGAATTACAGATCAATATGAGCGTCTAACCGCCCGGCAAAATGAATCGACAGCTGAGACAGTGTCAGATTC
>NZ_JAJAEL010000004.1 GCF_020447205.1 Thalassolituus alkanivorans
TTTCTTAAGCCCCGATGATTGGCCAAACGTGGCAAATAACGTTCAAAACCGGGTAATGCATGGGCGATGGATGCGGCCCCCTGTGCAACCCCTAATAAATGCTCAAGCAAGGATTGATTTACCACCCGCTGACCATTTTTTTTATACGTGGTATTCGCAGCCAGTGTTTGATCAGCCTGTAAAAAAGGTGCTCGCCCGGCAACAGGTTTATCGGCTGCAGTTAAACCCAGGCTGGAATAATGATGATCTCCCAACATCAGGCAAAGCCGCGCCTGATGCATTACATAAGGATTATCCAGCCAGTCTTCGCTGTGAGTTTGCTGCAGCGATAAAAAGCGCTTCGCCAGTTTAGCTGCCTGCTTGCGCCAGATGGGTGAAACCGCGGGTAAAGAATCGGTTCCGCCCTCGATAGCCCAGTAGGCTTCTTTATGCTTCTGCTCTGCATCCTGTGCCTGTTCGTTCCAGTCGTGAGCAACCTTCGATAACAGCTCCGGAAGTTCATGCAGGGCCGGACGCTCATCCCGGGCACCGAACCACTGTTGTTTACCAGTGCTATCTCTGGCCGGTTTAAGCGGTAGGCGATGGTGAGTAACGACCAGCCAGCCAAGAGCCGCAGCCAATGGTGCCTGAGCATTCAGGCTGCGGAAAGGGTGTCGATTCTCTTCTCCGGCATCCAGACCATCGCGCCAGTAGCGGCCAGCGGAAGTCCAGAGCTCATGATCATCGGCGGTTTCATCGGCCAGTCGCTGCAGCCATTGTTCGTCAGTATCAGTGCCGACGAATGCCTGAAATAAACGCAGTGACACCCATTCATGGCGATAAAGGTTTTTCTCTGTGCGCAATCCTTTTAAGCGCTGCTGAAACGCAATACTGGCCTTACCTAAATCGTGCAACAGCCCCGCCAACTGCGCCAGTACACGAATAGTTTCAAGGGTATGCCAGTCATTTTCGTCTTCACGGCGCAGTACATTACGCGCCGTAGTATTGGTTGGCGTTGCACCTTTGGCATTGAACTGGCTGGCATCGCCGACAATCCACATCAGCTCACTATGGTCTTTGCCGCGAATCCAGTGACAGGCAACCGCTGTATTTTTACGCGCCGTTTTGCGTAAGAGTTTACGTAAGGTATTCAATCCATCCAGCGTAATGGCGGTTTGCCAGGTACGCTCTCCTCTGCGCTCGGCGAACTGATCGAGAATACGGCGACTTTCTTTTAAAGCATTCTTACTGCACTGGGAGACGAAAAGAACGTTCATGCCACGCCCTTACCCGCAGTGCTGATCGCAACGTTTTTTAAGGTATCAATCATAAAATCAAGAGATTCACTGCGCGCCAATGCTTCAATGCAGTTCTGACGGAATGCCTGTTCATCGTCACCACGCATGGCCGATAAAAACGCCTGCGGCAGAATGCAGGCATCTTTAATTAAATCAGCGGCATCAAATACCAGACCGCCACGCCGGGTTTTACCATGTAATACCGCCAAACCATGCGGTAAACCTAAAACCCAGGTGGCAGTAGCGCCCAGGCCATACGCCAGATAATTGCCGTGATCAAGAAAGCGGTTGGCAGGATCGGTGCCTGCACCTCGTTTGGCGCGGGTAAAATCACCGTAATTGACCGTATCGACTGCCAGTTTAAACAACGCTTTGGTCAGGCGGGCTTCTTCTGTAAGTAAACCAGTTGTGTCCCTCTGCTGCGGTATTCTTTCTTCACTGCCAGCGAGTAACTGGTTGAGCCTTACGGTATCAACGTTAAAGCCCTGATCCTGAAAAGAACGCCTGCACCACTCCTCTTTAAGCCGCCGAAGCCGTGCCAGTTGCATCGTTTTGGCAGCCTGAAGACGCAGCTCATCATCGAACCAGAACCTCACCCAGCCCTGTAAATACTCCGTTGGCCGGTATTCACTCTGAGGGGAAAACCACGCGACTTCGATATCCATTTCATTCGCGCTGAACAGCGGAGTACCGCCACCACCACAAAACCCAACCAGTACACCCGCCTTGGCCAGCTCACGCATCGCTGCCTGGGTAACTGAAGTGCCGGTGCCAAGCAGAATGGTCGTGGTATTGGCAATCGGGATATTCCAGTAGAGAGATTTCTTACCCTGATCGGTGACGTACTCCACACGCCCACCGTTCACCAACACCCGGCAATATTGCAGGTAATAAATATTGGCTCTTTTGGAGTGCAATATGGTTTTCAGATCTGAAGGTGAAAAGTCATCCATAGTCATCTGCCCGCCTCTCTGACGGCCTTTCTTCCCTGTATCACTTGAGCATTCATCGCTTAGCGATGCCTGCTGCGATTAGATGTTGTGACAGATGAAGATACTGACTTATTTATAATCAATCAATGTTCGGCAACGACCAGCCGAGCGCCAGTAGCCGTGATTAACATTAAGCACCATGCTGATATTTAAACCCCACTTTCCTGCTCAAATGGGGCTTTTTCGCCCCACCCTCTGCAGCCAACGGCAGTTTTTATTCATATTTTTCTGGAACATGGATTGCTACAGAACGAGAGTAATGAACTCTGAGAGATAACGGAATGCCACCTCAAAACAACCAGCAGAAAGCCAAGAAAAAGCAGGTCATACAGAAGAACGTGGCTTCAAAGCATAAATTGTCCAAAACATCGGGTGCAGGAGGCATTAAAAAACAAAAAACTGTTCATCATGGAAAACCGTCATACAGAGCACTGGATGACAACACTCTGACCCTGGTGCAACAAAAACGCGGAGGTTTTTTTGATTTTAAACCGTTGCCGATTAAGAAGAAAAAAATCACCAAAGGGGCATTCCGTTTTGAATCAAACCCTACGGTCCATGGATATAGCTCTGGTTATCATGAGTCGGGGATCACAACAGATACAACCGATCACCTGTGGAACCGGACTCAGCTGGGCAATGGGCTGAGTGCCTTTCCCAGCACGGCTCCAAACCCGTTAAAAGGAGAAAAATTTTACGAATCCAATGTTGATTCAATTCTGAAAGCGGGTGACGGTGCGAGAACGGATACGGCCCAAACGATATTGTCTGTGCCGCAAGTTAATGGTGGCGGGAGCGCCGGGCATTCTGGGTCGAATGTAAAAACCACCAAGCAGAAACAAGCTCACGACCTGTTGCGAAAGACCACCGTCGATATGCTGCGCGACAACGATATGACGCCAGGTGTAGCGTCTGTTACTTTCGGAGCACTGACCGTAGCCAGCATGGCACCCGGAAACCTGGCGTCTCAGGCGGTTGACGCCAAAAAGATTAAGGCCAGTCAGATTAAAGATCATTGGGAGAGTCAACGTGAGGAGGCTAAATCACGGGTAGAACATATGTATCAAACCCTTAGCCCCAAAGAACAAGCCAGGGTCAACCATCATATGAGCAATGTATTCAAGAGTCTGCCCAGCGACCGCCGGTTAGCAAACGGGCGATGCACCTCACCTGTAAGGGATAAAAAACGGGTAGGAACAAACGCTTTGACTGGCGGAGGATATGTTTCCTCATCTAACGATGTATTACCTACGCCAACACATTCCCTGCCGATAAAAGGAAATATGAGCAACGAAGAATATGCGAGAACAGCAACTCTGTATATGACACAGCCTTTCAGAGGGAGAAGGAAATAGAAACAACCGACAGCAGATCAATTTTTTCCTGATGCTGCCGTTACCACAGAAAATACAGATAGAGAGATGCCGAGAATATAAGGCAACTATCTATCCATAAAGACACAGCCTGCCGGTTGCAATTTCGGGGAGTATCGCAGTCAAAGCTCGGTCGCTTTTCCCAGCGTTTTCTGAACCATTGGCAGTTGAGCCAAACGACTATTATCCCCCTCTTCCGCAACCATTTCCTGATTTTTATTTCCCTGCCCTGCAATCTCCTCTTCAATTAACGGCTGCCACCAGTAACTGAAACGTTGTTCGCTGCCGATAATCACACCTTCGCCAATGATCGGTGTAACCAGCGCAATATTGCGTTGTTCGGCCTGCTGCCGTACCTGTTCCAGCGGGTCGTACCAGGCATGAATCGACAGGTCGAAGGTGCTGTTATGGATGGGCAGCATCTGTTTACCACGTAAATCGATATGCGCCTGTACACTTTGCTCCGGCATCATATGCACATGCGCCCAGCGCGGGTTATAAGCGCCGTTTTCGATCATGGTTAAATCGAACGGGCCGTAGCGCTCGCCGATACTTTTGAAGCCGTCAAAATAGCCGCCGTCGCCACTGAAAAAATAACGTTTATCGTCGCGGATAATCACCCAGGATGCCCACAGGGTTTCATCACCGTCCAGCACGCCACGGCCGGAAAAATGCTGCGCCGGAGTCGCGGCTAATAAGGTGTCGCCAACCCGGGTTTCCTGCCACCAGTCGTGTTCATGAATACGCTCTTCGCTTACGCCCCAGTCACGCAGATACTGGCCAAGCCCAAGCGGTACATAAAAGCCTTCTGCCCGGTCGGCCAGTGCACGGATGCTGGCTTCATCCAGATGATCGTAATGGTTATGGGAAATTATAATGCCGGTCAGTGCGGGTAATTCGTCCAGCCCAATAGGCGGTTGATGAAAGCGTTTGGGCCCTGCCCACTGCACCGGAGAGGCACGTTCGGAGAATACCGGGTCCAGCAGCCAGAGTTCGCCATTAAGTGCCAGCAGCAGGGTTGAGTGACCGATGCGGTATACGCGATGTTCTCCGGCAGGCAGCTGTTGCAGCTCTTCGGCATTGAATGAGCGCACCGGAATGGCCTGTGAGGGTACCGAGCGCGGATGTTTGCGGGTCGCCAGCTCCCAGAATATTCCGGCGACCTCTTTCAGCCCCTGTGCCGGGCGCGGCACCGGATTCACAAACTGCTTTTCTGCAGGCAGGTATTGTGGTGATTGTTGCAGCCGTTCGCTCTGAATACTGCTCTGCGTACGGTTACTGGCACAGCTGCTCAGCAACACAGGGATCACCACCAGTAAAATCAGAACCGTTACCGCTCCGGCTGCCAGAATGGGGTATTTCATGTGTTCCTCCGGCCCACCCGGGGCATTTTGATCGCCCTATATTAAGTAACCGATGGTTATTAATAAACCATTTCAGACGACCACTGTGTTCTCTCCAATGAATTAATCGGGGCTCTGTAACGCCTCAGTCTGCTGATGGGCAAAAGCCAATACATCATCCAGCGGCGGATGATCACCTTCGTCGCGGCCATAATACGCCCGCCGGATCACGCCATTGGCATCTATAAAAAAGTTCATCGGCATGGTGTGTAATGCACCACTGAAAGCGCTCGGCCAGTAGCCTTTTACCAGCATGGAATACAGCACAGTCGGCAAGCGCAACAACATTCCTTTAACCACCCCCAGCCAGGAATATTGCACACCGAAACGACGGTGAACGCGGGCTTTGGCATCCGCCAGAATCGGATAAGCTGAATCATGGCGTTCTGAATAGGTCCGCAGATCATCCAGCGAGGAATCAAACACGGCCACCACCTGAAAATCCTCTGGCAGTTGCGCTTTCAACTGCAACAGGCGATGTAAACGTAAATTGCAGAATGGACAAGCAGCAAAGCGGAAGAACACCAGCAAGGCAGGTTTTCCCAGCAACTGCGTGCTGCTGAACACAGTGCCATCCAACGCCGGTAATTCAAAGGCGGGTATCTTTTGCCCTGGCTGCAATCTGCCCGATACCGGAGGTTCTCCGGCCGGGATATTTTTATTACCGTCACTGTTATTGTTTTGCGGTTGGGGAGATGCTGGCTGATTCATTACTGTTCCTTTATAGGGCCTGTGCACGCCACGGGTTAAAACTCTCTGCCTGTTGTCGCTGTAGCGGTGCATTTCTTACGATGCTTTTCTGTTACTTCTTTTTATAACCGTAAACGTGCGAAAGAAGTGGCGATCAATATTCTGTTAACACTCCGTAACCGGAACGTAATCTCTTGGTAAAAGCCCCATAAAATGCTCAGCCCAGGGTATGAAAGTGTTAACTGCTAAGCATTATTTCTGTCTTTACCGCCATACACTGTACAACTGTTTAACCGTCAGAGTGTTGTGCTATGAACCATGCTTTTGCCCTTGATGAGCGTGCACCCGGTTACCATGACGACCATACAGCTCAGCCATTACTCCGCGATGTTCTGGCCGATGCGGTAAATAACAGGCTGCTGTTTCCTTCCGCAGCCGATCTGCGCGGCTTCAGCCGCCATCAACATAAAAATCAGCTGCAGTTCAGTGTGCAGACGGCCGCTGGCGCGTTTTTTATTAAATGCCAGGAGCTGGCTTATCTGCCGCGCTTTGCCGCTGAACAGGAATGCCTGCTGCGGATGATGGCCACGCAAACCATCGCAGCCTGCGCACCACTGGCACTCGGCTCAGTTAAACAGCCAGATATCCAGCCGATGGCATATCTTATCCTGCAGCATATACCTCTGGCAGTACACGGTGACTGGTTCAGTGCCGGGCAGCAACTGGCGCAGATGCACCACCACACCACGGATAAAGGCTATGGTTTCGAGCGTATGACCTGGGGTGGCGAAACCGCTCAGGACAACCGCTGGCAGGAAAGCTGGCGTGAATTTTTTATCGGCCAGCGTCTGCAGCCCTTACTCGCGCAACTGCTTGAACGCGGTATCCGCCTGGCGCACAGTCAGAAAGCCTTACAGCGCGCCAGTGAGATACTGGCCTGCCACCAGCCTGATGCTTCGTTACTGCACGGCGATTTATGGTCGGGTAATATTGGCTTTAATCCGGATAAACAATTGTCTTACCCGGTATTATTTGATCCGGCAAGCTATTACGGCGATGCCGAAACCGATCTGGCGATGACCGAGTTATTCGGCCGCTTCCCGAAAAAATTCTACGACGGTTATGAAAGTATCAATCCGTTATCTGCCAACTACGAAAAACGCCGCCCGGTGTATCAGCTCTATCATCTGTTAAATCATGCTTTGCTGTTTGGTGGCAGCTATATTCCTCAGGCCGAAGCGTTAATGGCGAAGATCTGATTTTTTCGTGGCATTTAAAGCCTGAACGTAAAAAAGCCCGGAAATTCCGGGCTTTTTTATTTCAAGCATTTTTATCTTAAGGATTCAGGCGCTGCTTTTTCCATTCACCGGCTGCCATAGAATATTCCAGCCGGTCATGCAGACGATGCTCACCACCCTGCCAGAATTCCATACGCGCAGGTTTCAGGCGATAGCCACCCCAGTAATCCGGCAGCGGTACGTCCTGCCCGGCGTACTGCTCAGATACCTCAGCAAACTTAGCCTCCAGCGTAGCGCGGTCGGCCAGGGGACGGCTTTGCGCTGACGCCCAGGCACCGAGCTGGCTTTCCCGTGGACGGGAGTGAAAATAGGCTTCAGCCTCGGCGCGGCTGATCTTTTCCACCAGCCCCTGCACCTGTACCTGACGCTCCAGATTAATCCAGAAAAAATGCAGGCTGGCATGAGCGTTAGCCGCAAAATGCAGCCCTTTGTTGCTGTCGTAGTTGGTAAAGAAGACGAAGCCATTTTCGTCGTAGGCCTTCAGCAGCAGAATACGCTGCCAGGGCTGGCCTGCGGCATCAACCGAAGCAACCGTCATAATGGTTGGCTCCAGTGGGTTGGTGCCACGGTATTGCTCAAACCAGGCATGAAACTGGGTCATAGGGTCGGCCGCTGCCGTTTGTTCGTCTAACCGGCCCTGAGTGTATTGCCGACGGATATCACCTAAATTAACCATTTAACTCTCCTGCCTGTGTTCATAATAACGATGCTGAAAGTCTAACCTTTGCAATCGTTCTGAATATTGATCTGTCGCCCTGAGCGGTTTAAAACGCGAGAAAATCAAACGCACGCAGCAATGCAAACAACAGACAAAACAACGCGGTCTGAGCCAGCTGCCGGTTCAGCTTTATGCCATAACGCCGCCAGATGCGCAGCACCAGCCACAGTGCGGCCGGCAACGCACACCAGACAAAGCTCAGAATATTCGTCGGTAACAAGACAAAGGGCAATAAAATCAGCGCGGCATACACCAACCGGGTGGCACGCTCCCCCAGCCACAGTGCCAGAGTGGTTTTGCCAGCCAGCGCGTCGCTGTCGCGGTCACGCAGATTATTCACCAGCATAATGGCCGCCGTCAGCAAACCCATCTGTACCGCCGCCAGCCACACATCCGGCGGCAATGTCTGGCGCTGCAGATAATAACTGCCGCACACTGCCAGCAAACCGAAAAACAGAAAGACTGTCACCTCCCCCAAGCCATGGGAAGCCAGCGGCACCGGGCCGGCACTGTAAGCCAGTACCCCCAGCACTGAGGCCAGCCCCAGCAAGGCAAAGGGCCAGCCGCCCTGCAATACCAGCCAGCCACCGCTGATAACAGCCAGCAATAAACTCAGAATCAGCCCGCCCTGCAGCTCACGCACACTGAGCCAGCCCGATTGTGCTGCCCGCGCCGGACCAAGGCGCACGCCTTCATCGATGCCACGCTGAAAATCGAACAGGTCATTGGCAATATTCACCGCCACCTGCAGTGCCAGTGCACACAGCAGAATCACCAGCGCCAGCGACCAGGAAAATCCCCCGGCCGCTGCCGCCATACTCTGGCTGAGTAATACCGGTGCCAGTGCCGCCGGTAAGGTTTTGGGTCGTGCGGCCAGAACCCAGGCCTGTTGTTTGTTCACAAATTGTCCTTATCACTTGCCCTTATACATCGGGCTGTCAGCGGGCAAAGTGCACAGCTGACGCTTTCTTACCCGTCTGCGGCTTGCTTTGGCAGTCAGGACGCAGCTCTTTTGCTATGATGCGCGCCTGTTCTTTGCCGACCGTTACAGGTGTTGTTATGTCTGATCAGAATTACCCGACCGCTCCGCTTTCCCGCCGTCTTGCGGCGCTGGCTTACGATGCTCTGGTTCTGATTGCTCTTTATATTATGCTCGGCGGCCTGCTGGTCACCGCTGTATCCAAAATCATCGGCAGTCCGGAGTTTGTGCGTCTCAGCCCGGCGATGTCGATGTCCGTCATGTTTACTATCTGCTTTCTTTATTACAGCCATTCCTGGCGTCGTGGCGGCCAGACCATTGGTATGAAAGCCTGGGGACTGAAACTACTGAACGACAACAGCGATAACAACAAAAACAATAACGGCACTGGCATTCAGCTCAGCCAATGTATGCTGCGCACCGGGGTTGGTTTTTTCTCGCTGTTGTTTGTGGGCCTCGGCTTCTGGTGGATGCTGTTTGATAAACAACAACGCAGCTGGCACGACATCGCCTCTCTGACGCGTATGGTTTATATCCCGAAGAACATGAAATAAACGCCCTTCCGGCACTGCCCACGCCCCGCGCTATCCCAAACTGGCCGGGGCGCCTACCCTGCCTTACGCATCAGCAATACACCCAGCAAAAAGCAGCCGACAATCGGAATAATGCTCGCCCAGATGGGCGCAAAACCGAACACAATGCTGGCCGGTGCCAATAATTCCTCCGCGTATTTATACACCAGACCAACCAGAATACCGGAGAAAATCCGGTAACCCGGCGTCACGGCGCGCAACGGCCCGAAAATAAAAGAAATACCCAGAATCACCAGCGCAAAAGTACCTAAAGGCTGCGTGACCTTACGCCAGAAGGATAATAAATAATTGTCGGCATTCAGCCCCTGCTTAGCCAGATAACGGGTATAGCTGAACAGGTTGGAAATCGACATATCACGCGGCTGTATCATCACCACACTAAGGCTTTCCGGGGTTAACTCGGTATCCCATGAAGCGGTAGGAAAACGCCGCACTTCGGTACGGTCCCCCAGCAACAATACATCCTGAACGTCTTCCATCTGCCAGTGCGAGCGCTGATAAATCGCCCGCTGCGCTGTGCGTACCCGCTGCAGCTCGCGGTCGACATCAAATTCATACAGGGTGACACCGTGCAGTACGCCACCGGGCTCAACCGCGGTAAAACGCATAAAATCGTAGCCTTCGCGGTGCCAGTAGCCTTTGCCTTTATTCGACAGTACATCGCCTTTGCCCTGGGCTACGGCTTTTTGTGACTGAGCAATACGCTCCAGCGTCGGAATAGCAAACTCAGCCAGCAGCAGGCTGAAAACCATCAGTACCGCCATTGGCTTGAGCACAGAGATACTGATGCGCGCTACGGAAATACCGGCAGCACGCATTACCGTTAATTCGCTGTTGGCGGCCATGCTGCCAAGACCAGCCAGACAACCGATCAGACAGGCCATCGGCATATATTCATAAGCACGGCGCGGCAGACGCAGGCCCATAAATTCCAGCGCCTGAGCAAACTGATAATCGCCTTTCAGCTGATCGAGTTCGTCTACTAAGGTAAAAATCGCGTCCAGGCCAACAATCACAATAATGACCACCAGCGTGGCCATAAACACATTACGTGCGACGTAGGAATCCAGCTGATTCATTACAGGCCCTTAATCTTGCGCCGGCGAATCCACTCCGGCAGTAACAACAAACCCGCCGCAATCAGCAGATAAACAATATGAAGACTCCACAGGCCGATGGCCGGATTGAGCGTACGTTTTTCAATCATGCCGGTCATGGCAATCAGCAGCGAGATATACACCATAAACAACACAATGGCGGGAAACAGCCGGGCAAAACGCCCCTGACGCGGATTCACTTTCGATAACGGGAAAGCAATCAGGGTGACAATAGGCACCATTAAAATTAATGAAATACGCCACTGCAGCTGCGCCTGATGCTTAGGGTCGGCCGAGCCGATCAGTTCCAGCGTTGGTACCGCTTCTTTGCGCAGCTTGCGCCGCTCTTCCGGCTCGTCGGCAATTTTTACGCCGTATAAATCAAAATCCAGCACCTGCAGCTGCGCACTGCCCGGAGTCAGGTCGTAACGGCGGCCTTTATGCAATTCCAGAAAGCGTGAGCCGGTTTCATCACTCACATACTGAGTACCGCGTTCAGCCAGAAGCAGCGTATTGCCATCAGCAATAAACACCTGGTGCATCTGGGTTTTATCGCCCGACAGGGCTTCGGTATAGGTCACGCGGGAACCGGTAGCGGTACTCTGAAAACGCCCCGGTGCCAGTAATTCAAATTCGGTTAATTTCGATTGTTTTTCATACAGGTTTTCCATTTTCTGCGCCCCCCAGGGGCTCAGCACCAGAGTAAAACTGGCCACCAGCAGGGTCAGAAACAGCGCCGGAATCATGGTGTAACCGAGTAATTTTTTATCCGAAAAACCGGTGGCGGTAAGTACCGTCATCTCGCTTTCGGCGTACAGACGGCCATACGTCAGCAGGATGGAAATAAACAGCGCCAAAGGCAGAATCATTTCCAGAAAAGACGGCAGGCGCAGCAACAGGGTAAAAAACACAATATCCAGCGACACCTCACCGGCCGCCGCCGCTGCCAGCTGCTGAATCAGACGACCACTCATCAGGATCATCAGCAGCACAGTGGTCACTGCCACCAGTGAGCCGGCCAGTTCCCGGGCCAGATAACGGAAAAGAATCAAAATACTTACCTTATTGCTAACAAACGGCTGTGTTCCGCCCTTGATTTTCGTACACTTGAACGCATCTTTGAGTCAAACGGGCAGGCAACACCGCCCTTTCTTTTCCCGTCAGGAGCCATCATGCAATATCAGATTTCCACGAATTCTGCCGCCGATGTTCAAGCCAGCTGTATTGTGGTCACTCTCGACCAGTCAGGCAAGCTGTCTGACGCCGCCGCTGCCATCAATAATGCCAGTAACGGTTTTATTCAGGCCCGCATCGATGACAAAGACATCAGCGGTAAACTGGCCCAGACCCTGTTACTGCCTGCCGTTGCCGGGGTAAAGGCCAGCCGCGTATTACTGGTTGGCACCGGTAAAGACGCCCTGACCCGCAGCAGCGCGGTTAAAGTGCTGAACGCCATCGCCAGCGCCTGCAGCGGTTTTTCCGGCAGCATTGCGCTGGCCCTGAACGAACTGGCGAATGATAACCTGAGCGAAGAATGGCTGGCAGAACAAAGCGCCATGGCCTTCGGCAACGCGCTGTACCGTTTTACCGAAACCAAAAGCAAGCAGGATGACGACGTTCGCCAACCCGACAGCATTATCTGGCTGGGCAGCGATGTCAGCGCCGCGCTGAACAAAGGCGAAGCCGTGGCTCAGGGCGTGGCTTACGCCAAAACCCTCGGCAATATGCCACCGAATATCTGCACCCCAAGCTATCTGGCCGAACAGGCACAGGAACTGGCCGCCAGTGGTGCTCTGGAAGTGACCATTCTGGATGAAGATCAGCTGGAAGAAATGGGCGCCGGCGCCTTTGTTTCCGTTGCCAAAGGTTCGTCTGAGCCGGGCAAAATGATCATTATGAAATACAACGGTGCCGCCGATAAAAACGCCGCGCCGCATATGATTCTGGGTAAAGGCATCACCTTTGATACCGGCGGCATCAGCCTCAAGCCGGGTCTGGGCATGGATGAAATGAAATACGATATGTGTGGCGCCGCTTCCGTACTCGGCACCATGCAGGCCTTGCTGGCATTAAAACCCGCCATCAATGTCATCGGCATGATCACCAGCGCCGAAAATATGCCGGCCGGTCATGCCAGCAAGCCCGGTGATGTCGTCGCCAGTTTGTCCGGCAAAACCATCGAAATTCTGAACACCGACGCCGAAGGCCGCCTGGTGCTGTGCGATGCCCTGACCTACGGTATCGACAACTTTAAACCGGCCTCCATCGTTGATATCGCTACCCTGACCGGTGCCTGTATGGCCGCTCTGGGTCGCGTTAATTCCGGTTTATTCACCACCGACGAAGCACTGGCCGGTGAACTGCAGAATGCCGCCAGCCACAGCGGTGACAAAGTATGGCGTCTGCCACTGGAAGATGATTATCAGGAACTGCTGGATTCCAACTTTGCCGACATCGCCAATATCGGCGGCCCGCTGGCCGGTGCCACCACCGCTGCCTGCTTCCTGTCGCGCTTTACCGAAGGCACGCCATGGGCGCACCTCGATATTGCCGGTACCGCATGGAATACCGGTGGTAAAACCAAGGGCGCTACAGGACGTCCGGTGCCGTTATTGGTGAATTATTTGCTGGCGAAGTAAGCGGTAGCGAGCATAAAAACCGGCCAGCCCCAGTGTTGGCCGACAGCCTGGAGTGGCATCGTGTGACTTCAGGCTGTGCATTAATCGATTACTGTATTTCAGTTTGAAACGCCTTTGCGGGGCAAGCCCCTGCGCCCCCTGCAAGGAGAGGTATCTCCTTACGATCCTCTCTTTTCGGCGCGTCCGGCTTCATCCAGCCAACTGCAATGATTATGCGGCACGCAAAACAATGATTCCGGGCATCCATGCCCTTCACCCTTCGGGCCAGCCTGCGGCTGTTGAAATGGCTCCTGCCATTTAGCCCGCCCCGGAACGACGCTTTAAAACACCAAACATTTATATCGTTCCGGGGCAGGGTTTTGCTCTGAAGGCCGCAGAATCATCTGGTTGTCTGGCGCCGCACGATCGCCGGTTTAAGCAATCCGCTCAGCCGCATTTCAACGGAAACCGCGTTTGAGACATGATATTTAAAAGAATACGTTTTTCTCGTTCCCGCGCTCCGCGTGGGAATGCAACTGTCGCTTCAAGGGCCAGCGGATTGGTCAAACAGCGTCCTGCAGGCGCACAAGCTAAAGCCCGAAGCCATATTTCAAAGCAGACACTGCACTGTGGGAGCGGATCTTATCCGCGACAGGCCAGCCATACGCTCACGCTGATGGTAGGGTGGGCACTGCCCACCAAAGCCATTGTCGCCTCTTGCCACTTGTAACCAGTTTTATCAATTATTGAACCTAACCCCGAATTTCAGTACTCTCGACCCAAAGCAGGGATGCCGCTATATCGTACAAACACACCGTCCGGACACATGCCCTCCCCGCTTACAATCCCGAATAATAAAACCACGCGATTCCTGCCCTGCGTATACAAGGACGGGCGGCAGCGTGCCTGGAATAAAAAGAACAGATAAACGCTGGTTACTGTCGGAAAGTGATAGCTGCAAAGTCTAAAGAGCAGTTCAGGGTAAAAGTGCGCATGCGCGTTTATATCCTGACAAGAAAGAAAATAACGATGATTTTTACAGCCCGGACTGTGGCTTAGGCTGAGAATCTGAATAAGGGCTTAGGTATGTTAATGAGCATGCCTACTAAGAAACTGTTAGGCTTTAGTTTAAACTCATGCATAGGGTTATAAATTGATAAAATATCAATATCCACCACTAAAATCTTGGGATGATTTTGAAGAGTTGTGCTCTGATCTTTTCAAGAGAGAATGGAATGATGATTTAGCCCAGAGGTATGGTCGGCAGGGATCGACTCAGCATGGGGTTGATATCTATGGGAAATCTGAAAACTCAGGAAAATACACAGGAATTCAGTGTAAAGGTAAACAGATATACCCAGAAAAAAATATAGATATAGAAGAGATAAAAATGGAGATAGAGAAAGCAAAACTATTTCCATCAGATCTGCAAACGCTAATATTTGTCACTACTGCACCTAGAACTACAAAAGTTCAAGATTACATCCGGTCCACTAGCATTTCCAATCGGGAAAACGGACTGTTTGATGTTGGTGTTTTGTTTTGGGATGATATTGAATCATTAATCAATAAGCATAAAGCTGTGGCAGAAAGGTTTTATGGAAGCATTGAATCTTCTAATGTGAAGGATAGCGATAGATATTCCATTAAGAGGGTTAAGGCGGGATTAAACTATGAATCTTTTATTGTTCCCCTCAAGGAGGAGCCATTCTATCCTAACTTTGATAGTCGCCTTATTTATCCCTTATACGATTTTATAGAGCTAGAGAGGAACCCTAATGTATATTTCTCAGATGAAGAAATAAGTTATATATTTAGAAGACTAACAATAGTCGCGAAGCGTATTGTAGATTTAGTAGGTAGGCACTCCTTTCCCTGTAATCCCCCTAAAGGCTCTTACATTGAAATACCATATAAAGATTATCCTAATGGGTCCAAGCACCAGAAGTTAATGCTAGACACAATTGAAGAGTTAATTTTTGACTCAAGTGAATTCTTTGATACGTACATATTATTCATGGAGCGCACTCGAGCTTTAGCCTAACAAACACATGTTGTCGGACTGATTTTCCGCTGCGTTCCAAAACAGCTGCAAATGTGGGCGTTATGCCGCAAAGGAGCAACCATTGAGCATTGAAGCAATTTCTACTAACTGCGCAACAAAATCTGTTGAATTTGAGCAAGAAGCTAGAGGGAATATTTTAAAAATTAAAATCCCTAAAGCACGCGGCTTCGAATACCTAAAACTAAATGAAGAAATTGCCCGGTTAGCTATTGAACGTGAGCTTAAATTTCTTGATTATAGGTATATTGAGGGTTACGAGGCTATATGGTCTCAAGAGCATGATGTAGTTGAATGTGAAGTGGAGCTACCACAGAGAGGGTTCCCTTTTGAAAGAATGTTTCGGAATAATGAAGATGTTTCTGAAAATGGAAAGGTATACATTGAAACACATATACCTGATGTAAAAGTAGAGCTCTCTGAAGTTACAGATGAATTCCATCTACTAGACGAATATAAGGACACAAATCGTCCCCGCCCAATAATTACTGTAGATAGATTTGATAGAAGAAAGGGTTGGTTTACTAGTCTAAAAGTGACTGGCATGGGAGTTACTAATCATGACAAAGCAAAAGAAGTCATTGAAACTATTTTTGCATCAATCTGCTTCCAATTTGACTGTAAGACCAACCTACCATTAATGCTTGCAGTAGAGCGAAATTATTCAAGGGTTAAAACTAATAGAGCAGCTACAGAAAATTTTGAGCTAACCGCTGTAAATCAAAAATATGATAGTGAAGCATTATCATTATACTGGTACGCACAATCTGCTCTTGGCATGCCTTTATTGCAATATTTAGCTCTTTATCAAGTTATCGAGTTTTATTATCCAATATATTCTGAACTAGCAGCTCAGAAGAAAGTTGCTAATGCTCTTAAAGACCCATGTTTTAATTCTCACAATGAAAAAGACATTGCAAGAATTTTTAATATAGTTAAAACAGCTTCGTCTGCTAGGTCAGAACTTTCCCAACTTGAATCTACTTTCAAAGAATGCATTGATGCATCTTTACTTCGTGATTGGTTAAAATCTGAGAGTGAAAGAGAGGAGTACTTTCGCTCAAAAAATGCTGTTAAATTATCTGAATATAAGATTAATTCAAACTCTGAAGATGACGAGTTACTGAGACAGGTATGGCAAAGATTCTATAATATTCGGTGTCGAATAGTTCATACAAAAGGTGCTGAGGGAGAATTAGAAGTACTTCACCCTCAAAGCAAAGAGGTTAAATTTTTGGAATACGATATTCAGCTAGCTAACTTCTTAGCGCATCGAGTACTAATTTCATCTAGCAAACCTATAAATGTAGCATAACAAGCTGTTTAACAAGGACAATGATCTTCCCCCGCTTTAACGGACACCAAAGTCAAACTGATGAGGTGTCCAATGCCCAAATATACTCAGCCAGGAAAGACCTGGTAGTATTCAAATGAATTTAACCCAGATGTAACCTGACAGGCACCAAGTTAAAACGGGCAACTGTCAGATCGGGTCTGAACTACTACATATTAGTAACTCAGTCTGCGCTTTCCTGACTCTGAGGTTTGGCTTTTTCATCCGCTGTAGCCAGCATCTCTTCCATTTCTGCCTTCTGTTTTAACGCACAGGCGTGGAGTTTTTGCTGGCGCATACGGCGGATTGCTTCCAGCGGGTTTTCTTCAGGTTCGCTCTGCGATTCCCTTCTCATACCAAATGACCCGCTGATATCAGACTCACTCATCGTCACTCGCCTTTTTAATCAGAAAACGGAATACGCCATCAACCTCTTCCTGCAGCAATAATTCATGTTCCAGGAAATTGCAGAATTTTAAAAAATCGCGCCGGGTCGAAGGGTCGGTGGCGAGAATTTCCACCACCTGACCAATCTGCATATCGCGGATCTGGTTGTGCAGCATCATCACCGGTTCCGGGCAGAACAGCCCTTTGGTGTCGAGGTGAAAATCAATGGCTGTGTCGTTCATAACTCTCTTCTTACCTGTTCGTTTTGCCTGGTCGTCCTGTCCGCTCGTTTTGTCTGCAGAGCCTGTGTTCACTCAGACCAATGCCTTGCGTGACGGCAGTAAACCGCGCTGTACCAGCGCCCAGACCGCACTCATCGCCGCCACACACAATATGGCTGACAGCACAAAGTGGCCATCATACCCCAGAGTTTTGGCGCTGAAACCGGAAAGTGCACCGGCCAGCATACCGGCAATAATCACCAGACAGCTTTGCAGGGCATAATCGGCGGCGGCACAGTGTTCGCGGCAACGGTCCATCATTACGGTAAATAACGCCGCCGTCGCCATACCACCGGCAATGTGCTCAACGATCACCGCCAGATAAATATGCAGCCAGTCCGGCGCCTGCCCTGCCGCCGGCTGCAGGCCGAGATACGACAGCAGCGCCAGCGCTTCGAGCAATAAAAATCCGAGCAATGCGCTTTGCCGTCCGAGTTTACCGACCAGCCAACCACCACCCAGCGCACCAAGCAGACCGGCCAGAAAACCCACGGTTCCCAGAATCAAGCCCATCTGCTCCAGCGTCACTCCGGCATCGCTCAGCATCGGCCGGATCATCGGCGTACCAAAGGCATCACCGAATTTATACACCAGCAGAAACAGCAGCCAGAAGGCGGCGTATTTCAGGCGGAAAAAGCCCAGCCACAAAGGCCACAACGGCTGGCGGTCAACCACATGCGGCTGCGGCTTAAACCACCACAACGGCAGCGAGCCCAATAGCATCAGCAACGCCAGCAGCAACAATGAATTCTGCCAGCCCAGCAGCGGATACAGCGACACCAGCGCGCCACCGGCCAGAATCATCCCGACCCGGTAACCGGCGACCTGAATTCCATTACCGATACCGCGCTGCTCCGGCGGCAGGTTTTCTACGGCCATGGCATCGGTGGCGATATCCTGCGTCGCCATCAGGGTATTCAGCATTAACAGCAGGCCGACAAACACCGCCATCGCCTGCCCGGTCCATAAATCCAGTGGCTGACTGGCAATCACAACCAATACCGCCACCGCGCTGTAATTCATGGTCAGAATCCAGCTGCGGCGGAATTCCTGTTTACGCAGAGAAATACGGTCGAGCCAGGGCGCCCAGATAAACTTCAGCGCCCAGGGCAGCGCCAGTAAAGACAACAGACCAATAATGGTCAGGTCCATGCCCTGCTTACGCATCAGCGCCGGCATAGCCTGCCCGAAAAAGCCGTGGGGTAAACCCTGCACAATATAAAGCCCGCTTAAGGCCAGCCATTTATTCATTCTGTTTCTTCTTTTGTTGTTCTGCTTTTTATCTGCTGCAGTCGGCTCACAAAGCTGACGCGGCTGACTTTACACATTGCGCTGCGGCTGTGCCAGCTACACAACCCTGTTTTTCGGCCCATAAAAAAACCCCGCAAAGCGGGGTTAAATTTATAAGTATTATGAGGTGAGAGTGTAGTTATTGTGTCTTTGGTCTGTCGTTGCTGAACGCTCAGCGTTCCAGAATAGCCACAACGCCCTGACCGCCAGCGGCACAGATCGAAATCAGACCACGGCCTGAACCTTTCACTTCCAGCATTTTCGCCAGCGAGGCCACAATACGGCCACCGGTGGCTGCAAACGGATGGCCGGTCGCAATAGAAGAACCGTTCACGTTCAGTTTGCTGCGGTC
Organism: Thalassolituus alkanivorans; assembly: GCF_020447205.1. Taxonomy (GTDB): domain Bacteria; phylum Pseudomonadota; class Gammaproteobacteria; order Pseudomonadales; family Oceanobacteraceae; genus Venatoribacter; species Venatoribacter alkanivorans. The sequence goes on from NZ_JAJAEL010000004.1 coordinate 18,744, forward strand.
GATGCTGCCCAGCGGCTTGTCCAGACCGAGTTTTTCTTTGCAGAATTTCTCGTCTTCCCAGGCTTTCAGGGTGGAGGCGACAACGCCGGCAAAGGCTTCGTGGATTTCGTAGAAATCAAAGTCTTGCAGGGTCAGACCAGCGCGTTCCAGCATACGCGGTACGGCATAAGCCGGTGCCAGCAGCAGACCTTCTTTATCTTTATTACCGTCTTTACCGAAGAAATCGACAGATGCGGTTTCATGGAAGCTCAGGTAAGCCTTAACCGGCAGGTTGTGTGCTTTCGCCCACTCTTCAGACGCCAGCAGAACCACAGAAGCACCATCGGTCAGCGCCGAGGAGTTACCTGCGGTCAGCGTGCCTTTGCCGGATTTCTTATCGAAAGCTGGTTTCAGGCTGGCCAGCTTTTCCAGATTCGGCGTGCGCGCCAGGTTATCTTTTTCCAGACCCAGGTAAGGGCTGACCAGATCATCGAAGAAACCACGGTCGTAAGCGGCCAGCAGATTGGTGTGGCTGTTAAAGGCGATTTCGTCCTGCTCTTCACGCGAGATGCCCCACTCTTTTACCGTCAGCTCGGTGTGCTCACCCATGGACAGATTGGTGCGTGGCTCGCCGTTGCGCGGTACCAGCGGCGCCAGATGCTTAGGGCGGATTTTCGCCAGCAGCTTGAGCTTTTCACCGGTGGTCTTGGCGCGGTTTACGTCCAGCAGGATTTTACGCAGGCCTTCGTTCACACCGATCGGCGCATCGGAAGTGGTATCGGAACCACCGGCAATCGCGCTGTCGATCTGGCCCAGGGCAATTTTATTCGCCGCCATAATGATGGCCTGCAGACCGGTACCACAGGCCTGCTGAATATCAACACCCGGAGTACGTGGGTCGAGGGCGGTACTGAGCAGGGTTTCACGCGCGAGGTTAAAGTCACGGCTGTGCTTGATTACCGCACCGGCAATGAATTCGCCAATCTGCTCGCCCTGCAGGTTGTAACGGTTAACCAGACCATTCAGCGCTGCGGTCAGCATGTCCTGGTTAGAGGCATAGGAATACGCGGTGTTGGAACGCGCAAAAGGAACACGGTTACCGCCAATGATGGCTACGCGGCGGATGGTCTGTTTAGCACTGCTCTTGGTCATGCCGGAAATCCTGTATTGGTTCTGATTATTGGGTAAACATAGATATCACAACGGCAGGCTCAGCGTACTCTGCCATAAACGCTGCTCAGTTTAGCGCCCGCACAATGGCTGGCATTGGCTGAAGTGACAGTTTTCCCCTCTTATCTGGTCAATTTCACTCCTGATAATTGCTGCTGTAATCTGCTACCGTCCGGCGCTGTGCCATTTTCTTTGTTATCTGTGTGTTAATCAGGACCCGACCATGAGCAATTTTATTGAATCTGTACTCGACAGCAGTATGGGCCGCAGTCTGATGAAATCAGTTCTGCCCAAATCGATTGAACTGAAACGCTACAACCCGAATCAGGCGACTTACTTTGAAGGCCGTGTGCTGATCGGCGCCTGCGAAAACGCCGCGCTGCTGAGTGACATCATGCGCAACCTGAAAGATGCCAAGGCCAGCGTATTCTTCCCGGCAGCAGCAAAAACCGCTGCCGCCATCGTGGCCGCCGCCGGCGAGCACGGTATCAAAGCTGTCGGCATCGAATGCAGTGCCGATATGACCGACAAGTTCGATGCCTTTGTATTCGATGCTTCCGGCTTTGCCGACACCGCCGACCTGAACCAGCTGTATTACTTCTTTAACCCGGTGATGCGTAAGCTGAACAGCAATGGTCGTGTGATCGTACTGGGTCGTCCACATATGAAAGCCGCCACCGGCGAACAGGCGGCCGCCATGCGTGCACTGGAAGGTTTCTCCCGTTCTGTAGCGAAAGAAATCGGCAAGAAAAGCGCCACCGCTCAGGCAATCTACGTTGAAACCGGTGCTGAGAAAAACCTTGATGCGGCCTTCCGCTTCGTAATCTCCGCCAAGTCCGCTTATGTCGATGGCCAGGTGCTGACCGTGCGTAAAGCGCAGGACGTTGCCTACCCGGATTGGCACAAGCCGCTGGCCGGTAAAGTCGCGCTGGTGACCGGTGCTTCCCGTGGTATTGGTGAATCCATCGCCCGTACTCTGGCGCGCGACGGCGCGACCGTTCTGGGTCTGGATATTCCGCCAGCAGAAGGCGATCTGCGCCGCGTGATGGCCGAAATCGGTGGCGAAACCCTGCTCGGTGATATCTCCTCCGCCGAGGCACCACAACAGATTTCCGACAAACTGAAAGAAATGGGCGGTGGTGACATCATCGTGCATAACGCCGGTATCACCCGCGACAAGACCCTGGCCAATATGCCGGAACACTGGTGGAACATGACTATCGACATCAACCTGTCGGCGGAAGAGCGCATCAACCACGTGCTGTTTGAACAGGGTACGCTGAACAACGGCGGCCGCATTATCTGCGTATCGTCCATGAACGGTATCGCCGGCCAGACCGGTCAGACCAACTACGCGGCCTCCAAAGCCGGTGTGATCGGTTATGTGCAGTACATGGCTGACGAACTGATGGCCAAAGACATCACCATCAATGCCGTGGCACCGGGCTTTATCGAAACCGCGATGACCGATGCCATCCCGCTGATGACCCGTGAAATCGGCCGTCGCCTGAACTCTCTGTCGCAGGGCGGTAAGCCGGTTGATGTGGCGGAAACCATCGCGTTTTTTGCCAATCCGGCGGCTTCCGGTGTCAGCGGTAACATCGTCCGTGTCTGTGGCCAGTCTCTGGTCGGTGCGTAATATCTGACGCTGATAAAAAGCACCGCCTCCGGATTTCCGGAAGTGGTGCTTTTTCCTGATCCAGCGCAACCACAGAATAAATACCCTCTCATTCCCGCTTTGCACAGGCCCCATTCCTGCGACAGCGGTTTCAAATCCTGCAGATACCGCTACACTTGGGTTCAGTCTTCATCTGAATGCAGTGTATGCCCCAAAATTCTATCCAGCATGGTCTGAGTGACGTTTCTCGTCTCGGTATTGGCCGCTATAACCATTTTCTGGAAATGCTGCTCAGTGGCCGTCCGCTGGAAATGCTGCTGAATGAACTGGTACTGCTGATTCAGGAAAAACAACCCGACTGTATTGCCTCCATCATGCTGCTCAGCGATGACGGCAAACGCCTGCTTCCCGGCGCAGCGCCAAACCTTCCTGATTTTTACGTCGCAGCAATGAATGATCTCAGCATTGGTGAGGGGGTCGGTTCCTGTGGTACCGCTGCAGCCACCTCGCGGCTGGTCATTGTTGAGGATATTCAGCGTCATCCTTACTGGCAGGATTACCGCGAGCTGGCTGCTCAGGCCAATCTGCGGGCCTGCTGGTCGCAGCCGATTGTGGGCAGTAAGGGTACGGTGCTCGGCGTATTTGGCCTTTACTATCGTGAGGTGCGCCATCCGACCTGCCTCGACCTGCTGCTGATTCACGAAGCCGCCCGCCTGGCTCAGGCCAGTATCGAATTCCGCCGCGCCCAGAACCACCGCCAGCTGACCGAAACCATTACCCAGCATCTGCCGCTGGGGCTGATTATTACCGACAGCGAATTTAATATTGTCGAAGTTAATCCGGCTTTCAGTCAGATAACCGGTTACCCCGCCGCTGAAGTGCTCAGCCGCAAACCCGGTTTCTTCTCCGCCGATAGTAAATCCCTGCAGCAGTACCGCGACATCCTCGATAAATTGCCATCCTGGCGCAGCTGGACAACCGAGCTGCTGATCAGCCGCCGTAATGGTGAACGCTTTAATGCCGAGCTGTGCTTTTCCGTCGTCCGTAATGAACAAAACGAGATCAAACGTTACGTTGCCCTGATCAGCGACATCAGCGAACGTAAACGCTCGGAAGAAACCATTCAGTATCAGGCCAGCTACGATCTGCTCACCAGCCTGCCCAACCGCAATCTGTTTTATGAACGCCTGAACTGGACTCTGGAACAGGGGCGACGTAAGCAACGCGCGTTTTCTGTGTTGCTGATGGACCTCGATTACTTTAAAGAAATCAACGATACCCTGGGTCACGATGCCGGTGATGAATTACTGGTTAAGGTCGGCACCCGCCTGCAACAGAGCATGCGTCCACAGGACACCATTGCCCGCCTCGGTGGCGACGAATTTGGTTTTATTATTACCGGTGAACACGATCAGCAGGCGCTGCGGGAGTTAGCCGACAAATTACTGAAAAATGTCAGCCGCAGCCTGACCATCCGCCAGATGCGCGACTGCCGCATTTCTTCCAGTATCGGCATCAGTTGCTACCCCGGTGATGGCAGCACTCTGGAACAATTACTCAAGGCTGCCGAACAGGCGGTTTATGCGGCGAAAAATGCCGGCCGCAATGGCTACGCTTTTTTTACACCGGCCATGTTCGAAGCGGCAAAAACCCAGGCTTTACTGCATCAGGAAATGCATTTTGCCGTCAGCCGTAATCAGCTGGAGCTGCATTATCAGCCAATAAAACGCCTCAGTGACAATTGCATTGTGCAGCTGGAAGCGCTGATTCGCTGGAATCATCCGGAACGGGGACTGGTACGCCCGGATCTGTTTATTCCATTAGCGGAAAAAACCGGCATGATCCGTGAAATCGGCCAATGGGTCAGACAGGAAGCCCTGGCCATGATCAATCGCCTGCAGCAACAGGGACTTCATGTTCCGATTGCTGTTAACGTGTCCACCGCCGAATTTTATGACCATAGCCTGGCCGATAAAATTATTGCTCAGGTTGAAGAATCCGGAGTTTCACACGGTAGTCTGCTGGTTGAAATTACCGAGAGTCTGCTGATCCGTAATCAACAGGAAACCCGCACCTTTCTGCAAAAACTGCAACAGGCCGGAATACGCGTTGCACTCGATGACTTCGGTACCGGTTTCTCATCGCTGTCGTATCTGGCCGCGTTTCCCGCCGATAAACTGAAAATCGACCGCAGCTTTATTCATCAGATGACTGCCAATCCCCGTAAGCAGGCATTGGTGGATACCATTATTACCCTAGGCCACAGCCTGAATATGAGCGTGATTGCTGAAGGGGTAGAAACAGAAGAAGAAGAGGCCCTGCTGCGCAGCAAAGATTGTGACAATATTCAGGGCTACTTATTGGCAAAACCTTTGCCAGAGCCTGATCTGCTGAAATTTCTGCAGGGCTATAAAGCCGGTACCGGGCGCGACTGATCTCAGCGCTTTTTCTTTGCCCGTTTTTTCTTCAGATAATCTTTAACCGGTGTTTTTTTATCCGGCAATGCCGCCGCAAAGCGCTCACGCATGGCTTCCACTTTGGCTTCTTTTTCATCATGCATACGCGCATGACGGTGCTTTTCACCAGCCTGGCGAAAATCCACCACGGTACTTCCGGATTCTTTAGGCTCTGACATTATTGCTCCTATCGCTGATAGCAGGACGCCGCCATAGTCAGGCCATGGTAGCATAAGTCTTTTCTGACGGAACAAAGCTGCTGTTGTGACCACATCGCCTGACTCGCCATTACCACCCTCTGCCCTGCCCATTGATCCGCTTCTGCCTGACCTGAGCATACAGCTGAGCACGCATATGAATGTGCTGCTGAGTGCCGAACCCGGTGCTGGTAAAACCACCCGCGTACCACTGGCTCTGCTGCAGGAAGACTGGCTCGGCGGGCAGAAGATCATCATACTGGAACCCCGTCGCCTGGCCGCCCGTAATGCTGCGCGCTTTATGGCGCAGCAGCTGCATGAAGCGGCTGGTGAAACCGTCGGCTACCGCATCCGGCTGGAGCAAAAGGTATCAGCCGCTACCCGGATTGAGGTGGTCACCGAAGGTATTCTCACCCGCATGCTGCAGGATGATCCTGAGCTTAACGGTGTCGGGCTGATTATTTTCGATGAATTCCACGAGCGTAACCTGCATTCCGACCTGGCGCTGGCACTGGCGCATCAGTGTCAGCAGCTGTTGCGGCCGGAGCTGCGGCTGCTGGTTATGTCCGCCACCCTTGATGCCGACAGCCTCGGCGACAAACTGCAGGCGCCGCTGTTGCACAGCCCGGGCCGTGGTTTTGCGGTCAGTCATTTTTACCGGCCTCTGCCAAACAGTAACGTCCGTCTGGCCGAGCACTGCGCCAGCGTTATCCGTGAAGCCCTCAACGCTCATAACAATGGCGATGTGCTGGCGTTTTTACCCGGTGTCGCCGACATCAGCCGCGTGCAGACACTGCTGCAGGAGACGCTGAGCGGAGTACTGCTTGCCCCCCTTCATGGCCAGCTGAGCGACAGTGAACAGAAAACCGCACTGACCCCCGCGCCCGCGGGCATACGCAAAGTCATTCTGGCCACCAACATTGCCGAAAGCTCGCTGACCATTGATGGCGTGCGCATTGTGGTGGATTCCGGTCTTGAGCGGCGGATGAGCTTCTCTCCGGCCAGTGGCATCAGCCAACTGCAGACCCGTACTATTTCGCAGGCATCCAGTGTCCAGCGTGCAGGCCGCGCCGGACGTCAGGCAGAAGGCTTCTGCTACCGCTTATGGCGCGAAGAAGAACAAAGCCGGCGCGAGCCCCATATCCGCGCCGAAATTCTGGATGCCGATCTGGCGCCGCTGCTGCTGGAATTACTGCACTGGGGCGCGGATCTTAACGATCTGCTATGGCTTACGCCTCCGCCTGCCGCCAGCCTCAATCAGGCCCGGCAGGTGCTGACTCAGCTGGGTATGCTGCAGCCTGATGCGCCGCTGCGCCTGAACGAACATGGCCAGCGCTGCGCCAACCTCGGCCTCGAGCCACGCTGGGCCCATGCCCTGCTCTGTGCGCAACAGCTGGGTATGGCGGCAGAAGCCTGTGAGCTGGTTGCCGTGCTGCAGGAATGGCCTCACCAGCAGCGTCACAGCGATGACGCCGAACGTCTGCTGAGCCAGGCGCGCCGCCAGCAGGGCTTATGGAATAACCGCGTTCGCCCGCTGGCACAGCGCTGGCAGCGGCAGCTGCAGGCAACCTCTTCGCCCAATACTCCGGATGGCAGCCCTGCTCTGGATAGCAGCCCCGCCCTGGATTGCAGTTTAGTCATCGCCCTCGCTTTCCCCGACCGCATCGCACAGAAACGCAGCGCTAATGCCCAAGCGTTTCGTTTGAGCGGTGGCAGCGGCGCCGAACTGCAACATAACAGCGATCTGCACAACGTCGATTATCTGGCCATTGCCGATATCAGCGGCGGCCAGCCGGACCGTATCCGTCTGGCGGCAACGCTGCACAGCAACAGCCTGGCGTCTTTACAGGAAATCGCCCCACAACTGTTCAGTGAACGCACCGAGATTGGCTGGAACGACAGCGGCCAGCTGAAAGCCCTGCGCCATCAGTGTCTGGGACAGCTGATCCTGAACAGCAAGCCGCTGCCGGCGCTGTCTGCCGCCGACTGGCAACAGGCCTGGCGTGATTACTTTATGCAGCGTGGCCTGAGCGACCTGCCCTGGCAGGATGACGCCAACACCGTACGCAGCCGCATGGCGCTGGCAGCTCAGTATCTGAATCACAACAGCGCTGAAGCCGAGAAATGGCCGGATGTCAGCGATCAGGGCCTGCTGCAACGGCTGGATGACTGGTTGCTGCCGTTTTGCGACAACGCCCGTAATCTGCGTGACCTTAATAAAATCGCGCTGGCCGATGCCCTGCTCAGTCTGCTCAGCTGGGAACAGCAGCAACAGCTCGCACAGCTCTTGCCGACGCACTGGCAGGTTGCCAGTGGCTCGCGCATTGAACTGCAGTACAGCAACGATCCGAACCGCCAGGACACCCAGGATCAACCGCCGGTACTGGCCGTAAAACTGCAGGAAATGTTTGGCTACGAGGGCCAGCCCGCCGTTCTTAACGGCCGCCTGCCCTTACTGATTCATCTGCTGTCACCGGCGCGCCGGCCACTGCAGGTCACCCGCGATCTGCCACACTTCTGGCGTAACACCTATGCGGAGGTGCGCAAAGACATGCGTGGCCGCTATCCGAAACATCCCTGGCCGGAAGACCCGCTCAGCGCCGAAGCCACCGCCCTGACCAAACGCGCGCTGAGCAAGCGGCAATAACAGGGGTTACGGAAGCACCGCCTGAAAACTCTTTAAACGAGAAATAATATAAAAATCAACAGTACACGGCGTAACTAATCATTACCCGGTGCAGTGGTTATTTGTGCATAACCCACTAGCCTTTTAAACACACCGATGTTCAGGCTGGGTTATGTCCGTTAAACACACGATATCCGCTAAGAAAGTAGCTGTACTGCTGGGGTTTTCTGCACTGACACTGGCTGTCATTATTGGCAGCCAGATAAGCCGGCAGTCTCTGGTAGAAGTCGCCGGTAGTCATTCCGGGCAACCTGAACAATCAGCAGCTGCTCAGACGCCCGTTATTACCACGCCGGATGTTAACCAGTCCGACAACACGACTCCGGCCTCGCCGCTGCCAATCCGCCAGCCAGATCTGACTCTGACAGCCAAAGGGCCATTGCATACCCATCCTCAGGATGAGGGAGAGTATTCCCTGCCACCGGCGTTAGCCGCCGATATCGAACAGCGCCGGATTCCGCAAAGCCAGCTACTGCTGACACCCAATCGCTCTGGCGGCTACTCCATGGATGCCAAAGGCCAGTATCACACGGTTATTGTGGCTTTTATCGATGAGAACGGTCAGCTGCGCACCGAAGAGCGCATCGTTTATCCCATCGCAGATGAGCCAGCTTCGCCCCCGCAACCCCCACAACCCCAGATGGCTCCCGCCACGACTGAACCCGCTAAGCCATGAGGTCTGTTATGCATTGTCTGAAAGTCTCTTTTTTTGCTTTGACACTGTTCGGTGCGGCTCAGTCCTATGCTGCCGGCATTCAGATTGTTAATGCCGATGGTGCCGGCGAAGGCTTTAACGATACCACTGCAGTCAGCGCGATCGGCGGTAACACAGCCACTACCTTAGGCGCGCAGCGTCTGGCGGTGTTTAACCGCGCTGCCGATATTCTTAACGCAACCTTCGACATTGCCGTCACCGTTAACGTCAACTCCTCCTTTGACCCACTCTTCTGCGATACCAACAGCGCCACACTGGGCAGCGCCGGTGCTGCCGACTATGAGTTTATTAACGATGGCAGTGAATGGACGGTGTATGCCGATGCTCTGGCAAACCAGCTGCAGGGCAGCGATGTAACCCCGGCAGCGACCGAAATTAACGCCCAGTTCAACAGTGGCATTGGTAATCCCGGCTGCTTACAAAGCTCAGGCTGGTATCTGGGATTTGATGATCCGGCCGGCAGCGGTAATTCACTGCTGTCGGTCGTTTTACATGAAATCATGCACGGTATGGGCTTTCTGTCGTTACTGAACCCTGACGGCAGCACTGGTGCGACGGTCAATGGTAATTACGTTTATGACCCTTACAGCAAACTGCTTTACGATGCGACGCAAAGTGCCCGGGTGACAACCCTGAACCAATCACAGCGGGCAGCTGCCACCATTAATAATGGCAATCTGGTCTGGGATGGTGCCCAAACCAATGCTCAGCTGGGTGGCTTCAGCGCTGGAGTTAACAATAGCCGCATGCAGATGTACGCCCCCACAAGCTATACCCCGGGGTCCTCAGTCAGCCATTTTGATACTGCTGCCACCCCCAATGAAATTATGGAACCGCAGTACACTGAGTTTCTTGATGACGCCGGCCTGGCCAAATATCTGCTGGCGGACATCGGCTGGACACTGGCAGCAACTGCCAACAGCGCGCCGGAGATGGGAACGATTACCGCGAAAACCCTGAATGAAGATGGCACGCTGAATGTAACACTGAGCGCGACCGATGCTGATGGGGATAGCCTGACGTACAGCATCACCTCGGCAACCACCGAGCTTGGCGCCAGCATCAGCGGCACCACCTTAACCATCACACCGCAAGCCAATTACAACGGCCCCGGCAGTATCACCGTACAGGTATCCGATGGCGCCCTGACCGACAGCACCAGTTTTAATGTCACCGTTGATGCGGTAAACGATGCACCGGTCATAGGCAC
>NZ_JAJAEL010000038.1 GCF_020447205.1 Thalassolituus alkanivorans
TCTTGAATTCTTCGGGGTAACGTTTGTTGCTCATGCTCACCTCTGTTTGAGTCATTTTCTCTAACTCAAAGGTGTCTAGCAAACTGGTGGCGATTCACAGCTTGTTCTGCAGTGTGGCTTTCACATCTTCTCTGAACACCAGCAGTACAGTGACGGTCACGATAATAGCGACCCAGCCCAGATTACTTAGGAAAGTATTGAAGAACTGCATTCCCTCTGCTTTGGCTAGGCCTTGCATCCATTGTGGGCCGGTCTTCATGGCAATCAGTCGGGAGTTCACGGCAACGGAAAGCGGCAGGGTAGCCATCGCCCATGCGATAGCGAAGGCTGACGAGCGGCTGATGAGCCATGCAGCTCCACCAGCCATTAGGACTGGAATGAGTATGGCCAGTGATGACATCGGTAAGTGTGGCAGGGTGCCGTTCGTCAGAGACAGGCCGTATTTTCCCAGCGTCAGAATAATAGGCATAAGGATCAGCATTGCGGTGTTGAGCTTCAGGTTCATAGTCACGTCCTTGGTAAGAGTCCTGCCACGTATTCGCTAATAATCGGGCACTTGATGTAGCCATCGGTGCAACGCTTATTCATGTATTTGATGAAGTTGGTATTGATATTAACGAAGGTATCCCTTCTGGCTTCAGAGGGCTCATCGCCCATCGGAGGGTTGTTCTTCATCTCATGCATGAAGAACACCGCAATTTGTCTCAGAGTACGGACATCTTCGCCTGTGCCTAGGAATCGGCTGATGGGAATATCATTGGATGCCTTGATATAGGCCATCTCATGAATCAGGCTGGATCGGAAGTCCCCTTTCTGGGCGAATTCAGCGAAACGTTTGAATTGTGGAATCTCATACTCTGTACCGGCTTGGGTTATGAATAGCTGGTCGTCTCTGAAGCTGAACTTCACCTCGTCGCTCTGTAGAAGCTGTCCCACTGCATAAAATGCGGTCAGGCGCATAGCGGAATCGCCCGTCTCATACAGGTGGAGGAAGGACGTGAATACTTCTGAAGGCGTCAGGTCATAGGGTATATCCAGCGATAGCCAGAGCAGATGGAGGCCTTCTTCTGGATTGTTGCCCTCGTTCATATAGAACAGGCCCAGCTCATTCTGAGCGAATGTATTGCCGGCATACGCTGACTTATCCAGCCACATGATGTACTCATCATGCTTATTCGCAGCCTTAGCCTGCTGAGCCATTGTGTATGTACTGCGTCTGTTGCCGTGTTCTGCACTCTTGGCGAGCCAGAGTGCAGAGTCCTCGTCGTTGGCGGTAATCAGCCCCCTAGTCTTTAAGTTGAACAGTACGTTGTAAGCAGGCAGGTAGTCCTGTTCGGTAGCCTCCCTGAGAAGCTGTTCTGCCTTCTGATACTGCTCAGAATCGACAGCAGTAAGAGCTAGGTGAACCAGAGTGTTGGGATCTTCCTTCAGGCAGCCAGTCAGGCAGAGGCTCATTAAGAGAGCTGTTAGGTACTTCATAGCGCTTCCTTTTTACTAAGAATCGAACATTATTCACTTATAAGTGAATAATACTCACTCATGGCCTGTGGAGGAAGATGGAATAGGCCGGGAACATTGCTCAACTGCAAGCAATGGTCCGAACAATGACTGACAGAGAGCTACTACTCGCAATAGGAAGGAATGTCCGCAGGCAGCGCTTATTGCTGGACATTACTCAGGAAGAGTTATCCGCCCGCTCTGGGCTGCATCCTACATATATATCTGAGGTCGAGAGAGGAAAGCGGAATTTGACGGTTGTCAGTCTGTTCCGGCTGGCTGGAGCGCTGGAAACGGAGCCATCCAGAATTCTGGAATTGGTGAATAGTTCCCCAGTCATAGCAGACGATCAATAAGGCTGATCACCGTTGTTATAAGCACTCTGGATACACATGAGGAGTGCTTATGGACTACGTAACAACCCAACCAATGACCGCCCGCGAAGTTCTGGAGGTAGCTGCTCGGCTGCTGGCAGAACGCTACAAGCGGGGTGACTCATTCACTTCCCCTCATACAAGCCGTCGCTATTTGACAGACCGATTAGCTCACTATGAGCATGAGGTCTTCGCCGTACTGTTCCTAGATAGTCAGCATCGCCTGATCGAGTATAGGGAGATGTTCAGAGGGACTATCGACGCAGCGGCTGTATACCCACGAGAGGTCTTGAAGGAGGCGCTGAGGCTCAATGCAGCGGCTGTGATTCTGGCTCATAACCATCCTTCAGGTGTAGCTGAACCCTCTCAGGCTGACCGGGCGATTACAGATCGTTTGGTTCAGGCTCTGGGGCTGGTGGACATCCGGGTACTGGATCATCTTGTAATAGGTGATCAGTGCTCGGTGTCCTTTGCTGAACGTGGATACCTATGAGGAACTGCAATGAACATAGCAATGCGGATAGCTACAGTGGTGCTGGTGGCCTTGGCTACCTATCTAGCTGAGAGAGTGATGGAGGAAGATGGGCCGAAAGAGTAGTTGGTACAAAAATAAGTACCCGTAAGGGTACTTTTTAGACTTTTAAGTTATTTAACTGTCTTTATTAATTCGTTTACTAAACAATAGATGGGTTATGCACAATCTATCCAGATGTTATCCACAGAAAGATGGCTAACAACCCTTAGTTCGGGGGTTGTATTCGTACAAATGGGAGGTTATCTTTTGATCAAGCTATCTGGAACTTATTGAAAAATAAGGTTTTTTGACCGGGTCGTCAGATTGTTCAGATATGGGTAAGCAATAGCCTTGCCAATATGTTGAATGTTTAGATTGGCTATGTTACTTTGAAGCTAGTCACAAATTTAGGGGTAGGTAGCCCCTACCCTACTACGAGGGAGGGGCATACTACATGACCCAGAAATGATTTACAAGACTTTTGCAGCCTAAGCTGCCGCAGCTGTAAAGCAAGAGAGATCTGTAGTGTTTCGGCAAATTCACTTTAGCATCTCTACTTGAGAGCGCAATACTGTATAGGCATCAGGAGTCGTACAGTCTGTTGTGCTCGCCTAGCCAAAGTCGGCAGCCAGTCCTTATGTAGGAGTCTGGTTATGGCTAATCAACATAAGCCAGCACCTAAGGGGTTTCGATGGGTTTTTTGCCGCTATCGGCGGGTTAAAAATTCTGATCGGTATCTTGATGCTCACGATTATGGTCGTGAGGCGTGGTGCTTCTTAGTTCGGTGTAAATAGCGCCTAACAGGAATCGAGGGTTAGGTTGCTGTTAGCCCTCGATTTCCTAACTAATTTTAAATGTTAAATGGCTTAAGTGAGGTTCACATGGCTAAAGAAAGGAAAACAGTTGATCGGTATCGTGATGCGGATAAGGGACATTTCATTACGGAAAAGGCAGCCAACAAACGGCCACCTTCTACGTGGGTGAAAGAGCGTGTTCCCAAGCCCGGGAATGGTATTGGAAAGTAGAAGGTGCTCAGTGTCTGGAAATAAAATTCCAGACACTTCCGATGCTCTAGTTCAATATTGGAGGCGTGAGTTCTCTCCATCCTCCCTTAATGTCGGAGATACGGAAACCGTTGTATTGGAACTTATCCATTTCAGTTTTTAGCTGTTGCATAGAGAAACCGTCTGAATAGGTTGCGGTTTCGTTCAGATACTTAGGCTCGTGCCCAACCATCTGCTGCAGCTTATGAATATCCATGTCGCAGCGCAGTGACTGGCTGATAAAAGCGTGCCGGAATGAGTGAAATACTTTCTTTTCCTCTTTGAATTGAGGAAAGCATCGCTCACGGTAGCGCTCATTGGACCATTTAGATGCAACCTCGCCGGGTTTTTTCGTCCCCATTTTAATCTGAGGAAGAATCCGGTTAATTCCTGCTTTTTTCAAGCGCTCGACGTAGTCAAGGAATCCCAGATCTATCAGCGCCGCGTGTATGGGCAGAGTACGAATACCAGCATTAGTCTTTACAGACATATCCTCGCCATCATCCGTGATGGTCAGTGTTGGGATCTCAGCGGTTTCGTTGATGTCTTGCGTTCGGAGCTGTACCAGTTCACCAATCCGAGCGCCGGTAAATGCTGCCAGCACCATTAACCACCAATGAGACTGCGTACCTGTTCGGGTGCTGCGCCTGTACTTTGGATCACTGTAGATGGCTGAACTGAAAATGGTCTTCAGATCCGCACTGGTGAATGCTTCATAGCTGTTGGTTTCGGCTCTAAGCTGAAGTCCTGTAAATGGATTCTTAGACGCTGCATCTGTCTGGATCAGATAGTCGAATAACGATGACAGATTGGCCAGCTTGCCATTAATGGTTTTGGGGGAAGGCTTCTGGCTATCTGGCAGATTCAGCCTCAGCAGGTCGGTTATCGACATGCTCTTATATTGGCTTTTGGCTCTGTGTTGCTTGGGCAGTTCCTTCAGCGTATTTCGGAAGTGTTTGGCCGAGTCGTGAGTAACTTCTGATACAGTCTGAATCTCAGTGATTTCGCAGAAGTCACGAACAGCTGCTCTGTATTCGTCCAGAGTCGCAGTCTTGATGCTGGGGTCTTTGGCTTGTTTCTCCTGCAGGAACTCTTCCAGAGCATCCCCTATCAGAATCACCTTGGCAGACGTGGCGGGAGCCGAGACGCTGGCAGTGTCGGACTCCAGTTGTAATCGTGGGTTGCGGTACTTCCGAACGTATGCCCGCTTCATCTCCACGAATAGAAGATCTGCTTTTGCGTCTCGTAAGCGCTCATCGTCCAGTTTTCCGTCGTAGACCAGTTCGCACAGGTCGGAATAGCCGCCATCGTCACTCTCTTGCATTGACTCCAGATAAGCGAGCCGCTCCCGTTCAGGTATATCTAGTGCTTCAAAGCCCAGCACCCAGTCTTCGTACAGTTCACTGGCTAGGCGCTTAGCCTCGTCTTGTATTTGCTTCGGATTCATCTTCTGACGCACGCAACGATTCAGGTGTATGTATATAAGGAGGGCGTGCTCCTTCGCCTGCTTTCTGTCAGTCAGCTTCAGGGACAGGCGGATGAGCTTACCGTGCAAGCGGCGGTTGAAGTAGTAGGTAGAGCCTCGCTGGATCAGATAGTGTGTCACAAATGTGTACCATATGTGTGACAGCCTGAACGGCGGGCATAAAAAAGCCCCGCATTAGCGAGGCTCTTAGAAAGCGTGGTGCCCAGAGGCGGAATCGAACCACCGACACGGGGATTTTCAATCCCCTGCTCTACCGACTGAGCTATCTGGGCGTCTTGTTGAACAACGCTGTGTTCGTCAAGTGGCGCGTATTAAACCCGTTGGCTGAGGGAGTGTCAACCCCTCGCAATCGGTTTATTTATCTTTATTTTCAGGAACATAGCCTTCGGCCTTGTCGAACTCGTCGCCGCTGAAGAATTTGTCCCGTTGTTCGGTCAGATATTTGCGCGCCTGCATGTCCATCATATTGAGGTGCTTCTCGTTAATCAGGCGGGTCTGGTGCACAGTCCACTCGTCCCAGGCTTTACGGGAAACATGCTGGAAGATCTCTTCGCCTTTCGGGCCGGGGAAGGGCTGGCTGCTCAGGCCTTCAAGTTCCTGTTGGTACTTTTTGCAGAAAACGGTGCGGGTCATAACAATTCCTCGGACGGTATGCCGGATTCGGCGCTGGTGCCGGCCATGCTTTGCAGCAGCATTTTTACCGGTGCTGCCAGGCCCAGCGTGCTGGGGTTGCGGGGATTGTACCAGTGTTGCTGCTGGTCGCCAGTTTCGCCTACGGCGAGATGGCTGTGCGGCAGACGGATGAGTATCGGCTGAATATGCAGGTGATAGTGGCTGAATGTGTGGCGGAAAGGGGGCAGCCACTGCTCTTCATCATCGCCGCTGTGATGATTGAGCTGTTCCTGCAGCAGTTGCCGGGCCTGTTGTATGTCCTGCGCCTCCGGAAAGCTCCATAAGCCGCCCCAGATACCTTTTTGCGGACGCTGCAGCAGCAGGTATTCGCCAGCCGGGTTCTGAATCATCAGCAACAGGCTGTGCTTTTCCGGTTTTTCTTTTTTCGGTTTGCTGTTCGGGAACTGTGTCGGCTTACCGGTTTGTAAGCCCTCACATTGTGGCTGCAGCGGGCAGATACCGCAGGCGGGTTTGCTGCGTGTGCACAGGGTGGCGCCCAGATCCATCATTGCCTGGGTGTATTCGCGTGAACTGTGTTGCGGCGTCAGTTCTTCCGCCAGCGTCCACAGCTGGTTCTGTACTTTCGTTTCGCCGGGCCAGCCTTCAATCGCGAAGAAGCGGGTCAGAACGCGTTTGACGTTGCCGTCGAGAATCGGCGCATTGATATTCATGCTGATGGAGGCGATGGCGGCGGCGGTGGAGCGGCCGATGCCCGGCAGTTCGCTTAAGGCTTCGACGCTGCGCGGAAACTCGCCGTTAAAGTCGCGCACCACGGCCTGAGCACAGGCGTGCAGGTTGCGTCCGCGGGCGTAGTAACCGAGGCCGGTCCACAGGTGCAGAACGTCGTCCTGAGTCGCGGCGGCCAGCGCCTGCACATCGGGGAAGCGCTGCATAAAGCGTTCAAAATAGGGAATAACGGTGCTGACCTGGGTTTGTTGCAGCATGATTTCGGAAACCCAGACCCGGTAAGGGTTAATCTGCTGCTGCCAGGGCAGGTCTTTGCGGCCGTGTTTGTGATACCAGCCGAGCACGGCATCGGCGAAAGAAAATGAGCGCGTCATAAATACAGATGATTAAGATTTGGGCGCCAGTATAGGTATTTCAGCGTTGTGGAACGAGGGCTTATTGCAGCAGGCTGATATGGTTGCCCTGCTGACGCATGCGCTCGTTTTCGTTGAGGAACTGATGCAGCTGGCCCAAAGACAGTGGCCGGCTGAACAAATAGCCCTGGCCCTCATCGCAGTTGTTCTGCCGTAAAAAGTGCAGCTGCTCCTGGGTTTCGACGCCTTCAGCCACCACCGTCATGCTCAGTTTATGCGCCATGGCGATTACCGCGGCGGTGATTGCCATATCGTTCTTGTCGTCCGGGATATCCATAACAAAGGAGCGGTCGACCTTCAGTACGTCAATCGGGAAGCGTTTGATATAGGCCAGAGAGGAGTAGCCGGTACCAAAGTCATCGATGGCGATGGCCACGCCGATTTTTTTGATTTCCTGCATGATCTGAATCGCGCTTTCTACGTCTTCCATCAGCGTACTTTCGGTAATTTCCAGCTCCAGACAGTGGGGCGGGATCTGGCTGATTTCGATCACACTGTTAATACGGGCCAGCAGGCTCGGGTCGGTAAACTGACGGGCCGAGAGGTTAACCGCAACCTTGGCGGTATTGGGCAGTACATTGCTGCGGATCAGTGAGCTGATCTGACGGCAGCTTTGCTCCAGTACCCAGCTGCCGATTTCAATAATTTGTCCGGTTTCTTCAGCAACGGGAATAAAACGGTCGGGAGTAATCATGCCTTTGTCCGGGTGCTGCCAGCGGATCAGGGTTTCAACACCGGTGACGCTGTAATCGAACAGGCTGATTTTAGGCTGGAATACCAGACTGAATTGTTCGCGGTTAATGGCTTCGTTGATTTCTTTTTCCAGTGACAGGTGTTCGAGAATCGACTGGTTCATATCCTCGGAGAAAAACTGGAAATTGTTGCGTCCAAGCTCTTTGGCGCGGTACATGGCCAGATCGGCATTTTTCATCAGGGTGTTAACGTCAGTGGAATCGTCCGGCGTCAGGGTAATACCGATACTGACTGTGGTGACGATGTCCTGACCTTTGATGCGGATGGGCTTGGCCAGTGCCAGCAGCAGTTTTTCGGCGACCACCAATACGTCGGAGGTGTGATGAACATCGGTCAGCAGGATGGTGAATTCGTCACCGCCGATGCGCGATACGGTGTCATTTTCGCGCACGGTAGCGCTTAAGCGGTTGGAAACTTCTTTCAGCAGAATATCGCCGGCATCGTGACCCAGAGTGTCGTTGATGCGTTTGAACTGATCCATATCGAGGAACATCAGCGCCATTGAAGAGCCGGAACGCAGTACGCTTTTAACGGCTTTTTCCAGACGATTTTTAAACAGGCGGCGGTTGGCAAGGCCGGTCAGCGGGTCGTAAAAGGCGAGGTTTTCCATCTGAATCTGGGCGGCTTTCAGCTCGGAAATATCTGAAATAGCCCCTAAATAACCCAATAATTCGCCATGACGGTCGTGCAGCGCACTGGCCAGTAACTGAATCCAGGTATGGCTGTGATCGCGGCGTACCAGACGCAATTCCAGTGCGATACTTTCCTGTTCGCAGATCAGCCGGTTCCAGGCTTGCTGGGTGGTGCTGAGATCATCCGGGTGAATACGGGCAAACCAGTCCTGCAGGCTGGGTAATTCATCGGGAATGCCATGAATATCGCGCCAGCGCTGATTCACATATTGCAAACGCTGCTTGCCATCGACCTGAAAAATACCAACGGGCGAGAGGGCGGTGAGTTTGCGGAAACGTTCTTCACTGGTTTTCAGCGAGGCGTTTTCGTCTTCAATAGTCAGCAGCAGACCGTTGAACAGATCGACCAGATCGCCCAGTTCATCGTTATTTTCTTTGGCTGCGCGGGTGGAGTAGTCCTTGTTGAGCATAATATGGCGCAGGGTATTGCCCAGATCTTTCATGGGCCTGGCGACGACATCCTGCAGCTTGGTCGCCAGGAAAATTGCCAGCAAAACCGCTGCTGCGAGAATCAGCAGTGAAAAAATCAGAAACTGATTAATTCGTTGCAGCAGGTCTTTGTGGCTGATCTCTATATAGAGAGTACCGATGGGGTTGTTGTCCAGCAGAATGGGGAAAAACTGGGCGAAATTATGGTGCTGATTATTTTGCAGGCCCTGCAGGATTTCCGGGCACTGTGTTGCGCCGTCTTCCGGATGATAAGACGCTGCCAGCGCCTGGCTTTCGGCATAGATACAGCCACGCACAACACTGCTATCGGCGCGCAGGGTATTCAGATTGGTGCGCAGTAAGGCGAAGTCGCTGAAGGTCAGCGCGGCGGTAGCACGGTTGGCAATAACTTCACCCAGTACGGTCAGTTTTTTCTGGGTGTCCTGGCGGCTCAGATAGTATTCGAGAGAAATAAAGGCGAGGTTTGAAACCAGCAGCGTCAGGCCTGTGGTAATCAGAGCGATGATAACCAGCTTACGGCGCAGCGACTGTGCGCTGAGAGAGCGGATCACAGCTCACTCTCCTGCGCATGCCCGGGATAACCCTGTGTGCAAATCATCGGATGGATACGATTCTCCCGTTGAATAAAACTGCTTATGCGACCCTGCTGCACAACACTCTCCGATTCCCTGCTGCTGGCAATATGCCCCAGGCTGAATACCTGCCAACAATCCTGTTGAGTGGCCGCGACAGAGGCATCTGCATGATTCTGGCGGCCGGAGACAGACAATAAACTGCTGTGCCGGATTGCGGAAGATATTCCTTCGCGGCGGAGGCGGGCTTTGCCGAGTATGTCCGCCTGCGTACGGCACCTTCTTCAGCTTAGGTAAGGAGTGTGAGGATTACCATTGTCTGGCGAAATGCAGGCATAAAAAAACTGGCCGCAAGGGCCAGTAACAGGGGAGGAAAAAAACAAGAAAGAGAGACTTGCTGTAACTTAGTTGGCGTCCTGTGCAGAAAGTTCCGCCAGCAGTTCATTCATGCTGATATTTTGCAGACGCTCGCTCAGTTGCTCGCGGTAGGTTTTCACCATACCCAGGCCAGCAATGACGGCATCGTAGATACGCCATTCCTGGCTGTCTTTATCGCGGTACAGGCGAAAGTCCACAGGAATTGTGTTGCCATTGTTCTGTTTCAGCGTGCCTTTAACCAGTGCTTTATCGCCGCTGTCGTTAAAGCGCGCTTCATCAAATTCGAACTGTTCGCCATTAAAGGCTTTAAAGGCACCACTGTAGGTGCGGATCTGCAGCTCACGGAAGCGGTCAATAAAGGCCTGACGCTGCTCCGGGTTGGCGCGGCGCCAGTACTTGCCCAGTGCGCCCATGGCGATTTTTTCCTGATCAATAGCGGGCACGATATAGGTCTGCACCAGGCGGCGGACTTCCTCTTCGGTGCGCTGTTCCGGCTGCAGTTTGTTCAGCTCGTTAATGATGCCCAGCGTTGCTGAAGCAACCACATCGCGTGGCGCAACTTCAGCCGTAACGGCTGTCGTACCAGTCTCATTGGCTGCAACACCGGAGCAGGCAAGCAATGCGGCTAAAAAAACCGCAAAGGTTGATAATGTCTGGATGGCGATTCGCATATTGGTTATCCGTCAGGAGACTTACAGTTTGACCAGTATGGCTATCGGCGCCGGAGATGAAAAGGTGGCGGTTTATGAATTTTTTGTTGCGTCCATGCAACGATGATGGGTTATTTGTCTGGATTGTATGTCCATAGGTTATCTTTCAGCGTGAATCCGCGGTGCTGCAGAGCAGCAGTAAGGTCGTCCGGGCAGGCTTCAATAAGGAGTGTTTTTCCTTCGTCGGTCGCCCACTGCTGAATAAAATGCAGTAACTGGTGCATCACGCCACGGCGCTGGGTGATGGTGCGTACCGCCGCCTGTTGCAGAAGTACTCCCTCGTTGCTTTCGTTTGCCAGCATCACGCCGATAATACGGTCGTTAAAACGTCCGGCCATAATCCAGCCACCACTCTGCAGGTGTTGCTCCAGTGCGGTGCGGTCAGAAAGCAGGCCGTTGGTTGCGGTTTCCTGATGAATTTTGTCGAGATCGTTCCAGTCGGCATCGGCCGGTGACTGGATATGTTCCAATTTAACGGGCACAGCATGGCTCCATAGGATGGCGGAATAGCAGGCCGGAGCGGAATATTACCGGGAATTTGTCCCGCCGCCTTGTCCCGGCCTATTTTCTTAAGCGCTTTGCTTTATAATGCTTTCTTTTCCTTTTTGCGAGAGTTGGAGCAAGCCCATGGCCCGCAGCGCAACGGTCGAGCGTAATACGCTGGAGACCCAGATCAGCGTCACCATCAACCTGGACGGCACCGGTAAAGCACGCTTTGATACCGGCGTACCTTTTCTGGAACATATGATGGATCAGATTGCCCGCCATGGTCTGATCGACCTCGATATCACCTGTAAAGGTGATAACCACATCGACGATCACCACAGCGTGGAAGACATCGGTATCACCCTCGGTCAGGCATTCGCCAAGGCCGTCGGTGATAAAAAAGGTATCGTCCGTTATGGCCATTCCTACGTGCCGCTGGATGAGGCGTTGTCGCGTGTGGTTGTCGACTTCTCCGGCCGTCCCGGTCTGGATATGAAGGTAGAATTCACCCGCGCCAGCATCGGCAAGCTGGATACTCAGCTGTTCTGGGAGTTCTTCCAGGGCTTTGTTAACCACGCCGGTGTGACTCTGCATATCGATAACCTGAAAGGTTTTAACGCCCACCATCAGGCCGAAACCATTTTCAAAGCCTTCGGCCGCGCACTGCGTATGGCGCTGGAGCTGGATCCACGCATGGCCGGTGTGATGCCGTCCACTAAAGGTTGCCTGTAAGCACAAGGGATAAATGAATGAGCAGTAAACTCTGTGCAGTGATCGATTACGGCATGGGCAATCTGCACTCCGCCCATGGCGCGCTGCAGACTGTGGCGCCGGATACTAAAGTGGTGGTTACCAGCGATGCCGACGTGATCCGCAAAGCCGATCACGTGGTATTGCCCGGTGTCGGTGCTATCCGTGACTGTATGGCAGAAATCCGCCGTCAGGGAATCGATCAGGTAGTGGCCGAAGTGCGTAAAAGCAAGCCACTGCTGGGCATCTGTGTGGGCCTGCAGGCCATGATGGAACGCAGCGAAGAAAACGGCGGCGTTGAGTGCATGGGATTATTTCCCGGCGAAGTAAAATTCTTCGGCAATGATCTGGTAGAAAACGGCGAGCAGCTGAAAGTCCCGCATATGGGCTGGAACCGTGTTGAGCAGGTTGTGCACCCGCTCTGGGCCGGTATCGCCGATAACAGCCGTTTCTACTTTGTGCATTCCTATTATGTGCAGGCGGCTAATGCTGCTCAGGTGAAAGGCCGTGGCCATTACGGCGTCGACTTTGCGGCAGCCATGGGCGAAGACAATGTCTTTGCAGTGCAGTTTCACCCGGAAAAAAGTCACAACGCCGGTCTGGCGTTACTGAAAAACTTCCTCGCCTGGGATGGTCAGGCCTGATTCAAAATTCAGAATGTAAGGTAAAACAATGCTGGTAATTCCTGCGATTGATTTAAAAGATGGTCAGTGTGTGCGTTTGCGTCAGGGCCGTATGGAAGATTCCACCGTCTTTGGTGATGATCCGGTTTCTATGGCCAAGCGCTGGGTCGATGCCGGCTGTCGCCGCCTGCACCTGGTGGATCTGAACGGTGCATTCGCCGGTACTCCGGTTAACGGTGAAGCGGTGACGGCAATCGCCAAAGCGTTTCCGGGTCTGCCGATTCAGATTGGTGGCGGTATCCGCACGCTGGAAACCATCGAGCATTACATTAAGGCTGGCGTCAGCTATGTGATTATCGGTACCAAGGCGGTTAAAGAACCGGAATTTGTTAAAGAAGCCTGTAAGGCATTCCCGGGCACCGTCATTGTCGGTCTGGATGCACAGGATGGCTTTGTGGCTACCGATGGCTGGGCGGAAGTGTCTGATGTTAAAGCCGTTGATCTGGCCAAGCAGTTCAAAAACGACGGTGTAACCTCCATCGTTTATACCGATATTGCCCGTGACGGCATGATGCAGGGCGTGAACGTCGAAGCCACGCTGCAGCTGGCGGTTGAGGGTGGTATCCCGGTGATCGCCTCCGGTGGCGTCACCAATATCGAAGATATCCGTGCGCTGTCCAAAGTGGCCAGTCAGGGCATTCTGGGTGCCATTACCGGCCGTGCGATTTACGAAGGCACGCTGGACGTCGCCGAAGCTCAGACGCTGGCTGACGAGTTAACAGGAGCCTGATATGGCGCTCGCCAAACGTATTATTCCTTGTCTGGATGTTGATAAAGGCCGTGTTGTTAAAGGCGTGAACTTTGTTGGTATCCGCGATGCCGGTGACCCGGTGGAAATCGCCAAGCGTTATAACGACCAGGGCGCCGACGAAATTACTTTCCTCGATATTACCGCCAGTCACGAAGGTCGTGACACCACTGTGCATATGGTGGAAGCCATCGCCGAACAGGTATTTATCCCGCTGACCGTGGGTGGTGGCATCCGCGAGCTGGACGATATTCGCCGTATGCTGAATGCTGGCGCTGATAAGGTGTCGATTAACTCTGCTGCGGTATACAACCCGGAGTTTGTTAAAGCGGCGTCAGATAAATTTGGTGCACAGTGTATTGTCGTTGCGATTGACGCCAAGCAGGTCGGCGATAATCACTGGGAAATCTTTACCCACGGTGGCCGCAAGGCGACCGGTATTAATGCGGTAGAGTGGGCGGTAAAAATGGCGGAATTCGGCGCTGGTGAAATCCTGCTGACGTCTATGGACCGTGATGGCGTGAAATCGGGTTTCGACCTCGGTGTTACTCGTGCTATTGTTGATTCTGTTAATATACCGGTGATCGCCTCAGGTGGTGTGGGCAACCTCGACCATCTGGTGGATGGCGTGAAGATCGGACATGCCGATGCGGTGCTGGCCGCCAGTATTTTCCACTTTGGCGAATACACAGTGCAGCAAGCCAAGCAGCATATGGCTGCGGCGGGCATCGAAATGCGGCTTGATTAACGACCATCTGCAGAAACGGTGATGCTGGTTCTGCAGGTCAATGAAAAAGATTCGCTGGGAGGCGGATCTTTTTATGTTAATTAGCCTGTCAGAATTTAAGGAATGACAATGGGACTTAAGGAAAAAAAAGCAGCACGTGATTTCGAACAGGATCGTTTGAATTCATTGAAGGCTCAGATCTTCGAAGCTGCTAAGTTCGAGTTCGAAATTGAAATTAAGTGGGACACCATTACCATTGATGGTTACTCACATCTGTATGATCAAACCTGGCCTTTGATTTATTTTGAGCCAGTAATTATTGCACTTAAAGAATTGTGCGCCGATGATTTTTGTCAGGAAGCCGTCCAGGCCGATCTGAAAAAGATAGTTATTGAAAATGATGGCGATATTCATAACTCCGATAAATGTGCCTCATACAGCGATGGTGTGTTAACGATTAACCACTCGCCAATTATCAATGCAGAGAATCAGGTGCAGGATCGTGCGAAAACCATTCGGGAAGTTATCGAAAACGCACTTTAAGTAACGACGCTCTTATTGTAATAAAAAAACAGACCGCATATTGGCAGTCTGTTTTTTTATAAGCTGCCGTAAAATATTATTCATCACATAAAAATTGTCAGGTCTGTGATACCAGTCGGTAAGTTCTGTCGTCCTGAATCGCTGCTGCACAAGCATTCTGTATAGATTCCGCCCTGTGTTTATGGGCTCTGGCCGATTTGTTGCGGTATTAACAGGCATGCCGTAATTGTGTACTATCTGGCCACTTATATGGGGCAGGGATGCATAATGAAATCGGGGAACAGGCGCGGGTATGCGGGCCGGATACTGCTTTGCTCATGCATGGTAATATCCGCCACCTCTGTGGCTGCAGAGTTTGATGCCTTTGAATTCGAGCCCGATATCCCTCAGGTTTTAACCCCGGTTCGTCTGCAGCAACCGCTGGCTGAAGTTCCCGCCGCTGTTACCGTTATTACCGCCGAACAGATCCGTCTCTGGGGCGCGGCCGATATCCCTTCTTTATTCCGCTTTGTTCCCGGACTGTTTGTCGCCCGCGAACTGGATTCCAATCGTACCAGTGTGGTTTATCACTCGGGTGAGGTATCGCTGGCGCGGCGGCTGGAAGTGCTGGTGGATGGCCGCTCGGTGTATAAAGCCTCCTTTGCCAATGTCGACTGGGATCAGCTCGGCATTGCCCTGCAGGATATTGAACGCATCGAAATTACCCGCGGCCCGAGTGCGGCCAGTTACGGTATGAATGCCCTGCAGGGCGTTATTCACATTATTACCCGACACCCGGCTGACAGTGCGCGTTTGCGCCTGAATGGCAGCTTTGGCTCAGAGCAGCGTCCGCAATTCTATGCCAGCATCAGCCAGCAGGGCGTGCAGCAACAAAGCCGCCTCAGTCTGTTTGGCTGGCGGGAAGGTGAGCATGGTGGCTACCACGCCGATGCTGGCGATCAGGGGGGATTTCCGGATCTGCGTCAGGTGCGTGGGCTGAACTGGTCCGGAGCCTGGCAGGCGGATATGGATAACGAGCTGCGCTGGCAATTGGGGCGCCAGCAATTGCAGCGTGATTATCTCGCCGACAGTCATTTTCAGACCGACTCGCCACAGCAGACGGCACAGTCAGATCTGGGCTGGCTGCGCTGGCGCAGTCAGCGTTCGGCCGATCATGAGGTTCAGCTTCAGGCTTATTGGCAGGCCGATAACAGTGAAGTGGATTACCACGCCTGTGCGCCGTCCATGGCATTTGATGCACAACTGAGTGAGTTGTATCAGCAGCATCCGCAGCTGGCAGAAAAGCTCGGTTATGGCCTGATGCCGCTGCAGAATCCGGCGTTAAGCAGCAGCGAGCGCAGTGCGATTACTCAGCTTTATCAGGGGCTGGCAGCGGGTGTATTTGATGCCGTGCAATTGCAGCAGGGGCTGGGATTAACTGCGGCGGTAACGGCCGGTGAATACAGCTCGGCGCAGCAGATTGTGCAGCGTGCTGTGGCTGCCAATGCTCTGGATCAGATGTTATGCGGGCGTGGGGATCTGGATGTCTATGAGCAACGCTTTGATATTGAACTGCAGGATACCCGGCGCTGGAGCGAGCAATTGCGTTCGGTGCAGGGGATTGGATTGCGGCGTGATCTGGTGAATTCAGCAACTTATCTGCAGGGTGAAGTCCGCAACGACCAGTGGCTGGCCTTTGCCAGTGCGGAATATCGCCCGGCACCACACTGGCTGCTGTCAGCCGGACTGATGGCACAGTATCAGAGCGAAGAGGAAGTCAGCTACCTGCCACGACTGGCGCTGAATTATCTGCCCGCCGCCGATCAGAGTATCCGCGTGCAGTATTCGCGCAGCCGCCGCACTCCGGATATTGCCGAGCGTTATCTGAATGGCCGTGCGGTACTCACGGATGTAAGCAGTAATTATCTCAATCTGGATCAGGGGGGCTTGTTTATTAATGCCAACGCCGATGGCTGGCGTGATGGTTTGCGCGATGAACGTATTCAGGCCTGGGAGTTGGGCTACTTTTTACATTTACCGCAGGCGGCATTGCAGCTGGATATCAAGCTTTTCCGCGAACTGCTGGATGATCTGATTGGCAGTAATGTGACCCTGAACAGTGCCTCGCTTGCCAATGAAGGTCAGATGACCCTGAGGGGTGTTGAGTCACAGCTGCAGTGGCAGCCTTCGGGGAATCACAGTATCTGGCTGACATTGTTGCGCCAGCAGCGTGACAGCAGCCGTGCCGGCGAGCTGCTGCTGGGGGCAGAGAGCAGTGCGCGACTGGTCTGGACCCACAGTGCCGAGCAGCAGGAGCAAATGCTCGGTATTCTCTGGGATGCAAACCGGCAGAATAATGATTCGGGGCAGGGGCGCTACCGGCAGCAGCGTTTGCTGGCACGCTGGAGCTGGCGTACCTGGCTTGGGGAGTTGTCGCTCAGCAGTCAGTATGATGCCTTGCCTGAGCAGGTGCTGTATGAAACCACGCCGCGCTGGCTGAATCGCCTTGGTTGGCAGATGAGCTGGTGATAGCGGTACGAAGTAACAGATAAATAGCAGGCATAAAAAACGGCAGCCAGGGCTGCCGTTTTTTATGCCGCAATCACAGGGATTACAGCGGAACCGATCAGTACAGAACGCGGGCGCGGATAGTGCCTTCGACAGTCTTGATCTTTTCCAGAGCCAGTTCAGAAGCGTCTGCAGCAACATCAATCACCACATAACCCACTTCTTCAACAGTCTGCAGGTACTGACCTGAGATATTGATACCGTTCTCGGCGAAAATGCTGTTGATCGCATTCATCACGCCAGGAACGTTCTGGTGAATGTGCAGGATACGGTGCACGTTTTTGTTGCCTGGCAAAGCCACTTCCGGGAAGTTAACAGAAGAGGTCGTGGTACCGTTATCACTGTACTGAGCCAGCTTCTCGCCCACTTCTTTACCGATGTTTTCCTGTGCTTCAAGGGTAGAACCACCCACGTGCGGAGTCAGGATGACGTTGTCGAATTCACGCAGCGGAGTAATGAACTCTTCGCCGTTAGCGCGTGGCTCAACCGGGAATACGTCGATCGCTGCACCCAGCAGTTTCTTGCTGCGGATGGCTTCGGCCAGAGCGTCGATATCAACCACGGTACCGCGCGAGGCGTTGAGCAGGATAGAACCCTGTTTCATCTGTGCGAACTGCTCAGGACCCATCATCCACTTGGTGGCTGCGGTTTCCGGTACGTGCAGGGAAACAACATCGGCCAGATTTAGCAGTTCGTTCAGGGAACCAACCTGCTTGGCGTTACCCAGTGGCAGTTTGGTAACCACGTCGTAGAAGTACACGTCCATACCCATGCTTTCAGCCATTACAGACAGCTGAGTACCGATGGAACCGTAACCGATGATGCCCAGTTTCTTACCGCGGATTTCGTAAGAGTTATCCGCAGACTTGTTCCAGCCGCCACGGTGACACTGGGCATTACGCTCAGGAATACCGCGCATCAGCATGATGATTTCAGCCAGAGACAGTTCGGCAACGGAACGGGTGTTGGAGTACGGTGCGTTGAACACTGCAACACCACGCTTGGTGGCGGCTTTCAGGTCAACCTGGTTGGTACCGATACAGAAGCAGCCTACGGCGATCAGTTTTTCGGCGGCTTCGAAGATTTCGTCGGTCAGCTGAGTGCGGGAGCGGATGCCGACAAAGTGTGCGTCTTTGATGCGGGCTTTCAGCTCGTCATCTGGCAGCGAGGTCTTCAGGTACTCGATGTTGGTGTAACCGGCGGCATTCAGGGTCTCGAGAGCCGACTGGTGTACGCCTTCCAACAAGAGAAATTTGATCTTGCTTTTATCGAGGGAGGTTTGAGCCATGATGGTACCTATATGCAGTATGTAGAACCGTTGCGGTGAATCCGGCCGGTGCTTGCACGGTACAGCACAGGTAACGACAGGCGCCGGACTCACTTCCGGAGCGAAAACCACTCCGAAAAATAAGGCGCGTATGCTAGCATACCCGGCCTGTTAACGTGAGCCTCAAACTCGCTTTTCATCGCGAAGAATACTCAATTTGAGGTGAATGACATTCATCTATGCGGAATCTCCCATGACTGCCCTGACTCAAGACGCCCTGATTGAACGGTTATCGGCCATTGTTGGTGCCGATAAGGTTCGTACCGATGCAGACTCTCTGGAAACCTTCGGTAAAGACTGGACCAAAATCTACGCGCCCAAGCCAACTGCGATCGTGTTCCCGAAAACCACCGAGCAGGTGCGCGATATTGTACTGCTGGCCAATGAGCATCAGCTGGCACTGGTGCCATCCGGTGGCCGTACCGGTCTGAGTGCCGGCGCGGTGGCAGCCAATGGCGAAATCGTTGTGGCCTTCGATTATATGAATCAGATCAGCGACTTTAATGCCGTTGACCGTACCGTTAAATGCGGTGCCGGGGTGATTACCGAGCAGCTGCAGAATTATGCCGAAGAGCAGGGTCTGTTTTATCCGGTGGATTTCGCTTCTGCGGGCTCCAGTCAGATTGGCGGTAATATCAGCACCAATGCCGGCGGTATTAAAGTAATCCGCTGGGGTATGACCCGTGACTGGGTGGCTGGTCTGACCGTAGTAACCGGTCAGGGCGAAATTCTGCGTCTGAATAAGGACCTGCTGAAAAACAACACCGGCTACGATATGCGTCAGCTGTTCATCGGCGGTGAAGGCACGCTCGGCTTTATTACGGAAGCCACCATGCGCCTGACCCGTACACCGAAAAACCTGACCGTACTGGTGCTGGCGATTCCTGAACTGGACGACGTGATGAAGGTGCTGAACCAGTTCCAGGGCAGCATGGATCTGACTGCATTTGAGTTCTTCTCCGATAAAGCCATGCGTAAAGTACTGGCGCGCGGCGATGTGCCTGCGCCGTTCGACAGCAGTGCCGATTTTTATGCGCTGATCGAATTTGAAGCCGTCACCGATGCCGATATGGATCTTTCCATGAGCCTGTTTGAGCAGTGTGTGGAAAACGGCTGGGTGGTTGATGGTGTGATCAGTCAGAGTGAAACTCAGGCGGCGAATCTGTGGCGTCTGCGTGAGGATATTTCTGAAACCA
The DNA here is from genome assembly GCF_020447205.1 of Thalassolituus alkanivorans. Classification (GTDB taxonomy): domain Bacteria; phylum Pseudomonadota; class Gammaproteobacteria; order Pseudomonadales; family Oceanobacteraceae; genus Venatoribacter; species Venatoribacter alkanivorans. The sequence goes on from NZ_JAJAEL010000038.1 coordinate 19,249, forward strand.
TTTCCGAGTGGACGCCGTACAAGAACGACATTTCTGTGGTTGTTTCCAAAGTGCCGCCATTCCTGAACGATATCGATGAAATCGTAACCCGTGAATATCCGGATTTTGAGATTATCTGGTTCGGTCATATCGGTGATGGCAACCTGCACCTGAATATTCTTAAGCCGGATGCGCTGGCGAAAGAAGAGTTCTTCGAACGTTGTGCCAAGGTATCCAAATGGGTATTTGAAATCGTGCAGAAATACGACGGTTCTGTTTCCGCCGAACACGGCGTAGGCATGACCAAAAAGCCGTATCTGAAATATACCCGCTCGGCGGCTGAGCTGGCTTATATGAAAGCGGTGAAAGCGGTATTCGATCCGAATAACGTGATGAACCCGGGTAAGCTGGTGGACCTGTAAGCGCCGTTTTATCGTTTGAAATAAACACAAAAAAGCCGGTTGATCCGGCCTTTTTTATGTCTGTATTTCGTCTTCAGCAGTGTTCGTTAGAACAGCTGCTCCGGCACCAGCTCAGTTTCACCACTGCCGTTGGTTGGTGTGATTTTAACCGGCTGGCTGGGCACATCTTCTTCTCTGAAGTATTCAAAAATGGCATTGTTTTGCCCCGGCGCTGCCAGTAAGCCGGTTTCCGGATCAATGCGTACGCTGACGATTCCTTCCGGTTGCTCGAATGGATGCTCGGGCACACCGTTCAGGGCGCTGCCCATATAATCGACCCAGACCGGCAGGGCGGTGTTGGAGCCAAATGCCCAGCGGCCAAGGGTTTTCGGCTGGTCAAAGCCAATCCATACGGTGGTTACCAGATCGGGGCTGAAACCGGAGAACCAGGCATCCTTCTGATCATTGGTGGTACCGGTTTTACCGGCCAGATCATCACGGTTCAGTGCCAGCGCGCGTTTGCCGGTTCCCAGGCGCACCACGTCTTTCAGCATGCTGATCATCAGGAAGTGGGTGCGTGAGTCCATGACGCGTGGTGCGGTGGGCAACGCTTCTTCCTGCTCTTCCGGCTGCGATTCTGTTTCCGGGTTCAGCTGTTGTTGCAGTTGCTGCTCCAGCAATTCGCTGGCGGCAAATTGTGCCTGACCAGCCTCGGTCGCCTGCTGTTTCTCACACTCGTGACACACGGTACGGGGTTTGGCACTAAACAGGATGTTACCGCTGCTGTCTTCGATACGGCTGATCAGATAAGGATCGACGGCATAGCCGCCGTTAGCCAGCACGCAGTAACCGGTGGCGAGCTCCATAGGAGTAACGGCTGATGCCCCCAGAGCCAGCGACAGGTCGGCATTCAGCTTGCTGCGCGGGAAGCCGAAGGGCTCAATATAATTGACGGCTTTGCCTGGTCCGACCTGCTTCAGAATACGGATAGACACCAGATTCTGCGACTTATAGAGCGCTTCGCGCAGACGGGTCGGGCCGTAAAACTTGCCGCTGTTATTCTGCGGGCGCCAGGTGTTTTCCAGGCTGGCGTCTTCGAATACCACCGGCGCATCATTAATAATGCTGGCGGGTGTGAAACCGTTAGCCAGCGCAGAACTGTATATGAACGGCTTGAATGCAGAGCCTGGCTGGCGCTCGGCCTGGATTGCGCGGTTGAATTTGTTGCTGCCAAAAGAGAAGCCTCCAACCAGAGCCTGTATGGCGCCATCTTTTGGACGCAAAGAAACGATGGAGCCTTCAACCTCGGGAACCTGGGCGAGCAGCAGGCCGTCGCGGCTTTCTTCTACCCAGATGCGCTGACCAATACTGAGTACATCGGATGGTTGCTTGGGCTCGGCACCAATGATGTTGACGTCAACGTAGGGTTTGGCCCAGAGCATGCCGCTGAATGGCAGCCAGCGTTCGCTGTTGTTCTGGTAGATCCAGGCGCCATCGTGCTCGACGCTGCGGACAATTGCCGGAGAAATCAGCCCCATATCATCCTGATCGCGCAGAATGTCATTCCACTGGTCGAGGGTTTGTGGCCAGTCGGTATCATGAGCCTTGTCGGCCTTGCTGAGCCAGGGTTCCAGTTCGGGATTGTCAGCCACTTCAAGGGTCATGACCGGGGCCATCGGTTTGGGCTGGCGGTAACCGTGATCGCGGTCATATTTCAGCAATCCGGTCTGCAGTGCCCGGTTGGCTGCCAGCTGGCGGCTGGCATCAACGGTTGTGTAGACTTTGTAGCCTGCAGTGTAGGCATCATCACCATAGCGCTCGACCATTTCGCGGCGCACCATCTCGGCAACGTAGGGGGCAAGAACTTCGGAGGTTGCGCCATGATAGCGGGCGGTAACCGGAGCTCGCGCAGCCTGGTCAAACTCTTCGGCACTGATCATTTCAAGGGTGCGCATACGTGCCAGTACATAGTTGCGACGATCGAGGGCGCGGCGCGGGTTGTTAACCGGGTTGGCCGCTGAGGGTGCCTGGGGCAGGCCAGCGATCATGGCCAATTGCGCCAGATTCAGCTCCTTGATGGATTTGCCGTAGTAAACCTGCGCCGCCGCTTCGATACCGTAGGCGCGCTTGCCCAGATAGATTTTATTGATGTAGAGCTCGAGGATTTCCTGTTTGCTCAAACTTTGTTCAATTTTCAGAGCCAGCAGAATCTCGGTGAATTTACGCGCAAAGGTCTTCTCCGATGACAGGTAATAGTTCTTGGCCACCTGCATAGTGATGGTGCTGCCACCGGATTTTTTCTTGCCGGTGCGGATCAACTCGAACACCGCGCGGGCAAGGCCTTTCAGGTCGATCCCGAAGTGTTCAAAGAAGCCGTCATCTTCAGAGGCGAGCAGGGCATTGATGAATTGTGGCGGTGTTTCAGCAAAGGTCAGAGGTGTACGGCGCTTCTCGCCAAACTCACTGATCAGCTTGTCGTCAGCGGAGTACACCCGCAGTGGCGTCTGCAGTTCGATGTCCTTCAGTTCTTCGGTATCCGGCAGGGTCGGAGCGAGATAAAGGTAGATTGCCATCATCAGTATGCCGGCGCCGGCAAAAATGGACATTACGAGCCAAAAAAACAATTGCAGGAGCGGGTGTGACTTAGTCATAAAAAAAGATTGTCATCGCCTCGGGAAGCCAGTGAATATGCGGGTTGCGGCATTATAAGGGTTTTTTGTTCTTTTAATAGGAATGTGCTTATAATGACTTCGACTATATAGGATCTGAGTGAGCTTGTGCGTGCAAGTTCGCGAATTTGATGGGGATTTTGTCGTGCTGGCTAACTTGTTTAATAAGAAGAACAAGGCAATTCTCGGGGTGGATATCAGTTCCACCTCGGTAAAAGTCCTTGAGTTGAGTCGCAATAACGATCGCTATCAGGTTGAAGCTTATGCCGCTGAACCCCTGCCTGCCAACGCTGTGGTTGAACAAAGCATCAGCAATGACGAAGCGGTTGGCGAAGCAATACGTCGTGCTTTGAGTCGTTCCCGTGCCGGTGCCAAGCGTGCAGCTATTGCTGTTGCCGGTTCTGCGGTAATCACTAAAACAGTGCAGATGAACGGCAAGCTGAAAGATGATGAAATGGATTTCCAGATCCGCGCTGAAGCGGATCAGTATATTCCCTATCCTCTGGAAGAAGTTGCGCTGGATTGGGAAATCCAGGGCCCGTCCGACTCTGGCAATGACATGGTGGATGTTCTGCTGGCGGCCTGCCGTTCTGAAACTGTTGAGCGCCGTAAAGACGCGGTTGAATACGCTAACCTCGAAGCTGCGGTTGTGGATGTTGAAGCTTTCTGTACCGAACGCGCCTTCTCTTTATTAGCAGGTCAGCTGGATGGTGACGAGATTGAAACCGTCGCTATTCTGGATATCGGTGCCACTATGACTACGCTCAGCGTGTTGCATGAAGGCAAATCCATTTATACCCGTGAACAGTTATTCGGTGGTAAGCAGCTGAGTGAAGATATCATGCGCCGCTATGGCCTCAGCGAAGAAGAAGCGACACGGGCTAAGCTGGAAGGTGGCTTACCGGATGACTACGAAAGTGAGGTTCTGGAGCCTTTCCGCCGTGCGGTAGTTCAGCAGGTCAGCCGTTCGCTGCAGTTTTTTTACTCGTCCAGCCAGTTTAATGATGTTGATTACATCATTCTTGCCGGTGGTACTTCTTCTATCCCCTATCTGTCGGACCAGGTTCAGGACGCTATGGGTATCGCAACTGTGATTGCCAATCCCTTTGTGAATATGACGCTGTCGCAGAAGGTTAACGCGAATCTGCTGAATGGCGACGCGCCTTCGTTGATGATTGCGTGCGGGCTGGCGATGAGGAGCTTTGATTAATGGCCAATATTAACCTGCTGCCGTGGCGTCAGGCGCTGCGGAAAGAAAAACAGAATGAATTTTACGGCGTGATTGCTCTGGTTGCTTTTGCTGCGGCTGCGATTATTTATCTTGTTAATGATTATTATGAAAGCGGCATTCAGACTCAGAACCGAAGAAATGCCTACATTACCAATGAAACCAAGGTTCTTGAAGCGAAGATATCCGAGATCCGTGAGTTAAAAGATAAACGTAAACAGCTGATTGAGCGGATGGAATTGATTCAGGCATTGCAGGGTAATCGTCCGATTATCGTGCGTGTGTTCGATGAAGTGGCTCGTTCTGTTCCGGAAGACCTTTATTTTTCATCCCTTAGTATCAAGGGGACTGATGTAACAGTTAAAGGGGTCGCTAAGTCTAATAACCGGGTAGCTGCTTTGATGCGTAACTTTGATCAGTCTGACTGGTTTGCCGATCCTGCTCTTATTCGCGTTCAGGCCAAATCAGAGGGCGTGAATGAATTTGAGGTTACGATGAAGCGTGTTCAGCCAAAAGCGGCAGAGGAGTGACAGCATGGCTGACCTGAAAAAAATAGACCTGAAGGCCCTCACCGAGAAGCTTAATGAGTTTCAACTTGATGATCTGAATAATATCGACTGGGAAAATATGGGCTCCTGGCCTTTTCCCGGAAAGGTTGTTTTCTGTGTATTGATTTTTATTGCAGTGCTGGTCGGTGGCTACTTCGGCATAGTGGAAGAGAATCTTGATCGTCTTAGTCGGGAAGTCAAAAAAGAAGCGACTCTGAAAAAAGATTATGAAAATAAGGCTTTTAGCGTGGCCAACCTGGCCGCGTACAAGTCGCAGATGGTCGAAATGGAAGAAAGCTTCGGCTCGCTGCTTAAACAGCTGCCGCGGGATACTGAAGTTCCTGGTCTTATTGACGATATCAGCTCAGCGGCGTTGAGTGCTGGTCTTAAACTGAATGCTATCGATCCGCAGAAAATGACCAAAACAGAATTCTATAACGAGCTGCCAATTGATATTGAAGTGGTTGGTGGTTATCACGAGATGGGGGCGTTCGTATCATCGGTTGCTTCCCTTCCGCGTATTGTGACCTTGCATGACTTTTCTATCGAAAAGTCAGGTAAAGATGGCGCTCTGAAAATGAAAATTCTGGCCAAAACGTATCAATACAGCAGCGATGAGGGAGGTAAGTAATATGAGTAAACTGATGCTGCCTCTCCTTGTCATCTCTTCTGTTTTTTTGACGGCCTGTTCTGGAACTTCAGACAGTGCGGATCTGAAGCGCTTCGTCGAAGATACTTTGAATAAGCCCCGTGGGCGTATTGAGCCTATACCTGTGTTTAAGCCCTATGAGTTTTTCAGCTATAGTGCCGCCGGCTTGCGCTCCCCTTTTGAATTGCCTGTCGTTGTTGATGCTGAAGTTAATATGCAGCCAGCAAGTGATATTCGCCCTGATATTGAGCGTCCCCGGGAGCATCTTGAGCAATACGCACTGGGCTCTCTTTCTATGGTGGGAACTCTGGCGCGTGATGACGGCGTGCTCTGGGCTTTAATCAAAGACGGTGACAGCAGCGTTGTCCGGGTAAAAGAAGGCAATTATATGGGCCAGAATCATGGCCGTATTCTGTCGATCTCCGAATACAGAATAAATCTTATTGAAATTGTACCTAATGGTATTGGTGGCTGGATTGAGCGGCCGAGAACTTTGGCTCTGGAAGGACTGGGTGGAGAGTAATTTTATGAATACGGTGAAAGGTTTTCACGCAATGATAAAGGCGCTACCAGTCCTGATGCTGGCTTTTATGGCCTCGCTTGCTTCTGCAGCGACACTTAACGATCTTCGTTTTTCATCTTTACCCGGTGATGTGACCGAGATCCGGATGGAATTTGATGGAACACCGCCACAAGTCAGTGGCTATACCATTGAGCAGCCAGCCCGTATTGCGCTGGATTTGCCAGGTGTGGTCAGTACGCTGAAAACAAAGCGCCATCAGATTGGTTCCGGTAATGCACGCAGCGCCACCCTGGTGTCGACCAAAGATCGTTCCCGTCTGGTTATTAATCTGACCCGCCTGGTGGGTTACACCACTAAGGTTGAAGGGAACGCTCTGCTGTTACGGATTGGGCAGACGGAAGGTGACAAAGTATTTGCTGCTGATGTTAAATCCAGTTCCCCAACAGGCATGCTCAATAATGATCTGAAAGTAGTTAATGTTGATTTTCGTCGTGGTGAGCTGGGAGAAGGTCAGGTTCAGATTATGCTGAATGACCCTCGCGCATCTGCCAATATCCGCCGCGAGGGCAATAAAATTATTGCCGATCTTAAAGGCGTACGCCTGCCGGAAGCTTTGAGCCGTCGTCTGGATGTCACTGATTTTGCCACGCCGGTTCGTTATGTTGATACCAAACGCGAAGATAGCTCTACCCGTATCGTAATTGAGCCTGTGGGCGATGATTTTGAATATCTGGCTTATCAGACAGATAAACTGCTCTCTATTAACGTATCTGTAGTGCCGGAAGAGCAGAGAGAAGAGCGTAAGAAGCAATTCCCGTTTACCGGCGAAAAGCTGTCGCTTAATTTCCAGAATATTGAAGTTCGTGCCGTGTTGCAGCTGATTGCCGACTTTACCGGTTTAAATCTGGTGGCATCAGACACTGTTCAGGGCAGTATTACATTACGTCTGCAAAATGTGCCGTGGGATCAGGCGCTGGATCTGGTGCTGAAAACCAAAGGGTTGGGTAAGCGCCAGATGGGGTCTGTACTGTTGATCGCGCCATCCGAGGAAATTGCTGCGCGTGAAAAAATCGAACTGGAAGCGGTGAAGCAGGTTGAAGAACTGGCTCCTCTGGTTACTGAGTACATGCAGTTAAAATACGCTAAAGCCAGCGATCTGGCGAAGCTGCTGACTTCTGAGCAGGGCTTGTTGTCTGAGCGTGGCTCTGCGGTCGTTGATGAGCGCACCAATACTCTGTTGATGAAAGACACTGCTGGTAATCTGGAAAAAGTCCGCGAAGCCCTGAATATGCTGGATGTGCCTGTACGTCAGGTTCTGATCGAAGCCCGTATTGTTGTAGCGACGACCAGTGTCGGTGAAGAAATGGGTGTTAAGTGGGGTGGTGCGGGCTTTAAAAATAACGGCAGTAACTGGACTACGGTTGGTGGCAGTCAGCAGACTCTGACCGAAGGAAATCAAATCTTACTTGATCGTGTCAATGGCGACGAGCCAGAAGCCATTAACCTCACTGCTGCCAATATTGTTGACTTTGGTGTGACTAACGCTGCGGCGACAACCTTCGCTGTAGGTTATCAGACGGCAGATTACTTGTTGGATCTGGAGCTGGCAGCGATTGAAACTGATGGCCGTGCGGAAATCGTATCACAGCCACGGGTTATTACTGCCGATGGCCAGACCGCTTCTATCGAGTCCGGTACTGAGATTCCATACCAGCAGGCAAGTTCCAGCGGTGCAACTAACGTGTCGTTCAAGTCTGCGGTTCTGCGTCTGGAAGTAACTCCGCAGATTACACCGGACGACCGTATCATTATGGATCTGGTGATCAATCAGGACTCCGTTGGTGAGTTGACCCCTGCAGGACCAAGCATCAATACCAATGCGGTGGAAACTCAGGTGCTGGTCGATAATGGTGAAACCGTGGTGCTGGGTGGTATTTTCCGCTCGGAAGAAGTGACGGCAATCAGTAAAACCCCATTCTTCGGTGATCTGCCGTTGATTGGTGCACTGTTCCGTTACACCAGCCACTCTGATGATAAGAGTGAGTTGCTGGTGTTTATCACCCCGCGTCTGGTTAAGGATTCGCTCAGCAACCGTTAATCCATGAAGCGATCACAATCAGTCTTTCTTATAGGGCCAATGGGTGCTGGAAAAAGCACCATTGGCCGTTTGCTTTCCGCTGAACTCAAGCTGGAATTCTTTGACTCTGATAAGGTCATTGAAGAGCGCTGTGGTGCCAATATTCCCTGGATCTTTGATATGGAAGGGGAAAGTGGATTTCGTGAGCGTGAAGAGCAGGCCATTGATGAGCTGACTCAGATGGGCTCAATTGTCCTCGCGACAGGCGGTGGTGTGGTTATGCGTGAAGCGAACCGTCGCCATCTGAGCGCACGCGGTACGGTCGTTTATCTTTGCACCTCGGTCGAGCAACAGCTTGCGCGTACGGCCAAAGATAAAAACCGTCCGTTGCTGCAGGCTGAAAACCCGGAGCGTATTCTGCGCGACCTGTTCAGTGCCCGCGACCCGTTGTATCGGGAAATTGCAGACATCATTATTGAAACCGACCAGCGCAACCCGCGCTGGGTGGTGCAGGAACTTAAAAGGCTTATAAAAGGCTGACACACATGAATACCCTCACCGTCGATCTGGGCGACCGCAGCTACCCGATTTTTATCGGAGCCGAGCTGCTCGGCGATTCTGCGTTATACACCCCTTATATTAAAGGCCGCCAGGTTCTTATCGTCACCAATGAAACCGTCGCTCCTTTATACCTGCAGCAGGTAAAAGCGGCGTTGGCGGATTATCAGGTGGATGAAGTCATCCTGCCGGATGGCGAGGCCTACAAAGATCTCAGTACACTGAACCTTATCTATGATGCCCTGCTGCAGAAGCAGCATAACCGTACGACAACCCTGCTGGCCCTTGGTGGCGGCGTTGTTGGTGATATGTGCGGTTATGCTGCCGCTTCGTATCAGCGTGGGGTGAACTTTATTCAGGTGCCCACTACGCTGCTGTCGCAGGTTGATTCTTCTGTCGGCGGCAAGACCGGTGTGAATCATCCGCTGGGTAAAAACATGATCGGCGCCTTTCATCAGCCGCAGTGTGTGATCGCCGATACCACCACCCTGAATACTCTGCCTGAGCGTGAGCTGTCAGCCGGTCTGGCGGAGGTGATCAAATACGGTCTTATCTGTGACTCCGCTTTTTATCAGTGGATTAAAGACAATATTCAGGCTCTGATGGCGCGTGAACCGCAGGCTCTGGCGTATGCGATTGAACGATCCTGCCAGGATAAGGCCGAAGTGGTGGCGCAGGATGAAACGGAATCCGGTATCCGCGCGATTCTGAATCTGGGCCATACCTTTGGTCATGCGATCGAAGCCCATCAGGGTTATGGTCAGTGGCTGCATGGTGAGGCTGTTGGTGCCGGCATGCTGATGGCAGCTGACCTTGGCTGGCGGATGGGGCATATCAGTGCTGATGAATTGCGTGAGCTGCGCTCATTGCTGCAGGCGGCGCAGTTGCCTGTGGTTGGGCCGGCCAATATGTCAGTGGAAGACTATCTGTCACGTATGCAGGTGGATAAAAAAGTGCTGGACGGTCGTATCCGCCTGGTACTGCTGCAGCGTATTGGCGAGGCTTATATGACCTCGGATGTACCAAAAGACCTGTTGACGCAAACCCTGCTGGCAGGGGATAAACTCGGTACGGCTTAACTCAGACCCTGAAGGAGGCACTATGGAAACCGATTTTAATCTGGATCTGGACGCGCATCGCAACAGCAGCACTGCAGATCCGGAAAACGGATACCACTTGCCTTTGCCGCAGTTACTGTCTGGTCAGCGCAAGCATCTCGAGTTGCTTGCGCATCTGGCGTCTTACAGCGAGCTTCTGGTTGCCGTAACCGGGCCTGAAGGCAGTGGTAAGACCGTTCTGTCCCAGGCTCTGGCTGCTCAGCGTGAAGAACCGGAAGAAAGCCTGTTTATTACCGCAGATCTGATGCTGGGTATGCCGGCCATCCTCAATCAGATTGCCCGCTACTGGGATATGCCGCAGCTGGCCGATGATATTGTTCATGCCCGCGAAGCCATCAAAGATATTGCTCTGCTGCGCTACAACGATGGTATCAGCCTGCTGGTGATTATTGATCAGGCCGACCAGCTTGATGCTGATACTCTTAATGAAATAGCTCACTTTGCGCTGCTGGCCCCTCAAGCAATATCTTTTGCGTTATTTGGTCAGCCGGGTTTTGAGCTGGCATTCCGCGAAAGCCCGGCGCAGGCGCCTGTGCATGTTCTGCATCTTGAGCCTCTGTCACTCGACGATTCCGCCGCGCTGATTCAGCAGGTGTTCAGCCCGGGTCAGCCATTGGCGCTGAGTCAGGATGAACTGCTGTTTATCTGGCAGCAATCGGGTGGCTGGCCGCAGTCGCTGTTGCATCAGGCTGAAGATTATCTGCTGTCACCCGGAATGGCTGAAGCGGTACCGGCAGCCAAAGCAACGGCTCAGGCCAACCGTTTTCCTTTATTGCATATGCTGGCGATTGCCGGTGTGGCTGCGGCACTGATTGTTTCCTTTCTGTACCGCGATGCTGATGAGCCGGCGGCGCTTGTTCCCGCCACCTTGCCGGATAACTCACTGGCGGTTACGGATACACTCACTGACAGTGAGCAATCACCTTTTATCAGTACTCCGGACAACGGCAATGAGCCTGTTGAGGCTGAGCGTATTGAAACAACAGAAATCACTCCACCTGTGGTGAAAACCGACAGTACAACCGGAGAGCCTGATTACAATTATTCCGCAGCAGAAACCTCTGCCGGAAGTGCTGAAACACAGCCCGAAACTGTGGCCTCTGCGCCGACTCAGGTGCCGGTTGCAGAAACAACCGCTATCGCCACGCCGGTGACCAGACAGCCGGTCAGCACTCCTGCTGTAGCTGAAGTGACCGCGCCTGCCGTTGTCAAACCGCAGCGCAGCCCCGATGAGCGTGCCTTGCTGGCAGCGAACAGTGGTTTTGTTGTGCAGCTGTTTGGTAGTTATCAGGCGGAGAATGCCAAAGGTTTCCGCCAGCAGTGGCAATCGCAGGTTGCAGGTTCGCTATACCAGTACCGTACCGAGCATAATAACCGTCCGTGGTTTGTCGTGGTGGCGGGTGTTTATGGCAATCGCGCTGAAGCCAAAGCTGCGGTAAATGCGCTGCCGCGGGAACTACGTACGCAGTCTCCCTGGATTCGTGAGGTTTCTGCGGTGCAGGATGTACTGCGCTGAGAAGGCTTTTCTGACTGCTATTTGACTCCTCAGGCAGCCTTCCGTCGCTGCCTTACAACAATACGCAAAAACGCTCATATTTGTGACAGGGCCCTCAGATGTGTAGAATGAGCGTCCTTTTGTCTCGATGCTGCTTAAATTTTGAGCATTAGGCTGTTGTAAGCCCTTGATTTTTCAATTGTTTTTACTGATGAGAGCTGTTCTATGAGAACTGGTCTGTATACTCCAGGCGACTTTAAGGACAACTGTGGATTCGGTTTGTTAGCCCATCTGGAAGGGCAGCCGAGTCACAAGCTGTTAACGACAGCAATCGAATCCTTAACCTGTATGACACACCGTGGCGGTATTGCTGCGGATGGCAAAACCGGTGACGGATGCGGTCTGTTGATCCAGAAGCCGGATTCTTTCCTGCGTGCTGTATCTGCACAAGCAGGTATTGAATTACCGGCTCAGTACGCTGTTGGTATGCTGTTTATGGATCTTGATGATGCCATTTTCAGCAAGCAGAAAACCGCCGTTGAGCAAGCTCTCAGCAGTCAGGGTCTGTCTGTCTTGGGCTGGCGCACCGTGCCAACCAATAATGACTGCCTGGGACCGATGGCTATCGACTGCCTGCCGCGTTTTGAGCAGGTATTTATTGCTGCCGACTCTGAGCTGGACGAAACCACGTTCGCCGTGAAGCTGTTCTACGCGCGTCGCTACGCCGAGAAAGCACTGAGCGAATATCCGGATTTCTACATCGCCAGTCTGTCAGACCGCGTGCTGTCCTATAAAGGTCTGACCATGCCGGTCGATCTGCCGAACTTCTTTCTGGATCTCGGTGACGAGCGTATGGAAACCGCTATCTGCGTATTCCATCAGCGTTTCTCTACCAACACCATGCCGCGCTGGCAGCTGGCTCAGCCATTCCGCATGCTGGCGCACAACGGTGAGATCAACACCATTCAGGGGAACCGCAGCTGGGCCAATGCCCGTACCGGTAAGTACCAGAGCGATCTGCTGCCTAACCTGAGTGATCTTGCTCCTATTGTTAACACCACAGGTTCTGACTCTTCCTCCATGGACAACATGCTGGAATTGCTGGTTACCGGTGGTATGAACCTGTTCCGTGCCATCCGTATGATGATTCCGCCTGCCTGGCAGAACGTCGAAACTATGGATGCCGATCTGCGTTCTTTCTATGAATACAATTCCATGCATATGGAGCCGTGGGACGGCCCGGCGGGTCTGGTTATTACCGATGGCCGTTACGCCGTGTGTGGCCTTGACCGTAACGGTCTGCGCCCATCGCGCTGGGTTATCACCAAAGACAACTTCATCACCGTTGCATCTGAAGTCGGTGTTTACGGCTACAAGCCGGAAGACGTCGTGGCCAAAGGCCGTGTCGGTCCGGGTGAAATCCTCGCGATTGATACCAAAGAAGGTAAGTTGCTTAACGCCGCAGACATCGACAATGCGCTGAAGTCTGAGTTCCCGTACAAAAAATGGCTGAAAGAAAATGCCATCCGTATGGAAAGCCAGCTGTTGCTGCAAAAAGTTGATGATGCTGAAGCGCTGTCCGGCGATCAGCTCAATACTCATCAGAAGCTGCAACTGGTTACCAACGAAGAGCGTGATCAGGTGCTGCGCCCTATGGGCGAAGAGGGTCAGGAAGCGACTGGCTCTATGGGTGATGATACGCCGATGGCTGTGCTGTCTCAGCGCGTACGCCATATGGCCGATTATTTCCGCCAGCAGTTTGCGCAGGTTACCAACCCGCCGATCGATCCGCTGCGTGAAGCTATCGTGATGTCGCTGGAAACCTGCATCGGCGCCGAGAAAAACGTGTTCGAAACCGGTGCTGATCATGCCAACCGCATCATCCTGACCTCACCGGTACTGTCACCGCTGAAATTCCATGGCCTGAAAACCACAGGTCTGGAAGCGTTTTCTCATACTACCCTGTCGCTGGCATTTGACCCGGCAGTTGGTCTGCAGCAGGCGGTGATCAACCTGGCTGATCAGGCTGAACAGGCGATGCGTAACGGTACCGTTATGATCATCCTGTCGGACCGCGATGTGAACGACAGCCAATGGGTTATTCCTGCGGTTATGGCAACCGGTGCGGTGCATCACCGTCTGGTTAAACAGGGCCTGCGTACCAACGGTAATATCATCGTTGAAACCGGTTCTGCCCGTGACGCGCATCAGTTTGCTGTGCTGTTGGGCTTCGGCGCGACCGCGGTTTATCCGTGGCTGGCTTATGACGTACTGACCGATCTGCACCGCACCAACGAATTACTGGGCGATCCGCTGAAGTCTCAGCAGAACTTCCGCAAAGCCATCCGTAAGGGCCTGCTGAAAGTGATGTCCAAAATGGGTATCTCGACCGTGGCCTCTTACCGTGGTTCGCAGCTGTTTGAAGCTGTGGGTCTGAGCAGAGAAGTTGTGGATTTGTGCTTCTGTGGTGTTACCAGCCGTATTCAGGGCGCAACCTTTGCCGATTTCGAAGAAGATCTCGAGCTGGTGCGTAAGAACGCCTGGAAGACCCGTAAGAAAATCGACCAGGGTGGCCTGATCAAATACGTGCACGGCGGTGAGTACCACGCCTATAACCCGGATGTTGTGAAAAATATTCAGGAAGCCGTACAGACCAACAGTCAGGCAGCCTATGACCGTTTCGCCGATCTGGTGAATAAGCGTCCGGTAGCGACTATCCGTGACCTGCTGAGCCTGCGCAAAGACATCACGCCAATCGATATCAGCGAAGTGGAACCGGCTGAGAAGCTGTTCCCGCGCTTTGATACCGCCGCGATGTCTCTGGGTGCGTTGTCGCCTGAAGCGCACGAAGCACTGGCTGAAGCCATGAACGAACTGGGTGGCCGTTCCAACTCTGGTGAGGGTGGTGAAGATCCGGCCCGTTACGGCACCAACAAAAACTCCAAGATCAAGCAGATTGCTTCCGGTCGTTTTGGTGTAACCCCGGCCTATCTGGCCAGCGCTGATGTGCTGCAGATTAAAGTCGCTCAGGGTGCCAAGCCGGGTGAAGGTGGTCAGCTGCCGGGTGGTAAGGTTAATGACCTGATCGCGACCCTGCGTTACTCCGTGCCTGGTGTAACCCTGATTTCGCCTCCACCGCACCACGACATCTACTCGATTGAAGATCTGGCACAGCTGATCTTTGACCTGAAGCAGGTGAATCCGAATGCTCTGGTATCGGTGAAGCTGGTATCTGAGCCGGGTGTGGGCACGATCGCGGCCGGTGTTGCCAAGGCGTACGCCGACCTGATCACCATCTCGGGTTATGACGGTGGTACTGCGGCTTCGCCGATCACCTCGATTAAATATGCCGGTTCGCCATGGGAGCTGGGTCTGTCCGAAGCTCACCAGGCGCTGCGTGCCAACGACCTGCGCGGTAAGGTCCGCGTACAGACCGATGGTGGTCTGAAGTCTGGTCTGGACGTGGTGAAAGCGGCGATTCTGGGTGCTGAATCTTTCGGTTTCGGTACGCTGCCAATGGTGGCTGTGGGTTGTAAGTACCTGCGTATCTGTCACCTGAACAACTGTGCGACCGGTGTTGCCACCCAGAACGATGGTCTGCGTGAAGAGCACTACATCGGTACCGCCGAGATGGTGAAAAACTACTTCCGCTTCCTCGCTGAAGAAGTACGCGGCTGGATGGCTCAGCTGGGTGTGCGCAGCATGGAAGAGCTGGTTGGCCGTACTGATCTGCTGGACATGCTGGAAGGCCTGACCAGTAAGCAGCGTAATCTGGATCTGATGCCGTTACTGGCTAACGACCATATTCCTGCTGATAAGCCGCATACCGTTAAGGTCGAGCGCAACACTCCGTACGATGAAGGCCTGTTGGCTGAGCGCATGGTGCAGGATGTTCTGCCAGCTATTGAAAATAAAGCCGGTGGTGAATTCAGTTTCCGCATCACCAACTGCGACCGCTCTATCGGTGCGCGTCTGTCCGGTGAGATTGCCAAGCGTTATGGCAATCAGGGCATGGCTGACAAGCCAGTACGCATGAATCTGACCGGTGTTGCCGGTCAGTCATTCGGCGTGTGGAACGCTGGTGGTCTGGAAATGGTGCTGGAAGGTGATGCCAACGATTACGTGGGTAAAGGTATGACCGGCGGTAAGCTGGTGATCTTCCCACCAAAAGGTTCGGCCTTTAATTCGAATGACACCTCTATCGTTGGTAACACCTGTCTGTATGGTGCGACTGGCGGTAAATTGCTGGCGGCCGGCCGTGCCGGTGAGCGTTTCGGTGTACGTAACTCCGGTGCGCATGCGGTTGTTGAAGGCGCAGGCGATCACTGCTGCGAATATATGACCGGCGGTATGGTCTGTGTGCTGGGCGCAACCGGCTATAACTTCGGTGCAGGTATGACCGGTGGTTTTGCGTATGTACTCGACCTCGATAACAGCTTTGTCGACAAGTACAACCACGAGCTGGTGGATATCCATCGTATCTCCAACGAACTGACCGAAGCACACCGCAGCCATCTGCGCGGCGTGCTGCGTGAATTCGTCGGCGAGACCGGCAGCGCCTGGGGTCAGACCATTCTGGATGACTTCGATGGCTTCATCGGCAAATTCTGGCTGGTGAAACCAAAAGCGGCCGACTTACAACAATTGCTGAATAACACCCGTGCTCGTCCTGAGTAATCGGTACAGGACGAGAGAGAGAGGTTCGAGATGGCGCAACGTCTGAACAATAATTTCCAGTTTGTCGAAGTGGGTCGTCAGGACCCGGCAAAAAAATCCATCGATCTGCGCAAAGCGCAGTTCGTGGAGATTTATGAGCCTTTCAAACAGGAACAGGTTAATGACCAGGCACACCGCTGCCTGGCGTGTGGCAACCCATACTGCGAGTGGAAGTGCCCGGTACACAACTACATTCCTAACTGGCTGAAACTGGCCAGCGAAGGCAACATTCTGGAAGCGGTAGAGCTGAGCCATCAGACCAATACCCTGCCGGAAGTCTGTGGCCGTGTATGTCCGCAGGACCGTCTGTGTGAAGGGGCCTGTACCCTGAACGACGGCTTTGGCGCAGTAACCATTGGTAATGTTGAGAAATACATCACCGATACGGCCTTCGCCATGGGCTGGAAGCCGGATATGTCTAAGGTGGTGCCAACCGGTAAGCGCGTTGCCATCATCGGTGCCGGCCCTGCAGGTCTGGGTGCAGCCGATGTGCTGGTGCGTAACGGTGTTACCCCGGTGGTATTCGACAAGTACCCGGAAATCGGTGGTCTGCTGACCTTCGGTATCCCTGAATTCAAGCTGGAAAAGAGCGTGATGGTTAACCGTCGCAAAGTCTTCGAAGGCATGGGTGTGGAATTCCGTCTGAACACTGAAGTGGGCAAAGACGTTGATTTCCAGAGCATCATCGATGAATTCGATGCGGTGTTCCTGGGTATGGGTACCTACAACTACATGAAGGGCGGTTTCCCGGGTGAAGATCTGCCGGGCGTTCATGACGCACTGGATTTCCTCATCTCCAACGTCAACCGTAACCTCGGCTTTGAGAAAGGCGCTGCGGATTTTGTCAGCGTTAAAGGCAAAAAAGTTGTGGTTCTCGGTGGTGGTGATACAGCGATGGACTGTAACCGTACCTCCATCCGTCAGGGGGCAGCCAAAGTAACCTGTGCTTACCGTCGTGATGAAGACAACATGCCGGGTTCCAAGCGCGAAGTGGTTAACGCCCGTGAAGAAGGCGTGAACTTCCTGTTCAACCGTCAGCCGGTCGCCATTGTTGGCGATGGCAA
The DNA here is from genome assembly GCF_020447205.1 of Thalassolituus alkanivorans. Taxonomy (GTDB): domain Bacteria; phylum Pseudomonadota; class Gammaproteobacteria; order Pseudomonadales; family Oceanobacteraceae; genus Venatoribacter; species Venatoribacter alkanivorans. The sequence continues at coordinate 36,274 of NZ_JAJAEL010000038.1, forward strand.
AGTGGAAGGCGTAAAAGTCGTGACCACGCAGATGGGTGAGCCTGATGAAAACGGCCGTCGCCGTCCGGAAGTGGTGGAAGGTTCTGAAGAGATCCTGCCAGCAGACGCGGTACTGGTGGCTTTCGGTTTCCGTCCAAGCCCGGCGCCATGGTTTAAGGATTTCGGTATCGAACTGAACAGCTGGGATGGTGTGGTTGCACCGGAAGAGCAGGAATTCAAGTTCCAGACCACCAATCCGAAAGTGTTTGCCGGTGGCGATATGGTACGTGGTTCTGATCTGGTGGTTACTGCCATCTGGGAAGGCCGTAACGCCGCTGAAGGTATTCTCGACTACCTCGACGTATAAGCCATTTTCTGCCTGTTTTAGGCAGAATGTGACAAACGGCATAAAACGCGGCTTACCCGGTGGGTAGCCGCGTTTTTGTTTATGGCCTCTTTAACCGCAGCAATGCTATCCTAACCGGCAATAAGAATACTGTTGGGACAATTACAAATGGAGCGCGCGCGCATGTTCAAGCCCACTGCATTAATCAGTCTTCTGCTGACCCTTCTTCTGACCGCCTGTGGTGGTGATAGTGGTTCGGTGGTTGGAGGTTCAAATAATTCTGATGGCGATACCACAACGGTTGGTACCGGGGATAATGTAACTACTGGTTCTGATATAGATAAGCCGCGTTTGGGCACGGGGAGTGGTTCTTCGTTTACTATTGCTGCGCTTGATATCGCAGTTACTACGCTAAGTGCTGGTGGCACAACAAACATCAGTGCAAACATCGTCGATATTGACAATAACAATGCAAAAATTGCATCAAAACAATATGGCGTTGAGTTTACCTCTGATTGTGCGGATACCGGCAAGGCAGAATTCAGTAAAGCGGATGACGTTACATCGAATGGTTCGGTAAGTGTCACATACAAAGCAAAAGGCTGTGCGGGGGCTGATCTGGTCTCGTTTAAGCTCTATGCTGCGGAAGATGGCAGTATTGATAAAGGTAACGTCTTACATGCAGCGTCAGGAAGTCTCACGGTAATTCCGCCGGAGGTGGGCGCAATTACTTTTGTTGGACTTAGTAACACAGCGATTTCGATTAGTACAATTGCCAATGCCGTTTTACCCAAGTTCACAGAAGTGACCTTTAAGGTTTTAGATCAAACTAACAACCCAATTGAGGGACGTACTGTTGAATTTGCACTGACAAATGAAGTTGGTGGCCTTAGCTTGAATTTAGCCAATGGCATTACCAATGAGAATGGGGAAGTGGTTGCTATTGTTCAATCTGGCAGTACCCATGCAGTAACATCTCTTGTTGCTACAACTCTGGCCAATGATGGCGTCACGAAAATAAGTACCAGTTCGTTACCAATATCGATTACATCCGGGATTGCAGATCAGAATAGCTTCAATGTTGTTGCTCAAGTGCTGAACCCACTTGCGTTTGATGTAACTGGCTCGACGGTACAGATTACCGCCTATGCTGGTGACGCATATGGAAATCCGGTTGCAGACGGCACTGTAGTTAACTTTATATCGGAGTCTGGCATGGTGGTGCCATCGCAGTGTCCGACTAGCAATGGCAAGTGCTCAGTTGAATGGGTAAGTACCTCGCCAGTTTCAGGTGGTACTCTGAGTGATGGCAATTACAAGACAGACCGGGTTGGTTTTCCAGGTTATGATGCATCTTGGACGGGAGGTCGCGCAGGTGTTAATACAATTCTTGCCTATACGCTCGGAGAGGCGGGTTTTGCCGATAATAATGGAAATGGTCTTCTTGATGCTGTAGGAGCTACTGATGATGAGAGCTACCTTACACTGTCAGAGGCTTTTTTAGATGCCAATGAGAATGGGGGATTCGATTTAAGTGATGCCGATAATCCATACGAGAAGCTGGTTGAATTTAATGGTAACGGATCTTTTGATTCGGCACCAAGTACATATCAAGGCGTTATGTGCACCGAGGCAACCAAAGCTCAGGGGCATTGCGCAAACTTAGTCCATGTGCGTGATAGTGTAACCATTGTTGCTGCGGCAGGAGTTAACTATGTACCTGTCATTAATCTCACAGCTATTACTGGTAGTGTAACTTCTGATTTAAGTGGTAACAGTTGCATTAATGTTCGCAATGAATCACCGGTTTCTTTTTCCTTTAATCTGACTGACGTCAATGGGAATGTTCCACCAATCGATACAGGTATCTCATTTACTGCGGACGGATTTGATGTCATTGAATTCGCTCCTACCAAGGTTAGGAATGTTTTCAGTACTACCGGTTTTCCTTTCACCGTTATTATTGGTGCGGATGACACTTTTGATAGCGGGATCGCTAAGTTAGTTGTTAAAACGACACGAGATGCTCAGACTAGCTGGTCATCAGTTCGGCTAACAGATGATCCAAGAATAACCGTGACTCCTGACCAGTATCTGTTGGATGTGTCGGGTGGTAATCAAACGGTTACTTATACATTTAAAGATGCCTGTGGTAATGCCCCCGCAGCTAATACTGTAATTCTCTTCCGTTTAGGGAATGGCCAGTTTGCTGGTGGTGGTACCAAGCTGCAGATTAGCGGCGCTGATCTGACAGCGGGTGCTTACACAGTGACATATGCAACGGATGGTACGCCAAGTACTGGTAACGTAAGCATTACAACAATTGAGTCAAATGATGGGATCAGTAACTCGGTTGACTATGAAATCGAAGACTGATTTTTCATAACAAAAAACCCGGCCCCGGCCGGGTTTTTTGTGTCTACCTCTGGCTTGCAGGTGCTGTTCTGCCCTTTGCTGCGCAAAGTCAAAAATCGCCTAGGCGATTTTTTGGTATGATAGCGCGCAAATTCTCTGGTGCTGATTTAGGTATTCCATGTCTGAACTGAAAAATGATCGTTTTCTGAAGGCTTTGCTCCGTCAACCGGTTGACCGCACTCCGGTGTGGATGATGCGTCAGGCCGGGCGTTACCTGCCGGAATACCGCGCCAGCCGTGCTCAGGCCGGTGACTTTATGTCGCTGTGCAAGAACCCCGAGCTGGCCTGTGAAGTCACCATTCAGCCGCTGGACCGCTTCCCGCTGGATGCTGCGATTCTGTTCTCTGACATCCTGACCATTCCTGATGCGATGGGGCTGGGTCTGTACTTTGAGACCGGCGAAGGCCCGCGTTTCAATAAAATCATCCGCACCGAAGCCGATGTGCAGAGTCTGAACGTGGTGAATACCGCCGCCGATCTGGATTACGTGCTGAAAGCGGTTTCCACCATTCGCCGCGAACTGAATGGTCGCGTACCGCTGATCGGCTTCTCCGGCAGTCCGTGGACGCTGGCGACCTATATGGTTGAAGGTGGCTCGTCGAAAGATTTCCGCCACGTGAAGGCGATGATGTATGACACGCCGGAAGTGATGCATCAGCTGCTGGATGTACTGGCAAAATCTGTGATCGATTATCTGAATGCGCAGATCAAAGCCGGTGCCCAGGCGGTACAGATTTTTGATACCTGGGGCGGCAGCCTGAGCGATGTGGCTTACCGTGAATTCTCGCTGAAGTATATGCAGCAGATTGTGGCTGGTCTGATCCGCGAACACGATGGCCAGAAAATTCCGGTTATTCTGTTCACCAAAGGCGGTGGTCAGTGGCTGGAAGGCATGGCTGATACCGGTGCCGATGCGCTGGGTCTCGACTGGACAACGGATCTGGGTAATGCCCGTGGTCGCGTGGGTAACCGGGTGGCGCTGCAGGGTAATATGGATCCGTCTGTGCTGTACGCTTCACCGAAAACCATCCGTGCCGAGGTTAAACGCATCCTCGACAGCTACGGCAATGGCTCTGGCCATGTGTTTAACCTGGGTCATGGCATTCATCAGTTTGTTGATCCGGAACATGCCAAGGCCTTTGTTGAGGCTGTGGTTGAGTTAAGTCCTGAGTACCACCAGGGCTGAGCGCGACGATTATCCCTTAGCTATCCGGGCCGGAGTTTCGTAAGGAACTCCGGCTTTTTTATAACTGCATGATTTCTTTGTATTTATTCTGGTTATCAGGTTAGGCACGGCTGACAATTCTTTGCATCGCAATGTCGCCTTTTGTGTAGCGCGGGCGCTGATCATGCTATCTTTTGGCGGTTCAGGTCATGGTGGATGACCGTCACCTTCAGGTATGAGGCTTTCATTTTTATGAATCTGCTCTGGATTCCGTTGCTGCCATTGCTGGGAACTTTGGTGCCATTACTCAGCTATCGCTTTGGTCGTACGGCGACGGCCGCGCTGACCGCATTACTGCCGGCGATATCATTGATTCTGGTGGTGCAGGCTATTCCGGCGGTTTTTGCCGGTGAGGCTTTAACCTGGCAGGCCAGCTGGATTCCGCAGATAGGTCTGAATCTGGCCTTTCACCTCGATGGTCTGGCTCTGCTGTTTAGCCTGCTGATTCTGGGGATTGGCCTGCTGGTTATTCTGTATGCGCGTTATTACCTGTCTGATAACGATCATATGGGGCGCTTTTATTCGTATCTGATTCTGTTTATGACCGCCATGCTCGGCGTGGTGCTGTCGAATAACCTGCTGCAGCTGTGGTTCTTCTGGGAGCTGACCAGTATCAGCTCCTTCCTGCTGATCAGTTTCTGGTCACATAAGACTGATGCCCGTAAGGGTGCCCGTATGGCGCTGACCATCACCGGTGCCGGTGGTCTGGCTTTGTTGGGTGCGTTGATTCTTATTGGTCAGACGGTGGGCAGTTACGACTTACGCACCGTGTTGGCGAGTGGTGATGTACTGCGTGAGAGTGCGGTGTATCCGGTCATTATTGTGCTGTTCCTGCTGGGAGCGTTTACTAAGTCAGCACAGTTTCCGTTCCATTTCTGGCTGCCGCATGCCATGGCGGCACCGACGCCTGTTTCCGCCTATCTGCACTCGGCCACTATGGTGAAAGCCGGTGTATTCCTGCTGGCGCGTTTTTATCCGGTGCTGGCGGATACTGATCTGTGGTTTGTGATTGTCAGTATGGTGGGTCTGGCTACCTTGCTGCTGGGCGCTTATACCGCTTTGTTCAAACACGATTTAAAAGGACTGCTGGCGTATTCCACCATCAGTCATCTGGGTCTGATTACGCTGTTATTTGGTCTGGATACCGAGCTGGCGGCCATTGCCGCGGTATTCCATATTATTAACCACGCAGTATTCAAGGCGTCATTATTTATGGCGGCGGGGATTATTGACCACGAGTCCGGTTCGCGTGATATGCGTCAGCTGAATGGTCTGTGGAAATATATGCCGTATACCGCAACGTTAGCGATGGTGGCTGCAGCATCCATGGCGGGCGTTCCCTTGCTGAATGGCTTCTTATCGAAAGAAATGCTGTTTGCCGAAACTCTGCATCAGGCCACGCTTGGGTCGTTATCCTGGTTGATTCCGCTGCTGGCCACCATTGGTGGAGCACTGGCGGTGGCTTACTCGCTGCGTTTTATTCACGACGTATTTTTTAATGGTGAACCGATTAATCTGCCGCGCACACCTCATGAGCCACCACGCTATATGCGTGTACCGGTAGAAATTCTCGTTGTGCTCTGTCTGCTGGTCGGTATCGTCCCTGATTTTGCCGTTGGTGATTTATTAAATGCGGCTGCCAGTGCTGTTCTGCATAAGCCACTGCCGGATTTCAGTCTGGCGGTATGGCATGGTTTTAACGGCCCTTTACTGATGAGCCTGCTGGCGGTGGCTGGTGGCGCTACGCTGTATTATAACCGCCGCCATCTGTTTGCCTTTCAGGGACAATTTGCCGACTTCGATGCAAAAATCGAATTTGAAAAAGGCATTCAGTGGACCACCGAGAAAGCCGCAGTTATTCACCGCTGGCTCGATAATGCCTCACTGCAGCGTTATGTTTTCCTGCTGATTATATTCTCGCTGTTTGTTACCGCCTGGCCACTGCTGCAGCTGGAAAATGCTCAGGGCAGCCGGCCACAGTTACCGGTTAATGGCATAGTACTGGTGGCTGCCGGATTGCTGATTATCGGCACACTGGCAACGGTAATCTTCAGTCATCTGCGCTTACTGGCGCTGATTATGATTTCTATTGTCGGCTTGATTGTGGCTATCGCCTTCGCTTACTTTTCTGCTCCCGATCTTGCACTGACTCAGCTGTCGGTAGAGGTGGCGACCATTATCCTGTTTTTGCTGGCGCTGTATTTTCTGCCACAGAAAACGCCACTGCGTGACAGCTCACCACGGCGGATTGTGCGTGATCTGAGCATTGCCTCGCTGGTGGGTGCAGTGATTGGTACTCTGTGTTACGCCATGCTGACCCGGCCATTGCACAGTATTTCCGAGTTCTTTATTGCCAACAGTAAAACCGGCGGTGGCGGCACCAATGTGGTGAACGTGATTCTCGTGGACTTCCGTGGTTTCGATACGCTGGGTGAAATTACCGTTCTGGCGATTGCCGGTCTGGGTATTTATAAACTGCTGGCCGGAATGCGCTTATACGTTCCTGCTGCAGATTCTGAAGGCCGGCCATGGGCTAAAGATAAAAACCCGATGATGCTGGCGCTGATTTCACAGAGCCTGTTGCCACTCGCTTTGCTGGTGTCGGCCTATATTTTCCTGCGTGGCCATAACATGCCGGGCGGTGGTTTTATCGCGGGCCTGATTACCGCCATTGCTTTAATCCAGCAGTACATCGCTCATGGTGTGGCATGGATGAAAATCAGACTGAATTTCCCGTATCACTGGCTGATTGCTGCAGGTTTACTGTTGGCAACGTTCTCTGGTTTGGGTAGCTGGCTGTTTGACCAACCCTTCTTAACCACCTGGTTTGATTATTTCTCGCTGCCCTGGATTGGTAAATTCGAACTGGCCAGTGCCATGGTATTTGATTTAGGGGTTTATTTTACGGTGATCGGTGCAACACTTCTGATTCTGGCAAATCTTGGTCAGCTAACCACCAGTGAGCGGCCGCTGCCGGGAGGAAAATAATGGAAACAATTTATGCAATCTGTGTAGGGATAATGACTGCGGGTGGTGTGTTTCTGGTGCTGCGTGGTTACACCTTCGCGGTGGTGCTGGGGCTGACACTGCTGTCTTACGCGGTCAATCTGTTTTTATTTGCCAGTGGACGTCTGGTCATTAACGGGGCCGCCATTCTTGGTGAGTCGGAGGTGTACGCCGACCCCTTACCACAGGCGCTGGTATTAACCGCGATTGTTATTGGTTTTGCCATGACGGCTTTTGCCTTGATTCTGGCACTGCGTGCCCGTGCTGATCTGGGTAATGATCAGGTTGATGGAGATAACGACTGAATATGCTGCAGCATCTGATCTTTTTCCCGGTTTTATTGCCTCTGCTGGCAGGTATCTTTTTATTGCTGCCACCACTGCATGGGCATGTTCAGCGCCAGCGTGTGACCGTATTTCTGGTCAATATTCTGCTGCTGGCCAGTGCCGTGCTGCTGTTGCAGCAAAGCCTGCAGCACGAACCGCAAATGTACATGATGGGTAACTGGCAGGCGCCGTTTGGTATCGCTCTGGTTAACGATAAGCTGGCGGCCATTATGTTGCTGTTAAGTGCAGTGTTGGGCTTTGCCGTGCATTTATACGCCTGCGCCGGCGATGATCAGCGAGGACCTTTTTTCCATCCGTTGTTTATGTTTCAGCTGATGGGGATTAACGGTGCATTTTTAACCGGCGATGTATTTAACCTCTTCGTATTCTTCGAAATTCTGCTGATCGCTTCATACTCGTTGCTGATCCATGGCGGTGGTAAGCAGCGGACTCAGGCTGCCGTACATTATGTGTTTCTGAATCTGGTGGGCTCGGCCTTTTTCCTCTTTGGTCTGGGAATTATTTACGCCACTTTCGGCACGCTCAATCTGGCCGATATGGCGCATAAGGCTGCGCAGTTAAACAGTGAAGATGTCGCACTGGCAAAAGCGGGCGGGCTGTTATTACTGGTTGTATTTGGTCTTAAAGCCGCGTTATTACCTCTGCACTTCTGGCTGCCGCGCACTTACGCCCATACCTCTACACCGGTTGCCGCGTTGTTTGCCATTATGACCAAGGTGGGCATTTACAGTATCTGGCGCGTGCATACGGCGGTGTTCGGTGAATTTGGTGGTGAACTGGCAAATATTGCCATCAGCTGGTTGTGGCCGCTGGCACTGGCAACGTTGGTTGCCGGCATTATCGCTTTGCTGGCCAGCCAGACACTGAAAATGCTGGCGGCTAATCTGGTGGTGGTTTCTGCGGGTTCATTACTGCTGACGATTGCGCTTAATACTCCGCAGGCAACCGCCGCGGGGTTGTATTATTTAATTCACAGCACGCTGATGGCCGCTGCTTTGTTCCTGATTGCGGGCCTTGTACATGAACAGCGCGGGCAGGCACAGGATCGTTTTGTGCGTTCGCGTCCGGTGAATCAGCCGGCACTGCTTGGCGGCTTATTTTTTATCGCAGCTCTGGCATTAATCGGTATGCCACCGCTGTCCGGCTTTGTCGGCAAAATCATGTTATTGCAGGCTGCGGGTGCGGGAGCAGACGCTGCCTGGATCTGGCCGCCGCTGCTTATTTCCGGTCTGGCAGCGCTGATTATGTTTTCCCGCGCGGGTACCACTTTATTCTGGCGTGTGCAGGGAACGTCACAAAATCAGGTTATGGCACATCCGCTGCAGATTACAGCGATCATTGTGTTATTGCTGACGTCGCCTTTGATGGTGATCTGGGGTGGTGCTCTGACAGATATGACAATCGCCGCTGCCAATGAACTACACCGGTTACCCCAGCCGCTGAGTCCGGCGGTAAGTACATTGCAGGAGGTGCTGAAATGAAACGTTGGTTACCGATGCCACTGCACACTTTGCTGCTATTGCTGGTCTGGCTGTTGCTGAATGGTTTTTCTGCCGGGCACTTTGTTCTCGGTGGCTTTCTCGCCTGGCTTATTCCGCTATTAACCGCACCTTATTCGGATCATCAGAACCGGGCCGGAAAGCCACTGGTGGTTATCCGTTATGTCCTGCGTCTGTTGCTGGATATTGTGTTGTCCAATATTGATGTCGCACGGCGGGTGCTGAAATCCAACCGGAGCCTGCAGCCGGGCTTTGTTGCTTTTCCCCTGGCACTGCAGGGGGATTTTCCGCTGACGGTTTTAGCCAGTACGATTTCCCTGACTCCCGGTACGGTGAGTGTGGATTTTTCCGAAGATAAACAGTGGCTGTATATTCATGCATTGCATATTACCGATGAGCAGGCACTGATTAACGATATTAAGCAGCATTACGAAAAACCCCTGCAGGAGATATTTTCATGCTGAGCCTGACAATATTGCAGGGTGCCGTTTTACTGACATCGACTCTGGTTGTGGTGGCGCTGATTTTAAATATCTGGCGTATGTTGCGTGGTCCGGATATCACTGACCGTATTCTGGCTCTGGATACGCTTTACATAAACAGCATTGCGCTGATTATCCTGCTTGGCCTGTATAACGGTTCGGCCCTGTACTTTGAAGGCGCACTGCTGATTGCCATGCTGGGTTTTGTCAGCACGGCGGCGTTGTGTAAATACCTGTTGCGTGGCGACATTATCGAGTAATGCTTATGGAATCTGTAGTACATATTATCGCTGCGGTGCTGTTGTTAACGGGTGGTTTCTTTGTTTTTGTCGGCTCTGTCGGCCTGTTGAAACTGCCTGACTTTTTTACCCGCCTGCATGCACCAACCAAGGCGACCACAATGGGTATTGGCGCGATTCTGCTGGCCTCTATGGTACTGACGACCATGCGCGATGGTCGTTTGAGCATTCATGAGCTGGTCATCAGCCTGTTTTTGTTTATTACCGCGCCGGTATCTGCACATATGTTGGCCAAGGCGGCACTGCATCGCCGGGTGAAATTGCTTGATCACAGCAAAAATGCACAACTGGCACCGAAGGCGGCAGAGCAGAAAACACCGGAGTGATTTTCGCCGGGCAGATTACAGATCATTGCTATACTTATCAGTATATAGTCTGAGAAGATTCTGCCGTCTGGGCAAATCACCACCGGAATCAACATGCGTAATGGCAGTCAGTACCAGCAATCCCAGGGGTTGCTGCTGTTTAAAATCAACGAACGGCAGACCTTTGGCCTCGGCACTCTTAAAGTAAAAGAAATTGTGCCCTGGCAGCCATTAACTTCTATTCCACAATCCCATGCAGTTGTTGCCGGAACGGCTTATATCCGTGGTGTTACTATTTCGGTAATCGACCTGGCGGCTGCTATTGGTTATCGCCCGGTCAGTCCGGCAGAAATGAAAGACTGCTTTATTATTATTACCGACTGCCAACGCCAGAATGTCGGTTTTCTGGTGCGTAAAATTGACCGCATTATTGATTACAGCTGGCGCAATATCAGCCCGCCCCCCAGTGCTGCCGGGCGGCATATTTATTCCACCGGTATTATTGAATATGACAAGAAGCTGATTCAGCTGCTGGATATTGAAATGGTGCTGTCGACCATCTTTCCGGCCGACGAAGAAGCATTGCATGCTGATATCAGCCGTGAAGAGCAGAGCCGCTTACGCGCGCATCCTATTTTACTGGTGGATGATTCCAGCGTCGCACGCCGGCAGCTGGCGGAAGCACTGAATCATGTCGATGTGCCGTTTGAGGTTTGCTCCGATGGTAAGCAGGCGTTAACGCTGCTGACCGAAGCTGCAGCACGCGGTACACCGTTCGATATTCTGGTCAGCGATATTGAGATGCCGGGGCTGGATGGTTATGAACTGGCCTTTGAAGTGCGTAATAACAGCACGACTCAGGGCATGTACATTATTCTGCACACCTCGCTTTCCAGCGAAATCAGCGTCGACCGTGCCCATCAGGTGGGTGCCAACGAAGCGCTGACGAAATTTGATGCCGCCGAGCTGATTCATGCCATGCTGCGCGGCGCTGAGCAGGTTGAGCGTGGCGATGTGATTCCCGGCGTGGAAAGCCGTCGCCAGAATTAAAACGGATTCCTGCGACGACTTTCCTGCCGGCTTATCAGCGCTGCTGTTAAACGGCGTTGATGGCTTCCTGTAATTTATCCACACCAATAATGGTCATGCCGGGTATTGCCTGACGCGGAACATTGGCTTTCGGCACGATAGCGCGGGTAAAGCCATGCTTGGCGGCTTCTTTAATGCGTTCCTGACCGGAGGGCACCGGCCGGATTTCTCCGGATAAACCCACCTCACCAAACACGATTAACTCCTGCGGCAATGGCTGATTACGGAAGCTGGATAACGCAGACAGCAACAAGGCCAGATCGGCAGCGGTTTCTCCGACTTTTACCCCTCCGACTACGTTGATATACACATCCTGGTCACCCAGATGCACGCCACCATGGCGATGCAGTGCTGCCAGCAATAAATTCATGCGGTTCTGGTCGAGGCCAACGGCCACCCGCTTAGGATGGCCAAAGTGGCTGTCATCGACCAGCGCCTGAATTTCGACCAGCAACGGCCGCGTACCTTCCCAGATCACCATCACCACGCTGCCGGCGGCGGGCTCTTCGCTGCGGCTTAAAAAGATCGAACTGGGGTTTTTGACTTCTTTTAAGCCGCTGTCGAGCATGGCAAAGACGCCCAGCTCATTAATGGCACCAAAGCGGTTTTTAATACCGCGCAGGGTACGGAAGCGGCTGTCGCCGGAGCCTTCGAGCATGATCGAACAGTCGATCATATGCTCCAGTACTTTCGGCCCGGCCAGGGTTCCGTCTTTGGTCACGTGGCCGACGAGAAATAATACGGTGTTGGTTTGTTTGGCGTAGCGGGTCAGGGCGGCGGCGCTTTCGCGTACCTGTGACACGCTGCCCGGCGCCGATTCCACGCCTTCAACGTGCATCACCTGAATCGAGTCGATCACCACAATCTTCGGCTTATGCTGCTGCAGGGTATTAAGCAGGCGCTCGACGCTGGTTTCACTCAGCATATTCAGCTGGTCGGTTGGCAGGCCTAAACGTTTGGCACGCATGGCTACCTGTTGCAGGCTTTCTTCGCCGGTAACGTATAAAGCGGGCATATTCCCGGCTAGCGTGCACATAGTCTGCAGCAGGAGTGTGGACTTACCAGCACCGGGATGGCCGCCGATTAAAATGGCCGAGCCCGGCACCAGACCGCCGCCCAGTACCCGGTCAAATTCCAGCATGCCACTGCTGATACGCGGTACTTCGGCCAGATCAACATCGGCCAGACGCTGAATTCCCTGACTGCCCGCGGCGCCGGCATAACCTGCGTAACTGGCATCACGGGACGGAGTTTTGGATGACGATACAACAAATTCCTGCAGCGTATTCCAGGCACCACAGTCGGTACATTGCCCCTGCCATTTGGCGTGTTCAGAGCCACAGTCGTTGCAGACGTAAGCGGTTTTTTTCTTGGCCATAGCGATTTCTGTGCAATAAGCGGAAGGGGAGAGTGTAAGGCATTGCGCGTTCAGCGTCAGGGCCGTTACGTGTTCATCGTCAGGCTCGGTAAAGAGGCTGCATTCTCCCTATGGCGGCGCGGTACAAATTGTTAAACTCCCTGCTTTCCGTCAAACCTGACAATAAGGATAAGATCAGCATGAAAATTGAAACTCAGGCGATTCACGCCGGCTTTGCGGATGATCCGACAACCCGTGCCGTTGCGGTGCCTATTTATCAGACCACTTCTTACAGTTTTCGCGATACTCAGCACGGTGCTGACCTGTTTGACCTGAAAGAGCCGGGTAACATTTACACCCGCATCATGAACCCGACCAACGATGTGCTGGAACAGCGCGTTGCGGCGATGGAAGGCGGTATCGCCGCACTGTGCATGGCATCCGGTATGGCCGCCATTACCGCCAGCATCCAGACCCTGGCCCGTGCCGGCGATAACATCGTCAGCGTCAGCCAGTTATACGGCGGCAGCTATAACCTGTTTGCCCACACCTTCCCGCAGCAGGGCATCGAAGTACGCATGGCCTCCGGTGATGACGTTGCTGCACTGGAAGCGTTAATTGACGATAAAACCCGCGCATTATTCTGTGAGTCGATCGGTAACCCGGCGGGTAACGTGGTGGACATTCAGGCGCTGGCCGATATGGCACATAAGCATGGCGTACCGGTCATCGTCGATAACACCGTTGCCACCCCTTACCTGTGCCGTCCGTTTGAATTCGGTGCCGATATTGTGGTGCATTCGCTGACCAAATACATCGGTGGTCACGGTACCACCGTTGGCGGCGCGATTGTCGATTCCGGTAAATTCCCATGGAAAGATAACCCACGCTTCCCGCACTTTAACCAGCCTGATCCGTCTTACCACGGCGTGGTGTATGCCGATGCCTTTGGTGAAGCGGCCTTTATCGGTCGCGCCCGCGTGGTGCCGCTGCGCAATATGGGTGCAGCCCTGTCGCCGTTTAATGCCTTTATGATTTTGCAGGGGCTGGAAACTCTGGCTCTGCGTATGGATCGCCATGTGGAAAACGCGCAAAAAGTGGCTGAATACCTGGCCGCCCATGAGCAGGTTTCCTGGGTGAATTATGCCGGCCTTAAAACCAGCAAATACCACGAACTGGCACAGCGTATGCTGAATGGTAAGCCATCGGCGATTCTCAGCTTTGGTATCAAAGGCGGTGCCGAAGCCGGCGCTAAATTTATTGATGCCCTGCAGATGATCAAGCGTCTGGTGAATATCGGTGATGCCAAGAGTCTGGCCTGTCATCCGGCAACCACCACACACCGTCAGCTGAATGAAAAAGAACTGGCATCCGCCGGTGTCAGCACCGATCTGGTCCGTCTGTCGATTGGTATCGAGCACGTTGACGATATCATTGCCGACGTTGAGCAGGCGCTGAAAGCTGCTCTCTGAGCAGGTTGTATCTGAAAACGTCCGGCGCTGTGCGCCGGACATTCTCCGGAGTTTTTTGGTTATGTCTTTTGGTCAGTTTATTGCCCTGATCTGCACAGTACTATCACTCGGCACCATTGCCGTGACTTATGCCGTTGGCGTAAACGAAGGTACTGCTGTTGCCTGTAATCCTTTCTTTGATGGCTGTACTGACATTACCCATACCGGAATGAAAGGCGATGCCGGATTTATTTTCCGTGGTGGCATGATTGCCGGCTGTGCATTTTTTATTGTCTGGTGGCAGGTAATGCGTACCTGGCTGGCCGGACACAGTGGCCGTATGGCTTTAAATGCCATGCAGTTTTTTGGTGTGATCGCTGCTGTTGGTTTATTGGTCGGGACTGCGGTGCTGGTACCGGAAAAAGACGCAACCCGCTGGGGTGTGCATGTGCGTGGCGCGAATCTGTTTTTTCAGGGCATGCTGATTGCTCTGACAATTAACTATGTATTGATTTTCCGCGCCCGTAAGGCCGGACTGGAAGTGCCGTCGTTTATCGCCAAAAGCGTACTGATGGCGATTCTCTGGCTTATGTTTGTCGCCTTTGCCGGTGTGACTGTTGGCGTGGAAATGAGTAACGGCAAACGCATTATCGAGTGGTGGGCCACGCTCTTTATCGGCCTGTACTTTTTGACCTCTTATTGGGACTGGCAACGGGTTCGTCTCAGTCATTATTAAACCGCAACTGTAAAATAACGGAACAAGGATGTTGTTATGACCTTACCGCAACGAACGGCGCTGGTAGCTTGCCTGCTGCCAATAATTACCATTGCGCTGAGTTATTTTCTTACCGTGCAGGGCGGACATAAGCCCTGGTGTATTCCCTATTTTGAGGGGTGTACCACCATTACCGCGACCGGTATTTATTATCCGGCGGCCTATGTATTCCGCGCCGGGTTAATCAGTGCCGCCGTAGTGTTTATTCTCTGGTGGTATTGCGTGCGCGCCTGGCTGGAAAGTGTTGGCCGCCCTGAACATCATCCGTGGATTCACCGTATTGTTACTTTCGCCATTATTGCCAGCATGCTGCTGATCGCCTCCATTGCGGTGCTGGGAGAGCATATGCTGCCGCCTTCTGATCATCGTTTTTTATGGCGTTTTCACACGGTGACGGCGGGGTTGTTTTTTCTGGTAACGGCGTTGTGCCAGATCATGATGACGCTGCGTATGCGTCAGTTGCAGCGTGAGCTGAATATTAAATTCAGCCGTATTGCCAGCAAACAGATTCTGGCGGTTTTGCAGTTGTTATTACTGGCAGCCTTTGTACTGATTCTGCTGCTGGATTTAAAAACCGATGGCGTGGAAGAGATTTTTGAATGGTGGCTGGCAACCTTCAGTTGCTTATATTTTTACACTACCTTCCATGACTGGCGCGATTTCCGTCTGACCCGGCGGGAAAAAGAGCTGGCGTTGCAACAGGATGAAACTCTGCAGGAGGTGACCGCATGACTTTACCGCAACGCATTGCCTTAAGCAGTTTCTGGTTATCACATCTCACCTTCTGGCTGACTCTGGCGCTGAGCATGGCCTGGGGGGTAACCGATATTTGTATTCCTTATCTGACCGGATGTACCAGCATTACCGCTACAGGTATCCCCGATCCGCAGGCGTTTATTTTTCGCGGTGGTTTAATTGCTGCCTGCGTTCTGTTTATTGTCTGGTGGTACTGCATGCAGGCCTGGCTGATTGAAATTGCTCCTGAACGGCCGATCTGGACGGTACGTTATATGGTAACCGCCGGCATTATCAGCTCGGTCTGCCTGATTATCGCAACGGCCGTATTAAGGCCCGATAAAGGCAATTTACCCTGGATATTGCATACCGTTGGTGCGGCTTTATTTTTCCTGATTTCACTGGCGGTACAGACGCGTATCACCTATTGGCTGAAACATCTGGCCAAGCGTGGTGTGGATATTGGTTCCAGCCTGCCGCAGAAATTTATTCTGGTGTATGCCCAGTGGTTTTTCCTTGGGGTAATGATCGTGCTGCAGGTTGCCGATAGCGATGATCGCTGGAAAAACGTGGTTGAATGGTGGATGGCGTTGTTGATAGGGCTGTTTTACCTGACCAGCTATCGTGACTGGGCGGATTTTCGCCTGACAGATACAGAATAACTGACCGGAATCATAGCTCCGGCGGCGGCAGCGGTTTATGCTGTGTTTTCCTGGCGGGTGTATTGAAACCGCTCACTGACAAGAACAAGAGGACAGACCCTATGCCGATTTCTCAGGATTTACTGCAGGAGATGAATCTGCTGGCACAGTTTGATCTGCACAGCATGCAGCAGGGAATTAAAGTACATTCTGATGCCGCGCCGGAAATTGTCGCTGCTGCACAGCGGTTGTTTGATAAAGGCCTGATTGATCAGGCTGATGGTGGTTATCTCACCAGTCTGGGACTGGATGCCGCCGAGCATGTGCAGAACGTTTTACAGATATTGCGCGGCTGAGTTCTGAAATCTCAGCTGAGCGTCTGCTCAGCTGAAATCTCCCCACTGAAACTGAAACACGCTCAGCGCTGCAAGGGCTGCGGTTTCGGTACGCAGAATTCGCGGGCCCAGTGTCAGTCCGGCAAAGCCGCTGCTCATGGCCATTTCCACTTCCTGTTCGCTGAATCCACCTTCTGGTCCGACCAGCAGGGCGACGCTTGCCGGCTGCGGATAGTCACGCAGTGGCTTCTGCCGGTGAGGATGCAGTAACAGACGCACATCGGCGTTATTGTTTTTTGCCCAGTCGGCAAAATATTGCGGCTGATTAATGGTTGGTATGCGGTTACGACCACTCTGCTCACAGGCAGAAATCGCCACTTTCTGCCAGTGCTCCATTTTTTTATCCAGTCGCTCGCCTTTTAAGCGGACTTCACAGCGCTCACTCCACAGCGGGGTAATATCGCTGATGCCCAGTTCGGTCGCTTTCTGAATAGTGAAATCCATGCGGTCACCTTTGGATACCACCTGCCCAAGTTGCAGCTTAAGTGGGGTATCTGCTTCACTGCGCAGAATGTCGCCAACCAGCACCGACGCACTTTTTTTCTGCACATCACACAGTTGTCCGGCGTATTCATGGCCGTCACCATTAAACAGGCGGACAGGATCGCCGTCGTTCATGCGCAGCACGCGGATCAGGTGGGCAAAGGCCTGATCATCCAGTTCAGTGCGCAGACCGCTGCTGAGAGCGGCGGCAGAATAAATACGGGGGCCGGACATAATGAACGGATTCCTGCAGAAGGTAGAGCTCTGCATGATAACAAAAAAGTGCAGAAATCAGAGAGTGGACAGAGAATCGGGCGGCGCCAGGCTGGCCCGGCGCTGGTATTTTATTCGTGATCGCGTTGCTGGCGTAAGGTCCGGCTTTGCAGCTGGAACAGGTGCTGAATCAGCAGTTCCTGCTCGGTTTCTTTCAGGCCTTCAAAGTTAACCCGCACCATATAAGGAGCATCGCTTTCACCGCTGTCATCGATAGAAACAATATTACCCGCCAGAGACAGAATGGCATTGGACGGTTTCAGCTGCAGGTTAAACAGCAGGTGGCTGCTGCCGCGCAGGTCGGCGTCGGTGTTAAAGGCCATACCACAGGCGCTGAGGTTGACCCTTACCCGGGCTTCCGTCATCGACAGGTTGAGCTCCGGGTGAGTGGTACTGTTGCCGTTCAGCAGATTGAGTTTGCGGTTCAGTAATTCGAGCACCTGACCAATTGCCGGATGTACCGAACGCACCTGATGAATCAGATTGCCGATATCCTGTTCCAGTTGCTTCAGTTCGCTCTTCTGTTGGCTGTGATTCTCTTTCCAGTGGCTGAATTCATCCTGGGTGATGGCCTGAAAATCCATCACCACCTCATCATCAAGGCGAAAAAAGCGGCGTCTCTCTTCCATTATTTTTATTATCCCAATCAGAATATTTCGTCAGGGCTCAGCTCGAAGTCTTCGGGCCGGGCATTTACCGCATCTTTTACCTGTCCGTCTTCCGGTTGTATTTCCGGAACATCGTCATCGTCATTTTCGTGGGTACGCAGAATCACGATTTCCACCCGGCGGTTACGGGCGCGGGATTCAGCATCGGTATTCGGTACCAGTGGCTGAGTATCGGCATGGCCGACAATCTGAAAACGGCTGGAGTCCAGTTCCGGTGCGACAAACAACTCTTCGGCAAAGGCTGCAGCCCGGGCGGAAGACAGCGTCCAGTTGGAACGGTAGCGGCCACCGGCAACCGGAATATCATCAGTATGTCCCTCAACGGAAATCCGTCCCGGAAGTGTTACCAGCACTTCACGGATTTTATCGATAACCGGCAGGAATTTATCGTCGATATAATCCGAACCTGAGCGGAAAGCGCCGCGCTGCTCGATGCGGATAATAATTTTCTTACCCACGGTTTCGATTTCCAGCTGACCTTGCGCTATTTCGCTTTCCAGTTTGGCTGCCACTTCCATGGCTTCAGCTTCGGTCTTTTTATTTTCAATATCTTCTTTGGGAACCACGACCTCACGGGTTTGCTGCCCCTGATCGCCCTGGCGCTCTTCCTGCTGGGTAACTTCATCCTGGCACAACACTTCCAGTGAGCTTTTGGTGATATCGCTGGTTTTTTGCCGGACTTCATTAATAGGCGTCGGCTCCGGAATCGACGGACTGAAATGACGGGCAATAATACTGGTTCCCTTTGGTGGATCACTGACGTTCACAACCGTTTGCACGCCAAAAGCCTCGCGCAGCTCACCGGCCAGGCGTTTAAACTTTAAGGCGTCCATTTCTGAAAATGACAGCAGCAGCACGAAAAAGCACATCAGCAGTGACATCAGATCGGCAAAGGTCATTACCCAACCGGGAATACCGGCCGGACAGGGTGGACATTCCTGTTCTTCTTCAGCGGCCATAATGCTCAATCACCTGATGTGTTGCGTTTGCCTTCCTGAATATAGGCCTGCAACATGGTTTCAATAACGCGTGGATTCTGGCCGCTCTGAATGGCAAGCAGCGCATCAATAATCATAGCTTTCAGCCGGTCTTCTTCGTTTTTACGCAGCGTCAGCTTGTCGGCAATTGGCAGCGACAGCATGGTCGCCATCATTGCGCCATAGAGAGTGGTCAGCAGTGCAACCGCCATGGCCGGGCCGATGGATTTCGGATCGTCCATATTGGCCAGCATGGCAACCAGACCGATCAGTGTACCGATCATGCCCATCGCCGGAGCCACATCACCCAGCGATTTAAAAATCGTGATACCAATATCGTGGCGTTCGCTGGCCTGCTTCAGTTCTTTATTCATTAGAGTCCGGACAACGTCCGGATCGTGGCCATCGACCAGCAGCTGAATACCTTTACTGAGAAAGTCATCACTGACTTCTTTGCCTTCCAGAGAGAGCAGGCCGCCTTTGCGCGCCATACCGGCCATTTCCACCACTTCTTCAATAATGGCTTCGGGTTTACTGAGCTTGAATGAAAAGGCTTTGGCGGCGACTTTGATGGCGCTGAGAAACTGGCCGAGTTCAAACTTCATCATAACGGCGAACATACTGCCAACGATCACAATCAGGATCGAAGGCACGTTCACAAACATACTGATATCGCCGCCCAGAACCATCGCCATAACGACGATGCCAAAGGCGCCGACTACCCCAACTAACGATGCGAGATCCACTGATGCTCCTTGCCACTAAACCATTCACTGCCTCTGAGTTTAGTCAAACATTCGTGATCTTCCTTCGCATTGACGAAATTGTTGGCAGGCTGATTTGTTTGCCGCCAGAGGGCAGACAGGGGCCGCCATAAGCGCACAGGTTGACCCGCCGGAGCCTTGGGTTTAGTGTGGCCGCTCTCCGGGAGAGCGCGATATATGACTGGTAAAAATGCCCCTTTTGAATTTGAAGCAGCACTGACTGAGCTTGAGCAATTGGTCGTGCGTATGGAAAACGGCGACCTGTCGCTGGAAGACTCGTTACGTGCCTTTGAGCAGGGCATCGGCCTGACCCGTCAGTGTCAGCAGGCGCTGAGTGCTGCCGAACAACGGGTACAGCTGCTGCTTGAACAAAATGGTCAGAGCGTGGCACAGCCTTTTGCCGCAGGTGAGGAACCCTGATGGCACCGGATTTACAGCCATTGCAGCAACAGCTGCAGAGCGTCCAGCAGCGTCTGGAACAGCAACTGCATCAGCATCTTCAGGCTCTGCAACTGGCGGATTCGCGCCTGGCGGAGGCCATGACTTATGGCGTGTTAAATGGCGGTAAACGCCTGCGGCCATTTCTTTGCTATGCCGCAGCGCAGGCGCTGGGTGGTAACTGGGAGCAGGCGGATGCCGCGGCTACCGCGCTGGAAATGGTGCACAGCTACAGTCTGGTGCACGACGATCTGCCGGCCATGGATGACGACGATCTGCGCCGTGGTAAGCCAACCTGTCATATTGCTTTTGATGAAGCCACCGCCATTCTGGCCGGTGATGGTCTGCTCACGGCAGCCTTCGAAGTACTGGCCAATGCACCACAGCAAACGGCAGAACAACGCCTGACCCTGATTCGTCTGCTGGCACAGGGGTCCGGTGGTGCGGGAATGGTGGCCGGACAAAGCATCGATCTGGGCCATGTTGGCAAGCCGATGACGCTGCCCGAGCTGGAACGCATGCACCGTCACAAAACCGGTGCGCTGATCCGCAGTGCGGTGTTAATGGGCGCTCATGCCGCCTGCGCCGAGGTGGATCAGGCAACCGAGCAGGCGTTGGTACGTTATGCCGATGCTGTCGGTCTGGCCTTTCAGGTACAGGACGATATTCTCGATATCGAAGGTGATACGGTCACTCTGGGCAAAACCCAGGGCGCTGACCTTGCACTGAACAAACCAACCTATCCGGCATTGCTGGGCCTTGATGGTGCGCGGGCCAAAGCCCGTGAGCTGGTGGCCGACGCCCATGCGGCACTGGCTGGTCTGGGTGGTGATACCTCGGTACTGGCGCAGCTGGCCGATTACATCATCAACCGCGATCACTGACCTGCGTTAAATCTTATTCGTGCAGTGGCAGGGGTAAAAGCACAGTCTCTTAGCTGTCAGACCGGGACATATACGTCACAGTGCTACTCATTACCGTCAACAGCCGTTAGAATGGCAGCCCTTTTGCGGGGCTGCCTTACGGTTTACGGTTCTTATTGTTTCCTGAACATGCCCCCTCCCGACGGATACCGCGACCGCGCTGATATAAGCTGATGACATTGACTGAAATTCCGGGCTCCCGCCCCAGTACACCGCTGCTGGACAGCATTGACTCTCCGGCCGAGCTGCGTGCGCTGGATGCAGACCTGTTGCCACAGGTGTGTGCTGAGCTGCGTGAGTTTCTGCTCTACAGTGTTGGCCAGTCCGGTGGTCATTTTGCCGCAGGTCTGGGTGTGGTCGAGTTGACGGTTGCCCTGCATCACGCATTTAACACCCCGGAAGATCGTCTGGTCTGGGACGTGGGTCATCAGGCGTATCCGCATAAAATTCTGACCGGCCGCCGTGAGCAGATGCCAAGCATCCGCAGCGCCGAAGGGCCGGCAGCGTTCCCGCTGCGTGAAGAAAGCGAATACGACACCTTTGGCGTGGGCCACTCCAGCACCTCTATCGGTGCGGCCTTAGGTATGGCGCTGGCGTTGCGCGCGCAGCAGAAAGAACAGCAAACCGTGGCCATTATTGGCGATGGTGCCATGAGCGCCGGTATGGCTTTTGAAGCGCTGAATCACGCCGGCCACGTTAAAGCCGATATGCTGGTGATCCTGAACGACAACGATATGTCGATCTCCAACAATGTCGGTGCACTGAACAAATACTTCACCCGCATCTGGTCGAGCCGTACCTATTCCGCTTTGCGTGAAGGCAGTAAACGGGTGCTGGAGAAGATTCCGGCGGCGTGGGAATTTGCCCGCCGAACCGAAGAGCACATGAAGGGCATGGTCGCGCCCGGCACCTTATTCGAGGAACTGGGCTTTAACTACTATGGCCCGATTGATGGCCATGACCTGGATGAGCTGCTGCTCACCCTGCAGAACCTGAAAAAGCTCAAAGGCCCGCGCTTCCTGCATGTGGTTACCCGTAAAGGCAAAGGATTTCAGCCGGCCGAAGATGATCCGATCAAATACCATGCGCTGAAAGGCAGCAATGCCGACGCTGGTGTGAAAATGCCGAGCTATTCCAATGTGTTCGGTAACTGGCTGTGCGATATGGCCGCTGCCGATGAGCGTCTGATGGGTATTACCCCGGCGATGCGTGAAGGTTCCGACCTGATCCGCTTCTCGCAGGAATTTCCTGAGCGTTACTTCGATGTAGCCATTGCCGAACAGCATGCAGTAACTCTGGCTGCGGGCCTAGCCTGTGAAGGGGCCAAGCCGGTGGTGGCGATTTATTCGACCTTCCTGCAGCGCGCTTATGATCAGCTGATTCACGACGTCGCATTGCAGAACCTCGATGTACTCTTTGCCATCGACCGTGCCGGCCTGGTCGGCGAAGACGGTCCCACGCATCACGGTGCCTACGATTTAAGTTACCTGCGCTGCATTCCGAATATGGTGGTGATGACCCCATCAGATGAAAACGAATGCCGCCAGATGCTCTATACCGGCTATCAGCACGAAGGCCCGGCCGCGGTGCGCTATCCGCGTGGCTGCGGCACCGGAGTTGAGCCAACCACAGATATGCAGGCACTGGCGCTGGGTAAGGGCATTATCCGTCGTGAAGGCAATGCGGTTGCAGGTAAACGCGTTGCCATTCTCGCCTTTGGCGCGCCGTTACGCGAAGCTCAGCTGGTGGCTGCCACTCTGGATGCCAGCGTCGCCGATATGCGTTTTGTTAAGCCACTGGATACCGAACTGGTATTACAGCTGGCGGCAGACCATGACCTGCTGGTCACTCTGGAAGAAAACGCTGTGATGGGCGGGGCCGGCAGTGCGGTGCTGGAAGCGCTGGCAGCCGCCAATGTGCAGATTCCGGTACTGACTCTGGGCATCCCTGACCGCTATATCGAGCATGCTTCTCCTGCCCAGCAGCAGCGGGATATTGCGCTGGATACCGATAGTCTCCTCAGCAGCATCCGTTCGCGGTTGGCGCAAGGCTGATCTACCTTTAATAACCCCTCGTTTTTCTCCCAGACAGTGCTTTACTGATAGCTTAAGCAATGTCCAGGGAGAGGAACTCATGGCTAAACGTCATGTTCTGCTCAGTCTGCTGATTTCCACCATTATTGGATTTGGAGTCTACGAGCTCAGCGTCCGCGTAGAGCAGCAACGTACTGCCGCTGTTTCCCACGATTTACTGCAGCATGTATACATCCGTTCGCTGCGTGAGTATTACCAGCTGCTGGCAGATGCCGAACAACTGCTGAACGATCATCCGCCAGGCTATGTTGAGCTGCAGCAATACCGGCAGAATTCGCCGCTGGGGCCGTTCATGCTGATCAGTGAGGAAAGCAGTGAAAAGCTGGCCGTTACCGGCGACTGGTTGCTGCATATGTCGCTGCAGGATCTGAAAGCCGATATCACTATTCCCGGCCGTCTGGTCGAGCGTCCCGGTCTGGTGCTGACTCTCCATTCCGCGATGAAAGAGCGCAGCCTGATTGTCCGGCTTGAACTTTATGAATGGTTGCAGCAGATCACCTCCGATATGGGTTATGGCGATATTCCGATGCTGGTGATGTACCACGCCCAGCCATTATCCGATCCGGCGCCGCAGCAGCGTCAGCAGATGATGGTATTCAATGATTTTCTGTTACCGGAATTCAGCCTTTATCTCGATCGCAGTCAGATCGAAGGACACTTTTTTCAGACCTATTTGCCATATTCGGCTGCCAGTGCTGCTATGGCGCTGAGCCTGCTGTTACTGATTGTTCTGTTTTATCAGTATGGCCGCCGTATGCAGGTTAGCCGTGAGCTTGAAGGCCGTTCAGCCGAGCTGGCAGAAACCAGTCATATTCTGCGTACCCAGATGGCGCTGAATGCGCGCAGCCAGAAAGAACTGTTGAAAAGCAATTATCAGTTGCGCGGTCTGAACCGTGATCTGGAAAACGCCCAGACACGGCTGAAACTCTCGGAGCGGCTGGCCGGGTTGGGAGAGCTGTCGGCTGGTATTGCCCACGAAATTAATAATCCTGTGGCTTATATCAGCAGCAACCTGAAAGAACTGGGCCATGATCTGCAGGCGTTGCTCGATTTTGTCCAGTCCATCGATGAAGCCTCTGACCTTCTGGATATTAAGTCAGATTTCTATCAGGAGCTGCTGCTCGCCTATCAGCGTCTGGATATCCCGCATGTGTCCAGTGTGGCACCTTCTCGCCTGCAGGACTGCATTCGGGGTACCGAACGTGTTACCCAGATTATTGCCGATATGCGTAAGCTGAGCCGTACCCAGTCACATATGCAATGGTGCCAGCTGAATGATGACGTCAGCAGCATTATCAATATCGCCCGTTCCCGACTGCCCGACAACGTAAACCTGACGGTAGAGCTGATTGATCTGCCGGAAGTGTTCTGTAATCCATCGCAGATTGGCCAGGTCGTACTGAATGTGCTGATCAATGCCATTCAGGCGCTGGAGGGCAGTGGCGGCAATATTTATATCAGTGAAGCACTGGATCAGAATGTGCTGAGTATCAGTATCCGCGATGATGGCCCCGGTATGGAGAACAATGTTGCATCCCGGGTGTTCGAACCCTTTTTTACCACTAAACTGGAAGGAGATGGCACTGGTCTAGGGCTGGCGCTGTGCTACAAACTGATGCAGGAACATCAGGGAGGGATTGAGCTTGAGACCGCTCCCGGTAAAGGCGCTTGTTTTACCCTGATTCTGCCGATCGGAGAAAAGAACCATGCTGAGTGACAACGTCCAGACTCTGGTACGGGAAAAACACGGCCGCTTACTGATCGTGGATGATGAAGAAGCCGTGCTGCAGGCACTGAAACGCTTATTTCATCGTCACTACGATGTCGTGCTGGTTACCAGCGGAGCCGCCGCCGTGGAGCTGCTGCAGCAGGAAGAGTTTGATCTGATCATTTCCGATATGCGCATGCCGGGCATGAGTGGGGCTGAACTGCTGAAGCATTGCTTTGAACAATATCCGGAGATGATCCGTATTCTGCTGACGGGCTACTCCGACCTGGAATCCGCCATCAAAGCGGTTAACGAAGGCAATATCTATCGTTATATATCCAAACCCTGGGATAACGATCAGCTGCGCAATATCGTGGCCGAAGCGCTGGATACCCGTGAGCTCAAAGCCGCCAATATTAAGCTGAATGCGCATATTACCGAGCAGAATGCCGAACTGGCGCGCCTGAACCGTGAGCTGCAGGATAAATACCAGCAGAAATCCGATCAGGTCGGCGAGGCCGAGGCCAAGCTGAGTGACGCTTACCGCACGTTGCGGCAGGAGTTTAACAGCATGGTGCACATTCTGGTTGGCATCATGGAGGCACGTAATGGTGAAGAAAAAGGCAGCAGCGAGCGTCAGGCGCGGCTGGCCAAATTATTTGCTGAGTTTTCCGGTCTCGACGGGCAATCCATTCAGGACGTTTATTACGCCGCTCTGCTGAAGAATATCGGTAAGGTATCGCTGCCGGACAGTGTGCTGGGCAAGGCGCTGACTCAGATGAGCGCCAACGAAAAATACGAATATGCCCACTTCACAATTAATGGCCAGACCAGCCTGATGCTGCTGGAACCTTTACAGAATGTCGCCAATATCATCCGCTCACATATGGAGCTGTATAACGGCAAAGGCTTTCCCGACAAGCTGAGTGGCAATGCCATCCCCAAAGAGGCGCGCATACTGCGTATCGTCAGCGACTATGTTGAGCTGCAGCGCGAACATAACTTTCTCGGCGAAACCCTGGATGAAGAAACCGCCAGAGCCTATCTGCTGAAAATGGCCGGGCAGCGTTACGACCGCGAGCTGGTGGATGTCTTTATGACGGTGCTGGATGACTTTGAAGAAGGTGTGGTGCCGAATCTGGAGCGTATCAACATCAAAGAGGCGCGCGTTGGTATGATTCTGGCCGGCAATCTGGTCAGTCCGGCGGGGGTGGTTCTGCTGTCAGAAGGAACACAGCTGACGGAGCGTCATGTGGCCAAACTGCAGGCCATGGAGCGGCAGTTCGAGGGCCATGAAATCAAACTGCACGTGCGGCGGGAATCCGCCGCGAAAAAGTAAGCAACAGGCCGTCGCTTACTTCTCAGTGTCGTCGCTGCTGCCCGGAATATCATCATCCTGATGAGTGACAATACCGGCCGCCGATTGCGGCAGATAATGTCCCAGCTTGCTGGCTTTGGTGTTCAGATAGCCATCGTTATGCGGGTTGCGTCCCACCTGTAACGATACCCGCTCAACCACATCAACCCCGGCTTCGCTCAGTGCTTTTACCTTGCGGGGGTTATTGGTCATCAGACGGATAGCGTGAATTCCCAGGTGATCGAGCATTGGCC
This sequence comes from Thalassolituus alkanivorans, assembly GCF_020447205.1. Classification (GTDB taxonomy): domain Bacteria; phylum Pseudomonadota; class Gammaproteobacteria; order Pseudomonadales; family Oceanobacteraceae; genus Venatoribacter; species Venatoribacter alkanivorans. The sequence continues at coordinate 62,558 of NZ_JAJAEL010000038.1, forward strand.
GGCACATACTGTAGTCACGCATATCGGCGCCAAAGCCCAGCTGTTCGTTGGCTTCAACGGTGTCTGCTCCCTGATCCTGCAGGTTATAGGCACGGATCTTATTCAGCAGGCCAATGCCACGGCCTTCCTGACGCAGGTACAACACCACACCACGGCCGGCTTCGGCCACAGCGCGCAGCGCTTCTTCCAGCTGGTAGCCACAGTCACAGCGCATACTGAACAGCGCATCGCCGGTCAGACATTCAGAATGTGCCCGTGCCAGTACCGGCTCGCCATTGGCGATATCGCCCATGGACAGAGCTACGTGCTCTTTGCCGTTGCTGCTGTCTTCAAAGCCATGCATGGTGAAGACACCGAACGGTGTCGGTAATTTGGACGAAGCAATGAATGTGATACTCAATGGGAGTACTCCTGGGTAAAACAGGGCGCGTATTCTAACAGTCTGACACTGCCCTGCCTAATGCGATGTCGCCAAAGACCGGCGGCTTGTTATCCACTGTGGCTTTGTTGTTGCCGTGGCGATTGTGCATCAATGCCCCCGGGAGCAGGCGGAATACAGGGAAAAGTGCAGTAGAATTGCACCATCAGAACGTCGCTGGCGGCGTTATTTTTTTCTCAGCGAACAATGAATACAGGAAACCGACCCAATGATCTGGCTGCTGTTGGCCTTGTTAGTACTCGCGATTCTTATTTTACCCGGCGTATGGGTGCAGCATGTGCTGAAAAAGCACAGTGCTCCGCGCAATGATTATCCGGGTAACGGTGGCGATATGGCGCGTCACCTGCTGGCCAAACTGGAGCTGAATGATGTGCAGGTGGAAGCCACCGATCAGGGGGATCACTATGATCCACGCAGCAAAACGGTACGTCTGACCAGCGATAAACTGGACGGCAAAAGTCTCACCGCGGTAGTGGTCGCGGCCCACGAAGTCGGCCATGCACTGCAGCATGCGCGTAAAGAAACCCTGTTTCAGAGCCGCACCGGCTTTGCCGTGCTGGCCTACTGGATGCAGCGTATCGCTCCATTGGCGCTGCTGCTGGCGCCGTTTCTGGCGGTGGTTGCCCCTGTTGCCTCGCGTTTTGCCCTGGTTGTGGCGGTTGGAGCCATGCTGATCGGCACTCTGGTGCATATTGTTACTTTACCGGTGGAGTGGGATGCCAGCTTCGGTAAAGCGCTGCCATTGTTGCGCGAAGGAGAGTATCTGGACGAGCGCGATATGAAAGCCGCGCACAGCATTCTGACGGCAGCGGCTTTAACCTATGTTGCCGCTTCGCTGGTCAGCCTGCTGAATATTGGTCGCTGGCTGCGCCTGCTGCGGCGCTGATATTGTGCTGCCTTTTCGTTTAGGGCCTGTTAACGTGCACGCATGGACACCGTAGTGAGTGAAGGATGAACCTGTCTCAATATTCCAGCCGCCGTTATTTCCTGTTACTGCTGGCACCGTTTCTGGCAGTACTGTTGCTGGCGCCTGCCGCTCATGCGGCTTTACCCGGAATCGACTGGCCCGGATTGGCAATGATGCTGCGTGCAGAATGGCAGCAATTGCACACCACCTTAAATAATGTTGTCAGCGCCTGGGACAGTCTGCTGCATGGCATTCCCGAAGGTCAGCGCACACAGGTAATTATGAACAGCGGTGCACCGCTGCTGCTGGTTTTTCCCCTGCGCTGGCTGGCCAAACTATTTGCCAGCTGGACTGCCAGTATTTTAGCGGCACTGCATAACCGTCTGATTGGTGGCGGTATTCATCATCAGGGACTGCGTGCGATTACCCGGTTTATCAGTGGTATTACACCACTGCTGCCCTGGGTGCTGCTGCTATGGCTCAGCACGTTGCTGCCGCCTATGCAGCAAGAAACCGCCGGAGTCGGAGGCGCACTGCCTCTGCTGATGCAGGTTTATATTCTGTATGTGTTGCTGAAACTGGCTTCGGAGTGGTTTCTGTTCAGTGTTTGTCAGGGCGCTGGCAGTTATTTAAATGCCGACAGCACCGCGCTGCTGGAGCAGCGTGCCCGTTCATCGACTTCCTGGTTGTTGTTGCCCTGGGCGCTGATTGCGCTTGCCGATTATCTGTTTCACCGTTCGATGATCAGTCAAATGGTGGGTGGTTTTGTCTGGCTGTTCAGCTGGGTGGTTATCAGCTACCTGCTGCATTTTTACCGCGAAGAATTAATACAGAATCTTAAGCGTCTGTTGCCCGAACAGATGGACCCTCTGATTGAAAAAGCCGGTCATGGGCGCTTTATGAATCTGATTCTGCCGCTGTGGATTCCTTTTAATCTGCTGCTGTTCCTGCAGGCATTTATTGCCCAGTTGCTGGTGGAATTTACCTGGTATCAGAAGCTGAATGCACGCTGGTTCCGTATGAAAAATACGGTGGCTGATAACGGCGAAGAAGATGATCAGGGTGAATGTACCGACGACAATTATCTGCGCTGGTTTAATGCCGGCAATGACTGGGATTATCCGATTATCGATACCGGTCTCAGTGCTGCTATCCGCAAGAATTTTGATGCCTGGGACGCCGAACGCAGCGACGATAACGTTATGCTGATTACCGGCGAGCCGGGAATCGGTAAAAAATCGGCGGCCAAACGTTTTGCCAATGCCCTGCAGAATGAAAACAGGGAGGTACAGATACGGCAGCTGGACGTGCCGGCAAAAACCACGAATGCCGCCGACATTTATCGCCTGATAGGTGACGCGCTGGAAATAGATTTAAGTGCCGGCCCGGCAGCGCTGGCAGCCCAGGATGAACAGCTGCAACCAACGCTGATTATTCTCAATAATGCTGAAAACTCATTCCTTGCCGACGTAGGTTGCCTGGATGGCTGGCGCACACTGCTCAGCCTTACCAATACCCGTGTACAGAATATCTACTGGCTGATTGTTATTAATAATCAGAGCTGGGCTTATCTGTGTAATGTGTTTGGCCGTGATTATCAGATGCGTAATGTGATCCGGGTAAAACGCTGGACGCAGGCAGAAATCCGTTCGCTGATTTTGTCGCGCAACCAGAAGAGCGGTTATCGCCTGCAATACGATGATGTGCTGATTGATCCGCGCTCGCCGGTTGCCGGCGCATTGCGCAATGCCGAGCAACGTTATTTCAGCCTGCTGTGGGATGCCTGTCACGGTATTCCGGTCACGGCGCTGATGCTATGGAAAGAGTCGGTCAGTACCCAGCGTGGTGTGGCTACAGCCAGCATTCCACGTTTGCCTGCCAGCACCGGCTTTGAAAAATCCGGGCCGCGCATGCTGTTTATTTTTGCGGCCATTGTAACCCACGGCAATCTGACTACGGCGGAACTGGTACGGGTAACCAATACCGCAGAAAACATTGTACGCTTTGCTCTTAAAACCGGGCTGGAAGCCGGTATGATTGAAAAAGGCAATGATGGTCGCTACGGCATTACCGCGCTTTGGTATCACACCGTGGTGAGCACACTGAACAGGATGAATATGCTGAATGAATGAAACCAACGGTCTGGTCGATGGCCTGCTCAGCATCGCCGGTATTTTTAATCTATATGCGATTTTCTGGCTGATTATCGGTGGCTTTGCGCTGTGGGGTGGCGCTCAGGGATTAAATAACCTCAGCCAGCGGTTGATGGGAAAAATTCCCGCCCGGCGTTTTTTAATTCTGCAGATTTCCACGCTGCTGACGTTTGCGCTGTATATCTTCGGTACCGTTGGCTTATTTATTGCCGTGCTGCAACCGCCGAAAGAGCTGCTGTTTGCCGCCGCCGGTTCCGTGGCTGTTGCACTGGGTTTTGCCTTAAAAGATATTGCTGCATCGCTGGTGGCCGGTATTCTGCTGCTGTTTGACCGCCCGTTCCGTGTTGGTGACCGCGTCAGCTTTGGCGATACCTATGGCGAGATTGTTTCTATTGGTCTGCGTACCGTGCGGCTGGTGACACTGGACGATAATCTGGTCACTATTCCCAACTCGCGTTTTATTACCGATGTTGTCGCCTCCGGTAATGCCGGTGAGCTGGACATGATGGTGGTTACTGATTTTCATCTGGCCCTCGGCGCCGATCTGGCTGAAGCACAAAAGTTAATCGAAGAAGTGGTGGTGACCAGCCGTTACGCCTACCTGAAAAAACCTGTGGCTTTTACTCTGGAAGAAGTTGAAATAGCTCATGTGCTTGCCATCCGTCTGCGGGTAAAAGCCTATGTGCTTGATGTGCGTTACGAGAAAGCCTTTCAGTCGGATATCGTTCTGCGTGGCACGGCGCTGCTGGCACAACATGATATTGCGCGTCCTAAACCGCTGCAGGCTTTATAGTGGTTTAGTGTTTCTGGCCTGAGGTAACAATTGATATGATGCTGCCTTCAGGAATTCTCACCAGGGACATAAAAAAATGAACATTCTCTCTCTGCTTAAAATGCCGCTTATTGCCAGTGTTGTACTGCTCAGCGGCTGTATCGACGGCTTTGAAAAACATCTGCAGGATGCCATCAGCTTGTATGGCGAACGCAAAGTGCAATACAGCGAACAGACCGGTGGCGCCACCGATGCTTTGTTTGACCGCTTGATTCTGACAGAAACCCTGTTGCTGCCGGTTGCCAAAACCTATGATGCGCGCGCTTATCCGTTTACCGAACAGGGCATTGCGATTATCCAGAATGACTTTGTGCCGATGGACGATAACCGTGGCTTTGATTACCCGTTACCGCCTGCTGCGGAGCTGACCGCAGAACTGGAACAGCAGGCACGGGATATTATCCGGCAATTATTTGCCATTGACGGTCAGGATGCCTTTGCCGTCAGTGATGCCGTTAATAACGTGCTGCGCAGTATCGATGTGCTGGAACACCGTCACAATATTTATCTGCCTATGAGCAAACACCTGATTGAATCTTTGGGCTATGGCGCGCTACACAGTTTGTATTACCGTTGCGAAAGTGCCAATAAAACCTACCAGCTGGGGCAGGATCTGATGGCACTGCAACTGCTGGCGATTAAAATCGGCAACCCGCTGGGTTACGACCGCGACGCTAACGTATTTCATCAGCAGCGTGTCGGCGTATTACTGAATGATCTGCCTCATATTCCTTTTCTGCAGGAATACGACCAATACATAATGAACGACAGGGATCGCCTGCAGATTTGCCTGCAAGCGTTTTAAGTCCGGATTGATCGACGGAAAAACGGTTATGACCATCGAATTTATTTACCATCCCGCCATCGTGCCAGGCGAAGACAGTCCGCAAACTCTCAGCCTGTATTTTCTTGGCGAGCGTCTGCTGCTGAAGCCCGGGGTGATGGACAATGCAGAGCAAGCCATGCCGTGGACAACCGATTCCGTTGAACAGGACCCACGGCTGGAGTTATTGCTCGGCAGTGTTAATGGTGTGTCGCTGCGAGTGGTTGGTCTGGCCGATATTCCGCCGGGGTTTGAAGAGGTGGCATTGCGCGATTATCTGCTCGCCGCCAGCGACGATATTTTCCGTGTGGTAAATGCTGCCGCACAGTTACGTTACTGGCGCAGCACGCAGAACTTCTGCAGCCGCTGCGGCACGCTGCTGAAGCCTATTGTGAATGACCGTGCACTGGTTTGCCCGGCATGCAGCTATCGTTCTTATCCGAAAATATCCCCGTGTGTGATTGGCGTTGTGCGCAAAGGACGGACATTATTGCTCGCTCACTCCAACCGCCACCGCACCGCCATGTATTCCTGTCTTGCCGGTTTTATTGAAGCCGGCGAAACCGCCGAGGAAGCACTGGCACGGGAAATATTTGAAGAAGCCGGAGTTCAGATTAAAAATCCGCGCTACCTCGTCTCGCAGGCATGGCCATTCCCGCACCAGTTAATGCTCGGCTATTTATGCGACTACGACAGTGGTGAACTGAATATCGACACCACTGAACTGGAAAGTGCCGACTGGTTTGATATCGACAACCTACCGCAACTCCCGGCACCACAGACCGTGGCGCGTAAATTAATTGAAGCGGCGGTGGAGCTGATTAAAGAAGACGAGGGAAGTTGCTGATTACTGCAGATAGGAGCAATGGTTGTTGCGGATAACTACTGTGGTTTTTCTCCGTTAATCAGCATCGTTAGGAATTTTTCAAATCTTGCCTGTCGGGTTTCGGGCTTTTTTGCTTCCGCCAGACGGAAAGCTATCAGGGTGCGGCTTGATTTGGGCAGCGTTGCAAAAAACTGCTTTGCCTCTGGTCTGCTTTCCAGCGCCTGCAGAAAGTCGGCGGGAACTTCCATATCGCTGACGCAATAGGCTTTTTCCCAACGGCCATCCGCTTTGGCTGCGTGTACGTGCATCAGGCCGGGTTCCTGCATCCGGCCTTCTGCGATTAAGCGTTCTATATGTTCAGTATTTTTCTTCGACCAGATACTGCGCGGGCCTCTTGGCGTAATCCGCTGCAGATAAGCCTGTTCATCAAGAGATTTGCGGATACCGTCAATCCAGCCCCAGCACAGAACTTCTGATACAACATCTTCCCAGACAACGCTGGGAATACCTGTGTTTTTCTTAAAAATCTTCACCCACAATTCACGCTCAACCGCGTGGTTCTGCCTGAGCCACAGGCCAAGTTCTTCAGCCGTGGCAAAGGCAATGATTTTCTGCGGATCGGGGACAGGCATAAGGCTGGAGCCTCCTCAGTCAGAACAGCGACTGGCGTTCTCAGTCATCGCCAGCGTGGTTACATATTTTTTGCACCAAAGGCTATTTTGTTGTTATCCAGATCACGCACATAAGCCGAGAAACGCGGCCCTCTCTGGCCGGGTTTGCCTTCACAGCTTCCGCCTAATTCAATGGCTTTGTTATACAGACGGGTAACTTCATCCTCAGAATCAAGGCTGAAACCCAGCATTGTGCCATTGCCATTGGTCGCTGTGTTTTGATCAAAAGGAATTGCCACGGCAAAGGCTCCGTCTTCATCCTCACCCTGCCAGAATGTCATACGCTCGCTCGCAAAGGTCTGGCGCATTTCCGTATTTTCGAACAGGGCATCATAGAACTTAACCGCTGCTTCCATATTGTTGGTGCCAAACACAAAGTAATTCATCTTCATTATGGTTCTCCTTCAGAAAGCAGCGAGGATAGCGGCGGCTGGTGACAGAAAGCGTCAGCAGTATTGATATCACAATACTTCGCCGACATAGCAATGAGTCGCCGGCATGGCCAGCTCCTGCGACATGTGTTGCCGCAACGGCTTTGCAGCATATTAATGTGCCAGCAGGCTGGCGAATTATCCCAGCGCCAGTACCGTTCCCTGCAATACCAGCAAGCCAAAAATTCCGGCAATCACATCGTCAATCATAATGCCGAAACCGCCATGGACTTTGGCATCCAGCCATTTAATCGGCCATGGTTTGAGGATGTCGAAAAAGCGGAACAGCACAAAGCCGTACAGCAACCAGCCAAAGTCGGTGAGCACATCGCCGCTGTGCGGCAACCAGAGCAGTGTTATCCACACACCGATCCATTCGTCCCAGACAATGCCGCCGTGGTCATGTACGCCGAGGTCGCGCGAGGTGATTTCGCACAGCACGACGCCTAAGGCAAAACCGGCAATCAGAATGCCCAGATACGGCAGCGTTGGCATGCCCTGTAATAAAAAATACCAGACGGGTAATGCTGCCAGAGTGCCGAAGGTGCCGGGTGCTTTTGGTGCCAGGCCGGAGCCTAAACCGAAAGCCAGCAGGTGAATGGGGTTTTTAAGATTGGGGCGTACAGCAGACTGGTTGACTGAGTTACTCACAGGGTTCTCCGGCTGACCTGTTTCAGGCCAGCAGCTGACCCTCTTTAATAGCGGTGGATGATAGCAGCCGGGCGGGATTAATTTCCATGATGGTCACTTCATTACCGGCGATGCGGATGCCTTTCAGCCAGCCACGGGCAAAGGGCGGCATATAGTCCTGCTGCTCTTTTTCCAGCTGTGCGGCGCTGCAACTGAACACTTCGCCGACGTCATCGACCCGCAGACCGAGGGTTTGCTGTTCACTGCTCTGCAGCATGATTACGGTCGGGCGGATGCTGCTGCGTACCATGTTCGACGCTTCGGCAAACAGGTCGCGCAGGCGTTGCAGCGTACTGCTGCCCTGATGACTCAGAATGTTCAGGGCTTCTTCGGCCTGGTCGTTATCACGCAGGGTGAGCAGCTGATCAGCGAGTGCGTGAATACGTTTATGCGGTTCGTCAAAGCTGCGCAGTACATGTTGCAACTGGCTGTCGTCGGTGCGGAAGTTGTCGTACCACTGGCCGAATTTGCATTGGTGCGGGTCGCGCGCCAGATCAAAGCTGCCGCCATGCTGCAGGCAGTCTTTTAAGGTGTTAAGCCAGAGAACATGGTCCTGCTCACGGGCCTGCAATAACTCGAGTAGTTCACGGCTTTTGCTGCGTTCGGATGGCTGATTGAGCAGACGTGCCAGCGACAGAATAATGCAGGCCTGGCCTTCAAATTCCACCATATCGAATTGCTGGCCTTTACCGGTGGCAACCTGCGTGGGCGTCAGAGCACTTTCGGCGGCAATAAAACGCACGCTTTCAATGGGAACGGCAAAGTGCTGGCGGGCGTGACGGAAGCTGAGGTATTCCATGGCGGGTCCTTGCGCGGGCATTAGGTTGGCAGTGTGCAGTGGCTATCCTGATAAGTAAGACCAAGTATAGATGGCGCTCGTTATCCTGCCGGACAGTCTGCTGTCTGCCTGTTCAGAGAGTGTCGATGGGGTCGATATCCAGATTCCAGCGCACCTTTGATAAGCCCTTGTGCTGCTCAAGAAAATGCACCAGTGCCGCTGCGGTACGGTGCAGCACACTGCGTTCGGCAGCGTAAAACTGTAACTGAAAACGGAAGCGGCCATTGCGCCGTTCCATGATGGCGGGGAAGGGGCCAAGCAGGGTAACCGGTGCCTGCCAGCTGGCGCCGCTGTGGGTTTGCAGCCATTGCTGCACAAAGGCACGCGCCTGTTGCAACAGTTGCTGCGCCTGCATACGGTCTTCGCATTCGCTGCGCAGTAATGCCATATGGCTGTACGGCGGCAGCTGCTGTTGTTGGCGTTCCTGCAGCAGCGACAGTGCCAGTGCGTGGTAGCCGCTGTCGAGCAGCAGGTTAAGCAGCGGATGTTCGGCGTACAGGGTCTGAATCCACACTTCGCCCGGTGCTTCTTCACGCCCGGCGCGGCCGGCCACCTGACAGATTAACTGCGCGCTGTGTTCCATGCCGCGGAAGTCGGCGCTGAATAAACCGGCATCGGCGTCCAGCACTACCACCAGAGTGACATCGGGAAAGTGGTGGCCTTTGGCCAGCATCTGCGTGCCGACCAGAATGCAGGGGCCGCCGCTGTGAATATCGTCGAACAGATTATCGAACGCCTGCTTGCTGCGGATGGTGTCGCGGTCGACCCGGCGCACCGGCACCTGCGGGAACAGTACGGCAAGCTGATCCTGAATTTTCTCGGTGCCCTGACCAATCCCCTCAACGTGCTGACTGCCACATTGCGGACACACCGCAGGAATACCCTGCTGGAAGTCGCAGTGGTGACAATGCAGATGCGGCGGATACTGATGCAGGGTCAGGCGTGCATCGCAGCGCCGGCATTCGGCCATCCAGCCGCAGTCACGACAGGCCAGCAGTGGGGCAAAACCGCGGCGGTTAATAAACACCAGCACCTGTTTGCCGTCGCTTATATGTTTATGCATGGCGTTCAGCACGGGCTGGGCGAAACCGGCGGTCAGTGGCTGGTGCAGAATGCTGTGCAGCTTCATACCCGGTGCTTTGGCATCACCGGCGCGCTGGCTCAGTTTCAGGTGCAGGTATTTACCGCTGAGCGCGTTGTGCAGGGTTTCCAGCGAGGGCGTGGCCGAACCGAGCACAATAGGTACGCTGGCTTTGTGCGCCCGTACCAGAGCAAAATCGCGCGCCGAATAGCGCAGGCCATCCTGCTGCTTAAATGAGGCATCGTGTTCTTCGTCGAGAATAATCAGGCCGAGGTCGGGCATCGGCGTGAATACCGCCGAACGGGTGCCGATGAGAATGCGTGCGCCGCCCTCACTCACCTGACGCCAGCCCTGCAGACGCTCGCGGTCGTTCAGGCCGGAATGCAGCATGGCGATGGGTACATTAAAACGCGCCTGGAAACGGCGTACGGTTTGTGGAGTCAGACCGATTTCCGGTACCAGTACCAGTGCCTGTTTGCCCGCCGCCAGTACCTGCTCGATCAGACGCAGATAGACCTCGGTTTTGCCCGAGCCGGTTACGCCTTCGAGCAGGCAGGCGCGAAAGTGATGCAGCTCCGGTTCAAGTGCCTTCAGTGCACTCTGCTGTTGCGGGTTCAGGCTGTGAAAACGCTGATTCTCCTGAATAACCGGCGGCAGTGGCAGCTGCTGGCGTTCTTCAATCAGTCCGGCGTCGGCCAGGCTGCGCAGCTGGGCAAGGGTAAATCCCTGAGAGGTCAGCTCGCTGTGTGGCCATTGCGGGCTTTGCTGAAATAACTGCCACAGCGCCTGTTGTTTGCTGCCGCGCAGGGCTTTGGCCGGCTCGTCTGCGGTTTTCAGCCAGACCCGTTCGTCGGCCTCGCTCAGCTCACAGCCACGGCGCAGCATGGTTGGCAGCATATGCTCCAGCACTTCGCCCATGCTGTGGTGATAGTAATCGGCCAGCCAGCGGCACAGCGCCAGGCTGTGTTCATCAATAAGTGGGGTGTCGTCGAGGCGGGCCAGCAGTGGTTTGAGCTTATTGCTGGGGACATCCGACTGATCACGGCAGCTGAGCACGATGCCGAGCAGCAGCTGACGGCCAAATTCCACCCGTACGCGTTGGCCGGGCCGATAGTGATCCGGCGTTTCTCCGGGCAGCGGCAAGTAGTCAAAAGTGCGGCGTAGCGGGAGGGGAAGAGCAATTTCGACAACAAAAAAGGACATGAAAAGACTTGCTGCTTAGGTCGGCTCTGGTATTATGCGCGTCCTTATTGCCCATGCAAGGGCAAGTTTTTGTAATCCAGTAGCGCGGTACTTGTGGAGAGAAGATTCGCAAGTGGCGGCGTGAAGACCCAAGAGGTGTCCCATGAAAGAAGGTATTCATCCTGAGTACGCTGCTCTGGAAGCAACTTGCTCCTGCGGCAACGTGATCAAAACCAAATCCACTAAGCCTGGTACTATGTACCTGGACGTGTGTTCAGCTTGCCACCCGTTCTACACTGGTAAGCAGAAAGTTGTTGATACCGGTGGCCGTATCGACCGCTTCAACAAGCGTTTCGGTGCTTTCAAGAAGTAATAAAGCCCGAACCGAAAAAACCCGCCTTGTGCGGGTTTTTTTATGCCCGCCGTCCGTGGCGGGCACCCTGCGGGCCATTGCTGCGCAATGTTGATCAACGCTCCCGGCGTTGATGCTATGCCCGCCGTCAGAGGTCAGTCGTCCGACATCCGACGATCACTCTCACTGCGCTGCAAGCTCCCAGCTTTGCTGGCAGCGCTGCATATATTGCGCATAGATCGTCAGGCCGACCGCAGGGCCAACGGCAGCGCTGTCGGCGCACAGGTTGGCAATCAATTCTTCCGATACCCGGCTAAGTCGGTTAATCCGCTGCTGCAGGGCATCGCCTTCGCGTTGTTCCAGCGCCAGTGCTTTATCCACACTGGCCAGACGTTGCTGCCACTCCTGTTGTTGCGCACTGGCTTGTTGCTGCTGAGCCAGTAACTGCTGCTGTGCGGCAGTGATCTGGTGTTGGTATTCCTGCTGCGTATGCCGCCATTCGGCCCGTTCCTGCTGTTGTACGGTTAACTGCTGCGCCAGTTGTTGCTGACTGGATTGCAGACTTTGCTGCAGGCTCAGGAGTTGCTGTTGCAGGCTGTGGATATGTTGCTGCTGGCTGAATGTGAGGCTGGCAGCGGTGATGCACAGTAACAGCAAGGCAAGCAGCATCATGCGTGGAGCAGTAATGGCAGACCAAAGGGAGGCGCTGGAGTCTGCAGAACAATCCGTGCGCATCAGGGGAGGTTGTTGCGGCGGCAGGTTTTCTGCACCCGTGATGTGGGCTGAGACCTCAACAGCAGCCTCGTCCGGGCTGGTTGCCACAGGTTCGTTAAGCAGACTCTGGCGGGCGGCAATCAGCTTATTCAGCGACAGGCAGAGTGCCTGCTGTTCGGCGGGCTGGTGCTGCTGCAGTAGCTGGGTGGCCGTCTGACGCAGTTGATGCTGATAGGCCGCCTCAATGTCCTGTGCCTGATTGCTAAGGGTTCCCAGCAGCTGTCTGGCTGCAGCCTGATCGGTCTCCGGTGGTGTATTGCTGGTCTGTGCCATCGTCTGCTCCTTCACGCGATGAATGTGGCGTACCATCCTCGGCTGCTCTGCGCATGGCGGCAATCAGGCGAAGCGACGAATCTGCGTTTGCTGAACGAAGAATGCGCCAATGTTGTCAGAGGTGGTCGGGTGGTAACGCAGACTGTGCCGCGCCGGGATGACTGTTGTATGACGCTGTCAGACCGGTGGTGTTGGTGTATCGGTTTGTTGATTGGCGCTACAGCCAATCCGTTACTAAACTTATCCTGCCATTTGTATACAGAGAGTTTTTTGTGACAAGACATGAAGAAGGCGAAGGTGAGCTGAGCGAAGCCCAGCGTCTGGCAATGCTGGAAGACACCGTATCCACTAACCGGGTTGTACTGATGATCATCGCTGTACTGGCGGTGGTGGCGATTTCTGTGGCGGTAACCATCGCGGTGGTGAAGCTGATGCAGCCGGATGTGGCTTATGTCGACAGTAAGAGTTTTGCCAAGCTGGAGCGTGATGTTGGCATTCTGAAAGAAGCGGCTATCGCTTATGAACAGAGCATGACCGACACCAAAAATATTCTCGACAGCAGTAATGCCACGGCGTTTAAGGCGTTGATGCTGGAGCAGGAAAAAAGCTATCAGCTGCACCTGAATGCGCTGAAGCAGGGGATGCGTGATCTGGCGCGTATGGTGCCCGGTTCGCGCACCTGGCTGGATATTTACGAGGAGCAGATGGATGAAGCACTGGCTGAGAGCCGGGCGCGGATGAACCGGTTATCGCGTCTGCAGACCTCGGCCCTGCCAAATGTTGAGGCAATTCCTCTGCCGGACAGGGGAGAGCCGGTACCGGTGCTTAACTGATGACTCTGCCTGGAATAAAAAACGGCGTGCTCTGCACGCCGTTTTTTTATGTCCGTTGTTTACCGGGCAGGGTGATCAGCCGCGGTGATCGGAAACAAAGGGATTGGTACGGCGTTCGTGGCCAAAGGTGGATTCCGGGCCGTGACCGGGAATAAAGGTAATGTCATCACCCAGCGGAAACAATTTGTCGCGGATGGAAGACACCAGCTCGGCATGGTTGCCCTTGGGGAAATCGGTGCGGCCGATGGAGCCCTGAAAAATCACATCACCGACAATGGCCAGCTGGTCGGCAGCGCTGTAAAACACCACATGGCCGGGTGTGTGTCCGGGGCAGTGAATCACATCCAGCTCAACCCCGCCGACCTGTACTTTATCGCCATCGTTAAGCCAGCGGTCCGGGGTAAAGATCTCAGCCGGCGGAAAGCCAAACATCGCGGATTGCTGTGGCAGTCCCTGAATCCAGAACAGATCGCCTTCGTGCGGCCCTTCAATCGGCAGGCTCAGACGGCGTGCCAGCTCGGCGGTGCCGCCGGCATGATCGATATGGGCATGGGTCAGCAGAATTTTTTCGGCTCTGGCACCCATGGCATTTACCTGCTGCAGAATACGTTCAATATCGCCGCCCGGATCGACAATGGCTGCGGCCTTGGTGGCATTACACATCAGGATGGAGCAGTTCTGGGCGAAGGCGGTAACGGGAACAATAGCGACAGATAACGACATGAACAGGGGCTCTAGGTTTGCAGTAAAGGCGCAAGGGTAGCCTAACAGGAAGGATGGGAGAAGCCCGCAGGCTTCTCCCGCTGGTGCAGTAACGGGCGGCTCAGAAGGCCATGATTTTCGGTTTGACCCCGGCAAACTGCGGCATGGTCATACCGGCGTCGGCATTCACATAGGTGGGGTCGGCGATGGTGTAGCGCTTGCCCTGCCAGCTCCAGTTATCGCCCTGCACGCCGCCGTTAAAGGCGACTGCGGTGGCAACGTGCCCCGGAAAGTCGAGAATCACGACATCCAGCCCCAAAAGCGATTCGGTCAGCCAGGCAAACAGTGCGGCGCGGTCTTCGCAATCGGAGTAGGGGTAGTGCAGGGTTTCCAGCGGGAACAGGTAATTTTCCTCGTGGAACTGCTCATCGTCGGTCTGATAGGCAAAAGCGGTCTGCACAAAACGCAGCAGGTGATTCACCGCTTCCTGCTCACTTTTCCCGGCCACGACCGGACGCAGCTGATTGAGCAGCGATTCGCTGGTTACCGCCGGTAAGCCGGCTTTGAAATAGTTCGGCAACGACAGCTGCGGATAGCTGCTGAAGTAGCTCACGAAACGCTGTGGATACGCTACTTTGATGCTGTACGACTGGTCACGGTATTTAAATTTCAGCTGGCGCTGTTCTTCGCTGCCGCCAATGGCAAAACGATTCGGCTGGCTGAAATCAAGGGCGCGTGAGCCTTCGTCATGCTGGCCTTCGTAGGTAAATACTTTGCCGGGCTTCAGTGCTTTTTCATTCAGATTGATGGCGTAATATTTTTTATTACCGAGGCGGAAAAAAGTAACACCAAATATTTCCTGTTCGGATGTCAGCAGCAGATGAACTTTGTCGTTATAGGCGACACGGGCATCGTAACCGGCTTTTACCAGCAGGAACCAGCTGGTCAGCTTACGGCTGGTGCTGTCTTTATGCAGGGCGCGGGCAAACTGATCAAACAGCTGGGCGCTGCCCCAGTCGTTCAGACCCAGACGTTGTGCTTCAGCCTGCAGTGCCTGCACCGTTGGTTTGTGCTCAGCACTGGCCAGCTGCTGCCAGTATGAAGCAATTTTTTCGTTATTAATTTTACCGCTGAAATTGCGTTTGAATTTGGCGTTGTACGGAATTTCGATGGCATTTCCGTAGAAACCAAAACGCGCAACCGGACCGCTGACCGGAGATTTTTTCGCGGGTTTTTCTGCTACTGGTTTATCCAGCGTTGGCTTTTCTGCACCAGGTTTGTCGTCAATCGGTGGCTTGGTCAGTGGTGGCTTGATCAGCTCCGGAGCCGGTGGTTTGGGCGCAGGAACTTCTGCGACCGGCGGCAGCTTGGGCAGGACGACTTTAGGCGTATCATCTACCGCAGGTTTGGCATCTGGCTTGGCAGAAGCCGGAATTTCCGGCAGATCAACCGGCTTGGGTTTCGGATCACGCTGCTCGGCGGGTTTCACATCAACCGGTTGCCATTTCTGCTGCAGAAACTGAATAAAGGCTTTGTCGTTTTCATCCAGATAGGTCTGAAAATCGCCACGGGTTTTCTTTAACCATTGTTCATATTCAGACTCGGCTGTTGCTATAGCCGACAGACTGAGTACTGGTAAGACACAAAGGTAAACAGAGAGCTTTGCTGGAAATTTCATCGGGATTCCTCGCATAAAAAAGCCGGCAGACGCCGGCTTCTTATTATGATCGTGCGTCAGCGTTAAACGCTTACTGCATGTTGGAAATTTCAGAAGCCAGTTCGTCAAAAGACTTCTCGGCCTGGAATTTCTGCCACAGGGCACGTTCATTGTTCATAGAGGTTTTGATTGCCTGTTCCGCCAGTTTATTAACGGTGTCAGCATCCAGACCAACCAGAACTACGATACCGCCGCTTGGGGTTGGCATCTGACGGAAGATTTTAGAACCTACCAGAGTTTCTTTGGTGATCTGTTTGGTTACAGAAGTATTAACGCGATCAACGGTTTCAGAATCACCGGTACCAGTGGTTTCGGCGTACTGTTTGATCATGTTCTGCACTTCCACTTTCATGGTTTGTGCCAGTTCAACACGGGCAGCGGTTGCAGCCATCTGCTTCATGAAGTTAGGGCCGGCAGCAGACTTGTCAGCGTAACCAACAGCAGACAGATCCAGACCATCAACCGGAGCGCCACACACCCACTCAGGAGCGGCCTGACCAGAACCATCGGCGAATACGCAGCTGGCTACCGGAGCTTGAGTTGGTTGGTTAGAAGCACAGGCGACCAGCAGAGTGGTCGTCGCTACAGCGAATAAAGCGCGAAGTTTCATCTTCCTCTCCTTGAATGAAGTGAGCGGTTTAATAAAAGTAAACTGCTATAAAAGGTGTGCCGAGAATAGCGGATGCTATGGCAAAATGCCACACGGGATTATGGCGGATGTGAGACGTGTCAAAGATGAAAAATACAGCGCTGGCAGCAGCATTATTGATCACAGTTTTATTACAGTATGGCTGTGCCGGAGCTAAGGTTCAGGATGGTGCCCCGGCGTGGATTATGAATCCGGGCAACGGCGTTGTGGCATCCTGCGGGTTTAATATTAAAGGCCGTTATGCTCAGGAAGAATGCGCATTGCAGCGTGCCCGCGAGCGTCTTGCCGCGCAGCAGGGGGTAGAAATCAGCAGCGTGTCTTATTTATCGGAACGGGTACGCAACGACGCCAGCAGCGTCAGCCTGAATAAAGAAACGGTGGAAAAGGTCAGCGGCGTAACGGTAAAAGCGCGCATCCGTGACACCTGGTATGACGCTCAGCGGGATGAATATTACGTCTGGCTGGAAAGCCATTAACGATCAAAAAATAGGCTGAACGGCCGGTGGCGGAACAATAAATTCCGTTGCGGGCCGTTCAGTCTGGGTTCAGTCAGGGGCTGTTTTCTCTGATTAAACAGCCTTAGTGCTGGTGGCCACCGGCACCGTGGGCATGCTTATGCGCAATCTCTTCGGCGGTTGCAGCGCGTACAGCAACGACATCCACTTCGAACTTCAGTGTCTTGCCGGCCAGCGGGTGGTTGGTATCGACGTCAGCCATAAAACGGCCAACTTTAACGATGGTTACCTGACGGGTGCCCTGTTCGGTTTCGACCCAGGCAACCATGCCTTTCTTCCAGCTTTTCGCGCCCTGCAGGTGTTTTACCGGCACGCGTGCGACGGCATCGGCCTGACGCTCGCCATAGGCCTGATCCGGGGTCAGGGTGATGCTGATATGCTCACCGGCTTCTTTGCCGGCAACGGCCTGTTCAAATCCGGCAATCATATTGTTGTGGCCGTGCAGATAAGCGATTGCTTCGCCGCCGGCATCTTTATTGGTGCTTTCGATCAGCTGGTCCTGCTCGTCGAACAGGCTGTAGTGCAGCTGCACCACGGTATCCTTGGCGATGATCATGATGACTTCCCCATAAACATTAAAAGGCGCGAGTATCGTTTCCGGCCCGGTCTTTGGCAACACCTGTCGCGTTCTGGCGGTTACGCAGGGGAGTGACTTGATTTGTCTGCGGCGACCCCCATATCGGTTATTCGTGCATCAGAAAGCAGGAAATTTTCATGACAACTATTGTATCCGTACGCCGTGGTAATGATGTGGTGATTGGCGGTGACGGGCAGGTTTCTCTGGGTAATACCGTAATGAAAGGTAATGCCCGTAAGGTGCGGCGCCTGTACAACGATCAGGTGCTGGCCGGTTTTGCCGGGGGAACGGCAGATGCCTTTACCCTGTTTGAAAAATTTGAAGCGCAGCTGCAGAAGCACCATGGGCAACTGACCCGTGCTGCGGTTGAGCTGGCGAAAGAGTGGCGTTCTGACCGTGCGCTGCGCAAGCTGGAAGCGATTCTGGCGGTTGCCGACCATACGGCGTCGCTGATCATCACCGGTAACGGCGATGTGCTGCAGCCGGAAAACGATCTGATTGGCGTAGGCTCCGGTGGTAATTATGCGCTGGCATCGGCCCGTGCGCTGCTGGAAAACACCGAGTTAAGCGCCCGTGAAATCGTCGAAAAAAGTCTGAATATTGCCGCAGATATCTGCGTATTTACTAACAGCAACCTCACTATCGAAGAACTGAAGGCGGGAGAATAATCCATGAGCCAGATGACCCCGCGCGAAATCGTGCATGAACTCGACCGCCATATTATCGGACAGCACAATGCCAAACGTTCGGTTGCCATTGCGCTGCGTAACCGCTGGCGCCGGATGCAGCTGCAGCCGGAACTGCGTGATGAAGTAACGCCAAAAAATATCCTGATGATCGGCCCGACCGGTGTTGGTAAAACCGAAATTGCCCGCCGTCTGGCGAAGCTGGCCAATGCGCCTTTTATTAAGGTTGAAGCCACCAAATTCACCGAAGTCGGTTATGTAGGTAAAGATGTTGAATCCATTATCCGCGATCTGACCGAAACCGGTCTGAAACTGCTGCGTGAGCAGGAAATGGTCAAGGTTGCCAGCCGTGCCGAACTGGCCGCGGAAGAACGTATTCTGGATGTACTGTTACCGCCGGCGCGCAGCAGCACAACCAGCTGGGACACTACCGAAGAACCAAAAACAGAAGACAGCTCAACGCGCCAGGTTTTCCGTAAAAAGCTGCGTGAAGGGCAGCTGGATGACAAAGAGATTGAAATCGATCTGGCACAGGTCAGCGTTGGTGTGGAAATTATGGCACCTCCTGGCATGGAAGAAATGACCAGTCAGCTGCAGAGCATGTTTTCCAACCTCGGTGGCGAAAAGAAAAACAAACGTAAATTAAAAATCAAAGAAGCCTTCAAACAGCTGCGCGACGAAGAAGCCGCCAAAATGCTGAATATGGACGAGCTGAAAGCCCGTGCACTGGAGGTGGTGGAACAGAACGGCATCGTCTTTATTGATGAAATCGATAAAGTCGCCAAACGTCATGAAAGTGGTTCTGGTGGCGACGTTTCGCGTGAAGGTGTACAGCGTGATCTGCTGCCATTAATCGAAGGCTGCACCGTCAGCACTAAATATGGCATGGTCAAAACCGACCATATTCTGTTTATTGCCTCCGGTGCTTTCCATCTGTCCAAGCCTTCCGATCTGATTCCGGAATTACAGGGCCGTCTGCCAATCCGGGTGGAACTGGAAGCGCTGACGCCGGATGACTTTAAGCGTATTCTGACCGAGCCAAAAGCATCGCTGACCGAACAGTATAAAGCGCTGCTGAAAACCGAAGGGCTGGATATTAACTTTACCGAGGATGCGATCAAGCGTCTGGCAGAAATTGCCTTTGAGGTGAACGAGAGCACAGAAAATATTGGTGCCCGCCGTCTGCATACCATTATGGAGCGACTGCTGGAGCAGGTATCTTTTGATGCAACCGATATGACTCAGGCGGTCGAAATTGATGCTGCCTATGTTGAGAAGCAATTGGGCGATCTGGCCCGCGATCAGGATCTGAGTCAGTTTATTCTCTGACACAGATACGGATAAAAAAAGAGGCCTGCAGGCCTCCTTTTTTTATGTGTAACGCTATTTGGCGCAATTTAAATCCTGAAGCGCTCAATTAATCTGACCAGAGCTTCACTGCTGTCGGACAGCTTCTGTCCATACTGATCGGTTTTTACCATATTGTCGGCAATATGCCCTGAAGATTCAGCGATCCGTACAACGTTGCCGCTGATCTCGTTGGCGGCGGCGCTTTGTTCCTCAACCGCACTGGCAATGCTCAGGTTCATTTCGGTAATAGTGCTGACTGCTGTGCTGATGGTTGATATCGCGTCCAGTGCCTGCTGTGAAGTGACGGAGGTGGATTCAGAATTTTTCACGTTTTCTTCCATCGAATGTACAGCGCTGGCGGCCTGATCCTGCAGGCGGGAAATCATTTTATTAATTTCTTCAGTCGATTCCTGGGTGCGCGAGGCGAGGGTGCGTACTTCGTCGGCGACCACGGCAAAACCGCGGCCCTGTTCACCGGCACGGGCGGCTTCGATGGCGGCGTTCAGTGCCAGCAGGTTGGTTTGTTCGGCGATACCACGGATAACATCCAGTACCGAACCGATAGCGTCGGTTTCACTCTGCAGACCCTGAATCACCTCGCAGGAGCTCTGGATATCGGCGGCCAGGCTACCAATGCTTTGCTGTGTGGTTTGCATGGTTTTCATACCACGGCGGGCGTTGTCATCGACTTCCCGGGCGGCGGCGGCAGCGCGTTCGGCATTGCCAGCCACTTCGTGAATAGTCTGGCTCATTTCATTAGAGCCTGTGGCAGCAAGATCGGTCTGTTGCAGCTGATCGTCGGTGAGGCGGCGTGTTTCACTGCTGACGGTGGCAATCTCACGGGTCAGTTGCGCCAACAGTTCTGAGGCGGTTTTACTTTCGCTCACAACTTTGTGAATCTGACCAATAAAGGTATTAAAGGCCTGAGCAATATTGGTGATTTCGTCCTGACCTTTGGAAGGTAAACGCTGGGTCAGGTCACCTTCGCCGCGGGCAATATCATCCATCGCCTGAGTGATAACCCGCAGCGGATGACGGATGCTGTTCGATACCAGCATGATGACGGCAATCAACAGAATAATAAAAATCAGACTGGTGGTAATAAGGCCGGTGGCACTGTGCCAGAAGGCGGTCATTACGTCGTCGGTATAAACACCGGTGCCGACAATCCAGTCCCAGGGTCTGAACTGTTTAACGTAGCTGACCTTGGATACCGGATCTGAGCTACCAGCCTTGGGCCAGTAATAGTTAACGTAATTGCCTTCGGGTTTACTTTTTGCCGCTTTTACGATTTCACGAAACAAATACAGGCCATTGGTGTCTTTAACGTCGTTAACGTTTTTTCCTTCCAGCTCTGCTTTGGCGCCATGCACGACGACAACAGGCGCGGAGTCGTTAACCCAGAAATATTCATTGCCGTTATAACGCAGCTCGCGGATGGCATCCTTTGCCCGTGTTTGTGCTTCTGCTACCGGCATTCCCTGCTGGCTGAGCTGGTAATAATGCTCAATCAGGCTGTATGCACTGTCGACCTGCTGTTTTACCGCCTGTTGTTTCGCATTGCTTATAGTGTCGTAAATATGCTGCATGGCTTGCAGTTGGATCAGCAGAACACATATTACGGAAGCACTGAGAATTACCCATAAACGGGCACGGATACTGATATTGCGTAAAGAATTCATAGGCAGCTCAATCTCACCGATAGTAAACTACATCAGGTACAACCGGAGCCTGATATTGGGCGACACACCATGTATGCCTTACATAAAAGTGTAGCGCGCTTTATCTTATCCGCCCGTTATCCTTACTCCCGGAGTGGAATAACAGTGATTCCAAAAGCAATAAAAGTGAAGAAAGTCAGCCACTGTCTTGAGTTGACCTATGGTGAGCAGCCTTATGAGCTGTCTTATGAATTTCTTCGTGTGCACTCACCTTCGGCAGAAGTCCGTGGTCATGGTGTCGGCAATGAGGTGTTGCAGAGCGGTAAAAAAGATGTGGTATTGCTGCGTATTGAACCGGCCGGTAATTATGCCCTGAAACTGGTGTTTGACGACGGCCATGACTCAGGTCTGTATGACTGGAGTTATCTCTATCATTTGTGCACGCATCGTGATGAACTGTGGGCTGATTACCTGCAGCGCCTGCAACAGGCCGGAAAAAGCCGCGACAGCGCGCAAATCAACTTTAAAGCCCTGTAAATACGTGTGTAACCGTTATACTGGGCGCAAATTAATTATAGGAGCCGCACATTGACGGATTCCAACGCACCAAAAGCCCCGTTCCATGACCCAAATGCCGAGGCCGAAGCGCAAAAATATGAAAACCCGGTTGCCAGCCGTGATGCCCTGCTGGCATTGCTGGAGCAACTGGGCCACCCGGCTACCCACGCGGAAGTCTGCGAAGCACTGGGTGAAACCGATGAAGACCGCGTAGAAGCTCTGCGTCGCCGCCTGATTGCGATGTCGCGTGATGGCCAGCTGATCAGCAACCGTCGCAGCCAGTTTGCACCGCTGCGCAAAGTCGATCTGGTTACCGGTGTGGTGATGGGCCATCGCGATGGTTACGGCTTTGTGCTGCGTGACGGTGCTGATGATGTGTACCTGTCTAACCGCCAGATGAGCAAAGTCTTTCACGGTGACCGCGTTGCGGTACAGATTCTTGGTCTTGATCGCCGTGGCCGCCCGGAAGGCAAAATTGTCGAAGTGCTGGAGCGTAATACCCAGCAGATTGTCGGCCGTTACTTCGATCAGTCCGGTGTCGGCGTCGTACAGCCGGATAACAAACGTGTGGCGCAGGAAATCCTGATTCCGCCGGTTGGCCGCAAAGGCGCTGAGCATGGTCAGTTTGTGGTGGTGCAGATTGTTGAGCAGCCCAAGCCCGGCGGCTTACCTATGGGTGAAGTGGTCGAAGTGCTGGGTGATCATCTGGCACCGGGGATGGAAATTGATGTTGCCATCCGCAGCCATAATATCCCGCACGAATGGCCGGAGGCCGTGCTGGTAGAAGCCAAAAAACTGCCGGAACAGGTCAAAGATAAAGACAAACACAACCGCATCGACCTGCGTCAGCTGCCTTTTGTCACCATCGACGGTGAAGACGCCAAAGACTTCGACGATGCCGTCTACTGCGAACCTAACCGCAAAACCGGTGGCTGGCGTTTATACGTTGCCATTGCCGATGTATCCCATTACGTACAGGCAGGTTCGGCACTGGATGTTGAAGCTCACGGTCGTGGCAACTCGGTGTATTTCCCTGAGTTTGTGGTACCGATGCTGCCGGAAAAACTGTCCAACGGTTTATGCTCGCTGAACCCGGAAGTAGATCGTCTGGTGATGGTATGTGAAATGACCATCTCCAAAGCCGGTAATATTTCCGGTTATCAGTTTATGGAAGGTGTTATCCACTCCCATGCGCGCCTGACCTATAACAAGGTCTGGAAAATGCTGCAGCCGGAACGTGGTGACGACGGCGATGCCTGGCGTGAACATTACAAAGACGTTGTGCCGCATCTGGAAAATCTCTACGTCCTGTATAAAACCCTGCGCGCCAAACGTGAAGAGCGTGGTGCGATGGATTTCGACTCGGTCGAAACCCGTATCGTGTTCGATGCTGAGCGTAAAATTCAGGAAATCGTACCGACCGAACGTAACGCGGCCCATATGCTGATTGAAGAATGCATGCTGGCAGCCAACGTCTGTGCTGCCGATTTCTTCCAGCGTTATGACGTGCCGGCACTGTATCGTGTGCATAACGGCCCGAGCGCAGAAAAACTTGAGAACCTGAAATCTTTCCTCGCCGAAGTCGGTTTATCCATGCCACATGGTCAGGACCCGTCGCCGAAAGATTATCAGGCATTGCTGAGTCAGATTGGCGACCGTCCGGATTCACATTTAATCCAGACCGTGCTGCTGCGCTCGCTCAGTCAGGCCGTTTACAAGCCGGATAACGAAGGTCACTTTGGTCTGGCTTATAAAGCCTATACCCACTTTACTTCGCCAATCCGCCGTTACCCCGATCTGCTGGTGCACCGTGGTCTGCGCAGCGTGATCCGCAGCGAACGCGAATGCAAACACGTAAAACGTGCCGACGGTGCCAAACCACTGGCCCAGAAAACCATTTACCCATACGACACCGCAGCGATGGTGGTGATGGGTGAGCACTGCTCGATGACCGAGCGCCGTGCCGATGATGCTACCCGTGATGTGGTGGATTTCCTCAAGTGCGAATTTATCAGCGACCGTATCGGTGAAGAATTCGAAGGGGTTATTACCGCGGTTACCGGCTTTGGCTTATTCGTTGAATTAAAAGACGTCTATGTCGAAGGTCTGGTGCATATCAGTGGTCTGGCAAACGATTACTACCACTTTGATGCAGTGAAACATCGTCTGGTCGGTGAGCGCACACGCCGCAGTTTCCGCCTTGGCGATAAGCTCTGGGTAAGGGTCATGAACGTGAACCTCGACGAGCGCAAAGTCGACTTCGAACTGACCACAGCACCGGTTAACGCCAGACGCAGCAAAGCCAGCGATCTGCCAACGCCTGCGCGTTTACCGCGCCGCCGTAATAAACAGGCCGATGGCAAAGTAACCGAAGAAACGCTGGAGCCAAGCCGCCAAAAAAAAGCACGGGCACCCTCGACAGAATCTGGAGATGGTGCCAGAAGTGGCGGTAATAAAAGCGGCGCTAATAAAAGCGGCGTTAAAAAAGCCGGTGTTAAGCGTACGGCTGACAAGGGCGCTAAAACCTTTGCTGCTGACGATTCTGACGGCACTAAAAGCAAAAAGAAAAAGCCCAAGCCGAGCAAACGGCAAAAGCTGAACGCCAAAAAGAAAACCGAAAGCAAAAAAGCGGTAAAGAAAAAGACCGCCAAGAAAAAACCGGCCAAAAAGGCCGGAAAGAAACAGGTTGATTAATCAATGAAGTTAGAAGCCGTTTACGGTTTGCATGCCGTTACCACCTTATTGCAGCGCAGTCCGGATCAGGTGGTGGAGCTGTGGGTGATGAAAGGCCGTCAGGACCAGCGTATGCAGCGCGTGCTGGAACTGGCTGCCGAACAGGGGCTGGATATCCGTGAGGCCGATAAAGGCCTGATGAATCAGAAAGCCGATGAAGGTAATCACCAGGGCATTATTGCCTGGCGTAAGCCTGTGCAGAATAAAAACGAGAAACACCTGCCGGATATTCTCGACGGTATCAGTGGCAATGCGCTGATTCTGATTCTGGACGGCGTTACCGATCCGCATAATCTGGGTGCCTGTCTGCGTACGGCAGACGCCGCCGGCGTGCAGGTAGTGATTGCGCCGAAAGATAAATCCGCACCGTTAAATGCAACAGCCGCCAAAGTGGCCTGTGGTGCAGCCGAAGCCGTGCCTTATATTCAGGTCACCAATCTGGCGCGCACCATGAAAGAACTGCAGGAGCGCGGTATCTGGATTGTCGGCACCGCCGGTGAAGCAACGCACAGTATTTATCAGCAGGATTTTACCGGGCCAACGGCTCTGGTTATGGGTGCTGAAGGTGCGGGTATGCGTCGTCTGACCCGTGAACATTGCGATTATCTGGTGAATATTCCGATGGCCGGCGAAGTCAGCTCGGTTAACGTGTCGGTGGCTACCGGCATTTGTCTGTTTGAAGCGGTGCGTCAGCGTCAGTTGAGCTGAGTACCTGTTTGCGGGCAGGTAACCGCTGTTGCCTGTCTGCGCAAAATTCCCTTCTGAATAAATGGAGTCTTCTGCGTGGAGTGGTGGAACGAATTAATTTCACAGAATTATGACTGGTTCTGGGATGTCAGCATTGCCCTGAGTATCACGCTGATTGCCGGTGCGGCATGGCGCTTTACCCGCAAGCGTCTGGTTAAGCTGGCGCTGGCGACCAAGAACCGCTGGGACGATATTGTGCTGGAGGCCATTGGCGTTCCTATCAGCTGGATTATTTTTGCCATTGGTGCGACCTGGATTGCCGACATTACCGCCGGTCATTTTTCTTCTGAAATTATTTCCAGTATTCCGGTAGTACGTCAGCTGGCGCTGATTATTCTTACCGCCTGGGCGCTGTGGCGTCTGATTAACCGCGTGGAAGAACGGCAGATTGTGAATGGCATCGATCCGACCACGGTACAGCTGGTGGGTAAGGTGGCCAAACTCAGCGTTACCATTCTGATTATTCTGCCGATTTTTCAGCTGCTGGGCATATCCATTTCCGGCATTCTCGCCTTTGGTGGTGTCGGTGGTCTGATCGTCGGTATGGCCGCCAAAGATCTGCTGGCCAACTTCTTTGGCTCGCTGATTATCTATCTCGACCGCCCGTTCAAAGTCGGTGACTGGGTGCGTTCGCCGGACCGCAGCATCGAAGGGACGGTAGAGCATATCGGCTTTCGCGTAACCCGTATCCGCACCTTTGATAAGCGTCCGCTGTATGTGCCGAACTCGGTGTTCACCAATATCTCGGTGGAAAACCCATCGCGCATGACCAACCGCCGTATCTACGAAACCATTGGTATCCGCTATCAGGATTCGCGTCATCTGCCGGCGATTATGGAAGGCGTGCGTGCCATGCTGCGCGAACATCCGGAAATTGATAATAACCAGACCATGATCGTGAACTTCAACAGCTTTGGTGAATCCAGTCTGGATTTCTTTATCTACACCTTCACCAAAACCACCGACTGGGTAAGGTTCCACGAGATCAAGCAGGATGTACTGCTGAAAGTACTGAATATCATCCACGAGAAGGGTGGCGACTGCGCCTTCCCGACCCGCACGTTGCATGTCGATTCTTTACCACCGCAACTGGCGGGCACGGCCCCGGCCCAGCGCTGACAAGGCTCAGGCTCTGCCCTGTAACCCAGGGCAGAGCACTTATCCTCCGGACTGTTAGTCAAACGGTTCAATAGCTATACCTAATAGCCTTCTTTGAAAAGATCAATTTAACTAATCAAGAGCATACCCCTACTATAGATCCTGTTCCCAACACAAACCTATGGAGTAAGACCACATGATCAACACTGAAATCAAACCATTTGCAGCAACCGCTTTTAAACAGGGCGAGTTCGTAGAAATCACCGAAGCTGATGTTAAAGGCAAGTGGGCAGTATTCTTCTTCTACCCAGCCGACTTCACTTTCGTATGCCCGACCGAACTGGGCGATCTGGCTGACAAATACGAAGAACTGCAGAAGCTGGGCGTAGAAGTATTCTCTGTGTCTACCGACACTCACTTCTGCCACAAAGCATGGCACGACAGCTCTGAAACCATCGGTAAGATCAACTACTACATGGTTGGCGACCAGACCGGCACCATCACCAACAACTTCGGTGTAATGCGTGAAGGTCAGGGCCTGGCAGACCGCGCTACTTTCCTGGTTGATCCACAGGGCGTTATCCAGGCGATGGAAATCACTGCTGAAGGTATCGGCCGTGATGCAGACGACCTGATGCGTAAAGTAAAAGCTGCTCAGTACGTTGCTGCTCACCCAGGTGAAGTGTGCCCGGCTAAGTGGAAAGAAGGTGAAGCGACTTTGGCTCCTTCTCTGGATCTGGTCGGCAAAATTTAATCGAAGCTGGCTGCGTTGACATCGCGTTGTTAAAAGCCGATTCAGAATGCTCACTTAGTCCACTAAGCTCCGCTTCTTCATCGGCTTTTGCCTAGCGCTGTCGGCCTCGCCAACGCTTCGGGCCGGCATTTGCCAAATGCTGCCGGCTTCGGGACGCGGGCCGACACTGTAATTGCAATACCCGGCTCCGGTTTTCCGGAGCCGTTTTAAAAATCTTCAATCGGACGGTATTTCCATGCTTGATGCAAATATGAAACAACAATTAGGCACCTACCTGAACAATCTGCGTAATCCGATTGAACTGCAGGTGTCTGTTAATGATTCGCCAAAATCCAAAGAACTGGAAACCCTGGCGCGTGAGATCGCAGAACTGAATGATCAGATTTCCCTGACGGTGACCAACGAAAAAATCGGTGGCCGTTCTCCGGTAATGACCATTGCCAAAGCGGGCAGCGAAGCCCGTGTCGCCTTTGCCGGTGTGCCAATGGGCCACGAGTTTACCTCGCTGGTGCTGGCTTTATTACAGGCGGGCAGTCACCCGTCGAAAGAAGATCAGGCATTGCAGGATCAGGCAAAATCCCTGACGCGCACCCTGAATTTTGAAGTCTATGTATCGTTGTCGTGCCACAACTGTCCTGATGTTGTACAGGCGGTGAATTTAATGGCCGCGCTGAATCCGAACGTAACCGCCACCATGATCGACGGCGGCGTATTTCCGGACGAAGTGAAAGAACGCAATATTATGGCGGTCCCTTCGCTGTACCTGAACGGTGAAGTGCTGGCCAACGGTAAAATGACGCTGGCAGAAATCCTCAATAAAGTGGATGACGACGCCGATGCCAAAGCCGCGGCGGCAATGGCCGATAAAGATCCGTTTGATGTGCTGGTGGTGGGTGGTGGCCCGGCGGGTGCTTCAGCTGCCATTTACGCGGCGCGTAAAGGTATCCGTACCGGTCTGGTGGCCGAGCGTTTTGGTGGTCAGGTATCGGATACTGTTGGCATCGAAAACTTTATTTCTGTGCCTTACACCGAAGGTCCGAAGCTGGTTGCACATCTGGAAGAACACGTTAAAGAATACGACGTGGATGTGATGAAAACCCAGAAAGCCGTTGCGGTACGCAAAACCGATTCCGGCTTAACCGAAGTCGAACTGGCCAACGGTGCGGTACTGGCGGGTAAGTCGGTGATCCTCGCGACCGGTGCGCGCTGGAGAGAAATGAACATACCCGGCGAGCAGGAATACAAAGCCAAAGGCGTATGCTTCTGCCCGCACTGTGATGGCCCGTTATTTAAAGGTAAGCGTGTTGCGGTGATCGGTGGTGGTAACTCCGGTATTGAAGCCGCTATTGATCTGGCCGGACTTGTTGAGCACGTCACCGTACTGGAATTTTCCGATGTACTGCGTGCCGATGCGGTGCTGGTGAAAAAAGCCGAAGCCACTGCCAATATCGACATTATTAAAATGGCGATGACCACTGAAGTGATTGGCGACGGTGAGCGGGTAACGGCGATTAAATACCAGGACCGTAATACCGGCGAAAGCCATGTGATCGAACTGGCGGGTATTTTCGTACAGATTGGTCTGGTGCCGAATACCGAATTCCTGAAAGGAACGGTCGAGCTGACTGAGCGTGGCGAGATTATTATCGACGGCCATGGCCAGACCAATGTACCGGGCGTATTCGCCGCCGGTGACTGCACCAACGTGGCGTACAAGCAGATTATTATTTCGATGGGCGCGGGTGCAACCGCTGCACTGGGTTCCTTCGATTACTTAATCCGCAACTGAGCGACCGCATAATTTAAAAATTCAGCACCCTGAATGCTTGTTGGGAACAGACAAGCAGCCCGCGGCCCGGAAGCAATGATTGCTTCCGGGCCGTTTTTGTTTTTAATCGCATCAAAGTCCGCTATTGTCAGGCGGAGTGTTGGATTATTAACAGGAATGGATGCAGATGATCTCTTGTATTGCGTTATTACGCGGCATTAATGTCGGCGGTAAAAATATTCTGCCGATGAAAGATCTGGTCACCGTGTTTGAACAGGCCGGCTATCAGCAGGTTAAAACCTATATTCAGAGCGGTAATGTTGTTTTTCAGAGCGCTGCACAACCTGTGGCTGCAGACAGTACGCGGCTGCGCAGTCTGATTGCTGCTCAGCATGGATTTGAGGTGGACGTTCTGTTGCTGAGCGCGGCTGAGTTACAAGCAGTTATCGCTGCCAACCCTTACCCGGTGGATGATGGCAAAATGCTGCACTTCTTCTTTCTGGCTGCACAGCCAAAGACCGTAGACTCAGAACGCCTTCAGGCTCTGAGTAAGGCATCGGAATCTTTTCAGTTGGCTGACGGCGTATTTTATCTGTATGCGCCAGAAGGTATTGGCCGTTCAAAACTGGCGGCAGGTGTGGAAAAAGTTCTTGGGGTTCCTGTAACCGCCAGAAACTGGAACACCGTCAGCAAGTTAGAAAGCCTGCTGAACGCTGTGGATTAACTCCGTTAACATTCAGGTATGCCAGAGCGCGGGAACTTTCCTTGACCCTCTGGCTGGTTCAGGCATGCTCAGTCATTCACGGACAGACAGCAGCGCACGGAGCCACTATGACCACGACAGTCAAAACCCCGGGTGTTTATATCAATGAGATAAACACCTTTCCTGATTCGGTTGTGCCCAGTGCAACCGCTATTCCTGCGTTTATCGGTTATACGCCTGCGGCACAATTAAACGGTCAGTCACTGCTGAATAAAGCGGTGCTTGTACAATCTTACGAAGAATTTGTCTCGCGCTTTATGCATCCGGACGCACTCCAGCCGGTACAGTATTACCCACAGGGCGGAGATGATAATTACGAACTTATGCCCGATCCGGCAACGGTGTATTACCTGTGTAACAGTATGCGGCTGTTTTTTGAAAACGGGGGTGGCAGTGCTTATGTTGTATCGGTCGGAAATTACGGTAAGCCGAGCGGAAACCCCTTAAATAGTGCGCAGGCAGCGATTATTAATCCGAATATTCTGTTGGCTGATCTGCTGCGTGGACTGCAGGTTCTGGCAGAAGAATCAGAGCCGACGCTGTACCTGTGTCCGGACGCAACACTGCTGTCGGTGGCAGAAAATGCAACACTGATGCAGGCCATGCTGTTGCAGGCTGAACAGCTGGAGTATCCGTTCTGTCTGTTCGATGTCATTGGCGGGTGCAATCCTGACCCGGTGTTATACAGCGAAGATATCCGGAATTTTCGCGAAAACACGGGCAGTAACGGGTTAAAAAATGCTGCCTGCTATTATCCGTTTATCGGCACCACGATGGTGGGAAGTAACGAGCTGAATTACACCAATTTGTTTGGCGGTAATCTGCATCAACTGGCGGAGTTTCTTCATGCAGAGTCTGATGGTACATCGGCAGTCAGCCGCATTCTGGCGGATGTCGCAGCCTTAGCAGAGCCATCTGCAGCGCAGATCCGGCAGCACGATATGGCATTACGGAATGCCAGTAAGCGTTATAACAGCTTGCAGCAAAGACTGAATACCGAGGTCAATATTTTGCCGGTCAGTGCGGCGATGGCTGGCATTTATGTGCTTAACGATAGTAACGAGGGCGTATGGCGTGCACCAGCTAATGTCAGCATCGTTGGCGCAGCTGCGTTACCTATCCGCTTATCAGATCATCAACAGGCTGAGCTGAATATTGATGAAGCTTCCGGCAGATCCATTAACGCCATCCGTTTTTTTAATGGCCAGGGCATTCTTGTCTGGGGCGCCCGCACGCTGGATGGTAACAGTCAGAACTGGCGTTATATTCCGGTGCGGCGCACGGCGATTTTTCTTGAGCGTTCAATTCAGGAGGGCATGAAGCGTTATATTTTTGCAGCCAACGATGCCAACACCTGGAATGCTGTAAAAGCCATGATTGAGAGTTTTCTCACCAGTATCTGGAAAGAAGGTGGTCTGCAGGGCTCGTCTGCCAGTGATGCGTTTAATGTTGCGGTCGGGCTGGGGAGTAGCATGACCAGTGACGATATTCTGAATGGCTGGCTGCGGGTTAATGTAAAAGTAGCACTGGTTCGTCCTGCTGAATTTATTGTGCTGAACTTCGAGCAGCAGCAGGCAGATTCCTGATGCTGCCGGAAACGCTGACTGGCCGGTAATCCCGGCCAGATTGTTCAGCAGAGCTCTTCGTCGCGCAGCTGGGAGCTCATGCCGTCGCAACTTTCTGACCAGGCGCTGAGCCAGTCTGGCAGCGGTGGTGATTGCGGAGCAAGATTCATTTCGGCGATAAACTCCTGCGGATCGACCAACCCTTTTGCCGAACGGAACAGGCCACGCATCATCACCACGCCAATAACCCGTTCTTTGCGCATAAAACGGTGTTCAACAAAGACCCATTTATCATCCCAGCCGAGCATACGGCTGTGAATTTCAAAGGCTTCAAACAGCCGCAGCTCACGGCGGAATTTCCCCCAGACATCACCCACAACCGGAAACGCTTTATGGCGCAGAGCCACTTTGTAGGCGCCGCTGCGTAATACGTAATCCATACGCCCGACATCGGCCATGGTGAAGTAACGGCCATTGGTTACATGGCGGTTAAAATCCAGATCCAGTGGCCATACGCGCATTTTCACCACCGTGGTGTCCAGGCCGCCGACCGGCTTGCGCCACGGGCGGCGCAGCAGCATAAGTAACAATCGAAACCAGAGATTCATCTTTATTTTCCTGACTGCTTAAACAGGCGGCCACTCTAAGGCTTGCGGGGGCGGCGTTGTATATGCATAAATGACTTGTTTCACGCGAAATCTGCAATCGAGGCATTATGCACGTTACTTTGCTGTTGGCTGATCAATGCTCTGCGGCCAGTGCGACTATGGCGCAGGAGATCTTTTATGCCGCCAACTTATTTTCCGGTCAGGAGAAGCCGCTGTTTGAGTTGAGCCAGGTGTCGCTTGATGGCTTGCCGGTTACGGCCTCAGCCGGTCAGCAGCTGATGGCAGACTGCGGGATTGCCGATATCCGCCAGACCGATCTGATTGTGATTCCGGGTTTTCTCTTCAGTCTGCAGCAGGCGATGCCGGAGTTTGGCCGCTACCGGGCGTGGCTGACGGAGCGTTACCGGCAAGGCGCGACGATTGCCACCATGTGTAATGCAACGTTTTTATTGGCCGAAAGCGGTCTTGCCGATGGTATGCGGGTGACGACTCATTGGGCTTTCGCCGGGCTGTTCCGGCGCAGTTTCCCGCAGGTCCGGCTGGATGAGCAGCAAATGTTATGTGAAGACGGCCAGCTGATCAGCAGTGGCGGAGCGACGGCGGTGCTGGATCTGCTGCTGCACCTTATACGCCGTTTTGCTTCATTAGAGCTGGCACAAACCTGCAGCCGTTATTTGCTGATTGATAATGTCCGCAGCGTACAAAGCCCCTATGCCTTATGGGCCGCGCCGAAAAATCACACTGATCAGGATATTCTGAAGGTACAGAACTGGCTGGATGAACACTTTGCCGGAGCGCTGGTCATCGATGAACTGGCCAGCCGTTTCGGCTTTGGTGTGCGTAACTTTAAGCGGCGTTTTAAGGAGGCGACGGGGCAGGCGCCGCTGGCTTATCTGCAGGCGCTGCGCATAGAAAAAGCCAAGCAGCTGATTGAGTCGACCCGCATGACCATTGACAGCATTACGCTGGCGGTCGGTTATGAAGACAGTAATTCATTCCGCCGTCTTTTCCGTCAGCGGGTGGGTTTATCGCCGGCGGCTTATCGTAAACAGTTCCAGCCAAAGTCCAGAGCGGAGTCATCTGCAGAGTAATTAACGTATTGCATAATGATATACAATGTATATCATTAAGTTCTCTTCATCTTATTGGGTTTCAGGCGTCGTGGATAAGGCAAAGGCTTCAGCCAAAACTGGCCGCAGTAAAAAGGCCAAAGCTGTAAAGAATGATGCACAGCTGCTTATCCGTATTAATGGCGAAGAGCGGGAGCAGTTTCTTGCTCTGTGCGAAGAGCTGGACACCAGTGCAGCCCGTGAAATCCGGCGATTTATCCGCGGTTTTATCCGGAAAAATCAGCAGACTGAAGAGTCATAGTGCTTAATGCACCCATCGGAATAAAGAAGGAATTTGTTATGTCTAAGAAAGTATCCAAGAAAGTCGTCAGCCTGAAAAAAGAGATCAAAGCGCGTAAGGCCAAGATCTCCAAGCAGGAAAGCAAACTGAAAGTGCTGAAGAAAAAGCTGAAAAAAGCCGCTTAATCGCAGGCTGATATAAAAAATGACACCTGCGGGTGTCGTTTTTTTTGGTCAGGACTTCAACTGTGGGTTACGTAAAAATACCTGCTCGAACTGTTTAATATTCTGCTGAATATAATCAATAAAAGCCTTCATGGCCGGGGTCGGATGTTTGGCCTGCGGATACACCACACACCAGCTGCGGCGCAGTGGAAAGCCCGGAATATCCAACACCCGCAGCGTCCCCAGCTGCAGTTCCGGCAGGATGCTGAGCTTAGGCAGCACGGCTACGCCAAGGCCGGCAATCACGGCGTGTTTAACGGCGTCGTTCGAGCCGATTTCCATGCTGGGTTTCACCCGCAGGCGTTGTTGCTGGCAGTGTACTTCCAGCGCCAGGCGGCTGCCGGAACCCGCCTCGCGCATCAGCAGGTTGCTGTCGAGGAAGTCCTGCGGGCTGACCGCTTCCTGCAGTAACAGCGGATGTCCGGCCGGCACCACCGGCACCAGCTCATTATTCAGAAACGGCAGCGAGGCCAGCGGCTTCTCGCTTGGCACCATGCCCATAATCACCAGATCGTCACGGTTATCGTTCAGGCGCTGAATCGCTGCGGCGCGGTTCACCACGCTGACGCTGACGTTGATCTGTGGGTAAAGATTAAGGAAAGCGCGCAGCAGGTAGGGCACAACATATTGCGCCGTATTCACCGCCACCAGTTTCAGCTCGCCAGCCACTTTACCGTCCAGCTCGGCCAGATCGGTCTGCAACCGGCGCAGTTCACCGAAAATACCATCCACGCTCAGGGCCAGCTTCTCTCCGGCCGCTGTCACAAATAAACGGCGACCGACGTATTCGAATAAGGGCATTTCCAATGCCTGCTCCAGCTGGCGCATCTGGCTGCTGACCGCCGGCTGGGTCAGTCCGAGCAGCTCGCCCGCCTTGCTGTAACTTTCCAGCTCATATACTGCGTGGAATACCTGCAATTGGCGAAAAGTCAGGCGGCTGGCTAATTTTTGTACGCTGATTGGCATGCTATGTTGCTCGTTGGTCTTTATGTATAAGTAATACCTTATAGGTTGGGTAAAAAATATCAATTTTTGCTTTGGTCTGGTGTTGTCTAAGCTGATCTGACCCTTTCACTCAGGGACTACGAACGAGGAGTTCCCCATGCTGAAGAAAGTTCTTATTGCTAACCGCGGCGAGATTGCCGTCCGTATCGTGCGCGCATGCGCCGAGATGGGCATCCGCTCGGTGGCTATCTATACCGAACCGGACCGCTATGCGCTGCATGTTAAGCGTGCGGACGAAGCTTATATGCTGGGTGAAGATCCGCTGGCCGGTTATCTCGATCCGCTGCGCATTGTGAATCTGGCATTGGAAACCGGCTGCGATGCCATTCATCCGGGCTACGGCTTTTTGTCAGAGAACGCTGAGTTCGCCCGCCTGTGTGAACAGAAAGGGGTCACCTTTATCGGGCCGAAGTCGGATGTTATCCACAAAATGGGCGATAAAACCCAGGCCCGTGATTCCATGCGCGCCGCTGGCGTACCTATTACTCCGGGCTCCGACGGTAATCTGGCCGATCTGGATGAGGCGCTGAAACTGGCCGCCGAGATTGGTTATCCGGTGATGCTGAAAGCCACTTCCGGTGGTGGTGGCCGCGGTATCCGCCGTTGTGATTCTGCCGACGAATTAAAATCCCAGTACCCGCGGGTTATTTCTGAAGCCACCAAAGCCTTCGGTTCGGCCGATGTGTTTATGGAAAAGTGCATCGTAAATCCGCGTCATATCGAAGTGCAGATTCTGGCCGACAGTCAGGGCAATGTGGTGCATCTGTATGAGCGTGACTGCTCTATTCAGCGCCGTAACCAGAAGCTGATTGAGATTGCGCCAAGCCCGCAATTAACGCCGGAACAGCGCCAGTATATTGGTGGGCTGGCGGTGAAAGCGGCCGCAGCCGTCGGTTATGAAAATGCCGGTACGGTCGAATTCCTGCTGACCGGCAATGAAGTGTACTTCATGGAAATGAATACCCGTGTGCAGGTCGAGCACACCATTACCGAGCAGATTACCGGGGTGGATATTGTGCGTGAGCAGCTGCGCATTGCCGCTGGCCTGCCGCTCAGTTATCGCCAGGAAGATATTGCCTACCGCGGTTTTGCCCTGCAGTTCCGTATTAATGCCGAAGACCCGAAAAACGATTTCCTGCCAAGCTTCGGCCGTATCTCTCACTATTATGCGCCGGGTGGGCCGGGTGTACGGGTCGATACAGCAATTTATACCGGCTATGAAATTCCGCCGTATTACGACTCCATGTGTTTAAAACTGGTGGTCTGGGCGCTGACCTGGAAAGAAGTGATTGCCCGTGGGCAGCGCGCGCTGGATGACATGCGTCTGCACGGTATTAAAACCACTGCGCACTATTACCAGCAGATTCTCAGTAACGCCGATTTTAAACGGGCGGAATTCGACACCAGCTTTGTGCCGACCCATCCGGAATTATTGAATTATTCAGAAAAACGTCACCCCAGCGAAGTTGCGCTGGCCATTGCCGCAGCCATTGCCGCACACGCCGGCTGGTAATCCGCAGGAGGAATGAATGATGAGTAACGTGAAAAAGATTGAAGTCACCGATGTGGTTCTGCGTGATGCACACCAGTCGCTGATTGCGACCCGTATGCGCACCGAAGACATGCTGCCGATCTGCGACAAGCTGGATAAAGTCGGCTACTGGTCGCTGGAAGTCTGGGGTGGAGCCACCTTTGATGCCTGTGTGCGTTTCCTTAAAGAAGACCCGTGGGAGCGTCTGCGTCAGCTGAAAAAAGCGCTGCCCAATACCCGTTTGCAAATGCTGCTGCGTGGTCAGAACCTGCTCGGTTATCGCCATTACGCCGATGACGTGGTGGAAGCGTTCGTGCAGAAAGCGGCTGATAACGGCATTGATGTATTCCGTGTATTCGATGCGCTGAACGATCTGCGTAACATCGAAACCGCAATGAAAGCGGTTAAAAAAGCCGGTAAACATGCGCAGGGCACCATCTGCTACACCACCAGTCCGGTGCATACGCCAGCGCTCTTTGTTGAACAGGCCAAAGCCATGCAGGCCATGGGCGCCGACTCTATTGCCATTAAAGATATGGCGGGTCTGCTCACACCATACGGCACCTATGAGCTGGTAAAAGCGATTAAAGCCGAAGTGGATTTACCGCTGGTTATTCACAGTCATTCAACGGCAGGTCTGGCACCTCTGTGTCAGCTGAAAGCGATAGAAGCCGGTGCCGACCGTATCGATACCGCGATTTCTTCCTTTGCCTCAGGTACCAGTCATCCGGCGACCGAGTCGCAGGTTGCTGCGTTAAAAGGCACAGGCTACGACACCGGTCTGGATCTGGAACTGCTGGGTGAAATTGCCGATTACTTCCGTGAAGTGCGGAAAAAATACCACCAGTTTGAAAGTGAATTTACCCGCGAAGATGTTTCCGTGCAGATTAATCAGGTGCCGGGCGGCATGATGTCTAACCTGGCCAATCAGCTGAAAGAACAGAACGCGCTGGATAAAATCCGTGAGGTGTTTGCCGAAATTCCACGGGTACGTGAAGACCTTGGTTTTCCTCCGCTGGTAACGCCAACCTCACAGATTGTTGGTACTCAGGCGGTATATAACGTGCTGGCGGGTCAGCGTTATAAAACCATCACCAACGAAGTTAAGCGTTACCTGCAGGGTGGCTATGGTGCAGCACCGGCGCCGGTGAATGCTGAGCTGCAGAAAAAAGCCATTGGTAACGAGAGCGTTAATGATGGTCGTCCGGCGGATTTATTAAGCCCGGAAATGAATAAACTGCGTGATGACATTGGTGCTCTGGCGCAAAGCGAAGAAGATGTTCTGACCTTTGCCATGTTCCCGGATCTGGGCCGTGAATTCCTGCAGCAACGTGCTGATGGCACCCTGAAACCGGAAGAACTGCTGCCACCGGACCAGAAAGGCAAAGGCCGTATGGGCGAAGCGATGGCAACTGAATTCCGTATCGACGTACACGGTGAAAGCTATGAAGTGGCTATTACCGGTGTCGGCGACTCCGGTGCCGGTAAACGCAAACTGTACCTGTCGCTGGACGGTATGCCGGAAGAAGTAATTTTTGAATCGCTGAACGAATACGTCGCCGAAGGCAGCAGCAATCATGGCCGTAAGCGTGCCACTCAGCCGGGTCATGTTACCGCAGCAATGCCGGGCAATATCGTCGATGTGCTGGTGAAAGAAGGTGATAAAGTCGAAGCCGGCCAGTCGGTGTTGATTGCCGAAGCGATGAAAATGGAAACCGAAGTTCACGCCAATATCGCCGGTACCGTACAGGCGGTTTATGTGAGCAAAGGGGACCGGGTAACGCCGGGTGAGGTATTAATCGAAATCGGTTGATACCGGGAAGGATTGTTGTGTCGTCAGCGGCACAACAGTCCGCTGAGAAAATCATGTTTCTTACGGAGGGAATACCGTATTCTTAGCGCCGTTGATAAGGGGAGATTGCAGTGGAAAAACTGATACGTGGTGTACTGAATTTTAAACAGAATGTGTATCCGCAACAGAAAGACCTGTTCGGCACGCTGGCTGACGATGGCCAGAATCCGGACGTACTCTTTATTACCTGTTCGGACTCCCGTATCGATCCGAATATGGTTACCGGCTCAGCCCCTGGTGATCTCTTTATTTGCCGTAACGCCGGTAATATTATTCCCCCACACTCTAACGAAACCGGTGGCATGACCGCATCTATTGAGTATGCCGTTGCGGTATTAGGCGTACGCCATATTATTGTGTGCGGACATACCGATTGTGGTGCGATTAAAGGCGCTCTGGATATGACCAAGCTAAAGGGGCTGCCGCACGTTAAAGAATGGTTAGGTCATTGCCGTTCCGCGATGGAAATCGTGCGCGAACGTAATGGGATTCCATCGGATATGTGTCTGGGTCATGAGCACCTGAACGAAGCCATTGAAGAGAACGTTTTGCAGCAGGTTCAGCATTTACGTACCCATCCGGTGGTGGCCGCCAAGCTGTCGACACAGAAAGTACATATTCACGGCTGGGTGTATGACATTAAAAGCGGTGGCATTCGTTGCTGCAGCCATAACAGCGATACCTTTAACGATTTCTCGGCTCATTATGCCGATATTATTGCGAGCGTCGGCGAATAATCGTCCGGGCCGGTTTCTTCACCGGCCCTGATTCTGCAATCAGCAGGTCCAATAAATTTTATTCTCCAGATCAACGACCGCCGGACCGTCGCTGCAACCGCCAACATCTTTTGCCTCTTTATCCTTCGGTTCATAGATAATAATCCAATGACCGGAGCGGGCATGCCAGTACAGCTCTCCCTCATCAATTAATCCCAACGGAAATACGCCGTCACTATCGTTATTGGTCAGAGAGATCCTTCCCTGTTTTATTTCGGTATCCAGATTGATGCCCTGCATCTGTGGGTGCTCGGCGTAGCGTTGCTGAAATACATACTGACCATCGGCCAGCGGTAATTCTGGTGCTGCGTACGCTGTGCCAAGGGTCAGGCTGGTTAGCAGCAACAGGGTGTGTGTCAGAGTGGGGGTCATCTTCATTCCTTTGAATTTACAGGGTACTGTGCGGACGTTATTTCTCTTTATAGCGTGGCAAAACCAGATTCCAGCGGATGGCGCTGAGGCGCAGCAGAAAAATAAAAATACCGGCAACCAGAGCAGCGGCGCCGATATTAATATCGTTATGAATCAGCAAAATATACAGCAGAGAACCGCTCCAGGCGGCGGTCGCATACCACTGCCCCTGAAATACCAACGGGTCCTGATTGAGCAGTATGTCCCGCAGAATCCCACCGGCCACACCGGTAATAACACCCATAAATGAAGCGACCAGCATATCGGCACCAACACCCAGGGCAGCCTGAGTGCCGGCTACGGTATATAAACCCAAGGCCGCAGCATCCGGTAGCACAAACCAGCGGCCGGATAATTTAATCCAGCGTGCCAGAAAAAAAGTGGCCAGTGCACCAAACCAGGTAAAAATCAGATAGCTGGAATCCGCTACCCAGAATACGGTGCGGTCGAGCAGGGTATCGCGCAGGGTGCCACCACCGAGGGCGGCACAAAACGCGATAATCATAATGCCGAACAGATCAAACTGTTTGCTGCGCGCATCCAGCACACCGGCGGAGGCCGACAGAATCGAAGCAAACATGGTTGACCAGTACATCACTTCAGCGGTGCTCAGAACCATAGTGATCGTCCGGCGTTAAGTAATATTAAAAAACCAGCAGCGCTTATTGCGCTGCATAACGGTTCTGCAGATATGCGAAAACGGCACGCATACCCATGGCTTCACCACCCACCGGACGGCCCGGTAATTTACGGCGGTTCCAGGCCATTACGTCAAAATGCACCCAGGGCGTGTTATCAACAAAATGCTCCAGATACAGCGCGGCGGTAATCGCGCCACCAAAGGGCCCGGGTACAGAGTTCACCAGATCGGCGATATCGCTTTTCAGAGAATCGCGGTAAGCCTGATGTAGGGGCAGGTGCCAGACCGGATCGGTAATGCGCTGACCGACCTGCATTAAATCAGAAGCGAGCTGCATCTGATTGGTAAAGAAACCCGGTAATTCAGTACCCAGCGCGACCCGGCAGGCGCCGGTGAGCGTGGCGAAATCGATGACCAGATCCGGTGACTCACTGACCGCTTCGGTTAATGCATCGCACAGAACCAGACGGCCTTCGGCGTCTGTGTTGTCAATTTCAACGGTTGAGCCTTTGCGCGTATTCAGTACATCACCGGGACGGAAACTGTCAGCGCTGACGGCATTTTCAACCGCCGGAACCAGCACGCGTAAACGCACCGGCAGCTGTTGAGCCATAATCAGGTAAGCAAGACCAACCACATGGGCAGCACCACCCATATCTTTCTTCATGGTGCGCATGGCATCGGCAGGTTTTAAATCCAGACCGCCGCTGTCAAAGCACACACCTTTACCCACCAGAGTGACCAGCGGATGTTTTTCATCGCCCCAGCGCAGATCGAGCAGACGCGGAGCATGGGCACTGGCGCGCCCGACCGCATGAATCATCGGATAATTTTCGCTCAGCAGATCATCGCCGACAATCTGAGAAAACTGTGCGCCAAACTCCTGCGCCAGATTTTCCAGAGTAGCTGCCAGATGCTGCGGCATCATATCGGCGGCAGGAGTATTGACCAG
Source organism: Thalassolituus alkanivorans (assembly GCF_020447205.1). Taxonomy (GTDB): domain Bacteria; phylum Pseudomonadota; class Gammaproteobacteria; order Pseudomonadales; family Oceanobacteraceae; genus Venatoribacter; species Venatoribacter alkanivorans. Next base: position 102,855 of record NZ_JAJAEL010000038.1, read on the forward strand.
ATCACGGACATGACGGGTTGCGCTGACCAGCTGCTGGGCGTACGCCAGTGCGCCGCTGTCGGCCAGTAATAAACGCGCCTGTGGCTTACCCGGTTTGACATAGCGTTCAAAGCGATAGGCGCCAGCGCCCCAGGCAAAGGCAATGCTGATTAATTGATCGGTATCGCTGATATTGTCGATCACATAATCCGCTGCGGGCAGCAGGTTGGCCAGCTCGCCACAGGCGAACATATCGTCGAGGTTATCGCAGACAAAGAGCGCGCTTTGCAGGGAGCCATTGGCTGCCGGTAATAACTGTACTCCCTTGCCGCTGTAGCCGCAGGCATCCAGCCAGGCTTTAACGCTGTCAGCCTGTTGTTCGAGCCAGCGCGGAAAATCGCTGCTTTCAAGAATGGTAAGAGGGATACCCTGCTGGCCTGCGGCTAAAACATCAGACATGGAAACTCCGGACTACTGAAAATAATGTTCACAGTATAGGTAATTCCCGCAAATTACAGAATGGGCGGCACCAGCGACCTTGGTGGTGAATATCAGCTTGCTGCGCGCGGAAGCGCCAGCAGACGCGCCGGCAGACGTAACCCGGCACATGGATTAGAATACCCCACGGTTTTATTCAGGTATCTCTTCTATGAACGAATTTATTCCGGAGCTGATCGGCGGCACGCTGATTGGTCTGGCGGCAAGTCTGTTGTGGCTGGGCATTGGCCGTATCAGTGGTATGACCGGGGTGTTATCCAGTCTGTTTTTGCTGCGCGAAAAGCAGCGCTACTGGGCACTCTGGTTTCTGGCCGGACTGGTGCTGGCTTACCCCTTGTATCTGGCTCTGGGTTACAGCGCGGCTATCGTCGTCACCAATAATACGCTGTTGCTGGGCAGTGCTGGTCTGCTGGTCGGATTCGGCACTTATATCGGCAATGGCTGTACCAGTGGTCATGGTGTGTGCGGTATGGGGCGGTTATCGCTGCGTTCTGCGGTGGCCACAGTCACTTTTATGGTTGCGGGTGTGGCTACTGTTGCGGTTATGAATCTGGCCGGAGGTATTTTATGAACGCACGCCTGCTGGGTCCGCTGGTGGCTTTGGCCAGTGGTCTGATTTTTGGGCTGGGGCTGCTGATTTCCGGAATGAATAACCCGGCGAAAGTGAGGGCATTTCTCGATGTTTTTGCTGCCTGGGACCCATCGCTGATCGCGGTTATGGGATCGGCCATTCCGGTGTTTGCGCTGTTTTTCTATTTCAGTAAGCGCCGCAAAACGCCGTTCTGCGCCACGGCTTTTCATGAGCCTAAGCTGACACGTATTGATCTGCGTCTGCTGGCCGGAGCGCTGCTGTTTGGTATTGGCTGGGGCCTGGTTGGTCTTTGTCCGGGACCGGCGCTGGTGAACCTGCTCGCATTTGAGCCGGGTGTGCTGATCTTTGTGCTGGCCTTGTTAGCCGGCAACCGTATTGCACACTGGCTGGTAGGGCCTGTGCGATAACAGAGTCAGGCGGCTTTGTCGGTACACATCATACCGTCACACAGAGCGGCAGAGCCGGCAATACTGCCGGCATCGTCTTCTGAGCTGATGCGTAACGGTTCGACAACGGCGCTGTTGTTTTTCGCCTGACGGTTGCTGGCCATGGTTTCGCTAAACTGACGGGTGATGCCGGGCAGCAGGTCGAAATAGGCGGTAAAGTGGCGCTGTGGCTGTTGCTCTTGTTGTGCTTCTGCACTGGATTCCTGTGGAAATTCCATCTGAGTATCTTCCATTCTGGTTATTGAATCTGCACTGTAACGGACTGAGTCTGAACCTGAGCTGAATTTCCCGTTCAGCTGGCGTCGTTATTTATTCAGCTTTGGTTCACCTGCAGCGGGTATCCTGTTTAAATTGCCCGAATACTGATGTACAGGTACCCCACTCTTGATCCTCACTTTCATGTCGCTGCAATCTGTATTCAGTGCCCGGATGGCATCGCCTGCGTTGTCCCGGTCTGCTGATCGCCGTGCGCTGCGGTTGCTGTTATGCCTGCTGCTACAGGCGCTGGCATGGCCGGTGCTGGCCGGGCAGGATGACAAGCCGGAAGAAGAATCCGACTGGGTAGAGGAAACCATCAACCCTAAAACGGAATGGGTTGAAGAGGTGTTTACCCCATTTAACCGCTGGGTTGAGCGTAAAATTCAGGGCAAACCCGCTAAATCAGAACCGCCGGCGGTACCACCACCGGATGTGTTCTCACACCGGGTCAACCCTCCGGCAAATGCTATTTCGCCACAGGAAGCCGGGCGCTTATTGCGTTTGCTGTATCCGGGAGAAATCCTGCGTATTCATTTTGAGCCAGGCCCACCACCTTATTACCTGATCAAGCTGCTTGGCAGTAAGGGCAATATTGCCAGTTACTATATGCACGCAATCGATGGCACGCTGCTCGACACTATTCCCCCTGCAGCTGATACCGTCCCGGCGCGGCAGAACGAAGCACAAGGAGAACAGCGATGAAAATCCTGATTGTGGAAGACGATGCAAATCTGCGCAGCCAGCTGGCCGAAGGTCTGGATAAAGCCGGCTTTCAGTGCCAGTTGGCAGCCGATGGGCTGGAAGGTTATTTTCAGGCCAGCGAATATCCATACGATATGGCCATTATTGATCTGGGCCTGCCCAAAATTGATGGCATCGAGCTGATTCGTCGTCTGCGTAAAGATGGCTGTGCTTTTCCGCTGCTGATTCTGACAGCCAGAGGCGGCTGGAAAGCCAAGGTAGAAGGGCTGGAAGCCGGAGCGGATGACTATCTGGAAAAGCCCTTTCATATCGAAGAATTAATTGCGCGTAGCCGGGCGTTATTGCGCCGTATTACCGGCCACAGTGCCGTACTCAAAGCAGGCCCGCTGGAACTGGATGTGCAGAGTCAGCAGGTTTTGCTGGCAGGAGCCCGTCTGGAACTGACCGCATTTGAATACAAAATTCTGGAATATATGCTGCGTCACAGCAGTGAGGTTATTTCCAAAAATACCCTCACCGATTATCTGTATGCGCAGGATTTTGACCGTGACAGTAATGTGATTGAAGTACTGATTGGCCGGCTGCGTAAAAAGCTGGCTCAGGCGGATGGCTTCAGTCCGATTGTTACCCTGCGGGGGCGGGGTTATCAGTTTATAGCGGAAAACGGTTAATGCTGAATTCGCTGCGTGCCCGGCTGATGTTATTGACAACATTATTGTTGGCAGTATTAATGCTGGGTATTGGCGTATGGCTTTATCAGTCGTTTTATTACGCGCAGGTTAATGGTCTGCAGGAGCGTTTGCGCCTGCACAGCTATTCACTGCTGGCTTTGGCTGATTATCGCTCGGGCAAACTCTGGGTTCCTGATTACCTGCCGGAAGAACGCTTTAATCATACCGGCTCCGGTTTGTACGCTCAGATTCTGGATGCCTCTGATCAGATTGTCTGGCGCTCATTGTCCGCCAAAGAATTACCACCGGTGAGCGGCAGCAACGCCGCGCCTGGGGAGTGGCGTTACAGCTTTGCACGCATGCAGGGCGAAGAATATATGATTGCCCGGCTGGGGGTTAACTGGGGAAATGCCGGTAATAATAATCCGCAGTTTAATCTGCTGATGATCGAGAATCTGCATGATTTTAACCGGCAGCTGATCGACTACCGCAACAGTATGGATTATGCGCTGCTGACATTTGCGTTACTGCTGATCGTTATGCAGCTGCTGATTCTGCGCTGGGGGTTGGCACCGCTACGTCGTGTCAGCCATGATCTGGAAAAACTGCAGCGCGGTGAACAGGCCGATTTAACCGGTGAGTATCCGCGTGAACTGCAGCCACTGACCACCAACCTGAATCAGTTACTGCAGAGTGAGCGGGCACAGCGTGAACGCTACCGTAATATGCTCGCCGATTTATCACACAGTCTGAAAACGCCGCTGGCGGTGATGAGTGGCATGGTACATCAGCCGCAGATCAGTGATGATGACCGGCAGGAGCTGGAGCGGCAGATTAATACGATGAGCGAGCGCATCCGGTTTCAGTTGCAGCGCGCGGTCAGCCAGGCACAAAGTTTCAGTCTGCAGAAAGTAGCGGTAAAACCGGTGGCTGAATCGCTGCTGGGTGTTATGAAAAAAGTGTATGCCGATAAACATCTGACGTTACAGCTGGTTGCTGATGACGATGTATTCTTTCTGGGTGATGATAACGACCTGACCGAGATTATCGGTAATCTGCTGGATAATGCCTGTAAATATGGTCGCCGGCAGGTGCTGATCAGTGCGCATAATACTTTATCCGGCTGGCAGCTTTGTGTTGAAGATGACGGCCCGGGGGTTGCCGAAGAGCAACATGAGCATGTTCTGCAACGTGGTGTGCGCCTGGATACCATGACCGCGGGGCAGGGACTTGGGCTGGCACTGGTCAGTGATATTCTGGCATTGTATGACGCCCGCCTCAGTATTCGCGAGTCGCTGTTGGGCGGAGCCTGTTTTATTCTGGAGTTTGAAAATCAGGGAGCTCTCTGAGGTGTCGATGAACAAGGGATTAATCCGATGCAGCGTATTACGCAATATCAGCGTAATGCGTTTGTCTGTGCTGGCAGGATTGCTGTTTCTGACAGCCTGCTCCAGTGTCACTATTCGTCCTTATGGCGGCGAAAAAGACACTTCACCACCGGATTATCAGTCGAGCAAAACATTTTATCTGGCCGGGATTATTGGCGAACACGAAGTGAACACCAGTGTTATTTGTGGTGAACGGCGGGTTATGCAGATGCAGGCAATTACCAGCTTATCGGACTGGCTGCAGAGCGTACTGACACTACTGATTTATACGCCGCGTACGGCCAAGGTATGGTGTGATCATCCGGCACAGGAGACGCAGAATGACTGAATGGAAAATTGTCAGAACTGCAGCCGTTATTGCCTGCACACTGCTGTCAGCCTGCAGCACAATTCATTTTACCCATGACCTGAGCAGCAACCGTCAGCCGGCAGAACCTCTGCGCATCAAATGGCATGACACAACCATCGACGGCATGATTGAAATCAGCCCACCGGTGAATCTCTACCGTGAATGCCATGGCAAGCCCTGGAGTAAAGTAACGGTGGAGTACACCTTTGCCAATGGTCTGACCACTGCCCTGATCAGCGGCACCTTGGTCAGCGTGGCACCCGTTTTTAATTTGGTCAGTGTGTATTCCCCATGGTCGGTACAGACCTACTGTTCTGTCTCTGTCAGCGATCTGCAGGCTGCTGCAGTCAGCAACAGTGACTGATATGTTTATCGCAGCACCGGAGTGCTGCGATGTTTGCCGCGTATTAACGGCGGCTCTTTGTTGGATAATTCCTCAGAACTGGTAATTCACCTGCAGGTAAGTCCGGTCACCGCCTTCGTCTTTATCAAAGCCGTAGGCGTAGCCCAGACGTACCGGTAGCGCAAAACCATACATCACAACAACTTCTGTCATCAGCTCCATACCGGCGCTGGTAAGATAATGTGAGCGCCCGCCTTCCTGCCAAGCTGCACCATGATCGGCAAAAATATTGGCATTAATACCACCAAGACCAATAGGTAATAAATTCCAGCCACGTTCAACGTTCAGCAACGGGAAACGATATTCGAGGCTGTTGGTCTGAATGCGGTTACCTTGCTGCACATTTTCTTTATAGCCACGCAATGCCCATTGATCGCGGCCAAATAATGACTGCTCGAGAACACCTTCTTCGCCGCCCAGCTCAAAAGGTTCCGGTTGTTCGAAACCATAAGCGCCGCTGCTGTGCAGAGCCAGTACCTGATTGCCGGGTAAATCAATAAAATGACTGATGCTGGCATTAATGATGTCGCCATTGTAGTCGCTGTCGAGATAGTCATTGGATTCCCACAACAGGGTTGCCTGGGTTCCCCAACTGACCGAAATCGACTGGCTGTACATTTCGCGGTTATCAAAATCCAGACGGGCACCGACCACTGAATTATGTAAGCTGTTTTCCTCGCGCAATAAATCATCGGCCGGAATATCGTACTCGTGGCTGCGGTTAATACCGGCGCTTAACTGCAGTTTATTTTCCAGAAAATTGACGATATTCGTGCGCGCGAGTTCTACCGTATCTTCGCGGCGGATGCGTTGCAATCTGTCGCTGTTATCAAGGTAGTAACTGTGGTTGCGCTGTGCCAATAGCTGCCACTGGTTATTGTAGGAATACATCAGGTTGCCACTCGCGATGTCGTTTTCGGTATCGACAAACAGAGTGCTGCTGTAATTATGCCGCCCGAGGGCATCCTGACCGGAAGTGCTCAGTCCGATGGCATTATATTCTTCGTTGCCCGAATACACCGGCAGCCACTGCTGTGGCATCAGGCTTGACCATGGGCTGTATTCTTCGGCTTCGCTATGTGTCTGTGGCTGATTATATAAGGGGGCATAATCGTACTGGCTCTGCAGCTCGGACAGCGGCAATACCGCCAGCGGTTTACGTTCGGAAGCCGGCAGGCGTACGTGGCTGAAGCCACGGGCCTGATAACTCTGGAAATAAATATCATCGCCCACCAGAACTGGTTGCACTGCACCGCCTAATAAATGGGTTAGCTGGGACACCTCTCCGCTGGCCAGATTCAGACTGAAAATATTATAGGTAGCCGTCGCGCTGGCCAGATCAACACCTTTAACGTTGCTGTAATCGGCGCTGAAAATAATATGCTGATCGTCGTGGCTGAAATTCGGACTGCTTTCATTGGCGCGGGTATTGGTCAGCGGCAACCATTGTGGTTGCTCAGTCTGCATATTAAGTAACTCAAGGTTCCAGCCCTGTTGCTTGCGTTTAATGCTGGCAACGATTTTTTTCCCGTCGTGGGAGATGGCGTAATCACTGATAACATCATCCAGCGATCCCTGCCACAGAGTGCGGATAAAGTGCCCGTTCTTATCCAGCATATCCAGCTGGCTGATACCGGCCTGAATACGTTTGGCAATTAAATAGGGTTGTTGTGGGTCGGCTGCGTTTGGCATCCAGCGTACGGCACGATAGCGCTGACCGCTGGTCAGGCGTTGCTCGCCACCGTCACGCATAATAAAAATATCACTCCAGCCGCGCAGGTCGGCACGGTCGGTAATACGGGTATAGGCAATATCCCCCCGGGGACTGACATCCAGGCTGAGCATGCCGGTGGTTTGCAGTAATACTTCGCTGACCGGATTTTCGGCTGTGTTGCTGGCAGTGCGGACTTTAACCAGACTGTTACGGTCTTTACCGTTTTCGCGCAGGTAATAATAATTTTTACCATCGCTGGCGGCAGCATTGATGGATAAACCTTCGTTGCTGATAGCCTGTACCGGGGTGTCAGCTGTCTTTTTCAGCTCGGTAATTTGTGGGGAAAAACGCTGCTGCAGCCAGACTTTAAACTCCTGCCATAACACCTCATGGCTTTTGCCGAAGACTTTACGCGCTTCGTAATTCTGCAAAAAGAACGGAATAATATTGCGTGAGTATTCACTCAGGTAATCACGGATTTTGTCATCACCGTAGGTGTCGGCGATAAACTGCCAGTAGTAGTAACCGTACAGATAATGCTTACCCAGCGGCCAGTCACGCAGGGTGACGACAGCCTGGGATAAATCGTCGATGCCGTTAATCACTTCCATACGCATCATCATGTCGTAGGTCGTGCTCTGGCCACGGCCATACCCCTGAGCCGCGTTGGTTTCTTTATAAACCGCCAGTCCCTCAATGATAAAACCCGGCGTGTAGGCATGAGGAAAGGTCAGCGGATTACGTCCCAGAATCTTACGGATAACAGCCGGAATGCCGCGCGCCATATCAACATGAATGATATGCGTCAGCTCGTGGGTGATCAGCAGATTCAGCCAGTCGTCATAGGCTTCCAGAGTGCTGTTGCCATCGGGCGGACTTAAAAACAGCCGGATCTGATTAAAAGGCTCCGGATGTGCCCAGCCGTTGGAAAAATCAAAGTCGTCGGTCAGTACCACATGAACGCGGTCTTTGGGCGTCCAGTCAAAATCCTGCGTCAGTTCGCTCCAGGCTCGCTCGGCAATCACAGCGGCCCGTTCGGCCTGCGCTTTATGGGCCGGAATAAAATGAAAGTAAAAGTGGTCGCTGCTGAACGTTTGCCATTCCATACCGGGCAGGTCCGGGCTGACCGCCAGTGGGTTTTCGGCATGCGCGGCCGGAGTCAGAACCATGGCCGGGCCGGCCAGCAGCAGGCTGATGGCGCTGGCCAGTAACAGCTTCCGGCTCTTCAGGGTCTGTGCCGGCGGCAGAAGTGCATCAGAATGGGATATCAATAAGGTAGGGTGTGGATACGTCATACCGCAATCTCCGTTAAAAACCGCGGCAGTATAGAAATTGGCCACTGAACCCGTGGTGAACCACCGGGCGCTGAATGATTCAGTCGCGGTTCAGCTATAACGGTGGATGTGGCGGATTGTGCAAAGATTGATCCGTCGTCAGACCTCTGGTAGACTCCGCGCTCCTTTTTATCCGTATATTGGCCCTCGGGCGAACAACGGACTCCTTGCCTTACCGGATGGGCCGGAAGGCTGACTACCCATAAGGAGTTGACAATGCGTCACTACGAAATCGTTTTTCTGGTTCACCCAGATCAAAGCGAGCAGGTACCTGCGATGGTTGAGCGTTACACTAACTCAATCGAAGCCGCTAACGGCAAAATTCACCGTTTCGAAGACTGGGGCCGTCGTCACCTGGCTTACCCAATCAACGATGTGCACAAAGCCCACTACATCCTGATGAACATCGAATGTACTCAGGAAGTTCTGGACGAACTGACCACCAACTTCCGTTACAACGACGCTGTTCTGCGTAACATGGTGATCCGTTGTGATGAAGCCATCACCGAAATCTCTCCGATCAAAGCTGCTGAAAGCCGCGAAGATCGTCGTCGTTCCGAGCCACGCGCTGAAGAATCTGAAAGCGCTGCGGAAGAAGCGGATGACGCTGACGAGATCGATTCTGACGATAACGCTGAATAAGAGAGGATTTGAGTCATGGCACGTTTTTTCCGTCGTCGTAAGTTCTGCCGTTTCACTGCTGAAGGCGTAAGCCAGATCGATTACAAAGATCTGGATACCCTGAAAGGCTACATCACTGAAACTGGCAAAATCGTACCAAGCCGTATCACTGGTACCCGTGCTAAGTATCAGCGTCAGCTGTCTACTGCGATCAAGCGCGCGCGCTACATCGCACTGCTGCCGTACACTGATCAGCACGACAACTAAGTTCGCCTTTCCAAGCTGGCTGCGTTGATGCAGCGGCGTTAAAAATGCCCTCGGAATGCTCATGTATCACTTATACACTGCGCTTCCTCGGGCATTTTCGCCTTGCTTCATCGGCCTCGCCGACGCTTGGTTTGCGCAATTGAGTTAATAGTATGAAAGCACTGGCACGTTGGGCTATGACCGGACGCTGGCAGGCAGCGGTTGCTGCCGGTGGCTGTCTGGCTGTGCCACTGCTGTTCTGGATCGGAGCAGCCATTCTGGCGCTGGTTATCCTGCGTCAGGGTGTCCGTGAAGGGGGACAGGTGGTTTTATGGGCGGTTTTACCGGCCATCGCCTGGAGCGCCATTGGCGATCCGACCCCGTTACTCGTTGCCATTGGCACCAGCGCCATGGCCGCGTTGCTGCGCTACAGTATCCGCCTTGACTGGTCGATGCTGCTGGCCTGTGCTCTGGGCGTGCTGGTGTATCTGTTGTTGCCGCTGATGTTGTCTGAGGTTCTGCCTCAGGTTGTGGCCAGTAGTGAAACCGCCGTCAGTGAAGCACTGAAAGATCAGCCGGAATTACTGGCTCATCTGCAGCCACTGATTGCCCCGATGATCAGCGGAGTGCTTGCTGCTCTGCATGTGCTGGTATTTATTTTGTGTCTGTTACTGGGACGCTACTGGCAAAGCGAACTGTATAACCCCGGCGGCTTCGGCACCGAGTTTAAGCAGCTGCGTTTGCCTCTGGCCTTCAGCTTACCGGCGGTGCTGGTTTGTCTGACTGCCGGACAGTTGCAGCCTGAACTGGCAGGATTAACGCCCGTATTAACGGTACCGTTAATGATTGCTGGTCTGGCCTTGTTCCATGGTGTTGTGAAAATATCACAGGCCAGTCCGAACTGGATGTTGCTGGTATATCTGGCACTGATGTTGTTCGGGCCTTACATGTACACATTACTAATTTTCGTAGCGTTGCTGGATAGTTTACTGAACATCCGCGCGCGACTAAAAGACACGGCGGGTAATGCATAGCCGCCCTGTAATGAGGATTTTAAGATGCAAATTATTCTGTTAGAAAAAGTAGCAAACCTGGGTTCACTGGGTGAACAGGTTAACGTTAAGCCAGGTTATGCCCGTAACTTCCTGTTCCCACAGGGTAAAGCGGTTCCTGCGACCAAAGCCAACGTTGAGCATTTCGAAGCCCGTCGTGCTGATCTGGAAGCTCAGGCAGCTGCCAAACTGGCTGATGCACAGGCCCGTAAAGAAAAAATCGAAGAAATCGAACTGTCTGTTGCTGTTAAAGCTGGCGACGAAGGCAAACTGTTCGGTTCTCTGGGCAACCGCGACATCGCAGACCTGATCTCTCAGGCTGGCGTTGAAGTGAGCAAAGCTGAAGTTCGTCTGCCAAACGGTCCTATCCGTGCTGTTGGCGAATTCGACATCGCGATTCACCTGCACGCAGAAGTGAACGCAACTCTGAAACTGCACGTAGTAGCAGAATAATTCAGAGGCTTATGGCTGCCGCATCGGCGGATGCTGGCTGGCAGCGATGAGCAAGATAAGGCACTATTAGCGACCAGCTGATAGTGCCTTTTTTTATGTCCGCTCCATTGCCGGAAGGCGGGCCGCTATCACCTTTTATTGTCTGAACACCTCCGGGAACCGCCTGCATGAATGATGAGTATTCTGCGCAGCCATATGAGCAAAGGCAGGAAAGCAGCCAGCGCACGCCGCCGCACTCGGTAGAGGCGGAGCAATCGGTGCTTGGCTCGCTGATGCTTGATGAGCGCGCCTGGGAAACGGTTGCTGAAACCCTGCAGGACAGCGACTTTTACCGTCACGACCACCGCCTGATTTTCCGCGCGATCAAACATCTGGTTGATCAGGAGCAGCCGATCGACGTGGTGACGGTTGCCGAAGAGCTGGAAGAGCGTGGCAAGCTGGAGAGCGTCGGCGGCGCCGCCTATCTGAGCCGTCTGGTCGATATGACGCCATCGATCGACAACTGCTCAGCCTACGGTGAAATCGTGCGTGAACGCTCACAGCAGCGCCGCCTGATTGAAGCGGCCTCCGACATTATGGCCAAAGCTTATGAGCCTGAGGGGGAAACCTCGCTGACGCTGGTATCGGACGCGGAAAAAGCCATTGCCCAGATTGCCGAAGGCAGCCGCAAAGACGGCGGTCCGCAACTGGTAGCGCCGATTCTGAAAAATACCCTCGAACAGCTCGATCAGATGTTCAATCAGCCGGATGGCCTGACTGGTATTACCACCGGCTTTAATGAAATCGACAACCGCACTTCCGGCTGGCAGAAGGCCGACCTGGTGATTGTCGCGGCGCGTCCGTCGATGGGTAAAACCACGTATGCCATGAACCTGGTGGAAAATGCTTTATTGGCGACGAAGCGTCCATGCCTGGTGTTCAGTCTGGAGATGCCATCGGAATCCATTGTGATGCGTATGTTGTCGTCCATCGGCAAAATCGACCAGACCCGTATCCGTTCCGGTAAATTAATCGACGAAGACTGGCCGAAATTATCGGCGGCGGTGAATCTGTTAAAAGATCTGCCGCTGTATATCGACGATACCCCGGCGCTGACGCCACAGGAAATGCGTGCCCGTGCGCGTAAAGTCTACCGCGAAAACAACAACGATCTGGCCCTGATCATGGTCGACTACCTGCAGCTGATGCGGGTATCCGGGCCGTCAGAAGGCCGTACCCAGGAAATTTCGGAAATTTCGCGCACCCTGAAAGTCATCGCCAAAGAATTTAACTGCCCGATGATTGCCCTGTCGCAGCTTAACCGCTCGCTGGAACAGCGGCCGAATAAACGTCCGGTCAGTTCCGACCTGCGGGAATCCGGTGCGATCGAGCAGGACGCCGATATTATTCAGTTTATTTACCGTGACGAAGTGTATAACGAAGACACGCCGGACAAAGGTGTGGCCGAAATTATTACCGGTAAACACCGTAACGGTCCTATTGGTATCGACCGTCTGGCTTTTATCGGTAAATACACCCGCTTTGAGAATCTGGCCCGCCCTTATGATGGCGGCGATGATGAGTATTAATTAAAAACCCGCCACTACTATGGTGGCGGGTTTCATCTCCTGGATTTCAGTATGAAATTTACCCCCGAATTATCCTTCTCCGGTGGCCGTGTCCGGCCGCTGACCTACGATGATGTGGATGCATTATTCGAACTGTATCAGCACCCTGAATTACCGGGCCAGCGGGTACTGGACAATAAAGATAACCTGATCCGTATGGTCGACCTGAGCGTGCAGATGGCCGCCACCCAACGCGGCATGATGTGGGCTCTGGAAGTGGATGGTGCCATCACCGGCATGGTCAGTGCCTTTGACTGGCAGCCGTCATTGCTGCGCACCATGTTGCGCGTTGATGGTCTGCCACAATTAACGCTGGCGCAGCGCAGTTCCGCGTTAAAAGTGTGCATGGATTTTATGGCGGAAAAATATCACCTGCGTAATTTTGGTTATCAGTGGATTGAAGGCCAGAACGAAGAATTTAAAACCATGCTCACGGAGCTGGGCTTTAAACAAAGTGCGGTGATGCGTGATGCCTGGCGCAGCGGTGAAACATCCTTCGCTAATGTGGTGCAATTTAACATCGTACTGGATAAGAAAAAGCCGGTTGCCGGTCGCCTGGGTGAAGACAGTGATATTAATCCCGGCCAGAATCTGAATGGCGATAACAACAAAGACGGAGGTGCTGCATGAACTGGAATTTTTCCGCCGGTAATTTCAGCCTGCGCCTGCCGGTATCCGAGCAGGACGGTGATGCGCTGTTCGCCTTATTAAAAGAACAGAGCCGGGTTGACCATATTCCGCGTTCAGCTATGACGGTGGATGTTCAGGCGCTGGATGAGCTGCGCCGTATGGCAATGCGCTTTGAAACCCGCGAGGCCGCTTTCTGGCTGGTGGAAGGTCTGTACGATAAACAGCTGATTGCGCGTATCGGTATTCAGAAAATTAACTGGATGCTGAGCTGTGCCCAGTTGCAGTGGGAATTAAGTAATGCGGCCGACTTGCCGGTGCTGCAGGAAGTTATGCCACCACTGTTGAATTTCTGCTTTAGCGAACTCGGGTTGCACCGTATTGAAGTGCGTTTGCGTGCCGGTTCTGAGCCGCACGAAACGCTGCTGCAGCAACTGGGTTTTCACTATGAAGGTTGCCTGCCTGCTCAGATTGAATATAACGACACCAGTGTCGATATGGCGTTGTACTCCAGATTGTCTACGGACTGAGATTGGTTGAGTAAAAAAGGAGTTATTTTGCGATACATTGCATTTTTGTTGTTTCCTCTGATCGCCATAACCGCTGTTGCGGGTGAGTTGGACAATTTTGAAGCTTCAGCCAATAAGCCTCAAAAGAAAAAAGCATCAACTTTGCCGAAGGCACCTGACAGTACAGGTTCAGACGAATTGGATGCGGATATCAGGGCATCTGCTATTGAGCTGACGGCGAAAATTGTTGGTGGTGTGATACTTTTAGGCACTGCGGGCAGCTTGAATGCAGCGAATGAACGCTTGGGAAGCGACGATGTGATCGTAGAGCTTCCGTATGATTGGTCTCTGTCTGATATGGCAACTCCCTTTGTTCAGGTAGATCTTGCTCGTGGCTCGGGTGATCACATTGAATGGCGGGATAAAAGAATCGAGGCAGGATTCGGCCCTGTCAGTGCATTTCATCGCAAATCTGTTTATCAGGAACCGGACGCTGATGATGAAATGTACATCATAAACAACGGTTTTAATTATCGGCTTTTATTTGGTAAACGGGTTGAGGTTGATCTTGGCATTGGCAGATACCGTCTGACTGGGAATCAGCGTTACAGTAGTGAGTCTTTTCAGTTCGGATTAAATATTCAGATCACAGATAATGTGTGGCTGGATTATAACCGAACCTCGGTGAGTGGCAGGAACCTGAATCTGGCGGACAGTGAATATGCGGTGCTGTATGGCGTCAAACATATATTCCTGAGCCTTGCGTACCGAAGTCTGGACGCTCAGGATTCTTCTCTGGATGGCTTAGTCACAGGCATAACTCTGCTCTACTAGATAATCTCTTAAAACCTGGATTCAGCGCTGATAAATTGTTTGCCGATATGGTGCTCCAGTTTATCCAACGATAACTGAAAACTGTTCAAGTATTAGAGCATTAGGGCCTGAATGGCCCGTTGCCCGTCGTGTTCGGCGGGCTCCGACATCATGCTGAGTTCCTGCAGCAATACCTTCAGAGTTTTGTTCCAGTCGGCGATAAATTGATCGCTGGCTTTGCTATAACGCCTGATGTTGGTGTCAATCCAGAACAGCTCACCGTTATCATTCGTCATCATATTGCGGAAGGATAAATCCCGGTACACACAGCAGGCATCGCGCAGGCGCTGCAGATCGCGTATCAGCTGGGTCAGTATTCTTTGCCGGGCAGTCTGATTACAATGACGGAAATGATGTTTGACGATGTCCACCGCCGGATGTTTTTCCATCAGGTAATAACCAGTTACCCCCCACAGATGCCCCGGAATAAAAGCCATACCGTATTCCAGAATAGTGGGGACGCGCAGGCCAATATTCTGCAGAAAAATACAGCTTCTCAGTTCGGCGGAAATTTTACTGGCACCAAAAAAGATACGCAGATTGTCGTGCCAGGTGCGCTGCTTAATGTACTTAACGATGTAACCTTCAGGGGTTTCAATCACCCGGGATATTTCATCGTTTTTAATTTCATGAGCGCTTTCTTCCTGCCAGTGCGGCGCCTGTGGTTTTCTGTGGACAATAAAGCACTGGCGCTGCCGGTCTTTATTAATCGTCCTTACTTTAAGGCTGTGCTCAGGAAACTGATTCAGTACGGAGGTGAAAAAAGGCATAGGTTTCTTGCCAAAAAAATGGGCGTCTGTTGCGATTCTGCCTGACCAGCAGATATTGCAGTCTATACGGTATTTGTCCTGCACTCCCGGATAATATAGGCTAGTCTGCATTTGAGAATCAGTGTTTCATTCACTGAATTTATCCGGCGCAGAGTTTCTGCCGGAACCCGCCTGCCATTTGCCGACAAGGAGTCTGCGATGCTTAACGCCGTCATCGACCTTTCCCACCATAATCAGATCAGCAGTTTCCAGCAGATAAAAGACGCCGGTATTCTTGCGGTTATTCATAAGGCCACCCAGGGGCAGAGTTACACCGATCCGACGTTCAGCAGCCATCGTGATGCTGCACATGGCGTGGGGCTGAAATTCGGTGCGTATCATTTTGGTACCGGTGGTGATGCTGTAGCACAGGCCGAGCATTTTCTCAGCGTAGCCGGCAACGATGGCCTGCTGGTGCTCGATTTTGAAGATAATACTCAGGGTCAGAGCATGACGCTGGCAGAAGCGGAAGCCTTTGTCAGCCATATTTATTCAGTAACCGGACGCTATCCCGGATTGTATTCCGGTAATACGCTGCGTGAAGCTCTGGCCGCAGCTGGTATTACCCGCCCGGAGCAAACGGTGCTGTCAAATTGCTGGTTGTGGCTGGCGCGTTACGGTGCTGCACCGGTTGTACCGTCACCATGGTCGCAGTGGACCCTGTGGCAATACACCGATGGTAATGTCGGTGATGAGCCGCATACCGTCGATGGTGTCGGCCCCTGTGACCGTGAGCAGTTTAATGGTACTGCCGGGGAGCTGGCGACATTCTGGGCGGCGCAATGCGGTTGAGAGAAGGCCGCCGATAATACGGTTCTGAAGTGATGTAAGTCAGTGGATTGTACGGTGCTGCTGGTGAGGACGGTTGCTGACGGTATCGTTCGCTGGCAGTAATAAACGTTGCATCACATCACGGGTATCAAAGGCATACTTCTGCGCGGATGTTCCGTGGCTGCGGGTCAGGCTGCGGAAATTCATACTCTGCCAGCGCTGCGGGTCCAACAGTTGTCGGTAACGGGCAAGATTACTGTGCGTAATAATATCCATGTGCCGCAGAATATTTGCTTCCTGTGCATCCGGCCCTTTGCCATTGGCGTGGTCGTAAATTATGGCCAGTGCCAGCGCACCATCCATAAACTGTCCTCCGGCGGAGGCGAATAATGAACCATCGTCAATGGCGTTGAGGGCTTCTGCTGTCCAGTCGGTACCGACAATCAGAATGTCTTTACCCGCATGCCGTCCGAGCGCCTGAGCTTGTTGTATGACAGCCATGGCCATTACATCGCTGGCCGTCCAGATCAGACTGGCAGACGGATAACGTTGCAGCAACGCCCAGCTTTGTCGCTGAGCGGTGTTGGCTGACCAGTTAGCGTGTACCAATTGCATCAACAGCGTATTGTCCTGCTCATTGATTGCCTGCAGCAGCCCTTCATTGCGTAAGACAGTGGCTGATGTATCACGCATGCCGGAGATACCAATCAGCTCTAATTTGCCGCTGGCGCCCTGCAATGATAAATGCCTGCCTTCGGCGATCAGTTGTCGGCTTAATTCATAACTGGCCTGGCGGTCATCCGGCATGATGCGCGCAAGAAAATGCGGAAATTTATCCTGCGGTGTACCCGCGTCTTTCTGATCCTGTTGCGGAATATCGGTACTGATGAGCAGCGTATAAACGCCAGCTTTTTCTGCAGCCTGAAGAATCTGCCAGCCCTGAGAGAAAAAGTAATTACATATCAGATAATCAGGAGGATTTTCACGGTTAAGAATGTCGTAGGCTTGTTGCGTTGTGTGGAAGCGATTATCTGCGCCATACACAATTTCAAGATCAATCCCCAGATCTGCAGCTGCCGCCTGCATAAACTGTGTTTGCATATTCCAGAAGAGATTGGCCGGAGTGCTTGGATTCAGCATGGTAACGCGAATATTATCTGGCGTTGCCTGACTCCGATTAGCCAGCAGCAGAACAATCATGATTCCTGCCAACAGGACACTGCGTAAGGTTCCGGTGTGAGCGGTCATAACCCGAATAATCCATTATTACTGTTGCAACGGGGCAGTATAGCAGTGCTTATCGCGGTATTAATGTAACAGTGTGTTTAAGGCACCTCTGGATAATTCTTTGCCCGATATGGCTCCGGCCCCAATTCAGCAGATACTGATGTTGGGCCGGATAACCACGATATTGGCCGACGTTTCAGGGGCGGTTGTATTATTTAAACGCCCACTGCATTTTTAACCATAGTGTGCGTCCGGGTTCATTTACCCGGGTGGTGCTTTCGTAACCCGGAATAGCCGCACCGCTGCGGGAGATATGTTCGGCGTAGGTAACGTCAAACAGATTGTCGATACCGGCGGTCAGCAGCATATCGTCCAGCGGGCGATAACCGGCATTCAGCGAGAACACATTAAAGCCACCGCTTTTACCAATATCCTGACCAACAATATTACCGCTGCCTTCAGCAACGCGGTTCTGCTCTGCGACTAAGCGCCATAACGCACCGGCTGACCATAAACCGTTGCCGTAATTCAGACCGAAGCGGGCTTCGAGAGGAGGCATCTGGCCCAGTGCACGGTGGTCGCTGTCGTTTTCGCCATGCACCCAGGCGAGGGTGGCGGTGCTGTTCCAGCCGGGGGTAAATTCCCAGCGGCTGTCGGCTTCTGCACCGTAGCTGGTGGCGTCGATATTACGTGCATTACTGGCAAAGGCACTCACATCCGGCAGGGTTTCAATCAGGATGTAATCTTTGTGTTTGGTATAAAATGCCGATACCGATGCCTGCACATCCTTGCTGTTGTGCAGCGCGCCGATATCCAGCTGAGTGGTTTTTTCCGGATCAATATCAAAGGTTGATGCCATGCCTGTCATCATAGTGCTGGTGGCTGCCGGATTTTTACTGCGCTCCCAGTAATCGGCCGCGCGCTCGCTGTGACCCAGACCGGCGTATAAACGATTGGCGCTGTTCAGCTGGTGTTCGTAGCGGATAAAACCATTACGCAGCGTGTTGTTGTCTTCCATGCCGCTGGTGGTTTTATTGCTGCGTAAATCTTCGGCTTTATCTTTATTGATGCGTACACCGGCATGCACACTGTGGCCAGCGTTATAGCGATGATCCAGTTCGGCATAAATACCGTTGCTGGCGAAGCGCATATCATCCACACGGCTCAGGCTTTCGTAATCCGGTGTGCCACTCATGCTGCTGGCTTTACGCAGCGAGTGTTCATTGCGCTGGGTATCAACGCCGATTTCCAGTTCGGTCGTATTGCTTAATGCCAGCGTGCTGCTGAGACTGGCGCCTTTGGTTAAACGATCCGGGTTGGAAACCATTTTCATACCGCTGTTAGCGCGTAATGAATAATTATCCATCACGTGGTCAACGTAATTGCGGTAAATACGGGCTTTTACGTTATTAAACAGCGGCGAGATATTTTCCTGTTCGTAGCTCAGTCCCAGATTGGAACGATCGAATTCTGCGCCGTCCATACTGCGGTCGCCGTAGCGTGCTTCACCATCGCTTTTCGCGCCGCTCAGCTCGATGCGGGTATCGTTATCCGGCGTCCAGCCCAGTGCTGCGTTGGTACTCCAGCGGGTATAGGCCGAGTGTACTTCGTTGCCGTCACCGTCTTCATAGTTATTGGCGTCGGAGCGGGTACCGCTTAAATCGATATAGCCTTTCTGGCCACCGGCCAGCAAATGGGCAACCTGATCGTTACGGTCGGCGCTGCCTGCCAGCAGGCTGACTTCGCCCTGTACCGGCGTGGTGGAAAAATCCGGCGCAGCACGTTCAAACATCACCACACCGGCACTGTTGCCGGGGCCGTATTTAACCGTTTGCGGGCCTTTTAATACGGTCACTTCGTCATAGGCTTCGGGGAAAACATAAGCGGTGGGCGGGTCCATACGCATACCGCAGCCGCCGAGAATCATTTCACCATCCAGTAAAATTCCCAGACGTGATGCTGCCATGCCACGGAATACCGGATCACCGTCGGTACCGCCTTTGCGGATTACTGAAAAGCCAGGAATATTTTTTAATAAATCGGCACCATCATGGGCAGGAATGGGCTGGCGCGGCGCTTTCGGGTCGGTGGTAACTGTCAGTACATCGCTCATTGGCGGAGCGGTAACCACCATCGGCTCCAGTTGGGTTGCAGTATCAAAAGCAGTATCAGCTTCTGCCGCCAGGGCATTCTGCACGCTCAGGGAAGTAATCAGAAACGCTAATAACGATGGTCGGAAGGCCGGCATAAATACTCCGCAATAAAAAGATAAATACATCAATGGCGCGCAGGGTAACTGCTGGGGCGCCTGTGCGGGATGCGACAGGGTGTCGCAGGGCTGATATGCGTCAGTTATTGCCTGTCTGGCCGGCGTTAGCGAAAAGTCTCATGCCTGAGAATGGATTGCGGTGTTAGGGTAATTGTTCTGTCACAGTGGCAGCCCATAACAACAAAATCACCCGATCCGGAATGATATGAGGCCTTTTATGGCAGGACGATACGACTCTTCCGCAGAGCATCAGGCAACACCGGGCAACCCGCGTATGCTGCTGGCTGCGTTACTGCTGCTGGTGGGTGTGCCATTGCTGGTGTATCTGTTTCTGGCCCCCGCACAGAATGAACAGGCGGCGGATGTGGAAACCTACAGCACGGTGAGCGCCGAACAGCGTGTGCTGCGGCTGGATGACGGTTCAGAATTACGCCTGCAGGAAAACAGCAGCGTGGCGGTACGCTATACCGCAGAGCAGCGCCGCGTGCAGCTGTTGCGTGGTGAAGTGCTGTTTATTATTGCTCCGGACAATGCCCGGCCTTTCTGGGCGCAGGCCGGAACCCTGAGACTGCGCGCCGATGCCAGTGCTTTTGCACTGCAGATGGGCGAGGGGGTTGTGGCACTTGAGGTACTGGAAGGCAGTGTGCGTGCACAGTCTGGCGGTGGTGTGCAGACACTGAATGCCGGCGAGCGGGTAGAACTGGCACTCAGCCGCTGAATTATTTTCCGTTGTAATGTCCCCCTTTGACGCCTTGCGGCGTCTTCTTCCCTTTAATTAGTGTGAACAGGCCCTGGAGCAGCGCATGGCTGCTCAGCCGTTCCGGCATAATTCGGGGGTTTATTCATAATGTTGTCATCCGCCGCTGGCAGATTGCGCCCTTCTGTATGCGATATCGGGGGCTCCATGTCAGCAGGCAAGTCATATTCTGCCGGGGTTAAGTGTAATCAGCCTCAAGCTTATGCTCAGCAGCTGACCGGGCATCTGCCGAATATCCGCAACTATATTGCCAGCCGGGTGTACAACCATCAGGACGTGGACGACCTGCTGCACGACACTCTGGTGCGCGCATTAACGGCGGTGGCGAAAAAACCGGTGGATAACCTGCTGGCGTATAGCCTGACCGTGGCCCGCAGTGTGGTTTTTGATTACTGGAACCGTAACCGCCAGCAGCCATCCGGCAGTGACAGCGTACCGGAAATGGCATCCATCCCCTTGGACGACGTGCATATTCAGGCGCAGAAGCTGGAACAACTAGAAAAAATCCTGCAGCAGCTGCCGCCATTAAGACGGCAGGTTTTTATCATGCGCCGCTTACAGGGCAAATCGCGTGAAGCGATTGCGCAGGAATTAAATATGAACATCGAAGCCGTTAAAAAACACATCACCAGAGCCACGCTGAGCATTGCGGAAGCCATGGAAAAAAGTGGCTGTTAATCCGGCGCCGGCCGACCGCCGGAATTGAAAAGTTAGTGCGGAATACGCGGTATATGACCATACAAACAACAGACAATAACATCCGTGAACAGGCTGCAGACTGGTACGACCGGCTGCATGAGCTGAACGCGGCAGAACAGCAACAATATCAACGCTGGCTGATGCAAAGCCCGCAGCATGCGGCAGCCATGAGCTGGCTGCAGCAACAGCTGGGTGAACACGACGAGGCGTTATTAATCGCGCTGGAACGTGTGGCCACAGCAAACCACAAAGCTCCGTCAGTTGCGGTGGCAGAGGGCGAGGAGGTTTTGCCAGCCAGGGGAACAAAACTGCTGCAAACACTGTGGCAAAAGCTGCGGCCTGTATCCGGCCCGCGCTGGTGGCCGGCACCGGCGGCACTGGCCATGATGCTGGCACTGGTGCTGGCTTATCCGCTGCTAATGCAGCCGTCTGTACCGGCTGTTCAGCCGCTCAGTTTTAATACCGCCGTGGGTGAGCAGCGCCGTGAGCGTCTGGCGGATGGTTCAGAAATACACCTGAATGCCGGTTCTGCGGTATCGGTGGTGCTGGAGGAAAAACAGCGGCTGGTCAGCTTGACTCAGGGCGAAGCCTATTTTTCGGTCGCAGCCGATAAGCAGCGACCGTTTTATGTTGATACCGGCAAGGTGCAGATCCGGGTTGTCGGTACCGCATTTAATGTGGATAACACCGCCGGAGCGGTCAGTGTTGTGGTTGAGCATGGCGAAGTAAGGGTAACGCTCGCCGGGCAGGAATGGACGCTGCATGCCGGTGACGGTGTGCGTATCAGTGCCGACCGTGGCGAACGTTTCCAGCGTGCCGTGGTATCTGACTGGCGTCAGGACTGGCGCCGTGCAGAGGCGGAACCGCTGGCCGATGTGGTCGCGCATTTACAGCGCTATTCGGCACGGCCCATCCGTTTGCAGGGCATTGAGCAGACGTTGCCGTTTTCCGGCCGTTATAACCAGAGCGATGTGGAAGGAACCCTCAGCCTGATTGCCAGTTTGTTTGATCTGTCACTGCAGGTCAGTGACGATCTGATACTGCTGTCGGGCAATGATCCGGAAACGCGCTGAAGAGCAACGGAACATGCGCAGCTGGCGCAGATTATGGCCGCAGCTGGGGCTCGGCCTGCTGCTGACCGGCAGCGCTTATACACAGGCCGCCAACCGCTGCTTCTATGATGGCGTCAGCCAGACAACCCTCAGTCATATTATTCAGCAAGTGTCTGACCGTTATCAGCTGGCGGTGCTGACCAATTATCCGCAGCCGGATACAACCTGGCTGGCACAGCCACTGGGTGATTGTTCGCTGAGCGAATTTCTTAACTATGCCACCGCCAACAGTGGCTGGCATTACCGCCAGACCGCTGCCGGAGTGGTGCTGGTTTTTCAGCCGCAGAATGCAACAGAAACGGCAGCCAACAACATCGCCGAAGAAGTCATCGTTACCGCAGCGCCTTTTATCCGCGATGCGTCGCTGGCCAGCCGTTATAACAGCAATACCCTCAGCACCCGCGCGACGTTATCCCGCGGTCAGCTAGCCGGAAATAATGATCTGACCTCGTCCGTTGCGGCAACC
Source organism: Thalassolituus alkanivorans (assembly GCF_020447205.1). Taxonomy (GTDB): domain Bacteria; phylum Pseudomonadota; class Gammaproteobacteria; order Pseudomonadales; family Oceanobacteraceae; genus Venatoribacter; species Venatoribacter alkanivorans. Next base: position 125,287 of record NZ_JAJAEL010000038.1, read on the forward strand.
AGCGCCGTGGCTTTCAGTCAGGAAGCCGGTATGGACCGTAATCTCAGTATCCGCGGTCTGGGGGCTGATTTTACCCGGGTATTGGTGAACGGTATGCCGATGCTGGCTACCGGTACCAGCATCGATGCGCGGGGCTCGGTGAATAATTCGCGCAGTTTTGATTTTGATATGTTGCCGCCGGGGCTTTTTACTCAGGTCGAGCTGGATAAATCTGCGGCGGCGCGAACGGAAGAAGGTGCCATTGCCGGTTCGGTTGATTTACGCACGCCGCTGCCGCTGGCGGATAACAACGCCGGCCAGCAATGGTTCGCGCTGCAGAATGAACAGAACCTCAGCCATGATGGTAAGGGGTTTGCCTTATCGGGTGGATTACAGGGGGCCCGCGATAACGGCACGGCAGGAACCATCGGCTGGTTATTGGGGCTGAGTTACCGTACCCGGGCAACTCAGGAGCGGGGATTTTCCACCGTACGCTGGCAAACCGCTGATTGGGGAGAGCAGCCGGCATTAAGTGTTGAACAGCAGACGCAGCTGGAAAATGGCGCAGTCTTTTATCCGCGCCATAACCGTTACGATATTCTCGATCGTGAACAAATTTCCTACGGCTTAAACAGCGCACTGCAATGGCACAACACCGGCTGGGGCGACTTTGACCTGACGGCCTTTATGGCCCGCAGTCAGCAAACCATGCACGAATACCATATCAGTTCGGCCGGACTGAAAACCCAGGACCTGAGTCATATCAGGGTTAACGATTTTGCAACCCGTCATGCCGGTATGGTGTACGGTAATTTTTCCGGCGTTGATATCCGTAGCGAACATAATTACGAAACCGACGAAACCCGCCTCGGCCAATTAAAATTTGACTGGTATTTACCGTTATCAGAACGCGTACGTCTGCATTCGGCACTGGGTTACCAGCGCTCGGTTTTCGACAGTCCGGACCACGATAAAGTGACGCTGATGTCGTACGCTCAGGACTTCAGTTTTGATCTGCGCCAGAACGATCGCTTTGCGCTCAATCATTACGGCTTTGATATTACCAATCCGCAGGAATGGCAGCTGTACCAGATTAATCTGCGTGAAGATCAGGTAACGAATCAGTATCGCGTTGCTTCCTTTGAGCTCGACATTAAGCACAATGATAATTTCAGACACTTTGCCGGGACGCAGTTGCAGGGCTTTTTAAATGACCGCGCCGAGGGCGAATATAATAACAGTGATATTAATGGCCCGGTCGGTGAATTTTACCAGCGTACCCCCGGTGATTTTTCCGCTGGTCCCGGGCCATCAGGGTTGCCGCATCACTGGATTGTTGGCAGCCACGCGGTTATTGACGCCCTTGGGACAAACACCGCACTGGTGCATGATCCTTTACAGCAGCGGCGGTTAAACGAATATACCTGGTCGTCCTGGTGGCAGACCTCTTACGAATTCTGGCAATGGCCGTGGCCACTGCGTGGCGATCTGGGCCTGCGTTATTCGGCTACCCGTCAACTTGTGCGCGGGCGCTGGTCGATAGACAGCGACAGCAGCGCCGTTAATAACAGCTCAGATTACGCTGACTGGTTACCGGCGTTTCATCTGGTTATGCAGGCGCGCGATGATTTATTGCTGCGTATCGGTTATCGCCGTGATCTGGCGCGACCATCGATAGAAGACCTGACGTCACCCTTATTATTACGCAGCAGTGCCCGGCTGGTGGAAGGTGGTAATACCCAACTGCAACCGTCGCGCGCGCACTCGTTTGATGTCTCTGCGGAATGGTACGGTGATGAGCAGCAGTTTTTTTCCGCCGGATTATTTTATAAACGCATCGACAGCCTGGTCGTCGCGCAGGTTGAAGAACTGACGCTGGAGCAGTTGCCATATTACAACCCGCAATGGGATCAGCTGGCACTGAGCGACGGTTTATATACTTACCGGCGGCCGGTGAACGGGCCGGGAACCGATATCAGTGGTCTTGAACTGAACCTGCAACTGCCATTTTATTTTTTGCCCGCTGCGCTGCAGAATTTTGGTGTGCGGGTTGGCTATGCACTGAATCGAGGGCTGGTCCGTTATCCGCTGGATGACGGCGTTACCACCTTGCCAGCACCAGGGTTATCACGCCATGTTGTGAACAGCGAATTATGGTTCCGCAACCAGAGTGTCAGCGCTGGCCTGACATTAAAGGCGCGTTCGCAATATCTGACGCGGGTGCCGGGTGCGAATAATAATGACCGCGAAGGTGTGAATGCGTCATTAATTACCGGTGCTTATCTGCGCTGGAATGCCAGCCCGGAACTGACATTTTCTCTGGATGCCCGCAATCTCGGCAACGAACCCTTTGACCTTTTCGTTGATAAAACCAACCGGGTTTACAGTTATTCCACCACAGGTACAGAAATACTGGCCGGTATCAGTCTGAATTTTTCTGATCACTGAATATTAACCACCCCTAAATAATTCCGGCCTGTGGATATCCTGTCAGGGCCTGTTAACACTAATTAAACAGGCCTGTTATCGGCTAAAAATTTCTCAAACAAGGCGCTGAGAGTGTGGCCTAACGGGTTAAGCGAACGAACAGCAACGCAGGATGAGGGATTTTTAGCCATAACCCTTCGGGCTGAGGCCAGTTTTCCCCATGAGCATCGTCGTTCGTCATTCATTTAGCCCGCTAATATCACTCCTCTCTCCTTGTCCTGAGAAAAACTGGATCTCAGCAGGCCGGATTCACTTAGTGTTAACAGGCCCTGAAAAATTTCACAGAATTGTAATGTCCCCTTGTGCTGCTTAAGCCGGTCTTCACTGGTGTCTCTCTCAACATAGATCGCATGTTTGGCATGCGGTTTATGTCTTTTTAAATCTGACAAATTTTAAATCCGACAACCAAGTGAACGTTATGAATACTGAAAAAAACCTGAATAAACGCAACGGTCTGTATCTGGCCATGGTCGCGGCCGCTACGCTGATGCTGAGCGCCTGTGGCGACGATAATAACGATGACAACAGCACGGCAGACATCAGTAAACCGGTAATGCCTGCAGGCCTGGGTTTTGAGCAATATGTAGCAGCCCCTGATGCTGCCTATCCTTTGCCGGTGATTTTATACGGTAAAAATAATGGTCACAGTACGCTGAAATACAGCATTCATGACAACCCCTATCCACATGCCCTGAAAGGTATTAACAGCATCTGGAAAGGCACCAGTGACGCTTACCAGAGTGCCGCCAGCGGCAGCGGTCCGGACAGTTATGAAGCCAATCCGATTAAAAATGCAGCGGTCTGGGCGGCCAATATTGCCTACGTTGAAAAAGTTACGGCTGAGCGTTCTGACGAAGCAGCAATTCGCGCTTATCTCGATGACCGCCGCGGTAAAAGCTATTCCGTTGTTGATGGTTTTGGCCCGCTGACCGAAGACTATGTGGCGAACAGCGGCACCTATTACGATATTACCGAACCGACCGTGGCGCAGGTGCTGGAAGACAGCCATTACCTCGGCGACAGTGATGATAGCTGGACCTTTACCGGTGATGAAAACAGCGCGTTCGGCGCAGCCGTACGTTTCACCAATAATGTGCGTTACAACATGGCTGCAACATCAACCAGTGGTTCCAAATATATTTTCTCGACCCCGCGCCCGTGGCGTATGACCAGCACCGGTGCGGTGGAATATCTCGGCAATGATCTGCGTACCTGTATCAACAGCAGTGGTGCACCGGCAGACATTAATTTCGATATTTATAACAGCGATGTCAGTGTGATTCCGGGGCTGGTATGTGCCCGCCGTAAGAGTAACAGCGGTGATGAACAGAGCCTGCGCAAAGACGGTGGTTATCCGAGTGGTCACACCAATGCCGGTGTGGTGTCGTCATTGTCGCTGGCGTATGCCTTCCCGGTACGTTTTGCCGAGCATGTTGTGCGCGGTTCAGAGCTGGGTGAAAACCGTATTGTTGCTGGTATGCACTCGCCTGTGGATGTGATTGGTGGCCGCATTATGGCGTTGATGAGTGCGGCCGATGCGCTGAACACCACAGCAGGTTATGAGTCCGGCCAGGCCGCTTACAACCAGTTGCATGCTTTCTACGAAACCAAAGCCGCAGAAGCGGGTATGAATCTGTACGACTATGCCCACCGCACTCTGGCAGAAGGTGAAACCGGCAGCGTTATCGAGGCCGACGGCGTTACCGTTAATGCCGATGTGTTTAACAATAATGACTACGATGACCACGCCGCGATCAAGGCGTTATACCGCTTCCGTATGACCTACGGTCTGCCACAGGACAGCAGCAAAGCCGGCCAGCCTGCGGTCGTGCCTGAAGGTGCGGAAGCCCTGCTGAAAACCCGCCAGCCTTATCTGTCCGATGCCCAGCGCCGGGCGGTGTTGTTTACCACCGAAGTCGATTCCGGCTATCCGATTCTGGATGACTCCAACGGCTGGGGACGCATTAATCTGGTCGATGCGGCTGACGGTTACGGCGCTTTCCTGGGTGATGTGAGCGTGACTATGGAAGCCAGTGATGGCGGTTTCTCTGCCCGTGACTGGTGGCGCAACGACATCAGCGGCGCCGGCAAGCTGAGCAAAGCCGGCAGTGGTCACCTGACGCTGACCGGTAACAACAGCTACAGCGGTGGCACCGTGATTAACGGCGGTACGCTGGAAGCAGCGTCTGCTTCGGCCTTCGGTCAGGGCGATCTGTTTGTGAACTCCGGTACGGCACTGGTTGATGCCCGTGGTGCATTGCAGCTGGGCGGCAATATCACCCTGAATGGCGCTGCAGTACTGAAGCTGGCCATGGATGCAGACAGCACTCAGGTTGCCACTGCTGAAACCCTGTTTATTGATGGTGCCATGCTGACTCTCGATTTTGCCGGCCTGACGCCGCAAAGCGGGGCTGCTTATACCTTGCTGCAGGCAGGTAAGGTTGCCGGTGAGTTCAGCCATGTGGATGCCGGTGATTACGGGGTAACGCTGGAATACACCGGCACCAGTGTCATCGCCCGTCTGAACTGATCGTTCACGGTGGCGGAAAACGAGTGGTTTTCCGCCATCTGGTCATGATGGGCCGCTGTTGGCATCTGGCGTGTTACGCAGCGGCCCGTGTTGTCCTGCCGCGGATGAGTTCTGATGTGGTACAAAAGTACCGCAATCTGATTGCGATGGGCCAAATAATAATCATAAATACGAAGGTAACACTTATGAACAGATCCATGCTGACCGCCGGCATGATGCTGGCCGCACTCAGTGCCGCGCCTGCTCAGGTATCGGCCTCACAGGAAGGCAGCTTCAGTACTCTCACCTACAACGTCGCCGGTTTACTGGAATTGTTTTCCAGTGCGGTATCGCCGCGCCAGAGTGCCACGGAAGAGATCAGCTGTTATATCAACGAATTTGATGTGGTGAACGTGCAGGAAGATTTTAACTATCACGCCGCACTCTATGACACCTGCAACACCCATCCATACCGCTCCGCCACCACCGGCGGCATGGGCATTGGCAGTGGCCTGAATACCCTCAGCCGCTTTCCGTACAGCGACTGGGAGCGGGTCCGCTGGAAAGACTGTAATGGCGTTGATTGTTTAACCCCCAAGGGCTTCACCCTGGCGCGCACCCGTCTGGCAGAAGGTGTGTATGTGGATATCTATAACCTGCATACCCAGGCTCAGGTGGGCGATGCCGATCTGGCTGCCCGTCGTGGCAATATCCGCCAGTTAATCAGCTATATCGATGCTAATTCTGCCGGTAATGCGGTGATCGTGATGGGCGATACCAACACCCGTTATACCCGCAGTGGCGATAATATCTGGGAACTGCTGAACCGTGGTTTCAGCGATGCCTGGCTCAAACTGTCGCGTAACGGCGACGTGCCGGTAAGCGGCGCTGATGCCCTGACCTGTGATCCGCAGACCTCGGCCCCGGATTGCGAAATTGTCGATAAAGTGCTGTTCCGCGATAACGGTTTTGTCGGGCTGGATGCGGTCTATCACCTGCTGCGTCAGGACGACAACACCAGCGATGGGCTGCGTTTATCTGACCACCCACCGCTGCAGACTGACTTTGTATATTCCACCCCGGCCGACCGCCAGCTGAGCGATCCTTTTGGTGGCCCGCACGGTACGCATTTTAACGATGTGGCGGTATTACCGCAGAATCCGGCTGTAAGCGGCGTTAATATCCGCGCCGGTTCCCGCGTTGACCGTATCGACCTGACCCTGAGCAACGGCTTCGTGCTATCGCACGGCGGTAATGGCGGTACGGATCATGTGCTGAACCTCAACAGTGGCGAATACCTGACGTCACTGCAGCTGTGCAGCGGCCAGAAAGACGGCAGAACCCGTATCTTCTACAGCCGCTTTACCACCAGTCAGAACCGCAGCGTAGCGGCGGGCTCAACCACCGGCAGCTGTCAGACCTTTAATGCTCCGGCTGGCTGGCAGATTGTTGGCCTGCATGGCCGCGCTGGTGAAGAGCTGGATAAAGCCGGTGTGGTTTACGCACCGTTCCAGGCGGGCAATATTCCGCCAGCGGTGGACTACGTGCAGTTTATTAATAATGCCTCCGGCCTGTGTCTGGATATCAGCAATGCCAACATGAGCAACGGCACCAACGTAGGCCAGTGGACCTGCAATAACGGCAACTGGCAGAAATGGCATTACGACGCCAGCAGCGGATTAATCCGCAGCCAGCAGGACAACCGCTTTTGTCTGGATAATGGCGGCAATTTTGCCAACGGCGCCAACCTGATGATCTGGCAGTGCAATGGCAATGCTAATCAGCGCTTCAGCCTGAATGCCGATGGCTCAGTAGCTATGCGTACATTACCGGAACAGGTGGTGGATGGTTACGGCAGCAATGCCGGAGATAACGCCGGAACCTGGTATAACTGGGGTGGGAATAACCAGCGCTGGACGCTGGTGCCTTAACGGTAAGGCTTTTGAAGTGTAATCAGCGCTTCATCATGATTTAAATAAAAAAATCCCGGAGTATTCCGGGATTTTTTTAACTTAACTGCTTCTTCAGTTCCTGCAACCGCTGTTGCTGCTCTTTACGCGGCAGCGGTGTCTCGCTGTGTTCGGGCAGCGCTTTGGCTACTTCCATCTCGATACTTTCGCCATTCTGCAGGCGCTTCAGCAATATTTCATAATTGCGTTTAAATACCGGGAAGGTTTTTTCTTCAATATTATTGGCCAGAAAAAACCAGTCGCTGGCACGGCCGGCGTAATACACCGCCGGATGGCTCCAGTTAAATTCTTTTTTCGGTGATGGCGCGCGGCAGGCTTCCATAAAAGCGGCGTGGGCCGAGGGTAAACCCAGGCTGTCGGCCACGTCGCAACGGGCCAGTACTTCGTGCACACTGGGCAGAAAACTGCTTTCTTTTACCGCTCTTTCAGCGGCCCGCATCATCACGTCACCACTGTATTCACCCAGCAGCCGCGCCCATAACCGCTTTGCCATAATCATGGTGTCGAGGTCGGGAAAGGCCTTTAAAAACTGGTTGTGATAATTAAAGCGGAACAGCTCAAAAATCTGGTTAATGGCTTCTTTCTGCTCAATGCTCGGCTCGTGCGCCAGGGTTTCACCAGCTGGTGTCTTTGAGTCGCTGGACGCTTGCTTCAGCTGTTGCGTAACCCGGTTGAGCAGTTGTGTGCTGGCCGGTGTGCGTGCCATAGGATTCTCCTGACGAAGTCTGGGCTAAACGCTTGCCCCATTGCTGTTTAACGTATTGCAGAAAACGGCTGTTCCAGCTGTTATGTACCTGATTGGAGTCGCGCCAGTAAAGCACAAATTCCGGTACCAGACCCTGAGCAAACTGACGGTCGATATGACCCATGGCGAGAATGTCGTAGCAGTCTTCCGCCGGCTGCCAGTTATCGGGAATGCGGGTCGGCAGAGAGGAATGCTCCACCGAGGCACTGTAGCGCGCCCATTGCTGGCGCACCTGCTGAATAAACTTGCTGTTCCAGGTTTTAAACGCGTCGCCACGTTCGGCCCAGTAGAGTACAAACTCGGCCACGGCATCGGTAATAAACTGCGGGTCGATACCGGCACGCTGCAGAATCTGGCAGGCATCCTGGCTCGGCTGCCAGTCGAGGCTGATAGGGGCAGCTTCATCCTGTGCCGGCTTAAAGGCACTGCGTTCCTGTATGCTCACGCCCGCCGCGGTGCCCTGAAAACCACGCTCAAGGGTGCGTTGTTGCTTCTGTGCATCGTTCTGAGTGAATACCCACTGACTCTTCACATGGCGGAAAAAGCGGGTGTTCCAGTCATTGCGGTTCGCGCCCTGTTCCTGTCCCTGCAGAATAAAGGTATCCAGCTGGGCCCAGGCAAAGCTGCGCGGAATGCCGTGTTGTTCGAGGCGGGCGAGGGTGTCTTCCTGTGGCTGCCAGCGCGATTCCAGCGGCTGCTTAAAGTGGCCTGGCTGTGTAGGGGCAATGGTCTGTTGTGGCTGTGCTTCGCTGCCGGGTTGCGCACGCCCCTGTGGTTGCGCGGCACTGAAGGCGTAAATAAGACCTTCGGCATCGGGAAACATCGGCCCCTGCAGGCTGAGCAGGCCTTTATCGAGCAGGCTGCGCAGCACCCGGCGGATGCTGACGTCATCCCAGAACGGCAGCTGGTTGCGCAGTGCCTGATTATGCAGCCGCGCCCATTGCTGCCCCTGGATGCTGGCGGCATCGTTAAGCACGGTCAGCAGCACAGCTTCTTCCAGGCCAATGGTCGCCGCCAGCGTTGCCGAGAGGGCAATGGTTTTGTCGGTAAACAGCGGGTGACTGGGCATGGTGATTTCCGTAGCGGGTTTGCAGCCAGAGGCAGCGGGTGTTTTTGCTGGACAGGCCTGACATAATGGCCGCCCGGCAGATTCTGCCGGCATTGTACTCCGGCGGCCCTGCACTAAATACCCGGCATTCCGTATCAGCAACGATTCCCGCCTGTAGCGGTTACGGCGTTATTGATACCGGCATCACTGGTTGTGGCAGGGCCAAAGCGCTATTGTACCTATTTTCGAGGTTGTTCCCACGTCCATGACACGTCCAACGCGCGCATTAATCAACTGGTCTCACTTCCGCCACAATTACCAACTGGCCAAATCCGGCGTCAGCGGTAAGGCCTATGCGGTGATCAAAGCCAATGGCTACGGCCACGGGCTGGTCAACTGCGCCCGCGCCCTGAGCAGCGCCGACGGCTTTGCCGTGGCCTGTGTTGACGAGGCTCTGGCCCTGCGCGAAGCCGGTATCCGCCGTCCGCTGGTGGTGCTGCAGGGCGCTTACGACGCGCATGAATGGGCACTGGCCGCCGAACATAAAATTCAGCTGGTGGTGCATCACCGCAAACAGCTGCAGGACCGGGCCAGCGCCACGCTGAGCCAGCCGGTGGGGGTGTGGCTGAAGATCAACAGCGGCATGAACCGTTTAGGGTTCCGCGTCAGCGAAGCCGACGACATCCTCGCCCTGATCGGCGCCGATGAACAACTGGAACTGCGCTATGTGATTTCGCACTTCTCCAGTGCCGATGAATGGCAGTCTCCGGTACTTGCCGCACAGCTTGATACCCTCTACAGCCGCGACTGGCCGGTGCCGCTGAGCATCAGCAACAGTGCCGGCCTGCTGACCGAAAAACGCATCAATGATGACCTGGTCGCCGAAGGTTTAAGCCGCCCGGGCATCATGCTCTATGGCAGCTCGCCGCTGAATTATAAAAGCGCTGCCGAGCTGGGCCTGAAAGCGGTAATGAGCCTCGAATCACAACTGATCAGCACCCACGACGTACCCGCCGGTGAAACCGTAGGCTACGGCGGTGACTGGACGGCTGAACGCGATACCCGCGTCGGTGTTGTCGCTATTGGTTATGGGGACGGATATCCGCGCCATGCGCCGGCCGGCACGCCGGTGCTGGTGGACGGTGTTGAATGCCCGCTGATTGGCCGGGTGTCGATGGATATGATCACCGTCGATCTTACCGACCATCCGCACGCGCAGATCGGTTCGCCGGTTGAACTCTGGGGCGAGCATCTCAGCGTCGACCGTATCGCAGAACTGTGCGGCACCATCAGTTACGAGTTGTTCTGCCAGCTGACGCCGCGGGTAAAACGCGTGGCGCGCGAACTGCCGAGTGATGGCGCAACAGTACTTAATCCCTGATTTGCCAAACGTAAATATGAGAGCGTAAATGGACTTCCGCACACTGCGTACTTACCTGCTGAGCAAGCCCGAAGCACTGGAGGATTTTCCCTTCGGCCCGGATGCTTATGTTTATAAAGTACAGGACAAAATGTTTGCCCTGCTGTACGAAAAAGACGGCAAAGCGCGGATTAACCTGAAGTGTGATCCGCAGCAGGCGGTGGAATTGCGCGATGTGTTCAGCGCCGTTATTCCCGGCTACCACATGAATAAAACCCACTGGAATACCGTGCTGCTGGACGGCGATGTGCCCGACGGTGAGCTGGAACGTATGGTCGATCATTCTTACCGGCTGATTTTTCAGAAATTAACCAGAGCGCAGAAGCGCTATCTGACTACCCGTTACAGCGACGCCGAGTTGTGTGGGGGAGACGTATAATAAATGCAGGACACCAGGGCTTTTCAGCCTTTGGTGTCCGCAAAAGGGAAAATTCAATTAGACTAAGTCGGCTGAAAAACTAATACAGAACGATAAATATAACCATCGTCATCTGAGCCGAGCGCCATTTTATGCTTGCCCTGCAGATGATCAAGAGTGTTGGTCACAGTAGTATTGTTATCGAGCTCTATACTTCGGCTATGGTGCCTGTGCTCTCCTTCTTCGCTTTTGACCCAGTCTGATAAATCACTCTGGCTGATACCAGAAGAAACTCCCAGAGAGTTTTTGCCACTGAATGGAATATCCCACATTGCTCCAACCGGGGCCGTCAGTTCATTATCCGTACCGGCTTCGCACAGGCGAAATGACAACCCCCATTTACAGCCATGTGTTTCTGAGTCGCTATAAACATTGAATTGGCCCATTGATGCTGTATTTACAGGAGCAATAAATCTTGAGGGCGAGGTTGCACTCATGGCGGGCAGGCACTGTGCGGGCGTATCTCCTGTCGTATCGGTTACCGGTTGCATAGTAATCATGGCGTCATGCTTCAGTGATGCATCTCCCCACTTTAAATCGTAGGGAGTAAAATTATAAATGATCAGCTGATGGTAAGAAGAATGGACGATCAGAATGATTCCAACCTGAATTGCTATCAGGCCAACAAAGCCAATCATTGCCAGGCCACCGGTTTCCAGGCTTAGTGATGCATCAATTGCGGACTCCTCCAGAATCAGTTCAGTAACATCCGCAGCTTCTGCTGCGGCATCGGCTGCCGCAGCTACCGCAGTCTCATCCATACCTTCTTCAACCGTCGTTGTCAGAGCTTTACGGATTCCGGTATATAAACGTTGCGCCAGTGGTTTTAAAAAGGCGCTGTATCCGACTTTTCCCAATATCGACATTGGTACTGAGCCAAGCAACATCACCGGCAGGGTTACGCTCCAGCCAGTGACATTATTAAAAGCGATGGTATGTTCGATTGAGCCGATAATATTGTAGGTCTGACCATTATGCAGATACTGGTCTGGTACGCTCTGGCCACTGATGGCTTCCTCATTCAACGTTGTATACGACTGGATTGAAATGTGGATATCATCGACAGTTGATTCGAAAAAATAGTCGCCATTATCATTTTGATTCGGAATATGAGCGGGCATAGCAGCGACAAGTTGCTGAATGCCACTGTAATTCAGTACCCAGTCATGTACTTCATCGCCGCCATCCAGACAGTTCATGACGGCGTCATAACCCGATGTGGGTTGTCCCGGTGCCGCGGCTGTCATTGGCATGCCCATGGCGGCAATAGGAACGCAAAATGGTAGGTTTGTGCTCATAATTACTATCCTCTTGAATACGGATTTTCAGTGAAAAATGAATCATGAAAATAAACTTCTGATAATCATGAAAGAAAAGAACCGGGCCTTATTGAGATTGGAAGCACTGTGACCAGAATATGGTTTCGCCACAGTGCTTTATCAATTCCTGATATTGTTAGCTGAAAATGTTTGGGGTTTTCAGCTAACAATATAAGAGTCTGATTAAGTAATATCGGAAATGATTACGACACTCTGGTAATAATAAGCCAGTTGGCCACTGCTCTCCGGGTGGGTGCCGCTGAGATAATCGATACTGACTGTTATTTGTAACCCCAGTTCAGCAAGCTGTGCCGTTAAACTGGTTACCTGTTGATGATTGCGCTCATTCCAGTAATCGTTGGAGCTTATTGGATTTTCGGACATAGTACAGGCAATATCATTATCACCAGCCCAGGGGATATTAATCGCCATTGCTCCATAACCATCAGGCGTTACTCCATCGTAATCGCTCGCCGTGGTAGCGGATCGGTTCAGTTTGTAAAACTTAAGTCCAAATGATTCACCGACACCGTCCATTGCACCACTGGAGGCGAATGAAAAAACACCATAGCCGTAACCATCCTTGCCCTGAATCCAGGGCTCTGGAGAGCGGTTCCTGACTCCCGGAATTAATTGCTCATAATCTTTATCGTTATTGTTAATGATTGGTGCCTGAGTCATTATTCCACTATTAACAATAAATGGCGTGTCCCAGATCATGTCGTAATGATTGGACAGGTTATAGAGCTGAATATTGTTGTAAGAGTAATGTTCAATCGCCTGCACTATGATAGGTACTGCAGCCAGTGCCAGAACTATACCAAAGCATGCCGCTCCCGCTGTAGTAATGGCAATTTCAGCACCTTCTTCTGCTACAGTTTCTGCAGTGCCTTCTTCTACACCCTGTTCGATTAATGTTGAAGTTGAGTCATAGTTAACAGCGCTTCCAACATTTCCCCAACATTGCTTCTGACCTTCCCACCAGGCCTTTAAACAAGGTTTTATGAATTCGGAAAAAGACGTTTTGACAAAAGGTATTGAGGAAAGAGTAGACAACGTTCCAAGAGCTGCCGGCGCTACCCATAATGGCGTTTGGTGATATGAGAATGTTGACTCGACCGAGCCAAATGTACAGTAAGTCGTACCATTAACATTTATCAGATTGGTACATTCGCAGGTATCATCGGAGCAATCCAGTTCCAGACCACGCATGCGGCGATAATCGTTCTTTGTTGGCAGCAGCTCTGCAATTCGCCATTTCTTGTAGTAGTTTGGATAGTCCTTTATGTGTAAATCCTGGTCAGCTGGGATTGTGAGAGAAGAGCTTCCGGACATTTGCTCCCAGATTTCTCTCATCACCTTACCATACACAACCAGATCAATTGTATTGTCGCCAGAGCCAGCCATTGCATAAGTAACTGGCATAATATCTACCCAATCTCCGTCTTTATAGAAACCGATGGTTGAGTTAAAAATAGAGATGGATCCGCTACCTACTTCCTGCAGAAATTCTGTATATGAAATCTGTTGGTTAAGAAAGCTGGCGGTTGATTCACCGCCTTTTCCGGCGCCGGCTATTGCACTGAAGTTACTGTCAGTTCCTGGAGTAAACATCTGAGTTTGAACCAGAGAAACATTGATATTTGAGTTAGACATAACATCCTCCATTAATTGCCAAAAAGATATGGATAACCAGACTTCCTGTCAGGGGCTGTTAACACTGATTAAACAGGCCCCGGCTTTGTACAACTAAGGGGAAGCGGTCAGTTCCAGTCCAACACAGAAATCCCCCTGCTTGTGAATAAGCAGGGGGATTATCATTAAAAAGTCTGGTTTTTTTTCGACCGGCGGTAATCGGGGACTGTTTAATCAGTATTCACAGACCCAGGTGTTACTGGTTGAATGCTAAAATAGCGTTGTAATAATAGGCCAGCTTACCATCTCCCATTGGCTGCCTGCCGGAGAGTGCATCAATGCTGATATCCAGTGTTGTTCCATCGGTAAAAATGGCGCTTTGTGAATTTCCTGATGATATGTCGCTTTGCTGATCCCAGTAATCAGCTGCAGTTTGTGGATAACTAGTTGATACATGAACTTTGTTGTCACCTGACCAGGGAATATTTATCAGACTTGCGCTGCTTTTCGTCAGATCGCTTTGGGTAATTAACGCCACGCCCGTTCCTTTCAGTTCACTGGCACAAATCTGTGTAATAACTGCAAACTGCACCAGCTCAATACTGCGATCATACGGAAGATTAACTGTCTGAGGTGGCTGAATAATTAAGTCAACAGGGGTTGATACAGGATGACCTGATGTATCTGAACAACTCGTCAGACCGGCTTCATACTGATACGAATCGCTTATTGTCAGTGTTGATGAGGAAAAATTTGCAATTAACCATTGAAAGGCGCTTGGATGCTTAACAATAGTAACACCAAGTTCGGCCAGCTTAATTATTGTAAGCGCAATATTAACGGGAGTTGAAACCTGACAAGCTAACCACAACCCTGGGTGTATTGCTGGTATAGCCGGGTCATCAGACGATACACCCGGCGGTATATATAGCTGGTTGATACCTTCAACCAGTCGTGGTAATACACTGCTCAGTGTTGACTGCCAGTCCACCTCAGTAAACTGCTCCGTGTTTAACTCGTTTAGCCCAACACCGATCTTTGCCAGCATGGTGTAAACGTCTTGACCCGCGAGTCTTACAACCATGGAAACCGTTGCAACCTGATAGTAACTCTGCTGATTATCTTCAAATACAGGAGCTGCCTGAATACCATCCAAAACGTTCTGATTGAATAACAGTGTCAACACTACGCTGTTACTGTTGTCGCCAATACCCTCCATTAAAAATGCAACCGGAAATTCGCCCGAAGTGGTTTCAGAATAAAACCAGCTGATTTCAGAGACTGCAGCAAAACCGAACATGCTTGTGATTGCATTAAAATCATAAAATACCTTGCTGACTTTTGATGAATCACTACCTGATGACCGGATTAAATCAGCCATCACAGAACCTGAAGGAATTCCGGCGGCTTCCAGTGCTATATAAGTATTTGGAGTTAACATATTCATCCCTGATCTGATGGTTGCTTTGATCGCATTTAAAGAATGATTGTCTGCTTTATATCCTGATGTGCTAAAGGTTTCACTTGTTGTTCCGCCTGGTTGGCGGGGTACAGGATGGTGGAGCACTGAGTGCTTTTCTGTTTGGGGGATTATATAGATCTTTATCTGAGCTAAGTAGAAACAAATATGTAAATGCTGCTTCTTATTAATTATGTGAAACCAGTTTTTTATAGCAAGAATTCCAATGAGCTAAGAATATTTTATTATTGCTGGCTTCTCAGTGCAGGGTGCAGTTCTTTAGTACTATTCGTATCTGCATTGGCCAGATACGGTACTCAGATTGTATCTGGTCAGAATTTTGTATCAGATATAAACGATAAAATATTGTGGATGGCCTGTCTGTGCCAGGCCACCCGACTGGCTGGTATGGCTGAATGCAGTGGATCAGCGGCAAAGGCTTTTGTTATTCAACCTGCAGGTGATGGTGAGCTGAGACTTTTGCTGTAAAACCCGGACTGATCAAAACAGCACACCCGCTTTTTACCCGAGGCGAGCATATCGCAGGCGTTTTCGATACGGGTTGCGCGGGTTTTGGCCTGCTTGGCAGACTCAATCCAGTGAATCCAGTCTACCCGGGCAATGGTGGTTGTTGCTTCCCATACCGCTTTGGCCTGCGGTGAAGTATCAAGAAGGGCCTGAAAATCGGCAGGCAGCGCAGGCTCCGGTTCCTTTTTCATGGCAGCAATTTCTACAATGACAGCCTCACCGATTGTTGCGCCGCAGGCCTCATACAGGGCTTTATCCATTTTAAGCCAGTGACTGAGCTGGCCGTCCGGCTCCAGGGTTGCCTGAAACGGGTGATTATTGATGGTGCCTTTGACACTGGTGCGGCCACGGCGGGGCAGCAGATCACTGACTTCTTTAGGCAAAATCAGAAACGCCCGCAGATCATCGCCAGCGGCTTTTGCCGGAGCGAATAACTGCGCGGTAAATGTGGTTTTTTCTGCATCCTTGCTCATAAATAATTCCGTCTGCACTTAATGATTAACGGAATGATAGTAGCGGCTCAGGCTGCTGCTGTTAACCTCTGTGGCTGCGCTGCCTGCTTATTATTTTGTAAATTTTATTGCATAACCTTGTATGCCCGGCCTGACCCTTCCTCACAATCCCTGACCCAACCTTAAATTTAAATCCGCATACTGGTAATGGACTCATTTGTTATCAGGTATGCGTTATGGATATTAAAGGACTGGTGAATCTGTTCCTCAGCTCTGCCACGGATCTTGCCCAGCAAGGCAGGCAGGGCGCGGAGAAGGCGCTGAATATTCCTGCCGAAGGCGAGGCGCGCAGCGATACCTTATCGACCCTGGCCAAAGGCGCCTTGGGTGGCGGTGCACTGGGTTTGCTGCTGGGCTCAAAAAGCGGCCGCAAACTTGGGTCAACCGCCCTGAAAGTCGGCGGCAGCGCCGCGCTGGCTGCTGTTGCCTTTAAAACCTACCAGAGCTGGAAAGCCGGAAAAAACACAGCGGCGACTGGTAATGACCATGATGCCGCACTTCAGACTCCGGCCGCTTTGCCAGGGCAGACCGCTGTCAGCGCCCCCGTACCGAACGAACGCGAAAGTCTGCTGCTGTTATCTGCCATGATTGCTGCCGCCAAAGCCGACGGCCATATTGACGACGCCGAACAACAGCGCATCAGCAACGCCGTACAGGCCATGGGCGCAACAGCAGACGTAAACCGCTTTGTGGAACAGGAACTGCGCAAGCCACTCGACCCGGCAGAAATAGCTGCTCAGGTAAAAACACCGGAAGAAGCCGCCGAAGTCTATCTGGCCTCGGTGTTAATCGTGGATGAACAAAACTTTATGGAAAAAGCCTACCTGCAGGAACTGGCACGGCAATTAAAACTGGAGCCCGGTTTGGTGGCTGAACTGGAAAAACAGGTACAGCAGGCGGGGTAGGAAAGGCGATTAAGAGGAGGCTGACTAAGGAGAGCAGGCAGAAAAATGCGCGGGATTCAGAATTTAGTTCTGGCGGATTAATGCGGATTTTTCAGGGGGGGGGGGGGGACACCTGTTGGTTTGATTTTTGTGTCCGTTAAAGCGGGGCAGGATCACAGTCCGCGTGCTTTGACTTGTTAGGCCGTGACTTTCGCACTGGCACTCTCCGCCTGGACAGCTAAAACTGCACCAGACATAAAATCTATTGCTGTAAGCCAGTGAGGCTCAGCCGTTTGATTTGGCTCGACCATAATGACACCTTCAGCCCAATCTTCATCTACCCAGTAGCCAAGCGAGTTAATACAGTCATCTTCGGTAAAGGGAATTTCTGAATCCCGAGGCATGAAACGGAACTCACTTACTTCTTTGAACTCTATGACCAATGCCTTTGGAGTGTCTGAGCTGACCCAATCTCCATTTGAGCGTTGCCAATTTAATACTAACCTTCGGTGCTCAACAGAATAATCCAGATTCGTGAAATCGAAGTTATTGTGCAAATCAAGTTCGTACCCTTCCAGCACAAGATATATTCCATCAACGATTTTAAAGTTTCGATTCATAGATTACTCGTGGGCCTAACGTCCAAAGCAGCGGCGCGCGCTAGCCCGTCCAGCCCGAAGGGCGATACTGCCTTTGTTTGTTAGCAAAAATCTTCCCATGGGGTTTCACTAGTATTTAGCAGTATATCCCATACGCTATCTTCATCATTGCTTTTTAACATCTTATGAAAATCGCTAGATTTTGGTTCTAACACAATTTTGTACTTTAACTCTTCTGGAGATACTAAAATTGTGGCTCGTTGAATTTGGGTTGTGTGCCAGACCTTTCTTTCATTGAAATATCCTTCCATGCCTTCAAGCCAATCACAGGTAAAGTACTTTCCACATTTTGACCAAAGAAGGTATCCACACCAAATATAGCCTCGTATTGTTTTGTTACTGATGACTAATTGGTGATACGAGTTACCATGTGGGGGCTCGCTTTTATAAGGAAGAAGGATCTTATTTTTACTGAGCTGGGAATAACAATAAAAGTCACCATAGCCCCAATAGTCAGATCTTCGGCCATCTTTGAATTCAATTTCTCTCATAGGAACTCATGCTGACGCCGTTCTCTGGGGCAAACCGAAGCGAAGCGTAGGTTTGTCCCTAGCAGCACTTTGTTATGGCTAGAGCTACATTTCATCTTCAATATTTGTTTTTTTTGAAAAAACCTCTTCAAGCGTACGACCTAGAACAATTGAGTCTTCCCAATCTAAAGCACCTGATGATACCGCAATTATAGGCGCGCCTAACTCTATGTTACGCAAATCATATGCATAGAATACACCACCACCATTGAAACCAATAGGTATCGCCCCTGGCTGGTACTCAGGAAACATATAGCGTAAATAATAATCTCTAATTTCTTCAATGCCGAAAAATCCAAGCTCGCGCTCACCCTTTCTGAGCAACCCACTGCGCGAATATTTTAGAAGGTCGATATATTCGTTAGGAAGAATGTAATCAGGTAATTCCCAGCATCTAAAATCTATCTCACCAGTTACACGGCAGAGGTCCTCTAATGCTTCAATTTCATTTTCCGTAAGTGGTTTAGATAGAAAACCCTTAGCGTGTTCCAATTCAGCCTCCGTAAGAGGCTCTTCTTTGTTGTCAAACGTGACTTGATCTATCCAGCTCATTGTATTGTTTTTTGCTTCCTTAAATAGATGCGCGAGTAGCAATGACGCCTAAAGCAACCGCGCGTATTCTGCGCGTCGGCTTGCCTTTACTTGTTAAATTTTTAGTATTCAATTGTGATGCCATCTATTGTTGCCCTTAGTTCCTCTATGGCTTTCTTAGATACATTTTTGCAAAAAGACAAATCAATATAAGTTAATGTTGATAGTTTGCAAAGATAACTGATACCTATATCGGTGATTTGTGTTGCCCACTCGAGGTCTAGCTCCTTTAACCCATCTAATTGACTGATGTGTTTCAATCCATCATCAGTTATGTCTGAGTTATTTCCATCTGTTTTTATGGACGAAACTTCACGACCAATCAGATCGAAAAAATCTTTGTCATTAGCTTTCTTGAGGTATATATCATTCATCTTGGTGAAATTTAACGCCCGCATTTGCGGCTGTTTTGAAGCGCAGCGGAAAAACAGTCCGACAACATGCGCTTGTTAGTTTTCGTACTAGCACATTTGGAGTAGCCAAGTGCCATAAGGATTATTAAATAATGAACCTTCTCCATAATTTAAAGGAGCGTGCGCACTAATGCGGTATCCAGGAGAATCCGAATCTACCGAAAAAGCTTGGCCTTCTTTAATTACTGGGGATTCGGATAGCAAGTAGTGCGTAAATACCCTTAATAATTCAGCAGGATTTTCCGACTCGTTGCTATCAACGATTGCATCCGGCAAACCAAAATTATGCATGCCACAAGAATATGTATAGTCTGATGTGATATACACAACGTAAGACGAATGACTCTTAAACAAGTAATTATATTGACATTGCTCTCGCCAATCTTCTGGAGAATGAGCAATACCAGAACTTTCAACTTTAACTCCAAACCCGCCTGCATTTAGTAATGCATTGGCGGCATTCATTATTGAGTGTGCAGACTCGATAGTGCCGCCATTAGAAATAAGATAACAGACGGATTTATGAGAATCGATTTTTTCCATTTCTGGAGTGTCTCGCCAGTGAGGACCCGCTGCTTCAAAAGCTGAAAGCATCCTTTCATCTGGACCAGCAAACTCTAGCTCAAAAGATTTGCCGGTCTCTGAGTGCATTAAGACCCTGCCTGCAAAGATATAGCCACCGCTATCTTTTACGATACTCTGCACTAGCTCGCTGCGATCCGCCCAGGGACCAGGGATACACAAAACGATTTCCATTTCTTTATTCGGCATGTATGTATCTCAACTTAGAAAACTAACATCTATGGACCCCCCCTCATTGTGCAAGCGAAATCTGTCTTTGGTGTAGTGCAGCCATCTATTCGGATTCCAATTGGCCTGTAGGCCAGATCCTTGATGAACTTCGCCAACCCGGTTCTTATCAGTTTATCGTTCCCGAAGAACGTAGTTAGGAACAGAGTTTCCGGATTGCGGTCCTACCTGCCAGACATCAAATTTCACTTACGCAACTACAGTGTCTTCATATTTCTTGTAACTCTGCGCCTTGCTCAGCAAAGCCCAGATCATTCTTGCTAGTTTGTTCGCCAATGCCACGATGACTACATTGTGGTGGCGACGTTTCATAAGATCTTCAAGCCAATCTACCGGAGCACTATTCCTGTTCATATGGCGAATTACGGCTCTGGCACCATGTATCAACATCTTACGAATGTAGGCATCACCTCGCTTGCTGATACCTTGTAAATTTTGCTTTCCGCCACTTGAATGTTGTCTGGGAACCAGACCCAACCAAGCTGCGAATTCTCGTCCTGATCGAAATTCTTTTGCATCACCGACGCTGGCTACTATCGCCGAAGCTGCCAACCGACCAACACCAGGAATTTCAATTAGTCGCTTACAGCGTTCATCTGACTTATTCTGATCATTGATTTCCTTATCAAGGTCAAAGATCTCAGACTCAATATAATTTAGCCGATCAACCATCCGAAACATCAGGCGATTAAGCGTTGCTGGCAAGGTATTTTCCACATCCCCGTATGAATCAGAAAACCATTGCCTCAACCGCTTTGGCCCTGCAGGAATCGCGACTCCAAATTCAGAGAAGGATGAGCGTATGCGATTAATTACTGCCGTACGTTCCTTTATCAGCCCTTCCCGCTCTCGATGTAAAAGCAGTACTGCTTGTTGCTCCGGACCTTTTATTGGCACAAACCTCATTGTTGGCCGACCAACCGCCTCACAGATTGCTTCTGCATCCGCTGCATCAGTTTTATTCGTTTTGACGTAAGGCTTCACGAATTGTGGCGGTATAAGTTTCACATCATGGCCAAGCTGTTTTATTTCTCTGGCCCAGTAATGAGATCCACCACAAGCTTCCATTCCTACTAAGCAACGAGGTAACTTAGCCATAAATGGTAACAACTGATTACGTCGAAGCTTTTTACGAATTAAGCATTTCCCTCTGCTATCACTACCATGAATCTGAATCACCGATTTTGCCAGGTCGATTCCTATCACTGCTAGCGGTTCCATAAACCACCTCCCGCGAAGAAACTGAATTTTCAGTGTAAGGGAGGGGTGTCCATTTCATTAGTTTATTCGTAGGCATGCTCGTTAACACACCTAAGCCCTTATTCAGATTTCCAGCCTAACCCATTGTCCGGGCTGTAAAAATCATCGTTATTCTCTTTCTTGTCAGGATATAAACGCGCATGCGCGCTTTTACCCTGAACCGTTCTTTACACTTTGCGCGTTATCACTTTTCGTAAAACCCTAAATGATTGATTTTTCAGGCATCTTTCAGGGCTGAAGGTATCAACTCGCGCATGCGCGTTTTGCTACAGGAGCGAAATCGCGCATCAGATTCCGGCAAACGGAAAATATACTGTTTGCATATACAGGTTTTTCTGTCGAAGGTTTTCCGTGTCTTCCGGTCACAGACAGCAGCTGATTTTTTTCACACACGCTGCCGCCCATCCTTATAAGCGCAGGGCAGGAATTGCGTGATAAAACAGTCGGATTTCAGACGGGGAGGGTATCGGTGCTGAGTCAGATAAACCGACCTGACGGTCTGAGTTCTGGTGTTGTTATATCGTGCGGATACGGCTTCCCTGCTGGTCTGAAGAGTACTGAAGTTCCGGGATAGGTTCAATAATTGATAAAACTGGTTACAAGTGGCAAAGGACGACAGTGGAAATCCGCCACCTATTGCTGAGCAGCGGCTTTCCTTTCAGATTATTTGGTGGGCAGTGCCCACCCTACATTTTGGTGTGAATGACAGGCTCTTGTCTGTCGTGGATAAGATCCACTCCTACGATTCGGCGTCTGTTTCATATTCGGCTTTGCGTGATTGATGGTTTGTGCGCCTGCAGGACGCCGGTTTGAATCATTCTGCGCCGGTACGTCCCGGCATGGATGCCGGGCGAGCGAATAGGGCCATGGATGGCCCATTATTCGCGTTACCGAGACCGCAGGATTGTTCAGGTCGGATGAAGTCCTGCACAGCGCGAAGCGGGGAGTTTGCCCGACCGGCGTGAGGGGTAAGACCCCTCAAAGAGGTCATAAGGCCGGGCGGTAGCCCAAAAAGCCAGCCCGCGCAGCGGCTACAACTCAGAACACAACTACCTCCAGCAGTAGCACTACCACGCAGAGCGTGAGAGCGAGTCAGACACAGCAACCAGTCCGCGCAGCGGCTACAACTCAGAACACAACTACCTCCAGCGGCAGCACTACCACGCAGAGCGTGGGAGCGAGCGAGTAGAAAGCAGAGCGGTGTAGCGAGTCGTATCGCGACTGAAAGTCGCTCCCACAAGTCTCTCCCGCATGTCGCGGATAAGATCCGCTTCCATACACTGCCAACCAGCAGCTGCCACCAACACTGTTCCGCAACGCCGGCTTATGGCAGCATTCCCCCATTGTCATCTTTGATCACCACAGGCCCGAGCCTTTATGTCCGATTCCAATCCGCTGCTGCTCGATAAGCAATTGTGCTTCTCTCTGTACGCCACCTCGCTGGCGATGACTCAGGTGTATAAACCTCTGCTGGAGCCGCTGGGGCTGACCTATCCGCAGTATCTGGTGTTGCTGATTCTGTGGGAGCAGGACGGTCTGGGGCTGAAGGATATTGCCGCGCGTCTGGGGCAGAAGCCGGGGGCGTTAACGCCGGTAATCAAGCGGATGGAGGCTGAGGGCCTGATCAGCCGTTCGCGCAGCAGCGCCGATGAGCGGTTGCTGGAGATCCGCCTCAGTGAGCATGGCCGCAGCCTGCGCGAGAAGGCGTTGCAGGTGAATGCCTGTGCCGCCAGTCACTGCAATGCAGCCATTCCGGAGCTGATGGATCTGAAAGAGCGGCTGGATGTTCTGCGCCGGGCATTGCAGGGGGAATGATTTTATATTGCACGCAATATATTATTGCGATAATCTTTTCTCCGTTCTGGCCGCACAAGGCCATTTTTTACAGGCAAATAGTTATCGCGATAACTATAGCTTGGTGGCAGCGGGCAGAAGCAAGCAGCAGAAGACGGTGCCAGCAACGACGAACCGAAAACGGAGAATTCTATGGAAATTTTGTATACCGCCCAGGCAACCTCAACCGGTGGCCGTGATGGCCGCTCTGTCTCATCCGACCAGGCGCTGGATGTCAAACTCAGCACACCCAAAGCACTGGGTGGTGCCGGTGGTGATGGTACAAATCCGGAGCAGCTGTTTGCGGCAGGCTATTCCGCCTGTTTTATCGGCGCGCTGAAGTATGTGGCGATGCAGGATAAAACCGCGCTGCCGGCAGACACCGCCATTACCGCGTATGTGGGTATTGGCCCTAATGATAAGGGTGTGGGTTTTGCCATCGACGTTGAGCTGCATATCAGCCTGCCGGGCATGGATAACACTGTCGCTCAGACATTGGTGGAAAAGGCACACCAGGTATGTCCATACTCTAACGCTACCCGCGGTAATATCCGTGTTGAGCTGGTGCTGGTCTGAGTCATCGCAGTCTTTTGTCGGTGTAATACAACGGCGTGTGAATACAGCACGCCGGCATCTGCTCAGGTGTAACCGCTAAGACCATTTTTTATGTCAGGAGAACAACCATGATCAAAGCCTACGCAGCCTTCGAACCGGGTGGTGAACTCAAGCCGTTTGAATACGATCCGGGCCCGCTGGGTGACCATGATGTGGAAATCGATGTTGAATACTGCGGTATCTGCCACAGCGATCTGAGCATGCTGAATAACGAATGGGGTATGACCCGTTATCCCTTTGTGCCGGGCCATGAGGTGGCGGGGCGCATCAGTGCGGTAGGCGCTCATGTGAAAAAACTGCAGGTCGGTGACCGTGTTGGTCTGGGCTGGCATTCCGGTTACTGCAACGAGTGTCAGACCTGTATGGAAGGCGACCATAACCTCTGTGCCGGCGCGCGCGGCACTATCGTTGGCCGTCATGGCGGTTTTGCCGACAAGGTGCGGGCACAGTCAGCCAGTGTGGTGAAACTGCCGGATAACGTCAGCAGCGAAGTGGCCGGGCCGCTGTTCTGCGGTGGCGTAACGGTGTTTAACCCTATTGTGCAGTTTGGTGTTAAGCCCACGGCGCGTGTTGGTGTGGTGGGTATTGGTGGCCTTGGCCATATGGCGCTGCAGTTCCTCAATGCCTGGGGCTGTGAAGTAACGGCCTTTACCTCGTCGGAAGCCAAGCGCACCGAAGCGCTGGAGCTGGGCGCACACCGTACGCTGGATTCCCGTGATGAGCAGGCGCTGAAAGATTCCGCCGGTTATTTCGATCTGATTCTGTCGACGGTGAATGTAAAACTCGACTGGGGTTCGTATGTAAATACCCTGCGTCCGAAAGGCCGTTTGCATCTGGTTGGTGCGGTACTGGAACCGGTCGAGTTGAATGTGTTCTCGCTGATGGGCGGCCAGCGTTCGGTGTCGTCGTCGCCGGTTGGCAGCCCGGCAGTGATTGCGCAGATGCTGGAATTTGCCGCCCGCCATCATATTGAACCTCAAGTAGAAGTGTTTGATATGGCGGACGTGAACAGCGCCATTGACCGTCTGGAAAACGGCAGCCCGCGCTATCGTGTGGTGCTGAAAAAGTAAGCGGCATTGCTGTTGTGCTGCTGTTGTACAGCTGTTGTGCTTAAAGCCCGGAGCCGCCTCGTTTGGCGGCTTTTTTATGCCTGCAACACGATGCCGGATTGTTATACATCACTGGTTTTTATAAATAGTGCCTGTCGCTTGTAGTCAGCACTGGCGGGCAGGCAGGACTGGGCTAGATTGAGAGCGTGTGTACCCTGTATGCAAACTTATTCCGGAGCAGTTATGTGGTTCGATAAAAACAAAGACAAGGTTCAGCAGCTTGAACAGGCCCTGGCCAGTGCTCAGGCACTGGAGCAGGCATTGCGTCAGGATTCCGCAATGATTGAATTCGCCCCGGATGGCACGATTAAGGATGTGAATGATCTTTTTCTGCAGGTGGTTGGCTATCGCCGCGATGAGGTGGTGGGCCAGCATCACCGTATGTTTTGCAGCACCGACTATGCGGCTTCCGAAGAGTACCGTGCGTTCTGGAAAAAGCTTGCCGCCGGACAATTTGCGAGCGGCTCTTTTCCGCGGATTAATAAACAGGGGGAGCGCCTGTGGCTGCGCGCTACCTATTTTCCGGTGTTGCAGAATGGCCGTGTGATTCGTGTTATCAAGCTGGCTCAGGACGTAACGGCTAATACAGAAAAACGCCGTAGCCAGGAAGCGGTAATGGATGCGCTGAACCGCTCGCAGGCCATTATTGAATTTACCCCGGATGGCACCATTCTCAATGCCAATGACAATTTCCTGAACACCATGGGCTACCGGGCGGAAGAATTGCGCGGTAAACATCACCGCATTTTTTGCAACGACGCTTTTTACCGCGAGCAGCCGGACTTCTGGCAAAGGCTGGCACAGGGGCGGGTGCAGAGCGGTAAGTTTGAACGACGTGACAAGCGTGGCCGTACTGTATGGCTGGAAGCCAGCTATAACCCGATTTTTGATGCGCAAAAACGCGTTATTAAGGTGATTAAGTTTGCCAGCGATATTACCGAACGGGTGCTGCAGGCCGAGCAGGTGCGTGAAGCATCGGAGCTGGCACGCAGTAATTCGGCCGATACCGTTAACCTGGCCCAGAATGGCAGTGGTCTGTTACGTGCCAGTGTTACGGCATCGGCGCAGGTGGCGACGCAGGTGGGTGATGTGGCACAGAGCATCAGCAAACTAAGCAGTAAATCGGCGGAAATTTCCGCCATCGTCACCACCATCAGCAGCATTGCTGAACAAACCAACCTGCTGGCATTAAATGCTGCGATTGAAGCGGCGCGTGCCGGTGAGCATGGCCGTGGTTTTGCGGTGGTCGCCGATGAAGTGCGCAGTCTGGCATCGCGCACTAACAGCTCAACGCTGGAAATCGACGAAATGGTTAAGGCGAATGAAGCCCTGACCCGTGCGGCGATGGAGCAGATGGAAAAAACCCAGCAGCAGACAAAGCAGGTGGGCGAGCAGATTCAGCAGGCAGCGGATGTGATTGAGCAGATCCGCCACAGCGCTGAAGATGTGGCCGCTACAGTCGCGCGCCTGAATCAGTCCTGATTGCCCGCACTGTCTGGCGGCTGCAGATACTGATCGCGCAGCGCCAGAATCTGCTCGTCACTCAGACAATGGCCTGCCTCCCAGCTGCTTTCCAGCAGGCAACGCAGCGCATGCAACTGATCGCGCTGCCGTTGCAGGCTGGCCAGTAAGGTATCGATATCCTCCAGCCGGCCATTCAGGGTCGTCATTACCCGCTCATGATCCACAGCTTTCTGCTCATCGCGCAGCAGGGCCGGAATATCCCCCAGCGCAAAGCCCATATTCTGCAGGCTGCGGATCATCTGCAGGCGTAACAGTGCGCTGCCATCGTAACGGCGGCTGCCGCCGGCGGTACGCTGCACGCCACTCAGCAAACCCTGCTGTTCGTAATAGCGGATGGTGGACGCAGGCGTCTGACTCTGGGCCGCCAGCTCACCAATGCGCATTAAGCGTGTATCCGCTTTGCCGGAGGGGGTTACAGAGGATTTATCGACAGATGAAAACGGCATAAAAAACCAGTTGAACTTAAAGTTAACTTTAAATTTAACATGGTGCTGTTCAGTTATCACCAATCAATGATCGGGAGTTGTTATGAGCTCAGTTGTCTTTACGCCGTTGACCCTGCCTAACGGTCAGCAGCTTGCTAACCGCATCGCCAAAGCGGCGATGGAAGAAAATATGGGCGATGCGCGGTTACTGCCGGATGCGGCACTGACTCATCTCTACCGGCGCTGGGGACAGGGCGGCAGCGGCCTGATCATTACCGGTAACGTCATGGTCGATCATCTGGCGATGACCGGCCCCGGTGGTCTGGCGCTGGAAGCGCAAACGCCGCTGGCCCCTTTTATTGCTTTGGCACAGGCGGCGAAAGAGCAGGGCGCAAAAATCTGGATGCAGATTAATCACCCCGGCCGTCAGGTGTATGCCGCACTGGGCGGTAAGGTGTTGTCGGCATCTGCAGTGGCGGTGGATCTGGGTAAGCACTCGCATTTATTCGCCCGGCCGCAGGCAATGACGCCAGCCGATATCGGCGATGTGATTGAACGCTTTGTAACGACCGCTCGCCGTGCCGAAGAAGCCGGTTTTGACGGTGTGGAAATTCATGCCGCACACGGTTATTTACTCAGCCAGTTTTTATCACCACTGACCAATCAGCGCACGGATGAATGGGGTGGTAGTCTGGAAAACCGTGCGCGCTTATTACTGGAAATTACCCGTCGTATCCGCGCGGTGGTTAAACCGGGGTTTGCTGTTGCGGTTAAATTAAATTCCGCCGACTTTCAGCGCGGCGGATTCGATATTGCCGATGCCAAAGCGGTGGTGGAATGGCTCAATCCGCTGGCGGTCGATGCCATTGAAATTTCCGGCGGCAGTTACGAAGCTCCGGCAATGCAGGGACGCACCGCCGATGGCCGCACTCTGGCACGCGAAGCGTATTTTCTCGAATTCGCCGCACAGATTGCGGCAGTCGCCAATATGCCGGTTATGAGTACCGGTGGTATTACCCGTCTGCAGACGGCGGAACAGGTTGTTAATGCCGGCGTGGCATTATTGGGGATGGCCAGTGCACTGGCGGTCTGCCCTGATCTGCCCAAACGCTGGCAACAGAATCCGGCGTTTGAGTTACCGCTGGCGCGTATCGAATGGAAAGATAAGGCCATCGCCAGCGTCGCTACCATGGCATTAATCAAACGCCATTTACGCCGCTGGGGGAGTGGGGCAAAAAAAGAAACGGTATTAAATCCGCTGTTAAGTTTGATACTCGACCGGGTGCGGCTGAAAAAACTGATTAAGCGTTATCGTAAGCTGATTGGTGTCTGATTACAGGAAAACAGGCGTCCATTAACGGACACCTGTTTTTATAAGCTTCAGGCATGCTTCACATTCATGGTGATATCGGCGGTAAAGCACAGCGTGTTCTGGTCGTCGTAAGCGGCGACCGGAATATGCACTTCTCCGGGTTGGGAAAAATCCACCGCACTGCAATCGGCCTCAACCTTTAAATCGGTTTTGGCTTTGGCCACATATTTCACACTCATACCCGCCGGAATCCAGCGTGCGCCAGCCGGGATGCTGGCGTCGGTCACAATGCCGGCCATTAATTCAGCCGCGTTGCACATGGCAATCGCATGAACAGTACCAATATGGTTATGCACTTTTTTCTGGTTACGCAGAATCATACTGGCGTAGCCCGGACGCAGTTCGGTGACTTCCGGATCAATGGTGGAAAAATACGGGGCGACCATGCCGATACCGGCCGAAAATTGCTGTGCACCGAGTTGTTCAAACATTTTTAAAAACTGGCTCATCGTTTTCTCTCTCTTATTTGGGTGAATTATGGTGGTGAGCTATTGTGATGAATTCGCGGTAAAACTTATTGCAGCAAGGGCAGTAATTGCCCGGCCCAGACGGAATCGCGGTAGCGCTCGCGGAACCAGCCCAGATGGCCGATTTTCTTTTCACCGATATCCGCCGGTTTCAGGCGGATCATGGTGCGTGGTGAATTCTGATAAAAGCTGTGCAGCGATTCGACATTGCGCCGTGACATCATTTCATCGTCGCTGAAGGCAACCGAGGTGATCGGAACCGTGACACTGGCAAAGCGTGCGCGCATAGCTTCACCTTCGGCGCCCACTGCGTATTCACGGTTCAGGCACCAGCGTCGCCACTGGCGCATCACATTGGCGGGCAGATCGCCGACCATGTTTAATCGGGCACCGGGAAAATAACCGGCCAGCGGTACGCTTAATGGTGCGATGAAATACCAAAGCAGCCAGGCCACGCGTTTGGTCGGCGGTGAATTTTCGCGCCAGTAACCGCTGCCTGAGGCCACGGTAATGGCCTGATCAATCTGATTAACGGCGGGAATCATTCCCAGCAACTGGCCACCAACACTGTGGCCGATCCACTGTAATTTCAGTCCGGGAAAATAATCCCGGGCGAAGCGGATAATGGCGGTGCAGTCTTCTTCGCCCCAGTCGCTGATATTGGTCTGGCAATGGCGCAGAGGTGTCTGCAGTGATTCTCCGGTACCGAAGTAATCGAAGGTAATAACGTTGTGGCCCTGTTCGCAGAGAAAATGCGCAAACTTTTCATAGCAGCCCTGGGGCACACCCATCGCGCCGGCAACGACAACAACCGAGCGGGCTTCGCTGGCGTTGAATAAGCGTGCGCTGAGCAGTCGCCCGCCCTGAGTCATCACTTCAATTTTTTCCATGCTGTCCTCCGTATGTTCAGAATTCGCTCAGTAAGCGGTTTAAAAATCGCAGGATGACCAACACTTCCTGCTCGCTGAAACCTTCGGTCATGGCGGCATTCAGCTGGCTGATCAGCGGCCTGGCGCTGTCGATCTTGCTGCGTCCGAGCAGGGTCAGATAAAGACGCGAAGCGCGGCCATCCATCTCACAGGCGCGGCGTTCTATCAGGCCGTTGTGTTCCATCCGTGCTGCCAGACCGGTCAGGGCCGAATTATTCAGATTCAGGCTCTGCGCCAGATCCTTCAGCAGACAACCTTCATTGGCGGTAATCAGCATCAGGGCGCCAAGCTGGGTTACGGAAATGCCCAGAGCTTCTTCGGCCTTCTGATCGGCGTGTTTGTATACCCGGTGGCGTGCGCTGTTGAGCAGGTAGAAGAGACGTTTATCCATAGTTAATGACCGCACGACAATTTAGTTCACATGTGAAGCAAATATAGTTCACATGTGAAGTAAGTAGCAAGCAGGTTTTGCTTTGCCTGATTTCAGACAGGGGTTAAGCCCATCCTTAACCGCTTTTCCGAACCCTCTGTTTCAGCCATTAACTAAATAGGCATTCAATAAATACTTGATAGTGGTGTTTTTAACCGCTATTTTTGGCTCATATTGGTGTTTTAAATAAACAGGTGTTCTTTGTCTGAAGTTCAGGAAAGCAAACAGCCTTCGCCGCGCAAAACCCGTCTGAGTGCCGGTGACCGGCGCGAACAGCTGCTGGATGTACTGGTACAGGTGATCCGCAGTGAGGGCTATGAACAGGTAACGATGGCACGGCTGGCGCAGGCGGCTGGGGT
Source organism: Thalassolituus alkanivorans (assembly GCF_020447205.1). GTDB lineage: Bacteria > Pseudomonadota > Gammaproteobacteria > Pseudomonadales > Oceanobacteraceae > Venatoribacter > Venatoribacter alkanivorans. The sequence goes on from NZ_JAJAEL010000038.1 coordinate 155,526, forward strand.
GAATCCGTCGTTGCTGATGCATCATTTCGGCAGTAAAGAAAACCTGATGCTGACGCTGGTGAATGTCAGCCTGCAGCGTTATGGCCAGCTGTTCCGCGAATTACCGGGCAGCGGTGATGCCCGCCTGCGGCTGGTACAGATGCTGGCTGTTTATTTCGGTCTGCGCTGGATGAACACCCTCGCGGCACCGGAAGTCTTCGCCATTATGTCGCTGGCCCGTCGCCACGAAGAGGTGCGGCTGGCGGTGGCCCGTATGTATCGCCGTTATCATCGCGTGCTGACCCAGGAATTGCGTTTCCAGCAGGAGCAGGGCTGTGTGCGTATTGCCGATGCCGCCGCCAGTGCTCAGGTGCTGATGGCTCTGACCGAAGGCGCGCATTATTTCTCCGACCAGCTGCAGCCACAGATCAGTGAAGCCCCCGGCGCTTATGGCCTGCGTATGGTGGAACACGCACTGTTGTTGCTCGGAGCCGGTCCGCTGACCCAGGCCGAGCGCGCCGGACTGAACGATTTTACTGTTACCGAGATGAATGGAGGTTCTTATGCAGCCGAATGAATGGCGACCGATGACCAATATTGCCCATGAGTGTTTTGGTTGTGGTCAGCACAATCATCAGGGGCTGAAAATGCGCTTCTTCACCAACGAGCAGCAGGTGCGTTCAGATCTGGTTATTCCCGGACATCTGCGCGGCTGGAGCAATCTGGCCCACGGTGGTGTTATTACCACGGTGCTGGATGAAGTGATGGGCTGGGCCGGCATGTATCTGCTCAATCAGTTTTTGCTGACCCGCGATATTAAAGTGCGTTTTAAATTACCGGTCCGTATCGGCGAGCCGGTCAGTGTTTATGGTTTTATTGCCGAACAGAAAAACGACCGTCAGGTTGTTCTGGCGGCTGAGCTGCGTAATGCCAAAGGTCAGGTGGCGGCCAAAGCAGAAGGGTATTTTGCGTTATTTTCTGCCGAAAAATTTGCCGCTATGAATATCATGCCGGCTGATGAACTGGAGCGTATGAAGGGAATGTTTTCATCGGTACAGCGTGAGCAGATGGGTGTGATGCAAGCCGAGAGCGAAAACGCAGGAGCCTGATATGAGCGCCGATCATTCTGCCAGTGCACTGATTGTTGAAGGCGGCGCTATGCGCGGTATTTACAGTGCCGGTATTCTCGATGCTTTTATCGCCGCCGATTATTATCCTTTCGACTGGTATCTGGGTGTATCGGCCGGAGCATCGAATGTGGCGGCGTATTTAGGTAAGCAATACGGTCGTAATTATAAGGTCTACACCGATTACTGCCGCCGGCCGCAATTTAAAAGCTGGCGGCGTTTTCTGCGCGGCGGGCATTTAATTGATATCGACTGGCTGTGGGATATTACCGAGCGAGAATTACCGATCGGGCTGGAGCATATCGAAGCGGTTAAACACCGTTTTCTGGTGGTGGCGACCTGTGCCCACAGCGGCGAAGCACATTATTTATCGCCGCAGGCCGACGAGGTTTTTCAGGCGTTAAAAGCCTCGGGCAATATGCCGCTGGCGTTTAAAGGGCAGGTACAGCTGCGCGATAACATCTGGTTCGATGGTGGTGTGGCCGACTCACTGCCGGTGGAAGAAGCCTGGCGTCGCGGTGCGCGTAATATTCTGGTGCTGCGCTCAAACCCGGCTTCGTACCGTAAAAAAGCCTATAAAATCGCACGATTTTTTCCGCGCTTATTAAAAGACTATCCGCACATTGCGGCACGCCTGCAGCAGCGTCATGACGACTATAACCGGGCGCTGGATTTTATCCGCCAGCCACCGGCCGGCTGCAATATCGTTGAAATCTGTCCGCCTGACGATTTTTCTGCCGGGCAGTTCACCACCGATATGAACATTCTGAATAAAGCCTATCAGGATGGCTTGCTGCAGGGTGAAGACCTGCTGCGGCAGAAGTTATTCTGAACGGCTGATTGCCGGCGCTTCCTGCCCCTGCTGGCGGAAGCGCAGCGGCGAAATTCCCTCGTTACGTTTACGGAAGGCGCGGCCAAAATTAGCCGGGTCGTTATAGCCCAGCAAATAACTGATCTGCTGCACACTGAGATTGGTGGTGCGTAAATACTGGTGTGCCATTTCCTGACGCCAGATTTCCAGTAATTCCTGATAGCTGGTGCCTTCTTCTGCCAGTCGCCGGCGCAGGGTGCGTGGTGACAGCGACAGTTCATCGGCTACCTGTTCAAAGCCCGGAAAGCGTCCCTTGGCCCGGCCCAGCATCATGCGGATCTGGCCGGATAATTTCTGTCTCTCCTGCCACTGTTTTAATTGCTGTTCACACTGTTGGGCGGCCTGACGCTGTACCTGAATATCGGCGAGACGTGAAGGGATATTCAGGTCGGCAGCGGGCAGAATGATCTGATTCTGTTCCTGATTAAAGCGCACCGGGCAGGGGAAAAAGGCTTCGTACAGTGAGCTGTATTCCGGCGTCTGGAAGGCAAAGTTTACCTGGCTGACACGGGCCTGGCCGCCGGCAACAAAATCAATCACCGCCAGCAGCGTTACGGTCAGGGTTTCCAGAAAGGTGGCGCGGATATCGCCCAGTGCATACAGCTCGTCGATGGTCAGCGATACCTGCATGCCTTTCTTTTCCAGCCGCAGAGAAACCAATGGTGTTCGTGTTGCCACGTACTGGCAGGCCAGCCGCGCAGCATCGCCCAGGGTTGGGCTGCTCATCGCCGCCAGTCCCAGCAGACCGTGGGTGGTGATGGTCAGCTGACTGCCTAAATAAAGACCCAGTCCGGGCTCATTAATCTCGTTGCGGCTTTCGCGCAGGGCGCCACTGAACTGCTCCCAGCTGATCTGGCCGTCAATGGTATCGATCAGCTCAGGGCTCAGGCCGCTGCGCTGCATCATCTGCAGACCGTCACCACCACGCCCGGCTACCAGATCCAGCAGGTTGCGCAGGTAGTTGGTGGGCAGTTGTATCGAAGTCTCTGACTGTGCTGTTTTCATTCTTTTATCTTACCCCGCGATTTCTGACTGACCAGATTATTGGCCCCAGATGACCATTCTCTGTCTGGTGCTGCTGTAACCCGGAAAACCTGCCAGACATAGACTGGTCCCTGTCCACTGCGCTGGTTGTAAACCAATACGCAGCTAATAAAACAATAAAGGTCATTTGCTCATGCTGTCATTGTTTAAGAAGAAAGCCCGACAAGTCACCCTTGCCAGTACCCACCAGAGCTTTACCGCCGCCCCGGGCGAAACCATTTTGCAGGCGGCCCTGCGCGAAGGTATCCGTTTTCCGCACAGCTGCCGTGTGGGTGGTTGTGCCGCCTGCAAATGCCGGCTGCAGCAGGGCAAGGTGAAAGAATTAACCGAAAGCGCTTATGTGTTAAGCGCTGAGGATCTCGATAATAACTACATTCTTGCCTGTCAGAGCGTGCCGAAAAGCGATCTGTTGCTGGATATTCCGCACTGGGATAACCGCAGTCCGGTTCATTCGCTACAGACCGTATCCGGTGTGATTCAGATGATCCGCCCGCTGACCCACGATATCAGCGCGCTGACCATCACGCTGGACGAGCCGCTGATCTTTACCCCCGGCCAGTATGCGCAGTTAAGTCTGAGCGGAACGGCTGCGCCGGCGCGTTCGTATTCTTTTGCCGGAACCTGTGCCGCCGGTGGCAGTACCGGGCTGGAATTTTTTATCCGCCATATTCCCGGTGGCGCGTTATCTCCTTTATTGCAGGACAGTGCGCGTATCGGCAGCAGGGTGCAGGTAGAAGGGCCGCTCGGCGATTTCTGGCTGCGCCCGGATGACACTCCCATTTTTGCCATTGCCGGCGGCAGTGGCCTGGCCCCGTTGCTGAGTATTCTGCGTCAGGGCGTGGCCGAGCAGTCACGTCGTCCGGTGACGTTGTTGTTTGGTGCGCGCACGCAAAACGATCTGTATTGCCTCGAAGAAATTCAGCAGCTGGCGGATCGCTGGGCCGGGCCGTTTGAATTTGTCCCTGTGCTGTCCGGCGAGCCTGATAATTCTGACTGGGACGGCCTGCGTGGCTGGGTAACCCAGGCGATCGAAGGGCGCATTGCTGCAGACAGCCAGGTTTATCTGTGTGGTCCGGCGCCGATGATTGATGCCGCCATAAGCGAATGCCAGAAATTCAGCGTGCGCCCGCATCAGATTTTCTTCGATAAATTTCTCGACAGCCGTGACTTATCCGGTGCCGCTGCGGCACTGGCAGCCAACGCCTGACTTATTATAAAAAAAGGAAAATTCCTATGTTCAAATATGCGAAATATACGTTGTTTCATATGCTGACCATTCCCTTCGCCATCGGCCTGACACTGGGTGGCGACTGGATGTATCTGGGTCTGGCCGCCGCCGCAGGCTTTGTGATTCTGGGCGATCTGTTGTTTGGCGACGATACCGTAGAGCCGGTATACGGCCATGAGTGGATTCTGAACCTGCAGCTTTATTCATCGCTGGTGCTGATTTTTGCGATGAATTTTTTAATGGTGTGGACGGTCGCCGATTCCGATGTACTGGGGTACGGCGCACTGGTGCAGCAACTGACCGGTTATGACGCCGCCGCTGCCCGTGCCGACAATACCCTGCTGCAATATGTAGTGGCGATTTTCAGCTGTGGGTTATTGTCATCGGTAGTCGGTACTATTGTTGGCCATGAATTAACGCACCGTACCTGGGACCCGGTGGCGATGTTTATCGGCCGCTGGTTGCTGGCGTTCAGCTGGGATACCGGCTTCTCAATTGAGCATGTTTACGGCCACCACATTTATGTCAGCACCGTTGGTGATCCGGCGACGGCCCCGCGTGGCCGCAATGTGTACTTCCATATTCTGGCTTCAACCTGGAAAGGAAATATCAGCGCCTGGAAACTGGAAAAGCAGCGCCTGCAGAAAAAACGCCTGCCGGTTTTCAGTCACCATAATCTGTATATCCGCGGTTTGCTGATGTCGTTGCTGCTGGAAATTGCCGCCTTTGTCATGGCCGGCTGGATCGGTGTGCTGGTTTTTACCGCCTCTGCACTGATCGCCAAAGCTTTTCTGGAAATTGTGAATTTTATGGAACACTACGGCATGGTGCGTAACCCGAAAACGCCGGTACAACCATATCACAGCTGGAATACCAATAAGCGCGTCAGCTCCTGGGCAACCTTTAACCTGACCCGTCATTCTCATCACCATGCCGAAGGCGATGTTCCTTTCCATAAACTGCGCTCGTATCAGGACGCACCGATGATGGTGAATGGTTATCTGACCACGATTTTTCTGACACTGATTCCACCGCTGTGGAACCGCATTATGGTACCAAAGGTACTGGACTGGGATCGCCGTTATGCCAGCGCAGAAGAATTAGAGCTGGCGATGGAAGCGAATAAACGCAGCGGTATTAAAGAATTTATGCAGCAGGATTACCGCGAACTGATCGTGGCCAAACAAGCCGCTATGAATAAGCCTGCACAAGCAGCCTGAGAACAACACGCCAGTGAGCTTTGCCGGAGTTCTGTGTACAGACTCCGGCTTTTTTATACCAGCAGCTGAATGATATGCACTTCGTCTTATGACTTGTTGCAGGTCAAGAAACAGCCATTCCGGCGCGACGGGCAGTCTGCTTCTACGATTCTTTACATGCAAAGCCCGGTAGCGGGGAGGATAATCTGCTGGTAACTAATGTATCAGGAGATTTCCAATGGCGGCCCTTATTTCACGCAAAACGCTGGTGTCGGTGCATTTGTATCTGGCATCTTTTTTTGCTCCCATCATCATTATTATGGCGATTTCCGGTGGTCTGTATCTGTTTGGAGTAAAGGGCAACACCACCTATACCGACGTTGGCCAGGTTACTGGTGTGACGCTGAGTGCAAAAAGCCCGACACTGACTGCTGATGTTCAGGCGGTATTAAAAAGTGCGGGAATCGAAACCAGTTTCGAATACGTAAAAGATAAAGGCCGCAGTTTTTACACCCGTCCGACCAGCCGTGAGCATTACCTGCTGCAGCAGCAGGGCAACAATATTGTGATTCAGCGGGGCGAACCGGATCTGCAGGCCGGATTAATGGAACTGCACAAAGGTCATGGCCCTTCGCTGTTTAAATGGCTGGAAAAATTGTTCGCTATCGCTCTGGTGCTGATTATGGCGAGCGGCCTGTATCTCGGCCTGCAGTCACCGATGCTGAAAAACAAAACGCTGGTATTAAGCGGTGCGGGTTTGGCGCTGTTTATTGTGCTTGGCTTGCTGTAAGACTTAACTCAGCGGCGTTAATTGGCAGAGCGACAGGTCAGACTACCACGCAGAGCGTGGGAGCCAGATACATAAATAAAAAAGGGCCTTCAGACCACTACTGTCCCACAGTTTGGAGTGACATAGTTTCACTCCAAACTGCAGCTTCATCGATTACTGTTTTTCAATCAGAAACGCCTTTCCGGGGCTCCGCCCCTGGCCCCCTGTAAGGAGAGGTATCTCCTTACGATCCTCTCTTTTCGGCGCGTCCGGCTTCACCCAGCCAACTGCAATGATTATGCGGCACGCAAAACAATTCGCCCCGGAACGACACTTTAAAACACCAACAATTTGCATCGTTCCGGGGCAGGGTTTTGCTCTGAAGGCCGCAGAATCATCTGGTTGTCTGGCGCCGCACGATCGCCGGTTTAACCAATCCGCTCAGCCGTATTTCAAAGGAAAGCGTGTTTGCGACATGACATTTAAAGAATACGTTTGATCTGAAAAGCGGCATCGCGGGGAGGGTTTCTGCGCCTCTGGGGCCGCCGCAGAAACCGCAGATATGTCTGGTCTGTCCGCAGGGATGCGGACAAGCGGCTCCGGCCATGGATGGCCGATGGGGCGCGTGGCCATTAAATATCAAGGTTTCAAGGGTAACGGCCCAGAAAGCGCGAAGCTGGGGTCGGCCCGCCGGCAAGGGGATAAGTTCCCCTGGGAGGCAACAGGCCTGGATGTTAAAAAATGCTGTTTTTTGTCAGCTCTGGTGCTGATTAAAAATTATGGGCAGAAGGGCCTCAATTGAGGCCCTTTTTTATTTCTCGTTATTTTTAATGTACCCGTGCACCGCTATCCAGCCATTCGCTGATTAAACGCAGTTCTTCTGCACTGAGCATGGCGCTGTGATTAATGCGCGGGGTATTTTCATCCGGGTTAAACAGGTAGTTGCTGTGATCCGGTTCGGTGCTGAACAGTTCGAAGAAATTCGCTGATTCAAGAGTTCCCAGATCGGACATCAGCACGCGGCTGTAGCAGGTAAAGCAGTCGTTGCCTGGCTGTTCAACAAAAGGCAGTTCCTGCTGACGACGGCAGTGGTTGCTGCTCACCGGGCTGAACTGGTTAGCCAGATACATATAGGTCGCGCGTGGGCTGAACAGCTCGCGGTATGACACGATATTGGCTTTATCCAGTGCTACGCCGTCCCAGGTCAGATCCAGGCCGGTGGCGCCGGAATTATCGTGGCAGGCAACACAGCTGCGACCACTGTTGTCGCGTCCGCTTTTTTCCCACAACGGCTGCACATGGTCGGTGTAGGTGATGCGGGCACTGCAGTCTTTATCCCAGCTGTTAATACAGGCGCTGCTGGCCGGTGCCGGAGTATCCAGCTGGCTGTAGCTGTAGCTGATATCGGCGGCGGCATTGCTCAGGCTCCACACGTCCTGATAACGGATGTCGGCGCTGACAACAGGCAGACTGTGCTGATGATCCGCCAGTGCTTCGGCCATGGTCTGACCATCTTCGCTGGCAACAATCGCGCTGTTGGTATTGGCGAAGGCATAACCGGCATGACCGCCCGGATTGACCTCAGAATCTTGCTGATAGTGCAGGGTTTCACCGGCAGCAACGTTCAGCGTGTGCGCTGACAGGGCATTCAGGTAAGCATAATGCTCGTTCTTGCTGGCCAGTGCTTTCAGACGGCTGTTCACCACTTCCAGCGTAAAATCGGTGTTGGCTGGTACTTTAAACAGAGCGGAACCATCGGGCTGAACCGCGGCGTAACCCAGCAGTTCTTTGTCTGAACTGAGGACGCGGATAAAACGCTCACTGCGTTCATTCAGCGGAAACAGGGCCGGATCGCGCAGCGCAGCAATGCCACCCTGGCTGGCCATCATATCGACGCCTTCAACTTCATAAATGCTGCGGATATTCACCACACCATAGTGGTTGCCGATAGGCTGGTCCGGCTCGGTGTAGGCGCAGTCTTCGCTGTCGTTAAAATCGTCGAGCAATGATGCGAGAGCAACGGCTTCTTCACGCTCGGCACGGCTGATGCGGCACTGAGCCAGCAGTTCGCTGCTGCGGTTAATGGCATCGCTGATGGTGCCGGTTAAGGCAGCGCCATTGGCCTGGTTCAGGCGGGCGGCAATCCACTGATGTGACAGAATAAAGAGTGCATCGCCACGCGGTGGCGTATGCAGGTTATTCAGCCAGGTCTGGCCACAGATATTGGTGTCTTCGCTGACCAGATAATCCGGAACGGCAGGCCATGCAACCTGCTGGCTTGGGTTGCTGGCATAGCGGTTATGGTTTTTCCAGTAACCCTGACCGGAATAACAGGCGCCCGGAGTTGGCCCGGTAGGATCGGTAGGATCGGTAGGATCGGTAGGATCGGTAGGATCGGTAGGATCGGTAGGATCGGTAGGATCGGTAGGATCGGTCGGATCGGTAGGATCAGTAGGATCAGTAGGATCAGTCGGATCAGTCGGATCAGTCGGATCAGTCGGATCAGTCGGATCAGTCGGATCAGTCGGATCTACATCATCACAATTTTTCTCTTCTTTATAAGTCACGATAAAGGACGTGATTTTAGGATCTTTAAAGAAGTTATATTCAGTTCCTTCACGGGAGAAGAAGCTTGCTCCGGTCAGGTCTTCACCCACCGGGCTTTGCGATGTTGCGCGCACTGCGATGGTAAATTCTTCACCACGGAACGGACCGACTACACCACCATCGGTGTTGTACCAGTACTGGAAGTCACCAACATAATGCTTGTCTGCAGCGCTGCCGTTACTTACTGAATAAAGTTCGTGGCCATCGTCTGACAGAATCACCTGATCAACCGGAATGCCTGCGGCATTCAGATTGTTGTCGGTGAGCACCTCAAAATACACTTTGTTGTTGCTCTGTCCGGCGGCATCTTTATTAAAGAAGAAGTACAGGAACAGATCGCCTTCATTCAGCTGGCCGCGTGGTTTAATCGCAGAATTGTTCGAGTAGCTGCGTGCGGCATGGGCAACCGTCGACTCATAGAAGAAAATATGAGCCGAGCTGTCTTTTGGCTGCGGCAGTGCATCATTGTATGCGTCTGCCACATAGGTCGGATGCGCTGAATCACTGTAGTAGTTGTAACTGGCCGCTGGCGTATTGGTTCCTTTGAACGAGGTGATATTGCCCAGGAATACATCTTTAACCAGTTTGTCCGGGTTATTTTCACTGGCTTTTGCCGCCCAGATGGATAATTTCTTGCCGCTTACACACATCTGATCATCAGCAACGGCTTCGATCATTACGGTATCCGGCGCGCTGACACTTTTGCCGTCACTCACGGTCAGTTCAACAACATAGAAACCTTTTTCGACCAGCGTCAGTGTTGGCTGCTGGGCGGTAGGGTCGGTCAGCAGGTCAACATCGATTTCTGCCGGTGAACTGATCACTCTCCAGCTGTAAGTCAGGGTATCACCGTCGGCATCGGAGCTTGCGCCACCATCCAGCATAACGGTTGTGCCAACCTGCTGATTCAGGATATCCGCACCGGCATTGGCAACCGGCTTATGATTGGTTGGATCAGTCGGATCGGTAGGATCAGTCGGATCGGTAGGATCAGTCGGATCAGTCGGATCAGTCGGATCAGTCGGATCAGTCGGATCAGTCGGATCAGTCGGATCAGTCGGATCAGTCGGATCGGTAGGATCAGTCGGATCGGTAGGATCAGTCGGATCGGTAGGATCAGTCGGATCGGTTGGATCAGTTGGATCGGTTGGATCGGTTGGATCGGTTGGATCAGTCGGATCAGTCGGATCAGTCGGATCAGTCGGATCAGTCGGATCGGTAGGATCGGTAGGATCGGTTGGATCGGTAGGATCGGTAGGATCGGTTGGATCAAGCAGATCTGCCACGGTAACTGCCAGAGTGGTACTGGTGCTCAGCGGATAAATCACGCTGCTGTCAGCATCGCTGTCCTGACTTTTCACTGTCATGGTCAGAGTGAAATCATCGCTCAGGCTGGATGGCCACAGCAATTGCAGTGCACCCTGATAATCGCTGTCGATTTTCCAGCTGTTCTGGTCAATCCGTGTTGCGTGGCTCAGCAGGGCTTTTTCCGGTACGCCGGAAATAACGGTGCTCAGAATACTTTCGGAGCCATCAGTATCCAGCAGCTGTGCGCTGGCAGTCAGTTCGACGCCCTGAGCAAAAATCAACTCGCCGCCCTGACTCAGGTTTTCAATGCTGCGGTAGGTTACCGAACCACCACTAATAAATTCGATACGGCCGGCGTGCTCGCCCAGAGATTCGATACGGCTGACCAGCGACCGATCAACGATCAGGTGATCAAAGCCATCGCCGCCGTCGATATCGGTATTAACGGCATCAGACCAGCCTTTGATCTGAATAACGTCATCGTCTTCGCCGCCATTAACACTGCCGGCATTAATCTGAATCAGATCGTTACCACGGCCGCCATTTACGCTGCCGCCAAGCATTTGCACGATATCGTTACCATCGCCGGCATCGACACTGCCACGATTAACCTGAATAACATCGTCGCCCGCAGAAGCAGAAATATTGGCATCGTTTGCGACAATCCATTCATCGGCGGCACCGGCCTGAATATCGCCACGGGTCTGAGCGGTACCGACCAGAACATAATTGCTGCTGTTCCGTTGGCTGATGACCTGATCAATATTCAGGATGGCGCGGTTTTCCTGCAGATAAGCACTGGTAAAACGGTCACTGGCCAGAGGCTGTTGGGTCAGGCTTAACTGCGGTGCATCGGCAACGGCCTCAACTGCCACGCTGATCTGACCAGTAAAGGTTTTGCTCTTACCCTTGGCGCTGTAGGTAACGGCGGTTTTCAGAAGGGCATCGCTGCCGCTGTGTTCGGCAGGAATAAATTGCGCTTCGGCCAGTTTATTCAGGGCGATGGTCCAGCTGCCGTCAGCATTGCGGACGCCGACATTAAATGCAGCCGCGGCAGGTACGTCACGGACAACCAGCGCACCCATCGAACCATCATCAATCCAGCTTTCATAGGCGGACAGATCAATGTTGAGCGCTACGGCGATATCTTCACTGGTGCTCAGCGTGCCATTAATAGCGGCACCGGTTGGCTCTGCCGGATCAGTCGGATCGGTAGGATCAGTAGGATCGGTAGGATCAGTAGGATCGGTAGGATCAGTAGGATCAGTAGGATCAGTAGGATCAGTAGGATCAGTAGGATCAGTAGGATCAGTAGGATCAGTAGGATCAGTAGGATCAGTAGGATCAGTAGGATCGGTAGGATCGGTAGGATCGGTAGGATCAGTAGGATCAGTAGGATCAGTAGGATCGGTCGGGTCCGGAATAACCGGTGCAAAATTCAGATTGCTGCCCTGGTATGGGTAAGCAACGGCCAGTTCGGTATACACCACTCCGGATTTACCATTAATAACCGGCTGACGGGTATTGCTGGCCGGATCATAGGCCCAGACGCCATAGCGGGCACTGACCGAATCAAAATCGGTTGTGTCACGGCAGGAATCGGTCAGACCACTTTTTTGGCTAAGACACTGAGTCCAGCTGATCAGCATACGGCCGCTGCCATCACGGTAAGGCCAGAAGGCACTGTACCAGCCACCACGGGAAATCTGCCCCGGGTATACGTTAACCTGACCACCGGTATAAGACTCAGGTGATAAACCGGCAAATACCGTATTGGCCTGCTGGCCGCCGGTAATGGTAATAACATCGCCGCCCATCAGGCTGTGATTCTGGTGTTTAATCAGTGCGCCCAGGTGGCCATCGGCATCCTGTACAACATTCATTAATTGCAGGCTGGCTTCATCACTGCCCAGCGGAATTTCGCCGCTGGCTAATTCTTCCGGTTCACCGTTGCTGCTGTTCAGACGCAGCAGACTGTATTTTTTACTGGCGGCGGTTGCACCGCTGGCGCTGACACAGCGGCTGGCACTGATGCTGGTGGCTTTTACAGTGCTGCTGTCACTTTCACATACCGGCGCTTCACTGCCGCTGGCAATGCGGATAAAGACCAGGCTGCCATCGGCCATCATGGTTGGTTTGTAGTCGTAAACGCTGCCACTGGTCAGCTGGGTCAGATCGCTGCCATCACGACCCATTTTAAACAGTACTGAGTTTGCGCTGTCGTTTTGTCCGCGGGTGGAGGAAAAAACAATATCGCCATCGCTGGTGTAAGCAGGGTTGGTGTCCTGGCCGCTGTTTGCCAGGCTGTCATCGCTGAGCACGCGACGGACATTGCCCTGATTAAAATCGTATTCGTACAGATTCCAGGTTTCGCCGCTGTTGGCGGTTGCGCTTTTTTCGTTCAGGGCACGGGCAGAAAAAATCAGGAAGCGACCGTCGGGTGAGACGTTCAGGTCTTTAACATCGTAGAGACTGCTGCCGATGGCGTTGGCCAGAACTTCTTTATCGCTGGCGCTGGATGAAACACGCTCGCGTACAATCAGCTGTGCCCCGGCCAGATAACTCTGAGCGGAAGCTTCTGTTGCACTGCTCAGTGTTCGCTGCACATAAGCAAAAGGCACATCGTTGGTAAAGGTGGTGTCACCTTCGCTGATTTTCGGATCAACGCCAAGATCTTCACCACAGCCTGCCAATAACAGGCTGCTGCACAGTACGCCGGAAGAACAGAATTTAATTACAGCTGATTTCATCGTTGCTCACCCTTGAACTAAAAACCGGTAACGCTGCCTGAGCAACGTGTTGAACCAGTACTTACACCGGATGCTCAACAGCGAGATCCGGACCCGAAATTGGGCATCGCTATTGTGTCATTTTGTTAAATGGGAAGATGGAACATGATCACAAACCAGAAGGGCAAAGGGGGCAGTTTCCGATATTGTGAACCAGTGCTGATTTGTCAGAAGAGATTGGATTAAGCGTGAAAATCCGCGGGTTTTATTGCGCTTTTTCCATGTGGGAGTCGCTAAATGGCCAGCCAGAATTACACAAATCAGGACGCATTCAGCAGGCGGCCCGAATTATCTTATTTCTGGTTTTTACGTAACCAAAATGTTGCACAAAGAAGATTCGGCAGAGTAAATCTCCCCGTAAAAAAGGATACGGAGAGATTTATTCTAACAATGCCGTTCAGCTCGGAATCAGTACAAAGGTGTACTGCACTTTCGTTGGTGCCACCTTTTCCTGACCGAAATTAATACCGGATACTTTCGCCAACATCTTTTGCTCAAGATCCGGCATGCTCAGATCGCTGCGGATTAACTTCAGGCGCGATACCGTGCCGTCAGGTTCGACCACCAGTTCAAAGACAAACTTACCGCTCAGATCCGGATACTGACGCAGGGCTTTGGCATACAGGGCATACACGCTGCCTTTGGTATTTTCGATGGTCCGGCGGATACTTTCCATATCGCGCCGGCCGCGGGCCCCTTCGCTGTAGCTGCCGCCTTCATCCGGTAAATCGAGATAGGCTATCGGACTGTCGATCGCTGTCCCCTGATGTTGCGCCAGTGCGGTTCCTTTTACCTGCATATCCATATCGGCATTTTTCAGACCGCCGCTGCTGTTCAGATTCTCCTGACCCAGGCTGGAGCGGGTATTCGCTTTGGCTTGCCCGCCTTTTTCCGACAGGTTTTTATTCTGTAATTTGCTGACATCCACTTTGGTTTTCATGGTGTTCAGCGAAGACAGAGCCTGCAGTGCCTGAGCCGGTGCTTTTCCTCCGGCTTTGGGCTGCGGACGATCGGCAGCGGTTACTGCTTCCTGTGGTTTCGGCTTTGGCTTGGGTGGCGGTGGCACCACTTCCTGTACCGGTTTGGATTGTTCCGGCATTTTCGGCGGTTCCAGCATCACCTTGGTACGCACGACAGGAGGCTGTTCTATATCACTGAAATGCACATCCCAGGTCGGTAAAAAAGGCACGGCAATAAACAGCACCAGCAACACAATAGCCAGACGTTTAACCTGGCGGATAAAACGCTGGTTATTTTCTTCGTTAACGCTCCACGGCAGATCAAGTTGCAGCGAAACAAACTGAGCACTGGCTGACATACTATTGTCCTCCGGCAGTCAGTGCGCTGGCGGCAACCTGATTAACCGCAAGCGATACATCACGGAATCCATAGGCACTGCAGGTTGTCATCACGGCTTTTAATAAATCGTAGGGCACACTCTGATCACCCATGATGGTTACCGAGCGGCCGATTTTCTTTTCTACTTCGGTCAGCTCACCGCTTTCTTCGGCAAAGGCTTTTAACGCTTCGCCCAGCGGTTTATTAACTTCGCCCGGACGGCGGTTAACGTCGCTGACGGCAACAATTTCTTCGTTGTCGATCATGATGGCATTCTGAGCGACATTAATAACCAGTTGTCCGTGCAGGGCTCCATCGGCATTGGAGTCCGGCAGTTTGACAAAATTGGCTTTGGCCAACTCCTGGCTCTCACCGGTATTCATCAGCAGGAAGAACACCAGGATGGTAAAAATATCCATCAGCGAGGTCAGGTTCAGTGTGGCTGTCTTGGTGACTTTGCGCTGAATAAAGCTGTTTGAGGCCATATCCGTTACCGTTTTTTATCCCCGAGAGAAATTTCCGGGAAGAGTTCAACTTCGACCAGACTGGCAGCCACCACCGTTTTATACGATTTAACGGTATCCATGGTGGAAATCAGAGTCTGATACTCGACGTTTTTGGCAGCAATAATAGTTGCGTCTTTTTTATCGCTCAGCTGATCTTTCAGATCACGCATCAGCTGTGACAGCTCGCGATAATTGTACTGGTTGTCGCTGAGCGGAATCTTTTTCAGCAGCTTTCCGGTGGGGAAATACACGGTAAAGCCTTCATTATCGACCATCACATCCAGCTGCGACTGGCTGAGTTCCGCTGCAGACTGACCACCGCTGAGCTCAGGCAGGTTAATATCCAGCACCCGCACTTTGGTAAAGGTCAGACTGAGCAGCAATACCGGTACCAATACGATCATCAGATTCATAAAGGATGTGATATCAATATCGGTATCTTCCGCCATGCGACGGTTCATTTTAAAAGCCATCAGGATGCCTTTTGATCGTCGCCACGATTGTCTTTCGGATAACCGGCTTCAACGGCGCGGTTCAGAGTCATTACGTTGAGAAATTTCATCGCGGCCATTTCAATGCTGCTGACGATGGCATTGGTTTTGTTATTGATTACCGCACTGGCAATCAGCAGCGGGATCGCCGCAATCAGACCAAATGCCGTGGTATTCATCGCTACCGAAATAGACTGTGACAGCAGGGCAGATTTATCCGCCGGGTCGGCGTTGGCAACGGCAGCAAAAGCCGCGATCAGACCAATAATGGTACCAAGCAGACCGAGCAGGGTGGCAACGTTGGCCAGCATGGCCAGGTAGTTGGTACGGTTTTCCAGGCGCGGCAGAACTTCCATCACACCTTCATTCATGGCTTGCTCAATATCGGCACGCTGCTTGGTGATTTTCATCATATCCAGACCACAACCAATAATGCGCGATACCGCCGCCTGATGATCACGTGTGAACAGGGTCATTTTTTCGTGATCGTTGGTGCGCAGTAATGGCAGAAAATCCTGAAAGGTTTTTTCGTTGCGGGCTTTTTCGCGCTTGAGGAATATCCAGCGTTCAAAAGCAATCGCCAGGCCCAGTACCAGTACGATAGAAATCGGATACATAAACAGGCCCCCTTCTTTCAGGAAGTTGACCACGATGCTGTAGATATCGCCCATTTTAGTTAGCCTCAGAATTTAAACTTGGGTTATTTTCAAGATTCATTTCGTCATAGATACGCATCGAGCGCAGCATAACGTCACGATCAATCGCTTCCAGACTGTTGTCGTACCGGTCTTCCACGTTCTGGTAAAGCCGGTCGACGCCGCTGGCTTCCTGCCAGGGCACAAAGTAACTGACAGAGGGTTGTTCTTTATCGCCGACAATCTTACTTTCCAGTTTGATTGGTTCTTCAGCGATAGCTGGCAGACTGAATAAACAGGCAATGAACAGATATTTCATGGTTTATTCCGCCGCCAGTTTGGTGCTGTCTTTTACCGCCGGTCCGGCATCGATAAAGCTTTTATTGATGCCAGTGCGGCTTTGCACTTCCTGATACCAGTCGGCCGCAGCGTGCGTCTTTTTATTGGTCAGAAACAGGTAGGCTTCATAGTGTGCCTGTGCCTGCTGCGGAATGTTGAGATACAGGTCATAAAGCACAGCCAGATTCAGATGTGCTTCAGGAAAGTCAGGCCATTGTTGCAGGGCTTTGGCATAAGTATTCTGGGCCGCAATAAATTGCCCCTGACGGCGCTGTGCTTCGCCAAGACCCAGCCAGGCATTAACATTTACGTCGTTAATCGCCAGTGCTTTCTGATAATACTCTGCAGCTTCGGCATAATGCTCATTGGTCATGCTGATATCACCGAGCATGGCCAGAGGGCCGGCCAGTGACGGATCTTTTTCGGCAATCACTTTCAGCTTCTGCACTGCTGTTTTTTCATCATCGGCGGCGAGTGCTTTTTTCGCCTCAATAAACAGCAGTACCGAGCCTTTGCTGATGGTACCGGTTTGTTTCAGATATGGATTCTCTGCCGGCACATAGGGAATTTTTTGCCCTTTTTCATCATACGCCTGGTGTGGCAGGTACTTTTCTGTCTGGGTCAGAGTCTGGCTTTCTGTTGTTGTCTGCGTCTGCTGGGCGGCACAGCCGCTGAGCAGTGCCAGAAGCAGCATGGGCTTAACGAATTTCATCGCCATACCTCTTTTGTTCTTCGGTTTTGTTAAATCGCGCCGGAGACAGCAGCGCCAACGCTTTGAAACTGTCATCAATCCACTGGTTAAAGTGACCTTTCCAGCCTTGCTCAACATTGCTGGTGTATACCGACAATGCCAGTTCCAGCATCGGCGCAGCTTGTTGTGCAATCAGCTCGCGGAACATTGCGCTATCCTGCTCGGACATGCCTTCCGGAACGGGCAGGGTCTGCAGCTCGTTAGCCATCTGCTGATACAGACGGGCAATTTTAAAACTGCCCTGGGTGGTGAATTCCAGCAGGCCATATTCGGCAGCCAGCTGATAACGGCTGACGGCATCCTGCAGACTCTGGTTTTTCAGCGGTAAATTGCGCTCGAGATTGGCAGCCAGACGGCGTTTATTAAACTCAGCAGCAAAGTAGTCGCCATATTCGTTATTGGCCCAGGCCGCCAGCCAGCGGGAACGGTCGGTACGCATTTCACCGGCACTGGCATCACCCTGAACAATGCGGCGCAGCCAATAGAGTTTGCGGCGCTCATCATTTTGCTGGCCGTAAATCAGAGCAATGTGATAGCGCGCTTCCATACGGTTATCGAATGGCTGTTCATAATTACGAGCCCAGGTTTTGTAATACTCAAGCGCAGTATCCAGCTGACCCAGTTTTTCGTATAAGCCTGCAGCGGCGAACAGAGCATCACGTTTTACATCAGCACTTTTATCGTTGGCGTACAGGTAGTCGTAGGTTTTGGCAGCAGGCAGCAGCTGGCCATCCTGTTCATAGCCATAGGCCAGTTTGCGTGGGAATTCGGCTGCCAGCTCATGTTGTGGATAAAGGGCTCGTAATTCTTTCAGCTCTGTAATGGCTGGCTGCCATTGTTTTTCTGCAAGTAAAGTTACGGCTGCATCGTATTGGGCAATAACACGGACTTTGCTGTCAGGTGCAATGGTTTTGATGCGCAGCTGCTGTTCGGCGGCTGCCAGTTTTTGCCCGGCGGCCATCATGCCTTCGGCTTTTTTATACACGGCGGTGGCCATGCGCTCGCTGACGGCGACGTATTGTGGGTGTTGTTTGCCCAACAGCTGACGCTGGTTGTCGTAGTTCTTTTCCGCTTCCAGGTAATTTTTCTGCTGGTAATACGAGTGCGCGATAATACCGTATGCGGTTTGTTTCAGATTTTTATCCAGCGCTTTATTGCCGCTAATCAGCTTGCTGGCCACGTCAATCGCTTGTGGATAACGGTTCAGGCTGAATAAATATTCGGCGGCGTTAGTCAGTACGGCAGGTGAGCGCTTGTCGGTATCGTAGCGCTCGGTAAAGCGCAGCATACTGGCGACTGCATTTTCCTGTGCGTGGGATTTTTCTTTTGGATTCTGTTCCAGTTCCGCAATACGGTTCTGATAAGCCAGGATCGCGGCATAACCTGAGCGGTTGCCGAATTCTTTATCCTGATACTGGTAGCTGACAATTTCATAGTCGGCGGCAGCCTGATCGTACTGGCGGGCTTCGAAATGCGCTTCTGCTTTCAGGTAACGTTGTTTGGCCAGATCACTGCTTTGCGGAAAGCTGCTCAGATATTCGCCGTAATATTGAGTCGCACTGGCATAAGAGACGGCTGATTTTTCGTTAAGCTCATCGGCACCTTTAATTTTGGCGGCGTCTTTCTCGCCAGCCAGTTTGGCTTGCGCCTGGGCCTGGGCATGGAAGTGTGCGGCCAGCTCGGTCAGATAGGGTTTCAGGTTGCTGCTGATATCAGCACGCAGGGTTTCGCTGGCCTGTGCCCAGTAAGCGGATTGCATACCGTATTGGGCAACATAAGCCTGCTTGGCCTGTAATACGTCTTTGGCAAACGCACCTTTAATGTAGGCTGCAATCAGCTTGCTGTGCATACCCGGTGTGCGGCTATCCATTGGGTAGCTGGCAATAAAGTGCTGATAGGTTGCAGCGCTGTCGGCGTAACGGTTTTTCTCGAGGTAATAGGCCCCCAGATTTTCATACACCTGCCAGATATAGGCTTTGTTGCGCAGGCCTTTTACGTCACTGATTTTTTCGGCACCGCCGAGGTTTACCAGTGTCAGACTGATGGAGTGCAGGGTGTCATCAACCAATGGCTTTTCGGCGTTGCTCAGGGTCTGGCTGCTTTGCTCGTCAAGAACAACGGAGAGCACATAAGCAAAAGATTCCAGTGCATCATCAAACAGTCCGCGCTTATACAGAGCCCAGCCCAGCATGTAATGGGCATTGAGCTTCAGCGATGGGGCATTGGCTTCCGTTACCGTGCGGTAATGAAATTCGGCCTGCTTGTATTTTTCGTTATTGAAATTGATGTCGCCTAAGCGGAAATGGGCTTCGGCAATGCCGGAGTAATCCGGGTGCAGAGCCACCAGACGCTTAAGCATGGCCTCGGCATTTTTAGGCTCGCCTTCCATCTCATAGGCTTTCGACAGCTGGTACAGCACTTCCGCGTTATCCGGAGAGTTCGGATATTTTTCCAGAATGTCGATATAAGAATTAATAGCGTCGCGGTAGTAACCTTTGCTTGGTTTATTCTCCGGGCTGGTTTGCAGGTGATCACCTTCGGCCATGGAGACACCGGCGATACGGCGTTCGATCTGCTCTTTCAGAAACTTGTCATCGACCAGCTCAAGCAGTTCCTGATATTCCTCACGCACCTGATGGTGATTCATATCGGAAAAATCGAGGTTACTTTCTTCGGTTTCCTGGCTTTTTAAGCTGCCGATTGTGTCGTTGCCGCCAAACAGACTGCATCCGCTCAACAATATTGGCAAACCCATAAGCAAGCCTATGTGGTTAAGGTGTTTCATTGCTGTGCTCCGCTGCTGGAATCTTCGATGTTATTCAGGGCTTTGTCGTAAAGCCGCGCTTTACCCAGGCGCGCCTGTGCCCAGTAGTACCGGATCCGTTCTTCGTGCTTATCCAGCTCGGCGGTAATGACACCGCGCATCACTTTTTCCAGTGAGCGGATAAGGCTGTTGGTATTGCTGAGTTCCTGTTCAACCTGCGCTGCCAGTTTTTTACTGCGCGCCTGCAGCTGATAACTGAGTTTGTAGGGTTCTTTGATGGCGGCTACCTGGTCCATTTTATCGCCAACCAGTTCCAGCTCTTTCTGGGTATTGGCCCAAAGACTGGTAAAGCGTTCCTGATCACGTTCGGACAGTGTCAGGGTGGTCAGCTTCTGTTCCATTAATCCATCTTTATAGAAACGGAATTTTTTCTGAGTCTCGTTGGCGGCAGCCATCAGCTTTTCCATGCCGGTCTGGTCGCGGCGGATACGGATGATGAGCTCATGTTCGTGAATCTGCATTTGCCAGAACTGCAGGTTGCGGCGGATACCATACAGATCGCGCAGCTCTTTGATGACTGAGTAAAAATTATTGGAAGCCATCAGCTCGGTAAGAAAAGGGGTCAGCTTGTTGTAATCCAGGCTTGGCTGCATGCCATACCAGTCAGATTCGTCCAGCATGGCTTCGAGGTTAATAACAAATTCCTGTGGAATTTCTTGCGAGGCGATAACCTTACGCGCCATCTCAATAGCACTCAGGCCGTCTTTAAACGCTTTTTCGGCCAGCAGATATTGTTTCAGGGCACTGCGCTTGGCACCTTCGGTTTCATAAACATGGGCCAGCAGTACTTTGGCTTCCTGAGTTTCGGGAATGGTAATTGAACGCTGATTTAACAGATTAAGCGCAGGTACTGCGTCGCTATAGCGTTTTAATTTGATCGCGGCCCAGGCATAGGTTAACAGTGCGCGATTGGAATACAGGCCAGTGGTACGCACGCCCTGCAGATAATTCCAGGCAGCCAGCAGATTGCCTTCGGTCATTTCCAGTTGTGCCAGCGCGTGCCGTGCACGGTCAGCCAGTACGGCCAGCTCTTCACTTTTATGCAATGCCGCAGTGGTCATTACGCGGTTCAGGCTGGCCATAGCTTCTTTGGTTTTGCCGCTTTTCAGCTGGCTGATGGCCAGGTTGTAAATCAGGTAAGGCTGAAAACGAATATTGTCTGACAACTGATTAATACCGGCGTTGGCAGCATCAGTCTGGCGGTTGCGGATATTAATCAGCGTCGCCAGGTAGTTATATTCACCGGCAATATCCTGCGGTACCTGACCGTTAATCTGCATCAGGGCATGCGCAGCACGCGGAGTATCGGCTTTCTGATAATAGAGCTTGGCCAGATAAAACCAGGCGCGGTTGCGTTGCCCGGCAGCAACTTCCGGGGTGAGCAGCTGGCTGAAGATTTCTTCGGCCTGACCGGCAATACCATAAGAAAGGGTCATACCGCCTTTAAGTAAGCGGGCTTCATCGCCATGATGCTGCAGAGCATTCTGGCTGAGGGCGTATTCGTACTGTACCAGAGCGGAAAAATAATCCTGCTGATAGTAATCAAACAGAATACCGCCGTACTCCAGGTCTTTAACCTGCGCGGCGGTGGCACACTGGCTGGCAAGTATGAGTGGCAGCAGAAAGCGCATAAACATTCGCATAAGCACTACCACTGATTGATGGTAAACACAGGTTCCTGGCGGGCGCTGTCATCCGTGATGGCCAGTTCCAGATATTGGCTTGCTTTGCCTTTTTCCAGAGTCAGCTCTGCTGCTCTTTTATAAGCGCGACCATTCGGACCAATACCAGTAAAAAAGGCGGTGACTTCGTGCTTGCCTTCAGACAGGTTGGTCATAAACAGTTTCTGTACGCCACCGCGGTTCAGGGCTTCACGCTGTTTGGCGGAATACAGATGAGTGGAGACCATCTTGTCGTCGATTTTCAGTTTGACGCTTTCCAGGGTAAAAAACTGTCCACCTTCGACGGCCACAAAAACTGAAAACTGGGTGTTGGTCGGAAACAGCAGTGCTTCTTCCATTACCCGCAGATCTTTGTTCAGCGTGATAACACGGTTCTTCAGCGCCTGAATGTTTCCTGACAGGCGCTGCACTTCGCTCATGGCTTTGTGGGCTTTTTCTTCCGATTTTTGCTGGCCGAAATCAATGCTGGCATCTGCGGCTAACAGGGGGGCAGATACGGAAAAACTGATGAAAAATGACAATAATGCCCAAAAACGCACGTCTGTTACTCCTGCCGCTCTTTACGCTGACGTTGGACGGTCGGGCATTATCTGCACTTATGAATTTAAAAACCTGCACCTGTTCAAAAAATGGAATAGTGCCAATTTTTTTTATCGCTAATGAGGCCTGCGTCACACTTTTGCTGCAACGGATGTCACAGTGTGAACAAGTTAACAGTCGGAAGGTGATTCACTGCCAGACAGCCGGAAGGCCTTTTCCGTAAGATGCCCGCCGAATCTGTTATGACGGCATCATCATGCAACAACACCTGATACTGGCGCTGAGCCTTTGTCTGGGGGCTTCTGTCGCCCTGGCGCAACAAGACAAACCGGCACAGCAGGAAAAACAACCTCCACAAGTTTCCAGCGAAGATATTGATCAGGCCCTGAAAGTGAAGGTGATTGATCCGTTTCTTGAGCTGCATACCGGCCCCGGGCGTGGTTATCCGGTTATTTATGTGGTGGAAAAAGGCGAAGAGATTGCAGTGGTCAGTCGCCGTACAACCTGGTATCTGATCGCCGACCGGCGCGGCAAAACCGGCTGGGTGACCCGTGAGAGCCTGGCGCGGACACTGCTGGAAACCGGCACGCCAGTGGCGTTACCGGAAACCCGCCACGGTGATTTTTTACGTCACAAAGCGCGTCTTGGTTTTACTGTCGGCCAGCAGGAGGGCTCCGAACAGGTAAGTCTGCTGGCGGGTTACCGCCTGAACCGTAATTTTGGTATCGAAGCCGAATATGGTCAGTTGTTCGCAGATACCGTCGATGGTTACCAGCGCTCGGTCAGCCTGATTGTTGAACCGACGGATCGCTGGTCTTTCACTCCTTTTTTGTC
Source organism: Thalassolituus alkanivorans (assembly GCF_020447205.1). Taxonomy (GTDB): domain Bacteria; phylum Pseudomonadota; class Gammaproteobacteria; order Pseudomonadales; family Oceanobacteraceae; genus Venatoribacter; species Venatoribacter alkanivorans. Next base: position 178,387 of record NZ_JAJAEL010000038.1, read on the forward strand.
AGCGGGTTTTGGTCGTCAGGAGTTGCAGCTGAAAGAAAAACTGCCTGGCAATAAACCGGTTAACGATGATTTCCGCAGTTTAGGCATTGGTGTAAATGCCTACATCGGTTTCAACTTCGTATTACGCGGTGAATACCGCAATCTGACAATATTTTCAGACAATGACACAGTGAGTAACGCAATATGGCGAATTGGTTTCAGCAGTTTCTTCTGACGGCAGCAGTGTTGCTGCTCAGCCCATTGGCATTGTCTGCAGAAGAGGGTAATGATGGATCGGTGGTGATTAATCCGATCAAAATTATTGAGCCGGATGTTCAGCAAAGCAAAAATGATCAGGCAAAAATCGACAATGAAGTGTTCGAGGCTGGTTTTTTCCTGGGCATGATCAGTATCGAAGATTTCGGCACACATCCGCTATATGGCGTAAAAGCGTCATTTCATGCAACGGAAGATTTTTTCCTGCAGGCAAACTATGGCCGCAGTGAAGCCGGCCGTACAAGCTATGAAACCATTAATGGCAGTGGCATTAATATTCTGACTGATGCCGAACGGGAATACAGTTATTACGATGTTCTGGTGGGCTACAACCTGTTCCCTGGTGAAACCTTTGTTACACGTAATCTGACGTTTAATTCTGCATTTTATCTGGTTGGTGGTGTTGGTAATACGCGTTTTGCCGGGGATGAGCAATTTACTCTGGTGATTGGCACAGGTTACCGCATTATTTTTTCAGATTGGCTGACCTGGAACCTGGATTATCGTGACCACATGTTTGACACGGAGCTGTTGGGGCATAAGAAGCAGACGCACAACATTGAATTTGCTACCGGGTTAACAGTTTTCTTTTAATTGCATAACGGTTTGTAAACACAGGTCGCATTTTGTAGTCGTCATTCCGTTTACTATGCTGGTGTTACTTTAAGGTTGGAGGCTTTATGGCTAGTCGGAATTTCGCAACAGGTATGCTGCTGTCTGTTTTACCGCTCGTTTTCAGCAATATCAGTGTTGCCGGTTCACCCTCAGACTATAGCGAAGCCTGTGAGTGCAAAACCTCAGAGAATGGTACGCGTACCATTCCGGTTTTAATCCGCGACTTTAAAACCAGCCATCCGGATTTTGAAACCATGGATGGTGTCGATTATGGCATCGTAAAAGAAGATCTGGGTGACGATGGACGTCCGGTTTACGCGCATGAAGGCCGCAGCAGAACGACAACGGGCAAAGCCAATTTTGACCAGTGGTATCGTGATGTTCCGGGCGTGAATATGGCCATCAGCAAGAATCTGACGATTCGTGAAATTGCTTCAGGCTTCTGGGAATACAGTAACCACAGTTTCTTCCCGATTGACCGTGAAGGCTTCGGTAATCAGGGAAATTATCATAATTACCACTTCACGCTGGAAACACATCTGAAGTTTTATTATGTGCCGGGCGGCCACTTTACCTTCCGCGGTGATGATGACCTGTTTCTGTTTATCAACGGTAAGCTGGCGATGGATATCGGTGGTGTTCATGGCATGATCGAGAAAACCCTCGATCTGGATCAGGTTGCCGAGCGTCTGGGGATTGAGCCTTACAACACCTATTCATTTGATCTGTTCTTTGCCGAACGCCATACCACTGAGTCGCATTTTAAATTCCAGACCACACTGGAGCTTGAATGCCTCTGATCCGGATTATATAAGCGGATAAGCAGTAATAAAAAACCCGGCAATTGCCGGGTTTTTTATTACTGCGGGTTAAAGAACAAAATCAGTTGGCTTCAACGATGCGCTTCATGTCAGTCATGTAGCCACGCAGTTCCTGACCAATCCACTCAACCGGGTGGTTGCGGATGTTTTCGTTCACTTCGATCAGGCGCTTGTTGTCTACAGAGTTAGACTTCAGCTTCAGGCCTTTACCGATAACGTCGGTGCTGATGTGTGGCATGAACTTCTCGCGCAGCAGAGGTACAGCAGCGTGAGAGAACAGGTAGTTACCGTACTCAGCAGTATCGGAAATAACCACGTTCATTTCGTACAGCTTACGACGGGCGATGGTGTTGGCGATCAGCGGAGTTTCGTGCAGAGACTCGTAGTACGCAGATTCTTCAACGATGCCGCTCTCAACCATGGTTTCGAACGCCAGTTCAACGCCGGCTTTGATCATGGCAACCAGCAGGATGCCGTGGTCGAAGTATTCCTGTTCGTTGATTTCAACGTCAGAAGCCGGTGCTTTTTCGAAGCCGGTTTCTGCCGTTTCTTCACGCCAGGTCAGCAGGTTTTTATCGTTGTTGGCCCAGTCAGCCATCATGGTGCGGGAGAATTCGCCGGTCATGATGTCGTCCTGATGCTTGCGGAACAGAGGACGCATCAGTTCTTTCAGTTCTTCAGCCATGTCGAACGCAACGATTTTCGCCGGGTTAGACAGACGGTCCATCATGTTGGTGATGCCACCGTACTTCAGAGCTTCAGTCACAGTTTCCCAACCGTACTGGATCAGCTTGGCTGCGTAGCCTTCGTCGATACCGTCTTCAACCATTTTCTCGAAGCCCAGGATCGCACCGGTCTGCAGCATGCCGCACAGAATGGTCTGCTCGCCCATCAGGTCAGACTTAACTTCAGCAACGAAAGAAGATTCCAGACAGCCAGCGCGGTGACCGCCAGTACCGGCAGCCCATGCTTTAGCGATGTCCCAGCCTTCGCCTTTAGGATCGTTTTCAGGGTGAACAGCGATCAGGGTCGGAACACCGAAACCACGCTTGTACTCTTCACGCACTTCAGAACCCGGGCACTTAGGAGCAACCATCACAACGGTCAGGTCAGGACGGATCTGCATGCCTTCTTCAACAATGTTGAAACCGTGGGAGTAACCCAGGCAGGCGCCTTCTTTCATCAGAGGCATAACAGCAGAAACAACAGCAGTGTGCTGCTTGTCTGGCGTCAGGTTGATCAGCAGATCAGCCTGTGGCACCAGTTCTTCGTAAGTACCAACAACGAAACCGTTGTCAGTCGCGTTTTTCCAGGACTGACGCTTTTCAGCGATGGCTTCAGCACGCAGGGTGTAAGACACGTCCAGACCGGAATCGCGCATGTTCAGACCCTGGTTCAGGCCCTGAGCACCACAACCAACGATCACAACTTTCTTACCTTTCAGGAATTCAGCTTCGGAAGCGAATTCAGAACGGTCCATAAAACGGCAGCGGCCCAGCTGATCCAGCTGTTGACGCAGGTTCAGAGTATTGAAGTAGTTAGCACCCATCTCTGGCTCCTTAAATTGAGGTTATGTGGATTAAAAAACGTTGCGGCGAATAGTAGGGGAAGATGGCTGTTGCGTAAAATGCTATATTTGCGCCGTCTCGTTGCGTTTTATGCAACGTCCTTATTTCAGCTAAGGAAATACGATGGATTACAAGGACTTGCAGGTGTTCCTCAGTCTCAGTTCGCTGCAGCATCTGGGTAAAGCCAGCCAGCAATTACATATGAGTGCGTCGACACTGAGTCGCCGTCTGGCGCGGATGGAGGAAGAGGCCGGGGCACAGCTGTTCAGTCGTGACAGTTCACCCCTGCAGCTGACACCGGCGGGCGAGCTGTTCCGTCAGCACGCTGAGCAGACCCTGCTCAGCTGGGAGCAGTTGCGCAGTGCGGTGGGAACCCAGGTCAGCAATCTGAGCGGCCGGCTGACACTGTATTGCTCCGTTACCGCCAGCTACAGCTTTCTGGCGGACTTATTGTCGCGCTTTCGCGAAAAATATCCGCAGGTCGATCTGCGCATTCATACCGGCGATGCAGCGGAATCCATTCCCCGGGTCGAGTCCGGCGAGGCTGATGTGGTGATTGCCGCGCGTCCGGAACAGCTGGCTGGCGGTCTGACTTTTAAAGCCATGGCGGCATCACCGCTTCTCTTTATAGCGCCACGCGCACCGGGAGCGGTGCTGCCACTGAATCAGACGGAGATCGACTGGGCGCAGGTGCCGATGGTGTTGTCGGAATCTGGTCTGGCACGCACCCGCGTTAACCGCTGGTTTGCCGCACGTAATATCGCCCCGCATATTTATGCTCAGGTAACGGGTAATGAGGCGATCGTCAGTATGGTGGCACTGGGAGTAGGCGTTGGTGTGGTGCCGGAGCTGGTGTTGCGCAACAGCCCGATGGCTGGTCGGGTGCGGGTTTTAAATGTGCAGCCGGAACTTGAACCCTTTGCCATTGGTCTGTGTGCCCAGAGTCAGCGTTTGCAGGAACCCCTGTTGCAGGCGTTATGGAAGACAGCCGCCATTTAATGCCTCATAATGAGCGGTTCTACTGAGGTGTGTTTATGAGCCTGCAACAAATGAATGATGACAACAAGGTTGTACCCCTGATGGATAACGAAGACGAGAACGGACGTAAGTCTGCCAAGTGGCCGGGACGCAAAGGCATTTACCTGTTGCCGAACCTGTTCACTACCGGTGCCTTGTTCTCCGGCTTTTATGCGGTGGTGGCCAGTATGAACGGCCATTTCGAAAACGCGGCGATCGCGATCTTTATTGCCATGATCCTCGATGGTCTGGACGGACGTGTTGCCCGCCTGACCAATACCCAGAGTGATTTTGGTGCTGAGTACGACAGTCTGGCGGATATGGTGTCCTTCGGTGTGGCACCAGCGCTGGTTGCGTTCAGCTGGGCACTGCAGGATCTGGGTAAGATTGGCTGGGTGGGTGCTTTTATTTATGTCGCCGGTGCGGCATTGCGTCTGGCACGTTTCAATACCCAGCTGGCGGTGGCCGATAAGAACTTCTTTACCGGTCTGGCCAGCCCGGCGGCGGCAGCTATTGTGGCTGGTACCGTATGGGTGTTCAGTGAAACCGGAACACCGGGTGCGGAAATCGCCTGGCTGATGGCCGTTGTCGTGCCGGCTGCGGGTCTGCTGATGGTCAGCAACTTCCGCTACCACAGCTTTAAAGGTCTGGATCTGCGCGGCAAGGTGCCTTTTGTTGCCATGCTGGCCGTAGTCTTCGTGTTTGTCGTGGTCTCCATTGATCCGGCCAAGGTGCTGCTGGGCGTGTTTATGACCTACGCACTGTCGGGTCCGGTGTATGAAGCCTGGCTGCGTCTGCGTGAAAAAAGAGCCAAAGGTTGAATTCTTAGCCCAATTTGAGTCTAACCTTGCTCTGAGTCTTCCCGCGCGTTATCTGCTCTTATCCGGAGCCGGCGCGGGAAGGCGGTTAAACCGCCAGCCGAGGAGCTTCCATGATCATTAAGCCGCACAACCCCTCCGATCCTTTAGCGTCCGAAATCACTCCTCACTCCCTCTATCTTAAGCGTCGCCAGTTTATTGGTCAGGGTGCGGCATTAGCATTTGCTGCCAGTGCTTTGCCGGCTCAGGCGTTGCAGAGTCGTGAAGATCCGGGCAGTAGTGGCTCGCCCTGGCTGCGGGAGCAAATAGGCTCTGCGCGTGAAACCGCGTTTGGCGAAGATGAGGTGCTGACGCCCTACAGCAGTGTTACTCAGTACAACAACTTCTATGAATTCGGTACCGGTAAAGATGACCCCTACCGTTATGCCAGTAAGCTGAAGACTGATCCATGGTCGGTGACGGTGGATGGTGAGTGCGAAGTAAAAGGTACCTTCTCCCTTGAAGATCTGCTGAAAGGGCAGCAGCTGGAAGAGCGCATTTATCGTCTGCGCTGCGTCGAGGCCTGGTCGATGGTTATTCCCTGGATCGGTTTTCCGTTGGCAGATCTGATTAAACGCTTCAAGCCACTGGCCAGCGCTAAATACATTGAATTCATCACGCTGGAAGATAAAAAGCAGATGCCGGGTCAGCGCTCGGCCTTCTCAACCATCGACTGGCCGTATAGAGAAGGTCTGCGTATGGATGAGGCCATGCACCTGCTGACGCTGATGGCGGTCGGCTTGTATGGTGAAGTGCTTCCTAATCAGAATGGCGCGCCGTTGCGGTTAGTGGTGCCGTGGAAGTACGGCTTTAAAAGCATCAAGTCGATTGTTGCCATCCGCTTCCGCGAAACCATGCCGCGCACGACCTGGAATGACATTGCACCGAATGAGTACGGCTTCTATGCCAATGTGAACCCGCAGGTTGATCACCCGCGCTGGAGTCAGGCCAGTGAGCGGCGCTTACCATCTGGTCTGTTCAAACCAAACCGGATTCCGACGCGTCTGTTTAATGGTTACAGCGAAGTCGCTTCTCTCTATTCAGGCATGGACCTGCACAAGTACTACTGAACCGGGATTGTTTGCATGATCAGGCTGCGCCGCATTGTCCTCTTTTTATTAGGTATCACGCCATTCCTCTATATAGGCCAGGCAATCGTTCGGCTACAGTCTGGTGAATGGGATATTTTAGGCCCGGAACCGGGGAAGGCGGTTGTCTGGATTACCGGTACTTGGGCATTTAACTTTCTGCTGCTGACGCTGGCGGTCACACCGCTGCGCCGCTTACTGAAACAGCCCTGGCTGATTCAGCACCGCCGTATGCTGGGGTTGTTTACTTTCTTCTATGCCTCTCTGCACCTACTGTCTTACTTTGCGTTCCTTCTGGAGTGGCGTTTCGCTGAATTGGGGGCTGAAACGATTAAGCGGCCTTATTTACTATTAGGTATGACAGCCTGGTTGCTGCTGTTGCCATTAGCGGTGACATCCACCCGTGGCTGGCAACGGCGGTTGAAGCAGGGGTGGAAGCGTCTGCATAAGCTGATTTATCCGTTATCTGTTCTCGTGGCGGTTCATTATCTGCTGCAGATCCGTTCTTCGTGGTTCGAGCCAGTGTTGTATGCCGCGCTCGTACTCTGTCTGCTATTACTGCGGTGGCAGAAAGCCACGGCCACGAAGCACGCTGATGGACATAATAGTTAAGTAATGTAAAAAGCAGTTGACCCCCGGATTCATATCCCTATAATGCGCCCCTCTCGACTGCTACGGCGTGTTGAGGAGATTGAAAAAGCTTTATTTTTCAATGACTTGCAAGATTCTAACGAGTTGCCAGTCGCTGAAAAATTATCGAAAAAGGTGTTGATTTCGGTCAGTAAGAGCGTAGAATGCGCCACCTGCTTTGAGAGTGACCCGGAAGGGTTGTTTGAAGCTGAGTTAAGTGATTGATTTTAAAAGAAATTTTGAAAATTAACGCTTGACACGATCTGAAGGTGCTGTAAAATGCGCCGCCTGAGTCGGGAAGCGAAAGCGGAAAGATTCAGGAGGTTAAGCGGTTGAAAAGATTCAAAAAATCGCTTGACACCAAGAGCTGCTTATATAGAATACGCAGCCCGCTTTGAGAGAAACGAAGCGACGTTCTTTAAAAATTCAAGCATTAAGTAATTCGTGTGGGTGCTTACTGAGACGCTCTGGA
>NZ_JAJAEL010000039.1:0-102450 GCF_020447205.1 Thalassolituus alkanivorans
CCTGCAGCGCGGCTTCCATGTCGAAGGTTGGTTTGGTCATGTGTCATCTCTGTTTTGTATAGGATAAAGAAATGACACAGAATTCTGAACACTACCTTCAGTAGCACCATTCCGACTCTAGACGCCGGCGGAATAAACGAAAAATCATGAGTTGAAATTGTGTCGTCTTGACTATGATATGGGTTTTTAGAAAATATGCTTGGCCCGTAGAGATTCATCCCCCACGAAGAAGGTGTCTGATCCCTTCCTTCTTGTATAAATTTCGTCGATATTACACGTCCCAAATTCACAAGATCGAGGAATTCAACTTCTGAATTAACTTTATCTCTTCCAGAAATTAGATCGATTAGACTACCTGTTAGTAGCCCTTGGCCCGCTACCTCACCAGCATACTCATCTGAGGCAGCTGCAGCCAGTATTGAAATACCAAATGAACCTTTAGCTCCCATAAGTTCGGGTTTTATCAGAGACAACAAGTCATTAACCAACCCTGCGGTGTTGCAGGCGTCAATGACTAAATTTACGTGCTTAACCCCCGAAGAGGAGACTATTCTAAAGATCTCGGTTAGCGATAGCCCAGTTAAGCTCATTCTGTCTGTTTTAGTTTCGTTTAGGCAAAGGTAGTACGTACCGTCAACCACACCTCCGTGCCCCGCAAAGAATAACGTAAAAATATCTGGGCATTCTTTATCGAATAGAGCTTCTTCGAGCGCTCCTTTAACATCGCTTATTACTGGGGACTTCAGAAAATATGAACTTTCTTTTTCGTATATCGAATATTCTGAGTCAACTAAGACATCATAAACAGCTGATGCATCATTTTCAGCGCCAGATAGATTATCAAGCGTTTCACTCTGGTAGTTGTCACAACCAATAGAGATTAAATAAGCCTTCATATATCTATACCTTTGTACTTATTTAGTCTCTCTTTTTCTTTTTTTAGTGCTGCCTCGGATTTTTCTTGTTTTATTCTTTCTACTTCTGCATGAAACTCTTCACCCTGTGCTTCCAGTGACTGCATTAGATGTTCCGCAGCACCAGTGCCGACATGAATCTGCGGGAGTTCTACTTGGCCATTTTCGTTAACGCTAAATTCAACTTTTTTCAGCATCTCTAAAAACGCCTCAGCTTGGGAGGCGTACTCTTTTTGGTTTACGGTATTCCCAACTTTGTCACAGCTTTCGCTTATCGTCTGAAACATGCCCTGCATGGTTTGAGAGGTAAAGCCTTCAATAAAGGTATTAAGGAATTGAAAGAACTGATTAATGTCGTTTTTAATAAGGTCTTCATATCCAATGCTTAGCTCAACGCCAGTCTCTTTGAATGATGATTCTTCTGTCCCATCTTCTCTAACCGTCAGCCAGCTTCTTCCGTGTTGAAAGCTATGCATATTATCCTTAGACACATACTGAGAAATCTGCTCTCTATGCGCTCTAACAGCCATCTCAAGCAGGGCTTTTCCAAACTCTTTTGATTCAGTCTTATAAGAAAATGGCAAATGACTCTCCTGCTGTGGAAACATAACGCCGCCAGCACGCGCGGCTTTGTAGTTTAGGTGAAGCCGCAACGGAAAAGCCGTCGCCGTGCTTGGCCTTGTTAAAAGGCTTTACTTCCAGAGTTGCCACCATCTCTTCCGGTTTACCAAGTTCATTTTCTTGGCTTTATCGTAGCAGGCTCCACAAAGCAGTTTTACGCCAGCAAACGCTTCAGATTCATCGTTCCACTCGCCTACGCGATTTACGACATCCTCGCAGGCCGAACACCAAGAATCCGGACGGGGGTTCCCTGGGCTTTCTTCCGAAGACCAAAATCCTCGCGGCTTTCCATCACGTAGACTTTGCACTATATGTTGGCAAACATATGTCGCCTGCTGCTTGTCATGCTCGCTACATTCGACATATTGACCCTCATCGCTCATTTGCATTGCCTTTTAACAGCTTATTAGTGTGCGTGCGCATTTATCCTGAGCGGAGCTTTCGAGAAAGCCTGCGTAACTCATTGACTCTTCTAAGAAATCTTCCATAACTTAAAAACCCCTTCCAGAAAAACGCGCACGCCTGTTAATTCCGGTTTTCTGTGCGCATAAACTTGTCAACCAACGTTGTAAGTTATTAATTCAATTGACGTTTACATTTCTACCCGCCGGAAAACGAGCAGGCACGAATGTAAAACGTGTCAGATTTCGTTAAAATCCGGAAATATGCTGTATGTATATCAGTATTTCTTTACATTGAAAATTTTGCCATTACCCATAAAAAAACACTGATTGATGATCCAGACACGCAGCCGCCCGTCCTTGTAAGCGCAGGGCAGGAATGACGTGGTGTTATATCAGGAATGCTAAGCGGGGAATGCGGTCGTTGGGCGTGTGTCCTTACGATATGCTGCATCCCTGCTTTAGTTCGAGAATACTGAAGATTGGGGATGGGTTCAATAATTGATAAAACTGGTTACAGGTGCAGGCGACAGTGCTTACAACTCGGAACGCAATCATTTCCAGAGCCAACAAAGCGGCAGGCACTACTACGCAGAGCGTAGTAGCGAGCCGAGCCCGCGTAGCGGCCACAAAACAAGCCAGCCATCGCGGCTGAAAGCCGCTCCCACCCGTAGTAGCGATTTGTTTCAGGGTGAACGGAATCTTCTGATCCAGTCGTGGATAAGATCCACTCCTACAGTGCTGTGCCTGATTTAATATGCGGCGTTGCGTCTGAAGTAACGCGGCATTTGTACGGCGCCAGTCAACCAAGTGATTCTGCGGCCTTCAGAGCAAAACCCTGCCCCGGAGCGATGCATTTGGATAGATGTTTTACATAGTCGATCCGGGGCGAATTGTTTTGCGTGCCGCATAATCGCTGCAGTTGGCTGAACAGCGCCGGACAGCCGCAAGAGAGGATCGTAAGGAGATACCTCTCCTTGCATAGGGGCGCAGGGGCTTGCCCCGCATTGGCTTTGAGTGAATTACAAAAGTCAGTCCGCGCAGCGGCTGCAAAACAAACCAGCCATCGCGGCTGAAAGCCGCTCCCACCGGTAGTAGCTCCCACAACATCATTTGAGGGTAAACAGAATCTTCTGATTCAGTCGTGGATAAGATCCACTCCTACAAGTATCTGCCTCATAGCCAGTGCCTGAATAAACCCGCTGGTTTATAGCACTCACACCAACTATCGCCCGCACCAACCATCGCCCTCAGGCGCGCACGATCAACAACAACATACCAGCACCCGCCAGACTCAGCCCCACCACTTCCGGTACTCCGAGAGCAAAGGCCTGCCACCAGGTAAATAAACCACTGCCAATGGCGAGGGTTGCCAGCGCCTGCTGGCGCTTCTGTGCTTTTTGCGCGGCCAGTTCCTGACGCAGGGCAACAATTTCTTTTTGCAGTGCCTGCTGGTTTTCGTCCATATGGTTCAGGCGGCTTAAGGCGCCGTGTACCAGTCCGGGAATTTGCGGGGCTTTTTCAATCCAGCCCGGCAGCTGGCGTTTTAATTCTTTAAACGCGGCTTTGGGGCCAAAACGTTCGCGCATCCAGCGTTCTAGATAAGGCTTGGCGGTGCTCCATAAATCCAGCTGCGGATACAGCTGACGGCCAAGGCCTTCAATATTGAGCAGGGTTTTCTGCAGTAAAACCAGCTGCGGCTGCACTTCCATATTAAAGCGGCGCGCGGTGCTGAATAACTGAATTAATACCTGACCAAAGGAAATTTCGGCCAGCGGTTTATCAAAAATCGGTTCGCACACGCTGCGGATAGCGGCAGAAAATTCGTGCACTTTGGTGGTGGCCGGCACCCAGCCGGAGTCGATATGCAGCTGCGCCACCTGATGGTAATCCTGATTAAAAAATGCCAGCAGGTTCATCGCCAGATAATTCTGATCTTCTTCGGTCAGGCTGCCAACAATACCACAGTCGATGGCAATGTATTGCGGTGCCTGCGGGTTATTACGGGAGACGAAAATATTGCCCGGGTGCATGTCGGCATGAAAGAAGCTGTCGCGGAATACCTGGGTGAAAAAGATTTCCACACCGCGCTCGGCCAGCAGTTTCATATTGGTGTTCTGCGCCTGCAGGGCATCGATATCGGCTACCGGAATACCGTAAATACGTTCGCTGACCATTACCTTGCTGCGCGTGTATTCCCAGAATACTTCCGGCATATACAGCAGTTCGGAGTTGGCGAAGTTGCGCTTCAGCTGGGTGGCATTGGAGGCTTCGATCTGTAAATTCAGTTCGCCGTAAATGGTGTGGCGGTAATCATCGACCACTTCCAGCGGTTTTAAGCGGCGGCCGTCTTCGGAATATTTCACCAGCAGGCGGGCCATGGTTTCCAGCAACTGCAGGTCGCGCTCGATTGTGTGCTCGATACCCGGGCGCACCACCTTAACCACCACTTCCCGACCGGCTTCACCATTGGCATCGAATAAACGGGCTGCGTGTACCTGAGCAATAGAAGCGGAAGCCAGTGGCTCGGCAGAAAATTCGGCAAATAATGCGCTGATTTTCTGCCCCAGCTGGTCTTCGATTAACGCCATGGCTTTATCGCTGGCGAAGGGCGGAACGTCGTCCTGCAGGCGTTTTAATTCTTTAACAATATCGTCGGGAATCAGATCCGGGCGGGTGGATAAAATCTGGCCGAATTTAATAAAAATCGGCCCTAAGGCTTCCAGTGCTAAACGCAGACGTTCGCCACGGTTAAGGCGCGACGGCACCGGATTTAAACGCCAGGGCGCGAGCCACAGGGCAATGCGCAACGACAGCGGCAGCTGTTCGGTCGGCACCAGACTGTCGAGCCGGTAGCGGGTGAAGACAAACAGAATTTTCCACAGACGCCAGAGGTTTGCCACGTCGATATTATTCCTTGGGCAGAGAAGGGGGGATCGTCGACTTGTTTGTCGAATCGTTCTGTTGCATGCGCGCTGCTAAACGCTGGGTGCGGGCTTCTAAACGGTCGGTCGCCAGACGCAGCTGGTCAACCTCGTCGGCAAATTGTGCCGCCAGCGGTTCCGGTGTCAGCAGTTGCGCTTCGTCTTCGAGATATTCTTTAACGGCATTGCGGTAAGCCGGTGCGCTGCTTTTGCCCCAGTTCAGTAAGCCGCGTAAACCTTTGCCCAGCTGATGGGCGAGCAGGCCGCCGGTCAGCGGTGTGATCAGGGCTTCCCAGTCGATATCGAGGTTTTGCGCAACGCGGGTCAGCGATAAGGCAAACTCGCTGTCGCCGTCCATATCAATGGCACTGCTGATCAGGGCGTGGGCTTTATCACTGGCGCGGGCGAGGGCAAAGAAATCGGCGGCGGAACCGCTGAGCGTTGCATCGGCGCTGTTCAGACCATCGGCGCTGCTCAGACCATCGGCGCTACTAAGACCATCAGCGCTACTAAGACCATCGGCACCGGGTTCGTTGCTGTTGCTGTGCGCAAGGCTGAGCACAATGCCGTTATCGACGATGCGGATCAGCACCGGGTTTATGGCGTCGATGCGCACACACAGCAAGCGGCCCTGCTGGCGACGCAGCGAGTTTAATGCCGCCGGGTCGTAACGCAGCACATGATTAATGGCCGCCTCAAAGGGAACGCAGGCAGCCTGCAGTAACTCGGCCGGCAGCTTACTCAGCATCAGGGTTTGATTCCGCGGTGCAGGGCGACCACGCCGCTGGTCATATTGTGGAAGCTGCAACGTACCAGGCCGGCGTTTTCCATCATGCTTTTCAGGGTTTCCTGATCGGGGTGCATGCGGATGGATTCGGCCAGATACTTGTAGCTTTCGGAATCGTTGGTCACCAGCTTGCCCATAAACGGCAGGGCGGTGAAGGAATACAGGTCGTAGGCTTTGCTCATCAGCGGGTTGGTCGGCTTGGAGAATTCCAGCACCAGCAGACGGCCGCCCGGCTTCAGCACGCGGGTCATGGAACGCAGTGCAGCATCTTTATCGGTGACGTTACGCAGACCGAAGGCGATGGTGATGACATCAAAGCTGTTGTCTTCAAACGGCAGACATTCGGCATTGGCCTGAACGTATTCGATATTGCCAACGTAGCCCTGATCGGTCAGACGGTCACGGCCGACGTTCAGCATGGAAGAGTTGATATCGGCCAGAACCACTTTGCCCTGCGGGCCAACGATCCTGGCAAATTTCTTGGTCAGGTCGCCGGTTCCGCCAGCCAGGTCGAGTACCTGATCGCCCGGGCGTACGCCCGACATATCAATGGTGATGCGTTTCCACAGGCGGTGTACGCCGAACGACATCAGGTCGTTCATCAGGTCGTACTTGGCGGCCACCGAGTGGAATACATCGGCAACCATGGCCTGCTTCTGCTCGGTAGCGACGGTTTTGTAGCCAAAATGCGTGGTTTTTTCCTCGGACATGCGAATCTTCTCCCGCTGACGACCTGTAGATGGGCGGCCATTTTAACGGTGCAAGTCGTGAAAGTCTTGCGCTGTGTCGGCTTTTGGCCGCCGCCGGGTGCAGGGCCTGAGTTAAACTTAAAGAGTTATAACGCGGAGAAGCACGTGACAGAAAGTAAGCTGTTTACAGCAATAGGCCAGTGCGCAGGGCTGATGCTCTGTTGGCTAACCATGGCAGCGGGCTGTCTGGCGGCAGACGGCCTGCCACAATTGCGCATATCGGTGCCGGATGACGGCTATCCGCCTTATGTTGTGCTGCACGATGGTCAGCCACAGGGCTTACTGATAGAACCGCTGCGTAAGGCCGCACAGCGTGCCGGTATAGAGCTGGAGTTTGTGTACCTGCCAGAGCTGCGCTCTCAGCATATGCTCGACTCCGGCAAGATCGATGGCCGTATGGAATCCCCTTACTGGATCGAGCAGCCGGAGAACTATCTGTGGAGCGATCTGGTGGTGTGGCTGGAAGATGTGCTTGTGTACCGCAATGACCAGCCGTTTGATCTGGAGCAGGAAGACGGCCTGCTGGGTGGCGAAATCATCACTCATCTGGGTTATGCCTATCCGGCACTGCAGCCGGCCTTTGCCAACGGCAGCCTGATCCGGCTGGATAAACCCACCGAGCAGGACATGCTCAATACCTTGCTGATCAGTCAGGCGGAAAGTGCCCGCGCGCTGATTATCGGGCGCGATGTGGCACAGTGGTATGTGGCCAAACAGCCACAATTACAGGCCTTACCACTGACCTTCTCCAAACGCGTATATGGCTGTGCGCCGATGGGCTTTCAGTTTGCCCGTAACGAGCGGGTTAAAGCGCTGTTGCAGCGGCTGAATAAAGAATTCCCGCCGCGTCCGAAGCAACGCTGCCCGCGTATCACGCCATTAACGCTGACGGTTTCCCCGGCCGCTGAATAATTCTTTGTTTTTCTCTGGTGTAACAGGGTTGTGGCAGGGTTATCGCAGGCTGTCGCATTTTCACCTGTGCAAATGCGATGCAGCAGTGCAAGCTTGCGGCTTTGATAACGACAATAACAATGCATGAATGACGCATGCAGCGAGGTATCTATGTTTATTCTGTTAAATAAAGTGGTCACTCTGGTGTTCTGGATTCTGGCTATTATGGCGGGAGTGCAGGGCTGGGGTGGTCTGCTGGGCTGGTTGCCAACCATTGCTATGGTTGTTGCGGGTGTTCATGTGCTGGAAGTAGCGTACTTCTGGATGGCGCTGAAGCATAAGAGCAGCAATCAGATTGCCGATGCGGTGCAGATATTTATTTTTGGTATTTTCCATATGCGCCGTTTTATTCAGACAGAAACTGCCTGAGTAGAGCAATATACTGCTGCCGCTGGCAGCAGAGTCAGCCAAAGCCTGAACACCTGCGGTGTTCAGGCTTTTTATTACCACGACAAATACCCGTTGAGTATCGTGTTACGGCACTATTTCTTCGCCGTGTTCTGTTTCGCTTTCCTGAATTAATTCATCGCTGAAAAACTGTTGAATGCGCGCGGCAATCATCGGGTCGCGGATGATTTTCCGGTGTCCCAGAGCGGGCGGTATAAATACCTCGGCATTATTCAGGTGCTGGCGGATTGCATGTACTGAAGCACTGGGAATTTCAATATCATTCTGGGCATGAATTAATAATGTCACCGGGCTGCTCTGGCTGAGCAGATGGCCGCTGTGGAGTTCGCCAGCCGGGCATCCGACTTCTGCTTCAATGCAGCGGATAAAATGTGCCGTGCTGGCGGCGGGCAGCCGCATAAAACGCGCAAACCCTTTTAATACGTCCAGCAGGCTGGCGGGTGAAGACATCAGTACGCAGCGTTCTGTCTGTACGCCCTGAGCAGAGGCAATTGCCAGTGCTGCTCCGCCCATTGAATGACCCAAAGCACCATAAAAAGGGCCGAAAGCAATATCGGCTTCGATAATGGCACGGGCAAATTCCATCGGGTTACTCTTATTGCCGCCGGATTGACCATGGAGTGGCGCATCCAGCGCGAATACATCAAACCCCTGTGCCACCAGAGCATTGGCGATAACTGCCATGTGCGTTGCCCGGCTTTCCCAGCCATGCATTAGTAAAATGCGTGGGCCGCTGTTAGCCCAGCGCAGAGCACTGAGATGTCCGGCAAAATTCAGGCGCTGTGCCTGTTTTTCAGTGGCCAGTTCCCATTCTTTCAGTGGCAGTTGTCTGGGTGTTAAAAACATCCGGGCATGACGGCGGGCAACGGTTGCCGGCAGCAGATGGCCGAGGACTGAGTTCTGCATACGCAGCAGTGTAATCGGGTTCATGAGTTACTCCTTAAAATGCACTCTGCCAGCCAATTAAAAAGCGGCTGGATGATGAGAACTGACCGAATGGCCCGGCGCGGTTGCCAAAAAAATAATCGGCACCGCTCCATAAAGACCAGCGGTCGTTAAGCTGGTAACTGACTTTGCTGCGCAGCTGACCGTCGTTGTAATCGCGGTTAAGCAGAGCAAAAAAGCTCAGTTCCAGCGTGTCGTTGAGTAAGGTTTTTTTCAGCAGCAGGGTGTGACGGGTGCTGATTTCGCGGCGGATCATCTGCGGCCGGTAAGCAAGAATGCGGCTCTGGTAAAACTGGTAACTGACAAACACATCCGCCGGGGCCTGATAATCCAGTGCGGTTACCGTCGCCAGCTCCGGGCTTTGGCTAATGCCGTTATTTTGCAGATCGTCGCGCAGAAAAAATGCCCGGCTGATATGCCCGGCTTCAAGGCGCAGCACCACGCTGCTGAAGGCTGTGCTGGCGCTCAGGCCGAACAGGCGGCTGCGGCGGTACACGGCTTCGACATCGACCTGAATCGTGCTGCCGGTTGTGTTTAACCTGCGGTAAACAACGGGTGTGTCGTGGTAAAAATTAAAATAGCTGGCGCTGATATCCCAGCCACCGGCAAAGGCACTCCAGCGCAATCCATGCTCCCAGTCATTACCGTCCGGGCGCCGGGTTGGCCGTTGATTAACCGCGACTCCGGCGACCGGTTGCGGAGCCAGCTCCGGGCTGGTAATAGCGAACGCGGTGCCCGGCTCTGCCAGCTCACTGAAGGTTAAGTCGGGAATAATTAACCATTGCAGAGACTGTTCATTGGGCAGAGGAATATGCGCATTAAACATCCAGGTAGCGATGCGTGAATCTTCGGCATCGGGCAGATTAAATTCGCGCAGATCCTGCGGGTTAATAATATCCAGCACCCGCAGGCCGTCGGCCTGACCCCAGACGACCTGTTGTTTACCACTGCGCAGAGACACACCGTAGAAATACTGGTCAGCATAGGCTTCGGCAATATCAAAACGCACGTTATCCCATTGAGCCAGTGGCCCGCTGCTATGCAGGCTGCCCGCCGGATAATTATCTGTCCGGCTGGTTGGCTGCTCTGCGTACAGGGTGTCAGAAAAATCAGCACGCAGACGCGGTTGCAGATTAAACGACGTATCGGCCGTGCGGTATTGCCATTCACTTTGCAGCTGCACTTCAGCTTTGCTCAGTGCGGCCGGAGCATCGCTCCAGGCCAGTTCTGAACTTAGCTCTGAACTAAATCCAGAGCTGAAGTCGCTGTGCACGGCACTGCTCAGCAATATCAGGGTGAAAGCACCGGCGCTTAGCCGATATTGCTGTCGGAGCTGCTGTCGGAGTTGCTGCCGGATATTCATTTACAGCCCCCGGCGCAGGGTATTCTGGGTAAACAGGTGGTCGGCCACATCCTGTTGGTAATCGACGGCAGAAAAAATAAACAGCGAGCGGTGACCGCTGATATGGTTTTCGGCCAGCAGCTGATGCCGCGTCCAGATTCCGTCGATCATACGGATATCCGTTACCTGCACGGTTTTCAGCGGCACCTGTTTAATATCCAGGTAGTCGCTTTTCACCACGATCCAGTTTTGCGGATCAATATAAAAGATTACTTCGCCATACCCCAGTTCCTGAGCAATAGCAGCCGTTTTTGGGATGGCTTTTACCACCAGTTTTCCGTCATCGTCTGGCAGGCGTTGCAGCTGATAGTCGGCAATACTGATATGACCGTTCTGCTTAATATCTTCATAGGTAAAATCGGTACCCATAAAATAGTCGCCCCGGTCAGATGCGGAAATCCGCCGCACCTTACGCAGTGCTGGCAGGTACAGCCACTGATCATCTTCCTGATCTGCGGCGGCATAGTCGAAGGTCAGAAAAGCGGTGTCTTTAACATTGGCCGGTGATTTATAAAAAAATACGGTCTTTTTATCGTCACCAAAATATTTGCGGTAAGACAGTGTTTCGCGGCGCCGTTCTTTGCCGCGGCTGTCGGTCAGCAACATGCTCAGCTGGCTGCTGACGTGCTGGCCGTCATCCACCGCGTTTACCCGCTGTGCAATATCGTCGGCTCTGAGTGTTGCCAGTAATTCTGTATTAACAGCTTCTTCTGCCTGCAACGGCTGGCTGTGCACTGCAGAATACAAGAGTGCCCCGTACAAGGCTGCCGAACCCAGACCAGTGGTGACTAACAGTGTCAGTACAGTACTGCCAGCCGCGTGTTTTTCTGCCGGCACAGCATCGGCTTCGGGGCTTTTTCTATTGGCGAAAATAAATGCCGGTTGTAACAGCACGATCAGTGCCGGCAGCAGTGTCATGGCGGCGATAAAACTCATACTCACCGATAACACGACAATGGTGCCGAAGTGAGTCAGTGGCACAACCTGCGAGCTGATCAGCACGCCAAAGCCAAAGGCAATCGCCAGATAATTAAACAGCAGCGCCCGGCCTGTGGAGCGGAATAATTCGGTGAATAATCCGCTGCCTTTCAGTCCGTCTGCCACCAGGGTTTTCAGGCGTTCGAGGGTATGAATAGCAAAGTCGATACCCAGGCCAATGGCTACCGAGGCAAACATGGAGGTGCCGATGCCAAGGTTAATCCCCAGCAATGCCATCGCCGCATAAACCGTAAGAATGGAACAGATTACCGGCAGGGTTGCGAGCAGACCGGCGGCCCAGGAACGGAATAATAACGCCGAGACCAGAAAGACACAGAGCAGCGAAATAACCACGCTGTAAAAATGGCTGACGCCCAGATCTTTAATCCAGTGGTAATTAACATTGACGCGACCACTGAGGCTGGCAGTAACCGGCTCATCCATAACGGCATTGTTAAAGTGCTGATCGATATATTGCTGCAGGGCTTCAACCACCGGTTTGGTGGCAATAAAATCGGCACTGTCGATATTCAGACGGATATTGGCCAGACGGTAGTCATAGTCAATTTCTTCAGAAAAATCGGCAGGATCAGAACTGGCCGAGTAGAGCAGAAAGTACTGCGCAATCAGATCGGCATCCTGCGGCAGACGGTAAGCATCGCTCTGACCTTCGTTCAGGGATTTATTCATCTGCTTTAAATAATCCACCACCGATGATGAACCATTTACATGCGGCAGGGTTTCCGCGTAGGCCTGCAGAGCTTCCATAGCATTCAGCACCTGCGGTGAAAAAATCCCTTCGTTACGGCTGCTGGTAATGACAATGTCCAGCGTATTGGTGCCTTCCAGATGTTGATTAATGACCTTGTCAGCCTGATAGATTGCTTCGCTGGGATGAAAGGTATTAATGCGGTTTTCGTTTACCTGAATCTGGGTGGCCAGCAGGGCGCCGCTGATGCTGAGCAGCGCAAATAATGACAGTGTGGCGCGTGGATGGCGTACACAGATTCCACCGAGATAAGTCATCAGGCGGGCAAAGGTATCCTGCTGACTGTTCTGTTCAAGGCGAATCCAGCGCTGGCTGACTCTGGGTTTCAGTAAGGTGATGCAGGCCGGTAAAACAAAGAGCGAATAAAACCAGGCAACCAGCACGCCGAAGGCGGTGAATAAACCAAAGTATTCAAAGGGTGGCATATAAGATGACGCGTACAGGCCAAGAAATCCGGCAATAGTGGTCAGCGACGTCAGAGTTACCGGGCGTGCCATAACGGCAACGGCTTCACGGATACAGGCCTGCAGCGACCAGTCCGGATGTCGTGCCTGCATTTCGTAATAGTGGCTGAAGATATGAATCGAATCGGCGACGGCCATACCGATTAAAATAACCGGCATAGCGTTGGTGATAACAAAAAAAGGTACACCGCAGTAAGCCATAAAACCGAGGGTCATCAGTACCGAGGCGGCAATCACCAGATTACCCAGCAGGGCCGGTAATAAACGGCGGAATGCAACGATCAGCATAATGGTAATAATTAATCCGGCGAGCGGATTAAGACGGCTGGCATCATGGTCGATATAGTGACCGAGATAGCCGAGAACGGCGCCTTCACCGGCAACATGGAGTTCGACACCAGCAGGCACCTGTGTCTGTTGCAGCAACTTATTGATGGCGTCGTAGGCGGTTTCAGCCTGGCTGTCATCGTACAATTCCAGCACGATCATACTCATCGCACCGTCGTCAGAAACCAGCATGCCGTGATACAGCGGAAAGTCTTCTATTGCCTGACGCAGGGCCGCATCATGCTGAGTGCGTAAGTCATAGAATGGTGCAACATCCATCCCGTCGGCCGAGGCGCTGATATTATTTTCACTGGCCAGACTGATGGTCCGCGCCGTATTAATCATCGGCAGGGCATTTAACTGATCGGTCAGCTGCCCGATCAGATCGAGAGTCTGTTTGCGGTAAATGCCTTCTGCCGAACGGTCATATATGGCAACGATCAGCGGGTCACTTAAACCAAAAATCTCCCGCACCTTATTTTTATACACCAGCGCCGGATTGTCGGCTTCGAGAAAGGCATCGGCACGGGTGTCTTTATGCAGTTGTCCGAGGCCGGTTATCAGTAGTGCCATTAACAGAAAGCCGGCAAACAGAACGGTTTTCGGGTAATTAACTCCCGCCTGAATGCCACTTCTCACGACTGACAGCAGCCAGTGCTTTTCCCTGTAGGTATTCATAATTCGCCCTCAAATGAATGTATATGCATCTATATGTAAATGTATATGCATGCAAATGGCAAATTTTTTTTAGCTGCGCAGGGTGAGAATAGCGTCGGCGACCTGCAACAGCTGTGCAGAAAGCTCGTCACCAAGGTGCTGGGAAATGCCGCTCTGTGCCTGTTTCCAGCGAACTTTTGCCTTATTAAACAAGGCCTTACCTTCGTCGGTCAGAGACACCAGAGTCACCCGGCCATCATCGGGGCTGGGATTGGTCTGAACATAGCCGCTGCGGATCAGCGGTTTCAGATTACGCGTCAGGGTGGTTTGCTGCAGCACCAGAACTTCCTGCAGTTCTTTCTGTGATGGGTTTTTCAGCATCGACAGCACACGCAGAACAGAGAACTGCGCAATGGTAATACCCAGATCGCGCAGGCTGTTGTCGTAGTAGCTGGTCAGAACCCGGTCGGCCTGGCGCAGCTTGAGATTAAAGCAGGGAGTAATATTCATAAGAGTATCCGGCTGCAGAACACAGCAATCATAGCTCAGACAAGCGGGCTCTGTCAGCGCACTTTCGGTGCATGATCGGGGCTCCCCGGAAAAGAAGAAAACGGATAAAGACTTTCTATTTTCTGAAATATTCGTACCCTATGCGGCTTAAATCCAACAATGATGGACAGAGTACAAGGGAATGAAAAAAAGCCTGCTGACTTTATTACTGGCCTCGGCCACAACACTGGCGTATGCCGATACAGATTCTGCGGTTGACGCGGAAAGCACCACCGCAACAAAGCAAGGCTTAGGGTTCAGCTTCAGTGCTGACCTGATGGCGGGTGGTGATAAGTTGGCGGAGATGGAATACGAACGTGGCACTTCTGACGATATTAATGCCGGTGCCGGTATTAACCTTGGTGCCGGTGTGTATTACACCCTGAACCAGTTTCGTGCTGAAGCCCGCCTGAACTGGCTGAGTGATTCTGCCAATGGTCTGGATGACGACAACGATCCGGTTACCATTGAGTTTTCGACCTATCCGCTGGATCTGATGCTGCACTACCAGCTGGGCAAGCACAGTCTGGGAGCTGGCCTGACGTATCATATGAATCCGAAACTGGATATGGACGGCACAGAGTATACCTTTGATTCACCGACCGGCAGTCTGATCGAATACCAGTACCACCTGAATCCGCGTTTTGCCATCAGTGCCAAATACCAGAGCATTGAATATTACTATCAGCCTGCTGATGCTACTTTTGATGGCTCAGGGCTGGGTATCGGAATTTCTTTTCAGCTTTAATCCTGCTTTTTGCAGATATAAAAAACGCAGCCAATGGCTGCGTTTTTTTTATTTTCAGATGGCTGTTATTACACCGTCTGAGCGGTTGCAGAGTTTTCTGCGTTTTCTTCCGGGTATAAATCCGCTTCGGCCTGTTCCAGCATGGCGAATTCTTCTTCGGCGGTTTTGGCCACCAGATGGTTTTTGCTGTAGCCAAAATAATAGGCTGCACCAATCACAAAGAGGATCAGCGTGTAGAAGAAGGCGCGCGGGTCGAAGGCATACACACCGGTTAATGCAATCAGCGACAACAGCAGGGCAATGCCGGAGGTAAATACACCACCCGGTGTTTTATACGGACGCACCAGCTCAGGCTGTTTAACGCGCAGCATAATATGGCTCAGTGCCATCAGGGCGTAAGACACGGTTGCGCCAACCACGGCCATGGCCAGCATCAGGTCGCCTTCACCGCTCAGCGAGGCAGCAAAACCCAGTACGCCAGGAACGATCAGGGCACGCGCCGGTACTTTACGTTCTGTGGTTACCGACAGACTTTGTGGCAAATAGCCGGCACGCGACAGGGCAAAAACCAGACGGCTGTAACCGTAAATAATGGAGAAGAAGGATGCAATTAAACCGACCAGACCCAGTACGTTAACGACGGTAGCCAGTTGGCTGTTACCGGTTGCATTCAGGGCATCCACCAGAGGTACGGCACTTGCGCCCATCGCCTGTGCACCAGCCGCGCCCGGAATTAACAGCACAACCAGCAGGGCGGTAAACAGCAGGAAAACCATGGCGCCGATAATACCTTTAGGTACATCTTTGGCCGGGTCTTTGGATTCTTCGGCGGCCAGTGGCACACCTTCTACCGCCAGGAATAACCACATAGCAAAAGGCAGTGCGGCCCATACACCGTACCAGCCCAGTGGCAGCATGGCCGAAGCGCCTTCGCTGGCGGCAATATCAAACAGGTTGGCGCTGTCAAAATTACCGATTAAAGCAATCGCGGTGGCAATAATGGCCAGTACAGCCAGACCGGAAATCACCATCATCACTTTTAATGCTTCGCCCACACCGGCCAGGTGAATACCGATAAAGACTAAATAAAAGGCGGCATACACCCAGGGGCCATTAAAGCCGAGTAAAGCTTCAACCGCCGAACCGATAAAGATCACAATCGCCGCCGGCGCCAGTGCATATTCAATTAATACCGCAAGGCCGGTTAAATAACCGCCTGCCGGGCCCATTGCCTGCCGGGCAAAACTGTAACCGCCACCGGCGGCCGGAATAGCCGCCGACATTTCAGCCAGTGACAGCACCAGGGTAAAATACATCACCGCCATTAACAGCGCGGCGATGGCAAAACCACCCCAGCCTGCCTGAG
This sequence comes from Thalassolituus alkanivorans, assembly GCF_020447205.1. GTDB lineage: Bacteria > Pseudomonadota > Gammaproteobacteria > Pseudomonadales > Oceanobacteraceae > Venatoribacter > Venatoribacter alkanivorans. Next base: position 15,961 of record NZ_JAJAEL010000039.1, read on the forward strand.
CGATACCAAAGTTCCAGCCGGCAAAATCACCGGAAATTACATAAGAAACCCCGAGACCGGCGAGAAGAATCCAGCCGGCGGTGCCTTTTTTCAGTTGCCGTTTGGCAAGGTAGTCCTGATGGGATGTGGACATGGTATTACCTCATACGTTGAATAAATGGTGTTTTCTCAAACAGAAAAAATACAATCAGCCGAGCAGAAAATTTTTCGTCTCTGCCGCGGGGGAAGAGGCGGGTTTTATTGTTGTATGCTCATCCGGAAAATCGGGCTGATGATCAATGGTCGCCGCTTGTGCGGTACTTTCTGACAGGCTGTCTGCGGGGCCGGTCAGCGAGCCGCTGCGGTCTTTAAGTTGTACGCCGGATAGCTGCAGCCGGCGTGATTCGCGCAGTAAATAACCGGCCTTATGGGCCGCTTCGCTGAAGTTCAGGCCTTCTGGCCGAACGTTGGAAATACAATTACGGCGGGCATCGGTCAGGCCGCGCACCGGTGCCCAGGTGAGATATAACCCCAGACTATCGGGAGAACTTAACCCCGGCCGTTCGCCAATTAATACCAGTACGGTTTTAGCATTTAATAATTCGCCGACATCATCACCGACCGCGACCCGACCCTGTTCTACCAGAGTAATGGGGGCAAGCTTCCACGGTTGCTTATCGGCCTGTAATTCTTCACATAAGGCCTGAATAAAAGGCACGGCGTTATGGGCAATAGCAGTGGCGGATAAACCGTCGGCAATGACCAGCGCCAGATCGAAGGGCTGTTCCGGCGTTTGTTGTTCCTGCTGCAGTAATACCCGTGATGCTTCATCCAGACGGCGGCCTAAATCGGGGCGCTGTAAATAGGTCATGCGGTCAACGGCTTCGCTGTGCAGCTTTAATGGTGGCTCGTCGCTTAACAGCGGATACTGTTCGGCCAGGGTTTCCAGCTGTTGTGTCAGCGCCGGAAAATCCAATGGCGTATGCACGGCATCGCGCGCCTGAGCGTGGGCTAACTGAAATTCCAGCATTTCTTTGGTGGGCAGGCTGACACCGCTGCGCCCGAGGCCAATACGCGCTGCGGTAAACTGGCGCAGGCGACGCCATGGGTTATCAATAACGCCGTTCCAGTCGTCGTTGTGGATATCAGGCTGATCAACCATTGGACACCTCCGATGCTGAATTACCGGCCGGTAAAGTTTTTAATGACGCCGCAAACGCCGGAGGTAATGCATCGTTTAAGCAGGCGCCGGCGGCGTTGCTCATAATCTGCATTTTTTCCAGCCAGGCTTCGAATTCAGGCGATGGCCCAAGGCCCAGAACACGGCGTGCGTATAACGCGTCGTGGAATGAGGTAGTCTGATAATTGAGCATAATGTCGTCGGAGCCGGGAATGCCCATCACAAACGAACAACCGGCAGTGCCCAGTAAGGTCAGCAGGTTATCCATATCGTTCTGATCGGCTTCGGCGTGGTTGGTGTAGCAAACGTCACAGCCCATTGGCAGGCCGAGTAATTTGGCGCAGAAATGATCTTCCAGACCGGCGCGGATAATTTCTTTACCGTCGAATAAATATTCCGGGCCAATAAAACCCACCACGGTATTCACCAGCAGCGGATTAAATTTGCGCGCTACGGCATAGGCGCGGGTCTCACAGGTTTGCTGATCCAGCCCGTGATGAGCATTGGCTGATAATGCGCTGCCCTGACCGGTTTCAAAATACATCACGTTATTGCCCACGGTGCCGCGCTGTAATGACAGTGCGGCCTGCTCGGCTTCGGCCAGTGTGGCTAAATTAAAACCAAAGCTGGAGTTGGTGGCCTCGGTGCCGCCAATCGACTGAAATACCAGATCGACCGGTGCGCCCTGTTCGATGCATTCCAGCGTATTGGTGACATGGGTCAGCACACAGGACTGGGTTGGAATTTCGTATTTGCTGATGACTTCATCCATTAATTTCATCAGCCGGGTGGCCTGGGCAACGTTGTCGGTGGCCGGGTTAATACCAATCACCGCATCGCCGCTGCCATACAGCAGACCATCGAGAATACTGGCGGCAATACCATTCATATCGTCGGTCGGATGATTCGGTTGCAGACGTGTCGCCAGACGCTTGGGTAAACCAATGGTGCTGCGGAAAGCGGTAATAACACGGCATTTTTGCGCGACCAGAATTAAATCCTGATTGCGCATGATTTTACTCACCGCCGCAGCCATTTCCGGCGTAATACCGTTGCGGATACTGGCCAGCATGTCGCTGCTGGCCAGATCTGAAAGCAGCCAGTTACGGAAATCGCCCACGGTAAAATGGCTGATAGGTGCAAATGCCAGCGCATCGTGTTCGTCGATAATTAAACGGGTGACTTCATCCTGTTCATAAGGAATTAATACCTCGTTAAGAAAATTCTTCAGTGGCACCTCGGCCAGCGCCATCTGTGCCACGGCACGTTCTTCAGCCGAACGGGCAATCACCCCGGCCAGACGGTCGCCGGAGCGGGCAGGGGTTGCTCTGGCCATCAGGTCGGCCAGATTACGGAATTCGTAAGTCTTGCTACCCAGAGAGTAGCGATACGCTTTATGCATAGCGGTTTCCTGAAACAATGACGTGTTGCGGCGGGCAATAAGATGGGCCCGGCCGGAACAGATATTGCTGACGCAGATACTGCTGGCAGCCTTATCCTTTATGTACAACTCAGCGAATAGCGTTCCGGCGGCCTATCGAATTTTGGCAAATGTGGTTTTTGTTATTTAAATCAGCGGATTAATGATGGTAAAAGCTTATAGATCACGAGCTGGTAACACAGGACTATTGTGAAAGCGTCACCATTCTTCCCAGTCGCATCTGATAGTGCGCACAGTAATGTAGCGATGCAGCATGCAACCGCCCCCGATTGGTGCATAACCGAAGCAACCGATGCGGACGAGCACGCTCACAACCTGCGAGACTGGCAACAGGAATACGATCAGCTCAGCGACGGTGCTTTTTATGGCCGCATCGACGAACTGGCGCTGGAGCATTTGCAGGTATTCCGTGAACACACCAGCCAGGCGCTGCGCCAGCAGTGCAACGTCTGGCCGGATTCTGTCTGGCTGGGATTTGCCGCCGGCGAACAGGACTGCCGTATTAACGGCCAGGAAGTGGCCAGCAATGAATTAATGTGCCGGCCGGGAAACACCGGCTTTGAATTAGTAACACCGCAAAGCTTCGATATTTACGGCATCGTGGTCAGCCAGCAGGCGCTGACACAGTGTGCTGAGGCACAGGGCATTAACCTTGATGCGCGTTTATGGCAATCACCACGGCGCGGCTGGCAGGAACAAAAACTCAACGCCCTGCGCTATGTATTACAGCGTTTACTGGCACCCAAGCACAGCGGTCTGGCCGGGCCATTACAGCAGGACATGCTGTTAATGGCCGTACTCGAAGTGCTGCAACAACCAGACAACAACAGCAGTACGCTGCCGGCCTATGCACGGCGTAAAGCGGTGGTTGACCGGGTAAAAGATTTCCTCGCTGCTAACCCCAATGCACCGGTCACCATGACCGAACTGTGCGAATTAACCCATGTAAGCCGCCGCACCCTGCAATACAGTTTTGAAAGTATTCTGGGCATCAGCCCGTTACGTTATTTACGTGTATCGCGCTTAAATTCTGTACGTCGTGCACTGTCACAGCCTGATGCCATTCTCGATGTTGAACAGGACGACGTAACCGTGCAGCGCATCGCCAGCCACTGGGGCTTCTGGCACGCCGGCCAGTTTGCCCATGACTACAAACAACTGTTTGGTGAAAACCCGTCGGAGACATTAAAGCGCGGGTTTATGGGGAGGGGATGATAGGTTGGCTGGGAAGTGATTTTCAGAAAGAACGTTCTTACAGCCCGTTAAATGTAGAAAAACCAACGGGGTTTGGTTTCACCAAATTTTGATCTGTACCAACGCCGCGCGAAAGGAACGGTCTTTTCAAAAGAGTGCTCCTGTCCGCATCCTGTGCAGGTTGCCTCGACATACAGAATCCGGAACAGATTTCGCCAGCTGTTATAATCATCATCAGATAATTTTACGTCGACAGGCTCTCCGCAAAGCTCACATTTCAGCTTGTTTATCCGGTATACAAGTTTTCTGGCGCTAATATCCTGAGCGTTTAATTCGGCTTTGGTGTGACAGATTAAGCAGGCATCGGTATGACGCTGATTTGATGCTTCGCATACATGGCACACCCAGTCATATTCTGGCATTTATAGTGTTCTCTGAATGGTTATATTCTGAAACTATGTGTTTTAATGTTCGCAGTGAGATTAGGATTATAGGGGGTGGGAAACTATATGGTATTTTTACGATCATGTCTATATTGTGAGTTATTAAAATCATATTTTAAAGTTAAATTTCATTAAAAATTTTTATGTTTTTATGATCAAGGCCATAATTGGTATGACCTTGATTGTTTTATTTGTATTTTATTTTTAATAAATTATATTATTGTTAATTTATGGGGGTGGATATTATTCTGGTTGCACCATCAACAATTTCTTGAGTTTTAGCGTCTAGGGCATCAGTAGCAGAAAATGAATATGGTTTCGCTGCAGTTTGTCCTGATAGTTCGCTTGGAAAATTATAAAAATCTGCCCCAAATCTTTTGTCGTGATCGTATAACTCTGTTACTACTGAATCTGCAAGAACGTTAACATACCAAAGATAGAGAGTTCTTTTAGGGACGATGATGTTAATTTCTTCTTTAATATTTTGACTAAAAACGTCCGTAGATGAGTTCGTTGTCGTTGATGACCAGGTAAATTGGTATTTAAATTCAGCAGATGCTTTTGGTGTCCAAATTTTTCCCGAAGATATAGTAAATTTTGCCGAAGTTGAGTGCGTGTGATTAACAATGTGCTCCCAAAAATCTGTTCTGGATACAGATACTTCGGTATTTGTTTTTATAGGAAAATCCAAGTCGCTATTTCGGTTGTCAAAAACATACCATTTTGTTTTTATAACTTTAGTGATATTTGAAGTTGATGGAGTTATATTGCTCTCTATTACGCCATAAAATGGACGCTTTCCTGGTATGTGCCAAGATCCTTTTCCAATGCCTTTTTCACGAAAGGTTAACCAGGTTCTGAAGTCAAAACGAAAAGTATTCCCGTTGTATCTTATTTCAACATATTCTACTGCCCATGAGTCGTCTCTATCACCGTGTGGGTCCAGATAGAGCTCCATAGCATATGGTCTTCCAAGGTTGTTTAGTTCATCCTCTGTGTATATGAATTTATCAGTTCTACAGTGAACCCATTTATCTCTATGATCTCCAGAAGAGAATGCAACATCCTGCTTTAATCCTGTATCTCCATATAAATTAAAGTATATCATTCCATCTCTGGATGTTTCGTGTCCTGCTTCACTTGAACAGGCTGTTTTTACAGTGATCTCATAGCTCATAAATTTTACCCTATATTTTGGAGTTAAGAGTTCAAGCTAGCAAAATATAGCGTGTTGGCAATTATTAATTTTCACATATTAAAAAATAACGATAAAGCATTAAGGGACGTGTCGAATTTAGAATTATTCTTATAACTAATTTATTATTTATCGAATGGCGATTGAAGATCGCTTTGTACCAAGTAATAGGATATTGTTGATTGCTTCTGTTGTTATTTTTTTGGTGTGAATAATTCTTATGATTAAGGTTGATGTTTTGTTTCGTATAAATGAATATTAATAAGCTGATGAAACGTTACTTCCTGAGTGTTTTTTTGGAAACTATTTTTCGCGTTATCCTGGTTTGATGGTTAATTCGGGGTGTGGAGTACATGGGTTACTGATTTTGATCAGCGTGTAAATCCAGTCCCTGGAGCAACGAGCCTTGTATATACCGCAATGCTTACTTTATGTCTTTTGGCCTGGGAACCATACTGTCTGGCATTGAGTTTTTAGTCAATGTTCTGAAGCGTACAGCTTGAGCTCTGGAATCAGCAAACGGGATCGGAATTCTGGTCGCGGATAAGATCCGCTCCTACATGGCAGAGCCTGGTTCTGTATCCGATATTGCGTCTGACTTTATGCGCCTGAATGTATACGTCTGGGCCCGCTGCAGCGAACGATCATTTTTCTGCCCCGCCGATATTATTACGGAGCTAGGGCCTGTTTCACTGAGTGTCCACAGGCCCTAGTATCTGCATTACCACCCACGGGTAGGTGATCAGCAGCAACAGCGCGATACTCAGGTAATTGCCATTGGCCGGGTTAAAGTCCCGGCCGATTTTTTCCCAGTTCAGTTTCATTACCCATCGTCCAATCAGTACATCAAACAGCGCCATAAATGCCGCCAGTATGACACCCGCCAGCAACAGGCCTGCGGCAGAGTTCAGGCTGGTTTTGGGAATCATCCAGGCGCACAACAGAAGTGCTAACAGTGAACCGGTTATGGCGCTGATTTTAAGGGCGGTTTTTTTACCCAGCCGTGGCACCAGCACCGTAGCTCTGACAATTCCCTGCAGCGTCTCTGCACTGGCCAGCAATACGCATAGCAGCAGGATCAGAGCCAGATCATGAAATATCAGGGTCATGATTGGTGCCTTTTGCGGAACTCACTGGGAGTAACCCCGCTCAGGCGGCGGAAGGCGGTGTTAAAGGTCGACTTCGAATTAAAGCCGACATCAAAACAGATGCGTGACACCGGTGTATCGCTGTTGCGCAGTGCCTGTTGCGCGGCATCAATCCGGTAGCGGTTGAGCCAGTCGTAAAAATTACTGCCCGAACACTGGTTAATGGCCGCCGATGCCTGATGGGTGGTCATGCCACACATGCCGGCCAGCTTGCCGAGCGACAGTTCGTTATCGCGGAATGCGCCATTGGCCAGTGCCTGCTGCAGCTCGGCGAAGAGTTCCTGCTGGGCATTGTTGGCGGTAGCTGCGCTGGCATCGGCTGGTGTGACGTTGCTGCTGTCCGGGTCTGCGCTGCCCGGGTCTGTGTTGTCTGGTTTGGATGACGTTGCCAACGGCTGACGTGGTGGCAGGCTTTGCGGCAGCTGGGCGTGGCTGAGCATCAGATACAGCAGGTAGGCGCTGGTAGGCGCGAGGGCAAAGGCCACCGACAGGTTCCAGCCAAAGCCCTGGCTGAGCAGAATACGGCCCAGCAACGAGAGGGCAATAATCAGTTGTACGGTCTGCAGTTTATTAATCCAGCTGCCGAGTCTGGCTTTGCGTCCCTGGTAGCCCAGAGTGCGCTGCCGCCACCAGTACAGCAGGCTGAGTCCGGCGATAATGGCGAGGTAGTCGTTGCCGTAAGGGGCCAGAGGCTGCCACAGGCTTTCGTCGATCCGTACCTTCAGCATCCAGTCGATGCGTTCGGCCGCGGGCAGGTTCCAGTAAGGAACGTCCATTAACGCGACGATGAAGGCCGGAGATAAGTGCAGCAGAATTTGCCTGCGCGGGTGAAAAATATTGTCGCCCTGCAGTGCGCGCTGATAGCCATACAATGTGAGTGGCAGCAGCACAACCAGTGGGTCGATCAGTTTCAGAAAGAACGGCCAGCGCAGAAACATATCGGTGGCGTGATAGAGAAACTCCAGCGATTGCAGCATCACCAGTGTTGCCAGCCCCAAAAGCCAGGCGATGGTCAGGCGGGTGTGGGCATGATTTACCATCCAGCTCAGGGTGGCCAGCAGCAGCACACTGCTGAGGCACAGTCCGATCAGCGCGGCGGCGCCTGCTTCGTAGTTCATCAATACCTCTCAGAGAGACCAACTAAAGTTCGGATAGATCGAACCGTACGTTTAAGTGTTTGTTTTTAAAGTTATTTTTCTTTGGTGTCGGATCTATCGATACGGACGATCCTGTTGTCGTTCCGGCGTCTAATACTATTTCCTGTCACATAATCATAACAAGTGAGGAAACCCCGATGCATTTAGGCAGTGTCCTGAAGAAGCCCGGCCTGTACGCGCTGAGCGCATTAAGCTGCGCCTTATTAACAGGCTGCAATGACGATAAGAGCAATGCAAGCCATTCCTACGAAGCACAGATCACCTATACCGCCCATGGTGTGCCGCATATTGAGGCCAAAGACTATCCCAGTCTGGGTTACGGTATCGGTTATGCGCAGGCCAGAGAAAACCTCTGCACCCTGTCCGAACAACTGCTGAAGCTTAAATCACAGAAGTCCGAATACTTTGGCGCCGGTAGCGGCAATGCCAATCTGCTGTCGGATCTGGGCTACAAAGCCATGGATTATCCGGCTGAAGCCGCCCAGCTGTACAGTGGTTTATCAGCAACGACCAGAGGGCTGCTGCAGGGCTATGCCGCCGGCTTTAACCGCTCGCTGAGTGAGCGTGCCGGTCCGCAGGAATATCCGTCGCCGTGTCGCGGTGCTGACTGGGTGACCAGCATTACGCCGCAGGATCTGCTCGCTTATCAGCTGGATCTGGCGGGGCTGTCGAGCGCACGTAACTTCCTCGCGGCGATGGCTGCGGCACAGCCGCCGGTCGCTACGGTTGCTGCGGTCGACAGTGCACAACTGGATGCCGGTCATGTTTTTACCTCTGAAGGTATTGGCAGTAATGGCTGGGCGCTGGGCAGTGATCGTGTTGATGGCGCCAGCTCTGCGCTGTTAGGAAACCCTCACTTCCCATGGGACGGCGAGCTGCGCTTTTACCAGCAACACCTGACCATTCCCGGTGAACTGGATGTTAACGGCGTAGGCATGGTGGGTCTGCCAGCGGTGGTGATCGGCTACAACCAGAATCTGGGCTGGACGCACACCGTGTCGCAGTCGAAGCGCTTTACCCTGTATCAGCTGGAGCTCGATCCGGCCGATCCGCTGCGCTACAGGTTTGATGGTGAATACCGCGAGCTCAGCAGCAAAACCGTCACGGTAAAAGTGAAGCAGGGCGACGGCTCGCTGGTGGATGTGCCGCACACCCTGTACTTCAGCCACTTCGGGCCGATGGTGAACCTGGCGTCACTGTCTCCGGCACTGGGCTGGACAACCAGTTCGGCCGTCACCTTCCGCGATGCCAACGCCGGTAACACCCGCATGCTGGAACAGTGGATCGCAATGGATAAAGCGAAAAACCGCGAAGAATTCTTCCAGGCCTTTGCCGATCATCAGGGCATTCCGTGGGTAAATACCCTGATGATTGCCGATGACGGTACGGCTTCTTATATCGACGGCACTCAGGTACCGCAGCTCAGTCCACAGGCTGAAGCTTACTGGGGTATGGCTTCCCAGAGCCCGCAGTTAGCACCGATCTGGCAGGACGGCGCCGGCAGCGTGCTGTTACCGGGTAATAACTCATTGTACGAGTGGGTCGACACGGGTGATGCCGGAGCGCCGGGTCTGGTGCCGTTCAGCAAGGCGCCACAGGTTACGCGCAGCGACTATGTATACAACGCCAACAGCAGCCACTGGCTGACCAACGTGGCTGAACCTCTGACCGGCTACAGCCTGATGTACGGCCCGGAGCAGATTGTGCGCAGCCCGCGTACCCGCTACAACGCCCAGCTGATCAGCGATATGTCGGGAACCGGTCTGGCCGGTGCTGATAACCGCTTTACCCTGAGTGAGCTGGAAACCGTGCTGACCCATAATGGCTCGCTGTTTGGCGGTGACTTCCGCAACGAACTGGTAACCCGCTGTACCAACCACAACAGCATTCAGGTAAACGGCTCGGCGTTTGATTTAACCGCCGCCTGTACCGCGCTGGCCAACTGGGATGGTAAGTACAACCTGAACAGTACCGGTGCGCAGGTGATGCGTGAATTCCTTGCGGCCTTCCGTGTTTCCGGTCACCGTGATTTGTCTGACAGCCTGTTCGCCGTACCTTTCAGTGCCCAGCAGGCAGCAACCACGCCGTCTGGTCTGGTGGCGATTGACGCCGGTGATGTTGATAACGACCCGGTACTGCAGGCACTGGCGGCGGCGGCGAAACGCCTGACCGATGCTGATATCGCACTGGATGCGACGCTGGGTTCGGTGCAGTACGTGATTAAAGCGGCAGGCAAAGATCCGATTGCGATTACCGGCGCCAACTCGTATGAAGGCGTATTTAATATGGCTTCCAGTGCCGTGCCATCACGCTCAACTTCCGAGCTGGCGACCAACCTGGTGGGCAGCAAACGCGCCGATTCGCCGCTGGTATCACTGGATGAAGACGGCAATGGTGCGACCGAGCGTTACCGCATTAACTACGGCTCCAGCTTTGTGATGGCGCTGCAATACGGTGATAACGGCCCTGAGGCAGAAATGTTCCTGAGCTACGGTCAGTCACATGATCCTGAGTCGGAATTCTTCACCGACCAGACGCTGAACTACAGCAACCTGCAGTGGCGTCCGATGCTGTTTAAAGCGGCGGATATTAAAACGCAGGCGGTAGAGACGCTGCAGTTAAAAGGTAAGTAATTACCGAGTTGTCAGACATAAAAAGCCCGCGTTATACGCGGGCTTTTTTATTGTTTGTTGTATGACTTATCTGCAATGCAGGGGTATTGATTAGCTTGTCGCCACTGAATGGCGTTTATTTTTTAAAGTCGTGTAGTGCCCCATTATTTCTGCTTACCGTAAGCCTCCATTGTTATTAACGATTATCGCATTAGCGTAATTCAGGATTCTTCTGCAATACGCTTAGGGTAGTGATTTTCCGGATTTTGTGGAAATTAATGGGTATGTAAATACCACCTGTGCGCAGATGCATGGCTTTAAGTTGTTGAGTTGAGTCAGGTTTGGAAAGAAGCAGGCTGCTAGTATCCGGAACAGTTGTTTGGATCGGGGTGCAAGGTGAACAGGATGTACGTTAACCGGATACTGCTGCTGGCACTGCTCTGTCTGCTGTTTATGCCGGCCCGGGCTGATCTTACAAAAGAACAGCAGGCGGGGCTGGTTCATCTTCTTAAACATGATTGCGGTTCATGTCATGGCATGACGCTTAAAGGCGGGCTTGGTCCCAGTTTGCTGCCGCAGGATCTGCGCAGCCGTGATCCTGAATATCTGCAACATATTATCAGCAAAGGAATAAGCGGTACGGCCATGCCGCCCTGGGAACATTTGCTGCAGGATGATGAAATTAATTATCTGGTAAATATTATTCTCAGCCCTCTTCCGGAGACCGGACAATGAAATATTGTATTTTAATCTTAACGGTGCTTCTGAATGCTGCCTGCAGTCAAATGTCTGAAAAACCGGAAACGGTTTATGCCAGCGGTGATCTCGGCGTTATTATTGAACGGGAAAGCGGAAGTCTGGCTGTTTTTAACAGTACCGGGCAGAACCTTGTAGCCACGATTAATGGTCTGGGCGATTTATCACACGCGTCGGTTGTTTTTTCCCGCGATGAACGTTTCGCCTATGTATTCGGGCGTGATGGTGGCCTGACTAAAGTCGATCTTATTCTGAACAAAATCGATAAGCGTATTCTGCAAAGTGGCAACAGTATTGGTGGTGCCATTTCTCAGGATGGGAAACTGATTGCCGTCTCTAATTACAGTCCCGGAGGGGTACGTGTGTTTGATGCGGCAACACTGGAACTTGTTGCCGATATTCCGGCGGTTTACACCGACGAAAGTGGCGCAGAAAAATCGTCAAAAACGGTTGGTTTGGTTGATGCGCCTGGTAATCGCTTTGTTTTCAGTCTGTTTGATGGCAATGAAATCTGGATCGCGGATTTCTCACACTTCGCTGTTGATGGTGAATGGGATATTCGCCGTCATAAAAATATCGGGCAAAAACCATACGATGCATTAATTACCGATAATGGCCGTTTTTATGTGGCGGGTTTGTTTGGTGAACCCGGTATGGCACGCCTTGATCTCTGGCATCCGCAGCAGGCTCCGGTACGGGTTCTGCCGGATTATGGCAACAAGGACCAGCGCCTGCCGGTATACAAAATGCCGCATCTCGAGGGCTGGGCTCAGTCTGGTAATTATTTATTTGTACCGGGAGTCGGTCATCATCAGGTACTGGTAATTGACAGTGATACCTGGCAACAGGTGGCGCATATTCCGGTTGCCGGACAACCTGTATTTGTTATGGCCCGTCCGGATGACCGTGAAATATGGGTCTCTTTTGCTTTCCCCGATAATAATCAGGTCCAGGTTCTTGATGCGGAAAACTTCAGTTTATTACGCACCATTAATCCCGGTACTGCAGTGTTGCATATGGAATTTTCTCCCCGTGGTGAGCAGGTCTGGGTATCGGTCCGGGACGATCATCAGGTACAGCTTTATGACACTGCCACCTATGAGAAAAAAGCGACTCTGCCGGTTCACAGTCCGAGTGGTATTTTTCTGACCCGCCGTGCTCATGTCATTGGTCTTTAAGAGGAGATGAGTATGACGGCTCCGGCTCTGACGGATTTACAGCGGGCCATTATTGACGGTTACCAGCAACACCTGCCGTCATCACTGACGCCATATCAGGATATGGCCAGCGAACTGGGCAGCAACGAAGCCGATGTTATTGCTGCTATAGACGATTTAATTCAGCGGGGTCTGATCAGACGTCTTGGCCCGGTATTCGATCATCACCGTGCCGGAGCCAGTACGCTGGTGGCGATGGCGATTCCGGCTGACAAGCTGGAACAGGAAGCGCTCAGCCTGAATACCTTTGCCGGCATCAATCATAACTATGAGCGGGAGCATCAATACAATCTGTGGTTTGTGCTGACGGCCAGCCATGATCAGGCTTTGCAGCAACGTCTGGAAGCCATATGTGAGCGTCATCCGTGGCCGGTACTGGTGCTGCCAATGGAGCAGGCTTACCACATCAACCTCGGATTTCCGCTGAACTGGAATGGAGGCGCGGATGATGTCTGTGCAAAACGCTGAGCAACAACTGAAATTCCTGCTGCAGCAGGGATTGCCTCTCGACTCCCGCCCGTACCGGGTATTGGCGCAGCAAACAGGGCTGAGTGAAGAGCAGGTTCTGCAACGGATTCAGCAATGGCAGCAGGAGGGGCTGATCAGACGTATGGGGGCCATCGTCGATCACCATCAGCTGGGCTACAACGCCAATGCCATGCTGGTATTTGATATTCCAACAGAGCAGGTCGATCTGGTTGGTGAAACCATTGCTGCCAGTGGCCGTGTGTCACTTTGCTACCGGCGTCCGCGGCGTCCCGGCTGGCATTACAACCTGTTCTGCATGATTCATGGCCGCTGTCGCGATCAGGTGTTGCAGCAGATTGCGCAGTTGCGCCAGAGCCTGGGTCTGTCGGTTTTTCCTTTTCAAATATTGTTCAGCCGGCAGCAGTTTAAGCAGTGTGGTGGCGACTATTTTGAGTCTGATGCAAAAGGTGCGGCCAATGGTAACTGAAACATATCAGACGTTGCTCAGCGATGAGCTGAACCGGGCGCTGATCAACCGTTTGCAACAGGGATTACCTGTTTGTTCAGAGCCTTTTCAGCAGCTGGCGGAAGAACTTCAGACAACACCGGCGGTGATTCTGGAACGCATAACGCAGTTTCTCGACTGCGGCCTGGCCACCCGTTTTGGCCCGATGTTTCAGATTGAGCGTGCCGGTGGCGCTTTTACGCTGGTTGCCACGCACGTCGATGAACACCGATTTGACGAGGTTGCTGCAATTGTTAATGCCCGCCATGAGGTTGCCCATAACTACCGGCGTGAGCACTGGCTGAATATGTGGTTTGTGCTGGCCTGCGAACAGCCGCAGCAGGTTGCCTGCGTACTGGACGAGCTGGAAAAAGCCAGCGGTTGCGAAATGCTGAATTTTCCCAAGGAGCAGGAGTTTTATGTGCAGCTCTATCTGCCGGTCTGAGTCTGTGCTCAGTCCTCTGATGCAACGCCTGATGCAGCTGACCCAGCAGGGGCTGCCGCTGCATGAAAAACCCTATCTGCAGCTGGCCCGGCAGTTAGGTGTCAGTGAACAGGAGGTGCTGGATAGCCTGCAGCAAATGCAGGATAGCGGTGTGATCCGGCGTATTGCGCTGGTGCCGAATCATTACGCTATCGGCTATCGCTTTAACGGCATGAGTGTCTGGGAAATCGATCCGCAGCAGCTGTCCGCAGCCGGGGCCAGACTGGCCGCCAGCGGCTATGTCAGCCACTGCTATCAGCGTCCGGCCAAAGGTGAACAGTGGCCCTATAACCTGTTTGCCATGGTACACGGCACCAGCCGCGAACAGGTTGAAGAACTGGTGAGCCGCATCCGCACTCTGCTGGGGGACAGCTGTCATCGCCATGATGTGCTGTACAGCAGTCAAATTCTGAAAAAAACCGGTCTTCGTCTGGCCGGCACATCGCAATAACCGGAGGTTCTTATGTTCAGACTGACTCAGCAGATGGAGTGGCTACTGTCGGATCAGCCGCTGCCTCCGGCACGCAAGCCGCCAGGCCCGGTGGTGATCTGGAATCTGATCCGGCGCTGCAATCTGACCTGTAAACACTGCTATTCAACCTCGGCTGACACCCACTTCCACGGCGAGCTGAGCACAGAAGAAGTATTCCGCACACTGGAGGATCTGCGCCAGTTCCGGGTACCGGCCCTGATACTTTCCGGCGGTGAACCGCTGATGCGGCCGGATATTTATGATATTGCGCAGAAGGCGCGTGAGCTGGGTTTTTATGTTGGATTATCCACCAATGGCACACTGATCAACCGTGACAATATTCAGCAGCTGGCGGCGGCGGGGTTTGATTACGTTGGCATCAGTCTGGACGGCGATGAAGAAACCCATGACCGCTTCCGGCAGATGAAGGGAGCTTACCGTGCCTCTCTGGATGCGATGGCACTGTGCCGTGAACATGGTATCCGGGTGGGCGGGCGCTTTACCCTGACGGAAGAAAATGCACCACAGCTGCCCGCCATGCTGGATCTTATGGATCAGCTGGATATCGACAAATTTTATTTATCCCACCTGAATTATGCCGGACGGGGAGGGCGTAACCGTAAACAGGATGCCTTCCTGAACACTACCCGCAGGGTAATGACGGATTTATTTGAACGCTGCCAGAGCGAACTTAAAGCCGGTAAAAACCGTGAGTACGTCACGGGTAATAATGATGCCGATGGTGTCTGGCTGCTGATGTGGGCACGGCAACACTACCCTGAACGTGCCGATCTGCTACAGCAAAAGCTGGTGCAGTGGGGAGGGAATTCATCCGGTGTGAATATCGCCAACATCGATAACCTTGGCCAGGTTCATCCGGACACTTTCTGGTGGAAACATAATCTCGGCAATGTCCGCGAACGTCCCTTCAGTGATATCTGGCGCAATACCACAGATCCGCTGATGCAGGGAATGCGTCAGACCCCCCGCCCGCTGGAAGGACGCTGCGCCACCTGCCAATACCTGAATCTGTGTGGCGGAAATACCCGTGTACGTGCCTTTCAGATGACAGGAAATCCCTGGGCTGAAGATCCGGCCTGCTACCTGAGTGATGACGAAATTAATCCGCATCAGCCCGTGCAGATTCCGCTGCTGCAGGCCGAAGGATAACTGGAGACTAATTATGCACCCGCCAATCCTTAATCAGATGTTGTCCTCAGTGCCTGATGACTCACCACTGCAACCGGGCGAAGTCGCGCTGATCGGTGCCGGTCCCGGCGATCCCGGGTTGCTGACAGTAAGGGCGCTGCGCCTGCTGGCCCAGGCTGACACGGTTATTTATGACCGCCTGGTCGGTGCCGGCATCATGGCACTTCTGCCGCCGCAGTGTCAGACCATCTATGTGGGCAAAGCCGCCGGAGACCATGTTCTGCCACAGGAAGAAATCAACCAGTTGCTGGTTCGTCTGGCCCGTACCGGAAAGCGTATTGTCCGCCTTAAGGGAGGGGACCCTTATATTTTTGGCCGTGGCGGGGAAGAGATTGAAGATCTGCGTCATGCCGGCCTTTCTTATCGGGTCATCCCCGGCATTACCGCCGCTTCCGGCTGTGCCACATACGCCGGTATCCCGCTGACCCACCGTGATCATGCGCAAAGCTGCACGCTGGTTACCGGGCACCTGAAAAAGGATGGCGAGCTTGACCTCAACTGGCAGGCGCTTGCTCAGCCCGGACAAACCCTGGTGTTTTATATGGGGGTCAACAGTACGGTTGTTATTACTGAGAATCTGACGGCCGCTGGCCTGGCAGCAGAGACGCCGGTTGCGGTGATTGAGCGTGGCACGACAGCACAACAGCGGGTCCTGCGCTCCACTTTGGATGATCTGCCACGGCTTGTTGCCCGCGAAGATATCCGTCCGCCATCACTGCTGATTATTGGCAGCGTTACGGCACTTGCCTATGACGAATTCCAGCCGGTTGTACAGGAGTCTGTCGCATGTTGAACCCTCTTTCCCGCTGGCTGCTGCCATTGCTTATCGGCAACCTGAGCATTCTGACCTGTGTGGCGCAGACCAGCACGGCAGAAGACTCTGAGGCCCTGCAGATATATCAGGATCATTGTGCCGGTTGTCATGGTGCGCAGCGTACCGGAGCCATGGGGCCGGCACTGCTGCCGGAAAGCCTGGCACGTTTGCGTAAAGCAGAGGCACTGAATGTTATGCTGCACGGTCGGGTCCTGACTCAGATGCCAGCTTTTGCCAGACAGATTCCGGAAGAAAAACTGCAGCGGCTGATAGAGCTGATTTACAGCCCGCCGGCCGAGCCTCCGCGCTGGGAAGAAAAAGATATTACACAGTCGCGGGTAAGTTATCCGGTTCCTGATAACGACAAACCACTGTTCAGTGCAGACCCGCAGAATCTGTTTATTGTGGTGGAGCTGGGTGATCATTCCGCCACTCTGCTGGACGGCGATAAATTTGAAGCCATAACCCGTTTTAAAACCCGTTTCGCCCTGCATGGCGGCCCTAAATTTTCACCGGATGGGCGTTACGTTTATTTTGCTTCCCGTGATGGCTGGATCAGTAAATACGATATTTACAACATGACCTATCTCGCCGAAATCCGGGTTGGTATCAATACCCGCAATCTTGCCATTTCGGCAGATGGCCAATACCTGATCGCCGCTAATTACCTGCCGGGTAATCTGATTTTACTGAGCAGTAAAGATCTGAGCCTTATTAAGATTATTCCGGCCAGCAGTGGTGATACAACCTCACGCGTCAGTGCGGTATACACCGCACCACCGCGCCACAGCTTTGTTGCAGCACTGAAAGATATTGCCGAGGTCTGGGAAATTACTCCGTCAGATACCGATGCCAAAATACGCCGCATTCCGACCAGCGATTATCTGGATGACTTTTTCTTTGACCAGAATTATCAGTACCTTATCGGCTCTTCAAGAAAGGGTAACAGTGCTCAGGTCGTGAATCTGGATTCCGGTAATACGGTGGCAGACCTCAGCATAGAAGGCATGCCGCATCTGGGGTCAGGAATTACCTGGAAATATCAGGATACTGAAGTCCTTATGACGCCAAACCTGAAAGACAGCCGCTTAACCATTATTGATATGAGCAACTGGAAAACCATTCGCCAGCTTGATACTCAGGGGCCGGGTTTCTTTACCCGCAGTCATGATGGTAGTCCTTATGCCTGGTCAGATGTGTTCTTTGGTCCGCATAAAGACCTGATTAATATTATTGATAAAAAGTCACTGGAAATTGTTAAAACCCTGCGTCCCTCTCCGGGAAAAACATCCGGCCATGTCGAGTTTACCCGTGATGGTCGTTATGCCCTGCTGAGCATCTGGGATGATGATGGTGAGCTGATTGTTTACGATTCCAAAACACTGGAAGAGATCAAACGCCTGCCAATGAAAAAACCATCGGGAAAATACAATGTTTACAATAAAACCCGCTACGTCCGGGGAACAAGCCATTAGCCGGTTAATCGTGGATTAACCGGCAGATCAGCAGTGCTTAAATCATTGGTTCTTGCTCTTTATGGTAATGAATCCTGCAGTCTCGGATAAAAAGACAATATATTATCCTGTGGCTTAAGCCCCGCGCGGGCGAGGGTTTTCAGCGGCTGAAATTGCAGGTCGGCAATACGCACTTCGGTATTGTATTTGGCGCTGGCATTTAAAAATTTCAGCAAGGCCGCCAGGCCGCCGGCATCTATCACAGGGACGGCATCCATATACAGAATCACGGCTTTTTTATCGCGGCTGTGAATCGCCAGTTCAGAGAAAATCCGGTCAGCGGCGGCAAAAAACAGCGGCCCGTTTATTTTATAAACTGCCCAGCCTGCAGGCAGAGGTTCGCTGATTAATTTGCTGTTGTCGCTGATATCGCTGACTTTGGTCATTTCGGAAATATCGCGCATAAATAACAGCGAGGCGAGCACGATACCAACGCCAATGGCGATCACCATGTCGAACAATACCGTCAGGCTCAGGCAGGTTGCCAGCACCATAATGTCGCCTCTGGGCGCGGTGCGGAAAAAGTGCAGCACTTTATCGGCCTCACTGATATTCCACGCCACCAGTAATAACAGCGCGGCCATCGAGGCCATGGGCAAGTGCGCCAGTACCGGTGCCAGTACCAGCAGACCGGCCATTACCACCAGGGCATGAACCATTGCCGCGATTGGCGTTTGCGCACCGGCGCGGAAATTGGCGGCCGAGCGGGCAATGGCGGCGGTGGCGGTAATACCACCAAAAAATGGCACCACAATATTGCCGATGCCCTGACCCAGTAACTCGCTGTTGGCGCTGTGGCGGGTGTTGGTCATGCCATCGAGCACCACGGCGCAGAGCAGGGATTCAATCGCGCCGAGCATGGCAATGGAAAATGCTGCAGGCAGTAATAACTGCAGCAGCGACCAGGACAAACCAATCGGCTGGCCGTCGGCGCCGGGCTGTTCCCAGGGCCAGAAAAATTCCGGCAATATTGGTGGAATACCGTTGCCAACCGAACCATCCGGTAATAAATAACTGAAACGGCTGCCGATGGTGTCGACTTCGTGGCCCTGTAAGCCCAGCAGCCAGGCGGTTAATACACCAACCAGCAGTGCCGGAATATGGGGCGGCAGGCTGCTGATTTTTTTCCACAGCAGCAGAGTCGCAAAGGTGGTGAGACCGACGGTCAGGCTGGCACTATCAAAGCCGGGTAACGCCTGTGCCAGGGTGTGTACTTTTTCGACATAGGTTTCCGGGTATTGAATAGTCAGCCCGAAAAAATCCTTTAATTGCAGAGTCGCAATCACGATGGCAATACCGGAGGTAAAGCCGAGGGTTACCGACTCGGGAATATATTCGATAAAACGCCCAAGGCGGGCAAAGGCCATGGCAATCAGAATCAGGCCGGATAACAGGGTGGCAATCAGCAAACCTCCGAGGCCGAACTTTTCCGCAATGGGGTAAAGAATGACCACAAAGGCCGCGGTCGGGCCGGAAATGCTGAAGCGTGAGCCGCCGGTCAGGGCAATAATAAAACCGGCAATCATGGCGGTGTATAAACCGTATTGCGGTGCGACTCCGCTGGCGATTGCCAGTGCCATCGACAGTGGAATGGCGATAATACCAACGGTGATACCGGCAATAATATCTTTGCCAAAACGTTGTGCGGTGTAGGGTGATTCTTTCAGGGATTCGCGCAGGGCATTGGCGATGCGCAGGGAAAATAAATGAGCGCGGTGCGGCATTCAGGGGCTCCCGGCAGGAGATAAGAGGGCGGCACTATAACACAAAGAGTGGGGTTTTTGTTGGGTGCAGGGTTGGGATAAGGGATGGGAGAAGAAGAGGTGCGGGATTAAGACTGTGTGATCAGGGCTTCTGCCGGCAGCCTTTGCGGTTGTGTGATGCGCACGCGTTTATGGCGATTCAGCTCGCCACTGATAATGCTGACAGCACTTTTGCTGACGCCAAACTGTTTGGCGAGAAATTTAACCAGTTCGCTGTTGGCTTTGCCTTCAACCGGTGGCGCCTGAATACGGACTTTCAGGGCATCACCGTGTAAGCCAGAGAATTCGCTTTTAGACGCTTTGGGCTGCAGGTGGCAGACGAGGAGTAAATCCCCGTCTGCCCATTGGTAATGTGCGGCAGAGTGTTCGGGTGTGCTCACAGGCCGATGATCAGTCCGCGCGGAATCTGCAGCATCTGCACCAGCGGGCCAAGCAGCATTATTTCGACAATTTTAATTGCCAGAAAAACCAGAATCGGCGACAGGTCGAGGCCACCCATATCCGGCATCATTTTGCGGATAGGACGTACGACAGGTTCGAGAATCTGGTTAATAAGAATCAGTGCCGGGTTGTAAGAGCCTGGCGCAATCCAGGAGGCAATCACGGTAATCACCAGACCCCAGAAGTAGATATTCAGCAGCAGCGCAAACAGTCCGACCGGCGCCCACAGGAGAATGTTGGCCCAGGGCAGGCCATATCCGGCAAACATAAAGATAGCGGCAAACAACAGCGCCTGAACAACATAGGCGAGTACCAGTGATGCAACGTCCAGTCCGCCAAAGCCCGGAATAATACGGCGTAACGGAATTAATACCGGATTGGTGGCTTTGACCAGAAACTGCGAAATCGGGTTGTAAAAATCGGCGCGCACCAGCTGCAGCAGAAAGCGCAGAATAATAATAAACAGCGCCATGCTGCCGATGGTATTGATCAGTAACAGTCCGACCTGAGAGAACGGTGACATGGTAACTCCGTGAATATTTAATGGCTGGCGGCCGCTTATGGCCGTCAGCCTTTAACATATAGGCGCCTCAGCGCCTTTTCCAGTCCTGACAATGGTCTTATTTGTCAGGAAACCTCAGCACACCCCGGTACGGCTATTCAGGCTTTACCCAGCTGTTCACTCAGCTCGGCGGCACGGTCGCTGGCGGCTTTTAAGGCAGCATCGACAATATCGCGCATATGGGCGGCTTCAAAAGTGGCAATAGCGCGCTCGGTGGTGCCACCCGGAGAGGTTACACGGCGGCGCAGTTCGGCCGGACCAACATCGGATTGCATCGCCATCTGACCCGCGCCCAGTGCGGTTTGCAGGGTCAGTTTGGTTGCCGTCTGTTCGCTCAGACCAAGCTTTTTACCGGCTTCGATCATGGCTTCCATCAGCAGGAAATAATACGCCGGGCCACTGCCGGAAACAGCGGTTACGGCATCGATTTCGGCTTCGGTTTTTACCCACACGGTCAGGCCAACGGCGCGCAGCAGGGAATCGGCCTGGTTGCGCTGGTCGAGGCTGACGTCTTTGCTGCCGAGCAGGCCGGTTGCGCCCAGTCCCAGCAGAGACGGAGTGTTGGGCATGCAGCGTACGATGGCGCGGCAGCTGCTCCAGCGTGCCAGGCTGTCCATATTGATACCGGCGGCAATGGAAATCAGCAGTGGCTGACGCTTGCTCAGGGTGGCCTGCAGGGGTTCGAGAACCTCTTTCATCATCTGTGGTTTGACCGCCATGATGACGACATCGGCTTTGGCGATGGCATCAAGGTTATCGGCATGGGTAGTTACGCCGAATTCTTTTTCCAGCTTGCTGCGTTGTTCGGCGCCGGGGTCGGAAACATGAATCAGGCTGGCCTTGGTTTCGCCCTGTTTGATCAGGCCGCCAATAATGCTGGAGGCCATGTTACCGCCACCGATAAATGCGATTTGAGTCATGCTGGTTCCTTCTTTTGTATAAAGTCGCAGCGCCCGGTGTGAGCGGGAGCTGCATTAATTCTGGTCGATTATGAGCAGTTTGCCGTTTCTTCCGGCATTCCGGTATCAGTTGTTGGCAGGATAGTCGCGGGCACCAAAAATATCGGTACCGATGCGGATCTCGGTACTGCCGCAGGCTATCGCCAGCTCCAGGTCGCCGGACATACCCATTGAGAGCGTATCCATTGCCGGAAATTCTGCCGCCAGCTGCTGATACAGCGCCTGCATCGCCTCAAGCTGGGTGCGCAGGCGCTCTTCATTACCGGTCGCTTCCGGAATACACATCAGGCCGCGCAGGCACAGATTGGGCAGTTCGCTGACCAGAGTGCAGAGGGCGTGCGCTTCAGCGGGCAGCACTCCGGCTTTTTGCTCTTCGGCAGAAATATTCACCTGCACCAGTACATTCAGCGCTGGCAGGCCAGCGGGGCGTTGTTCGCTCAGGCGGCGGGCAATTTTGTCACGGTCAACGGTTTCTACCCACTGGAAGTGTTCGGCTACAGGACGCGTCTTGTTGGACTGCAGCGGGCCGATAAAATGCCATTCAATATCGGTCAGATGGCTGAGGGCGGTGATTTTGTCCATGCCGTCCTGCAGGTAGTTTTCACCAAAGCTGCGCTGGCCGAGGGCGTAGACAGCCTCGACCATCGCTGCGGGTTTGGTCTTACTGACCGCAAGCAGGCGTACACTCTGAGCAGGGCGGTTGTTTTGTGTACAGGCCTGTTGCAGGCGTTGCAGCACATTCTGGTAATTCAGTTCAAGAGTAGACATTTCAGGGGCTTGGTTTATCTTTTTGACCTGCAACCCATTCCGGGTTGGTGAATCCTGATAATATAGAAGCTTGTCGGCTGGCGCACCCTTCGCCGGGCCAGCCAGTAAAAAATAACGAGGAGTGGCTATGGATATTACTGAACTGCTTGCCTTCAGTGCCAAGCAAGGCGCGTCGGATCTGCATTTATCGGCCGGCTTGCCGCCAATGATCCGGGTTGATGGCGATGTGCGCCGTATCAACCTGCCAGCACTGGGGCATAAAGAAGTTCATAGCCTGGTGTATGACATCATGAACGATAAGCAGCGTAAGGATTTCGAAGAATTCCTTGAGACTGACTTCTCGTTCGAAGTGCCGGGTGTGGCGCGTTTCCGTGTGAACGCCTTTAACCACAACCGCGGTGCCGGTGCGGTGTTCCGTACCATTCCGTCGAAAGTTCTGACCATGGACCAGCTGGGCATGGGTCAGGTGTTCAAAGATCTGGCGAAGATTCCACGCGGTATCGTACTGGTTACCGGCCCGACAGGTTCCGGTAAATCGACCACGCTGGCGGCGATGATCGACTATATCAACGAAAGCAAATACGACCACATCCTCACCGTGGAAGACCCGATCGAATTCGTACACGAATCGAAAAAATCGCTGGTTAACCAGCGTGAAGTTCACCGTGACACCTTAGGCTTTAACGAAGCACTGCGCTCGGCGCTGCGTGAAGACCCGGATGTGATTCTGGTGGGTGAGATGCGTGACCTTGAAACCATTCGTCTGGCGCTGACCGCGGCAGAAACCGGTCACATTGTATTCGGCACCCTGCACACCAGCTCGGCGGCAAAAACCATCGACCGTATCGTCGACGTATTCCCGGCGGAAGAAAAATCCATGGTGCGTTCCATGCTGTCGGAATCTTTGCAGGGGGTCATTTCCCAGACACTGCTGAAGAAGAATGGCGGCGGCCGGGTTGCGGCCCACGAAATCATGGTGGGCACACCGGCCATCCGTAACCTGATCCGTGAAGATAAAATTGCCCAGATGTATTCGGCCATTCAGACCGGTTCGGCCTACGGTATGCAGACCATGGATCAGTGCCTGCAGAACCTGTTGAACAAAGGTCTGATCAGCCGGGATGTGGCGCGTGAAAAAGCCAAAATCCCGGATAATTTCTGAGGTAACTGAACATGGCGATGGATAAGTTTTTACGCCTGATGGTAGAAAAAGGTGCCTCGGATCTGTTTATTACAGCCGGGGTTCCGCCTTCCATGAAGGTAAACGGTAAAATTATGCCGTTAAGCAAAAACCCGCTCAGTGCCGAGCAAACGCGCGAAGTGGTACTGGGGCTGATGAACAGCAAACAGCAGGACGAATTTGAGGAGAAAAAAGAACTCAACTTCGCCATTAATGCCAGTGGTATCGGACGTTTCCGTGCCAGTGCTTTTTATCAGCGTAACGTTTCCGGTATGGTGCTGCGCCGTATCGAAACCCGTATTCCGAGTGTCGATCAGCTCGGCCTGCCGGATATTATTAAAGAAATATCCATGGCCAAGCGCGGCCTGATTCTGTTTGTCGGTGCCACCGGTGCCGGTAAGTCGACCTCGCTGGCGTCGATGATTGGTCACCGTAATAAAAACAGTAAGGGCCATATTCTCAGCATCGAAGACCCGATCGAATTTATTCACCAGCACGATGGCTGCATTATTACCCAGCGTGAAGTGGGCTTAGATACCGAGAGCTTTGATACCGCCCTGAAAAACTGTCTGCGTCAGGCGCCGGATGTGATCATGATTGGTGAGGTGCGTTCTGCCGAAACCATGGAGCACGCCATTACCTTCGCCGAAACCGGACACCTGTGTCTGGCGACCCTGCACGCTAACAATGCTAACCAGGCACTGGAACGTGTGATTCACTTTTTTCCACCGGACCGTCATAACCAGGTGTGGATGGATTTATCCCTTAACCTGCGCGCTATTGTGGCCCAGCAGTTAATTGCCACACCGGATGGCCGTTCACGCCGCGCGGTGGTGGAGGTTCTGCTGAATACACCACTGGCGTCGGACCTGATCCGTAAAGGTGAAGTGCACGAACTGAAGCCATTAATGGCCAAGTCCAACGAAGCCGGTATGCAGACTTACGATCAGGCGTTGTATGCACTCTACGAGCAGGGTGAAATCACCTATGAAGATGCTATTGCTCACGCCGACTCGCCAAACGATCTGCGTCTGATGATTAAACTCGGCTCCGAAGCCGACGCCGATCATCTGGATGGTGCAACACGTAATCTGCGGCTGCAGGACTGATTTCTCAGCCTGTAGTACGTCATTAATAAAGGCCTCACAGGAGGCCTTTATTTTTTCCGGTAAAGCAGTGCGCTGACAAAGCGGACAATACCTTCTTTTATTCTCCCCGCCATGAAAAGTATCAACAACTCAAACGAGCTGCGAATACTGCGCAGAAATTTGCACCCATATTGAGTCACGACTCAACCTTTATGCACCACAAGCAAGCATAAAGTGTTTTCTCGGTGCTATGGCGAAAGCTTATTTCTCGACAGGCCCTAGGCTCTCCTTTCAGCAACAGGGCGTTTTCTGCGTAAGGCGCAGGCTTACGAAAAATAAATCTGAACTCGGGTACGGTTATTGCTGATAGCGAATAAAAACTGTCCGATTGATCAGAATTTTCTGGAGCGGACAAACGACTTAAAAATCAGGAGAAAATCCATGTTCAAGAAACTGACCAAACCTTTATTGCAGGTTACCGCACTGGCGGCTGCGTTAGGCTGTTCGGCCATGACACTGGCGGCGGATAAAGTAACCTTCCAGCTCGACTGGTTGCCCGGTGGTGATAAAGCACCGGTTTATGTTGGTATTCAGCAGGGATTTTTTGCCGCCGAAGATCTTGAAGTAAAAATTGCCAGTGGTCGCGGCTCAACGGATGCCGTTACCAAAATGGCGACGGGCCAGTCGGACGTTGGTATTGCAGATATCGGCGCCTTAATGGCAGCCAAAGCGCGCGATGGCGTACCGGTATCGGCGGTGCTGTCGTATTTTTCTCAGGCGCCCCATGCTTTTTTCACCCTTGAAGGCAGCTCGATTAAAACCCTTAAAGACGTTGCCGGTAAAAGAATTGCGACCTCTCCGTTTACCTCCTCCAATGCCTTTTTACCGTTGGTATTAAAAGAAAATGGCATGGCCGAAGACAGTGTGACGCTGGTGAAATCGGACCCGGGAGCATTAAGCCCGATGCTGATGACCGGCAATATCGAAGGCATTATCGCCTGGGTCACCAATGTTGCCTTATTCGAGAAACAAGCGGCAGAAGCCGGAAAAACCCTGCGTGTTATTCCCTGGACAGAGGGCGGTCTGGATTTATACAGCTCATCCTTAGTGGCCGCCGATAAATTCCTCAGCGAGCGTCCGGACGTTGCCAAACGCTTTGTTAAAGCCTACGCCAAAGCCGTGCAATTCACCTATGCCCACCCGGATAAAGCCGGTGCCGATATTCACGCCATGGTACCTGAGGTGGATGCTGCGGTTGCCAGTGCACAAATCCGCAGCATTAACGGTCTGGTGTATAACGAAGTAACCAGCAACGACGGTTTTGGTGCCTTAACACCAGAGCGTATGGCGTTAACCTGGAAGTGGGTTTCGCAGGCTAACGATATTGCCGCCGATGCTATGAATCCGGAAATCGCCGTTAACCGTGATTTTATGCCGGAGCAGAACTGATATGAGTAAGGCGTCAGAACGTGCTTTTGTACGCATGGAACAGGTTGGTCATTGTTATGACCCGGCTGCCGGCAATATGGCGGTACAGCAGATTGATCTGGAAATTCATCGCCATGAATTTGTAGCGGTGGTGGGGCCGTCCGGCTGCGGTAAATCCACGCTGTTACGTATGGTGGCGGGGCTGCTGATTCCCAGCGCAGGTAAAGTCAGCGTGTTTGATCGTCAGGTGACTGAGCCGCGTGATGATGTCGGCATCGTTTTTCAGAAGCCGACGTTATTACCCTGGCTGACGGTACGTGACAATGTGCTGTTCCCGCTGAAACATAAATACGGGCTGGTAACGGCCGCCGATAAAAACCGCGCTGAAGAATTACTGGCGATGGCCGGTTTATCACAGTTTTCGGCACGCATGCCGGATGAATTATCCGGCGGTATGCAGCAGCGTGTCGGCATTGTGCGCGCACTGTTATTAAACCCGGATATTTTATTGATGGACGAGCCGTTCTCGGCACTGGATGCCATGACTCGTGAACAGATCGGTTTTGATCTGTTGAATATCTGGACAGAAAATCCCAAGACCGTTCTCTTTATTACCCACTCAATTTCCGAGGCAGTGCTGCTGGCTGATCGTGTACTGGTGATGAGTCAGCGTCCGGGAACCGTACTGGATTTAATTGATATTGATATTCCAAGACCGCGCAGCGCCAACACCATTAACACTCCGCGCTTTGCTGAGCTGACTGCGCGTATCAGAAAACATATTTATGAGCCGGAAGCCCATGCTTAAATCAACGTCTTTTCCTGTCCGCCAGTGGCTGCTGAGTTATGCGGCGGCGCTGTTCTTTATTACCTTTGTACTGTTATGGGAACTGATCTGCCGTTTCGGTAAGGTACCTGTCTATATCCTGCCGTCGCCGGTATCGATTGTGAATGCTTTCTTCGACGTGGAATTCAGTCGCTGGCTGGAGCATCTGTGGGCAACACTGCGGGTGGCCCTGATGGGTTTTGCACTGTCGATCTGTATCAGTATTCCTTTGGCCATTGCGATGGTTCGTTCGGAAGTATTATCGCGCACTATTTATCCGGCGCTGGTGGTGATTCAGTCGACTCCGGTGGTGGCGGTGGCACCACTGATTATTGTACTGATGGGCACCGGCGATATGTCGCGGGTATTGATTACCTGTCTGATTACCTTTTTCCCGCTGGTGGTTTCGGCGGCAACCGGCATGCTGGAAACACCGGAAGAACTGATTGAACTGAGTAAATCATTGCGGGCTCCGCGTTACCGGGAAACCTGGCAGATCCGTATTCCTTATGCCATCCCGCATATTTTCAGCGGCCTGAAAGTGTCCATTACGCTGGCCATTATCGGTGCTGTGGTGGCGGAGTTTGTCGCTGCGGAAAAAGGCCTGGGCTACTTTATTCAGTTCTCAACATCCTTCTTTAAAATTCCGCAGGCATTTGCCGGATTAATATTCCTTGCAGTGGTCAGTCTGGTGTTATTCAAAAGTGTGCAATGGGCACAGCAGTGGCTGTATCCGTGGAGTATTCCGAAGAATAAACGCTGAATCAGACAGAATGCTGCTGTTATCCGGGATGATAACAGCAGCCCGCTGTTTTGTCTGACCTGCTTCAGCCGATAAAGCGCGCAACAATATCGCGTATTTTACGTGCTTTATCTTTGGCGAAAATACTGAGGAAAGAACGGCCATTATTCTGCTCTGCGAGCATTTCCACCAGAATGGCGCGGTTCTCAGTATGCAGAAAGGCGGCACAGGGCTTCAGCAGACCGTCATTGGCCAGCACCATGACATAATGCCGGCAGGCTTCGAACTGACGGTTTTTAACGCAGTACAGCAGGATATGTTCAGGGCGGATATCCAGACGCAGTAACCACAGCAATAAAAAGGCCGCGGCCTGTTCTTCGTAGTCGTCTTCATCAGCCTCCAGCATGTCGCTGAAGGTCATCTTGCCCTGCTTAACCTGATCGCTCAGATAGCCCTGAACAATGGTGTCACGCACAAGTTTAAAGCCACGGTAATTGTTATTAAAAAACAGTAGCGCCAGACGGTCGCGTTGCTCTTCATCCAGCAACCAGATAAAGCTGTCGACTCCGGTCATGGTGTATTCCGGAGCCTGCAGTTCCAGACCTTCACCCAGCAGATAATGTCCTGCCAGAGTGGCGGTTTGTTCATAACCGGCATTGCCGTCCAGATAATTCAGAACCTGCTGATACAGTTGCTGCAGGCAGGCTTCGCTGTCTAACAATTCATTAGAGCGGGCTAAAATCTGAGCACGGTCAATATTGCCTTTAAATAACAATACATAGCCCCGGCAATGGTTCAGTTCCGCACTTTGCAGTTCCGGGCCGGCAAATATTTCGTAGTCGTCACCCATATCTTCAACCAGCCAGACGCCGAGCCAGGTCATATCACCGGGAACAAAATCTTCCCGCGTGTGATAGTCCGCCGCGATACGCAACGGTTTTTTGTTCAGCACTTTGCTGTCGCAATCCAGTTGGGACGAACCACTCTCGCTGACCAGAATGCTGTGCCAGTGTTTCAGGCTGAGGCGCAGATTACGCTCCAGTGTGCGGCGGAAGTTTTGTTGCAGCTCGTCATTACTGCTGTAACTGAAGCGCGGATGGCGCAGTTCCAGCAGCCGATAAAACTGAATTTTATCGGCCTCGTTGATATAACGCAGTCCGTGTTGCAGCTCCTGCGCCAGCTTGCGGCTGCGGCTGCCGAACATCGAGGTGTCGGTATCATCAATGGCGGCATACTGATCGAGCCAGCTAACGTATTTTTCGGTGTGGTAAGCCGGCTGGCACTGGCTGAGCTGGAAGGCCATTAAATAACCCTGATTAATTCCGGCCTTTTCCAGTGCTTCGTAATGATTGATTTCCTGCAATACATCTTCAAATTCCACATCGTAGCTGTCATCAGAAAATGCCTGCATCACCAGCCGGGTGACCCGTATCGGTGCCAGCGCGACCATCAGCTTCCAGATACGTTTGGCTGGCACGCTGCAGGGCAGAGGCAGGTGCTGCAACCAGAAGCAGATCAGCAGTATGCGTTGGTAATCATCGTCGTGGTCGTTAAAAAAGTGATAGCCATTCTGGAGTTCGCTGAACTGATTAAACGACAGTGAACTGCGGCGGGTACAATCGTCACGGTGGGCATGGCGGTTGATCAGGTCGATCATCTGTTGCTGATTTAATACCGGTTGCTGTGCGCAGAAATAATCGCGGAAAAGCTGTACCTGCTCAGTATTCATACCCCGGCCTTCCGCGCAGTAACGGCCGCCTTCAATATGAAAGCGTTTCAGTGGCAGGCTTGCGGCTTTTAACCATAAATTACCCTGCTGCAGGTATTCAGCCAGAACCGGAGTCTGGTCATCGGCAAAATTCTGCTGCCAGTCGTTGTGCAGAATAAAGGCCATCAGAGCAAAATGGCCGATTTCGAGATCGCTTTGTGCTGCATCGTCTGCCCAATGGGCAGGGTTGGCCAGAGTACGCTCCGAACTGATAAGCTGTTGTGCGCGCTGCAGCAGTGTCTTGCCCAGCCGCTCATCCATATCGCAGAATTCGTCCAGCAGGCTGTGCAGCACTTTTTGTTGCAGCGCTTTTTCCTGATCTTCGGCCGGAATACGGCTGAAACGGCGGAAATATTCGGCAGTGGTTAACAGCTCATCGTCGTCGACCAGAAGCTCGCGCATACTATCGGGAAATTCATCCTGCCCCAGTACGCGGTAAAAAATATCCAGCAGACGCAGGTATTGCTGAGCGCGCTGTTCTTCACTGTCGGAGGTTAATACATCGGCAAAGTCTTCGGCGTCTTCATCATCGCTTTGTAATTCGCGGCGTACGCTGTACAGAACGGAAAACAGGTCATCGCAGATGTCTTTGTTGCTGTCGCCAAAGATCAGCTCATCCTGTAAATCACGGTAAAATTCCGGCGCTGCATGTTTGGCCAGTACTGCAAGTTCGGTGACGGGCAATTGCTGCAGCGCATCCTGCTGGCTGCCATCATAAACGTAGTGCCACAGTGCTTCGCCCTGAGGCAGAGCGAGTATCAGCGGTTTAACCCTGCGCAGACCATCACCTCTGGCATCCTCCCGGTCCATGGATTCCTGTGAACGCAGATCACTGGCGGAATAACAGAATAACGGCTTGCTGCTGTGTGCCTGAATTCTGTTCTGCAGATCCAGTGCTTCGTCTTCAAGGCTGGCATGAATAAAATGCTGCTGGGCAAATTCTGCGCAATCTTCATCATCAAAACGGTCACCATCCATCGGCAACAGCGTCAGATAAAAATCCAGCACCGGGTTGTGTGTTTCTTCATCATGTATCGATTCCATCATTTTAGGCGTGTCGATCAGGCGCTCCTGCAGCGCCTGTTTAAACCACAGATATTCCTGCGGGTTGGCACGCAGATATTCTCCCAGTGGCTGATAGTGGGTGTCGCTGCCCCACTCCTGGCCAAACATCTGATAGCGGAACCGGTCGTTATCGCACCAGATATAGGCACTGATAACTTCGCGGCACCAGCCATAGCGATGCACAATATCGGCAAGAAATTGATGGTATTCGCCGGCGTGCTCGTCATCCCAGTAAGGAATAAAAAACTGCGCCAATAACGGCAGATTATTCAGATCGCTGCGCGCCAGTAAATACAGGGCTTCGGCGCCGAATACGTCCATATCATCGCGCCACATATCGTCCGTATCGTTATTGTCACGGGCATAGGCAACGATACTGCGGGCACAATGGATAATCTGTTCTTGCAGTTGTGGAAACTGCAACGCTAAGGCAAAGAAGATGGGCTCAGAAATATAGACCGGATCATCTTCTGCGATGGCCTCATGGGAGGATTCGCTGTAACCATCCGGCGTCAGCCTCAGGGCGTCTCTGACATAAGTGCGCAGTGTTTCGTCACTGATATCACTCAGTTGCAGGCGACGCTGGCCATTATTCTCAAGCGCAACAAATTCGATATTAAAAACCTGCTTCCTGAAGGCACTGCCATCTTCCAGATGCTGCTGATACTGCAACAGCGCAGCAGCAAGCGACTCACTGTCGTGTGGATTAAAAGCAATAAGAGTAGATTTATCGAACTGATGCATGCGGTTCCCTGTAGTGGCGGCAGTGTGATAATACACAGGCTGATTCTGTGCTGACTGCGCCTTCTGGTTGTAATGATAGCTTTCTCAAAATAGCGGGAATGATAGCAGAGGATGACCGCTCAGGGCGTGTGAAGATGATAAAAAAAGTAACGGCAGGTAAGGAGGCGGATAGCTGGGGAATGAACGCCGTCGTGACGGCAGTCGTCGTGCTGCCGCAAAAGATTATCTCTGTCTTTAGCTAGTGGCCTGAGCAGCGCTCTGCTCAGGTTCTTACTTCAGGTTGCATTCTTCTGCCGCTGACAGAGGATAAGTATCCCTATTCCGGTGGAGATTGCGCCCAGATAAGTCAGAGTCATGGATATATAACTTTTGACCAGCATAAATTCGGCCAGAGCCTGGGTATCCATAAAAGCTCCGGCCATAGAAATCATAAGATCCAGAGGCAAAAGAGAAAACATGATGACGCCGAAGCTCAGAAGATGAGCCGCGCCCCCGCCCAACTGTTTATGAATTTTTATCGTAGCCGCTACAGCAAGGGCCAGCGGTGCAAACAGGATAAACAGAGCTATCAGCGTACCGATGGAGTTGGTTGCACTGGCGAAGAAAGTGTAATTGTCAGACATGGGTATGTTTTCACTTATTTCAGTAGCTTTACCGACTGATATTTTCTTCGGTACTGGAAAATATCAGTTGGATTTATGAAGAGTTGTATAAAGAGAGGGTACACCGAAGGTGAACCCTGATTCAATAAATTCGGTACCTGATCCTCTGCTGCCAGTTTAACCGGGCAAAACTGCAGCAGTTCGTCATGTTGTTACTGTTTAGTCCAAACTGATTTGACAATGCCAAAGCCAATGGCACCTAAAATTGCACCAGTCACTTTGTCGATATAGAACGCCATTCGGGTAAATTTATTGCGTACGTTGTTGTTGGATAACAAATAGATAATAGCCACATCCCATAGAAAAACGATAGCCGTCATCCAGGCGCCAAGAAGAATTTTGAACTTTAAGCTGATCTCTGGTGTAAGCGCAACAGTGAAGAGACTCAGGTAAAATAACAGGTTTTTAGGGTTTAAAATTCCGGACAGAAAACCAGTAATGAATTCTTTTGAAAAGGAAATCAGCGAGAATCTTTCAGTACCTTCGGATGTGGTTGCCATATTCTGATATGAACTTCTGGGTGCCTTTAATGCATGAAACGCAATGTACATAAGGAAAAGACCGCCAACAACTTTAAGTGCAATCATTATGGAGGTTGAAGCTGAAAGAATTGCTCCTACACCAATAAGGCATAGGCCAATGTAAACGGCATTGGCAGAGGCAATCCCAAGTGCAACGCCAATGGCATTTTTACGATTTCCCTTTAAGGCACTTTTTACAACCAACACAAAGTCAGGCCCCGGACTGAGTAGCGCAAGGAAATGGGCGATTGCTACGGTGATGAAGATGCTGATCAAACTAAGTTCCATAGGGTTCTCTTCTTAATAAAAATTGATGAATTTCAGAGGAGTCTAGTACCATGTTGATTTGTGAAGGGCGCTCTGGCCTGAGCCCTTATCAGTTCTGCGATTTTATCCATGCTTATCCTGCGCCATTACGCGATTGGTTTACGGCTTCGGATGGTCACTCTTCAGCCGTCCATACATGGCTGAGTCAGAGACAATACCGTTGACCTCCCAGCGCTGCCTTAACAAACCTTCCCGGGAAAATCCGAGCTTCTCCAGCGTTTTTGCAGATGACTGATTGTCTGGATCGATCTCTGCTTCAATCCGGCGCAGCCCCAATACACTGAAACCGTACTGTATCAGGGCCTCGCCTGCCTCATTAATGTAACCCTTTCCCCAGGCTGCGTGGCCCAAACCAAAACCGATTTCGGCACGTTTGGATTCTGCGTCATAGCTGAATAGCATGCACTTTCCGATCAGCTCACCAGTGGATTGCAGATACACCCCGAGAACCAGCGATTCCTGGCGTTGCATCGAATCATTGCTCGCATTTATAAAGTCCAGAGAATCCTGAAGGGCTTTCCAGGGGGGCGTATTCCAATAGCGCATAACTTCAGGATCGGAGAAAATTTCCAGCAGGCTTTCCGCATCATTAATCGCCAAAGGTTTCAGTGATAAGCGTTCGGTTTCAATAACCGGAAAAAATAATCCTTCGGGCATGCACGCCTCCATTTCGTAGGTAACCCTGAAATATCGCTCCCGTTAAATATCAAGCGCCAGCGAAGGCCGTGCTTTTTAAATACGGTGTGAGCTGCGGTAGCTAGCATCAGAGCAGCTAGCTATGAGAGAAAGATTTAAGCTGGATAACGAGGGTACACTTAAGATGACTTAGTTATCAATAGTTTGTGTTAGGGCCTGTCGACACTAATTAAATAGGCCTGTTATCGGCTAAAAATATCTCAGGCAAGGCGCTGAGAGTGTGGCCTAACGGGTTAAGCGAGCGAACAGCAACGCAGAATGAGGTATTTTTAGCCATAACCCTTCGGGCTGAGGCCAGTTTTCCACATAAACGTCGTCGCTCGTCATTCATTTAGCCCGCTAATATCACTCCTCTCTCCTTGTTCTGAGAAAAACTGGCTCTCAGCAGGCCGGATTTACTTAGTGTCGACAGGCCCTAGCTGAACACCCGTGCCGGGCTGGCGGAAAGAGCAGGAGAAGCTGGCATAAGATCGCCGGAAACCCTTACTGCCACTTATCCAGCGCCTGTTTGTCTTTATCCAGCGCTTCTACCCAGCGATCACCCTGGCTGGTAACCTCCTTTTTCCAGAAAGGTGCGCGGTTTTTCAGATAATCCATTATGTAATAGCAGGCATCGAAGGCAGCTTCACGGTGTGAGCTGCTGACTCCCACAAAAACAATCTGATCGGAAATCGCCAGGGCGCCAACGCGGTGTATCAGGCGCACGCGGTTAATGGGCCAGCGGGTACTGGCATCTGCGACAATCTGCTGCAGCGCTTTTTCGGTCATGCCCGGATAGTGCTCCAGCGTCAGGCCGCTCACTTGTGCCCCCTGATTCATTTCACGTACCAGTCCGGTAAAGAACACCACGGCGCCGTCGCTGCGGTTATCGTTGCGCAGCTCGGCGTATTCGTGGGCAACGTCGAAATCCGCCTGTTGCACTGCAATATAGTGTTGGCTGTTGCTGGCGTTTTCTGTACTCATCGTCAGCCTCCGGTCACCGGCGGGAAAAATGCCACTTCATCACTGCTGTTAATCGGGGTGTTTTCGTCGTTGATCAGTGTCTGATTGATGGCGGCCAGTGCATGCCCCACTGCCAGCCGTTTTGCCTGCTGTGGAAAATGCTGTATTAACGCAGCGCGCACGGTTGCCAGGCTGGCTGGTAACGGCAGGTCGATATCACAGTGTGCGCAACCGAGTTGTTCGCGCAGGGCGGCAAAAAATAGAATATTCATAAACAGATTTTATCCTGTGCTGTCGGCCTGCCAGTGGCCGGTTTTTCCGCCCTGTTTTTCCAGCACACGAATGCCTTCGAGTACCATGGCCGGGTCAACGGCCTTGCACATATCAAACAGGGTGAGTGCGGCAACGGATACGGCGGTAAGTGCCTCCATCTCTACACCGGTCTGGCCGGTGAGTTTGGCCAGACTGGTGATGCGCACCCGGTTGTGCTCCGGTTGTGCTTCAAAATCGACGGCCACTTTACTCAGCATCAGCGGATGGCAGAGCGGAATCAGCTGGCTGGTCTGTTTGGCGGCCTGAATGCCGGCAATACGGGCGACGGAAAACACATCGCCTTTATGATGTTCGCCAGCAAGAATTTTCTGCAAGGTGTCGGCGCTCATGCGCACGTAACCTTCGGCCCGTGCTTCACGCACCGTGGCGGCTTTATTGCTGACATCCACCATGCTGGCTTCGCCGCGCTGATTAATATGGGAAAATTCACTCATAAGCTTTCATTCTTAAATAATCACTCACAATATTGGCGGTATTTATGTGCTTTAACCGCGGCTGCCACAGTGGGCGGTATTTTTTAACTGCGGTACAAAGTTGCATGGGCGGTGGCGGCTGTCGAGCTGGGTCTGAATAATATCGTCCCAGGCGGTACGGCAGGCATTGGTGGAACCGGGCATGCAGAAGACGATAGTCTGGTTGGCCAGTCCGGCAATGGCACGGCTCTGAATGGTGGAGGTGCCGATCTGGTTGTAGGAAATCTGGCGGAACAGTTCACCAAAACCATCAACGGTTTTATCCAGCAGTGGCGTTACCGCTTCGGGGGTGGAGTCGCAGCTGGTAAAACCGGTACCGCCGGTAATCAGCACAGCCTGGGTTTTATCGTCGGCAATCCACTGGGATACGGCGGCGCGGATTTTATAGACGTTATCCACAACGATTTTTTTATCGCTTAAAAAGTGCCCGGCATCGGTCAGTTTTTCGACCAGCAGCTGGCCGGAGGTGTCGGTGTCTTCGGTGCGTGAGTCGGACACGGTTAATACCGCGATATTCAGTGGAATAAAATCTTCGGTAAAGGTTTTGGCCATGATTGTCCTCAGTGATGGGCGTGTTCCGCCCATTCGTCCGGTGTGTTGGTATTGGTCAGTGCATGCGTGCCGGGAGAGGGTAGCTGCACGCTGGCAAAGGTATGAATTAATGAACCGACAGAACGCCGTGCCGCCGGATTCTGCAGTTGCTCGTTCAGCCAGCGCAGCAGCTCCTGACTGATTGGTAAATAAAGTGGCAGGCAGATCGGTAAAGAATCCTGCTGATAACAGGCGGCTTTACAGGCTGCACGTCCGCTGCTGATCAGCAGCTGTAAATCCTGACTGCGGATATGCGGCATATCGACCGGCAGCAATATTAATTCGTCAATCTGATCGTTCAGTGCTGCTTTAACTGCAGCCTGAATACCCGCCAGAGGCCCGGCTCCGGCAATGTCATCGGCCAGTATTTTATAGTGACAACCATCGGGTGCCGATAAACCCAGCTCCACCTGATGCGGCTGGCGGCTGAGCCAGAGCACAGTCGGTTTAAGGTCAATTAACTGTTGCCAGTTGCGTTCGCCGAGATGACGAAAACCTTTCACCGGCAGCAGGGCTTTATCCTGTCCCATACGCTGTGATGAACCACCGGCCAGTAATACGGCAGCAAGCTGTGGCGCGTTCATTCAGCCACCAATCATCGCAAAATGAGATATCGCGCCGGTGCGTCCGGCCTGCAGATAATGGCTTTCTTTTTTCTGGCCGAGCAGGGTACGGATATGCTGCTGTATGTCAGCACTGGCATGATGAAGCAGTGGCCGTAATTCATAGCCTTCTTCACCGAATAAACACAGGTGTAATTTGCCCTGAGCAGAAATTCGCAGACGATTGCAGCTTTTACAGAAATCCTGACTGTAAGGCATGATCAGGCCGATCTGTCCGCTGAAATCCGGGTGATAAAATTCCTGTGCCGGCCCGTCGTGGCTGCCGCGTAATTTCGGTTGCCAGCCATCCTGCAGTAACTGCTGTTTAATATCTTCACCACGCACATGCTGAGCGGCAAAAAATCCGGCGTTGTCGCCGGTCTGCATCAGTTCGATAAAACGCAGGGTTACCGGTGTGGCTTTTAACCAGTTTAAAAACTGGCCAAGGCCGCTTTCATTAAAGGTTTTCAGCAGCACCGCATTCACTTTAATGCGGGTTAAGCCAAGGGCGCGTGCACGTTCAATACCGTTAAGAATTTCCTGCAGTTTGTCGTGGCCGGTAATGGCCTGAAACTGCTGCGGGTCGAGGCTGTCGATGCTGACATTGAGCTGGTCGAGTCCGGCAGCTACCCAGTCATCAATCTGTTTGCTTAAACGGTAACCATTGGTGGTGAGCGCAACCTGCTCAATACCGGCGGTGTTTTTCAGGATGCGGATAATCTCTGGCAGGTCTTTGCGCAGGCTGGGCTCGCCGCCGGTAATGCGGATTTTACGTGTGCCCAGAGCGGCAAAGGTCTGCGCCAGCGTGGCAATTTCATCCAGACTGAGGGGCGCAGGCGTATCACTGCACTGGTAGCCATCCGGCAGGCAGTAATTGCAGCGGAAGTTGCAGACATCGGTTACCGACAGACGCAGATAGCTGAAGCGCCGGCCATGGGTATCCTGCAGCGTGGTGTCTGATGATTGCGGCACAATGCCGGTGGCAGACGCCGGTGCTGGCGGGATGTCGGCAACAGGCCGCAGGGGAATCAGCGGTTGTTGCGGTGTCATTGTTCACCTTTCCAAGAGTGGGAGGCCCGGGCATTTCTTTGCGGACCCTGGTGGCCGGACGCTGTGCGGTTGCAGTGCGTGGCGGTCACGGCTGGCGCGCCCTATTGCGGCTGTAAAACAGGTTGGCAACGTAGGCGCGGCAGCTCGGTGGTTTGACTCCAGTGTATGAGCTTTGCGCTGAAAGCTGAAGGCGAAATGTGCCACTTTTACCGGCTGTTTCAGGATTGGCAGGAGTGCGTTTCTGATTGCAGGCGCTGGCGTCAGTGCCTGCCAAGCCCCTCCCAACACTCTGTTGCGCATTTGCATCAATCCCTTATGAAGGGCCTGACAGCGCTGCAGCTCCCGTTGTTGCTGATATTTTACATTGTTCTGGCGGGTGGATCAGGCTGTTCTGGCAGGCGTTGTTACGCCTCTCTATAGCGGCTGTTAAGGTGCGCGCGAATGAGACTGGCCGGTATCTCTTTGTGGCCTTTGGCTTCACTCCGGTGTTGTTCATCGGGCATAAGGCTCCCCGGTACCGCCGGTCTCTGCTGTTCACACCTTCTTTTTCCTGGTAGTTACTTATGTTGTTAAAATCTCTGCGCCAGCGGATGGCCCTGCTGTTGACGCTGCTGGCGTCGGCTTTTTTCTCGTTTTCTGTTCAGGCGGTCACCACTCTGCGTACTCAGGGGCAGTGGTATGGCTACTGGGGCTGGAACAATGCCACGTATTCCAACAGTGATATTCACTTTAAAGGTGATGATCACGATTTCACGTTGTACGGCGTTAAAGCCCGCGACCGTCAGAATCAGGTGTCGTGGAATGAGGTTTTCCACTCTTATCTGAATCCCGGCCGACTGACGATTCCACAGTACAACTGGCGTGTTGGTTATTTTGTTGCTGATAACTGGTCGGTATCGCTCGGCTTTGATCATATGAAGTATGTGATGGTGCAGGATCAGACCGTCGATATCAGCGGTACTATTAATCGTCCCGGGTTTGAACGCACCGACCCGGCCCGTGGTCAGCAGAAGCTCAGCACTGATTTTCTTGATTATGAGCATACCGACGGCTTTAACATGATCTCACTGGAAACCGAGCGTTTTCTGCCGCTGTGGTCCTGGGGCAATAAAATGGATCTGGCGGTATTTGCCGGTTTGGGTGCCGGCATTCTGTATCCGAAAAGCAACGTTAAACTGCTTAGTGGCGAACGTAATGATGAGTGGCATGTCGCCGGTTATGCCACCACGGTTAAAGTGGGTGTTGAAGCCACGCTGTGGAAAGGCTTCTTTTTCCGCTTCCTCGGTAAATATGGGCATGCCGATATGGATGATGTGCTGACCAGCAATAAAGGCGATAAAGCCGATCAGAGTTTTTACTTTGATGAATATATTGGCGTATTCGGTTATCGCTTCTGAGGCTGCTTAAATGAGCTGGCTTTACGCACGCTCACACGGCAAACCGTGACCCCTCCGGGCGGCAGTGATACATTGCGCGCTGCGAAACCGGAGGGCAAAAATGATCATGCGTTTTACTGTCAGGCAGTGTGCGGTTGCCCTGCTGTTATTCTGTTGTTTACCTCTGCAGGCAGCGCAGGCCAGTCAGGCCGATGAGCGCCAGTCCGGTCCGCAATCCTTCCGTGAAGCCAAGCGTATGGCGGCTAAGCTGTACGCCAGTCTGCCGGGTGGTCTGCGCACCTTTTATTGTGACTGTGCTTTCTCCGGCAAAGATATTGATGCTTCAGCCTGCGGCTACAGTGCGCGTAAAAATGCCAAACGCGGTGCGCGGCTGGAATGGGAGCATGTGGTTCCTGCCTGGGAGTTTGGCCATCAGCTGCAGTGCTGGCAGAACGGTGGCCGCAAGAACTGCAGTAAAAACGATGCGCAATTCCGCCGTATGGAAGCCGACCTGCACAATCTTGTGCCTGCTGTTGGCGAGTTAAACGGCGACCGTTCCAACTTCCGTTTCGGTATGCTCGAAGGTGAGCCGCGTGTCTATGGCCGCTGTGATTTTGAAGTGGATTTCAAACTGCGCCGTGCCGAGCCGAAAGACGACCGCCGCGGTGATGTGGCGCGGGTTTATTTCTATATGCGTGACCGCTATGGCCTGAAAATCAGCCGCCAGCAAACACAGCTGTTTAATGCCTGGCATAAGCTGGATGCGGTGGATGATGCCGAACGTGAGCGTGACCGCAGGATCAGCGCGTTGCAGGGGAATGGTAATTGTTATGTGCGCAGTTGTGATAATAAAAAGTAATAACTATCGGGTTTGATAACAGCAAATGAAAGGGGGCATTCCAGCGTTATCCTGCGCCACCGGAGGTTGAGCATTATAAGGCCTGTATTGTCATTTCTGCGCGGTAGACATTCCTGATAGTGCGCAGTAATCTGGCTGCGATCAGTGGTGCAGGGAAAGCATCAGCAGTGCCCGGATATTTTCCGCACCGGCCAATAAACTGCCATTTATCAAGGAAGAGACCATGCCGAATTTTAATTCTGCCATCGATACCGCCGCCCGCTTTGGCGACATCCCTTTTGTTGAATTTACCCAGGAACTGATTACCGGCGTGTTCGATTCGCTGGTCGAAGCGCATATTCTGCAGGTTGAAGAATATGCCGAATTTGTTCAGACCCTGACGCAGGATTTATCCAGTTATATCAACAACACCAACGACGGTGTCAGCTTTGATGAAATCAGCGATTTTGTGCTCAAGTACGAATTGCCGACGCTCAGCGAAACCGAGCTGGAAGCCGTACTGAACAGTCTGGAAGCGCCATCCACATCCTCGCCGGTTAATGCGGCCCAGCCAGCCACAACCGATACCTGGTGGGGTGGGTTGATGAATGCATTGGCGCCGGCTGTGGATTCGCTGGTTGATAAAATTGCCGACCCGTCACAGCACGATGACCTGCAGGCACTGGCTGCCTATAACAATGGTGTTACCAGTACGCTGCCGAATTATCAGCAGATTCACGATGCCATTGCTTCCCTGATTTCCTCGAATAAATACAGCATACTGCAGAATATGGCGCAGCAGGGGATGATGCGTCTGGTGGTAACCGAAGGTGAAATCGAAACCAAGATTACCTTCTCCACCTGGCAGGAACGTGAAAGCACACTGGAAACCAAAAACAAAATCCGTGCGCGCCAGTCCAGCAGAACCAAACTGCGCAAAGGTGCTTTGGGCGCTTTCAAAAAAGCCAGACGCAAAGAGCGTCAGCGTCAGGTGACGGTGAATACCGCCAAGAGTTACCAGCGCGACACCAGTGGCACCAAGGTCGATATTTTTGGCCGTGTGCTGATCCGCTTTAAAACCGATTATGCGCCGCTGAACGGGTGAGGTGATTTGTGTCTGACTTTCAGTATGTCAGTCTTGGTTTTGCGGAGTTTGTCGGCCAGCTGCTGACCGAAACTTTTGAAGCCACCATTAACGCGCAGCAATACCAGCTGCGCCGTTATGCTGAACTGCAGGCGGCAATCGATCTGCCCGACGAGCAGTTTCTGCTGCAGTTTATTGATCCGCAGCTGGTGTTCACGCGCGAAACACTCATTGCCGGTAGCCCGATTGCCCGGCAGATGATTGTTCCGCCCGAGCGGCAGGCGTTTATTCTGGAGCTGACCGAAGAGTTTGAAGAAGAATCGGTTATTTTTAAAAACCGCCTGACCAACTATGGCTTTGAAGCGCTGCGCGCAGTGATTGATGAGCAGCTTGTGGATGAGCAAAAAGCCAGCCTGCAGGCGCTGCTTAATCGTATGGAGCAGGCGCGGCTGGTGGTCGACAGTGGTGAAATTAATGCCAAGCTGGAGCTCAGCAGCCTGTATCAGACCGCGACCGATGCATCCGCCGAAACAGCAGCGGGTAATGATGGTAAAACAGCGGTCAGCGGCGTTAAGCGTCTGGCGGCATCCGATGCAGTGCTTAACACGACGCTGGTCAACAGCACGCTGAGCAGCGGAGTAAAAGAGCTGGTGGATGCTGAAACACTGGAGAAAACCCTGTTTCTCGATGGTGCCACGCTGGATAAAACCCTCGCGGCCACGGCCGACAGTCCGGTACGCATCAGTGCCAAACCCCTGCCCAGCAGCAACAGCAGTTCGGTGTATTCGCAGGTAACCATCCGTTTTAAAACCGTATGACGCCGGCACAACAGCAGCAATTGCAGTTACTGCTGGCGGAACTGGCGCGTCTGGGTCCGGTGGCCGAAGCCTGGCTCAGACGTCAGCCTGATA
Source organism: Thalassolituus alkanivorans (assembly GCF_020447205.1). GTDB lineage: Bacteria > Pseudomonadota > Gammaproteobacteria > Pseudomonadales > Oceanobacteraceae > Venatoribacter > Venatoribacter alkanivorans. The sequence goes on from NZ_JAJAEL010000039.1 coordinate 57,489, forward strand.
AGGTCATCAGTATCGAAGTTCATACTCCCGGCTTACCTCCTCTGACCGTGGAATGGCAACGCTCATCCTGAGTGATATTTGTCAGCGGTCATTCCTGTATGTTGCCTTCCATCCCCTAGCGCTGAACTATTGTTTTTTAATGTTGTTTGCGGCTATGCGGCCGCTGAACATAAGCCATGGCCGATGGATTGGTCTGTCGACCTGTATATAACAGGAGGTGGTTATGCGTGCGTGGTGTTTTTGTGTCTTGCTTGGGCTGGCGCTTAACGCCGGCGCCGATTCTGTGGCTGGTTTTACGGCCAGTCATATCAAAATGGTAAACGTGGTGGCACCGGAATGGCCGGAGTTTACCAATAAAGATGGCACCGGCCTGTACTGGGATATTTTGCGCGCGGTGTACGAGCCTGCTGGTATCCGTGTTAAACCGGCAACGGTACCCTGGAACCGGGCGCTGAAGATGGTGACCGAATACCGGGTGTATAACGCCATCATCGGAGAGACCCGCAACAGCAGTGAACCACTGCTTTATCCCCGTTATGCCATCGATGTGGAATACCTGTCGGTTGTTTACCCACTCAAGGCCCGCATAACCTGGAAGGGGCTTGATACGTTAAAAGACAAAACCGTGGGGTGGCTGAAAGGTTATGACGTGATTCCCGCCAAACAGCGTAATTTTAAACTGCGTGAATTCCGCACCACTGCTGAAGGGCTGCAATGGTTACAGCAGGGTAAAATTGATCTGCTGGTCGATGAATGGGATGCCATTCAGCTGGCGCTGGAAGAGGCCGGTGTGGGCATGGATTATTTCGAGGTACAGGATGTGCCCTACGGCCGCGATGTGTATGTCGCCTTTGCTGAAGGGCCGGTGTCGGAGTATCTGATCAGCGAATATAACCGCCGTATTCCCGAGCTGATCGCCAGTGGTGAGCTGCAGGCGCTGTACGACAAATGGCAGGCGGGCGAGATGCCCGCGCAGGTAAAGGCACTGATGAAAACGGCCAGCGCTCAGTAGGTCAGGCCAGCACCCATAATCGGCATGCAAGCGGAGCTGCCACCCAATTCGAGGCAGGTGGCACCAAGATTAAAGGTGATCCGCTTGCGGTGTATTTTCATGCCGACGTCGGCTTGCCAGTACGCGTAAACGCTGCTGTCTGAAACAATGTCGAACCACAGATCGTCTTTATCTTCGCTCGACAGGTTGTCTGGCCCATCCCAGTAAACCCGGTTATAGCGCAGATTACCGTACCACTCCGCCTTACCTTTGCTGTAGCTGAACAATGGCCCCAGATAAAAGCCCTTGCTGTTCGCCAGATCGGTGGCACTGAACAGCCCGGCCAATCCGGCTACTGACCAGCCCTGTGCCTGATTTAACAGACTGTGCTTAATCCATATGGATTGGTTTATGGTGATCTGCTGTTCAATGGCGACACCGGCGTCAGTGTTCTCCCCCAAAGCCGCTGCGAAACTGACAGAGGTTGCCGGTGCGACATAGGCGCTGAGCTGGACATTACCTTTGCCCAGTGAGCGGGCGCTGGTCGGGGTTGTCAGTGGTGCGACAGAACATGCACTGAGCGTTATCACTGCCAGACTGAGGATTGGCAAAAGAAGCGTAGGGCGTTGGAAATTCATCGTGGTTTGCAGACCGGTAAAGGCAAAGGCGGCGGATCATACTCCCTGTGCCTGAACGGTACATTAACGTATCATTCGGCCCCAGTTTTCTTTACCGGGGGCAATATGAGTTCACAGGTTTCTGCCGACAATATCCGTCTGACCGAATACAGCCATGGCGCCGGATGCGGCTGCAAAATATCACCTAAAGTGCTCGACAGCATTCTTGCCTCGCAGCTGACATTGCCCACCGATGCCAATCTGCTGGTGGGTAACAGCAGCAAAGACGACGCTGCCGCTTACGATATCGGTAATGGTCAGGTGATTTTAAGCACCACCGATTTCTTTATGCCCATTGCCGATGATCCCTTCGATTTTGGCCGTATCGCCGCGACCAATGCCATCAGCGATATCTACGCCATGGGTGGCAAACCGTTAATGGCGATTGCGATTCTTGGCTGGCCGGTAAATGTGCTGCCACCGGAAGTCGCGCAGCGCGTGGTCGACGGTGGCCGTCAGGCCTGCGCCGATGCCGGCATTATGCTGGCCGGTGGTCACAGTATTGATTCGCCGGAACCGATTTTTGGTCTGGCAGTGACCGGTCTGGTACAGAAAGACAAACTGAAGCAGAACAACACCGCAACCGCAGGCTGCAAACTCTATCTGAGCAAGCCACTGGGTGTGGGCATTCTGACCACCGCGCAGAAGCAGAAAAAACTGCGCCCGGAGCATGAATTCCTTGCCCGTGACGTGATGTGCCAGATGAATAAAGTCGGCGCCGACGTCGCACAGCTTGAGGGTGTGGAAGCCATTACCGACGTTACCGGTTTTGGTTTAATGGGGCACCTGCTGGAAGTGTGCGAAGGCAGTGGTGTGAATGCCGTGTTGTACGAGCAACATATTCCGCTGCTGCCACCGGTGCGCGATTATATTGCCCAGGGTTGTCTGCCCGGCGGCACCACGCGTAATTTTGATTCCTATGGCGATAAACTGGCGCCGTTAACCGCTGAACAGAAAGCGTTGTTCTGCGATCCGCAAACCAGCGGCGGTTTATTAATTGCCGTACAGCCAGAGCAAGCCGCAGCGCTGGAACAGGTATTAACAGCCGCCGGGGTATACGCACAGTGCATTGGTGAATTAACCGCCGCACGCAGCGATTACCGTGTTGAGGTTCAGGCATGAGCCGTCCCGATACACAGGATTTTATCCGCCTGTTTCTAACCGACACGCCGATGATGGATACCCGTGCGCCGCTGGAATTTAAAAAGGGCGCATTTCCGCATACCGTCAGCCTGCCGCTGATGACCGACGCCGAACGGGCGAAAGTCGGGACCTGTTATAAACAGCAGGGTCAGGATGCCGCTATTGTGCTGGGCCATCAGCTGGTGGGCGGCAAGGTAAAACAACAGCGGCTGGAGCAATGGCTGGCATTTGCCCGTCAGCATCCTGATGGTTATCTCTATTGTTTCCGTGGCGGCCTGCGCAGTCAGATCGTACAGCAGTGGCTGAAAGAAGCCGGCTGTGATTACCCGCGCATTACCGGTGGCTACAAAGCCATGCGGCGTTTTTTAATTGATACGCTGGAGCGTATTGCGGCCGATGGCCAGTTCCGCGTACTGGCGGGTCATACCGGCTGCGCTAAAACCGATTTATTAAATGCTTTGCCGCACAGTATTGACCTTGAAGGTATTGCTCATCATCGCGGCAGCACTTTTGGCAAACGCCCGGCCGGGCAACCATCGCAGATTGATTTTGAAAACAAACTCGCGGTGGCGTTATTGCGTCAGGATCATGCGCATCCGGGGCGTCGTATTCTGCTCGAAGACGAAAGCATGCTGATTGGCCGCTGTGCGATTCCGGAATGTCTGCGTCTGCGTATGCTGGCCGCGCCACTGATTATTGTTGAAGCCTCGCTGGAACAGCGGGTTGAGCACAGCTTCCGTAATTATATTCTGCATAAACTGCAGGAGTGGCAGCTGGCTGAAGGCGAAGAGGCTGGCTTTGCGGCTTTCCGTGACGATCTGACCAAATCGCTGCAGAAAATTCAGCGTCGCCTTGGTGGTGTGCGCTATCAGCAGCTTGATGATTTATTGCAACAGGCACTGAACGAACACGAGCAAACGGGCGATAACAGCCTGCACCGCGAGTGGATCCGCATTATGCTCAGCGACTATTACGACCCGATGTACGAATACCAGCTGACGCAGAAAAAAGGCCCGGTCGAATTCCGTGGTTCAGCTGCTGAGATTAACGACTACCTGAAAAATAATGAGTAACCCCATGAAAAAGACCTTTAAGTTTGCCGCAGCAGCAGGCCTGCTGCTCAGTGCCTTTTCCGCATTCGCCGATACCTTCGTATTTACCGCCATTCCGGATGAAGATGAATCGCGCTTACAGCAACGCTTTAATAAAGTGGCCGATTATCTTTCGGCACAGACCGGCGCTGAGGTGAAGTACATTCCGGTAAAATCCTACGCCGCCGCTATTACCGCATTCCGTAACGATCAGGTACAGCTGGCCTGGTTTGGTGGTTTATCCGGCGTGCAGGCGCGCAAGCTGGTGGCCGGTTCTGAAGCCATTGCTCAGGGCTATGAAGATCAGTTCTTTAAAACCTATTTTATTGCCAATAAAAGCGCGGGCCTGAGTGCAGAAGAAACACTCTCCGCAGCACTGAAAGGCAAAACCTTTACCTTTGGTTCCAAAGGTTCTACTTCCGGCCGTTTAATGCCGGAGTTTTATCTGCGCGAACAATTTAACGCGGCACCAGAGGATATCTTCTCGCGCGTTGGTTTCTCCGGCGATCACAGCCGTACCATTGCTCAGGTGCAGTCCGGTGCTTATCAGGTCGGTGCGGTTAATTACACCGTCTGGGATAACGAGCTGGCGGCCGGCAATATCGACCCGGAAAAAATTCAGGTGATCTGGACCACACCAACCTATCCGGATTATCAGTGGACTATCCGTGGTGATGTGGATGCCCGTTTCGGTAAAGGCTTTAAAGAAAAAATGCGTAAAGCCCTGCTGGAAATGAAAGATAAAGATCTGCTCGCCAGCTTCCCGCGTGAATCTTTTGTACCGGCCAGTAACGACGATTACGCGCCGATTGAAAATACCGCCCGTGCGATTGGCCTGCTGGAAGACTGATAACCATGAGTGTGAACGCGGATGCCGCTATCCTGTTTCAGTTACAGCAGTTTGATCTGACGCTGGGTAAGCACCGCGTTCTTCATGACATTAACCTGACTGTTCGTCAGGGCGAAAAAATAGCCATTATCGGCCCCTCCGGTGCCGGTAAATCCAGCCTGCTGGATGTTCTGTACCGCCAGCAGCCACAGCAGATTGCCCTCTGCCCACAACAGGGCGGGCTGGTGGATATGCTGTCGGTGTATAACAATATTTTTATGGGCGGGCTGGAGCGCCACAGCAGTGTTTATAATCTGCTGAATTTAATCCGCTCATTTAATACCCCACGTGCCGAAATTCAGCAGCTGTGTAACGAGCTTGGGTTAGAAGATAAACTCTGGCATTCGCCAGACCGGTTATCCGGTGGGCAACGTCAGCGGGTGGCCGTTGGTCGCGCGCTGTATCGTAAGCAGCCGGTATTTCTTGGCGATGAACCGGTCTCTGCCCTCGACCCGCTGCAGGCCGAAAATATTCTGCAGTTATTAATCAAACGTCATAACACCCTGCTGGTCAGCCTGCATAACCGCCGTCTGGCACTTGCCCATTTTGATCGAGTGCTGGCGTTGCGCGCGGGTGAACTGGTTTACGATGGCCCGGCCGCAGCGTTAAGCAGCAACGATCTGGACGCTTTTTATGCGGCCTGATAACGACGCTTTAATGCTGCTGAACCGTTTGCCCGGCGTGCGCCCGGCGCACAGCAGCGGTCGTCGTTTGCGCCGTATTTCCCTGTTATTTATTGCGATTGCCCTGGCTTGTATATTTCTGGCCGATCTGGCGCTTTATCCGACTGACCCATGGCGTGAACTCGGACGTATTGGCTGGGGCTTTATTACCCCGTACTGGGCTGACAGCAGTACGCTGTTCAGTGCGCTGGGCCAGACCGTTGCCTTTGCCTTACTGGCACTGATCATTTCAGTACCGCTGGGCTTAATGCTGGCGGTGTTTTATCACTGGCGGCCGGTGCGTATGCTGGCGGCGGCGGTACGTTCGGTACACGAAATATTCTGGGGGCTGTTATTTATGCAGCTCTATGGCCTCAGTGCCACCACCGGCTTGCTGGCGATTTTAATTCCTTATACCGGTGTGTTTGCCAAAGTATTTGCTGAAATGTTTGATCGCCAGGCGCCAGAGCCTGCGCTGGCTGTTTCACCTTTCAGCAGCCGCATCAGCCGCTATGCCTACACCTTAATTCCACAGAGCTTGGGCGAGATGCGCAGCTACTGCCGCTATCGCTTTGAGTGTGCCTTACGCTCCAGCGCCATTCTTGGTTTTATTGGTTTGCCAACACTTGGCTTTCATCTGGAAACCGCTTTTAAACAGGGGCAGTACAGCGAAGCCGCAGCTTTGCTCTGGGTGTTTTTTATATTAATTGCCAGTATCCGCTTCTGGTTACGTGGCTGGTTGTTACCTGTCTATGCGGCATTGGCGCTCTGGTTGTTACCCCAGTCGCCGCCACTGGGCAGCAGCTATGCGTGGCAGTTTATCAGTCAGGATATCTGGCCACGGGCATTACAGCAGGGTGATCTGAGCGCGGCTGCGGCCTGGTACTGGCTCGAATTCAGTCAGGTGGCCTGGCCGGCATTATTGCAGACGCTGTACCTTACCCAGATTGCACTGGTGCTGACCGGTGTAATTGCGCTGCTGTGTTACCCGCTGGCCAGTCAGGCGATCAGTGGCAGGGCCATGCGCTGGCCGGGGCGGTTATTACTGCTGATTATGCGCTCTACGCCGGAAATGATGATCGCCTTTATTCTGCTGTTACTGCTCGGGCCTTCCGGCTTACCGGCGGTGCTGGCGCTGGCATTACATAACGGTGGTTTAATTGCGTTCCTGCTCGCCAACCACAGCGAACAGCAGCCACAGCGTGCCGATGATCCGAAGGGGATTAACCGTTACCTGTATCTGCATACGCCACGCTTATATCCTGGGTTTCTTGCCTTTTTATTTTATCGCTGGGAAGTCATCCTGCGCGAAAGCGCGATGATGGGAATTCTCGGTATTGCCACCCTGGGTTTTTATATTGATTCTGCGTTTGAAGAAATCCGTTACGATAAGGCCTTCTTCCTGATTGTGGTCGCCGCCGCACTTAATATTCTGATCGACAGTCTGTCGCGCCGAATCCGCCGCCGGGCCGGTGCAGATCTGTCGGCTGGCGTTGGATAATGGTCTGAAATAATTCAGATTCCCGGGCCGCTTTCTTTACCTTCAATTAACCCCTCCTTCACCTACTAAATCAGGATACTGAGGCCAGCAGCCACATGGTTAACTCCGGAGTTAATTTCTGCCGGAGAGAATACTATGGCAATAAGAACAGTAAGCCGTTATATGCTGCTGGCACTCTGTATTGGCTGTGCAAGCAGCAATGCCGGGCCACTGCAACAGGTGGCCGTTATTCAGAGTTATCATCCGCAATATAATTGGGATGCGCAGTATCTGCAGGCACTGCAGGATAATATGGGCGAGAAATGTCAGCTGACGGCATATTCAATGGACACCAAGCAGCTGGCTAAAAGTGACTGGCCGGAAAAAGCTGCCGAAATACAGCAAAGCATACGTCGCCTGGCTCCGGAACTGGTGATCATCGGTGACGATAATGCATTCTCGCTGATGGCTGAAAGCATTGCCGGAATGGGTATACCAGTGGTCTTTCTTGGTGTTAATGGCGGCCGCGCCCAGTATCCGTTTATCGATAACCCGTTAATTACCGGTGTACTGGAGCGGCCATTCTTTGTGCAGAACGTCCGCCATATGCGTAAGGTTCTGAAACGCGACAAACATTTTCTGATTCTTACCGATGACTCACCGACCATGAATAATGCCATCGGTGAGTTTTTTGGTGATGCCCGTACGATGGTTATTCATGGTACGCAGGTCGATGTGCTGATGACCAATAACCGCGAGCAATGGCTGCATGCAATAAGCTCTGCTTCTGAGCGCGGTATTGATGCTGTTATTGTCGGCACCCATCACACCATTCACGATCATAACGGGCAGCATGTCAGCCCGGAGGCGCTGATGAATGAAGCCTGGGGACAGGCGGAGGTGCCGATTTTTTCACTGTGGGATATTTTTGTTGGTGAGCATAAAGCCGCCGGTGGCTTTACCGTCTCGGCTTATCAGGAAGGCGTTACTGCTTCACGTCTGGCAATGATGATTCTTAACGGCACTCCGATATCCAGTATTAAGCCTCTGAATTCACTCAGCGGCCATTATGTTTACAGCCGTAAAGGTATGCAGCACTGGAACATTCATCTGTCGTCGCTGACGGCTTCGCAGACCACCTTTATTGAATAAATCCGGCATGTTTCCGCTGAGCGGCTCAGAGTGAACATTTTTACTGTTACCTGATGCCGCATTACATTCCGTATTCTCGTTCCACTCTTGCTATCCGCACCCGAAATCCAGAATACCATTGCCCGCGGCCAAGGCGTTGTGCTTCTTTATGATCGGCGTCGTTCTTCCAGCGATGGATAGCCTCAAGACTGTCCCAGTACGATACCGTAATACCCAGACCTTCCCTTGCTGATTCAATACCAAGAAACCCCGGCTGTCTTGCTGCTGCCTCAATCATGCGTGCAGCCATCTCAGCGTAACCGTTATCTCCTTCGGTGCGGTGACTGCTGAAAATAACAGCGTAGTAGGGTGGCTCGGGGGTTTGGGCTATTTCCGGCATAACAGACTCCTGCGCATATAATACTCACTGTCGGGACAGTAAATGCATGACGGTAATGTGCGCCCGCAGGAAAGTAAATATCATGGAATGGGCAGCAGCGTCTGTTGCTGATTGCCTGTATTTTTCCGGAAGGAAAGATTTAAAAGATTGGTATATCCCCGGAAGCCAAAGGCTTCCGGGGATAGCAGCAACGGCTTACTGACCGTAAACCATGGCCGGGAACCAGTTCACCAGTGACGGGAACATAATCAGCAGTGTCAGGCCCAGTAACTGCAGTACGATAAACGGAATAACACCACGGTAAATTGTACCGAGTTTGATTTCTGGCGGGCATACACCCTTCAGATAAAACAGTGCAAAGCCAACCGGTGGTGTCAGGAAGGATGTCTGCAACGTCACGGCAACCAGCATGACAAACCACACCATAATCGGCTGATCAATCACACCATAGCCATTAATAGAAATTTCCAGAGCATTAATTACCGGAGCGACCAGCGGTAATACGATCAGTGTAATTTCAATCCAGTCGAGTACAAAACCCAGAAGAAAAACAATGCCCAGCACAAACAGAATGATGCCATAAGGGCCAAAGGGCAAAGAGGTCAGGAAAGATTCAATGTACTCATCACCACCCAGCTCGCGCAGCACCAGCGCAAACATGGTTGCACCGATAAAGATCGCAAAAATATAACCACTGACGCTGAAAGTATTGTGCAGGCATTCACGCACCACATTGATATTCAGGCGGCCGTTATGCCAGGCCAGAAGAATCGCGGCGGCGGCACCAACAGCAGACGCTTCGGTTGGCGTTGCTATACCGGTAAAAATACTGCCCAGCACCGCAATAATCATCAGCAGTGTGGGGAGCACGGAACGCATAACGTTAACCCAGACTCTCCATGTTACCGGCTGTACATCTTCTGCCAGTGGCATGGAATGCGGGCGGATGATGCCCCAGCCCAGCACATAGACAATATACAGCACGCCCAGCAGAAGACCGGGGACGACGGCTCCCATAAACAGATCGCCGACAGACAGTGCCAGCTGATCCGCCATAATAACCAGCATAATGCTGGGCGGAATCAGAATGCCCAGTGTACCAGCGCTGGCAACGGTACCAACGGCAACGGTTTTACAGTAGCCCTGTTTGAGCATGGCGGGTAGTGACATTACCCCCAGCAGCACAACAGAAGCACCGACAATACCGGTAGAGGCGGCCAGAATAATCCCGATCAGAATAACAGTAATAGCCAGACCGCCACGTACCCGGCCAAATAATTCCTGAAAGGACTGCATCAGGTTTTCTGCCGCGCCGGATTTATCCAGCATATTTCCCATAAAAATAAACATGGGTAGCGCAACCAGAATCCAGTTGTCCATGATCTTATAAATACGGCTGACGACCAGGCCGATGGAATTAAAGTCGATACCTATCATGGTATCGAGATACATGTCGCTCATATACGCCAGAGCGGCAAACAATGTGCCGACACCACCCAGAACCCAGGCAATAGGAAATCCGGAAAAGAGCAGAAGGATAAAGCTGGCGAACATCGCCACTATCAGAATTTCATTAATTTCCATGGTTATTACCCCGTATCAGTAATACAGACTCGCGATACAGATGGTTGATAAAGGTAAGCATCATCAGGCCGACTGAAACAGGGATCATCGACTTGATCAGCCAGCGCCAGGGCAGACCGGCAGGGGCGAGAGAGCGCTCATTGATGCGCCAGGATTCGGCAACAAAATCCAGACTGTGAATAAACACGACGAACAGAAAAGGCATCGCCAGTAACAGAATTCCGGCTATTTCAGTCATGCTTTTCGCTCTGGCAGAAAAGCGTGCCTGCAGGACATCTACCCGTACATGACTGTTGGTCGCCTGTGCGTAAATAACACCAAAGAGTACGCCAATGGCATACAGGTGCCATTGCAGTTCTTCCAGTGCAATCAGACCAGCGCTGAAACCACGGCGCAGGGTTATCTGCAACAGAATAACGGCAATAAGAATGGCGTATACCCAGGACAGGTATTCGCAGCTTTTACGTAATACACGATCGACCGCATCTGCCAGCAGCACGGTCGAAGGTGGCCGGAGATCATTATTCATAACATTACCCGTTTAAAAACAGAAATACCGGCACAGGGTTCTGTACCGGTTTAAGGCAGGATTCAGTCGCGGTTGATAAAGGCGCGGCTTGACCAGAGTTTGTAGTTGTCGCGGAAGTTTTTCAGATCGTCATAAACCACGGCAAAGGTCGGATCTTTACGCTGTTCCTGAACCACCTCTTCCCATGCTGAACGGAACTGATCCATCATTTCCTTTGGCCAGGTACGGATTTCTACACCACGGACTTCGGCATTTTTCTTCATGGCTTCAAACTGAATGTACTCAGATTCCGCTACGGAGTTAGTTACGGATGCCTTACAGGTTGTGGAAATCTGTGCGCGCTGGCTGTCGCTCATGCCGTTCCAGGTATCTTTGTTGATCAGCAGTTCGAATACTGTGGCCTGCTGATGCCAGCCAGGGAAGTAGTTATATTTGGCCACTTTATAGAAGCCCAGCTTTTCGTCGATGGCTGGCTGTGAGAATTCGGTGGCATCAATTGCGCCTTTTTCCAGAGCACCAAAAATTTCACCACCCGGAATCAGAGAGGTGGATACTCCCAGTTTCTGCATAACTTCGCCGCCAAGGCCGTAGAAACGCATATTCAGGCCTTTAAGATCATCGACGCTGTTTACCGGTTTTTTAAACCAGCCGGATGTTTCCGGACTGATCAGGGCACAGGGCTCAACGTGTACGTTGTAGCCGCCGTCATCGTACATTTTCTGGTACAGCTTCAGGCCATTGCCGTAATACATCCACGCGGCAAACTCCGGAGCTTCAGGGCCGAACGGAATGGTAGAAAAGATTGCAGCAGCCGGCATTTTTCCTGCCCAGTAACCGGCAATAGAATAACCGGAGTTCACTTTACCGCTGGACACTGCATCCAGAATCTCCAGTGGCGCAACCAGTTTTCCCGGCTCGTAAATTTTCATTTTAATCTGACCGCCGGATACCAGAGGCAGCTGCTCAGATACCCAGGTGATCGGGGTTCCAAGGGCCGGCAGGTTGGAGCCGAAAGCAATGGGTGTTTTCAGTAATACAGGTTTTGCATGAACCGCAGCGGCACAGAGTACAAGAGCGGAAGCCGTCAGTAATGGCTTGATCATGGTTTTCATATCAGACTCCGGATTTATTATTTTCCTTTAATCTGAAAAGTCAGTTATCTGACAGATCAGGATTAAAAAAACTATATGAACCGGTTGGCTTTCACTCCATCCTTCTTTGGTAGGGACAATTAAAATAAGTGCAATACCTACTAAAGTAGGTGGCGGACAGTCAGATATCGCCATGCACAAAAAATACGGAAATAGTCAGCCATAATTGTCACTATAGCTGTGACGAAACGCCTGGCCTGTTATATGGTGCAGGAGCGGACTGAAAGAATAAGATGAGGTGCCACTTGATCGATTATCTGAGCAGTATATGGCTGGTTGGTCTTATTTCTTTGGCTTATGTGGGTTTTCTGTTTGTTCTGGCTATTCTGGGTGACCGTATCCGGAAGTCTTCATGGCAGCCCTATGTATACAGCCTGACTCTGGCAATATTCTGTACCACCTGGGCCTTCTATGGAACGGTTGAGCAGACCGTTCGGCATGGCTGGCTGCTGGCACCAACCTACCTGGGCGCGATTGTTTTAATTACCGTCGGCAGGAAAACAGCACCACCATATCGGATTTTATTTCAGCACGCTTTGGTCATAGCCGTGGACTGGCTGTACTGATTTCGGTACTCAGTATTCTTGGTATAGTGCCTTATATTGCCCTGCAGCTTAAGGCGGTATCGGGAAGCTTTCAGATTATTACTGACACCACCTCTGTTCAGCTCAGCTGGTACAGCGATCCGACACTGTTTATTGCCGCCGTTATGGCCATTTTCAGTATTCTGTTTGGTACCCGCACAGTGGACTCGAGTGAAAGCCATCAGGGCATGATGCTGGCTATTGCCTTTGAATCGCTGGTGAAATTATTTGCCCTGAGTGCCGTGGGTATTTTTGCCGTTTATGGTTTGTATGATGGCTTCGGCGATCTGTTCAGCAAAGCATTAGCCAATGAACACCTGCACAAAGTACTGACTACCTACGAGAACCCAAGCGTTTATCTTACCCATGCCCTTATCGGTGGTATTGCGATTATTGCTTTGCCGCGCCAGTTTCACGTCGCTGTGGTGGAGTACCGCAGTGAGCAGGATTTAAAAACAGCACGCTGGATGTTTCCGCTGTATTTGTTGCTGATTAACCTGTTTCTGCTGCCGCTGGCACTGGCTGCATTTATGCACGGCGATGTGCTGGAATCCTTTAACTTTATTACTTTACAGCTGCCACTGGCATTTGGTCAGACTGAGCTGGCCACCTTTGCCTACGTTGGTGGCTTGTCGGCCGGAACCTCGATGGTGATTATTGCCTCTATCACCCTGGCCACCATGATCTGTAACGAAATCATTATTCCATTGCTGATCAAGCTGCGTCTGCAGGGCGACTCGCGGGATATTAAAGAACGTGTACTGAATATCCGCCGCATTGCCATTGTTATTGTTATGGCTTTTGCTTTTGTTTATTACCGTATGCTGTCGCAGTTCCATAGCCTGTCGGAAATCGGTCTTCTGTCGTTTACCGCTATTGCTCAGTTTGCCCCTCCGATTCTGATTGGTCTGATATGGCAGGGAGCGAACCGCATGGGCGCTTATGCCGGTTTGCTGAGTGGATTTCTGTTGTGGTTCTACTGTTTGTTCTTACCTGTATTAGCTAATGCAGGCTGGGTTCACAGCGGTTTTATGGATGGCCCTTTCGGGCTTGAGTTTTTACGTCCCCAGGCATTGCTTGGCTTTGATAATATGAACCCGGTGGTGCATGGCACATTCTGGAGTCTGATGGCCAATACCCTGGCTCTGGTAATATTCTCGCTGTATTACAAACCGGGTTTTTCCGACATTGAACAGGCACAGCGTTTTGTAGAACCATCGCCGGGCCAGCGCAGTGCTGCTCCACGGCGTTATGCAATCCGTACCGATGATCTTAAAGCACTGCTACAGCGCTTTATTAATCCGGCAAAAATCGATGCCCTGTTTAAAGACTTTTCCAATCCGGTAACCGGGCGGCTGATTACCCGTGGCGTGGTCAGCGAATCGATGCTGAAAGCGGCCGACCGCTTACTCAGTTCTGTGCTTGGTCGGCGTGGTTCCGATTTGCTGTTGCACAATCTGGTGGATGATAAATCGCCGCAATTCGCCCACCTTAACAGCCTGATGGAAGAGGTGAGCGAAGTTGTACTGTTTAACCGCGACCTGCTTAACTCCGTACTGCACAGTCTGGTACAGGGTATTACCGTCGTCGATGAAAATCATAACCTGGTGGCCTGGAATCAGCGCTTTGCCAATCTTTATGATTTTCCCCCGGGTTATTTATACGTAGGGCTTTCTGCAGAAATGGTGGTGCGCTTTATTGCCCGCTCCGGTGGTTATGGTGAAGGTGATGTGGAAGCTCAGGTGCAGATGCGCATGAGCGAGATTGAAAACCGAATGTCGCTGCATTATGTACGCCGCGCCGCCGATCGCCGTTATATTGAATTAATCGGCAATCCGATCTCAACCAACCTGTATATCACGGTATACAGTGATATTACCGAATACCGCAATATTGAAGATGAGTTGCGTAAGGCCAACGAAATTCTGGAAGACCGGGTTGAGGAACGGACGCAGGAACTGACGGCTCTTAATGCTGACCTGCAGCGTGCCAACCGTAATAAAACCCGCTTTCTGGCCGCAGCCGGTCACGATCTGGTACAGCCGCTGAATTCGGCGTCGTTATTTTCTGCATCCATCATCAATAAGTTACAGAAAGCCGCAAGCCGCTGTCCGGAACTCAGCACCGATATTCTGCCGGTAGCACAGAATATGGAACACTCACTCAGCTCTGCCGAATCGCTGCTGAATGAACTGCTGGAAATATCCAAACTGGATGCCGATATTGTGCGTGCGAATGTGCAGATATTCCGCCTGTCTTCTGTCTTACGCTCGTTGGTTGAAGAATTCCGGCCGTTATTTCAGCGCAAAGGTATTGAGTTACGTTTTATTGATTGCCAGCTGATGGTCGAGTCAGATCCTGTTCTGTTACGCCGTATTCTGCAGAACCTGCTGGCCAACGCATTGCGCTATACCGACCGTGGCCGTGTACTGATCGGCGTTCGCCGCAGTCGTGATCATGTGCGCCTGCAGGTACTGGACAGTGGTCGTGGTATTCCGCCGGATGACCTGCATATGATTTTTGAAGAATTTCACCGGGTCGAAAGTCAGGGGGATAATGGCAGTAAGGGGCTGGGTCTGGGGCTGTCGATTGTGCAGCGTATGTGCAAACTGTTACAGCACCCGATTCAGGCGCAGTCTGAACTTGGCCGTGGCAGTGTCTTCACAATGGCTATTCCTATTACTGAGCAGCTGCCTGAGCCGGAAACTCCTGCCGCAGCACAGGTCAGTTTATCGACGGATCAGCTGATTCTGTGTATTGATAACGAGCGGCAGATTACCGAAGGTATGAGCGAGCTGCTCTCTGATTGGGGTTATCAGGTTGTGGCGGCAATTAACGACGAAGAAGCGTTACAGAAGCTTCAGGGGCGTACTCCGGCATTGGCGATTGTTGATTATCATCTGGACTTCGGTAAAACCGGACTGGACGCTATGGCCGCACTGCAACCACACTGGCAGCAGCCGGTACCTTGTCTGGTCATTACCGCCGACTATACCGACGAAGTAAAAGAACGCATTCAGGCGCTGGATTATCAGCTGCTGAAAAAACCGGTTAAGGCGATGGCGTTGCGTGCGGTGTTAAATCAGATAATGGGGTATAGGGAGTAATTCGTCGAAGAAGGGGTCTGCTTTCTTGCCGATCTACATCCGCGAGATTTAACGGACAACTAATGTGCAGGTATCTGACCGACACTCTGGTTACGAAAAACTTCTCGTACGGCATCTACTAAGCCATACACCAGAAGCGAATTTTGTACACGGGCCTCGGGGTGCGAATACATAATGACTGGTTTTTGCTCCGCGTTAAGGAACCATTTGATACCTCTCGTGGTTTCCAGAACCTCCACATCATCGAGTCCCAGAGCCCAACGTAAATCCCATCCAGTTCCGCAACAAATCGTAAGATCCGCTTGATACAAGGCATACTGTTCGCGTATGCATTCACGATCTTCGGCAACCACTGCTTGAAAGCTCGCCCGCTCAGTCGTGTGTCCACCTGGTGATTTTTTCATATTCATCGCGCATATACGCGTCAGGACTGACTTCCGCTGATCTTCTGTCACGGATTTCAGATCCTTCCAGTGAATATCCAGCCCGGAGCTTTCAATGCAGCGAATCCAGCGTGTAATATTATCCCAACTTTGCGGACGGGCTCCGTTGCGAATAAATTCTCGCAAATCCCAGCCTCCACCACTAAGGTCGTTAACCTCTTTTAGCACAAAGCAAAGTTTAAGGGGCGCGCTTAAGTAATCCTCTTCGCATACAACGCCATCGGCGACAAACCCCTTTCTGCTTCCCTTCCAACGCTCAAACAGAGCGGATTCTTCTTTAAGTATCGTCATACGCATCCTGGCATCAGAAAAGTTCATCAGGTGTTTCAGCCTGAAATAAGAAATCATCAGATCAGCGCCAACTCCGCCTTTGAACGGGAAGGCCATATCCACACAGATGGTATTATTTTGATTGGAGCAATGCTACTCGGCATTGGGTTTAGATACAGGAAGCTCTTTCCATAGACCAGATTACGCTTAGAGGGATCGGGTTTTCAGTCAGGAATCGCCAGCTCCTGCACAATCAGCGCGGCCTGAGTGCGGTTATTAATATTCAGTTTGCGGAAAATATCGCTGATATGGGATTTAACCGTGGTTTCTTTGATATTCAGGGCATAGGCAATCTGTTTGTTCAGTGCACCCTCGGCAATAAACTGTAATACGCGTAATTGCTGCGGTGTGAGCTGGCGCAGTTTTTCGGCCAGATCAGATTTTGTATGGCTGAATTCGGGAAAGCTGATACCACCTGAAAAAATATGCTCAACGGCAGCGCGGATCTCCACTGGTGATGATGCCTTGGGAATAAATCCCAGCGCCCCCATGCTGCGGATACTGCCGATAACAGACTGGTCTTCGCTGGCGCTGACAACAGCAACCGCCAGTTGCGGGTGCTCACTGCGTATACGCATTAACCCCATAAGGCCATTGTTGCCGGGCATTTTTAAATCGAGTAGCAACAGATCGGTATCGCTTGAGCGCAGGTTTTCCTGAACCTGATCGAAAGTCTCACATTCGCTGATGTTGCAGGGTTCTTTCAGCTCGGCAAGCGCACCACGCAACGCTGTACGGAACAGCGGATGATCGTCCGCAATAAGTATCTGATACATGGGCCCGCCTTGTTTTTATCGTTATCCGGCTATGACTCTAACCGTCGTCCTGACCTGCAGGCAATACACTAACACCCCCTCTACCTACTAAAGTAGGTTGTTTTGGTAACGAATTTTCAATGATAAGTACGGTCTGGCGCAGATTGGCATTTTCTGCTCATAAACCACAACAGTCCCTACTATTTTACGGGATACCCGTTACTTTCCCCGCCCTATATTAATCGTGCTCCGCAGGAATTACCTGCACTGTGCGGATACAGACTGGTTGTTTGTGATCCGTAATTTCACATCATCTAAAGGGTAGGAAGACATGATGCAAAATAACAATAAGGCCAACCGTCTGGCGCTGGCGGTATGTACTGCAGCTCTGTTTGGTGCGGTTGCCGCACAGGCGGAAGTTAAAACTGAAAATACCTTCAGCGGCTATGTAAAAGCAGACATGCTGTTTAATTCTGAAAATGACGCCACGGGTGGCTTGCGGGAGCAGGCACTGCTGACACTGAATGCCGATGAAGCCGATGATGAAGAAGGCGATCTGTATATGTCAGCCTGGGAATCACGCCTGAATTTCACCTCAAAAAGCACCGGTACTCCGGTGGGTGATCTGAAAGCAGTGATCGAAGGCGATATGTATTCGGGCCCGAGCCAGAATGTGTTTAACCTGCGTCATGCCTATATGCAGCATAATAACCTGACCATCGGTCAGACCTGGTCCACCTTTATGGATCTGGGCGCGCTGGCCGAAACAGCTGATTTTGGTGGCCCGGCAGCACGTATTTTTACCCGTCAGCCCCTGATCCGTTACAGCGTCCAGATGGGTGATGCGACTCTTGATCTGGCAGCAGAAAAACCGAAAAACTCCGCAGACCCGGTAATGCCGGATCTGGTGGCTAAATACACCATGAAAACTTCTTTTGGACATCTGTCTGCCGGTGTTTTAGCACAGCAACTGAATGACGATACCGGCGTTAAAGACGATTCTGCGATGGCCCTTGCGGCGCGTTTTTCCGGACGGGTTAATCTGGGAGGAGATAACGTTAAATTTGCAGTCATCTCCGGTCAGGGGCTTGGTGGCTATATGAACTTTGGTGATGTAGCAGCCTATGATTTCTCTGGCGATAGCATTGAACTGTCGGAACAGACCGGCTTTAAAGTCGCCTACCAGCATGTATTTACCGATACCCTGCGTTCTACCCTGCGCTATGCCCAGACCAGCAGCGAAATTGACGGTAAAGACATGGGTGATTTCAGCTCGGTACATGCCAACCTGATTTACAACCCATACAAGCCATTAAGCTATGGTGCCGAAATTATTTCTGCGACCAAGGCCAAGGCTGAAGGTAATGCCCTGACTGAAGACCGCAAACTCAGTCGTCTGCATCTGTTCGCCAAACTGGCATTCTGATGTTCTTTACTGAGCCGGGGATTTGTCTCCCCCGGCTCAGATTTTTCGCGCCCGTCGCATCCCCTGGCATTGTTTGTGTCAGCTCTCCTTCCTTATTCGCCAGGGGCTTTTTTTTACTGTGTTGTTCGCCGGATATGACCGGAGGAGAACCTACCAAAGTAAGATGTGCCTGCTGCCATCGCTTCCTAGTATGAAGTTACACCAAAGCTTTCTTTGTGTGCGCACCAATAAATATAACGATGGAGCAGAATCATGATTAAAAAAATAACCTGGTTTTATACCGCCGCCCTGTTACTGGGAGGCAGTATGCTGGCTGAAGCCGGAACCAGAACCGATTATACCTTTTCCGCTGAAAGCTACAGTGGTTCCAAAAATCGTCAGTACAGTGTGTATCAGCCGGATGGCCTGAGCAGTGCTGCGCCGATGGTAATGGCATTGCATGGCTGCAAACAGAATCAGAATGATGTACTGAACGACTGGGGGCTGACGGAAGCTGCCGACCGTTATGGTTTTATTCTGGTTACTCCTTTTATTACCCGTTACGACGGCCTGCGTAATGAAAACTGCTGGGGTTTCTGGTTCGATAACGAACGCCATCAGGGTGGTGGTGAAGTAGAAGATTTAAAACGTATTGCAGAAAGTGTTGAAGCGGATTACAGCATTGATCCGCAGCGCCGTTTTATTACCGGTCTTTCTTCCGGTGGTGCCATGACCGTTGTCGCAGCAACGGCACATAACGAATACTGGACTGCCGCAGCAACGGTTGCCGGTCTGCCTTATGGTGAAGATTCTGCTTCGGTATCGCTCAGTGGCCAGTGTCCGGGTTATGCCACTTTTCACTCGGTTGCACGGGTGGCTGAGGATATGCGCAACGAAATAGACAGTAACCGGATTATTCCTCTGATGGTGCTGCAAAATGAAAATGACTGCACCGTACTGGCACAGGCCGGGCGTAATATCCGCGATGCCCACCTGCAGGTATTTGGTGCCAGCGGTTTTACTAATCCGACGGCAGCCTTGGCAGATAGCCAGGACTGTTCGCCGTATTACCAGAATAATTATGGCTGTGTACACAATACCTACACACTGGATGGCAGCAGCGGCAGTGCATCGGTAGTTGAAACGGTTTTTCTGAATGGCCCGGCGGCTACGCCCAACACTCAGGATACCGATCATGGCCATTACTGGGTTGGTGGTGAAGACGGGAATAATGGTAAGTGGTCGGTACGGGTTGGCCCCAGCTATCCGGATATTATCTGGGATTTCTTTAACCGCCAGACAGGTAATGGCGGTGGCACTACAGGTAAGCCGGTATGTGTTATTTATGGCGATAATCCACAACAACTGAATTTGGGAGCCGTATTCAGTGATGCCGGTGCCGGCTGCAGTGATGCCAGTGGTACATTAACGGTTACTGCCACCTGTAATGTAAATACCGCCGTTGTTGGCGAATACCACTGCGATTACAGTGCAGAAAACAACGCGGGCAGTAAATCGGTACGCCGCATTATTACAGTGATTGACCCTGATGCACCTCTGGAAACCTGCAGCGAAATAAGCGCCAGTCCGGCTGCGCATATCAGTGCCGGACGTGCGGTTGCAGGCGGAAGTTTCAGCTTGCGGGCTGTCAGTAATGGTGACCAGCAGGATATTGGTTACGCTTACGACAGCTGGGGCAGTGTTACCCTGACCGAAGGTGAAGCGGGGCTTTGGTATGCCCAAAAACCGGCAGCCTGTAATGGTACGTCTGACCCCGATCCGCAACCCGATACCTGCAATGACTGGTACAGCACCAACCTTGCACACCAGCAGGCCGGGCGTGCGTATTACAGCATGGGGTATTACAGCACTGGCGGGAATGATTCTCTGGGAGCGGTATCCGGCGTGTACACCTGGGTTAAATCAGGCAGCACTGGTGTGTATCAGGCTGGCCGTTGTAATTAATTTTTCATAATAAAAAAGGCCGGGCAGTAATATGTCCGGCTTTTTTATGATTTTATTTTTCATTTATTTTCGCTGGTCGTACCAAAGTACGGTATTTATCAGTATTGCCGGAAACTAGAATTCAGTGATGTTGCAGAGCGTTATTTTTCTGCCATTTTTCAGTTTTCCGGAGTCTTTATTGTGTCCTATCAGGATTTTCCGAAACTTATCAGTGCCACTGAAGCGGCTGCTCTTGTGCAGGATGGCGATACGCTGGCGACCTCCGGTTTTGTGGGTATCGGTTTTCCGGAGAAACTTGCCATCGCTCTGGAAAAACGTTTTTTGCAGGAGCACTCCCCTCAGTTGCTGACGCTGGTCTATGCCGCAGGACAGGGGGATGGTAAAGAAAAAGGGCTGAACCATTTTGCCCACGAAGGATTGGTCCGGCGGGTTATTGGTGGTCACTGGGGGCTGGTTCCGGCGCTGGGAAAACTGGCGGTGGAAGGAAAAATAGAGGCTTACAATTTACCACAGGGCATTATTTCGCATTTATACCGTGATATCGCTGCCGGAAAACCTGGCCTGCTGAGCCGGGTTGGTCTGCATACCTTTGTCGATCCGCGTCATGATGGCGGACGTATTAATGCCAATAGTCCGGAATCTCTGGTGCAGCTGCACTGCATCGGTGAAGAAGAATTTCTGTTTTATAAAAGCTTTCCTATCACTGTTGCATTTTTACGCGGCACCACTGCCGATGCGCGCGGCAATATCACCATGGAAAAAGAAGCGCTGCCATTGGAAAGTCTGGCGCTGGCACAGGCCGTACGTAACAGCGGTGGCAAAGTGATTGTGCAGGTTGAGCGTCTGACATCGCAGCACCGGCTGCATCCGTCGCAGGTGGTTATTCCCGGTATTCTGGTCGATCACATTGTGCTCGCCAGTGGCGATCAGCATTTTCAGACCTTTGCTGAATTTTATAATCCGGCCTACAGCGGTGACGTGCGTGTGTCGGATCATCTGCCCAGCGATGAACTCAGTATCCGCAAAATTATTGCCCGTCGCGCGGCACTGGAATTACGTGATCAGGCAGTGGTGAATCTGGGCATTGGTATGCCGGAAAGTGTGGTGCGGGTAGCCAGCGAAGAAAAGGTTTTAAACCAGCTGACGCTCACCATTGAGCCCGGTGGTATCGGTGGCCTGCCCGCCGGCGGTTTAAGTTTTGGTGCGGTCGCCAATGCTGAGGCGGTGGTTGATCAGCCGGCGCAGTTTGATTTTTATGATGGCGGAGGTCTGGATCAGGCGTTTCTTGGTCTGGCCGAAGCCGATGCCTGCGGCAACGTAAATGTCAGTCGTTTTGGCTCACGCCTGGCGGGTGCCGGCGGCTTTATTAATATCAGCCAGAACACCCGCGAAGTGTTTTTCCTCGGTAGTTTTTTTGCCGGCGGTGTGCAACCGCAGATTCATCATGGCGAGGTTGATTGCCAGCGCAGTGAAGGGCTGGGCAAGTTTGTCAGCCAGGTACAACACCTGACCTTTAACGGTGCTTATGCACTGAGCCGTAATCAGCGTGTGCTGTATATCACCGAGCGCTGTGTATTCCGCCTGCAGCGTGCAACCGATGGTACAGCGCGGCTGGAATTATGTGAGCTGGCACCGGGCGTTGATCTCGAACGCGATGTGCTGCGTTTTCTGCCATTTACCCCATTAATTGCTGATGACCTGCGACCGATGCCCGCAGCGATTTTCCGTTCGCAGCCTATGCGTCTGCAGCTGCGGCCAGCAGTACGCAGTTAATTATTACCGATAAAGGAGAGCTCATGAATATTGCCAATGCAGTGGTTGCTATTACCGGCGGCGCCCAGGGACTCGGTCTGGCGATGGCCTGCCGTCTTGTTGCCCGCGGTGCCCGTGTCGCATTGCTGGACGTAAATGCCGACAAGCTTAACGAAGCGCTTACCCATTGTGCGGCAGCCGCGCAGGAACATGGTTACAGCACGGATTTTTGTGCGGCGTATCCGTGCAATGTGGCGGACGAACAACAGGTGGAAAATACCTTTGCCGCTATCGTGCGCGACTTTGGTCAGCTGGATGCACTGGTGAACAACGCCGGCGTATTGCGCGATGGTCTGCTGCTGAAAGTACGTGATGGCGAAGTAACGGAACGCCTTAGTCTCAGCCAGTGGCAGACGGTTATTGACGTTAATCTGACCGCGCCTTTTCTCTGCACCCGTGCGGCGGCCACACAGATGGTTGGCCAGAAGCGGGGCGGCTGCATCGTTAATATCTGCAGTATTTCCATGGCCGGCAATATGGGGCAATCGAATTACTCGGCGGCCAAGGCCGGACTGGCGTCGATGACGGTGGTATGGGCGAAAGAACTGGCCCGTTACAACGTGCGTGTCTGCGCTATTGCACCGGGTTTTATTGCCACCGATATGACCGCGCATATGAAACCGGAAGCGCTGGAAAAAATGACCCGTCAGATTCCGCTGCAGCGCATGGGCGAGGCTGATGATATTGCCCACACGCTGCAATACCTGCTGGAAAATGAATATATCAGTGGCCGCATTGTCGAGGTTGATGGCGGTTTGCGCCTCTGATTTCGCCGTACCGTTTATACCCGGCGGAGGTGCTGTCCCGGCGGGTATCCGGAAAACAATAAACACAACGGAGATTGCCTATGTTTGCCCGATACCCCATTCACCTGCTGACCCTCACCGGTGCTGTTCTGCTGGCCTCCTGTGGCGGCGATGACAATAACACCCCATTTAATATCCGCCCGGATTTTATTCAGGGCACACTGACGGCGGTGGAATACGATGGCGTCAGTGATGATCTGCTGACTGCCGGCCTTGGCGTCAGTGGTTTACAGGGTGCTGCACCGGCCTATGCCGACGCGCAACATCCGACGGCCGCAGAGCTGCGCCGTAAAGCCATTTACAGCAATTACCGCGCGCTGCTTGATACGACCACCGAAGGCGGCTTCGGGCGATTGTACGGCCCTAATATTTACCGGGGAGAAGTGCAGGCCCACGGCGGAAAAATCGCCGGTAAAGAATACGTTTTCCTCACCGACAGTGGCGGCGGTGTGCAGCGTAACGTGACCGTTGCCGTGCAGATTCCTGCCAGCTTTGATCCGCATAATGCCTGTCTGGTGGTGGGCGCTTCATCCGGTTCGCGCGGGGTATACGGAGCCATCGGCACCTCGGCCGAATGGGGTCTGAATAACGGCTGCGCGGTAGCGCTGACCGATAAAGGCACCGGTAACGGCGCACACGATCTGGATTCCGATACCGTGATACTGGCCGACGGTACTCTGGCCAGCGCAACGGCAGCTGGTACGGCCTCGCACTTTACCGCCAGCGATGCCGGGCTGGATGATTTCAGTGCCACTTATCCTGCCCGTGTGGCTTATAAACACGCGCACTCTGGTGCCAACCCGGAAAAAGACTGGGGATTGTTTGTGCTGCAGGCGGCTAAAGCCGCGATGTATGTGCTGAATCTGCCGGAGAATTTCGGCCGTGAAAATGATGCCGGTAAAAACCTGCAGGTGTTGCGCCGCAACAACACGCTGGTGATTGCCGCCAGTGTATCCAACGGTGGTGGCGCTTCACTGCGTGCCGCAGAACTCGACAGCAGCGGCCTGATTGATGCTGTGGTGGTATCGGAACCTAATGTACAGCCAGCTCAGGCGTTGGCTACCGGTTACAGTGTGCAGCAGGGCAGTTATCAGTGGAATCAGCTTGGCCGCAGCCTGTACGACTACACCAGCCTGCTCAGTGTGCTGCAGCCCTGCGCCAGTGTGGGTGCCGATGCTGCCGCCGTGGGCAGTGGCAGCGCTGCCCGTTGCCATGCGCTGCAGAGCGCCGGTCTGATCAGCGGTGCCAACGATGCCGAACTGGCAGCCGATGCACAGCAGCAGCTGCGCGATTACGGCCTGGTGCCGGAACAGGATTTTACCCAGCACGCCAACAGCACCATCAAAGTGCCGCAATCCATTGCCGTTACCTACGCCAATGCTTATGGCCGCTTTGGTGTAAGCGATAATCTGTGCGACTTCTCAATGGCATTTGGGCCCCTGGCGCCGACTTCCGCCACCACCACCCAGCTGGCCGACCTGTTTGCCTCAGGCAACGGTATTCCACCAACCGGCGGTATCGTGCTGATCGACAATAAAACCGGCAGCGAAGATCGCGCCGCCAGCACCGACCAGAACCTCGCCGGACACCTGTGCCTGCGCGACCTGGCTTCAGGAGCTAACGCTACTGATCAGACCAAAGCCCAGCGTGTAGCGGCTGGTATCGCCGAAGTAAGCGCTGACCCGCGTAAGCTGAACGTACCGACGGTCATTGTGCATGGGCGTGCCGATGCCATTATTCCGCTGAATCATTCATCACGGCCGTACTTCGCCATTAACCAGAGTCAGGGCAGCAAAGCCAATAACGACCTGCGCTATGTCGAAGTGCTCAATGCCCACCACCTCGACCTGCTGAATGGCCTGTTTCCGGGTTATAAAACCCGCTACGTCGGCCTGCATTATTACTTTGGCCAGGCACTCGACCAGATGTATGCCCACCTGCGTAACGGCGGTCCGCTGCCCGGTAATCAGGTGGTTGCCACCACACCACGGGCTGATGCTGCCGACCTGCTGACCACAGCCAACCTGCCAGCCATGCAGGCTGCAGACAACGTAAGCAGCGACTGCCGTATTCAGCTGGATGGCAAGACCCTTACCATCCCGGCCGACTGCGGTAACCCGGTGCTGTAATGAAGGCGCTGTAATGACCGCGGCAGAGCGCTGACAACCGCCGCTCTGCCGCTTGTTTTGCCGCACCAGCTCCACCTATGGAGCCGCCCGAAAAAAACGTATACAATGCGGGCACTTACGACCTGAGCCTCAAGTTGCTCATACGTAAACCGCCCGTAGCTCAGCTGGATAGAGCGCTGCCCTCCGGAGGCAGAGGTCAGAGGTTCGAATCCTCTCGGGCGGGCCATTCCTTAGGCCGTTCTGGCAATAGTAGTTACTAACAAAATCCTGCTTGTGTCCAAAATGTGGCTATTTTGTGCCCACACTGACTCGTGGCAGTTAAACGGCCTTGCGACTATGACTGTTGCCCTACTATTTTATAAGCCACTAAGAGCATCCTTAATCAGGTCTTCTGAAATAAACTCTTGTTCCAGGCGCCCCTTATCGGAATTCACAAGTCGCTCATACAAGACCTTCTCCTCAGTAGTCAGGTTCGGAGGACTACTATCCTGAGCTTTCACTGGTTCTGATACCGCATGGTCTTTATTGCTGTCATAAACAGCAGGATTCATCAAAATGCTGCGCAGCCCTGGCTGAGCTTCCCGAGCGCGTGAGAGCATCAAAAGCCCCCAGGTATCAATGTCTCCCCAGTACAGAAGTTTTTTACTTTGCCAGGCGTCTCCAGCTAGCCATCCCAAATCCAAGCCCGCTCCCAGTATCGCAATGCAGTCATGAATATCAGGCAACAAATGCTCACACTGTTCATTTTCGACCAGAAGAATTCGATGCGCTGGAAGATCCAAGGTCTCCAACTCCTTCGAAGTTAGCCGGATACGCTTGAAAGGAAGGATTCCTGAAGAAAGAGGTTTAACCAAAAGCCAATGGTCTTTTTCCGGAGGGGCTCCAAGAAATGCCTGCAACCCAACTTCTGCTACAGCTCCGGTGTAACGAACATCAAGAAGCTTCTCAATCAGGGTAAAATGTCGTTCAAAGAACTTTGTATCGACCCCCAGCCCGGACAACAACCGCAAAGGGCGACCTGAAGCCATTCCAGGACTCAATTTATCAACCAACTGCAAAACAGCAGTCACTTCTTTGGCTGTTTTGTTTAGCCACAGGGCACGCTGACGGATCAGGATTCGGTGATACTCTGGATCAGCGGCCGATATAATATGACTTAGCTTTTGAAATTCAGCGGTAATTTCCGGGTCATTAATCGCAGATATCCATTCACTGGGCTGCCTTAACCGCCAGAACACAGGAACAACAACAGGCTCAGAAAAATCACGGTATTTAACTTCAGTACTGATTACTTCGCCGACTTGAATGCTTCTCCAGCGCTCGATATGGTGCCTTACTTTCGCCGTATTCTTTACCGCCATCTGAGCGGTCGGCTTACCAATGTTAAGCTCAATAGGCCAGCCAGAAGACGACAGCAAGCGAGCCTCCCTAATATCCGCTTGATGCCACTGTTTCGAAAGTTTCACAATCAGAGTTTCAGGAGATAACATCCCGGCGCTCTCCTTCTGCCCGGCGCTGATTAGCAGCCTGTTCCAGTTCTTTCCAGGTTAATGTCGTTAAACTTGAATGGTTCCCCTTACGGTGCACAACAATCGCCGAGCGGGTATGACTTCTTAGCAAACGCATTTCTTTATTTGGTGTCACAAACAACGCGCTCAGACCAAACTCAGTTAATGCACTGATAATTCTTCCGGCTACCGCATGCGAGCTACGGGAAAAAGCCTCATCAAGAACAATGGTGCCAAACAGCGGCTTGCTGCTGCCATCAGGACAAAGCGCATAAGAGAGTGACGCGGTGAGAACATAGGAAGCAATAATTTCCTTTTCGCCGCCACTACCGCCCTGAGAGCCACTTAAGGTATGCAGAATTTTACCGCTACTGCGGGAAATAACATTCACTTTAAATTCCAACCTGAAGCGAGGGTCCAGTAACGCCTTTGCTGCGGCAGTGTGGCTCTTCTCATAATGATTACGCAATGAAGCTACCACGACCTGCAATGTTTGATAATGACTTTCACCATCATCAGCAGCCAGCTGAGCTGCACGTAACTCTCTCATCTGGCGGGAAAAGGTTCTGATACTTTCGTGAACAACATCATTGGCAATAAGCTGCAAATAATGCCCCGGCTGAAAGTCAACTTGCCGCAAGGTGTAGTTAACATCTTCCAGTTTGTCGCGGATTTTTGCCACGCCCCCTTCCAGGCCTTCAAGTAAGGTAGTGACACTATCGTCGGATGAACGATTCAGGTACTCGCGGAAACGCTTCTGTTTTTCCGGCAAGGCTTCTTCAGTCAATGTATGCAGACGTTCAAGATAAGCAGAGACATCTTCTACATCAGAGCCAGCCTCGACCAAGGCGCCCCGGTCCTCGCGTTTGGCAACTTCCATCGCCCTGACTAATTGTTTCGAAAGATCCTCAACCTGCCTGTCCAGCTTTTCCTGACGCTGACGCACATCAAGAAGACTTGTCTCTTCCAAAGACTTCATATTATGCAGTTCAGCCGTAGCAATAAGATCATTACCTACTTTCGCAATCGTCTTAAAATAACGATCGATAACTTCACGATCATCATTTTTCAGTCCAGACTCGGCCAGCATAAATAACCTTGATACCTCCGCCTCAACCGTACTAAGTTGATTATCAGTCCACCCTTGTTCGGATATCAGTGTATTTCGCTGCTGTTCGATATCGGCACATTCCTGCTTAACCCTGTCATACTGCACCTTCATCTGTGCGACATCCGAGCCTGGTGATATCAGATGCTCCAGACGCTCCTTCTGCAATCTGATCTGCGTTTCTAATAATTCAAAATTAATGCTGTCGAAGGTGACGTCTTTAAGCGTTTGTGCAAATGCCAACTGTCTTTGGCATTCTTCTTTATCTGAACGCTTTTTTCTTTCTACCGCCTGAAGTTCTGCAAGCTGGTCTGCCAGAGTTTCTGAACGTCTTTTTAACTGCATAAGACGAATCGTATTATCGAATCCAGTCATCCAGTCATCTGTCAGACGTCTCTGGTCCTGTTTTTCAAAGAAACGCGCCTTACCCGACATCATCCCTTCCCGGGTCAGGGCATGAGGCGTGTGCTGTAATTCCTCAGCGGTTGATACACAATGCCGGTCGATACCCGCAAGAAGCTCTTTTACGGCCTCTCTGTACGGGTGTACTTTGTAGTCTAGTTTCCGGGTAAAACCATCTTCGTAAAAGGCAGACTGACCGGAGGCAGCTTTCACCTCATACAACCGGACATGCAACTGGTTGTTGCGTTGATTCACCCAGCGCAAAGCAAACCTAATATTGCTTTCAGGCACCATGATACGTAAGCGGTGACTACCAATGGCCCGTTCGATAGCACCATGCCAGTCTGCTGCATCCGGTTTTACCTGAATCATCTCGGCAACGAAGGGTAACTCCGACTCCGGCAAGTCCAAACCTTCGGCGAGCGCAGACCGGAATCGCAGGAACTGCCCTGGAATATTGGAACCCGGTGCATTCTCCGCTTCTTGTATCTCTTCTTTTAGCTCAACGTACTGTTTCTCTACCCCCTTTAACTCGGAGCCAGAGGTAAAATGATTATGCTCTGCCTGAGTAAGATCCTGATCAAGTTTCGCGACAATGTCATCCAGACGTGCCTGATTGCGCTCAAAGGCTACTCGGGTCAGGTCCTCGTTCAAAGCCAGAGCCTGCACTTTTTTCAGATATACATCCGCACGCCCCCGACAGCCATAAAGGTCTTTTTCAAGCAGCCTAATATGTTCTTCAATGGTCTGAAGATCATTACCACCAGAACGTAAATAACGAGCATGAAGTTCGTCTTTTTCTGCTGATTTTAACTGGTATATTTCATCCAACTCTGCTTTTCTGGCCGCACACTCTGAAGAAAGACGCTTCAAACGACCTGCTTCTTCTTTCCAGCGTTTATGCATACCTTCAGCAAACCATACGGGAAATACGGCGAGTAAATGTCGCATATCATTACGGTTACTATTGGCTTGCTCATACTGGTGCCAGTATTTTTTTACGGGTTCAAGAGAAGCAATCTGACGCCGGGCAAGCTCCAGTTCCTCGTAAATAATTTTCAGATCATCAAAGCTGTTGGCAACTTCGGCAGCCTGCCTAAACTGTGATTCATCATCCAGCACCAATGTTCTGAATATCTCATCAATGCTGTTGAGTTGTTTTAGCCCTGCAGCACGATTCAGCAGGTCAAATGCATTCTGGCCAACCTCAAAGTAATCCCGCACTCTGGCAAGATAATTTTTCTTAGCGGTAAAAACGGTAAGGCTTGAACTTATTTTGCCTTCTCGCGTTAACGCTTTGCTGCCGCCCTGATCATAGATTTCAAGCCACTGACGAAGGGTTATCAAGCTATCTGATTCAGGAGCCTTCTCATTAACAGATTCTGATTGAGAAAATATCCAGTACTTTTTCAGATCCTGTGCCGAAAAACTCGTATCATCTATTGAAAACACCGCACCAAGTTTTACGGTTTTTGCACCATTATCCAGAGTCGCACACAGGCCAGAAATTACCTTCCCCTGACGTAAAACGTGTTCCTGAGACACCGAGCCATTACCAGCCCCGGACACACCTCTCACATAAGAAACAAGATCACGATCGCTTTCGTGCCCGCCCGTTGAAGCAAGGTTGTATTTAGGGTTGACTGTCAGCAGCGTCATCAAAGCATCAATCAGTGTGGTTTTACCGCTGCCCGTCGGCCCCACAATAGCTGTGCCCAGCGGGTCAAATTCAACCTCCTGCGAGCCAGGAAATCCACCCCAGTTGTACAGTTCAAGCTTCGACAGGCGATAGGTCACTTCAAATCCGGGCATGACTTCCTGTGTGCTCATCTGTGCTCTCCGCTATCTGTGTCGGTATCTATCTCGTCAGCAGTCTGGCCCTCTTTGCTCATGGAAATAAAGTCAGCCAGTAATGATTTTAGATTTTCAGGATTGGCAACGTGCGCAATCATAGGCCGAATCTCTACCCGACCATGCGCATCCGGAATGCCTACAAGACCATGACCTTTTAACTGATCAAGAAGATTACCAAGGCGCTTGCGCTCTTTGCTTTCACTGCCTGGATCACCAAGGTACACCTGCAACTGGGCCATCAGCTCATCCAGCGTTACCCGTGCTTCGCCCCGGCCAATACCGCTATCCTGTTCGTAGCTGATAAAATATTGGCGCAAAATCGCCACCAGCAAAGATTGCTCCAGCGTCAGACGCTGACGACGAACCAATGGATGAGACCATTCATCTCCGCCATCATCCTGTTCTTTACGCACGGCAAGATACACCAGACCACGCACATCATCGGCTCGGGCGCACAGATCCAATGGCTCCAGAATCTGGTTAACATCCGCAATCGAAGTCAGCAACTGCTGGTATAAACGACCAGCAGTTGCTGCCTCAATCAAGCCCGCCGCCAGCAACTGCTTAGCAGCATCGCGCAGCGACGAAGCAGTACGATCCGGGTCTATGTCTGGCGTTTGAGTGGCCACATGATCGACAGCCTCTTCAGACGTTTCATGATCTGCCGCGGTCAGTTCATCAAATATGCTTTTCATCAGAGATCCCAATCCACTCCAGCTAACGATTGCTCGTCCATCAAGACTCTGGGCACCTTATACTCCCAGTGCCGGCCTTCTTCATCAGTTAGCTCAAAACGCTCCGTATCTTCAGCAAGAATTTTAATGTCTGCCTCTCTGGCCATGCTTATCCACAAGGCAAGCGTCTCAAGGTCATGAGCTGGCGGTAGCAGATCAAGTAATTCTGAAAAAGTCACAGGCTTACCTGCAGCCCGGATACGCTCAAGCGTACTGACAATTAACGCCTCACGGTCCAAGCCATCCAATGCTGTCCAGAACTCGTCATCAATACCTTCAAGGCCAACTTCGGCTGGCGAGAAATCCAGTGCCGGGTCATCACCGCGTGGTGCTGCCCGATAGCGCAGGCGTTCTATCACCGGAAGGTTTCCGGCGGTAAATCCAAGCGCGGGTAACGCAGACACCTGCCGCCTGACTTTTTGTTTATTCCAATCCATGGCCTGTGCAGCTTTAAAAACCTCTGCCAATAAAATACCGACGCGGTGATGTTCACTGGCCAATCCGGTTTTAATAAAACTACG
The DNA here is from genome assembly GCF_020447205.1 of Thalassolituus alkanivorans. Classification (GTDB taxonomy): domain Bacteria; phylum Pseudomonadota; class Gammaproteobacteria; order Pseudomonadales; family Oceanobacteraceae; genus Venatoribacter; species Venatoribacter alkanivorans. The sequence goes on from NZ_JAJAEL010000039.1 coordinate 88,680, forward strand.
GACATCCTGCTCGCTGCGTGATCTCGCTGCGATAACAGTGCGGCTTTCCTGAGTCAGTTTAAGACGTAGCCATTTCAGGTCCGTTATCTGGCTCCTGCTGAGAGCCTTACGCGCAGCGGGGTGTGCAAGTATCGTACGCAGGCGATGATTCATTTCTTCAAGTCGGATCGTTTCACGCAGCTGGCGCAGAAATGCGTCAAAGACTTGCCCTTCGGATGTGTTAAGAAGAGCTTCCTGACTATCAAGAAGCCGGTCCAATATGTCTCCTCGGTGTGTGCCTTCAGCCACCACTTTTTGTCGCAACTGCATATCAGCCTCTCGCCAGGAATCTTCAACCCGGCGAAAATCAGCACTTAAACCTGTTGCAAGTGCAAATACTTCCCGTATTGCTTCAATAGCCTGAGCTTCCGAGAAAACGGGAATATTACCTGCCTCGGCATCGGCCAATTCAAATTCAAGTTGACGGATTTTGCGCTTAATCGACGCGACACGACTGGCAGGGTCGGGGTTCATACCAGTTTCAAGCTGCTCAATCTGCTGCTGAACAACCGACAAGCGGGAGGCGGTAGAAGTCATGATGCGGTTATCGAGAGACTCAATAAAATGCATCGCACTGCGCATTGCATCGGTCTCATAAATACGCTGCCCACGCTCAATAACCAGTCCGCGTTTGATCCATTCCCGCAGCTCACGACCGGCCTGCTGCAACACATCTTCCGCATCGATATTAAACTCATCCTGAGTAGCAAAGGACGCCAGCATATCTGACAGGGCCTGCAAGGCATCTTCTTCCGCGACACCATCCTGGGCCCCAGCAAAAAGAATGGACAAGCATCCGGCAATCAGTGGCGCGCGCGGCGAAGCAAGCAACCGCCAGGCTGCATGGTTATGACGCGCGCTGATATATTTCCTGGCGAGTTGTCGTGCAGAGTTGTCCTGCATCTGGCCTCCTTTGCCTATGCTGGTTAACTCAGATCCCGCAGTTCGGCCTTCTCTGGATCGTACACCACGCCATCTATCCGACCGGATCTGATTCGTTCAACCGCTTCGTCAATCACCGTTAACGGAACTAAAAACCACTCCCGAGGCTTAACTGGCTTGCCAAAACGATCAGGAATAACCAGATCTAACTGGGCCGGTGCAAATATTCGGTGCAGCAGATTTTCGAGTTTAGTGCGGTTAATACCAACGAGTTTATAAGTCGCAACAACATCAACCTTAGCCAGCAGGTAAGTCGCATCGTTTTCGGCATTGGCGATACGGACTTCTACCTTACTACCGGTAACACCTATCTTATGAATCAGGTCACGATGGCTGGCAACAGTCGGATGATCTGACTGACTGCGCAACACATAAATCGTTCCGCTTTCAACGTCTTTATCTTCCCACTGGTCGCTGAACAAAGGGCCTGCATCAGGCTCGGTCACACGGCGGCCAGTATCGTCTTTATACAACGCACGCTGTAGCGACCGACGCAGAATATTGCTCTCAGTGCCATTGGAGTAAATCACGCGTAAGCGGGCATCATTGTCTCCGTTTGGTGCTTTAATGGTCTCGCCGACTTTTGCGACATACGCCATCTGACCACCCAGAATAAACAGATTGCTTTGCTCAATGCTGGCATCTTCTTTAAATCGCCGGGCCACGCGTAATCCATTTTTAATCTCGCGCTCCACCCGTTCAAAAATCGGCTGAAAATTGTCAAAATCTTCACAGGCTTCACGCGTTGCAACTTCGTCAACTTCGCGCTTTTGCGCCGCACTGCGCACATGCTTAAGCTCGGTTAATGGACCACCAGCAATCTCACCCAGCTCAGCCAGCAGCTCATCATCGCTGGGGTCAGAAGATTCATCATTACCATAACCCGGTGGTTCTTCTCTTACGCTGGTCGTAGCATCCAACGAAGTCGATTCAGCAGTTCCGTTCAGTATCCCCTGGTGATCCAGAGGCGCTAATAACTCCGCGCATTCTGGTAATGCACGCAAACGATCTAAACGCGTGGCATATAAACGCTCAAAAATATCGCCACCTTCACCATGTTGCGGAATACGGTTGTGCTCATCGTAAAAGCGTTGAATATCCTCAAAGCCAGCAACAATACGCTGCTCTTTCGCTGACAGCGTTTGTTTTTTCTCTGGTTTTGCATACTCATCAAGCTCTGCACGCAGATCATCAAGATCCATCGTAGCGACCCTCATCTTTAAATCGTACGAAGGCAGCTGCGCCTTCGGCCATTGTTCTTTCCCAGGCATCCTGCGCACTGATAGACGGCAACCGTCCGCGCTCCTTCTTGAATTTTATTGCCCGCACAGCCAACTCTTTCGCTTCTTCTGGGGTCAGGCGGGTCTTCTTTGCCGCAATCGCCGCTGCGACCTGCTTTAACGTGTCTTCATTCATGGCGATCGACAGAATCGAATACGCCTCGCTGAATGGGTTGATACTATCGATCAGGTCAATATCCAGCTCACGCACGTCCATCGAAAACTTACGAATACCCTGAATCAGCGCCGTATTCGGAGACGGCTCTCCAGGTGCTACCGGGTCAATCAGCACGTCGTCCTGCCCGGCGATATCCAGCGCAACCTGTTTACCCTGCTGAATCAGGTTTAACGCGGTAATCGCATGTTGGCGTACAGCCTCCTGATCTTCATCATCAAGTTCTGGATAGCGCTCTTTGATGATCTTGCTCATACGAACCTGAGTCAGCTCTTGCGGTACAGCTTCGTCGTCAAACAGGCCGCGCTCGATGGTCGGCTTATCCTGTACAAAGGTCGCAATCACCTCGTTCAGATCTTCGCGGCAAATACGTGTTGCCTCGTCACTTTTTGGCATCGCAAGACCGTTAATCTCTATCTGGAACTGACCAGTATCGTGATTGAAGCCGACGTTAGTTTTCTCAGGATCATAACCGCCATCTCCGTAATCGAATCCGGGCGCTGGTTCGTTGGTAGGGTTCTTAGGGCGGAACTCAAAGCGTGGAGCCAACACCTGCTCCATCAACAGGCTCGCCGAAATCGCTTTTAACGTATCATTAATCGCCTCGGTCACCGCCTCTTCACTGGCATCTGGTTCGGCAATCAGATTGGTAAATCGAGCCTTGGTTTTGCCCGGAGCATCTCGGGTGGCACGGCCAATAATCTGTACTACCTCAGTCAGGCTGGAGCGATAACCCACAGTGAGGGCGTGTTCACACCATATCCAGTCAAAGCCTTCTTTCGCCATGCCCAGCGCGATAATAATATCGACATAGTCACGGTCCTGCTTCATAGCAGGGGCTCGCAGACTCGCCTGTATTCTTGCCTGTTGTCCCGGAGCATCATCAACCAGATCGGCGATTTTTAAGATGCGGCCCGACTTTGTTTTTACCAACTGAAAACCAGTTTTATCGTCCGTGCCTTGCCATTCCCCCAGCTCTTCAATGATATGTTCCACTTCGCGGATTTTATCTTTGGTGCTCTCGCGGGAATTAACGCTCGGAATATGAATAATAGTTTTCTCATCCGGGTCGAGCACTTTCAGTAAGTCATCCGCGTAAGGTCCTGCATAAAAAAAGTAACCAATATCCAGCGTCTTCAGGTGCTCATAACCATTGAGCTGTTCGTAGTAAGTGTACGTAACCGATTCAAAGCGAGCTTCGTCTTCGGGGGCGAGTACGGCTTCGGCATCGCCGCGGAAATACGAGCCAGTCATAGCGACAATATGCACCTTATCACGGGCCATCAGTTCGGCTAATTGTGAACCCAGGCGATTTTCCGGATTGGCCGATACATGATGAAACTCATCCACTGCAATCAGGCAGTCATCAAAGGCTTCAATGCCAAATTTCTCAACCGCATTACGGAAGGTCGCGTGGGGACACACCAATATCTGATCGTCTCCGGCCAGAAAACTGCCTACCGAATCGGCTTTACTGCCTTCGCCGGGGCTGTTACACAAGTTCCATTTAGGCTCGACATGCCAGTCTGCCCAGAAGCCGAACTTCGTCAGTGGTTCATCGGCAAAGCTGGAGCCAATAGACTTCTCCGGCACGGTAATAATCGCCTTACGCAACCGCTGGTTATGCAGTTTATCCAGCGCGATAAACATCAGCGCGCGACTCTTGCCCGACGCCGGTGGCGACTTGATCAGCAGATACTGCTCGCCCCGGTACTCATAGGCGCGCTCCTGCATCGGGCGCATACCCAGCTCGTTGGATTTATTCGTCTTACCGCTCTGTGCGTAAGACACCGACACAGAAGGAACATGTTTATTCATACGTTTCGCCTGAATTCTTAAAAGTTACCTTGGCTGATAAACCGGGCCTCGTGCCCGCAATGTGTGTTTGTATCTGAGCGGTCACGTTGACTGAGCGAAACCACTCTCAACCGCGCAATACCGCGCAATACCGCGCAATACCGCGCAATACCGCGCAATACCGCGCAATACCGCGCTAACCAATCATGTATCTCTACTACCTGCGGTGTAATAGGCTGCACGGGTTGTGCCATGCATTTCAAGCCTTCCATCCTCACGTAGGGACTTCAGAAGGCGGTTAGCCTGATCTTTGTTCAGGTGACATAGCTCCATTACCTCTGAGCGTTGAATCTGACCATGATGTTGAACATGACTCAGAATCATCTGCTCATTCTGAAGCCGTGTGAAACCTGCCTGACGGGTGTATCCAACCTTATCTCCTTTCGCCTGATAGATGGCCGCTGATAAGGTATAGGTTCGTCCCCGGGTCTTTCCATGCGCCTCGACCAGTCCCGCTTCAACCAGTGACTCGACGGTGCGTTTGGCAACCGCGACATCCTGCTGAACAAGCTCTGCCAGCTCTTCCGCGTTCATACGCTTCAGGCCTTGCAGCGCAGACAGCACGATCAGGCTATCTACCGGTAGGCTGCCTCGCTGGCTTTCTTGCTCTATCACTAAACGCAGAAAGACTTCATCAGCCTCCACCGTTTCCAGACGCAGTATCACGTTACTGTAATCCGTCCGGCTGTAGTCAGGTTGCGGGCGACCAAAGCGCAGCATGCCCCGATAGATCTTGTCGACCCCACGACCCGAGCGCTCAACCACACCAATACGTTTCATGACATCGGCCAGTCTGGGGTTGCGCGGACGTGGCTCAGTACTCAGAAGATTCCCGATAGTGACGCCATCCACCAGCCCACCGGGGTTACTGATCGTCAGGCTGCTATCGTTTAAGCGCACATGCACAGCCCCAAGGCGATGATAATCACGATGCACCAATGCATTCGCTACAGCTTCGCGGAATGCACCCAAGTCCACCATAGGTACAGGTACTCGGAACAGGCCCACCTGGATTTCACGCTCAGGGTTATAAGGGCGGAAGTTAGTCTCTAACCACTCAAGTGCTTTCAATAAAGGAAACCGCCGGAACTCGTTAAACCGAACGTCTTCCTGCTCAAGCACCTGAAACGCCAGCTCATGGGTTGGCACAAAATCCCGAATCGCCGCTTCACGACCAATGACCAATAAGCCGGTCAGAGTTGGCAGGCGCTCACCGGAGGCCGACCGGGCAGTAAACCCAAGCGCGGCATCTAATTGATCATCATCCAATTCGAGCAATACCCGATCGCCACCGTAATACTGCACCGCCTGGCGCAGACGCTCGCGTTCAATCGGGTCAAAATCGGCAACGGTTGCCCCTGCCACAACCTGAGCTGAAGCATCAAAAATACCGATGCTTGAAGATCGACTGGTGCGCTCATGCGGCAGCATAGCGACACATTCAGGCGTGCCATCCTGTTTAATGCGGCGATGCAGGTACTGGCCTGAGGTAGTGGCCACCTCAGAGTGTGTTGCCTTAGGCACCAGAATACGGGCAACTGTCACACCACTCACATCAAACGACTCAACTGTCACCTGCAGCGCAGGTGACGTACGCGCTGCGATTAACCCAGGTAATCCAGTTAAGTTCGCATGGGCTGGATGCAGGCCCGTTGGCGTGGCGTCATCCTCGACTCCCAGCCACAACTCACCGCCCTCGGTATTGGCTAAGCACACCAAAGCCTGTACCAGTTCATCATCTGACAGGCGCTTGCGGTCGCTTTTAAATTCGACCGTGAGGGATTCGCTGATTGGGATAATCGGTAGAGTAGTCACCGCTTTAGTACTCCTTAGCAACCCAAGGCACAGGGGTTCTAGGGCAATACGGAACCTCTAATCGATTTTTGTATTGCCCCATATATCCACATACAGCCAACACGCTTAGATCAAGTAACCACATAAAAAGTCTCAGAGCCTCTAAATAACATTCTTGAATGGAGTCCTGATATTTCTTATTTTTAGGATGAACAAGAGAGTTACGAATATCTGTTAATGCATGCGGAATATCACACCATTTAGTAACGGTTGACTCGCGATAAATATTCTCGGTAACAGGTTGAATATGCAGGGGAATACCCAAACAAGAACCTATCATCCGGATTTTATCGGAAGCCATAAGCTTATCAAATCCATTAGGAGAAATTATATTCCTATCAACAACAAGATATTGGTAGGCTAACTTCTCAACCGCTGTCTGTGCCAGAATAATACAAGCATCGATACCTGGATTTCCGCCCCTGGTATTACTCTGCGCATACCAATATATGACACCTGTCAAGCATGATTTCCATTCAACTGACTTAGCCCATAGCGAACTGAAAAGTGGATATAAATTCTCCGCATCACTAGCACTATATGGATCAAACCATGACTGACCATTTTTGCTGGCAATCGGTGCAGATAATGCACGAAATGCAGATGTGCCTCCAGAATAACCGGTAATCAGGCAAGGCCAAGTACGACCGCCCTTGAGAAACGTGAGAAAAGAAGATAGCTCAAGCTGCAAAGACATGTATTCATCAAACGTAAGATTTGATCCATCATTTTTACAGAGAACTCCCATATGGGTTAGCCGTACAACGCCATCTTCCTTTGTCGCTTTTATATTTTCTTCAGTATTATCGAGCGAGTTTAGGGTTATCTCATAGTTTTCAGATTTAAGTTTCATACGACTCAGGCTGCCCATGTCACTTATAGACATACAGCCAGATCGGCAAAATTTAACAAAGTCGAATAAATGAAATTCCACTCTATCTGCATTGGGTTGAACTGCTGATACCAGAGATGGTTCATTTCGTAAAACCCCAATGATATTCTTCTCTCCAGAAACAGAATCATACCAATGGCGGATAGGTAGCAACTCAAAATCTAGGTTTTCTTCAAAAGACATCCGCAATTCATCATTAAACTCTATCGGTCTATACCCAATGCCTTTAGTAACACTTATCTGTATGATAGGCTCGGGTATTAATTTAAGGTAGCATTCACAACTAACATCAAATTTAGAACCTCCCACCCATAGCACGGCATTTCCAGAGTAAAGTGAAACGCTCTGATCATTCAAGCCAATGTCAAACTCAGAAAAAACGGCTTGGTTTTCCCACTTCTCAGTCATGGTTCACTTCCTTATTTTTTAGACGTCATCTTGCTGTACATCTCAAACAGCTTTTCCAGCCGTTCGGTGTCGTTGCGGAAGCGGCGGCCTATGTAGATACGCTCGAGCACTTCGTCGTTGCGATCATGGGCGGCGCGCAAGTCAGCAGGCATAGCTTCAGGTTTGTAGAGGTCGGCGATGGTCGCCGGAAAATGCCGCTCACGGGCGAGCAGAATATCTTCGGCGCAGCGGGTCAGGTCTTCTTTGTTTTTTTCGGTCAGCGTTGGTACGGGGAAGGTGTTCCAGCCCATCGTATTGGAGTAACGGAAATCTGTTTTCATTTTTCCGCACACCGTACCGATCCAGACCAAATGAATTCGGGAAGCGATTAAGGCCATATTCCAGAGAGGTGCGTCGAAGAGCGCAAGTACTTGATCCTGAACTATAGCCTCTTTCGAAACGATACCTACAGGCAAGTAGTCTCTATTTTCAGAGCTTACCCTCGGCATTAGCAAAATATGTTCACAAGCTGTAGTTTGATCTCGAAAACGCCAGGGTGTTTCCGCTAGCTTCTGGGCTGCCTGATCATTTTTAGCCGCTTTTCTAGCAAGCCTTACGCATTCAACTTTTTCAGCAATCTCAATTATTTTACACGCCTTGCTTGCTTCATCATCCGAAATCCACAAGCACGCTCTTGGTGAACCAGATATAAACTCCTTCCCACCAAACAGAGGTCGGATATAAGAACTAATCTGATTTGACCTGCAGGATAACTCCCTTCCCTCTTCATATGAGAAGATTAACCCACTACCATAATAAGGATGATTACCAAATTGCATTTTCCCTAACTGAAAAAGTGACCGACTTTCAGGTGTAATAGATACATCACTGGAAGAAACCAAATAAGCATTAATATTTTCACACTGCTTCTCAATAGTTTCCCCATCTTCCGCGATTGAGAATAATCGACGCGATGTTTTAGGCTCGTTTGAGATGCCAATAATGGCCACCGTTACCCCCGCGTTATTCGCAGCGAGGTTGGCCCACTTAAAGGAGGTATGAGCAAATTCAATCTGGCAGCCGGTTGCAAAGATTTCAGGCCATAAAATCGGGACTTGCTGCCCCTGACAAATGGAGTTGGTGGATACAAAAGCCGCGCTGGCAGTATGGCGCGAACAATAGTCGGCGGCTTTCATAAACCAACCGGCCACGTAGTCCAGCGACTTCCAGCTTTTTACCCGTTTGGCAAAAATTGTTTCTAGGTCGGCTTTCTGTTCTTTCGATTGCCATTTGCTGCCCAGATACGGTGGGTTGCCGCAGATATAGACTTCTCCACCTTCGTTGTCGAAGTCGATTTCGCTTTGGTCCAGTGGGGTGTCGAACAGGTCATCGGCGAGCAGCTTTACGCTTGTGCCCTCTGCCGGGCAGGCCAGTTCCCAGTCAAGTTGCAGGGCGTTGCCGCTGGTGATCCAGTTCTGGTTATTCAGAGGTAAAAATTCCACCAACGCTTCTTTTTGCCCGCGATAGCCTACATCGCATTGGTATTCGGCAATGATCAGCGCAAGGCGGGCAATTTCGGCAGAAAAATCCCGCAGTTCGATACCACGAAAGTTATTCAGCGGAATATCGCTTTTACGCCCGGCTTCGCCGCGGCGTTCGTTAATGCTGTGTTCAATCTCGCGCATTTGCTTGTAGGCAATCACAAGAAAATTGCCCGAACCGCAGGCCGGATCAAACACGCGGATACGCGCCATGCGTTTGCGCAGGTTCAGCAGTTTGCGCGGATTGCTACCGGCGTCTTCGAGTTTGCTACGCAGGTCATCCAAAAACAGCGGATTCAGCACTTTCAGGATATTGGGAACGCTGGTGTAGTGCATGCCCAGTTCGCCACGTTCTTCGTCGTCGGCGACGGCCTGAATCATGGAGCCAAAGATATCCGGGTTGATCTGAGTCCAGTCGAGGTTGCCAATGTGCAGCAGGTAGGAGCGGGCGATTTTGCTGAAACGGGGCACATCGGTACTGCCCGAAAACAGGCCACCGTTCACATAGGGAAATTGGTTAGCCCAGGGGCGTAGGCCTGAGCTTTCCCGGTCGGCGATCTTGGTGTTCATCGCCCGGAACATTTCGCTGATGACTTCGTGGGTATTAGAACTGTCGCGGGCGCTCATCTGTTCAATGGTGGCGGTGAACAGATCGGTGCCGTGGAAGATGTCGGTATCTTCTGCAAAGAAGCAGAAGATCAGCCGCGCCATAAAATGGTTCATTTCGTGGCGTTGATCGGCCCGGCTCCAATCCGGGTTGTCTTTTAATAATTCGATATATAAGCGGTTTAACCGACTGGTGGCGCGGATATCAAACGAGCTGTCGCGAATCTGCTTAACGGTGCTGATACCCGCCAGCGTTAAAAAGAAACCAAAATGATCGGGAAACTTATTGTAAGCGCAGGCCAGCGTTTCGCCGCTGTTGAGCTCTTCGGCTTCAAACGTTTCACCATCGGTTGCGAGAATATATTTAACTTTGTTCTTTTCAGTCGCCGGGCTGTTACGCAATGCATCAAGCGAAACGGTTACACCGCCCAACTCAGTGACCAGCAAATGAATGTTATTGCGTTGCAGTACACCGCCAACATCCGATTTATTGGTTTCACCGGATTTCAGCTTTTTAATGGTGGTGTCTTTGTTACCAAAAGCCCGCAGAAACTCGTAGGGGAAGTTTTCCCGGTCAAACGGCTCCTGCGCCAGATTGGATACCGCAATTTCAATTTCTACAGCGTTCACTCGCTCAATCCTTCTGCCGGATCTTCTGTGATCTCAAGTAATTGGGCGATGTCGCAGTTAAGGTATTTACACAGAACTTCCAGTACATCGAACTCTACACGCACAGCCGTTTCCTGATACAACCGAGTAATAGTACCCCTATTGATACCAGTATCACGAGCCACATCAGCAATCTTCAACTTTTTCTCGCCCATGATGCGAGACAAATGGCACTTAATCATCTTCAGTGAACCTTTTTACCTCCTGCAGAACAAAATGGCTTGCAGGAGATCTTTTGTGGGTTAGCATGATCTTCAGGAGATCATTTTGGTTTCCATGAGTTGGAATTACTTTACTAGAGGATGACCTTTATGTCACAGACCTACTTAACCACAGAAGAACTGGCCGCCCGCATCAAGTACGACCCGCGCACTATCCGCAACCAGCTGAAGGACTCTGTTTTGTTAGAAGGAGTGCATTACTTCCGCCCGTTTGGTGGCCGCAAGATTTTGTTTGTGGGGTAGAACCCCACCTCGAATATATACAGCTTGCAACCTAAGCAGTGCTGCAGTATGTTCAATATCATTGAACGTTCATTTTTATTGAACATTTGGAGCTGGCAATGCCCCACTCAGATTCACTCAACGATGGTATCCATTCTCTGGCCACAGCCGTTCAGCTCCCGGTAGAGATCGTTGGGCTTAACAGTCCGTTGTCCAATAACGGCTTGGGTATCAGTATCGGAACAGCACCAGCCATACCGCTGTTCTCTTTGGTTCAGGAAGCTGACAAAGCGGAGTTTGGTGAGCTACTCAGCCGGGATGGTGCGCATCGGGTTGTCTTTATGGATCACATATCACCTGCACAGGCGACGAAGTTGAGGGAAGCGGGTATCCAGTATCTGGATGCTTCCGGCAATGCCTTTATTCATCAGCACGGCCTGCACATCGTTGTGATTGGAAAGAAGCGCGCGACCGCTGCATCGAACAGAAAACAGCTGCCGGCCGAGATCAAAACCGGAAAGGCTTTTCAGCCGGCTGGTTTGAAAGTTGTTTTTGCGTTGCTGGCCGACCATGAGCTGGCAAGAGCTTCGATGCGGACCATTGCTGAACGGGCTGGAGTATCGTTGGGATCGGTCAGTGCCATCATCAAAGATCTGACTGCCCACGAGTATCTGGTGGGCAGCGGGAATCAGCAGGAGCTGATCAACACCAGCCAACTGGCTAACCGTTGGACAGAACTCTACCCCTATAGCATTCGGGATAAGGCTCATATCGGCCGCTTCACGGCTCAGGACCTAGATTGGTGGCAGGCATTGCCGACGGATGTGGATTATCAGATCAGCGGCGAGATTGCTGCACTCAAACTCACCGGATACCTGAACCCAAAAGACGGCATCCTCTACGCTGAAGACGCTCAGTTGCCTGCCCTTATGAAAGCCGGTCGGTTACGGCAATTGAAAACCGATGAAAAGCCAGAATTCATCATTGATATCTACCGACCCTTCTGGAAAGTGGATAGCGCAAAGCATATTGCGCCTGAACTGATAGTCGTCAGCGATTTGTTGTCAACGAGCGACCCCAGAAATGTGGATGCAGCCAGAAGGGTAATGAATGAATACCTTGATTGATGTGACCGGTAAGCTGCCACGCGGTCTGGTCGAGATGTATCGGAAGGTTGATATCTGCGCCAAAGGTCTGGGCATTGATTACCTGATTGTCGGAGCTATGGCACGGGACCTGGTTATGCACCATGGATTCGGCGCACATATTGAGCGCGGAACCCGGGATGTGGACTTTGCGATCCGGGTGGCCTCATGGCAGGAATTCAATACATTAAAAGAAGCACTGTCTGCCCAGGGGCTTTCCGTGGATCAGAAGCTGGCCTATCGGCTGGGCTTCGTCGATTCAGACAGCTTGCCCTGGGAATTGGACATTCTGCCTTTCGGCAACGTGGTCGATGCGCATCACGACATCAGCTGGCCACCGGATGGCGAGTTTAAAATGTCGACACTGGGCTTTCCGGAAGCACTGCTCCAGGCATGGCAAGTAAAGATCACGCAGGCCCCTGAGTGCCTGGTTAAGGTTGCAAATCCTGTCGCCATGATCATTCTTAAAATGGTCGCATGGACGGAGCGGGACCGCGAGCTAAGAAAGAAGGACGCTGCAGACATCGGCTACATTCTGCAGAATTACGCCAAAATCCCCTCAGTCCTCAGCTGTCTTTACGAGGATGGGCACATGGAACGTTGCGACTGGGATGAGGACATGGCTTCCGCTGAACTTCTGGGGATTGAAATAGCTGACGGATCAGCAGAGCCAACCCGTCAGTACATCATCAAACATCTGGTGGAAAACCAACCCAGCAGGGCAGCTTTTGCCTGGGATATGAATCCCATCCATGGCACTCAATGGTTAGACCGGCTTACTGATCCGCTGGTCTGAAATCATTCTGAACGTTAAGTATCCGGACGTAACGCCTTTAGCGGGTGTCCGGATTTATTGAACCGCTACAAGCCGGGCGACGTATACGTAGTGTTTTGAGCTCTTTCACGACCTTTCACAGCAGTGAAAGACTTTCACCGCACGTTTTTATCTGCTTGCGATCTCTGATTATCAGTAACGAAAATTCACCCGCATGGGTATTCATCTTTCACGCATCTTTCACGGACTATGTCCGGCCGATATCTGAAAGTGAAAGATCCGTGAACGGCGTGAAATCACCGGTTTTAAAGATCGGTGTATCCTACTCGCAGCGACTTTGCCTGCATCAGCGGATAGGCAGAGAGCACATCGTAAATCGGCGTCATGCGGAAAGCGGATTCCGGTTCAATGAAGAGGCTGAAGTTTTTGGCGTGGCTATCAATAGCCGCCAGCATCCAGAACACTATCTGCAATTTAAAGAAGGTTTCACGGTCATGAATTGCCTGTTGGGAGCCGCGTAACAACTCCATACCTTCTTTTATTCCTGGGCCGCCATGATTCTCGTATTTCAGGACGGGCGATGCGCAAAGCGCCTGGCAAAAATCCTCCTGCGGCAATTTCATCAGCCAACAGCGATCCTTCTGGGTTCCAGAACCAATTCCAGATTAAGCGCCGACAGCAACTTAAACAGTGTTTCGATCTTGGCATCTTCAGGCGAGGTTTCAAAAGCAGCACGCTGTGCTCTGCTTGATGCCCGCCAGTTCACCTATGGCCTGCTGTTTACGGGCTTACTGGAGCGCATTTGCCAATCCACGTGGCGATGTGATCTTCATCAGGAATATCCTCTATAAAGGATAAAGATTGGAATATCCTCCCTAGAGGATAAAGGCAAGCTTATCCCCCAGGGAGGATTTCATAATCGGGAACATAAAATTGATGAGAACTGATAGAAAGTGCATAGGCCAGGTGAGGGTAGTGGTCAAAAAACTCATTTTATGGTGCCAACTTTTGTGACCATAAGTTTTGTAAATATGCATAAGTATGAAGATACTTTTTGTAAGAAATAAAAATAAAACCTTTTAAAATCAATTAGATGTGATTTAATGACTGTTAAGGCTGTGCCCTCCGGAGGCAGAGGTCAGAGGTTCGAATCCTCTCGTGCGGGC
>NZ_JAJAEL010000039.1:102637-130014 GCF_020447205.1 Thalassolituus alkanivorans
GACGATACGAACAACCTCTGATAGGTTCGGCTCGTAGCGAGCCTGCGAGCGGAGAGAACGGAGGAGCTTGCGACGACGGTCATCCTCCAGATACTCCCTATAACTGACATTTTTGTTGATTAGTCTACGATGCCTGTATGGAAATCCCATATACTGCGTGAAATATGCCTCCGGTAATGGATTTCAAATGAGTCATTTGTACGACCAGTTTTCTGACAATATTTTCTATGCCAATACACTTTCTGGCGCAGACCCGGACGACGTCAAAGCGTTGTATGTTGCTTATCATGCTGAGTGCGTCGACCTCAGTGCTTATACCGGGCTGAATTATTTATCGTATGCTTTTTCTGTGATTGATTGTGCTGGTCTGGCACTACAGCATGAGCTTCGGCACTTTAGCTGCAGCAATTCATCACTGAGTAAAAAGCAGGGGCTTATCAGCCTGTTGCAAGCCAACCGCTCGCTGGCAGAACTGACGATCAACCAGCTGTCTCTGCCTGCGGAGGACGCAGCGCTGATATCCGGTTTTGCCGAGCTGCGCTATCTGACGGTCAGTGATACGGCAATGACAGCTGTTCCTGGCTGCTGGTCATTGCTGTCGCAGCTGCAGGAGCTGACTCTGGAAGCACAACCACTTACGCAGTTGCCGGATGAGCTGGAAAGTCTTGCAGCCCTTACCGCGCTGTCGTTGAAACAGTGCCGGTTCAGCGAGGTGCCCGGTGTTATTGGTCAGCTGAGTACGCTGAAAACGCTGGATCTCAGTGATAATCCGATCCGTGAGTTGCCTGAAAGTATGGCCAGGCTGACTGCTCTTGAGGAAATCGATCTGTCGGGGTGTCAGTTGGCCAGTTTGCCGGAGTGGCTGACCGATCTGCCGGCATTAAAAAAGGTGAATGTCAGAAACAATCCATTCACCGATCTTCCGCCAGCGCTTAAAAAATTAAAGTCGAAGCTTAAAATCGATCTTAAAGATAAAGCCTTATACGACAGCAGTGCGCGGGAAAAACTGATGCAAAAGTCCGGGCTGGTATCCGTATTTGCTGATTTTGGTTTCAAACTGATGGTGATTCAGAAACTGATGTATGAAGACAAAACCCTGAGGCCGGCTTTTGATGTCTGGGAATTTGTCAAACAGCCGGAAAACGCTCATATGGATCCTGATAGTGAACAAGCCTGTCAGGTTATGCCGGAGGTCAGAGATTATTTCCAGAAGCTCGGTATTCCCCAGCATTTGTTAGCCGATATCACTGAGCTTTGTGCAGATGGTGGTGATGACATTTACAGCCAGCTGGCCCCGCACTGGAGTGGCAGCGAAGACTATTTTGATATGCACTCTGCGCGGGATATTCGTCACCTGCCGAAGCTTAAAGTGATTGAGTCTCCCTTTTTAACAACTTTATTTTGTGATGAAGCGGATGCCTTTGATGTTGAAGTGATTGCGCTTTAAATTCAGCCCCGGAGCAAATCTCCGGGGCTTCAGACGCCATTCCTGAGTTCTCCTCAATACGCCGCCGCCAGCAGCGCATCACAGGCCTGATGCGGGTTGCCGGTTGAATCGTATACCCGAACCCACTCACCGTAGTTGTGAATTACCGGAATATCTTCCGGGTGGAAGCTCGGCTTAAAGTACATTAAAAGCTTTGGCAGCATGGATGACAGGATACCTTTGCGGCCATACATCCAGTTCAGGTTTTTAATAAACATCATGCGGCGCTGGAACCAGTTATAGCCATCGGTTTTCAGCAGTACATCGGCGTAGTCAAACATCACTTTGGTGGTGTGGCGGGTGGCGATTACCATTGCCGTACAACGTTTGATATAACCAACTTTAGCGACGGTTTTCATTACGTTGAAGGCCACCGAGCGGTGCTCCATTTCTTCAATCGCATGCCAGGCCAGCAGGGCGCGCATTTTCGGATGAATGTCGGCGGTTACTTCTTTGCGTGAGAAAAAGGTTTCTGCCAGCAGTGCGGTAAAGTGTTCGTAGGCTGCGGTTAAGGCCAGATTAAATTCGTCGGAATACTTTTTCTGATCTCTTTTAATGTATTCCTTAAGCTCATTCAGAATAGTTTCCATCGGCATGCCCTGTGCCGCCAGCAGATCATTGAATTTGGTGTGGGCAATACCGTGCTGCGCTTCCTGCATGGTGAATTCTTTTACATCGTGCTGCAGTTTCGGGTCGGTAATGCGGTCGCGGAAGGCGCGTACGCTGGAAATAAAATAGCGCTCACCATCAGGAAAGCTGAGCTGCAGTGCATCCATTACGCGGGTTCTGAACGGGTCGTTGCCATTCCAGTATTTCGGGAAGTCGGCGTCCAGACCGAAGTCGATATCCTTGCGCGCTTCAATGCTTGGCTGAAATTTTGTATTCATAATGTCTCCCTGTTGAACAGATGCCATTGGTTATTTTTCTGTCAGCTTCGTGATGAGGATGTGGAGTATTGTTCGAGCACCGCGTAGTGCTCCGGGTCGCGCATATCGCCCATTTCGCGGTGCAATATGCGGTTACGCAGTTTCAGTGGCAGCAAAGTAAGGAAACGCAGCAATGATGACTGATAACCAAAAATCATGCGTTGCTTACCGCTTTGGATGCCTTTAATTACTTCGCGTACGGCAAACAGCGGATCGGTTTTCAGATATTTTTCTTCGAATTCGGCGCCGTTTTTCGAATGTTTGGCGATATTGGTTTTAATACCACCAGGATGCACCAGATGTACTGAAATGGGTGTGTCGGCGAGCTCAACCATGAGTGATTCGGTAAAACCGCGTACGGCAAATTTAGACGCGCAATAATCGCTGGTGCCGGGCGTTCCTAACAGGCCAAATACGCTGGAAACATTCACCACAGCACCTTCCTGATTGGCCAGCAACTGTGGCAAAAAAGCTTTGGTGATATACACCACGGCAAAGAAATTCACCTGCATGGTGGTGTGATACTGGCCATTATCCTGCACCCAGACCGGTGCGCCGCCACCGCCGATACCGGCGTTGTTAATAATGATGTGGGCATTACCCAGCTCGCGTTTTACCTTACCCGCAAAGTCCGTCACGCTCTCTTCGGCAGCAATATCCAGCACTTCACTCAGGCTGTTTTTACGGGTGATGGCCTTCACCATGTTGTGGGTTTCAGCCAGCTGTTCTGCGTTGACATCGGTGATGGCAACCAGTGCGCCGAGGCGGGCAAACTCCAGTGCGTATTCCCGTCCCATGCCGGATGCGGCGCCGGTAATCACAACCACTTTGTCGGTAAAATTTTTCACGGTTTGGCCTCTTATTATTGTTTGCCATTACACGTCTGCGCGCGTCTGCTGGTCTGTACTGCAGCACCTGCAGGCATCAGAACGCCGGGCAGATGGCTGCCAGTCTGATCCGGCTATTCGCTGAGTCTGGTCATCTTATGAACGGAACTCCGGCTCATCAATGTACAAAACAACACTGATGTGGGTATATTTGGTGCACTTTGCACAGGCGCTAACAATGGAGACCTTATGAAACTGGCCGTCAGTAGCCGGCAGCGCTGGCCCAGCGTATCGCCACGGATTCTTGAGCTGATGCGCACCGGCGCAGAGCTGGCGCTGCAACTGGCGACCAGTCCTGAGGTTCTGGACGAGCTCGAAGGCGGCAACTTCAAAACGGTGGGGGCAGAGACTCAGTACGTTGACCCGCTGTTATCGGCCCGTCAGCGGCGCGCTATCCGTGCCGGTACCATTCACTGGCTGAACGCCATCATCGAACGGCCCGATCAACCGGTCAGTGCTTTTCTGGTGGAAGAGGCGGTGCTGGGACTGAGTGAAATTTTTTCGACTCAGGCTGCTCAGGTGCTGCTCAGTAATGCGCGCTCGGTGCAGGATATTGCCTGGCAATACTGGATGAAAATTGTTTTCCAGCTGACTCAGGACCCGCTGGAATTACAGCAACTGCTGGAGATTTCTTCGGTATCGATCAATACCTTTATTGATGACAGTCTGCAGCTGGGTATCCAGCGTATGAAACAGGATGCAGAGGCGCGTAAAAGCGGCCAGCTGGAAGAACAGCGCGAGCGTATTTCGCAGATTGTGGCCGGCGAGGCGATGGACCTGGCCGCCGCCGAGCGGCTGCTGAATTATCCTTTTGCGCAGACTCATCACAGCGCCATTATCTGGAGTGAGGAAATTGATACCGAAATTTCTGATCTGGAGCATCTGGCCACTGCGTTTCAGAAAGCCTGCCAGCAAAAAACCTCATTAAAAATCATCGTCAGCCCATCACTGATCTGGGTGTGGTCGGCAGCAGAATTTCCGGTGAACGAAAAAGTGCTGGAAATGGCGTTAAAGAAAAAAGAAAACATCCGCATCAGTTATGGCGAAGGCGGCAACGGCGTGGATGGTTTTCGCCGTTCGCATCTGGATGCACAGGCGGCGCAGCGGGTTCTGGGACGGTTAAAATCCAACGTGCAGCTGGTGAGTTACGACCGTGTGCGTTTAATGGCTTTTTTATCCAAGGATGCAAAATCCATCCAGCATTATTCCGGGCACGTACTGGGCGAGCTGGCGCAGGCACCGGCGGCGGTGCGCCAGTCATTGCACGCTTTTCTGGAGTGCGGCTGTAATGCTACTGAAGCGGCAAAACGACTGCACACCCACCGCAACACCTTATTAAGACGGCTGGCGAAAGCCGAAGACATGCTGCCACGGCCACTGGCCGAAAACCGTATTCAGGTGGCGGTGGCGCTAGAGGCCCTGTACTGGATTTTGTAAATGCACGCTGCCATTTTCTGAACCGGGCGTGGCAGTGGAGCCCCATTTACCCCTGACTAGGGCCTGTCGACACTAATTGAATAGGCCCTGCTGAGAGCTGGCTTTTCTCAGAACAAGGAGAGAGGAGTGATATTGTCAGGAACATCCATGTTCCTGACCCTGCGGGCTTCGCGCCCATCTGCTCCGGGCAGGTGGGTAGCGGGCTAAATGAATGACGAACGACGACGTTAATGGGGAAAACTGGCCTCAGCCCGAAGGGTTATGGCTAAAAATTCCTCATCCTGCGTTGCTGTTCGCTCGCTTAACCCGTTACCAATCTGTCTGGAACAGATTGGCGTGCCAACCCCGAAGGGGTGAAGCACAGGGATGTGCTGAACATCCCACACTCTCAGCGCCTTGCCTGAGAAATTTTTAGCCTATAACAGGCCTGTCTAATTAGTGTCGACAGGCCCTAGGGTTTCAGGCTCCGGTTTCAGGTTCAGACTTTCGCACAGACTCGGGGGTAAAGCTGAAATAGACGCCGGTTCCCCCTTCGTTACGTCGTTTAATTTCCGCATTGCCGGAAAGCTGATAAGCCCGCTCCTGAATAATCGCCATGCCATAATGGTTACGTTTTTCCGGATCAGTATTGATACCGATGCCATCGTCTTCGATTTCCAGCGTTACTTCTTGCTGGTCATTACTGCAAAGGCTGATGTGTATGTTTTTACCATGAGAGTGGTGGATGGCATTCTGGCTGGCTTCGCGGATTATCTGTAATAAATGAATTTCTTCCTGAGGTGATAAGGGGATATTAAAAATATCGTAGTTCAGGGATATTTCCATATTGGATTGCTCGTGGAACTGATCTACGGTTTTCTGCAGCGCATCAAGTAATCCTTTACCATCGACTTTAAGGCGGAAGGTTGTCAGCAGTTCGCGCAGTTGCCGGTAGGCAGAATCCAGACCCTGTTTAAGTTCAGCAGAGACGTCCATCATTATTTCAAAGTCAGAACTGCCGATGGCACGGTTAAGGCGGGTTACCTGAATTTTCAGATAAGACAGAGCCTGAGCCAGTGAGTCGTGCAGTTCACGGGCGATAACGTTACGTTCTTTCATCAACGTAATCCTGCGGATGTTTTCCTCTTCACTCTGCAGGCTCATTGCAATAGCAAACAGATTGGCAACGGAGGTAAACAGATCACGCTGCCAGCGCAGCAGTGACTCCGGATGACTGTTTAGGGTCAGAACACCATAGTCTCTGTTTTCTCTTGAGATCGGGAAATTAATCTGGGATGTATTGTCGGTAGTTTGCGTCAGGCAGTCTCGGCAATTGCGTGAGCGGCAGTCATCATCCAGCTCTTTACTGCCATTAATCTGCAGATATGGAATATCCCCGCTTTCTGTCAGCAGGCAGAGTTCAATATTGTCGATACCTGTTACTACGGAAAGCTCTTTCAGGATGTTATTAAAATCTTCTTTCCTGATTTCATGGGTACTGGTTCGTCTGGCCAGATTGTAGAGAAAGCTGAGCGTTTTATTGCTGTTCTGCAGCTCAGCTGTTTTCTCTTCAACCTGTTTCTCCAGCGATTCATACATATAAGAAATGGCTTTGCACATATGTTCAAAAGAACGGGAAAGCACACTCAGCTCATCGGTACCTTCCGGTGGTGATATATTGCAGGAAAAATCACCACGGCTGATCTGGCGGGCGGTATTGGTCAGCTCACTCAGCGGTACGGTAAAGCGCAGATGTATCCAGTAGATAACAATGGCAGACAGAATCACGGTAATAAAAAACGCAATAATCTGAAAAGTTCTTAACGTCCGTATTTTTCCTTCGGCGTTATGCTGAATAATCAATACCAGGCGATTCAGGTCATCAACAAAGGCATTAACAAGATTTAATTTTTCTTCAGCTTCTGTTTCTGAATCACTGACTTTATCGGCCAGTAATATTCCCCGCTCACCGAGTTCGTTAAAAAACTCTGTTGATTCGGCATTTCTGACGACATTTTTCATTATTGGGTTATTGAAAATACTGCGGATGATTTCTTTATTGTCATTCACCGCTTCGGGATCTATCAGCAGCCGATAGCTGTGCATCCGTAAAGAGCCTGCACTGTTAATAGCATAAGCATCATTATCGGTCTGATCTGAGAGCCAGTAAGAAACCAGAATTGTTGATATCGCCATCAGAATAATGGCGCTCATTGCGAGATTGATCCGGGTAATAACCGATGTCTGTTTCATAGTTTGAAAACGGTAAATACGACTGAAAGGTTATCTTACCTGCAGTATGTACTCAGGGATATGGCTGTTATTACCGAACTATATGCGAATGCTTATTATTAGATAGGATTACTTTTAGCTACTCCCCTTGCTTTCGCGGGATTGATTCAGCGCAGTATTTTTTAGGGGTAAAAAATAAAACCCTTTAAAATCAATGGTTTGAAAAATAGTTCATTTACCACTTTGTGAGTATTTTTGTGCGCAGGACGACGTTTTCCGGCCCGTGACGCCGGCCCGGCCCCATCGTTAATTGGTGCAATCTGAGTAGTATATCTCCGTATGTTTATAGCCGGTCTTTCGGGACACATCAGGAGTTAGCTATGAGTCACCTACTGGAGAAACTTCGGTTTTTCAGAACTCGTAAAGAGTCTTTCGCCAATGGCCATGGTGCCACAACGGATCAGGATCGCAGTTGGGAAAAAGGTTATCGTCAGCGTTGGCAGCATGACAAAGTCGTGCGTTCTACCCATGGTGTGAACTGCACAGGTTCATGCAGCTGGAAAATCTACGTTAAAGATGGTCTGGTTACCTGGGAAACCCAGCAAACCGACTACCCGCGCACCCGTCCGGATTTACCTAACCATGAGCCCCGTGGTTGTCCGCGTGGCGCCAGTTATTCCTGGTATATCTACAGTGCTAACCGCCTGAAGTATCCGAAAGTCCGTGGTCAGCTGATGAAACTTTGGCGTGAAGCCAAAGCGCAGCACAGTGATCCGGTAAAAGCCTGGGAATCTATTGTTTCTGATCCGGTAAAAGCAAAAAGCTACAAAGAGCGTCGCGGTCTGGGTGGATTTGTCCGTGCCAGCTGGGATGAAGTCAATGAGCTGATTGCGGCATCCAACGTTTATACCACCAAAACTTACGGCCCTGATCGTGTTTCCGGTTTCTCGCCGATTCCGGCAATGTCGATGGTTTCCTATGCTGCCGGTGCCCGTTACCTGTCGCTGATCGGTGGTAACTGCCTGAGTTTCTATGACTGGTACTGCGACTTACCGCCAGCCTCTCCGCAAATATGGGGTGAGCAGACCGACGTGCCGGAATCGGCCGACTGGTATAACTCCAATTATATTATTGCCTGGGGTTCGAATGTTCCTCAGACCCGTACGCCTGATGCGCACTTCCTGACTGAGGTTCGTTATAAGGGTACCAAAACCTGCATTATTACTTCGGATTATTCTGAAGCTTCTAAATTCGGCGATACCTGGCTGGCTCCGCGTCAGGGTACCGACTCGGCACTGGCGATGGCTTTCGGTCATGTCATCCTGAAAGAATTCCACGTTGATAAGCCAAGCACTTATTTTACCGACTACAGCAAACGCTACACCGATATGCCGATGCTGGTCATGCTGGAAGAAAGCAATGGTCATCTGACCGGTGGACGCTTCCTGCGGGCAGCCGATCTGGTAAACAATCTGGGCGAAGATAATAACCCTGACTGGAAAACCATTGCCCTTAACAGCAACGGCAGTATGACCAGTCCGAACGGTTCTATTGGTTATCGCTGGGGCGAAAAAGGTAAATGGAACCTGGAGCAGAAAGACCGCAGTGGTGATGTTGATCTGGTTTTATCACTGAAAGATCAGAACGACGGTATTGCTGATGTTGCTTTCCCATATTTTGGTGGCGCACCGCACGAATATCAGTATTTCCAGCACACTGAGCACAATGAAATTCAGCTGCGTAAAGTACCGGTTAAATCGGTTGAACTGGCCGATGGTACAACCGCTAAGGTAGCAACTGTATTTGACCTGATGCTGGCGCATTACGGTGTGGATAACGGCATCGGCGATAGCAACCGTGCCAGCAGTTATGATGATGACGTGCCTTATACACCTGCCTGGCAGGAAGCTATTACCGGTGTTAACCGTGCCGATGTGATCCGCGTTGCCCGTGAGTTTGCCGATAACGCCGATAAAACCCGTGGCCGTTCCATGGTTATCGTTGGTGCTGCACTGAACCACTGGTATCACATGGATATGAGCTATCGCGGTCTCATTAATATGCTGATGATGTGTGGCTGTGTTGGTCAGACTGGTGGTGGCTGGGCGCACTATGTGGGGCAGGAAAAACTGCGTCCGCAAACCGGCTGGACTCCGCTGGCCTTTGCACTGGACTGGCAGCGTCCGCCACGCCATATGAACGGTACTTCGTTCTTCTATAATCACTCCAGTCAGTGGCGCTATGAAAAGCTCAACATGAGCGAAGTAATTTCACCGCTGGCGCCAAAAGAGCGCTGGACCGGCAGTATTATCGATTTCAACTCCCGCGCCGAACGTATGGGCTGGTTGCCTTCTGCGCCACAGCTGGGAACCAACCCTCTGCACCTGGCGGATAAAGCCAAAGCGGCTGGCCAGGAAGTGCAGGATTATGTGGTTGATCAGCTGAAGAAAGGCGATCTTAAATTCGCCTGTGAGCAGCCGGATAATCCGCAGAATTTCCCGCGCAATATGTTTATCTGGCGTTCTAACCTGCTGGGTTCTTCCGGTAAGGGCCATGAATATATGCTCAAACATTTCCTGGGTACCAAGCATGGTCTGCTGGGTAAGGATCTGGGCGAGTTTGGCGGTCAGAAACCGGAAGATGTTGAATGGGTTGATCAGGGTGCAGAAGGCAAGGTTGATCTGTGGGTGACACTGGACTTCCGTATGTCCACCACCTGTCTGTATTCCGATATCGTTCTGCCGACGGCCACCTGGTACGAAAAAGACGATATGAATACCTCGGATATGCATCCGTTTATTCATCCGCTCAGTGCTGCCATTGATCCGGTTTGGGAAGCACGCTCTGACTGGGAAATCTTTAAAGGCATTGCCAAAGAATTCTCCCGCGTCTGTGTTGGCCATCTGGGTGTGGAAAAAGATCTGGTCACTATTCCGATGCATCACGATACACCGGCAGAACTGGCGCAGCCTTATGGTGTAAAAGCCTGGTGGAAAGGTGAGTGCGAACCGGTACCGGGTAAAACAATGCCACACCTGAATGTGGTTGAGCGTGATTATCCGAATACTTATGCACGTTTCACCTCGATCGGTCCGCTGCTGGAAAATATCGGTAATGGCGGTAAAGGCATCAGCTGGGATACCAAAGATGAAGTGAAACTGCTGCGGCAGCTGAACTACACCCATACCGATGAAGGTATTAATAAAGGTATGGCCAAACTGGATACCGCGATTGATGCCTGTGAAATGATTCTTACCCTGGCTCCGGAAACCAACGGCCATGTGGCTGTTAAAGCCTGGGAAGCTCTGGGTGAATTTACCGGCCTCGATCACACCCACCTGGCGATACCGAAAGAAGAAGAGAAAATCCGCTGGCGCGATATTGTTGCCCAGCCACGTAAAATTATTTCGTCACCAACCTGGTCTGGTCTGGAAGACGAACATGTGTCCTATAACGCCGGCTATACCAACGTTCACGAACTGATTCCATGGCGTACCGTTACCGGCCGTCAGCAGTACTATCAGGATCATGAATGGATGCGCGATTTTGGTGAGCAGCTGTGTGCTTACAAGCCACCGATTAATCTGAAAACCGTTGAGCCTGTTCTGAACAAAAAGCCAAACGGTAATAAAGAAATCGTTCTGAACTGGATTACGCCACACCAGAAATGGGGTATTCACAGCACCTACTCTGACAACCTGCTGATGCTGACACTGTCACGCGGCGGTCCGATTGTCTGGATGAGTGAAGTCGATGCCAAAGAAGCCGGTATTGAAGATAACGACTGGATCGAAGTCTTCAACGTTAACGGTGCCATTGCCTGTCGTGCGGTTGTTTCTCAGCGAGTGCCTGAAGGCATGAGCATGATGTACCACGCACAGGAACGGATCGTAAACGTACCGGGAGCAGAAACAACAGGCACCCGTGGTGGTATTCACAATTCGGTTACCCGTGCGGTGATGAAACCAACCCATATGATCGGTGGTTATGCTCAGCAGGCCTATGGCTTCAACTATTACGGTACGGTCGGCTGCAATCGTGACGAATTCGTCATCGTGCGCAAGATGAATAAAGTCGATTGGCTGGACACCAAATAAGGGTGGAGTGAGGTAATTATATGAAAGTCAGAGCTCAAATCGGCATGGTGCTGAATCTGGATAAGTGTATTGGTTGTCACACTTGCTCCATCACCTGCAAAAACGTCTGGACCTCCCGCGAAGGGGTCGAATACGCCTGGTTTAATAACGTAGAAACCAAGCCTGGTATTGGTTTTCCGAAAGAATGGGAAAATCAGGAAAAATGGAATGGCGGCTGGAAGCGTGACGCTAACGGCAAGCTGCAGTTGAAAATTGGCGGCAAATTGCGGGTTCTGGCGAATATCTTCGCTAACCCGGATCTGCCGGAAATTGACGACTACTACGAGCCGTTCGATTTTGATTACCAGTATCTGCATAACGCGCCGGATAAAAAGCATCAGCCTGTGGCCCGTCCACGCTCGCTGATTACCGGCCAGCGTATGGAGAAAATCGAATGGGGTCCGAACTGGGAAGAAATTCTCGGTACAGAATTCGAAAAGCGTAAAGCGGATAAAAACTTTGATGATGTCGTGCAGAAAGATATTTACGGACAGTTTGAAAAAACGTTCATGATGTATCTGCCACGTCTGTGTGAACACTGCCTGAATCCGGCCTGTGTTGCGGCCTGTCCATCGGGTGCCATCTACAAGCGTGAAGAAGACGGTATCGTTCTGATCGACCAGGAAAAATGCCGCGGCTGGCGCATGTGTGTATCGGCCTGCCCGTATAAAAAGATTTATTACAACTGGAAATCCGGTAAGTCCGAGAAGTGTATTTTCTGCTTCCCGCGCATTGAAGCCGGTCAGCCTACCGTCTGCTCGGAAACCTGTGTAGGCCGTATCCGTTATCTTGGTGTATTGCTGTATGACGCTGACAAAATCGAAGCGGCAGCCATGACACCGAATGAAAAAGATCTGTATCAGTCACAGATTGATCTGTTTCTTGATCCGGAAGATCCGCAAGTTATTGAAGCCGCCCGTAAAGAAGGCATCAGTGACAACTGGATTAAGGCGGCCCAGCGTTCTCCGGTTTATAAAATGGCAATGGACTGGAAAGTGGCTCTGCCACTGCATCCGGAATACCGCACTCTGCCAATGGTTTGGTATGTACCGCCACTGTCTCCGATTCAGACCGCTGCCCAGGCAGGTCATGTGGGTATGAATGGTGTGATTCCGGATCTGAAATCACTGCGTATTCCACTGCGCTATCTGGCTAATTTACTGACTGCCGGTGATGAAAAACCGGTTGAGCGGGCACTGGAGCGCATGATCGCTATGCGTGCTTTCAAGCGTTCACAGCAGGTGGACGGTGTGGAAGATCTGGATGTGCTGCAACAGGTAGGGCTGACCGCCGTTCAGGTGGAAGAAATGTACCGCTATATGGCGCTGGCTAATTACGAAGACCGCTTCGTTATCCCGAGCAGCCATACCACCTATGCCGAAAACGCTTATGACCTGAAAAGCAGTTGCGGTTTCAGCTTCGGTAATGGCTGTGGTGATGGTAACAACAGTGTGAACCTGTTCGGATCTCAATCTGCCGGTGTGCGTCAGGTTATCCCGGTTGTGGTAGAGGAATAAACATGAAAATACTTCGCCTGATTTCATTACTGATTGATTATCCGACCGCAGAACTGATTGCGGAAAAGGATGCGTTGCTGGCCGTGGTGGCCAGCTCCGGACTGCCGGCGGAACATGCTGAGTCATTATCGGCTTTTATTGAAAACCGTTGCCGCGGTGACATTGTTGACTGGCAGGAAGAGTATGACGGCCTGTTTGAACGTGGTCGTTCACTGTCCTTATTATTGTTTGAACACGTGCATGGTGAATCCCGTGATCGTGGTCAGGCGATGGTTGACCTGATGAATCAATACAAAGAAGCCGGTCTGGAAATCAGTACAAAAGAGCTTCCGGATTACATTCCTTTGTACCTTGATTTTCTCAGCACCCAGGGCAATGACAATGCCCGCCTGGGCTTACAGGAGGTTTCGCATATTCTGGCATTGCTGGCCTGTCGTCTGGAGCAGCGGGAATCTGATTACGCTTCTTTATTCCATGCTCTGGTTGGTCTCAGTGAAGTGGCACTGGATCTCAATGATTTGCGTGGCCAGATTGCCGGGGAAGTTCCGGACAATACGCCTAAGGCGCTGGATAAAGTCTGGGAAGAGGAAATGGTCAACTTTATGGATAACGCAGAATCCTCCTGCAGCAGTAACAATCGTCCGGCAGAGGGGCAGCGGCGGGATCAGTATATTCCGCTGAATACCGAACTGCTAAAAACATCTTCAGCGGGCCAGGTGTAAAGGAGTCAACTATGAGCTATTTCAATACATTGGCATTCGGTGTTTATCCATATGTCGCAATGGCAATTCTTTTTATCGGCAGCTGGATCCGCTATGACCGGGAGCAATACTCCTGGAAAGCCAGCTCCAGTCAATTGCTGGAAAAAGAAAAGCTGCGCATGGGCAGTATTCTGTTTCACGTAGGTGTATTAGGCATTTTCTTTGGCCATTTATTTGGTCTGCTGACACCGGTTGAAATCTGGCATGCTATTGGTGTCACTGCGCCAATGAAGCAGCTTGTGGCAATGGGGGCTGGCGGCCTTTTTGGTCTGATCTGCTTTATCGGTCTTACCATTCTGATTCAGCGCCGGTTGTTTAATCCCCGTATCCGTGCGACCAGTAAAAAAATGGATATTGTTATTCTGTTCTTACTGTATGCACAGCTGATTCTTGGGTTGATTTCGATCGGTGTTTCTGCGGGTCATCTGGACGGTCATGAAATGATGAAGCTGATGATGTGGGCACAAAATATTATGACACTGGATCTGGTTGACGCTGTGGAAAATATTTCCAGCGTACACTGGATTTTCAAAATGCATATTATGCTGGGGATGACACTGTTTGTTGTCTTTCCGTTCAGCCGTCTGGTGCACATGCTCAGCGCACCGGTGCAATATGTCACCCGTCAGCACCAGATTGTACGTAAGCGTTTTGCCCGTTAATACATGAGATAAGGCCCGTATTCGCTGTTAAAACAACGAATACGGGCCTCGCGGAGTCAGTAATGATTAAAGTAAATGATGTTACTATTCCTGAGTCGGCCATTCTGGAAGAAATGCAGTATCACCCGGCCGAAAGCAAGCGCCAGGCGATGCTGAAAGCAGCAGAATCCCTGGTTATTGGTGAAATTCTCCGTCAGCGGGCGAGCTCTCTGGGTTTGCCTGTTTCTGACAGTGGCAGTCAGGCCGGCCAGGATGATTTCATTGAGAAACTATTTGATCAGGATGTTTATCTTCCGGAAGCAACGGAGGATGAGTGCCGTCTGTATTTTGAAAAAAATCCCATACGTTTTACCACGTCACCTCTGCTGGAATTGCGCCACATCCTTCTGGCTGCAGCCCCGGATGATGAAGTACAGCGTGTTGACAGTAAAACGCTGGCAGAAACACTGGTGCATAAATTACGCGCCGGAGAAAATTTTTCTGACCTGGCCAGACAGTTCTCTGCCTGTCCGTCGAAAGAAACGGGTGGCAGTCTTGGGCAGATCAGTACCGGACAAACCGTTCCGGAATTTGAACGTCAGGTATTTACTGCAAACGAAGGCTTATTACCTGCGCCTGTTGAAAGCCGTTACGGTTTTCATGTGGTATTTATTGAACGTAAAATTGCGGGAAATCCATTGCCTTATGAGCAGGTTGAGGCCCGTATACGACAGTATTTGAATGACAAAGTAAAAGCAAAAGCAACGGCTCAGTACATTCAATCCCTTATTCAAGAAACCCAATTAGAAGGTTTCGATTTCTCTGTATCAGATTCGCCATTGATGCAGTGATAAATGGTACTCAGTGCTCATTTACGAAAGGAGAGCACGATGATCTTTAAACTAAGTTCTTTGGCCAGTGCTTTATTACTGGCTTCCCCTGTGGTTTTTTCCCAGAGCTTTGATGGCGTTCCCGGAAACTTTCCGGCTGATTTCCGTCTTCGCTATGAAACAAATGACACAGACAACCTGACAAAGTCGGCCACCGCATTAACACTGAGAAGCCGAATCGGTTATGAGACAGATAACTACAATGGGCTGAAGGTTCTTGCTGAAATTGAGGATGTCAGAAGCATTATTGACGACTATGCACCTGAGAGCAGCGATTATGATCCTGTGGCTGATCCGGTCAATACCGAAATCAACCGGGCACAGCTGTCTTACACAAAAGAAGCGTTAACGGCTGTTGTTGGCCGTCAGCGTATTATTCTGGATAACGCCCGGTTTATTGGCAACGTAGGCTGGCGGCAGAATGAGCAGACTTATGACGCTGCGCTTCTGCAGTATAAAAAGGACAATATTGGGGTTACCTACGCTTATATTAATCAGGTCAATGATATCAATTTTTCAGAGAGGGATATCACCGGGCATGCACTGAATCTTGCCTTTGACAAACTATCGGTCGGTAAACTGGTGACTTATGCCTATCTGGTTGATATTGACGATTCCGATCTTTATTACGATACCTATGGCGTCAGCCTGGCTGGTCAGAAATCGCTGGATGATATCAAGGTCAATTATCTGGCTGAGATTGCTACTCAATCGGCATATAAAAACGGTGATAAAGACGCGATTTATTATCATGTTGAAGCCGGAGCAACCCTGAAGGGAGTCAACCTTACTCTTGGTAATGAAACCTTGGGAAGTGATGATGGCAAGTACGGTTTCCAGACTCCGCTGGCAACCAAGCATGCTTTTAATGGTTGGGCGGATAAGTTCCTGAATACACCGGATAATGGTCTTTCAGATACGTATCTCCGGATCTCCGGATCTGTCGATAAGATCAAGGCTTTGGTTGCGTATCATGAATATTCAACCGATAAAGGAGGAGATGATCTTGGTTCGGAACTGAATGTTCAGCTGCTGTACCCATTCTCGAAGAATCTTTCCTCCGGGCTTAAATACGCAAGCTATGATGCTACAGACGGCGGCTCTGATACAGACAAATTCTGGCTCTGGTGCGGCCTTTCTTTTTAGGTGAAGCCTCCTCCTTTACGCCTGCTCTGCAGGCGTTTTTTTTGGGTAGATATTGCCCAAAGTAGGTACTCCCTATGCCCTTGAATACTGTCGATAATCAGCTTTCAGCATCAACTCTCCGGATCTGATTGATCTGTGTCATAAATACCCAATCCCCTTATGGGTAGAGCTTTTAATAAGCGCTTTTTTTGCAGTTTTTCCGCCTATTGCTGCCTTATTAAGACAGGGTGATTATGAAGTCATGATCTGATTAACAGGGGAATATCATGGCGACTAAAGGTTCAGCTTACATTGAAAAATGGGACGTGGAGGACAAGGCGTTCTGGGAGCAGGAGGGGAAGCAGGTTGCCAGCCGGAATCTGTGGATTTCAATTCCCAGCCTTTTGATTGGCTTTGCCGTCTGGCTGATGTGGGGAATGATCACCACGCAGATGAAAAATCTCGGTTTTGATTTCAGTACCGAGCAGTTATTTTCTCTGGTTGCTATTGCCGGCTTATCCGGGGCAACGCTGAGGATTCCGGCATCCTTTATGATCCGCATTGCCGGTGGCCGTAACACCGTCTTTCTGACTACAGCATTGCTGATGGTTCCGGCGCTGGGGACCGGTATGGCGCTGATGGAGCCCGGAACCCCTTACTGGGTATTTCAGTTAATGGCATTGCTGTCTGGTATTGGCGGCGGCAACTTCGCCTGTTCCATGAGTAATATCAGTACCTTTTTTCCGAAAAGCCAGCAGGGCTACGGTCTGGGCATGAATGCCGGACTGGGTAATTTTGGTGTGACCACTATGCAGATATTAATTCCGCTGGTGATGACTGTCGGTCTGTTTGGTCCTCTGGCTGGTGATCCTATGGTTCTGCAATCTGCCAGCGGAACTCTGGTTGGTCGTATTGAGGCGGGCTCAGAAACCTGGATTCAGAATGCCGGTTTTGTCTGGCTGTTAATGTTAATCCCACTGGCCTTTGCCGGTTGGTTTGGTATGAATAACCTGAACGTGGT
This sequence comes from Thalassolituus alkanivorans, assembly GCF_020447205.1. Taxonomy (GTDB): domain Bacteria; phylum Pseudomonadota; class Gammaproteobacteria; order Pseudomonadales; family Oceanobacteraceae; genus Venatoribacter; species Venatoribacter alkanivorans. Next base: position 119,676 of record NZ_JAJAEL010000039.1, read on the forward strand.
GACTCCTGAACCAGGACATCCTTTAGCTGCCTTCGGAAAAATTATTGGCTTGTATGCCATTGCTCTTTTTACCGCAGCAGTTGGTATCTACATGATGGGAATGATTGGTATGTGGCTGGCTCTGCCATTCACTATCATTCTGACTCTGATCCTTCTGCGTATGATTCCCGGCAGTATTCAGCCTAACATCAAAAATCAGTTCAGAATTTTCCGCAATAAACATACATGGTCAATGACCGTTCTCTATATTCTCACTTTCGGTTCATTTATCGGTTTCTCTGCTGCTTTACCTCTGTCCATTACCGTTATCTTCGGAAAGATGATGCAGGCAGGTGTGGATGGCGAAATGATCCGTGTGGTAAACCCCGACGCTCCGAGCGCTCTTACCTGGGCATGGATCGGGCCTTTTGTTGGTGCATTAATCCGCCCGGTTGGTGGCTGGATTTCCGATAAAGTCGGTGGCTCGATTGTTACGCAAATTATCTCGGCGGTTATGGTCGTGGCTTCTGTGGCAACAGGCTATGTAATGATGCAGGCCTACAACTCTGCCAACCCTAATGACTACTTCATGGTGTTTATGCTGCTGTTTATTGTGTTGTTTGCAGCCAGCGGTATTGGTAACGGCTCAACATTCCGCAGTATCGGTGTGATCTTTGACCAGCAGATGAAAGGCCCTGTTCTTGGCTGGACCTCCGCGGTTGCCGCTTATGGTGCTTTTATTGCCCCTAAAGTGATGGGGGCTCAGATTAAAGCCGGAACTCCAGAGCTGGCAATGTATGGCTTTGCAGTTTTCTACGCACTTTGTCTGCTTATTAACTGGTGGTTCTATCTGAGAAAAAGTTCAGAAATCTACAACCCTTAAGACCTCTGTAAACATTTAATTCAGGTGACTTTATGAGAAATAAGAGTTTAAAAGCCGGAGATCTTATCAATGGTGAAGTTTTTGTTGCCCATGAAGGATGGACTATACAGCGTCTTGCTGACTTCTTCGTTAGCCATGATATCTCTGCTGTTCCTGTTGTTGCTGATGACCATAAACTTGTTGGCGTTGTCAGCGTCAGTGATGTCTTTCGCTTTAATAGTCTTGATATTAATGAGAAGGAAGCTGCACTGAGTCGTCTTTACCGGCGCGAATACGATATGAAAGTGCCGGAAGAGGATCTGAAAAACTGGGTAAAAGACATTAATAAGTCATGCATGGTTTATCAGATCATGACTCCCGATGTTATTACCATCGATGTCAATGACGATATCAAAGTCGTTGCTGATACCATTCTTGAAAAACATATTCACCGCGTGTTTGTTACCCGTGATGGTAATGTCGCGGGGGTCATAACCGCCATGGATCTGATCCGGTTTGTGTTTCACAGAAGCGCAGAATTCTGCGCTGATGAACGGGAGTGCATGGTATGAAAATCATGATTGCTTATGATGGTTCGCGTAATGCGAAGCTGGCGCTGGCACGAACCATTACCATGTTTGGGGAGCTTAAACCGCAGCTTATTCTGGTTGCGGTTGCCGAGAATCCCCGCGATATCACCGAGAACAACGAAGCGCTGTTTAATGACGAAGTTGATGAGCTGAAAGGCTTTCTGGCTGAGGCTCAGACGTTATGTCAGAACGAGAAAATAAGCGCGGAAACTCTGCTTCTGGATGGTGACGCGCGGAAGATGTTACTCGCGGCGACAGAAAAGTTACGCCCGGATCTCCTTGTTATTGCCCGTCACAGTCATGAACCGGACGGCGGCTTTATCGCCCGCTCACTGACCTACTTTGTGGATGAACTCGATTATATGACCTTTGGCAGCGTCAGTTCATTTTTAACCAGACGGGCGCAGTGTCCATTACTCATTCTGCCCAGCATGTAGAAATCATTACAGGAGATCGTTATGCAAGTTGCAGACGTCTTTAAATTTAAAAATCCTGAAATAAAAGCACTGCACCTGACCTGGATTGCGTTTTTTATCACCTTCTACGTCTGGTTCAATATGGCTCCTCTGGCCAGCAGCATGCTGAAAAGCGTTAACTGGCTGACCGCAGAAGACCTGAAACTTTTTGCTATCTGTAACGTAGCGCTGACCATTCCGGCACGGATTATTGTTGGCATGGCGCTGGATCGTTTTGGCCCGCGGCGGGTGTTCTCTGTACTGCTGGTAACCATGGCCATTCCGGCGCTGGCGTTTGCTTTTGGCGAAACCCGTACCCAATTACTGGTCAGCCGTCTGGTGCTGAGTTCTATTGGTGCCAGTTTTGTGGTTGGTATTCATATGACTGCAATGTGGTTCAAACCTAAAGATATTGGTTTTGCCGAAGGCTTTTATGCCGGCTGGGGTAACTTTGGTTCAGCTGCAGCAGCTATGACCTTGCCAACGATTGCCATCACTATGTATGGCGGTGATGACGGCTGGCGCTGGGCAATTGCACAGAGTGCATTTGTGATGGCGGCTTACGGCGTTTATTACTGGTTTGCCATTACCGATGGTCCGGTCGGCACCGTGCATCGTAAACCGCGGAAAACCGCTGCACTCGAGGTCAGCAGCTGGGGTGACATGGTTAAGTTGATTCTGTGGACCATTCCTCTGGTGGGTATTCTGGCTGTGCTGGTATGGCGTATCCAGAAACTGGGTTATCTGGATGCGACAGGTGCGGCTATTGCGTATGCCGTTATTGCTGCCATTGTGGTTTATCAGATTGTGCAGATTCTGCGGGTAAATGTGCCGATTCTGAAAAAGGGTGTACCGGAAGACGATAAATATCCGTTTAACAGTGTGGCAGCCCTGAACAGTACCTATTTCGCTAATTTTGGTGCAGAACTGGCGGTTGTTTCTATGCTGCCGATGTTCTTTGAAAAAACCTGGAGTCTGTCTCCGACCGCTGCGGGTTTAATTGCCGCTTCTTTTGCCTTCGTTAATCTGGTTGCCCGGCCTATGGGTGGGCTGGTTTCCGACCGTCTGGGTAACCGTCGCTTTGTGATGCTGAGTTATATGCTGGGCATTGCGATAGGCTTTGCACTGATGGGGCTGTTGAATTCTTCCTGGCCGTTGGTTATTGCTGTTGCGATTACGGTATTTACTTCATTTTTCGTACAGGGAGCAGAAGGTGCCACTTTCGGTATTATTCCATCCATTAAACGTCGTCTGACCGGACAGATCTCCGGTATGGCGGGTGCTTATGGTAATGTGGGGGCAGTGTTTTATCTGACCATCTATACCTTTGTGGATGCGAATCAGTTCTTCTTTATTATCGCTGCCGGTGGTTTTATCAGCTGGCTTGTTTGCCTGATGTGGCTGAAAGAACCGGAATCCGCTTTCTCTGACGAATACTATGTATCGTCAGTCGACAGGCAGATTGAGCAGGAACTGAAAGCCTGAAAGCCAAAGCTCTAAGGAGTGTTATGAATATATCCTCTGTACCCGCCCACCCTTTGTGGGGCCAGGCGTTCCGGCCGATGTTTCTGCTGGGGGCGGCATTCAGTGCTCTGGCCATTCTGCTCTGGGGGCTGGCGTTACAGGGGATTATTCTGCTGCCGGGTAGCGGCAGTGTTTTCTGGCACAGCCATGAAATGCTGTTTGGTTTTGCTCTGGCCATCGTCGCAGGGTTTTTACTGACCGCTGTACAAAACTGGACTGGGCAGCGGGCAACCCATGGCCGGCCACTGTTATTGCTGACACTTTTATGGCTCGCTGGCCGGCTGTGTATGTTAGCCGGTGATCTTTTGCCCTGGTGGTTTACCGCCCTGGTTGATATGGCATTTATGCCGCTGGTCGCCTGGTTTTTCTGGCGGCTGTTGTTTGCTGTTAAACAACAGCGGAATTATTTCTTTGTACCGGTGTTGTTGCTGATGACCTTTGCCAATGCGGTGATGCATTGGGGCAATGCGGTGCAGGATATGTCACTGGTGCAGTGGGGTAGTCACAGTGTCAGCTGGATGCTGATATTAATGATTACAGTGATTGGCGGTCGGGTGATGCCGATGTTTACCGCCAATGGCAGTATGACGCCGAAAACAGAAGCGCTTCCCTGGCTGGAAAAGCTGGTGCTGGGGGCGAGTTGGTTGTTGCTTGTGATTTATCTGCTGCGTCTTGATCTGTTATTACCACCCTTTGTGCTGGCGTTGCTGCTGGTGCTGACGGCAGCCAGTCAGGCGCTGCGGATTGCGCGCTTACGTATCGGAGTTACCTGGAAAATCCCCTTGCTGTGGTCATTGCATCTTGCCTATTGGTTTATTCCACTTGGCCTCTTGTTGCTGGCGATGCACTACCTTGGCTGGCCGGTCACCTTCAGTGCGGCTTTGCATGCACTGACCGCCGGAGCGGTTGGCGGAATGATTCTGGCCATGATTGCCCGAGTGTCATTGGGGCACTCCGGCCGGCCACTGCAGCCAAGGCCGTTAATGTCACTGTCGTTTGCGTTGTTGCTGCTGGCTGCACTGCTGCGTTCTCTGGGAGTGATTATCTGGCCACAACAGTCTTTGCTGTTTTACAGCCTGTCGGCCTTGTTGTGGAGTAGCGCTTTTATACTCTTCGTCTTTTGTTATGCGCGCATTCTGCTTGGTCCACGGCCGGACGGCCGCGCGGGCTAAGTCATTGTGCCAATATTCTTTAGCCGGGTAATAACCCGGCTTTTTTCTTTCTGCATTGCCACTGCGCCATAAATGGCCATTGCGCTGACCGCCCTTTTCCTGATCATCCGTTCTCTGTATCGGATACCCATGTCGGAGTAGTTTGCAAATAAAATTGATCTGGATCAATTTTATTCGGCCGCCTCTCGTTAGTCTTTGTCCATATATTGTGTCTGTTTATTATTTAAGGCACTACATATGGGATTTTATGTATTTCAGTCGTGAACAGGTGGTCTTCCAGGAAGTGCCGGGAGAAGTCTCTCTGGCCTACACCATCAGCGGTTGTCCGCTGCGTTGTCCCGGTTGCCACAGTGCCGATACCTGGCCCGCGATGGCGGGTGAACCGCTGTCCGAAGAGTACTTCCGGCAGCGTCTGGAGACATACGCCGGTCTGATCAGCTGCGTGCTGTTTATGGGTGGAGAGTGGCATGAAGCGCAGCTGTTACTGTTGCTGAAGCTGGCCCGCCGGCAAGGACTGAATACCTGTCTTTATACCGGGCTCGATATGGTTGCTCCGCGCCTGCAGGCTGAGCTGACCTACCTGAAAACCGGTCCCTGGTTACGGGATCTCGGGGGGCTGGAGTCTCCCTTAACAAATCAGCGTTTTATGGATTTACGCAGCAATCGCTGCCTGAATCATAAATTTCATCAATAACAATTGCCTACCCTGAAGGAGCGGAATCATGCTGAAACTGAGCGCAGAGCACATTAAGCATAAGCTGGATTTTATTGAACATTATCTGGCTGCACAAAATGCCGCCGACGGCTCACGGATGGATGCCAATGCCAATGTGACCGAAAAGAATATCGCCACGCTCGAAGCGGAGATGATGAAAGATTATTTTGTGCAGATTAACCGTGCGCAGGTTTCAGCAAAAATTGCCGATTTATTCGGGGATGATCTGGCACAGGAATATATCCGCCAGATAGAGAACCATGAGATTTATGTACATGATGAAACCAGCCTGAAGCCCTATTGTGTATCGGTAACTATGTATCCGTTTTTACTGGACGGGCTGACTAAGCTTGGTGGCGAATCTCAGGCACCGAAGCATATTGAATCGTTCTGTGGTTCATTCGTAAATTTTGTCTTCGCTGTCAGCAGCCAGTTCGCTGGCGCGGTAGCTACGGTCGAATTTTTAACTTACTTCGACTATTTTGCCCGCAAAGATTATGGTGATGATTATCTGAATACCCATCGCCAGCAGATTGCCAACCATCTTCAGCATGTCGTGTATGCCATCAATCAGCCGGCTGCAGCTCGGGGTTATCAGAGTGTGTTCTGGAATCTTTCGCTATACGACAAAAACTATTTCGACAGCATGTTTGGTGAGTTCGTCTTCCCTGATTTCAGCAAGCCCTGCTGGAAGACACTGGATAAACTGCAGCATTTTTTCCTGGATTGGTTTAATGCTGAGCGCAGCAAAAGCATCCTCACCTTTCCGGTTGTCACCGTGGCCATGCTGACCGAAAAAGGGCAGTGTAAAGATCAGGACTTTGCCCGCAGTATGGCCGCTCATCTGAACCGGGGAAGCTCTTTCTTCGTCTACCTTTCCGACAGTGCAGACAGCCTGGCATCCTGCTGCCGCTTACGCAGTGAAATCAGCGACAATACATTTTCCTACTCGCTGGGAGCCGGTGGTGTGGCAACCGGTTCTATTAATGTAATTACAGTTAATATGAACCGGCTGGTTCAGGATGGCCGTGATCTTGCCGAAGAAATCAGTAAGGTGCAGCGTTATCAGGTGGCTTATCGTCGCTTAATGGAAGAGTACCTTCAGGCCGGAATGCTGACGGTTTACAACGCCGGATTTATTAATCTGGACAAGCAATTCCTGACTATCGGTATTAACGGTATGGTCGAGGCTGCTGAATCGCAGGGGTTGGTTGCCGGTAATAATCAGGCGTATAAAAACTTTGTCAGAGATCATCTGAAAGTGATTTATGAGGCCAATAAGGCCGCTAAGCTTGAATATGGATATATGTTTAACACGGAGTTTGTTCCGGCCGAAAATCTGGGCATCAAAAATGCCCGCTGGGATAAATCCGATGGCTATCGTGTGCAGCGGGATTGCTACAACTCCTATTTTTATCAGGTCGAAGATGAGCAAACCAATGTGCTGGATAAGTTCCAGTTGCATGGTCGTGAGTTACTTGATTATCTGGATGGCGGATCGGCACTGCATCTGAATCTGGAAGAAAAGCTGAGTGAAGACGGTTATCTGGCCTTACTGAATATTGCGGCCCGTACCGGCTGTAATTATTTCTGCGTAAACGTCAAAATCACCATCTGCAACGAATGTGAAAAAATTGATAAGCGGACGCTGGAATATTGCCCGGCCTGTGGCTCTGACGATATCGACTATGGCACCCGGGTTATTGGCTATCTTAAACGCACCTCGGCGTTCAGCGCCGGGCGCCGTAAGGAGCATTCCATCCGTCACTATCACCGTCAGCAACGTCAGGAAAATCCGGGTAATCGTCAGCGTTTACAGGCTGTCAGCTGATCTGCGTCATGGTCTGCGCCGGTCTATCCCCTGCGGGGTATAGATCGGCAATGTCAAAACGCGTTTCATCAGAGACTCCTGACACGGAGTTGCTATGACGCTTAATTTATACCAGCAAACCAGTCACCCGATGACTCCGGAATATCTGGATCATGAAGCGCAGAATCTGCGCGATCAGAATCCGGAACTGGCGCTCTGGGCTGCAGGTCTGGGAGTGATTGAACACCGCCCGGCTACTCAGATTCAGGCACACCTGATGGCTGAGTCATTGCTGCAAAAAGGACTTATTGCTGATACCGGATATTTTTTTCAGCGTTTGCGTGCTCTGGATTGCCTGACCCAGCAGGCGATGTGGCTGGTGGTGCATATGACCTATGCCCGCCGAGTCTATACCGATGGCCGTAATCTCACGCCTCAGGATTTTAAAACCCACCCACGCGGACATACCGGCGGCGCTCTGAATATGGTGCCGGCCTATGCCGGTTTGCTGGCGTTAAATCATTTTACCGGCCAGTCGCGGGATTGGCTGATGGGGCAGGGGCACTGCGTTGCTGCCATTGATGCTTTGCAATTGCTGACCGGCACCGCAACGCCTGAACGTCGCCGGCAGTACCCACTGGATGATGACGGCCTGAGTCGTTTTGTCGCCGATTGTTATGACACCCGTCTGGATAATACCGGGCAGCGGATATCAACACTGGGCGCTCACGTTAATGTGCATACGGCCGGTGCACGAATGGAGGGTGGTTATCTGGGCTTTGCCGGAATGCAATATGCGCATATGCCGCTGCCGGGAGAGCGTCTGGTCGCTTTTTTAAGTGACGGAGCCTTTGAAGAACAGCGTGGTACCGACTGGGCCGCACGCTGGTGGCGTGGAGAAGATACCGGCCTGATTGCGCCGGTAATGATTGCCAATGGCCGGCGTATTGATCAGCGCACGACCATTGCCCAACAGGGCGGCTGCAGCTGGTTTGTCAGTCATTTACGTAATCAGGGTTTTGCGCCTTTTGTGATTGATGGGCGGGACCCTGCGGCCTTTATGTGCGCCATTTATTATATGGAAATTCAGCTGTCCCAGGCGTTTGAACGTATCCGTCAGGGCGAAGCGCAATATCCGGTTGCCTTGCCTTACTGTATTGCTGAAACGGTAAAAGGGTTTGGCTTTCCTGCGGCCGGCACTGGCGCCGCGTATGGTTTGCCGCTGGGAGCCTATCCGGCAGAAAATCCGGAAGCGCTGACCTTTTTTCATCGGGGAGCAAAAGCATTATTGCAACCGGATGCGCAATGGCGCGAAGCCGCTTCTTTATTGGGGCAACCTAAACAAAAAAGCACGCCTATGCTGGCCGTTAATTGCCCTGAACCGGAATGGGCTGACCGGCGGGAATCCGCTATGGCGGCTATTGATCGTTATTTTATTGAATTAACCGAAGTTAATCCGCGCTTGCGGGTCCGGGTTGGTAATCCTGATGAACTGCGTGGCAATGGTATGAGCCAGACGCTGGATCAGTTCCGTCACCGCGTTACCCGCCCGGAAATTACCGCCGCAGAAGCTATCGATGGCTGTGTTATTACGGCTTTGAATGAAGAGGCCGTTGTCAGTGCCTGTCTGGCGAATCAGGCGGGTATTAATCTGGTCGTTGCCTATGAAGCCTTTGCCATAAAAATGCTGTGTGCTTTGCGGCAGGCCATTATTTTTTCACGCCAACAAAAAGAAGCGGGGGATGCAGCAGGCTGGCTTGGATTCCCGGTTGTGACAACCTCGCTGATCTGGGAAAACGGCGAACATGACCAGAGCCATCAGGACTCCAGTTTATCGGAAGGACTGATGCTTAAAATGGCCGATATGGCACGGGTAGTATTTCCTGCTGATGCCAACAGTGCGATGGCTTGCCTGCGCACCTGCTATGGCGATTTAGGAGTGGTCTGGAATCTGGTGGTTACGCGCAGTGTGATGCCACAGTTTTTTTCTGCCCGGCAAGCTACCCAACTGGTTCAGGATGGTGCTGTCTGTCTGCGCGGACATTGCGGCGCTGAATTGCAGCTGGTTGCCTGCGGTGCCGTGCAACTGCAGCAAATGCTGAAAGCCTCCGACCGCTTACGTCAGCAGCGTGTAGCGCATTCACTGATTTATTTATTAGAGCCAGGACGCTTCCGTCAGGCGCGCGACCGTTGGGAAAAAGCGGCGCTGGCTGATCCGGCAGTTGTGCGCGCATTGTTTCCTGCCAGAGTGCGTTACCGGGTTTTTCTCACCCATGGCCGGGCTGAGGTGCTGCTGGTAACCTGCCGGCAACTGGATCTGGGCGCGCAACGAACCCGGGCATTGGGGTATATCAACCGTGGCGGCACACTGGATACTCAGTCGCTGTTATTTGTAAACGGCTGTACCTGGGCTCATGCTCTGGCAGCACTGGCAGAATTATGTGGTCAGAAACCAACGCTGTGGCTGACCGAAGAAGAGTGGCGGGCGATTGATGGGCGCGGCAACCCCTACCATGTTATTCCGGAGCCTTTATGATTCCGGCGACGACCAGCGCTGAGCGGCCTGGTTGTCACTGTCTTTTGCCTCCACCCAATAGCCGGCTGCTGTTGTCTGTTCTTTTTTCCAGAACGGCGCGCGGGTTTTCAGAAAATCCATAATAAATTCACAGGCGCGGAAAGCGGCTTCACGGTGAGCACTGCTGACCAGTACCAGCACAATCTGCTCGTTAACGCTTAATGTACCAATGCGGTGAATAATGGTGATATTGCCGAGGGGCCAGCGTTGCCGTGCCTGTTCGGTGATCTGCAATAATGATTTTTCGGTCATGCCCGGATAATGCTCCAGCGTCATGCTTAATAACGAGTCGCCGGCCAGCTCGCGAACACTGCCGATAAAACTGACGATGGCTCCGCAGCCAGCCTGATTACCCAGCGCTGCGTATTCGTCGGCCAGATTAAAATCTTCCTGCTGCACTTTTATCCGGGTTAAATGTTCCATATCAGCCACCGGTTACCGGAGGGAAAAAAGCAATTTCATCACCGGCAGTAATTGCTTCGTCAGGTGTACACAGTTGCTGATTACGGGCACAGAGCAGATCGGGCCTGGCCAGTGCTGAGTCCCAGTTCTCTCCCTGGGCGCGTAATTCCTGTATTAAACCGGCAATACTTCTGGCTTCGCTTTGCCAGTTAAGTTGCCCGCAACCAAGGGTTTCGCGCAGGGAGGCAAAAAAAA
>NZ_JAJAEL010000039.1:130169-144050 GCF_020447205.1 Thalassolituus alkanivorans
ATGGCCGGATCAACCGCTTTGCACATATCGTAAATGGTCAGGGCTGCAACGGATGCCGCCGTGAGCGCTTCCATCTCCACGCCGGTCTGGCCGCGCAGACGGCACAGGGTCGTGATATGAATTTCCTGTTCTGAAAGAACAAAATCTACGCTGACTTTGCTCAGGGCCAGCGGATGGCAAAGCGGAATTAAATCGCTGGTACGTTTGGCCGCCATAATGCCGGCGATGCGTGCCGTTGCCAGTACGTCGCCTTTTTTAATTTCAGCCTGCTGAATACGGGCGATAACATCCGGGCGGGTGATGATTCTGGCGCTGGCATAAGCGCTGCGCAGACTGCTTTCCTTGGCCGACACATCGACCATGTGAGCATGACCGTGCTGATCAATATGGCTCAGATCTGACATAAAATTCTCCAGGGTCTGTTAGGGCCTAACGACAGGCATTAACAGGGCTGTTTTTAACATGGGCAACGAAATTACATGGCCCGGTGCGGCTGTCCAGCTGTGGTGCGATCAGCGCTTCCCAGGCCTGGCGGCAGGCGCCGCCAGAACCGGGAACAGCAAAAATAAGGGTTTTATTGGCAATCCCGGCCAGTGCCCGGGACTGCATACTGCTGCTGCCAATATCGGTAAAACTTAACTGCCGGAATTGCTCGCCGAAGCCCTCGACCTCTGCATCAAATAAAGGGCGGATGGCTTCTGGTGTGCAGTTGCCCTCAGAGAAACCGGTGCCGCCATTAATAATAATGACCTGGATGTCCTGGCTGGCAATCCAGTCGCTGATGCAGGCGCGAATGTCATAACGGTTATGCCTTAACAGGGCGCGGGCGCGGATTGTGTGGCCGCTTTCCTGAGCCAGTGCCAGCAGCAGATTGCCACTGCTGTCTTCGGCCGGAGTGCGATGATCCGACAGCGTCAGAATGGCAATGTTTAAGCGGAAAAATTCTTTGCTGGTATGTTTACTCATATTAATGACCGCCTTGCGAAGCATGGCAGGCCAGCTGCCAGTCTTCGGGAGTATTTGTATTCAGCAACAGCTGTGGTGATGGGCAGGGAATTGCTCTGGCCGCACAATAAGACAGCAGGGCACCAACAGAACGCCGTCCTTTTTCATGCAGTTGTTTTGCAATATAAGACTGTAAATCGCTGCTGTTATGCAGCACGCAGGGCAGATAATGATCTTTAAAGAAAACCGGCTGTTCCTGTGAATGACGTATCAGAGTGCGCAAAAGTGCTGCCGTCATCCAGGGCATATCGACAGCCAGTACCAGTACACGCTCATGTTTGCAGAATGGCAGCAGAGTATGCAGACCGGACAGGGGCCCATGCCCTGCCTGCTGGTCGGGAGTGCCCAGTTGCGGATGGCTGAGCTGAATATCGTCACAACCCGCCTGTTGCAGCCGTACCTGCTGCAACAGCCATAGCGGCAGGCCGTTCATCGGCAACTGCGCTTTATCGGTCCCCATACGTGAAGAGCGTCCACCGGCAAGAATAATGGCACTGAACATATCTCACCCCCCGATCATGGCCAGATGACGGGTCTGGCCACTGCGTTGCTGATGCAGATAGTGGCTTTCTTCTTTTCCGCCAATGGCCCGCTGTAAAAATGCTTCGACCGGTGCGGGGTCGTCGCTTTGCAACAGCTCACGCAGACTTTGATGCTCGTCGGCAAATAAGCAGAGAAATAATTCCCCTTTACTGGATACGCGCAGGCGATTGCAGCTGCTGCAGAAGTCTTTACTGTAAGGCATGATAAGTCCGACCCGGCCAGCATAATCCGGATGGGCATATTCCAGCGCCGGACCATCGGTGGTTGCCTTAGGCTGCAGTTGCCAGCCATCCTCGGTCAGCTGCTGACGGATAAATTCACCGCTTAAATGCTGTTCCTGATAGAAACCGGCATTATCGTTGGTCCGCATTAATTCAATAAAACGCAGTGATACAGGCCGGTCTTTTATAAAACGCAAAAAGCCAGGCAGAGAGTCGGTATTGTGCTGGCGTAATAAAACGGTGTTCAGTTTTACTTTCTGAAAATTCAGCTGCAGGGCCTGATCGATCCCCTGCAAAATATAATGCAGACGATCGGCCCCGGTTATGCGTGAAAAAATGGCAGGGTCAAGGCTGTCGACGCTGATGTTCAGGGCATCCAGTCCGGCTTTTTTCCAGCCGGATATTTCTTTCTGCAGATTGTAGCCATTGGTGGTCAGGGCAACCTGTTCTATACCCGGTACTGATTTGCATAAGCTGATAATTTCGCTGAGATCGCGGCGCAGTGCCGGCTCTCCTCCGGTCAGGCGAACCTTACGGGTACCCAGACGGGCGAAGGCGGTCAGCAGGCGGCGGACTTCATGGATATTCAGATCAGACTCAGCTGTATCACAATCATTACCTTCTGGCAGGCAGTAGGTACAACGGAAATTACAGCGTTCAGTCAGCGACAGGCGCAGGTAAGTAAAGCGCCGGGCAAAACGGTCGGTCAGCATAAGACACCTTTCCAAGCATGGGAGGAAGCTGGGTTTCCCCTGAATCCCGGTGGCAGTATTGCCACGGCTGAGCTGCCATAACTCACCGATGAGGGGAGTGAGCGTTAGGCAGATCAGCTCGGCGTCAGTTGAATATAGCGGTATGAGGGGGCTGCTACTATCCGCTTCCCGGGATAGTGACATGCCTCTTTATGGGTAGGTCACTGCAGCCTGATGTCCGCTGAAAAGCAGCTGATCCCGGCAGTAACGGATGTCCCGGTGTGTCAGCATCATATCCGCAAGGGTTTCGCTGCCGCGCACATCACCGGCAAGAATAAAACCGATAATGCGATCTCCGGCAATGATGATCTTGCGGTAGATGCCACACTCCGGAATATGCATCGTGAGGCACTGATTGTTCTTTTCGGCGTTCAGGCTTCCGGCATAATGAATGGCGAATTTATTGACCGAAATCCGGTGTGGCAGATCTGGTTTGCCAAGCCAGAGTTCCCGCAATAACGAAAACTGATCGGAATGCTCGTTCGTTTTTCGCCAGCAGCGGGAGGCAAACATATTAAGAATTGATTCAGGCGGTGTGAAATGATCTCCGCCATCGGGCAGATCCAGACTGTCAGTTGGAGAGATTTTAATGTTCTTGGTTTGTATCTGAGCATGACGGATTTCTTTATTTCTGCTGCTCAGCGGCATGTAAATTACAGGTATGGTTTTGGGTATGGTGTTTTTTTCTTCAGGCGGAATTATTTTAACGCCAGAGTTTTTTATCTCTCTGTAAATCAGCCGCTGAATATGTTTGTCAAACCCGGGGTTTATAAGGGCGGCTTTGTCGGCAACCAGGTATGCCGGAAATCCTGCACGGGCAACACTGGTTGCATATTGGATTGCCAGTTCAGAGCTGCCGATGATGGTGATACCGCCGGATTTCTGTAAATGGTTCTGGGCGATCTGAATACTTTCAGGTGTGTGCAGTGGAATATACAGACTCCGGTCACCGGCCGTTTTCAGTACCGATACATGCCTGGCATCAGGACGTGTATCGACGACGGCAGCATAATTTATGTCGGGTTCTGTATGGCGGCAGATATAGCGGATTTTCCGTGCGTGATACCACTCTGGCGGAGTTTCCATTTCTGCTATCGGCAATATACCGGCAAGCAGCTGAGGAAGGCAGTGACGAGGGAAATACCGGTGGTCGGATTGTGACAGCAGGTGAATATGGCTGAAACAATTACTGGCTGAGAGTTTGTCCTGCAGCCGGTGTGAAGTGTTGTTGTCGCCGATGATAAGAATGTTTTTATTATTTCCCGCCATGTCGAATGCCTCTGACCTGACGGTGATATTGGGCCGGATACTATGCACAGGCAATACTAAAGAACGCATACCTCATAAAGGGTATAACGATTTTCACCCGATTTAATCTCAATTGACTTTGATTGGGTGCGCCTTAGTATGGAACGATAATCAGCGAAAACGGTTAAAAAAATGGATAGCAAAAAATCGACAATCATGTTGGTTGATGATCATCCCCTGTTGCGTAAAGGACTAAAGCAGCTGCTTGCATTTGAAGATGACCTTGAGGTTATCGCCGAAGCCAGCAGCGGTGCAGAAGCAATTGATCTTGCTGTTGAAGATGAGCCGGATCTTATTATTCTGGATCTTCATATGCAGGGTATGGATGGTCTGCAGACACTGACTAAATTACGCGACCGGGGCATTACCTCGAGAATCGTTATGCTTACTGTCTCGGATGCTGATGACGATGTGCTTACCGCCATTGGTCAGGGGGCTGATGGTTATCTGCTGAAAGATACCGACCCGGATATGCTGCTGGAGCAGATTAAGCAGGCTGTCGGCGGCAAGATGGTGTTGAGTGAGGCGGTGACCAAGGTTCTGGCTGCTGCTATTCGCCGTCCGGCGGTGCGTCCTGCATCTGAACTGGATGCCCTGACCGGACGTGAAGTTGAAATTCTGGAATGCATTGCCAAGGGTATGAGCAACAAAGTTATTGCCCGCGAGCTGGATATTTCCGACGGTACGGTCAAGGTTCATGTGAAGCATTTGCTGAAAAAACTCGGACTGCGCTCCCGTGTGGAAGCGGCGGTCTGGATGGTGAACCAGCAGGGTGAAGATAAGGGGTGAGTATGCAGTCTGTCGCCGATGCTGTTGCCGGGATGCTGGCGGCGACATCCGGATATGCCCTGGGTGAAGAGAGTGTCGCTCTGCAGCAACTGGACGGACGCATTCTGGCAAAACCTCTTTATGCACCGGAAACCGTGCCGGCGTTTGATAACTCGGCAATGGATGGCTATGCGCTGCACAGCCGCGATGCAAAGCTGCTCTGCAGCACCGGTTTAACGCTGGCTGGTGCGGCACTGGCGGGGCATCCCTTCCGTGGTGTGCTGCAACCGGGACAGGCGTTGCGGATTATGACCGGCGCCGAAATGCCGGCCGGCACCGATACCGTCATCATGCAGGAAGATGTGCAGGTCGATGTGCAGGCAGATGGCGAGCGTATTGTTTCGCAGGTACCACTCCACCCCGGCAGTCATGTGCGTCATGCCGGCGAAGATATCCGTCGCGGTGAGGTAATGCTGGCCGCCGGACAACGTTTAACTCCGCTGCATATTGGCTTATTAGCCAGCGTCGGTCTGGCGCAGGCTGAGGTATTCCGTAAATTACGGGTTGCCCTGTTCTCCAGTGGCGATGAATTATGCCAGCCGGGCGACTCCCGCCAGGCACACCAGATTTATGACAGCAATCGCTTTGCTTTACGGGCGATGCTGGAGCGTATGCCGGTTGAAATTATCCACTTTGCCTGGCTGCCGGATACCCTTGAGGCCATGCGTTCTGCCATTGCTGCAGCAGCACAGGAAGCCGACGTTATTATCACCAGCGCCGGTGTTTCAGTCGGTGATGCCGACTATACCCGCCAGGTGCTGGATGAGCTGGGCGAGGTTAATTTCTGGCGGGTTGCCATGAAACCGGGTAAACCTTTCGCTTTCGGACGCGTAAAAAACAGCTGGTTTTTTGGTCTGCCGGGCAATCCGGTATCGGCCATCGTAACCCTGGATCAACTGGCTCAGCCGGTATTGCGCCAGTTGTGTGGCGAACGTGTTCAGGCGGCACTGCCGCTGCTGGCAACCGCTGCTGAAGCCTTCAGAAAACAACCGGGAAGGCAGGACTTTCAGCGCATCCGTCTGGACTCTGAAGCGGGTGTATTAATGGCCTCGCCGTGTGGCAGTCAGGGTTCTGGCCTGTTGCATGGTTTTGCTGATGCTCAGGGGTATGCCGTACTTGAAGCGGAGCGCGGTCATGTCGCGCCGGGCGAGCAGGTTCGTGTAATGCCTTTGGGTACATTATTGAATTAAGGCACCTCTGAATAATTCAGTGCCCGCTTCGGCTTACTGAAAACGTTCAGATCAAGGCGCCACGTTGAAGGCACTATATTGAAGGCATCATGGGTTACGTCAAAACGTGACAACAGCGAGCCGGATTTTTTCAGCAAGCCCCGAAGGGCGTGGGCTGCAGAGCGTTTTGACGGTGTTGTCGATTTTATAAAGGACTCGCCATTCACTGCAATCGACGCCTTGTCAAAAGCACTCTGCAGCACTCACGCGAAGCTGTGCAGAATTATTCAGAGGTGCCTTAACACCATGAACGACGAACAACTGCTGCGTTACAGCCGGCATATTTTCCTCCCCCAGATTGATATCGATGGCCAGCTGGCCCTGTGTGACAGCCATGTTCTGGTGATTGGTCTGGGCGGTTTGGGCGCGGCCGCTTTACCCTATCTGGCGGCGAGCGGTATCGGGCAGCTGACGCTGGTGGATGATGATCGTGTTGAGCTCAGCAATCTGCCACGCCAGATTATTCATCCGCAGGATCGGGTGGGAATGAGCAAAGCCGAGTCTGCCGCGGCAACCGTGATGCAGCTGAATCATGATGTGCGGGTGCATACCGAAATCCGCCGCGCAGATGCTGCCTGGCTTGAGCAGGTTTTACCGCAGTTTTCTCTGGTGCTGGATTGCACCGACGAGCCTCTGGTCCGTTACGCCCTCAATAAAGCGGCGCTGAAACACCGGATTCCCTGGGTCAGTGCGGCCGCTGTCGCCATGGATGGTCAGTTGACGGTGTTTGATCCGCGCCGTGCCGACAGCCCCTGTTACCGTTGCCTGTATCCGGATGTGCAGCCGGATCAGCGTAATTGCAGTGAGAGTGGCGTGCTGTCGCCTCTGGTAGGAGTTATCGGTACGTTACAGGCGGTGGAAGCCCTGAAGCTGCTGAGCGCTGCCGGTGAGTCTCTGTGTGGGCGGCTGCTGTCGTTTGATGCCCGTGCCAGCCGCTTTCATGAATGGCGGATTGCCCGCCGTCCGGACTGTGCCGATTGCGCTGCTCAGTCCTGAGTAAAGCGGTACGGTTTATTTAAGCCCGAGCTTCTGTGCCAGCTTGTGCAGATTACTCGGGTCCATACCCAGAGCCCGTGCGGTTTTGCTCCAGCTGCCTTGCTGTTGCTGCAGTTCGTGCAGAACCAGAGTCTGCTGAAAGTATTTAACGGCTTCTTTCATTGGCATTCCCTGCACCGCTTTCAGTAATGAATCACTGCTGTCTTCGCCTGTTGCGTGTGCATGGTGACGGGAGGTCGGCAGCTCAAGATCCAGTGAACGGCAATCCAGAGTCACAATATCGTGCCGTTGTGCTCCCCGGCTCAGCGCTTTGATGGCTGCACGGCTGATAACATGCTCCAGCTCACGGATATTACCGGGCCATGGATAGGTCTGCAGTGCTGCCTCGGCATCGGCCGATAAGCGCAGGCTGCGCAATCCTAAGCGGGTGCGGTTTAATTCCAGAAAATGCCCGGCCAGCAGAGGAATGTCCTGCCCGCGCTCACGCAGGGGAGGAATCGGGATAGGATAAACAGACAGGCGATGATACAGATCGGCCCGGAATGCGCCTTCGGTAATCTGCTCTTTCAGGTTGCGGTTGGTCGCGGCCAGAATACGGACATCCACATGGCGGGTCTTATCGCTGCCCAGTCTTTGTATTTCACCATTCTGCAAAACCCTCAGCAGCTTGGCCTGTACCGGCAGCGGTAATTCACCGACCTCATCAAGAAAGAGTGTGCTCTTATCTGCGGTTTCAAACCGCCCGGCGCGGTCGCTGGTGGCACCGGAAAATGCGCCTTTAACATGGCCGAATAATTCACTTTCAGCGAGGTGTTCCGGCAGTGCCGCACAGTTGATATATACCATTGGCCGTGCAGCACGTGCGGACAGCCGGTGTGTGTAGCTGGCAAAGATTTCTTTACCGACACCGGTTTCTCCCAGCAGCAGTACCGGCAGGTCGGAGGCCGCAACTACTTCGAGCTCTTTTTTAATCTGACGGATGGCACTGCTGTTGCCAATGATTTCATTGTCGGCCTCGGTGCCAATGGCGATATTGCCGGCACCATCCAGCCGGACACGGCGCAGACCGCGTATTTCTTCTTCCAGCATGCTGATACGGATGGCCGTTTCCAGTACCGGGCGATAGCTGTCCAGCTCGTCAATGCGGCTCTGATCAAAGGTGCCCGGAGTCAGAGAGTCGAGGGTCAGGGCGCCCCAGCGCTCACCGTTCAGCCAGAGGCTGGTTCCCATGCAGTCATGCACCGGCAATGCTTCCCCGGGCTGAGTCTCCAGCAGGCCGTCATAGGGATCGGGTAACGGGCTGTCTGGCGGAAAGCGCAGGGCATGGCTGGTGGTCATAACGGCCGACAGGCGTGGATGCTGAGCCAGACTGAATTTACGGCCATGCGCTTCGGTAACCAGACCGGAGACGGCGACAGGACGCAGATACTCACCCTGCAGGCGCAGCAGAGCGACAGCGCCACAGTTAAAGCTGGTGCGGATACTTTTAACGATATGGTCAAAGCGTTCGCCGGCCGGCATATCTTTGATGAGTTCCGTAAGCAGCTGTTGTCCGGGCATGAGAGGTCTCTGTGTTGGTATGTGCTTGGTGGTATTTACCAAAGTGTAGATTTTACAGGGAATATCCGGGTTATTTATACCCACCCTCTGTTGACCGGCAGCAAGTATGCGCTCTGGCGGCTGGCCTGCATCTTGCTGATCACTTCTGTTGAATCAAAACCTTTATATATCAGGAGAGTTTATGGAAATTCTGAATCGTTCTCTGAGTGATATTGCCACAACCATTCCCGGTGCTTCTGCTTTGTTACGTCAGCTGGATATTAATTTCTGCAATCAGGGCATGGTGAGCTTGCAGCAGGCACTGGAACATAAGGGACTTGATCCGGAAGAGGTGGCGGCCGGTCTGGCTGAACTTGAAATGACCGAACACCATCATGATGATCCCGCCATTGATTGGGGCAAAGAACCCCGCATGAAACTGATCGGTCACATCCTGGAACGTTACCATGCCCGCCATCGTGAGCAGTTACCGGAGCTGATCTTCCTGGCTGCCAAAGTTGAACGGGTGCACAGCGATTCCGCCAACTGTCCGTCCGGGCTGGCTGATCTGTTGCGCGATATGAGTCATGAGCTGGAAAGCCATATGATGAAAGAAGAGCAGATTCTGTTTCCGATGCTGGCCGGGGGAATTTATCCGAATGGCCCGATTAATGTGATGCAGGATGAGCACCTGGAACATCTGGAAGCCATTAACCGTTTGTGCAGTCTGACCAATAATATGAAAGTTCCGGCCGGTGCCTGTAACAGCTGGCGCTCGCTGTATCTGGGCCTGCAGACGCTGGTGGACGATCTTATGCGGCACATTACGCTGGAAAATTATTTTCTGTTTGTACCACCTAAAGCAACGTCTTCAGACTGCTGCGGCAGCTGCCAGTAATATAAAACCTGCGAGGGGCCGGTGCGAGCTGGCCCAGTCTTCGCACGGATTTCACCGTGATTTAAGAAACGCCTTTATTGTTCACATCAGGTTTCCGCATAACAATAACTGATAGCGGCGGTATATCGTTGTATATTTACCCCTGTTACTGAATTTCCGGAAAACTTCAGGAGTTATCATGCAGAAAAAAATCCGTATCGGCATTCTGACGGTCAGCGACAGAGCCAGTGCCGGTATTTATGAAGATATTTCGGGTCAGGCTATCCGTGAAACATTAACGGAATATTTATCCGGTGAGTGGGAAGCGGTTTATCGTCTGATCGCCGATGAGCGTCCACAGATTGAAGAAACACTGTGTGAGCTGGTGGATGAGGAAAAATGCTGTCTGGTAATTACTACCGGAGGTACAGGGCCTGCTCTGCGTGATGTGACGCCGGAGGCAACCGAGGCGGTCTGTGATCGTATGATGCCGGGGTTCGGTGAGCTGATGCGTATGGAGTCTCTGAAGTATGTGCCTACCGCCATTCTTTCACGTCAGACTGCCGGCCTCAGAAAACAATCATTAATTATTAATCTGCCGGGTAAGCCGAAAGCAATACGTCAGTGTCTGGATGCGGTATTTCCCGCTGTACCTTACTGTATTGATCTTATGGATGGGCCCTATCTGGAATGTAATCCGGAGGTCATCAGTATTTTCCGTCCGGCGAGCTGATTATTTTTTGTTTTTTGTGCCGGCATAGCAGCTTTTTATTTATTTTCAGAAGCTGCCTGCCGGCATCCGGACAGGCCTGGATTATTGCTCGTTATCTTCTGGCTGTTTATTGGCGGCTTTACGAAAATCCCGGATCGCACCACCAAGATCACCTCCCAGAGAGCGCAACCGTTTACTGCCAAATAATACGATTACGATCAGCAGTACGATCAGTAACTGCCATGGACTTATTCCCATAATACGTACCGCCTTAATGGTGCATGCTGTGATCTTCGGAATGGTTTTCGCCCATCATTTGCTGATGCTGCAGCAGGGCTTCTTTCAGCTGCTCGAATGTCATCACGCTGGTTTGTCTGTCAGAGGCAAACAATGCTGCACTTTCCTTATTGGCAAAGCTGGCGATTGGCGTGCCCATTGAGCCTGCCATATCGGGGGCTACAACGTAAAACGCCTGCATGGCATTAATCAGATGTGCATCATCCGGTCTGTTCCAGTCGCTGCGGCTCATATCGTGAACGTATAGCGTCATTTTCTGAACCTGATTTTCAGGCTGTAACCACCAGTGCAGCATCTCGGCGGATGAGCAGAATTTTCTGGTTGCACCATTGCCCGATATCGCTTCGCCTTTGGGACCGGGAAAGCGGGTGATGGCCATGCCGCACACGTGGCATTCATCTGATGAGTGAAAGGCGACCGGTGAATGTGTGGTGGTTTCGCTGTTGGTTGGCTGGCTGCAGCCTGCCAGTAATGCGCTGAATATCAGGGCAGCAACAGAAATGATGGAGTGTACTTTTTTCATGAACTTATCCTTTATAACGTTAAATCGCACGACGACGTAAGGCGAAATGAGCAATACCCAGGCTGGCAATCAACCAGATAAATAATGAGAACCACAATCCCGGATTTGTGATGGGTAAATCCCGCCCCAAAGCCATAACACCATTCATAGCGCTGCCGTCGCCAAGACCGGACAGATTTATTTGCCGGAATATATCGGTGGGATTAAGCAGTAAAAGCCATGGCAGAAGGTCAGGGTTGAGCTGCCCTTTACTGAAGACCAGCAGTGCCAGCAGACTGAGATCAAACACCAGCACAAACAAAAACCACACGCCAAGAGCGAGGCCGGCCGCGGTGGATTTTTCGCTGGCTTTGCTGCTGAGAAAATAGGCCAAAGCAAGGAATACCCAGCCCAGTAACGAGGCTGAAAAAATAAAGCGTGAGAACGATTGAATCAGAAGCCAGATATCCAGATCGCTGACCAATAATGCAATGGCGACGGCGGCACTGCCAAAACCAATAGAGGTGGCGAGCGCAAGAATCAGCCCGTGACCGATAAATTTTCCCAGCAGTAACTGCCCGCGACTGAGCGGGTAGGTCAGCAATAACAACAGGGTTCCGCCTTCTTCTTCACCCACGATGGCATCGTAAGCAAGCAGCAGAGCAATCAGCGGAACCAGAAATGTTGCCAGGCTGGCCAGACTGGCAATGGTTGCCGGAATGGAACTGAAACCCACCTGACCGGCGGCGGCTGAGCCAAGCCAGGCAATGCCCGCAGCGAGAATGGCAAACAGCAGACTGATGGCCAGCAGCCAGCGGTTACGCAGGCCATCATTCAGCTCTTTAATGGCGATATTCCAGACTTGCATCATTGCGATTTCTCCTGTGCCGGAACGACCGCAAAATGGCGGTACAGATCGTCAAGGGACGGCGGGCTGACCTCCAGATCGGCGGCTTCGCTGCTGTTTATCAGGGTGTTAAGTAACTCCCGGCGGGCGCCGTTGTGCGTTAAAACTTCGAGAGCATCGCGGCCAATACAGCGGGAATCGAAGCCGAGGCCGGATAACCGGGTTTGCCAGTGCTCCGGTTCCGAGAGGCTGCCAAGGCGAATGCGCGTAGGCAGTGCTACCTGACGGCGTAATTCACTCAGGGTGCCGACAGCCTGTAACTGACCACCGGCAAGAATGGCGGCGCGGCTGATATAGGGTTCAACACCGGGTAACACGTGAGAGCAGAGAATAATGCCGGTGCCGTTCTGACGCAGCTCGTTCAGTAACTGATAAAGTTCCTGCGTGGCTACCGGGTCCAGACCGACGGTCGGCTCGTCCAGTAATAACAGACGTGGATTTGCCAGCAGCGCCTGAGCCAGACCCAACCGCTGACGCATACCTTTGGAATAGGTTTTTACTTTACGTGTAGCGGCATGGGTCAGCCCGACTTTTTCCAGTAATTCTCCGACCTGATGGTTAGCTGCACCTTTCAGACGGGCAAAATAAGTCAGTGTTTCCTCTCCGCTTAATTGCGGATAAAACATAACGTTTTCCGGCAGATAACCAAGCCGCTTACGGACTTCGGTATGATCCGGAGTATTGCCAAATACCTGAACATGGCCGCTGCCGGGCGCGAGCAGGCCGAGGATCATTTTCATGGTGGTTGTTTTGCCGGCACCGTTATGGCCGAACAAACCAAGTACTTCACCTTCTGCCAGATGCAGAGAAAGGTTTTTTATAACCTCCATCCGGCCATAAGCAAGACTGACATTCTGCAGTTCTACCAGGTTCATTTTAAGGGGCCTCTGTCAGCGGTGGGCGCATCAGGGGAAAGCTGTCCCGCACGCCAGGGGATTTAACGACCGGAAACGCTTGCTGTACCCAGCGCAGTAATTCAATGGCCGGGCTGTTCAGTAATAAACGCATCTGTGGATAAAGCCACAGTAAGCGGTCGATATTGTCGTTTGGTTCGTAAATCAGATCGCCGATGTCATCGACATTCCGGTCCCAGCCAAGATAATCGCTCCAGTAATTTCCGCGGCCATTTTCGGACCATTCCTGGGTTCGGGTTGCGACATATTTAACTTGCTGTTGATTAGCGATAAAGGCATTGCCAAAGATTTTATTGTCTTCAGAGCCGGCGGTAAGGTGAATACCCATCACGCTGTCGGCAAAGTAGTTGTGGCTGATGGTGTTGAATACGGAGTTGTAGATAAACAACGCTTTGCCTTCAGCTCCCTGAATCATACTGTCGCCGGTGCTGCCGCTGATCACCCCCTGCACTCTGTTGTTGCTGATGGTGGAGTAGGTGATGTAGTTCATCAGAATGCCGTAGTTCTGATCGTCTTCAGACAGATTATTGCGTACATCCAGATTACGGCTCTGCATCAGGGCATAACCGGTGCGGGTGCGGCGGGTCGTGTTGTTATGCACCACATTGTTATTGGAAAACATATAGTGAATTCCGTAGCGCAGATCTTCCAGCACGTTACCGGTCAGCGTGTTGTGGTTGGAGGTGTCGATGTAGATGCCATCCCGGGTGTGGCGGATAACGTTGTCGGTCACACTGGCCTGACGGACAGAAAACAGATGAATGCCATTGCCACGGTCCTGTGAGCGCACAGTGTCATCGCCGCTGATCTGATTGCCGTGGATTTCAATATGCTGGCTGGTATCGGCCCAGATGCCGAATCCGGCCCCTTGCAGATGATTATTCAGCAGACGTACATGGTCGGCCCGGGCAGCAACAAATATGGCTGAATCCAGATCGGTGAGGTTACGTCCCCAGTTAATAATATGGCAGCCTTCAAGGCTGACTTCGGCGGCGGTAATTTTCACCGCATGGCCCTGCGCCCCGGCGTCGATGACAGCGTTGGCTGCACAGCGGATGTGGCCGGGCTGATCAATCAGAAAATTCCCCTGATAGTGACCGGCGGGTAAAACCAGAATATCCCCCTGCGGTTGCAGCGGTAATGACTGGTACTGGGCCTGCGCACCGGCACTGGCCAGCAGCAGTAAAAAAAAGACAGAAAGGATCATAGTGTCCCGCAGTTGTGGAGGGGCGGGGGGGCTCACAGCCCCCC
>NZ_JAJAEL010000039.1:144175-183106 GCF_020447205.1 Thalassolituus alkanivorans
ATGCAGAGCATGGCAGAACCAGTTGCAGTAGTACCAGTGCATACCCACTTTGTCGGCCACAAAGGTAACTGACGCAGTTTGCTGTGGGCTGATTTCCATGGAGACACCATGGTTCACCATACAGAAACCGTGGGTAACGTCTTCGATCTGGTCCAGGTTGGTGATGATTACGGTAACCTCATCGCCCTGTTTTACCTTGAACTCGTTAATGCCATAGGCTGGCGCTACCGAGGTCATGTAAACCCGGACTTTATTACCATCACGGATAACCTTGTTGTCGGTTTCCAGATTGATTCCATCCTTTTTCGCCATGGCGGTGGTGCCGGCAAAGAAAGGATCATCCCGTTTCCAGATTTTCCGGGTACGGATCTGATCACGGCGTGCCATGGTGCAGTCATGCGGTTCTGCGAAGGTTGGGCCATCGTGCACCAGTTTCATTTCTTCACCGGAAATATCGATCAGCTGATCGTTTTCCGGGTGCAGTGGGCCAACCTGCAGGAAACGGTCTTTGGAGAACTTGCACAAAGCAACCAGCCACTGGCCATCAGCTTCACTGGTTTCGCACAGCGAGGCATGAATGTGACCAGGCTGATACTGCACATCCAGTTTCTGCTTGATGTAGTTAACCTTTTCACCTTTATAGGCACGTACCGCATCGGCCATATTCCACTTCACGACCTGACTGTCGATAAACAGTGTGGTGTAGGCATTGCCACGACCATCGAAGGTAGTGTGCAGCGGTCCAAGGCCCAGTTCCGGTTCTGCAGCAATGGTGTCACGCGGATCTTTGATTTTGCCGTTAAACAGGTCTGGCAGTCTGGCAATTTCGATCATGGATACGGTTGGTGACAGCTTGCCGTTGGCAATAAAGTACTTGCCATCGGATGAGGTGTTACAGCCATGCGGGTTTTTCGGCACAGGAATATAACGGGTAAACTGGCTGTCTTTGTCGCCTTTTTTACGGCCATCCAGCACCGGCACTTTAGAGTCGCCAACTGTGGTGAATTTACCGGCTTTAACCGCTTTTTCTGCAGCCTGGATATCAAATACCACAACCCAGTCACGCTCATTACGCATCATGCCGCCCAGATCATAGGCTTTTTCTGAGTTGTAACAGGTGGAAGCAGCAAAGCGACCTGTGTAGTCGGCATCACAGTTGTCCAGGTTACCATCAACCATAATCTGAAATGCCATTTCCATGCTTTCTGCGTCAATGACGTTAAACATGGTGTAGCTGTAATCGGCCTGCAAATCGAAATGTTTGCCATCGTTCGGATGTGGCATAACAAATTCAGCATTAGCAAATACATACTTGGTGTACGGTGCTTTCTGCAGACGCAGTCCGTGGATCGCCTGAACATTAGGCACGGTCAGCATTTTGTCACACTTCATAATGTCCAGGCGGATACGGGCTACACGGCTGTTGGCTTTATCGTTGATAAAAACGTATTTGCCATCGTATTTGCCATCTTTCATGGAGATGTGCGGATGGTGACAGTCACCATTCAGGAACTTCGCACTATCGCCCATTATCGCCTTACTTTCGTTGGTGATGCCCCAGCCGGTAGCCGAGTCGATATTAAATACCGGAATCCGCATCAGTTCGCGCATGGATGGAATACCCAGTACGCGCACTTCGCCCTGATGACCACCACTCCAGAAGCCGATGTAATCGTCCAGTTCACCTGGCTCTACATGGTATTTCTTCTTGGCGTCCTGAGCGGCTGCGGCAAAGGCCTCACGGCTCATTACTGCAGAACCCAGGCCGGCTGCGCCGACCAGTGCCGCACCGGCACCCGTCAGAGCACTGGCACCGAGAAATCCGCGGCGGCTTAGTCCGGTTTTTTCTTTTCCGGGTACATTTTTATTGCTGTCATCTGTCATGGTCTATCTCCTTGAACAAGATTGGCTTCTTCAGTTTTGCGGATCCATCTGTACCACCGGGATACGCTGTGGAACGGGTTTATTTCTTTGCTGTTTTTTACGTTTAGCAACCAGTGGCGGACATTTATGATCGTTGTGATATGTCATCTGGCAATCGAGGCAGTAGTGGCATTCGTTGTGATTAATATGACCATCGGGATGAATGGCCTGTATCTCGCATTCATTGGCGCAGAGCTGGCAGGGCTGGCCACATTCTTTGCGGCGTTTCAGCCAGTCGAACAGGCGGGCTTTACTTGGTATTGCCAGGGCAGCACCCAGAGGACAGATATAACGGCAGTAGACTTTGCGCGTAAAAATATTAATAACCAGCAACAACACAGCGTAGAAAACAAAGCCCCATTCACGGCTGAATTTGAGCATGATGGCGGTTTTAAAGGGTTCCACTTCGGCGTATCGTTCTGCGGTAGAAAGTGACTCCAGAGACAGCCCGAATAAACCCAATAAAATAATGTATTTAACGGCCCATAAGCGTTCGTGCAAAGCAAAGGGCAATTCATACTGGCGGATTTTTAATTTACGGGCGGCTTCGTTAATCAGCTCCTGCAGAGCACCGAACGGACACAGCCAGCCGCAGAATACTCCCCGTCCCCAGAGCAGGATGGTGGCTGCTGTAAATGCCCAGAGAATAAATATAACGGGATCACTGAGAAACAGCTCCCAGCGGAAGCCCTGCATCAGTGAATGAACAAAGGTCAGTACGTTGACAACCGACAGCTGGCCGAGGCAATACCAGCCAATAAAGAACACGGTAAATAACAGATAACCCCGGCGCAGCCAGTGCAGAAATGCAGGCTTGCTGGTGAAATAATCCTGCAGGAATAAAATCACCAGCAAAACACCCAGGGCAGTTATCAGAACTCCGATCTGGAAACTCTTCTGATACCAGATATTCAGCCACAGAGGGCGGTTGGCTTCTTCAATGGCAGCCAGTTCTTCGGCTGTTAATGCTGGCCGTTCGAAGTAGGTTTGGGGCAGTTGATAACCCAGTTCGAAACTGGTGAATACGCCATCCACCGGGCCTGTCTGGCGGCGCACCAGTAACTCAAAGGTCCAGTCAGTGCCAGGGTCAAAATGGCTTTTGTCACGGATAATAAACAGCGATTTTTCTTTAAACTCCGGTGCGCCGTCGGCCATGACATCGTACAGACGTTGCTGGTCCAGATCGCGGAAGGAGATAACATCACCAAACTGACGCAGCTGGATGCGGTCAAAAATACCGCCGCGCACATAGCCTGATCCTTTAAATGAGAACATGCCGTTGGCCAGCACAGCAATGGCGTGCTCGCCGGGTTTCAGCTCTTCCATTAGGAAACGGTATTGACTGTCACCCAACAGGTTGCGGCCAATAGTTGGCGCGTTCAGATAGGCAACATACAGATCAATAAAGGTATCGTTAAGCTGATCCGCTGTGGCTTTTCCCACCTGCTCGGCGTCGGTGCCCCTGAATGATTCGTCCACCTGGGAGCGTAACAGGTGCATACGACGGATGGAGCCGTCTCCGGTCAGCTGCTGCCAGCCGGCGTTACTGTAAACCTCCGGCAGAATATTGGCGGGTTTCTGTTTCTGTGACAGTTGCGCTTCGACCAGTCCCAATGATGCGGCGACTGTGTGAGTGGCCTTCATGATGATTTCGTTCACAACCATCACGGTAACGGTGGCACCGGTGATGGCATCGACGGTCACGGCGTTTTCATCATTGGTGCTGCCAACCACGACGCGCTGATCAGCCCTGATGCCCTGATAGGCTACGCCAAAATCAACCAGCTTCTGTTCCGGAATACCGACCAGCAGAATTGGCTCGTGGTGTTCCAGCAGCCAGGCATCAAGAATAACGGCCTCAGGACTGAGGATAACCTGCATATTAATCGGCTTGCCGGAGTAGGCAGGAATATTGGCTACGTTGATTGTTTCAAACATATAGCCCAGTAAACGGTCATTTCCTTTGATGGTCCGGATACCGAAATCACCTTCGGGAGACGATATCTCTGTCGCCTCAGGCAGAATAAGGCGGAGGCGTTGCTGTGCGGTGTCTTCTGATTTATCGGAGGGCTTATGAGCCTGCAGGCGTTTCTGCTGTCGGTTTTCTGCTTTGTGTCCACCGTTTTCTGAGGCTGCCACTTCCGGAACCGCTGCTACGGAAATACTGAGGACAAAAAACATCAGGACAAAAAAAGGCCATAAATAATGTTTCAGGGGGCTGTCAGGTGCTGACATCATACAATTCCTATTCAGCGTCAGCCTGATGTCTGGAGTGAGCATCAGTCTGGCTAATGCGTCAAATTGTCGCAGTCACCGGACACAGCCAACATACCCCATCGGAGGTAGGTTGAAGGACTCAGGTCAATTTTTTGTGTTTTTAATCAATAACCCCTGTCACCCGCCATTAAATATTTTTTGGCGCATAAAATCAGAGGTTACAGGGGAGGTATAAACCGGTTGTCTGGACAGTCTGGGCCAGCCTTTGCAAAAACAGCCTGACAGATTAAGAGATAAGGAAAATTTTCCGTGTCGATGGAATGGCATGGCGCAAAATGCCAATTAAAACTGCAGATATATTTTCAGCAGCGAGCTGGACTTTTTCAGTAAGCCGAAGCGGGCACTGAACTATTCAGAGGTGCCTTAATAAGCCCAGACGATAACCATCAGCATAATCCAGGCGAGAAATGCGGCAGACATTATCGTATAGGTTGCAGACATGCTGACCACATCATCCGTATTGCGGTGACAGAGCGCGCTGGTTCCAAGGTAGAGAATGACACAAGAAGCGACTAATCCGACACCTGCAAAAATGCTGGTAATTAAAGCGGAAGGAATAAGTAATCCCAGAGAAGACAGCCACATAGGAATGGGGGCAATAGCCGCCAGTAAGTAGGCGTCGTGATAGTTAATGGCCAGATCGTGGCTTTCCAGTACCGAGTGAATAAGCCATCCCATTACAAAAAAGGTCAGTAATTCTGCGAGGAAAAATGTGGTGGTAATAAAATGCCAGTTTTTTTCCGGGAAGTTCTGAATGTAGCTGTTGTCGTAATGGGTTCCGGCATAATAGAGCAGAACCGGCGGCAGGAAAGACAGTGGCAGAACCAGCTTCCAGGCCAGAGCCGGTATGGAGATATTCATCGACTGCATTTTTTCCCAGCCTTTCGCTGACCAGGGCATTATCAGTTCTGACAGGTTCATAATTACCTCCATATACATCATGCTATGATATATATGGTTTAGATCACCTTTAATCCGGTGGCAAGCATATCGGGCCGTATTGCTGAAGCTGTCTGAGGATCAGATTCTTTATGGATAAATTGAATAAGCAGGATTATCAGAGCCTTTCGGATTTCCGCTATCGCCTGCGTATCTTCCAGCGCCACAGTGAAAATATCTGCAAAGCCCATGGTCTGACTTCATTGCAGTATCTTTTATTGCTGCATCTGAAAGGCTTTTCCGGACGGGAGTGGGCCACGATCAGTGAATTGTCGGAAAAACTTCAGGCAAAACATCATGGTACGGTGATGCTGGTCGACCGCTGTTGTGAGCTGGGTCTGGTAGAGCGGCGTGAATCGATAACCGATAAGCGCTGCATAGAAATACATTTGCTGCCTGCCGGTGATGAACTGGCGGGTCGGATTGCCTGGCTGCACCGGCCTGAGCTTGAACTTCTGGAGCAGAAGT
The DNA here is from genome assembly GCF_020447205.1 of Thalassolituus alkanivorans. Lineage (GTDB taxonomy): Bacteria > Pseudomonadota > Gammaproteobacteria > Pseudomonadales > Oceanobacteraceae > Venatoribacter > Venatoribacter alkanivorans. The sequence continues at coordinate 149,783 of NZ_JAJAEL010000039.1, forward strand.
TTCCTCTGAGCTCTCATGCTGATGAGCATCATCCGGCTGAATTTTCCGCACCTGAAAAAAGAAAAAGCGGCACATAATGTGCCGCTTTTCTGCTCAGCAGACGATGATCAGTAGATATCGTGCTGAGTGTTTTTCACATTGAATTTACCGGTTGGGGTAATCAGGCGTTTATCCTTAATTACCTTTTTCAGTTTCAGTGTTTTGTCATCAACCACCACAATCGCAGACGGTTCTTCCTGGCCGTTCCAGACTGAGAACCAGACTTCGTTACCAGCGGCATTGTATTCCGGCTGAACAATCCGTTTGGCTCCTTCTTTTATTCCGGACCACTCAGCAATCGGCAGAACAGTGTAGCCTTTTGCCAGATTTTTAATGTCGAATACCGCCACAGACTGGCTGACTTTAGCATCCGGGTTAAAGGTGGTATCCAGGTAAAGGTGGTTCGATTTTGGGTGTGTTTTGATAAACAGAGAACCGCCACCTTGTCCTTTCAGAGTCTGCACAACTTTCCAGGCATGATCCGGATGGTTTTCAGGATCGGTACCGATCAGAGAGATGGTTTCATCGCCCAGGTGGCTGGTTACCCAGACCGGACCAAATTCCGGATGCACAAAGTTAGCGCCACGTCCCGGATGAGGAATTTTGCCCACATCAACCAGTGCAGTCATTTTCCGCTCTTTGGAGTCAATCACGGCAATTTTATTCGACTGGTTTGCCGCAGTCATAAAGTAGCGATGGGTTACATCCCAGCCACCATCGTGCAGGAACGGAGCGGTGCCAATGGTGGTAACGGTCAGGTTATCGACATCCTGATAGTTAACCAGCTGTACCTTACCGGTTTCTTTAATATTAACGATAAATTCCGGATGTTCATGTGACGCGATAATCGCAGCAACGCGGGGCTCCGGATGGTATTCCTGCTTATCGACGGTCATGCCACGGGTCGAAACAATTTTGAGCGGTTCCAGGGTTTCGCCATCCATAATGGTGTATTGCGGCGGCCAGTAAGCACCGGCAATGGCGTATTTATCTTCGTAGCCTTCGTATTTGGATGTTTCTACCGAGCGGGCTTCGATGCCGATTTTGATTTCAGCAACTTTGCCAGGTGATTTCATCCATAAATCAATCATATCGATCCGGGCATCGCGACCAATAACCAGCAGGTAACGGCCCGAGGCCGAAATGCGGGAGATATGCACGGCGTATCCGGTTTCGATGGTTTTTACGATTTTTTTGGTGTCACCATCGATCAATGCAATTTTACCGTCGTCCCGCAGTGTGACAGAAAACAGATTATCCAGATTAAGATCATTCATCTGTTTTTTCGGGCGGTCTTCAGGTTTAACAAATACCTCCCAGGTATTCAGCATTTCTTTCATGCCCCACTCAGGAGGTGTTGGTGGTTCATGCATAACGTACTTGGCCATCAGGGTGACTTCTTCCGGCGAAAACTGACCGGATGATCCCCAGTTTGGCATACCGGCCGGCGAGCCATAACCAATCAGTGCTTCGAGGTAAGCCTGGCCTTTTTGCTGAGTAATATCTGGTGTCAGTGGCTTGCCGGTTGCGCCTTTACGCAGTACGCCGTGACAGCCGGCACAGCGCTGAAAATAAATCTTCTTGGCTTTTTCAAATTCTGCCTCAGTCAGATCCGGTGCGCCGGGTGAGCGCACAACTTTAGCCGATGCCGGGTCGATAGCAGACGCTTCGCCCTGATAAGCCGATGCTGCATTTTCCGGGTTGGGTACCGCGTGAACCGCTAAGCTGAGCGCGGCAATGGCCAGGCAAAGTGGATGTTTCCAGTATTTCATGATCGTTCCTCTCTCATATATCCCAGTTTCAGGTCGTCTGGTTGTCATCAGAAACGCCAATGCATTTCGGCATTGAGCGCACGTCCGGCAGCCGGTAATTCTTCAGGGTTCTGGTAGCTTTGATTGGTCAGGTTATTAACCGCAGCGGTCAGCATCAGGTTGTTAACCGGCTGATACTGCATGGCGATATTGAATTCTGCGTAGCCACCGCTGTGTGCGGTCTTTACGCCATTTTCGTCATCCCGCCGGGCATCACCGTAAGAGCGCAGAAAGATATCCAGCTGTGTATTTGGCAGGGCTGACCATTGCACTCCGGACTGCAGCTGGTATTCGGGCAGGCCGCTGTTCCAGGTGTCTTCACCGCTGGCGAAATCGAGCTCCCGGCGTTGTACGGTAATGTTGGCGTAAGGGCGGAGCGTTTTAAGCTGACGGGAAACGGCCAGTTCCAGACCGTAGCTTTTGGCTTTATTGATGTTGACCCAGCGCCAGAGAGACTGTGATGCTGTGGTGGTTGTGGTGTATTCAGGCGGAGCCGCAGTCAGGGCTTCGCGGTCGATAAAGTCACGTGCGCGGTTGTAATACAGCGCGAGGTCAAGCAGCCACTGCTTGTTGTCGAGGCGGAATCCGAATTCCAGAGTGGTTGCTTTTTCTGCGGTTAAATCCGGGTTGCCAAAATGCACATTGCTGCCACCGGCGGTAACGGCAAATTGCTGGGTGACGCTGGGGTAGGAATATCCCTGAGCAAGGTTGATGCGTAATGCCGAGGCCGGAGTGGCGCGCCAGACCATGGATACGGAGCCAACCATTTCATCATCATGGTTATCGCTGTCAGAGCGCTCTGTGCTGTCGGTCAGGCGTGAATTAATGCGGTAATAACGCAGACCGGCGTGTGCCTCAGCATCTGCGGTTAATACAATCTGTTGCTGTAAAAATGCTGACCACTGGTTTTGTTCCGCTTGTTGCGCGGATGTTTTTTCTGTCACGGTTGGCGGAACCGGCAGAGTCAGCATACGCAGTGTTGTTTGCGAGCGCTTGTCTGTATCCAGGCGGTCGCTCTGATAATCCATACCAGCTACCGTCAGGTTATTTCCCAGCCAGCGGGCTTCTGTACTTAACTGGCCACCACTGGTCAGCAGATCATCATCGGAGAAATTATCAACATTTACAGCCACCACGGGTGTCTGACTGCTGATCGCATTTTCCATAATGCGCCGGCCATTATGCTGATACATCCGGGCATTAATTTTTTGCAGGCTGCCGTGATCCTGAAAGTATTCATAATTCAGCGCATGACGGAGAGAGTTGCGCTCCGGAAAGCGCAGATAATCAATACCCGAGTCGGGTTCCACCCAGGCGCTGGCATATTGTTTGAAATAGTCGCCCTGCCAGCTGATATGGTGTTGTGCCTGGCTGTAACCCAGCTCTGCTGAGACTGAGCGCTGCAGAGAATCGGAATTCTCCAGTGTGCCATCAGCCAGACGGCGATCCTGATGGGATGTGCGGCTGGCCTGCAGGCGCATATCCAGCCCTTGCCGGGCAGCCAGTACGCCGGCAGAAACGCGTTGTCCGCGGGTTGCTGAGTAATATCCGGAGCTGAAAATAGCTTCCTGCTCACCGGCAGATGCCTGGCGGGTGATGATATTAATGACACCGCCGAGAGCATTGCCGCCATGTACAACAGAGGATGGGCCACGAACGACTTCGACACGTTCGATCATATTAATATCGATCAGTAATGGCGTGCCGTAATTGGAATGGTCGGCCAGCGGCTGGCCATTAATTTTTACCAGCACACGGCGGGCGCTTTCCCCCCGCAATGACAGACGTTTCATGCCGGGAACCCCGGAGTCGACAATGGCTATGCCGGGAATATCACGCAGTACTTCGGCGAGGTCGGATACCGGTTGCTGATTCAGTTGCTCCTGTTCCAGCACGGTAATGGCTGCCGGGCTCATCAGTGCCTGTTGGCGGTAGCCGGTTGCGGAAACCACCATCAGTGGCAGGCTTGTGGCTGTGTTATCGGCCCGGGATGGCAGGGCGGGGGATGCCATAGGCAATACAAATAACAGGCTGAGGAGACCCGGAGGTTTGCGTGTCATGCCGAAATCCATTAATTCCTGAATGGAATTGCATGCTCAACCAGATGTGCGGATAAAAAACTGATTCAGGTCAAAAATATAATAACGACTGCCTTATCCCGGCTATAAAATTGACTTGAGTTGGTATTTTTTATACTTGGGTATATTTAACCATTTAGGTTGAATAAATAACCATTTTTAGATTTTTGGTTCTGATTTTTAAATTAAAATCCTTAATAAACAATAGCTTGCCTTCATTCGGTTTTGTTTCTGATAGTTGGTTGAAGAGGTATATTTTGCCTGTTTTAAGGAAGAGTACCTATATGTGGGTATATCGATCTCTATTGTTTGGTATTTATGACCTCTTTGCTAAAGGACAGCATTAGCACCGTAAAGTTACCCATAGGATCGGCATATGAATGCTCCTGCTGTGTCGCCAGCGGACTCACGGCTGCACTTTTATCAGCCGCAGGGAAGTGAGGTTGAACTCTTCCTGCACGCCAGCCGTAATCAGCTTCCTGTTCTGATTAAAGGCCCTACCGGCTGCGGTAAAACACGTTTTATTGAGCATATGGCGGAGCAGCTGAAGCGCCCGCTCTATACCGTTGCCTGTCATGATGATCTGACCGCTGCCGATCTGATTGGCCGCTACCTGATCGGTAACGACGGCACGTTCTGGCAGGACGGCCCGCTGACGCGCGCTGTGCGCGAAGGGGCAATCTGTTATCTGGACGAGGTTATTGAGGCCCGCAAGGATACAACGGTTGTTATTCACCCCCTCACCGATGACAGACGCATTCTGCCGCTTGATGGCACCGGAGAGCAGCTTCATGCCGCGCCGGGTTTTATGCTGGTTATGTCTTATAACCCGGGTTACCGCAACCTGATGAAAGGGCTTAAACCCAGTACCCGCCAGCGCTTTGTCAGCATCGGTTTTAACTACCCGGATGAACAGCAGGAAGCCCGGATCGTTATGCAGGAAAGTGGTATCGATCTGCAGACTGCGCAGCGTCTGTGTGCGGTTGCTGCTGCTCTGCGCAAGCTTAATGACGCCGATCTTGAGGAGTCTCCTTCTACCCGCCTTCTGATTCATTGTGCCCGTCTGATCCGCAGCGGGTTGCCGGCAGAAATCGCAACGGAAGCGGCTCTGACTGAAACCCTGAGTGACGAGCCCGCCACCCAGCAAGCTGTTCGCCAGATTATCCGCGCTCTTATGCCAGTTGGTGAATGAGCCGTCTTTTTATAACCGCGAGGAGACATTTTATGTCAGAACGTTTCACTAAGGGCATGGCCCGGAATATTTACTACGGTGGGGGCGCATTCTTTTTCCTCCTCTTTGTTGCTCTGACGGTTGATACCGTTACGGTGCTGCCGAAGCGTGAGAATCGTGAACTGCTCACCGCTGAAGTCGCACATGGCAAAGAAATCTGGGAAAAAAATAACTGCGTCGGCTGTCATTCATTGCTGGGAGAGGGGGCCTATTTTGCTCCCGAGCTGGGGAACGTTTTTCAGCGCCGCGGGATGGAAAATGAGCAGGTATTCAAGGCGTATTTTTCTGCCTGGATGAAGGCAATGCCTACCGGTGTTGAAGGACGCCGCCAAATGCCACAGTTCCATTTAAAAGAGCAGGAGATTAACGATTTAGCTGAATTCCTGATCTGGACTTCCCGCATCGACACCAACGATTGGCCACCAAATATCGAAGGCTGATGCATGACGACCATTTCAATTTAATTATTCAAGGATCAAACATCATGAAATATCAAAGCCAGGCGGTTGCAAAACCGTACTTTGCCTTTGCCATGTTGCTGTTTGTCGGTCAGATTGTCTTCGGTCTGATTCTTGGCACGCAGTACATCATCGGTGATTTCCTGTTTCCGGAAATCCCTTTTAACGTTGCCCGTATGGTGCACACCAATCTTCTGATCGTCTGGCTGCTCTGTGGTTTTATGGGCGCGACTTACTATCTTGTACCTGAAGAAACTCAGTGTGAGTTGTATAGCCCGAAACTGGCCTGGATACTGTTCTGGGCTTATGCCATTGCCGGCACCCTGACCATTGTTGGTTATTTATCGGTTCCCTATGCAACGCTGGCGGAGATTACATACAACAATATTCTGCCAACCATGGGGCGGGAATTTCTGGAACAGCCAACTATTACCAAAATAGGTATTGTTATTGTTGCACTCGGATTCTTGTTTAACGTTGGTATGACTATTCTGCGTGGCCGTAAAACCGTGATTAACATGGTGCTGATCACCGGTCTTCTCGGTCTGGCCGTGTTCTTCCTGTTCTCTTTTTATAATCCGGCATCACTGACTCTGGATAAGTATTTCTGGTGGTGGGTTGTGCACCTGTGGGTTGAAGGTGTGTGGGAGCTGATTCTCGGCAGTATCCTCGCCTTTATTCTGATCAAAACCACCGGTGTGGATCGTGAGGTTGTGGAAAAATGGTTGTACCTGATTATTGCGATGGCTCTGATCAGCGGCATTCTTGGCACCGGCCACCATTATTTCTTTATCGGCGCTCCGGAATACTGGTTATGGATCGGATCGGTTTTCTCTGCCGTCGAGCCGTTACCTTTCTTCATGATGATGGTGTTCGCTTTCAGCATGATTAAACAGCGCCGCCGCGAACACCCTAACAAAGCCGCCGTTACCTGGGCTGCCGGCTGTACCATTATGGCTTTCCTTGGTGCGGGCGTTTGGGGATTCCTGCATACTCTGGCGCCGGTAAATTATTACACCCACGGCTCTCAGATTACGGCCGCTCATGGTCACCTGGCATTCTTTGGCGCTTACGTGATGATTGTGCTGGCGATTATCTCTTACGCATGGCCACAGTTGCAGGGACGTTTAAGTAACAGTCTGCAGGCGCAGAAAGTGGAAATTGCCTCCATCTGGGTCATGTGTGTATCCATGCTGATGATTACTCTGCTGCTGACTGCGGCGGGTATTATTCAGGTGATGCAGCAGCGTATGCCGGCTGATGGCATTGCTCTGGGCTATATGGCGACACAAGACCTGATTGTTCCTATTTATTGGGCGCGTCTGGTTGCTGGTATCGCTTTTGGTGGTGGCGTGATGCTGTACTTATACAGTTTTGTTGTCGCCAGCCGTACTCAGGCTGATGCACCTGCTTTACCTGTCAGTGCCTGAATATATGCAAAGATCACAGCCGCTGCCTTCGGGCAGCGGCCAGGAAGACAGGCTGATGAATTCAGGGGTGCAACGCTACCGCCTGATCAGCCGCAGCGTATTTTTTTTATTATTTCTGCTGGCGCCGGTTCTGGATATTTTTCGTCTGGATCTGACGCTCGGCCATTTTATTTTTTTGGGTTATGACTGGACGCTGGAGCTTGCACCTGCTGCTGGTCAGAGTGCTGCTTCAGTATTTTCACAATTATTCTGGCGTCTGGCGCTGCCCGTCCTGCTGACGGTCATCGTACTTATTGTTTTTGTCTGGCGCTGGGGACGAATTTACTGCGGCTGGTTGTGCCCGCATTTTTCTGTTCTGGAGTGGCTGGACAATAAAATGCATTACTGGCTTGGCAGGCGTTCATTGTGGGAAAAGAGCAGCAGCGGGGCGCGCCCTGGTTCCAGAACGGTACTTTTTTTCTGGATTCTGGCCTGTTCTTTTTTATGGGCGGTTTCTCTGCTCAGTTATCTGATTCCTCCGCTGCCTTTATGGCAGGGTATTTTCCGGCTGCAGGTTGATACATATCCGCTGATTTTTCTGTGTGCGGCAACGGTATTATTTTTTATCGAATTTACGCTGGCACGTCACTGGTTCTGCCGGTATGGATGCGCAGTCGGAATTTTTCAGAGTCTGATCTGGGCGGCCAATCCGCGTGGCCTGGTGATTGGTTACCGCAAAGAGCGGGGAAAAGACTGCCGTGACTGTCATGCCTGTGATCAGGTCTGTCCTATGCGCCTGCCGCCAAGAGCACATAAGCAGCGGAAGATTACCTGCACTCAATGCAGGCTCTGTATTGATACCTGTGCTGAAGTGCAAAAACACAATCCTGCCGGATCACTGCTGTATTGGGCCAGTGGCGATGATGCCAGACAGTATGAGCGGCAATTACCAGTAATTATTGCCCGGGAACAGGAGTAACTGCGATGGAAGAAGCTGTTGGTATCCGCTGGCATCATTTTATTACCCGCGTGGCTGTCCGTACTTATCCGGATGCGGCGGTGTTGCTCAGCGATGAACAGAAAATACTGGCGATGATATTCAGGGCGCTGGGCGGCGATGCCGGGTTGCGTCTCTCGGTTGCTGCTGAGCAACGGGTTAAAGCGTCGCGCTCGTGGTTGCAGAAGGTGGCAGGTTCCGGCCTGCGTCAGGCGCTGGCGTGGCGCGATCAGGATCATTTATATCTGCCGGATCATATCGACTTTTATCCGCAGCGGACGCTGAATGCTGACCTGTATCTGTGGCTGGCGGCATTGGCATCCTGCACGCTTCCGGCAGCTGCCGGCTCTGCCCCGTGGTTTGTTGATAATCAGCATAGCGTGCAGCATTGTTTGCAACGCTATCCCGGTCTGGTCCCTGTCTACCGGCGTCTGGTTGAGGCCGAGCTGCAACAGAGAGATTTGCGGCTGACGCTCAGTGCTGCGGCTTTGCCCAGAGAGATGGCATTACGTGCTGCTCTGAAGGAGCCGGGATCTGTGACTGCGCTGCCTGACGGGCCGGGAGATCCTGATCCTGTGCCCCTGTGGTTATATCCGGGCAGAAATCTGGCTCCGCTTCAGCACCGCGGCGATGTACAGGAGCCCGCAGCGTCTGAGGTGCAACAGAAAAGCACGGCAAATATCCGCCGCCAGGCCGAATTTGCCGATGATCCTGATGGCCGTAATGGCCTGCTGTTATTTCGTCTGGAAAGCTTATTGTCGTGGTCGGAATTTATTCCTGTTGACCGTACCGCAGATGATGCTGATGACGCGGATGCCGGAAAAATAGCAGAAGATCTTGATCTGATTACGCTATCGCGGACCCGTGGCAGTCAGGCTTCAAAAATACGTCTCGATCTGGATCTGCCCAGTGCGGCGGAGGATGACATCCCACTGGGCTCCGGCCTGTCTTACCCGGAGTGGGATTACCGCCAGCAGCGTTTACGTGAGGACTACTGCCGGGTTATTCCGATGCTGCCGCGCGGTGCTGAGCCAGCTCCTTTACCGGATGAGCTTAAGCAAACTGCGCAGCGTCTGCGCCGGCAGTTTGCCTGCTTTAACACTCAGCCGGTGCAACTGCGGCGGCAGGTTCAGGGGCAGCAGCTGGATATAAATGCTGCGATTGATCACTGCACCAGCCGGCTGCAGGGACACGCCGAAAGCGTGGCGCCGGTATGGCGGCAGCAGCGTCGTCAGAACCGTGATCTGGCCTGTCTTGTTCTCGCTGACCTGTCGCTGTCGACCGACGCCTGGGCCAACAATGATAAGCAGGTTATCGATGTTATCCGCGACAGTCTGCATTTATTGGGGGAGGCACTGGATGCCAGCGGTGATCGCTTTTCTATGTATGGCTTTTCATCACGCCGGCGCGATCATGTGCGGATTAATATGATCAAAAACTTTAACGAACCCTGGGGTGAAAATGTTCATGGCCGGATTAAAGCCTTAACGCCCGGCTACTACACGCGCATGGGAGCGGCTATCCGCCAGGCAACCGATATCCTTAATGACCATCCGGCAGAAAAGCGCCTGCTGCTGATACTGACCGACGGTAAGCCTAATGATCTGGATCTGTATGAAGGTCGTTATGGCCTTGAAGATACCCGGGTATCAATCACCGAGGCTCACCGTGCAGGAGTAACAACCCACTGTGTCACCATTGATCAGAACAGTGCTGATTATGTTCCCTATGTGTTTGGTCATCAGGGGTACTTCTGTATTAACCGTGCCGATCAGCTGCCACGGATACTGCCGAAGCTCTATCTTAATCTGACCGGACTGAACATATGAACAGCCCGCTGACTCTGAGCGGAAAAGACAAGATCCCGGGCGATATTGCCCTGTGGTTTTTTCTTTGTGCTGAACTGGCTGTTTTTGGCCTGCTGATCGCCGGCTTCTCTCTGGTTCGCCTCCGGCAGCCTGAGATGTTTCAGGCCGGCCTGCAGGAGCTGCATGTTTCTGCCGGGGTGATTAATACGATGGCATTGCTGACGGGCAGTTACCTGGTGGCAACAGGCGTTAATAAGCTCCGCATTCAGGGCGATGGCTGTGCGCGTTATTTTTTCGCGGCATCCGGCTGTGGAATGATCTATGTCATTAGTAAAGTGAGTGAATATCAAACACTCTATAGCAATGGGTACTCGTTGCACTACGATATATTCTTCGGGTTTTATTTTTTCACGACGTTCTTTCATTTTCTCCATGTGCTTGCCGGAATGATGATTCTTATTATTCTCGGCCGCTGGCTGAAAAAGACAGACTCGGACGATGAGCAGAAACTAAAAGCGGCGGAAAGTGCAGCCTCTTACTGGCATATGGTTGACCTGGTGTGGATCGTTCTTTTCCCGGCGCTTTATGTACTAAGATGAAACAGGATGATGCTATGAGCAGTATGGCAGGAACGTCATTAAAGACTTTGTGGTTGTTAATGCTGTTGCTGACATTGGCTGTTGTTCTCCGCAAGCCGGAGCATCTGATTCTGTTAGCGGTTGCAGCCTGGTTTGCAGCTCTGATAAAAGGTATCTGGATCATCCGGTATTTTATGGAGATGAAGCAGGCTCCGCTCTTCTTACAAAGAATTCTGTATGGGTGGTTAATCATAACCATTTCTGCAGTCACATTGACTGCCATCTGGCAGCTATAAGCCTCAGGGCAACCTTAAGGAGATTGATGATGAAAAAAATACTTCTGGCAAGCGCCATTGTTACTATGGCATTCAGTTCTGCCAGCATGGCGGCCGGCGATGCAGCTGCCGGACAGGCAAAATCAGGAATTTGCACAGCCTGCCATAATGCTGATGGTAACAGCATGGTTCCAATGTATCCAAAACTGGCCGGACAGCATGCGACCTATCTTGAAAATGCACTCAAGGCTTATCGCGATGGCCAGAGAACCGGAGGCAATGCAGCCATTATGGCGCCGATGGCAAAAGGTCTGAGTGATCAGGATATTGCTAACCTTGCTGCCTATTACAGTCAGCAGAAAGCCAAGTAACAGGCTTGTCAGGTTGTTTATTTTCGTTTTCGAGGTAGTCAATGCAAGGCAAAAACCGGCGAAAAAGCGCAGTTTACAGGTCGTAAATGAGAATTTTGAGTCGGTTTTTAACACTGCAGTGGCAACGCAGATAGAAAATCAACAGCCTGCTAGGGGGATGGCCTTTTCTATGGCTGATACCCAAAGAGTGAGCCTCTGAATAACGGATCACATCCGTACCGGATTATTCACAGGCTCCTCACCTTTTCCGCATAAGACCGACATCTTTTCTGAACAGATTGATAGTAAAAAATATCCGGCGTGATATATTAAAACTTCCCCGTAATTAATCCCCGTTTTTACTAAAAAACGCAGCTGTTTATTGGAAATCAAACTCTGGTATACAGATTTTTTTCAGTGGAGAATTCTTATGAAATATCCGGAAAAACCACTGGTTTATTCTTGCTCTGGCTGTTCTCAGGTGGCACAGCTTGCCAACCGGATTGCGGTTTATCTGGATCGTTCAGGTGTAGCAGAAATGTCCTGTATAGCCGGTATTGGTGGCCAGGTTAAACCTATTATCCGGCTGGCTCAGTCGGGTCGTCCGGTTCTGGCAATTGATGGGTGTCCGCTGCGCTGCGTACAGCGTAGTCTTAACAGTATTGATGTCACCGAGAGTCATCATCTGTTGCTTTCTGAATATGGCTTAAAAAAACGCCAGGATGAAGAGTATGGCGACGATGTTCTGCTTGATCTGGTAAACCATATAGAAAGTAAAATTATCCCCGATATTCATTCCTGATTCTGTATCTTGTCATTCAACTGAGTGATTCCTCTCCCTTTCGCCAGTAAAAAAACCAGTTAATGATCATCCCTGTCAGGTAAAAAATAGACAGGCCGGATAATACCGCCGCCGGCCCGGCACTTTGCCAGTGATCAGCAAACAATGCAGGAATATAGAAAAACCCGAAGGACGATATACTGATTATCCATATCAGGCTGTGGTCGGCGTAATTCGCAGGAATCTTCTTAATGGCCAGGCTGGTAATGCTTCCGGATGACATGCCAGAAGCAATGAAAAATAACAGGGTAATCATGTAAAAACGAAAGAAATAGAATTCCGGATTCGATGAAGAGAGTGCTGATGTTATGGTCAGAGCCATGCCGACGGTACTAAGAAAAAGCGCAAACAGTGCCACCTGATGAATCTTTCCCGGATTGATGTGTTTAGACATCCAGCTTCCCGCTGCTCTGGCCGAAAGCCCTAACAGAGGGCCTATCCAGCAGTAGGACAGGATGGATGGGGCGGCGGGATTGATCCGGCTGCCGGTATGACCATCGGTTGGAATATAGGAAAAGATCAGGTCTGTCAGAAGAGGCAGGCTGACGGATAATCCAAGAAAAGAACCATGGCCCATAAGGTACATCAGCGCCAGTATATGGACTTCACGATTAGCCAGGGCTTTCAGTTGCTGCTCTGCAAATATCTGATTGCCCGCAAGATTCTGCATGGCAAAAATCACGAGGAAAATAACGATAAAAATGCTCATTTCCCTGACGGCAGGAAAGGCGCCGGTAATCATGCTGTTATTCGACATATAGGGGATGCCGATGCTGGCCAATATGACCAGCAGAAGCAGTAACCAGGAACGCCCCCAGGAAGAGATACCGGCCGACCGGGTCAGCATCATATTCTGTATATTAACTGCCGGTGAAAAGCGGTTCAGCCAGGCGGCAAAAAGACACATTCCGGCAATTGGAAGTATTAACCACTGAAACCAAAGCCCGTGGCCTTCATGGATGATACCGATCAGGTTGCTGCTGTCATGAATAAGAACGTATTCGGTAAAAATATTTTTTAGTGGTGGATTCCAATAGATGATCGTCGGGATCATTACCATAATCAGAATCAGCCCGGCATCACCCAGTCCAAGGGGCATTTCCTGGGAAATAAAACGCATACGGCGCGGATAAATATAGCGGTTGATGCTGGTTATCTGGGGCAGGATAACAGCACCAAAGCCACAGCAGGCTGCCGCTATTCTGAATGCCCAAAGAGGTGTGTCTGATTCGTTAAAGACCCAGAATATGGCAATCAGCGAAATCCATATTCCAATAATTCCTGACCAGATTACGGCCCGGGTACCCAGCTGAAATACCAGAAATCTGCCACACAGACGCAGCGCTGCGCCAGAAAAGCCTGCGATATAAATCAGCGAAAAAAGCTCTTGCGGGCTGAAACCCCAACTGCTGTCGGCCATCAGGGCCGAGAGTACTGACCAGCCCATCCATACGGACGAACCGGCAAGTAACAGAATTAATTGCAGAACCGGCAGGTGGCGTACATAACGGTTGCCTGTATTTTTCCAGAAATCCGTATCGTCCGGCTTCCAGCCTGTCAGATTCGGCATATAAAGTCCTGCCACTAAGCCATATAGAATAGGCTACGATGACAGAATTAAGGGCAAAAACAATTCGGCTGCAGAGATACTCCGCCCCCACCAGATAGGTATGCCAGATACTCATTCTGAGATATTGGCACAGGTGCTGACTCAGGTTTCAACCGTCAGCATTCCGGCAAGGCGATTCCAATAACCATTGCTGTCTCCTGCTGCGAGTTTGACCGGATGCTTACCGCGGATGTTTTCCCGGAAACGGTCCAGCCAATCCAGGGTGCCTTCCGGTTCCGGACTCAGGCGGACAATATCGACCAGCCGGTGCATGGAAGGTAAATCATTGATCAGGTTGTAACGCTGGCCTGACTGGGTCTGGATACCATTTAAGACAAATACCTGTTTACCATCCTGACTGTGTACCTCCCTGCCTTTGGGATAATTAATGCAGCACAGTTCGCACTGATCCTTTTGCCGGTCTTCTGAGCGTGCAGTAAAGCAGCGGGCTGACCAGGCCAGAGGCAAATGACCAAAAGCAAACACTTCTGTTTCAAAGCAACTGCGGATATCACGCACGACTTCCTGTTCGAGCAATGTTTTCAGCCAGTCACGGGAAAGCTCCACAGGCATTACCCAGCGTTTCAGGCCGGAATTTACCAGATATTTCAGCGTGTGCTGGTTGTAACAGTTGATTGCCGGGCCGGCGATAAACGGCAGGTTTCTTTCCTGTGCAAGCTGCACGGCGCCAATATCATTGGCTTCAATAACAAATTCACCGTTATCAATATAACGTGCCATTTCCCGCAGTAAGGCCGGGCTCTCAAGCAGGGTCATTGTCGACAGGCAGACCTGCTTTCCTGCCTCCCGCAATTTAAATGCTATATCCAGATAATCCTGTAAGTTCAGTTCCCTTCGTTTGCTGCAGACCGTTTCGCCAAGATAAACAATGTCGATATCAGAGGCGGCCACACCGTCATAAAACTTCAGAACGGTATTTTTAGGCCAGTAATACTGAATTGCACCGAGAGAAAATTTCATTATTTATTTCCATTTCCGGTGGTAAGCGCCAAGTGTGGTCTGGCTGCCTTCCGATAATGAATTCAGAACCTGATTCCATTCATCCTTTACCCGGAATCGTTGCGGATCTTCCTGAACGGCATCAATTGCCTGGCGCCATACCCGGGTAATTTTTTCCACGTAGGCAGGGCTGCGCTGGCGCCCTTCGATTTTCAGCGAGGCAATGCCTTCATTGAATAATTCCGGTAGCAGTTCCAGAGTATTCAGGCTTGTTGGCTCTTCAAGCACATTGTACAAATCGTTTCCGACCTGAAAGCGTCCTTTGCACAATGTGGGATAGCCGGCATTTTCATCAGCATTAAAGCGATCAATCATGACGCCGTTGAGGCGCGACTCCAGCGATCCGTCTGCTTTCTCATCCCAGCGGACATAGGCAGCCGGAGAGCAGACGCCAGCAGTATTCGGTGACTCACCGGTCATATAAGAGCTGAGATAGCAGCGGCCTTCAGCCATAATGCAGAGGCTGCCGAATGCAAAAACCTCCAGCGGCATATCTGAAATCCGCGCTAATGATTTTACCTGCTGCATCGATAATACCCGCGGCAGTACCACGCGGGAGATTCCCAGATTGCGGTAAAAATCAATAGCGGCAGGATTGGTTGCAGAAGCCTGAACGGACAGATGCTTTTCAACTTTTGGATAACGGTCATGTGCGTATGCCAGCAGTGAGATATCGGCAAGTATCAGGACATCGGCCCCGGCTCTTACTGCGGTATCAACGGATTTCTGCCAGCGCTCCCAGCCGTCTGTATGCGCAAATGTGTTGATGGCAACATGGATTTTCCGTCCATGTTTGTGCGTATAAGCAACGGCTTCATCTAACCCTGAACCTGCCAGGTTCAGGCCGGCGAAGTGGCGGGCATTGGTATCTCCCCGAAGGCCAACATATACCGCATCAGCACCCTGGTTTATTGCCGCTTTTAAGGCAGGAAGGCTTCCCGCAGGGCAAAGCAATTCCATAGTATTTCCGCCATGATAGGACCTAAGACACTATTGATATGTTAATGAAATCAGGTGACCGCCGCTAAGCCCACGAATAGGTAGGTTTGAACTACCCATTAATGGGCTTTGCCCATTGGCTTAAGAATTTTTTATTCTGGAGGAAATACAGGTGCTGGGGTATGAAGGTTCGTTATGCTTTCCCGGAAATTTCATAGGGCCGCAGGTGACAGGCTGGTAAAACTACCTGAGAAAATAACCCGCTATACGCCCGATTTTATTCTTGAGCAGGTAATCGCATCTGCACTTAATCATCTTCTTGGAAAAGAGCTGTCTGCCGGAGAACTTGATTTTCTTGAGCGCAAGCTGGCGACGGTTAATATCCGTGATCTGAACTTCTCATTTACCGTTACGGCTTATGATAAAAGAATCAAAGTGATGATCCCGGCGCAGATCTCAGAGGTTACTCTGCGCACAGATCAGCAATCGTTGCTGGAAATGCTGCATAACGAAGTGGATCCGGATACGCTGTTTTTCCAGCGTCGGCTGTTAATAACAGGTAACACCGAGCTCGGGCTGTATCTGAAAAACTTTATCGACAGTCTGGAGCTGATGGGGAGAATTCCGGCCCCGGTTATGAAATTAATCAGCCGCATTCATAAACAGAGCCAGAAGTCGCTATAAATCAGCAAAGGGCAAATCAGTAAAGGGCGATCAGTTCACCACTACGGTTGAACGTCAGGTATTCGGATATCATGCCGGCGTTGATCTTATTCACCATAAGCTGCAGGTACTGGTCAGCCTCTTCCGGCTGTGGCGGGAAGCCGTCATGGCCAGACATGGCACTGATAAATGCCACATCCCACTGTTGTCCGGTTTTTTCTGATTCGTTGACCAGCTCATGAAAGTGCATCACTTCGCCAGGAAGTTTATCAACGCACAATACCGGGCTGAGCACACCGCCTTCACCATTTTCGAAGCGTTCCTGCTGCTCTTCTGTGTATCCCTCGGGCAACTCTGATTTTGCCAGAACAAACAGCAGGCGTTGTGGCTCCTGCTGGCTCATGGCAGCCAGAATGAGTTCCTCATAGTTTTCAATATTCATCTAAGCACCAGTATCGAATAGCGTTAAAAGAAACCGATGACCCGACTGCCCGCAAAAAAGTACCACCAACCCTCTTATCCCGATGATACAAGCACCAGCAATCCTGCATAACCAAGCCCAGCTCCGGGGCCACCAGTTATTTTTGATTTTATGTGGACGGCTGGCATCTTCAATAGCGCAGGCCGGATCATTGTGGGTATATCCTGTTTGGATAACGCTGTAGGCGGGATTGACTGGCGGTTTTCTGGTGAGTCGGCGCAGGGGATAAGGAACTGCAGAAAGAGAAGCGGGCAGGCCGTGTTTATCGGCTGCCCACATCAGGTAAAGGCCCTAGCCCTGCAGATGCGCTTTTAACGGCGCGTGCTGTTCAGCATCCAGACGCGGACCAAACTGGCTGACAACCTGAGCCGAAGCGGCGGATGCCAGACGTCCGGCAACATCAAAACCATAGTCCTGAGTAATGGCATAAAGGAAAGCGCCGGCAAACATATCGCCGGCACCGTTACTGTCGACGGCGGTTACGCTGTGCGGCGCAATTTTATGCAGGGTTTCGCCATCGAACGCCAGTGCGCCTTCGGCACCGAGGGTAATGGCAAAGGTTTTGGCGTGTTGCTTAATGACGTCGATAGCGATATTCAGGTCGTCGGTATCGGCCAGCAGCTTGGCTTCCTGTTCGTTACAGAACAGCAGGTCGACGCCGTCGCCGAGCATTTCCAGCAGGCCGTCTTTAAAGAACTGCACCATCGCCGGATCGGAGAAGGTCATCGCCACTTTTACCCCGTGTTTGCGTGCCAGTTCGCGTACGCGTACGGCCGCAGCGCGGGAGGTGTCGGAGGTCACCAGATAGCCTTCAATATAGACATAATCCGACTGTGCGAGAGCATCTTCGTGGATGTGCTTTTCGTGCAGGTCGCTGGTAATGCCCAGATAGGTATTCATGGTGCGTTCGGCATCCGGCGTTACCATCACCAGACACTTACCGGTTACACCCTGATCGCGCTCGCCGCCAATATTGGTATCAACACCGGCAGCTTTTAAATCGGCCACGTAAAAATCACCGGCTTCGTCAGCGGCTACGTTACAGGTATAAAAGGTTTTCGCACCGAAATAACTGGCACCAATAATGGTGTTGGCAGCACTGCCACCACAGGCGCGTTTTTTCAGGCCGTAATCCGTGCTCAGGGTTTCCAGCATGCTGGCCAGTTGCTGTTCATCGATTAAGGTCATCATGCCTTTCTGAATACCGGCCTTGGCGAAAAACTCATCGCCGACTTCAAACTCTTTATCGACCAGTGCATTGCCGATGCCGTAAATGTGGTAACCCATAAGCTGACTCTCGCGGTAAGAAATAGCGCGAGTGTAGCGGATTACGGCATATTTTTCAGGTACTGATGGCTTGGGGATGCGCTGGGGCCGGGCTATGATGCGGGCATGAATAAAGTAACCCGTTTTATCCATCATCACCGCCGTGTGCGGCATGCGGTGTATCAGACCGATACCAATATCCGTCGCTCGGTTATCCGCTCGGCGCTGGTGCTGCTGGGCTTTGCGGCGCTGCACGTGGCGGCGATGGTATGGCTGGAGGAGATGGCGCTCTGGCATGCCATCTGGCTGACCATGACCACGCTGACCACTGTGGGCTATGGTGATGTATCTGCCTCTACCCCGGCCGGTCAGGCCGCCACCATGCTGCTGATGTTTATCTGCGGCATCACACTTATGACTTTTTTAATCAGCGATTATGTGGATTTCCGCATTGCGCGGCGGGAACGTATCCGCACCGGACACTGGGACTGGAACATGGCCGATCATATTCTCATTATTAATTCGCCCAAATATAACCGCGAAGCCTATTTTCAGCGCATGATCATGCAGATTCGTGAAAGCGACGAATACCGCGATACGCCGATCCAGCTGCTGAATGACGATTTCCCCGATGGTCTGCCCGACAGCCTGCGTCAGCTGGGGGTCGTTCATACCACCGGCCTGGCCAGCCGCCCGGAGGATTTAAAACGTGCCGGGGCAGAGCGTGCCAGCCATATTGTGGTACTGGCGCGTGACGAATATTCCGCCGACAGTGATTCTTACACCTTCGATATTGCTTACCGCCTGTTTGAGCTGCACCTGGGCCACATCACTATTGTTGAGTGTGTGGAAGACAGCAACCGCGCCAGACTGCGTAAGCTGCAGATTAAAACCGTGCTGCGCCCGATCCGCTCTTATCCGGAAATCATTGTGCGGGCGATGGTTGCACCCGGCGTGGAGCTGGTGATTGAAGATATGTTTACCCATGCCGACGATCACCCGGTGCGTTTTCCGGTCTGGCTGGAAGGCGAACGCTGGGCCGATGTGGTGAATGCGGTGGTACAGGCCAATCTGGGTACTCCGCTGGCGTATGTGACCAAAGACGGTGAGGTGGTTACCCATCCCGACGGTGATCATCACGTGCATGCTCAGTCGCTGATTATTCTGGTGCATACCGAAAAAACACCGACCATTCGTGATGTGCAGCGGGCGATTGAGGTGCACTTCAATATCCATGCGGCTAAGCTGGATTGAACAGACGTTCTCTTTAGCTCTGTTCTGACCGGTTACCACTGCGGAGGTGCTATGCGTCGTCGCCCGTCTTTCACCCTGCTACTTCTGTGTCTTGCTCTGATCGTACTGGGCAGCGTACACAGTCTGGCCGAGCGACTGGGTAACGGCGGTGAAGGGCAGTGCCAGTTATGTGAACTGGCTTACAGCCCGCCACGCTGGCTGCCACCGCTCACCGTCACCCTGCCGGGTTTGCTGCTGGATGTGGCGCCGCAGACGCTGATGCCCTTTTTGCTCCCCACCTTACTGCAGGACGATGCTGCCGCTCCTGAAACTCAGGAATCGGCCGCTGCCTGAGCGCCTAACTGGGCGAAAACACTGATAAACGCTTGTTTAATCATATTCGTGATGTCCTCTATTTCTCCGGTGAATGCCACGCGGTGCATTTAGCCCTGAGCCGTCAGTCTGAGCCTTTAGCCTGAGTCTTTAGCATAGGCGCGGGCATAACCACCCGGATAATGAGTTCTGCTGATGGCGCTGATTAAAAGGGGTAATGACGGTTGCTGCGCGGGCCGGTTAATGCCCTTATTGATAGAAATGTAAAGGTTGGTAATGGTTTATAGCCTGTGGCGGCCAGACCGATACACTGCAGCGGTAACTGATAATGCTGAGAGGATAAAAGCATGAACCTGATAACACGTACCGGAATCGTTGCCACACTGATGGCCATCAGTGCAGCAACCCTGGCTGAAGTAAAAGCATCTGACGCCGTGGAATACCGTCAGGGTATCTACAAGGCAGTGAAGTGGAACTTCGGCCCGATGGGCGACATGGTGAAAGGCAAGCAGGAGTTCAATGCGGCTGAATTTACCCGCCGCGCGGATAACCTGGCAGCGCTGAGCAAGATGCCACTGGAAGGTTTTATTGCCGGTACTTACAACGGCAGCTACAGCGGCTCGACCGATGCCTTACCAGCGATTGAAAAAGACTGGGAAACCTTTGCCGGCATTATGTCCGACTTTGAAACCAACGCTGCAGCCCTGGCAGAAACCGCCGCCAGCGGCGATATGAACGCCATCCGCCCGGCCTTTATGAGCGTGGCGAAGACCTGTAAGTCCTGCCACGACAAGTTCAAAGACTGAGTCGTTTAAAGACTGATCAGACCCCAGACGCTGGCGGCGGCAATCGCTGCCAGCGCAAGGCCTTTCAGCCACAGCCAGCCAGCGCTTACTGCCACAGACACTCTGTCGGCTGCCTGATTGTGGCTATGACCGGCCGCTTTATTGCCCGTCAGCATGCCCTGCAGCAGCGGCTCTTTACGCAGCAGCTGGTGGTAAAGCACCGCAGCGATATGAACTGCGACGATGATCAGCAAGCCATCGAACAGCAGCTTATGCCAGCGGGTAATCTCAATACTCAGATCGTAGCCAACCAGATGCACCAGCGGCCCTTCGGTAAGGATATCGTCGTTGGCAAATAAGCCTGTGCCGGCCTGTAAAGTACACCACAGCAGCAACACCACGACCGCCCAGCCACCCAGCGGGTTATGGCTCAGGTACAGCGGCTCACGGCCTTTAAGTATGGCCGCCAGGTAAGCGAACGTGGCTTTCGGGGAATAGATAAAATGGCTGAAGCGGGCATAGGCCGTACCGGCAAAACCCCAGAGCACCCGGAAGATCACCAGCCCCAGTACGGTATAGCCGCAGCGTTTATGCCACTCCATCCAGTCGCCGCCCTGTTCAGCAGTCCACCAGGCAAAACTGATCACCGCGACCAGCAGCCAGTGAAACAGGCGCACGAAAATATCCCAGACGCGGATGTGGTTGCCGCTCATCTCTGACTCCACTATTAATGAAAATATGAATACTAACCCAGGGCTGCGGGCTTATGGGTAAAGGAAGGTCAGGGCAACCTGTTCTGCGCCTGAGGGATAGCAAGGCATAGCCCGGAAGTGACAGGTCACTCCGGGCGATACGTTTCAGTTCAGAGATTCTGACCCAGGGCTTCTGATTCAGGGCTCAGTGAACAGCCTCGCTGCAAAAGGTATAGCCGGCCAGCACTTTGGCCAGATCAGCAGCCAGATTCGCGGCCAGAGCCTGACTGTCAGCATGACAGCGATAGCGTGCGACGATGCCGCGCTTCGGCTCCTGTTGCACATCCACCTGTTCCAGCACCAGACCCAGAGCGGCAGCTTCACGCCGTACCGTCTGCTCGACTTCCCGCATCACCAGTGCCGGTTTGAAGGTTTTACCCACGGCGGTCAGCGGCAGGGCATCGACAAAGATCAGCTCTTTCGGTATCGCCGGGCGTTCGGCAATGTGCTGACGCGCGTGCTCCAGCAGTTCGTCATCACTGACACTGACGCCCTGACGCAGCTGTACATAGGCCACCGGCAGTTCGCCGGCATAGGCATCCGGACGACCGACCGCGGCGCACATCGCCACCGCCGGATGAGCGGCCAGGGCATCTTCAATGCTGCGCGGGTCGATGTTGTGGCCGCCGCGGATAATCAGCTCTTTCTTGCGGCCGGTAAGCCAGAAGAAACCCTCGGCATCGCAACGGCCCAGATCGCCGGTGTTAAACCAGCGCTGACCGTCAGGCGTGGTGAACCAGGCACCGTGGTTATGGGCTTCGTCGAGATAGCCCTGAAATACGTTCGGGCCGCTGATGCAGATCACGCCGGTTTCGTCGGTTTCAGCGTCACGCAGCCACTGCCCCTGTTCATCGAGCACCATGGCGCGCATATCCTGCCACGGCAGGCGCATACCAATAGAGCCCGGACGCAGTTCGCCTTTGACCGGGCTGACCGACGAAGCGCAGACGCCTTCGGTCAGGCCATAGCCTTCCAGTACGCGCAGCCCGCACTGCTGCTCAAAGCGGCGGATCAGTTCTGCTGGCATCGGCGCGGCACCACAGATGGCGGCACTGAGCGAGCTGATATCCCAGTCGCCAAAGGGCACCTGCAGCAGCGCGGCATAGATGGTTGGCACGCCGGAGTAACCATTCACCTTGTGGGTGGCGACGATTTCCCAGAAGCGCGGAATCAGCCCCGGCGCGCGGAAACCCGCCGGCGCGGCCAGCAGCACATGACTACCGCTGGCGAAGGCGGCCAGTCCGGTACCAAGCAGCGCATTGACATGGAACAGCGGCAGGGCGGTCAGCACCGTACGGCCACGGCCGAGCATCGAACCGCCGACAGCCGCATTCAGCTGGCCGGCGAAGATCACTTCGTTACGCTGGCTGTGGCGGGCAATTTTCGGCAGGCCGGTGGTGCCGCCGGTACAGAAGTAAGCGGCAATATCGTCAGCCTGTGGCGCATCAAACAGCAGGCCGTCGGCCGGCGCCGCTTCCAGCAGGTCGTTAAAACTCAGCAGCGGCAGTTCATTACTCATCGTCGCCGGCACCGGGCTGATGCCATAACGCTGGCCGCTGACGCGCAGAATGCCCTGCAGTTCTGGCAGGCTGGCGCAGGCCTGAGCGGTACGCGCCCACATATCGGCATCGATGCCGGCATCAACGGTGACAACCCAGCGGGTTTTGGCGGCGCGCAACAGCTCGCTCAGCTGCGTGCTTTCCAGCTGGTTGTTGACGGCAAAGGCGATACCGGCGGTCTCGGCGCCCCACATGGCAATATGGGTTTCCGGCAGGTTGGGCAGAATCAGGGCCACCACATCGCCACGTTCGATACCTAAGCGGCGAAACAGGTTGGCGGCGCGGGTGATGTCGGCAAAGAGTTCACGGTAGCTCCAGCGCAGAGGCTGGTGGTGATCATCGACATCGAAGAAAAAACTCAGCGCCGGCTCGGGGCCAAACTGCCGTGCGCTTTGCTGCAGCAGCTGATAAGTGCTTGCCAGTCCGGCATTGGGTTGGGGTGCCTGTTCAATGGCAAGGATGTCCTGATACTGGCCAATCATGGGTATGTCCTCTTGTTTTTATTCGTTTTATTGCTTGTCATGTTCCCATTGGGCCATTTTAATTACTTGGCATTTGGCAACATTTACTTGGCATTTGGATACAAGATGACGCCTGCAGAGTTTCTGGTAAGAACCCGCGCGCTGACCGGATTTGTACCTCTGGTAAAGCAGTTGGGGGGCGATGCGGCTGCGCTGCTGGCGGCGAAAGGCTTAACCGTGCGTCAGCTGGAAGATGAGCAGTTCAGCCTGCCTTTACGTGCTTTTGCCGGGCTGATCAGCGATGCCGCCGCGGCGCTGAATAAGCCCGACTTCGGCATTCTGCTGGCGGCCCGGCAGAACCTGTCGGTGCTCGGACCAATTGCCCTGGCGGCCCAGCACGCCAGTTGTGTTGGTGAAGCGCTGGAGCTGGTGGGGCGCTATATGCCTTACCACTCACCGGGGTTGACCCTCAGTGTCAGTCTGGAAGGTGATGACGCGGTATTGCGTCTGCGCCATAACCTGATCTTGCAGGGCGAAGTGCGGCGCCATGTGACCGAGCTGCCCTATGCGGTATCGCTGGCCTTTATGCGCATGATCAGCCGCAGCGAAGGGCGCGACTGGCAGCTCGGCTTTCAGCACGATTCGCCGCTCAGTCTGGCCCGTTATCGCCGTTTGTTGGGTTGCCCGGTGGCGTTGCAGCAGGCGGAAGACAGTCTGCGCTTTCCTGCCAGCCTGCTGCAGCTGCCGATCGACTCGGCCAACCGCGATCTGCAGGAAACCGCGGCGCGCACTGTGCGTTATCTGATTCAGCGTTCGCCCCTTGATCTCGGTCAGCAGGTCAGCACGCTGGTGGAGCGTTCGCTGGCAACGGGAAACTGCACACTGCCGGTTATTGCCAGTCAGCTGCAGATGCCCCGCCACCAGTTACAGCGCCAGCTGGCGGCGCTGGGTATGCGCTTTGAAGATATTGTCGATAACCTGCGCCGCGAGCGGCTGCTCAGCCTGTTGCCGCACAGCCAGATTCCCCTTACCGACATTGCCCTGCAGCTCGGTTACGGCGACCCAAGCTCACTGACCCGCGCCTGCCACCGCTGGTTCGGACAGTCCCCCAAAGCACTGCGCCGCGCGGCGTTGCCCGTTGCTGAAGAGCCATCCGGGCTATAAACCGGGCATAAAAAAAGCGCCCCTTTGGGCGCTTTTCTGTTTCTGCGTACTGAAGCGTCTTACAGATCTTTCAGCGCAGTAATGGTTTCCTGCAGAACTTTCTTCGCGTCGCCGGATACCATCAGGCTGTTGTCGCGGATAAACAGTTCGTTCGGGATACCGGCGAAACCTGGCGACAGACCACGCTTCACGACCACAACGGTCTTGGCGTTGTGTACGTCCAGAATCGGCATACCGAAGATCGGCGACGCCGGGTCTTTGGAGGCTGCCGGGTTAACCACGTCGTTGGCGCCCAGCACGATGGCCACATCGGTCTGAGAGAACTCAGGGTTGATGGTGTCCATCTCAACCAGCTGATCGTACGGTACTTCGGCTTCCGCCAGCAGTACGTTCATGTGGCCAGGCATACGGCCGGCAACCGGGTGGATGGCGTATTTCACGTCACAACCTTTGGCTTCCAGCATGTTGGCCAGTTCGCGGGTAGCGTGCTGTGCCTGGGCAACGGCCAGACCGTAACCAGGAACGAAGACCACTTTCTGCGCGCCGTCTAACAGCATCGCCAGTTCGTCAGCAGAAGAGAACTTCACTTTGCCTTCGTAGAAAGCATCGTTCTCAGACTTGCTCACGCCAGCGGTTGCGGCCATTGAGCCACCGAACAGAACGTTGGTCAGGGAGCGGTTCATCGCCTTACACATGATGGTGGTCAGGATGATACCGGACGCGCCCACCAGAGAACCGGTGATGATCAGGCCGTTGTTGCCCAGTACGAAACCGGCAGCGGCACCGGCCAGACCGGAGTAAGAGTTCAGCAGGGATACCACAACCGGCATATCCGCACCGCCGATTGGCATTACCAGAGAAACACCCAGGATCAGACAGATGATGATCAGACCGGCAACCAGCATGTCAGAGTTCAGCGGATCAACAATGGCGAAGTACGCCGCACCACTGATCAGAACCAGGAAGCACAGTTTAACGATCCATTTGAACAGCATAACTTTGTTGCTGTCGCCGATTTTGCCTTTCAGTTTGCCGACGGCAACGAAAGAACCGGTCAGGGTAACCGCACCGATCAGGATCGACAGAATAACCGCCAGCGACCAGTCGTAAGAGGCAGTGAACTGACCCATTTCCGCCAGCTTCTGGCTTTCCAGGTAGTTGGCTGCTGCAACCAGCAGGGAAGCACCGCCACCGATACCGTTCAGGCTGGCAACCATTTCCGGCATATCGGTCATGGCCACTTTCTTGGCGATCAGGGCACCGATAGCACCACCGACCAGAATACCGATGATGATGTATTCGAAACGCACCACGTTGTGGTCGAGCAGCGCAGCAATCACCGCAACCAGCATACCGATAGCCGACATCTGGTTACCGCGTACGGCGGTTTTCGGAGTGGTCATGCCTTTGATGCCGAAGATAAAGAGTACGGCGGCAGCCAGGTAACCTAAGTTAATCAGAATTTCCATTGTGTCCCGCTACCTTATTTCTTTTTGAACATGTTCAGCATGCGGTCGGTTACCATAAAACCGGCCACGATGTTGATGGTTGCCAGAATGATGGCGGCGACGCCCAGCACGGTAGACAGCACAGTGGTGTGCTCGCTGCCGCCGGAACTCAGGATGGCGCCAACCACGACGATGCCGGAAATAGCGTTAGTACCGCTCATCAGCGGGGTGTGCAGCGTAGGGGGTACCTTGTTGATCACTTCCACACCGACGAAGATCGCCAGTACGAAAATGGTCAGGCTCATGATGAACATTTCCATCCGATTTATTCCTTCTCGATCTGGGCTTTCAGGCCCGCGTGTTTGATTTCGCCGTCTTCGGTAATCAGAGTGGCGGCCACGATGTCATCGTCCATATTCACGTTGAGCACGCCTTCTTTGGACATGTTCAGCAGGAAGGTGGAGATGTTTTTGGTCAGCAGCTGAGAAGCATGCACAGGTACACGGCCCGGATGGTCGGTGTAACCGATGATGGTAACGCCATCGACGTACACTTTTTCGCCGGCCACAGTGCCTTCGACGTTACCACCACGCTCGGCAGCCAGGTCAACGATCACAGAACCTTTCTTCATGTAGTGCAGCATTTCTTTGGTGATCAGGCGCGGAGACATCTTGCCCGGGATCGCCGCGGTGGTGATAACCAGATCCGCCTGGGATACTTTGGCGGTCATCTGTTCGCGCTGCTTGCGGTAGAACTCTTCAGACTTCTCGCTGGCGTAACCACCGGTGGCGCCGCCTTCTTCCTGTGGCAGGTCGAATTCAACGAACTTGGCACCCAGGGATTCAACCTGTTCACGGACTTCCGCACGGGTATCGTAGGCTTCAACCACAGCGCCCAGACGACGGGCGGTAGAGATGGCCATCAGACCGGCAACACCGGCACCAATGATGAATACACGCGCCGGGTGAATAGTACCGGCAGCGGTCATCAGCATCGGGAAGTACTGTGGCAGTGCCATAGCGCCAGTCAGTACTGAACGGTAACCGGAGATCGCACCCATAGAGCTGAGTACGTCCATAGACTGCGCGCGGGTGGTACGCGGAATAAATTCCAGCGCGAAAGAACGCACTTTGCGCTCAGCCAGTTGCTGAATCAGTGGCTGGTTGAACCAGGCATCCAGCATACAGATCAGGGTGATGCCTTCTTTCAGCAGTGGCACTTCGCTGTCCAGTGGCTGACGGACTTTCAGGATGATGTCAGCCTGCTCGTACAGCGACTCAGCGGTCGGGGCGATGCTGGCACCGCTGCTGCGGTATTCTTCATCGCTGAAGTGGGCGCCATCGCCTGCGCCTTCCTGTACCACGACTTCAAAGCCGGCGGTCAGCAGGGTCTGAATCCCGGCTGGGATCAGGGCGACCCGGGCTTCCCCAGGATAGATTTCCTTAGGTACACCAATCAACATAGGTAAAACTCCTGTTGGATTATCTTGAAATTGTCAGCTGACCTGCGCGCGTTAATCGCGCAGCAGGCCAAGGGTGCTCAGGGTGTTCTGGCGGATGCTGCCGAGCAGTTCGGCATTGTTGACCAGGGATTCACCATAGGATGGCACCAGCTCCTGCAGGCGGGCTTTCCAGCCGTTCTCCAGACGCTCTTTAAAGCAACGTTCGATCACTTCGATCATCGCCTGCGCGGCAACCGAAGCACCGGGTGACGCACCCAGCAGAGCCGCCAGCGAGCCGTCTTTGGCAGCCACCAGTTCGGTACCGAACTCCAGCTTGCCGCGCCCTTTGGCGTCTTTTTTGATGATCTGTACACGCTGGCCGGCTTCGGCCAGTGTCCACTTGCCGGAGTCTGCGCCCGGGAAGTATTCACGCAGGGATTTCATGCGGTCTTCGTGGGATTGCAGCACTTCACCGATCAGGTATTTGGTCAGATCCATATTGTTCATACCCACGTCCATCATCGGCAGCAGGTTATTGGCACGTACGGATTTGATCAGGTCCAGCTTGGAGCCGGCCTTAAGGAACTTGGTGGTAAAACCAGCGTAAGGTCCGAACAGCAGCGCCGGAGTACCGTTGATGATGCGGGTATCCAGATGCGGAACCGACATCGGTGGCGCACCGATCGCGGCTTTGCCATAGACCTTGGCGTAATGACGCTTAACGGTGGCTTCGTCTTTACAGACCAGCCACTGACCGGAAACCGGGAAACCGCCGTAGCCCTTGCTTTCCGGAATGCCGGATTTCTGCAGCAGCGGCAGGGCGCCACCACCGGCACCAAGGAAGACAAAACCGGCTTCGATGGTTTTGCTCTTACCGGAGGTGCGGTCTTTCAGGCGTACTTTCCAGTTACCGTCTTTGTTCTGCTCCAGTTCGCTGACTTCGTGGTTCAGCAGCAGCTCAAAGGCTTCACGCTTTTTCAGCGTTTCGACCAGATTGCGGGTCAGGGAACCGAAGTCGACGTCGCTGCCGTAGTTAATACGGGTAGCGGCAATCTTTTCAGCAGGGTCGCGGTTTTCCATCACCAGTGGCATCCACTGGCGCAGCACATCGTGGTCTTCGCTGTACTGCATATCTTTGAACAGATGATGCGCGGACAGCTTTTCCCAGCGCTGGCGCAGGAAAGCAACGTTATCTTCACCCCAGACAAAGCTGATGTGCGGGGTTGTATTGATAAAGTTGTCCGGTGCTGGCAGGTCGCCGCTGCCAACGAGAGAAGTCCACAGCTGCAGGGACACTTCAAAGTTGGCATTGATGGTCAGGGCGCGGTTGATTTCGACATCGCCCTGCTCGTTTTCCGGAGTGTAATTAAGCTCGCAATAGCCTGCGTGGCCAGTACCGGCATTGTTCCAGCCATCGGTACTTTCATGTGCGACATGATCCAGGCGTTCCACCATGGTCAGTCGGAGGGAAGGATCAAGCTTGTTGAGCAGGGTGCCCAGAGTGGCACTCATAACCCCGCCGCCAACAAGCAGTACATCTACCTTGTTTGTTGCCATTCGATTTCGCCTGTAGGTAAAAATCTGTACACAGTTCGGCACTGTTGGTGCCTGCCAGCGCGAGCTTGTGGCTCATTGTGTCTGCCGGCCAAGATTCAAACGGGCGTTTTATACACATGTTGGGCTTTAGTCGCAATGCAGGCCCGGTGGGGGTGATGCTGTATTTCAGGCTCACAAGGTGGTTTCAGATGCCCTGATTTCGATCAATTTTTTACCAGTATTTTTGCCAGCATGCGGCTGTATCCCGCACTGCGTGTGCCGCGGCGCTCATTCTTATGGGCGAGTCAGTTCCGGCCACCGGCGCTGTCTGCATAGAGAGAACGCATATTCTTTATACCGGACATTTTTTCTGGTGATGTGAGAAGAACCCGGGCCAAAGGCTGGCAGCTGATTGAGCGACTCAGGGAGTGGCTGGTGACTGTTTGGTGCTGGAGGGAAGTTCAATCCACAGGTGTTTGTTGGACAAGGGGGTCAGCTCGGGCAGAAGCGGGTTGTGCAGTGGAATAACCCAGCTGTTGCTGAGCCGGCTGAGGGGGAATATGTCACGCGTTGTCGGATGTTGTTGCAGGAAGTTCAGCAGTTCACCGCTGGCGGCCAGTTGTTCCATACCTTTGGTCAGCCGTTCGGCAAGGCGCGGGTTGTCATGGCTGACAAAAAAGTACATCGGAAATGGGTAGTTGAGGATGATGCGTTCGTAGACCATCAGATCATTACGGCTGACGTGGCTGACCTCGGCATAGACTTCATTAATACCGCGCGGAAAGTAGTCGCAACGGCCGGCCTGCAGCATCTGGTACATCACTTCAAATTTGGTTGCTCTCTGTACATTAAAACCGTTGGCTTCAAGGATGTCCGAGTCCGGCCAGTGGTCACCCTGGCAGGCGCCTAGCTGTTGCAGGTCGCTGAGGTTGTGCAGGGCATCGAAGCGTGCCTGATCGGCTTTGCGGATAACCGGAATACGGAAACCAAGCAAGCCGGCATGCAGGGGGATGCGGATTGGTTGCACGAAGACTTCACGTTCGCGGCTGGTGCCGGCCCAGAACACATCGATCAGATTATCGTGCAGCGCCTGAAATGCCCGCGCCTGGGTCAGGCGGCTGATGCTGACCAGTTCGGCATCGCCATACTCTTTGCTGGTGTTACTGAGCACAAGGCGTAACAGGTCGGTGTAATAAAGGTAGCTGCCATCAACAGCGGTCCGCTGTGGCTGAACCCGTATCGCTTCGGCGGCGAAGGCGGAGCTGCTTATCAACAGGCACAGTATCAGCAGGGGATTGACCATGGTTGCCTCTGATGGTGAACCGGCGTGCGCGGTTCCTGATTATCCGGATTGTATAAAGTATGGCTGAAAGCGCTGTCGCTGTGCAGCCGGTAAAATTACCTGCTTCTTATTATGGTGTGCTGTGTGGGGCAGGCTGATCGGGTATATTGCAGCGCGGAGGTAGCACTATGCTCAACAGGATTCTTGAATTACTTGCGGATGGTCAGTTTCATTCCGGCGAAGAGCTGGGCGAAAAGCTGGGCGTCAGCCGCGCTGCGGTATGGAAGCAACTGAAAAAACTCGACGAGCTGAATATTCCCTATTCGTCCGTTAAAGGGAAAGGTTATCGCCTGCAGGATGCTATTGAGTTGCTGGACAAAGAGCGTATTCAGCAAACCCTGAGTCAGCGTCTCGATATTCTGGAAATTCTGCTGGATGTTGGTTCTACCAATACCTATCTGTTTGAACGTGCCGGCGATCATATGGGTAAGCGTTATGCCGTGCTGGCTGAAAAGCAGGTCAGTGGTCGCGGCCGCCGTGGCCGGCAGTGGGTCAGCCCCTTTGGTAAAAACATTTATTTATCACTGCTGGTTTCATTTGCCGGCGGTATGGCTGCCCTCGAAGGGTTAAGTCTGATGACGGCTATTGCGGTCGAAAAAGCACTCGCCCGATTGGGTATTAATGGCATTGGTCTGAAATGGCCGAACGATGTTTACGCTGACGGAAAAAAACTCGCCGGCATTTTGCTGGAAGTGACCGGTGAGTACAGCAGCCATTGTCAGGTTGTTATTGGTGTAGGACTCAATCTGGCGCTCAGCAACAGCGATGCGGAAAGTATCGAACAACCCTGGGCCGAGTTGCGCAGCTTTAAGCCGGATCTGTCGCGTAATGAAGTGGCCGCCACCATTCTTGATGAGTTGCTTGCCGTTGTGGATGAGTTTCAGCGCAATGGTTTTGCTCCCTATCAGCAATACTGGTCGGAACGTGATATTTACCATCAGCAGGATGTGCGCATCATCTCCGCCGCTCATGAAAAGCGCGGCAGGGTAAAAGGCGTTAACCGTAAAGGTGAATTAATGCTGCAGACGGATAACGGGATTGAAGTTATTAATGCCGGAGAGCTCAGTGTCCGTCCTGCTGATTGATGCCGGCAACAGCCGCATAAAATGGCAGTGGCGCAAGGCTGGTGTTGTGCAGGCTCAGGGGGGCGTTGCTCATACCGATCTGGCGCAGATGTCGGATGCTGAAGTGGGGCGTCTTTTCCCGGCGCAATGTGACCGTGTTGTGGTTGCCAGTGTGCGCGACAATAGCGGGCTGCATCAGAGTCTGCATGCGCATTATGGCGCCAGACTGCACTGGCTGGCGCAGCCGGTAAGCGCTTACCCTGCGTTTGTGCATTGTTACCCTGACCCGGCAAGGCTGGGAGTCGACCGCTGGCTGGCTATGCTGGGGGCGCGTTGTCATTGTTCTTCTGCATTAATAGTGGCCGATGCCGGTACCGCACTGACGGTTGATTTAATGTCAGCAGGCAATCACCATGACGGTGGTTTTATTGTCCCCGGATTACAGCTGGCGCAGCAGGCGCTGTTTAACAGTACGCAGCGTGTGCGTCCTTATAATGACGAGCAGGCTGCTCAGCAGTTGTTGCCGGGGCGGGACACTGTTGGTTGTGTCAGCTCCGGCGTTTACCGCCAGCAGGTTGCACTGGTGCGCTCTGTGCAGCAGGACTATCCACAGCATCTGTTGGTTGTTACCGGTGGCGATGGTTTATGGTTGGCAACACAGCTGGGCTGTGAGTACCGGCCTGATCTTGTATTTGATGGTATGGATTCCTTATGCGCTGGATCTTTTTTACCTTAGTGTTTGGCAACCTGCTGTTGCTGGCGACGTTCTGGCAAAAGCAGGGTGAAGTTAATGCGGCGCCGCCTGGCGCACTGGAAATTCCAGGGTCGGTCAAGCGCCTGCAGCTTGTTAGTGAGGCCGGAGATAGTTTGCAGCCTGCCGCTCCGCGCGCAACCAGCGATCACCGTGATTCGCTCTGCTACGTAGCTGGCCCTTATGCCGATGAACTGGATGCGCGCCATCTGCTGGCGCGTGTAACGGCACTGAGTCTGCACGGACGGATTAATATTGTTGAAATCGCCAGTGGTGAGCCTTCTGAATACTGGGTGCATGTTCCGCCACGGGCCACCCGCGAAGAAGCCCTGCGTACTTTAAAGGAGCTGCAGAAGCGGAAATTCGACAGCTACATCATTACCCAGGGTGATCTGGCAGAAGGTGTTTCACTGGGCCTGTTCCGCAATAAAGAGTCGGCCTATGGCCTGCAGAAAGATGTGGAGAGTTCCGGAATACCGGTAGAAGTGCTGGTGGTTACCAAGTCGGTACGCGAATACTGGGTTGAGGTTATCGAAGTTTCACAACTTAATGAGCGCATGCGTGAGCGCATTCAGGCGGGCGATAAAGAGATCAGCTGGGAGCTGGTTGAATGCAGTCAGGCAGGCTGATTGTACGTAATCTGCACAATCGGCGCCGTTTTTGCTGTAAATTCGTAAGTTGATAATAAATAAGCGAAAAAGTGTTGACAGGTATTCCTCTCATCAACATAATACGCGCCACTTCGGTGGGGTTCCCGAGCGGCCAAAGGGATCAGACTGTAAATCTGACGCGAAAGCTTCGCTGGTTCGAATCCAGCCCCCACCACCACTTTTAACAACCCGCAGGAATGGGTTGTTGGAGCCAGCAGGCGAGCTGTGTGGCCATTGTCCCGGCAAGTCTTCTGAATAAGCGGGTATGGTACAATGGTAGAACCTCAGCCTTCCAAGCTGATGATGCGGGTTCGATTCCCGCTACCCGCTCCAAATTTCGCTGATATAGCTCAGGCGGTAGAGCGCATCCTTGGTAAGGATGAGGTCCCCAGTTCGATTCTGGGTATCAGCACCATTATTCAGAAAAAGGTAGGCCGGCGGCCTGCCTTTTTGTGTATGTAACAAAGAAACGATAACCACACTGACAAAGAGACAGGGTCATGGCAAAGGAAACGTTTGAACGCTCAAAACCCCACGTAAACGTTGGCACTATCGGTCACGTTGACCACGGTAAAACCACTCTGACTGCGGCTCTGACCCGCGTATGTTCCGAAGTATGGGGCGGTGCAGCGGTAGCGTTCGACGGTATCGACAATGCTCCTGAAGAGCGTGAGCGTGGTATCACCATTTCTACCTCCCACGTAGAATACGAATCTCCGAACCGTCACTACGCACACGTAGACTGCCCGGGCCACGCTGACTATGTTAAAAACATGATCACTGGTGCTGCACAGATGGACGGCGCGATTCTGGTATGTGGTTCTACTGACGGCCCAATGCCTCAGACCCGTGAGCACATCCTGCTGTCCCGTCAGGTTGGTGTACCTTACATCGTTGTATTCCTGAACAAAGCTGACCTGCTGGCTGAAGATTGCGGCGGTGCCGATTCTGA
>NZ_JAJAEL010000039.1:183289-203252 GCF_020447205.1 Thalassolituus alkanivorans
CGACCTGCTGTCTGAATACGACTTCCCAGGCGATGACACTCCAATCATCCCGGGTTCTGCTCTGATGGCCCTGAACGGCGAAGACGAGAACGAAATGGGTACTACCGCTGTTAAGAAGCTGGTAGAAACTCTGGATTCTTACATCCCAGAGCCAGAGCGTGCTATCGATGGCGCCTTCCTGATGCCAATCGAAGACGTATTCTCTATCCAGGGTCGTGGTACTGTTGTTACCGGCCGTGTTGAGCGTGGTATCGTTCGCACTGGTGAAGAACTGTCCATCATCGGTATCAAGGAGACCATCAAGACTACCTGTACCGGTGTTGAGATGTTCCGTAAGATCCTGGACGAAGGCCGTGCTGGTGAGAACGTAGGTGTTCTGCTGCGTGGTACCAAGCGTGACGAAGTTGAGCGTGGTCAGGTTCTGGCGAAGCCAGGTTCTATCACTCCTCACACCAAGTTCGAATCTGAAGTATACGTACTGGGTAAAGATGAAGGTGGTCGTCACACGCCATTCTTTAAAGGTTACCGTCCACAGTTCTACTTCCGTACCACTGACGTAACTGGTGCTTGTGAGCTGCCAGAAGGCGTTGAAATGGTAATGCCAGGTGACAACGTTAAGCTGACCATCACTCTGATCGCTCCAATCGCGATGGATGAAGGTCTGCGCTTTGCGATCCGTGAAGGCGGTCGTACTGTTGGTGCCGGCGTTGTAGCAAAAATTATTGAATAATCAACCGTTAAGGCTTGATTATTCAATCGGGGTGCTGTAACTTACGGCGCCCTAATTGAGTGTCTTTAGGCCAGTAGTTCAATTGGTAGAGCACCGGTCTCCAAAACCGGGTGTTGGGGGTTCGAGTCCCTCCTGGCCTGCCAAATTCTTGAATGGCAGCTTCGGCTGCCATTTTTGGCTTCAGGGAATTGTGATGAGTACCGATAGCAAAGCAAGTAAATCACCGTTGGATATATTGAAGTGGCTGCTGGCTGCAGCTTTTCTCGCTGCTGCCGTTGTGGGTAACTATGTCTACGCTGACATGCCCCTGCTGTACCGGGTTCTGGGTGTTATTGTTCTGATGGCGATCAGTGCTGGTTTTGCACTGACCAGTTCTCAGGGCAAAGCATTTATGCAATTGCTGAAAGAAGCCAATGTGGAGCGCCGCAAAGTTGTGTGGCCAACGCGTCAGGAAACGACGCAGACCACCATGATTGTTGTGGTAGTTGTGGTATTGATGGCGCTGGTTCTGTGGGGACTTGATTCTCTGTTGGGCTGGCTTGTTTCGTTGCTGGTAGGCTGAGGAGCTTTAAATGGCTATGCGCTGGTATGTAGTACACGCCTACTCAGGTTACGAAAAACGCGTACAGAATGCTCTGAAAGAGCGCGTCGAGCTGCATGGTATGCAGGATTTTTTCGGCGATATTCTGGTTCCTACTGAAGAAGTAGTTGAAGTTCGCGAAGGCAAGAAGCGTAAGAGCGAGCGTAAGTTCTATCCGGGTTACGTTCTTGTTCAGATGGAAATGAATGACGAGAGCTGGCACCTGGTTAAACAGACTCCTCGCGTCATGGGCTTTATTGGCGGAACTGCCGATAAGCCGGCTCCGATCACTGATCGTGAAGCGGATGCCATTCTGCAGCGTGTGCGTGATGGTGCAGATCGTCCTACCCATAAAACCATTTACGAACCAGGTGAAGTTGTGCGCGTGACCGATGGTCCGTTTGCCGACTTTAACGGTGTGGTTGAGGGTGTGGATTACGAGAAGTCCCGTCTGCAGGTTGCGGTAACGATTTTTGGACGTGCGACGCCGGTCGAGCTGGAATTTACTCAGGTCGAAAAAGCAGGCTGAGCATTTGATAAATGACCGGATTTCCGGTCGGGGAGCGCTGAACCCCATTGGTGTGTCAGTGCGTTAATACCCATTCGGAGAAAACACATGGCTAAGAAAGTCGAAGGCTACATCAAGCTGCAGGTTGCAGCTGGTAAAGCGAACCCAAGTCCACCAGTTGGTCCGGCTCTGGGTCAGAAAGGTCTGAACATCATGGAATTCTGTAAAGCGTTCAATGCTCAGACTCAGGGTATGGAAGCTGGCATGCCAGTTCCAGTGATCATCACTGCATACAGTGACCGTTCATTCACCTTCGAACTGAAAACTCCTCCTGCATCTTACCTGCTGAAAAAAGCAGCTGGCCTGACCAGTGGTTCTGCTCGTCCGAACACTGTGAAAGTCGGTACTGTTAACCGTGCTCAGCTGGAAGAAATTGCCAACGTTAAAATGAAAGACCTGACTGCAGCCGATATGGATGCAGCGGTACGTACCATCGCTGGTTCTGCCCGCGCTATGGGTCTGAACGTGGAAGGAGTTGAGTAATGGCTAAGCTGACTAAGCGCCAGAAGGCAATCGCAGAGAAAGTAGAAGCCGGCAAAGTATATTCTTTCGCTGATGCAGCTGCTCTGCTGGGTGAACTGTCCACCGTTAAGTTCAAAGAATCTGTAGACGTTGCCGTAAACCTGGGCATCGATGCACGTAAATCCGATCAGAACGTTCGTAGCTCTACCGTACTGCCAAACGGCACCGGTAAGACCATGCGCGTTGCTGTATTCACTCAGGGCGCAAACGCTGAAGCTGCTAAAGCTGCAGGCGCCGATGAAGTGGGTATGGACGATCTGGCTGAAAAAATCAAAGGCGGCGACCTGAACTTTGACGTTGTTATTGCTTCTCCGGATGCAATGCGCGTTGTAGGTATGCTGGGTCAGGTGCTGGGTCCACGTGGCCTGATGCCAAACCCGAAAGTAGGTACTGTAACTCCAGACGTTGCTACCGCCGTTAAAAATGCCAAAGCAGGTCAGGTGCGCTACCGCAATGACAAGAACGGTATTATCCACACCACCATCGGTAAAGTGGATTTCACCGCTCAGGCTCTGCAGGAAAACCTGACAGCCCTGCTGGCTGACCTGAAAAAAGCCAAACCTTCTTCTGCCAAAGGCGTTTACATGAAGAAAGTGACCATCAGCACTACGATGGGTCCTGGTTTGGTGGTTGATCACTCTTCTCTGGATTTTTAATCCGGGCTGACTGATTAGCCAAACGATCTTTGGGGTTGTCGCCGGATAAATTATCCAGGTGGCAGCTGTCAAAGACCGCAGGAGTGAGGATAAGCCTCTGGTTTGTCCTCACTTAATATTTCCTGCGTAGATGGTGTGTGGCCCCTTCAGAATTCTGAATTGTCACACCGAGACTGGCTCATCTGAGCTCAATTTAACTTTTTAGGAGTTAATCGTGGCCTTAGGACTCGAAGATAAGAAGGCGATTGTCGCCGAAGTCCAGGAAGCAGCTCAAGGTGCTCTGTCTGCTGTTGTTGCGGATTCCCGCGGCGTAACAGTAGGCGCCATGACCGCTCTGCGTAAAGAAGCACGTGAAGCTGGTGTTTGGATGAAAGTCGTCCGTAACACTCTGGCTCGCCGTGCTGTTGAAGGTACCCCATACGAGTGTCTGACTGACGTCCTCGTTGGCCCAAGCCTGATTGCTTTCTCTACCGAACACCCAGGTGCGGCTGCCCGTATCTTTAAAGAGTTCGCTAAGCAGAACAGCAAGTTTGAGCTGAAAGCCGGTGCTTTCGAAGGTTCCGTAGTTTCTATCGACATGCTGGCAACTCTGCCGACTTACGACGAAGCTATCGCGAAACTGATGAGCGTCATGAAAGAAGCGTCTGCAGGCAAACTGGTTCGTACCATTGCTGCTATCCGCGACCAGAAAGAACAAGCTGCCTGATTTCAGGTGGATCTTACAACGATTTAACGAGCACTTTGCTCCATTAAATTTAGGAATAGTCTCATGTCACTGACTAAAGAAGATATCATCAACGCTATCGCTGAAATGTCCGTAATGGACGTTGTAGAACTGGTTTCTGCGATGGAAGAAAAATTCGGCGTATCTGCTGCAGCTGCAGTAGTTGCTGGTCCAGCTGCTGGCGGCGACGCTGGTGCTGCTGAAGCACAATCAGAATTCGACGTAATCCTGAGCGGTGCTGGCGACAAGAAAGTTAACGTAATCAAAGCAGTACGTGAACTGACTGGTCTGGGCCTGAAAGAAGCTAAAGCAATGGTTGATGGTGCTCCAGCAACTGTTAAAGAAGGCGTTTCTAAAGAAGACGCTGAAGCTGCTAAAGCAACTCTTGAAGCGGCTGGTGCTCTGGTCGAGATCAAGTAATTTGCAATTCATTGCAAAGATGCTTTTGCCGCGCCAGATTCTGAGCGCGGCAACCGGCTGACGGGTTTTTCCCGTCGGCCTTTTTCACGTTATGGAATTCGTGAGCACGCTGGCATACTGCTGGGTTCAAACGCAAGGCAAGTCCTTGAGCCATGGGTGTAACGCCCAATCGAGGAAACAGTCCGGGGATAACTGATGGCTTACTCATATACTGAGAAAAAACGTATCCGTAAGGATTTCGGTAAATTACCGAGTGTCATGGATGTGCCATACCTGTTGGCCATTCAAATCGACTCCTATCGCAAATTCTTGCAAGAGGGGGCATTCGCTGAGGACCGTATCGATATTGGTCTTCATGCAGCATTTAAATCTGTCTTCCCAATTGTAAGTTATTCCGGGAATGCGGCTCTGGAGTACGTGAGCTACCGCCTCGGTACCCCTACCTTTGATGAAAAAGAGTGTATGTTGCGTGGTGTTACCTACGCTGCACCGCTGCGCGTCAAGGTTCGTCTGATTATTTACGATAAAGAATCTTCGACCAAAGCCATCAAAGACATTAAAGAACAAGAAGTCTACATGGGTGAAATGCCCCTGATGACTGACAACGGTACCTTTATCGTTAACGGTACCGAGCGCGTGATCGTGTCTCAGCTGCACCGTTCTCCTGGTGTGTTCTTCGATCACGACAAAGGTAAAACCCATTCTTCCGGTAAGCTGCTGTATAACGCCCGCGTTATTCCTTACCGTGGTTCATGGCTGGACTTCGAGTTCGATCCGAAAGACCTGGTCTTCGTTCGTATCGACCGCCGTCGTAAGCTGCCTGCATCTATTCTGCTGCGCGCTCTGGGCTTCTCTACTGAAGAAATCCTGGCGACCTTCTTTGAAAACGACAGCTACCGTCTGACCGACGACGGTGCCATGCTGAAGCTGATCCCGGCGCGTCTGCGTGGTGAAACTGCTGCGTTCGATATCAAAGACAATGACGGCAATGTGATCGTTGAAGGCACCCGTCGTATTACTGCCCGCCATATCCGTCAGCTGGAAAAAGCTAACGTTGAAGAGCTGGCAGTACCTGTGGATTACCTGCTGGGTAAATCCATGGCAAAAGACATCGTTGATCAGAAGAGCGGTGAAGTTCTGGCAGC
Organism: Thalassolituus alkanivorans; assembly: GCF_020447205.1. Taxonomy (GTDB): domain Bacteria; phylum Pseudomonadota; class Gammaproteobacteria; order Pseudomonadales; family Oceanobacteraceae; genus Venatoribacter; species Venatoribacter alkanivorans. The sequence goes on from NZ_JAJAEL010000039.1 coordinate 188,635, forward strand.
AGCCAACAGTGAAGTGACTGTTGAATTGCTGGCCAAAATGGCTGCTTCCGGCATCAAAGAGTTTGAAACCATTTACACCAATGAACTGGACTGCGGTTCGTTCATGTCTGACACCCTGCGTGCCGATCCGACCAGCAACGCTCTGGAAGCGCTGGTTGAAATCTACCGCATGATGCGTCCTGGTGAGCCACCAACAAAAGAAAGTGCCGAAGCGCTGTTCGAAAACCTGTTCTTCAGTGACGAGCGCTACGATCTGTCTGCGGTTGGTCGCATGAAGTTCAACCGTCGTATCGGCCGTGAAGAAATCACCGGTGCCGGCACGCTGGATAAAGAAGACATCATCGCGGTTATGAAAACCCTGATCGATATCCGTAACGGTAAAGGCATCGTTGACGACATCGACCACCTGGGTAACCGTCGTATCCGTTCTGTGGGCGAAATGGCCGAAAACCAGTTCCGCGTAGGTCTGGTACGTGTTGAGCGTGCGGTACGTGAGCGTCTGTCTATGGCAGAATCTGAAGGCCTGATGCCTCAGGATCTGATCAACGCCAAGCCGGTTGCGGCAGCCGTTAAAGAATTCTTCGGCTCCTCTCAGCTGTCTCAGTTTATGGACCAGAACAACCCGCTGTCTGAGGTAACTCACAAGCGTCGTATTTCTGCTCTTGGACCTGGCGGTCTGACCCGTGAACGCGCAGGCTTCGAAGTGCGTGACGTACACGCGACTCACTACGGTCGCGTATGTCCTATTGAAACGCCTGAAGGTCCGAACATTGGTCTGATCAACTCTCTGGCATCTTATGCCCGCACCAACGAATACGGTTTCCTCGAAACTCCGTACCGTCGTGTTGTTGAAGGTGTTGTGACCGATGAGATCATCTACGTATCTGCTATTGAAGAAGCGGATTACGTTATTGCACAGGCTTCGGTTGAAACTGATGAAAACGGCAAGCTGCAGGGCGACCTGATTTCTGTTCGTCATCAGAACGAATTCACCGTGATGTCTCCGGACAACGTAACCCTGCAGGACGTATCTCCGCAGCAGGTTGTGTCCATCGCTGCATCCCTGATCCCGTTCCTCGAACACGATGACGCCAACCGCGCATTGATGGGATCGAACATGCAGCGTCAGGCCGTTCCGACCCTGAAATCAGAGAAGCCTCTGGTGGGTACCGGTATGGAACGTTCTGTAGCGGCTGACTCCGGTGTGTGTGTTGTGGCCAAACGTGGCGGTGTGATTGACTCCGTTGACGCCTCCCGTATCGTGGTAAAAGTGAACGATGACGAAACCGTTGCTGGTGAAGCCGGTGTCGACATCTACAATCTGACCAAATACACCCGTTCTAACCAGAACACCTGCATCAATCAGCGTCCGCTGGTGAAAGCCGGTGACAGCATTGAACGTGGCGACATCATGGCTGACGGTCCGTCCGTTGACCTGGGTGAGCTGGCTCTGGGCCAGAACTTCCGTATCGCCTTCATGCCGTGGAACGGTTACAACTACGAAGACTCCATCCTGCTGTCCGAGCGTGTGTCTCAGGAAGATCGCCTGACCACCATCCACATTCAGGAACTGACCTGTGTGGCGCGTGACACCAAACTGGGCGCAGAAGAAATCACGTCGGATATTCCGAACGTGGGTGAAGCTGCTCTGGGTAAACTGGACGAGTCCGGTATCGTTTATATCGGTGCTGAAGTTAAGCCTGGCGACATCCTGGTTGGTAAGGTAACTCCGAAAGGCGAAACCCAGCTGACTCCGGAAGAAAAACTGCTGCGTGCGATCTTCGGTGAAAAAGCCTCTGACGTAAAAGATACCTCTCTGCGCGTTAAGACCGGCACCACCGGTACCGTAATCGACGTACAGGTCTTCACCCGTGATGGCGTGGAAAAAGACCAGCGTGCGCTGGAAATCGAACAGATGCAGCTGGACGAAGTCCGCAAAGATCTGAACGAAGAAATGCGTATCGTTAAAGGTGCTACCTACGAGCGTCTGCAGCGTGCCCTGAACGGTGCTGTAGTGAATGCTGCTCCTGGCCTGAAGAAAGGCGACAGCCTGACTCAAGAGTACCTGCAGTCTCTGGAAGCCGATCAGTGGTTCAAGATCCTGCCACAGGACGAAGCACTGGCGGAAATGCTGGACGTTGCCGAGAAATCTCTGGCCGAGCGTCGCAAGCAGCTGGATGACAAGTTCGAAGACAAGAAGCGCAAGCTGCAGACCGGCGATGACCTGGCTCCTGGCGTACTGAAGATTGTTAAGGTTTACCTGGCAATCAAACGTAAGATCCAGCCTGGTGACAAGATGGCGGGTCGTCACGGTAACAAAGGTGTTATCTCTGCGATCAAGCCAATCGAAGATATGCCATACGATGAAAACGGCGTGGCCGTGGACATCTGTCTGAACCCGCTGGGTGTACCGTCGCGTATGAACGTGGGTCAGATCATGGAGATCCACCTGGGTCTGGCAGCCAAAGGTCTGGGCGAGAAAATCGACCGCATGATCAAAGAACAGCAGGAAATCGCCAAGCTGCGTGAACTGCTGAACGAGATCTACAACGGTGGTGATGGCCGCGTCGAAGACTTTGACAGCTTCAGCGATGCTGAAATTCTGGAACTGGGTAACAACCTGCGTGGCGGTGTGCCAATGGCAACACCAGCGTTTGACGGTGCGAAAGAAGCCGAAATCAAGCGTATGCTGCGTCTGGCCGATCTGCCGGATTCCGGTCAGATGACGCTGTACGATGGTCGCACTGGCGAAGCCTTCGACCGTCAGGTAACCGTAGGTTACATGTACATGCTGAAACTGAACCACCTGGTTGACGACAAGATGCACGCCCGTTCGACCGGTTCTTACAGTCTGGTTACCCAGCAGCCGCTTGGCGGTAAAGCACAGTTCGGTGGTCAGCGTTTCGGGGAGATGGAAGTGTGGGCACTGGAAGCATACGGTGCCGCTTACACTCTGCAGGAAATGCTTACTGTTAAATCCGATGACGTGGCCGGCCGTACCAAGATGTATAAAAACATCGTGGATGGCGACCACCGTATGGAAGCCGGTATGCCGGAATCCTTTAACGTACTGGTTAAAGAGATCCGCTCACTGGGCATCGACATCGAACTGGAAAACGAATAAGCGGATGAGCAGTGTTCAGGTGGCGGAAGCCGCCTGAGCCTGACTCCAAACGGAGCAAAATATGAAAGACTTAGTCAATTTTCTGCGTAATCAGAACAACGCTGACGAGTTTGACGCCATCCGCATCGGACTCGCCTCGCCAGAGATGATTCGTTCCTGGTCTTTCGGCGAAGTTAAAAAGCCGGAAACCATTAACTACCGTACGTTCAAGCCTGAGCGTGACGGTCTGTTCTGTGCGCGTATCTTTGGTCCTATCAAAGATTACGAATGTCTGTGTGGTAAGTACAAGCGTCTGAAGCACCGCGGCGTAATCTGTGAGAAGTGTGGCGTTGAAGTAACTCAGGCCAAAGTACGCCGTGAGCGTATGGGCCACATTGAGCTGGCTTCCCCGGTTGCTCACATCTGGTTCCTGAAGTCGCTGCCATCCCGTATCGGTCTGATGCTGGATATGACGCTGCGCGATATCGAACGTATTCTGTACTATGAATCATTCGTAGTAACCGAGCCTGGCATGACCACTCTCGACGTGGGTCAGCTGCTGAGCGACGAACAGTACTACGAAGCGATCGAAGAGTTTGGTGACGAGTTCGAAGCCAAAATGGGTGCGGAAGCTATTCAGGCACTGCTCGGCCAGATCGAACTGGGCGAAGAAGTTCAGCGTCTGCGTGAAGAAATTCCGACAACCAGCTCTGAAACCAAGATCAAGAAGCTGTCCAAGCGCCTGAAGCTGCTGGAAGCTTTCCACCACTCCGGTAACGATCCGAAGTGGATGATCATGTCTGTACTGCCAGTACTGCCACCGGATCTGCGTCCGCTGGTACCGCTGGATGGTGGCCGTTTTGCGACCTCCGATCTGAACGATCTGTACCGTCGTGTGATCAACCGTAACAACCGTCTGAAGCGCCTGCTGGAGCTGAATGCTCCGGACATCATCGTACGCAACGAAAAGCGTATGCTGCAGGAAGCTGTGGATGCGCTGCTGGATAACGGCCGTCGTGGCCGTGCCATCACCGGTTCCAACAAGCGTCCGCTGAAGTCTCTGGCTGACATGATCAAAGGTAAGCAGGGTCGTTTCCGTCAGAACCTGCTGGGTAAGCGCGTTGACTACTCTGGCCGTTCGGTAATTACCGTTGGTCCACAGCTGCGCCTGCATCAGTGTGGTCTGCCAAAGAAAATGGCTCTGGAACTGTTCAAGCCGTTCATCTTCAGCAAACTGGAACACCGTGGTCTGGCGACAACCATTAAAGCTGCGAAGAAAATGGTTGAGCGCGAAACCGCAGAAGTCTGGGATATCCTGGCTGACGTTATCCGGGAACACCCGGTCATGCTGAACCGTGCACCAACACTGCACCGTTTGGGTATTCAGGCGTTCGAACCTCAGCTGATCGAAGGTAAAGCGATCCAGCTGCACCCACTGGTGTGTGCGGCTTATAACGCTGACTTCGACGGTGACCAGATGGCGGTACACGTACCGCTTACTATCGAAGCGCAGCTGGAAGCCCGCGCGCTGATGATGGCAACCAACAACGTACTGTCTCCTGCTAACGGTGAGCCAATCATCGTTCCTTCTCAGGACGTGGTACTGGGTCTGTACTGGATGACCCGTGAACGTATTAACGCTAAAGGCGAAGGTATGTTCCTGGCTGACCTGGACGAAGTGACCCGCGCTTATCAGACCGGTTCTGCGCACCTGCAGGCCAAGGTTAAAGTGCGTATCACCGAAACTCTGGTTGACGAGCAGGGCAACGAGCAGTCTGAAACCAAAGTGGTTGATACCACTATCGGTCGTGCACTGCTGTTCCGCATCGTACCAAAAGGTCTGCCGTTTGAACTGATCAACCGCCCGATGAAGAAGAAAGCGATCTCCAACATGATCAACACCGCGTACCGCCGTGTGGGTCTGAAGGACACCGTCGTTTTCGCTGACCAGGTTATGTATACCGGCTTCCAGTATGCAACCCGTTCCGGTTCTTCTATCGGTGTGAACGATTTCGTTATTCCGGATGAGAAAGCAGAAATCGTTGCTAACGCTGACGCTGAAGTAAAAGAGATCGAAAGCCAGTTTGCTTCCGGTCTGGTTACCCACGGCGAAAAATACAACAAGGTTATCGACATCTGGTCGCGCGCTAACGAACTGGTAGCGAAGGCGATGATGGATAACCTGGGTAAAGAGAAAGTGATCGACCGCGACGGTAACGAAGTGGATCAGGAATCTTTCAACTCCGTCTACATGATGGCTGACTCCGGTGCTCGTGGTAGCCCGGCTCAGATCCGTCAGCTGGCCGGTATGCGTGGTCTGATGGCGAAGCCGGACGGCTCCATCATCGAAACGCCGATTGTGGCGAACTTCCGTGAAGGTCTGAACGTACTGCAGTACTTCACCTCGACTCACGGTGCGCGTAAAGGTCTGGCGGATACCGCTCTGAAAACTGCGAACTCCGGTTACCTGACCCGTCGTCTGGTTGACGTAGCGCAGGATCTGGTGGTTACCGAGCAGGATTGTGGTACCGAACAGGGTCTGATCATGACTCCGCTGATCGAAGGCGGTGACGTGGTTGTGGCACTGGGTGATCGTATCCTGGGTCGTGTAATTGCGACTGACGTATACAAGCCGGGTGCTGAAGGCGACATCGTTGTGCCAGCCGGTACTCTGATCGACGAAGCCTGGGTACAGACCATTGAATCTGAAGGTATCGACGAAGTGCGTGTGCGCTCCGCCATTACCTGTCAGAGCCGTGTCGGTATCTGTTCTTCCTGTTACGGTCGTGACCTGGGTCGCGGACATCAGGTGAACGTAGGTGAAGCGGTTGGTGTTATTGCTGCTCAGTCGATCGGTGAGCCAGGTACACAGCTGACCATGCGTACGTTCCACATTGGTGGTGCGGCATCGCGTTCTTCTGCAGCTGACAGTGTTCAGGTGAAAAACAGCGGTACCATCCGTCTGCATAACCTGAAGACCGTTGTTAAAGAAAACGGCGATCTGGTTGCTGTATCCCGTTCCGGTTCCATTGCTGTTGCCGATGAGCACGGTCGTGAGCGCGAACTGTACAAGCTGCCATACGGTGCTGTGATCAGCGTCCAGGATGGCCAGAAAGTTGAAGCCGGTCAGAAAGTGGCCAGCTGGGATCCGCACACCCACCCGATTGTGACCGAAGTAAAAGGTCGTATCGAATTCGTGGGTATGGAAGAAGGTATCACCATCAACCGTCAGACCGACGAGTTGACCGGTCTGTCCAATATCGAAGTCATCGATCCTAAAGATCGTCCGGCGGCTGGTAAGGACATCCGCCCGATGGTGAAACTGGTGGATGCGTCCGGTAAAGACGTGATCCTGCCGGGTACCAATACTCCGGCGCAGTACATGCTGCCAGCCAACGCTCTGGTGAACCATGAAAATGGTACCGAAGTGGCCGTGGGTGACGTCATCGCACGTATTCCTCAGGAATCGTCCGGTAACAAGGACATCACCGGTGGTCTGCCACGCGTAGCGGATCTGTTCGAAGCCCGTAAGCCGAAAGAACCTGCCATTCTGGCGGAGATCACCGGTACTGTGAGCTTCGGTAAAGAGACTAAAGGTAAGAAGCGTCTGGTGATCACTCCGAACAATGGCGGCGAGCCATATGAAGAGCTGATCCACAAGTGGCGTCACATGAACGTGTTCGAAGGTGAACAGGTTGAGAAGGGTGAGGTTATCTCTGACGGCCCGATGAACCCGCACGATATTCTGCGTCTGAAGAGCGTGGGCGATCTGGCGATGTACATCACCAACGAAGTTCAGGAAGTTTACCGCCTCCAGGGTGTAGGCATCGATGATAAGCACATCGAAGTAATTGTGCGTCAGATGCTGCGTAAGGTACTGATCACCGAAAACGGTGACAGCTCCTTTATCCCGGGTGATCAGGTTGAATACTCTGCGTTCCTCGAAGAAAACGAGAAACTGGAAGCAGCTGGTAAGATCACTGCGAAAGGCGAACGTGTGCTGCTGGGTATCACCAAGGCCTCGCTGGCGACCGAATCCTTCATCTCCGCGGCCTCCTTCCAGGAGACTACCCGCGTACTGACTGAAGGTGCGGTAACCGGTAAGGTTGACCACCTGCGCGGCCTGAAAGAAAACGTGGTTGTGGGTCGACTGATCCCTGCGGGTACTGGTCTTGCTTATCACGCTGAGCGTAAGCGCAAGCGTCAGACCCGTGAGAACGATCGCCTCAAGACTACGCCGGCTGGTATGAATGTATCGGCCGACGAAATGGAAGCTAAGTTCAGCGAAGCTTTCAGCGATAAGTAAGTCGTTGGTTGTAAAACAATCAATGGCTTGACGACTGGGGCTGGGAGGATTATCCTTCCGGCCCCTTTTATTGCGTCAGAATTTTCTGGCGTTTTTGTTAGTGATAATTGGAGTTTGCTAAATGGCTACAATCAACCAGTTGGTTCGTCAGCCTCGTAAACGCAAAGTGGCTAAGAGTGACGTACCTGCACTGCAGGCGTGTCCTCAGCGTCGTGGCGTATGTACCCGTGTATATACTACCACTCCGAAAAAGCCTAACTCGGCACTGCGTAAAGTATGTCGTGTGCGTTTGACGAATGGTTTCGAAGTGTCTTCCTACATCGGTGGTGAAGGTCACAACCTGCAGGAACACAGTGTTGTTCTGATCCGTGGCGGTCGTGTAAAAGACTTGCCAGGTGTTCGTTACCACACTGTTCGCGGCTCTCTGGATACTTCCGGTGTTGCGAATCGTAAACAAGCCCGTTCTAAGTACGGTGCAAAACGTCCTAAGAAATAATTTCTTAAGACTTGGATAAGAGTAAGGCTGAGTTGATCGTTGAATCAGGATGCTCAGACTGACCTGAAGACCTAAGAGGGCTTATCATGCCAAGAAGACGCGTCGCTGCGAAGCGCGAGATCCTGCCAGATCCGAAGTTCGGAAACGTTACACTGGCAAAATTTATGAACCACGTAATGATCAGTGGTAAAAAATCCATCGCCGAGAAAATCGTTTATGGCGCACTGGATACCATGGCTCAGAAACAAGGTGGCGATCCGCTGGAAATGTTTGAAAAAGCATTAGAATCCATCCAGCCACTGGTTGAAGTTAAAAGCCGCCGTGTTGGTGGTGCAACCTATCAGGTACCTGTGGAAGTTCGTCCTTCACGTCGTCAGGCGCTGGCAATGCGCTGGCTGGTAGATGCAGCACGTAAGCGTGGTGAGAAGTCCATGGCTCAGCGCCTGGCTAATGAAATGATGGAAGCCTGTGAAGGTAAAGGTTCAGCCGTTAAGAAGCGTGAAGATGTTCACCGCATGGCTGAAGCGAACAAGGCTTTCTCTCACTACCGCTTTTAATTGATTCGAGGACTGCACAGTGGCACGCACAACTCCCATTGAGCGTTACCGCAACATTGGTATTTGTGCTCACGTGGATGCGGGTAAAACCACAACCACGGAGCGAGTACTGTTTTACACCGGTGTTTCTCACAAAATTGGTGAGGTGCATGATGGCGCAGCCACAATGGACTGGATGGAGCAGGAGCAGGAGCGTGGTATCACCATTACTTCTGCTGCTACCACCTGTTTCTGGTCGGGCATGGCGCAACAGTTCGAGCAACACCGTATCAACATCATTGATACTCCGGGACACGTTGACTTCACTATTGAAGTAGAACGTTCCCTGCGGGTTCTGGATGGTGCGGTGGTGGTGCTGTGTGGATCCTCGGGCGTACAGCCTCAGACTGAGACTGTGTGGCGTCAGGCCAACAAGTACGAAGTACCGCGTATGGTCTTCGTGAACAAGATGGACCGCGCCGGTGCAGACTTCTTTATGGTTGTTAAGCAACTTAAAGATCGTCTCAACGCCAATGCTGTACCTATTCAGATCAACATCGGTACGGAAGACAATTTCCGTGGCGTTGTTGACCTGATCAAAATGAAAGCCATCAGCTGGAGTGAAGCTGATCAGGGCATGACCTTCAGTTATGAAGAGATCCCTGCAGAGCTGGCCGATGTCGCCGCCGAATGGCGCGAGAAGCTGATTGAAGCCGCAGCCGAAGCCAATGATGAGCTGATGAACAAATACCTCGAAGGCGAAGAGCTTTCCGAGGACGAAATTAAAGCTGCGCTGCGTCAACAGACGCTGGCCGGCGAGATCGTATTGGTCACCTGTGGTTCCGCCTTTAAAAATAAAGGTGTGCAGGCGGTGCTGGACGCTGTTGTTGAGTTCATGCCATCCCCGACCGAAGTTAAAGCGATCGAAGGTATTCTCGATGATGCGGCCGAAACCGTTGCGGTTCGTGAAGCATCTGATGAAGAGCCGTTCTCTGCGCTGGCATTTAAAATTGCCACCGATCCCTTTGTTGGTACCCTGACATTTATCCGTGTTTATTCCGGGGTACTGAATTCCGGTGATGCTGTTTATAACCCGGTAAAAGGTAAGCGCGAGCGTGTTGGCCGTATGGTGCAGATGCACGCCAATGCCCGAGAAGAAATTAAAGAAGTCCGTGCCGGCGATATTGCCGCACTGATTGGCCTGAAAGATGTCACTACCGGGGATACCCTGTGTGACCAGGACAAGCGCATCACCCTCGAACGCATGGAATTCCCGGATCCGGTAATTTCGGTTGCGGTTGAGCCTAAGTCGAAAGCGGACCAGGAAAAGATGGGCGTTGCACTGGGCAAGCTTGCTCAGGAAGACCCGTCCTTCCGTGTCGAAACCGACGAAGAAACCGGCCAGACCATTATCTCCGGTATGGGTGAGTTACACCTGGACATCATCGTCGACCGTATGCGTCGTGAGTTCAAAGTGGAAGCGAACGTTGGTAAGCCTCAGGTTGCTTACCGTGAAAAGATCACTGCCACGGTAGAGATCAACAACAAGTTCGCCAAGCAGTCCGGTGGGCGTGGCCAGTATGGTCATGTTGTTATCAGATTCGAGCCATCCGATCAGGAAGGGCTGGAGTTTGTTAACGAAATCGTTGGTGGTGCTATTCCGCGTGAATACATCCCGGCGGTTGAAAAAGGTATTGCTGAGCAGATGAAGAACGGTGTTCTGGCGGGTTACCCATTACTGGGCCTGAAAGCAACGCTGATCGACGGCTCATACCATGACGTTGACTCGAATGAGATGGCATTTAAAATTGCTGCCTCACAAGCCACAAAGCAACTTTCAGAGAAGGGCAAAGCCGTGCTGCTTGAGCCAATGATGAAAGTTGAAGTTGTAACCCCTGAAGATTACATGGGTGATGTGGTGGGCGACCTGAATCGTCGTCGTGGCTTGATTTCTGGAATGGACGATACCCCTTCAGGCAAGGTGGTTGATGCCAGCGTACCACTGGCAGAGATGTTCGGTTATGCGACCGATCTGCGCTCCGCCTCTCAGGGCCGTGCGACCTATTCCATGGAATTTGAAAAATATTCGGAAGCACCATCCAGTGTGGCCGAAGCAATTATTACAAGAGCTTAATCATTTACGATATTGAACGAGGTGTTCTATGGCTAAGGAAACGTTTGAACGTTCCAAACCCCACGTAAACGTGGGTACTATCGGTCACGTTGACCACGGTAAAACCACTCTGACTGCGGCTCTGACCCGCGTATGTTCCGAAGTATGGGGCGGTGCAGCGGTAGCGTTCGACGGTATCGACAATGCTCCTGAAGAGCGTGAGCGTGGTATCACCATTTCTACCTCCCACGTAGAATACGAATCTCCGAACCGTCACTACGCACACGTAGACTGCCCGGGCCACGCTGACTATGTTAAAAACATGATCACCGGTGCTGCGCAGATGGACGGCGCGATTCTGGTATGTGGTTCTACTGACGGCCCAATGCCTCAGACCCGTGAACACATCCTGCTGTCCCGTCAGGTTGGTGTACCTTACATCGTTGTATTCCTGAACAAAGCTGACCTGCTGGCTGAAGATTGCGGCGGTGCCGATTCTGAAGAATACGCAGAGATGCTGGAACTGGTTGAAATGGAACTGCGTGACCTGCTGTCTGAATACGACTTCCCAGGCGACGACACTCCAATCATCCCAGGTTCTGCCCTGATGGCCCTGAACGGCGAAGACGAGAACGAAATGGGTACTACCGCTGTTAAGAAGCTGGTAGAAACTCTGGATTCTTACATTCCTGAGCCAGAGCGTGCTATCGACGGCGCCTTCCTGATGCCAATCGAAGACGTATTCTCTATCCAGGGTCGTGGTACTGTTGTTACCGGCCGTGTTGAGCGTGGTATCGTTCGCACTGGTGAAGAACTGTCCATCATCGGTATCAAGGAGACCATCAAGACTACCTGTACCGGTGTTGAGATGTTCCGTAAGATCCTGGACGAAGGCCGTGCTGGTGAGAACGTAGGTGTTCTGCTGCGTGGTACCAAGCGTGACGAAGTTGAGCGTGGTCAGGTTCTGGCGAAGCCAGGTTCTATCACTCCTCACACCAAGTTCGAATCTGAAGTATACGTACTGGGTAAAGATGAAGGTGGTCGTCACACTCCATTCTTCAAAGGTTACCGTCCACAGTTCTACTTCCGTACCACTGACGTAACTGGTGCTTGTGAGCTGCCAGAAGGCGTTGAGATGGTAATGCCAGGTGACAACGTTAAGCTGACCATCACTCTGATCGCTCCGATCGCGATGGATGAAGGTCTGCGTTTTGCGATCCGTGAAGGCGGTCGTACTGTTGGTGCCGGCGTTGTAGCTAAGATCATCGAATAATTCGATATCCTGCTATAAAAAAAACCGGGCTCTGCCCGGTTTTTTTATGCCTGCCTCTGGATTCTGAGCCGATTATCTGTGACCGCCTGAGTCTGTAGGCTGGCTGGCATAGTAGGTCTGAAGTCCGCATTATGCGGGCTTTTTTTATGCCTGTGATTTGTCGCTTCGTCGTTTTTTTGCTTCGCTGCGCAGGCAATAAAAAACCCGCGCGGCTTACGCCGGGCGGGTTCTTTAATCAGCGGCTAATTACTTAGCTGCTTCTTTACGTGCTTTGGCTTCTGCGATCACTTTCTCTGCTACGTTAGCCGGGCATGGCATGTAGTGAGAGAATTCCATGGAGAACTGGCCACGGCCAGAAGTCATGGTACGCAGGTGACCGATGTAACCGAACATTTCGGACAGCGGTACGTCTGCCTTGATGCGAACGCCAGTCACGCCAGCTTCCTGATCCTTGATCATGCCGCGACGACGGTTCAGGTCACCGATAACATCACCAACGTGATCTTCCGGAGTGAACACGTCCACTTTCATGATTGGTTCCAGCAGCTGAGCGCCAGCTTTTGGCATGGACTGACGGAAAGCGCCTTTCGCAGCGATTTCGAACGCGATCGCCGAGGAGTCAACCGCGTGGTAAGAACCGTCGAACAGTTCAACTTCAACGTCCAGAACCTGGAAGCCGGCCAGAGGACCTTCAGCCATCATCAGACGGAAGCCTTTCTCAACCGCAGGCCAGAATTCTTTAGGTACGTTACCGCCCACAACAGAAGAGGTGAACTTGAAGCCGGTACCTGGCTCAGCAGGACGGATACGGTAATCGATCTTACCGTACTGGCCAGAACCACCAGACTGCTTCTTGTGGGTGTAGCTGTCTTCGATTGGCTTGGTGATGGTTTCGCGGTAAGCAACCTGTGGCTGACCAACGATCAGTTCAACACCGTAAGTACGCTTCAGAATGTCGACTTTAATATCCAGGTGCAGTTCGCCCATACCTTTCAGAATTGTTTCGCCTGAGTCTTCGTCAGTCTCAACCTGGAAGGTCGGATCTTCAGCAACCATTTTACCGATCGCAATACCCATCTTATCAACAGCGCCTTTATCTTTAGGCTGTACTGCGATAGAGATTACCGGCTCAGGGAACACCATGGCTTCCAGGGTACATTCGTGCTTAGGATCACACAGGGTATGACCAGTCTGAACGTTCTTCATACCAACAACGGCAAGGATGTCACCAGCCTGAGCGTAATCGATTTCGTTACGTTCGTTAGCCTGCATCTCAACCATACGGCCGATACGCTCGGTTTTACCGGTGAAGCTGTTCAGTACGGTATCGCCTTTGCGCATTACACCAGAGTAAATACGGATAAAGGTCAGGGCGCCGAAACGGTCGTCCATGATCTTGAACGCCAGGGCGCGCAGTGGCTCATCAGCAGAAACGATAGCTTTCTGGCCAGTCGGGTTACCTTCTTCGTCGGTCAGATCCTGAGGCTCAACTTCAGTAGGAGCCGGCAGGTAATCTACAACCGCGTCCAGCAGCAGCTGCATGCCTTTGTTCTTAAAGGCAGAACCACAGTAGGTCGGGAAGAATTTCAGGTCGCGGGTACCGATACGGATGCAGCGCTTGATGTCTTCAATAGATGGCTCTTCGCCTTCCATGTAAGCCATCATCAGGTCGTCGTCCATTTCAACAGCAGATTCAATCAGCTGTTCACGGTACATTTCAACGTCGTCAACCATGTCGGCTGGCACGTCCTGTACGGTGTAGTTTTCTGGCTGGCCAGAATCGTCCCATACAAACGCCTTGCGGCTCAGCAGGTCAACAACACCAACGAACTCATCTTCGCGGCCGATAGGCAGAACCATGATCAGCGGGTTTGCGCCCAGTACGTTACGTACCTGGTCAACAACGCGCATGAAATCTGCACCCAGACGGTCCAGCTTGTTAACGAAGATCAGACGGGATACTTCTGAGTCGTTCGCATAGCGCCAGTTGGTTTCAGATTGTGGCTCAACACCACCTGAACCACAGAATACGCCGATACCGCCGTCCAGTACTTTCAGGGAACGATATACTTCAACGGTGAAGTCAACGTGTCCAGGGGTGTCAATAACGTTGAAACGGTGGCCGTTCCAGAAACAGCTTACCGCCGCAGACTGAATGGTAATACCGCGTTCAGCTTCCTGTTCCATGAAGTCGGTGGTGGATTCGCCATCGTGTACTTCGCCCAGACGGTGGATTTTACCGGTCAGCTTCAGGATACGTTCGGTGGTGGTCGTTTTGCCCGCATCAACGTGGGCGAAAATACCAATGTTTCTGTATAAGGAAAGATCTGTCATAACATTACTCGGTTAGCAGAGACAAAATTCGCGCGCTACTTTACCTGTTTTCTCCTCCTTTTTCTCGTCGTTTTTGATCTGCAGAGGCAGGTTTTACCAAGAAATTTGCGCTGCAGACTGAAAAATAAGCAATTTCAGCCGCTCAGTTATCCGTGTTGCGCCGCTGCCGGGTTCATCGGCTGACGTATCTGCTGTGAAATAACAGGCCGGGAGTTGACAGTTTTGCCTTCCGGGGTATGATTGCGGCCCTTATGGGCGTGCCAGGATTACGGATCCTGCCCGCCGGATCATCAGACTTTTATGAGGACTTGGCTGTGGCAAAGGAAACGTTTGAACGTTCAAAACCCCACGTAAACGTTGGTACTATCGGTCACGTTGACCACGGTAAAACCACTCTGACTGCGGCTCTGACCCGCGTATGTTCCGAAGTATGGGGCGGTGCAGCGGTAGCGTTCGA
>NZ_JAJAEL010000039.1:203499-366626 GCF_020447205.1 Thalassolituus alkanivorans
TGCAGAGATGCTGGAACTGGTTGAAATGGAACTGCGTGACCTGCTGTCTGAATACGACTTCCCAGGCGACGACACTCCAATCATCCCGGGTTCTGCTCTGATGGCCCTGAACGGCGAAGATGAGAACGAAATGGGTACTACCGCTGTTAAGAAGCTGGTAGAAACTCTGGATTCTTACATCCCTGAGCCAGAGCGTGCTATCGACGGCGCCTTCCTGATGCCAATCGAAGACGTATTCTCTATCCAGGGTCGTGGTACTGTTGTTACCGGCCGTGTTGAACGTGGTATCGTTCGCACTGGTGAAGAACTGTCCATCATCGGTATCAAAGAGACCATCAAAACCACCTGTACCGGTGTTGAGATGTTCCGTAAGATCCTGGACGAAGGCCGTGCCGGTGAGAACGTAGGTGTTCTGCTGCGTGGTACCAAGCGTGACGAAGTTGAGCGTGGTCAGGTTCTGGCGAAGCCAGGTTCTATCACTCCTCACACCAAGTTCGAATCTGAAGTATACGTACTGGGTAAAGATGAAGGTGGTCGTCACACTCCATTCTTCAAAGGTTACCGTCCACAGTTCTACTTCCGTACCACTGACGTAACTGGTGCTTGTGAGCTGCCAGAAGGCGTTGAGATGGTAATGCCAGGTGACAACGTTAAGCTGACCATCACTCTGATCGCTCCGATCGCGATGGATGAAGGTCTGCGTTTTGCGATCCGTGAAGGCGGTCGTACTGTTGGTGCTGGTGTTGTAGCCAAGATCATCGAGTGATCTGAATACAAATTACAGGCCTTAGGGCCTGTGCTGAAAAGCCCGCTCCGTGCGGGCTTTTTTGTCAGTTTGATTCCGGTGTCGGCCTGCTTTGTCGGCTTCGGAAGTCGTCTGTTATTCCGTGGTTGACACTTTTTGTACAGCCGCATACAATTCGCGTCCCCTTAATCAGGGGAAAGTGAGCTCTTGCACATAAACTTGGAGTTTGGTAATGCAAAACCAACGAATCCGTATCCGTTTGAAGGCATTTGACCATCGACTGATCGATACCTCGACTCAGGAAATTGTTGATACTGCCAAACGTACGGGCGCTCAGGTACGTGGTCCTATCCCACTGCCTACTCGTAAAGAGCGTTATACCGTTCTGATCTCCCCGCACGTTAATAAAGACGCGCGCGATCAGTACGAAATCCGTACACACAAGCGCATGCTCGACATTGTTGAGCCAACTGAAAAAACAGTTGATGCGCTGATGAAACTGGATCTGGCTGCCGGCGTGGAAGTTCAGATCAGCCTGGGTTAATCCGTCAGGATTTATCCGTAAGGCTCTGTGTAACGCCCTTGTCCATGTCGGAGAAGAGGGCGGCCATAGTGGGTTAAGCCCCGTACACGAGAGGTAATTGGAAAATGGCAATTGGTATTGTCGGTAAGAAAGCGGGCATGACTCGTGTCTTTACCGAAGAAGGTCAATCTGTTGCTGTTACTGTAGTTCACGTAACACCTAACCGTGTTGCACAAGTGAAAACCGTTGAAACTGACGGCTACAGTGCTCTGCAGGTTACATTTGGTGAGAAGAAAGCTTCTCGCACAACTAAAGCTGAGGCAGGCCACTTTGCGAAAGCAAACGTTCAGGCAGGTCGTGGCGTTATGGAATTCCGTACCGAAGAAGCTCTGGCCAATGGCGATGAGCTGACCGTTGCGCAATTCGAAGCTGGTCAGAAAGTTGACGTGACTGGTTCATCTAAAGGTAAAGGCTTCCAGGGTGGCGTTAAGCGCTGGAACTTCCGTACCCAGGATGCTACCCACGGTAACTCCCTGTCTCATCGTGCTCCTGGTTCTATCGGTCAGTGTCAGACTCCTGGTCGTGTTTGGAAGGGCAAGAAGATGGCAGGTCACATGGGCGCTGAACAGGTTACTACTCAGAACCTGGAAGTTGTTCGTGTGGACGCAGAAAACAATCTGCTGCTGATCAAAGGTGCTGTGCCAGGTGCTACTGGTTCCGATGTGATTGTTAAACCAGCTGTTAAGGCTAAGGGGTAAGCAATGGAACTGAAAACTAACACTGGTACCGCAGTAGCTGTTTCTGAAGCTGCATTTGGTCGTGAATTTAATGAAGCTCTGGTTCACCAGATCGTTACCGCCTACATGGCCGGTGGCCGTCAGGGTACCAAAGCACAGAAATCCCGCTCTGAAGTTAGCGGTGGTGGTATTAAGCCATGGCGTCAGAAGGGAACAGGCCGTGCCCGTTCCGGTACTTCTAACAGCCCTATCTGGCGTTCAGGTGGTGTAACTTTCGCCGCCAAACCACGTAACTACGAGCAGAAAGTAAACAAGAAAATGTATCGCGCGGCGATGCAGTCCATCTTGTCTGAGCTGGTCCGTCAGGAACGCCTGGTTGTTGCTGATTCTTTTGCTGTGGAATCCCACAAGACCAAAGAATTCGTTGCCAAGCTGAAAGAGATGGAACTGAGCAATGTCCTGATCGTTGCCGATGAGATCGACGAAAAGCTGTATCTGGCTGCCCGTAACGTTCCTCATGTTGGTATTACCGAAGCTTCAGCTATCGATCCTGTAAGCCTGATTGCTTTTGAAAAGGTACTGGTGACTGTGCCCGCCCTGAAGAAACTTGAGGAGGCCTACGCATGAACCGTGAACGTATCTATAAAGTGCTGGTAGCTCCGCATATTTCCGAGAAGGCAACTCTGGTTGCTGAAAAGCACGGCCAGTATGTATTCCGTGTTGCTCCGGATGCCACCAAGCCTGAAATCAAAAAGGCTGTTGAAGCTCTGTTCGAAGTGAAAGTTGATTCCGTACAGACCGTCAACATCAAAGGTAAAACCAAGCGTACTGCTCGCGGTACAGGCAAACGTAATGATGTGCGTAAAGCATACGTTCGCCTGGCTGAAGGTCAGGACATCGACTTCGCAGACGCGGAATAAGGGGTTTAAGTCATGGCATTGGTGAAAACTAAACCGACTTCTCCTGGCCGTCGCCATCTGGTGAAAGTCGTCAACAACGAACTGCACAAAGGTAAGCCTTTCGCAGCTCTGGTTGAGAAGAAGTCAAAAAGCGGTGGTCGTAACAACAACGGTCACATTACTACCCGTCACATTGGTGGTGGTCATAAGCAGCATTATCGCCTGATCGACTTCAAACGTGACAAGGACGGTATCCCGGCAGTTGTAGAACGTCTGGAATACGATCCTAACCGCAGCGCAAACATTGCACTGCTGAAGTACGCCGACGGCGAACGTCGTTACATTCTGGCTCCTAAAGGCCTGAGTGCTGGCGATGCGATTGTGTCTGGTGAAGATGCACCGATCAAAGTAGGTAGCGCGATGTCTCTGCGCAACGTACCGGTTGGTAGCGTAATTCACAACGTAGAACTGAAGCCTGGCAAAGGTGGTCAGATCGCACGTTCTGCAGGTACCTCTGCTCAGCTGGTAGCGCGTGAAGGTGCATACTGCACTCTGCGTCTGCGCTCTGGCGAAATGCGCAAGGTTCTGTCTGATTGTCGTGCCACTATCGGTGAAGTTGGCAACAATGAGCACGCTCTGCGTGAACTGGGTAAGGCTGGTGCTTCGCGCTGGCGCGGTGTTCGTCCTACCGTTCGCGGTGTGGTAATGAACCCTGTTGATCACCCACACGGTGGTGGTGAAGGTCGTACCTCTGGTGGTCGTCATCCTGTTACTCCATGGGGCGTTCCAACCAAGGGCTACAAGACTCGTAAGAATAAGCGTACCGATAAACTTATCGTACGTCGTCGTTCTGCGAAATAATTAGAGAGGATAGAACTGTGCCACGTTCATTGAAAAAAGGTCCATTTATTGACCATCACTTGATGAAGAAGGTAGAGGCTGCTCTTGAGAAGAACGACAAACGTCCGATCAAGACCTGGTCTCGCCGCTCCACAATCTTTCCAGATTTCGTGGGGCTGACAATCGCTGTTCATAACGGCAAACAACACATGCCAGTTTTCGTAACTGAAGACATGGTAGGACATAAACTCGGCGAATTCGCGCTGACCCGTACTTACAAGGGTCATGTGGCGGATAAGAAAGCCAAACGTTAATAAGGGGTGAAATATGTCTGAAGTAGCCGCTGTATTACGTGGTGCTCGCTTGTCTGCACAGAAAGCACGTCTGGTTGCGGATCAGATCCGCGGCAAGAAGATTGATGAAGCTCTGAACATTCTTTCCTTCTCAGGTAAGAAAGGCGCAGACATCATCAAGAAAGTACTGGAATCTGCCATCGCCAACGCTGAGCACAACGACGGTGCCGACGTAGACGAACTCAAGGTTTCTACCGTGTTCGTTGACGAAGGTATGACAATGAAGCGTATTCGTCCACGTGCGAAAGGTCGTGCCGATCGCATCATGAAGCGCACTTGTCACATCACTGTGAAAGTTTCAGAAAAATAGGAGTTGGTCAGATGGGTCAGAAAGTTCATCCAACCGGTATCCGTTTAGGTATCACTAAAGATCATAACTCGATCTGGTATGCCGGTAAGGATAAGTACGCCGACAACCTGCTGACTGACATTGCTGTTCGATCTCTGATCGAAAAGCGCCTGGAAAAGGCTTCAGTGAGCAAGGTCGTCATCGAGCGTCCAGCGCAAAACGCCAAAGTAACCATTCACACTGCCCGTCCAGGCATCGTGATCGGTAAAAAAGGTGAAGACGTAGA
This sequence comes from Thalassolituus alkanivorans, assembly GCF_020447205.1. Classification (GTDB taxonomy): domain Bacteria; phylum Pseudomonadota; class Gammaproteobacteria; order Pseudomonadales; family Oceanobacteraceae; genus Venatoribacter; species Venatoribacter alkanivorans. The sequence goes on from NZ_JAJAEL010000039.1 coordinate 208,172, forward strand.
AGTTCTGCGTAAAGATCTCAGCGATCTGATGGGTATCCCGGTACACATCAACATCGAAGAAGTTCGTAAACCGGATCTGGATGCCAAGCTGGTAGCCCAGAGCGTTGCAAGTCAGCTGGAGCGTCGTGTGATGTTCCGTCGCGCTATGAAGCGTGCTGTACAGAATGCAATGCGTGGTGGTGCCGAAGGTATCAAGATCCAAGTGAGTGGCCGTCTGGGTGGTGCTGAAATCGCTCGTTCCGAGTGGTACCGCGAAGGTCGTGTTCCTCTGCACACACTGCGTGCAGACATCGACTACGCAACTTATGAAGCACACACTACCTATGGTGTTATTGGCGTAAAAGTATGGATCTTCAAAGGCGAGATCCTCGGTGGTATCCAAGAGGTACGTGACCGCGCTAAGAACCAGGGCAAAAAGAAAACCGGTCGTTCATAAGGGGAATTAGTTATGTTGTTACCAAAACGTACAAAGTTCCGTAAAGTTCAGACCGGCCGCAACCGCGGTTTGGCGATCCGTGGCTCTAAAGTGAGCTTCGGTGAGTACGCTCTGAAGGCTACTGGACGTGGTCGTCTGACTTCTCGTCAGATTGAGGCAGCACGTCGTGCGATGACTCGTAAAGTTAAGCGTGGTGGTAAAATCTGGATCCGCGTTTTCCCGGATAAGCCAATTACCGAGAAGCCTCTTGAGGTTCGTATGGGTAAAGGTAAGGGTAACGTTGAGTACTGGGTTTGCCAGATTCAGCCAGGTCGCGTTCTTTACGAAATCGAAGGCGTACCAGAAGAGCTGGCTCGTGAAGCCTTTGCTCTGGCTGCTGCGAAACTGCCTTTTGAAACCGCATTTGTTAAACGGACGGTGCTGTGATGAAAGCAAGTGAACTGAAAAATAAATCAGTGGCTGAGCTGCAATCTCAGCTGGAAGAACTGTTGAGCGATCAATTTAAACTGCGTATGCAGAAAGCGACAGGTCAGCTGGGTCAGACTCATCTGATCGGCCAGACCCGTCGTGATATCGCTCGCGTAAAAACCGTGCTGGCTAGCAAGGCAGGTGAATAATCATGACTGAGAACACAAAAACCGTTCGTACCCTGAGTGGTCGTGTCGTGAGCAACAAGATGGACAAGTCCGTCACTGTTCTGGTTGAACGCTTTGTTAAGCATCCGATCTATAAAAAGTTCGTGAAACGCTCTACTAAAGTGATGGCCCACGATGAAAATAACGAATGCCAGATTGGCGATATCGTTACAGTAAAAGAGTCACGCCCAATGTCTAAAAATAAGACCTGGGCGCTGGTAAATATCGACGAGCGCGCCGCCAAGGTCTGAGGACCGGGCGCAGTTAGTTAGGAGCGAGAGGCATGATTCAAACTCAATCAATGCTTGACGTTGCCGACAACAGCGGCGCGAAGCGCGTACAGTGCATCAAAGTACTGGGCGGTTCTCATCGTCGTTATGCCGGCATCGGTGATTTGATTAAAGTATCCGTTAAGGAAGCAATTCCTCGCGGTAAAGTGAAAAAAGGTCAGGTAATGAACGCCGTGGTAGTACGTACCCGTAAAGGTGTACGTCGTCCGGACGGATCTATTATCCGTTTTGATGTAAACTCTGCCGTTCTGCTGAATGCTTCATTGGCGCCAATCGGTACCCGTATCTTTGGCCCTGTGACTCGTGAGCTGCGCTCTGAGCAGTTCATGAAAATCATTTCCCTGGCACCAGAAGTGCTCTAAGGGAGGGGGACGAGATATGTTAAAGATTCGCAAAAATGACGAAGTAGTTGTTATTGCCGGTAAAGATAAAGGCAAGCGTGGCAAAGTGCAGAAAGTTCTGCAGGATGGCCGTGTGCTGGTATCTGGCATTAACGTGGTGAAAAAACACCAGAAACCAAACCCGTACCTGCAGCAGCCAGGCGGCATCGTTGAAAAAGAAACCGGTATTCAGGTTTCCAACGTAGCCATCTGGAACCCGAAAACTGAGAAAGCTGACCGCGTTGGCTTCAAAGTTGAAGGCGAAAGCAAGGTACGTATCTTCAAATCCACAGGCGAACAAGTCGACGCCTAATTGGAGTTGGATACTACTATGTCACGTTTACAAGAACTGTATAAAAACGAAGTAGTAGCCAAGCTGCAAGAAGAGTTTGGTTACAAAAACATTATGGAAGTGCCTAAAGTCACCAAAATCACCCTGAACATGGGTGTTGGTGAAGCACTGGGAGACAAGAAACTGCTGGACAACGCTGTGGCCGAAATGGAAGCCATCAGCGGTCAGAAAGTTGTTGTCACCAAGGCACGTAAGTCTGTCGCAGCTTTTAAACTGCGCGAAGGCTGGCCAATTGGCTGTAAAGTTACCCTGCGTCGTGAGCGTATGTGGGAATTCATGGATCGTCTGATCGACGTGGCTCTGCCACGTGTTCGTGACTTCCGTGGTATCAACCCTAAGTCTTTCGATGGTCGTGGTAACTACAGCATGGGTGTGAAGGAACAGATCATTTTCCCGGAAATTGAATACGATAAAGTAGACAAGGTCCGTGGTATGGATGTGACCATCACAACTACCGCAAAAACCAACGAAGAAGGCCGCGCTCTGCTGAAAGCGCTGCAGTTCCCGTTCCGTAACTAAGGAGTTAAGCATGGCTAAGATTAGCATGAAGAATCGTGAACTGAAGCGTGAAGCACTGGTTGCCAAGTTTGCCGCCAAGCGCGCTGAACTGAAAGCGATCGTGAGCAACGTTAACTCTTCTGACGAAGAGCGTTGGAATGCACAACAAGCTCTGCAGAAACTGCCACGCGATTCATCCGCGAGCCGTCTGCAGCGTCGTTGTCAAATGACAGGTCGTCCACACGGCGTATACCGTAAATTCAAGCTTTCACGTATTAAGTTGCGCGAAGAAGGCATGAAGGGTAATGTGCCAGGCCTGAAAAAAGCTAGTTGGTAAGCAATTCCCCCTTTCGGGTAGAACCGAAGGGGGGGCGCTGTACAACAGAGGTAACTATTAATGAGTATGCAAGATACGTTGGCGGACATGTTCACCCGCATTCGTAATGCCCAGCAAGCTGGTCATAAGAATGTAAGCATGCCGTCTTCAAAAATTAAGAAGTCTGTAGCCCAGGTTCTCGAAGCTGAAGGTTACATCAACAGTTTTTCTATCGATGAAGCGGTCAAGCCGACCATGACCATCGATCTGAAATACTACGAAGGTAAGCCAGTTATTGAACGTATCCAGCGCGTTAGCCGCCCTGGTCTGCGTCAGTACCGTGGCACCACAGAGCTGCCTAAAGTTGAAGCAGGTCTGGGTGTGGCTATCGTATCCACCTCTAAAGGCGTTATGACTGATCGCGCTGCTCGTGCTGCGGGCGTGGGCGGTGAAGTTATTGCGACCGTATTCTAAGGGGAATTACGATGTCTCGCGTAGCAAAAGCTCCTGTACAAATCCCAGCCGGCGTAGAAGTTAAACTGGCTGCAGACAAAATCGCCATCAAAGGCAAGCAAGGCCAGTTAGAACTGGATGTGCATTCTTCTGTTGAAATCAAACAGGAAGAAAATGTACTGACCTTCGCTCCTAAAACTGGCGACAAGCAAGCCAACGCTCTGGCCGGTACTTTCCGCGCCCTGGTAAACAATATGGTTACCGGTGTTAACGTTGGTTTCGAAAAGAAACTGATTCTGCAGGGTGTTGGTTATCGTGCCAAAGCATCCGGCAAGTCATTAAATTTGACTCTGGGCTTCTCTCACCCAATCGACTATGAACTGCCGGAAGGCATTTCTGTCGAGACGCCAAGCCAGACCGAAGTGGTTATCAAAGGTATTGATAAGCAGAAAGTAGGTCAGGTTGCTGCTGAGATCCGTGGCTACCGTCCACCAGAACCTTATAAAGGTAAGGGTGTTCGCTATGCTGATGAAAATGTGCGTCGTAAAGAAGCCAAGAAAAAGTAAGGTCTAGGCCATGAATGAGAAGAAAAAAGCTCGTTTGCGCCGTGCCACCAAAACACGGATGAACATCCGTGAGAAAAGCGCGGTTCGTCTGTGCGTTCATCGTACGCCCAGACACATTTACGCTCAGATCATCTCTGCCAATGGCGCTACCGTCTTGGCGACAGCTTCAACCGTTGAAGCGGATCTGCGTAGTGACACTACTGGTAACGTTAATGCAGCGACCAAAGTTGGTCAGTTGATTGCTGAGCGTGCGAAAGCCGCTGGCATCACCAAAGTTGCGTTCGATCGTTCTGGTTTTAAATACCATGGTCGTGTTAAAGCTCTGGCTGACGCGGCTCGTGAAAGCGGCCTGGAATTCTAAGGGTAAAGATCATGGCAAATAATGAACGTGTAGAACGTAACGAAAGTGAACTGCAAGAGAAGCTGGTTCAGGTAAACCGCGTAGCCAAAGTGGTAAAAGGTGGTCGTATTTTCGCCTTTACCGCTCTGACCGTGGTTGGCGACGGCAATGGTCGTGTTGGTTTTGGTCGTGGTAAGTCCCGTGAAGTGCCTCTGGCAATTCAAAAGGCGATGGAACAGGCTAAGCGCAACATGGTCAATGTTCAGCTGGACGGCAACACTCTGCAGTATCCTGTCCGTGCCCGTCACTCTGGCGCACAGATTTACATGCAGCCGGCCTCTGAAGGTACCGGTATCATCGCCGGCGGTGCAATGCGCGCCGTTCTGGAGATGGTTGGTGTTAAAAACGTATTGGCTAAGTGCTATGGCTCTACCAACCCGGTAAACGTTGTTCGTGCAACCTTCAATGGTCTGGCACAAATGAAGTCTCCGGAAGAAGTAGCTGCCAAGCGCGGTAAGTCCGTAGAAGAGATCCTGGGGTAATACGTTATGGCTAAGAAAACCGTAAAAGTGACCCAGACACGGAGCACCATTGGCAAGCTGCCAAAGCACCGTGCAACCATGCAAGGCCTGGGTCTGCGTCGTATTGGTCATACCGTTGAGCTGGAAGATACTCCATCTGTACGCGGCATGATCAACCAAGTTCAATACATGGTTAAGGTAGAAGGGGAGTAATATGCGTCTCAACGAATTGAGCCCAGCTCCTGGTTCGAAGCCTGCTCCTAAGCGTGTTGGCCGTGGTATCGGTTCCGGTCTGGGTAAGACTGGTGGCCGTGGTCACAAAGGTCAGAAATCACGCTCAGGCGGTAAAGTGGCTCCGGGCTTTGAAGGCGGTCAGATGCCAATCCACCGTCGTCTGCCAAAATTTGGCTTTACTTCACGCAAAGCACAGTACGTTGCAGAGATCCGTCTGAACGAACTGGCTCTGGTTGAAGGCGATGTTGTAGATCTGGCAGCACTGAAAGCTGCAGACGTTATCGGCGAGAAGATCAAAGAAGCTCGCGTGATTCTGTCTGGTGAAGTCAAGAAGGCTTTGACCATCAAAGGTCTGAAAGTCACTCAAGGCGCAAAAGCTGCTATTGAAGCAGCCGGTGGAAAGGTCGAAGACTAATGGCTAGGCAAGGACTCCCACAGGGCATGCAAGGCGGACTGACTGAACTCTGGTCACGCATCCGCTTCGTGCTCCTGGCGATTGTAGTATATCGGATTGGCACCCATATCCCGGTGCCAGGTATTAATCCGGAAGCATTGGCACGTTTATTCGAGCAGAACCAGGGCACAATCCTGGAAATGTTCAATATGTTCTCCGGTGGTGCACTGGAGCGCATGAGTATTCTGGCGCTGGGCATCATGCCCTATATCTCTGCTTCCATTATCATGCAATTGCTGACGGCGGTGAGTCCGCAGCTGGAACAGTTGAAGAAAGAAGGCGAAGCCGGTCGTCGCAAGATTACCCAGTACACCCGTTACGGTACTGTACTGCTTGCAACGATTCAGGCCTTCGGCGTCTCGGCCGGTCTTGCCGGCCAAGGCGTTACTTTCTCTTCGGGCATTGATTTCTACATCGCAGCCGTACCTTCCTTTGTGGCAGGTGCAGTGTTCATGATGTGGCTGGGTGAGCAGGTTACCGAGCGTGGTATCGGTAATGGCATCTCTATCCTGATCTTCGCCGGTATTGTTGCTGGCCTGCCGAGTGCAATTGGTCAGGCTTTCGAGTCTGCGCGTCAGGGTGACCTGAATATTCTGGTATTGCTGGTTATTGCTGCCCTGGCAGTCGTGGTGATCGGTTTCGTAGTCTTTGTTGAGCGCGGCCAGCGTCGCATCACCATTAACTACGCAAAACGTCAGCAGGGTCGTCAGATGTTTGCGGCACAGACAAGTCATTTACCGCTGAAACTTAATATGGCCGGTGTAATTCCTGCGATCTTTGCTTCAAGCCTGCTGTTGTTCCCAGCGTCTCTGGGAACGTGGTTTGGCCAGGGTGAGGGGATGGAGTGGCTGCAGGACATCAGTATGGCTCTGGCGCCAAGCCAGCCGCTGTACATCGTACTGTTCGCTGCCGGTATTATTTTCTTCTGCTACTTCTATACGGCGTTGATGTTCAACCCGAAAGATGTTGCCGAAAACCTGAAGAAGTCTGGTGCTTTCATTCCGGGTATCCGCCCGGGCATTCAGACTGCCAAGTATATTGATGCTGTCTTAGGACGCCTGACTCTGTTCGGTTCGCTGTACATTGCCGCGGTGTGTCTGATGCCTCAGTTCCTGGTAGTCGCTGCAGATGTACCTTTCTACTTCGGTGGCACATCGTTATTGATCGTGGTTGTGGTCGTAATGGATTTCATGGCTCAGGTTCAATCGCACCTGATGTCACACCAGTACGAATCGCTGATGAAGAAAGCAAATCTGAAGAATTTTGGCTCAGCCCGCTGAGCCAGATTTAGGAGACTGTCATGAAAGTACGTGCGTCTGTTAAAAAAATCTGCCGTGAATGCAAAATTATTCGCCGTAACGGTAGTGTGCGCGTGATCTGTTCAGATCCAAAGCACAAGCAACGTCAGGGTTAATCCCCGGACAAGGTCGGGTGTGAATATTACAGATGGCTTGATTTATTTTTGAGCTGACTGTAGTATCTCGCGCCCTTTCATCAAGTAAAGTGTAACGGAGTTAGACATGGCCCGTATTGCCGGTGTCAATATTCCTGACAACAAGCATGCAGTGATTTCTCTGACCTATGTCTATGGCATTGGTCGTACTACTGCCCAGCAGATCTGTGCCGCTACTGGCATTGCAGAGACCACCAAAATCGGTGATCTGAGCGAAGAGTTGCTGGATGTTGTTCGTAACGAAGTAGCTAAACATACGGTTGAAGGTGATTTGCGCCGTGAAGTGCAAATGAACATCAAGCGTCTGATGGATATGGCTTGCTATCGTGGTATCCGCCACCGTCGCAGCCTGCCACTTCGTGGTCAGCGTACTAAAACGAATGCTCGTACCCGTAAGGGCCCGCGCAAACCGATCCGTAAGTAATCTTACGGTCGGTCTTTTAGTGTAGCTGCATTCGACTTGTTGCAGTGTTGATATTAAAAGCAGGATTTAAAAATGGCTAAGCCACAAAGATCAACCAAGAAAAAGGTTAAAAAGACGGTAGTCGATGGCATTGCGCACATCCACGCCTCTTTTAACAACACCATCGTAACCATCACCGACCGTCAGGGTAATGCTCTGTCGTGGGCAACCGCCGGTGGTTCAGGTTTCCGTGGTTCTCGTAAGAGCACTCCTTTCGCCGCTCAGGTAGCAGCAGAGCGTGCTGGTGAAGCAGCAAAAGAGTACGGTCTGAAAAACCTCGACGTGGAAGTTAAAGGTCCAGGTCCTGGTCGTGAATCAGCAGTCCGCGCTCTGAACGCATGTGGATACAAGATCGCTAACATCACTGATGTTACTCCGATCCCACATAACGGCTGTCGTCCACCTAAGAAGCGTCGCGTATAAGGAGGCAGAAATATGGCACGTTATATTGGTCCTAAGTGTAAGCTGTCTCGTCGTGAAGGAACTGACCTGTTCCTGAAGAGCGGCGTTCGTGCATTAGACACTAAATGCAAAATGGAAACCAAGCCTGGCGTACACGGTGCTGGTCGCGGTCGTCTGTCTGACTACGGTCTGCAGCTGCGCGAAAAGCAAAAAGTACGTCGCTTGTACGGTATCCTGGAAAAGCAATTCCGCAGCTACTACAAAGAAGCAGCGCGTCGTAAAGGCGCAACCGGTGAAAACCTGCTGCAACTGCTGGAATCTCGTCTGGATAACGTTGTATACCGCATGGGCTTCGGCTCTACCCGCGCTGAATCACGTCAGCTGGTCACTCACAAAGCAGTAGCTGTGAATGGTCAGACTGTGAACGTTCCTTCGTTCAACGTTAAGAGCGGCGATGTGGTTACGATTCGTGAGAAAGCGAAAAATCAGGATCGTATCAAAACTGCTCTTGAGCTGGCAGCACAGCGCACTGATTGTGCGTGGATTGATGTCAATGCAGGTAAGATGGAAGGGACTTTCAAAGCAGTTCCTGAGCGCGCTGATCTCCCAGCAGAGATCAACGAAAACCTGATCGTGGAACTTTACTCTAAGTAATAGAGGAACTTAAGGGGCAGCTATGCAGCGTGCAGTTAATGAATTTTTGACACCTCGTCACATCCAGGTGGATGAGGTAAACAATACCCACGCTAAAGTGACTCTGGAGCCGCTTGAGCGCGGTTTCGGCCACACTTTAGGCAACGCATTGCGTCGTATCCTGCTTTCCTCTATGCCGGGTGCTGCAATCGTTGAATGCGAAATCGATGGCGTTCTGCATGAGTACAGCGCGATCGAAGGTGTACAGGAAGACGTAATTGAAATCCTGCTGAACCTGAAAGGTGTTGCGGTCAAATTACATGAACGTGACGAAGCGATTCTGAGCCTGGCGAAAGTTGGCCCGGCAACAGTAACAGCTGCCGATATTCAACTGGATCATGGTGTTGAGGTTGCTAACCCAGCTCACGTTATCGCCCATCTGGGTGAAGGCGCTGAACTGAAAATGACCCTGAAAGTTGCTTCCGGTCGTGGCTACGAGACTGTTGAGTCCCGTAACCAGAACGATGAAGAAACCAAGGCCATTGGCAAACTGCAGCTTGATGCTACCTACAGCCCGGTTAAGCGTGTTTCTTACAGCGTTGAAAGCGCTCGTGTGGAACAGCGTACCGATCTGGACAAACTGGTTATCGATCTCGAAACCAATGGTACCATCGATCCGGAAGAAGCGATCCGTCGTTCCGCGACCATCTTGCAGCAACAGCTGGCTATCTTCGTAAATCTGGAGAACGACGAAGTCGTTGAACAGATCCGCGAAGAAGAAGAGATCGATCCGATTCTCCTGCGTCCTGTGGACGACCTGGAGCTGACTGTTCGTTCTGCCAACTGTCTGAAAGCAGAAAACATTTACTACATCGGTGATCTGATCCAGCGTACAGAAGTAGAGCTGTTGAAGACTCCTAATTTAGGTAAGAAGTCTCTGACTGAAATCAAAGACGTTCTGGCCTCACGCGGACTGTCGTTGGGAATGCATCTGGAGAACTGGCCACCTGCCAGCCTCCGTAACGACGACAAAGTATTAGCCTGAGCAGAGCGTTCAGTTAGTTAAGGAATAAAACCATGCGTCATCGTAAAAGTGGTCGTCACTTCAATCGTACCAGCGCACACCGTCAAGCCATGTTTAAAAACATGGCGGTGAGCCTGTTCGAGCATGAAATTATCAAGACTACCCTGCCAAAGGCGAAAGAGCTGCGTCGCGTAGCTGAGCCACTGATTACTCTTGCAAAAGAAGATTCAGTTGCTAACCGTCGTCTGGCCTTTGCTCGTACCCGTAGCAAAGAAGCAGTAGGTAAGTTGTTCAGCGATTTGGGTCCTCGTTATCAAACCCGCCCAGGTGGTTACATTCGTATTCTGAAATGTGGCTTCCGTGCTGGTGATAACGCTCCAATGGCATATGTTGAACTGGTAGACCGTCCGGTTGCAGTAGCAGAAGCGGATGTTGTTGAAGTTCAGGATGAAGCCGCTGAGTAATTTCGGCAGTTAAATAAAAAGGCCCGCCGTCGTAAGACTGCGGGCCTTTTTATTGGCCGTTATTCGCGCTTTTGCTGCTGTCTGGTAAAGGCCGCAATTTCATTCAGTGCCTGGCGCGCTTCAGGCATATAACCGGCGTGCAGCTGAAATACGTGCCACATCTGAGGATATTCACTCAGGGTTACCTCAGCGCCTGCATGGCGCATACGCTGAGCGAGGCGCACGCTGTCATCGTACAGAATTTCTTCGCTGCCAACCTGAATCAGGGTAGGTGGAAAATCGCTGAAGTCGGCATGCAGTGGCGATATATGCGGATTGTCCAGATCCTGCTGCCCGGCATACTGCTCCGCCGCAAAGAGAATCCAGTCTGTCTGCAGTAATACCTCCCGTTCTTTCCTTTCACTGATGGAAGCTCCGCTGCAGCTCAGATCACACCAGGGCGAGAATAAAACCAGAGCCTGTGGGCGTGGCAGCTGCTGTTCCAGAGCAGCCGCAGTCAGGGCCAGACTCAGACCGCCGCCGGCAGAATCTCCGGCAATTATCACCGGCCCCTGAGCACTGAGGGTACGGTAGGCACTGAGTGCGTCCTCAAGGGCGGCTGGTGCCGGATGTTCAGGAGCAAGGCGGTAATCAATAAGCCAGGTATCAATACTGCACTGGCGGGCGATACGGGCGACCATTTCACCATGACTGGTCGGAGAACCGACGACATAGCCTCCGCCATGCAGATACAGCATCACGCTCGCACCGGTATTTTGTGCGCTGCCGGCGTCATGTACGGTCGCCGGTGTCAGACGCCAGGCGGGAACGCCGCCACAGGGAGTAATCTGTTTGCGTACGCCAAAAGGCATGGGCATTAGTTGTTGCAGGGCATTTAAACGCTGGCGCTGGCGTTTAAGGCCGAATTCGGGTGTGAATGTCGGTTGCACCAAAGCACGCAGAAGAGTGCGTGTCAGACGGGCGGTCAGACTGGCCATAAGCCTTCCTGTGATTTTTTATTGATTTTACTGATGGGGATAAAAAAAAGCGGGTCAAGATTAACCCGCAAACAACGTCTTAGGAAGGATACTCATCCATGAGCACGATCATGAGTTACTACCATAACCCGGGGCCATGTCAGATTGGGCAAGCAGCTGTAAAGAAGGATCAGACGCTCCGCAGAGCGTCTGTGATCGTGTTTTACAGCAGCGCGAGGCTCAGGCCAGGCCAATAGGTAATAATCAGCACACAGGCGAGCAGAATAAAGAAGAACGGGATGGTGGCGCGGTACAGGGTCATAACCGGCTTATTAAAGCGGAAGCTGGCAATAAACAGGTTCATCCCAACCGGCGGCGTAAAGTAGCCCAGCTGCATATTCGCGAGGAACAGAATGCCCAGATGAATCGGATGAATGCCGTACTCAATGGCAATCGGCAGAATGATCGGAATCATAATGACGATGGCTGAGAAAATATCGAGCATCATGCCCAGAATCAGCAGGAAGATCGTCAGCAGCAGCAAAAAGGTGAACGAATCACTGACGTGTTGCTGGATAAAAGCAAAGATCTGCTCCGGAATGCCGGCGTCAATCATGTAATTGGTTGAAGCCATGGAGACCGCCAGAATCAGCAGAATCGCGCCCACCAGTTTCATCGAGTCGCGCATCACCAGCGGCAGCCGGGTCAGGCTGATTTCACGGCGGATAACCACACTGACGATCAGTACATAAAAGGCAGTCAGCGCAGCCGCCTCTGATACCGCGAAAAAGCCGCTGTAAATACCGCCCAATACTACAAAAGGCAGCGGAATTTCCCATGCGCTGTCTTTAATCGCCGCACAGGCTTCTGCTTTATCAAAAGGATGATGATCGCGCTCAATGCCACGTGACTGCCAGGCGCTGTAGAGCGACAGGGCAAACAACATCAGCAGGCCTGGCAGCAGACCGGCGAGGAACAGGTCATCGATGCTGACCGGGGTGTCCAGCGCCATTTGCTGAGCAACCACACCGTACAGAATCAGTGGCAGTGATGGTGCGAATAACAGACCCAGACTACCGGAAGTGGTAACCAGACCGAGATTAAACGACTCTTTGTAGCCTGCTTTCTGCAGCGCCGGTACCAGCAGGGCGCCAAGAGCGACGATGGTCACCCCGGAGGCGCCGGTAAAGGCGGTAAACAGTGCACAGGCTGCCAGAGCCACAATCGCCAGACCGCCGGGCATCCAGCCAAGGAAGGCATCGGTAATGCGTACCAGGCGTTGTGGAGCCTTGCTTTCGCCCAATAAATAACCTGCGAAGGTAAACAGCGGAATTGCAATCAGCACCGGCATTTCAGCAATCTGATAGATGCTGATGGCCATGGTCTGCAGATCAACATCCGTTTGCCAGAAGCCCCACATCGCGCTGGCCGCGATCACGGTAAAGAGTGGCGCACCGGCCAATGCCAGAAATAACAGTAACAACGGAACCAGAATGCTCATGCTTCAGCCTCCCGGGTCTGCCCGAGCAGTTCCTGCATGGCCTGCAGGCTGAAACGTAATCCCATCAGCGCGAAGCTTAACGGAATCACCAGTTGCAGAGGCCAGGCTGGCACACGTCCGAATGCGATATCGCCAAACTCGAAAGCAAAGCGCACAAAGGCCTGAGCATTCCAGGCTACAACCAGACAGATAAAGGCCGCAAAGGCCGAGGTCAGTACCGCCAGCCAGCATTTGGTTTGCGGACCAGCGAGGCGGTTGATCAGATCAATGGCGATATGTTCGCGTGAGCGGGTGGCAAGCAGGGCGCCAAGCAGGCCAAGCCAAAGTACCATAACCCGCAGCAATGGCTGCACCCAGACCACCCCGCCACCAAACAGTGTGCGGGCGAGAATATCGACGCCGGCGAGAACAATCATCGCCAGCAGTAACAGCACCAGTACAGCATCTTCGATGCGGTGCAGGGTAGACAGCCATTTCTTCATTACTGCGCAGCCGCCTGACGGTTGTTGTTCAGGCTCTGCTTCAGCTTGTTGTACAGCTCAACCGGGTAAACCGATTTCTCGCGCAGGGTGTTAATGCTGTCCTGCGCCATCTTGCGCCAGGCCAGCTTATCTTCTTCGGTCAGCTCGACAAACTGCATGCCATTCTGTGCCAGTGCCGCACGTGCACCCTGCTCGTCTTTTTCGTTCTGTACATCCATCGCGCGGAAGGTTGCTGCCATAATGCGTTTCACAACGGCCTGATCAGCAGCGTCGATTTTGCTGAAGGCGCGTTCGTCAACGACCAGCATGCCGAAGATAAAGGCCAGTGGAAAATCGGTGGCATAGCTCAGTTTGGTGTGCCATTGCAGGGCAATCGCCGAGGTGGCATTGACAGCAACGGTATCAATCAGGCCAGTCTGCAGGCTGGTATAAACATCGGATACCGGCAGGGAGATCGGCTCTACCTGACCATTCTCGAAGGTGGTCTGGCTGATGATGTCGCCTTCCGGCACCCAGACTTTCTGGCTGCGAACATCCACCGATGATTTCAGTGGCTTGTTGGACATCAGATAAGCAAAACCGCCTTCTGACAGGCCCAGCAGGATGTAGCCTTTTTCCTGCAGCGCTGCAGCGATGTACTGGTCGTACTCGGCGCGTACAGCACGCACTTCATCGAGATTGCGGAACGTAAATGGCAGGCTGTACAACTGCGTCACGTTGGTAATGTGTGACATTGCACCGGTAGAAACGGCACCACCCTGCAGCTGACGGATCTGCATTTTACGCAGCACGCTTTTATCGCTGCCCTGTACGCCACCGGGGAAATATTTGATTTTTACCCGGCTGTCGGTTTCCTGCTTGATGTCATCAGCAGCCTGACGCATCAGCTTCATCCAGTTGGTGCCATCAGGAACCAGAGTGGCAATTTTCAGGGTGGTGGCAGCCTGAGCCAGAGGACTCAGCAGACTCAGGGTCAGCGCCAGGGCGGTGATCAGTTTCATAGGATCTCACTCAAAGTATTCAGAGGATTCGGCTAACAGAACGGCTGCCTGGCGCTGGGCCAGACGGTTAATCAGGGTGAGCCCCTCGCTGTGCGGGTCGGCATCCAGAGCTTCCTGTAATAAGCGGTCGTGCAATTCCTGTTCAAACATCAGGCGGGCGTATTGCTTGGCGTACAGCACCTTGGCCATCAGGTTTTCGCCCCGGGTCATGTCGATGGCGCGTTCAAAATATTCCCGTCCCAGTTCCGGTTTACCGCCCAGTGACGGAGGGAGCTGGGTTTCCAGTACACCGAGGTAAACCTGCACGGTCGCGTGATCGTAGGCGGGGTCCTGGGTTGCGACCCACTGCATCAGAATTTTGACCTTGCCGAGCTGGGCGATGGCATTCCAGTCGTCGCTGTTGGCCTGAATCCAGCCGGCCCAGGCGGCAGCCATGGCGTAGAACACGGCGATATCGTCGGCGTCGTAGTCTTCTTCCAGACCGGCCAGAAGATCGTTCTGTGGGCCGTCGATTAAGGTGCAGGCATCTTCATCGTATTCGCACAGGGCGCGGCGGGCGTAGCCGATGGCCTTGTCGGCCATGCGTTTGGCCTGATCCGGGTCCTGAGCAAAGACGCCGGCATAAGCGCCGTACAGACGGGAGCCGGCGAGCAGGAAGTCTTCGTTTTCGGGGTAAGTAAGAATCAGGGCATCAAGTAACAACAGATAGGCCGGAGCACCGGCGGCGACGATGGCCGGGTCATCCTGGTTCATCATTGAACGGGAGAGGTTGCCGGGCAGGTTACTCACCGAGCAGGCGCTGAGTAACCCGAATAACATAAGACAGACTAGTGTTTTCATACCGCTTTCAGAACCAGAGCGCTGCTTTCAGGAGCGCGGATTGTACACTGGTTATCCTTGCGGTTTCATTACCTGCTCAGGCCATAAACCCCGGGTGTGTCAGCCAAGCTTCTCCAGCGGCTGATATTCAGCCGGTGCGCCGACGACAAAATCGATACCAATGGAACGCAGAATTTCCCAGACGTTATTGTTGGCGCTGTATTCGGCGATGGTTTTTTTGGCCATAAAATGCGTGATTTCCTGGATGGATTTCACCAGCGCATAATCGGCTGAACTGGTATGCAGCCCGTCAATAAAGCTGTGATCGATCTTCACATAGTCAACCGGCAGGGCTTTGAGGTATTCGAATGACGATTGTCCGGTACCGAAATCCGACAGCACAAACTGGCAGCCGAGACTGCGCATTTCATGCATAAAGTCGGCAGCATCCTCCAGATTGCGGATAGCGGATGTCTCGTTCAGCTCAAAACAGAGTTTCTTCACCGGAACATCTTTTTCGCGCGCCTGCTCAAAAATATAGGCCAGCAGGCTTTCATCATTGATGGCATGACCCGACAGGCGCAGCACAAAACGGCTGATACTCTGGGCGGCATTGGGGTGATCATGCAGCCACTGCACCAGTTGCTCCAGCGTCCAGCGGTCGAGCATATACATACGGTTGTAGTTTTCAGCGGCCTGCAGATATTCCAGTGGCGGAATCTGAGCACCATTTTTATCCCGGATGCTGATAATGATTTCGTACTGACGGGTTCCTTTGTGGCGTTCCTGAATGGCGGTGATCGGTACGCACAGCACCTGTAACTGGTTGTTGGCCAGCGCCTGATTGAGTTTGTTGCCCCAGGCCATAAACTCATCGTGACGCAGGCGGCCGGCGTCATCGAATTCGTACTGAACGATACGTGAGCCACCTTTTTCCTTGGCAATCAGGCAGGCAGATTCGGCCTGCTCAACCAGATCGGAAGCGTCGGTGATATCGGCATTCATGGCGGCCAGGCCGACACTGATATGAATATGGAAACTGTCTGAGCCACTGCTGATGGCAGTGCCTTCTATATTTTTCTTCAGTAGTTTGATGCTGGCTTCGGCCTGCTCCATATCCGCGTGATTGAGCAGTACGGCAAACTCGTTACTGCCGATACGGGCGCACAACGCGTCTTTGCACTCTTCTTCCAGCATGGTCGCCACGGCCTGCAGGCAGGTATCCCCGCCATCGACGCCGTAGTTTTTGTTGATCAGTTTGAACTGGTCGATATCGATCATGGCCAGAGTGCAGGGTGCCGGGTTGCGCAAGCTGGCCTGGAAGCGTTCCTGTAACTGACGCAGGAAATGCTGACGATTGGTGAGACCGGTAAGAGCGTCGATATTGGCCTGCTCAGACAGATCGCGGTAAATCTGTTGCACCAGTTTATCAACGCCCTGATCGACCGCTGATTCGTCCTGTTCGTACATCCGTTTCACCCGGCCTTCATCAAAGGCGCGGGCCAGTTCGGCCAGAGTAAAGTCGACCACTTTCATACCGCTGTGATTGACGCAGGCAAACTTGGAAGCATCCTGCGCAATCCACACCACAGACACCGCCTGATCCTGTTCCACCAGTAACAGCCAGTCGCCAATCTGCAGATTCATGGCACGGCGTACACCGCGACCTTCGGGCACCACTTCGGCGGGCTTGGCGACGAAGGTTGGCAGGTCGATGGCTTCACGGATTTCGCCCTGATTCAGATGGCTTTCGGCGGCGGCCATAATTTCGTCGTACCAGCGCTGGTGCTCCGGCAGGCTGCCATTCAGCCGATCAAGTTCGGCGCGGGCCAGCTCCATCATTGGCTGAAAGCGCTGCAGTAATTCCCGCCGGCCACTGTTGTCGGGATTAAACAGCGCAAGCACCTGACGGTAGAGCTTAACCGCACCTTTAAAGCGCTTGCTGTCCGGACCTTCGCGCAACAGCAGCAATGCCAGTATCTGTTGCCAGCCCTGCTGCAGCCATTCAACGACACAGGATGGTAGCGTCCGGTCGGAGCTGTCTTTACCGACCAGATGTTCAATCTGGCGGCGGACCTTCTGTAATTTATGCTCGCCCTCAGCAGCCTGAGCTACGCGTTCGGCATTTTGCCGGGCTTTGCGTTCTGCGCCGCTGACCAGACCCTGCAAGCTTTCGAGCAATTCATCGAGTGAGCTTTCATCATTGCTGATGTTGTGCACAACCGGGTCAACCAGGCTTTGCAAACGGGCTGTTATCTGAGCTTCGCCGCTGGTGGTGAGCTGACCCAGCTTGGCCAGTTGGTTCAGTACCTGCCGGCCGGGATGGTCAGGGTTGAACAGCAGGCTGGCGTCTTTCAGCATCAGCTGCAGTAATGGCCAGCCCAGACGTTCAATAAAGGGTTTGATAAATTCGGCAACCTGATCGCTCGACAGCAGGTGCTGGGTGACGTGTTCCAGTGTGTCGATGGCGTCACGGGATTCGGCTGGCAGGCTGACGTCTTTCTCGGCCAGGGCTTTTTCAACGTGCTCGCGTACATGCCCCTGAGCCAGGCTCTGCTGTTGGGCGACATGGCTCAGAACATTGCTGATCAGTTCAGGCTCCGCTGCCGGTAAGGCATCCTGTGCCAGAGCCGCCTGTTCAAACCGTTGGTAGCGCAATTGCAGCAGATTCTGAATATTGGAATAGGCCTGGCGGGCTTCTTCCTGGTGGCGCTGGAAGTTCTGCAGGGTCTGTTCGTTATAGTGAGCCGGCTGCATATTACGCGCAGCTGAACCTGAACCAGCGGAGCTGCTGATGGGAGAGATATTTCCTGCGCCGCTGTTACTGGAACCGCTGTTGTTACCAGAACCGTTGTTACCGGAGCCGTTGTTGCCGGAACCACTTCCTCCGCCGTTATTCTGGTTCTGTTGCGGGGCGTTTTCCTGCTTTTCCGGAGTGGGTCTCCGGTAGCGGAAGGTCAGTGGAATATCGATCTGTTTAACCAGATTCTGATACGTGGTTTGCAGGTTGCCACCGGCAATCTGTTCAAAGGTTTCAAAGGCCAGTGCCCGTGCTTCCTGTGGCAGCTGTAGTTTTTCCAGCGCATCGCGGAAGGCTTCGGTAACCGTGCCCGGGCCAATCGGGTTAAAGCAGTTTTCGATGCTGGCGTCGGACAGTGTGTCGAGCAGCTGACGCAGCTCGAAGGTCATGTGGGCCAGCCGTGACTGCAGGTGGGAGGAGGTCACTTTGGCCAGTAACCAGTCTTCAAATTCTGCCTGCTGTACCAGCGACAGACGCATATCGCCGCTGGCCTGCTGATTTTCAGCGCTGTATTCCGGCTTGCCTTCGGACCAGAGTTCAAGCTGACGTTTCAGGTTCTGGGTAAATTTCTGATGCAGTGCCGCAGCTTTGTCTTTCGACTGTTTTTCCAGTCGCAGCCACTGTTGCTGCTCAGTGGTGTTGCGCGCCATGTTGGCTTTGGTAAAGGTGCCTTCAAGAAATTCCGGCAGCCAGAGTTTGGGCAGACGGTCTATCAGGGCGTTGGCTTCCTGATGGAACAGCTCCAGATATTTTTTGCGCTGCTCGGGGCTGAGCTTCTTTACATTGCGGTGATTCTGGTTGAACTCCTGCAGCTGCAGAAACAGACGGTCGTCTGCTTGATGCAGGCGTACTCCGGCGTGCTGCTCGTTACAGAATACCCATTCTACTTTGACATTGGTTTTTTGCTGATCCAGTGACAGCTCCAGTGTCAGGGTGCCATTGGTATTCTGTGGCTGGCCGTGTGGCCAGAGCAGGTGCATGCCGCTTTGCGAATAGTCCAGCACCTGACAGTCGAGCGCGGTGCCGTCGGCAAATAACAGGCGTGCGTTAACGTAGGTGGAAAATCGCGGGTGTTCTCTCAGTTCGACAGCCATGTTTCAGTCCATTTATGCGGGGCAGCTTGAACTGACCCCGGTTTTGGAGCCCGGATTATCAGTATAGTCCGTCGCTCCATCCCTTCCTGTTCTGTGCAGTAATGCTGTTATATCCCGGCATTACCTGCGTTCGGGCGCACAAATACCAGCCAGTGCAGTGGCAGTATAGGGGGCCGTCAGGAATATATCTGTAAACGCATATTTTATCTGAATCCATGGCTGCGCCTACTGTTATTACGGCCAAAGTATCAGAAGGTTACGGCGTACAGACACCCGTTTAATCGCTGTCAGCAGATCCCGTATTGCGGTGATTATCTGCCCGCGCCTGCTTCAGTTTGCGGTACAGCGTGCGTTCACTGATGCCCAGTTTGTGAGCCAATCTGGCATTGTCTCCCGGGTGACGGGCGGCCAGTTGGGTAAGATAAGCGCTCTCGAGCTGATCCAGTGGCATGATATCCGGCAGGCCATTGTGGGCAATCAGGGCTGCAGGATTGTTATCTGCAGCATGCTGATGCTGGCTGAACTGGTGCAGATTCAGGCGCAGGTGTTCGGGTTCAATCTGTGAGCCGTCACACAGCAGGATGGCGCGCTCAATGCGGTTGCGCAGTTCGCGGATATTGCCGGGAAAATCCTGCTGTATCAGCCAGTCGCAGGCTTCTTCTGAAAGCTGCAGAACACGGTGCTGGCTGAGTTGCTGCAACAGGTGAGTTGCCAGTGGAATGATGTCTTCCGGCCGCTCGCGCAGGGAGGGCAAAACCACGGGGAAAGGGCTGATGCGGTAATACAGATCCTGGCGGAAGGTGCCGGCGGCAACCATATCACCCAGTTGGCGGTGAGTAGCGCAAATCAGACGGAAATCGGCATGGCGCGGGGTGATGCTACCTACCGGACGGTAACTGCCGGATTCGATCAGACGCAATAACTTAACCTGCATTGGCAGCGGAATATCGCCGATTTCATCCAGAAATAACGTGCCACCACGGGCTGCTTCTACCAGTCCGGGTTTGCGGTGAGTGGCGCCGGTAAAAGCGCCTTTCTCGTGCCCGAATAATTCACTTTCAAACAGGCTTTCAGTCAGTCCTGAGCATTCTACGGTAACAAAGGGGCTGTTACGCCGCGGACTGTGGCCGTGCAGATACTGTGCGGCCAGTTCTTTACCGGTGCCGGATTCGCCCAGCAGCAGGACGCTGATATCGCTGGCGGATGCACGACTGAGCAGTTCCAGCATCTGGGTATAAGCCGGGCTGTAACCAACCATCTGTTGTTCAAACGGGCAGTCGCCATGCTGCACCGGATTCATAATTTCTACGAAGAAACGGATTTCGCCCTGCTCATCACGGATCGGGCTGATTTCAACATCCACATGCTCACGTCCGCGGGCCGTGTTGTGAATATGCAGAATGCGCTGACGCTGGCCACTTTCGAAGCACTGACGCAGCGGGCAGGTTTCACCGGCCTGATCGCAGGGCACCTTGTAGCCATGGGATACGTCATAGCAGTGTCGGCCGACCACATCATCATTACCGGCGAATGTGTGGCGATAGGCTTCGTTGGCGGCACAGATTTCATAATCCGGACTGAGCAGTACGGCAGGTGCGGCAATGGCATCCAGCAAAGAAGAGATGGCAGGCAGAGAGCGGTAATGTGGATTGCTGAACATAACATGACGCCTGTGGCAGGTGATGTGTCAAATCTGGCAGTCCGTCAGTAATTTGTAAAGCATTGTCTGGGATTTATCCTGCGGTGCGGGCCTTTCAGCACGTTTATCCGGATTGGCCTGCTCCTTGCTATGCTCTGTGCCGCCCGGCGCGGCATATGGATAGTCCGCATCCCTGCGACAAAGCATCGCAGTGCTGTTACTGATATATTGCTTTATGCTGATAAAGTTATTTTGGCATTTTATGTTTCTGTCGCGCTGCAGAGGGTCTGCCGGCCATTGCCGGCCTACGGTGTGCCACTTTTTCAAGAGAACGTTTATGGCAAAAAAATCCCTGTTTTCTGTACCTCTGGTGCGCGAGCTGATGGTCGTTCTGCTGATCAAGCTGGTGTTGATTTTTGCCATCCGCATTTTCTGGTTTTCTGACCCTGTGGACATGACCAATCCGCAGGATGCTGTTTCGCAACAATTAGGTCTTTCAACTATTACCCCCTCGCAATCGGAGGATCAGCAATGATCAGTGAGAGTCTCGTCGATTTATCGCGGCTGCAGTTTGCTATCACCGCGCTTTATCACTTTTTGTTTGTGCCATTAACGCTGGGTCTGTCATTTATTCTGGCGATTATGGAATCTGCTTTCGTGATGACCGGTAAACAGGTCTATCAGGATATGGTGAAATTCTGGGGCAAGTTATTTGGTATTAACTTTGCCCTTGGCGTAACCACGGGCCTGACTATGGAATTTCAGTTCGGTACGAACTGGGCGTATTACTCACATTATGTGGGTGACATCTTCGGTGCACCGCTGGCGATTGAAGGCCTGATGGCGTTCTTCCTCGAATCGACCTTTATTGGTTTATTCTTTTTTGGCTGGGACCGCCTGACCCGCGTACAGCATTTAATGGTGACCTGGCTGGTGGCGATTGGCTCCAATATGTCGGCGCTGTGGATTCTGATTGCCAATGGCTGGATGCAGAATCCGGTGGGGGCAGAATTTAATTACGAAACCATGCGCATGGAAATGACTGACTTTGCTGAGGTGATTTTTAACCCGGTAGCGCAGGTTAAATTTGTACATACCGTATCTGCCGGTTATGTCACCGGGGCGATGTTTGTGCTGGCAATTTCAGCGTATTACATGCTGAAAAAACGCGACCTTCCTTTTGCCCGCCGCTCTTTTGCCATTGCCGCAAGCTTCGGTTTTGCCTCCATTATCAGTGTGATTATTCTCGGCGATGAATCCGGTTACGAAATTGGCGATGTGCAGAAAACCAAACTGGCAGCGATTGAAGCCGAATGGCATACCCAGGAACCACCGGCAGATTTCACCCTGATTGGCTTCCCGAATCAGGAAACCATGGAAACCGATTACGCGGTTAAAATTCCGGGCGCACTGGGGTTAATTGCTACCCGTTCGGTGGATGAGGAAATTGTCGGTATTAAAGATCTGCTGAAGGAACATGAGCTGCGCATTCGTCGTGGTATCGAAGCTTATGCTCTGCTTGAAAAAATGCGTCATGGCGATAAGTCCGATCCGACGGTTGCAGCCTTTGATGCACTGAAAGACGATCTTGGTTATGGCCTGCTGCTGAAGAAATATACCAACAATGTGGTCGATGCTACCGAAGAACAAATCAAGCAGGCGGCACAGGATACCATTCCGAAAGTAGCGCCTATGTTCTGGGCATTTCGTCTTATGGTTGGCCTTGGCTTCCTGATGCTGATTCTGATTTCACTATCGTTCTACTACAGCACACAGCACAACGTAGAAACCAAAACCTGGTTGTTAAAAGCCCTGATTATTTCGTTGCCGGCGCCGTGGATTGCCTGTGAAGTCGGCTGGTTTGTCGCTGAATTCGGTCGCCAGCCATGGTCGATTGCCGAAGTGTTACCAACGCATTTATCTGTATCAACCCGTTCGGTGGAAGATCTGTATATGAGTCTGGCAGGGTTTATCGGTTTTTATACGCTGCTGTTAATTGTCGAAATGTACCTGATGATCCGCTTTGCCCGACTGGGGCCATCCAGTCTGCATACCGGCCGTTATCATTTTGAACAGAATCACGGTGCCGGTGCGGCTATCGCCCAGCCCCAGCAAGCTGTCGCCGATCAGGCATAAGGAGCAGAACATGGATTACGAAAGCCTTAAATTAATCTGGTGGGTATTAATTGGTGTGCTGCTGATTGGTTTTGCAGTGACCGACGGTTTCGATATGGGCGTAGGTGCCTTGTTACGTGTGCTCGGTAAAACTGACAGCGAGCGCCGCGTGATGCTGAATACCATTGGCCCGCACTGGGATGGTAATCAGGTGTGGTTTATTACCGCCGGTGGTGCCATTTTTGCGGCCTGGCCGGTGGTGTATGCCGTCGCATTTTCCGGTTTTTACTGGGCGCTGTTGCTGGTGTTGTTTGCACTGTTTTTCCGTCCGGTGGGTTTTGAGTACCGCTCGAAAATGGAAGATCCGCGCTGGCGCAGTGCCTGGGACTGGGGCCTGACCATTGGCGGCGCGGTTCCGGCACTGGTGTTTGGTGTGGCCTTCGGCAATTTATTCCTCGGCGTGCCCTTTACGCTGGATGAATTTATGCGCTCCACCTATACCGGTTCATTCTGGGCGCTGCTGAATCCGTTTGCGCTGGTGGCCGGTTTGGTCAGTCTTGGTATGCTGGCCATGCACGGTGCAACCTATCTGCAGATGCGTACCGATGGTGACCTGCACGAGCGCGCGCGGAAAATCTCTATTCTGCTGGCGATTATCGTTGCCGTACTTTTTGCCACGGCCGGCATCTGGATTTATGCGGGAATCGACGGTCTGGTAATTACCAGTACGATTAATACTGCCGCGGCCATGACGCCACTGGATAAAACCGTGGACGTCGCAGCGGGTGGCTGGCTGGAAAATTATTCCCGTTATCCGCTCATGATCAGCGCACCGGTAATCGCTTTTACCGGCCTGTTAATTACCGTGCTGATGTCTGCTGCTAACCGTGGTGCTCTGGCCTTTATCGGCAGCTCGCTGGCGGTAACCGGTATTATCTGTACCGCAGGTTTCAGCCTGTTTCCGTTCATTATGCCATCAAGCCTGGACCCTTCGTTCAGTCTGACGGTATGGGATGTGGTTTCCAGTCAGAAAACGCTGGGCATTATGTTCTGGGTGGCGATGTTCTTTGTACCGATTATTCTGCTGTACACCACCTGGGGCTATTACAAGATGCGCGGTCGCTTAACCACCGCCTTTATTGAAGACAATAAATACAGCACTTACTGAGAAAGGAGACGATTTATGTGGTATTTCGCCTGGATTTTAGGGGTGTTGCTGGCCTGTTCTTTTGGTCTGATTAACGCCATGTGGCTGGAAATGAACGAAAACTTCGACCGCGATGCGGACCTGAAAGAGTAAGCCATGAACGCACCGGTGGATTACAAAGCTTACGGCCCGCTGTATGCGGGCTGGGCCCGGGCGTTGTCATTACTGGCAGCGCTCGGTTTATCGGGATTATTGCTGGTGGTGCCGCATGTGGTCGCCAGCGAAACCATGAATATTGACCACGGCCTGCTGTCGCTGTGCCTGTGGGGCATCAGCGCCGGTTTTGTGCATGGTGTTGGCTATGTGCCGGAAATGAAAATCTGGCGCCTGGTGTTCAGCCCTTATATCGGCTGGCCACTGATGCTGGTTTGTGGCTGGTGGTGGATCGTCTGACAGCTGTTGTCTGAGTGTCGGGGCTGCCATACCGGCTGTATTTCTGTATGCTTATCCGGAAATGTAAGAGGAGAACTGACATGGCATTAAGCAAAGACGATTTATTGGCCGAAGCCCGCTCTGCGGTGAATCCTGTTGATGCCGCCGCCGCTGAGGCGTTGCTGGCGAACGGCGCTGTGGTACTCGATGTACGTGAGCCGGCGGAGTTTGATATGGGCCACCTGCCGGGTGCGGTTAACGTCCCGCGCGGTGTGCTGGAATTCCGTGTCGGTGATCACCCGGCGCTGACCAATCCCCAGGCCGAGATTCTGCTGTATTGTAAAAATGGCGGCCGCAGCACACTGGCAGCCTACACCCTGAAACGCATGGGGTTTGAGCAGGTGAAAATGCTGGTGGGTGGCTTCGATGGCTGGAGCGGCACCGTGCATAAAGTGGAAGTTGACCCAAGCGTGTATCGCTGAGGAGTTGCAGGCCATGGGAATGTTAAAACGCAGTGTGTTGCTGACTGCAATGCTTGGTCTGGCGCCGGTGTGGGTGGTGGCTGCCGATAATGCTCAGCTGACTCAGGAAGCCCGGCAACAGACCAAAGCCTTTGCTCAGGCATTGCAGAAAACCCTGAAGCAGGGGATTCAGGCGAGCGGCCCTGAAGCGGCGATTCAGCTGTGCAATACCGAAGCTCCGGCCATTGCCGCCGGGCTGAGCCAGAATGGCTGGCAGGTGGCGCGCACCTCAACAAAAATCCGCAACCCGGATAATGTTGCTGATGATTGGGAACTGCAGACGCTGGAAGATTTTTCCCGCCGGCTGCAGGCCGGTGAAGACCCGGCGGGCATTGAAGCGACGACCGTTGCCGATGGCGAATTCCGTTATATGAAAGCCATTCCAACGGCGCCGCTCTGTCTGACCTGTCATGGCTCACAACTGGCACCGGCGGTAACCGCCAGGCTGGACGAGTTGTATCCTGCCGATCAGGCACGCGGCTTTAATGCCGGCGATCTGCGTGGTGCTTTCACTTTGCGTAAAACACTGGAGGAATAACGTGTCGGAACACCGTATTGATATTCGCTGGGAAAAACAGGGTGAGTTTTCCCATGAGGGATTTGAGCGCCGCCATAGTATTCAGTTTTTACCTCAGGTCAGTCTGACCGCAGGCGGGGCCGGTAACGATTTCGGTGCCGACCCTGAACAGATGCTGGCGGCGGCGATGGCCAGCTGCCATATGCAGACCTTTCTGGCACTGGCGGCGAAAAAGCGCCTGCAGGTGTTGTCGTATGACGATTCGGCGGTGGCGGAAATGGAACAGCGCGACGATGGAAAATTTTGGGTTGCCCGTATCCGTCTGAATCCGAAGGTGGTTTTCAGCGGCGATAAACAACCGGATGAAGCGGCGGTGATCGCCATGCACGATAAAGCACACCAGCATTGTTTTATTGCTAACTCCACTACCAGCGACGTTCAGGTTAATCCGCTGTTCTGAGTGCTGTAAGCGGCGCCGATTGCCTTTATGGGTGATCTGCGTCGCCTTTTACCGTTAAGATTCAGCTACTCTTTTACGTAACCAATGTTTATCAAGTGGTTTACCTGACGGTGCTGAACTGAGCTTTGATGATTCTCTCCTTTTCTAAAATGGTCGGCCTCTCCGGCGTTGATAACAACGAAAATGCCCGCGCCCGGCGCATTGGCCGTATGTTTGAATGGCCGATGATTCTGATCGCTTTCTGGATTGTATTCGAGTGGTATCTCGAAGCCCGCGCCGATGGCCCACTGCCGTACACCTACATTACCGACTGGTTTTTGTGGACTTTCTTTTTGCTGGAAACCCTGGTGCTGACCGCGGTGGTGGACGATAAGGCGCGCTATTTACGTAATAACTGGAGCAATCTGGTGATTGTGATTGCCGGTATGCCGTTGCTCTGGCAGGCCTTTCCCCACGCTGGTGGCTTACGTGCGCTGCGATTGCTGGCAATGTTCACCATGCTGATGAATATGTCCGGCTCGTTCCAGAAAATTATGGGAAGAAATCACCTTGGGCCGACCCTGATGGTGAGTTTCATCATCATCATTATGGCCGGCACCTTAATGGCGGTGATTGATCCCAATGTGCAGACACCGATGGATGGTATCTGGTGGGCCTGGGTAACGGTAACCACCGTGGGCTATGGTGATATTGTGCCGGGCAGCACCGCCGGGCGTTTATTCGGGTCGGTACTGATTCTGATGGGAATCGGTTTATTTTCGATGATGACCGCCAGCTTTTCTGCGTTTTTTATGCAGCAGGAAGAAGAAGACCTGATTGCCAAAGAAACGGCGAATGCCGACCGTCTGGCTAAAATGGAAAGCCGTATGGAGCAGCTGGAAACCAAACTGGATCAGCTGCTGACCATTGCCCTGGAAGCTGAGCAGCAACGCCGTGAACAGGGACGCGACCTGGATGGTGGCGAGCGTTAATCAGTCTGTTCTGCGCACTGGATACATTGGGTTGTGTAAGGAACGGCCTGCAGGCGCTTTTCGTCAATCGTATTCCCACATTCGCTGCATTCGCCATAAATTCCTGCATCCAGACGCGCCAGTGCCTGATTGATCATCGTGATCTCGTGTAAAGATTCACCGGCAATGGCATGCAGTACATCGTCATTTTCCCGCTCTACCGCTTGTTCGGCAAAATCTGCGGACAAAGGCTCATCGCGGTGACTGGCATCACGCTCAACCTTACTGGCGCGGTTTTCCAGCATGGCTTTACGCTGTGTTAACACTTGTCTGATGGCGCTGGTATCCATATCACTTTCCTTTGTTAGCTTTACTTCAGGCTAGGCCAGAGGAGGGTTTTTCTCCTTGATGTGCATCAGGAAGCTGGCAACTTCCTGCGCTGAGGGCGGATGGCTTAGCCTACACTGTGCCAAACGGCGGAGAGGCACGTTATGGAAGATCCACTCTATCTGAATGATCCCTATCAGGCTCTGGGACAGAAAATGCATTTTATGCAGCGACTGGAGCGTCTTTACCGGGTATTGCGCGAGCAGTATGAAGGCGTGCAGCGTTTTGCGCTGGTGCTGTACAACCCTGAAGATGGGCTGCTGTCGACTTTTGTTTATGAAAGCGATGACACCTCGCCGCTGTTAGGTTACAGCGTGCGGCTGGATGACGTGCCGTCACTGCAGGCTCTGGCCGATAAACCGGCTTTGCGGGTGGTTAATGACATGCGCTGTTTCCGTCATAAGAGTTTATCTGTTCATACCGCAGCGTTGTTGTCGCAGGGCTACCGGGCGAGTCTCACCATGCCGGTATTCCATGATGGTGCTTTGCTGGGATTTCTGTTCCTGAACTCACTGCAGCGGCATTATTTTTCTGAGCAGAAAATTGCCTACTGCAACCTGTGGGCGCATCTGGTTGGCCAGTTGCTGGTGCGCGAACATGATGCGGTTGCCCGTATGCAGGCGTTGGTAAAATTTGCCACCGACGTCAGCGGTCGCCGTTCGGTAGAAACCGATGCCCATGTGCGGCGCATGGCTGCCTATGCGCGCATGATTGCCCGCGCACTGCAGAAAAAACTGCAGTTAAGCGATGCCTTTATCGAATATCTGGCGCTGTTCGCTCCTCTGCATGACATCGGTAAAATTGCCATCCCCGACAGTATTCTGCACAAAGCCGGCCCGCTGACGGCGGACGAATTCGAGCGAATGAAATCCCATGTGAAAGTCGGGCGCGATATTGTCGACCAGGCTCTGGAGCATTTTGCGCTCGGCGATATGGAGCACACAGAAATGCTGCGCAACATTGTTCAGTATCACCATGAAAAACTGAATGGCAGTGGTTATCTCGGGGCCGAAGGCGATGACGTACCGCTGGAAGCGCGGATTATTGCGGTGGCCGATATTCTTGATGCCTTGTTAAACCGGCGCAGCTACAAGGAAGCCTGGCCACAGGACAAAGTCTTCGCTGAATTACAGCAAATGGCGGCGCACAACGAGCTCGATCAGGCTTGTGTGGATGCCGTGTTAAAGCATCCACAACAGGTTGATGATATTCAGCGACGCTATCCGTCCTGAGTCTGCTCAGGACTGTTCCAGCAATTCAATCGCCAGACGGACAAAGTCTTTGGAGCTGAGCAGACCGATCAGATGATTTTCACTATCGGTAACCAGTAAGCAACCCTGACGGCTGTTGCGTAACTGCTGACCGGCGACGGTCAGTGGCATATCGGCCGGAATGGTTTGAACATCGGTATTAATGCAGGAGCTCAGTTTGGTTTGTGCCAGATACGTCTGCAGATTATGCGCGCCAAATTTATCGGTAATACGGAATGCTTCGGTTAAAAATTCTTTCTGACTGAGCAGGCCGAATATTTTCCCTTCTGCATCAACTACCGGAATGTGGCGAACCTGATGGCGCCCCATCGTTTGTTCAGCATCCTGCAGGGTATCGTCGGGCAGGTGAGTAAGCAGTTCGCGGGTCATCAGGTCGCTGACCAGTTTCATAGCATGTTCCTGTAAAAGTACGCCGGACGGAGCAGCCGCTACGGCGGTGTGGTTATGTATTGTTTATCAGTAAAGCAGGAAATAGCCGGAGTGCTATGCTGAAACTATTCAAAGGAGGGTGGTATGAGCATCAATAATCACATTCGTAATTACTATGAACAGCTGGTTGCCGAAGAGATCCTGCGTCGTTTACATGGCCAGTCGCCAGCGGTCAGCATCGAACATATGGCTGATATCGCCTGTGTTGCTCTTAACCGACTTCCTCCCCGCTATATCCGCTTTGAGGTGGATATGGCGTTTTTTATGACCCCGGATGAGCTGGTGCAAACCAATAATCGTGTTATCGAGGCCGTCACAGAGGCCATCGCTTTCGTTGAAAAGCACCGGCGTGAAGAAGACGAGTAGTGACCTTTTCTTTACATAATGTAAAGAAACACTCCAGCTGCTTGAAACTACAGCACTTTTTCTCCGACACTGGACCCCGGACCCGGGGGGACGTATGAATCTGTTATTAGTTGATGACGATCAGGAGCTGTGCGCATTACTGCGCCGCTACCTTGAGCGTGAATTATTTAAAGTGACAACGGTACACACCGCAGACGAAGGATTGAGCGAAGCACTGACCGGTAAATACCAGGCGGTGATTCTGGATATTATGCTGCCGGGTGGTAACGGCCTGGAGATTCTGCGCAGTATCCGTCAGCGTAGTGATCTGCCGGTTATTATGCTGACGGCCAAAGGGGACGAACTGGACCGTATCGAGGGGCTGGAAATCGGCGCCGATGATTATCTGCCCAAACCCTGTAACCCGCGTGAGTTATCCGCCCGCCTGCGTTCAGTCTTACGCCGTAATCGCTCCGCCGAAGTGGTATCTGCCAACATTGAGCTGGATGAGCTGGTGATTGATCTCGACCAGCATCAGGTATTGCGCAATAACGAAGCAGTCGAATTAACGGTGACAGAATTCAACATTCTCAGTGTGCTGGCCCGTGATGCCGGCAAAGTGGTGGAAAAGAACCGTCTGGCAGAGCAGTCCATGCAACGCTCTCTGACGCTGTTTGACCGCAGTCTGGATATGCATCTGAGCAATTTGCGTAAAAAACTCGGACCCAACCGTAACGGCGATGCCCGTATCCGTACCATTCGTGGCGTTGGCTACATGTACGCTCCGGAACAGGAGATGGCTCAGGCCTGATTCGTGCGCGGCATTTTTATCCGGATCTATCTCGCCTTCATGGTCACCAGTCTAGTGGCCACGCTGGTGACCCTGTTACTGGCAATGTATTACCGCCAGTGGTCGAACGACTCCGTTAACCTGATTGCGCCAACCGGCGGGTATATCTCCGCAGCTGAACTGATTCTGCAGCGTGGCGGTGAGCCTCTGCTGCTCGAATGGCTGTTAACCTTCGAGCGTCATCCCAGTGTGAACGCTTATGTGTTTGATGATCAGGGCATCAGCCTGTTGCCCAATGTGCCGGCTGACGTGCTGGAATATGCCTTTGCCTCTGACTCTTATCAGGCGCGGGTTAACCCGCTTGGGCAAACTGAAATCCTGGTGAAAGCACCGCTGCAGAGTCATGACGGCCGGGTTTATCTGCTGGTGGTGGAGTTCCTCCATCCGCTCGCGGTGTTTAACCTGCCGGCCTATCTCGGCTGGGGTTTTCTGGCATCGCTGCTGTTATTTGCCATCTGGGGTTTTGTACTGTCGCGCTATATGGCGCGGCCATTACTGTCTTTACAGCGCAGTGTGCGCGCCTTTGCCGATGGCCAGTGGCCGGTGCGGATTGCGCCGAAGTTATTACTGCGGCGTGATGAAATCGGCGAGCTGGGGCGTGAATTCGGGCAGATGGCCGAGCGTCTGCAGCGCCTGATTTCCGATCAGCGCCAGCTGTTGCGCGATGTTTCCCATGAGCTGCGCTCGCCGCTTGCCCGCACTGCCGTGGCGCTGGAACTGGCGCGGCTGGATGCGCTACCAGAGCAGGTGGAATATCTGGACCGTATTGAGCTGGAAACTCAGCGCCTGAACGAACTGATTGAAGACCTGCTGAGTATGGCCCGGCTTGAAACTGTGCAGGATTACAGCCACTGGCAAACGGTCGATTGTACTGCGTTGCTGCAGCAGGTCGCCGCTGATGCACGCTTTGAGCGACCACAGAATGTCTTGCAACTGAATGTGCCGGCAGATGCCGTCAGGGTGCAGGGTGATCCCCGCCTGCTGACATCGGCGGTTGAAAATATTGTCCGTAATGCATTGCTGCATACCGCAGCCGGCACATCGGTCGATATCGATCTGAGCAGCAGGGACGGCCAGATACAGATTGCGGTGCGTGATCATGGGCCCGGTGTGCCGGAGCATCTGCTGGCCGATTTATTAAGACCTTTTGTTCGCAGTGAACAGGCCCGCGAACGTAGCCCCGACAGCCTGAACAGTGGGCACCGCGGTTTTGGTCTGGGCCTGGCAATTGCTGATCGTGTTATTCGTCACCACGGTGGTGACCTGCGCCTGAGTAATCATGAGCAGGGTGGGTTGGTGGTTACTATCAGGCTCCGGCAGAGGTCAGCGGCAGATGGCTGAAATGGCACTTTACGTCCCTTTTACGCCTGCAGGGCTGGGTATTTGCGGCAGCCTGCCGTTAAAATCCATGAATTCTTGTTACGGGGTTTGTCTGTGAGGTTATCGGGCTTATTGTTATGTTGTTGCGTCTGGACGGCTCATGCCGCGCCTGATGTACACATATTGCCAGCAGAACCCGCCTCTGTTCAGCCTTCTGTGCAACATCCCGGACTGCAGCTGGAATGGAACAACAGCCGCCCGGAACAGCGTCAGGCCCTCGATAATTTCTATCGCTCAATACAGAACATGCAGGTGCAGGAGCAGGCCATACAGCGTATGGAACGCCAGCAACGTATCGAACAGCTGCGCGGTATGTCGCCGGAGCAGCGCCAGCAACAATTCCTTAACTTCGTGCAGCAACAGCAACTCACTCCGGGTCGCTGAATTCCTTTCTTTCCTTTCTGTTAACGGATTTTTTCCACAGGTCGCCAGTTGCCGGGTCAGGCAGTAGAATGCGTGTTTTTATTTTTCCGGATCTGGTTATGAAAACGCGTATTACTGAACTGCTGGGCATTGAGCATCCATTGCTGCTGCCTGGTATGAGCTGGATTTCTACCCCTGAGCTGGTGGCCGCTGTCTCCAATGCCGGTGGCCTGGGAATTCTTGCCAGTGGTCCGCTGACGGTCGGTGAAACCCGTGCGGCTATTCAGCGTATCCGCGAACTGACAGATAAGCCTTTTGGTATCGGCGTTACCCTGCTGATGCCGGGCGCGAAAGAAAACGCCGAAGTCGCGCTGGAAGAAAAAGTACCGGTCATCAACTTCTCTCTGGGCAAAGGCGACTGGCTGGTTAAACGCGCCCATGAATATGGCGGCAAGGTGATTGCGACCGTCGTCAGTGAAAAACATGCGCTGTCGGCTCAGTCGATTGGCGCCGATGCATTGCTGGTGACCGGCCATGAAGCAGCGGCCCATGGTGGTGACGTTACCTCGCTGGTGCTGGTGCCAGCCATCGCGGCCAAAGTCAGTATTCCGGTGATTGCTACCGGTGGTTTTGCCGATGGTCGCGGCCTGCTGGCGGCGCTGGCGCTGGGTGCCGAGGCAGTAGCCATGGGCTCACGTTTTGCCACCAGTGCAGAAAGCCCGCTGCATCAGAAAACCAAAGAAGCCGTGGTTGCACGCAGCGAGCAGGACACTATCTATTCGAAAAACTTTGATGGTATTCCGGCGCGTGTAATGCGCACACCACGATCGATCAAAGCGACCCGTAAACCGATGAACTTCCTGCTGGCCTGTTGGGAAGCGACGCGTGCTGCACGCATGGTCAAGCAGCCGGTATGGAAAGTGATGATTGGTATGCTGGCGATGATGGATAAGGTCAAGCTGCTGGCCTATTTCGGCGCCAGCGTGCCGCGTCTGAAAGCAGCAACCATTGACGGTGACCTGCAGCAGGGCGTGCAGTTTATCGGCCAGACTCAGGGCCTGATTCATGATATGCCGGGCGTTGAAGAGATCGTGCAGCGTGTGCTGCGTGAAGCTGAAGAAATCCATCAGCAGCAACAACGCTTCTGGCAGTGAGGATTTGTGCCGTTTCGTAACGAAGCTTCTACACTGAAGTCATTTCGTTACGTTACGGCATTTATGGTTAACTCCTTCTCCCGGGAACACAAGCGCCTGAAATACAGCTATGTGCTGTTTGCGGTACTCACCTCTCTGGCTTTACTGCTGTTGCTGCTGGCAGCCGGGCAGAGTGAGTGGCGCAGGCTGCAGCAGAAGTTCAGTGCTGACACTTCGGTGGTCAGTCAGTTTGTGCGTGAGAAAATGCTGCAGAATGAGACGCTGTTGCTGGCGTTATCGACCTACTTCTCCGGCACACAATCGCCCGATATAAATGCAGTGCAGCGCTATGCCGCGACCATGCAGCAACGCTTTCCCCATGTCAGTATGTTTCAGTCAGCGCTGTATCTGCAGAATGGATCGTCATTGCAGGTCTTCCGCCAGATAATGCAGGAACAACAATTACCGGATAACGTTAAAAGCCTGCGCCGCGGACGGTATCTGGAAAGTATCAGCCCGTCGGAACATAAGGCTTTGCCGGTGATTATGGTTTTTCCGGATAACGCCGAAAGTCTGGTGGTGGGGCTGGATCTGTTTACGGTGGACTTTATTGCACGTCGTCTTCCTGCGCAGCAGCAAAGCAGGATCACACTGTCTGAGCCGTTTACCCTGCTTGATGAGAACCCGGTAGTGGTAATGATGCTGCCGGTCAGTAATGCACAGGGCATTACTTATCTGAGCCTGCTGGTGGTTGAAGTTTCCAACCTGCTGCCGCCGGAGCAATCTTATTACAGCCGGATGTCGTTCCGCCTGCGGGTCGCGCAGGATCAGGGGGATGCATTTCCGCTGTTGAGCCATGCGCTGCCATCTGCCGGCCTTGCGCTGGCACAATTACGCCAGCAGCAGACGCTGCCGTTTACCGGCTTTCAGTTGCTGGCGGAGTATGAGCGTCCGCTTGGCATAACCGATATTAACTGGGGCTGGCTGGTTTTGCTGGCGCTGGCTTTGCCGTTGTCATTACTGCTGTGCTGGCGGCTGTACCGGGTGCATCGTCGCCAGGCGGAAGGGCTGGAGTATCAGCATCAGCTGCTGTACCGCAAAGCCAATTACGATGAACTCACTGGTCTGCCCAATCGTTACCATTTTGAAGATTATGCCAGCCGGCTGCTCTCCAGTGCCGAGCGCAGCGGTACGCATCTGGCTATTCTGTTTATCGACCTTAACGGCTTTAAACGCATCAATGATGAGATGGGGCATGCCGCCGGAGATAGCGTGCTGGCTGCCGTAGGTGCGGCGCTGAACAAGCTGATACGCCGTGGTGATATGGCTGCCCGCCTTGGGGGAGATGAGTTTGTCGTACTCGTCGACCCGATTTCTGACAATGATCAGCTGAACAGCGTGATCGATAAGCTGCACAGGCTGATAGCCAATACCCACTACGAGCACAGCAAACGTTACCCTCTGTCAGCCAGTCTGGGCTGCGCCTTTACCGAGATTCATGGCTATGATCTGCGCAACCTGTTGCGGGTGGCGGATATGGCGATGTATCACGACAAACAGCATCCGCGGACAGTCTGACACTTTTCCCTCAACCTGACTTTCCTGCCTGCTTTTGAGGGTGTCTGGAACGATAGAACAATTTTCTGGGCGCGATTTGTCTATGCTGGCCTTCTCCGTCTTCGACCATAGCCTCAGGTGTTGTGGCTGACCCGTCTTGCCCTACCGCTCTTGTGGTGCTGACCTACACTGAGTTCGCTTTTGCAGTATCAGGGAACCTTCCCGTTCAGCGCAGTACGGGCAGAAGTGCGGTTTCCAACAAAAATAACAAATTCAAGGAACGCTCATGCTAAGCAAAATACTCTCTGTGGCAGCACTGTCTGCCGTGCTGTTTTCGGCCCAGGTGTCGGCAATGTCGGCAACCCCGGAAAGTGGTTACACCGCCACCAAATACCCCATCGTTCTGACTCATGGCCTGTATGGCTTCGACAGTCTGCTGGGCGTTGATTACTGGTATAAAGTCCCGGAAACCCTGCAAAAGGATGGCGCGCGGGTGTTTGTCACCACCGTGTCTAACTCCAACTCACCGGAAATCCGCGGTGAACAGCTGATTCCGCAGATTGAGCAGATTCTGGCCATTACCGGTGCTGAAAAAGTTAACCTGATCGGTCACAGTCATGGTGGCCCGACCACCCGTTATGTGGCTTCTGTGCGCCCGGATCTGATTGCTTCGGTAACCACCATTGCGGGTGTTAACCGCGGTACTCCTGTGGCTGAAACCCTGAATGACTGGGCCAATGGTTCGACGGCTTTCGAAGGTCTGATTTCGGCACTGGGTAACGCTCTGGCGGAAACCATTAACTTCCTGTCCGGCGGTGATTACGATCAGGATATCCTGATGTCTATGCGTTCCATGACCTTTGCGGAAACCGCAGCCTTTAACCAGCAGCATCCGGGCGGCATTCCGACCACGGCCTGTGGTGAAGGGGACTATCAGTACAATGGAGTGCGCTACTACTCCTGGAGTGGTGCCAAGCCGCTGACCAATGTACTCGACCCGCTTGATCTGCTGACCGGTACGACCAGCCTGTTCTTCCCGGCGGGAGAGAAAAATGATGGTCTGGTGGGTTCCTGTTCCAGTCGTCTGGGGATGGTGATCCGTGATGATTTCCGCATGAACCATCTGGATGAAGTAAACCAGACTCTGGGTCTGCATGATCTGACCGAAACCGATCCGCTGACCGTTTTCCGTACTCACGCCAACCGTCTGAAAAACATCGGGCTGTAAATCATGAAGCCACTTCACGGTGCATTGGGTATCACACTGTCGGCAGTGGCGGTCGTCCTGCTGGTTTTCGCCATGCAGGACGGCGATCTGGTGCAGAGGGCTGAATTTCAGCCCGCTGCAGCGGAAAACGATCAGGCTATTGCTACCCCTCTGGTTTTACCGCAGGCAGGTACTGTCGATACCAAAAATGTAATGACCTTCCGCGGTGCCAGTGTGGATGGTTATCTGCGTACCGACCATCGTGGGCAGTTGGTTGTTGATATACAGCTGCGTCACTGGATGGATTTTTATCTGTCGGCTCAGGGTGAAGTGCCGCTGGATGATCTGCTGCAGACCATGCGCAGTCAGATTGCAGGTCTGCCTGAGCCCGGGCAGTCGCAGGCATTAAAAATCATGGACGAATATCTTGGATATCTGGCGGCTCTGGGTGATTACGACCGGGATGCGGAAAAGCGTGTCAGCCAGTCGGGTATGGATGAGCTGGCCGCGCGGGTTGCCTGGCAACAGCGTCTGCGCCGGGAATGGCTGGAACCCAATGTCGTGGAAGCATTCTTTCACGCCGACGAAATTATGGACAACTACACCCTGGCGCGTCAGCAGCTGCGCGCACAGGGTGCCGATGAAGCACAGCTGGCTGCACTCGACAGCAGCCTGCCGCCAGAGTTACAGCACATGCGTGAGCAGTCACAACAGGTGCTGAGCTTACAACAGCAGGAGCAACAGCTGCGTCAGCAGGGAGCTTCGGCTGCCGTCGTTCAGCAATGGCGCGAACAACAATATGGCAAAGAGGCCGCCGAGCGACTGGCCGGTGTTGATCAGCAACAGCAGCAGTGGCAGCAGCGGTTAAAAGATTACCAGCAATACCGTGATTCACTGGCTTTGCAGGGGCTGGATAATCAGGATCGTGAGATGTTGCTCAGAACCTATCGTAGTCGTCACTTTTCGGATACTGAGCAAAAACGCCTGAACGCGGCCCTAACGCTTCTCGCTGGCGAATAACATATCGGCCTGTTGCAGCAGTTGCTGCAGCGGGCTGAATAACGCCGGCACTGCCAATATAATATTCTCTCCGCACAGTTGCGGATTTACTCCCTCAGGTAAGGCATGAATATGGCCGAACTGTACGCCGGCTTCGCGTGCAATTAATTGTGCGGCGGCAAAATCCCAGGGCTTAACCGTTTCGTAATAAGCGTCCAGCCGGCCGCAGGCCACCCAGCAGATATCCAGTGCCGCTGAGCCCAGACGGCGAATATCCGCACTCTGCATCAGAACCGCCTGCAGGCGCTGAATCAGCTGGGGAATATCGTGTTTATCATAAGGAAAGCCGGTGGCAATGAGTGCCCGGCGCATATCCTGTGTTGTTGCACACTGAATCGGGAGTTGATTCAGCCATGCCCCCCGACCGTAAACGGCACTGAATGTCTCGTTCAGAAAGGGGTTATGCACAACCGCGACCTGAGCTTTGCCCTGATGATAGTAGGCAATGGAAATAGCCACCTGTGGATGCAGGTGTGCGTAATTCACCGTGCCGTCGATAGGGTCGATTACCCACAGGTGCTCACAGTCGGTCGGATTATCCGGCGCCAGTTCTTCGGACAGAATCTGGTGATCCGGAAAGTGGGCAAGAATGCCATCACGGATAATCTGATCCGCGGCAACGTCGGCCTGAGTAACCAGCTCGGTTCCCTGTTTAAACTGAATATCCAGCTGGTGGCGTTGCTGGGCGATTGCGTTGCCGGCCTTTTGCGCAAGCTGCAGGGCCGTATCGTACAGTGTCTGACTGTCGATCTGGGACTGATCCATTCAGGAATTCTCATATTGATAATTAAAACCGCTTGCCGCTGCCGGATATTTTACCCGGCACAAAACACTACTGTTGCTGTAATGATTTCTGCAGTGGCGGTTTCTGTTCCAGATAACGCTGGCGGAAAACATCCGCTGGTACCGGTTTGCTGAAATAGTATCCCTGATAACTATCACAGGCCAGCGCCTGCAGCAGCGCCAGTTGCTGGTGGTTTTCAACCCCCTCGGCCACAAGTTCAAGCCGCAGGGTTTTGGCCAGTGCAATAATGGCCCGGACGATCGCTTCATCTTC
Organism: Thalassolituus alkanivorans; assembly: GCF_020447205.1. GTDB lineage: Bacteria > Pseudomonadota > Gammaproteobacteria > Pseudomonadales > Oceanobacteraceae > Venatoribacter > Venatoribacter alkanivorans. Next base: position 245,558 of record NZ_JAJAEL010000039.1, read on the forward strand.
CGGGTCATTATTAATTTCGTTGATAAAAGCCCGGTCAATTTTCAGTTTGCTGATCGGAAACTGCTTCAGATAACTCAGCGATGAGTAGCCTGTACCAAAATCATCCATCGCAAAGCGCACACCCAGCTTATTGATGTTATCCAGAATCCTCAGATTTTCCTGAACATTATCCAGCAGTAAGCTCTCGGTGATTTCCAGCTCCAGATATTTCGCCTCCAGCCGGCTGATGTTCAGAATTTCCTGTGTGCGTAATACAAAGGCATCATCTAACTGGCGTACAGAAACGTTAACCGAAATAGTCATATCCAGAGCGAAGGTGTTATTCCACTCGCGGAATTGCTTACAGGCTTCCAGTAATGCCCAGTCACCAATTTCCCGGATCAGGCCAGTCTCTTCAGCAATCGGAATAAAATCGGCGGGAGACACTATACCGGCACTTGGGTGTATCCAGCGGATCAGTGCTTCGGCACCCAGAAGACGATTATCAAAGGTGCTGACCTGAGGTTGATAATAAAGCTCGAATTCCTGATTTTTAACTGCGCGGCGCAGTTCATTTTCCAACGTCAGACGGGAATTTACTTTCTGATTCATTTCTTCGGTATAAAACTGATAGCAATTGCCGCCGCGGGATTTTGCCTGATACATGGCGGTGTCGGCATTGCGCAGAAGAATATAAGATTCGCTGGAGTCATCGGGGCAAACACTGATGCCGACGCTGCAACTGGTTGATAATTTATAATGGTCAAGTTGATACGTCTGGCTGACCGCACTGATAATACGTTCCGCCAGATGTTCAATTTCCAGCGAGCTTTCCGGCTCGTTCATCATGACAATAAATTCGTCACCGCCCAGTCTTGCCACCATGTGTTTGGGGCCAACCAGATGACGTAAACGATCTGCGACGAGTTTTAATAAACGGTCACCGACCTGATGGCCGAGCGAATCATTAACGGTTTTGAAGCGGTCAAGATCAATAAACAGCAGGGCAATTTTTCCGCTGCCTGGGGTCAGCTCTTCAATTGAGTTCATCAGCTCGTCATTGAAATAATAACGATTGAACAGTTCGGTAAGAGGATCTCGGGTAGCGAGATACTCAACATGCTGCTGTGACAGGGTATGGTCGGTAATATCAATTAACAGCCCTTCCAGTTGGCAGGGATTTTGTTTGCTAAAGACAACCTGACCGCGATCCATAATCCATTTCAGTTCATGTTGCCGCGTCTGAATGCGGTAGATGATTTTATAGGGCTTGCCACTGCTGCAATGGCTGTCAATTTCCTGCAGGTATTTTTCCTGATCATCGGGATGAATAAGCGCGAGCAGGCTGTGGCGTCCGGCGTGTTCATTGGCAGTATCACTGAAGATCTGCAGGTCTCCATTGCTGATAAAATCAAGCAGATGCTCAGGCAGACTGATCTGGTAAATACTTCCGGGAATATTACTCATCAGCATATCGATGATTTTCCCTTTCTCGCTGAGCGCGCGGGCTTCCTGCGAGTAGCGGCGTTCATTTTGCTGCGTATTTTTAAGGGTATGGCGGTAACTGCGCCAGGCTGCTGCCAGCAGTATGCCGAAAAACAACAGCGGCCAGGCGATGTCTTCCAGCCACAGGGTGAGCAATGAGGCCATGGGCAGTGAGATAATCTGCAGCAGTTGTGACTGCGGATCGAAGCTGACCACCCCCAGGCGTTTACTGCCATCAAATTCGGTCTTATTGGAAAAATAGGTAAAACCTGAAGTGCCCGGCGCGGGGATATTCAGGTTCTTTTGTTGCCGGTCACTGATACGGGTACCGATGATTTGCTGGCGGCTGACAGGTAACGGGGATGCGAGCAGTAAAATACCATCAGGGCTGAGCAGACGCTGTGCTGAATGTTCCAGACTGCCGGAAGCTGGCCACTGCAGGTTGTTGTTACTGGTTGAGGTCAGCAGGCAGATAACCCGTGCAACCTTTTGTGACACGGGTAAACAGTAGGGCAGGTAACGGCCCTTATTAATCAGCATGGTGCTGATAAAACGGGGGTTCTGCTGTTGTTGCAGCAGATTCAGATCCTCAGCACGGATATCCGGTGGTGATTGCTGGATGTCTGTGCTGTCAAAGGAGCTTGCCAGCAGCTGGCCGTCGGCAGAATACAGGGCGATATGGCTGTATAACGGTCGCGGTTTATGTTGCTGGCGGACCCACAGTGACCAGTCCTGCAGACTCTGTGCTGGCAGATTCTGTTGCAGGCTAACCAGTTGAGAGGTCAGCTGTTGTTGCAGCAGGCGGGTATTGCTCTGAGCGACAGTCGCCAGAGCTTCGAGCTGAGCCAGAGTGCGCTGGCGGTTGGTTTCCCAGCTGCCGGACAGGTAGAGCAGAAGCAATACAGCAAGTAGGAGTAGTCCTGGCAGCAAATAGGTTTGCCGTGCCTGTATGGCTCGCAGTCTGCTCAAATAGCGGCTGAACATAGCATCGATCCCTGATTATCCGGAGCATCAGGCAGAATGCCGCAGGCCCCTCAGGAATGGAGTATAGAAGTCAGTCGTTGTTAGTGCTCAGATACTCACTTAACCAACCGTTCAGTACTGACAGAACGGCATCGCGCATCAGAGGTTGTGCGGCACTGGTCGGGTGGATGCCATCAGGCTGCATCAGCTCTGCTTTGGTGGCGATACCTTCCAGCAGAAATGGCAGCAGCAGGGTGTTTTGTTGTGTGGCCAATTCAGCGAACACCGCCTGAAAGGCGCTGGCATATCGCGCACCATAGTTAGGCGGAATCTGCATGCCCAGTAAGAGAACGTCGCTGTTTGCCTGATTGGAAAGCATGATCATGCGTTGCAGGTTTTTTTCGATGACACGCACCGGAGTGCCGCGCAGGCCATCATTACCGCCCAGCTCGATAATGGTCAGATCCGGCTGGTGCTGCTGCAGCAGTGCGGGCAGGCGTGTCAGGCCGCCGCTGGTGGTGTCACCACTGATGCTGGCGTTAATCACCTGAACCGCGGGAACGCGCTGTTGCAGCGATTCCTGTAATAAAGCGACCCAGCCCTGTTGCACCGGCACGCCAAATCCGGCACTAATGCTGTCACCAACGACCAGAATCCGCGGTTCTGCCTGTACACTCATGGGCAGAGCCAGAAGTATTAATAACGGCAAAGGGAGAGTGACTTTGACGGACAGTGTGAGCAACAGCCTGAATCGCGCAACGACAGACGATATCAGCGGGCGTGACCGAACAGCGACAGACAGTAAGAAAGCAGACACCGGGTTTTCTCTCCGTATTCAGCAGCTGGGCAAAGTGGTGGATACCGGCTCCCAGCGGCTGACCATCTTGCAGGCTGTGAATATTGAGATCAAGTCGGGCGAGAGCGTAGCCATTGTCGGCGCCTCCGGCAGTGGTAAATCAACCCTGCTGGGCATTATGGCCGGGCTGGATCTTCCGACCACGGGCAGTGTGGAGTTGCTGGGGCATGAGCTGGGGGCGCTGGATGAAGATCAGCGTGCTGCGGTGCGGGCGCAGGGTGTCAGCTTTGTGTTTCAGAACTTCCAGCTGTTACCGGGGCTGACGGCGCAGGAGAACGTCATGCTGCCGCTGGAGATCCGTGGTGTGCGCAACGCCCGTGACGAAGCCAGGCAGCTGCTGACTCAGGTGGGTCTGGGCGAACGGCAGCTGCATTACCCGGCGCAATTGTCCGGCGGCGAGCAGCAACGGGTTGCTATTGCCCGTGCCTTTGCCGGCAAGCCTGCGATTCTGTTTGCCGATGAACCCACCGGTAATCTCGACAGCAAAACCGGCGCGCAGATCGAAGATCTGTTATTTGAGCTGAATCAGGCCGGTGGCACCACGCTGGTGCTGGTGACCCACGATGAACGTCTGGCGCAACGTTGCCAGCGCCGGGTGCATATGAACGCTGGCCGGCTGGAGGCGTTATGACGCTGTACCGTCAATGGCTGCTGGCGCTGCGCCTGCTGTTGCGCGAGGCCCGCAGTGGTGAACTGACCCTGATTCTCGCGGCCCTGCTGATTGCCGTCACCTCCACCACCGCCATTGCCCTGTTCAGTGCCCGTCTCGATCTGGCGATGCAGTCCCGCTCCAACGATTTACTCGGTGCTGATCTGCGCCTGCAGTCGACCAGCCAGATTGATCCGGCCTGGCAGGAAGAAGCGCAGAGGTTAGGGCTGAGCACCAGCCAGACCCTGACCTTCCCCTCGGTGGTGCTGCATGGTGATGATATGTCGCTGGCGGCGATCAAAGCGGTGGATAAAGGCTATCCGCTGCGCGGTATTCTGCGCATCCGTGAGCAGGCAGGCGATGACGCCACCACGCTGGATGCAACACAGGGGCCGCTGCCCGGTGAGGCCTGGGTGGAGCCGCGTCTGCTGGCATTGCTGAATGCGCAACTGGGCGATGAGGTCGAGCTGGGTACGACCCGCCTGCGCCTCAGTGCGGTCATTGTTGAAGAAAGTGACCGTGGCGGAAATTTTTATAATCTGTCACCGCGGCTGATGATGAACTGGGCCGATCTGGAAAGCAGTGGGTTAACCGCCGCTGGCAGCCGTCTGAACTGGCGCTTGCTGTTGCTCGGCGATGAGCAGGCACTGGCGCAGCTGCGGACCTTCCGCGATCTGGCGCCCAATCAGAAATTTGAATCATTGGCCGACAGCAATCAGGCGATGACCAATGCCCTCGATAAGGCGCGGCGTTATCTTGGCTTAGCGGCGATGCTGGCGGTGGTGCTGGCCAGTGTGGCGGTGGCGATCAGTGCCCAGCGCTATGCCAGCCGCCATTTTGATATCAGCGCGCTGATGCGTACCTTTGGTCTGGCGCGGGCACAGGTGTGGAATATCTACGCCTTACAGCTGTTGCAGCTGGGGCTGGTGGCGACGCTGGCCGGTCTGGCGCTGGCGGCCGGGTTACAGGCGGGCTTGTTGGCGGTTCTGGGTGAACTGGTGCCGCAGCCGTTACCGGCGGCGCCCTGGTCGGCCTGGCTGCTGGGCGCCAGCAGCGGTGTCCTGACTTTGCTCGGCTTTGCCTTGCCTTATCTGTTACCGCTGGCACGGGTGACGCCGCTGCGGGTGCTGCGCCGTGATTTGCAGCCGGTGCCGTTATCCGGCTGGCTGATTACCTCGCTGGCGTTGATCGCGCTGACCCTGCTGCTGTTCCTGTTTACCCATGATCTGCCGATGACGCTGGGCATGATGGGCGGTGGCAGTCTGCTGGTGGTGATTATGCTGCTGGCGCTGAATGGTCTGATTCAGTATCTGCGTCGTCTGCTGGCACAGCGTGATTTACCCCTGATGTGGCGTTTTGCCTGGCAGCATCTGAGCCGCAACAGCCGCCAGAGTGCCGGGCAGATTCTTGCCTTTGCCCTGACCATGATGGTGATGCTGGTGATCGGCGCACTGCGCAACGACCTGCTGGCCGACTGGCAGGCAAGCCTGCCGGACGATGCGCCCAATGTGTTCGCCATTAATATCCAGCCCTATGAAGTGGATGACTTCCGCCAGTCACTGCAGGACGCCGGACTGCAAAGTCAGAAACTGTACCCGATGGTGCCCGGCCGCCTGTTGCGCATTAATGATGTCAGCGTGCAGGAGCTGGCGGTGGCCGATGACCCGGCGATTAACCGCGATCTGGCGCTGACGTCGGATCAGCAACTACCGGCTGCTAATGTGATTGAAGAAGGCAGCTGGCAAACGCTGCTGGATGAGAGCGGGCAGGTATCGCTGGAGCAGCGCCTGGCCGGACGGCTGGGCGTTGGTCTGGGCGACACTCTGGCATTCAGTGCCGGCGGGGTGGAATTCAGTGCGGTGGTCAGCAGTATCCGCAGTGTTGACTGGGGCACCATGACGCCGAACTTCTACATGATGTTCTCCGCCGATGTGCTGGCGCAGCTGCCGGCCAATTACCTCACCAGTTTTTATGTGCCACCGGCATCTCAGGCGCAGCTGACGGCGCTGATTCGTCAGTATCCGGGCATTACCCTGCTGGATATGCAGGTGGTGCTGGGCCAGGTGCAGGCGCTGCTCAGTCAGGTCAGTCTGGCGGTGGAGCTGATTCTGCTGTTTGTGCTGGTGGCTGCACTGCTGGTGATGCTGTCGTCACTGGTGGCGGCATTACCGGAGCGCCTGCGCGAAGGTGCGGTGTTGCGCACCTTAGGTGCCGGTACCGCGTTATTGCGCCGCGGCCATCTGGCGGAATTTGCTTTGCTCGGTTTTATTTCCTCGTTGCTGGCGCTTATCGGTGCCGAAGCGATCTGCTTTGGCCTGTACCGCGGTCTGCTGTCGCTGCCATACGATGGTCTGGGCTGGGTGTGGCTATGGCTGCCACCGCTGGCGGCGCTGTTACTGGCGCTGCCGGGTATGTGGCTGATGCGGCGCACCGTGACAGTGGCACCACTGACCGTATTGCGTGAGCTGGTGGAGTGACAGGTAGGTGGACAGTAGTGTTATTATGTAACAATTCTGTTTTTGAGATCCTGTCATGATCCGCACCCACCTGATTACCGGTTTTCTTGGCGTTGGTAAAACAACGGCTATCCTGCACCTGCTGAAACAAAAGCCGGCCGGCGAAAAGTGGGCGGTGCTGGTCAACGAGTTTGGTGAAGTCGGGGTCGACGGCGCCATTCTCGCCAGCCAGGGGGCAGTGGTTAAAGAAGTGCCCGGCGGCTGTTTGTGTTGTGTTTCCGGCCTGCCGTTCCAGATTGGTCTGAATATGCTGATTGCGCGGGAAAAACCCGATGTACTGCTGATCGAGCCCACCGGGCTGGGGCATCCGCGCAATATCCTGCAAACCCTGCGTAATGAACACTACCGCGACATTCTGCAACCGGGTGCCAGTCTATGTGTGCTTGATCCGCGTCATCTCAGTGACCCGCGCTATCTGGATAATGACGTCTTTGCCGATCAGATTCAGCTGGCCGATGTGCTGGTGGCAAACAAAACGGATCTGGCAACAGACGCTGACCGCAACGCGTTTGAGCAATTACTGCAGCGCGCTGAGCCGGCTAAAACCGCCAGCGCCTGGGTGGTAAATGGTGAAATACCGCTGGAATTATTGGCGGGTGGGGCTCAGCCGCAGCGCCTGGCGTTGCATCCTGATGCCCATGCGCATCAGCATGCCCGCGAGGATCTGGCACCGCAGAACGCGCTGGCCGACGGTGAAGAGCTGCGGCTGCTGGAAAATCATGGCCAGGGGTATTACTCCGTTGGCTGGTTAATCAGCGCTGACTGGGTCTTTTCGGCACGGGCTTTACGTGGCTGGCTGAACAGCCTCGATGTGCAGCGGGTGAAAGGTATTATACTTACCGACGAAGGGCCGCTGGTGCTTAATATGCGTGATGGAGTGTTAAGTGAAATGCCAACGCGCATGCCGGACGAAAGCCGGCTGGAATTACTGCACTCGCAACCATTAACAGCTGCGGAGCTGCAGCAGGCATTGCTGGCCTGCAAGGCTGAGCAATAACCCGCAGATAAATACATCACAGGCATGGGTCTGTACGGAATAGACGGAGATGATTGTGCGTCCTGTGTTTTTAATGTGCCTCCGGCTTGCTGTTTTTTTGGCTCCGCTATTCAGCGCCGGCAGTCATGCGCTGACGCTGAGTCTGGCAGCCGAAGACGCCTGGCCTCCCTTTTCTGATTCACAGGGCAACGGCTATTCCCGGGATCTCGCCATTGCGGCTTTTGCCCACAGTGGTGTCACACTCAATATTCAGGCCGTGCCTTACGCGCGCGCATTAAACCTCACGCTGGCTGGTAAAGCCGATGGTTGCTGGAATGTGACCCGTCAGCCCAGCACTGAAGAGCAATATCTGTTTGGTAACGAGCCATTATTTACTGCCAGAGCCTCTTATTATTTTAAAGCGGGTAAAGAAAAAAACTGGCATAGCCCTGCCGATATTCCCGACGGCACTCAACTGGCGGTTATTAATGGTTATGAATACGGCGCCGAATTTGAAAAGCACCGCCACCGGTTAAAACTGATTGAGGTTTCCAAACAGCAGCAGATGATTGCCATGCTGCTGAATGAGCGGGTTGAAGGCGCGATCTTTTTTGACCAGGTGTTTGATTACACTATGGCGAACAGCCACTATGACCGTTCGCTGATTCGCCGCGGTGAAGAAAATCATACCAGCAATATTTATATTGCCTTTAGCCGTCAGAATGCCAATGCCCAGAATTATGCCAAAATGCTGGACGAAGGTCTGAGAATGCTGAAAAGCAGTGGCGAATATCAGCGCATAATGAATGGCCTTTACGATCGCTAGCCGGATTTTCGCGTTGTCATATAACGCACATAAATCTGTCAATAATCCGTATCTTATCTGCAACACTCCTCCTCTTTAATGCCCCGCTGAATACATTCATTTGCGGCCGGGGAATACGATGAAAGCGCTTTTTACCATAAGCCTGCTGGGGCTCAGTCTGAGCAGCTGGGCTGACAGTACGCTGCTGATTAACGAAGTTGATTCTGATAATACAAGTACGGATACTGCCGAATTTATCGAGCTTTATGATGGCGGTACTGGCAATACCTCTCTGAATGGCCATGTTGTGGTGTTATTTAATGGCTTTAGCGATCAGAGTTATCTGACGATCGATCTCAGCGGCCACAGTACTGACGCTCAGGGTTATTTTGTTATTTGTGGCGATGCCGCTAACGTTGCTGGCTGTGATCTGGATATTTCCCCCGACAGCGACCTGATTCAGAACGGTGCCGATGCGGTTGCGTTATATCAGGCCGCTGTCGCTGACTTCCCGAATAATACTGCGGTCACCACCACCAACCTGATTGATGCGCTGGTATACGACACCGACGATAATGATGACTCTGGTCTGCTGGTACTGCTGAATGCCGGTCAGCCGCAAATAAATGAAAATGCCAATAGTGATAAAGACAACCAGTCGCTGCAGCGCTGTGAAAATGGTGCCGGAGGTGCACGTAATAGTGCCGGTTTTATCAGCGCAACTCCGACTCCGGGGGCTGCATCGGCCTGTAATGTTGTCGTAGAACCTGTGCTGGGTAACTGCGGAGAAACCAGTCAGCCAGAATTTCGTTTAATCAGTGCAGTACAGGGCAACATTGCTGATGTCAGTGCTGATGCCAGTCCGCTGCTGGGCGAAACTGTGATTGTCGAAGGTATCGTCACACTGGATAAACAGGGCGGTTTGCTGGCTAACGGTGACAGCTCTTACCAGTACAGTGGTTTCTGGCTGCAGGAAGAAGACACCGATGCTGATAACGATGCCATGACCTCTGAAGGTATTTTCATTTATGACTATAAAAATGCCGTTAACAGCGGAGACAAAGTCCGGGTAATGGCCAAGGTTGCTGAATACCAGCAGGTTACCCAGCTGAAAAATGTGCAGGAGCTGGTGATCTGTTCTTCCGCCAATGTCTTGCCAGCCGCGGTAACCGTCACTCTGCCGGTCGATAATCTGCAACAGCTGGAAGCGCTGGAAGGCATGCGTATTAACAGCTCGCAGAACCTGATCGTCAGCGATTTATTTGGTACGGGTTACGGCTTTGGCAATTACGGCCAGTTTGTTGTGTCATCGGCACTGCATTTCCAGAGTACCGAAATTGCAGCACCACAATCGGCAGAAGCGCAGGCGGCCATCGCTGCCCGCGCACTGGATGTGTTATTAATCGACGATGGTGTATCCGCGGCCTATCCGGCGTTTATTCCGTTTCCTGATGACAGTGGTTTCAGCGCGCTGAACCCGCTGCGTATCGGTGACAGCGTCAGCACCTTCGATGGTGTGATGCATGCTTATAAAAATAATTACACCGTGATTCCTTCTGCACTGACCATTGATCCGACGCACCCGCGTACAGCCGCCCCCACGATTGCCGCCGATGCCAACCTGGTTATTGTTGGTATGAACGTGCTGAATTATTTTAATGGTGATGGACAGGGTGGTGGCTTTCCTACCAGTCGTGGCGCCAAAACCTATGATGCCTTCACCATGCAGAGCGATAAAATTGTGGCAGCGTTAACCGCCATGAATGCCGATATTATCGGCCTGATGGAAATCGAAAATGACGGTTTCGGTGAGCACAGTGCGATTCAGACTCTGGTTAACGAACTGAATAAACAGCAAACCGCGGGCAATGAATACAGCCTGATTAATCCGGGCGTCAGTACCATTGGCAGCGATGCCATTACCGTGGGGCTGATCTACCGTGCCGGAAAAGTGACTGCCGTTGGTACTGCTGCCATTCTCGACAGCAGCAATTCAGCCAAAGATGAAAATGATCAGCCATTATTCCTCGATACTAAAAACCGTCCGGCATTGATTCAGTCATTCAGTATGAATGATGAGGTCTTTACGGTTGCTGTTAATCATCTGAAATCCAAAGGCTCCGCCTGCAATGAAGATAATGAAGGCGCCGATGGTCAGGGTAACTGTAATCAGACCCGTAATCGTGCGGCACAGGCACTGGTGCAATATCTGGCAACCCAGCCAACCGGGGTTAATAGCAGTGCGCAGCTGGTGCTGGGTGATCTGAATGCTTACAGCAAAGAAGATCCGATTAATACAATTCTGGATGCCGGTTTCAGCAATCTGAAATACAGCGAAAAATCGACAGAAACTCAGCCGTATTCCTATTCCTTTGGTGGTTTCCTTGGCAGCCTGGATCACGCACTGGCGACCGCTGATTTTTATGCCCATGTGGTCAGTGTTGATGCCTGGCATATCAATTCGGTAGAAGACAGTCTGATGGATTATGAGACTGAAGCAACGGGTCAGGATTACGACTCAATCGATAACTATGCCAATGCTGATGCTTACCGCTCTTCGGATCATGATCCTATTGTGGTGGCACTGCGTATCGATAAAAACGCACCGGAACCGGATCCCGAAAATCCGGATAACGGATCAGATAATGGAGACAATAATAACAGCGGCGATAACAACGACGATGATAACAACGGTGGCCCGTTGCATCCGTTGACTCTGCTGGTGCTGGCAATGATTGCAGCGCTGCGTCGTCGCAGCTGAGGGATCTTAAGGGAGAAAAATACAGGATGTAAAATCAGCCCCGGCGTTTATCGCCGGGGCTTTTTTATTGCACCGTTGGCGGTAATTAAGTCGTTCAGAAATGAATTATCCGGAGGATTTCAGTTGTTGCTCCAGTGTATCCAGTGCCTTTAACAGTTCAGCCGACACCCTGGTAAGCTGTGTTGCCTGCTGCTGTATCTGCGCTGTTTTCTTGGCATCGCTTTTTTTCTTAAGACCCAGCAGCTGTTGCCAGAACGGCGGTGTTTCACCGTGTTCTAATAAACGGAATAAATCCAGACTGATCTGGTGCAGTTGCCGGTGCGGAGATTCTATGGCGCGGAAGGCCGGAAGCGTGGACAGAGCCTGACCGGCACCATAATACCAGCGGCCAAACTGGCATTCCGTATGCTCCAGCGGCAGTTGACCTTCTTCTATTTCCTGACCGGCAAGCAGAGCCTGGGCGTATGCCCGCCAGCGTAAGTGAGCGCTTTTGGCCCGGGTGATCTGTTGCAGACACTTTTCGCTGTCGGCATCGCTGAGATAAATATTGGCAATAACAGGCATGAGTTTCAGAAATCCTTACAGATAACCTCAGCCTAGCAATAAACGGCGAAAGTGCCGTGTGCCTGAAAGCATCTCTGAGTCATTTTACCGGGAATTCTATGCGGATAAGTGCATCCCTGCTTACCCTCAGTCCATTTCGGTACGGGCGCTCCTGCCCGTTTTTAATTCAGATAACGGCTGGCCAGCGAAAATTCATGCACGATGGCACTCAGATGATTCCGGCGTTCTGGCTGGCTGCGGTAGAGATGCTGCAAAGCAAAGAATGGCTGGTACAGATAATCCAGGCACTGACAGCGCCAGCAGCTGGCCGCCTGACTATTGAACGTGGCATCGCGCAGCGTGTTATACAGCCGCGTCAGCCAGCTTTCCTGCAACGGCTGCAGTTGGCGTTCGCCGGCGCGGCAGGCCAGCTCCAGTCCCAGATCCAGATATTCATTCAGCCATTCCGGGTGCAGTTCGTTGCCCCGGTGGGAACGTATCTGCAACTCCAGCTGGGCAAGTCGCTGCTGCTCATGCACAGGTACCAGACTGCCACCCTGTGGGGTCTGCGCTGAGCGGAATTGTTGTGGACGGATAACCCGTGCACTGGGTAGGGCACAGGGGCTGCAGGCAGCAGATTCGCAGTGAGAAGTGGGCATAGCAGCCTCCTTGTTGGTGCTGGCAAAACAATCTAATGATAACAATTATCATTTGCAAGTTTTTCCTGCAGGCATTCAGAGTGCCATCAATAGGCTGGCTGTCATCATTCCGCTATAATCCGCGCCGCGCTGGCCCCACCTCTGTTTATTGCCGCCAGTGCGCCGATGGGGAGTATGCCGCGTGGCCGCAACACAGGTTCTGATCGTCTTTAATCCGGTTTCCGGCTCCGGTAACCGCCGCATTGTTGAAGCTGTACAGCAGGCGCTGAGCAACCGTGGTTGTGATGTCAGCCTGTATCCGACACAGAGTGCTGGCGATGCCACCCGTTACCTGTCTGCATATACTGGCCCGCTTGATGTGATCGCTGTGGCCGGTGGTGACGGTACTGTAAATGAAGTGGTCAATGGTCTGCGCCAGCGTGATAACCAGAGCTATCGTCTGGCGCTGATTCCGACCGGTACGACCAATGTGCTGGCCGCTGAACTGGGTATCGGTAAGGCGCCGGACAAGATCGCTGACATTATTATTAATGGCCGCGAAAAGCCGATTTATCTGGGTGATATTAACGGCCGTCGTTTTGTGTTGATGGCTGGTGTTGGCTACGACGCCTGGGTGGTGGATAACGTTGACCTGGCGTTAAAAAAGAAAGTCGGCAAGCTGGCTTATGTGTTATCGATGCTTAAGCAACTGCGTCATTTCGGTAAGAAAACCTATCAGCTGACGGTTGATGGTGAACGTTATCAGGCCAATTCTGTGGTGATTACCAATGGCCGTTATTATGCCGGATCTTTTGTACTTTCGCGTCAGGCCGACTTAAGCAAGGCGACTACTCAGGTGCTGATGATTTCCGGCCGCAATCCGCTGAAATTCCTGGGTATTCTGCTGGGTTTACCGCTGGGTATTATGGAAAAAATGCCGGGTATGAAATCTGTTGCTGCCCGTCATGTGCAGATTGAATTACTGAATGCCGGTACCGAACGCGAGCCGGTGCAGGCCGATGGCGATTCGCTGGCCGAGCTGCCGCTGCATCTGCAGATGGAAGACAGCCCGGTACGCCTGCTTATTCCTCAGACTGTTTAATTCGGGCCTGTTTAATTCGGGCCTGTTTAATTCGGGCCTGTTTAATTGGTGTTAACAGACCCTGGTCTATCTGGCCCTGATTCATCTGCAGGCAGCGGTTACATGTAACCCTCAAACTGTTACTCTTCACGATAATGGATGAAGGATAACAAGGAGGGTTATATGCGCATAACGCTGTCGTTACTGCTGTTTTCATTATGGGTCGCCAGCGCGCAGGCTCAGGTTTATAAATGGACCGACGATAAAGGTCAGGTGCATTTCAGCGACAAGCCTCCGGCAACCAGTCAAACGCCTGCTAAGGTCGAAACCGTTAATCCCGGAGCTCAGAAGCGTAACAGTCATTTGTCGACTGCTCCTGATAGCGCAGCTGCGCAGTTTGTTTCTTCATCTTCTTCTGATGCCATTCAGTTCATCGTTTCCTTACGCCAGATGCTGGCCGAAAAGAATTACACCAGCCTGAATCTGCGTCTTCAGGCTCTGAGCCGTTTGCGTGAAAAAGATATTCGCAGTGAGCGCAGTGAAGTTGCCGCCTATGCTGCTTTCCGGGTAATCCGCGAAAATTATCTCCAGCAACTGAATGACTGGGTGAACAGCAGCCCGGTTAATGTGCAACCCTATATGGCAAGGGCAAATTATTATTACGCGATGGCCTGGGCCAGTCGTGGCGGTAACGTCAGCTCCGAAACCAGTGATCAGCAGATTCAGGGTATGACATCCTATGCAGAACTGGCCCGTGCTGATTTACAGCGGGTTATTCAGCGTAAGGCCGATATGTTGCCGGCCTATGCGTTATTAATCTGGACAGAAAAATTATTAGGCAATAACGAGGGTAGCCAGCAGGCTTTTTTACAGGGCATTGAGTTACAACCGGCCAGCTATACGCTTTATCGTAATTTTATTATCACTCAGGCTCCACGTTGGGGTGGCTCCTATGAGAACATGAAGGCTATCGCTGAAGCGGCAGTCTCAGAGGTAAACAACAATTCACTGCTGGCGCAGATTCCCGGATTTATACTGCAGGAAGCGGGCAAAGATTCACGCATCGCGAATCATTATAACGATTCGCTGAAATATTATGATACAGCGCTGCAGCTGGGTGACAACGATGAAGCGCTCGATGGTAAGGGCCGGACGCTGTACGACAAAAAAGAATATTCCGCGGCGGCACAGGCGCATCAGCGGGCAATCACTCTGTATCCTTATGAAAGCAGCTATTACCAGCAACTGGCCTGGAGTGAATATAAACGAGAGGAATACAGTGCTGCCGGTAAAGCAATACGTCAGGCCTGCCTGCTGAATCCGGAGAACGAAAAATATCAGAGCCTGCGTAAAGATATTGCATTGAGTCTGGCGCGACAGACCTATCAAAAACGCTCAGAGATGTTACCCGGTGCACAGGTTGCGGCCTATGAACAAGCACTGCAGTTAGCCCCGGATAATGATGAAGTGTATTACTACCGCGCACTTTATTATGGTCATCAGGGAGACTGGCGCAATGCCGAGATTGATCTTAAAAAGGCTATTGAGTTGGATCCTGAAGATTTCGACAACTATTACCAGCTGGATTATGCCCTGATCCGGAAGAATAAAGATTTTGCCCAGATCGCCAGATACTGGTTGCAGTATATTGAATTAAAACCGAATGACAGTAAGGCTCTGCTGGAGATTGCCGGGACTTATTATCATATGAAAGACAAAGAAAAAATGCGCTTTTATGCCCAGAAATCCGTCGATCTGGGCAATGTTGAAGCGCAGCAATATCTGCAATAAAGCGGGTTTTTACACCCAGTCGAAGGGTTTTTCTTCGCCGCGGATTAATTTAATCCAGCCTGGCTCATCGCCATCATGTTCTTCCTGCCAGCCACTGTCAGAGCAGCGTACTTCGCTGCTCAGTGCTGCGTGAGCAGCGCGGCCACAGTCGAGGTCGGTTGCCCATGGCGTCAGGTTCTGTTTAAACCACAGGCTGGCAAAATTTTTCTCGGCATTTTCGTTGAGAAAAATATCCATGCTGTTGTCTTTCACCTGCACCTGCCAGTGGTGGCTGCCGGCGTTCTCTTTCAGCGTCTGCAGAGGCTGTTGCAGCGCATCCTGCAGCCACTGGCGTACCGCCGCAGGGTCAGCTTTCATGATGTAAATTTCAATATCGGGGAAGTGTTCAGTCATTTTTCCGGGTCAGCCTTATGATGCGCAGAATGCTCAGCGCAATATAACCGAGAGCGGCACACAGAGCACCCACTGCTGCCAATATCAGGCCTGCAAGACTGATAATTTCCTGTACCAGTGAAGGCAGAAGATACTTTTGTGCCATCAGCATAATCCCCAGCCCGGCAAAGAACACCGCGGCTCCCAGTACAAATAAGCGCAGATTGGCGCGGTCCTGCTCAGCCCTGTGCTGCAGCCAGCGCAGCAGCGCAGTCCCTTTGTTTTCAGTCATTTATGATCTCCTGTCGACCGGCAGAGCATAGCAAAACCGTGGCTCCGGTGTGAGCTGGCATAACTTTGCACTTCGCATTGTTGCGAATAAATATCATTTGTGTTTATTATCTAAAAGATAATGATTCTCAATTGGTGTTTGTATGACACGCTGTCTGGTCGCCGGAGCAGAACCGGTTTTTTGCCATCTGCGGTGGTGGCGCTATGCATTCTGTGGCTGCCTGTTGCTGGCTATGTCTGCGGCTCATGCCAGCGGAGCGCAGGGTGGTGCGGTATTTAATCTCAGCGATGTGGTGGTATCGGCCAGCCGCAGCGAACGGCCGCTGGCCGATACGCCGGTGCGTACCCAGATTCTCGATCAGGCCACCATTCAGCGTCTGCACAGCCGTGATCTGCGCGATGCCCTGCGTATTCTGCCCGGTGTGCAATTACGTGAGATTCACGGCAAGAGCGGCGAAGAAGTCTATCTGCAGGGCTTTAATGGCGACCGCGTATTAATTCTGGTCGATGGTCTGCCGGTGTCCGCCAGTACGGGTTCGACGGTGGATACTTCGCAGCTGGCGATGCTGGATATCGATCATATTGAAGTTGTGCCCGGCGCGGCTTCGGCCCTGTATGGCAGCGCGGCGATGGGCGGCGTTATCAATGTTATTACCCGTAAAAACCAGAATTCAGAGCGGCGCTTAAGTGGTCATGCTTCTCTGGATTCGGGCACCTATGGCTCGCGCCAGCTGGACGACAGCAAGGTATCCGGTGAGCAGCATCTGAATGCCAGCGTAACGCAACGGCTGGGGCAGAGTGAGCTGCGTCTGGGTCTTGATCAGCGTTATTCCTCCGGCTACGACCTGAACCCCGACAGCTGGAGCAGCGATGGTTTCAGCGGCTCGAAAAGTAATCTCAGCGCCATGCTGGCACGGCATTTTGGTGATAGTCAGTGGCGATTAAATGCCGAGCGTTTTGAGGAAGACAGTGAAACCCGTCGCGCCGGCAGCAGCGGCAGCGATGGTGTTAAGCACGAATTATTACAGCGTAATCGTCTGGCGCTGCAGGGCGAATGGCAGAGCCGTATTGGCCAGTGGCAGTTGCAGGCTTTGCATGAAATGCAGGATGACCAGTCGGATCAGCTGAACAACGACAGCGCGATCCCGGCCGGTAATCTGTGGCGTGACACCCAATACCAGCAGCAGAAAGCCGCTTTGCAATGGCAGTACAGCCTGGATTCGGCACTGGGGTATGGCGCAGAAATGGTGGCCGGTGTCGAAGGTTTTCGTGAGTCCATGGAGCAGGATAAAAACGAAATTAAACTGACCGATGAAGGCCTTGGAGAAAATGATCAGGTCAGTCAGCGCCCGGACGGAACCTATTATGTCAGCACCAATGAAGTGCCCTATGCACAGCGTAACAGCCGCGAATTTTTCACCCAGCTGATTATTCCTCTGGGTGTTAACGGCGATATTTCCACTGGAGGTCGCTGGCAGAACGATAGTGATTTCGGAAGATTTTTCTCACCAACAATCAGTGTCAGACAAATATTTCAGTGGCATAACCTGCAACTTCAGTGGCGGCAATCCGCCGGGTTGGGTTACCGCGTACCGAATTTAAAAAACCGCTATTTTATTTTTGACCACAGTGTAAACGGCTACAAAGTTCTGGGGAGCGAAGATTTAACCCCGGAAAAATCCCGCAGTTTACAGATGTCATTTTCCCTGACCGATAACGAGCACTTCCATGCCGAGCTGGCGCTGTTTAATAACCGCATTCAGGATTTAATCGAGGCGCAGGATTCCGGCGAAAGTGAAGATGGCGGCCGTGTGGCTATTTATCGTTACGCCAATTTTGCTAATGCCCTGACCCGTGGCTATGACCTCAGCCTGCAATGGCAATTACTGCCGGGGCTGCAGCAGCGTCTGTCATTTGGCTATCTCGATGCCCGCGATCTGGATCTGGATACGCCATTAATTAACCGTGCCCGTCATCACGCTAAAGCTCTGTGGCTGTGGGATATCAGCCATCGTTTGCAATTAACGCTGAGCGGTGAATATCAGGGTGAGCACGTCAGCAGTATCAGTGAAGCAGACAGTGGCAGCAGCCAGCTGAATGTCAGCCCGGCATACAGCCGCTGGGATATTAAAGGCAACTGGCTTTTAAACGCCCGCACCAGTGTCTACGGCGGTGTGAATAATCTGTTCGATACCGTACGCGACAGTGCAGATGCCTATGACCGCCGCCCGGTATTTGGCCGTATGCCTTATGCCGGTCTCTCTTATCAGTTTTAACCACCCCTAACCAAGGAAAAGAATATGAAACCATCAGGATTAATATCATTTAAACGTCTCATGCTGCCACTGGCGACGGGCAGTGCTTTATTGCTGAGCGGTTGTGGCGGTGATGATGGTGACAGCAGTAATGGCAATACGGATAGCAACAGCTTTTCCAGCCTGAAAATTAATGCCGCCAGCTATACCGACTGGCAGTACGTTAATCTTAGCAGTGGCG
Source organism: Thalassolituus alkanivorans (assembly GCF_020447205.1). Lineage (GTDB taxonomy): Bacteria > Pseudomonadota > Gammaproteobacteria > Pseudomonadales > Oceanobacteraceae > Venatoribacter > Venatoribacter alkanivorans. The sequence continues at coordinate 263,760 of NZ_JAJAEL010000039.1, forward strand.
AGCTGGTAACTTTAACGGCGGAACAGGCGGCCACTTCAACCGACTGGCATATTGCTCTGCGTCGTACCGAAGTAAAAATTAATGGTGGTGTTTCCGGCAGTGGTAACGGCAAGGGCGCGCTCGCAGCGACTCCGGATGGTTTTTACGATGCAGAAGGTAATGCCGTTGCTTCGGTATTTACCAATGCCGATGCGGATATTCAGGCTCAGGCATTAAGTGCGGAATATAATCTGGCTGACCTGACGTTTAAAGCCGACAGCTATGTTCCGGCCATTCAGGATTGGTATATCTATAACCCGGCCAACCATCAGATTAGCGCCAACAGCGCTAATGGCTGGTTATTGCGCCATGCCGATGGCACCACCTACAGCAAGTTCGTCCTTGATGCGGTGAGCTACAGCGAAATCACTGTGCGTTATGAAACTCAGGCAACAGATACCACACAGTTTGCCGGTGGTGAAAAAACACTGACCGCCGCTGTTGCAGACGGAGCCACCGAACTCTGTCTGGATTTTGATGCTCAGGCTGCAGCAGATTGCAGCAGCGCCAACTGGGATCTGCGTTATGAAATAAACCTTGCCGCACGGGCAATTAATTTATGGAGTAACGGTGGTGTTTATGGCGACGGTAACGGCGCCGCCTTTGGTGCAATCGCCGCTGCTGAACTGGCGGCCTACACCAGTGCCACCATGGTCGACAGCACCAGTATTGCCGCTCATTACAGTGCCGACACTTCCAGCAGTATTTTCAGCGAGTCCAGCTGGTACGCTTACAACCTGAGTGGCGCTCATAAACTCTGGCCAAATTTCCGTACTTATATCGTCGATGCTGACAGCAATACTGAGAACAGCGAAAAGTTCGCTGTACAGATCAGTAACTACTACAGCCTGGGCGGCTCTGGCAGCCCGGAAATCCGCTTTAAGAAAATCATCCAGTAACTCTGCCGGAGACATATTATGACAACAGCAACTATTAATTCGGTATCGGCCAGCAGCACAGCCGCAGATATTGTTCAGTTTTTTTCTGACCTTGCCCGGCGCTGGCAGGCACTGCGTGATGAAAATGAAAAACTGCGTATCCGCAATGCCGCAGAGCAGCTGGGAGTCAGCGAAGCGGAATTGCTGGCGACCAGGGTAGGTAATGGCGTTACCCGTCTCAACAGCGATTTTAAAAAACTGTTCACCGAAGTAGAAAGCCTTGGCTCTGTTATGGCGCTGACCCGTAATGACGCTATGGTGCACGAAAAAACCGGCCAATATAAAGACCTGAGTATTCACGGCAATATGGGGCTGGCGCTGGGCGTGATTGACCTGCGTATTTTCTTCAGCCGTTTTGTTTATGGCTTTGCGGTACAGGAGGGTGCGGGTAACAGTATGCGTGAAAGCCTGCAGTTCTTTAACGCTCAGGGTGAGGCTGTGCATAAAATTTATGCCAACACTCATACAGATATGCAGGCCTTCCGTGCTCTGGTTGAGCGTTATCGTGCGGCAGAGCAAAGCGCATTTATTGTATTGGAAAGAAACCTGCCGGAAGGTGATCAGGCAGAAAAGGATAACGCATTATTGCAGGCGCCGGCACAGCTCAATGTACAGCAGCTGCGTAAAGACTGGAGTGAACTGAAAGATGTACATCATTTTCAGGCGATGCTGAAAAAACATCAGCTGGAACGCATTCCGGCATACCGTGCTATCGGTGCCGATTATGCCCAGCAGCTGGATAAGCAGGCCTTTGAAGATGCGCTGCTGCAGGCCGCAGCCAGTGAGCTGCCGATTATGGTGTTTGTCGGCAGTGAAGGCATGGTGCAGATTCATACCGGCCCGGTTAAAACCCTGCTGCGTACCGGTCCATGGTTTAACGTCCTCGATCCTGATTTTAATCTGCATGCCAATACTCAATTACTGGATCAGGTCTGGCTGGTGCGTAAACCCACAACCGATGGCGTTGTCAGTGCCCTGGAAATGTTTGATGCCGAAGGCAAACAGGTTGCTTTGTTATTTGGTGAGCGCAAGCCCGGCAAGCCGGAGCTTGAAGGCTGGCGCGAGTTGTTAAATAAACTGCTGGCAAAGCATGCACTGGCTGTTAATTCTGCTGTTGATGCAGATGCTGTTCAGTCCGTGGCCGGCGGAGAATAACCATGCGTTATTTTATTCAAATCCGCAGAATAGCGGTATTTTCAGCAGGACTGTTCTCGTTTGCCTTGTTCAGTTCCATTGTGCTTTCTGCCGAGCGGGTGGTCAGTATTGATGGCTCGCTGACGGAAATTATTTACGCGCTGAATGCGCAGGATGCTTTGGTTGCGGTTGATACCACCAGTCGTTACCCTCAGGCGGCAACAGAACTGCCGGACGTGGGATATATGCGGCAGTTATCGGCGGAAGGCATTCTGGCGCTGTCGCCAACACTGGTATTAGCCAGCACCGATGCCGGACCTGACAGCGTGTTTGAACAACTGCAACAGGCGGGTGTGAAGATTGTACGTGTCCGTAATCATTACTCCGTCGACGGTGTGCTGAATAAAATACAGGCTGTGGCTGACGCACTTAATAAACCGGACGCAGGACGCGCACTGGCGGGCAGTATTAAACAGCAGGCCGATGCAGCACTGGCGAGTATTCCTGCAGATGCAGCAGCGCCTGCTGCGTTATTTATTCTCGGTGCCGGTAATCGCGGGTTAATGGCGGCAGGCAGTAAAACCCAGGCCGATGCCATGCTGGCACTGTTAAATGCGCGCAACGTTATGGCTTACAACGGCTATAAACCCGTCAGCGCTGAAGCGGTATTGCAGGCCGGACCAGAGGTTGTACTTATTGCCAACACAGAAGCCGCGGCGGATACATCGCAGGCGCAGAGTGCGGCATTAAATACACAGCTGGCGATGACGCCGGCCTTCCGTCAGCAACGTATTCATACCCTGGATACTTCATTGGTGCTGGGTTTTGGGCCGCGTATTGGTAGCGCTTTAGAGCAATTAGTGACGCTGCTTTATCCGCCTGAAATGCAGACGCTGTCTTCTGCGGAGCAACCCTGATGCCCGGCGCGGCAATACGTTTGCAAGGGCCACGCCTGGCCCTGTTGCAGTCTGCGGCGTTGCGTCAGGCGCTGTTAATTTTTACCGCCGCCGGGTTACTGGTTTTGCTGATTTTATTATCGCTGCGTACCGGCCCGGTAGAATTAACCAATGCCCAGGTGCTGCAGTCGTTATGGAATGCCATCACCTTTGCCGACATTCAGGGGCAGAGCGACTGGGTGGTGCGTGAATTACGCCTGCCGCGCACTCTTCTGGCGGTGCTTATCGGTGCGGGTCTGGCGGCGGCCGGAGCGGTTACTCAGGGAGTTTTCCGTAATCCGCTGGCCGACCCCGGATTAATCGGTGTTGCCAGTGGCGCGGCACTGGCGGCGGTTGCCGTTATTGTTTTAAAAGATTCTCTGCTGGCGTTCTGGGTCGTGGTTATGGGGCCTCTGGCCTTACCGATTGCTGCATTTCTCGGCGGTCTGGCAGTTACTCTGGTGATTTACCGTTTAGGTACCCGTAATGGTCAGACGCAGGTAGCAACGCTGCTATTGGCAGGCGTGGCCATTAACGTATTAACCGGAGCATTAACCGGCATTCTTACCTACATGGCCGACGATCAGGCATTGCGTTCTATGACGTTCTGGTCAATGGGGAGTCTGGCTCACGGTCGCTGGCCGGAAATTGCGGCCCTCAGTGTCTGTATTATTTTGCCTTTATGTTTTCTGCCGCGCTTTGCGCGGTTATTAAATGCATTATTACTGGGCGAAGCGGTAGCAACCCATCTTGGTTATCGCGTGCAACAGGCCAAGCTTTGGTTAATTGCGGTAGCCGCGTTAATGGTTGGTGCCGGTGTTGCGGTGGCCGGCATGATTGGTTTTATCGGTCTGGTGGTGCCGCATTTATTGCGTCTGTTAATCGGGCCGGATCACCGTGTGTTATTACCGGCCTCTGTGTTATTGGGCGCTTCGTTGTTATTGATTGCCGATATGATTGCCCGTACCTGGCTGGCACCGGCTGATTTACCTGTGGGGCTGGTTATGGCGGTGATTGGTGGACCGGTATTTTTAAGCCTGCTGTTGCAGCAGGTAAAACACAACCGTGGCTGAACGGGGAGCTGTCAGCAACAGGAGCAGATAATGCTGAATGTTAAACACCTGAGTGTGAATCTGGGAAGCTCTGCAGGCCGATCATCAAAAACGCTTCTGAACGATATTAATCTGCATCTGGGTTATGGAGAAAAACTGGCGGTACTGGGTGCTAACGGGGCCGGTAAATCGACGCTGCTGAAGTGCATATGTGGTGAATTCAGCAATTATCAGGGCGATATTATTCTGGATCATTTATCGCTTAAATTCTGGAGCGGTGCTGAACGTGCGCGGCAGATGGCGGTGATGCCACAAAAAGTGGAGCTGGCATTTCCGTTCCGTGTTGATCAGGTCGTGGCTCTGGGGCGTGCTCCCCACGGTGACGAACTGCACAGCACCGCGCTGCAGCGGGCGGCCATGCAGTGTGCTGATGTCTGGCATCTGCGCCGGCGCAATTATTCCGGGTTATCCGGCGGTGAACAGCAACGGGTGCAGCTGGCACGGGTACTGGCGCAGATCTGGCGGGCGGAAAAAAATGCCGATGGCCGCGAATTACCGCGTTATTTATTGCTCGACGAATGCACCTCGGCTCTCGATCCGGCCCATCAGCACAGCATTATGCAGCGTGTTGGTGAATTTGCCGGGCAGGGTGTTGCCGTACTGGCGGTGATGCACGACATCAGCCTGGCGGCTTGCTGGGCTGACCGGGTGCTGATCTTACGCCATGGTGAAGTACTGGCCTGCGGCGCGGTGGAGTTGCTGGCGGATGCGCAGTTACTGGCCGAAGCTTATGCGCTGGATATGCCGCTGGCGCAGCGTTATGCGCAGCAAAATATGGGCTGGATGCAGGCCTGATACAGATTGTTCTTCAATAGCCGCTAAAGTCGGGGTGCATGGCCCCGGGCTTTCTGATAAAAAACTTATCTGCAGAAATACAACAAACACACAGAAGCAGAGGTTTTGATGAGCAGTATCTGGTTTGCCACCCCCGACATCGCGGATATGAACCGCCAGATGGAAAATACCGCCTGTAGTAATCTGGGCATTGTTATTACCGAAGTCGGTGATGATTATGTTGCCGGTACTATGCCTGCCGATGAGCGCACCTTTCAGCCGGTTGGGCTGGTACACGGTGGCGCCAACGTATTATTTGCCGAAACTCTGGGCAGCATGGCAGCGAATCTGTGTCTGGATAACAGTAAGGAATATGCGGTGGGGCAGGAAATTAATGCCAACCATCTGCGTGGCGTGCGCTCCGGTGAATTAACCGGTATCGCCAGACTGGTACACAAAGGCCGCAGCTCTCAGGTCTGGGAAATCCGTATTAATAACGCCGAAGGCAAACTGAGCTGTATTTCACGTCTGACCATGGCCGTCATTGCCGCGCAATAAACAGAGAGAGCGCAATAAGCAGCAAGAGAGCGCAATAAGCAGCAAGAGAGCGATACCTGTTTACCGGTATCGCTTTTTTCTTCACCGCAATCAGAGCATTATTTTGTTTCTGGCTGCCACTCTTCAGCAGCTTTAATCCGCTCTAATGTATCCGGGTGTGAGCTCAGATATTCCAGTAATTCCTTACCATTGTCTTCACCGTTCCCATTGCCCTGCAGTTGTTCATCGCTGGCACCGTGGGATTTCATCAGTGCGCGCATAGCATTGGCAAAATCCACCGGCGAATGACCGATTTTATGCAATTGGGTGTAGGCATAAGCATCGGCTTCACGTTCCATATCGCGCGAAAATGCGCTTTGCAGCAGGCTGGTGCCGGCACCAATAATCATTTCTCCGGCACCGTCGATATCGCCGAACATCATGGCAAACATCATGGTGGTCGCCGTGGCCTGTGCCAGTGTTTTCAAGCTGTGCTTATGTTCAACATGACCAATCTCGTGCAGCAGAACCGCATTGAGCTGCTCCGGGTGATCCTGCATCAGCTCAACAATTCCGTCGGTCAGAATCACGCTGCCGTCGGGCAGGGCAAAGGCATTGGCGCCGATATTGCTGGCACGGAAATATAAGCGGAATTGATCCTCTGGCAGTTCCAGTCGCTGCAGAATGGCATGCCAGTCGGCGGTGATCTTTTCCTGTTGTTCGTTGCTGACCTGAGTGGGTTCCATATAAAACCGGTCAAGCAGGTCCAGGGTTTGTTCACCCAGTTCGGTGGCAACAAATTCGGGTAAATACTGCACGCTGGCACTGGCGGCGGAAGGAATCACCTTGTGTACCATCAGCCAGATAAAACCCGGAACCAGAATAATTGCGGCCAGTACGGCTACCCAGTGGGTTTCAAGCCAGGCCGGTAAACGTTTGGCACTGGATAAACCCGGCCAGCGATAGGATGCATCGGTGGGAATAAAGCGGGCGCCGTCGGCAAAGATTAATTCGGCCGGCAGGCCAGGAATAATATCGCCATACTGCATATCCTGAGCGTTACTGTAATGCAGTGGGCGCTGATCATTGGCGGCGATAATCTGTACGCTGCCATTATCATTAATACGGGCAATGGCCGGGTGTGCTTCTGCACGACCGGCCAGCTGGAAGGTGCCCGCAATGGGTGAGCTATCGGTTGCCATGCGGGCTTCTCCCTTTGGGTTTACTGATTAATCAGGTCAGTGACAGATCCGCGTCAAACAGACCGGCGGCTTCTTCGCCAAAGGCGGAGTATTTATCATCAACCGTATTTACCAGATGATCTGCGGCTGGTTGCAGATTAACCAGTGTGGCATCCGCCAGAAACTTATTTTTACGGATCTGGGTTACCGGATAGGCCAGACCCAGAGTAAAGATCAGCAGCAGTGAGTTGGACAGCATCAGCCAGATATAAGGCTTCACTTCTACACTGGAATTAAAAGACACCACGCCATCAATGCTCAGGTTGTTCATTACATGGTTGCGGATCATGCTCTGATACACCGCACCAATTACATAACCAAACATGAAATAGCTGATTGCGATAATGACCAAGCCGCCCAGTGCCGCAGGGTTTTCAGCAGCCAGAGCGGCAAATACGCCACCACCCAGAAGGGCCAGAGCAATAAAATACAGAACAGACAGACCAATGCAGACCAGAACGGCTTTGTAGTAGTAACCGGCCGAAGAATTCAGGCTGAAGTTATGACCGCCAAAGCTGATGGAGTCATGAATATATTTTTGCAGACGCTGAATTACCCACGGCATAGCCAGACCAAAGGTCAGAGCGCCGAGAACAGGCAGCAGAATAAAGTGCAGTAATATGCCGCCGTAGTTGGCATCAAAAGAAAAACGCACATTACGGTAGGCGGTCATGCGCAGGGTAAAACGCAGCCCCTGAATCAGCAGCCATGGCAATGCAATCAGTAACAGCAGCATTAATACCAGGTTGGCAACCGGATGCAGGCTGGAAACAATCACATATAAACCAAAAAGAATTACCGCAATAATACGGCCGCGCAGAATCTGCAGTGGAGTGGCCAGATACTGTAAACGATGACCTTCAACCTGAGTGTGACCATACAGGTATTGGGTATTGCGGACTTTGGCCCAGGCACTGTAAATGCCCAGAGTGAGAATGCTGAGCAGCATATTCACCAGCCAGAGTTTCAGGTATTCACCTTTTTTACCGGAAAAAATAACCGGCAGGGTGCGGGTTTCGCCAGCATTGCTGTTGGCAGAAGAAACAGATGGATTCATCCGGATACGTCCTTGTCTGATTGGGCCGCAATTTATAACGAAATCAACGGCGGGCTGCAATCCTGTCAGCCGCCGAAAGAGTATATGGGGAAGGATTTTTTGTAACAGATCACAATGATTTGTTATATGGAGCGATTACAGCGGATAGATCAGCGCCTGCCGGATAAGATTACTTTTAGAGATGTTGTAACGCGATGCTTTGGCCAGAAAATCTTCCGGCCCCAGTATGCGGACAACAATATCCTCTTCTTTCAGCCCCTGTTGCTGCAATTGCTGCGCCTGCTCACACAGCCGGTAAAGGTTGTCGCGTTTTTCCTGCAATGCGGCTTTGCCATCTTCAACAATGCCACGGTGTGGACAGAATAAGACGCTGAAATCCAGCGCCAGCAGTTTATCCAGACTGTGAATCAGATCGCCCAGATGCTCATCGCTGCGCAGATATTTCAGTGATTTGGAAATATACATATCGCCGCTGAATAAGTATTTCTGCGCTGGCATAAACAGGCAGGTTAAATCTTTGGCGTGGCCGGGAGTATGCACAGGAATAACCGGGCTGCCATCGCTCAGCGTCAGGTTGTTATGCAAAGCCTGGGTTGCTACCGGCCGGGGGCTGCCCCAGATGACTTTTTGTAACAACGGGGTGCGATAACCGCGCGCCAGTTTTTCCTGCCCCTGAACCGGCGCATAAGGCAGAACACCGGTCAGCTGACTGATACGGCGGGCGTTACCGCTGTGATCTTCATGGTGATGGGTAATTAACAGCTGGCGCAGCGGCGTGTGTTGCTGGCTGCGCTCCAGTACCTGCTTTACTTCACGCCACTGGTTGGACGGGCCGGTATCAATCAGCGTGTCGCCAATACGATAGACAATAAAGGTGGTATTAATCCCCAGATTAAAACGACCGACACGGGTGCCGGTAACGGAATGCTCACCATTGTCGTAACGGTATTCTTTGCGGATCGGCATAGTCAGAGTTGCCCTGGCGTCGTTATTATTTTTGAAGTGGCAGTATGGATTCAAAACAGACCGGGGTTAATAGCCTTATGGCGCAGTCTTTATGGCAAAAATGCCAGTTTCTGCCGCAGCGGAGCTATTAAACAGGGGCAGGAGCGCAAAGCAGGGCTGGGTTTTACGGTGGGCACCTGTGCTTTGCGGACAATATACCGTGGCAAAGAACAAAGGAGCTGACACAAATCCACCCGCAGGCAGGCGGCTATTATCCGCCAGACCAGAGACGGCGCGGCTCTGGCGCGAAGTGTGGCTGCTATTGCCTGACGGCCTGGGCGTCCCTATCAAAATTGACGAGCTATTCCGCTTTGGGTAGTCTGCACTAAAACGGAATGGGTAATCAGCTTTGAGCCGGGAACAATAACAATGAAAAAAATACACTGGGATACCATCATCATCGGTGCCGGCGTCAGTGGTATTGGCGCTGCAATTAAACTGCTGGAACAGGGCTTCAGCGATTTTCTGATTCTGGAAAAATACCCGGATCTGGGTGGTTGCTGGCGCGACAATACCTATCCGGGTTGTGCCTGCGATGTACCCTCGGCGCTGTACTCGTATTCGTTTGCGCAAAAGCCGGACTGGAGCCGTGCCTTTGCACCGCAGGCGGAAATTCTCAGTTATGTGCGCAGCACAGCAGAGCGTTTTGGTATCACACCTTTCATCCGTTATGGCATTGCGGTGGAAGACAGTTTCTGGCAGGAAGAATCACAGCAGTGGTTAATTAAAACTGCAGAGGGCGATGTTAAAACCGAGCTGACGGCCAACAAAGTCATTTCGGCGGTGGGTTATCTGCATGAGCCCATTATGCCGAAGCTGCCGGGCCTTAAGGAATTTAACGGTGAGGTGTTTCATTCCTCGCGCTGGAATCACGACTGTGATTTAAACGGCAAGCGGGTGGCGGTGATCGGTACCGGTGCCTCGGCCATTCAGTTTGTGCCGGAAATACAGCCCAAAGTTGGCAAGCTGAGTATTTTCCAGCGCACGCCACAGTGGATTCTGCCCAAACCCGATCACCGTATTCCGGCCATTGAGCGTGCATTTTTCCGTTTGCCGTTAACCCTGAACAGCTGGCGTAAACTCATTTACACCGGCTTTGAAGCCTTTGGCGTTGGTTTCCGCAAACCGCTGTTATTAAAGTGGATGCAAAAAATCGCCACCGCGCACATTAACCGCAAGATTAAAGACCCGGAATTACGCCGCAAATTAACCCCGGATTACACCATGGGCTGTAAGCGCGTATTGCTGTCGAATAATTATTATCCGGCGGTGGCGAAAAGCAATGTTGAGGTGCTGGCTACCGGTGTTAAAGAAATCCGTGGTAATACGGTGGTGGGTCAGGATGGCAGCGAAGCCGAAGTGGATGTGATTATTCTGGGTACCGGTTTTCATGTGTCCGATGTGCCTATTGCCCGCCATGTGCACGGTCGCGATGGCCGCTCGCTGGATGATGTCTGGCAGGGCAGCCCGGAGGCTTACCGTGGCACCTGTATTCATAATTTTCCGAATTTCTTTTTAATTCTTGGTCCTAATCTGGCGATTGGTCATAACTCTGCCTTTATCGTGATCGAAGCGCAAATTAATTACATTATGGGCGCAATAAAAACCATGCAGCGAAATCAGCTGCAGACGCTGGAAGTAAAAGCTGAGGTGCAGCAGGGTTATAATCAACGGGTGCAGCAGGAACTGCAGGGAACGGTCTGGAATACCGGTGGCTGCTCCAGTTATTACCTTGATCAGAATGGTAAAAACAGTATCGGTTTTCCCTGGAGTACTTACCGTATGCGCCAGCTGTTAAGCCGCTTTGATATGGCGTCTTATGTTGGTCTGGCAAAGGTTGATTGGGCGGCTCAGAACTTAACAGCCAGCAGTACGAAAAAAACAACAGCACGGCGGAAAAAAGCCACGGAGGCCAGCGTATGAGTCAGCCAAAACGGGCGCTGGTGTTGGGTTGTGGTGCCGTTGCCGGCGGTGCCTGGAGCATTGCTGCTTTGCAGGCGGTGAGCAAACAGCTGAACTGGAATCCGGCCGATGCCGATATTCTGATGGGCACTTCGGTGGGCGCAGTGCTGGCTGCACTGCTTGCCAGTGGTGTCAGTCTGGAGCGCTTAGTCGCCGCGCAAAATAATGAGCCACAGCATGGTTGTTACTGGAATCATGCCACCGACTCCGGCGGTAAATTACCGCCCTGGCCACAATGGAAATTCAGTGGCCCGGCATTATTTAAAAAAGCCTTAAACCGCGAAGTCAGTTTACTAACCGGACTCTGCGGCATTTTGCCCCGCGGCCGTACCGATATGTCGGGCTTTGTACGTCTTATTCAGTCGGCATCGGCTGGTGATCTCTGGCCACAAGCACTACAGACCGGACAGCAAACCGAGAAAAAACTCTGGCTGATGGCAGTGGATGCAAAAACCGCCGAGCGCCGTGCCATTGGCAGTCAGGCCGATGATTTTACTCAGGTACTATTATCGCGTGCGGTGTGTGCATCCTATGCGGTGCCGGGTTGTTGTCCGCCGGTGAATATTCAGGGGAATACCTATCTGGATGGCGGCATTATGTCACCGGCGTCGGCGGATTTACTGGTTAACGAAGAAATCGATGAAGTCATTATTATCGCACCGATGGCATCACGCTGGCCGGGTAAAGCCGGCAGTCTTTTTAATGCCGTTGAGCGTTACGCCCGCAAGGGGATGACACGCATAGTAGACCGTGAAGAAGCCATGCTGCGTGCCGCCGGTAAACGGGTTATCCGTATTGAACCGAACGAAGATGACCTGCACGCCTTTGGCTGGAATCTGCTTGATCCGGCACGGCGGCAGGGCGTGTTCGATACCGCGTTATTAACCACACCGGCAACGGTAGCTCAGGCCATCGCTATGGCCTGAGCCCGGGTCTGAGTCTGTGCCTGAGTCAGGATCAGATGTTTAGCTGTTCAGCTGTGTTGCCGTCGTTAAGTTGCCTGTTAATCTGTCTGGCAGCGCAAAGTCCAGTAAGGCAAAGCCCAGCAATGCCAGACCGCTTAACGGGAACAGTAGCGCAAAGCTGATCAGCAGCAACAGCCATAATGGGTTTAATGTTTTATCCGCAGCCGGCGGGCGTAACAGGCTGCCTTTACTTGGCGAGCGGCGCTTCCACCACAACACCAGACCAGCCAGTGCCAGCAACATTAATAACAGGCAGGCGATAATGTTGAGCCACAGATTCCACAGCCCTGCCTGACCTTTATGCAGGGCAATTCCGGCGGCCATGCTTTTTGCCAGCAGGTTGTAATTATCCCAGCCAATATCGGCTAACACCCGACCATCCGCGGGGTTGATATGCACCGTTCTGTCCTGCATGGGATCGGTAATATCACCGCTGCTGGTTGAGGCAATCAGGGTGTATACGCCTTGTTCGCCACGCGGAAAACTGATGCGGAAATAACCGGGCAGAAGCTGTTTGCCGATATTTATAATCTGTTGCGCTGTAAGCGGATGCGCGGCGGCAGGTTCTGCTATCGGGATCGGCAATTGCTCGGCACTCCAGGATATTTCATTCAGATTTCCACTGTTTAACGTCGCGGTATCCGCCATGGAACTGTGGTGCCCGGCATGAGGATTAACTGCTGAATTTTTCTCCGGCTGCCAGAACCGGGCCGATTTTTCTGCGGGAAAACTGCCCCAGGGTTGTACGATTTTTTGCCCCCATACGCCGCTCCAGGCCAGGCCGCTTAAGGCAAAAAATACCAGTAGCAGACTCAGCCATAATCCCAGCGCGCCATGCAGCTGGCGCCAGCGTGAGCGTTTATTATTCAGTTGTAGCGGAATATGCCATAAAGAACTTTTACGGCTGCGTGGCCAGTGCAGGTAGAGCCCGGATATTAATAAAAAAATACACAGGCCTGCAGAGGCTTCGAGCAAAGCATCACCAAACCATCCGGCCAGCAGGGTGCCATGAATATCATCGGCAATGGCATACCAGGTATCCGCTAACGCCATACTGCCAATGATGCTGGCCCGGTAAGGATCAACAAAAACAATACGGCTGCTGTTACCTTCACGGATATGAAAACGTGCACTGCTGTGCGGTGTTCTGGCCGGCAGGTACTGTTCAATCGCTGCGTCCGGAAAGGCTGTTTTTACGGCCTGGTATTGGTCGTCGGCAGATAGCTTCTGAGCGCTGGGGCTAACGGTTAAATAATCGCCAAACTGCCATTGTTCCAGCTGTGGTTGCAGCAACATGGCAATCCCGCTCAGGGCCAGAATGAGCATAAAGGGCAGTACAAATAATCCGGCATAAAAATGCCAGCGCCAGATTTTCCGGTAGAGATTATGGTTCATCATCAGAAGCGGTAACCGCCCTCCAGATAGAATGTGCGTGACGGATAAGGGTGATGAACGTAGGCTACCCGGTCAGTAATATTATCGGCACCAACCGACAGCTGAGCATGGCGGTTAAACTGGTAACGCATCCTGGCATCGATAAAGGTGTACGCATCAATCGCACCGAATACGCGCTGCTGGTGGTCGCTGTTATCCAGTTCGTTATAGCTGTCGCTGATATGGCGCACACTGGTGCTGAAATCCAGTGCTGTACTCTGATGCCAGGTCAGAGTCAGATTCTGACTCCAGCGCGGAATACGTGGCATATCTTTGCCTTCGCTGTCAGCCACGCCGTCGTTTTTATCAATACGGGAACGCAGGGCGGTGGCATTAAAACGCACATCGAGCTGCGGCATAAACAGCGCGCGGCGCTGCAGGCTGATATCGGCTCCGCGGGTTGATACGCTGTCGATATTCAGAAACGAACTGATGGTCAGCGGATTACCGAAAGCATCGGCATAAATGCCGCTCTGGTTAAAAATAGTGTCGCGGATTTTTTCGTAAAACAGATTAATCTGCAGGCTTTGCCGGCCATCATCGAACTGAATATTGAGGTTATGGTGGATACCGATTTCGGGCTTCAGACTGGCATTGGCAATTTGTTGTACATCATCGTTGCTGGCATTTTCGTACAGCTCTTCGACGATAGGAAAGCGTACCGCACGGGCCAGGGAATAACGGCTGTGCCACAGCGGAGCCAGTTGCCAGCCAAGAGAAAATTTGGGTGAAACGGCGCTTTCGTTGCGGTCCGGATTTTCGTCATTGCCTTTAAAGCCGTTCAGCCCCTGCCAGCGCTCATGGCGCAGGCCCAGTGTCAGATCCAGTGTATTGGTAAATTGCCAGCCATAGTCGGCAAAAATTGCCTGTATCCGGGTTTCACCACCCGATAACGGTGTCTGCCCGGCACTTTGTCCGGAGGCATAATCGTAAGCGCCTTTTTCCAGTTCAAGCTGATAATCACCATAGTGATAACCGAGCAACAGGTTCATATCGCGGCGGCCAAACAGTCTCTGTGTGCCGCTTTTAATATCCGCCGTCTGCCAGCCGGTATCGCGGAAATTCTGAATATCACCACTGCGATCCCAGGCAGGATCAGCCGGGTTTCGGGCCGAGCGTATCTGCTCGTCTTTTAAAATATCAAACTGGCTGATATCCGCCTGCCAATACCAGCTGCCCGCTATTGGCAGAGTCACGCCCAGCGCACTGAGCAGCGAATGGCGGTCTTGCCGGCTGTGGCGGAAACTGCTGCCACTGAGGCTGTAGTTATGACCATCCTGACTGATATTGCCGCTGTAAACGGTATTACCGCCGGCGTCACGTATCAGGCTGCGGGCATTGGTATTATTATTCTGCCGTTGCTCATATACCAGGCTGGCGCGGACTTCGCCGTCGGGCAAATTGTAGCGTGCGCGGATTTTATATAAATCAGTCAGGGTATCGGCGATACCGGCATCGCCGTAATACAGCACCGGGTTGCCTTTACTGTCCCGCCCCTGAATTCCGCCACTGGCTGCGCTGCCGGTGGTTGGTTTTTCGGCGCTGTAATAAAAGCTTTGTGGCTGACCATCATTTTGCAAACGCTGAAAACCAGCCAGTAACTGCAGGTTACCAAAACGCTCGCCCCAGCTGGTGTATAGACGCTGGCCGGATAATTGTTGTTTACGGCCGATGCGGTCGTAGTCCTGCACAAAGCTGCTGCCTTCAATGCTGATTTCCCGCTCGTCGGGCAGACGGGTCTGAATATTAACAACCCCGCCCATGGCGTTGCCGGAATATTCCGCTGCAAAAGGGCCGTACAGAATATCCACCTGCTGGATTTCGGCCGGTGCAACAACCGACCAGCGCGGTGCACCGCTGTAGCGTGTCTGCAGGTGATAATGCAGTGGCATACCATCAGCAAAAACCAGCGAACGGGTGGTCTGGAACATATTGCTGCCGCGCATGCCGAGGGTGGCATTCGGATCACCGATGTAGCGTTTACGTACGATAATACCGGGCTGATCGCGTACGGCATCTTCGGTATTAATAAAGTTGATGCTCTGTAATTGCTCGCGGGTTATTTCACGCAGCGGGGTGCTGACATTTTGTGGCATACCACTGGCGCGGCTGATCTGTGGTTCCAGCTCGGTATCTGCGGCACAGGCATGATTGCCCGCAGCCAGCAGGGGAAATACCAGCAGGGGAAATAACAGGGGCAGGGGTGTGGTTGCCAGCAGGCGGGCAGGAGCGATTGACGTCGGCTGAGCCATTACAGCATTCCATATCTGAAAATTTGCGCGACGATAGCAGAAAGTTCCCGGCCTTCCCCTGCGGCGGCTTGTCGCACCTGATCTTGCCCCGATAAAACGGACAGGCGCTCTGTCCGGCTTGTGATGCGGAGCTTGTACCCGGAGCGCAGGCTGGTTATAACAATGCACCATTTAATCTTCAGGATATCGCCATGTCCGCTGCTATTACTCCTCAGCCCTTTGCGCCCTGTGTGTCTTTTATTCTGCTGCGCGATGGTTGTGTCTTGTTGGAAAAACGCCGCGACGATAAAGAAATCGATCCGGGTCTGGTGATGGTGCCGGGCGGGCATATGGAAGAGGGTGAACATCAGCACGACACCCTGTTGCGCGAGCTGGATGAAGAGCTGGGCATCCGGCCGCTGAATGCCCGCTACGTCTGTTCGCTGTTGCACCCCACCGACGAACTGCAGCTGCTGCATTATTATTTAATTACCGAATGGCACGGCAATATTCAGGCCCACGAGGCTGAAGCCGTATTCTGGCAGCCCTTATCGGAGCTGGGGGCGCTGGATATTACGCCTGATCATACCGCCATCGCCGAAGCGCTGCGTTTATATGGCGTTTAATGATTTAATCAATGCGGTAAACAATTCCCGTGCTGATTATTAAACCCGGCATTCTGGCCTTTTACAGCCCGCATATACTCGCCGATAAGCACCAGCATGCGGCTCTGCAACTAGTGTGGCCCGGCACGCAGGGGCACTGGCAACTGAACACTGAAAAAGGCACTGGCCCATTGCTGATTGCACCGCAAGCGGAGCACGATCTGGCCGCTGAACAGTGCTGGATTATTTTGCTGGAGCCTCTGTCTGTCGCCGGTAAGCATGCTTTGCAACACATGAACGGCCAGCTGTTGGTATCTCTTCCTGGCCTTGCATCTGCGGCTGACAGCACAGAGTTACTGGCGGCGTTAAGCCATTTGCTGGGGCTGGATAAACAGGCATTTAATCTGCAAATAACCGACAGCCGCCTGCTGCGACTGCAGCAGCAACTGGATCAGTGTTTTAACGGCGGCTGCATAAAACCTTCGCAATGGCGTGCGCGGGATATTGCCGCCGGACTGGCGTTGTCGGAGAGCCGTTTTCTGCATCTGTTCCGTGAGCAGATGCACATGCCCTGGCGGCCCTATCTGCTATGGCGCCGCCTGCTCTGTGCGGTGCAGGCGTTACATCAGGGGAAGAGTGCGACCAATGCAGCGCAGGATGCGGGCTTTGCCGACAGTGCTCATCTGAGCCGGACTTTCCGTCGTCATTTTGGGTTATCGGTGCGTGAGGCGGTGCAGCTGGCCCGCAATTAATCACCACCATTAATTACCACCATAAATCACACGAGCAAGTTAGCCAGTTTATTCAAGTTATCAGCCTGTACCGGCGGTAGTCTGGTAAAAAAACAGGAGGTACACCATGGCTGACAACACAACAAACACAGCAGATAGCTATCTGGCCACAACCCGCATGCTGGATTACCGGCATCCGGCCATTCAGCAGCTGATTCAGCAACGGGGCTGGCGCCAGCTGGATACCCGCCAGCAGATTGCAGAGGTTTATCGTTTTGTGCGCGACGATATCCGCTTTGGCTACAACGCCGATGACAGCCTCAGCGCGAGTGAAGTACTGAGTGATGGTTACGGCCAGTGCAATACCAAAGGCACGCTGCTGATGGCGCTGTTGCGGGCGCTGGGTATTCCTGCCCGTTTCCACGGTTTTACCATTTATAACGAGCTGCAGAAGGGCGCAATTCCGCTGTGGATGTTCGCTTTTGCACCCGCGCGTATTCTGCACAGCTGGGTCGAAATCTATTACGATGGCCGCTGGCTGGAAATAGAGGGTTATATTATCGACCAGCCGTATTTGCAGCAGGTGCAGAAAGCCTTTGCCAGCGAGTGTGAAGCCTTCAGTGGTTATGGCATTGCCACGCCTTGTCTGCAAAAACCACAGAACGACTGGCAGGGCGGCAATACCTATATTCAGAAGGAAGGTATTGCCGACGACTACGGTGTTTACAACACGCCGGATGAATTTTACGCGGCGATGGGTACTAACCTGCGTGGGCTGAAACGTATTCTGTACCGTTATCTGCTGCGTCATCTGATGAATATCAATGTCAGAAAAATCCGTCGCGCGGGTATCCGTTAAGCGCAAGATCCGGGTTGTGTTTGTGGCCCGGATTTTTATGATGAAGTGAATTGGATCTGTTTCACTTAGTGTTAACAGGCCCTAATACCCAACCGGCGCGGAGCTGCTTATGTCTGACTATCAACGAATCGCAACGGCTATCCGTTTTATTACGCAGCATGCGCGTGAGCAGCCAGCGCTGGAGGATATCGCCGCGGCGGTTAATCTCAGCCCTTTTCATTTTCAGCGTCTGTTCAGTCAGTGGGCGGGTACCAGCCCTAAACGTTTTCTGCAGGTATTAACGCTGGAGCGCGGTAAATTCCTGCTGCGTCAGCAATTGCCGTTGCTGGAGGCGGCCGATGAGCTGGGGCTGAGCGGCAGCAGCCGGCTGCACGATCATTTTGTTCAGCTGGAAGCGGTAACGCCGGGTGAATATCAGCGCGCCGGCGCCGGGCTGACCATCCGTTACGGCGTGGCAGACACGCCCTTTGGCCCGATGTTTATTGCGCAAACACACCGTGGTTTATGCCGCGCTGCTTTTATTTCAACAGAAGCGGATGAACCAGATTCACAGCAGCAACATCAGCAACAGCATCAGCATCAGGAACTCAGTGCCGCCGAAGAACTGGCCGCGTTACAGGCGGAATGGCCGGCGGCCGGCTGGTGCGAAGATAACGCTGCGGCACAACAGCTGGTCGCCACGCTGTTTACCCGCAAGCGCAGTGATGCTGGTGCGCCGTTGTCGCTGCATGTGCGTGGCACCAATTTTCAGCTGGCGGTCTGGCGCGCGTTATTAACCATTCCTGCCGGCCATGCGCTCAGCTATGGCCAGCTGGCGGCGCAGCTGGGGCAGCCAACGGCGGCACGGGCGATTGGTAATGCGGTTGGCGCCAACCCGGTGGCCTTTATGATTCCCTGTCACCGGGTGATTCAGCAGAGCGGGGCGCTGGGCGGTTATCGTTGGGGGCCGCTGCGTAAGCAGGTTATGCAGAGCTGGGAACGGCTGCGGCTGGCGGCTGAAGAGTAGCCGCAGCCGCCGTATCAGGCGGTTGCTTCTTGCCGGGCAAAAGAAAATACAAACGGAAAACGACCGAGTATTTTTTCAGCGGCCCGGCGTTGTGGGTCACTGTCCTGTTCAAGATAAATCAGCAGCTGCATACCTTTTTGTTTGGTGTCTTCCACCAGTAATTGCGCACAGGCGATGCCGGCCTGCTCCAGAGCTTCGATTAATGCTGAGTGAATTTCGAGTTTTTTCAGGGCGGGTTTAAAAATTTTGCCGACCGGGGTGAGGGGGATGGCGTCGGTCAGGCGGATATATTTCGGCTGCGCGGCCCGTTCAGAAATATGCGTGGCGGCAAAATGCTGTAATTCAGCCGTACTGACCCGCGCGCCCGGTTTCAGCTGTACATAGGCGACAGGCAGTTCACCGGCATGAGCATCCGGACGGCCGACGGCGGCAACCAGCTGAACAGCGGGGTGACGGTGTAAAGGCTCTTCGATCATGGCCGGGTCGATATTATGACCACCACGGATAATCAATTCTTTCCGGCGTCCGGTGAGCCAGAAATACCCTTCATTATCCTGATACCCAAGATCGCCGGTATTCATCCAGCGATGTGTGTCGTGGCAGTCGAGCCACAAATCTTTATTCTGGCTGTCGATACGGTAGCCGGCAAAAACATTGGCTCCGGAAATAACCAGCACGCCGCTTTCCCCCGGAGAACAATCGCGCAGGTAAGCACCTTGCTCATCTACGGCAACGGCTTTCATCTGTTGTCCGGGCACCCGCAGGCCAACAGACCCCAGACGGCGTTCACCTGCAGGCGGGTTAACGCTGCTGACGCAGGTGCCTTCTGTCAGTCCGTAACCCTCGAGAATTTTCAGTCCGGTGCATTGCTGGAAACGGCGGAATACTTCTACCGGCAGAGGGGCGGCACCACAAAGTCCATACTCCAGTGAGCGGATATCATGATTGCCGATGGGTACATCAAGCAGGCTGGCATACAGGGTTGGTACACCGCTGAAAAAATGAATCCGGTGTGTTGCGACGATTTCCCAGAAGCGCTTCACCACACCGTCGCCACGGTAACCTTGCGGGGTGCCGAGAATCACATGGGCGCCGCGCGAGAATGGCAACAGCCCGGTAATCAGGACCGCATTGACATGAAACAGCGGTAAGCCGCAGAACACATTTTTTCCGGGACCGATATTGGCTCCCATAAACTGTGCAACCGAATGCACATTGGCCACTTCATTGCGATGACGGCGCATAGCAATTTTCGGCAGGCCGGTGGTGCCACCGGTACAGAAAAAAGAAGAATAATCGTCACCGTCAAAACGACGCTTGCTGAGCAGTTCTGTGGCGTTCTGGGTCTGGCATAAACGCCTGAAATCATGCAGCTGAAGTGTGGCCGGTAAGCCGTGCCGCAGACTGCGCCAGCCGGATTGTGAACGCGCTTCTTTTTTTTGCAGCAGGCGGGCAGCGAGACCTTTAAGGCCGCTTATATGGTCAGCCATATTGATCAGCAGCAAATGCTTAAGTGCGGGCAATTGCGGCAGTATTTGCTGCACTTTTGGCCACAGATCGGTTCCCGGAAAAGGGGCCAGGGTTACCAGAATGCTGGCGTTGGCAGCATTAAGCAGTTCGGCCATCGCCTCCGCTTCGAGCAGCGGGTTAATGGCGGCTACGATTCCGCTGGCCTGTCCGCCCCAGATAACAAAATGCGTTTCCGGCAGGTTAGGCAGTATGTAAGCAATGACCGTATCTTTATCGGCTCCGAGATGGTGGAACATATTGGCCGTACGGTGCACCTGTTCCAGCAGCTGCTGGTAACTGAACACTTCCGGTTTATGGTGGTCGTCGGTCTGCAGAAAAAAAGACAGTGCCGGTTGGCTGGCATATTTTACGGCGGCATCGTGCAGCAGCTGATAAGTGCTGGTGGGCAATGGCGCGGGTGCCATGGCTTCTGCTGCCAGTACATCGCGGTAATTTGCAATTCCTTCCATCAGGCGGCTCCCCGCACAACCCGGTGCTGCTGCCGGCCAAGATCGATTACGCCGTCAGTGCTGCGGATAACGGCTTCGACCAGATCGCCATCCTGCAGATACTGTGGTCTTGCGCGTTGCTTTTTCATAAACAGCTCCCACTTTTTCTGCTCCGGGAGAAGAGCTGCCAGCCGCACCAGAAAGGCAGAAGGCAAAGCCAGAGCGCAGCCGCTGGGCGTGCCGGTCATAATGACATCGCCCGGATTAAAATCGGTGATCTGAGAATACTCGGTCAGTGTTTCTGCCGGACGGAATACCATGTTGCCGCTGTTGTCGTGCTGGCGGACTTTACCGTTAACGCTGAGGGTCAGCTGCAGGTCGTTCAGGTATTTCATTTCCTGCCGGTTCAGCAGGCATAAAACCGGCCCGAGCGGACAAAACGTACGGTAGCTTTTGCCTTTATGAAACTGCATTTGCGGAATCTGAACATCGCGTGCGGACACATCATTACCAATGCAGATACCGGCAATATATTCGTGCAGATTATCGGTGGTTACCTGCACGCTCTGGCGGGTTTCCCGGGCCAGTACCAGTGTCAGCTCAACTTCATAATCCAGCAGTTGCACATGGGGCGGGCGGATAATTTCTCCGCTGGGGGCTGTAATCGACGCAGACGATTTGGTGAAAAACATGTTGAAGGCTTTGGCGTCCGGATCAACACCGGAATCGAGCATATGCTGGCGATAATTAGCCCCCTGGCACAGCACCTTGGCGTCTCCGGTAATAGGGGACAGCAACTCAACACTGTTGTCTGCCAGAGCTTCGCCGGCGTTATTGCAGGCATCGGCGACAGCCTGATAACCCAGCGCAATCAGCCCGGCGGTGGTGGTGCAGGGCAGGGGCAGCGGATGAATAAGATTATCGGCGCTGAGGCCCCAGCGAATCTGGTTGTTATGACGGAATCGGACAATTGCTAAAGGCATAATAGGGCTCCTGTCAGCCAAAGATTCTGGCGAGTGTTTTTAATTTTTTTATCGTAACGTCCGGGCTGTAACGCAGACTTCTGAGCAATCCACGGATAGCGCTGAGCGTGATTTTGGGCTTGGTGAAACTGACTGGCATCACCTGCCCCCACTGTGACATGGCATTGCGGCTGACAGGATGCACGCCCATGGGCCGCTCTGCTGTAAATAAATCACCGTCACAGTAATGCTCATGCTTGGCTCCCCAGGGGTCTTGCCAGTAATCAAAAATCTGGCTGCCGAGAATATGGCGGCCGATTCCCCAGGCGTGCTGCCATTTCTTTTCGCGCATGACGCGCTGTCCCATGCCGACCGCATCGGCATCCACCAGTTCGTAAGCACTGTGACTGTATGCCGGCATAAAGCCCTGTGCCATCGCCAGCGTGTGGTGATCGGCCGGGGTGTCTCCCAGATCAAGACGGAAAAAGACCACGGCTGGTGAGCCGTCGGGCAGAACCTGAACATCACTCGGAATAAGGCCGAAGTGGCGTGTGTACCAGGCGCTGGTCTGCTGAAAATCGGCTACTTCGAGAACCAGATGGCCGAGACGCAGTACATCCGGCGCTGTGGCCGGCGGACGCTGGCAATCATTCACGCGCACATGTTCGTTATTGAAATTGAACTGCAGGGGCGCACGGTGCCGCAGAGGCGCGACGCTGTTCTGGCCACAGATGGCTTCTACCCGGAAACCGGAAGGATCGCGCAGACACACCCGCTGGCCACCGCCGGGATAAGGTGCTTCTTCAATCGCCGATGCTCCGTCCAGCTCACTCAACGCCTGCAGGGCGGCTATATCCGCGACTTCAAAGCCGAATCCGGCAAACCCTGCTTTTGCTGCCTTACGGATGCAATAGCAGAAAGGGGCATTGTCGGCGGCGCGCAGAAAGATGGCTTCTTCACTGCGGCTGGCCGTTTGCAGGCCAAAGTCATGCAGGAAGCGTTCGGCTTTCTCTGGTTCCGGCCGCTCAAACACAAGATAGGCCAGCCGGCAGGCTTTGCTGGTGGGCGAGGGATGCCGTTGGGGTTGCTGGGTAGAGAGTTCAATCATGGCGGACTCCGTTGCTGGGAACGATCATTGTTATTTTGTTATGAGATTAAAACCAATATTGAAACATATTTCAATATTGGTTTTAATCTCATTCGTTGGCGTCGCCAGGATGCCGTTAGCGGAGAATAAAAATGAACAAAGAACGTGGCGGAAAAGAAGCAGAAACAACGGAGGTTCTGATTGTTGGCTGCGGCCCTGTGGGAGCAACCCTGGCAGCCTTACTGGGGCGCTATGGCATCAATACACTGGTGATCGATAAAGCGCCGGACATACTGCTGATGCCAAGAGCCATTGCACTGGATAATGAAGCGTTGCGGGTTCTGCAGATGGCCGGTCTGAGCGAAGACTCGTTTGCCCGTATTCCGATTCCGCAGGTGCAGATGCACAGTCCGGTTATGGGGCGCTTTGCTACCGCAAATACCCGCGGCAGTCTGGATGGTCATCCCAAGCTGGTTACTTTTTATCAGCCGGAACTGGAGCAGGCGCTGGCCGGACGGCTGGCGGCTCTGCCGTCGGTAACGGTGCGCCGCTGTCTGGAGCTGGTAACACTGCGCGATGAGGGTGATGTTGTCAGCGTGGTGGTGAGTGATGACGCTGGCCGGCAGGAAGAAATCCGCGCCCGTTATCTGATTGGTGCCGATGGCGCCAGCTCCCTTGTCCGCAGCCTGATCGGTCAGGATTTTCAGGGCACAACCTATGGCGAAGACTGGCTGATTGTTGATGCCCGGCAGCGGGCAGAGCAGGCCATCGACCATGTTGAGTTTATCTGTGATCCCAGACGATCAGTTCCCCATATGCCGGCTCCCGGTGGGCGTGAGCGCTGGGAGTTTATGCTGCGCCGTGGTGAAAGCCGTGAGCAGATGGAGCACCCGGACAAAGTGGCAGAGCTGATGGCTCCCTGGATCAGCAGCAGCGATCTGCAGATTGAGCGGACGGCGGTGTACTGTTTTCATGCCCGTTGTTGCGAGCGTTTCAGTAAGGGCCGGGTTTTTCTGGTCGGTGATGCTGCGCATATCACGCCGCCTTTTGTCGGTCAGGGGTTGGTTGCCGGCTTGCGTGACGTGGCGAACCTTGGCTGGAAACTGGCCTGGGTGCTGCGTGGCCAGGCGCAGCCGCAGATTCTCGACAGTTATGATCAGGAACGGCGTCCGCATGCGGTGAGCATGATCAACCTCGCCCGCTTTATGGGCCATCTGGTAATGACCCGTCATGCAGTCTCTGCATTTATGGTGCATGGTCTGATGCGCCTGTCGCGCTTGCTGCCGCCGCTGCGTCGTCATCTGGAAGAGTTACGGATTAAGCCGGCTAACCGTTTCCGTCAGGGGTTATTCTGCGCCGGGCAGGGGCTGAAACATCTGCTTCCGGGCAGCCAGCTGGGACAGGGATGGGTACGCAGTGGCGGGGAGGTCCGCCTCAGTGATGATGTGTTGGGAGAACGGTTGCTGCTGGTGGGCTTCAATACCAACCCGCAGGCAGGGCTGAGCGCCGCTTTACGGTCGCGCTGGCAGGCTGCCGGTGGTGGCTTTCTGCAGGTTGGGGTACAGAATCAGAGTCCGGAAACAACCGAGCTGCTGGAAGACCTGGCACAGTCATTATCGGCTCCGGCGTCTGCGGCGCTGGCGGTGGTGCGTCCGGATCGCTTTATTCTGTGCTCCGGCCCGGCAGGCTGTGCTCCGGAGCTGCTGCAGCAAACGCTTGGCTTGCTTGGAAAGTAGCCATCATCTCAATATTGAGACGGTTTCAATGTGGTACACTGGCGTTCTGTTCCCTTCAGAGACTGGTGCGATCCGCATGACCTCGTCTGCCGAGAATGAAAAACTGACCCGTGGTCACAAGAAAAAAGCCCGTACACGCCAGCAATTGTTGGATGCGGCGCTGAAGATTTACGCCCATAAAGGTGCCGGGGAACTGGCACTGAACGAACTGGCGCAGGAAGCAGGGGTATCCAACGGAACGGTATACAACTACTTCCGTACCAAAGAAGAGGTGCTGGATGCCGTCAGCCTGGCACAGGCGGAAGCCTTGTCTCATGAGGTTGCGCTGATCAGCCGTGGCGTTGCTGATGGTGCCGAGCGGGTTGCAATCGGTATCCGTGCGTTTATCCGCCGTGCAGCACAGGACCACGAATGGGCCAGTGCCCTGATCAATATCGTACGCTATGCCGAGGGAATGCGTTCGGCACTGGGCGATTATGTGCGCCATGATGTGCGCACGGGCCTCAGTCAGGGACAGTTTGATTACAGCAGTGAAGATCTTGCCATCCGCCTGCTGGTCTCCGGCGTGATCAGCGCGATGATTGCGATTGTTGAAGGCCGCTATGAAAACGGGGATGACAGCACTGTGGCGGCGATGTTGCTGCAGGCTCTGGGCATGGCGCGGCCACAGGCTCTGTTAGTGGCGGTTAAGGCTTTACCGTCGTTACCGGTGGAGGAATAACAGGAGAGTTGTCTCTGAGCCGGTCCCGGCACAGCCTTATGCCTTTTTCTTTGTACGGGTGGTGTGTACCGCCCGCAATCGTCTAAAAAACCAACGCTTTTCAGCAACCCCCACGGACTATGGCTCCGGCCTGCTTATCGCCAACTTATCCAGTTAGTTATCCACAGAATCTGTGGATTCAATGTCAGCTTTGTCCCCATGTCGCCGGGCGTCTTATCCGCCTGGCGGAGAATGCCTGATACTTCTGTGCTTGCCGTGCCGATTTTTTTGTGATCCTGCTGCAACCCTTGCCATGCCTTGAAAAATAAAGAAATTTTTAGTTTTTTCTGGCTGTGTAAAAAACGCACGGTTTTTACCGGCTGGCGTATTTACTGCATTCAGGGGAGTTCTCAAAAGAATATGCACAGAAATATCCACAGCTTCTGTGCAAAACTTCAGGGTTGACAGAAAGAACTTATGCACAAATTGCAGATGATGCTTGACGGCGCTTTTTTCTCTGTGTTTGCCGGTAGTGACGAGACGTTGCCTTATTGATATCGCCCGGCAGGCGAAGCGGTTGCGATCGACTGTGCGCTAGCCTGCAGGTTGGCTACTGCCATCTGTACCTATCGTTTTTCTTTTTTCTTGTCCTGTCAGAGACACTGTCTGATTGATATTTTCCCCCGCCTGACAGACAGAGGGGAGAGTGATACGGATGTATCGGTACGATGAATATGACAGGACGCTGGTTAACGAGCGGGTAGAAGAGTTTCGCGATCAGGTTGCGCGCCGGATCAGTGGTGAACTCACAGAAGAAGAGTTTCTGCCGCTGCGTTTGCAAAACGGTCTGTATTTGCAGAAACACGCTTATATGATGCGGGTCGCTATTCCCTATGGGGCGTTATCCAGTGATCAGATGCGCGGTCTGGCGGCAATTGCCAATAAGTTTGACCGTGGTTATGGGCATTTCACCACCCGTCAGAATATTCAGTTTAACTGGATTGAATTAGCCGATACGCCAAATATTCTGGCGCATCTGGCGTCTATTGATATGCACGCGATTCAAACATCGGGTAACTGCGTGCGTAATGTGACTACCGAAGCCTACGCGGGCGTTGCCCCCGATGAAGAATATGACCCGCGTATTTTTGCCGAGATTATTCGTCAATGGGCTACCGTAAATCCCGAGTTTTTGTTCCTGCCCCGTAAATTCAAAATTGCGGTCAGCTCGAGTCAGGAAGACCGGGCAGCGGTGCGTATGCACGATATCGGTTTGTATTTGTATCGTGATGAAGAAGAAACGCTGCGCTTTCAGGTTATGGTTGGCGGAGGGTTGGGTCGTACGCCTTTTCTTAATCAGCTCGTAAAAGACAATCTGCACTGGTCGGAAGTTTTGTCATATATCGAAGCGGTTCTGCGGGTATTCAACCGCTATGGCCGGCGTGATAACAAGTACAAGGCACGTATTAAAATTCTGGTAAATTCACTGGGCATAAGCGCTTTTCGTGAAGAAGCAGAAGCCGAATGGCAACAGATTCGCGGAAGTTTTTCGACGCTTACTGAAGATGAGCTGAGTCGTGTAGCTTCTCAGTTTTTATCGCCGCTCTATAAAGCGTTAGATGATACTGATCTTCAATATGGTCATCACTTAACAAGCAATAGCGAATTTGCTTCCTGGGCATCACGCAGTGTGAAACCGCACAAGGTGAAAGGTTATGCCTCCGTGGCAATTTCTACCAAATTTCCCACCAATACGCCGGGTGATCTAACCGCAGAACAAATGCAACGCATTGCCGATTTGGCCGATTTATATGGCTTTGGGGTGATTCGGGTTGCCCATGAACAAAACCTGGTATTGCCGGATATCCTGAAACAAGACCTGTTCAGCGTCTGGACAAGTTTATGTGAGGTGGGCTTGGCGTTACCTAACGTGGGTTTAGTCAGCGATATGATTGTTTGTCCCGGAGCAAGCTACTGCAATCTGGCGACGGCCCATTCCTTTCCTGTCGCCAGGAAAGTTGCTGAGGCTTACAGCCTTGAAGAGCAACTGGATGTCGGTGATATCAGTATTAACTTATCGGGTTGTATAAACGCCTGTGCTCACCACCATATCGGAAATATAGGAATTTTAGGATTGAATAAATCCGGTAAAGACTATTACCAGATCACCATTGGCGGGGCTCAGGGAAAAGACAGCCAGATCGGTAAGGTTATTGGTCCGGCGGTGAGTGAAGAGGTGTTGCCCGGAGTGGTAAAAAATATCACCAATGCATATTTAGCCAATCGTAATGATCACGAAACCTTCCATGAAACTTTTTTGCGCATAGGGCTGGAGCCTTTTAAGTTGGCCGCTTATGGCCCGGCAGGAGCTTAGTATGAAGAATATTATCCGCATTCATTCTGGTGATGCTGCTGTTATTAAGTCAGACGATTGGGTTATTGCAGAAGACGTTCATGACACGCCAGATCCCCATGACGTTTTCCCCATGGCAGTCTGGTTAGCGCGTGTTGAGCAGGGTGAGGAGGTAACGCCAGCAGTCTGGATTGGTGTTAATGATGATCCGATGGAATTACAGAGCGTGATTGATAAGCTCTCGTTTATCGGCGTTTTCTTCGAAGATTTCAAGGATGGACGTGGCTACTCAACGGCGTATTTACTGCGAAAGCGGTTAAATTATCAGGGGGATTTACGGGCGTTTGGTGATGTATTGCGGGATCAGCTGAGCCTGATGCGTCAGTGTGGTTTCGACAGCTTTGCTATTAAAGAAGGCAAAGACCCGTACGATGCGATGAAAGGCCTCAAAGGACTTTCCGTTACTTACAGCAGCAGCGTGTCGCAACCTAACCCGCTTTATAAACGGGTTCGTCGATAGACTTAATCTTTAATGCCCAAGCAGCACGCTGAAAAGCTTTTTGACCGCGGCTTGCCTTTTTTCTGTTAAGGGATGGATATAACTTAAACGTAAAAAGTTTTTATATTGTCCCGAAGCTGAGAAAAGCGAGCCGGGTGTCATGATCACACCTTGCTCCAGTACCTTGTTGTAACTGTTTTGTGTGTTAATGGTTTCGTCTAATTCCACCCACATAGAAATTCCGCCCTGGGCGTGGGTGTAACGAATTT
The DNA here is from genome assembly GCF_020447205.1 of Thalassolituus alkanivorans. GTDB lineage: Bacteria > Pseudomonadota > Gammaproteobacteria > Pseudomonadales > Oceanobacteraceae > Venatoribacter > Venatoribacter alkanivorans. The sequence continues at coordinate 291,889 of NZ_JAJAEL010000039.1, forward strand.
CATCATGCCAATGGTTACTCAATAAGGTCATCAGTTCCCTTTGTTGCTGCTTCAGCGTATTAACCTGTTGAGCCAGATAGCGGCGGTAATGTCCCTCTTCCAAAAATGTCGCAAGCCCTTGCTGAGTGGATTCGCTGGAAGATAACTGGGTGACCAGTTTGAGCTGAGCGATTTTGTCGTGCCATTTTCCGCCAAACACCCAGCCAATCCTTAAATCCCTTGATAAGCTTTTTGAAAACGAGCTGCACAGAATAACCCGCCCGTCAGGATCGAATTTTTTTAGCGGTTCGGCCGTAAACGGCGGGAAGGAAAGATCGCCGTAAATGTCATCCTCTATAATGCAAAAATCTTTTTCTATCGCCAGATTGATCAATTTCTGGCGGGCTTTTTCTGGCATGCAGGCCCCGGTAGGGGTAGCGTAATTCGGGGATGTTATGCAGGCTTTTATCGGCCATTCGGTTATTTTTTCGGCTAAATCCTCAATGCTTAAACCCTCTGAAGGATCTGTGGCAACCTCGATAATTTTCAGCTTCAGCTGCTCCATGATCTGCAGAACACCATAAAACGCTGGTGATTCCACCGCTACGGTATCGCCCGGTGAGCATGTCGCCATAAGCGAAATAAATAACGCATGCTGGCAGCCTCCGGTGATGCAAACCTGTGCTGGGTCCTGATTCAGACCGCGATGGCGGTAATGACTCACAATGGCGTCTTTCAAGCGCATGTCGCCGCTTGAATCATTGTAATAAAGAGCTTTCTGAGTCGGTCTGGAGCGTAAAGCTTTGCTCAAATGCCGGTTCAGTGTGATGAGGTGGCCGGCATCGTTGGCAGTGCCGGCGGTTGGCAAAATATCAAAAGCGGCACTGCGCGCCATGATGTCTCTTAAAATAGCCGGAACCGTTACGTCTCTGGGCGCCGCCGGAGGGTTAATGCGTTTTGGCGGCAGCCGATCATGGTGTGTCTCAGCTTTGACAAAGTAACCGGATTTTGGCTTGGAAAAGATCAGGCCTTCTGCTTCGAGCCTGTGTAAGGCGTGTAATACAGTGGCTTTGGAAAAGCCTAAGTTCTGGCACATTTCCCGGACGGAAGGAAGTTTTCCACTCGGTAAGAAATGATTGGCTTGTATATCTTTCCGTAACAAGTGTTCCAGCTCTAGGTACTTAAACTGATTCATGGCGACACCTTGATCAACAAACTGTACCTATTCTAAATTAGTTTATTGTGCCTGTTCTGTATTTTTTTTAGTCGTACACTCAACGCGGTTGTTATTTTTAGCTTCGGCTTTCTGGCCGTGCAGAAGGTAGGCAGGACACAATGATTGATTTAAGTGCTGTTGATCTGGCGCGGATACAGTTCGCGTTCACCGTCTCTTTCCACATTATCTTTCCCGCGATAACGATTGGTCTGGCCAGTTATCTGGCTGTGTTAGAAGGCTTATGGCTGTATACCAGAAAGCCGGTCTATATAACTCTGTGCCGGTTCTGGATGAAGATCTTTGCCGTTAACTTCGCCATGGGGGTGGTTTCTGGCATTGTTATGGCGTATCAGTTTGGTACCAACTGGAGCCAGTTTTCTAACTTTGCGGGGGCGATTACAGGCCCGTTACTCAGCTATGAAGTGATGACGGCTTTCTTCCTTGAGGCTGGCTTCCTGGGGGTTATGTTGTTTGGCTGGAAAAAAGTTGGAGAGCGGCTGCATTTTGCCTCCACTATTCTGGTTGCCATCGGCACCCTGATCTCAATGACCTGGATTCTGGCATCAAACAGCTGGATGCAAACCCCTCAGGGTTACGACATTGTTGATGGGCGTGTTGTGCCGCTGGACTGGTTCGAAATTATATTTAACCCCTCTTTTCCTTACCGTTTAGTGCATATGGGACTGGCTGCATTTTTGGCGACGGCGTTGTTGGTCGGTGCTTCCGGTGCGTGGCATTTGCTTAAAGGCTCCCATATTAACGTAGCGAAAAAAATGTTATCCATGGCGATGTGGATGCTGCTTATTTCTGCGCCATTACAAGTGTTGGTTGGTGATCTGCATGGTCTGAATACCTTAGAGCATCAGCCAATCAAAGTGGCCGCAATGGAAGCTCATTGGCATGAAGCTAAGCCCGGTGAAGGTGTGCCGCTTGTTCTGTTCGCCTGGCCAGATATGGAGAAAGAACAAAACGATTTTTCGATAGAAATCCCCAATCTGGCCAGCCTGATTCTGACCCATTCTATGGATGGTTCTATTCCGCCATTAACTTCCGTTGCCCCGCAAGATCGCCCTAATGTGCCAGTCGTTTTTTTTAGTTTCCGAATCATGGTTGCGCTTGGCATGTTGATGATTGTGCTGGCGCTTGCTGCGTTGATTCTGCGTAAAACAGGCAAACTCTATGAGAAAAGATGGTTCCTGAATTTTTGTATTGCCATGGGGCCATCCGGTCTGATCGCCATGCTGGCCGGTTGGTTTGTGACGGAAGCCGGTCGTCAGCCCTGGGTTGTATATGGTTTGCAGCGCACCGTGGATGCAGGGTCGCCCAATAGCGTTACTGCAATGAGTCTGTCTTTGCTGGCATTTGTAGTGGTGTATGTCTGTGTCTTTGGTGTGGGTGTGCGTTATATGTTGGCGCTGATTGCCAAAGGGCCGGCAGAAGACTACTCACTGGAGGATGACGAGCACCTGAATAAACGCCCGGCTCGTCCGCTATCCGCCGCAGATGGCGTAGAAATTTAGGAGACCCTGTCATGCATTTTGATTTACCGACTATTTGGGCTTTTATTATCGGCTTTGGCCTGATGATGTATGTGATCCTGGATGGCTTTGATCTGGGGATTGGCTTGCTGTTTCCTTTTATTAAAGACAAGCGTGAACGGGATATTATGGTGAACTCGGTTGCCCCCGTGTGGGATGGTAACGAGACCTGGCTTGTGCTGGGTGGTGCTGGCTTATTGGCGGCTTTTCCGATGGCTTATTCTGTGATTTTGTCTGCCTTGTATGGGCCGATACTGCTCATGTTGTTTGGTTTGATTCTTCGTGGTGTGGCCTTTGAGTTTCGTTTTAAAGCCACAGAGTCTCATCGTCCGGTGTGGGATAAATTGTTCTTTGTTGGTTCTTTAATGGCAACCTTTTCTCAGGGTGTTGCTGTGGGGGCTGTGATTCTTGGTTTTCAGGTTGAAAATGGTGAATTTGCCGGTGGCGGACTGGATTGGTTGAGTCTGTTCAGTCTGTTCACAGGTTTCAGTTTGCTGTTTGCTTATGGGTTGCTGGGAGTTACCTGGCTGGTTATTAAAACAGAGCACGGTTTGCAGAAGAAAATGCGCGTACTTATTAAGCCATTAACGCTGCTGTTAGCGACCTGTATGTTTATTATCAGTATCTATACACCGATGGTTAACGAAAGCGTGCGGGATTTATGGTTTAACCTGTCAAATATCGTGTATCTGGCACCCTTGCCCATTCTTACTGCTGCTTTTGCTTTTTTGCTGATGGGGGCTGCGCATTCCAAAGATGAGTGCCGGGCTTTTATGTGTGCTGTATGCATGCTGTTTCTTGGTTATCTGGGGCTGTGTGTCAGCCTTTGGCCAAACATTATTCCGCCCGGTATTACGATCTATCAGGCCGCGGCTCCGGCATCCAGTCTCCGGTTTACCCTGGTGGGCGTTGTGCTCATCGTTCCTGTGATTCTGATTTATACCTTTTGGTCTTACCGGGTATTCCGGGGAAAAGTCGTTGATACCGATGGTTATCATTAGGCCCTAACAGGCCCTGGAAAAAGGCTGCAACGGGGCAAGCATTTACCGGGCGCTTATCTCTGCTGTAAAACGTAAATCCGGAGGAACAGGGGATGAAAAAAAGTCTTCATCAATGGAAGTGGCTCTTAATCTATTGGGCCCTCGGTGTCGGGGCGCTTTTCGTGGTCGCGACGGTTATACGTTTTGTCATGACCCTGGCCGGAATGGAATCCGGATAACTAAATCAGGATGACTAAATCCGGATAAAACGGTCATTTCTGTTGGCAATGTTGTCTTGAATATGACCCTCCAGAGCAGGTTTTTAATGCCCGTATCGGGTTGTTGTTTTTGGCAGGCGCAACTGAGCGACGATCACGGCCAGAGCTATGCCGCCGAGCACGTCGGCACCGTAGTGGTAACGCAGATACAGGGTAGACAGGGTAATGCTCAGGGTCATCAGCAACACCAGAACGCGCAATGGCCAGGAATACCAGCGCCAGCAGACCAGCAGTGTTACCCAGGGCACGGCGGTATGCAGACTGGGAAAGCAGTCGTAGGCATAACGGAAGCTGTTTACCGCGTCATAGACCAGACCATCCTGGGTACCAAGGCTGACACTGAACGCGCTTTCCAGCCACTGACCGGGGCCGATGACCGGCACCAGCAGATACAGCAACCAGCCAATAACCAGGGTGTAAATAATTCCCTGACGCACATGAATAAACGCCGCTGGGTGTTCTGCCCGGCAATAAAACAGCCACAGTAACGAGCCGATGGGTACGGCGTAATAAAAGTGCAGGTAGGCGCTTTCCATCAGCAGGGTCATGGCCGGGCTGACCCAGTGCTGAATCAGCAGCGGCAGCGGCTGACCGAACAGTGCTGTATCAAAGGCAATCATTTGCGGGTCCATCAGTTCAATGCCCAGGGCATCAATGGCCAGCTCCAGCCGTAACAGCCGCATCAGCAGATAACCCAGCAGCATAGCCGGTACAGGCCACAGTTCGCGCAGCAGCCATTCATAACGCGGGCTTAAGGTATGGCGTGCCAGTGCCAGACGGGTAAGAACAATCAGCAGGAAAAATATACCGGCACCGGTAAGCGCCGCTTTATTTTCACCGGGCAGCCACTGGCGGATATCACCAAACAGCAGGGCAAACAGCAGAATGCCGGCGGGAAACAGCAGGGTCAGCTGTTTATCCAGTGGCCACTGGCGCATAGAGTCAGGCATCTGCTGCAGGGAATACGACCAGCTACGCGGCTTGAATTCATGGGATATCATGGTTCTGTACAGCTTATTGTTTTTGTTGTTATCAGAAGCAGCCAGTTTACTGTTTTATGACAGTGTCCGGGAGGGAGAAAACGGCCGTGATTTGTCAGGAACTGGCCGTTCCGTACAGGCCAAAGCCAGAACCTGTACGGTTGCCGGTGCCGCTCAGGAAGGCTGGGCAGCAACAATATCCGGACGCTTGGTCTGAATAAACTTCACCAGCATGCCGAATTCCAGCAGGCACTGTTCCGGAAATTCATCACGGAATTCCTGAATATTAAAAATCTCCAGCTGGCCGTCCGGTGATTTGGCCGACTGACTCAGATCGGTTACGGCCGGTGCATCACGATGCAGCAGGAAGGGAATGGCAAACAGGTAAAAACCATCCAGATTCAGGTCGTAGCGCGCCAGCATTTCCGCAGGCCAGTTCACATGGCTGTGAAAAGTGCCGGCAAGAAATTCGGCCGGCACCTGAATAGCGCTCTGGCCTTCGGCAACGGCGGTTAACGCCTGCGGATCACGGGTGGCGAGCAGGGCATAGAGTGCCAGCCAGGGGGTGGTGCCTTTTTCATTAATCAAATACTGCGGGTCAATGGCACGCGGGCAGGAGATAGCCGCTGGTGCGTTCACCATACCGAGCAGTGCCTGCATCTGTTCGTTGCTGAGGCTGATGTCCTGCGGCGGCACACGGCTGATGCCGGTAAAGTACAGGTGGCGCCATTCGCTGGCGCTGTGGCCGGTGTTTTTCTTTTCTTGATCGCTCATTCGGTATCCATTAGCCCGCTATTCTGCACGGGGCTTTTTCAGGTCTGCTTTTTCAGAGTCTGTCATGCTAACCGCGGGGCAGGGTGGTGGGAAGACAAAGCAGTGGGGGTACAGAGAGAAAACAGGGAAAAGGAAAAGATAAGAAAAAGGGAATAAGAAAAAACAGGCGCAGCGGACGGGGTGTACAGACCGGAAACGCTGCGCCTGTCAAAGCGTGGAAACGTTAAGTTGTGCCGGGAGTTACTGACTGACAGCCGCCGCTCTGATCAGACGACAGCACCACAAACACTCCTGTAAACCCGGCGGACGGCAGTTTGCCACCCTCATAGCGCACTGCCGAACACAGGCTGTCAGAATATGCCCTGGCGGTTATTTTGTCGCTGCGACAGGTTGTCGCAGGATGCGTTTATGGCCATAGGTCGGCAATCGGGTCGGCAATCGGGTCGGCAATCGGGTCGGCAATCGGGTAATCAATAAAGAAACCTGTTCATGCGGGGCTGGTAGTTTTACCCTTCAGGTGAAACGCTATCTCCCGGCTATGGATCTTTTCACCACGCATGTATTTGCCGGTTCTAAGGTCCTGAGAAGGGAGCACATTATTGATAGCAGCCCCGTGGGTGAGGTGCTCCTGCCATTAACGGGCAGGGGGAGCCGTCATCCGGCGCGCCTGAAATGCATCATGGAGGAAACCGGTGTCCGCATATCCGATAAAAACCGTTGTTCTGATGAGTTTGTATATCGTGCTGGCAGGCTGTGCTTCAGTACCGCAGGGCGCGCTTGAACAGCATATTGGTTGGTTGCACGGGAATTGTCTGGCAATTAAAAATCCGGATATCGGGGTTTCTGAAAAAATCAGACTGGTCAGTTTCGATCAGAAACCGGTATACCGCACCGTACTTATCACTGGCCGAACCAATTCCGCCGATGGCTGCCATGCGTTGAGCGATGATCGGCGCCAGGTGAACCTTAGCGCCGGTTATTATTTTTATCGGATTGATGGCGAGCCTTCAGATAATTTTGCACTTGGCTTCGCTGATCTCGACCCCACAGATTTTACGCTGGCGTACTGTATGACAAGCGAAGGTATTGTGTTTAGTGCCCATTCGCCGGGTGGTCAGGCCTGGGATGGTTATTATTATCTCGGTTATGAATCATCAGCCACCTGCGAGTGAAAACCTGACAATTGCGTTCGCCGACAGGAGCGGTGAGTACCACCGCACCTGTTTCAGCTGATCTGCGTATTATGTTTAGCCTTCAGTACAGATTTTTCAGATCGTGTTTTACCACCTGATCGACCACCAGATGGGTGGCCTTACCCATTAATCCCTCGCCGCTCATATGCGCCGATAGTGCTTTGGCAAAAGGCGTCAGCTGTTTGGCCTCTACCCGGTGCTCCGGGTTAAATACGCCGGCGTCGTTCAGGGCACTGGCGCTGGTAAAGCGGATGGCCTGTGGCTCAATCAGTAACCCCAGCTTCGGCACTTTATCGCCAATGGCACAGGCGGCGAGTAACTGCGGTTCGGTTGTCAGCTGCGCACTGCCGCAGATATGCAGCAGTTGCGGCTGGCCGGGAATCAGCAACAGCAACTCCAGTGCCGGGTTCTGCAGCAGGTTGCGCAGGCTGAGCGCCACTTTATTGCCCGGCCGCTCCGCCATAAATAAACGTCCATCGGGCAGCATACGGATGACACCGGTTTCGTCACCGCGTGGTGAAACGGAGGTGATGCCCTGGGCGTCGCAGGTTTTCAGCAACAGATACATTGCCTGCTGCAGGTACTCTTTTCGGTCGCTTAGCACGGTGCTGTCGGTCAGTACCGCAGCGCTGTGTTCTGTCTCGTTGTCCCACAGACCGGAGCGCACAGCAGCGCGCGCGCAGTGCAGATAGGCGCTTTTAATCTGAAGTTGCCAGTGTCCCTGTGGTAACTGCCGGCTCAGACGACCGTTGACCCGCAGGGCATGGCCGACGCCCGGAATCAGAAAATACAGGCTGCTGTTCTGGCCGCTGTGGCCATGATTTGCTTGCCTGTCTGCTTGCTTGTCCGTTTGCAGGTCTGGCTGCTCGTCCGCTTCGGGCAGGCTGAAGCGCACGCTGTTAGCGGTAACATCCAGCTGGCAGTGGCTAAGGCTTACGGGTTGTAATGCCGGTGTACCGCTTTCGCTGGCGACTATCATCACCCGGGCGTGGTTAATCACCTCAAAGCAATAAGCATCGAGTTGCGTCTGTACGCGCTTTTCCAGCAGCGCTGGTGGTGCAGAAATAAGTTGCCGCAAGTGCCGTTCGTTCTGAATGCGGTGCTGCATAAAATTCTCCTGCAGAGCTCTGGGTTATTCGTAGGTCTCTTTATCCTAATCCGCTTGCGAGTGGCAGCTCAGGCAGCTGGTTGCAGAGTTATGGAATCTGGTTGCAGACAGGGTACTTTTGCCTGGCTTTCGGGCATTCTTGGCAGTATGAAGTGCATTGACAGAAGGGTGTTAAGTTGTTGGTTGAGTGGTTATGTCCCGCAATAAACTGACCGTTTCGGCGGTAGCCGTAAAAGATCTGGCGCAAGAGCTGCAGCGCCGTGGCGTGCTGGCGCCCGCTCAGGTGTCAGCAAGTAGCGCGGCAGAAGCGGTTGCGGCAGGCGCAGAAATGCACGAGCTGCGTCAGGCCGAAAGTGCGTTGCGTGCACTGTGGACGGAAGCCCGCAACAACAGCACCGATGACGCTTTGGGGCTGAAGATTGGCCTGCAGGTTAATCCCGCTGCCCGCGGTTTACTGGCGCGCTGGATCGCGCATTGCGCCACGCTGGGCGAGGCACTCACCACCTTTATTGATCATATTCAGCTGCTGAACCCGGCCGAACGCTGGCAGTTGTTGCCGGCCGGTGATGAAGTGGAAATCCGCTTTGAATTTCTGCTGCCATATCCACAGATTGCGGTTGAACGCAGCATGGCGGCGATGCTTGCCTGGGGCGCGGTTCTGGGCGGTGAGGTTTTTGGGGGCGAGGTTGCAGCAGGTACCGAAAATGCCAGCCGTCTGCTGCCGGTGCGCAAAGCCGAACTTGCCCGTACCGGGCCGGCCGACAGCCAGTTGTTTTATCAGACATTCGGCCCCGGAATACGTTTTACCGGGGCGCCTGGCGGCGTTAACCGTCTGTGGCTGGATGCCGCGTTGCTGCAGCATCCATTGCCGGCGGCGGATGTCTATCTGCGCGATTTACTGGCTGCGCGGGCGCAGCAGCTGCCAGTGGCCGGGATATTGTCAGCGGGAGCGCAGGCAAACAGCGCCGGGCAGACGGCAACAAAGGCACCGCTCAGTCTGCGGGTGCTGGCACTGCTGGAGCAGGATATCCATAAATTCAGTCAGATTCAGGCGGTGTGCGCCGCCGTGCACCTCAGCCGTTCGACGCTGTTCCGTCGCCTGAAAGCGGAACACACCAGCTTTACCGAACTGCTGAACCAGCAGCGTTTGCGGTTGGCACGCAGTCCGCAGGCTCAGGGGCTGAATGCCACCGAACTGGCCGATTTACTCGGATTCTGCGACAGCAGCTCATGTTACAAATTTATGCGGCGATGTTTATTGTGATGCGTCTGGCAATAAGAAAGCTGGTATTGAATATTTGACGTGATTGATTTTGTCGGGGGATGGAAAGACTGCTTATCGAGTATTCATTTATCAAATAAGTTTTTAATGAATATTAAATCCACTGCCTGCCCTAAGGTATAAGTACCGGGTTCTTTATCCTGAATGGAATACAACCTCTGCTATTGAGCACAGAAGCAGCTATCAATAACTAATTTCATTGCATGTTATTCAAAATAGAATACGCTGGCTTCGCCATGTCGCATGCAGTTCGTTTTAGCGGATGAGTGTTGGCGCTGAAATGATGTGTCAGGGATTCGTTTTTTATGAATTTATTTCTGCGCCGCTGAATGATTCAGGGGGGCACTGATAAGTAATCGATTTTAATAAAGGATTATAAATATGTCAGATAAGATCAGATCGATCCCTTTTAAAACAGCGGTAAGCATGACACTGATTGGATTGCTGTCATCGTCTGTCGTCAATGCCAGTCAATTTGTTGCGGATCTGGTTCCGTCTGCCTGGGAAACGATTAACCGTCAGGTGGTAGTTCGGGATAAAATGTATTCAGCAAATTTATACGGTGCACCCGCAACAATTCAGGTAATGTTCGAAAACAATGGTCAGCCTTCTGCATTTCAGCCTGATCAGTTATCAGCCAATAATGCCAGTTTTTCATGCCGTGACAGCGTGGCTGGTGATGATATCGATACGGCTTCCGGGTTTGTGGAAAGCCTCACTAAAGTGTGTGAATTTCTTCCAATGCAGACGCTGACGACGAGGGACAGCAGCAATGTCCTGACCACGGAGGAAGTCAGGACATACGTTATGCGTGTGAAGTTTAAAAAAGCGACTGATCGCAGTGTCAAGCTCCGGCATGCCCGTCCGGCGGATCGCCATTGCGATACTGCAGGAGATTCCTCTTCTTACAATCCTCTTGATACTTGTTTGACAGTTACCAAAAGTCTGACTCTGACGGGTAGTAATATATTCAAACCTTTTGTCTCACGGGTAAATTCACAGGGTGTCACCGAGCAGTGGACGCCTCTTGCCTTAAAAAATAATGTTTACGAAGTTACATTGGCTATTGGCGGTGGAACGAATAACAATAAGAAAGTTTTGGTAGAGAATGGCCTGAAATTAAAAGTCTCAGGCAGTATTTCGGCTTTACCCAATGATGAGTTGCTTGAAGGCGCAGAGTTTTCTGATACCAACTGTGTATTTGAAAAACAGGTTACGCTGACACCTGGTAACTACACCTGTACCTTTACTGCAGAGGAAGATGGGTTTATTCATATTCCTTTGAAAAAGGCTGGTTCTGCTACCGGCGGACGTAATGTTACGGTGACCATCAAAAACCTGTCAGTAACGCCGTAATCCTGTTAAGTCTTATTTATCTGTAATACCACAGCCGGAATCTGATAGTTTTCAGATCCCGGCTGTTATTCTGTATTCGCTGTAACTCTCTGCTGTCATCATCCGGTCATCCGCTGGTCATCAATCCGCCACTTTTCTGCAACCATATGGTCAGCAAAGCGCAACCGCGCTGTCATCCTCTGCTCATTAAATAGACCGCGTTCAGTCTTTGCTGCGGAAAGCACCATGACCCTGACGCGCCGGAATTTTTTGCTTAATTCGTCCCGCTCTGCGGCCTCTCTGGGAATGGCTGCAGCGGCTGGCCCGGCGCTGGCAGGCACGGGTCTGGCGGACTCATTTTTGCCGCAGCAGGATGATCTGATGGCGGTACCACGCTCCAGTGCTTTCCCGTTTCAGCATGGGGTTGCCAGTGGTGATCCGCTCACCGACCGGGTGATTCTCTGGACCCGCATAACCCCTCCGGCACTGGCCGAAACCTACAGTATTCCTTACCGCTGGCGCATCGCCCGTGATCCGCAATTGCGCGAGCTGGTTAACGAAGGCTTTGGCTATACCGATGCCGGCCGTGATTTCACCGTTAAGATTGATGCCGATGGTCTGCAGGCCGGGCAGAGTTATTACTATGTGTTCGAAGCCCTGGGGCAGATGTCGGATATCGGCCGCACACGTACTCTGCCGCAGGGCCGGGTGGAGCATCTGCGCATTGCTTTTACCTCCTGCTCGAATTACGCGCGTGGTTATTTCAATGTGTATAAAGAGCTGGCACAGCGCAGCGATCTGGATGTGGTGCTGCATCTGGGTGATTACATTTATGAGTACGCTAATCTCGATGCCAGCCTGAGCAGTGGCCGTATCAATCAGCCGCCGCGCGAAATCATCACGCTGGAAGATTATCGTCAGCGCCACGCCTGCTATAAAACCGATGCCGATTTACAGCAGGTGCACCGCCAGCATCCGTTTATGGTGATCTGGGACGATCATGAAGTGGCGAATAACGCCTGGCCCGGCGGTGCGGATAACCATACTGAGGGTGAAGAAGGGCGCTGGCAGGATCGCCTGCGCGGCGCGGTACAGGCGTATATGGAATGGATGCCGATCCGTGAGATGCGGGCCGGCCAGCAGGGCATTTACCGTAACTTCCGTTTTGGCGACCTGCTCGACCTGAGCCTGCTCGATACCCGTCTGGCCGGGCGTGATGCCCAGGCCGCCGACAATGCCGACCGCAACCGTGAAGAGCGCACGCTGCTCGGTTATGAACAGGAAAGCTGGCTGGCAGAAACATTGACCAGTGCACAGCAGGAAAACATCCGCTGGAAACTGCTGGGGCAGCAGGTGATGGTCGGCCAGCTCGGCACCAACGACACGCCGTTTAATTATGATCAGTGGGATGGGTATCCGGCGGCACGTCAGCGTCTGTTTGATACGGTACGCAACGCCGGAGTGGATAACTGGGTGGTGCTGACGGGTGATATTCACTCCAGCTGGGCAATGGAACTGCACGACGATCCGTTTGCCGCTGAGCCGGGTAAGGCGTTAGGCATCGAGCTGGTGACTCCGGCGGTAACCTCGCCCGGTATTGATAACTACACCCAGGCGCAACTGGCCAGCCGCTCGCTGCAGGCCTTGCTGCCACATCTTAACTTTGTCGATTTTTATTACCGCGGCTATGTGCTGCTGGATATCACCCATGAGCGCCTGCAGGCGGAGTGGTGGGTGGTGGATAATATCGATTCCCATCGCTATGTCAGTGAGTGCTTACGGGCGCTGGTGGTGCCGTCCGGTGAGTCTGTTCTTCGCCCGGCGCCTGCGATTTCAGCCAGTAAGCTGGCCGCCGCACCGGCGCCGGATTTTGCTCCGGGCTTTGCCTGGTTGCGTCACTGGCGCCGTGATCCGGCGGGCAATCTGCTGGACGGTATGCTGGCTTCCCAAAGTGGTGTTGGCAGTGCGTTACCCGGCGGCTGAATATCGCCGGTTGACTGGCGTCAGAAGTCAGGCACCGATGGTGTAAATAATAACGTCCTTATTAGTGCCTGAGCCGTCCCGAACGGTGATTACCCTCGTCGTAATTCGTCTTATCGTTTCCTGCAATCGAGGTTTTGCACAGTGTGCGGCCCGTATTGCCATAGGTTGCATCTGAACTCCATGACCATGCTGCAAACGGCCCGTTTACGGCAGGCAGGGAGAGGAGTCAGTCGCCAGCCGTCGCGGAACTTTATTCGGTCGCAGTGTGACTGCGGCCGGTTCGCATGGACACATAATAATGAAAAACTCAGCACATACGCAGCGCTGGCTGCTGACCTCCATGGTCGGTGGCGCAGCATTATTTGGCAGCACGCTGTTTTGCGCACAGCAGGCTGCTGCTTTCTCGCAACCACCCCCTGCACCTGCTCCGGTAGAGCAGCGGCAGAATGCCGAAATGGCGGTACATGAACTGGCCCAGGGTTGTTATGCCATTCAGTCGCCGACCAACGGCAAATATATGAACCGCTATACCAAAGGCGGTGCTATTGATAATGGTCTTGGCTGGCAGCTAAAGGCGACCGATCTGGATTCGGCAGCCAGCTTCTACTTTAAGCCGACATCGTTTTTCCACTATATGCTGACGGATAAAGACGGCCGCTATCTGGCAACCCATTTGCCGAATGAAATTTCGGCCGGGCGTTATGCCGGTGAGTTTGCCGAATTCAAGATCACCGCTCACAGCCAGGATAACGGTGCCTACCGCTTCAGCTTTTATGGCCCTAAGCTGGCCAAAATTCTGCGCCATAACTACGGTGGCACCGGTTATTACGCCGATGGTGGCCTGTACGTGATTGATATCCTCAACCCGACCAATGCCGGTTCGGAAACCGAGTTCAATCTGGTGCCGAAGAGCGACTGTAAGCCGTTCCCGGAAGCCGAGCTGAACACGGTGGGTGAGGTACCGAAAAGCGATGTGAACACACCGGTTCGTGGTGCCATCGACCCGCACACTCATATCACCTCCTATGAGTTTATGGGCGGTAAGTTCCTGCATGGCGAGCCTTTCCACCGCTGGGGTGTTGAAACCGCGCTGCGCGACAGCTCGGATATTCATGGCCCCTGGGGCTCGCTCGATATCATCGGTAACCTGATGGGTTATGACGATGTAAACCACCGCTACGATACCCGCGGCTGGCCGGACTTCCCGTTCTGGCCGAACCGTAAGCAGGTGTCGCATATGCAGTACTACTACAAGTGGATCGAACGTGCGCACAAAGGTGGTATGCAGATGATGGTCAGCCATCTGGTGGAAAACGAGGTTCTGTGTAATGTGCAGAAAACCGTCAACCCGGCCAGCTGGATCAACCCGAATAACTGCAACACCATGGCCAGTATTCATCTGCAGATCCGTCGCCTGCAGCAGATGCAGGATTATATCGACGCGCAGCAGGGCGGGCCGGGCAAAGGCTTCTTCCGTCTGGTGAAAACACCGCAGGAAGCCCGCAAGGTTATTGCCGATGGCAAGCTGGCGGTGCTGATGGGCATCGAAGCGTCAGAGTTGTTTAACTGTGGTCTGAAAGACGGTTGCAGCAAAGAAAGCATCGAACGTCAGCTGCAGGAAGTGTACGACGCCGGCGTGCGTGCGCTGTTCCCGGTTCACCGCTTTGACAACCAGCTCGGTGGTACACGTATGGAAGATGGCTTTATTAACGTCGGCCAGTGGCTGTCGAGTGGCCGTTTCTTTGAAACCGAAGTCTGTGATGCCGGAACCGATGGCTCCCGTATGACCAGTGGCTTCCCGCTGCTGGGCACCGTGCCGGTGATCAAGGATATTCTTGCCGGTATTGGCCTGAATCCGCAATACGATGAAAGCCGCCGTCACTGCAACCAGCATGGTCTGAGCGACAATGGCGCCTACCTGATTCAGCGTATGATCGATAAAGGCATGATCATCGAAATTGATCACACCTCGGTGAAGAGCGCACGCGCCATTATGGATATCGTCGAGTCGCGTAACTATTCCGGTGTAATTTCCGGTCACAGCCATATGCACCGCAAACCGGATGGTTCAGCGCACGAAGTGCACCAGCGTATTGCCCGCGCCGGCGGTATGATGTCGCCGTATAACAGCAGCGCCAACAGCCTGAACTGGAGCATCGGTGAGTTTATTGACCTGATTGAGCCAACCGGTTATCTGGTCGGTGTGCCGTTTGCTACCGATATGGGTGGTATTGGCTCGCAGGCTTATCCGCGCGATAACACCGACACCGATCCGCTGATTTATCCGTTTGAAACCGAAGCCGGTGTGGTGATCGATAAACAGAAAACCGGTAACCGCATCTTTGACCTGAATAACGAAGGCCTGGCTCATTACGGTCTGGTGGCTGACCATATTCAGGATATCCGCACCCATTCCAACTCACGCATTTATGAGTCGGTGATGAACTCGGCGGAAGCCTATCTGCAGATGTGGGAGCGGGCGATTGCCAATGATTCGCCGAAGTATTCCAGCTCGGATGAAAACTGGTTCTCCATCGTTAACCGTGCCAGTGGCCGTTGTATGGATATTCCCGGTAACGACAATAATCTGAACAACGGCAGCAATGTGCAGCTGTGGGATTGTCAGTTGACCTCTCAGGATCAGAAGTGGCGTTACGATGCCGCCAACCAGATGTTCCGCAACAAGGCGAATCCGGAAAAATGTCTGGATAACCGCGGTCAGGCTTATAACAACGGTGGTGTGGTGATCTGGGATTGTGTGGATTCTGACAACCTGCGCTGGACTTACAGCGGCAATAAACTGGCCAGCAAACACAACAGCAATATCGTGGCGGATGCTTATGGTAACGGTAATGACGCTAACGTTGGCCAGTGGACTTACCACGGTGGTGCCAACCAGCAGTGGGAGCTGCGCTTAATGTCGGCGGAAAACCGTTATGCACAATACCGCAGCGAATCCACCGGCCAGTGCATCAGCGCAACCGGTGGCAGTCATACCGGTGCGCTGGTGGCGATGGAGGCCTGTAATACCAGTGCCAACCAGCTGTGGCGTTTTGATACGGCTACCGGTCTGATGATTAACGGTGTCGCCGGAGCCAAGTGTCTGGAAGTGCCGGATGGTCTGATTTACGACCATACCTTACTGCAGCTGGCCGACTGCGATGCCGGTAATCCGGCTCAGCAGTTTAACTATGCCGGCAAACTGCTGCGTTCACGCATCGACAGTAATCAGGTGCTGGACGTTTCCGGTGGCAGTTCGTCGACGCTGATTATGTATGGTGTACATGGCGGTGCGAATCAGCGCTGGCATGCGACGGCCAACGGTCAGTAATTTAACCGGGTTAGAACAAACGGGAGCTCAGGCTCCCGTTTTTTTATGCTGTTTTTTATGGCATTGGAGCAAGCTTTCATGCCAATGGCTGAGCGCCAGGCTGTACATTATTAACGGCGCCTGACAAGGCTGTGTTTTCATATTACCGGGCTGGGGTAACTCGTTTCCTGCACTAAACTGTTCCGTTAATTGTGATTACCGGCAGTGGTCGTTTGCGCTGACAATAACGCTGTCAGAAACAGACGAACGCCACACAAAGCAAAAGAAATCAGCGGGAAATATTATGAAACAACATCAATACGAAATTCAGATAAAACACCTGAGTGATGCTCAGGGGCAGCCTTCCGTTTATCCGCAAGCTCTGGTTTTTAACGTGGGAAATCACGACGATATATTCAAAATTATTGACCGGATTAAATCCCGTGGTGATCTGCAGGGCTACGAAGAAGCCTTTGCCGTTGGCCTGAAACTCTTCAGTGAAGTGATGCTGGAAAATAAAGACCATCCGCTGTTCAGCGAATTTAAACCGCATTTTATGGATTTTATGAAACAGCTGAAAAAAGGCTAAGGTTCTCAGCCTGCTGTCATCAGCGCTTAATCGCGGCCAGAAATAGCTGAACCTGTGCCAGAAACTGCTCCGGAATTTCCGCAAAAGAAGCATGGCCGCAGGGCAGAGTGACCATCTGCGCTGCTGGTATAGAGCGGGCGGCGGCTTTGCCGTCTTTGTTTGCCGGAATTGCCGGATCGTATTGGCCGAACAGCAGCAGAGTCGGTGCTGTGATTCGTCTGGCAGACTGGCGCAGGTCGCTTTCCGGACGGGCGAAGCTGCGCCACATGGCACGGTTCAGCGTAATACGCTCCGGCGTTGCCTGCAGGCCGCTGGCACGCTGCAACATGGCCTGAGCGGTAACACTGCGGTGTTTCAGATACAGGCTGGCAAAGCGCGAGGGGGACAGCGACAGGCGGCTGCCCTGCAAACGGCAGAAAGCGCGGGTCAGGATATTGTGTGGGGTAAAACCACCGGGCGAGACGAGTATCAGCCCGCGAACCCGTTCAGGTTCCTCACTGGCTAACCGTGCTGCCGCATAGCCGCCGATGGAATTGCCGATAATCAGTACCGGCGGCAGAGCCAGCGCCGTTAAAAAATCGCGCAGTGCGGCATAAAAAAATGTCACATCAACGCTGCCTGGCCGGGCTGGTAAATCAGACTGGCCATAGCCGGGCCAGTCGATGGCGAGCACCCGGTAATGTTCAGCCAGTGCAGGAATAACGGCGGAAAAATCCTCACTGTCACCCGGGTTAGCGTGCAGCAGTAACAGCGGTTCTCCCTGACCATGCTCGGAATAATGAAGGGCTCCACCGGATAAATGGACGACTGGCATAAAGACTCCCGTTGCGACCTGTTGTTATGTTTATTGTTGCTGTTGGGCACCGTGCGGCGGCCAGACTCTTGTCGCCGGAAGGTGTCTTCTCTGCGTGCAGCCACTTTGTATGCCCTGTCTTATACGGCTTGTCCAGGGTTAATCAGGGCAGGATAGAGAGCGGCATCAGATCAGTGGATATTCCTGCTGGTGTTGCAGAAAAAAGTCGATAAATACGCGCACCCGGTTGGGCATGTGTTTACGTGCGGGATAAACAAGAAAGAGTGGCAGCAGTGGCAATCCGGCCGGGTCGGGCAGAGCCTGCAAGGTTCCGGCGGCCACTTCCGCTGCGCAAAAGCCAACCGGCAGTATGGCCAGATTCTGACCCTGCTGGCAGAGCTGTTTGGCCAGCGTCAGGTTGTGGGTCAGCAGCTGGCTTTCGCGCCAGTTAAGGTCAGTGGTTAACAGTGGGCGGATATTCAGCGGGTCTGCGATTGGGTAATGCGGCCAGTTAACAGGAGTTTCGTTCCGGGCGGGGTGGCTGGCCGCGCAGAAAAAGCCCAGCTGTACATCGCCCAGTTTACGCGCAATCAGGCTCAGTGAGCCCGGCGCCCGTCCGCGAATAGCAACGTCTGCCTGGCTGTTAATAAAGTCGACGGTTTCATCGGTACTGTGCACCTCAACACTGAGTTTGGGATAGCGGGCACTGAACGCCTGCAGCAGAGCGGCAAGCGGGGCCATGGGCAGATCAAGGGGAACACTGATTCTGATGCGGCCGGTCAGATCCTGCGGGCGAATCAGACTGTCTTCCAGATCCAGCAGTTGATCCAGAACTTCTTTGCAGCGACTGAAGTACAGGCGGCCTTCATCGGTCAGGCCGACGGAGCGGGTGGTGCGGTTCAGCAGCCGTACGCCGAGGTGCTTTTCCAGTGCCTGAACCCGGGCGCTGACCGCGGACGTCGATACCGCCAGACGCCGGCTGGCTTCGGCAAAACTACCGCTGCTGGCGACCTCAATAAAGGTCTGAATGTGCTCTAAGTTTTTCACTATCCCAAAATCCCGGACAGACTATCCATTATGAGCCTGATTATGTGGATAAAACGCGATGATATTCTCCGCCGGACTCATAAACAACCGGGGAAATCGTTATGCATCATTACCTTAGTGCGTTGTGTCTGAGCCTCTTTCTGGGCTCGGATGATCTGCTGGCCGCAGAGCCCGCGACCACGGAAGCGGGTGCGGTCAGCCTTCCTCCTCAGCTCAGTATTACCTGGCTGGGCGGCCCGACCATGCTGCTGGAATTTAACGGCTTTCGTCTGCTGACTGACCCCATGCTGGGCAGTGGTCAGCATGCCTTTATTATGGGCGATCCGAACGAGCCCTTTGACCTGAAGCGCGGGCCGAACATTAAAGAACATGCCCGTTTAACGGCGCTGCCTGAGACCGATCTCAGCCAGCTGGATCTGCTGTTGCTCAGCCATGCTCACGAAGATCATTTTGATCAGCAGGCACAAAGCCAGCTGGATAAAGGTCTGCCGCTGCTTGTTCCGGAACATGATCTTGGCGCACTGCAGGCGAAAGGCTTTACGGCCGCGCAGAGTCTGGCCTGGCAGCAGAGCCTGGAATATCAGGCCGGTGCCGGCCATATACGCATTACTGCGGTTGCGGCACACCATTCGGCAGATCCCGTTATTGATACCTTATTGGGTGCAGGCAATGGTTACTGGCTGGAATTTTCTCAGGGAAGCTGGAGCAAGCGTTTGTACTGGACGGGTGACACTATGCCGGTTGGTGCTGTGCTGACTCAGGTGCAGACGCTGGCTGATAGCCGTGGGATGCTGGATATTCTTGTTCCGCATCTTGGCCGGGTAGGGACTCCCGGCCCGCTGGGACAGATCAGCATGGGGGCTTCTGATGTGGTGGATATGGCGCGGGCGCTGCAGCCTGAGCACCTGTTACCCATTCATCATTCCAATTATGCGCTGTATCTGGAGCCAATCAGTGTGTTGGCGGAGGCCAGTGCTGGTGAAGACTACCAGCTGGATTTACCGCAGGAAGGGGTTACGTTGCACTACTGAGCGGCGAAGCACTCAGCGGCTGTAGGTCGGCTGGTCGTACAGGCTGTAATCAATGCCTTCGGCTATCCGGCCGGCTTCCTGCTGCAGACGACGCTCGCGGATACTCATAGAAAATACCTGCTGGTGCATCTCTTCCATTAACTGCTTCAACTCGCTGTTGCTGCTTAATCCGAGAAAAACACCGGCCTGCATAAAACCCTGCAAACGGAAGCGCTCAGCATCGGTGGCTTTAATGCGCTGTTTGCTGTTGTTAAACATCGTCAGCAGCCGTTGTTTGGCTTCCTCTATAAATTGCTGGCGCAGGGTTGTGGCTGTGGTGGTGTTATTCATGGTGATCCTTCGCGTGTTGATTGTTTCTATTCTGACCGGTGTTATTACGGCTGCCAACGAGCAAATTTCTGCCGGTAAGCCTGTGGTGTCAGACCTGTGCTGCGGCGGAACAGTTCGCGGAAAAAACGCACATCGTCGTAACCACACGCTCGTGCAATCTGTTCAACCTGACGGCGGCTGCCGCTCAGCGCCTGCCGGGCTTTTTCCATACGCAAAGCCTGAATATAGGCCAGCGGCGATTGCCGCACGGCCTGGGTAAAACGGCGTTTGAACTGGCGCTCGCTGAGGTGAATCTGCGCGGCCAGATCGGCGAGGTTAAAAGGCTCACAGCCATGCTGATCGAGCCAGTCCTGAATTTCCAGAATACGTTCATCCTGATGCTGACGCTCAGGCATAAAACCGCTGTACTGCAACTGGCTGTGGCGGTCGGAATCAATCAGCACCGTACGCGCCACCTGCAGGGCGACACTTTCACCAAAATAATCGCGCACCAGTTGCAGACTCATATCCTGATAGGCGCTGGCTCCACCGGAGCAGCTGATATTGCCATCGTGGGTCAGCATGGCGTTCCTCTGCCATAAAACAGCGGGAAACTGCTGCTGCAGCCAGTCGGTAACCGCCCAGTGGCTGGTGGCCTGTCTGCCTTCCAGTATGCCCGCCGCCGCCAGCACAAAAGCTCCGGTGCAGATACTCACCATGCGGGTGCCACGCTGATGAAGAGTGTGTATCTGTTGCAGGGTATTGGCCTGCAGGGCGTCGCTGCGCAGACGCGGATCGCCGATGGCGGCGACGATCAGTAAATCGGCCTGACTGACATCGGCCAGACGGGTATGGGCACTCAGGCAGATACCCCCCTGACCACGGATTTGCGTTGTGTTTTCTGCTGCGACCTCAATCTGCCAGTCGTGGGCGGCAGCCAGGCGTGCGCCCAGCAGCAGAATTTCCAGCGGCCCGGAAACGGATGACAGGGGGCTGTGATCAAGGGCGAGAATAACGCAGCGTGGCATGGGGCATCTCCGGATGTTATGGCCCGATTGTCTACTATGTTGGTCATATGTGCCACCTTCTGACGCGCCAGATATTGCGCCAGAATGATCAGGCTAATTATCAGAACAGGAGCAGGACATGACTGAGTCCGGCAACAAAGCATTGATCGAACGCTTCTATCGCGCCTTTCAGCAAAAGGATTATCAGACCATGGCGCAGTGCTATCACCCGCAGGCGACCTTCCGCGATGAAGCTTTCGGGCTGAATGGCGCAGAAGAAATCGGCGCCATGTGGCAGATGCTGTGCGAGCGCGGCAAAGATATGCAGCTGAGCTTTTCCGTCAGAGAAGACAACGGCCGGATAACTGCACACTGGGAGGCGCTGTACACCTTCAGCCAGACCGGCCGGCGGGTGCACAATAAAATCGATGCCAGCTTTGAATTTCGCGACGGCAAAATAATCCGCCACGACGATCGCTTTAACTTCTGGAGCTGGAGCCGCCAGGCGCTGGGACTGCCGGGCTTATTACTGGGCTGGACGCCGCTGCTTAAGAATAAAGTACAGACGATGGCGATGAAAAATTTGCGCTTATTTATGAAAGGTAACGGGCGCTGAACGCGTTGCTCCCGTTATACGGGGTACCTCTGAATTACTCAGAGGTGCCCCGGATCATTATTTATTGCTTTAAAAAAGCCAGCGCATCGGCGGCACTTTCGGCCGGTAACTCTTCCATCGGCATATGGCCGCAATCATCATAAATAATGGTGCGCGCCTGAGGCAGGGCCCTGGCAAATTTCTCTGCATGGGAAAGCGGAATCCAGGCATCGTTGCGGCCCCACATAATCAATACCGGCTGCGTCACCTTCTTAAGTGGAGCGGTGTCAAAGCCGGCGCGATTACGGATAAAGCGTAACACCGCCGCCCCGGCGCCCCGGTTGCCGGAACGCATAAATAAATCGTAATAGCGGTCCATTACCTCTTTGCTCAGCCGTTCTTTGCGGCTGTAAGTGGTGCGGATGGTGGCATACATGGCTTTGCGCGGCACCGGCATCATCGACGCCATCCAGCCACTTAACGGCAGCCCCATACTCAGCAATACCGGTGGTGGTACAAAAAAGAAACCGGCACTGTCGAGCAGAATAACCTTATTAACCTTGTGCGGATAACGGCCGGCAAACTCCCAGCTCATCCAGCCGCCCAGAGAATTACCGGCCAGCGAGCACTGCTTAATACCTAATGCGTCGGTAAATTCGTTGAGAAAATCACTGTAGATGTATTTAAACATGCCGCGTGGATGTGCGCCGGTAAGGCCAAAGTTTGGGCTGTCGATACTGATAACGCGGAAATCTTTGCTGAGAATATCGGTCCAGTCATTCCAGGTATGCAGCGACGAAAAAATACCGTGCAGCAGAATCAGCACCGGTGCTTTTTCCGGTTCGGCACAGCGACAGACATCACGGTAATGTACGTTCATCCCCTGCAGCTCAATAAACTGAGATTCGGCTGTGGTATGGCGTGCCAGCATTTCCTCCAGCGAAACCGCGCCAACTTCACTTTTAAAACCGTCTTGCATGGTCTGCCAGAAATTCATCAGCATGGGGTATTCCTGAGTAATGGGTACAAGGGACAGGCTGGCAGCCATTGTGCGGGCAGGTTTTGTATTTGGTAAGGGAACATTACGCCAGATTTCAGGCACAAACGGGTGCTGAGGTGCCGTAATCCGACCGCATTTGCCGATATGATCAAAGAATGTTCTTTATCAGGAATATGCACAGGCACTTATGCGAACCCTGTCGCAGCCTATGCATGGAATTGTAAAATCAGGCCAATGGCTGCTGCGCCATGCCAGAGGCTGGTGTTAAACTGGCCTTTAATTCAACAAGGAAACACTATTCATGGAATATCTGCTGAGTAAGCTCTTTTCTGTCGAAGCCTTTGCGCTGATTTTTATTCTGGTGGTGCTGAAAAAAAGCATCATCTTTGTTCCGCAAAACCGTGCCTGGCTGGTCGAACGTTTCGGCAAATATCAGGGCACCAAAGAAGCCGGTCTGAACTTTGTAATTCCTTTTGTTGACCGCGTTGCCTCCGACCGCAGCCTGAAAGAACAGGCCGTGGATGTACCAAGCCAGTCAGCCATTACCAAAGACAACATCACCCTGTCGGTCGACGGTGTGCTCTATTTCCGTGTGCTCGATCCGTATAAAGCCACCTACGGTGTGGACGATTACGTATTTGCGGTTACCCAGCTGGCACAGACTACTATGCGTTCTGAACTGGGTAAAATGGAACTCGACCGCACCTTCGAAGAGCGCAGTGTGCTGAACACCAATATCGTATCGTCAATTAACGAAGCCTCCGAGCCATGGGGTATTCAGGTACTGCGTTACGAAATTAAAGATATTGTGCCGCCTAAATCGGTGATGGAATCGATGGAAGCGCAGATGAAAGCCGAACGGGTTAAGCGTGCCCAGATTCTTGAATCTGAAGGTGACCGTCAGGCAGCCATTAACGTTGCCGAAGGCCGTAAACAGGCTCAGGTTCTGGCGGCAGAGGCCGATAAAGCCGAACAGGTATTAAACGCCGAAGGTGAGGCCCAGGCTATTCTGGCCGTTGCTGAAGCAAAAGCCGAAGCGCTGCGTAAAATTGGTGAAGCGGCTAATACCGCCGAAGGTCAGAAAGCCATTCAGCTGGATCTGGCAACCAAAGCGATTGAAGCCAAAGCAGCCATCGCCAAAGAATCCTCCGTTGTGCTGCTGCCGGATGCAGGTACAGATGCCAGCTCGCTGGTGGCCCAGTCGATGGCAATCATCAATTCTCTGAATAATAAAAAGGAATAAATTATGGAATTGCTGCAACAGAATCTTCCCCAGACGCTGATGGTCGCTGGTATTGCCGCACTGATTATTGAAGTGGCCGTACTCGGGTTTGCTACCTTTATTCTGCTGTTTTTCGGCGCATCGCTGCTGATTACCGGTTTTGCAATGAGTCTGGATCTGTTGCCTGCAACCGCAACCGCAGCGCTGTGGAGTAATACTGTTCTGACAGCGGTACTGGCTCTGGCGCTGTGGAAACCCTTGCAACGGATGCAGAACAAAGTACAGAAGGACAGCATCAGAAGCGACTTTGCCCGCCAGCCATTTATGCTGGAAGAGGATGTCGATGGTGCCGGGAAAACCGAGTACGCCTATTCCGGTATTCGCTGGAAACTGAAAAGCTTTGAACCTATTGCCAAAGGCACCATGGTAGAAGTGATTAAAGTGGATGTTGGTGTGCTGTGGGTAAAACCACTGGAAAATGCCGACTGACAGTGATTTCCGGAAAATAAAAAAGCCTCTGCGGAGGCTTTTTTTATGGGCGGAGTTTATGAATCCGCTGCTTGTCGTTGACGCAAATGAGCAATGGCTGCCTTGCAGTTGTAATGCGCATCCTGATTCAGCAGCATAAATTCATAGGCGGTACCGCTGCCGACCCGACCCTTAATAACGATTTCCAGTCGTTCAAACTCTGCCTGCAGAATCGCTAAAATATCATCCACTGCATACATTTCGCACAGCGTATCCACTGCGCTCAGCGTCAGATCGGTGGATGACGGATTACTGCGCACAAAAGGGTTGTCGCATATTTTTATACAGCCCAGTACGGTCTTTCTGAAATCCGTGTTCATGTTTCTCTGATCCTTGTATTAGCAGCCGGCTGTTTATTGTGCTGCGGGCAGTACTTTTGCCAGCAGTTCTGACAGTGTCTGCGCTTCTTCTTCCGTCAGCTTAGCGGCAAAATTCTGCTGAATAGCCTGGCTGTATACCGGCCACATCGCCTTCACCATGCAGCTGCCTTCGCTCGTGATTTTAATACGGTTGCCACGCCCGTCTTCTGAACACTGATGACGTTCTACCAGCAGGTTCTTTTCCAGCCGGTCGATCAGTCGTGACAGATTATGCTTGTTCAGCAGTATTTTTTCGCCAATTTCAAACTGGCGCAGGCCATCGCCTTTGGCTTTATGCAGCTCCAGAAGAACGTCGTACCAGTCCAGAGCGGGCAGGTCCTGGCTCTTCAGCGCAGTCTCTACGGTGCTCAGTAACTGACGCTGGGTACGATGCAGCTGTATCCAGGCCTGAATCGCTTGTGGTGATGGTGTTTTGTTCATGGCGAGAATATTAGAAGCAAGTTGTTGCAATTGCAACCAGTTGTGCTTAATGTTGTTTTAGTTGCAATTGCAACTAGGTGCAAAGGAGAAAGCATATGAACAACACCATTAAGCCTGAACAGATAAAACAAAACCTCGACCAGGGAATACCTATGACACTGGTTGAAGCTTTGCCCGAACGCTACTTTGCAGCGGGACATTTACCCGGTGCGCTGAATATTCCCCATGACGAAATCAGAGCACGCGCCGCTGAACAGCTGCCGGATAAAGAGGCGCTGATTGTTGTGTACTGCGCCAGCAGTAGCTGTCAGAACTCAAAAATGGCGGCACAGATTCTCGCGCAAATGGGTTACGTTAATGTGCGGGAATTTGTCGAAGGAAAGCAGGGTTGGGAAGAGGCTGGTTATCCGCTGGAACTGGCCAACACAGGAGCCGAAGTATGAATTTTATTGATGAACGCTTCGGTAGCTCTGGTGCCACTTTATTGCGGCTGGCATTGGGCAGTATGTGGATTTCTCACGCGTTACTGAAATGGTATGTGTTTACCATTCCGGGCTTTGCTGCCTGGCTGTCCAGCCAGGGAATGCCGGCATTTATGGCATGGCCGGTATTTCTGCTTGAGCTGTGCGGCGGATTGATGATTTTAACCGGCTTTTATGGCCGCTATGCATCAGCCGTGTTAGTGCCGGTATTACTGGTCGCAACCTGGACCCATGCCGGTAATGGCTGGGTACATACCAGTGCCGGAGGAGGCTGGGAATATCCGTTGTTTCTGCTGGTTGCATCCGTTGTGCATATCCTGCTCGGTGATGGTCACTACGCTTTAAGCCCGCGTAATTTTTTGCTGAAGCGCTGAATCTCCGGGAAGAAAATAAGCCAGCGCAGAAGTCTCAAAGAGGCTTCTGCGCTTTCGTTTCAGAATCTGAATTATGGCCGTCGTGCTTCAAAGCTGATAATTGCATCGTCGTTACCGGCTGCTCTGCCATGCTGATAGCCGCCGGATACGATAACGTCGGTAAAACCGGCTGCCCGCAGAGCGAATGTCAGTTCATATATTCCCCACCAACGCAGGCAAAACAGATCAAGTTCGCTGTGGGTTAACAGCCCATCTTGCCAGTGCTCATAGCGCAGGTAGGTGAGCGTTGTTTGCTGCACATAATTAATGTCAGGATCTGAGCTGGAGAGTGTCAGCCGTTCGTTATCAGACACTTTCCAGCTGCGCAGAGCGCCCTTGCTCTGGATAATCTCTTTGCTGTTATCTGTATCCAGAATCAAACGTCCGCCGGGCAGGAGGTTATCATAACAGCGCTGCAGCAGTGCCAGTGCCGATGCCGTGTTGGTAATCAACTGGAAAGATCCGGCAGGCATAATAATGGCTTCATAGCGCCGTGGGCCGGTAAAATCCTGAAATTTCTGGCGTGTAAGTCTGGGGTTAAGGTTCCGCTGCAGACATTCCTGACGGCAGTAATGCAGCATCTCTTCTGAAGCATCAAAACCTTCTATATCCAGACCGGATTCCAGCAAAGGAACTAATATGCGGCCATTGCCGGTGGCGGGCTCCAGTATCGCCCCCGTGCAGCCTGCGAGACGCTCACGGTAATACTCCAGATCACCAAATGAATGACCGATGGGTTTGTCCAGGTGATAAACCCAGGCAGCCAGTTTTCCGTATGCATTTTCCATAATTTAACGACAGGCCCTGATTGTTATTGCAATTCATCCAGCAAAAACTGCCATACCGCCTGGGCGGCTTTGGTCCGTTCACCGACACACACCAGATTAATCGGACTGTTTTCCGGGTGCTGCCAGTCGCTGAGTACCGGTACTAAACGGCCGCTTTCCCGCTCCGCTCTGATAAATTCCGGATCGAGCATAATAATGCCCAGCCCGGCGCTGGCCATATCCACCAGAGCACGGCTGTTATTGGTTTTTATGGCGGGGCTGACTTCGATATTCTCCGTCTGCCCCGCGCGGTTGCGGAAAGGCCAGAAGTTCAGGGAGCCGAACACCAGACAATCGTGCCGGGCGAGATCGGCAGGAGTGTCCGGCTGACCGCGTTCGGCCAGATACTGTGGCGAGGCAAACCAGCCCCAGTGTTTTTCGCCAATTTTGCGCGCAATTAAAGAAGAATCGGGCAGCTGGCCAATACGGATGGCAATGTCCACGTTTTCTGCCAGCAAATCTACATTGCGGTCATCGAGATTTAATTCCAGTTCAATATCGGGAAATTGTCCGCGAAGTTTCTTCAGTACTGGCACCAGCCGGGCCTGACCCATCAGTACACTGGCACTGATTTTTACCCGGCCTTTCGGAGAGGTCTGCATATCATCCAGCAGGCCACTCAGATTGCTCAGTACCTTGTTCAGCTCACCGGTTCCCAGCAATAAATTACGGCCGACATCGGTTAACTGCAGCTGCCGGGTTGAGCGCTGTAATAACGGCTGGCCGACAAACTCCTCAAGCTGACGAATCTTCTTACTGACCGACGAGCGCGGCAGGTTCAGCTCGCTGGCCGCCGCCTGAAAGCTGCCAAGTTCCGCAACCAGATGAAAAACATGCAGCAGTGGCAGATTGAGATAAGACATAAAACCTCTGATGAACAATGGCCGGAGAGGGCCTGCAGAAAGTACTTTGTTGCCAGATAAGAACCAGTAAGTACGTATATTGATGCCTTATGGGTGACCTGACAAGTTGCTAATCTGCCGTACAACAAACAACGAGGAGAACGGATATGAATGGTAAAACAATTCTGATTACGGGTGGCACCGCAGGCATCGGCCTGGCGCTGGCAGAGAAACTGGCAGCCGACGGCAATCATGTGATTATTACCGGGCGTGATCAGCACAAAGTAAATCAGGTAACTGCTGCGATTGGCTGCAGCGGTTTTGTTGCTGACAGTGCTGACGGCGCGGCGCTGAAACAACTGACCGCAGCCCTGCAAAAAGACAATATTCAACTGGATGGTTTAGTGCTGAATGCCGGTGTGTTTTATCCGCAGGCTATTGCAACCAGCAGCGAAGAAGACTTTGACCAGACCATCGCCATTAATACCAAAGGCCCTTTTATTACCCTTCAGCAGTTACAACCGCTGCTGAAAAACCCTTCCAGTGTGGTGTTTGTATCCAGCATTGTGGTGACCAAAGCCTTCCCGCAAGCGGCGGTATATGCTGCCAGCAAAGCGGCTTTTGAAGCCATTGCGCGGGTGGCTAATCTGGAATTTTCAGATTTGGGTATCCGTATTAATTCGGTTCGCCCGGGTGTAACTGCAACGGCCATTCAGGGCAAGGCGGGGATGAATGCGGAGCAACAGGATGCTCTGTTTGAATCGATGAAGGATACAGTGCTGGGACGGGTGATGACGGCGCAGGATCAGATTGGTGCAATCGAGTTTCTGCTCTCTGATCAGTCGCTGGCGATGCGCAGTGCGGTGCTGGAAGTTGATGGTGGTTATTTACTGTAAAAGGTTACGTCCGACGAATCAGTGCACTATCCGGCGCAGGTTTCTGGGGCCTGTTTAATTAGTGTTAACAGGCCCTAAATTGCACCGGAGTATGGCTTTACCGCAGGAATAAAGTTTCGTCAGGCGTTACGCCGCGAAATTAAAAGTTCACAGGCAGCACTCTGGACTTCTTCTGCGGTTTCGCTGGCGGTTGGATGCCGGCGGATACTGTTCAGTTTAAAACGCAGTGCCTGAAATACCTCATCACTTACCAGATACAGAAAATGGGAAATGATCCAGTATTTCCACATCTC
The DNA here is from genome assembly GCF_020447205.1 of Thalassolituus alkanivorans. Lineage (GTDB taxonomy): Bacteria > Pseudomonadota > Gammaproteobacteria > Pseudomonadales > Oceanobacteraceae > Venatoribacter > Venatoribacter alkanivorans. The sequence continues at coordinate 320,519 of NZ_JAJAEL010000039.1, forward strand.
GTCGTCGCTGTTCAGAATATCTGATACCGGCTGTACCAGCTCGTTGCCCAGTAACGATAAGCGCTCAGCAACCGGCCCGGCGATAGGCCAGTTAAGGTCCTGCAGACATTCAAGCAGATCAGCAATATAAGGAAGCAGATCTTCGTCGGAGGCGGCCTGCAGATTGGCACAGGCTTCATCGTCAAATTTGTCTTTGGGTACAAGTCTGATCATTGTGTTATCGATACTCTGAGGTCAGGCCCTGATAATAAGGCTCCGATTATTCCGAATAAAATAAGGCTTAAGCCTGGAGCAGGTATTAATGGTACGACTCGGGCTCCAGCAAAACACTCCCCCAGGTCATTAACTCACCGCACTCCATCCAGATGGAGCAGCCATAACCCGTTGTGGTCGTTTTTATATCTTCCTGATAAATCAGCTCCTGATTTTTAATCCACAGGGTTTGTGACTCTTTACCGTATGGAATAATCAGGGGTATGGGAATGATAAAGGACAGGTATAGGCCAACCCATTTATATTCACTGCGATAATAGGTGGTCTTTGTTGCACCCTCTGTCTTTGCCGGATCACCCGAGTAAGTTTTCTGGCTATGGACGATATCCAGACCCACACAGCCGGTTAATTGGCTGACGATAACAACAATTGAGGCTATATTCCGCAGGACTTTCATATTCTGCCATCATGTGGTTTCAACCAGACGCAGGAGGCCAACTCAATCGTCACACTGAGAAAAATGGGATTGATTGGTGCTGGCACTCAATACGTGGTTTTTCGCCCGTTGAATCAGCTGCTTATCTGCCGGGAACTGTGCGCCTGTTCCCGGCCAGTAATAGCCGTCGTTATTTATGCAAAGCGTTATCAGAACCTCTGCATCGTCCAGGCTGACCGCCTCGTCAGGCTCTGCCGACATTACATAATGAATGCGCTCCCTGTGCTCCCCGCGAATGGTGTCGACAACCTTGGCATAATAAATATGCTGGCTGCCATCCGTGCCCTCTATTACCTTTGCATCTGTGTGCCTGATAACAGCTGAGTAGGGCGTTTCTGCAACGGCACTGAGTAAATATGGGCTTATGGCTTCAATCTGTGCCTGGTTTAACGATCTGTCAGCGCTGGCATAGCCGCTGATCAATAACAGCACGAAACAGCTCAGATAATTTTTCATAGTCATCTGCTTACTATCTCCGGTTACTGGCAGCCAGGCACTCATCTCAGAACGCATTCCAGTCGTGGAAATGCATGTCGTATTCTTTGTCTTTAATATCCCAGCGCTCGGCGTTTAATTCCCAGTCGACGCTTTCGAGATGGCCGATAAATTTACCGATAAATTCTTCAAACGAATCGGCCTTCAGTTTCTTGGTATCTTCATCACGCCCGAATGAAATGATCTGATGCATCTTGCCTTTAACATCAGGGTCAAAATCGATACCAATATGATTACCACCATGGTCATGGGTAATCGGCAGCCATTTTCTGTTCAGGTAGAGGGGTTTGATAACCCCCTCCGGAGAAGACTCCATAGAATCGGCCAGATCTTCATTCAGGCCGTCATTCTCAAGCGCGACCCAGGTATCCCACTGGCGCATAATTTCCTTTACCGACAACAAGCGGATACCAAAGAAGAAACCACGGCCATTCCCCGGCTCCTGGCCATTGTGTACAGACAGAAAGTTTCTGAACGCCTGCGGCAATTCAAGCCCGGTATGCTGTTCAAGCTGGGCGATCTCTTCGGCTGTTGCGCCGTTGTTTAACTCAAGCAGATTAAAACCGCCGCGCGAATTGAAGATGGCTGTAATCTTTTCCCATTGCTCTTGCATACAATATTCTCTGTCAGTGTCTTAGGGCCTGTCGACACTAATTAAACAGGCCTGTTATTGGCTAAAGATATCTCAAACAAGGCGCTGAGAGTGTGGCCTAACGGGTTAAGCGAACGAACAGCAACGCAGGATGAGGGATGTTTAGCCATAACCCTTCGGGCTGAGGCCAGTTTTTCTCATTAACTTCGTCGTTCGTCATTCATTTAGCCCGCTAATATCACTCCTCTCTCCTTGTTCTGAGAAAAACTAGCTCTCAGCAGGACCTATTCAATTAGTGTCGACAGGCCCTAATGGTGGGAACAGGGCGTTATCTGTTCCGGTGATATTTCTCTGTGCTTAATTCAGATTGTCGGCGATACGTTCGATGGTTGCCTGGTCCGCCTTCTCATTTCTGGTCGTCCAGTAATTAAGAACGGCTTCTTTTGTCAGATTGTTTTCATCGGCTAACGCCGAGCGGCATGCCCATGCCAGTAAGTGGTTTGGATCTTTCCAGCCATCATGCAGATTGTGGGCATACTGGTCGCATAGGTAAACCATTGAGCCACTGTTCTGGGTCATGACAAACCAATCGCCTGAAGGGTCTGATCCCAGAGCGAAGAGTTCTGTATCGCTGTTGAAGTCATCCAGCTGTTGTCTGAAATCAAAAGCAATGGCTTCCTGGGTAAAGGGCCAAAGGGATGGAAACTGACCGTCCTTATTCAATTGGATGTAAGTTTCAAACCAGCGGTGCCATTGCTTAGGAATAACGTGTTTGAACCGAAGTAATGACTCGCTCTCTGGTATTGAGTATTTAAAATAGTTAATGTTTTTTAAATTATTGCATTCTTCGATAAATTGTTCAGGAAAGTAGTCATCCGCTACCGGAGCAGTAATGATGTTAAGCAAATAGTCTGTATTCATGTTACATCCAGATTGTAATTAATTATCGGTAAACACGGTCAATTATTGGTTTTTAATTGTACGGCATGTGTCTGATGATTTTAGTCTTCAGGATCATAAAAGATTGTGCTAACCGATGCTGAGAAACTTTTTCATTCTGACAGAAATTTTCTCTGTACTGATGGCTGTATTTGATACTTCGATGTCTGTTGCATTGGAAACACAGATCGTGCCATCAAACGTTACTTCGCGGTAAATTTCCACCGGTCTGGAACAGACACAATAAGCCAGAAACTCTTCATCGCCATCGCCATCGTTAACAAAGCGATAAGTGATGGTGTCAACGAAGTTGTGAAGCTCTATCGGTTCGTTGGTATAGAAAGAATCAATATTAACAGTAACGCCGGTTCCGGTGGCATCTTTTACCAGTTGCTTCAGCGCACCGGCATAAGGCAGGTCTGTGGGAATGTCTACGTCTTCAATTTTTCCTATGCTTACAGTACTTTTCATTGCTGGTTCACTTTGAGTTGTATTAATTGACCGTCAGCATAAAAGGCTGAGCGTTTATTCTGCAATGCCCTGTTCATACTGGTTTGGTCTCTGTCGGCCCGATTTCTGCTGGATCAGATGGCGCCGGACCGGTTGCATAGAGCCAGATCGCTGCTGGTCTGGCTGCTGCTTATTGGGTTACTGTTGAATAGCATGTATAGCCCCGGCCGTTCATGCTTTAATCCGGTTTTTATTAAGCCCTCAAAAGCCCCTATGCCCGATTGGATGATACTCAGTGAATGGCCCTGGCTGTACAGCTACGGTGGTTTATTTATTCTCGCCTTACTGGCTGCCAGTCTGCTACCGCTTGGCTCTGAGTGGTTGCTGCTGGTATTGCTCAGCCAGCAACTGGACCCGCTGGCATTGTGGCTGGTCGCCAGTACCGGTAATACCCTCGGCAGCGTGCTGAACTATGCCATTGGCTACTATGCAGCCGACCGGGTTATAGCCAGGCAACAATCGCAATCGAATATCAGCCGCTGGCAACAGGCCGAACGCTGGTTTGGTCGCTACGGTATCTGGAGCATGCTGTTGGCCTGGCTGCCAGCAGTGGGTGATTTACTGACGCTGGTTGCAGGCGTATTGCGTGCTAACTTCCCATTATTTTTACTGCTGGTCGCCATCGGTAAGGCCGCCCGCTACGCGGTGTTAGTAGCGGGGTTTGATTATATGGTGGGGTGAGGAGGATTGCTAAAGCGGAGAAAACTTAACGCTCTGAAAAAGGTTAACCCCTTTTATGATGCGCTCTCCCGGCTGAACGCTGAACGAATCAGCCCGGCACCGGCCACTGCGAACAGACCAGAAACCGCGCCGTTAATCCAACGACTGGCATGCTGATACCACGCCATCACGCCATTAAAAGAGAAGATTACGGAGTACAGCGCGTTGGTAGCAAAACCAACGCCTATACAAACAAGCACACCTGACATCAGAAAAGCCGTACTGTCGTTTGACCCAAGTCCGACAGAAAGAGCTGCCATCCACGCGACGACCGTTTTGGGATTAGAAATATTAAGCACGACCCCTTTGACAAACCAGCCGGCATACGACGTTGAGCTGCTTTCTGCCTGAACTGATTGGCTATCCGGGCTAACAGCGGCTTTAGCAGACAAAAAAGCCAGCCATAAAAGGTATAACCCGCCAAAAACTTTAAGTGTCATCAATAAATAAACAGAGCTTTGCAGAATCACCCCAAAGCCGCTTGCAGCAACCAACCCCCAGAATACCAGACCAACCGACAGCCCTGCGACATAGATTAAACTGATCTTTCTTCCCAGACTCATTGCAATTGTTGCATTCGATATATTTGCAGGCCCGGGTGATACCGCAATTACAAAGAACGCCAGACCTATATTCAATAAAGATAACATATCTATCTCCCGGTTTTTGTTGATATTACAGCCTTTTGAACAGGCACTACTCTTTCTGCTGAAACGGCGTGGATACTAGCCAGGCAGCATGTGTTTGTCAGGGCTTTGGCTTTAGAGACTGCTTTTCTTTAAAGTAAAGATACAGCGGAAGACCAAATGAGACTCCAACTGACAAAGTTCCCAACACAGCGAAATACCGATATTGCACCTGATGCTTCTGACCGTCTGCAACGATAAAGCCTGATAACGCAACAGCCGCTACCAAAACATCAAGCCAGGCAAACAGACTGATAGGATTAGCCGCCGCTTCACTAAATAAGAGGGTAATGTCTAAACCATTAGCCAGCAACCAGGGAATAAACGCTCCGTAGGGAAGTAAAATTCCTAACAATGTAAGCACCAGATAAAACCCCAGCATTTAATTATCCTTGTAAATATTCATTAGTAAGTCTTGACGCCGGATTCAACTGCGCAGCAGGTGGCTGATTTTATGAAAATTGATTATAAACAGTGGTAGCTTGCAGAGTAGGGTTTCAGTCTTGTCAGTCACGACTGCACAGGCTCAAATTTATCTGGCGCTTAAAGCATGGACGCGGATTTTCGCGTCCATGCCTTTATTTTTATAGCCGCAATTAAACTATGTTTTACAAACAGAAACGCCACCATCGGCTAGCAAGGCTGTACCCGTTGTAAAGCTGGATGCATCAGATGCAAGGTATAATGCAGATTTTGCAATTTCTTCTGGTGAGGCTAAACGCTTTAATGCGTGTATGCTTTTTACAAATTCTATAGCTTCTGGCGTGTTTGACGATTCACGGCCCATTGGCGTATCAGTGCCTCCGGGCAATAAAGCATTAACCCTGATTCCTTCTGATCCATATTCAGATGCTAATGCCTTCGTTAAGCCAATAATCCTAGCCTTGCTTGCAGAGTAAGCTGACATTTGAGGCAGACCAATCGTATAACCCACAAAAGAAGAAGTGAATATAATGGAACCGCCACCTGTATTTACCATTGCTGGCAGTTGATACTTTGCACCCAGAAAAGCACTGGTTAAATTTGTGTTGATAGTATCATTCCACCCTTCCAGCGTAATCTCAGATGTTGCGCCAGAAGCACCCAGCGTTCCTGCATTATTAAAAGCAATATCAAGACCACCATATTCTTTAATGGCAAGATCCACCAATGCTTTAGCATAGGATTCATCTTGTACATCACCTGCTAATGCCTTGGCACTTCCGCCTTCTTTTATAATTTCAGCGACAAGCGTATCAAGCTCTTTTTGTCGTCTGGCGGCAACGATAACCTTTGCCCCTTCTTTAGCAAACAGCTTTGCCGTAGCCCGGCCAATTCCAGAGCTGGCACCAGTAACCAGTGCAACTTTGTCTTGTAAAATATTCATACCGATCTCTTAAGATATTTGATAGCGAAATGCTATAAATACTCTAAAGGCTCTTTCTCTGATGCTCGACCCGAATCTTGCTGTATATCGTACCGCCAAGATTTCAGTGAATTTAACGGCTTATTGTTATGAATTGCCATACTCACCGATTATTAATATTTCACCAACGATATTGTCATTCAGCTCTTCCAGTTCTTCAGCAGGTACCCACCATTCTGTGTGGCGCTTAGCGCCAACAGTCTTAATGGGATATTTATCCATGAAATCCTTCTTTACTTCGAATTTCGAAACGTATCCTTTACCGAAGTCTGTAATATTCCACTGGGTCAATTCGACAGCATATTCCTCACTTGTAACAGGATAGAATATAGGCTGCTCTGGTAATCTGGGTGGCCATTTTTTAAAACCACTCTCTTTTACCAGCTCTAACTCCTTTTCTCCGAGAGGACGGTAACACGTGACTGTATTCATATTTTACTCATGAAAATTTATAACGCTGGTTAAAGGGAGAGACCGACCCTGTGATGTCGCGAACGGTTTAAAGCAGGTGTCAGATATAAAACGCAAAGTCTTACTTGGGCGTAAAACAAAAAAATCGTCGAGCTGTTGAGGCTATATAGATACTCTTTCTGTGCACTCAGTACATCTGATGAATAACGCGCAATTTGGAGCCTATAGCGGATTCCAGCTCGATAAGCAGGTGATCGGAAATCTCATATCCGGGGTCGACAGTACGCAGAACGAACCGACTAAAACCCATAGGCCACTTATAACAAAGATCGTTCAGCGTGGTGGATTTTCCGCAGCAGGGAGTTTGTATTGTGCTGATCGTGAACCCATTCTCATCTGAGTAGCTTTGATCCATAAGGGCTTGCCAATGCCCAATCTCCATTTCAGCACTGCAGTGCGGACAATGGATAGACTCAAAGTTTTCGCCACAGTCCCTGAAAGCAATGTGTATATCGGTTTCGGGCGTGATCTCAGATTTTTTCAGATTCCATGCTTTTTGAATCAGTGCAGCAGCGGCTGCCTGAGACTCCTTGCCGGGAATAAAATCAGGTTCAGCAGGAATAAAGCAAATATAGTGATCTGATATTTTTGTATCCAGAGCTCTAACGTCCACAACAAACGCGAGCGTAGCGGGCCAAGGTCTATAGGCCTTTGTTATAGAGGACATTTCTCTCCATGCCTATCATATGGATACGATCGAACCTCACTACAGTTTTGGTCATAGCACAGAACTATTATTTCTATGCAATGATTATTGCCAGTATACAAATAGCTGAATCCAGGCATCGGCTGTACAGAAGATTTAAAGGAAGAAAGTTCATCATACGTTAAACCCTGCTTCGCAAGATATGAAACAACGCTACTCCTGGCCTGGGCTTCCATCTCTGCGGTTCTAATAGTTGGTGTTTCGTAACCATCGCCACACCCTACCAGCAGTGATATACCAAGAAAGGTGGTAAATATGTTTCTCGACGCCAGCATCAATCTATCTTTTGCCTTATAACGCCCGCATTTTGGGCCGTAGTGAAGCGCAGTCGAACGGAGGTCCCAGCTCCGCAGGGGCGGCCAATATGCACTTTTTATGATTAACCTAACCAAAGCCATTTAATTGACCATAACAGTGGAATAATAGCTAATGGATAAGAAATAAAGTTTAATACATGCATTCTATAAATATCTAATATTGTCTCAATTTTTTTCCTGCCAGTTATTCCATAGTCTTCAGGCATATCTAATCGTGCCCTAAGATTGTCTGCGCTAAAATCGTTGCTGGAATGCGTTTCATAAAGCTCTAAAACACTCCAATATTCTTTTTGAAACTCATTGTATTTTTCTTCGGTGGCATCGCCTGACTCTTTGTAAGGATGCATTCTTTGCTTAAGCTCCCCCAGCTTTGAAGCACAGCTATACATTTTTTCAGAAAGTGCTGCATATTCATTCTTATCGATCAATAGCGAGTATACGAGAACAGCTATGGCTGCAAAAACCTGGACTAGGCTGGTATATTTTGAGTGAATATTTACCCCAAGATCATATGCTTGGAGTAGAGAGACGAAGATTAGCGCCAGTGAAATAAAGACCACTGTGTATGTTGAGGCCTTGGCATGAAGTTTTAATCGTCTGGATGCATAAAATCGAGTCTTAGAAGTGGCATCCATTTTTTTATACAGATTCTTAAAGCTACCTTCGATATTCAATAATTTCTCCTAAAATCGTAACGCCACCAGTAGAGGCGCGTAGCGTCCTTCTGGCTGGCCTTGTTAATTTGACGGTAGTAGAAAAGCATAAGCCCATATCAAAGTACCTATTATTGCCAAAATACTGGCACAGGCTACAGGTTTATATTTCTCATTCACCTTTCTGAAGTGTTCAGGGTTTTTAACTCTAGCTTCTTTCTCGTTTGAGACGTTAGCCATACCACCTGTTCCGTGGTCGTACCAGACTCCATTCGGAGCGGGACGGACTGGAGGTTTCATATCCTCTAGGAATTGAGGAAAGGCAGAGTAACGAAAAGCAGCGAGCACTGATAGAACGGTTAATAGTGCTCCAAACGCGCCAATCCAATTTGCATTATTACATTTGAGGTACATAAAAATGTGGAAAAGAAAAAGTAATACCGAAAAGACCAAAGAAGATGTCGAGAAAGAAATCTTACTCAGTATTCTTATAGTGAAGGCTGCTCCAAATTTATTACTACTGGGGTCTTTCTTAGTCATATCTCTTTGGCTCCTTGCACAGTGGTTGTCAAATTAACAGTATATTAGTGTGCGTGCGCATTTATTCCGGGTGACTCTTTCGAGAAACTCCACTTAACTCATTGACCAAGCTGAGAAATCTCTCAAAATTCAGAAATCCCTTCCAGAAAAACGCGCATGCGTGCCTTTATCCTGAAGCGATCTTTACACCTTTCCGGTCACAGACTGCAGTTGTACTGCTTTCAGACACGCTGCCGCCCGTCCTTATAAGCGCAGGTCAGGAATCGCGTGGGTAAAGCTTTCGGATTTCGGGCGGGGAGGGTATCGGTGCTGAGTCAGATAAACCGACCTGACGGTCTGAGTTCTGGTGTTGTTATATCGTGCGGATACGGCTTCCCTGCTGGTCTGAAGAGTACTGAAGTTCTGGGATGGGTTCAATAATTGATAAAAATGGTTACAAGTGGCAAAGGGCGACAGTGGTGGTGCTTTAGCCGCTACGCGGTCTGGCTTTTGTAGTCGCCTCTGAGCCAATGCGGGGCAAGCCCCTGCGCCCCGTGCAAGGAGAGGTATCTCCTTCCGATCCTCTCTGGCGGCTGTCCGGTGCTATTCAGTCAACTGCGTGGCCAATCCGGCCCGCACAGCAATTCGCCCGGAGCCTTATACCGTTTGATAATTTAAATGAATGGGCTCCGGGCCGTACTGTGCTTTCCACCGGATTGCCTGCCTGGTTGACTGGCACCGCACAAATGCCGCGTTTATTCAGACGCAACGCGGCTTTTCAAAAAAAACTCCGCCAGCTTTGAAGTTTGGCTTGGCGTTATGGTTTTTATGCGCAAGTGGGCCGCCGCAGCGAACGATGATTTTTCTGATCTGCCGGGCATGGATGCCCGGCGAGCGCGCAGCGACAGGGATGTCGCACGGGCGCGTGGTCAGAAAAACCGAGTGAGTAAGGGGTTACGGGCCACAAAGCGCGAAGCGGGCCGATTGTGTGCTCCTGCACAATCTGCATTTCCGCCATCCATGGCGGTCAGGAGTAAGCGCCCGACCGGCGTGAGGGGTAAGACCCCTCAAATAGGTCATAGGGCCGGGCGGCAGCCCAAAAGCCAGTCCGCGCTGCGGCTACAACTCAGAACACAACCACCTCCAGCACACTACCACGCAGAGCGTGGGAGCGAGTCGTTTCCAGAACCAGCAAAGCAGCAGGCACTACCACGCAGAGCGTGGGAGCGAGAGGTCAACGGGCCGGGCGGCAGCCCAAAAAGCCAGCCCGCGCAGCGGCTACTCAGTCCACGCAGCGGCTACTCAGTCCGCTGCGTCGGTTAGCCATTTCATGCTTTAATCACCCCCTGTATTAACGAGGACACACCGGTGAGTAAAACCGCCCCCGACAAAGGCTTTGAGCTGTGCTGGCACGAGTCTCAGGCGATCAGCCTGCGTGCCTCGGTGCTGCTGGCCTATCACCACTGGTCAGAGGAGCAGGTGGCGGCAGCTCAGGCGCTGGGGGCTGTGCGTGTTAATGGCGTGGCTGAGTACGGCGATATTGAATTACAGCCAGGCGATAACATCAGCCTGTTGTTGCCCGATCATCAGGAAGAGGCGGTTGATACTGGCTGGAAAATACTCTGGCAAAATCAGGAATTAACGGCCGTGCATAAACCGGCACCCCTGCCGGTATCGCGTACTACGCGTAATTTATTTAATACCCTGATCAGCCTGTTCCGCCGGGCTACAGTGCATAAAGACGCGCATTTATTGCACCGCCTGGATGCCGAAACCTCGGGTATTATTCTGCTCGCCAACTATGCCCATGCCGATAAAAAGTGGAAGAAAAAACTGGAGCGCTTAATTGAGCGCAAGGTTTACCACGCGCTGGTTTGGGGCACTCCTAAATGGGAAGGGAGGGATTGGCAGCATTATGAGTGCCAGACCTTTCTGGCAGAAAAAACCGACAGTGCTATCCGCTCGCAGATGCATGTGGTGGCAGAAGATGAAGCCGATACAGTCAAAAGCCCGAAGCTGGCAACCACCCGGTTCCGTGTATTAAAAACCTTTAATGGCTACAGCCTGATTGAATGTGAACTGCTGAGCGGGCGTAAGCATCAGATCCGTGCCCAGTTGGCCTATCTGGGTTATCCGATTATTGGCGATAAAATCTACAGCTATAATGGCCGCTTTTATTTAAAACGTCTTCAGCAGGATTTAAGCGCAGACGATTATGCCCAGCTTGGAGCTGAGCATCATTTACTGCATGCCTTTGAATTACAGCTGAATACCGCGACGGGCGATCACCGCGATGAGGTGGTGATTTATGATAAAGACTATCCCAGGGCCTGGTTGCCTTATCTGCAAGGCGCTTCTTTTTGAAGGTCTTCTCTTTAAAACCGCACTTCTCGTTAAAAACGCTCTGGCCTTAAGCGGATCAGAGCTGATCAATATCTTTAATTATAAAATCGCGGTGTAAAAACGCCCCGGAATCAATATACAGACGGTTGCCGATACGCAGCTCGTGCTCGGTTACGTTATGGCCGTAAATAATCCAGTCGATTCCGGCAATATCGCCAGCCGTTTGCTGCTTAAACGGCTCGCGTGCCCAGATGGCACGCTCAGCCAGATAATTATCCAGCTGGTCGAAGTCCTGCCAGTCAGCGAGGGGAAAGTCGGCATGAATAACGGCGACATGCTCATCGTGGCGGTTGATTAATTCAATCGCCAGCGGCAGTTGTTCTATCTGCCGGAACCAGTCGTCCCACAGGCTTTTGTCATGTTGCAGAATCCAGTCACCACCGTGCTGTAAAATCAGCTCGCGTGAGGTGGCATTATCTTCGCGGAAGGCTTCGTACAGCAGTTGCTCATGGTTGCCGATGACCGCAAAAAACCAGGGTTCATCAAGCAGTGCCAGTGCTTCGGGTGATTGCGGCCCACGGTCGACCAGATCGCCGGTGCAGATCAGGCGGTCGTGATTTTTATCAAACCCCATACGTTGCAGCTGGGCGTGAAGCGCAGGCACACAACCGTGCAGGTCGCCGACAACAAAGTCGCGGCCTTTGGCATTTTTACCTAAACGAAGCAGGCGTGGCTGAATCAGCATGACAGAAAGCGGAACCGATAATAAAAGGAATAGCAGGAGCCGACAGGCCGTTCCTGCTCTCCGGGTCGTAAAGACCGGGTGCGCAGCATACAATGCCGGCTTCAGAATGCAAAAGACGATGACCCGGATTCCGCCATGATCATTCCTGTCATTCTTGCCGGTGGTACAGGCACGCGCCTGTGGCCGCTGTCTACCCGTGATTGCCCCAAGCAGTTTCTGCCGCTGCTCGATCCTGAACGGTCGCTGCTGCAGCAAACCCTGCTGCGCGCGCTGGATCTGTTACAGCGGCTCGGCCAGCCAGCGGTTGAGCCCATTATTGTCTGCCATGAGGCGCAGCGTTTTCTCGCCGCCGAACAATGCCGGGCGCTGAATATCCGTGCGCAGATTGTGCTGGAAGATGAAGGGCGCAATACCGCACAGGCGCTGGCGCTGGCGGCGCAGCATCTGGCGCACCATTCACAGCACCTGGCGCATAATTCACAGCAGCCCAGGGAATATCGTGAACAGACGCTGATGCTGGCGATGCCCGCTGATCAGACGCTGAGCGATAACGCGGTACTGGCGCAGGCGATTGTGTCGTTGCAGGCACAGGTTAGTCAGGGCGCCGCCGGTATTTTTGGTATTGAGCCTGAATATGCCGCAACGGGGTTTGGCTATTTACGTAAAGATGCGGGCGGGCAGGTTGTGGAATTCCGCGAAAAACCCGATGCAGACACCGCTGCACAATGGCTGGCGGCTAATACCCGGCAACAGGCAGGCTGGTTATGGAACAGCGGCATTTTTTTCTGGCAGGTTCAGGCTTTTTTACAGCGCCTGAGCGAATATCAGCCAGCGCTGTTTGCTGCAACGCAGGAAGCGATGGCACAGGCGCAGCAGGATCTCGATTTTATCCGCCCGGCTATCAGGCCTTTGCAACAATGCCCGCATTTACCCGTGGATATTGCTCTGCTTGAACCGCTCAGTGCGATTGCGCAGGCGGTGGTTGCGGCACCACTGGTTAACAGCGGCTGGAATGATATTGGTAACTGGCAGGTTCTCAGCGAACTGGGCGAACTGGGCGAGGCCGATGCACAGGGAAATGTTGTGCACAACAGCGCAGCCGCTCACGGACGTTTTCAACACAGCCGCAATAATTATCTGCACAGCAGCAGCGGACGCGATATTGCGTTATTGGGTGTGCAGGATTTATTAGTAGTGGATACCGCCGATGCACTGCTGATTGCGCATAAAGATCAGGCCCAACAGGTGGGTTCACTGGCACCTGCCGCCAGCGCGGGTAAAACAGAACCACGGCTGGTGTATCGCCCCTGGGGCAGTTATGAAGTACTGCATCCGGGCGACGGTTATAAAATCAAGCGTCTGCGGGTAAAAGCCGGTGGGCGTTTATCGCTGCAGCGTCACCGTTTTCGCGCCGAGCACTGGGTAGTGGTGCGCGGTGAAGCAACGGTTATCCGCGAGTGCGCCGGTGTGCGCACAAGCGAAGTTCTGCACGCTAACGAATCTACGTTTATTGCGCTGGGCGATATTCACTCGCTGGAAAATAACGGCGATATTCTTCTGGAAATGATTGAAGTGCAGTCCGGAGATTATCTTGCTGAAGATGATATCGAACGGCTGCAGGACGCTTATGGCAGAAAATAAACGTGGCCGTGGATAAAAACAGCAGCAGGCAGGTATCAGCAACAGATGGCGCTCATATGACACAGGTTTTACTGGTAGAAGATGACCCGCAATTAAGCCGCGATGTGGCTTTTTATTTAACCCAGGCCGGTTATCAGGTTGAAGCCATTGACCGTGGCGACTGGGCGATGAGCCATCCGGATGTGCATAACGGCCGTTTTGATCTGGCCGTGCTGGATCTTGGTCTGCCGGGCGCGCCGGGGTTACAGGTTTTGCAGCACTGGCGCGCCCACGGAATTTTATTGCCGGTATTAATTCTGACTGCGCGCAACAGCTGGCAGGAGCGGGTCGATGGCCTGAATGCCGGTGCCGATGATTATCTGGGTAAACCCTTCCGTAAAGAAGAACTGCTGGCCCGCCTGGAAGCCATGCGCCGCCGTCTGCAGCAGGATGGCCAGTTACGCTTAACCGTTTATGGTCTGACACTGGATGAAGAGCGGCAAAAAGTTATGCTGAACGAACAGCGGCAGGAGCAGGAGCTGACCGCTACCGAATTCAGTATGCTGCGCCTGTTAATGCAAAAAGCCGGAAAACCGGTTTCCAAACAGCAGTTGCTCGACAGCCACTATGGCTGGCAGGAAGAAAAAGATGACAATCTGGTGGAGGTTTATATCCGCCGTCTGCGGCGTAAAATCGGCGAGCAGCGTATCCGCACCCTGCGTGGTCAGGGTTATGTATTACAGCAGGGGGATAACTGATGTGGTCTCTGTCGGCGCGTCTGTTGCGCTATATGGTCAGCGGTCAGATGCTGGTGCTGTTGTTTATGTTGCTGGCCGCCGGTATTGCACTGAATATTGCCGCACAGGATTACTTTAAAAGCCGCCTCGAACATGACCGTGATTTATTGCTGAATGAGCTGAGCTGGACCGGCCCGGTACCCGAAATTGAGCATGAGCATTTAACTCCGGTCTTTAATCAGCCCTTTTCCGGTCATTATTTTCAGATCAACAGTGACGATGATTTACTGCTGTCGGTTTCGCTGCAGGGCATCAGGTTGCGCGATGAACATATTCACGATGTGAAAGAAGGCGAGCCGCAATGGCACTGGCAGCCGTTTGAGCAGGGCCAGTATTTATATGTTCTGAGCCAGACCCTGAAGCAGGGTGAGCGCCACCTGCATGTGCAGGTGGGTGAGGATTTTCAGCCAATTATTAATGCTTTTCTGCATGCGTTTTTCTGGCTTGCCGGTTTATTCTCATTGCTGCTGACGGGGCTATTCCTGTGGCAGCGGCGTTTGCTGATGCGTACGCTTAAGCCTTTCAGTCAGATCAGTAATCAGCTTAAACAGCTGGCACAGCAGGATATTGATCAGCTGCCACCACCGGATATGCAGGAGCTGACCGGGCTGGTAAATGAAATTAATGCGCTGGGTGAGCGCACCCGTGAACGGCTTAACCGTGCCCGTCTGGCATCGGGCAATTTATCCCATTCATTAAAAACCCCGCTGGCAATTCTGGCTAACCGCCTGAGCAATATGCAGGAACAGAACGGCGATACGGAACAGCAGGACCTGACTGAGGCGCGGGAGCTGGTCGAACGCATGGGGCAACAGATTGATAACGAAATGAAGCGCGCGCGTATCGCCGGGCTGATGAGCCGGGCACCGAAAATTGAGCTGAATGAAATGTTTGATCAGTTGCTGCTGACCCTGAAAAAGCTCTATCCGCATATTCAGTTACAGTGTCATATGGCAGCCGCAATCCGTTATCCCGGCGACCGTGAAGATATCATCGAACTCTTCGGTAATTTACTGGATAACGCCTGTAAATGGGCGCAGACCGCTGTCGACGTGGATATCCGTGTGGCTGAGGGGCAGCTGCTGGTCTGTATCAGCGATGACGGGCCGGGAATTGCAGAAGAAAAAATTCCCGGACTGATTAATCCGGGCGAAAGGCTGGACGAATCGGTTAAAGGCTATGGTCTTGGTCTGGCCATTGTCAGCGATATCGTGGCGCAGTATCAGGGCAGGCTGCAGTTAAAAAACCGGCCGTTAAATAACGGCCGCGGAGGTTTGCAGGTAACTGTTACTCTGCCGTACTGACATACGGGTTTAATGCGCCGCAGGCCAGCAGTGGCTGCAGCCAGTAATGAATATCGTACTGTGGGAAAGCTCCGGCCAGCTGTTGCAGCAGAGTATCTGCCCGTTGCGGCGGCAGATGCAGGCTGATTACTGTGCGTTTCTGTTTTCCCTGAATCTGCTCACTCAGGCTTAACTGCTCGTTGCGGTTACTGTGACCAAAAGCCTGCCACGAGGTAAAGCCGGGCAGGTTCTGTTCCAGTAACCAGTCAGCAATCGCTTCTGCCTGCTGTGGCCGGGTAGAAAGGGTCAGCAATACATCAGTCATCTTATTTCTGCTCCAGAATAAAGCGGCGGTATAACACCGGCAGCACATAGAGGGTCAGCAGGGTTGAGGTAAATAAACCGCCGATCACCACAATGGCCAGCGGCTTCTGAATTTCACTGCCGGGGCCGGTGGCGAATAATAATGGCAGCAGACCAACGGCACCGGTGGTTGCGGTCATTAATACCGGACGCAGGCGGCGCACCGCGCCATCCCGTACTACCTGTAATCCCTGTTGCCCAAGGTTCAGTAAATGGCGGAACTGATCAACCAGCACCACGCCATTCATCACGGCGACGCCCAGCAGGGCAATAAAGCCAACCGATGCCGGAACCGATAAATATTCACCGCTTAACCACAGGGCAATAATGCCGCCGATTAATGCGAAAGGAATATTGGCGAGAATCAGCAGCGCTTCATCCAGCCGGCCAAAGGTGGTGAATAACACCAGTAATACCAGAGCAATGGCGACCGGCACCATTAACCCGAGGCGGGCATTGGCCCGTTGCTGATTTTCAAATTCGCCACCCCAGGACAACACATAACCTGCCGGCAGCCTGATGTTTTCCGCAACCCGCTGTTGTGCGCTGGCAACAAAATCACTCAAGGCCACGCCGCTGACATTAACGTTAACCAGTGCAAATCGCTGACCCTGCTCGCGCTTAATTAATACCGGCCCCTGCACCTCTCGTGCGCTGACCAGTGCCGATAAGGGGACGGCCTGACCATCGGCGCTGGCCATCGTCAGCTCATTCAGTAACTGCTCAACCTGCAGCCGGGTTGGCTGACGCAGCAGTAACGGAACCTGGCGGTCGCTGAAGACCACGTCGCCGCTGTTAATACCTTCCAGATAGCTGCGCAGGGTTTGCTGTACGTCTTCAACGTTAAAGCCAAAATGAGCAATACGCGGGTAATTATTTTCCAGCTGCAGATAGTGCATACCATCGGCCTGTGAAACCATAACCTCGCTGACGCCGGTCAGATTTTTCATTTCATTACCGATCTGGTCGGCCAGACGCTGCAGTTCGGCCAGATCGCTGCCAAACACTTTAATGGCAACGTCACCACGGGAACCGGAAATCATTTCTGATACGCGCATATCAATGGGCTGGGTAAAGCCGTAATCAACACCGGGAAACTGTTCCATCACGGTGCGGATCTGGTCTTTGATGGCGTCTTTATTTTCTGCCTGCCACTGATCGCGTGGTTTCAGTTGCAGGAACATATCGGTTTCATTCAACCCCATCGGGTCCATACCCAGATCGTCGGAACCACTGCGGGCAATAATCCGCTCGATATCGCTGACTGCTGCCAGCATGGCACTCTGAACTTTCAGGTCGATGGCGGCGGACGCCTGTAAGTTAATGGTGGGTGTTTTTTCCAGCTGTACAATTAAATCGCCTTCATCCATCTCCGGCATAAAGGCTTTGCCGGTCTGCAGGTAAGCCAGTATGGCCAGTACAATGGCAACCGCCAGTCCCAACATAATAGGTTTAGGATTCTGTAAGGCAGCCGACAGGCTGGATTCATAACGGCTTTGCAGATGCACGATCCAGCCTGGGGTGCTTACCTTGTTTTCGTTGATGGCAAGGGTGCATAACACCGGGATCAGTGTCAGCGATACCAGCAGACTGCTGGCCATGGCAAACATAATGGTCATCGCTACCGGCGCGAATAATTTACCTTCCAGCCCCTGCAGGGTCACCAATGGCGAAAATACCAGAAGAATAATCAGGGTGCCGGAAATAATAGGCACCATCACCTCTTTAATAGCGCGGAAAATAACATGCATACGCGGCAACGAGCGCGAGCCCTGCTGTAATTGCGTGACCGTATTTTCAACCACTACAACAGCACCGTCGACCAGCATACCAATGGCAATTGCCAGGCCGCCCAGACTCATCAGGTTAGCGCTCATACCGAAGTAATCCATGATAATAAAGGTCATCAGGGCAGACATCGGCAGGTTAACCGCCACCACCATGGCGACCCGCACGTTACCAATAAATAAACCGAGCAGAATAATTACCAAAGCAACGGCAATCCATAAGGCTTCTGATACGGTATTAACGGCACGTTCAATTAAGTTGCTGCGGTCGTAAAACACATTAATGCTGAGTTCTGCTGGCAGGCTGGGGCGCAGTGTATCGAGGGCTTCACGTACACCGCTGATTACTTTCTGGGCGTCAGCGTTTTTCAGTGCGACGACTAAGGCCTGAACTGTTTCACCCTTTCCGTCTTCGGTAACCGCGCCATAACGGGTCATGGATGACAGCGAAACGGTGGCAACATCGGCAAGACGAATGGCGCTGCCGTTATGCCAGCGGATAATGCGGTTTTCCAGATCCTGCAGGCTCTGAATGCGGCCACCACTGGAAACGATAATAGATTCTTCACCGCTGTCGATGCGTCCGGCGCCGTCGTTACGGTTATTGCTTTGCAGAAAATTGTGCAGATCCTGTAATGTCATTCCGGCGCGCGCCAGTGCCAGTGTATCCGGTGCCACCTGATAGGCTTCGACCCGGCCGCCGAGGGCATTAATATCGGCCACACCGGGCACCGTGCGCAGCAACGGTCTGATCTGCCAGTCGAGGATACGGCGTTTTTCGGCAAGCGATAACGGGCCGTCCAGAGTAAACATAAATAATTCGCCCAGTGGCGTACTCATGGCGGCAATGCCACCGCTGATACCCTGAGGTAAATCCGGCCATATTGCCGCCAGGCGCTCGGCAACCTGCTGTCTGGCCCAGTAAATATCGGTGCCACCGGTAAAGTCGACGGTAATATCGGTGATGCCGTATTTTACCACCGAGCGCAGAATACTCTGGTTGGGAATACCCAGCAGTTCGACTTCGATTTTCCGTGTGACGCGGGTTTCAAGCTCTTCCGGTGCCAGCCCCGGTGCTTTAATAATAATTTTTACCTGAGTCGGAGAAATCTCCGGGTAGGCATCAATACGCAGATTCTGAAAGGTATTCAGTCCGGCCAGAAAAACCGCAACGCTGATAACAATAATCAGAATGCGCTGTTTTAATACGCCCTGTAATAATGCGGATAACATTTATTCGCTCTCCATACTTTGCCAGAGAGCTTTCAGCGCCGCCGTACCACTGATGGCAATTTCACGGTTTTCCAGTGCCATGTCCTGCAGTAATAAACCACGGTTACCGGCAATGAACTGCTGCAGTTCGGTTACCTTCAGTCCATCAGGTGTGCGGATAAATACCCAGGATTTATCGTTATGGCGTACCCGGGCGGCAGCTTCTGTTGGCCAGCCGGAAACCTTTGATGGAATATCAATAATCAGACTACTGCCCGGTATCAGATTATCTGCCTTGAGCCATACTTCAGTCTGTGCGGCTGCATTCTGTACGCTGCCGATACTCTGAACCGTCGCCTGCTGCTGTGTGGCAGAAATATTAAGGTGTTGGCCAATACTCAGGTTATGCAACAGATGCTGAGGCACCGAAAGGCGTAAGCGCAGCGCATTTTCCGGCCAGAATTCTGCCAGGGAGTCACCGGCCATAAAATGCTCGCCGGGCTGATGTTTTATGGTAATCAGCCAGCCACTTTCCGGCGCTTGCAGAGCATAATCGGCATCGCTGGCGTTTTGCCATTGCGCAGGAAGATGCTTCAGAATCTGTGCGTTAAGTTTTTTCTGATCATTCAGCTGCTGGCATTGCAGTTGTTGTTCCTGTAAATCCAGACGAGAGGTCAGGCCACTTTTATTCCGCTCCCGCATATCACTGAGACGCTGATTACACAGGCTGGCCTGTTGCTGTAAACGCTGGTTGCTCTGAAAAAAATCCAGTACATCGTGGCTGTGCAGTAATGCCAGAGGTTCTTTTTCAGTAATAAAATTACCCGTTGTGGCTTGCCATTCTTCCAGTCGTCCTTCGAAGGGCAGGCTGATGTTTTCCGCCTGACCGGGAGCAACAGTACTGATTGCCGGCAGGGATGCCAGCACCACCTGATCCTGTTTTCCCAGTGTCTGAAAGCGTACTCCCAGATTGTCCAGCTGCTCGTTGCTGATGGTCAGCTGTGTGGTAACGGGCATATTTTCAGCAAGGCTGGTCTGAGTGCTGGCCAGTAACAGACTGACGGCCAGTAACGGATTAATGTACAGACAGCAGAATTTCATAACAGGGGCTCCTGTAACTGAGCAGAAAAATTAACAACGGTTGTGCTGAACAGGTTCATAGCGAATATCCCTGTAACAGATTCCACTGGCTGATATTGCGCAGATATTCAATCCGCGCTTCATCGGCCTGTTGTTGCAGGCGCCAGATGCTGGCCTGAATCTGCAACCACTGAAAACCTGACAGGCTGCCGCGTTGGTAAGCCTGATACTGGCTCTGATATTGCGCGCTGGCCTGCTGGCTCATGTCTTTTAATTCGTTCATACGTTGTTGTTGCTGCGGCAGGGTTGTCGCCAGAACATTGCGCTCGTTCTCAAGCTGTTGGCGTGTACGCAGCCATTCGCTGTGGCGATTACCCAGTTCGCGTACTGCGTTGCGGCGTTCGCTGTAATTGCTGCCGCCAAAATCAAAGCTTATTCCGACTTGCAGGGCATCGCTGGCTGGCTGAGCATTCACCGCCTGCTGATGTTTTACGCCCAGACTTAAACGCGGATTGAGCGTATTTTTCTGCTGGCTGCGTAATTGCGCATCGGATAGTTGTTTTTGTATCTGCAATAACTGCAGTAACGGATGGTTATCCAGCGGTTGTTCCGGCAGGAGAGTGAAAGACCAATCGCCAGGTAATTCCGTCAGCGCTGTCCACTGTTGCCACTGCTGCTGCAGGGTCTGTTGCTGGCGCTGGTTCAGCAGCTGCTGATTTTTAAGCTGCTGATATTGCTCCTGCAGGGTAAGGCGATCGGCAGCCGGACGTTCGCCCTGACGGATTAATAAATCCAGCCACTGCAATTGTTGCTGCATTGCTGCCAGGCGGCCCTGAATTCGTTGCTGACTCAGGTTGAGGCTCTGCCAGTCCCACCACCAGGTCTGTAATTTTCCCGCCAGCTGCCAGCGCAGCAATTGTTGATAAGCCAGGCTTTCATTGCCTGCTGCTTGCTGATAATCGCGCTGACTCTGCATTAAGCCCGGACGAGCGAGGGGAAGCTCCAGCCGGGTTTGCCATTCTTCGGCACTGCCGCTGGCATCATTGCCCTGCTGATAATCGACGGCAATGGACGGGGCTGCAGCCAGCCAGCCGGGCAGGCGCCGGTTGTTAATATCGTTTTCTGCCGGCAGATACTGTTGTTCCGGCAGCTGTTGCCAGGCCGCTTCGAGGCTTTGCTGAAAGTTACCGCCCGCCTGAACCCCGATTGCTAATGGCAATAAAAGCAGGGCAGCGAGAAAGCGCTGCGGCTGAATATTCTTCTGCTCCATAAAGTGTTCTCCGCTGAATACCGGAGGCAACATAGCGGCACAAGCTGAAACGAAACTGAAAAAGGCCGCTTTTCATGTAAAGCAGCGTCAGAGTTGTTAATGATTCTGTTTAATTATCCTCGCGGGATAAGAATCATTCTGATCAGAATATCCGGGCAGGTTTTGAGTGGCGGTTTCAGAGTGGTAGGTGCGGAAGCAGAATATAAAGTAATTTCTCGTTCCTACGCTCTGCGTGGGAATGCAACTGTGCCAACAAGGGCTACCACGCAGAGCGTGGGAGCCAGGTGAAAGCAGAATATAAAGCAATGCATCCCGGTAAACCGGGATGCAGGATCAGAGGTTATTAATCTTCGCGCAGTTTCCACTGCGAGAAAAACGGATACAACAGCGGCAATACAAACAGCGTCAGGAAGGTCGCCGTTACCAGTCCGCCGACAATCACACTGGCCAGCGGCTTCTGAATTTCAGCTCCCAGTCCGTTTGACATCAGCATCGGAATTAATCCCAGCGCTGAGGTCAGTGCGGTCATTAATACCGGACGCAGGCGTGATAGGGCACCGTTAAATACGGCATCCTGCAAGGTATGTCCGGCGGCAAAGCGCTGGTTAATACTCTCGACCATCACCACACCATTTAACACTGCCACGCCAAACAGGGTGATAAATCCGACCGAGCCGGGCACCGATAAATACTGGCCGGATAACCACAGCGAGAAAATTCCGCCAATAACCGCCAGCGGCACATTCAGCAGAATCAGCAGCGCCTGGCCGACCGAGCCAAAGGCGAAATACAGCAACAGGGCAATTAATCCTAATGACAGCGGTACAATCATCATTAAGCGTTGCTGCGCGCGTTGCTGATTTTCAAACTGGCCGCCAATACTGACGGCGTAACCCGGCGGTAATTGCAGCTGAGTGTCGATGGCGTTACGGATATCGGCCACCACACTGCCCATATCGCGGCCTTCTACGTTGGCCTGAATTACCAGTCGCCGCTGCACGTCATCACGCCGTACCTGTGGCGGCCCGGAGGCAAATTCCACCGTGGCAACATCACCGAGGCGGACGATGGCACCGGAGGGTGAACGCAGGCGTAAATCAGCAATAGCGGCAGCGTTGTCGCGGAACTCCTGCTGCAGGCGCACATAAATATCGTAACGTTCGTTACCGTTAATAATCTGTCCGGCACTGGTGCCACCCAAGCCATCGCGTACCAGAGTCAGTACGTTATCCACCGACAGGCCATAGCGCGATAAGGCATCGCGTTTTGGGGTAATGACCAGTTGCGACTCTCCGGCAATCTGTTCCATGGCGACATCGCGGGTACCGGCAATGGTTTTTACCAGCGTTTCGATCTGCTGCCCCTGCTGTGCCAGAACGTCCAGATCCGGGCCGAATAATTTTATGGCCAGCTGGGCGCGAACACCAGACAGCAATTCATCGACGCGGGTGCCGATTGGTTGGGAAAAGTTAAATAACAGACCGGGGAAAACTTCGAGTTTTTCTTCCATTAAACGCTGCAGCGCCAGACGGTTATCGGCTGACTGCCATTCGCTGCGGGGTTTTAAGCCGATATAAATTTCGATATTACTGACCGGCTCCGGATCGCCGCCCAACTCCGGCCGGCCGATACGGCTCATAGCGTAATTTACTTCCGGAAACTGCAGTAATAAGGCTTCCAGTTTCGGCGCAACACTCAGTGCGGTTTCTAAGCTGGCAGAGGGTGCCAGAGTAACGCGCAGGTTAATGGTGCCTTCTTCCAGTTCCGGAACAAACTCGGTGCCAAGGCGCGGAGCAATAATCACGGCGGCCAGCAATAATACTCCGGCCAGCAACATCACCCGGCGTGGAAAACGCAAAGCCTGAGTGAGCAGGTGGCGATACAGCTTTTCCAGTGGCTGCAGTAAGGGGCTGGGTTTGGCGGTTACCGCTGTGCGGAACATAAAGGTCGCCAGTGCCGGAACAACAATAAGGGCGACCAGAACGGCGACCAGCATGGCGAGCATGATGGAAATGGCCATAGGCTGGAACAGCTTGGCCTCAACTCCCTCAAAACCAAACAGCGGTAAAAACACCAGCAGAATAATACCGGTGGCAAAAAATACCGGGCGCGCCACTTCGGCAGCGGCTTCCTGAATACGCAGGCTGATGCTGCCCTTGTCGGCATCGGGGTTGTGTTGCAGATGGCGGAACATATTTTCCACCATCACCACTGAACCATCGACCAGCATACCAATGGCAACGGCAATTCCGCCGAGTGACATCAGGTTGGCCGATAAGCCATACCAGGACATCAGCATCAAGGCGATGGCGACCGATATTGGAATCGAGATTAATACCAGTACCGTGGCGCGCAGATTCATCATAAACAGCGCCAGTACAATCAGAATAAACACAAAGGCCAGTGCCAGTGCATTGACTACCGTACTGACGGCCTGTTCGATTAATCCGGCCTGATCGTAAATAACCTCAAAGCTGACGCCTGTGGGCAATGCCCGATTAATCAGGGCAATCCGTTGGTGAATACCGTCGATGGTGGCTTTGGTATTAGCGCCCATACGCTTAAGTACGATACCGGACACAACCTCGCCGCCGTTATTCCGCTCACTGTTATTTGGGGCGCTGTTATTTTGATCATAGCTGCGGCTGAAGGTGACAGCACCCTGACGGATTTCACTGCCGAAGCTGACCTCGGCCACATCAGCTACGGTAACGGCGACGCCATCAATTACCCGCAATGGAATCTGCGCTAATTGTTTTAAACCCTGTTCACCACTGTCGAGCCAGCCGGTGCCACGGATCACCAGTTGTTCCTGACCACGGTTTAAATACCAGCCGCCGACATTGCGGTTATTGGCTTCCAGTGCATCGATCACATCCTGCTGCGATAACTGAAACGCCAGCAAACGGTCAGGATTTAAATTCACCTGATACTGGCGCACATCGCCACCAAAGGACAACACATCGGTCACACCATCAACCGGCATTAACAGCAGTTTTACCAGCCAGTCATTCAGGCTGCGCAGTTGCATCAGGTCGTAACCTGAGCCGGGTTCGGCCTGCAGTACATACTGGAATATCTGCCCCAGACCGGAGGTATTCGGCCCCATTTCCGGAATACCAGCGCCCTGCGGAATAAATTCGCGCGCGGCCTGCAAGCGCTCGAACACCAGCTGGCGGGCAAAATAAATATCAGTACCTTCGTTAAACACCACGGTAATTCCGGACAGCCCGGTTTTGGAAATGGAGCGCACTTCGGCCACGCCGGGCAGGGCGTACATTACCGCCTCAATCGGGTAGGTAATGAGTTTTTCCACTTCTTCGGCGGCCAGTCCCGGCGCCTCGGTATTAATGGCTACCTGCACGTTGGTAACGTCGGGAAAGGCATCGAGGTTCAGCTTCGGCAAAGCGAAAGCGGCAGCAATACATAAACTGGTGATGGCAATCAGCACCAGCAGGCGGTTAGCGACCGCCCAGCGGGTCAGTAACGTAAACATAGTTTTATCCCCAACCCTTAGTGATTATGCGGATCAAAGCCGCCTTTCGCTTGCTCGGAAGCAATAAAGAAAGCGCCGGCGACGACGATGGGGTACTGAGATACAGAGTATTCAGAAAGTGCAGCAGAATCTTTGCTGCTGATTTCTATCAGGATTTCTCCTGCGTTACTGGTGGTGCGTTCGGTCGTCTGGATTGTCCGGATAGTCCGCCCGCGTTCCACTTCCAGTGCGCTGAATTCGCCGGGTGTGCTTTCAATAAAAATCTGCCAGTCACCATCGCTGCCACGCACCAGTGCGGTTTCTGGCACCAGGGTGATGGGATTTTCTGAGCGGGTATAAAAATCGGCGCTGGCAAATAATCCGGGGTGCAGACGGTGATCGGGATTTTCGACGGTTAAGCGCACGATACGGGTGCGGGTTAACGGATCAATGGTATGGGATTCATGGCTTATCTGTGCGCTGATATTCAGTCCGGCGACATTAAGCATAACGCGGGTATCACGGGTTAAATGCAGCTCAGATTCTGCCGGTAAACGCGCTTCAGCCCAGAGGGTGGTTTCGTCGGTGATCTGCATTAAGGCACTGCCGGCGGTTACACGCTGACCCTGCTGAAAATCATCGCTTAATACCAGCCCCGCAGTCTGTGCGGTTAACTGATATTCGCCGAAGCTGGCCGGGGTTAATTCTGCATCGGCATTCAGGCCATAAGCGGTGAGGCGTGCGCGCGCTGCGGCGAGGGTATTTTCGGCTTGATTATAACGGGCGGCCCCGGCAGCATTTTTACCGAGATTTTTTACCCGCTGCCATTCAGAGCGGGCGCTGCGTAATTCCGCCTGGGCACTGGCAACACCTTCGCTGAATAAGGTCAGCAATGGTTGTCCGGGTTGTACGTGATCACCCAGTGCGACATGGCGGGTGATTACCACCGAATCGACCCGTGGCGAGACAACAAAACTGCGGTAACCGTTGGCGCGGATTTCGGCCGGTGCACGCAGCGGAATATCGGTTTTTTCGGCAGGAATTATCCTGCTGATAATGCCGGCCTGCTGTATCTGTTCTGCGCTTAAATGCACGCTGTTTTCGTTGTCGTTATGTTCGTCCTGTTCATGTTCATACTCTTTGCCCGGTTCGCTGAGCGTTTGGTTTTGGCTGGAGGCATGTTCGTGGTCATGGCCGTCACCGGCATAACCGGGCAGCGGTAAAACCAGGGCTAATAACAGAATTGGCGTCAGCATCAGGCGCTGTGCCATGGCTGGTTTGTTGTCTGATTGATTATCTGAAAATAATTTATTAACTGAATACAGTGGCAGCATAATGTTTCTCACTCTGAAATCCGGCTATTGCTGCCTGTGGCAGCATTCTGGCTGTTGGTGTTGGCAGCGCTAAAACTGCGGATAGTCTGGCTGTCGCTCAGCCATTGGATCTGTGCCTGACGATAATCACCGGTTAATTCAATACCGGCCTGCAGGCTGGCGGCCCATTGTGCGGAGGCCTGAATATAAGCACTGGTGCTGAGGTCGCCGTTGGTCCATTGCTGTTGCAGCAGTTGCGCACTGCGCTGGCCGCCATCGGACATCAGCGCATGCCATTGTTCAACCTGACGGCGGTACGCCAGAACCCGGCTGTAGCTGGCGCGCAGCTGTTGCTGCTGTTGTTGCAGGCTGGCATAGAACTCCGCTTCGGCCTGCAGGGTTTCGCCATCGGCTGCGGCCGCGGCCTGGCGGTAAGAGCTGCGTACATTGAGCGGTAAAGACAGGGCCAGCCCTAATACATCTTCCTCGCCACTGCGCCCGGCACTGATGCCAATCGTTGGTTCGGCGCGCAGGCTGTCGCGGCTCAGTTGCGCGCGCTGCTGCTCGGCCAGCCAGAACAGTCGTGCGCTTTCACTCTGCGGATGCGACAGCGCCAGTTGCTTAAGCTGCGCATTATTTAATGGCTGCGCCGGTAATTGTTGCGCACTGTTATCCAGCTGCTGAATGAGTGCACTGAGGTATTGCGGCTGTTGCTGCCAGTCGGGTAAGAGGCTGGATAATTGCGCGGCCGCGGCGCTTAATTCCGCCTGGCTGGCGGCAATATCGGCCAACAGTGAGCTTTGCGCCAGCAGCGCCAGTTCGGCATCCAGTGCACTTAAATCACCGAGGCGGCGACGCTGCTGAATCAGTTGCGTCAGCGTCTGCCGTTGCTGCTGTAAACGCTGCATTAACTGATCGCGCTGCTGCGCACTCTGGTAACGCACAATGGCCGCCAAGGCGTCGGCGGTGGTTTGCTGCAGGCTTTGCTGATACTGCTGCTCCGCCTGCTGTTGCAGAAATTGCTGTTGCTGGCTGCGCGCTGCACGCTGATTCCACCAGTCGATTTTCTGGCTGATTTCCAGCGCATAATTATTATTACTGCCTTCCTGCTCCAGCCGGGTTTGTAATTCCGGGTTATACAGCGGCTGAGTGGCGGCCTGGCTCCATAATGCGCGGCTGTTTTTTTGTGCGGAAGCTGCTTTTACCTGCGGTGTCTGCATGATGCTGCTTTGCAGCCAGAGACGTGCAGCATCGTTATCCGGACTGCTGCTGTTTACCGCTTTGGGCGGATTTATGCTGTCTGACGCATACGCGGGTATGGTCAGGGTGCTGGCGATAAAAAACGCCATTACCGGGATAATATTCATGGGTTATTCCTGAATAAAAAATACGATAAGCCACCGGCAGTACAAACATCGGCACTGTTGGTTCGCGGCAGCGGTTAAACGCGGTTATTCAGGAAACAATCGGAGGGCGCAGGTGTGGGCTGAGGGCACGTACAATCATAGTGCGGGTGTAATCGTTGTGCAGGCTGCCAGTCTGGTTGGCGGCCGCCAGCGCATCGTTAACCGGCAGGGATAACGGCGTGTGGGCATGACAATGACAGCAGTGGCTGCAGTCGTGCTGGGCCTGATTGTCGCTGTTCAGGCTATGGGAGTCATTGGCGAGGGTATTGGCCAGATCGTCATGGTGCGCAGGCTGGTGTTCGCTCAGATGAGCGGCAGCCGAACGCTCGAAGGTTTCATGCACATCCGCCAACGCCGCAACCGACTGAAACAGGGTCAGCAGTAATAAGGCGATATTTAACAGGCGGTTATTGCGCATAAATAAACAGCAGATTTATCAGTAGATACTGCGCATAGTAGAGCGGTGTTTAACCGGCGTCTACTGCGCAGGCGTCAGGAAATGTCACCGCCCTTCAGTTTTGCCGTTGACGGCCGATATTAATATTACCTTCATAAAAAGCACGGTTGTGGTTTGTTATCTGCTACCTGTTCGTAGTGGCCTGTTAACAGTCCCTGATGCTTAGGGTTGTGTCTATGTCAGATATTCGTATATCCGCTGCCGGTTCGGTCAATAAGCCCGTGAGCAGCGAACAGGTTGCGGCGGAAAAACCGGCGAAAACCGCGTCTGCCAGTACTGATGCGCAGGGTGAAGCTGTGCACTTATCGGCTGCTGCGCTGAATCAGCTGCGTGCCGAACAGAGTGATACCCAGGCCAGTGAAGAGCATCCGCTCGACCGTATTATTAAAGACTTACAGGAACGTATTGCCGAAGTGCAGCGCCAGTTACAGGCGCTGGATGCTGTGGCAAGCGAAGGCGAGGAAGCCGATACCACCCGACAGGCTCGTCAGATGTTGCTGGACGAGCTGGCGCAGTTGAATGCCGCGCTCAGCCAGACGCTGACGCAGAAGCTGGAGTCCCTGCGCCAGTCGGGTTGAGGTCGTTGAAGTAATATCGGACGTCTGACTTTTTATTCCTCAGCGCCATACGGATGATGCTTTCTCCAGTGCCGGGCAATATCCGCGCGGCGGCATACCCAGACCTTATCGTGGCGCTGAATATAATCGAGAAAATCCGCCAGTGCGGCCGCGCGTCCCGGCCGACCGGCTAAGCGGCAGTGCAGACCAATGCTGAGCATTTTCGGGCTGTCTTTGCCTTCGGCGTAGAGCACGTCGAAGCTGTCTTTTAAATACTGATAAAACTGCTTACCGCTGTTAAAGCCCTGGCTGGTGGCAAAGCGCATATCGTTGGCATCCAGTGTGTAGGGCACAATTAAATGCGGCTTGCCGCCTTCTTCCACCCAGTAGGGCAGATCGTCGGCGTAGCTGTCGGCGTCGTATAACAGGTCGGCCTCTTCGCAGGCGAGGCGGCGGGTATTGGGGCTCATGCGGCCGGTATACCAGCCTTCCGGGAAGCTGCCGGTCAGGCGTTTATGAATATCCAGCGCTTCGCGGATATGGGCGCGTTCAACCTCTTCCGGCACGTATTGATAGTCGATCCACTTCAGACCGTGGGAGGCGATTTCCCAGTCGGCTTTCAGCATGGCATCCACCACCTGCGGATTGCGCTCCATGGCGGTGGCTACACCGAATACGGTTACCGGCAGTTCACGCTCGGTAAACATGCGGTGCAGACGCCAGAAGCCGGCGCGGGAGCCGTATTCGTAGATGGATTCCATATTCATATGGCGCACGCCTTCCAGCGCCTGAGCGCCGACAATTTCAGATAAAAAGGCTTCTGAGGCTTTGTCGCCATGGAGGATGCAGTTCTCGCCGCCTTCCTCGTAATTAATCACAAACTGCACGGCGATACGGGCCTTGTGTGGCCACTTTACGCTGGGGATATCGGCGCCGTAACCGATCATGTCGCGGGGGTAGGTCATGAAACACCTGAAAAGCTGACTGATTAGTCAGCTGAGTTTAGCGCTAAACCCGGCGACTTGGCAGCGGGCAAAGTGAGCATTTATGGATGACGCGCAGCGATCCGGAAATCTGGCGAACAGACTGTTGATAAAGTAATTATTGATATTCGCAGATCAGCACAGGCATATTGCGCCTCTTTCGCGGTTTATTCAGGAATACCATGTCTCTGTTGTTGGCGATGTTATCTTTCTCGTTCGTGATGTCGATATCACCGGGGCCGGTGAATATGGTGATTCTCTCTTCCGGTGCCAGTTACGGCGTCCGCCAGACCTTTTCTTTTGTCTCCGGTGCCACTCTGGGCTTCACGCTGCTGTTGCTCTGTATCGGTCTTGGGCTGTATGAGGTCGTACAGCTGTTCCCGGATTTTCTGCGCTATCTGGCACTTGCCGGGGCGGCCTTCATTGTTTATCTCGGTTATCTGATTGCGTCAGCGGCACCAAAGCTCAGCATCGAAAAGCAGAAGCGGCCAACCTTTATTCAGGGCTTTTTATTGCAGTGGCTTAACCCAAAAGCCTGGATGGCCTGCATGTCGGGGGTGTCGTTATTCTCAGCGCCAGAGGGATATCAGCAGTTTCTGAGCTTTCTGCTGCTGTATTTTCTGGTGTGTTATGCCTCGCTGTTCAGCTGGTCATTGCTTGGCGACCGGGCGGCGCAGCTGCTTAACAGCGAAGCCCGTTTACGGCTGTTTAATCGTCTGATGGGCGGTCTGTTAATCCTGACCGCCTGTTTCCTGCTGTACGTGCAGTTTTCCGCCAGCCGTTAATTAGGCCGCCGCTCAGCTGAAGTTTTGTGGCGGTATAAACTGCTCGGGATGTAAATCAACAATCTCCTGCAACTGGGCGCGCAGCCAGCGCTGTAAGGGCCGCTGATGATTACGCTGATGCCAGGCCATACTGATCGGTACCGGCGGTATGGCCAGCGGCGGTTGTTTAGCCACCAGTTGGCCGCTGCGTACAGTGGCGGCAACCACCGGCCAGGGCAGGGTGCAGAGCAATTGGGTCGTGGGCAGCAGCATTAAGGCGCTGGCGAAGCTGTTGACGGTCATGGCGATACGCCGGTTCTGACCACGGGCCGCCAGCTGCGTATCGACCTGACCACGGGCGTCGCCTGACAGTGATACCAGCAGGTGTTCAGCCTGCAGAAAAGCTTCTTCCGTTAGCGGCTGCTGTGCCAGTGCATGGCTGGCGCTCATCACACAGACAAAATGATTGTGAAACATCCGCTGCTGGTGAACCTGACGGTGTGAGCCGGCAAAGTAATCGAATACCAGATCGGCATCGGCCTCCAGCAGCTGGGTCATACCATCACCGCGGAAAGGCACGGCGTGCAGGTTAAGCAGGGGCGCCAGCTGTTCGGTGCGGGCGCGCAGGCGTGGCCAGAGAAAAGCGGCGGTGCCGTCGGTCATGGCGATGCGGAGGGTATCGCTGGCGCTCGCCGGGTCGAAATCCTGTTCATTCAGCGCGCTACTGATGACTTCCAGCGGCTGGTGGATCTGCGCCCACAGGCGCTCGGCGGCCGGCGTCGGACGGATACCGCGGCCATCTTTGATAAATAACGGATCACGCCACTGGTGGCGCATACGTGAGACGGCATTGGATACCGCAGGCTGGGTCATCGCCAGCTGACGGGCCGCCGCTGAGACAGATTGCTCCTGCATGATGCAGTCAAAAATCACCAGCAGATTAAGATCGGTACGGGCCATAGCGGGTCCTGTGCTGCGCTTTAATTCATCATAAATATCAATGATTCGTATGTTATTAATAAATTATTCGCTATGAAAGTGGCTTTGCATAATGACCTCATCAAACAGACAACAGTGTCTGCCCAACGACATCAGAAATGAGGAACGACTATGCAAGCCATCGTGATCAACCAATACGGAAACGCCACCAACCTGCAGCCTGCTGTGCTGGACAAACCAACCCCGGCCGCTGGTCAGGTGCTGATCCGCGTCGCCGCCGCAGGCCTGAACCCGGTCGATTTCCACGTCCGCAACGGCATGCTGGCCGGTACTGATACCCATCAGCTGCCGCTGGTGCTGGGCTGGGATGCCTCCGGAGTGATTGAAACCCTGGGCAGTGGTGTACAGAACTGGCAGGTGGGTGATGCGGTGATGGTACACACGCCGATCAGCCTGCAGGGCACTTACAGTGAATACATTGTGGCCGATGCCAGCCTGCTGGCTGCTAAGCCGGCCAGTCTGACTCTGCTGCAGGCGGCGGCGCTGCCTCTGGCCGGACTTACTGCCTGGCAGGGGATGATGGTTGATGGCCAGCTGCAGGCCGGTCAGCGTGTGCTGATTCACAATGCCAGCGGCGGGGTCGGCAGCTTTGCCGTACAGCTGGCGAAAGCCGCGGGTGCCCATGTGACGGCCACGGCCTCCGGACGCAAACGTGATCTGGTGCTGGCGCTGGGCGCTGACCGTTTTGTTGATTACACCCAGGCGCCGTTCGAGCAACAGTTAGCCGCAGAGGAAGCCTTTGATCTGGTGTTTGCTGCCACCGGCGGTAATGACGTACTGCCGCGTTCTTTAGCGCTGATTAAGCGTGGTGGTCATCTGATTTCCACCTTCGATGAAATGGACGAAGCTCAGGCACAGGCCGCTGGTGTGCATTACCAGCGCATGTGGGTTCACCCCGATGGTGCGCAGCTGCAGGAACTTGGCCGCCTGGCCGATGAGGGAAAACTTAAGGTAGTGCTGGATTCGGTATTTCCGTTAGCCGAGGCGCAGGCTGCGCATCGTCATCTGGAAAGTCAGAAGGTGGTGGGTAAGTCGGTGCTGAATATTGATCCGGCCATCATCGCCTGAAGGCTGTCTGCAGCGAAATCCTGAAATAAAAAGCAGACAGGCCGCAAAGCCTGTCTGCAAACCATCAGTTAACGGAGTTGAATACCAGATTCGACATGGTCTGGTTATCCGAACCCGGTACGGTGTTGTAGGTGCTCTTCCACAGCCACCAACCGCTGGTGGTGGTCTGGGTAGCAAAAGACACATTCACGCCCGGATTCAGGTTGTTGTTTACATAGCTCAGCAGCACGCCGCTCTGATTGCCGATGGTACCGCCGTGGTGGGTGTCGCTGCCCATCAGTACCGGATAGTGGTTGTACCAGAGAGAGTCAGGAGCGCTGACGCTGGTCTGCTCACCGTCGAGGGCGCGGTAGCCCACACAGCTGTCGACCGCTTTAATGGCATTACCACCACAGGAAGAATGCAGGGACACAACGCCATCATCGGTACCCGGCAGGAAGCCACCGGTAGCACCCAGATATTCACTGCCACCGCCAACAAAACGCAGACGCGGTACGCTGTTCGGTGCCATCGCGGTCTGACGGGCAACCGCCGGGCGCAGGTCACGCAACACGCCGAGTTTTTCCGGGGTTACGGTAAAGCCCAGCCAGGCGTTAACCGCGGCACGGATAGGGGCGGTCAGCCAGCTGCTGCTGCCCGCCACATCCAGCGCCAGATCGGCCAGTTCAGAACCACCGCCGGCACCGGCAAAGTCGAACACCGCGAGAATATTCAGCGGCTGCAGGCCAGCGGCTTCGGTCCAGACATCCTGCTGATCCAGCATATAGCGCGTTACCAGATCGCCGGTGGAATGGGTGGCCAGCACACAACCGTTATTGCAGAAACCCGTGCGCGCCCACTGCATTACCTTGTTGTAGGCACGTTGTGCGGTGTCGGCGTTAAGGCGGCTTTTCGAACTCCAGTCGAGGCGGTCATCGGCATACTGGCCCCAGAACGCTGACCAGTAATTGGCACCGTCGCTGGTAACTTCCTGTGGGGTTACGCTGTCGCGCATCAGCTGGGCCGGCTGTAAGCCGTGTACCAGAATCACATTTTTACCAGCCATCTGTGCCTGCGCCTGGGCGCTCAGCAAGGTGGCTGCGGTTAAACATACAGCGGTGATTGCCATCTTTATTTTTATCGTCAGCATTCAGTCTCTCCTGTGGTTTTAATTACTGGGGCGAGCCCAGCGATTGCAGAAATTGCAGACGCGATAAGGTCTGCTCATCCTGAAAAGGAATAGGTGAAAAGCGCGAGGGATCGACGTTTTTAACCGCGTAAAAATCATCCCGGCTGAAGCCCCACTGCACCTCAGGGCCGGGTTTTTCCGGCATCTTGCGCAGTTGCAGATTGCCGATCCATAAATTCTGAATGCCGTCTAAGTTGTACAGCAGCGAGCCGTGTACGCGCAGTTCCAGCGTACCGCTGCTACCTATCCGCCCTTTGCCCTGTAAATAGGCCAGTGGCTTTTTATCGGCATAGTGCAGGCTGGCGGCGAGCTTGTAGTAACCGGCGGCGGCTTTTTCAATATTGACCGGAATTACCAGTTCGTTGTCGTCGACATAGGGCGTGCCGGTACCGATAATTTCGGCGACGGCGGTAAAGACCTGAAACGGCGCGCTCTGGTGCAGGGTTGAGCCATCGCTCAGCTGCAGCTCCGCCACCAGATTAAGTTCGGCCGGCCAGTTGTCGCTGCTGCTGAAGCGGGTTTGCAGGCGTTGTTCGTTGCTGTTGTTCCCCGCTTGGGTGTTCTGTGCCTGGCTGTTTTGTACGTCGGTCTGTGGCATCAGCAGCACGGCATTGTTGTTATCGCGCACGCTCAGGGTCAGGCCGCTCAGCTGGCTGAACAGCGCATCGTCTCCGGACAGCACAATGTCGGCTTCTATCGGTTCTTCCTGACGGTAGCGGTAGGCCGACAACTGAATGCTCAGCTGGCCGGGCAGGCCGACCGTATTCAGGTCGCGTACGCTGTGAGCGCCGGCGTTTGGCTGCAGCAACTCGGTTTGCTGGCTGCCCAGCGGAATGGAATAAGACGGATACTGGCTGCTGACCTGATAGGCGGCGGCGACCTGCGTCATGGCTTGTTGCATGGCGGCTGGCAGAGGTTGCGGAGCCTGAATCACGGGGGCGTTCACAGGCTCGCTGCTGACGCTGTCGGCAACGGCAGGTAAGGATTCCTGGCTGATCATGGCCACAGGCTGTTGGCGCAGACCCAGTAACAGGCCCACTAACAGAACAAGGGCAATCAGAGGTATCCAGACTTTCATCAGAGTGTTCCGGTTGTTTTTATTGTGCCGGACACGTTAGAGCAAGGCGGCCTGATTGAAAAATTATGGACTGGTACTTTGGTGTAGGTTTGCTATTGATGCATCTGACAGTCTGGCGCGAATATTCCTCTATAACCTTTCTTCTGTGAGAGAAAAGCACACGTTTGACATGATTACTGAATCTTATGCATTAGTTGTCCTGTCAGGTCATATTGCTCAGAAAACTCCCGTAACCAAACGCTACATTCGATTACAAAATGCTGGCGTAATTTGCGGCGGATCAGTACCTGGCGGGGATTCCTCTTATCCGGCCATATGATCAGGTTGTGAAGCGCGCACGGCATTGGATTTCATGCCAAAGTATTATTCCTGTCAGGCAACATAAAACAATAAAGGCTGATGATGAATCAGGTACGGCACAAACACACTCTGGCGCTTTCCCTTTCTCTGCTACTGAGCGCTTGCGGTGGAGGCTCCGGTGGCAGCTTCCCTTCCGGTAACGAAAATGATGGCGGGAGCAGCAATCAGACTCCGGAGCTGACCCAGGCTTTGAGCAAAGGCGATGCTTCGCTGGTCAGTGCCGCTGAGCTGCGTGATGCGGCATTAGCCACTATTAATGCACAACGTACGGCCTATCAGCCGGTTAAGGCGCAGCTGCTGCAGCTGAATGCCAATGGCAGTGCGCGCAGCGATGGCAAAAGCCTGACCGCGGTGCATTGGGATGTAACCCACGACGCTGGCAAGCTAAGTCCGCAATTTGGTTATAACGACAGCCTGCTGATCAGTAATGCCAGTAATTCTTCAACAGCAGGCAGTGCCGCTTTTGCTGTTGTTGGCGAAGAGCAGCAGGGCCAGCGTTATCTGGTTCTGGGCAGTAATCCGATGCGTACTCAGCAGCGTGATGCGGCCTCGGTAAACGCACACATGGATCAGCTGCTGGAAAACAGCATCGGCTGGCTGGCCGGGCGCAGTGATTTTTCGGTCACACCTTTAAAGGTGGTGATTGCGCAGATGGATCAGAGCTATTACTTCCCCGACCGTAACGCTACCCGCAGCTGGCTGGATGCGCATTACCAGAGCTCTGTCAGTTATAACGCGGCTGCAAGCTGTGATGGCGCGGCATTGGCAGGTTGCTTAACGGCGGATACCGATGTGCTGATGATTTCTCAGGTAGGTGGCAGCACAGAATTAAATCCACAGATTCTGGCGGCGGTAAAAGCGGCGCAGGCGCGTGGTACCGGTGTGCTGTATATGCACTATGACGGCGGGCTGGATGCTCTGGGCAAAACCCTGCTGGAGCATTTTCATGTGACGTACAGCGGTGATAACTACTGGTCAAAATATTATATGAATGCGCAGGATATGCGCCCGTATTTTAATCAGTTGCCAGAATATGTTGCTGACATCCAGCAAATGCTGAGCACGCTGGCTGCGCCAATAACCTTCGATTTTAACCAGTGCGATGAAGAAGATTGCAGCACAGTAACGGGTTTTAACCAGAATTTTATGAACGGTGCTACCCGTGTACGCAATCTGATGGCGGACTTCGACCGGGAAAAACGTAATATTTTTGCTGCTGCCAGCGGCGATGAATACCGCCTGGAAAAATTACTGGCCCTGCTGGGTGACAGCTACCGTCAGCAGGTTGTGTTTCCGATGAGCCGCGATAAAACAGACGCGACTGCTCTGGTGCATTCCATCTACGCTGACATGTCGGTGTATAACTATCGCAGCCTGAATCCGGTACAGGCCGATCTGGGTAATTTCAGCCGCACTGATTTTTCCCATATTACGCCGGTCAGTAAAACCATTAATCTGGTGAGTAAAAATTATTTCCGCGCAGCCGGTGTGTATGTGTTGCCCGGAAAAACGGTGCGCGTAACCCGTCTCGATAATAGCCCGGTAAATACCAGCGTAGCGGTGAATACCCAGCGTGCTGCATCGACGCACTGGTTTGCCACCAACAATAGTTATAACCGCCCTAAATATCTGCAGAGCACCCAGATTCCTCTGGCCAGTGGCGAGAGCATTGAATTCACCTCACCTTATGGCGGGCCGCTGCAGATTTTCTTTGATGCCAATGATCAGAACGTCAGCTTTAAAGTCGAGAATATTGGCCTGCACCCATACTGGAATGGCGCCGAAGATAATGCCGATTTTGAAGCCCGTCTGAGTGCCGGTGAGTTTGACTGGGCGGAATTATCCACCGCCGGTTTTGAGGTGCATTCACAGCTGGAAAAAATGCGTACTTCCATGAATGAATGGGGCGGTACAGCGGCCGATATGGCCGTGGCAACTGAGCGTTATGTTTCCAACCTGCCTCATGTACTGGCCGGATTTGAAGGGCCGGGAATTGATGTAGTGGCCGAGATACATGATTTTGCCAGTGCCAATAATTTTACCGTGCAGAATATCGATATCGTGAAACACATGAACGCCGACCAGCCAACCTGTGGCTGGGGTTGCTCCGGTAATCCTTACGATGCCGGCTGGAGCTTCTCACCGACCGGTCATGGTGATATTCATGAGCTGGGCCATGGGCTGGAAAAAGGTAAATTCCGCTTTGCCGGCTGGGAAGGTCATGCATCGACTAACTTCTATTCTTACCACAGCAAATATCATTATTTCCTCGATACCGGTAAAGATCCTCAGTGCCAGTCATTACCTTTTGAAAGTCTGTTTAATACCCTGCAGACCAGCCGTAATCAGGCTGATCCGGTTGCCTATATGCAGGAACAGGCACTGAATGGCTGGAGCAATGGTGCAGCTATTTATATTCAGATGATGATGGCTGCCCAGGCGCAGGGCACGTTAACCGATGGCTGGATGCTGCTGCCACGTCTGCATATTCTGGAACGCGAATTCTGGAGTGCGACGCGCAACGATGACAACTGGGCAGCGAAAAAAGCGGCACTGGGTTTTGCTGACTTTAACCGCAGTGACGCCAGCGCCCTGAATAATAATGACTGGCTGAACATTGCGCTGTCTAAAGTCACCGGGTTGGATATGCGCGATTATCTGACCATGTGGGGCTTCCCGGCAGGTTCTGCTGCCAGCGCTCAGGTTGCTGCGCTGGCATTACCGGCGATGAGCAAAACCTTTTATGCTTCCGGCGGCGCCGAATTTTGTAAAGGACTGGATAAAACGCCGGTAGCTATTGATGGTGCAGCGGTCTGGCCGTTGTAATTGTGTTTTGCTGATAAAAGAGAAACCGGCCTGTCAGGCCGGTTTTTTTATGGATTATGAGAATCAGTCCGCAGCATAAATACCGTTGCGCCGGATATTAAAGGCTGTCTGGTGGAAAAACAGATGCGCCAGTGCAGTTACATCAGCGTTCAGCACACCTTCTGCCAGAACCGGGTCTGGCTCAAACAACAACCCTTGTTGCTGACTGTACTGCCGGATCGGGTTCAGGGTATTGCTCAGCAGGGCCGGCGGAAAGGGCGGACGAAGATTACGCAGGTGCTGTCCCTGTTCATTGGTCAGGTCAAATTGCAGAAAGGTTTTACAGGTCTGGGCGCTCATGCAACGCTGGATTTCGTTCTGCCATATACGGCATTGGCGTAAGTGCTGGCAATCGTCAGCGGTAACAAACCACTGAATATCGGTTTCTGTTACTGATGCCATGGTGAACATAAAACGCTGCTGCTGATAACCAAGCCATACCCTGTGCTTTTCTCCGTCTGCGCTGGCCCCGAGAATCTGCAGAGCAGTCCCTTTGGCGATCACTCCTCTAACCTGTATATCCGGTTGCCGATGGCTCTGCGTTCGTGCGCGCACTGATATGGGTTGCAGGCTGTGCTCGCCGCTGCCGTTATCCAGTATTAAAAATAATTCCGGAGTCGTATAACGCTGGCCCTGCATGGGGTGAGATGGAATATCAGGTTCACTGTTGTTCTGGTTGGTAAAGGGCAGGCTGGTAAAAGACTGACAGCCGCCAATAAAAAACAGAGAGGTGATTAATAAAAGAAAAATACGCATAAACCGCTCAGACGCTCCTTATCAATAGGTGGTCAGGATGCCAGAGGAGGCCTCAGGGTCAAGGGCGTTGCGGCTTTATTCGGTTGATACGGCGTGATGATGATCGCGAATGCGCCGGATCAGAAATCACGGCGCATTATTTTACAGTGCGGTATCTTCTGCTCTCCCAGGGCGCCATAAGCCAAAGACTCAGAGCGCCACAATCCACAGGCTCAGAGCGCCAATAATCAGAGATAAAAGCATCGCCAGGCTGACGCGGATACCCAGCGCCGGTTTGCCGATAACCATAGCAAGGCCTGCCTTAAATAAATTATTTACAGTGACCGCAATCAGAATACCGGTGGCTGCGACGGTCAGGGTCAGGCTGTCGCCGAGTGACATGCGCGATAAACTCAGGCTGATGGCATCAACATCGGTAATGCCGGAAATCGCCGCCAGCAGATAAACCCCGGTGCTGCCCATTTCCTGCTGCAGCCATTCGGTCAGTAATAAAATAATGACCAGCAGGCCACCCAGAATTAAAGCCGATCTTAATTCCAGCGGATTTTTGGCCAGATCCGGATGGCTGACGTCGGTTTTTGTATGACGCAGATTCATCACGATGGCGGGCAGATATAAAGACAGGGTCATCAGTAATACCGGCAGCCAGAGCAGGGTGATTAGCTCACGGTTAATCACCAGACAGTAAAGTAAAATGCGCGGAAACATGGTGCCGCAGGCCAGCAGAATACCGGCCGCTAATAACGGTGCATTGGCCGGTGATGAGCGGGCAAGGCGGGAGAAATGCAGTGTGAGTGCGGTTGATGAGCTTAAACCGGCGAACAGACTGGTAAACAGCAGGCCCCGGCGCTCACCAAGAATACGTACCGAAAAATAGCCAACAAAAGAAATCGAGGCGATCAGTACTACCATCCACCAGATTTCATAGGGATTGATCACACCACCGGGACCAAAGCC
This sequence comes from Thalassolituus alkanivorans, assembly GCF_020447205.1. Classification (GTDB taxonomy): domain Bacteria; phylum Pseudomonadota; class Gammaproteobacteria; order Pseudomonadales; family Oceanobacteraceae; genus Venatoribacter; species Venatoribacter alkanivorans. The sequence goes on from NZ_JAJAEL010000039.1 coordinate 359,947, forward strand.
TTTATCCGGCAGCAGTGGCAGCATAACCACAGAAATCAGCAATAATTGCAGCGCGGCATCCAGTTCGTTTTCGCGCAATTTGCGCAGGGCACTGTGAATTTCGCTTTTGTTATCGAGAATAATGGTAGTGACCACGGCCGCCATAGCTGCGATCACGGTTTGACCAGCGGCCACCATGGCACCAAAACAGAAGGTCAGTAATAAACCCACCACACCGGTAATGCTGACGTTCTGATGATTGGCGGCATAAGTACGGTAACCGCTGATGGCCAGGGCTGCCATTACCAGCAGCATTGCCGGTAAAAACCAGGGCGAAATACTTTCTGACAACAGCACGCTGATACAGCCGGTCAGAGCGGTCAGCGTATGGGTACGGATACCGGCAACCCGTGCGCCGGCTTCCTGTTCGCGTGATACCCAGCCACGTTGCAGCCCGATTAACGCACCCAGAGATAAAGCAATGAATAACTGAAATGCTGTTTGGGCGTGGCCATTCACAAATACCGATAAATCCATGTCAGTTTTCCTCAGGTGCCGCAGAAGGTGCGTAACACTTTTTCATCCGGCTTTGGCGGTTGTTCATAGTCGGCATATTCTGCCTTGCTGCGGTATGGCTCGGCCAGTATCTGCAACAGTTGTTCAAAGACGGAAAAATCACCTTTTTCAGCAGCGGTAATGGCTTCGGCAACGCGGTGGTTGCGCGCAATATAGGCCGGATTTTTATTCAGCATACGTTGTTCGGCGCTATCGCTGTCGCCACGCTGAATTAATTGCTGCTGCCAGTCGTCCAGCCAGTCATTAATATTCTGTACCAGTGCTGCGCTGCTGCGGCATTCCGGCGGATTCAGCAGTTCCAGTAACGCCTGGCGTTCACTGTCTGGCTGACTGCAGTCGCTTAAACGGCGGAAAAACAGCGTATAGTCGATACGTCCTTCGGCCAGCAGTGCCAGCAGGTTTTCAATCAGCGCCTGATCACTGTTTTTCAGTGCGGAAAAACCCAGTTTTTCGCGCATATGTTCAAGCCAGGCCTGTTGTTGCCATAAGGCAAAATCCTGCAGAATGGCGGTGGCTTTTTCGACCGCAGCTTTCTCGTCGTCGTTAAATAACGGCAGCAGCGTTTCTGCCAGCCGCGCTAAATTCCACTGGCCGATGGCTGGCTGATTCTGATAAGCGTAACGGCCATGGCGGTCGATGGAGCTGAATACCGTTTTCGGGTGATAAGCATCCATAAAGGCGCAGGGGCCATAATCGATAGCTTCACCACTGACGGTCATATTGTCGGTATTCATAACGCCGTGAATAAAACCGAGCTGCATCCACTGGGCAATTAATTCGGCTTGCTTGCGGCAAATGGCTTCGAATAATTGCAGATAAGCATCGTCATCGTTGCTGTTAATGTGCGGATAATGACGGGCCAGTACATGGTCGGCTAATTGTTTAACGGCTTCGCCGTCGCGGCGCAGGGCAAAATACTGAAAGGTGCCGACACGGATATGGCTGGCGGCGACGCGGGTAAATACCGCTCCGGGTTCGCGCCCGTCGCGTATCACCCATTCGCCACTGCTGACCGCAGCCAGTGCACGGGTTGTGGGTACACCTAATGCGTGCATGGCTTCGCACAGAATATATTCACGCAGCACAGGCCCCAGCGGAGAGCGGCCATCGCCGCTGCGCGAAAATGGCGTGCGGCCACTGCCTTTTAACTGAATATCACGGCGCAGACCCTGAATATCGAGCAGGTCGCCGAGCAGAATAGCGCGGCCATCCCCTAATTGCGGATTTAACTGCCCAAACTGATGGCCACTGTAAGCCATCGCCAGAGGGGCGGCGTTGTCGGGAATTTGATTGCCGGAAAATATCTGTGCCAGTTCGTTGTCACTGTTGTTGTCGCTGGAGCAGGCGCTGGAGCTGGCGGTATTAAGCTCTATGCCTAATTCCTGCGCGAGAGTGCTGTTAAAACGGATTAACGCCGGATTTTTTACCGGCGTTGGCAGCACCCGTGCGTAAAAACGCTCGGGCAGAGCGGCGTAGGCATTGCTGAACGGTATTTGCAGGGAAAGAGACACGGCGCTTCCGGAATAAATAAGTGTGTTAGGGGCTGTTCAGACCCTAGGGCCTGTCGACACTAATTAAACAGGCCTGTTATCGGATAAAAATTCCTCAGACAAGGCGCTGAGAGTGTGGCCTAACGGGTTAAGCGAGCGAACAGCAACGCAGGATGAGGGATTTTTAGCCATAACCCTTCGGGCTGAGGCCAGTTTTCCCCATTAACTTCGTCGCTCGTCATTCATTTAGCCCGCTAATATCAATCCTCTCTCCTTGTTCTGAGAAAAACTGGCTCTCAGTAGGCCCGATTCACTTAGTGTCGACAGGCCCTAGGATATTCCGGCAGCGACTGTCTTGCCAGCGCTTCAGGCCGCAGAAGGTGCGCCCTGTTGCATAAAGCTGGCTGACTTTTGTTGAATCAGTCTGCACAACTGCTCTGCATGTTCATGAGCTCTTTGTGTAATATCTTCACGGCTGTTATCGCCACCGGTTTTATACACCATATCGTGGGAAATCAGCGGCGGCAGGAAGACCATGCCGGTAAAGTTCGCGCTTTGTTCCAGCGGACGCAGCAGCTCCTGAGTGGTGAAGTGGTTATGGCCACCGGCTGCATAGCTGTTCAGTGGACCGCCGATGGTGGTTGATACCAGTAAGTTTTTGCCACGCAACTGACTGTCCGGGCCATAGGCAAAGCCAAAAAGAAATACGCGGTCCATCCATTCCTTTAAAATTCCCGGTACGCTGTACCAATGAAACGGATACTGGAAGATAATCAGATCGGCCTGCAGTAATGCCTGCTGTTCTGCAGCAATATCGATCTGAAAATCCGGATAAAGCTGGCCGAGGTTACGCACTTCGGTATCCGCCAGCTGGCCGATCTGGTCAGCAATTATTTTATTGGCAAGCGAGTTCTGAATATTGGAATGTGCCAGGATCATTAAGGTTTTCATTATGTGTCTCTTTGTTAATGTCCGGCGATCTTAGACGATGAAAATCGCGCACATAAGAATGCACATTTCTGATACTCAGTACCCTTTTGTATACCCTTGGACGATATGAAATGAACCACTCAGACTATGATTGCAACCTCGGTTGCCCGGTAGAAGCGACTCTTGAACTGATTGGTGGCAAATGGAAAGGCGTAATTCTTTATCACCTGCTGGATGGAACACATCGTTTCAATGAATTACGCCGGATTATGCCGGACATTACCCAACGAATGCTGACCCGGCAGTTACGGGAACTGGAAGCTTGCCAGCTGATTTCGCGCACAGTTTATGCCGAAGTGCCGCCACGGGTGGAGTACAGCCTGACAGAGTACGGCCGGACTCTGGAGCCGGTCATACAGGCATTACGTGGCTGGGGGATGCAGCACCTGACTGCTGTTCAGAATCAATAACCGCTGTCAGGTGATGTGCAGTAAAACGGAGAAAGATTATTTAACCGAACGGCTTCACGCCAATCAGCATGCCATGCAGCCACAGGGCAAAGGCAACCCAGGCGCCGATACCCACGACCAGCGTCAGTACGTCGCGTACCGCTCCTTTATACTCTTTCTTCACCCCGGCGATACGGTCACGGCGACGGGATAGCGCAAACCCGGCAATAGCCCAGGTTAAGAAGGCACCGAACAGCACCAGATCGTGCAGACCGCCATTGGCAATTAAATGGGCAAAGGCCCAGAGCTTGATGCCCAGATACATCGGATGGCCGAGCTTAACCTGCAAACGGTTGCCGGGAATCTGGCTGGCAAACAGCAGAATAAAGGCGGGCAGAGTGATCAGTGCCGCCAGATGGCGTGTCCATACTGGTGGTGTCCACAGCCAGGTCGGGTTCATACGGGCTTCGCCGTAACCGATCACCAGCAGAATAAAGCCGCCGATGGCGACCACGGAATACAGACCCTTCCACGGCAGCAGCCCCAGACGGCTGATCATGGCGTTACGCCATTGCGGCGCGATCAGATTGGTACAGTGTCCGCCGATAAACAGCAGTAGTCCGGCCAGTAATAACGTCATGGTCATTCCTCAATTCATTATGTTTGTGCCATCATGCAGGCATATCAGCGCGGATAAAAGTTCTGTATGACGTCAGCACGCAAACGCATTTACATCGCCTACACCGGCGGCACTATTGGCATGGCCCGTACTGAGCGTGGTTTTCAGCCGCTGGCCGGCTTTCTGGAAGATAAAATCCGCAGTCTGGCAGAATTCAGCCGTGACGAAATGCCGGAATTTGAGCTGCATGAATACCAGCCGCTGCTCGACTCATCGGATATGACGCCGGCGCAATGGATGCAGATTGCCGCCGATATTCTTGCCCATTACGACCGTTTCGATGGCTTTGTTGTGCTGCACGGCACCGACACCATGGCCTATACCGCCTCAGCCCTGTCGTTTATGTTGCCCGATCTGGGCAAGCCGGTGATTGTGACCGGCTCACAGATTCCGCTGTGCGAGCCACGCTCCGACGGCCACGATAATTTACTCAACGCGCTCTATATTGCCGCGCATTATCCGCGTGCCGAAGTGGGCCTGTTTTTTCATCACCGGTTATTGCGTGGTAACCGGGCGACCAAAATAAACAGCCAGGGCTTTGATGCCTTTGATTCACCCAACTGCAATGCGTTGCTGCATGCCGGAATCAGTATCGAAGCCGGCCTGCCGGAATTGCGTCCGCTGCATAATAAACTGCCACAATTTAACGCCCTGAAAAGTGCGGCGGTGGCGGTGGTGACCCTGTATCCGGGGATCGATTTTTCGCTGTTGCAACGCCTGCTGGAACAACCACTGGATGGCGTTATTCTGCAGACCTTTGGCAGCGGTAATGCACCGCAAAATCCAGCCTTAATGGCAGCGTTTAAACAGACCAGCGAGCGTGGCGTGGTGCTGGTTAATCACAGTCAGTGTTTAAGCGGGCGGGTGGATATGGGCAGCTATGCCGGGGGGCATGCCCTGCGCGAAGCCGGTTTTGTATCGGCCGCTGATATGACACTGGAAGCAACGCTGACCAAGCTGCACGTATTATTAAGCGCTCCCGGAGAACGCAGTCATGTAATCAGCAAAGCCCGGCGTTTAATGGAAGTGCCACTCTGTGGTGAGCTCAGCGCGGCAAAATAAAAAGCCGTAAAAGAGCATAAGAGAGTCCGAATAAACAGCAGTAAACGGAGAACGTGATGACTGACTTACCTCATCCAACCCTGATTGAGCTGGCCGCGATTCTTGCCGAAGCAAATGATCGTGATCACTGCCTGCAATTACTGGCAAAAACCGGCTTAAATTCACAGAGCGCAGAATGCTGGGCCGATTATATGCCGCTGGCCTTTGCCCGTGCGGCCTACCGTTTTCAGTTCAGTGGACCTTACCCGCTGGATCAGGCCCGTGCCGAGCGTGGCTTGCTGCCACTGCTGGAAGATGAGGTTTACCAGCAGGCCTGGGTCTGGGCCTGCGATTGCGGCGCGATGGACAGTATCACCAGCGCACAATTCAATACCATTGTGCGTTTAAGCCCGGAGCTGGAGTTTATTAGATCTGCATCGGGCTCAAAGATTCGCTGAGAATGCCAAAGACGTAAGTGGTTTTTATATTAAGAGTCAACGCTACAATGGGAAAAATATTAGATTGTTCTGACGAAAACACAATTTGGTTGTCGGTATGTCAAATATTCGGGACAAGCAAGAAAAACTTATATGAGTTGCTGGTGAATATCGATCCATACTTGTATCGGATAATTCCAGAATATGAATTTATATATGGTAAGGTGTGTGAAGTTTTCGGGGAGCCTGATCTCGAAATAGAAACTATTTGGTTTCATGGAACAAGAACAGACAGCATAGAATCTTTTAAAACGAGAGGCATCCTTTCAAAAAGTTATGTTAAAAATAATATTGAGTCAAAAGTTAAATCTTTGGCTGTAGGCGTTTTTCCGAAAGGTAATAATCCATTTAGTACATCCATTCAATCTAAAGATAGTACTCTGGATGAAGGCCCTTATGCCGTATTATTTAAAGAGGTTGCACTCTATTCTCCAGGGTCTTCACATAGTTACATAACATGTCCTGAAATAGTTGAGGATCTGGCAGGAAGTGTAGTGGGAGAGAACTATAAGGAAATTGTTGATCGCTATTACTCAGCTACTAAGCCTTATATCATAGCATTTCGGATGGAAGCTGGTCGTGATGAGTTAGCTCGAGCTCTTTGGTATCTTCACTCTATGGCTGATGGTGATAGCTCAATTGAAGCGGCGGAGTTAGCAAATACATGTTTTAACTCGAATGGTGTTGCTATAAATCCGGAGAGAATAGTTAGTTATGAAATTGTAATTTAGGTAAGAATAAGTTGAATTAAGCTTCTGTTCCTATGATTGGAATACGGCTGATCGGATTGCTTGAACCGGCGATCGTGCGGCGCCAGACAATCAGATGATTCTGCGGCCGTCAGAGCAAAACCCTGCCCCGGAGCGATGCAAATTTATTCAGGTTTTAAAAAGTCGATCCGGGGCGAATTGTTTTGCGTGCCGCATAATCATTACAGTTGTCTGGATGAAGCCGGACGCGCCGAAAAGAGAGGATCGTAAGGAGATACCTCTCCTTGCAGGGGGCCAGGGGCTTGCCCCGGAAAGGCGTTTCAGATTGA
>NZ_JAJAEL010000039.1:366636-389725 GCF_020447205.1 Thalassolituus alkanivorans
CATCGATTAATGCTGCAGTTTGGAATGACACAATGTCACTCAAACATGTGGAACGGTAGCGGTGATCAGGTAGTTTTCACAAGTCAGTAATTACCTATTAAAAGGCTGCCCTGCGGAACCTGAAGAGCAGCCTGGCAGTCAAGAACGGTTAACCCGCACTGCGCAGTAAATCGGCCACACCAGCGCGGACTTCGGCGACCAGTTCGGCCTCATCAAGGCCGCAGACCTGACCGTTGTTTACCACCACGCGGCCATTAATCAGCGAATACTTTACGCTCACCGGTTCTGCACATAGCAGTGGTGCAATCACTTCGCTGTGTACACCGGCAAAACGCGGTGAGCCGATATCGTACAGCACCAGATCGGCGGCTTTGCCGACGGCAATATCGCCACAGTTATTCAGCCCTAATAATTGCGCACCGTTATGGCTGCCCCAGCGGATAATCTGTTCGGCATGAGTCGCATCGGCACCGTTAACAGCGCGGTGTAAAAGCCAGGCGAGATTCAGCTCCTGAATCATGGAGCCGGATTCGGCCGATGCTGAGCCATCCACGCCGAGGGTGATGTTCATTCCTGCATTCTCCATTGCCAGCGCCGGAGCAATACCGCTGCCGAGACGACAATTGGAGGTCGGACAATGGGCAATGCCGGTACCGCTGGCGGCCAGTTGCTGGATGGTGTATTCGTCGCTTTTGACCAGGTGCGCGAACCACACATCGTTCCCTAACCAGTCGCAGCTGGCGGCGTAATCGATGGCGCGCTGGCCATATTTTTCCTGTGCCTGAATATCGTCAAAACTGACCTCGAGTAAATGCGAGTGCAGTTTTAATTGCCGCTCCCGTGCCCAGGCCGCCAGCGTGCGTAAATCATCGGCTGTGGCGGAATGTACCAGGCTGGTGGGAGCAACAACTAAGCGGCGCATGGCGTTATCGCCGGCCTGATGATATTGCCGGTAGCTACGCTCCATCCGCTGCATTAGCAGCTCAACACTTTCCGGCTGAATACCGTGTTTAAGCATACCTTTATGGCTGCCCTGTACGGTGGCGCTGCCACGGCAAAGTACCAAACGGATTCCTAACTCGTCGGCCGCGGCCCATACAGCGTCTTCCACTTCCGGGCTGGAACCTGCATGGTACAGATAATGATGATCGGCACAGGTGGTTGCGCCAGAGCGCAGCAATTCATAAAGACCGAGACGTGCGGCGTGATACATTAATTGCGGTGAAATTTTCGGCCAGAAACGATAGGGCACTGACCCCAGCCAATCGCCTAACGCCTGATTTAAACCTTCGGGCACGCCTTTTAAAACAGATTGCGCCAGATGATGGTGGGTATTCACCAGCCCCGGCCAGACCACACAGCCGGTGGCATCAATAATCTGTTCGTCATCTGCGGGCAGCAGCTGTGTGCCGATTTCACAGATAAGGCCATCGCGGATACGGATATCGCCTGCGGCCTGCTGGCTTTTATTGCCAGCAGCGGTATTCGGGGAGGATGATTCGGGCGCAAAGAAAATAGCGCGGGCATTACGGATCAGGGTATTCATTCGGGCTCCTTTAAACTGCAAAGAGCAATGTCCCGGAGGCTGATGCCTGTCCTGACCGCTTATACTCTTGAAACTTTTACGGCAACGTTTTTTAAATTTTAAACAAAATGGTTTTATTACCCGGTTAAAATTATCGCAATCCCCTGTGCTTTTCCAACTTTTTTATGAGGTTTTTCTACTCATTTTTTTTATATCAGAATGTTCCGTTTTCGTGCGCAGAAATAAAGCATCCGTCTGTTTGTTGCCTGTCTTTGGTGCAAATCCGGCGCGGTCTTTGCGCTTAACCTCAGTATTCACGCGATAAGGACGGTTGGCACAACGGTTGCTAAAAATATTTTGTACATGTTTTGAGTAGAAGCAGTCAGGGATTGAAGACAACGTCAATCCACGGGTCATTGCTCACTGTACGGCGGATAGTTATCTGTGGACGAAGACGGACGCAGGGCTGCCGGCGCAGTGAAGACAGTGGTGATGACGACAGTAGTAATAAAAAAATCTGCAGGTTAAGTCCGGATAATTGTACTCAGCCAATAACGATTGCGCAGATACTCAGCATGATCACGCCTTTTCTTTTCTGCCCGCCCCCGGCGTTGCCTATTCTCCATCGATAACTGCCTGATCGGTCCGGCAAGCAGCAGTAGCTGTTTGCTCTCATACTCAGGAGTGAACGATGAAAAAAACAGTGAATAATCCTATTAAATCCCCGACTGTACGGCAGCGCCTGTTACCGCTGCTGGGGCTGGCTTTATCGTTAACCAGCATGACAGCGCTGGCGGCAGATAAGGTCAGCTTTCAGCTGGACTGGTTGCCGGGTGGCGATAAAGCGCCGGTCTATGTTGGTTTGCAGCAGGGCTTCTTTGCTGAACAGGGGCTGGAAGTTAAGGTGGCTCAGGGGCGTGGCTCCCACGATGCCATTACCAAGCTGGCAACCGGTAATGCGGATATTGGGTTATCGGATCTGGTGGCTTTATTGCAGGCAAAAGCGGCGGAAGAGGTGCCGGTGTCGGCGGTTTATTCGGTATTTTCAGAAGCGCCACATGCGTTTTACGTGCGCAGCGATTCCGGTATTAACAGCGTCGCCGATGTTGCCGGTAAAAAAATAGCCACTTCGCCTTTTACCTCATCCAATGTGTTTCTGCCGTTACTGCTGGATGTTAATAAGGTGGATGAAACTTCCATCAAGTTACTGAAAGCCGATCCGGGAGCGCTGAATCCGATGCTGCTGACCGGTAACACCGATGTGGTGATTTCCTGGATTACCGATGCCGAAGTCTATAAATCTCAGGCAAAAGAGGCTGGAAAAACCCTGAATGTACTGCCCTGGTACGACGCTGGGCTGGAATTTTATTCCACCGCCCTGATTGCCTCCGAGCGCTTTTTACAGGAGCGTCCGGATGTTGCTAAGCGCTTTATAAAAGCCTATGCCAAGGCCATTGATTTTACCTTTAAACATCCGGCAGAAAGTGCGGCTGCGGTTAAGGCTGCAGTGCCAGAAGTGGATACCGTGGTAGCGGAAGCAACCATTCGCTCGATCAATGGCCTGGTCTATAACGCTGCCAGCAAGAAGGCCGGGCTCGGGCAGTTTGATACCGAACGGCTGGCAACAACCTGGAGCTGGACGGCCAAAGCACAGGGGCTGGATATCAACAGCTTTGATCCTGAGCAGGCAATTAAGCGGGACTTTATACCGGAAACCAGCCTCAGCAGCGCTGAATAAACAATTTTAATCTGGAGTATAAGCAGCAGGACAGTAAGCTCTTTGCTCATGCTGTCCCGGCATTGCTCCATGGTCTCTGCGCAGACAGCGGAATATTCCGCCGTCTGCTGCAGTTAACTGACTCTGGAGAATCAGATATGAATAACGTAATCAATAATTCAACCAGCAATACAATCACGACAACTGACAGCCGTTATGGTCTTCAGGAACTGAATTTTGAACGTACCATCGGTGGTATGGGGCTGGAGAATAATGAACGCACCATTCCGCTCATTGATTTAACTGATTTTGAAATCCGCCGTGCTGAAATTCGTGAACAGCTGTGGCTGGCAGCAACGGATACCGGTTTTTTTCAGCTGATTAATCACGGTATCGATGTTGAAAAAGTGCGCGAGGCTTTTGCGCTGTCGGAGCAGTTTTTTGCGTTAAGTGCAGAAGACAAAGCCCGCTTTCCGTTAAAAGAAGGCCTGAATGCCGGCTGGGAATTTATGGCGCAGGTTCGCCCGTCGACCGGCACCGCCGATCAGAAGGAGTCGTATCAGGTAACGCTGCCACATATGGATAATCTGTGGCCGGATCAGACGCTGGTACCTGAATTTCAGCGGGTGATTCTTGATTTTGAACAGCGCGCCTGGCAGCTGGGCATGCAGGTTTTATCCTGCTTTGCCGAGAAGCTGGGATTTGCTCAGGGCTTTTTTACTCAGGCCCACCGACGCGACTCGGCCGAATATCAGAGCACGTTGCGGCTGCTGCATTATTTACCGCTGGCTGAGGGGGCAGTTGCCGAGGCGGGTATCTGGCGTGCCGGTGCCCATACCGATTTTGACTGCCTGACCATGGTCTTTCAGAAAACCGGGCAGGGCGGCCTGCAGGTTTGTCCGGGCAAAGAAGCGCTGCAGAATCAGGAATGGACCAGCGTGGTTCCACAGGATGACATCATTACCTGCAATATCGGCGATATGCTGATGCGCTGGAGTGATGACAAGCTGAAATCAACCCTGCACCGGGTGCGTATGCCGAAACCCGATGAAGCCCGTGGGCCGCGTTACAGCATGGCGTTTTTCTGTCAGGCCAATAAGGATGTGATGATCCAGGGGCCGGAGAAAAAGTACGAAGCGATTTCCGCCCGTGACTATCTGCTGCAGCGCATTAACGCCAACTTTTCGGCCGTTCAGGCTACTGAAACGCAGAAATAACCTTCTGCCGCTGTAAAATATCCGGCCGTTGAGTGGCCGGATACCTGTCTCCTGAATGTCGTTCTTAATAGACTTGTCATAAATTCAGGCGCTCTGCATGTCGGTTATGACAGGATTCTATATAATTTTTTGGATTGATAAATTCTCTTATATCTCTTCTGATTCTTTCGCTGCCTTCAGTTTTATTCCTGATCTTTACTTTCTTTACTATCCAGTCTGTATATTAATCCGATGATTTTACTCAGGTTTTTCTCCGGCCGAATAAGTTGGCCGGAAACGTCATAGAATGAATCCAGATAACCAAGCCTTATTTAGCGCCAATGGTTATTAATCCGGGCGAAATATCAGCCTGCAGCGTATTTTGTCTTATTGAGCTTATTTCGGCTTAACGTCTTTACTGTATAAAAAACAACGAGGGACTGGTCGCGCCTTGCTGCACCAGAAATCAATAACAGCAGCAACGTGTGACCGGCCCTGCATAAATGGATGTTGTGGCGGAGGTGGTTATGACGGGAGTCTGGCTCAACCGGATTTGGCATGCCGTGTTATGGATACCTGTCGTCTTTTTCAGTCATCCGTTGCTGGCCAAAAATCTTTACGGCGACAGCAATCTTAATCTTCCCGTTGGCGTTACCCATATGAGCCGCGAAGTGTATTCGCTGCATATGATCATTTTCTGGATCTGTGTGGTCATTGCCGTTGTTGTGTTCGGCGTGATGTTCTGGTCGCTGATCCGCTACCGTAAAAGCAAAGGCGCAAAGGCTGCTCACTTCCACGAAAATACTCTGGTAGAAATACTCTGGACGGCAATTCCTCTGGTGATTCTGGTAGTGATGGCGATACCGGCAACGGCCACACTGCAAAAGATTTACGACACCAGCGAAGCGGAAATGGATGTCATGATCACCGGCTATCAGTGGCGCTGGCATTATGAATATTTAGGGCAGGATGTCAGCTTTTTCTCCAACCTGGCGACCCCTCCGGAACAGATTGATGGGCGTGAGCAAAAAGGTGAGAACTATCTGCTGGAGGTCGATCAGCCGCTGGTGCTGCCGGTCGATACCAAAGTCCGCCTGTTGCTGACCTCAAACGATGTTATTCACTCCTGGTGGGTGCCGCAGCTGGCGGTTAAAAAAGATGCTATTCCGGGCTTTGTAAATGAAAACTGGACCAGAATAGACGAACCCGGAATTTACCGTGGGCAGTGCACCGAATTGTGCGGCCGTCTGCATGGTTTTATGCCCGTTACGGTTAAAGCGGTCAGTAAAGAGGATTACCAGATCTGGTTGGCGGAACAGAAACAGCAGGCTGTTGAAAAGGCGGCTGGCAACGAACGCGAGTGGACGTTGCCTGACCTGATGGCTCAGGGCGAAACGGTTTACAACACCTATTGTGCTGCCTGCCATATGGTTAATGGGCAGGGGATTCCACCGGCATTTCCGGCGCTGGCCGGCAGTCCGCTTACGACCAAAGCTGAAGGTCGGGCCACGCATATTGAGCTGGTGCTTTATGGCAAGGCAGGCACCGCAATGGCGGCCTTTGGCAGTACCTTATCGGCTGCAGATCTTGCTGCCGTTATTACCTATGAACGTAACGCTTTTGGCAATAACACCGGTGATGTTGTGCAACCCGCCGAGATCAAACAACAGCTTAAGCCAACGGAATAATCCGCGGAAAACACGCAGGCCGATACGCGGTATAAAAAGATGGAACACTGATGAGGTGAGTCATGACAAGCAACAGTTACAGCAGCGCAGAAGGGCACATTCATGAGCCACCACTCCGTGGAATTAAACGCTGGTTGCTGACAACCAATCACAAAGAAATCGGCAGCCTCTATCTGATTTTTTCTCTGGTGATGTTTTTTATTGGCGGCACTATGGCGCTGGTTATCCGTGCTGAACTTTTTCAGCCGGGTTTGCAACTGGTGCAGCCGGAATTTTTTAACCAGATGACCACTATGCACGGTCTGATTATGGTGTTTGGTGCGGTGATGCCAGCCTTTGTCGGACTGGCTAACTGGATGGTGCCCCTGCAGATCGGTGCACCGGATATGGCCTTACCCCGTCTGAACAACTTCTCTTTCTGGTTACTGCCTTTGGCGTTCTCGTTGCTGTTATCGAGCCTGTTTATGGAGGGGGGCGGTCCTAACTTTGGCTGGACGTTTTATGCCCCGCTGTCGACAACCTATGCTCCGCCATCGACTAACTTTTTTATTCTGTCGATTCATCTGGCCGGTATCAGCTCCATTCTGGGGGCCATCAATATTATCGCCACCATTCTGAATATGCGTACTCCGGCGATGAAACTGATGGATATGCCACTCTTTGTCTGGACCTGGCTGATCACCGCCTTTTTATTGCTGGCGGTAATGCCGGTGCTGGCCGGTGTGGTCACCATGATGTTACTGGATATTAATTTCGGCACCAGTTTCTTTAATGCCGCCGGTGGTGGTGATCCGGTGCTGTTCCAGCATCTGTTCTGGTTTTTTGGCCATCCGGAAGTGTACATCATGATTTTGCCAGCTTTTGGTATTGCTTCCATGATTGTGCCGACCTTTGCCCGTAAGCGTTTATTCGGTTACCGCTCTATGGTGTATGCCACCGCATCCATTGCCATTCTGTCGTTCGTGGTCTGGGCACACCATATGTTTACCGTGGGACTGCCTTTGGCGGCGCAACTGTTTTTTATGTACGCGACCATGCTGATTGCGGTACCGACCGGGGTAAAAGTATTTAACTGGGTCGCCACGTTATTTCATGGTTCTATCAGTTTTGAAGTACCGATGCTGTTTACCCTGGCTTTTATTGTGCAATTTACGATTGGCGGTTTATCCGGTGTGATGCTGGCGATAGTGCCGGCGGATTATCAGTATCACGATACCTATTTCGTGGTGGCACATTTCCATTATGTTCTGGTTCCCGGCGCGGTCTTCGCAATTATTGCCGGTGTCTATTACTGGCTGCCGAAGTGGACCGGATTTTACCCGGACGAAACCCTCGGCCGCTGGCATTTCTGGCTGTCGGTAATTGGCGTGAACTTAACCTTCTTCCCGATGCACTTTTCCGGGCTGGCGGGTATGCCTCGGCGCATCCCGGATTACGCCCTGCAGTTTGCTGATTTTAATCTGCTGTCTTCCCTTGGTGGTTTCCTGTTCGGCATGTCGCAGTTGTTGCTGATCTGGGTGGTTGTGCGTTGCGTACGTGGTGGCAAGCCAGCACCGGATAAAGCCTGGGAAGGTGCCGAAGGGCTTGAATGGCAGGTGCCCAGCCCGGCACCTCTGCATACCTTTTCCACGCCACCGGAATTTATTCCGGAACGTGACTCGCCAGGACGGGCATAAGCATGAGCAGCCTGCCTTTAAATCGTCAGCAGCAGGGCATACGCCGAACCCTGTGGTGGCTGTTGCTGATGCTGGCAGGCAGTGTGGCTTTTACGGTGGCACTGGTGCCTCTTTACGATGTGTTTTGCGAACTGACGGGCATTAATGGCAAGGGCGTTAATTCTGCCCGGGTATTGCAGTCCACAGGAATCGATCAGCAACGCAATATTGAGGTGCAGATGATTACCCGCACTGCTGCGGGAATGGATTGGCATTTTTCTGCCACGCTGAGCCATAAAGCGGTACATCCGGGAGAAATTCATCAGATGTGGGTCCGTATGCAGAATCTGGGTAATACAACAGGGCGTGCACGGGCAGTGCCCAGTCTTAGTCCGGCCGAAGCCTCAAATTATTTTCTGAAGCTCGAGTGTTTTTGTTTCGACGACCAGCAACTGGCTGCCGGAGAAAGTCTGGAAGTGCCGGTGGTCTTTCAGATCCGCTCGGACTTACCCGAAGATCTGCACCGGCTGACGCTGGCCTATACCCTGTATCCGCAAACAGGCCCCTGAAATCAGGACCGGGAGGTTGCAATGAGTGGTTCCTATTACGTACCGGCCAGCAGTAAATGGCCGATTCTGATGGTGGTTGTGCTGGCTCTGCTGGTAATCGGAGCCGGTTCCAGTCTCAGCTTTGGCCATGGCTTTGGTCTTTTTCTGGCGGGCATGGTTGGCGTGCTGGTGATGATGTTTGTCTGGTTCCGCGATGTCATTCATGAATCACGCAGTGGCCTGTACGATGCACAAATGGACCGTTCTTTCCGCATGGGGATGGCCTGGTTTATTTTTTCTGAGGTGATGTTTTTTGCCGCCTTTTTCGGCGCCTTATTTTATATCCGTGTGTTTGCACTACCCTGGCTGGACGGTGAAGGTGAAAAAGGTATCAGTGCATTGTTATGGCCGGATTTCAGCGCCAGCTGGCCGCTGTTAAAAACACCATCGGATGCCTTTACCGGCCCGGCAGAAGTGATCGACCCCTGGCATTTACCCTTGCTTAATACGGTGTTGCTGGTCAGCTCCAGTATCACGCTGACCATCGCCCACCATGCCCTGAAAAATGATCAGCGCAACAAAACCAAACTATGGCTGCTGCTTACCCTGATTCTGGGCTTTGTGTTTCTGGTTGTGCAGGGCATTGAATATGTTGAGGCCTATACCCAGCTGGGGCTGACCTTACAGGCCGGTGTTTATGGCGGCACCTTCTTTTTACTTACCGGTTTTCATGGCCTGCACGTCACGTTAGGGGCCTGTGTGTTAACCGTCATTTTGCTGCGTGTATGGCGCGGTCATTTTTCATCGCGCTCACATTTTGGTTTTGAGGCGGCCAGCTGGTACTGGCATTTTGTCGATGTGGTGTGGCTGGGATTATTTATTTTTGTCTACGTTGTCTGAGGCATCGCTTCAGCAACATGACGCTCAGTCGGGTAATTGCCCGGAATAAAATCCGTAAAGCAATAAGGTTAACAGCACCACCGCAATACAGACCCGCCAGGTCAGCGAAGTCAGTACCCGCTGTGAACGTGAACCGTCACTTACCAGAAATCCGGCGGCGGCAAGCAGGCTGATCAGCATAGCGGCAAATAACAACAGGATGGCGAGCTTAAGCATGGCGATTCCTCAGGTTGTGATAACAACAGTACTCAGCACAGCAGATAAACGCGCGCGCAGCAAACAGCGCTGGCGTATTTCTGTCTGGTGGGGCGGCTGGTTATTGCTGGGGGCTATGGGTCTGGGGCTGGCTAACTGGCAATGGCAGCGGGCAGAAGAAAAACGCCAATGGCAGACTGCCCCGCGGGTGGCTGAAGTTAATCCGCAAAGCCTGCCGCAGATGAATCAGACACTGCAATTACAGGGTATTTTTTATCCGCAATTTAACCGCTGGCTGGATAACCGCACGCTGAATGGTCAGGTCGGGCTGGCGCTGATTACTCCTTTGCAAAGTACCGATGGCCGCTGGTGGCTGGTGGACCGTGGTTTTGTGGCAACGGCTGGCAGCCGCGCACCACAACCCTGGCCGGATACCGCTTTAACACCGCAGCATCTGCAGGGGTACTGGCAGCCTCTGGAGGGAAGGCGCGGCTTATTACTCGGCGCTAACGATGATGGTCAGCGTATTCAGCAGCTGCGTACCGATGTCTGGCCGCAACTGGATTTGCAACCCGGCGTACTGCATCTGGATAACGGCAGCAGTGGCCGCTGGTGGCAGCCGCTTGGCGTCAGCCGTGAGCGGCACCTGGGTTACGCCGCTCAATGGCTGTTACTGGCACTGGCGGCACTGGCTCTGGCCTGGCGTTACCGGCCAAAGCTGAAAGCTCAGCGGGTGCGGGTCTGCACTCTGAAGGCAAAAAGGAGGTGGCTGTGAGTAACCGCGTAAAATTACTGTTATTGCTGGGATTATTAATGGCTCCCGTGCCGGCGGCACTGGCGATGTGGTACTGGCAGATTGGCATTCCTGAAGCACGCGTCGCGCATGGTGAGCTGGTACCGGATATTCCGCCGCTGAGTCAGTGGGCGCTGACTCCGGCCCCGGCGCTGCAGGATGGGCGCTGGCATTTGCTGTACCGCTGCACCTCGGCGCCCTGTGATCTGGATGACAGTTTATGGCGCTTACACCGCACGCTGGGACGCGATGCTCCGCGTCTGCAGCGCTGGCAGCTGAGTGGTACACAGCCGCAGAGTGAACCGGCGGAGAGCGCGGTTGGCGAACATACCTTACCTCCCGGCGGTCAGCGTCTTGTCTGGCAGGCTCCGGCCGCTCTGACGCAGGATATCTGGCTGGCCGATCCGCAGGGCAATATCGTGCTGGCTTATAACGCTGACAGCAGCATCAAAGACATTCTGCGGGACGTGCGCTATCTGTTCAGGCGCAATCCGCTCAGCAGCATGCAGGCGGAAACTCTGGCGCTGCAATCCGCCGGGCATAACAGCCACCTCCTGCCGGAGAAGTACTATGAATAATCTGAAAACAGTGCGCACGCTGGCACTGCTGGCCGCCTTTATGGCTTTTACGGTGGTGATGCTGGGCGCGGCAACCCGTTTACTGGATGCGGGTCTGGGCTGTCCTGACTGGCCGGGCTGCTATGGCCGCTTAGTCGTACCGCAGGCTCATATCGCTGCGCAATTTGCACCCCACGCACCGCTCGAAGCAGAAAAAGCCTGGATGGAAATGATTCACCGTTATCTGGCTGCTTCGCTTGGGCTGCTGGCCATATTGCTGGTGTTCTTCAGCTGGCGCGCCCGCACTCAGGTACCGGGGCTGCTGCGCTGGACATCGTTATTGCTTGCTCTGGTTATTGTACAGGGCGCCTTTGGTGCCTGGACTGTGACCCTGAAGCTCTGGCCCCAGGTGGTGACCCTGCATCTGCTGGGGGGCTTCAGTTGCCTGCTCTTGTTCAGTTTTATTGCCTGGCGGGTGCATCAGCCAGAAGCTGGTGCAGTGTCCAGCGCAGTAAAGCAGGTGCCGACGGCGCGGCGGCCGCGGATGCTGTGGCTGGCACTGTTGTTACTGGTATTGCAGATTGCTCTGGGTGGCTGGACATCGAGTAATTATGCCGGCATTGGCTGTATGGGTTTCCCCACCTGTAATGGCCAGTGGTGGCCGGAGATGGATTTTTCCAGCGCCTTTCACCTGACTCAATCAATCGGTCCTGATTATTTATATGGCCAGCTGCATGCCAGCGCGCGCAGTGCGATCCAGTGGACACACCGGCTGGTGGCGCTGGCGCTGGGGCTGACCTTGCTGGTGCTGTACTGGCAGGCGCAGCGCAGTGAGCAGAGGGGTGTGGTTCTCTGTTGTCTCGGTCTGTATCTGCTGCAGGTGGGGCTGGGAATTATTCTGGTGGTCTGGTCGTTGCCATTTCCACCGGCGTTATTGCATACCGCCGGTGCGGCGTTATTGCTGCTGGCCATGGTGTATTGCGCCCTGATCTGGCCACGACAAAGCGAGCCGGTAAATCAACGGCAGAAAACCTGGCATCTGGCGGAGGAAGTGATATGAGCAGTCTGGTATTAGCAGAAAAAAGCAGCCGGCAGTCAGTCCGCCCGCAGTGGCGTGATTTCTGGGAGCTGGGTAAGCCGCGGGTGGTGCTGGTGATGCTGGTCTGTGCTTTGGTCGGCATGGTTCTGGCGACACCGGTATTGCCGGATATCGGGCGGGTGATATATGCCACGCTGGGTATCGCTATGGCAGCGATGGGAGCGGCGGCCTTTAACCATTTGCTGGATCAGCGGCTTGACCGTTTAATGCTGCGCACGTCAAAACGTCCGTTGGCACAGGGACGTATTCCGCCCTGGCAGGCAGCGCTTTATGCCAGCCTGTTGTCACTGCTGGGGCTGAGTCTGTTATGGCTTGAGGTGAATCCGCTGACTTCAGTGCTGACCGCGGCTGCATTGCTGGGTTATGCGCTGATTTATACCCGCTTTTTAAAACACGCCACGCCACAGAATATTACCATCGGCGGACTGGCCGGAGCCGCGCCACCGTTACTCGGCTGGACGGCAATCACCAATCGTGTGGAAGCCGATGCATTGCTGCTGGTACTGATTATTTTTGCCTGGACGCCACCGCATTTCTGGGCGCTGGCGATTCATAAACAGGATGAATACCGCCGTGCCGGAGTACCCATGTTGCCCATTACCCATGGTGAAGGTTTTACCCGTTTGCAGATATGGCTGTATGCCTGGCTGACAGTGGTGATGACGCTGATGCCTTACGTCAGCGGTATGTCGGGGCTGGTGTATCTGTTGTTGATCGTGCCGTTAAATATCCGCTTTATGCAGATTAACTGGCGGGTATGGCGCGCCACCTCGGCGCAGGCGCCGATTCAGGCGTTCTGGTTTTCGATCCGCTATATTCTGTACTGCTTTGCGGCGTTGTTGCTGGATCATTGTCTGCCGGTTTTCTGAGCTCATAGCATGATTGTTTAATCGTTTATTGCGCCTGCAACCGGGCGACCGCCCCTTTGATCCACAGTGCCAGCTCGTCGGCTGGCATATGTGGGTCAAGAACCCCCAGTATCTGACCATAACTGCTGCTCAGTAATAATTGTGCTGAGTGATCCATACTGTATCCCATGGCGCCTTCCTGTTCGGCTTTGCGGTAATAAATGCCGAAAAATTTTGTCAGTTGCAGCAGTTGTTCTGCATCGGGTTGAACACCAAGAATGGCGGCATGAAAGTGGCGGGTATAGGGCCGCAGTACATCAATGGTATCGCGCTCGGGATCAACGGTAATAAACAGAGGTTGTACCAGTTGTACGGTTTCGGGTGGTAATAGCTGCAGGACTTTACTGACGTTCATCAGGGTCGTTGGGCAGACATCCGGACAATGGCTGAAACCGAAAAACAGCAGCAGAAGCTGATTATCAAAGTCGCTTAAGCGCCGCTCGCCTGCGGTTGTGTTTAAACTCAGCTGGCGCAGTTGTTCAGCTTCGCCGCGGGTCTGGGGCAGGGGAGAGAACTGATTGCCGGCCGTGGGAGAATTGTCGCAGGCGCTCAGTAATAACAACGTCAGTATTAACCATCCTTTGCGCATACCGCCTCCTGATGACGTTTTATGGCCTGCATCAGGTATAGCAGATTAAACCCCGCCAGGTATGACAGGCGTACGGATTAAGCCGTTATTCTGCCGCTGTCCTGAAGCTCCTTAAGATTTTGCATCCATCAGAATCTGCAGTGCCTGCAGACGTTTTTCCCGGTCAAAAATATCGTTGGTGAACATTAATTCATCTGCGGGTATCTGGCTGACCAGTGCCTGCAGCTTGGACTTAATACTGGCGGCACCACCTGTGACTGACAGTGCCAGAAAAGCATCGACCTGAGCTTTAATCTGCGGATTCCAGAGACCTTCCATGCTTTCTACCGGCGGTGGCAGATAGAGTGGTTGTCCCTGCATTAACGCCATAATCCGCTGCTGACTGCTGGTGGCGAGAAAACGGGCTTCATCGTCGCTGGCGGCAGCGATGAGTGGCAGGCAGAGAATGACATGTGGTTTCTGCAATGTGGCGGAAGGCTGAAAACGATGGCGGTAAAGGGCGATCGCCTCACGCGCCAGACGTGGAGCAAAGTGCCCGGCAAAGGCATAAGGTAAACCGCGCTCGGCGGCCAGCTGGGCGCTGAACAGGCTGGAGCCCAGCAGCCAGATTTCTACCGCACTGTCGGCGCCGGGGTAAGCTTTAACGCGTTTGTGCGCGCCATCGGCTCCCAGCAGGGTTTGTAATTCTTCCACTTCCTGCGGGAAATGTTCGGCGCGCATATCGTCACGGCGTAAGGCCCGGCTGGTCAGCGGGTCGGTACCGGGAGCACGGCCAAGGCCAAGGTCAATACGGCCGGGGTACAGCGCATCCAGTGTGCCGAACTGTTCGGCGACAATAAGCGGCGGGTGATTGGGAAGCATAATGCCCCCGGAGCCAACGCGGAGACGTTGCGTGCGTGCTGCGACCTGACCAATCAGCACCGCGGTGGCACTGCTGGCGACCCCTTCCATATTGTGATGCTCGGCAAGCCAGAAACGGTTAAAGCCCAGCGTGTCGGCATGTTGGGCATAATCGAGCATAGAGGCCAGCGTCTGCGCCACCGTAAAACCCTGTGGCACCGATGCCAGCTCCAGCAGCGAAAAAGGAATATCTGCCAGTGAGGTCATAATGTGGCCCGCCATGAATGCAATGAAAGGCTCACAGAGTGCCACAGGCGCCGGGCAGGTACAGCCTGTTATCCGGGAAAGCTTTGTTGCATGCAGGCAACGGTGGTGTGACAGCAGAGTGTCTGTCTGTATGGATGCGTCCAACTGACACCCCATAAACAGGGTATTTATCTTCGTACTATTCGCCGGGCAGCGTGTGCGCCGCTATTGGGATGTACTGGTTTTGCTATCGTTCCATTTCTTCGAATAAGCATTTTAGCCACTGGTAAGCCTGATCGAGTCTGGGGTCGTTGCTGCCTTTCGGGTACACAAACCAGAATGACCGGTTCAGGTTTACCCGAATATCAAACGGCTGTACCAGACCATTTTTCGCCATCCACTTATTAATCGTTGGAAAAATACCCAAGGCGACCCCGACCCCCTCACACGCCAGTTTGATCGCAGCCAGGTAGGAGTCACACAGAACAGGTTCCTGCTCTGGTAAGCGATCAGAACCCCAGAAATAGGGCCCCCATGTATCCATATCGGGCAGAGAATAAAGCAAACGGTTCTGATACAAAGTATCCGGAGACATATCGGCATGCTGAGATAAATAGGTCTCACTGCACACAGGGGACACCGACCCCTTCGCCAACAGCCGGGCCTCAAGGTCGGGCCAGTTACCTTCACCAAAGCGCACCGCAGCATTCATCTGATGGAGAGCGAAGTCGACGTAGGATACGCGGGCATCCAGACGCAGTTCGGTATTGGGAACATACTGAGAAAACCGCAGATAATTCGGCATGATGACTTCCTGTGCCACAAACAACGAAGCACTGAGGTGAAACACTTTGTCATCGAACTGACGTTTAAACTGAATATAGCCCTGCTGGTGGCGGTTCAGGATGTCGCTGGCCAGAGCAAAATAATACTCGCCTTCGCGTGTGAGACTGAGGCGCCGGGTATGACGATGAAAGAGTGGCTTGCCCAGCCAGGCTTCGAATGCCTTCACCTGTTGTCCTACCGCCGGGGCCGTTACGCACAGCTCATCAGCTGCCCGTTTAAAGCTCAGATGACGGGCGGCTGCCTCGAATACGGGTAAATACTGGATCGGCGGTGTCTGGCGATAGTGCATGCTATGGAAAACTTATTCTTTTCTAAAAACCTATTATTTGCTGTTTGTCGGCTTGTTATCAATAGAATATATTTTTCTGCCGAATTGATAGCCAAGGTTTCCTATGATTGCTCCACTGTATATAGCCATTTTTTCACTGATGTTTACCCTGTTAAGTTTTCGCGTGATTCGCCTGAGGCAGACTGCCCGGGTGGCCATTGGCGATGGGGGAGACAAAGCTCTCAGAAGAGCCATTCGGGTACATGGCAACTTTGCGGAATACGTACCGCTGGCATTGATTCTGATTTTTGCCGCGGAATCACTGGGGATGAGTGCGGTATGGATTCATGGATTGTGTCTTGCGTTATTGATTGGACGTCTGTTGCACGCTTACGGTGTTAGCCAGGTGAAAGAGCCTTTGCTGTTCCGCCAGTTAGCGTTATCAATCAATGGCCTTGTTATGATCATCGCTTCTGTATGGCTTATTACCCGCTATTTATAAAAATTAAAAAGGGCCTTTTGGCCTTTTAATTCACTACCGGAGTCGCAAGTGAAAGCTGTGTAGAAAAGCCGGAGCAGATGACTTGATAAAAAAGTGCCCGCCGGGAAGCGGGCAATGCTGTAAATGATCAGCCAGCGGTATAGTGAGAGTGGAAGTGCGGCCCGCAGGCCGCAGGTAAGATCAGAAGAAACCCAGCGGGCTGGTGCTGTAGCTGACCAGCAGGTTCTTGGTCTGCTGATAATGCTCCAGTGCTTTTTTGTGGGTTTCGCGGCCGATACCGGATTTTTTATAACCACCGAAGGCGGCGTGTGCCGGATAGGCATGGTAGCAGTTGGTCCAGACCCGGCCGGCCTGAATATTACGTCCCATGCGGTAAGCCAGATTCATATCACGCGTCCAGACGCCGGCACCCAAACCAAACTCGGTATCGTTGGCGATGGCCAGTGCCTCGGCTTCGTCTTTAAAGGTGGTCACGCTGATTACCGGGCCGAAAATTTCTTCCTGGAAAATGCGCATATCATTTTTGCCGTACAGCATGGTTGGCTGAATGTAATAGCCTTTGCTGAGATCGCCGTTTAACGCTTCGGCATTACCGCCGAGCAGTACCTTGGCGCCTTCGGTTTTACCAATGGCAATGTAATTCATAATGCGTTCGTACTGTTCTTCCGAGGCCTGAGCACCAACCTGTGTGTCGGTATCCAGCGGGTTACCACGGATGATTTTTCCGGCACGGGCCACGACCATTTCAATCAGATCGTTATAAATACTCTCCTGAATCAATGCACGTGACGGACAGGTGCAGACTTCACCCTGATTAAAGAAAGCCAGAGTCATACCCTCAACACATTTGCTCAGGTAATCATCTTCGTGCTGCATCACGTCGGAGAAATAAATATTCGGTGATTTTCCACCTAATTCTACGGTGCTTGGAATTAATAAATCGGCGGCGCATTTCAGAATATGCTGACCCACCGGAGTGGAGCCGGTAAAGGCAATTTTGGCAATACGCTGGCTGGTGGCCAGCGCCTGACCGGCTTCTTCGCCGATGCCATTGACAATATTCAGTACGCCGGGTGGCAGCAGGTCGCCGATCAGCTCCATTAATACCAGAATGGATGCCGGGGTTTGCTCTGCCGGTTTCAGTACCACACAGTTACCACCCGCCAGTGCCGGGCCGAGTTTCCAGGCGGCCATTAACAGCGGGAAGTTCCACGGAATAATCTGACCAACAACCCCGAGTGGTTCATGAATATGGTAAGCCACGGTGGTTTCGTCGATTTCGGCCATGGTGCCTTCCTGCGCACGCAGACAGCCGGCGAAATAACGGAAGTGATCCACCGCCAGCGGGATATCGGCGGCCAGGGTTTCGCGTACCGCTTTGCCGTTATCCCAGGTTTCGGCTACGGCCAGCATTTCCAGATTCTGTTCCATACGGTCGGCAATGCGCAGCAGAATATTGGAGCGTTCGGTAGCGGAGGTCTTACCCCAGGCCGCTGCCGCATTGTGGGCTGCATCCAGTGCCAGTTCGATATCGGCGCCATCGGAACGTGGCACCTGACAGAACACCTGACCATTGACCGGGCTGATGTTGTCCATATAGCGGCCGTTAACCGGTTTAACCCAGTCACCACCGATGTAGTTCTGATACTGGCTTTTAAAGCTGACGACCGAGCCGGTCTGTCCGGGGTTGGCATAAATCATGGCGTTCTCCTTGTTATTGTTCACACGCAAGCCTTGGACTTTTGTCTGGGCTTAGCGGGTTGTGTGAGTTCAGGCTATGTGATCTGATGATTAACCACTTGCCTGAGCGTCTGAATGACTGTGCTGAGCGTCCATGCTGCTCAGTCTCAGCCGGAAATTTTGTCAGCGACAGACATAAGGCATGGCCGGTAGGCCCGCATAACAAGCAGATAAAAAATAATTAAAACCAGGGCCTGTTAACACTAAGTGAATCGGGCCTGCTGAGAGCCAGTTTTTCTCAGAACAAGGAGAGAGGAGTGATATTAGCGGGCTAAATGAATGACGAACGACGAAGTTAATGAGGAAAACTGGCCTCAGCCCGAAGGGTTATGGCTAAAAATCCCTCATCCAGCGTTGCTGTTCGTTCGCTTAACCCGTTAGGCCACACTCTCAGCGCCTTGTTTGAGAAATTTTTAGCCAATAACAGGCCTGTTTAATTAGTGTTAACAGGCCCTAAGAGATACCGCACAAATGTCAGCGGTAACAGGAGGTCAGAATGCGCGATTCAGGTCTGGCAGCTCAGGCGGCGTTTAACCGTCGTAATCTTGTTCGTGGTTCTGGCCCGCAGCAGCTGGTGGAAAACCGCACGGTCTTTGCCAGTCATGGCGCTGAACTGTCAATCTACGACACTTTTGCCTCTGCAGAAAAAGTCCGCCTCGATGCGGAAGAAATTCTTTACTGCGGCATGATCAGCGGCAAAAAAGTACTGCACGGTAAAAATCATTTTAATTCGGCTTTTTTACCCCATGAATCTTTTGTCATGGCGCCGGGTGAAACCGTTGCCATTGATTTCCCCGAGGCCACTCTCGATAACCCGACCAGCTGTTTAACCCTGGGTATCAGCCGTGAGCGGTTGCGTGATGTCTGTGATCAGCTCAATCAGAAAAATCCGTTACCGAAAGAACTGGGCAGCTGGCGACCGCATGATGATCATGTGCTGCATCTGTTTCATACCGAGGCAACGCAACAATTACTGGAACGTATCGTCGGCAGTTTTGTGCATAACGATGATGACCGTGATCTGGTACTGAACCTGGGCGTTACTGAATTACTAACACGTATGCTGCGCCAGCAGGGGCGTAATTTTTTACTGAATTGCGCGCGCCATGACCCGACCTTAAATGGTCTGACGGAAACGGTTCGTTATATTGATGATCATCTGGCGGAAACCGTCGATATTGAGCAACTGTGCCGTGTTGCCTGCATGTCGCGCAGTAAGTTTTATCAGCAGTTCCGGCATGTGATGGGGACCGGGCCGATGGAATATATCCAGCAGCGCCGCCTTGAGCGGGCGCGGGAATTACTGCAGAGCGGCCGTTCTGTTACAGAAGTCTGCTATGACGTCGGCTATGTGAATGCCAGCCACTTTACCCGCCGTTTTCATCAGCAGTATGGTGTGTCGCCCAGAGATTATTTAAAACTGCATCAGGTTAAGATGGTTTCTGCCTGAAATCTTTTAGAGCCTGTTTAATTAGTGTTAACAGGCCTTGGCCACTTTGCGGAAAATCACCACCCTCGGACTGTCACGCCAGACAATCTCCAGATCATAATGCCGGGCAATCCAGTCCGGCGTTTTTTCCTGCATAAACACCACATGAGTCGGGTCGCGGGTGTAATGCCAGCGCGAAAAATATTCTGCATCTGCCCAGCGGCTGGTCATTAAACCGAGATAACCACCTTCAGGTAATAGGCCACTCAGCCTGCTCAGCTCAGCGTGCGGATTATGAAAATGTTCAAAGCATTCGGTGGCGGTAATAACATCGTACTGACTGCGTAACTGGGCAGGAAAGAAAAACGGATCGTAGTTATCGCAGGCAATACCTGCAGCCGCCAGCAGTTTTGATAATGTTGGCCCCGGCCCGCAGCCGTAATCGAGTGCCTGCATGCCCGGTGTTAATAATGGCAGCAGAGGTGTCAGCAGGTGCTGCAGAAACTGCACATAACCGGCATCTTCAATGCTGTTTTCATGGGTGGCGTAATAGGCTTTTTCGTCATCCGCACTCAGCCATTGCTGTGGGTCGGCAAAGGCCAGTGAGCATTGACTGCAGCTGAAGTAACGGCGTTTATCTGCCCCCTGAAGTTGCTGGTGCGGACCCTGATCAGAGCACAGGGGGCAGGGCTGGGTGCAGGGTTGATTCATGCGGATTCCTTCGGTTTGAGAGAGCGCGTCGACAGGGAGGTGGGCGGCAATATAACACTGCGCCAAGAGTGCGGCGATGGTGGAACGAAGGGAACAATATAAACCCTGATCAGATAAACCCCAGCCAGATAAACCCCAGCCAGATAAACCCCGGCCAGGGCAGGCTGGCCGGGGATGTTTTACCTCTCAGGCGCTGCGCAATTGCTGGTTGCTGTGCAGTAACCGGCTCAGTGCGGCGATCAGGATGCTGATTTCTTCCGGACTGATCGTCAGTGCCGGTAACAGGCGGATAACTTTCTGCCGTGTGACATTAATCAGCAGGCGCTCTTCCAGAAGCGCACGTCTGGTCAGGTCCGGAATCGCTTCTTTCAGCTCAATACCCACCATCAGTCCGAGTCCGCGGATGGCAGCGACCTGAGGATGGCCGGCCAGCGCCCGGGTTAGTCCGTCCAGTAATTGTTGGCCCAGTTCTGCCGCCCGTTCGGCCAATTGATCACGCTGCATAATAGTGGCCACGGTGTGACCGACGCGGCAGGCCAGCGGATTGCCACCAAAGGTTGAACCGTGCTGCCCCGGCGCAAACAGGTTTGCTGCCGCACCGCGGGCGAGGCAGGCACCAATCGGCAGACCATTGCCCAGGCCTTTGGCAAGGGTGATCACATCCGGTTGAATACCGGCATGCTGATAACCGAAGTGGCGTCCTGTGCGGCCCATGCCGGTCTGCACCTCGTCGATCATCAGCAGCCAGTTATTGGCCCGGCACAGGCGCGCCAGCGCCTGTAAATAATGACTGTCTGCCAGTCGCACGCCGCCTTCGCCCTGCACGGTTTCCAGCAGCACGGCACAGATCTGAGGGTTGCCATCCAGCGCATTCAGGGCCGCGCTGTCATTCAGTGGCAACCGCAGAAAGCCCGGTACTAAAGGCTCAAAACCCTGCTGCGCGGCCGGATTTCCGCTGGCGGTCAGGGTGGCCAGGGTGCGGCCATGAAATGCACCGTCCATAACCACAATCTGCGGTGCTGTAATCTGCCGCTGGCGGGCATGCAGGCGTGCCAGCTTGATGGCGGTTTCGTTGGCTTCCGCACCGGAATTACAGAAAAACGCTTTCTCCATACCCGTCAGGCTGCACAGTGTGGCGGCGAGGGTTTCCTGCCAGGTTACACCGTACAGGTTGGAGCTGTGCATCAGGGTGGCGGCCTGAGCGCTGATGGCTGCGGTAATTTCCGGGTGAGAGTGCCCCAGATTGGTTACCGCGACACCGGCCAGACTGTCGAGATACTGATTGCCCTGATCGTCCCACAGGCAGCTGCCTTCGCCGCGTACAAAATGAACCGGCAGGCGCTCATACACCGGCATTAAACAGGCTGAACTCATACTTTCTGATCCGTTGCATCTTCATTGTAAGGTTGATAAATCACTTCCCGGCTGATCAGGCGGATGCCCTGACGCGAGGATTCAATAATGCGTTTTTCGTCGCTGGCGACCATCACTTCGGTGCGGAAACCGGCCTCCTGTGGAAAGCGGCTGCGGATCTGCTGTATCAGTTCATGCCCGGTATTGGCTGCCGATTCAAACTGGCCCAGCAGGCTCTGGTTCTGCCAGAGCAGGATCTTAAACTGGCTCATGGGTGTAATGTCTGTGTTGATCAAAGGCTTCGGCCTGGCCCAGCCAGGTATGAAATATACGTACCCCCAGCATCTGCAGGCGCGGCCCGTGCTGGCGTGCCTGCTGGCGGATATCGGCCAGCGCAATGCCGGCTTGCTGCAGCTCACAGCAATGGCCAATCAGCCACTGCTCAATGCGGCGGTAATCGGTTTCCAGATGAAACTGCAGCGCCAGACCATAGTCGCCGAGGGCAAATGCCTGCTGTGGGCACAGCGCCGAAGAGGCCAGTAACCGGGCTTCGGCAGGCAGCGAATATTGCTCACCGTGCCAGTGCAGTACCGGGCACTCTTTAAGCACAGCCAGTGCCGACTCCAGTCCCTCAGCACTGAGCTGAATATCGCCATAACCGATTTCTTTGTGCCCCATCGGCTGTACCGTGCCGCCCAGCGCTTTGACCATCAGCTGGGCACCAAGACAGATGCCCAGCGTTGGCCGTTGCAGGGTCAGACGTTGCTGCAGCAGCTCTGTTTCACGCGCCAGAAAGGGGTAATCCTGACCGTCATTGGCGCTGATTGGCCCGCCGAGTACGACCAGCAGATGCGCCTGCAGCAGGGCATCGTCATCAAGAAAATCAACGCCGGCATCGTAGTAGTCGATCAGATAGCCGCGCTCAATCAGCACGCTTTCCAGAATACCCAGCCCTTCAAAGGCCAGGTGGCGGATAACACAGGCTCGTTTCATCATGTCAGGCTCCTGTTTGTTCAGGCCAGTAGTAGCTGTCGGGAAGCGCCCGCGGACCAAAGATGGCCTGACCAACCCGGACGGTGGTCGCGCCTTCGTGGATCGCCAGTTCAAAATCGGACGACATTCCCATGGATAATTCATACAGCTGATCGCCATAGCTCAGCTGTTGCTGCATCTGCTGCAGCTGTTGGCGCAGCAAAACAAAGCAGCGGCGGATACGTTGCTGATCGGTGGTCAGCGCGGCCAGCGTCATCAGGCCTTTTACCCGCAGGGTAGGAAAGGCTGTGAGCTGGCGCATAAAGGTTTCCAGCTGTGCCGGTTCGAGGCCGTATTTGCTGGCTTCGCCGGAGGTATTAACCTGCACCAGCACATCCAGACAGCGTTCTTCACGGCTCAGGCGTTTATCCAGTTCGGCGGCCAGACGCAGGCTGTCGAGAGCCTGAAATTCGCTGGCAAAGCGGGCAACGATACGGGCCTTATTGGTCTGCAGATGACCGATGACTGCCCAGCGCAGATCCGTCAGGTCGGTGGTGCTCTGCGCTTTGCTCCAGGCTTCCTGCACCTTGTTTTCGCCCAGCAGGGTGCAGCCAGCGGCGTGAGCCATACGGATACGTGCCAGATCCACGGTCTTGCTGACCGGCAGCAGACGGACGCTGTCGGGCTGGCGTCCGCTGTGTTCACAGGCCTGCCGGATACGGGCGTTTACGGCCGCCAGATTGCGCTGCAGATCGTCACTGCTGAAAACCGGGCGGAAGCCCTGGCTGGTGGTCGCGGTATGGTTCAAGCCT
>NZ_JAJAEL010000039.1:389735-419017 GCF_020447205.1 Thalassolituus alkanivorans
CTGATATTCTTGCCGGCGGTGGATAACTGACCGGGTAACCAGTATGCTTTTGGTTTTTGTCCTATGTCAAAAATAATTTTGTCCTATTTATGAATATTACCGGCAAGAGCATTGCAGATATCGTCGCCAGCATCCGGCAGCTGGTGCAGAGCGGACAGCTGGAAGGAGGCGCGTTATTGCCGCCTATCCGCGAGCTGGCAGAACAACTTGGGGTAAACCGCAATACCGTCGCGACGGCCTATCAGCGGCTGGTCAGCGCTGGTCTGGCGGTCAGTCAGGGGCGGCGTGGCACCATGATCCGTACCCAGGCGGAAGGCGGTTTTCAGGAAGGCGCGATGCCGGATTCGCCGCTGACCGATCTGGCCAGTGGTAATCCGGCGCTGCACTGGCTGCCGGATATCAGCCGTTATTTAGCGCAGCTGCCTGCCCGTACTCCGCGCTTATATGGCGAGCCGCTGCTGAATCCGGAGCTAGCTGCGCTGGCACAGAGCCGGCTGTTTGCCGATCAGGCGGAAGCGGATGCGCTGGTGCTCAGCCATGGTGCGGTGGACGCGGTTGAGCGTCTGTTACTGGCGCATCTGAAGCCCGGTGACAAAGTCATCGTCGAAGATCCTTGTTTTCTGGGAACCATCAACACCCTGAATCAGGCCGGGCTGGAAGCCGTTGCCGTCAGTGTTGATGCTGAAGGTCTGCAGACAGAGGCTTTGGCGGCCGCGCTGGCAAGCGGAGTGCAGGCCCTGATCTGTACACCCCGTGGTCATAACCCGACCGGTTGCAGTCTGAGCCAGACCCGGGCGACAGAAATCTGCAGCTTGTTGGCGCAATACCCGGATGTATTGCTGATTGAGGATGACCATTTCGCCACCGTTGCCGGCTCGGCGTATTACAGCATCATGCCCGCAGGCCATCGTCATCACGCGCTGGTGCGTTCGGTATCGAAAGGTTATGGCCCGGACCTGCGCTGTGCCTTTATTCACAGCGATGCCCAGACCCGTGAGCGTCTGTTGCTGCGCCTTACACCGGGCAGCAATTGGGTCAGCCATCTGCTGCAGGATCTGCTCAGCCTGCTGCTGGCCAGCGATGAGGTACAGCAACAGCTGACACAGGCGGCGGATTATTACCGGGCGCAGCACAGCGCACTGGCAGCGGCGCTGAATGCGGCAGAATTACCCGGACTGCCAGCGCTCAGCGCACCGGCGGATGGTCTTAATTTCTGGCTGCCATTGCCGGGGCTGGATGCAGAGCAAATCAGCCATCGTCTTGCCCGCTACGGCTGGCTGGTACGCGATGCGGCGGTGTTCAGTGTGCGTCAGCCACAGAGTGCGTTGCGCATAACCATCAGTGAGCTGGATGGCGAACAGCAACAGAAGCTGATTGCTGATCTGCGCAAATGCCTGTGACAAAAACGGTGCGGCTTTGCCAGCACCGGTTAAATCCGCGAGAATAACGACCTGATTTTTCTGGCCCGGAGGCCGGGTATTTTATGACCACCCGTATTGCTATCAATGGTTTCGGCCGTATCGGCCGCTGTGTACTGCGTGCTCTGTATGAAAATGGCTACCGCGATCAGCTGCAGGTTGTCGCCATCAATGAGCTGGCCGATATCGATACCATCAGTTATATGCTGCGCTACGACAGTACCCACGGGCGCTTTCCGGGGCAGGTTGAGGTGGTGGATGAACGTCATCTGAGTGTTAATGGCGACCGCATCTGTATCCGCCACGAAGCGGATGCCGCCGCCCTCGACTGGGCTGCGCTGAATATTGATCTGGTGCTGGAATGCAGCGGCCAGATAAAAACCCGCGAAGAGTGCGAGCAGCATCTGGCTGGTGGCGCGCATAAAGTGCTGATCTCTAACCCTGCCGACAGTGCGGTGGATAACACCATTATTTTTGGTCTTAATCAGCACACGCTGAGTGACGATCAGCACATCGTTTCCAACGGTTCCTGCTCAACCAATTGTCTGCTGCCGATTCTGACTTTGCTGGATAATGCCTTTGGCATCGAAGCCGGGGTAACCACCACCATTCATTCGGCGATGAACGATCAGCCGGTGATCGACGCTTACCATTCCGATTTACGCCGCACCCGCGCTGCAGGGCAAAGTATTATTCCGGTCGATACCGGATTGCCGTTGGGTATTGCGCGTTTAATGCCGAAACTCGCCGGTAAAATCGAAAGCCTGCATGTGCGCGTGCCAACCATTAACGTGTCGGCACTGGATATCAGTCTGCAATTACAGCAGCCAACCACAGCCGGTGCGGTTAATGCACTGCTGGCAGAAGCCAGCACCGGTGCATTAAAGGGGATTATCGGTATCACCCATGATGCGCATGCTTCTATCGATTTTAATCACGATCCGCGCTCAGGGGTTGTCGATGCCACCCAGACCCGCGTCAGCGGCGGTCAGCTGCTGAAGTTGCTGGTGTGGTTTGATAACGAATGGGGTTTTGCTAACCGTATGCTGGATACTGCGATGGCGATGAGTAAGCGCTGAGAGGCGTGCTTCTTCACATTGCCTTGCTGGGTTTCTTATTGTTTTTATGGATATTTGAAAAGGAATTTTTATATGGATCGTAAGCTTTTACCAGCTCATGCTTGGATGTGCTCAGTAGTAAAACGAATATTTTTTTTATGTGCTTTTTTCATGTCTGGTTCAGTTTCTGCTTATGATCTTAATAGTAAATTGTGTCCAGTAACTATGAAGGGATTTATTGATGGAAAATATCCCGTAACCTTCAGTTTTCCTTCAGCACCTGAAATCTTTAGCCCCGATGAAACCGAAGCATTTTTATATGGAGATTATGTCTACGACAAGTACGGAAAGTTAATTTCACTGGAGGGTAGAAAGAGCAGTGGAACAACTCTGACGTTAAAAGAAGAAGGTGCTTCGTTTGAATTGATAGTTGGGAAGGAGGGGGTTTCCGGTACCTGGAGTGATGGTGTGAAAGTACTTCCGGTTTCGTTGGAAATCTCTGACACGGTCTACACAGGAAAAACGGAGGGAGGCTTAGCCTTTACTGACCGGATAGCTGTTGAAAATGACGGTTTTAAACGGACTCTTGAGGTTAATGGAATAGTTATTGATATATACAGTATGGGAAGTTGGGGCTGTCGTGATGCAGAGATAAAAGGCAACTTCTTTAATATTAAGTCAAATCGTGTCAATGGTCTGGATCTTACTGGTTTTTTTTATTTTATAGAGTACAGACCCTGGGGGTTGCTTCCTACTTCAGGAGGGGTTGTATTTCATCCTGATGGTAGTTATTTGCGCCTGAATGGGTCGGAAGGCTCTCGCTCAGGAATGTTTGACTACAATTTGATTAACTGTGAAGTAAGTTTCGAAGAAGAATTCATTGTCGAAACCTGTGTCAAGCAAAGCGTGAAGCCTGAGCATCCGGGTCGTGAAGACTCTCATATTTTCGGCAAGGAAGATGAGATCGTCAGTCGTTATTACGTATCACTTCAGGGTATTAATCTGTCATCCGTTACCTATAGAAATCGCAGTATTCATGCGGAAGCAGAGCAATATTTTCAGACAGTTTCAGATACTCCGTGGTCTCTAGGCAAACTGGATTAGTAGATGATTCCTGCAGCTTTAGTGTACGCTGCCAAACTGCAGATCCGCCAGCCGTTTATACAGCGGTGAATGCGCCAGCAGTTCGTTATACGTACCTATCGCTACCAGCTGTTCATGATCAAATACCGCAAAACGGTCAGCATTGGTGATGGTTGCCAGGCGGTGGGCGATGACAAAGTTGGTGCGGTTTTTCATTGATACATCCAGTGCCTGCTGTACCAGATGCTCGCTCTGAACATCGAGGGCGCTGGTGGCGTCATCCAGCAATAGTATTTCCGGATCGCGCAAAATAGCACGGGCAATGGCTAGCCGTTGTTTTTGTCCATCGGACAGTTTTACCCTTTGCTCACCTAAAAATTACTAATATTTACCCGGTAATTTCTGAATATATTCTTCAGCCTTGGCAGCGATCAGAATTTCGTCCTCGCTGGGACCGGCAGTTATACCGGATTGGAACGGAGTTAGGCAGAACCGTGTGACATAGAGGAGGGGCGATGAATCACTGCATTACTGCGGATTTTCGTCGGAACCGGTATCAACTACATACTGATTGCGGCCGTTATGTTTCGCGTTATAAAGGGCTTCATCGGCCCGGATACAAACGGAATCGATGGTATCGCTGGCCAGAACCGGTGTAATCCCAAAACTGCATGTAACCGGTTGCTCCAGCTCTTCAACACCAAAGGCGCCTGAATTAAGCAGCTGCATTATTTTTTCTGTTCTTTTAATGGCCGTATCCATACTGCATTCCTGCAGTAAAATCATAAATTCTTCACCGCCAAAGCGGTATACCTTATCGACAGGACGGATATTGGCTTCAACCAGCTTCACAAAAGCCAGCAATACCTTGTCACCAATATCATGACCAAAGTTGTCGTTAATCTTTTTAAAGTGATCAATGTCGGCGGCGATCAGGAATAAGCTTTTATCGCTCTTTTCCAGCCTTAACGCCATTTTTTCAATATCCCTGAAATGATCCTGAAAAGATCTCCGGTTTAACGCATTGGTTAACGAATCACGATATGCCAGGTGTTTAAGCTGAAGTGTCTTCTCGCGTAAATACTGCTGCAATAAATACTGTTGCCTGGTGTTTTTATGGTGAGTGATCGATAGCAGTATGCCAGCACCATTACTGAAGCTATAACCAATGATCATCATTATCTGAGCATGTAAGTTAAGATCTTTTAAGGTCAGAATAATCAGGATGGCCACTGAAGAATGATACAGGCATATTATTGTTGACAGTTTTACGGTCAGGATTCCGGAAGCATACAGACACAGCATGATAATAAGATCAAACAGGGCATACAGGGCGTAGTCGTCCAGAAAGGTAAACGAGCCCAGTTCCAGAAGTACAAAAAATAGCAATAACGTGCTGAATACCAGTACATCGTAAGAGGAATAACGCCGGATGCGGGGTATGGTTAATAAAAAAATAATACACGCCGCAATATGAATCAGCCTCTGTGCCAGCAGAAAAGAACCCCATGGCCCGGGTTTGACGACCATGGCATCAGAAAGCATAAAAACAGGCATTGAAATTATTACAAACGCACAAAGCCCGAAGACTAAGCGACGCTGTCTGGGAAGTTCCTTCTGGCGGAAAAGGCTTTCCATTTCCGGGTCCCGGAAAACAGCCAGGGCATGGTGGATATAGGGTGATCCGGACTCCATAGCAATTGCCTGAGCTGCCCCCCCCATTTAATTTATGAACGGATGTTTACTTGGAGCCTAGTTCAACTTACTTATCCTTCCACCCTCTGCGGTTGTCGTAAAGGTCTCTGGGTATTGATCTGGCAGCAGTACCCGTGCCCGGCCAGCACCTGCGCGCACGCCGGGACGGTACACCCGGCGTACGCAGGCCTGGCGCAGTAATGTTTGTTATTAACAAAAGTGTTGATCAAAAAACGGGCTAAGCTGCAAATAAGACTGTCGTTTACCTACGCCGGAGTCATTGCATGCTTATCCGTACCCGCCTGACCGTTGCACTGTTGTCAGCTGTCATTATCCCTTTGCTGATCATTACCGTTCTGGTTGTTATGGAGTTGCGCAGCAGCGCCCTGAACAGCTTTGAAACCCGCAGCAGTGCTGAAATCCGTCATATTGATACCGCATTCAGTCTCTACCTTAATGGCCTGGCAGAAGATGCCGCTTTTCTGGCTTCGACCCAGGCGCTGAAAGCTCTGGATGAGTCGGTGTCGGATTATCGTGGTGCAGCAAAACCGACCTTTGCTCAGCGCAGTGGCAGTGTTGAGGCTGATGCCTATGCACTGATGGACGATTTCGGTAAAGCGCGGCCGGATCTGGCCTATGTTTTTCTCGGGCTCAGCAGTGGTGGTTATATCCAGTGGCCGGGCAGTGATCTGGGTAAATATGACCCGCGTCAGCGTCCCTGGTATATCGCCGCTCAGGCTGACCCCGGCAAGTCGGTACGTGCCGCCGCCTATGAAGACGTAAACACCGGAGCCCCGCTGCTTGATTATCTGCATACATTCACCACCGACAGTGGTCTGCAGGGCGTGGTCGGGGTGGATGTCACCCTGAGTAAGCTGACCGATATGGTGAAACAAGTGCAGTTCGGTAAAGCCGGCTATCTGATTCTGGTGGAAGAAACCGGCACGGTGCTGGCCGATAGCGGCAATAAAGCAAATAACTTTAAAAATATAAAAGAACTGGACGAAGCCTATCAGCAGTTTTTTGCCCGCGAAGGCCTGTTTGAAACCGAGCTGAATGGCCAGAACTGGTTTGCAACCGCCTACACGTCACCGGCGTTGGGCTGGAAATTTATCGGCGTCATTCCGGCTGATGAAGTGTTTGCTGTCGCCACTAAAGTACGTAATACCATTTTGCTGATCAGTCTGGTGTTGCTGGGTATTTTTGCTGTGCTGGCTTACTGGATCAGCAACCTGATTGCCAAGCCAATTGGTGCGGTTACCCGGGGTCTGGAAGAGGTTGCCTGTGGCGAAGGGGATCTGACGCGCAGACTGAGAGTGCTCAGCTCAGATGAATCCGGACAGATGGCCAACGCCTTTAACCGTTTTATCACCATGATTCATTCACTGGTATCAGATATTAATGAAGGGGCCGCAGATGTAAAAAATCAGGCTCTGGCCGCACAGGCTATTTCCGATCAGCTAGCGGGTATTTCTGATCAGCAATCCAATTCGATAGAACAGGTATCGACAGCGTTTAATGAAATGGTGGCCACGTCCAATGAGGTGGCAAAAAATTGCAGCGAAACGGCGATTGCCGCCGACCAAAGCCAGCATCATGTTGAAGACGGGCGGCAATTTATTCAGAAAACGACCAGCGCGGTAACGGCTCTTGAAAAGGTCATTGAAGATTCCAATCAGGCAATGTCGACCCTGGCAGTGGAGTCGCGCAATATCACCACTATTCTCGATACCATCCGTGGTATCGCCGAACAGACCAATTTACTGGCACTGAATGCTGCTATTGAGGCGGCCCGCGCCGGTGAACAGGGGCGCGGCTTTGCGGTGGTGGCCGATGAGGTACGGACTCTTGCCGGGCGCACTGCGGAATCAACCGAAGAAATTGATCAGATGATTACCTCGCTGATTAACCGCACCAGTGAAGTGTCGGGCAAACTGGCCAGCAGCCTGGATCACTCACGCGAAACCGCAGAAACCACCGAGCAGACCCGTGCGGTATTTGAGTCCATCGAAGAATCCGTCGCCCGTATCCGTGATATGGCGACCCAGATTGCAGCCGCCGCTGAAGAACAGCACCTGGTGGCGGAAGAAATTAACCAGAATATTATCCGCATTAATACCGAAGCGACCAATGCCAACGACAGCTCACGGCAGCTGAAAGAGAACTCTGATTCCCTTGGTAATCTGTCGCATGATCTGTCAGCGCTGGTCAGCCGTTTCCGGGTTTAAATACAGGATTACCGGGCTGGCTGATCGTCGGTGTTTTTAAACTGGGTGTTTTTAAACTGCAGATCCGCCAGTCGTTTATACAGTGGCGAATGTTGCATCAGCTCCAGATGTGTTCCTATCGCCACCAGTTGGCCATGATCAAATACCGCAATACGGTCAACATTGGTGATGGTGGCCAGACGGTGGGCGATAACAAAGGTGGTGCGGTTTTTCATTAAACCATCCAGCGCCTGCTGCACCAGATGCTCGCTCTGGGCATCGAGGGCGCTGGTGGCTTCATCCAGCAATAATATTTCCGGATCGCGCAAAATAGCACGGGCAATGGCCAGCCGTTGTTTCTGTCCGCCCGATAATTTCACCCCCTGCTCACCTAAAAATGACTGATATTTATCCGGTAATTGCTGAATAAATTCATCGGCATGGGCGGCTTTGGCAGCGGCCAGAATATCGTCTTCACTGGCATCGGGTTTGCCGTAACGCAGGTTATCCAGCACATTGGCGCTGAACAGCACAGGTTGCTGTGGCACCAGAGCAAACTGGCTGCGCAGTTGCTGTAAATCCCAGTCCCGTAACGATTTTCCATGCAGCAGAATATCGCCCTGTTGCGGGTCGC
The DNA here is from genome assembly GCF_020447205.1 of Thalassolituus alkanivorans. Classification (GTDB taxonomy): domain Bacteria; phylum Pseudomonadota; class Gammaproteobacteria; order Pseudomonadales; family Oceanobacteraceae; genus Venatoribacter; species Venatoribacter alkanivorans. The sequence goes on from NZ_JAJAEL010000039.1 coordinate 397,831, forward strand.
GGAAGCGCAGTAATAAATCAAATAATGTGGATTTTCCGGCCCCGGATGGGCCAACCAGTGCGATACGCTCACCAGGTTGTATATCCAGCGTTAAGTGACTGATGGCTTTACGGTCCGGGCGGCTGGGGTAGTGATAATGTACATCGCTGAAACTGACTAATGGCTGACCGGCTTTTGCCTCAAGTGGAATTTCTGTGCTTGGCTGCGGTGATTGAATATCGGCTTCAGTCGCCAGTAATTCACGGATACGTTCAGCGGCGCCGGCAGCACGCTGTACTTCGCCATACACTTCGGTCACGGCAGCCAGCGAACCGGCGACCATGATGGCGTAAAACACAAAGGCGGCCAGATCTCCGCCGGACAGTTTTCCGGCAATCACATCACTGCCGCCGATATACAGCATGCCGGCCACTGAACCCATCACCAGTACCATTACCAGCGCAATCAGCCAGGCGCGCTGGCGGATTCGTTTCAGGGCGACATCAAAGGCACCCTCCGCGGCGAGGGCGAATTGTTGGGTAACAATATCTTCGCGGGTAAATGCCTGAACTACTTTAATATGCTGCAGACTTTCACCGGCCCAGGCGCCGACGCTGGCAATTTTATCCTGACTGTCACGGGACAGTTTTTTCACCTTTCGGCCAAAATAAATCATCGGAAAAACCACTAAAGGCACGGCGACCAGAACAATCAGGCTGAGTTTTAAATTGCTTAAAAACATCAGCGTGATGCCACCAATAAAGGTCAGAGAGTTACGCAGGGCAAAGGAAAATGATGAGCCGATAACCGTCTGCAGTAATGTGGTGTCGGTGGTTACCCGGCTCTGAATTTCACCGGCCAGATTATCTTCAAAAAAGCTGGGAGGCAGGCTGACCAGGTGCTGGTACAGCTGCTTGCGTATGTCGGCCACGACCCGCTCACCGAGCCACGACACCATATAAAAGCGGAAATAAGCCCCGGTAGAAACCAGTACAACCAGTACAGCGAACAACTGCAGGGCGTCGGCCAGGCCCTGAGTGGATTGTGCGGCAAAGCCATTATCGACCATTAAGCGCACGCCCTGACCGAGACCCAGGGTAAGCCCGGCGGTGGCGACCAGGGCAATGATGGCAATGGTTAAACGGAATTTGTAAGGACGGATAAATTGCCAGAGCCAGCGCAGCATCGGAGAGGTCTTTGTATAAAAGGATGTGCTTCAGGCTAGCGATTAGTACCAGCCAGAGCAAGGTGAACATCCGCCGGTATTCTGTGTTGTTATGGTGGGATAACTACAGCAGGCTGAATAATCACGACCGCCGCCGCGATTATTCAGCCTTTGCGATTATTCAGTCGTTGCAATCAGGCGTTACGCGCGGTGTCCTGAATGCGCTGTACCATGGCGCGCAGGCCATTGCCGCGGGTCGGACTCAGGTGCTTTACCAGATCAATCTTGCTGAAATAATCATCGATATCGAAGGCGATAATGTCAGCCGGGGTTTTATGGTTGTATGCGGCCAGCACCACACCGAGTAAACCGCGCACGATATGCGCATCGGAGTCGGCTTCAAAGGTCAGCACGCCGTTATTTAATTCGCTGTCGATCCACACCTGGCTCTGGCAGCCGCGCAGCAGGTAGGTATCGTTTTTCTTGTCATCACTCATCGCCGGTAATTGTTTACCCAGGTCGATGATGTATTTGTAGCGCTCTTCCCAGTCGTCAAAAAAGCCGAGGGTGTCGAGGATATCGTCGGTGCTGATGTCTGCGCCGAACGGGTTCTGTACTAAAGCCATAATCAGTCCTTACAGAGATTCAACAAAACGGCGGATGCGGTGAGCGGCTTCGATGCATTCATCAACACCAGCCACCAGTGCCATACGTACGCGGTTTTCACCGGGATTAATACCATCGACGGTGCGCGATAAATAGGAGCCGGGCAGTACGGTCACATTCTGCTGGGCAAATAACTGCTGGGCGAAGGTTTCTTCATTAATCGGGGTTTTTGCCCATAAATAAAAACTGGCGTCGGTCTGTTCCACCGCCATTACCGGATTAAGAATCTCAATCACCGCGCGGAATTTCTGTGTGTACAGCGCACGGTTATCGGCAACGTGCTGTTCGTCATTCCAGGCGGCAATGGATGCCAGCTGGGTCTGCAGTGGCATCGCGCAGCCGTGGTAAGTACGGTACAGCAGGAAAGGTTTTAACAGCGCGGCATCACCGGCAATAAAACCGGAACGCAGGCCAGGCAGGTTGGAGCGCTTGGACAGCGAATGAAACACCACGCAGTTTTTATAATCGTGACGGCCTAAGCGGGCACAGGCTTCGAGCAGGCCCATCGGCGCTTCTTTGCCATCGACATAAATTTCGGAATAACACTCATCACTGGCCAGCACGAAGTTGTAACGGTCGGCCAGTTCAATCAGCTGTTTAAACTGTTCGAAGCTCAGTACGGCACCGGTCGGGTTGCCCGGTGTGCACAGGAACAATAACTGGCAGCGCTGCCAGACATCCGCCGGCACGGCGTTGTAATCCGGGTGGAAATCGTTATCGGCCAGACAAGGCAGGAAATGCGGTGTGGCACCGGCCAGATAGGCTGCGCCTTCGTAAATCTGATAGAACGGATTCGGGCTGACCACCAGGGCATCGGGTTGGCTGCGGTCAACCACCGCCTGGGTAAAGGCAAAAATCGCTTCACGCGTACCGTTGACCGGAATCACCTGCGATACCGGGTCGATGTTATCCAGACTGAAGCGGCCTTTGAGCCAGCTGGCAATGGCTTCGCTCAGCTGTGGCAAGCCCTTGGTGGTCGGGTAGTTTTCCAGACGGCTGATATTGTCGATCATCGCCCGTTGTACAAAGGCCGGAGACGGATGCTGAGGCTCGCCGATGGACAGCGCGATATGTGGCAGCTGTGCATTCGCCGTAACGGCGGCTTTCAGCTTAGCGAGTTTCTCAAAGGGATAGGGCTGTAATTTGCTCAGATCGGGATTCATGCCTTCCACCGGAGTTCGGAATTTCAGATGCGCGGCATTATACAGGCATTTGCGCAGGATGCTGCTTTGGCGGCCTGCCGGAATTTGACGCTGGCCATCATGCCACCCATAGTTTCAGCACGGATATTGTTTCGGACGGAGAATAATGCGGCGGCGTATTTGTTTGATATTGGCCTGGCTGCTGACTTTATCTGCCACAGAGTTGCAGGCGGAAATAGCGCAAGAGTTCCGGGCGCAGCAGGGCGTGATGAATCTGTCCGGCAGGCCGGTAACGCAGCCATTGGCACTGGCGGGAGAGTGGCGTTTTGCCTGGCAGCAGCTGAGTGATGGCAGCGGCAGCCATGACTGGCCACTGTTCACCATGCCCTCAACCTGGGATGAAAATGGTCAGGCCGGATATGAGTATCCGGGGCAGGGCTACGCCACCTTCGTGCTGGATATTCAGGGCCTTGATCCGCAGGTTGACTGGGCGTTGTTTGTGCCGGAAATAGCCACCAGTTTCCGCCTGTTGGCCAATGGCCGCGATATTCTGCATGGCGGCCGCGTGGGTACTTCCCGTCAGGAGGTACAACCCTATCAGGGCAATCGCTGGGTCAGACTGGGAGGTATCGCTGATGGCCGTCTGCAGCTGGTGCTGCAGGTCGCTAATTATCACCATCACAGTGCCGGGCCCTGGCAGCCACTGTTACTGGGCCCGGAAGATCAGATCACCCGAGGCTACGCCCAGCATGTGATTTATGAAGCCGTTATCCTACTGCTGTTATTGCTGATTGGTCTGCTGTTGGTGATGGAATATACGGTAGACCGTAAAGACCGCACCGGACTGTGGCTGGGGCTGTTTACCCTGATGCTGGGTGTACGCCTTGGTACCACCTCATTTGCCCCGCTGTACTGGATGCTGAGCCTTAATCCGCCCTGGGAACTGCATATCCGGGTGATTTATATCAGCATGCTGGTCAGCCCGGTGCTGTTGTTTGGCTGGCTGCACGCTGCTTTCGGTACCGATTTCAGCCGGAGTCTGCGTAATCTGTTCAGCCTGCCTTTCCTGTTAGCCGCATTGCTCTGTCTGTTGTTACCGCCGCTGTGGTTTACCGCATTACTGGGAATCTTTGGTGGTTTGCTGCTGCTGGGCGTGGTGGTGTCAACGTTGGCATTGCTGCGTATGGTGTATCTAGGCCGGCGTGGTGCCTGGCTGATTCTGCCGGGGACGATGCTGTTGGGTGTGGCGGTTATTCACGATGTGCTGCTGAATAATCAGCTGCTGAGCGGACAGTACTGGTCGCCGCTGGGGTTTCTGATTTTTATTGTGTCGATGATCTGTAACTTCCTGCTGAACCGGGTCTGGTCACGGCAGGAAATTGTACGCCTGAGCGAAGAACTGCGGCTGATAAACCGCGAGCTGGAACAGCGGGTGGCGGAGCGTACTCAGGCGCTGGCGGAGAAAGCCAACGCTCTGCTGGATGCCAACCAGCAGCTGCAGGTACTGGCGGATGTGGATGGTCTGACCGGCCTGCTGAATCGCCGTGCTTTGCTGGAGCAATTGCAGCAACTGAAACAGTGGCAGGGCAGCGTCGCGGTTTTGTGGATCGATCTGGATCACTTTAAACGTATTAACGATGGCTTTGGTCACGCCGCCGGTGATGCCGTGCTGGCGGCGTTTGGTGCATTGTTGCGCCGCCTTGGGCGTGACCGTGACCGGTTGGCACGGCTGGGCGGGGAAGAGTTTGCGGTGCTGCTGCTTGATTGCGGAGCCGAGGGCGCGGAAACCTTTGCCCGGCGTCTGCAGCAACAGTTGCGCGAGTTGCAGGTACCGGACTGGCCGCAGATTCATAACCTGAGTGCAAGTACCGGTATCGCCGTCGGCCGTCTGGGAGAAACCGATGGCGAAGAGCTGCTGAACGCGGCTGACCAGGCGATGTATGAAGTAAAACACTCGACCCGTGACGGCTACAAAATTGCCGCCGACTACCGTCGCTGATCAGTGGCCTGCGGCTTTAATGGCAACCGGCAGTATGGGTTGCATCTCCTGTCCCAGACAATGCCAGGCGCTGCCTGTTTTTTGTTTGGCCTGTTGTTTTGCCTGCGCTGCCAGCTGGGCAAGACTCTGCGGGTCCTGATTTTCAATCAGCGTTGAGGGCACCACGCCAATGGCTAAACCGAGCAGCGGAATACGGCTCAGCTGGCCGCTGCGGTCATGGGCGTTAAGATAGCCACGACTCCAGTCGTCGTTGCGGTGAAACTCAGAACATTGCTGATTAAACGCCTGCAGCAGTTGCTCACACAGCGGATAAAAATCCGCTTCCTGACTGATCAGTACAAAATCATCGCCACCAATATGGCCGACAAAATTAAGTGCTGAACTGTGCTGTTGCAGCAAGCGGCCGAGCCAGCGTAATACGGCATCGCCTTGACGGTAACCGTACTGGTCGTTATAGGGCTTAAAATGATTCAGATCGAGATACAGCAGATAGAAGTGGCTCTGCTGGCGCAGCAGTTGTTCCACATGTTCGTCGATAGGTACATTGCCCGGCAGCAGGGTTAGCGGGTTGGCATAACGGGCTTTCTGAATCTGACTGTCGGTAATGTGTTTGAGCAGGTCTTTGCTGTTTACCACGCCCTGATAACGGCCTTCGCAGGTAACAATCAGGTGCTGGCGCAGGTCTTCGTCGTCGTCATCGGTGAGTACTTTACTGACCGCTTCCAGGGTCATGGCGCAATCGACGATCAGCGGATTCTGCTGCATAAAATGGCCGACGGTTTTACGCTCAAATAACGCACGGCCGTATGGCTGGGCGAATAATTCCAGCAGTTTGCGCCGGTGCAGCAATCCGACCGGGCGCTCCTCCTCCAGTACCGGCAGTGACATTAACAGCGGATTTTCACGGAACAATTCATCAACTTCGCGCATCGGCAGCGAGGCGGCAATGGTTTCCAGCGGCTGGCACAGGTTGCCGATTGGCTGCTCGACGCCATTGGCATGCACCGGACTGGTGAGGCTCAGGCCGTGCTCCGGAGTCTGGAATTCGGCTTTGCTCTGTGGTTTGCCCAGCAGATACCCCTGACCGATATGAATGCCCATGCTGCGGATTAAATTCAGCTCGCCCTGGGTTTCGATGCCTTCGGCAATCACCTCGCACTGCAGCTGTTCGCACAGATGCACCACCGAGGTAACAAAGGCCTGTTTTACCGTGTCCTGATCAATGCGGTCGATAAAGTGACGGTCGATTTTGACGTAGTCGGGGCGGATTTCTGACCAGAGTTTCAGGCCGGAATAACCACTGCCCAGATCGTCAATGGCAATGCCATAACCCAGTTCTTTCAGATGGCCGATCAGCGTCAGGAACTGACCGGTATTCTCAATCGGAAAGCGCTCGGAAATTTCCAGCACAACATCGGTTGGCTGCAGACCATTGTGGGCCAGACGCTCGGTCAGCTCGCTGATCTCCTCACCATAGTTGAGCAGGCTTTGCGGGCAGATATTAATAAATAACAGGCCGTCGCTTTTCTGCCGCGAAAAATGGCGGATAGCCGAACGGATGCAGAGAATCTCCAGATCCGGAATCCGGTCAAACTGATGCGCGGCCTGGAACATCAGATCCGGGCGCTGTAATAAATGACCCGAAGCTCCGCGGGTGAGTGCTTCATAGCCAAGAGCGCGGTTGCGGCTCAGGTCGACTATGGGTTGCAGCACGGTGTGAATGGCTTCCTTGCTGATCAGCTCGTCCAGACTGCGTTGCAGAAGATGGGGCGCCATATCAAAACCAAACAGAAAAAGTCAGCGTATAGTGCGGCGGTTGCATGACCTGCAGATGACAAAATGGTAAACAAAATCAGCGGTTGTGTAAGAGGATGTGAGCAGCGCTGGCCTGCTGAGAAAAAGCATAAAGATAATGCTGGTCAGCAGGCAGAAAATTGTCCTGCTGACCGCTTTCCGGATTCAGTGTCCGCTGAACAACTGGCTGGCCGCCTGCTGGTGGTTAGCCATCAGCTGGCGGATATCGCCGCCCAGCCATTGTTTATCGCGTACTTTCCAGTCACCGTTGATCATCACCGCGTCAGCCTGACTGGCGCCGCACAGCACCAGAGCTGCCAGTGGGTCATGAGCGCCGCTGAAACGCGGTTCATCGAGTTTAAAGAAGGCAATATCAGCACGCTTACCGGGCGCCAGTTCGCCAATATCATCGCGCCGTAACACCTGAGCCGAGCCTTTAGTGGCCAGATGTAACGCATCCAGATGGGTGAACTCATCGGCCTGATAGCGCAGGCGCTGAATTAATAATGCCTGCCGCACTTCCTGCATTAAATTGCTGTGGTCGTTGGAGGCGCTGCCATCCACACCGAGCCCGACGGGGCTGCCGGCGGCGCGTAATTCATTTACCCGGCAGATTCCGGATGCCAGCACCATATTGGATGACGGACAGTGGCAGATACCGGTGCCGGCATTGCCCAGTCGCTGCACTTCTTCATCGTTAAAATGAATGCCGTGCGCCAGCCAGGTGCGGTTATTCAGCCAGCCGACCGAGTCCAGATAATCCAGTGGCCGCTGGCCAAACATCTTCAGGCAGAAAGCATTTTCATCTTCGGTTTCCGCCAGATGGGTATGCAGGCCGACATCGTATTGTGCTGCCAGCTCCGCACTGGCACGCATGATGTCAGGGGTCACCGAAAACGGCGAGCAGGGCGCCAGAGCGACTTCCAGCAGCCCCTGATCATCACGCCGGTGCCAGTGTTCAATCAGGCGTTTGCTGTCATCCAGAATTACCTGTTCGGTCTGCACCACCGAACGCGGTGGCAGGCCGCCATCATCCACACTCAGGCTCATCGAACCACGGGTCAGGGTGGCGCGCATACCCAGTTTAAGGCTGGTTTCGGCCTGAATATCGATGGCGTTTTCCAGCCCGGCCGGAAACAGATAATGATGGTCGGCAACCGTGGTGCAGCCAGACAGCAACAGCTCGACCATTGCCAGTTCGGTGGCCAGCGCATGCTGTGCCGGAGTCAGCCCAGCCCAGATCGGATAGAGGGTTTGCAGCCAGGGGAATAAGCGCTTGTTGAGTGCCGGAGGGCAGGCGCGGGTCAGGGTCTGGTAGAAATGATGATGGGTATTCACCAGCCCGGGCAAGACAACGTGCGCGCTGGCATCGAATACCTGACTGACAGGGCCGGAGGGTTGCTGCCCGGCGGCCAGCACTTCAAGGATACGGCCATCGGCGATCACCAGCCCGCCACTGGCGTCCAGCTGGTTGCTGGTAAATACGGCGCGGGGATGTTTAATCCAGAGAGTGTTCATGATAGTGCTCCGCAAAGTTTCGCTGCGGCGGTGGCAGACAGGAAGGACTGGGCACCGGTCGCTAACGAATAAGAATAAACCGCACAGGCGTGCGGCGGATCGTTAGCAGTGACCAGGTGTTAATCTGCCGGCGTTTATGATAACAGGCTGTATCAGACGGGCAAGTAATGTGGCGAGGTCAGTGGCCACTTTGTGATGCGATTTATAAATAACAGGTCTATCGCAGTTCGCCTACAGACTGTTTTCTATTCTCATTCCTGTTGGGCTGGCTATCAGCTAGTGCTTTTCTACACTCATAGAACCTGTGCTCACGGAACGCTAAGCAAGGGAATATGCAGGGAGGGAATATGAGTGCATTTTACTGGCGCAGTGCTTCCGGCCGACGGTTGCTGATCCATCTGTTTCTGTCCAGCCTGCTGCTTGCTCTGTTGTCGTCTGCAGTGGCCCTGTACAGCGCTTACCGCACGGAATACCGTAACAACGAAGCTCTGCTGCAACAGATCAGCAGCGGCTACCTGAATGCCCTGGCGCAGAGTGTGTGGAGCTTTGATATTCCGCAGGTTGAATCTCAGCTGGCCGCTCTGGTGCAGTTCCCTTATATCCGCTATGCCATGCTGGATGCCGGTAATGGCGAATACTTCTCTGCCGGCCAGACAGAAGAGGCAGGGTCTGGTGACAGGATTCTGCAGGAACGGCAATTTGATCTGCACTACGACAATGGCGAGCGCAGTATTCTGGTCGGCAGTTTACGTTTACAGCTGGATTTAGTGGCCATGCGGCAACAGGTTATGGCTACGGCTCCGGTCGTGCTGCTCAAGCATCTGATTATTATTCTGCTGTTAGCGGCTTTACTTCTGTTTGCGCTGGTCCGGCTGTTCAGTCGTTATGCCGGCTCTCAGCTGCGTTCCCTTTCTGACTGGGCGGAGCGTGGTGATATTCGTGCACCGGTACAGTTGCCGGATGATGGTGGAGAGAATGACGAGCTGAACCGTATTGGCCGTACCATCAATCACTTATGTCAGCAGATTCAGCAGGTAATGGCTGAGCGAGATTATTCCGACCATGAATTGCAACAGCTCAACAACCGGCTGGAACAGAAAGTAGAAGAGCGCACGGGAGAGCTGAATAACGCCATCAATTCCCTTAATCGTTTAATTGATACCCTGCAGGAAGACCGGCATGAGCAGGTCGAAAATGAAAAAATGGCCCAGCTGGGCAGTCTGGTAGCCGGCGTTGCCCATGAGCTGAATACACCACTGGGGATCTGTGTAACGGCCCGGAGTTATATCGAAGATTCAGTATTATTAATTCAGGAACGGATTAAAAATGGCACGCTGGATAAAAATACCTTCTCAGCACAGATTAATAATATTTCAGAAGGTTTGTTACTGATCGATGAAAATCTGAACCGCTCACACCGCCTGGTGCGTACCTTTAAATCGCTGGCAGTTGATGAAGAAAGTGATTTCCGCTCGCGCTTTTCATTGGAAGAATTTCTGCAGGAATTTGCCGGTAACAATGATGACTTTTTTGTTGAAGACAACACCTGTCGTATTGAATATAACCTCAGCCAGTCGGTTATTCTGAACACCTGCCGGCAGACGCTTGGGTTGGTAATGGGAGCACTGATTGGTAACTCGCTGGATCATGGCTATCCGGACGGTGGTGACAGTCATATTCAGATACATGGCAGTATAGATGTAACAGAAAACCTTCTGACGCTGATCTATGAAGACGATGGTATTGGTATCAGCAATGAGGTACGTCAGCGTATTTTTGATCCGTTTTTTACCACGGGCCGGCACCGGGGCAAGACCGGTCTGGGAATGCATCTGGCGTATAATCTGGTTACACGCATTCTGCACGGCAGTATCGAAGTCTGTGAGCGCCGTCAGGGTGCGGAAAACCAGGGCGCAGAAATCCACCTGCGCATACCGCTGGATCTCGACCGATATGACCGGACGATGACTGAGCAGGGCTTAAAGCTGGTGATTAATAATCACTGAAACGTACTCACAGAATCCCGGAGCGGGTTCTGTGAGTGCATGGGTTAAACCGCAGCAGTATCTTCTGTGCTGGTTTCTGTATTATCTGTTGTCGCCAGATAGGCCGCACGCCCTGGCGGTGTCAGGCCACAGCCGCGCAGAATCATATCTTCAAGAAAATCACCAATACGCAGAATATCTTCTTCTTCATACTGACGCTTGTTGGTTACTTCGAGTACCTGGGTTTCAAAGTCAGCGTAATGCTGAGTTGATGACCAGATCATAAAAATAAGATGGGTCGGATCTACGGCACGGATTTTACCGGCATCAATCCAGCTCTGAATTACCTGAGTTTTCTCTCTGACCCATAAGCGCATTGCACCACTGATATAATCTTTCAGGTAAGGTGCGCCCTGGATGATTTCCATGGCGAAAATTTTAGATGCATTCGGATGGGTATAGGAAAGACGAATCTTGGTACGGATAAACAGGCTCAGAATATGAGCAGGATCACTGTCGGCATTAATATCGGACAGTACTTCGTTCCAGGTGGTCAGGATATTTTCCAGCAGGGCACGATACAGATTGCCCTTGTTCTTGAAGTAATAATGGATATTGGCTTTGGGAACGCCGGCACGGTCAGCAATAGCCTGCATGCTGGTACCCTTAAAACCATGTAATACAAACTCCTGCTCGGCTGCGGCAAGAATATTTTCATTGTTGCGCTCACGAATAGCGCCGGTCTTGTATTTTTGTGTGCTCATATCACTTCCCGCCAGTAAGAACAGAATCTGGCATAACATAGTCTGTGAGGGCCTAAGAGTATCATATCCGGCATGGGTAGTGATAAATCCGCTGACAGACAATAAGGGGAGCACCTGGCTCCCCTTGTCACACCCGGATGATTACAGGTGTACTTTCAGCAGCAGGCTGACAGCGTTCTGATCGCGGTCTTTGTCTTCCATGCCTTTGGCACCGAATTTGTTGTTCCAGTAGCTGTACTCAACACCTACTTTTACCTTGTTGCTGACACCCAGAGCAGGGCCAACGTTATAGGTAAGCTGTGGGGTGAAGTTCAGCTCGGAATCATGCTGATCAGTACCTGTAGACCAGTCGAGGAAACCATCGATGTTCAGGTTGCCTGATGACCAGCCGTAAACAAAAGTCAGCTGATGGTCGTTATCACCATTAGTGAAAGTGTTATTAAGCTGAGAGTAATAATACGTTGTGCTGAAGTAATTCATGCCAGGAATGTTCAGGTCAGCACCAATACCGTAGAGGTAGTTATCTTGGCTATATGCGCCACCTTCAGGCAGGAAGAACTTGCTGGTAGTGCTGGAGCCGAATTCATAGGTAAAAGCAGCATTAATAGCTTTTACAAAGCTGCCTTCTTCAAATTTTTTCAGCGTGAACGTTGGAGAAAACTCACCGTAAGTCTCGCTGTAGTCACCTTCACCAACCAGACGGTCAACGAAGAAGAACAGGCTGCCCCAGCTATGACCGGAAACGTGTTCCAGAGTCATGTTGGTTACAGCGTTTTTTTCACCATTGTTAGGGGTCATGGTGTAGTCTTCGCCGTACAGTAACGATACGCTGTTATCAGCCCAGAATTGTTCTGCCTGGGCTGTGCCGGTAGCAGCAGCGATAACGGCCATGGCCAGAAGTTGCTTTTTCATTTTTTCTCTCCAGATTTTACAAGGTGTTATTTCTAATAGGTTGCTTGAATTTGGTTTAATCAACGCACTCAATCTATCAATCAATTCCGTTTATTTCATCCGTTAAAAGATGAATTCCCTGTTATTTTTAACATTGACCATTTTGGTCTTTTTATCATTTCTGGAACGTTAACCGGGTAATGGTTTGGCATTATTCAGAAATAAATTTCGTCTGAATTAATACCAGAGAATCGGGCCTGTCTGCGGTTCTGTAAACAGCAGATCAGGCCAGTATCTTCTAGGGCCTGTCGACACTAATTAAACAGACCTGTTATCGGCTAAAAATTTCTCAGGCAAGGTGCTGAGAGTGTGGGATGTTCAGTACATCCCTGTGCTTCACCCCTTCGGGGTTGGCACGCCAACCTGTTCCAGACAGATTGGTAACGGGTTAAGCGAGCGAACAGCAACGTAGGATGAGGGATTTTTAGCCATAACCCTTCGGGCTGAGGCCAGTTTTCCCCATTAACATCGTCGTTCGTCATTCATTTAGCCCGCTAATATCACTCCTCTCTCCTTGTTCTGAGAAAACTGGCTCTCAGCAGGCCGGATTTACTTAGTGTCAACAGGCCCTAGTTTTTAAGCCAATGGCCGGTACGGCTGACCAATAGACTTGGGCGCACTCATTTTGGTTTTTATCGCATCGGATGAAAGCCAGACCAATACAATAATGGTGGCCGCATAAGGCAGCATCGCCATAATATTTGGCGGAACTTCAAAACGTGTTCCCTGCAACACCAGATGCAGAATACTGGCAAAACCAAACAGATAGGCACCCAGCAGAATACGTTCGGCTTTCCAGCTGGCAAAAACAACCAGTGACAATGCAATCCAGCCTCGTCCTGCAGACATGCCGTCACTCCACATCGGGGTGTAAACCAGTGACAGGTAAGCGCCGGCCAGACCGGTCATGGCGCCACCAAAAAGCACGGCCATAAAACGGATCTGCTGTACGTTAATACCGATGGCGTTTGCCGCTTCCGGATTTTCACCTACAGCACGGATTTTTAACCCCAAACGGGTGCTGCGGAATACCCAGAAAACCAGCGCGAATAACGCCAGGGTTAAATACACCAGAGGGTCGTGCTGAAACAGTACTTTGCCAATCACCGGGATATCGCTCAGCAGCGGCACCGACCAGACCTGAATGCCCTCAAGGCCAATACCAATATAATTGGTACCCAGAAATGCACTCAGACCGCCACCAAAGATGGTCAGCGCAAGACCGGTTGCAACCTGATTGGAAGCCAGTGTGATAGACAGGTAGCCAAACAGAAAGGCCATACCCATACCGGCGAATATGGCGCAGAAGGTTGCCAGAAAATAATTGCCGGTAACGGATGCCGCAATAAAGCCGACTACGGCGCCAACCAGTAACATGCCTTCCTGACCCAGATTAAGAACACCGGACTTTTCGCAGACCATCTCACCCAGTGCAATCAGAATCAGCGGAGTGCCGGTTTTGAACGTGGCAAATAAAATATTTGTAATTAAATCGATATCCATGACTCAGGCCCGGGCTGTACGAGGTTGAAAGACAATGCGATAGCTGATCAGAAGATCCGCAGCCAGCAGGAAAAACAGCAGCATGCCCTGGAATAATCCGGTCAGGGATTTTGGCAGGCTCATTTCGATCTGTACCATTTCTCCACCCATAAAGGTCAGAGCCAGCAGCATACTGGCCAGCAAAATACCGAACGGCTGCATACGGCCAAGGAACACCACAATAATGGCGGCGTAACCATAGCCCGGTGATACGTGAGGAATTAACTGGCCAATCGGTCCGGTCACTTCGGCAACACCGGCGAGGCCTGCCAGAGCACCGCAGACTAATAAGGCAAACCAGGTCAGACGGTTGGTATTAAAACCGGCATAACGTGCTGCTTTGGCATCTTCACCCAGTACCTGAATCTGATAACCAACCCAGCTGCGCGCCATCACCGTCCAGATAACCACGGTAAAGAACAGCGCAAACAGAATGGAAATATTCAGGCGGTAATCGTCGCTGAACAGGGGTAACAGCGCGGCATCGGCAAACATGGCAGATTCCGGAAAATTGAATCCGGCCGGATCGCGCAGAGGCCCGTGTACGGCGTACAGCAGAGCGTTCAGGGCGATGTAGTTAAGCATAATGGTGGTCAGGATTTCGTTGGCGTTAAAGCGGGTTTTCAGCCACGCCGCCAGTGCTCCCCACAATAAACCACTGATGCTGCCGGAAATCAGAATCGGCACCAGCACCCAGCGGCTTTCAGCATCAAGAAACTGCAGCGCAGCCATACTGCCGCCCAGAGCCCCCATAATAAACTGGCCTTCGGCACCGATATTCCAGATTTTGGCGCGGTAACACAGTGTCAGACCCATAGCACAGAGTAACAATGGCGCTACTTTTATTCCCAGTTCGGTCCAGCCATAGGCATTGGTCAGTGGTGAAATGAAAAAGGTATACAGAGCGTGCAGCGGGTCATGACCCAGTACAGAAAACAGCAACGCACCGGCAAGCAGGGTCAGCACAATAGCGATAAGAGGGGATACATAACTCATCAGGCGGGAATCGGCCTGACGTTTTTCAAGCTTAAGCATGTGCGCTCTCCAACGAGGATGGATTGGCACTGTCGTGACCAAATTGACCGGCCATCCATTGACCCAGTGTTTCGATACCCACGTCCTGGGTTGGTTTTACCGGGCTCAGTTGCCCGTCACAGATGGCGCCGATGCGGTCAGAAATCTGATACAGCTCATCAATATCTTCGGATACCACAATAATAGCGGCGCCTTCGTCGCGCAGCTGGATCAGTGCATGGCGGATCAAAATCGCAGCGCCAATATCCACACCCCAGGTTGGATGAGAACACACCAGCAATTTCGGCTGCTGTTCTATTTCACGGCCGATAATAAATTTCTGCAGATTACCGCCGGACAGGCTTTTCGCCTGAGCATATTCGTTGGCGCATTTAACGTTATATTTTTCAATAATATCGCGGGCGAATTCGCGTACTTTGCGGTAGTTAATCCAGCCGTTGGCTTTCAAATCACGATGACTGCTGCTGAGCAGCGTATTTTCGACCAGCGACATATTGGGGACGGCGCCTCGTCCCAGACGTTCTTCGGGTACAAAAGCAAAACCCAGCCGACGGCGCTGATCGGGGCTCATGGCGCCGATATTCTGGCCGAGCAATTCGATGCTTTCAGGACTGGTGGTTTCTTCGCCGCTGAGCAGTGCGCAGAGTTCGTCCTGACCATTGCCGGCAACACCGGCGATGCCGAGAATTTCGCCGGCTTTTACCTTAAGGTTCAGGTTGTTAAGGGTAACGCCGAACGGATCTTCCGGGGTAAAGCTGAGGTTGTTCAGGCTGAGTGCGGTCTCTCCGCCCTCGGCTTTCTGATAATTCTGATTCAGCGGAGTATCTTCACCCACCATCATCCGCGCCAGATCTTCACTGCTGACTTCCTGTGGGTTGCAACGTCCGGTAACACGGCCGTTGCGCAATACGGTAGCGGCATTGCAGAGCTCGGTCACTTCGTCGAGCTTGTGGGAGATAAACAGAATGGAGCAGCCTTCAGCAGCGAGGGTCTTCAGGGTGCGGAACAGTTCGCGTACTTCCTGCGGGGTAAGAACCGAAGTGGGTTCATCGAGAATCAACAGCTTAATGTCCTGCAACAGGCAACGGACAATTTCGACCCGCTGCTGTGCACCGACCGAGAGCGTATGTACATGGCGGTCAGGGTCCAGTGCCATTCCATAGTGCGTGGAAATCTCGCGGATGCGCTCACTCAGTGCTTCCATGTCCCGGCTTTCGTCTGCCGGCAGGCTCAGGGCAATATTTTCGGCAACGGTGAGGGTTTCAAACAGTGAGAAATGTTGGAATACCATACCAATACCCAGCTGGCGCGCATGAGCCGGGCCGTTCATCTGAATGGCTTCACCCTGCCAGACAATCTTACCGGCGTCGGGTTTGATTACGCCGTAGATAATCTTCATCAGGGTACTTTTGCCGGCGCCGTTTTCCCCAAGTAAGGCGTGGGTCTCGCCGGCATTCACCAACAATTCAATATCATCGTTGGCAAGGCAGCCCGGATACTCTTTGCGGATACCGCTCAGATGCAGGCGCATGGTTGATTCTTGTGCTGGCACTAAGATTCCTCAAATTTAAAAGCTGACCACTTGGACAAATCGTTAGCAATTAGCTTGCCACATGCTGCAGCTACGCATCTCAGCATGTTTTGTTATATGCTTGACCAGTTGGTCAGGAAATTGCAACGCATTCCCCGGACAGAATTCTCTACTGAAATTCAGCTCTGTCGGGCGGTGCCGCCGCGAATACGCTTTCAGGGCGTACAGGCCGCACGGATAAACAGAGCTGTCGGGCAGAAAACAGGTGTAAGCGTGATTCGATTTAACCTAAACGGTCGCTGGATTGAAGACAATAAAATTGATCCAAATTGTACCATTCTGAAATACCTGCGCACCACGATGATGCAACCTGATGCAAAAGAAGGTTGTGCAGCGGGAGATTGCGGAGCCTGCACATTGATGCTGGGTGAAATGACAGAGCGTGGTATTGAATACCGCACACTGAATGCCTGTATTGCGTTAATGGCTAATGTGCACGAACGCTATCTGTTAACCCCTTCCGGTATTGGTCGCGCCGGACAATTGCATCCGGCACAGCAGGCGATGGTTGATTGCCATGGTTCACAATGCGGATTCTGCACTCCGGGCTTTGTTATGTCGCTGGCTAATCTGTATCAGCAGACGGGCCTGCACGTGCGGCAAAGCGTGTTAACGGATGAGCAGATTCACGCTGCTCTTTCCGGAAACCTGTGCCGTTGTACCGGCTATCGTCCGATTATCGAAGCCGCACATAAAATGGCGGCACTGCCAGCCTGTGATGTCAGCGAGGTATCAGCCCACAATGGCGTGCAAACCTTTAACCCGCAAAGCGATGTACCGGCCGATGGTTCTCCGGCGGCGCTGCAGGATGTTGATGGCCGCCGTTTATTTATGCCATTAACTGAAGAGCAACTGAAAGCGTTGCTGCGCGACTATCCGGATGCCTGCCTGTGGGCCGGTGGTACTGATGTGGGCCTGGAAATTACCCAGCGCTTTAAACAATTCGACACCATTATTTGTCTTAACCGTATCAGCACGCTTGCCCGGACACAGGTGCTGGACGAGCAGTTATGGTTGGGAGCCGGTGTTACCTACAGTCAGGCTGAGCATGAGCTGGCTGATCTTTTTCCTTCGTTTGCTCAGCTCTTGCATCGAATTGGCTCACGCCAGATCCGCAATATGGGCACTTTGGGGGGCAATATTGCTAATGCTTCACCGATTGGCGATACGCCCCCCGCTTTTTTAGCGTTAAATGCGACGCTGGAAATTGACGGAAATCATGGCCGCCGTGAGGTTGCCATTAATGATTTTTATCTGGGTTATAAACAGACCGTGCTGCAACCCGGTGAATATTTACGCGCTATACGCATTAATAAATTACAGAGCAGCGAATCGCTGACGCTGCATAAAATCAGTAAGCGTTACGACGATGATATTTCTGCGGTTATGTTTGCACTCTTTATGGATGTGCAGAACGGCATTATAAAAAATGCACGTCTGGCCTGCGGTGGTGTCGCGGCTACGCCATTACGGGCACAGAAAACCGAGCAGGCATTAATTGGCCAACCGTTTTCTGAAAATACGTTTTTACAGGCTGCGAACTTCATCGGCCAGGATTATCAGCCGCTGTCGGACGTTCGCGCCAGTAAAGAATATCGTCTGCAGGTTACGCGTAATCTGTTGCTGAAAAGCTATCTGGAATTAACAGCCGGACAGGCAGGAGATGCAGCATGAGCCACGTTTCTTCAAAAGTAACGCCCTGGGAAGCACGTCGCCAGCGTCCGGCAAAAGGTAAAAGCGGCAGTAAGCTGGCGCATGAAAGCGCCGAAAAACACGTCCTGGGTACGGCAACCTATATTGATGATATGCCGGAGCTGGCCGGAACCTTATTTGCTGCTGTCGGAAAAAGTACCATTGCCCATGGCAAAATTCTGTCGCTCGATTTAACCGCCGTGCGCAATGCGCCGGGTGTGGTCGATGTGATTACACTGGAGGATATTCCCGGTGAAAAAGATATTGGCCCGGTATTTAAAGGCGATCCGATATTTGCCGATGGCGTGGTGGAATTTCACGGTCAGGCATTATTTGCCGTGCTGGCAGAAAGCTTTGAGCAGGCCAAGCGCGCAGTGTTGCTGGCGCAGGTCAGCTATGAAGAACAGCCGGCATTGTTAACCATTCAGAATGCGTTGCAGCAGAATGCTTTTGTGCGTCCTGCACACAGTATGCAGAAAGGTGATGCTGCGTCTGCTATTGCGGCAGCGCCGATACAGATGAGTGGCGAGCTGTATGTAAAAGGGCAGGAGCATTTTTATCTGGAAGGCCAGATCAGCTACGCCCTGCCAGCCGAAGACGGTGGTATTAAACTCTATTGCTCCAGCCAGCATCCGACGGAAGTTCAGAAACTGGTTTCTGAAGTGCTGGACCTGCCAATCAACCATGTGCAGGTTGAAGTGCGGCGCATGGGCGGTGGCTTTGGCGGTAAAGAAACCCAGGCGGCACAGTGGGGTTGTATCGCTTCGGTTTTTGCCCGGCGCCAGAACCGTCCGGTAAAAATGCGCCTCGACCGTCAGGACGATATGGTATTAACCGGCAAGCGCCATGACTTTTATAACCGCTATCAGCTGGGCATTGATGAAAACGGTAAAATTCTCGGTGCTGATATTGAGCTGGCCGGTTTTTGCGGATACTCGCCGGATTTATCCGATGCCATTGTTGATCGTGCGATGTTCCATGTGGACAACGCCTACGATCTGAATAATGCCCGTGTCATCGGTCACCGCTGTAAAACCAATACCGTATCGAATACTGCTTACCGTGGTTTTGGCGGTCCGCAGGGAATGATCTTTGCCGAAGCCATGCTGGACGACATTGCCCGTAAAGTGGGTAAAGATCCGCTGGATGTACGTAAGGCCAACTTTTACCGCGACGGCGGCAGTACCCATTATGGCCAGCCGGTAGAAGACTTCTTTTTACCCGAACTGGTTGAACAGCTGGAACAGGATTGTGACTACCGTGCACGCCGTGCCGCCATTACCGAGTTTAATCGTACTAACCGCTGGAAAAAACGCGGCCTGGCATTAACACCGGTGCGTTTTGGTATTTCATTTACCATTCAGTTTTTAAATCAGGCCGGTGCGCTGGTACATATCTATACCGATGGTTCGATTCACCTGAATCATGGCGGTACCGAGATGGGGCAGGGGTTATTTACCAAAGTGGCCCAGGTAGTCGCCCATGAGTTCGATCTTGATATCGATATGATTCAGGCCAGTGCCACAGCGACCGATAAGGTACCGAATACCTCGCCGACGGCGGCGTCATCCGGCTCGGATTTAAATGGTAAGGCCGCGCAGAATGCCTGCCAGATTCTTAAATCGCGACTGGTGCAGTTTGCGCAGCAGCATTATCAGGTCAATGCTGGCGACGTACGCTTTATCAATAACCATGTGGTAATCGGTGCCGATGAGAACAGCGCGCAATGGATCTCCTTTGCCGACTTCGTCACTCTGGCGTACCAGAACCGCGTATCCCTTTCGACCACCGGTTATTACGCCACACCAAAAATTCATTACAACCGCGACACTGCCAGTGGGCGTCCGTTCTTTTATTTTGCGTTTGGCGCCTGCTGCGTCGAAGTCGAAATTGATACCCTGACCGGTGAATATAAAGTGCTGCGTGCCGATATTCTGCACGACGTTGGCCGTTCGCTGAATCCGGCGATTGATATTGGCCAGATAGAAGGCGGTTTTATTCAGGGCATGGGGTGGTTAACCACGGAAGAATTATTGTGGGACGATAAAGGCCGTCTGCAATCCAACTCCGCAGCGACCTATAAAATTCCGACATCGGTTGATATTCCAGCACACTTTAATGTGCAGCTGTTCGACCGCGCTAACGCTGAAGATACTATTTATAACTCGAAAGCCGTTGGCGAGCCGCCATTTATGCATGGCATTGCCGTCTGGTGTGCTCTGCGTGATGCGGTCGCCAGTGTGGCGGATTATACAATCAGTCCGCCGCTGGATACCCCGGCAACCCCTGAGCGGGTATTAAATGCGGTGATGTTTTGTCAGCAGGAGAGCAAAGCATGAAATTTGTGCGCTGGTACGATGCAATTGCCCGCTGCCAGCAACGCAGCGACTCTTATGTCATTGCCACGGTGATGGGCAGTGCCGGCTCTGTACCGCGCGATCCTGGCAGTAAGATGGTCATCACCGCTCAGGATCAGTTTGACACCCTGGGCGGTGGCCAGCTTGAATTTCAGTTAATTCAGAAAGCGCGGGCATGGTTGGCTGAAACCGCCGGAACAGTCAGTACGCAGCTCAGTAAAACAGGCCCGCTTGCCTTGCAGAAAATGGAGAAAATTCCGCTGGCAGCCAAAGCCGGGCAGTGCTGTGGCGGCAGTGTCAGCGTACTGCTGGAATTATTTCAGTTGCAGACTGCACCACTGGTGGTCTTTGGTGCCGGTCATGTGGCCAAAGCTCTGATGAATATTCTGGGCGGGCTGGAGCAGCCGGTTATCTGGGTGGATAACCGCGCGGAACAATTTCCGCCGGCAGATACACTGGCCGCCAATATTGATTGTGTTTGCCTGCCGGAACCGGTCGATATGATTGCAAAACTGCCTGCAGGCAGTGAGCTGGTGATTCTGACCCATAATCATCAGCTGGATTTTGAATTATTACAGGCGGCACTGGCGCGTACATATTTCCGTTTTATTGGCTGCATTGGTTCGCAAACCAAAACCGAGCGCTTTGCCCTGCGTTTGCAGCATGCCGGGTTCAGTGCTGAGCAACTGGCGCAACTGACCATGCCCATCGGCCTGCCACAGGTCGGCGGGAAATTACCGATGGAAGTAGCAGTATCGGTCGCCGCCCAGCTGCTGGCGCGGAAAAGTACAGCCGCTGTGGCAGATACCGAAGACAAAGCCCGGCGTAAAGGCCTGAGCTGGAAACAATTGCAGGAAGGGCTGAGCGATGACGCAGTAGCGTCATCAGACATCAGCCTGTAAGTCATCCTTAGGGCCTGTCGACACTAATTGAATAGGTCCTGCTGAGAGCTAGTTTTTCTCAGAACAAGGAGAGAGGAGTGATATTAGCGGGCTAAATGAATGACG
>NZ_JAJAEL010000039.1:419027-444831 GCF_020447205.1 Thalassolituus alkanivorans
GAAAACTGGCCTTAGCCCGAAGGGTTATGGCTAAAAATCCCTCATCCTGCGTTGCTGTTCGTTCGCTTAACCCGTTACCAATCTGTCTGGAACAGATTGGCGTGCCAACCCGAGGGGGGAAGCACAGGGATGTGCTGAACATCCCACACTCTCAGCGCCTTGTTTGAGATATTTTTAGCCAATAACAGGCCTGTTTAATTAGTGTCGACAGGCCCTAATAACCTGACGATCCGATCATCGTCAGAATTATCCGTCTGATAATGTTGAGAAGAATATGAAAAACGAAGTGCATCCTTACAGTGAGTGGATTGATCTGGCAAACCGTCGTCTGGGCGGTCAGGTGCTGAGCTGCAGTGATGATTTCTTTGCTGAAATGGAAAACCTGATCAAGCCGGAAGCCCCGGTGTTTATTGACGGTAAATACACCGATCGTGGTAAATGGATGGATGGCTGGGAAAGCCGCCGTAAGCGTGTTGCCGGTTACGACTGGGCCATCCTTAAACTGGGTACTCAGGGGCGCATTAAAGGCTTTAACGTATGCACTACGCACTTTGCCGGTAACGCGCCGAAACAGGTATCGATTGAAGCCTGTAACAGCAAAACAGCACCGGATAACAGCACTGAGTGGACCATGATCGTGCCGCAGCAGGACGTAAATCCGGACAGCAATAATTTTATTGATTGTGATTCCGCTGGTGTGTGGACTCATCTGCGTATCAATAGTTTCCCCGATGGTGGCATAGCCCGTTTACGTGTGTACGGCGAAGCGGTGATGGACAGTAACTGGTTCCTGCCGGGTGAGCCTGTGGATCTGGCCTTCGTTAAAAACGGTGCGCGCCCGGTGGAGTGCAGCGATATGTTCTTCAGCTCGATGAGCAACCTGATCATGCCGGATCGTGGCGTCAATATGGGCGATGGCTGGGAAACCAAGCGTCGTCGCGGTGGTCGTGAATGCGACTGGATTATTATTAAGCTGGCCGGTACCGGCAGCATTAAAAAGGTCGTGGTCGATACTGCGCACTTTAAAGGTAATTATCCGGATGGTTTCTCACTGCTGGGTATTTCCATGCCGGAAGGTGAGCATCCGCAGGAAACTTCTGAGTGGGTACCAGTGATTGGACGTCAGAAACTGACGGCCGATGCCGAACATTTCTACAAAGACGAAGTGATCAGTGGCGAGCAGACCTTTACCCATATCAAACTGAATATGTACCCGGATGGCGGTATCAGCCGTCTGAGAGTGTTCGGTTTTTTGAACACAGATAAATAGTTGGTTTCTTGAAGGATGCCCAATGACGCTGGATGAACTGAATAACCTGACGGTGGCGGAAGCCACCGCCGCCTTTACCAGCTGCTGTGCGGCAGAACGCTGGGTGGAAAAAGTGATTGCCGCGCGCCCCTATGCGTCGGTGGATGAGCTGCTGCAGAAGGCGGATGAATTCTGGTGGACGATGGAAGAGCCTGATTTTCTGCAGGCTTTTACCGCCCATCCGAAAATCGGTGATGTAAACTCACTGCGCGCTAAATACGCCAATACCAAAGCCATTGCCTCGCACGAACAGAGCGGAGCAACGGGTGCGCCCGAGGCTGTACTGGAGGCTTTGGCGGCAGGTAACAGTGCCTATGAAGAAAAGTTTGGCTTTATTTTTATCGTATTTGCCACCGGCAAGAGTGCCGGGCAGATGCTGGCACTGCTGGAGCAGCGACTGCCGAACAGCCGTGAGCAGGAAATCCGTAATGCTGCTGAGAATCAGATGATGATTACCGATTTGCGCATTAAAAAAATTCTTGGTCTGGCGACTTAAGGAGCAGAACATGCAGAAGAGTGTAATTACAACGCATATCCTCGACACCCAGCGCGGCCGTCCGGCGGTTGGGGTTGAGGTGCGTTTATTTAAATCGGCAACCGCTTCGGTTGCCGACCCACAATGGCAAAGCATGGCCAGTGCCGCGACCAACGAAGATGGCCGTATTATTGACTGGCTGGGAACCCGTGAGCGTGAGTCCGGACTGTACAAACTGGAATTCGCGACCGGGGCCTATTATGCCGCACAGGGTCTGAGCACTTTGTATCCGCAGGTGGATATTCTGTTTGAAATCGATACGCCAACCGAGCACTACCACGTGCCGCTGTTGCTGTCGGCCAATGGTTTCTCGACTTACCGTGGTTCCTGAGGAATTCAGTGATGGAATTAATTCTGCAACCTGAGCCTTTAACCGCCGAAAGCTTTGCGCCTTTCGGTGAGCTGGTGAGCGTGCGTGGTAAGCCGGTTATGATTAATAACGGCACCACCGAGCGTTACCATAATCTGGCGCAGGTTACCGTGGGGGCAGAGCCACAAAGCGGGCAGGGTATTATCAGTATTTTCCGCGCCCAGCCACGTACCCTGCCGATGAGCATTGGTATGATGGAACGTCATCCTCTGAGCAGTCAGGCATTTCTGCCGTCGTCGGATGAACCTTATCTGGTGCTGGTATGCCTGAGCCATATTGTTAATGGCGATGAGGTGCCAGACCCATCCAGCTTTAAGCTGTTTCTCGCCAGTGGTGAGGAAGGCGTGAATTACAAAGCCAATTGCTGGCATCATCCGTTGCTGGCATTAAACCGTGTGTGTGATTTCTGGATCGTCGACCGCGTTGGTCCGGGCAATAATCTGGAAGAGTTTTTCTTTCCGGACGATTGGAATATCCGAATAAACTTGTGAGAAAGAACATGAATTATCAGGGCTACCGGGGACGCGTGCTGCATTTCCTCGACGAACAGACTCCCCAGTATTTTGCCGATGGTCTGCTGATCACCGACACCGATGCCGGCACCGTGATTGGTTGTGGCGATGCCGCCGCCATGCTGGCTCAGTATCCGGATCTCCGCGTGACTCAGTACGATAATGCCCTGATTATGCCGGGTTTTATCGACACCCATATTCATTATCCGCAAGTGGATGTGATTGCCTCCTACGGTGAGCAGTTGCTCGACTGGCTGAATAATTACACTTTCCCGACGGAAGTGAATTTCGCCAACACCGACGTCGCCAATAATGCAGCGGAATTTTTCCTGCAGGAACTGCTGAAAAACGGTACGACTACGGCACTGGTATTCGGTACTGTGCATAAGAGTGCCGTGGACGCTTTTTTCGAAATCAGTCAGCGTCTGAATACGCGTATGATCTGCGGCAAGGTGATGATGAACCGTCATGCACCGGAAGCGTTGTGCGATACGGTGGAAAGTTCGGTCGCTGATACTCAGGAGCTGATTGACCGCTGGCACAATAATGGTCGTCAGCTGTACGCCATTACCCCGCGTTTTGCTATTACCTCGACCCCGGAGCAACTGGCGGCGGCGGGACAGCTTCTGGCCGATAATCCGGGCGTTTATATGCAGACCCACCTGGCGGAAAATCTGGATGAAATTGCCTTTGTAAAAGAGCTGTTCCCGGAGCGTAAGAGTTATCTGGATGTGTACGATCATTACGGCCTGCTCGGCGAGCGCAGCGTATTTGCCCACTGTGTGCATCTCGATGCTGAGGATTATCAGCGCATGAGTGAAACCGGCAGCAAAATTTCGTTCTGCCCGACGTCGAACCTGTTTCTTGGCAGTGGATTATTCCAGTTGGATGATCAGCCGTTTCCGGTGGATGTCAGCGTAGCAACCGATGTCGGTGGTGGTACCAGTTTTTCGATGCTGCAAACCATGAATGAAGCCTACAAAATCTGCCAGTTAAAAGGCAGTAAACTGGCGCCGCAACGCGCCTTTTATATGATGACGTTGGGTAACGCCAAAGCGCTGTCTGTGGACGATAAAATCGGTAACTTCGAAAGCGGTAAAGAAGCCGATTTTGTTGTGCTGGATCTGGCCGGTACCGATCTGATGAAGCGTCGTCAGTCAATCTGTAAAACCCTGGACGAAACCCTGTTCAGCCTGATGATCCTCGGCGATGACCGTGCAGTACGCGAAACCTTCGTTGCCGGCCGTTCGGTCTGGACCAAGCCGGAGGCCCATTAATGGAAGGCTATATCTTTGACTGGCTGAATCTTTTTCTGCGCTGGTTTCACGTGCTGGCCGGTATCGCCTGGATCGGTGCATCCTTTTATTTTGTCTGGCTCGATCTGAGCCTGGAAAAACCCAGCGACGAAAATGAAGCGCGCGGTATTAAAGGCCAGTTATCCGCCATTCATGGTGGTGGTTTCTACGAGGTGGTGAAATACAAGCTCGGGCCGCAGGTGATGCCGGCTAATCTGCACTGGTTTAAGTGGGAAGCCTACACCACCTGGCTGACCGGTTTTTCGTTGCTGGCGGTGATGTATTACTGGGGTGCGCAGCAATACCTGATTGATCCGGCCAAGGTGGCATTTTCACCGGCGGCGGCTATTGGCAGCAGTCTGCTGTTTCTGGCCGTGGGTTTTGCGGTTTATGAATTGCTGATTAAAAGCCCATTGCGCAACAGCAATAAAGGCTTTGCTTCTGTTCTGTTTGTATTTCTGGTGTTTATGGCCTGGCTGGCCGATCAGCTGTTTGCTGACCGTGCGGCTTATATTCATGTCGGTGCTTTAATCGGCTCGATTATGGCCGGTAACGTGTTCTTCGGCATTATGCCGTCGCAGCGTGAACTGGTACGTGCAGTAACTGCCGGTGAAACCCCGGATGCGCGTTATGCCATGCTGGCCAAACTACGCTCAACCCATAACAACTACCTGACCCTGCCGCTGGTCTTTATCATGATCAGTAATCATTATCCGATGACCTATGGCCATGAATATGCCTGGCTGGTACTGGCTATGATTGCGGTAATTACTGGTCTGGTGCGTCATTTCCTGAATTTAAAAACCCAGGGTGCCGGAGTAAAACCGGGTTATTTAATCAGCGCCTTTATTCTTACTGTTGCTCTGGCTTTCTGGATGGCGCCCAAACCGGTTGCAACGGTAGGTAGCGTCATTAATGCCGACCTGGCGTTGCATATTACCCATCTGCGTTGCGCCGAATGTCACGCGGAATCTCCGACCAGTGATATGTTTAAAACGCCGCCGGCGGGTATTATCCTCGAGTCTGAAGCGCAACTTCTGCAGTACAAAGACCGTATGCTCAGCGCACTGCAAACCGGCTATATGCCACTGGCCAATATCACTGCCATGACTGAAGACGAGCGGGCGCAGTTGATTGTCTGGTTGCAGGCTAATTAGTGTTAACAGGCCCTGGCACAGTATTTTAATTGGAACGTTCTGGCTCGGGCGGGATGATGGTGTTCGGTGTATAGATAACCGCCTTCAGCGGTTTTTTATTGATACTGTTGAGCATATTTTTATAGGTCAGCTCACCAATACGGAAAAAGTCGATGCTGACCAATGAGTGCACCAGCTGTTCCTGCCGCAGCTGGTGGTATTCGGGCAGTACCTTGCCAACTCCGATAATGATCAGTGGCTTCTTTTTCTCAGGTTTTCCTGAAAAGGCAGCAGGATGTTCTGGTATGCCTGGGGATCAATCAGAGGCCAGCTGCCAACAGACAGAAATACATCGGGTTTAATTTCAGTCAGGCTGATACGTATTTCAGCTAATGCGCGTTTGTTGCTGTCGCCGCTGTCCCAAAGACAACGTTCCGGCTCATACCAGCCACCCTCACCACGCAACGGCTGAGCGTCGATCAATGCCGGATTGCCGCTCAGTTCGCGTCTTATACCCAGAACCCGCAAAGCGAGATTGGTATCGTGTTCCGCGGTCATTAAACATACAGAACCGCCATTGGGGTAAATTGCTTTTGCCTGACGGGCGAGATCGCGCCCGAACTGTTGGTTGTCGGTGCCAACATAACTCAGGCTCAGATTTTGTTCTCGCTCAGCGAATGGCGAATCAAAAGTCATGACCGGAATTATTGCCTGGGATACAGCCTGCGCAATAACATCCGATTTGGTCACCGATATTGCCATGGCGCTATAGCGCCGGCTATTGATTGCACTTTCGATGGCTTTAGCCTGAATACGGGCGCTGGTTTCCTGCTCCGGGCCGAGCAATACACAATGATCGCTATTTTTCTGTGCTGCAGACTCACAGCCACGCCAGACCTCAATAAAGTTCTGATCGCTGGTGCTTTTGGCAATCAGGGCGAATTCCCGGCCATCAGCGATGACGCTGTGTGATAGCAAACAGATAAACAACAGGCATATCTTCCGTGTCGACATTAACGCTCTCCATTCGCACTCCCGTGTATCTGATAGCGTATTCCGCTACGGATTACCAGTCCGAACAGAGTTTGTTAATGCTAGGGCCTGTCGACACTAAGTAAATCCGGCCTGTTTAATTCGTGTCGACAGGCCCTAATAAAACCATGTTTTTAAAAGGGCTAATGTGGCGTATATCGTTCATTACTGTAACCTGATTTTACTGTCTTACTTCTCAGTAATGATAAAATGGCGGAGCTATATAGGAACGTTAAGGATCGTTTATGACGCACAACCAGCAGGTGAGTGCCAATATCACCCGCCTGAAGGAAAAAATTGAAGCTGCGACCAGCCAGCATGATCTGGTCGCTACGATCCGCTCGCTGGAACATCATCCGGGCCCTCTGGATTATAAAGATAAGCCCTGGCAGGTTATCGGCTTGCTGTTTATGGGATTGGGCGGGCTGGCGCTATACAGTGTTTTCAGCCGGAGTCTGCCCTATGAGTTTGATTATTTTCTCAGTGTTGTTCTGTTCTACAGCCAGTATTGGTTACCTGTAGCGATCGTTGTTTTCTGGCAGCTGTGGCGTGAGGAAAAAGGCAAAGCAGGCTTTTTATCCAGATACTTTAAAACTCCGCAACAGCGTATGGCGGTGGCCGCCGGAATACCCATGATTGTGGTGCTGATGCCGTTCTGGGGGCTGGTGTACTGGGAAGGGTTGCAAATACTGACACTGCTTGTTTCCGGCGGCGGCTTTGCCTCTTATGAACTGGGGTTGCCGTTGCTGCTGCTGGTTACCGGTGGCATTGTCTGCTGGCGTCTGTATCAGCGTAAACACTGGCGCAGACCGCTGTCAGAGCGGATCAGTCTGCTTGATATTCTGTTTAATAACGGCCTGAAGGCTTTGCCTTTCAACGGAAAAGAGAAAGCCAAAGAGCTGGGTCAGCAGTTTAAGGAATTTATCCGCGGCAATGATCTGCGCGAAATTCAGCACCTGTATCAGGGACATTATGAGGGCGAGCTGCATCGTTTTGATTACCGCCTCTACCGTTTTCATTATGTTGTCCGTCGTAGCGAAACTTACACCGACTCCAAGGGAAATACCCGTACCCGGGTAGTAAGAAACAGCTATTACCGTCATGGCCTGCTGTTGCATTTCCCGTTTTCCAGAGGGCTGAGTCTCAACGCTGGCAGCGGCATATCTTTCAGTGGCGAAAAGTACACGACGGCTTCAAATGAATTTAACCGGGTCTTCAGTGTCCGGGCTGATGAAGAGATTGTAGCGGCGCGCTTTTTATCACCCGCTGTGATTGAAGCAATGCTGGCGATGGCGGCTGAGTACTCACGTCCTGTGCTGGAAATAAACGCCGGTGGCGATCTTTGTTTTGCTTTCAGCAACGACGATATTCTGGAACATAAGCGCACTTATAATCTGGAAAGTCCCGTTGAATTTGCCAGCGAAATTGCTAAACACGATGAGCTTGAAAAGCTCAATGGCCTGTTGTTTCAGATACACAACCTGATGCGCCTGACTGACAACAATTTTCAACTTTAACCGGGCGTCCGGTACGCCTTGATGGAGGCTTTATGAGCGATTTTTATTTTTTACTGTTACCCGTGATTTTGCTGGTCGCTGTGGTTGTTATCTATAACGGCATTATTGGAAAGTTTAATGCCGTTGACCGTGCCTGGGCTTCGGTTCTGACCCAGGAGCGGCAGAAGAATAAAATTATTCCCCATGTTGAAAAGCTGGTTGAAGAGTACAAACTGCATGAAAGCAGTGTTCTGGCGGATGTTACCCGTCTGCGTAACAGCATTGACGAGCTTGGTAAGCAATCATCTGCCGCACCTGATACCGTCAGGCTGGCTGAGGCTGAAAGACATACGGCCAGTCTGTTGCAGGGACTTAAAGTGGCTGTCGAGGCTTATCCGGAGCTGAAGGCTTCTGATCTGTATATGAAACTGATGGCAGAAATATCGGAGCAGCAGGAGCAGATTGGTGCTGCGCTGCGCATCTTTAACCGTAATGTTGAAGAGTTTAATAACGCGATTCAGATGTTCCCCGGCTCACTGGTGAACTCTTTACTGAACCACAAGCAGCCGGTACAGAGTTTTACCGATGCTGAGGCACAGGATGGTTTTGACTATAAGCCTAACCTCTGACCTATATTAAACATAAAAAAACCGGCTAATAGCCGGTTTTTTTATGAATCAGTCTCTGCTGCTGACAATCAGACTCGCCGGATCAAAAAAACCGACTCCACTTTCCACACTGCCGGGTTGGGGGCTGCTGAGAATATGATTCTTCATCTTACCAATGATATGCATCTCGCAGGGTTTGCAGTCGAACTTCAGGGTTAATACCTCGTCACCGTTAACCAGCTGCATATCTTTGACCTTGGTAATTACCCCGGTAACGCCTTTGGCCTGTTTCGGGCAAAGGTTAAAAGAAAAACGCAGGCAGTGTTTGGTGATCATGACCGGCACATCGCCGGTTTCCTGGTGTGCTTCGTAGGCCGGTTCAATCAGTTCAACGCCAAAGCGTTTATAAAAGGCACGGGCTTTTTCGTTGTAAACGTTATCGAGGAAGGTCAGCTGGCTGTCCGGATAAACAGGCGCGGGTTCACTGACGGCCTTGCGCTGTCCGCGCGGATGGGCGGCAATACGGGCGGCGGTCAGTGCATCAATGGCATCGCGGCGCAGGGTTTTTAACTGCGAGCCGGGAATAAACCAGGCCTCGCCGTTTATCTGAATCCGGTCGGCGTGATAAATGGTGTTACCCAGTTTGCCAAAGGTATCCTGCAGTTGCTGCTGTGCTTTCTCTGCGTTGTTGGCAGGCTCGAACGGACCTTTTAATGTCAGCGTTACGCTGCTGCCTTTTTCGCTACCATTTTCAATACTGGTAAGTGTCGCGCTCAGAGCATCCTGTGTAGCCTGAATATCCCAGTTAACCAGCACGCGGCGCTCGGCGGATTTTTTCAGCAGTGCCTGCTGCCAGTTATGATCCAGATTACGGTTCAGCTTTGCCGGTAAACGCAGTTTTTTTAATTCTTCCGGCATTTCGTTTGGTGCTACGCGGTATTGCCAGACGTGCTGCATTTCACCCTGATCATTCTCCAGGTCAAAATCCGCAATCGGGTAAAGATTATTCACACGGAAGCCCACCACTTCGCGTTTGACCAGCACATTCAGGCCATCGCCGTTGGTGAGTTCGGTATCGGTCTGTACGGTTAGTTCGCTCTTGCCAACACCAATTAATTCACCGACCGGCAGGCCAACGAATTTAGGCGAATCGAAGGCGCCGATATCAATTTTACGCTCACTGACAAAGTAATCGGTGCTGCCACGGTGAAAGGTTTTATCCGGGTTCGGGGCAAAGAAATGTTCGGTATAACCGCTGGAAGCACGAGCCAGATCCGGGCGATCATTAAGAATGTCATCCAGCAGCTGACGGTAATGGGCAGTGATGTTTTTTACGTAGCTGACGTCTTTGTAGCGACCTTCAATTTTGAAGGAACGAACGCCGGCATCCACCAGATCGTGCATATTGGCGGTCTGATTATTATCTTTCATCGACAGCAGGTGTTTGTCGTAAGCAACCACGCCACCGTTTTCGTCTTTTAAGGTGTAGGGCAGGCGGCAGGCCTGTGAGCAGTCACCACGGTTGGCGCTGCGTCCGGTCTGGGCGTGGGAAATATTGCACTGACCGGAAAATGCCACGCACAGCGCACCGTGAATAAAAAACTCCACGGCGGCATCAACGCTGTCGGAAATTTCTTTAATCTGAGCGAGGTTAAGTTCCCGTGCCAGAACAATCTGCGAGAAACCGGCCTGTGATAAAAACTGTGCTTTTTCCAGCCGGCGGATATCACACTGAGTGGAGGCGTGCAGCTCGATTGGCGGAATATCCATTTCCAGCACGCCCATATCCTGCACAATTAACGCATCGACACCGGCGTCGTACAGCTGGTGAATCAGCTGGCGTGCAGGTTCGACTTCGTCGTCGTGCAGAATGGTGTTCAGGGTGACGAATACTTTGGCGTGGAATAAACGCGCAAATTCCACCAGATTGGCAATATCAGCCACCGAGTTGCTGGCGTTATGGCGTGCGCCGAAGCCGGGGCCACCGATATACACTGCATCGGCACCGTGCAGAATCGCTTCTTTGGCAATGGCCGCATCGCGGGCGGGACTTAACAGTTCGAGCTGGTGTTTTTTCAGCATGGCAGTACCGGGAATTCACCAATTTTTCAGAGCCGGAAATAAAATTGCCGGAGCTTTGCCTGATAATGCAAAAGTCCGGCAATGGTGTGGCGGCAGCCTTAACGGCCGCGCCGATTACAGCAGGCTGTTTACGGCTTCGACCACCGCTTCGGTGGTAATACCGAATTCTTTAAACAGCAGCGGCGCCGGTGCAGATTCACCAAAGGTGTCCATACCGATGATCTTGCCGTTCAGGCCAACGAATTTGTACCAGTAATCTTTGTGCAGTGCTTCTACCGCAACGCGGGCAGACACAGACGCAGGCAGTACCGATTCGATGTACTCAGCGCCCTGCTTGCAGAACACTTCAGCACACGGCATAGACACCACGCGGATGTTTTTGCCAGTCAGCTGCTCGGCAGCGGCGGTCGCCAGTTCCACTTCAGAACCGGTGGCGATGATGATGGCGTCCGGTGTGCCGGCACAATCTTTCAGGATGTAACCACCACGGGCAACGGCAGCAACCTGTTCGGCAGAACGTGGCTGATGCTGCAGGTTCTGACGGGAGAAGATCAGCGCGCTTGGGCCGTCTTTACGCTCAATCGCCGATTTCCAGGCGGTGGCTGCTTCGACGGTGTCGCATGGGCGCCAGGTTTCCAGATTCGGAGTGTTACGCAGGTTGGCAACCTGTTCTACCGGCTGGTGCGTCGGGCCGTCTTCGCCCAGACCGATGGAGTCGTGGGTGTAAACGAAGATAGATCGTTGCTTCATCAGCGCGGCCATACGCACGGCGTTACGGGCGTATTCCATAAACATCAGGAAGGTCGCGCCGTAAGGTACAAAACCTTTGTGCAGAGCGATACCGTTCATCATCGCGCTCATGGCGAATTCGCGTACGCCGTAGAATACGTAGTTACCGGAGGCGTCGGTTTCGCTTACGCCCTGACAACCTTTCCACAGGGTCAGGTTGGAACCGGCGAGGTCAGCAGAACCACCGAGGAATTCAGGCAGCAGCGGGCCAAAGGCGTTCAGGGTGTTTTGTGAGGCTTTACGTGAAGCAACCACTTCACCTTTGGCCTGACATTCTTCGATATAAGCCTGCGCCTGAGCAGAGAAATCGGCAGGCAGATCACCGGCTACGCGGCGTTTGAATTCGGCAGCCAGTTCAGGGTAAGCGGCAGCGTAAGCGGCGAATTTTTCGTCCCAGCTTTGTTCTGCGGCCTGACCTTTCTCTTTCGCGCTCCAGCCAGCGTAAACGTTTTCCGGAATTTCGAAGGCGCCGTGTTTCCAGCCCAGACGCTCGCGGGTCAGGGCGATTTCGTCGTCACCCAGCGGGGCGCCGTGGCATTCTTCTTTGCCTTCTTTATTTGGTGAGCCGAAACCAATGATGGTTTTGCAGCAGATCAGGGTTGGCTGCTCAGTGTTGGCGCGGGCGGTTTCGATGGCCTGTTTGATCTCTTCCGGATCGTGGCCGTTAACGCGTGGGATCACCTGCCAGCCGTAAGACTCAAAACGCTTAACGGTATCGTCGGTGAACCAGCCTTCCACTTCACCATCGATGGAAATGCCGTTGTCATCGTAGAACGCGATCAGCTTGCCCAGACCCAGAGTACCGGCCAGAGAGCAGGCTTCGTGGGAGATACCTTCCATCATGCAGCCGTCACCCATGAATACATAGGTGTGGTGATCGACCACATTGTGCTTGTCACGGTTGAACTGGGCGGCCAGTACTTTTTCGGCCAGCGCCATACCCACACCGTTGGCAATACCCTGACCCAGTGGGCCGGTGGTGGTTTCAATGCCCGGTGCGTAACCGTATTCCGGATGGCCCGGAGTTTTGGAGTGCAGCTGACGGAAGTTCTTCAGATCGTCGATAGACAGATCGTAGCCGCTCAGGTGCAGCAGGGAGTAGATCAGCATGGAGCCGTGGCCGTTGGACAGGATAAAACGGTCGCGATCGGCCCACTCAGGGTTGTTCGGGTTGTGCTTGAGGTAGTCGTTCCACAGTACTTCGGCGATATCGGCCATGCCCATCGGGGCGCCCGGGTGACCGGATTTGGCTTTCTGTACGGCGTCCATGCTCAGTGCGCGGATGGCGTTCGCCAGTTCGGTACGAGATGTCATGTAACGACTCCTGAATCTGAATTCTGTATTGCTGCCGTTACTTAAGCGCAACGGATTCAGCGGGTTAAAAAAGGGGCGCTATTGTCGCGCAGATCCCGGTGTTCAGCAATGGCGAAGGGGGCCGGAACGGCGGATTATGACAACTTCGTGGCGGGCTTTTCTGTCGTACCGGCTTCTGAGCCGCACTCATAGGGTGGCAAGCGGCAGAACCAGTGCGCAGAAGCGGGGGTTAGCGGTGTAAACAGGGGTAGATTGCGGCTATATCCTGCAACTCTGCCGCCCGAATCTGGCTGAGTTGAACCCGGAAAATCCGGGGGAGTTCTGACACACTGTGCGCCTCACTACGGCGACCGCAGTAACCGCTGCGACAGCAACAGCCGCCGTCGCGCAGGCCAGAGTATTGAAAATAACACTTAAAATAGTACTTAAAATAACAACAGCCGGTGGTTGTAACCGCCAGCAGACTGCCGCAGCAGGCAGGCACAGGAGACTCAGATGAAAGACTTTAAAAATAAAGTAGCGGCGATTACCGGCGCAGGTTCGGGCATTGGTCGTGCGCTGGCCATTAATCTGGCGCAGCAGGGTTGTCATCTGGCGTTAAGCGATGTCAGTGCCAAAGGTCTGGAAGAAACTGCACAGATGCTGCAGGGCTATGGGGTGAAAGTAACCACCGATATTCTCGATGTGTCAGATCGTGAAGCCGTCTACGCCTGGGCCGATAAAACCGCCCGTGAGCACGGCAAAGTAAATATGATTTTCAATAACGCCGGAGTGGCGTTGTCCGGTACCGTGGGTGCTCTGAGTCTGGAAGATTACCAGTGGATTATGGACATTAACTTTAACGGCGTGCTGTATGGCACCAAGGCATTCCTGCCCCATCTGGAAGCGGCCGGCGAAGGCCATATTATTAACACCTCCAGTATCTTTGGTCTGGCGTCACAGCCATTAATGAGCGGCTATAACGCCAGTAAATTTGCGGTGCGCGGACTGACCGAATCTCTGCGCCAGGATCTGGAAATCTCCCGCTCTCCGGTCAGCTGCAGCTGTGTACACCCGGGTGGTATTAAAACCAATATCGCCAAATCTGCGCGTATGGATGCCAGCTGTGCACAGGTAACCGGTACGTCTGAAGAAGAAGCCACCAAAGAATTTGAAAAACTGTTTATTACCACGCCGGATAAGGCCGCCAAAACCATTCTCAATGGTGTGCGTAAAAACAGCCGCCGTATTCTGATTGGCCCGGATGCCCGTATGTTTGACCTGCTGGTGCGTATGCTACCGGCCACTTATCAGTGGATTTTCACCAAGGCTGTACAGCTGCAGTCGAAAAAAGCCGCGCAACGGGCGAAAAACGCCTGATAACGGTGCGGTGCTCTGAGCATTAAGAAAAACTCTTTCTTTCTCGTTCCTACGCTCTGCGTGGGAATGCAACTGTGCCAGCAAGGGCTACCACGCAGAGCGTGGGAGCC
The DNA here is from genome assembly GCF_020447205.1 of Thalassolituus alkanivorans. Classification (GTDB taxonomy): domain Bacteria; phylum Pseudomonadota; class Gammaproteobacteria; order Pseudomonadales; family Oceanobacteraceae; genus Venatoribacter; species Venatoribacter alkanivorans. The sequence goes on from NZ_JAJAEL010000039.1 coordinate 432,975, forward strand.
AGGTCAATCATTACATTCTGAACGCTGATAAAACGGGAGGCTTGCCTCCCGTTTTTGTTTTTCCCCGCCGTTATTTTTCTCTTTTGCTACTGCGGCCACAAAACCGGCCCGCCTTTCTTGTTGATGTCTGGCCCGTGCTGATAATATTCCTCTCACTTTCAGGAGTGAGCTTTACAGCAGGCCGCTTCATCTTCGCCATATGGCACGTTTAACAAGGAGGTTGTTAATGGAAACACCTGTACTTTATCCCGCTGGTCCGCAGCAGGTTCCGGCGGATCTGACCAAACCCCGCGGTTCCTATCAGCGTCAAGCCTGGCTGGCGATGGCTGGCCTGATGTTGTTTATGCTGGGGTATATCGCACTGGGTATTTGTTTTGCGGTGATTACCTTTAATGGTGTTGTGCATCTTCAGGACTGGGGTTTTGACCTGCTGCGGCTGACGATTACGGTCTGCGCCGGTTTGCTTACCTTATTTATCGGTAAATCACTGTTTGCAGTGCGTAAATCCGGAGACCCGCAGGGGATCGAAATTACCGAAAAAGACCAGCCGCAATTATTTTCTTTTATTTATCGTCTGGCGGATGAAATCGGCGCGCCACGTCCGCACCGGGTATTTCTGACACCAGAGGTTAATGCCGCTGTTTTTTATGATCTGTCGTTACTGAACCTGATTTTCCCGTCGAAAAAGAATCTGATCATCGGCCTGGGGCTGGTGAATGTATTAACGCTGGGTGAATTAAAAGCAGTGCTGGCCCATGAGTTTGGCCATTTTGCCCAGCGTTCGATGCTGGTAGGGCGCTGGGTGTATATCGCACAGCAGATTATTGGCCATATGCTGGCCACCCGTGACTGGCTGGATAATCTGGTACGTGGTCTGGGTCGTACCGATCTGCGTATTGCCTGGCTGGGCTGGCTGTTGTCGCTGATTATCTGGTCGATTCGTGCTGTAGTCGACACCATGTTCCGTCTGGTGATTATGGCCGAGCGCGCGCTCAGCCGCGAAATGGAATTTAACGCCGATCTGGTGGCTGTCTCCGTAACCGGCAGCGATGCCTTAATTAATGCTTTGCATAAATTGCAGGCTGCAGACCATGCCTGGCAGACGGCGCTGAATGTTGCTCAGACTGAGGCCGGTTCCGGTAAGCGCTTAAGCGATTTATTCAACGCCCAGAAAATTACCATGGAAGCCATGCGCAAAGTGCTCGACGATCCGCAGTATGGTGTACCTGCACCGGTGGATCAGCCGGAAAACGCTGCCAGCCACCGGGTGTTTACCGAGTCGATGGCACGTCCGCCACAAATGTGGGCAACACACCCGGCCAACCGTGACCGCGAAGATAATGCCAAGGCACGTTACATTGCTGCAGACATTGATCCGCGCAGCGCCTGGGAAATTTTTGCCGAGCCGGATGTTCTGCGTGCGCAAATCAGCAGCAGTTTTTATAACGCCGAGAAACAGGATGAGCTGGAAGCCGTGACGGAAGACGATGCGGTCATGAGGCACTTTTCGCACAGCTCATTAGATCCGCAATATCGTGGCAATTACCTTAACCGCGATGTGATGCGTAATTTTTCTTCGCTGGCTGAGTTGCTTGAAAGCGGCAGCATTCAGGCCACGGCAGTTCAGTCTCTGAGCAAGGTTTACCCATTGGAATTAAAAGAACAGCTGGCCGCGGCGCGCAGTCTGGAAAGTGAAATCAGCACATTAAAAGCCCTGCAGGATGGTGATCTGAAACCTTCTGGCGGCGTGATCCGCCACCGTGGAGAGGAGGTGCAGAAAACCGATATTCCAGAGGTTCTGGAGCAGTTGTCACTGGAGCGTGCGGAACTGACGAAGGTGTTAAAGGAACACGATGCCAGTTGTCACCGTGCGCATTTGCAGGCCGCTGCCGAACTTGGCCGTGGCTGGGAAGCTTATCTGCATGGCCTGCTCAGTCTGTTGCATTCCTGCGAACATCTGGCGGCGGTGGTACGTAATGAACAGGCGTTGTTGGGCAATACCTGGGCGGTGATTACTGCCGATGGTCAGATCGGCTTTTTTGAAAAACGCCGCATGCTCAATGTTGCCCGTGCGGTACAGGATTGTATGACCGAAGTGTCTGCCGCACTGTTTAATATGCAGCTGACCGATAAACTGGCCGAAGCACTGGGTGTGGAAAACTGGCAGGAACAGAACCCGCAACTGGGCTTACCCGATGTCGACAAAAAGAACTGGAACGAGTGGTGTCCGGCGGCTTATGAGCGCATGGGCGGCATTGCCGGTTTGCTGGAACATATGAGTGGTTTATTGCTGGAAGATGTCATTGTGACCGAGCGCTATCTGGCTCAGTCGGTGCAGCAACCGGAAGCGGTGGATAACACTCTGCAGGCTCCCAAAGCCGGTGGTCTGGCCGGTTATTATCCGGTGCTGTTGCCCGGTGCTGAGCATCAGCTGCAGCGTAAACTGGATTTATGGAACCGCTTTCAGCTGGCCCATGGCGTGATGCCATCGCTGGCGCGTTTGCTGGTGGCCGGAGCCATTGTTGGCGGGACTATTTATGGTGGTCTGCTGACCGCGTAGGCCTGTTGTATGTTGGCCAGATATTCTCTGGCCAACATAAACAGCGGTTAAGTTGATTCAGCGCACCAGTTCATACACGCACATATTCACTGCTGAGGCTAAATTCAGCGATTCAATAGCGCCACTGCCGTTAATGGTAAAAGGCTGAGCCTGCATGGCTTCTAGCTGTTCACGCGGCACGCCGCGGGCTTCGTTGCCAAATACATAGCAATCAAACTCTTTAAAACTGCTGTCGCTTAACGCTTTGCCCTGCATATCGAGACAGGCGACGCGGGTATAGCGTTCGGCCACCACTTCGAGCGCCACATATTGCTCCAGCGCGACGTGAAAAATCGCCCCCATACTGGAACGCACAACCTTAGGGTTGTAAGGGTCAACACTGTTGGCGCTGAGCAGACAACGGAAACCACCAAACCAGGCGAGGGTGCGCAAAATCGTCCCTAAATTGCCCGGGTCCTGAATTTCATATAAATAAACAGCGCGTTCGTTTTTTGCTGGTTGTGCAGCGGCCGGGTGCGCGCTGCTCGCCGGAGCAAAAGGCACGGCGGCAATAATGCCCTGCGGACTTTTGGTATCGGACATCTGGCTCATGGCTTTATGACCGACGACTGTGGTGCGCAGATTCAGGCTGATATTCTCCGCCACCCAGTCCTGATATTGCTCGGTAATAAACAGCTGCGACTGGGCCAGATGTGGCTGGGTCGCCGCTGCTTTCTGCAGCTCCAGAATCAGGTGTTCACCTTCCACCAAAAAGTGGTGCAGTTCTTCACGGTATTTTCTGTGCTGCAGTTTTTTAACGTCATCAACTTTCATGGCTTCAGCCCTGTTTTCCGGCCTGGGCGATCATATCCAGTGCCACGGCTTCGGCAACTTTAATACCATCGACACCGGCGGATAAAATACCACCGGCGTAACCTGCGCCTTCACCGGCCGGATACAAACCTCTGGTATTCACACTCTGCAAAGAGTCGCGGTCGCGGGCGATACGGACCGGCGATGAGGTGCGGGTTTCGATGCCGGTTAAAATTGCATCGTCGCGGTCAAAACCACGGATCTGTTTGCCGAATTCCGGCAGAGCTTCGCGGATGGCTTCAATCACATAGGAAGGCAGTGACGGATAAAGGCTGCCGAGTTTAACGCCGGGTTTATAGGATGGCTCAACCTCACCAAACTCGCTGGAATCTTTACCGCGGATAAAATCACCGACCAGCTGGCCCGGTGCGCAGTAATCGCTGCCACCCAGTTCGTAGGCTTTTTCTTCGAGTTTTTCCTGCAGCTCAACCCCGGCTAACGGACCGCCGGGGAAATCCTGCTCCGGATTAATTCCGACCACGATACCGGAGTTGGCATTGCGTTCGTTACGGGAATACTGGCTCATACCATTGGTAACCACACGGCCCGGCTCGGACGTGGCAGCAACCACGGTACCGCCGGGGCACATGCAGAACGAATACACCGCACGGCCATTTTTAGCGTGATAGACCAGCTTATAATCGGCGGCACCCAGCTCCGGATGACCGGCGTATTTACCTAAGCGGGCATGGTCGATTAACGATTGCGGATGCTCAATACGGAAGCCCACAGCAAAAGGTTTGGCTTCGACGTAGACGCCTTTTTTATGCAGCATACGGAAGGTATCGCGCGAGCTGTGACCCAGCGCCAGCACCACATGACGGCTGTGAATTACTTCGCCATCGGCCAGTACAACACCTTCAGTCTGGCCATCTTCATTGCGCAGAATCTCTGTGACCTTGCTTTCAAAGCGTACTTCGCCACCGAGCTTTTTAATTTCTTCGCGCATGGTCGATACCACTCCGGTTAAACGGAAGGTACCGATATGCGGCTTGCTGACGTACATGATTTCTTCCGGCGCGCCGGCGCGGACAAACTCATGCATCACTTTGCGGCCGTAAAATTTCGGATCTTTGATCTGGCTGTAAAGCTTGCCGTCGGAAAACAGACCGGCACCGCCTTCACCAAACTGCACGTTGGATTCCGGCGTCAGGGTTTTCTTGCGCCACAGTGCCCAGGTGTCTTTGGTGCGCTGACGTACTTCTTTACCACGTTCCAGCACGATCGGTTTAAAGCCCATCTGCGCCAGTGTTAAGGCGGCAAACAGACCACAGGGACCGAAGCCGATAATCACCGGACGCTCGCTCAGACCTTCCGGGGCATGGCCGACCGGGTAGTAGTGGGTGTCCGGCGCCGGGCGGATGTGTACGTCTTTTTCAAAGCGCGCCAGCAGCTGGTCTTCGTTGCGTGCTTCCAGATCAATGATGTAAACAAATTTGATCTCGGTGTTTTTCTTCCGCGCATCGTAGCTGCGTTTAAACACCGTGAAGTTCAGCAAGTCGGCATCCTGAATGTTCAGACGCTCAAGAATGGCCGCGCGCAGCGCTTCCTGCGGGTGATCGAGGGGCAGGGCAAGTTCGGTAATACGGATCATAAGACTTCCTGGCCGGTGACTCCGGCAGAGGTTGGGAAATGGGAGTAAACAGGGCGCTATTCTAACCGATGTGCAGGCATTGGCCTATTGGCAGAGATGCTGACGAGGTACTACAAAGGCAATACAGAGGGTGACTTTCAGGTGGTTGGTTTGGCCGTGGAGGCTATGCAGGCTTTGAGTTGACGTTATTTTGATCTGTATCCTTCGGGACGTAAATGGATTGTGACGCAGCCCGCTTTTCGGCAAAAAGTGCGGCGAATGGCAACTGAAAAAACCGTATTATCCGCGCCCCCATACACCTTAAAAAGGACTTGTTTGTTTATGAATATTAAAGCGGCTTTTCTGGCGGTTGCTGCCTTGTTTCTTGCCGGTTGTGCTTCGACCTTCCAGTACAGTGCAGGCTCTGAGGAATATCGTAATAAACCGCTGGTGATTTCAGCGGTTAAGGTTGAGGTACGACTGGATTCGGCCAAGCAACCAAAGGGCTATCTGACAGAAACTGAAATTGCCGAAACCGTACGTGCCGACATGATTCGTCTGCTGCAGGAAAATAACGCGATTACTTACATCGAAAATGCGGCAGATGGTCTGAGCACAACGGTTAAACTGAACTACTTCCGTAAGTTCAGCTACGGCGACGCAATTGCTAAACCGGAATTCAGCGGCAGTATCTATGTCGATCATGGCTCCAAACGTCTGGGTTCCCGCTCTTTTGCCAAGGCCACAACGAAATTTGGCGGCTTTACCGATGCCCTGGTAAATGCTGAAGTTGGTGTCGGTAAGTGGGATCATGAAGATGAGCCGCGCGATCTGGAAGTGATTGCCAGTGTTCTGGTGAGCGATCTGGAAGGCTTCTGATCCGTTCCTTTCTCCGGGCTCTGGGGCCTGTTTAATTAGTGTTAACAGGCCCTCATTAAATGCCGTTTGTATCAGCATTTATCTGTTTGCCAGCCGGTACCTGTCAGGGCATCGGCTGGTGACTTACCCACTCCAGCACAAACTGAGTAAACGCCTTAAGCCGTGCCGGCATTACATCGCGGTCGCGGTAATAGAGGTAGACCGGTCGCTGCTGCCCCTGCCAATCGGGTAATACCGCCTGTAAACCTTCGGCCGATGTGTCGCTGGCCAGATAGTAGGTTGGAATCAGGGCGATGCCGAGTCCGGCTTTGGCGGCGTTGGCGGCAACATCAATATCGTTAACGCGCAGGCGTGATTGCGGTGCCAGACGAAAATACTCCTGATTGCGTTTGTTCTGCAGCAATCATTCATTGATCGGGTAGGCAGCCAACAGCGGATGCTGATGCAGTTGTTGCGGATGGCTGACCGGTTCCGCGTTTGCCAGGTACTGTGCGGATGCGCAGAGCGTCATACGGGTAGACCATACCGGTCGGGCAATCCAGCTGCTGTCGCGTGGCTCTCCGACCCTGAAAGCTGCATCAATATGTTGTTCGATCAGGTTTTCATATTGATTGGACAGAACCAGATCGAGCTGAATCCCCGGATACTGCTGCATAAAGGCAAAGAAGCACTGGCCAAGCCAGCTTTGCGTCATGCTGACCGGCGCGGTGATACGCAGGCGCCCACACAGACGGGTGTGCTGATCATCCAGCTGATTACGGATCTCGCGCAGCTCGGCCAGCAGTGGTGTGCAACGCTGGTAATAGTGTTCGCCCAGCTCGGTCAGCGAAAAATAATGCGCACTGCGTTCCAGTAACCGGCCTCCCAGTGTCTGCTCTAACCCCTTCAGGCGACGGCTCAGGGTTGCCTGTGGAATGCCGGTGGCCGTGGCAGCAGCAGCGATACCGCCATGCTGTACCACCTGCTGAAATAACCAGAGATCATCCAGAGAGAATCTTGATTTCATTTATGGAATTTAAGTTGCCAGATGTCGCTATTTATTAACATATATGAAATCAATAGGCTAACCCCTGTATCGGCGATCCATACCGGGTCGCAGTTTTTATCCGGAGTCTTGTTGTGAATTCAAATGCCAGCATCTGGTTACTGATTGTTTTCAGCACCCTGTTCTGGGGCAGTAATTTTAATGCTGCTCATGAAATAGCCGGCGTTGTGCCGCCCCTGACGGCCGCCGCCGAACGCTTCTTTATTGCACTGGTTATTTTCTGGTTGTTTCGCTGGTGGTCGGGGAAGGCAGAATCGCAGTTACAGTGGCGTGATGCGCTGGTACTTGCGCCGCTCGGTATTCTTGGTGTATTTGGTTTTAACTATGCGTTTTTTATCGCCCTGCACAGCACAACACCGCTTAACGCCGCGCTGATTATGGCGTTGTCGCCGCTGGTGTCTGTGCTGTTATCTGTGGTGCTGCTGAATGCCCGCATGAAAGCGGTGCAGATAGCCGGAATGATATTGGCTTTTATCGGCGTCAGTCTGGTTATTACCGGTGGTGATTTCAGCCAGCTGAATGTTGCCAGTGGTGATTTATGGATGTTGCTGGCCTGTCTGGTCTGGAGTCTGTACAGCGTGGGCTCGAAAAAATACGCTCCGCATATTCCACCGCTGCAGTTTGCCCGCTGGACGGTCAGTATTGGTGCCGTGGCGTTGATTTTACTGGCACTGGTGGTTGAACAGCCGCAGATGACGATTCCGCAGCTGACGCTGAAATCACACGGTATTTTGTTCTACATGGGGCTTTGCGGTTCGGTGCTGGCCTATGTGTTCTGGCTGAAAGGCGTACAGCAGTTAGGACCGGATAAATCAGCCATTGCCTTTAACCTTGTACCGGTTTTTACCTTGCTGGTCAGTCTGATGCTGGGCGTTATGCCTAATGCGTTACAGGTTGGGGGGCTGGTGCTGGTGTTGTTTGCGGTACTGGTGTTTAACGGTAAGGTGGCGTTACCGTCTGCACGGAAAGCGGAGGCCGGATTAGGGCGGTGAGGTCGTGGTATCTGACTTGTCCTTATGTTTAATGTGAGAAATATTGAAAAAATCATTTTCTGAGCTATGATTCGCGCTCATTTTTGGCTGAATTTTGCACAGAGGATGTTGCGTTGCTTAAGCAGGGAGCTCAATTCACGCTTATCGCCGGCCTGGCGGTCTTTACGCACGCAGAAATAGTGCCCGATGGCAGCACGGCAACATCTGTCAGTCTTGACTCACGTGAGCGTGAGGTGGTTGATATTGCACCAGCCGACGCAGACCGAATCAGCCACAATCGTTATACAAGGTTTGATGTTGGCAGCAATGGTGCCATTTTAAACAACCGTACTGCGGGCGCCCGCACCATTATTAATGAAGTTACCGGTCAGCTCCCTTCCTCTATTAACGGAGAGCTCCGGGTTCAGGGAACCCGGGCGCACGTTATTCTTGCTAACCCCAACGGTATCTCGGTCAACGGTGCAGAAGTATTCAACATGGCTTCACTGGCACTGGCCACCGGTAAGGTAAGTTACCAGCAGCGTACCGATGCGTTTGGCGCAACGTATCAGAATCCGGTCGTAACCGTCGATGGCGGCAATATTGCTATCGGAGAGGCTGGTTTGTCCGGCAGTCTGAATCGCCTTGAACTGCTGTCCAGAAGCCTGACTGCTGTCGGGGATATTAATAATGACGACGAATCCGCATTTGCGGAACTCAGCATTCGGGCTGGTGCTGGTACTCATGAATTTGCGTCAGGTCTGTCTGTTGCAGACCCAGCAGGAGGTTGGGTTGCATCGACAATGACACCGGGGGCTGGAGAGACTGCTGCCATTGCTATTGATATCAGTAGTAGCGCAAACTTTTATTCTTCCCGGGTTGAGTTGATGGTTACAGACCTTGGGGCTGGTGTTAAAGCGGCGGGTAACCTTTACGCCAGTGCTAATGACTTTACTTTGCAGGCCGATGGTAAAGTGGAATTGTCCGGTGATATCAAGTCTGCCTCTGCATTAAGTATCAAGGCGGGTGATATATATAGTCGTGCAGATTCCGGCAAGCAGAATACAATCGAATCACAATATTCCTCTGTTCACCTCAATTCTGAGTCCAGCATCCATCTGGAATCTACTCTGGTCAGTGCCAACTCTTCTTCTGAGGCTGAACAAGCTGCTTTGCGGCTGACCGCCAATGATAACATCCGTTTGTTATCACGCAGTGCTGAAGAACGAAGCATTTTATTTTCGCTACAGGATCTTGAACTGAACAGTGAAAATTTATACAGCCACAGCAGCCGTATGGTCGCCAATGCAGGACTCAATATCACGGCGTCTTTATTTGAGAATAAAGTACTGATTGATTCGTTTGATTCACAAGGCTTGATTGTATCGTCAGACGGAGAGGGGAAGCGTCTTTGGTATACGGCTTTTCTGCAGAGAGAGCGGGAGCGTCAGCGGGAAATCCGCTTCGGCGAGCCGGAAGCCGGCAGGGTTACATCTGAGATCCTGGCAGGACAAGGTAATATTGCTATTACAGCAGATGAATACCATGGGCTTGGTGCCGATATTATTGCAAATGACGGCAGCATCAATATAACGTCCGATGTTTTTACCAACGAGGCTGCCATCGTTGGCAAAGCCTGGATGTCCAGTCGTTGCAATCTGGGCGGTTGCGATGAGCGTGGCGGATCTGATGTCGAGTTATTGGGCGGAAATATACAGGCAAGCACAACACTGGATATTACGGCAAACCAACAGTTGCTTAATCGTGGCGGTGTATTGCAAGCGCTTGGCGATGTATCTCTGACATCACCGGACTCACGAACCGAAGGCATTGAGGTCTATGATGTTCTTACCCGGAATAAAGGCTTACGTGGACTACTTCTGAAAAATGATGCCCTTTGGGTGGCCGTTGATCAGGGGGGAGCCGTTATCTCCAATATGGGGCGCTTAAATATAGACGGCAGCGAATTACAGATTGTCGGCGGACGAGTTGAAAGCGCTTTAGATGTTAATGGGAGCTATGCCATCGTTCGTGAACCGACCACTCAGGAATTACTCCTGCGCAGGCGGATCGGACTCGGGGTCGATGTTTTCTGATGAAATATTTACTGCATCTGGCTCTGCTAATAATCCCTTTTTTTGTATACGCAGCTGATCCTGTGACGGAGGTCGGTGAAAAGTATCTGGAAGATAAAAGGCGTCAGGATGAAGTCGAACGCCTGAATAAGCGTCAGGATGCTTATCAGCCTGCTCCTAAGTTCGCCTCTGTGCCAGAAAATGATGCCTGTTTTCAGGTAAACCAGATAGTTATTTCCGGTAACAGTATTCTTTCTGAATCCGATGTTGGGGAATCGGTTGAAAAGTACCGGAATAAATGCATTGGTAAAGATGCAATTAATCAACTTATGCAGGAGCTTTCTGCCAAGTATATTGACCTTGGCTACATCACTTCCCGCGTTTATATCCCACCTCAGGATTTGACATCCGGTACATTGGAACTGGTTGTTATAGAGGGTTATGTTGAAGCTATCTCCATTAACAATAACAGCAGTGAAGATCGTCAGAAGCTCTGGTGGGCAATGAGTCCTGCCTGGGGAAAACATTTACGGCTTCCTGAAATTGAACAGGCTTTGGATCAGATTAATCGGGTGCCTTCAGCGAATGCTCAAATGAAGCTCTGGCCGGGTCAGAAAACAGGCTCAACTCACGTTCAGATTGTTAATCAGACAGATGACGAATTTCGTAGTGATATCAGCGTATCCAATGATGGTCAGGAAGATACCGGAAAAATGAAAACCCGGCTGGGACTGGAAGCCGACAATCTGTTGGGTATTAATGACAACATATCCCTGAACCTTATTACCAGCACCAACACCAATGCTGTAACACTAAGCGGAGGCTTTCCCTATCGCTGGTGGAGCTTTGATGCATCACACAGCTACTCTGAATACCTGAATATTCTGCCGGAGAATACCGACCTGTTTGGTCAATCAAATACCTCTTCATTGAACAGCAGGTATTTGTTTTATCGTAATACTTCTACCCGTATTGGGTTGCTGACCTCTCTTACCGTACGTCGTTCAGAACGTCATATTCTGGGGGTTCAGCTGACACCACAGAAACTGGTGCCTGTACGGGTAGCTATGAACTATTCCAGAAACAGTAGCTGGGGGTATCTCAGTGGTGAATTTGGTCACGTTCAGGGGACGGGGCTTTTTGGAGCAACACAAGATGAGCGTTCTGCTCCAGAATACAGTCCTCTTGCCCGATTTCAGAAGCAGGACATCCGCCTGACAATAGGTGTCCCGATGTCTTCTTTGTTTTCCTTGCAAACGGTTATTGCCGGACAGTATAGCGATGACTCTTTGTACAGCTCAGAACAGATTCATCTTGGAGATGCAGGCAGTGTGCGTGGCAGTGATACAACGTTTGCATCCGGAGATCGTGGGTTTTACATGCAGAACACTCTTTCGGTCTCAGGGCGCGGTTTGTCGGCATGGGTTGGCGGTCAGCAAGAATGGTTAAATGGCCTGAGCTTCCGGCTTTTTTCTGATTATGGCTATGTGCGGCAATTAGCCGCTGATCATGCTGAAAATGGCATGGGAGCAGGTGCCGGAGCAGGATATCGTTATAGCCGGTTAACCGCCGATCTCTGGTGGGCAAGATTGGTACAATCCCGGCAGGAATTCGCCGGGCAGAATATTTTTTCAATGAATGTCGGACTGAAACTGTTCTGAATAGTTAGTCCAGGGAGAGAAACATAATGATCGCAGCATTCAGAAACGGGCAGCGTCATCCATTTTATAAAGCACTGACGGCTCTGTTGGTTATGCAGCTGGTTTTTCCAGTTGCATTGATTCAGCCGGTGATGGCAGAACTGATTACCGACCCTCGCGCAGATGTTCAGTTCCGGCCAGTTATCAATAATAGCCAGGGGGTTCCGGTTGTTAATATTGTCCGCCCTGGCAATAACGGGGT
>NZ_JAJAEL010000039.1:444983-493635 GCF_020447205.1 Thalassolituus alkanivorans
TGCTAACCCAGCACTCGGTGGGCGCAGTGCTTCGGTTATTCTGAATGAAGTAACCGGGGCATCCGATTCGGATCTGAATGGTCTGATGGAGGTGTTTGGTGATAAAGCGAATATTATTATTGCTAATCCTAACGGCATTACCTGTGACGGCTGTGGTTTTATTAATACTGATCGCGCTTCTATGATTACTGGCCGGTCCTTCTACAGCGACGATCAGCTTAACTTTGATATTCGGGATGGCTCTGTTCGCATTGAAGGTGAAGGTCTGAGTTACCGTTATAAACCAAAAGCGCTTGATCTTTTAGGGCGTTACATTGGTATTCATGGTGAAGTCGATGTGCCTGATTCATTGAATATTATTGCCGGAACCTATGATCTTAATTATGACGCTCTGATCTCAGATGATAATTCTTCAACTGCAGTCACGGTTAAAAGTCCGGAAGGAACTCCTGACCGGGCACTGGCAATTGACGCGAGTGTTTTTGGCGCAATGCAGGCCGGTAAAATCAATATTATGGGGACAGAGAAAGGCTTGGGGGTAAAGGCTGATGGTTATCTGTTTTCTCATGCAGATGATTTGTTTATTTCTTCTGCTGGTGGGCTGACGGTATCAGATGCTGATGCTTTCAAAAAGTTGACGCTTGTCGCTGAAGATGAACTGAATATTACAGATGATTTGATTGCCAATCTCTCAGTATCTGTTTCCGGTAATGTTGTTTCTACAGGAGATACTACATCCATTATTACTCAGGATCTGACAATTAATGCTGACTCTGAGATTGATTTAAATGGTGAGACCAAATCGCTGAACTTATTGTTGAGTTCAAATAACCTGAGATCCAGTGCCAACTTATTGGTTCTCAATGATGCAGATATACAGACTGTAGATAATGCTCTGTTTCAGGATGGTGACATCAGGATAAATACGGCGTCTCTGGTCGGTGGAAAGTTCGGATTTCTTGATAGTGTATTATCCGTCAATATTTTAAATGCCAATACGCATCAATGGGGTATAAATAATAGCCGGTTTGAAGTGTCTGATCTGACATTAGCGACAGACGAGAGTTATATCGATAACGCATTTATACTTGTTAATCAGCTGGATGTTAACGCTGGAAGTATGGTCGTAACAGGCTCAAGAATGAGTGGGCTTGATATGCGCTTTCAGGGATCCAGTCTTGGCCTGACAGATTCTTCCTGGTTATTTAATAATATTGACGCCAAAACGGAAGCGCTGGATCTTAAGCAAGCATTGCTGATGTCTTATCGTACTGATCTGAATACGGCTGTGCTGATCTCGGAAAACTCATCCTATTATAGTGAAGTATTACAATTTAGAGCTGGTGCTGATTTTACCAGTCAGGGTGATACCTTTCAGATACTGTCTTTTAGTGGCGAGATCGGAGAGTCTGATGCCGGAACCCTGGATATTAATGCTGGTAATGCTGACTTCTCTGATACAAATATCCGCACAGAACGTTTTAACCTTACGGGCAACAATTTGGCCCTGTCAGCAGGGGAGATGCTGGCCTCAGATATTTTCGTTACATCCTCTTCGTTTGTGGCAAAAGAATCGGCCCGGATTGTCGCGACAAATGAGTTAGCCGTTGTTTCAGATACTATTGTTGCCAATGCACAAATGTATGGCGGTAATCTGAGTGTCGAAGCTGCCGATGCAGCATTATCCGGGCGGTATGAGGCTGCTGATAATATGTCGATAACCTCTGGTCAGCTGGCGACAAAAAATTCTGTTATCTCGGCCAGAAACTTAGCAGTGAGCGGTCAGGATTTGGCTCTTGATGCAACACAAATCAATGCTCAGGATGTTGTTTTATCTGCAGATGATGATGCTTCTTTCTCTGGAAGTGTCAGTGCTGAAGACTTAAAAATCAGTGCTCAGAATATTGACATTACAGGCCAGATGCAGCTTGAAAATAGCGCACAGCTGACCGCCACTAATGCTTTGTCGGCAAATTCCATACTAATTACAGCTGATGATTTTGCTGCTACAGCCAGCCAGTTAAGTATAAATCAGGCAGATATTCAGACTGGTGCAATCCAGTTGCATGCAAATAAAGATGCAAAGCTTTCCGGCTCCATTGTTGCAAATGAATTAACTCTGACTGCTGATAATGCTGAGGTTAGTGGTGATTACGCATTGTCAGACACTATGGTGGTAACAGCAGGCAATCGCCTGAAGTCTGATCGTATAGTGGCACAAGCTATAGACTTGATGCTTACTGGTAACAATCTGGAAATTAATAATAATCAATTAACAGCCAGTCATATATCTCTTGAAGCACAACAGGATATTGAGTTATCCGGATCGGTGAAAGGCAAGGTTTTACTTGTTAATGGACGAAATGCAGATATCTCTGGTCATTACAATCTGGCCGATAACCTGTCGGTAACTGCCGAAAATCAACTGACGATTAATGACAGTGATATTACAGCAAAAAATTTCAGTTTGTCTGGTAATGATCTTAAAGCATCTGAAGTAACTGTTTTTGCTGAAAATGCAAAATTGGAGGCAATGAATGATGCTTCTCTTTCGGCTTCCGTTACCGGGAACAGTCTGAGCATCAATGCACAAAATGTTAACTTAAGCGGACAGTACCAGTTGGCCGGTAATGTACAGATCAGTGCTGAGAATCGTTTGACAACAGATGATGCTGAAATTAATACGGCAGATTTGGCATTGTCAGCTACTGACCTGACTTTTTCGCAGACGGATATCCGTGCAGTAAACAGTCAGTTAACAGCAAAAAAAGATCTGACTTTTTCCGGCAGTGTGGTTGGTACCTCCTTGAGTGTACAAGCGAGTAACAATGCCAGCCTTACCGGGAACTATGCTTTATCAGATGTATTATCCGTTGCAGCAGGCAATGAGCTGAAAGTGAATGGTATTGTAGCTGAAGCTGTTAATCTGATGCTGGCGGGAGATAGAGTCAGTGCCGATAGTGCTGTGCTGGAGTCTGATCAGACAGTTTTGACTGCAACGAATGATTTGATATTGTCGGGCTCCATTGTCGGTAATGATTTAATAATCAATGCTGCCAATGCAGATATTTCCGGTCAGTATGGTCTGAGTAATAGCCTGTCTGTTGCAACGACAAATCAGTTAATGGCCGATAATATGATTGCTGTAACCGATCAGCTGAAACTTGATGGGCAGATTCTTGTATTAACCAATGCTGATATAACTGCAGATTCTTTATACTTGACCAGTCGTCAGGATACGCAGCTGTCAGGGGTGGTTAAAGGAAATAATTTAATTGTTCGTGCAGCCAATGCAGATCTGTCAGGTCAATATCAGCTGTCTGATCAACTGTCTGTGATCGCCAGTGATAAACTTACTGGTCAAGATGTGAGTGCTTCTGCCAAAAATATTAGTCTTGGCAGTCAGAATATAATCCTTACCAGTGCCGGCTTGGCAGCAGATAATATCCATCTGGTAGCTGATGAAGATATAAAAATTTCAGGATCAGCTAGCGGTAATAGCCTGACGATTGCCGCGCAAAATACCGATTTAAGTGGGCAGTATCAGTTTTCTGATAATATCACTGCCCGGGCAGAAAATCAGCTGAGTACCGATAATGCTGATATAACCACTGCCAGTTTAATATTAACTGCTGCAGATCTTGTGCTGACTGAAACCAATATTGTTGCGGACAGTACTGAATTGGTGGCAGACAGGGATCTGAGTTTGTCAGGTACGATGAAAGGTAACTCGCTGACTGCTCGGTCAGGTAGTGATGCACAACTATCAGGTGAATACGTTCTGTCAGACACGCTATCAGTTACAACTGATCGGGACCTTATTATTGATGGGGTTGTCGCGCAAGCCGTTAATCTTATGCTGAACGGCGATAACCTACAGGCCCATAATGTAATGCTTGGCGCAGATCAGGCTAAGTTGATGGCGAATCAGAATCTCACAATTTCTGGTTCGTTAACCGGTAATTCTTTAGATTTAACTGCGAGCAATGTTAATGTGGCGGGTGATTATAAACTTGCCGATAACCTCAATATTGTTGTTGCAGATAAGCTGACTGCAACTGATGCTGATTTTACAACAAGTGATCTTAACTTGGCTGGCAATAATATAAGTGCAGTAAATATCGATATAAATGCAGAAGCAACCTCTCTGATAGCTAAACAGAATCTTAATCTTTCAGGCAGTGTCAGCGGTAACGATTTAATTGTCCAGGCGGGTTTTGCTGAAATAGATGGCTCCTATTCTCTGGCAGATCAACTGTCAGTGATAGCTCAAAGTGACATAACTTCCACGACTGTCAGCATTAATGCCAACAACCTGAACCTCAAAGCTGATAATATTACGCTTGATAATCTCGAAGTTTCTGCTGGTAGCAGCTACTTAAATGCAGATAAAAATATTAGTCTGACTGGAACTGGTTCTGCCCCCGTTATCAGTGGCGACCATTTATCGGTAAATGCTGGTACTGATATTACTTTAACGGGTAGCTACCTGTTGGCAGATGATATGTCGGTAACCGCAGGTCATGATCTGGATGTCGACAATATTGCCGCTAGTTCTGTAAACATCTTGCTGCAAGGCAATAGTATCAGTGCTCATGGTGTGACTCTGGAAGTAAATGAGGCACAACTGAATTCAAATAATGAACTGAGTTTAGATGGCGATATTAGCGGTAATAACCTGACTGTCACCGCTGACCAGGCTGAAATAAGTGGTAGTTTTGATCTGTCAAGCACGTTGTCCGTAATAACCGATAACGAATTATTCATCGATGATGCCCACCTTTCTGCCAGTGCGCTTGCTCTGAAGGCAGACGACTTGGTCATGAATAATGTAAGTTTAACGACTGACACAGCCAGTCTGGTTGCTGATAACGATATTGAGCTGAAGACAATAACTGCCAATACGACAACAGCTAGTTTGGATGATGATTACCAGTGGTCAGATCAGTTTTCGGTATTGGCAGGTAATAACCTTGTTATCAATAATATGGTTTCAGCAGCAATCAATCAGATGTTGAATGCTGGTAACAATGCACAATTACATAGTGTTGAATTATTAGCAGATACCGCAACGATAATCACAGCTCAACAACTTGATCTCAAGGGGCGGGTTGATGCGACCAGTCTTAATCTGACCGCGGCCGATGCCTCTGTTAGCGGTACTTATAAGCTGGCGGATAGTCTGGCGATAACGACCAGTAATGATCTGGGGCTAAACAATACAGATATCAATTCAGACAAGCTGAGCGTGGCAGGGAATAACGTTAATGTTTCCGCAAGCCGTGTGAATGCAGACGAAATTCAGTTGACCGCTGCTCAGCAGCTGAATCTGGTCGCTGCTATCGCCGGGGAATCCCTCACCGTAACTGCAGATACTGCTTCGCTGCAGGGGCAGTTTGACTTATCTGATACGTTGTCGCTGACTACAGATACTCATGCGGTACTGAATAACAGTGATGTTGCGGCAAAAAATCTTGAGTTCAGAGTCGGTGATGGCGAAGCACTGCTTAAAAATAGCAGCATCATAACTACAAGTACCGACTTAATTGCAGATGATGTTAATGTTAAAAATAGTATTCTGAATGGCGCTTCTGTTGAAATCAGCAGTAATAACCTGATTTTAGATGCTGACAGTGAGCTTGGTGCAGACAATGTTGATATTAATGTTGCAGGCAGGGTAGAAAATTCAGGAAACATTCTGGCGGCTGATGAGCTAAGCGTAATCGGTAGCAATATTAGCAATAACGGTAGTGTGGCTTCTTTTGCCAATGCAGTAATTAAGGCCGCAAATGTCTTTGAAAATAATGGTGTCCTTACCGCTGATAGTCTTGTTCTGAGTGGCAGTGATGTAATTAATAATAATCAGTTGGGGGCTGAGTATTTAGACCTAACTTATCAGAATCTGGCTAATAATTCCGGAGCTGATCTGGTATCAGGCAATACGGTCTATACCGCAAAGTCTGATACTGCGCTATTTAATAATCATGGAACACAGACGATCACCGGAACCGTCAGCTGGCAGTCAGAGGGTGGATCTGCTGGAACATATATCAATGCCGGCACGCTGCAAGGTAGCCATGATGTTAATTTTTCTGGTCTTGATTCCGTTGAAAATCATAAGTTGGGAGTGATTTTGTCTAATGGCGCGGTTCAGATCGGAAATGAAAAATTTATCCAACAAGGGCGCATCGACGCTAGTACGCTGAATATTGTTCGTGATCGACAGGAATTCTTTAATCAGGGAGATGTTTTTGCTGACACTCTCAATATCGACTCCTCTGCAGGCTTGGTGAATGGTGGAAATATTGTAACTGAAATAGCGACGATTGACCTGAGCAAAAACAACCCTGCAACCTATAATCGTTTTATCAGTCATGAAGGTAGCATGCTCAGTGCCCACGATCTGAGTATCTCTGGTGCAGATATTGATAATGCCGGACAGTGGGTTGCGACAAATATCAGTGTTACAGGAAGCAATGGTGTAACTATAAAGCCCGACTTTCTTAATCGCAAAACTGGCGTGATAACTCAGCGGTACAGTGAAAGTGAGTCGGGATCAGTTCTTGATTTTGGATCGGCAATATTTTCTGGTTTTGATCGTTTTTTCAATATGGGGTCTATTGAGTCAGATGAGTTGATTCTGGTCAAAAATATTCGTGAGTTTTCTAATAATGAAGCTGACCTGGCAACCCATCAGGCAAATAATACTTTAAACGAGGCTGCGGGAATCAGAAGTGCTGGTGGGCTCATAATTGAAAATGCCGGTTCAGTTACGAACAGCGGTCTGCTGATTGCTTCATCCTTATCAATGAGTGGTGGTCCGCTTAATAATCAGGGCATTATTGGTGCTGGAGAGGCAAAAATTTCGCTCGCGGATAACCTGCTGACAAATAATGGAACTATTTATCAGTCTGGGCTTGTATTAAACGATGCTCAGAGAAACAGGATTTTAAATAATCCAGATGCGGTATCCAATCAGACAACGGCAGGTGTGTTCGACCTTAATTCAGGCAGTTTTGTAAATGGTGATAATGCATCCGTTGAAATAACTAATGGCAGTATTGCATTAACAAAAGGACATCTTGAAAACCGTGGACTGATTCGTGAACTCAATGATGGCAATATAGAAACGGCTCTGCATCTTAACGGCATTGGCCTTCTGGAAAACTATGGTGATATATCATTGACCAGTGCGCTGGTTCTGAAGGATGCTGGTGCGCTCAGAAATTATGGATCTGACAGTTATATTCAAGCCGGATCAATTACAGGAGCCCCGGCTGCTGTTCTGGAGGATATCCATAATGATGGTATCTTGTTGGTACGGGATCAGATTGATTTACAATCCAAAACTATCTCTAATAACATCGGGGCGAGTATCTTCGCTAATAACATCAGTCTGACCAGTCAGGATCTGATCTCTAATGTTGGTTTTATGCAAAGTGAAGCCGATCTTTCATTAAAAGCGAACCGGTTACACAATGGTGGTGAATTAATCGGTAAGGGTACAACCTCTGTCACAGTCAATCGTCTTGAAAATGAGCACCTGATTTATGGCAATACCCTGAATGTTGGCAGTGCTTCACAGCATATCAACGAAGTCAGTGTCTCTTCTGCCATCCGGACGCAAGCGCTTGCAGAAAATCAGCCCACCGGACTTGTTGCTGCTGAAACACTGAATCTTTATATCAACGGAATTATGGGCGGAGTTTATCAGGCCTCGAATATCTTTATTGATGGTAACGATCTGTCTGTTTCAGGCGCGCTAATTGGTGATAATCAGATTGATATCAACGCAAATACATTAACGGTTCAGCAGCAAGGCAATATCGATATCGGCAATGGCGCAGGCCTGAGTCGGTGGAATATTACCGGAGCCCTGAATAATCATGGTGATATAGATTTTACCTCCGACCTCAACATCACCTCTGCTTCATTCCAGAATACTGGTAACGTTCGTGGAGAAGCAGACTTCGAGATCGATACTGGCCGCTTTGAAAACCGTTCAACGGGAGTTATCTCGACCAAGAATTCTGCTTCGGGTAACGGCAGCAGCATCCGTATATCCGGACTAGCCGATGGATTCTCCGCTGCAGATAAAGCGTCTGACTGGATTAATAATGGTCAGATACATTCTGATGATGGATTGGATATTGCGGCTGAGAACATCATTGTTAATGGCAACGTTAAGGCATCGGGTGACAGCCAGTGGCACTTTAATCAACTGCTGAATAATGACCGGATTACTATAGATGGCATCTGGTCCCTGGGTACGGCAGAGAACCGTTCCGGAAGTATTATTAATAATGACCGGATGTACGCAGAGGCGATTGATGCTTATCTTTCCGGGGATGTCAATAATATGGTGGGTTCAAAGATTGTCGCTTATAACGATGATGTTACGCTAGATACTCTTGGGAATATATATAATAAAACTGGTTCGTATATAAATGCTAAAAACTCGTTTCACCTGACTTCTGTTGGCAATATTAATAATAACGGTTCAATTGAATCCCTTGGTGCAGGTGTATGGAATACCTTGTCGGCGATCAATGTTAATAATGGCTACGCTGATTCGGATAAGCAGGGTGTTGGGCTTATTAATACAGCTGGTTCACTCCTTTTGCTGAATGGTAATCTTAATAATCAGGGATATAGGCGTAGTGATTCGACTATTTACCATGAGCAGGTTTCGAATTATGATTTTTCATATTGGAGAAAAAAGGAATGTACTAAGAAAGTTGCTGGTAGCTGTGTTTCAAAGGCGACGCGTTATTATTATAAACATTCGGTCGATTATTTATCCGGTTATGTGTTTAATGATTATGCTCGCAGTCAGGTGCTGAGTGGAGGTGAGATAAAACTTAATAATGGTGATCTGAATAATATGGTGGGAGATGTTTCTGCTGCCGGAAATATTAAGATACAAGGAGCACTTAATAATGGTAGTGAAAAGACTTCATATATACTGAATGAAGTTAGTTGGCAGGATAAGAATGTTAACAATGAGCAGCATAAAGAAACATACGGGTTGTCACTAGAGTCCAGGTATAATTCCTCGAATGGTAAGGTTTCAACTGCTGCAAAAGAATTGATTGAATCAAAGATCAGTGTGGTTGGGGGGAAATATTATTGGGATACCATGTGGAGTGATGATCTTACATCAAATAATAAAGAAGGCTCATCTAAAGCTCCAGGCTCCTTTGAATCGGTGAATGAATTTTCTCTTGGTCAAATAACATCAGGTGGAAACATTTCATATCAAGCTGATAAATCATTTAATAATATTGGAGTTGTTAATGCCAAGAGTATCACTTCGGAAAGTCAGGAGGATTTTTCAGAAGGAATTTATTCGAGTGTTTCTGAAAGTAATTCAGAAGTTGATGCGGAAGTGGCAGGTGCTTTTAGTAAAGGAAGCTTTTCTAATGGTGCCGACAGCGTTGTGGTGGATGTTGCCAACAGTGAACCAACCCCAACGATCTCCCTGCTTTCATTTATTATTCCAGGCCTGTCATTCGATGCCCTCAATGCCGCCTCTGTAGCAGGTGATAAAACGGCCGAAGAATTAGCAGCACAAGCTGCACTTCAGCAACAACTGAGTGCTATTAGTGCCGGGGGATCAGGGTGGAAATTATCCGGCAACTATTGGCAGGACAAAGGCCAGTACACTCCAGAGGTTGAAAAACATACCCGTGTAGGTAACAACCCTCCGCGCCTCAATAATTGGCAGGGGGCTGATGTTTCAATTGAAGGCCTCCAGTATCAGTCTTTAACTCCAGTACTGGGGGATGGCACTCCGCAATGGCAAAATAAAACAACCAGTCTGGCTGAAATACAGAACGTCACTACCGGATCAGTTAACCTGCCTGACACAACGGACTGGATTAACAGCATCAATGCCCCCGACCTGAGTGCAACACGTGCTGAGCTTAACCAGGCACGGAGTAGTCTGAATAAAGGTCAGGACCGCAGCATGAATAACGGCCGCGCCAGCCTGTTTGATCTTGATCCTGATATCCTCAGCAGAATTATTGCCGACACCGAGTATGAGCTGCAGCCTGACTACATTTTTAAACGGCTTACAGATACTCAGCTGCCCGATACAGAGCCGGTATTCTTACTGGACCCGTATCAGGAAGCTCAGGCTATTACCCAGGCTGCACTGGCACAAACCGGTACCGCCTACTTCTCGCCCGACTGGTCCAGCTCGGCAGAGCAACGTCAGGCGCTGTATGACAACACCGTCAGTTATCTTGAGCAGCACCAGAGCAATGGCAACCTTCAGGTAGGGCAGGCACTCACCCGTGATCAGATTGCCCAGCTCGAAGCACCGATGATCTGGTATGTCAGCATGAACATTGGTGGAACTCAGCAGTTGGTTCCTACCGTTTATCTGCCTGAGGCTACGCTTGAGCAAATTACTACCCCGGCAGCGGGCAGTATTGTGGCTGATAGCATGGATATCAGCGTGGGTGACTTTACAAATACTGGCAATATTAATGTTAAAAACAGCGCGAATATCTATGCCGAAAGCTTTAAAAACCAGCGCAATGTTATGCGCTTTGGCGATGGCACCAACTACAACACCATTGCCGGTAACGGGGGGAATATCTCAGCGGGTAGCCTGAGCGTTGTTGCCAGTAATGACATAAACAACAATGGAGGTAGCCTGACCACTTCTGGCGATATGAATCTGCAGGCCGGTGGTGATATTAACTTCAATGCCCTGCAACTGGATCGCCGCAGTCAACGTGGTAAAAACATTGATGAACATACCGAATTCCTCACCAGCCAGATCCGTAGTGGCGGTAATGCCAGCTTCCGTGCCGGTGGCGACTTTAACTCCGAGGCCGCCAAATTTGACATCGGCGGCGATGCTCTGGTCGATGCAGAAAATATTAATCTGCAGGGTGTAACTGAGCGCGATTATCAGCAGCGCTACAGTGAGAAGAAAGGCACCTTCAGCTCGTCAAAAACCACCACGCAACAGGAAACCCTGACCTTTCAGGGAACTGAACTTGGCGCAGGCGGCAATCTGTTACTGAATGCCCGTAATGATATGACTCTGGTCGGAGCTGATGTCAGTGCCGGTGGTAATGCCACACTGAATGCCGAAAATAACATCCTGATTACCGCTGGTATTAATCAGGACAGCTACAGCAAAGAGAAAAGTGGCAGTGGTGTTGCGACCACCAGTGCGCAACAAAAAGGCCATGTAAAACAAGAAGCTGTTGGCAGTACCATCCGGGCAGGTGGTGGTGCCGGACAGGGATGTGCCAATGCCGAGAGTGCAGGATGCACAGGATCGGCCAATTTACAGATCAACAGTAACGGTGGTGATGTTGCGATACTGGCGTCTTCAGTGGCGGCAGAGAATAACATCACCCTCGGTGACACCAACCTGCTGCGCGACGAAAACGGCGCACCGGTACTGGATGATAACGGTCAGTTTATCAGCGCCGATGGCAGCAGCATCGGTAATCTCACCGTGGGTACCGTGGAATTAAAAGACGAAGAATGGAACGTTAAACAATCCGGCCTCAAAGGCCCGCTGAAAAACCTCGCCTCCGCCGCTATGTTTGTTGCCGGCAGCATGGGCGTTACCTCTCAACTCGAAGCCCTGGGTGTTGATACCACCCTCACCGTTGGCCACAGCGAAGAACAGCGGGTTGAAACCACCCATAATGCCACCTCAAGCGTGGATGCTGGCGGCAACCTGATTGTGCGGGTGGATGATCACCTGCAGGTTGACGGCAGCCAGATCAATGCCGCAGGTAATGGCTATATTGAGACCGGCAGCACCACTATTACTGCCGTGATGGACACCACCACCACCACCGAAAGCAGCAGCGAGCAAACGGTTGCTTCTACCAAGCCTGCAGTGGGCAAGCAGGAAGTAACGGTTGCTGGTGTAACCGCTACCGACCATACCGAAACCACCACCACTACCCAGGAAACCGCCGTTACCGCGGGCCTTAATGTGGGTGGCAATCTGATTATGAACAGCGAAGGCGATATTAATCTCCTCGGTTCTGATCTCAGTGCAGGTGGCGATGCCAGCCTCACTGCGCAAAATATTAACGTCGAAGGCGTAACCGAAAACAGCAGCACTACTCATACCGAAAAAACCGAAGTCAGCACCACTTCGCTGGGCGTTAAAAACGCCTACGTCGATGCCGTTTACGCCGCCGATGCCGTCGCTCAGGCCGGAGCCGATGTTGAAGCTGCCAAAAATGCTCTCGCCGATGCAGAGCGCCGTATTAAAGATGGCAGTCTGGCGGCCAGTGCCCTGGATGACTACAAAGCGAACCTTGCTGCCGCCACCACTCAGCTGGCACAGGCTACGCTGAACTTTGCCGCAGCGGGCGCTACGGCCGCAGGATCGACCGGCACCGGCGGCTTCTACGCCAGCGCCAGTGCCCAGACCACCACCACCGAAAAAGAAAGCACCAGCACCAGTCAGACTTATGTTGGCTCCAATATTAATGTGGGTGGCAATGCTTCCTTTAATGCCACCGACGCCCTCAACATTATTGGCTCATCGGTTAATGTGCAGGATCAGCTGGCACTTAACGGCAACAGCGTCACCATTACCGCCGGAACGGAAGAAAGCACCAGCAGCTCCAGCGAGCAGACATACAGCGCCGGCATGAGCTTCAGCAACAGTGGTGGTAATGATTCTTTCAGTGCCAACGCCAGCGCTAACAGCAGTGAGTCTGACAGCTACTCCAAAACCCACGTTAACAGCAGCATCAATGCCGGCAGCTTAACCAGCACCAGTGACCAGCTCACCATTGCCGGTGCGAATATCGAAATTCAGAACGATATTGACATCACCACCGGCCAGCTCACCATTGCCAGTCTGCAGGACGAAAGCCGTTCCAGCAGTCATAGCGAAGGCTATAACGTTAGCGGCAGCGTGGGTGGCAGTCTGCCTATCGACCCAAGCAACGTCGGCGGTAACCAGAACGACAGCAGCAGCGACAGCAAGTGGGTAAACAACCAGACCACCCTTATCGGCGGAGCATCCGGTAACGGCAAAGTCACCATCAACGCCGACACCACCGAAATCACCGGTGCCACCGTTGCCAGTGCCACACGTAATGAAGACGGCACCCTAACCGACAACGGCAACCTGGCGCTCATCACCGACGAGCTGACCATCAACAACCTCTACGATCACAACACCAGCGAAAGCCGTGGCGTAAATCTGAGTGTAGGAACCGGCTGGTCGGGTGATAAGCCCGAGACCGACGACAACGAAGGCTATGCAAGTGGCAGTACCACCGTCGGCTTAACGAACAACGGCCACAACACTGAACAAACCACCTACGCCACCCTCGGCGGCGGCACCGTGCAGAAAAAAGACGGTACGGCGCACGATATTGCTGATGTAAATAATGACCTGAGCAACACCCAGGAAATCACCCTCGACCAGCAGACCGGCGGGCTGGATGCCACGGTGACGGTGGATCATCGGTTATTTAGTGATGGTGGGCAGAATGCAATAGCGAAAGACGTTGTCGATAGTGTTGAGCACGGTAAAGAAATCGTTCAGGCCGCTAAAGACGTTGCCAATACCGATCAAAGTGCCCTGGATTTCTTCAGTAACGTCAACAACTACGCAACCGAACGAAAAGTGCTGGCAGCGGCGGCAGCCGATGAAAAACAACAAAATAAACTGCGCGGTGACGAAGGTGCAGAAGGCAGTGAAGAAGGTCTGCAAAAGCTGAGTGATGCACTGACCGATGCCCAGGGGCTGGAAAACGGCGCAGACATCTCGCTTTACGATGGCTCGCAACTGCAGGACAACACCCTCGCCATCGACAGCACCGCCGTCAACAAAACCGAAGTTGAAGGTGCGTACCACGAAAATGGTGATGGTATTTACGTCAATATCGACAACACCGATATGACCAATAGTACCGACACCGTATCAACGCTGGTGCATGAACAGACCCGTCATCGTTTGGCACAAGAAGGTCAGACCGGCAGCCTTAGCCGGGATGATCAAACCACACTGGCCACCAATCATGGTGACCGTGCCGGAGAGGTCTGGGATGCCTACAGCGGTCTTGCCGGAATCAGTACGCAGGGAAATGGTACACAACAGCAATGGAATGCAGCTAACCAAAACAGCAGTAATGTACAACAAGGCACACAGAACATTGCTGCCATTAACAATAATGAACTCAAAGCCCGTCAGCTGAACCGGAATGAAGCCAGCCTGCTGGATCAGGCACGGGCCAATATCAACAACAAAGCCAACCTGAGTGCAGAACAAAAGGCGCAGGAAATTGCTGATCTTGAGGCGTTGGCCTGTGTCGCAGTGGAGTGTGCTGCAGGGGTGTCTGAACATGACCCTTTGTATGAAAAAGTAAGAGGGTTGCAGGACAGGGGTCAGGAACTGAAAGCACAGGGCGAAGATATAAAAAGCACCCTGAATGTTTTTGGTGTAAACACCCAGGCAGCGGACGACGACTTTGCCTATGGCCTGAAAGATAAGATCGATGACAAGATTACCAGCCATGAAAATATCGTAGCCGGAACTCAGCAGTCCGTAGCAACCGCTGGTGGCATGATAGAAGCGGCAGGCGGAGCCCTTATTGCTACGGGGGGTTGTGCTGCAACAGTCGGTTTGGGTTGTGGTGTTGCTATCTTAGGTGGCGGAGCGCTGGCCTCGCATGGCACAACGCAGGCCATTGACAGCTACAACGAACTGATCGCCGATCATCAATACCAGAGCGGCAGCAATGTACTGAACTCGTTCAGTGCAGATACCCACCCCGGAGAGGTTAGCCCAACCACCGATGCCGGGATTGATTTAGCTATTGGTACGGTAGAAGCTGCCGGCGGTGCCCTCATCGGTAAGATGGGGATGATGCTGAAAGAAGGCAGTGAGGTTGCTGGTAATGCTGCAACACAGGCGAGAAGGGAAGAAGGTAGCTCATTTAGTGGAAATAATGGATCGTATGATGCGGAGGGGGATTTTGGTTATCTTAATCAAGAAACACCGAGAGTTTATGTTGATGCTCAGCCTAGCAAAATAGAATTGTCAAATGGGATTGTAATTGATGCAAATCCAGAGAAGACTACAACGGTGTTGGGTAAATATGATTATCAGGGTTCAGGTACTGAAGAAGCTTTAGAGATAACAAATTATCCAAAAACCTATGATATAGGTGAAAAGGAAGGTGGCTTCAATCTATTAAATATCCCTGATCAACCTGCTAATGTAACATACGCTGAAGGACGCTTTTGGGAAGAATACAATCAACCATTGCTTGATGAAGCTATTAATAGAGGGGATGATTTCGCTTTAACTACTATTCCTACTGCTTCATCAAAGGGTGACTTTGTTAATGAGTTTGGTCCTGTTGGCATGTATGGTAAGGAGCTAGAATACCTCGTTGAAAAACAAGTAAAACCTGTTAACTTGAGTGATACAGACTGGAATATGGTGAACGAATGGTTTCAGAACAAGTGAAATATAGGACGAGTGTGGATGTGGATGTGGATCTTCATAATGGAGGTGTCTTCTTTGTTAAATATTTTTTTTTTGAAGCAGTGGTCGCGAAAGATGAAGTTAAAATATATAAGTGCTTTGTTGAGTCGACATCTAATCCTGATGTGGTGGAAAGAGTAGAAGGTAATCGTGGTGTCATGATTAAAACTGATAAAAAAAGCGTGTTCAATGTCGATCTTGTGTCATCGTATAATTCAAAATATGCTGTTCGTTCGTGTATTTTATTTGATGATGAAAATATGATTGTTTTTAAATTTGATGACAATTCATCTAGATTGTTTTGGAAGGTGTAATGGTTCAGGTCTGATTTAACACTTCGAATTGTTGTCCCGTCTAATAAGGCTAATAGGACACCCACTGAGCTTCCCCCGCTTTAACGGACACCAAAGTCAAACTGACGAGGTGTCCAATGCCAAAATATACTCAGCCAGGAAAGACTTGGCAGTATTCAAAATACTAAATAGGACACCCACTGTAGTGGCACTGAGCGTAGGCAAGTACATAATCAAGGTACTGCTGTTGAAGTTTCTAAGGATATACATAAAGACAGCCGAACCTTTAGGGGTAGAAATACATCTGAACAAACTAAAAATGATGCTGATGATTTAGCTACTGCTGCTTGTAAAGATTGCGATACTTTCCGAACTAAGAGTATAAATAGGACACCAGTACCAGTATAGTATAAATAGGACACCCACTGTAGTGGCAAATGGTTGAGTGAGAAATTTGTCCAGCGACGGCATACGATTTTTTCAGAACCTGGAAGACATTGACCAGACAGTTAAAAATACTTGCGTTTTGGCGAAGGGTGCCGGATTCCGGGCTCGCCTAATCCCGGTTGTTACCGGCTGGCTTTGAAGTGGCGTTGGTATTCTGGATTTTTCTAGCCGAAGGCCCTTCGGCAACGGCTCAGTCCGGAAGGTCGTTGGTAGTCTAGCTTTTCACAGGCTGTTCTTAAGCTCGTTTCATGGCCAGCAAAGGTCGTAAAGCATTCCTCAAATTGCTGCGTCATAGTTAGCCATTGATCACTGTTGATGCCAAGGCGATCCAGAATGGTCGTGGCGCTATCAGGAATAGCTCCGCGTTTATCACTGCGGATAATCCGGCCGGTTGCATCCACCAGTTCCAGGTAGTCTGTCAGTCGCATGGCGATCCCTTTTGGCATGTTTTGTCTTGGATTGCCGGCAAAGGGCAGAAGTTGTTTGGGTTGTTGGTACAGATGGTTTGGGCAGGATGCTATTTTTGCTTTTTCAGCGCGCTGTTTTACAGAGGTATGGTCGGATTTTTCGGGTGTTTTCGCCATACTTGCCCGCACCGGGTTTAAATCTACATACGCCATGCAGGCTGCTAGTGCCGCCTCATCGAGCAAGGCCTGTGATTTAAAGCGGCCCTCCCAGAAGCGACCTGTACAGTCGTCTTCCAGATTTGCTTCGCGGGCAATGGTTTCGTTCAGTATGCGCATAAACCAGCTGATATCCATTAACCGTGAACGCCAGAGTTCGATTTTCTCTTTAAGAACACGGGTTTCTGCTTGTGGTAACACTTCGCCGCGCACAAAGCGTTGCGACAGTAAATTACCTTTAAATAATTGATGCCAGCGCTCAACAACTTCAATATCAGACCAGAGGTTGCAGCGATCAGAATCAACGTGAAGAACCACATGATAGTGGTTGCTCATAATAGCGTAGGCCGCGATATCAATTGCAAAAATCTGTGGCAGATCGAGGAGTTTATTCTCCAGCCAGCTGCGACGATGTTCGTAGGAATTGCCGGTAATATTATCTGTGCCACACAAAAATGCCCGGCGGACGCAGCGTGATATGCAGTGATAATAGGGTGTCGCTTTAAGTGAGATCTGTTGTTCTCTGGGCTTTGGCATGATGGTTTCCTGCATGGCTCGAATGATTAGCCTAGATCTTGGTTTTGTATTGCGCTATCGGAAGAAGGTGTTAATGTGGGTGTCCACATAGGTCTCTAGAGATCGAGCAGCAGAAATAGAGCGGTTTATGGTGGAAAGAAAGCCTGGACCAAAGAATAAAGAGCCTTGGGCAGGGAAACGTGACCCATCACATGAAAATTATGACCCTAACTATGTTCCTCCGCATATGCGTAAGGATAAATAAATGAGTTTGATTCAGTTTAGTGCTCAATATGGTGGCGGAAATTCAAGGAATGTGATTGGTCCGTATCATATGCGCTTGAATGAAATATTCTATAACGATGAAAGAAAAAACAGATATTTTTATACCTTGGAGTATCTGTCGATTATTTTTCGTGTAAGTGGGAGCATCCGAAACTTTAAGTCAGAGGGGCCGGAGCGGTTAAAGAAAGTAAAGAATAAGGCGATTCTTACAATCGATTTCTCTATACCCCAGGAAAAATGGGATGGTGTTGATAGTAATGATTTTAAGGCTTATGTCGCAGATGGTATAAGAGGGGGTATGAATATGCTCATTGAAGCATGTGAACGTATGGGGGAGATTCAAGATAAAGAAAGAATACTTCACGATTTTAATGATGGTATTGATGAGTTTTTGAGAAACTAAATAGAACACCAGAAACCAGAACTAATAGGACATCCATCTTAGGAACTAATTGGAGGAAACTACTAAATAGGACACCCACTATAGTGGCAAATGGTTGAATGAGAAATTTTTCCAGCGTCGACATACGATTTTTTCCAGAATCTGGAAAACATTGACCAGACAGTTAAAAATACTGGAGTTTTGGCGGAGGGTGCCGGATTCCGGGCTCGCCTAATCCCGGTTGTTACCGGCTGGCTTTGAAGTGGCGTTGGTATTCTGGATTTTTCTAGCCGAAGGCCCTTCGGCAACGGCTCAGTCCGGAAGGTCGTTGGTAGTCTAGCTTTTCACAGGCTGTTCTTAAGCTCGTTTCATGGCCAGCAAAGGTCGTAAAGCATTCCTCAAATTGCTGCATCATAGTTAGCCATTGATCACTGTTGATGCCAAGGCGATCCAGAATGGTCGTGGCGCTATCAGGAATAGCTCCGCGTTTATCGTCGCGGCAAGAGCTGATGATTAGGCGGAGTATTTACAGTCCTTATCCAAACTGATGGCTCACCAGTGAGCCTGCAACCAGCAACATCACAACACCAATCACGCTGTCGAATATCCGCCACTGTTGCGGCGAGCTCAGATGAGTCCGCAGTTTTTTTGCTCCCAGCACCAGCGTAGAAAACCACAGGAAGGAGGCGAAGGATGCGCCGAGTGCAAACAGCAGGGGTAATTCCTGACGTGCGCCTACGCTGCCGATTAGTACGACGGTATCCAGATAGACATGCGGATTAATCAGCGAAATAAGCATCGCCTGACCGGCGCTGCGCCAGGCACTTTCTGTACTTGCCGCTCCGGCGGCGACTAAGGCTCCGCCCTGATTTCCCCATGCCCGGATAAAGGCCTGCAGGGCCAGCCACAGCAAAAGGCCGACGGCAAACCAGGTAAATAACGGAATTAATTCCGGAATCAGATCCTGCACGTAGTGCATAAAAAAAACACCGGTAAAAATCAGTAACGTATCCAGGCTGATACAGACGGCTGCGACTGCGCGCGGGTTTTCATTGCGCAGGCATTTATTCAGTACCCAGGCATTCTGCGCACCGATGGCAACAATTAAGCCCATGGTCACGGCAAAACCGGTCAGTAGCGGTGCGAAATAGAGAGACAGGTGTTCCACGATGGTGTCCGGTTGGGTGTTTATGGTACTAATAGGACACCCATCTTAGGAGCTAATTGGAGGAAACGGCTGCACCGCTGGCGGCCGATTAAAATAATGAGCTTACTAAAGTTCATTGGTTGACTAAGCTGGGAGGGTTTGCGTGTTTTTGATGAATGTCGGAAACGAAAAAACTCAGGTTATACCTGATTTATGCGCGTGGTTGCGCTTTCTTATTAACCAAGCGCTGCTTTGCACCGGTTTAGTCCAGACGGTCGTTGATAATCCAGCTTTTCACAGGCATAGCGCAGCTGATGTTCATTGCCTGCGAAGGTGCTGAAGCACTGTTCGAACTGTCGCGTCATCGTCAGCCACTGATCTTCGTTAATTCCCGGTTGCTCCAGCTTTTTTGTGCTTTCGGATGGAATATAGCCACGTTTATCGTCGCGGCAAGAGCTGATGATTAGGCGGAGTATTTACAGTCCTTATCCAAACTGATGGCTGACCAGTGAGCCTGCAACCAGCAACATCACAACACCAATCACGCTGTCGAATATCCGCCATTGTTGCGGCGAGCTCAGGTGAGTCCGTAGTTTTTTTGCACCCAGCACCAGTGTCGAAAACCACAGGAAAGACGCAAAGGATGCGCCGAGTGCAAACAGCAGTGGTAATTCCTGACGTGCGCCTACGCTGCCGATTAATACGACGGTATCCAGATAGACATGTGGATTAATCAGCGAAATAAGCATCGCCTGACCGGCGCTGCGCCAGGCACTTTCTGTGCTGGCTGCTCCGGCGGCGACTAAGGCTCCACCCTGATTTCCCCATGCCCGGATAAACGCCTGCAGGGCCAGCCACAGCAAAAGGCCGACGGCAAACCAAGTAAATAATGGTACCAGTGCCGGTACCAGATCCTGCACATAGTGCATAAAAAACACGCCGGTAAAAATCAGTAACGTATCCAGACTGATACAGACGGCTGCGACCGCGCGCGGGTTTTCATTGCGCAGGCATTTATTCAGTACCCAGGCATTCTGCGCACCGATGGCAACAATTAAGCCCATGGTCACGGCAAAACCGGTCAGTAGCGGTGCGAAATAGAGAGACAGGTGTTCCACGATGGTGTCCGGTTGGGTGTTTATAAAGTGATGGCGCGCACAATAGGCTTTTGCTTATTATCAGTCCAAGTAATAAATCTTATGAGATATAAGGTGTTCTTATGATGGATTATCGTGCTCTGGAGGCTCTGGTGGCCGTACTTGAATGCCGTGGTTTTGAGCGCGCAGCACAGCGGTTGAACGTCAGTCAGTCGGCGGTGAGCCAGCGTATCCGCCAGCTGGAATTTCGTCTGGGGCAGCCGGTATTGTTGCGCACCTCGCCACCAAGGCTGACCGATCTTGGCCAGCGCCTGACCAATCATCTGCAGCAGGTGCAGCAGCTGGAGCAGGGACTGTTGCTGCCGCAGGAAAGCGCAGAATCGGTAAAAATCCGACTTGCGGTGAATGCCGATACGCTGGATACCTGGCTGGCACCAGCATTATTGCGCTGCGATGATTATGTGCAGATGGATTTTGATTTTGTTGTTGAGGATCAGGATGTCGGTCTTAAACGTATGCGTAACGGCGAGGTGATGGCCTGCATTTGTGCCACGGCGGCCCCGGTGAATGGCGGCCTGAGTCAACCCCTGGGGGTGATGCGTTATCGTGCACTGGCGAGTCCTGAGTTTATCCGCCGCCATCAGCTGAAGCGCAGCCAGAAAGCGATTGCACAGCTGCCCTGTCTGATTTTCAGCGGT
The DNA here is from genome assembly GCF_020447205.1 of Thalassolituus alkanivorans. Taxonomy (GTDB): domain Bacteria; phylum Pseudomonadota; class Gammaproteobacteria; order Pseudomonadales; family Oceanobacteraceae; genus Venatoribacter; species Venatoribacter alkanivorans. The sequence goes on from NZ_JAJAEL010000039.1 coordinate 465,974, forward strand.
GACGACCGTTTGCAGCATCGTTTCTTACAAAGCGTTTCGCCCGAACATGCCGAACCACAGCGCACGCATCAATGTCCATCATCCGGTGGTTTTGTGCGCATGGCTCTGGCGGGGATCGGTTACGGTATGATTCCGCAGGTACAGGTGGCGGAGCATATTAAGTCGGGCGAATTACGCGATGTGGTGCCGGGCTATCATCTGGATGTGCCTTTGTACTGGCATTACTGGCAGACCGAAAGTTCGCTGTTAAAAAATCTGCGCACGGCGGTGGTAGCGGAGGCGAAAAAGGTTTTGCTGCCGCTTAAACATTAAGGTTAAGCCAGCTCAACTCCCGGCTTCGGTTAAAATTAAGCGTGATATTTCATATTGTGTGCGGGTAACAACAGCTTCTGGCGCAATGGAGAATCTTTGTCACCCGCGCTGATTTATGCCAGCTCCGGCATTTGCTCGATGGTTTTCTGCAGTTCATCAATTGCGGCGAGCAATTCTTTTGAGGTGGCGCTCAGTTGATCCATGACTGGGCGTGCCTTATCGATGCAGCGCTGGCGATGGCGGGCATCACTGCCAAAGAGCCAGCTGAACGTACCCGACTTTTTCTCCAGCATAATGTCGAAAATTTCCCGGTAAAGCTGATGCAGCCGTTCATGCAGCGGATCAATCTGTTGATAGCCCGGAATGTGTTTCAGCGCCTGCATCTGCCCGAAGTACCATTGCCCGAACTGGCAATCAGTGTGATTCATGGGGGCTTTCTCGCTGATATTATCGAGATGGTTGGGCGCAGACAGAATTGATTGTGCATGAGCCTGCCAGCGGAGGTGGCCGGTACGCGCCTGGCGCAGTTGCTGGAGCGTTTCATTTTTGTTCATTGTGTTCTCCTGATCGGCGGATCGTCTTACCGCTATTGTCGACTGTCTTCAAATCCGAATCTGCGACTGTCATGTTATCAGAATTGTTAAGAAGATTTCTGTCGCCGGTACTGTGTTTTATTGGCAACACGTCGCAATTCTGATCTGGAAAAGGGGTTGTTAACGCTGCAGCCGGCTGACACCAAACATCACCAGCGCCATACCGGCGGCGGTCAGCCAGCCGAAGGGTTCGCCAAGAAAAATAATCGCCATCAGCGTGGTGGCCACCGGGCCTATCGTACCGCTGACGCTGGTTTTCGCCGGGCCGATGCGTTTAATAGCTTCGCTGACTAAAAACGAAGGTAAAACGGTGGCGAATATGGCCAGCACAATGGTGCCCAACCAGCGGGTGCTGTCCATTTCCGGCAGGCTGATGCCATAACTGATGCTGTAATGCAGCATGGTGGCCAGCGCTGCCGATCCCATCGCAATACTGGTAAACAACAGGCTGCCCATATTGCCGATGGCGTTTTTGCTGAACAGAATATACAGCGAGAACGACAGGGCGCTGGCGAGTATCAGCAATGTACCTTTGGTGGTGGCGATATTGTCGGCGGCAAACTGCAGATCCTGTCCGTATACCAGTATCAGGCCAATGTAGGTCAGAATCAGCGCAACAATATGATGGCGCTGAAAGGTCTGACCAAAAAATAACGCGCCGAGAATAATCACCAGCGTCGGATAGGCGTACAGCATCAGCCGCTCAAGCTGGGCGCTGACATATTCGAGCCCGCGCAAATCCAGATAGGACGCCAGCCAGTAACCGAGCAGGCCTGTGCCGGCGGCTTTTAACAGCTGCAGCGCAGTCGGTTTTACCGGCAGACGCTTCCAGGCCAGCCAGCCGACAACAACATAGACCGGCATCGCCAGCATCATACGCAGCCACATTAATGGCAGTGCGGTCATGCCCAGGTCGTACAGCCATTTGATGATGATGGGCTTGGTAGAAAACAGAAATGCAGCGCACAGTGCCAGCATCAGGCCGAAGCGGGCTGGGGTTGTGTCTGTGTCGGTTGTTGATGCCGGTATGGGTGTGGCGGGCTCGGTGGCAGCCATGGTTCTCTCCTTGATGTTAAAAGAGGCTGCGGTCTGGGTCGGAGGGGGGCTGGCTTTTATAAGGGGGGCTTCCCGGCGACGGAGATCCGCAGCCGGTGGGTAAATCAGTTTAAAATCAGACTGTTAACCCGACGGCCGCGCAGGCAGATAGCCACCACTGTTTACCCTTGCTCAGGGATACAGAGACGGCGTGCAGATGTTTGTGCATCTGTTGGCTGCGGAAAGCGTAGCGGGTTGTTGTCATGATAAATTCCGGTCAGTTCCGGTAACTCTTTGTAAGCTGTCAGACTAACAGAGAAAAATGGCTGCTGGAAAGCGCCTTTTGATTTTACCCGGATAGCCTCTTCTGGTATTCTGCCCCCCCATCTTGAGCGAAGGTTCTGTGCCTTCCGTTTTGTATCCATTTCTGTCTCGCGGACCTTCTATGACACGATTTATCTTCGTCACAGGTGGTGTTGTTTCTTCATTGGGGAAAGGCATCGCTTCTGCATCTCTGGCTGCCATTTTGGAAGCCCGTGGCCTTAAGGTCACCATGCTCAAGCTGGACCCGTACATCAACGTCGATCCGGGCACTATGAGCCCGTTCCAGCATGGCGAAGTCTTCGTAACCAACGATGGTGCGGAAACTGACCTCGATCTGGGTCACTACGAACGTTTTATCCGTACCACCATGTCACGCCGCAACAACTTCACTACCGGTCGTATTTACACCGATGTGCTGGCGAAAGAGCGTCGCGGTGATTATCTGGGCGGTACCGTGCAGGTTATTCCGCACATCACTGACGAAATCAAACGCCGTGTACTCGAAGGCGCTGAAGGTTCTGATGTGGCGCTGGTGGAAATCGGTGGCACCGTTGGTGATATCGAATCCCAGCCATTCCTGGAAGCTGTGCGTCAGATGAAAGTCGAGCTGGGATCCAAGCGCGCTCTGTCGCTGCATCTGACTCTGGTTCCGTATATCGCTACCGCGGGCGAGACGAAAACCAAGCCGACTCAGCATTCTGTTAAAGAAATGCGCACTATTGGTCTGCAGCCGGATGTACTGATCTGCCGCTCCGACCATAAGATCGATGCCTCTGCACTGCGCAAGATTGCACTGTTCACCAACGTTGAAGAGCGTGCCGTAATCCCGCTGGAAGACGCCGATACCATCTACAAGATCCCACGCATGCTGCACGATGCCGGCCTGGATGATCTGATTGTTGAGAAGTTTGATCTGACCTGTCGCGAAGCAGACCTGTCCGAGTGGGATGTTGTGGCTGATGCCAAACTGAATCCGGAGAAAAGCGTCACTATCGCCATGGTCGGTAAGTACATGGATCTGCTGGATGCCTATAAGTCATTGATCGAAGCAATCGATCACGCCGGTATCCACCACAAGGCCAAAGTAAACGTCCGTTATATCGATGCCGAAGACGTTGAGCGTAAAGGCGTTGATGTTCTGGCAGGCGTTGATGCCATTCTGGTGCCGGGTGGTTTCGGTAACCGTGGCGTTGAAGGCAAAATCCGCACGGTTCAGTACGCCCGTGAAAACAAAATCCCATACCTGGGTATCTGTCTGGGTATGCAGGTGGCGGTAATCGAATTCGCCCGTAACGTGGTCGGCTGGGACGATGCACAGTCAACCGAATTCAGCAACGATACCAAGCATCCGGTGGTTGGCCTGATCACTGAATGGCAGGACGCTTCCGGTAATGTTGAAACCCGCAGCGAAGATTCTGACCTCGGCGGCACCATGCGTCTGGGCGGTCAGGAATGTGTGCTGACTCCGGAAACAACCACCGCCAAAGCCTACGGTAAAGAACTGATTGTTGAGCGCCACCGTCACCGTTACGAAGTGAACTCTTCTCTGGTGCCGGAACTGGAAAAAGCCGGTCTGCGCATTGCCGGACGTTCGGTCGATGGCGAGCTGGTCGAAGTTGTGGAAGTACCGGATCACCCATGGTTTGTGGGTTGTCAGTTCCACCCAGAATTTACCTCGACTCCGCGTGATGGACACGGCCTGTTTTCGGCCTTTATCGCCGCGGCGTTTGATTACAAAGATTCCCATTAATTTAAAAATAGAAAGCCTCTGTTTTCTGGAGACAACCAACTATGGCAAAGATTGTTGATATCAAAGCACGTGAAGTGCTGGACTCCCGCGGTAACCCGACCATTGAAGCGGACGTTATCCTGGAAGGCGGTTTTTTCGGTACAGCCTGTGCACCAAGCGGCGCTTCTACCGGTACCCGCGAAGCACTGGAACTGCGTGATGGCGACAAAAGCCGTTATCTGGGCAAAGGCGTACTGAAAGCCGTTGCCAACGTAAACAACACCATCAAGCCTGCTCTGGTTGGTATGGATGCTCTGGACCAGCGTGCGCTGGACAACAAAATGCTGGAGCTGGACGGTACTGACAACAAGTCTGTACTGGGCGCCAACGCCATTCTGGCGGTTTCTCTGGCGGCTGCCAAAGCGGCTGCTGCGGCCAAAGGTGTTGAACTGTACGTTCACATTGCCGATATCAACGGTACTCCGGGCGTTTACTCTATGCCGGTACCGATGATGAACATCATCAACGGTGGTGAGCACGCGGATAATAACGTCGACATTCAGGAATTTATGGTGCAGCCGGTTGGCGCGCCGTCTTTCGCCGAAGCGCTGCGTTGTGGTGCCGAAATCTTCCACGCGCTGAAAAAAGTACTGTCTTCTCAGGGCCTGAACACCGCCGTGGGTGACGAAGGTGGTTTCGCACCAAACCTGGCCTCTAACGCCGATGCACTGGCTGCGATCAAAGAAGCCGTTTCTGCTGCGGGCTACGAGCTGGGCAACAACGTGACTCTGGCTCTGGACTGTGCGTCTTCTGAATTCTACAAAGACGGCAAGTACGACCTGAAAGGCGAAGGCAAAGTCTTCACCTCTGAAGGTTTCTCTGACTACCTGGCTGAACTGTGCGACCAGTACCCGATCGTTTCTATCGAAGACGGTCAGGACGAATCTGACTGGGCTGGCTGGAAATATCAGACTGAAAAACTGGGTGCCAAAGTGCAGCTGGTCGGTGACGATCTGTTCGTAACCAACACCAAGATTCTGGCAGAAGGTATTGAGAAGGGCATTGGTAACTCCATCCTGATCAAGTTCAACCAGATCGGTTCTCTGTCTGAAACTCTGGACGCCATCAAAATGGCGAAAGACGCAGGCTACACCGCTGTGATCTCTCACCGCTCCGGTGAAACCGAAGACAGCACCATCGCCGATCTGGCGGTAGGTACTGCGGCGGGTCAGATCAAAACCGGTTCCCTGTGCCGTTCAGATCGTGTGTCCAAGTACAACCGTCTGCTGCGTATCGAAGAGCAACTGGGTGCCAAAGCACCGTACAAAGGTCGCTCTGAGATCAAAGGTCAGTAATACTGGCTGAATACAAAAAACGGGCTTAATTGCCCGTTTTTTGTTAATGAAGAGCCATACAACGACACCATGAGCGATGCTACCCTGACCGGGAAACGGATATGTCAGACAAACTTATGCCTCATTTTCGCCTGCTGATCTGGCTTGTGCTGCCGGTACTGCTGTTGCTGGTGCTGCAATACCGCATCTGGCTGGATGACAGCGGTGTGGTTGCCAGCCGCCAGTTGCAGCAGCGTATTGCTTTGCTGCGCGAGGATAACGAGGTGCAGCAAAGTGAAAATGACGCTCTGTTGGCTGAAGTTGAAGATCTGCGCCACGGCCAGACCCTGCTGGAAGAAAAAGCCCGCGAAGATCTCGGTCTGGTGCGCGATGGCGAAACCTTTATCCTTTTTGTAGACCCTCCTGCCGGCAAACAATAATGACGACTGCGCGTTACTTTCCTATTTTGCCCGCCGCCGGTGTTGGCAGCCGTATGCAGGCCGACCGGCCGAAGCAGTACCTGCCGATTCAGGGACGCTTTCTGCTGGATTACACTCTGGATGCGATTCTCAGTTACCCCGCATTTGAGCAGGCGGTGCTGGTGTTATCGGCCGATGATCCTTACTGGCCGGACAGTGAATACGCCAGTGACGAGCGTATTATCCGTGCTGCCGGTGGCCGTGAGCGCTGCGATTCGGTACTGAACGGTCTGGCCGCACTGCAGGGCATTGCAACAGCGCAGGACTGGGTGGTAGTGCATGATATCGCCCGGCCCTGCCTGCGCCATGGCGATCTGGATAAGCTGCTGAGCGAGCTGGCCGACCCCGGCGCCATTCTGGCTGCGCCAACCCGCGACACCATGAAGCGTGGGGTGCTGCGCGACGGCAAAATCGTGATTGAGCATACCGTTGAGCGTGAGCAGCTGTGGCATGCATTAACGCCGCAGGTATTCCGTTATGGTCCGCTGCAGCAGGCGTTAACCGCTTGCCTGGCACAGGGCCTGACAGTCACCGATGAAGCGTCGGCGATGGAGCAGCAGGGTTGTCAGCCATTGCTGGTGGCTGGCCGCTCCGACAATATTAAAGTGACGCGGCGCGAAGATCTGGCGCTGGCGGAACTGTTTTTATCCACCTCTTTATCTCCACATTCCTGAACGAGAGTTGTTATGCGCATTGGTCATGGCTTCGATGTACATGCTTTTGAAGACGGCGATTTTATTACTCTGGGCGGCGTGCAGATTCCGCACAGCCACGGCCTGAAAGCCCATTCCGATGGTGACGTGGCTTTGCATGCGCTGGCCGATGCACTGCTGGGTGCGGCGGCGCTGGGCGATATTGGCCAGCATTTTCCCGATACCGATGATGCCTGGGCCGGAGCCGACAGCCGTGTACTGCTGCGCCATGTGGTCGGTCTGATCCGCGATAAAGGCTATCAGGTGGGTAACGTCGATATCACCATCATTGCCCAGGCGCCGAAGATGGCACCGCATATTCAGACCATGCGCGAGTGCATCGCCGCCGATCTGAACGTGCGTCTGGATGATGTGAACGTCAAAGCCACCACCACCGAAAAGCTAGGGTATGTGGGGCGTAAAGAAGGTATTGCCGTACACGCGGTGGCTTTACTGATCACTGCCGCCCGCTGATTTAAATTTTAACGCTGAAAAACGAGAGCCCTTTTGACAACAACACTCCTGCCTGACTGGCCCAACGCTTATCCGCACACCGGTGCCAGCGCCCTGTTGAAACAACAGAATGACGATTTCTGCGTGGAAGAAATTCCGCTGGCGCTGCCCTGTGGTGAAGGCGAGCACGTCTGGCTGCATATTGAGAAGAACGGGGCCAACACCGCCTGGATTGCCAAACGTCTGGCAGCCCATGCGGGAGTTAAGGAAATGGATGTCGGCTACGCTGGCCTGAAAGACCGCAACGCCATCACCCGCCAGTGGTTCAGTATTTATCTGCCAAGGGTCGAAGCGCCGGATTTCAGTGCTCTGAATGATGCCGAAATGACGGTACTGAGTCAGAGCCGCCATTCTAAAAAGCTGCGCCGCGGCGATCTTCTCGGTAACCGCTTTACCATCCGTCTGCGTCAGGTGCAGGGTGAGCGCGCGCTGATTGAAAGCAATCTGGAGCAGATCAAAACACTGGGCGTGCCTAATTATTTTGGTGAGCAGCGCTTTGGTCATGGTGGCGGCAATATTGAATCCGGCCGCGCCATGCTGGCCGGTGAAATCCGTGTGCGTAATCCGGGCAAGAAAAGCATTTATCTGTCAGCCATCCGTTCGCTGATTTTCAATAATGTGCTGGCCGAACGTATCCGTGCCGGACTCTGGGGGCAAACGCTGGCCGGTGATATCGCCGACGACAGCGGCTTAAGCACCGGGCCGTTATGGGGCCGGGGCCGCCTGAACAGCACAGACGATGCCTTAGCGCTGGAAAGCCGCGTCGCGGCGGAGCAGCCAGAACTGTGCGATGGTATGGAGCATGCCGGTCTTAAGCAGGAGCGCCGTGCTCTGGCCGCATTGCCTGCCAATCTCAGCTGGCAGTGGCAGGAAGACGCCGGAACGACCGATTTAGTGCTCACCTTTTCACTGGCCGCCGGGTATTATGCGACCTCCGTAATCCGTGAACTGATGCAGGTACAGGAATTAGGGCCTGTTGACACTAATTGAATCGAGCCTGCTGAGAGCCGGTTTTTCTCAGAACAAGGAGAGAGGAGTGATATTAGCGGGCTAAATGAATGACGAACGACGACGTTTATGGGGAAAACCGGCCTCAGCCATGGCTAAAAATTCCTCATCCTGCGTTGCTGTTCGCTCGCTTAACCCGTTAGGCCACACTCTCAGCGCCTTGTTTGAGAAATTTTTAGTTAATAACAGGCCTGTTTAATTAGTGTTAACAGGCCCTCGAAGGGTGAATGCGCATGACGCTGATGCTGTCGAATGATGATGGAGTTCATGCTCCCGGGCTTCGTACCCTGGCGCAGGCGCTGACCGATGCCGGGCGAGACGTTCTGGTGGTTGCGCCCGACCGTGACCGCAGTGGTGCCAGCAACTCGCTGACCCTCGACCGGCCGCTGCATCCGCTGCATCTGGATAATGGTTTTATCAGCGTCAATGGCACGCCGACCGACTGCGTGCATCTGGGCGTTAATGCCTTTTACACAAACCGCTGTGAGCGGGTGATCGCAGGTATCAATGCCGGCGCCAACTTAGGTGACGACGTGCTCTATTCCGGCACCGTTGCCGCCGCAATGGAGGGGCGTTTTCTGGCAAAGACACCGATTGCGGTGTCGCTGACCGGCAAACAACACTTTGCCACGGCCGCGCGGGTATTGCTGGAATTACTGCCGAAGCTGGAACAGCTGCGTCTGCCGGCCAATTCGGTGATCAATATCAACGTGCCGGATCGTGCCTACGACGAGCTGAACGGCTTTGAAATTACCCGTTTGGGCCACCGTCAGCGCTCTGACAATCCGGTGCTGACCACCAATCCGCGTGGCAAAGAATGCTACTGGATTTCCGCCGCCGGCGACGTTGCCGATGCCGGTCCCGGTACCGATTTTCATGCGATAGAACAGGGGAAGGTTTCCATTACCCCCATCCAGATGGACATGACCCAGCATACTGCGCTTGAGCAGATGGCTGAGGTTCTGAACTGAGCAGGATCTCTGAGTGAACGAGCAGCAGCTGACCGGCATAGGAATGACTTCACAACGCACCCGCAACCGTCTGGTGCAGCGCCTGCGTGAAGCCGGTATTAAAAATGAAGAGGTGTTGGACGTTATTGCCCAGACGCCGCGTCATTTATTTGTGGATGAAGCGCTCGCGCACCGTGCCTACGAAGATACGGCCTTGCCGATTGGTAACGGCCAGACCATCAGCCAGCCTTATACCGTGGCGCGCATGACCGAAATCCTGCTCGCTGCCGGGCCGCTTAACCGGGTGCTGGAGATCGGTACCGGTTCCGGCTATCAGACCGCGGTTCTCAGCCCACTGGTCGGCAAGTTGTTCAGTGTGGAACGCATTGAGCCCCTGCATCAGCGTGCCCGCCAGCGTCTGCAGCAACTGAATTACCGCAATGTCACCCTGAAACTGTCCGACGGAACCTGGGGCTGGCCCGAGCACGGCCTGTATGACGGTATTCTTGCCGCCGCAGCGCCGGAAGATGTACCTGATTCCCTGTTACAGCAACTCGCCGATGGCGGACGGCTGATTATGCCGGTCGGTACCCAGGAGCAAAAACTGGTGCTGATTACCCGTCATGGGGAACACTTCAGCCGTAAAACCCTCGAAAGCGTGCGCTTTGTACCTTTTTTACCCGGCGTACAGCGTTAATCTCAGAGCAATGACAGTACCGCTGCTGATATCTGATAACTCTTCATCTATAAGGACAAGGACGCGATGCAACACTTCTGGCTGTTCCTCAAAGGCATAGCAATGGGGGCTGCCGATGTGGTGCCCGGTGTCTCCGGCGGCACCATCGCCTTTGTTACCGGCATCTATACCGAGCTGCTGGACTCCATCAAAAATATCAACCTGCAGGCACTGAAAACGCTGTTTAAAGACGGCCCGCGCGCTTTCTGGCAAAGCATTAACGGCACCTTTCTGCTGGTGCTGGGCAGCGGCATCCTGCTGGCACTGTTGTCGCTGGCGCGTGGAATTCACTATCTGCTGATGAACTATCCGGTGTGGCTGTGGGCCTTCTTCTTCGGCCTGATTCTGGCCTCCTGCTGGCATATCGGCAAAGAAATCGGACGCTGGGGCCTGGCACAACTGGTGTTGCTGGCATTGGGCGCCGTCATCGCCGGCTTTATCAGCACGGCATCGCCAACTTCGGTCACGCCGACACCACTGATTATTCTGCTGGCCGGCAGCATTGCGATCTGCGCCATGATCCTGCCAGGGATCTCAGGCAGCTTTATTCTGCTGCTGATGGGGCTGTATGAGCCGGTTCTCGGTGCCGTGCGGCAACTGGATATACAACTGCTGGGCACCTTTGCGGTGGGCGCTGCTATCGGTTTGATGGCTTTTTCGCGTCTGCTGAGCTGGTTACTGCATCACTATAAAGATGCCATGTTTGCATTGCTGACGGGCTTTATGGCGGGTTCCCTGCTGAAAGTCTGGCCCTGGAAAGAAACCCTGAGTACGCGCCTGAACAGCCATGGGGCAGAGGTACCTTTTATTCAGAGCAATATCCTGCCGGACAGTGGTTTATCCTTATTGCTGGCGCTGGGATTGATGCTGGCGGGAGCTTTATTGGTTCTTGGGCTTGAGCGTTTTGCGTCCAGAACGGCGCAGTAGTTTTCGTTCGCCCAGAGAGAACAAGTGTTAACTAAAAATAAAAATCTGCAAGTAAGCAATGCGGTTTTTTTGTGAAAACGGGTAGAGTTCCGTATATAAGCCGCAAATCTGATAAAAACTTTGAATTTTTTAGACTTATTTAGAATAAGTATTTTATTTTTAAGTGTCTTTGGTTAAAAACAATCAGGCGCGCCGCAGGGCTCAAAAAGCTGTCATTTTTGAGTGTCAAAAAACAACCACCGACGGACGACGATGAAAGCACTGACCACTGTCATATTAGTCACGATAGCTACACTATTAACAGGGTGTCTTTCTGGCCGAGAATTTGTCTCAGTTGAAGAGAAGTTCAGTAAAGGACAAACCGCGACGGGTTTCCATCTTGTAGAACGGGGTGAGACGCTGTTTTCTATCGCCTGGCGTTACGGAATCGATTATCGGGAGTTGGCGAGCGCTAACTCAATAGCCAGCCCCTATGTTATCTATCCTGGTCAAAAGATTGACATAAGAAATGTCGCCCGCCGTTCTGCTCCGGTCACGGTTACTGCCGTCGAAAATCCGTCAAAACCGCTGCCAAAAAGTCAGAGGCCAGCTAAGCCTCCCGTCAAAACAAGTCATAACACGCCAAAAAATAGCGACAATGCAGCCGATACTGACTGGAAATGGCCGGTAAACGGCCGTTTGATTGGTCATTTTTCAACCAAAAAGCCCGTGAACAAGGGGATTGATATCGCCGGTGCTTTGGGAGAATCTGTTTTGGCAGCAGCGGCAGGAACCGTGGTTTACGCGGGTCAGGGCTTACGCGGTTATGGCAACTTAGTCATCGTCAAACATAACGATACTTACCTCAGCGCCTACGCCCACACCAGCCGCATTCTGGTCAGCGAACAAGAAGTCGTTAAAGCTGGCCAGAAGATTGCCGAAATAGGATCTACTGGTACCGACAAAGTGAAACTTCACTTTGAGATCCGAAGAAACGGCAAGCCGGTTGATCCGCTCAGATACTTACCCAGCCGGCCTGGGTAGAGCGGTCGGAAATTAATCAGTCGTTCTGGCATAAAACCTGTTTCGGTTCAGGTTCAGGACGATAACCAAAGGCGGGAATGAACATGGCAGTACAACAACGAGAACTACGCGAAGAAGACGTTTTTGATGATGTAGAAGCGCTGGCACTGGTGGAAGAGTCTGAGTCTGAACAGGATTCGGCAGACGAAACAACAGAACGCTTTGCGGCAGATACATCCTACAAAACGATGGATGCTACTCAGTTGTATCTCAATGAGATTGGGTTTTCCCCACTGCTGTCTGCGGAAGAAGAAGTGCACTATGCACGTCTGGCCCGCAAGGGTGATGAGATGGGTCGCCGTCGCATGATTGAAAGTAACCTGCGACTGGTGGTGAAGATTTCACGCCGTTACGTTAACCGCGGCTTATCGCTGCTGGATCTGATCGAAGAGGGCAACCTTGGTCTGATCCGCGCGGTTGAGAAATTTGATCCGGAACGCGGATTCCGCTTCTCTACCTACGCCACCTGGTGGATCCGTCAGACCATCGAACGGGCGATCATGAATCAGACCCGTACCATCCGTCTGCCGATTCACGTGGTCAAAGAACTCAACGTTTACCTGCGTGCAGCCCGTGAGCTGACCCAGAAGCTGGATCATGAGCCAAGCGCAGAAGAAATCGCAGCTCTGCTGGAAAAACCGGTAGAAGATGTAAAACGCATGCTCAAACTGAATGAGCGTGTAACCTCGATTGATACTCCACTGGGACCGTCATCCGATAAATCCATTCTGGATACCATTGCTGATGAACGTGTAACCGATCCGGGTGAAGAACTGCAGAATCAGGATATTCAGTCCAATCTGGATCGCTGGATTGAAGAACTGCCAGAGAAGCAACGTGAAGTATTATCCCGCCGCTTTGGTCTGCGTGGTTATGAAACCAGCACCCTGGAAGATGTGGGTCGCGAAATCGGTCTGACCCGTGAGCGTGTTCGTCAGATCCAGGTCGAAGCCCTTAAGCGTCTGCGTGAGATCATGGAGAAGCAGGGTCTGAACGCAGCCACTCTGTTCGGTGATGCCTGATCACTGAACAGCAGCAATAAAAAAGCGGCCATTGGCCGCTTTTTTATTGCCCGGGGTTTAACCCGGATGCTGAGCTGGAAAACTCAACGCTCAAGATGCTGCAGTTTGTCCGGAACGCCATCCCACTCCTCGGCATCCGGCAGCGATTCTTTTTTCTCGCTGATGTTCGGCCATACTTCGGCCAGTTCTGCGTTCAGTTCAATGTACTGTTCCTGACCGGCCGGTACTTCGTCTTCGGAGAAAATCGCTTCTGCCGGGCACTCAGGCTCACACAGTGCACAGTCGATACACTCATCCGGGTGAATCACCAGAAAGTTCGGACCTTCGTAGAAACAGTCAACCGGGCAGACTTCCACACAGTCGGTGTACTTACATTTCACGCAGTTATCAGTAACGACGAACGTCATCTGGGGTATCTCCTAATCTCGCAAATCATCGGCGCTTTCCCCCGGTTCTTGGCAGACTGATAAGATACTCAGTCTCCGGGTGTTTAGTAATCCGCCATTCTAGGTAGGAGCGGGCAAGTGGGCAAGTTCGTCCGCTATAAATATGGGTTATAGCCAACGGCCTAATGGTTCTAACGAAGTCGTAAAAAACCGCACGCTGGCTATAAGAAGGCCGCTGCTTTACAGCAGTGCCTTCAGTTCATACATCAGTTCCAGTGCCGCCCGTGGTGACAAATCGTCCGGATTCAGTGCGGCCAGGCGCTCTTCAACGGCTGACGGCAGGGCGGCGAACAGATCATTCTGCAGCGGCTGATCGGCTTTTGCCGCTTTATGCGTCACAGGTGCCGTATTCTCCGCACCGCTGGTAACAGACGTTGGTATAGCTGCAGGGCTGACGCCGGAGCTTTGCTCCAGATGTAACAGCTGCACCTTGGCCTGCTGAATCACGCTGTCCGGTACGCCGGCCAGCTGGGCGACCTGCAGACCATAACTCTGGCTGGCCGGGCCCTGTTCTACCGAGTGCAGGAAGATAATACGGTCGTCGTGTTCGGTGGCTTTCAGGTGCACGTTAACCACATTGCTGTGGTTTTCCGGCAGGGCGGTCATCTCGAAATAATGGGTGGCAAACAGGGTAAATGCACCGATATGTTCGGCCAGATGTGCGGCACTGGCCCAGGCCAGAGACAGACCGTCAAAAGTGCTGGTGCCACGGCCGACTTCATCCATTAATACCAGGCTCTGGGCGGTGGCATTGTGCAGGATATTCGCGGTTTCGGTCATTTCCACCATAAAGGTCGAACGGCCACCGGCGACATCATCGGAAGAACCCATGCGGGTAAAAATCCGGTCAATCGGGCCCAGGGTGCAGCTCCCGGCGGGTACATAACTGCCGATATGGGCCAGCAGGGCAATCAGGGCAACCTGACGCATATAGGTCGATTTACCGCCCATGTTCGGACCGGTAATGATCTGCATATTCTGTTGGGCATCGAGGCGGGTATCGTTGGCGACAAAGGGATCGACGATCAGATTTTCGATTACCGGATGTCGCCCCTGCTGAATATCGACCACCGCGTCGCTGACCAGTTGCGGCTGAACAAAACGCAGGCTTTCGGCACGCTCGGCCAGATTCGACAGTACATCCACCTCAGACAGCGCCGCGGCGCACACCTGCAACGGAATCAGCTCTTCGGCCAGCGCCTGTACCAGTTCGTCGTACAGGGCTTTTTCGCGGCTTAATGCGCGGCTTTTGGCACTCAGGGCTTTGTCTTCGAAGGTTTTAAGCTCCGGCGTAATAAAACGTTCAGCGTTTTTCAGCGTCTGGCGACGGATATATTCCGTAGGTGCGGCATCGGACTGGGCTTTGGATATTTCGATGTAATAGCCGTGCACGCGGTTGTAGCCGACTTTTAAGGTGCTGATACCGGTACGTTCTTTTTCCTGCTCTTCGAGCTTAATTAAATAATCGCCGGCGTTTTCGCTCAGTGCGCGCAGTTCATCCAGCTCGCTGTCGTAGCCTTCGGCGATCACACCGCCGTCGCGGATAATGACCGGCGGGTTTTCAATAATGGCTTTGCTCAGGCGTTCAACCCAGTGCGGGAATTCCTGCGCCCGTTCCAGTAATTGTTCAGCCAGTGCGCTGTCGAGGCGGGTTAACTGCTGGCGGATATCGGGCACGATGGCCAGCGCATCACGCAGCCGTGCGAGGTCGCGCGGGCGGGCGGAACCCAGTGCCACGCGCGATAGAATACGTTCAATATCGCCGACCTGTTTCAGGCTGCTGTGCAATTCTTCGGCGGCGTAATGCTGAATAAGCTGGGCGATGAATCCCTGCCGTTGTTGCAGCAGTGCCTGGTCGCGCAGCGGACGGTTCAGCCAGCGTTTGAGCAAACGGCTGCCCATCGCCGTGGCGGTTTTATCCATGATCCAGGCCAGCGTGTGCTGACTGTCGCCTTTCTGGTTGATGTCGATTTCCAGATTCCGGCGACTGGCGGGGTCGATAATAATCGTGTCATCCGGCTGCTCGATCTGCAGCGAGCGGATATGCGGCAGATTATTGCGCTGGGTTTCCTGAGCGTAATTCAGCAGTGCGCCGGCAGCACGGATAGCCACCGTCATATGCTCACAGCCAAAGCCACGCAGGTCGCGGGTTTTTAACTGCTGGGTCAGCAGGCGGAATGCGGTGTCGGATTCGTAGTGCCAGGGCGCCTGTAATTTCGCCCCCTGGCGTTCACGCAGACCGGCGGGCTGGCGCTGATCTTCGTTGAGTAATAATTCCGCCGGACGCAGACGTTCGATCTCGGCCAGTAAAGCATCTTCACCGTCGACCTCCAGCACCGAGAAACGACCGGAACTGATTTCCAGCACGGCTAAACCATGGCGTTGTTGCTCAGAACAGAGGGCAACCAGCAGGTTGTCGGAACGCTCATCCAGAAAAGCTTCATCGGTCAGGGTGCCTGGTGTAATCACCCGCACGACTTTGCGTTCGACCGGCCCTTTGCTGGTCGCCGGGTCGCCGATCTGTTCGGCAATCGCCACCGACACGCCCTGCTTTACCAGCCGGGCGATATAGTTTTCGGCAGCATGGTATGGAATACCGGCCATCGGAATCGGCTCGCCGCCGCTCTGACCGCGGGCGGTTAAGGTAATGTCGAGCAGCTGTGCCGCACGTTTGGCGTCGCTGTAAAATAATTCGTAAAAATCGCCCATGCGATAAAACAGCAGAGTGTCGGAGAATTCGGCTTTGATGCGGAAATACTGTTGCATCATCGGCGTGTGCTGGGCGGTTGCCTGGCTCATCGGGCGAGTGTCCTTAAAAAACGGGCG
The DNA here is from genome assembly GCF_020447205.1 of Thalassolituus alkanivorans. Taxonomy (GTDB): domain Bacteria; phylum Pseudomonadota; class Gammaproteobacteria; order Pseudomonadales; family Oceanobacteraceae; genus Venatoribacter; species Venatoribacter alkanivorans. The sequence goes on from NZ_JAJAEL010000039.1 coordinate 481,962, forward strand.
TGTTAATGTAAACGGCAGATTGTAAGTGATTCCGCGAGGATACAGAAATGAGCCCTGAACTGAATGCTTCTGTTGCCGTACTGGCTGAAATTCTGCAGAGCCGTAATCTGCGGCTGGTCACTGCGGAGTCCTGTACCGGTGGCGGTATTGCCAGTGCGCTGACCGATCTGGCCGGCAGTTCGAACTGGTTTGAATGTGGTTTTGTCACCTATTCCAACGAAGCCAAAGTCCGCTACCTCGGCGTACCACCGGCGATTATTGAGCAGTTTGGTGCGGTCAGCGAAGAGACGGTGCGCGCCATGGTGGCCGGTGCCGTCAATAACAGTCTGGGTGATCTGGCCGTGGCGGTCAGTGGTGTGGCCGGACCCGGCGGAGGCTCCGAAGATAAGCCCGTGGGTACCGTCTGGTTTGCCTGGGGAAACGCCGAGCAGCAGATTACGGAATGCTGCCACTTTCCCGGTAACCGCGAACAGGTGCGCGCACTGGCGGTTGTGCATGGTATTCAGGGCTTATGCCGCTGGCTGTCCTGCTGACAAAAAAAGAAGGGTTGGCGCTGAGAATAAGCTGTGCTTAAATACTGGTTAAATTTACAGTGATTGGTCATGAGCAGGTAACAGACCGGTCAGACAGACTAACCAGATTAAACACAGACAGGACAGAGCGATGGATGCTAACAAACAGAAAGCACTTGATGCGGCACTGAGCCAGATTGAACGTCAGTTTGGTAAAGGCGCCATTATGAAGATGGGCGAGCAGCCGCGCGAAGCCATTCCTGCTATCTCCACAGGTTCTCTGGGGCTGGACATCGCTCTGGGCATTGGCGGTCTGCCACAGGGCCGGATCGTTGAAATCTACGGCCCGGAAAGCTCAGGTAAAACCACACTGTGTTTATCGGTGATGGCGCAGGCGCAGAAAATGGGCAAATCCGTTGCCATTATCGATGCCGAGCACGCTCTGGATCCGCTGTATGCCGAGAAGCTGGGTATCGATCTCAACAACCTGCTGGTATCGCAGCCGGATACCGGTGAACAGGCACTGGAAATCTGTGACAGCCTGGTACGCTCCGGCGCAGTGGATGTGATTGTTGTCGACTCCGTTGCTGCACTGGTTCCTAAAGCTGAAATTGAAGGCGAGATGGGCGACAGCCATGTTGGTCTGCAGGCGCGTCTGATGTCTCAGGCTCTGCGTAAAATTACCGGTAACGTTAAAAACGCCAACTGTCTGGTGATCTTTATTAACCAGATCCGGATGAAAATCGGCGTTATGTTTGGCAGTCCGGAAACCACGACCGGTGGTAACGCGCTGAAGTTCTATTCTTCTGTACGTCTGGATATCCGCCGTATCGGTTCGGTTAAACAGGGCGATGAAGTTATTGGTAACGAAACCCGCGTTAAAGTGGTGAAAAATAAAGTATCGCCACCATTCAAGCAGGCCGAGTTCCAGATCATGTACGGTCAGGGTATTTACCACATGGGTGAGGTGATCGACCTGGGTGTTAAGTGTGGCCTGGTGGATAAATCCGGTGCCTGGTACAGCTATAAAGGCGACAAGATCGGGCAGGGTAAAGCTAATGCTGCACTGTTCCTGCAGGATCACCCTGAAATGGCTGCAGAAATTGAAGCCGGTATCCGCAGCCAGATGCTGACGGTGGCCGTAGCATCTGACATTACCAGTGAAGTGGATGAAGAAACCGAAGCCTGAGCTGACGCAGGCTGAATTACGCCGGGCGGCTGTTGATCTGCTGTCCCGGCGTGATTATTCCCGCCGCGAACTGACACGTAGACTCTCCCCGAAAGCCGCTGACCCTGACGATGTGGAAACGGTTCTTGATGACCTCGCCGAGCGTCACTGGCAATCCGATGAACGTTTTGCCGAGTCTTTCCTCAACAGCCGCTGTCAGCGTTATGGTCCTGTGCGCCTGCAACAGGAGTTGCGTGAAAAAGGCCTGAGCGCAGAGCAGATTCAGAGTGCTATCGCCAATCTCAGTGTCGACTGGTATGAGCTGGCACTGGACCTGGCACAACGCAAATGCCCCGGCGGGCTACCGCCACAGGATATGCGTGAACGCGCCCGTTTATATCGTTTTCTGGCCTATCGTGGTTTTACGGGTGAGCAAACCAGTTATGCCCTTGAGCAGCTGGCTATGGCTGAACATTCGGACAACGATTAAGTTCCTGTCACCATCTAGGGCCTGTCGACACTAATTAAACAGGCCTGTTATTGGCTAAAAATATCTCAAACAAGGCGCTGAGAGTGTGGCCTAACGGGTTAAGCGAACGAACAGCAACGCAGGATGAGGGATTTTTAGCCATAACCCTTCGGGCTGAGGCCAGTTTTTCTCATTAACTTCGTCGTTCGTCATTCATTTAGCCCGCTAATATCACTCCTCTCTCCTTGTTCTGAAAAAAACTAGCTCTCAGCAGGACCTATTCAATTAGTGTCGACAGGCCCTAGTGAATATTCCTGACTAAGCTGCCTTTTTGACGACATTATTTTCACTGTCGCCTCAGTCTATTGACACTCCCCTCACCGCTAACCATGATCGGAATCATATATTTAAATATAGAACGAATGTTCAATTTCCGGTGGAGACCGGCAATTAATAATCATAAGATCGTTGGGGAGGGATATGAGCCCAACTTTACAGGTCGATATCGTACTGGTGCAGCACCTGCTGAGTTTCTGGGACAGTCAAGGTATTGATATCACTCCTGTCTGGAGTTTACTGAGCATGACGCCAGCGGAGCCTATGCCGCCATGGGTCGATGCTGACAAGCTGAAGCTTGCCCACCAGTATATTGCCTCGCAAAGCAGCGACAGGCTGCTGCCTGCCCGTACCGGTCGTTATCTGGCGCAACGTGATTTACCGCTGAGTCGCTTATTAAAATACTCTGAGAACCTGTCCCAGGGGCTGGTTTCTGCATTGCGTTTTATGCATCTGTCCGTTGGCAATATTCATTTTGTTGTCAGCCCGGGTGAGCACAAAGTGGTTATACGGGCTGAGCCCCAGAGCAGCCTGCAACTGCTGCCGCAGCAGTTGTTGCAGGGCCTGTTAACATTGTCTGAGGCCTGTTACCAGGTGTTGGGCCGATGCTATACCGATCAGGATCTGACTCTGCGGGTACCTCTGGAGCCTGATGTTATTACTGAACTGAACGCCTTTTCTGTTCCGGCTGTTACGGCAGGTGAGCATTATGCTCTGGATATATCAGCAGCTGCCTGGCAGCGTTTGAATCCGGGACAGCAGCCGATTCTGTATGCCAGCCTGTTGCGTGACTTTGAGCGTAACGCCGATAAATTTCAGGAACAGGTAAGGTTGTACAATGAACTGCAGCGCATTCTGCAGGGGTGTCTGCTGAAGCGTCAGGTGTCACAGGAAGATGTGGCTGCCCAGTTGGGCATCAGTGTGCGTAATTTGCAGCGTCGACTGAAAGCGCTGGGTACAACCTATCAGGCTTTACTGGACGAAAGCCGGCAGGCGCTTTCCATGCGTCTGATCCGCGATGAAAGTATCCCGTTATATGAAATTGCTTTTATGGTCGGCTATGCCGAGCCGAGTGCATTTTATAAAGCTTTCAAACGCTGGACGGATGCAACGCCCGGCGATTACCGTCAGGCGTTGAGTGCAGAGACAAATGAAGCCTGATAGCTCAGTGTAGCTTCAGGCGCGGCCGGATAACCTTGTTGATATGACCTACCAGGCTCAGCAGCAGGGTATGCCAGTAACCGTGCAGGGCAATCTGATGCAGCCGGTACAGTGACACATAAACAATCCGCGCCAATCTTCCCTCAATCATCATCGAACCACTGGTCAGGTTGCCCATAAGGCTGCCTACGGTGCTGTAGCGGCTGAGAGAAACCAGCGAACCTTTATCGCGGAAAACAAATTCCGGTAATGGTTGTCCCTGATGACGTGCGCGCAAAGCTTTAACCAGATGACTCGCCTGTTGGTGAGCAGCCTGAGCGCGTGGCGGTACCGGCTTGCCATCGCTGTGCATTACGCTGCAGCAATCTCCGAGGGCAAAGATATTCGTGTCTTCGGTCTGCAGGCTGGCATTAACGATCAGCTGATTGGCGCGGTTGGTTTCCAGTCCCAGTGTTTTCATAAACTCCGGTGCTTTTACCCCGGCGGCCCAGACTTTCAGCCGTGCCGGAATGGTGCCCTGATCTTTGGTAACAAAGCCTTCGGCAGTGGCCTCAGTAATCAGGGTACCGGTACGAACCGATACGCCCAGCGCTTCCAGTTCACGGGTTGCAGCGGCGGATATTCTTGGTGGCAGTGCCGGCAGAATGCGTTCGCCTGCTTCGATTAAGGTAACCTTCAGCTGTTCTGGCGAAACGTTCTTCAGGCCATAACTGCTCAATACTTCGGCGGTGTTGTACAGCTCCGCAGACAATTCCACCCCGGTTGCACCGGCACCGACAATCGCAATTTCCAGATTGCGTGGATTTTCGCTGTTACTGGCACGCAGGAATTCGTTGAGCAATGTGCGGTGAAAGCGTTCGGCTTGCTGGCGACTGTCGAGGAAAATGCAGTGATCTTTAGCGCCAGGCGTGCCGAAATCGTTCGTTACGCTGCCGATGGCAATCACCAGCGTGTCGTAGCTGACGCTGCGCTGCGGAACGATCAGCTCGCCCTGTTCGTCGTGAATTGGCGCCAGCACCACTTCGCGTTGTTCGCGTTGCAGGCCGGACATGCGTCCAAGCTGAAAACTAAAGCCGTGTACCTTGCCGTGGGCGCGGTAGTTAAGCTCGTCTATCCCTGAATCCAGTGCGCCGGTGGCGACTTCGTGCAGCAGGGGCTTCCACAGGTGGGTGGGGTTGGCATCAATAAGGACGACTTCGGCTTTTCCGCGCCGTCCGAGCTTGCGCCCTAATTGGGTTGCCAGTTCCAGTCCGCCTGCACCACCGCCAATAATGACGATACGTTGCATGGTGAGACTCCGGTAAGTGAAAAAACTGCCGCCATTATACGGACAAAGCTGTCACGATTGGCCGCTTTTATTCATCAGAATTTCACATTAGCGGAGTATGTCTGCGAATGCTGTGTTTCAGTGGGCAGGAAGGGGCGTGGGTTGTTGCCAGATGCCGAGCAGGTGGCTGGCGCCGGCGAGTAAAATGCCTGTTGCCAGCACTAACAGGCTCTGTTGCAGCCAGACCGGCATTTTTTTCCAGCGCAGATGCCAGTGCAGGAAGCGAACATGGCCGAAAGGTCCGATGGCCAGATGCAGCATCAGCAGCACCATGGCCGGAACCATGGCAATCAGCAGAGCAGTAATCATTGTTATATCCGGTGATGGCTGTGCTCAGTCGGCCACTTGCCATTGTTGCAGGTGATCAGCGCAGACCTGACGGTTCAGGGCTTCTTCTGCACTCAGTACCGGCAGTTTAACGCATTGCTGCAGCAGTGTGATCATTCTGTCGTGATACTTGTCTTTATCCAGTCGGGCAAGGGCGTTGACGTATTCGTTGTAGATCACCGGCAGCTTGTCCTGTAATTCCAGTGCGCGCTTGAATGCTTCCAGAGCCCGGCTTTCGGTGGAGCCGTAGGTGATGCGGCCAACAAAGGAGCCGACACGTTCGACCACGCCGGCATGTAAGCCGCCCAGCATCGCCGGGTACAGGGCTTGCTGCGGATAGCGTTCCTGTAACTCTGCCATCGCGTCCTGGGTGTCACCGAGAAAACCGGTGGCCGTGGCGGCGCTGGTATCCAGCAGTTCCAGAATCCGGGCATGGGCATAAGCCAGACCAAATTCGGCGAAGGCATAATCAGGGGCAAGAGGTAGCAGGCGTTCAGACTCGGCTGCGGCTTCACGGAAGGTTGTAAGCTTGGTGTCTTTGTCCTGCACAATCAGTGCGGCATACATCAGCTTGGAGTACAGCGCAGGAATGGAGCCCGCAGGCCCGAGTTGTTTGCCCAATTCATAAGCCTGCTGAAAATGGCCTTCGTAATGCAGACGCCAGACCTGCTGACTGGCTTGTGCCAATGGCTGCAGGTTGTCGTTGAGTAGTGCCTGCAGGGCAGGATGGGCATCGGGCTGGCGTGCCAGGGTTAAGGTAAATTCGGCGAGTTGCGGATATTTCGCCATCATGTCGCGGAGAAAGGTTTCGTCCGGATAGGGCAGACCGGGCCCCTGATTCAGTTGTGGCCAGAATTCCAGCAGGCGGTCAGCGCTGTAATCGAACTGGGGCAGTTCAGCTGGATAGGGTTGCCAGTCGGCAGCCGACACCTGAGCGCAGAAAGACAAGAATAAAATATGGATATAACGCATAAACCCTCCGGATGAGGGCGGGATTATAGCGGCGGAAGGTGGCCGGAACCTGTGAATTCCGGCCAATTTATAAGGGTTGATTCCTGCCAGAGCTCGCTGCCGGCAGTATTACTGGAAAGCCTTACCGGTGCTGATCCCCAGTTTTTTCAGAATCATTGCCAGCGGGCAGAAACCACTGAATGCGGCCTGAAACATGTTGGCGCCGACAAAAGCGGTAAACCACAGCCAGTTAATATTGTGAACCTGAGACAGGCCAACGCTGATCAGGATAAACAGGCCGGCAATTGCGAAAATCATGCGATCGACATTCATAACATCACCTTTTTCTAAATTAGAATATGCTTATATAGTTATCTTTGTTGTGTCTATCGTCAAGCAATTTTTCCTGCCGGTGCGGTGGGCGTCAGATCTGACAGCTTATTCCCGTGCTGTTCTCGCTTATCAATGCGGATCTCCGGGCAAAATCCTGTGCTCCATTTATTGTGTGGCTGATATTTACTGCCAGGAACACGCTTGCGGGGACTCGGCCTGAAGCGCGCAAACCGCTATACTCCTTCTCCTTTAACTTTGACTAACCGCTTCCGGATACCCGCAGCCGTATGAAAAGCTCAGACATTCGCAAGGCATTCCTTGATTACTTTGCCTCCAAAGGCCATGAAGTGGTGCCATCCAGCCCGCTGATTCCCGGTAACGACCCGACTCTGCTCTTTACCAATGCCGGTATGGTGCAGTTCAAAGACTGTTTTCTTGGTAAGGATCAGCGCAGCTATACCCGCGCGGCCTCGTCTCAGCGCTGCGTGCGTGCCGGTGGCAAGCATAACGACCTGGAAAATGTCGGTTATACCGCGCGTCACCACACCTTCTTTGAAATGCTGGGTAACTTCAGCTTTGGCGATTACTTTAAAGAAGATGCGATTAAGTTTGCCTGGGAATTCCTGACCTCACCGCAGTGGCTGAACCTGCCGAAAGAAAAACTGATGGTTACGGTTTACGCCGAAGACGACGAAGCCTATGACATCTGGAACAAGCAGATGGGCATTCCGGCGGAAAAAATCGTCCGTATCGGAGATAACAAAGGCGCCCGCTACGCGTCCGATAACTTCTGGGCGATGGGTGATACCGGCCCGTGCGGTCCGTGTACTGAAATTTTCTTCGACCATGGCGAACATATCTGGGGCGGGCCTCCGGGATCACCGGAAGAAGATGGCGACCGCTTTATCGAAATCTGGAACAACGTATTTATGCAGTTTGATCGTCAGCCTGATGGCGAGATGATCCCACTGCCGAAGCCTTCTGTTGATACCGGTATGGGCCTCGAGCGTATCTCGGCAATCATGCAGGGCGTGCACAGCAACTACGAAATCGATCTGTTCCAGGCACTGCTGGCGGCGGCCGGCGAACTGACCGGCTGCAAAGATACCGAGAACAAGTCTCTGCGCGTAATCGCCGACCATATCCGCTCAACCAGCTTCCTGATTGTTGACGGCGTGCTGCCATCCAACGAAGGCCGTGGTTATGTGCTGCGCCGTATTATCCGCCGCGCTGTTCGCCACGGTCATATGCTGGGAGCGTCGGTTGGTTTCTTCCACAAGCTGGTGGGTGCACTGGTTGAGCAGATGGGCGAAGCTTATCCGGAATTGCGCACACTGCAGGCGCACGTCGAAAAAGTGCTGCGTCTGGAAGAAGAGCAGTTCGCCAAAACGCTGGATAAAGGTATGGCGATTCTGAACGATGCTATCGCCGGCCTGGAAGGCGATACCATTCCCGGTGAAACCGCCTTCAAACTGTACGACACCTACGGTTTCCCGCTGGATCTGACCGCCGACGTTGCCCGTGAGCGCGACCTGAAAGTCGACGAAGACGGCTTTAATGTGGCAATGGATAAACAGCGCGAAATGGCCCGCTCAGCCGGTAACTTTGCCGGTAACTACGGCAAAGGTCTGGAAATCGACGGAACAACGGAATTCCTTGGTTACACCCAGCTGGAAAATACCGGCAGCGTGAAAGCCCTGTTTAAAGACGGTGTGGTCGTTGAGCAACTGAACGCCGGTGATGAAGCCGTACTGGTGCTGGATGAAACCGCCTTTTATGCCGAAAGCGGCGGTCAGGCGGGTGATACCGGTTTCCTGAAAGCCAACGGCGTTGTCTTCCAGGTGAAAGACACCAGCAAAGAAGGCAAAAACCATCTGCACAAAGGCGTGCTGGTTGAAGGTTCAGTCAAAGTCGGTGACCAGCTGACCGCAACGGTTGATGCGGAAAAGCGTCAGTCGACGGCCATTCATCACTCGGCCACTCACCTGCTGCACGCTGCGCTGCGCAAAGTGCTGGGTGAGCATGTCAGTCAGAAAGGCTCGCTGGTGACTTACGACAAACTGCGTTTCGACTTCTCTCATCTGGAAGCGGTTAAAGCAGAAGAGCTGGCTGAGATCGAAAACATCGTTAACGCCCAGATCCGCGCTAACACCGAAGTAACTACCCGTCTGATGAACATCGACGATGCCCGTAACTCCGGTGCGATGGCACTGTTCGGCGAAAAATACGACGACGAAGTGCGCGTGCTGTCGATGGGTGTGGATGATTTCTCGGTCGAGCTCTGTGGTGGTACTCACGCGAAGCGCACCGGTGATATCGGCGTGCTGAAAGTCAGCAGCGAAAGCGGTATTGCCGCCGGTATCCGCCGTATTGAAGCGGTCGTTGGTCAGGCAGCGCTGGACTTTATTGCCCGCGAAGAAGCCACCCTGAACGGTATTGCCCGCAACCTGAAAGGTTCGGCTGATAACGTTGGCGACAAAGTTGAGCAACTGATGGCGCGTAACCGTCAGCTGGAAAAAGAACTGGATGCGCTGAAATCCAAACTGGCTTCCAGTGCCGGCTCCGATCTGGCTAACAATGCGCAGGATATTAACGGCGTGAAAGTGCTGTCAGCCCGTCTGGATGGTGCCGATGTCGAAGCATTGCGCACCACCATGGACCAGCTGAAAAACAAGCTGGGTTCTGCGCTGATCATGCTGGCAGCAGAAACCGAAGGCAAAGTGACACTGCTGGCCGGTGTGACCAAAGACCTGATTGGTAAAGCCAAGGCCGGTGATGCGGTTAAAGAATGTGCTCCTTATGTCGATGGCCGCGGTGGCGGTAAGCCGGAAATGGCTCAGGCCGGTGGTCAGAAGCCGGAAGGCATTGACGACGCTCTGGCCGCCTTTAATAACTGGGCTCAGGCTCAGCTGTCCTGATCGTCAGATCTGGTTGAAAAACAGCGGGCATTGCCCGCTGTTTTTTTATCTGCAGATTGACGCTTTATGTGCTTTTCCCGGCTGCGGTAATTTATCCCCGGTAATAAACGTTGGTCAGGCATCAGACTGTTGCGTTTTAAGCCAATAGGCCATCTTTCTTGTTGTGGACATTTGTTGTTTAATGAGCGCCCCTTCAACCAGTCAATCCCAGTAAAGACACATCATGGCGCTATACGTACAGAAATACGGCGGTACATCCGTAGGTTCTATTGAACGCATCGAGGCCGTTGCCGATAAAGTTAAGTCTTTCCACGACGCCGGCCATCAACTTGTTGTTGCCGTTTCCGCAATGAGCGGTGAAACCAATCGCCTGATTGGTCTTGCGAAAGGCATTTCCGAAAATCCGACTCCACGCGAAATGGATGTGCTGGTTTCCACCGGCGAGCAGGTGACGATTGCCCTGCTGGCGATGGCGCTGCAGAAGCGCGGTGTGGATGCCCGTTCTTTCACCGGTTGGCAGGTTGGTATCAAAACCGACAGCTCTTACATGAAAGCCCGTATTGAAGATATCGACACCAGCGCCATGCGTAAGCAGCTGGACAGCGGTGGCGTGGTGATTGTGGCTGGTTTTCAGGGGATCGATGACGACAACAATATCACCACGCTGGGTCGTGGTGGTTCTGATACCACAGGTGTTGCACTGGCTGCGGCACTGGGCGCAGACGAGTGTCAGATTTATACCGACGTCGATGGTGTATATACCACCGATCCGCGTGTTGTTCCGGCTGCGCGCCGTATGGATAAAGTAACTTTTGAAGAAATGCTGGAAATGGCCAGCCTGGGTTCAAAGGTTCTGCAGATTCGCTCGGTCGAATTTGCCGGTAAGTACAAAGTTCCCCTGCGTGTACTTTCCTCATTTAAGGAAGGTAACGGCACCTTGATCACGATGGAGGAGATGAGCTCCGTGGAAAATCCAGTTATTTCAGGCATTGCATTCAATCGCGACGAAGCAAAACTCACCCTGAAAGGTGTACCCGATGTTCCGGGTGTGGCATCCCGTATTCTGGTGCCAATCAGCGACGCGAATATCGAAGTGGACATGATTGTTCAGAACGTGTCCGAAGACGGTACTACCGACTTCACTTTCACCGTAAACCGTGGCGACTATCAGAAAGCGCTGAAAATTCTCAGCAGCCTGGCTACTGAACTGAATGCCCGTGAAGCCACCGGAACCGATGACATCTGTAAAGTGTCTATGGTTGGTGTGGGCATGCGTTCTCATGCCGGCGTTGCCAGCAAAATGTTCAAAGTTCTTGCTGACGAGAATATTAATATCCTGGCAATCACCACTTCCGAAATTAAGATTTCTGTTGTGATTGCAGAAAAGTATCTGGAACTGGCGGTCCGCGCTCTGCACACAGCCTTTGGCCTGGATGCAGAAGAGCAGGCAGAATAACCCTCCGTCCTTTCCGATCCTCATTAGGGGGCGCTCAATGACTGAGAGCCCCCTAATAACTAAATATTCTCAATAACGCCTCGCCTTGGCTTCATTTCTGACCATAGTGGTCAATACTGAGCATTGGGACGTGAGAATATCGGCTTAACCGCCAAAGCACCCTAGAACCGAACAGGAATGTCAGGAGAACTCCTATGCTTATTTTAACCCGTCGCGTAGGCGAAACTTTGATGGTTGGTGACGAAGTCACTGTGACTGTCTTAGGCGTTAAAGGAAACCAGGTACGCATTGGTGTTAACGCACCAAAAGAAGTTGCCGTACACCGTGAAGAGATTTACCAGCGCATCCAGCGCGAGAAAGATGGTGACGAAGGTCACGACGAAAGTCACGGGAATTACTAACACCTTAATTTTGTTAAAATTTTTCCTTTGATTTTTGCGGGAACGTGGTATCATGCGCGCCGTGAACTGGAGAGATGGCCGAGTGGCTGAAGGCGCACCCCTGCTAAGGGTGTATAGGTTTACCCCTATCGAGGGTTCGAATCCCTCTCTCTCCGCCACGTTTTCTGCTCCCGCAGATGTGTATTAAAAGCGTTGACAGTTAGCACTGACTCCCTATAATACGCGCCCCACGATGCGCGCTCGTAGCTCAGCTGGATAGAGTACCTGGCTACGAACCAGGCGGTCGGAGGTTCGAATCCTCCCGAGCGCGCCATT
>NZ_JAJAEL010000039.1:493819-496129 GCF_020447205.1 Thalassolituus alkanivorans
CCGAAGCATCCGAAATAAATCATACGCAGTAAATTATCGAAGCCGCCGTTAAGCGACGGAGATGAGATTAATTCGTCGGAAACGAATTAATGCGTAGCCCGCAGGGTGAGTATCAGGATGATACGAACAGCCTCCCTAGGTTCGACTCGTAGTGAGCCTGCGAACGAAGAGCGCGTAGGCCAAAGGCCAGGTCGCTTGCGACCGTTAGCACATCCTCCAGCGCCATTTCTTAAAGCTTCGTCCGAAGTCCAAAGTATCCGCAATTAATCAACGTTATGCATCCCAGAATTTCTGCTTAAGCTGTGATGCTTAAAAATTCCAGTTTAATCCTGCATACATCTGCACTTTCTGGTTTTTCACATCGCGCTGCCAGCCCAGTTCAATGGCTTTAAACAGCGTCAGTCCGGCATGAATGCCTGCAACTTTATCTGCATCAAACTGCAGCCGTGGGCCAATAAATAAGGTCGACAGTGTGCCAGGCACGGGAATTACCCAGTCTGCCCCTGCAGCCGGATAATAATCACCGGCGTAGCGGGTATCCTGTTGAATACCGATATAAGTACGCCAGAAAAAATCCGGATTTTCGTTATGCCAGCCAATGCGTAATCCCTGGCTGTCTTTGCCTGCCTGATAAATCTGAGTGTTCAAAAAAGCGTGGGCAGGAGAAGCCGCAGATAAAAACAGAAGGCAAACAAGCACTGACCGGAGATGTAAGCGCAAAGCAATTAAGCCGGGCATAGTGAGATGACCTTATAATTAATCAATAAATTGCCGGGCGAATGTCGGATGCTGCTGCCTGAGCCATTGCAGCAGGTCAGGAAATTTTTCCGGGCTGAAGCAGGGAATGCCGTGCCCGCTCAGCAGGGCTGCGGTTACGCCCATACCTTTGCGCAGAGTGGCATTAAACTCACCATTATAAATACCATCACTGCCACAGGATGGAGAGCGTGCCGCCAGCAGGGCTGCAACCGCGCCGTGACGGCGGGCACTGGCCAGAGCCTGTTGAGCACCATCGATAAACTCGCGGGTAAAATCTTCGGTGTCGCGTGAAATGATGCGCGCTTTGCCCTGCAAAACCGCCTCACCATCTCCCCGATAAATTTCCGCAGCCGGACGAGGCGTCGGCAAACCTCCGGCGACTTCAGGACAAACAGGAATCAGAATCCCCGCCTCTTGCCAGCGCTGTAACTGGTGGCGGAAGTTGTCGGTCTTGTCGTCGTTGGCGCGGCCATCGTAGCGCACCGGTTGGCCCATCAGGCAGGCGCTGATCAGAATTTTTACAGACATTAATTACTCCTGTTTATGCGCCAGAAAATGCACATAGCGCCCAAACTGGCGGTAGGGTTCCAGCGTTCCGAATTCGAGATCGGCTTTATTCACCGCATCCTGACCAATACGGTCACGGATTTTCTGATGCATATGATCGTGCACACAACGAATGCCGCGCCAGCGTTCAACATGAAAACCGAGGGTATTCAGCGCCTGTTCTATGGCATCCGGGTCGAGTGGATGCTGCGGCGCATTGCCTTCGTCGCGTAAACGCGGGTTGGCCGATTGCGGTGCATGGGTGCGGCCATTCATGAGTTGCCGCCACTGATGGCCGTGCAGGTTATAAAACATCAGCGACAGCCAGCCACCGGGTTTTACCCGGTCGGCGAGTAATGGCAGTGCAGCAAAGGGATCTTCTAACCACTCGAGTACCGCATGATTAAGCACAATATCGAAGGGTTGCGGAAATTCTGCGGCAACGTCCTGCAGCGCACATTGCTTTACCGTTAGCGGCAGTTGCTGAGCGGCAAACTGATCGCGCGCCAGTTGCAGCATTTCGGCGGAAATATCACACAGACTGACCTGCGCTCCCTGTTGTGCCAGCTCCAGACTGAACTGCCCCTGGCCGCCGCCGATATCCAGTACGCTGGCATCCGGCAATACAATCTTCAGATCAGCAAAATCGGCACGTAACGCCATCAGCCGCAGCTGGCCTCTGGGTGTTGCATAAATGGTGCGGGCAAAGCGTGCGGCCAGATCGTCGAAATTACGGTCGGGGCGGGTATCGGTGTCTTTGGTGCTCATGGCGTTTTTCGTTGCGTGGCAGTGTGCTGATGATAACAGCAGCGGCGCCGCAGGCAGAGATAAGCTGCATAAAAAAGCCGGCACTGAGGCCGGCAAGGGGGAGAACTTATTGAGAGAAGATGAGGTTCTTAACCATGATTATTAATTGGCGACGATCAGCTTATCCATACGTTCCAGATCGTTAATCACGCGCCAGTCACCGCCGCCTTCTATGACCAGGTAATTGGGTCAGTTAGC
>NZ_JAJAEL010000039.1:496335-505334 GCF_020447205.1 Thalassolituus alkanivorans
GTCCCGCGGGTCAATGTTATCGCTGCGTAGCTTAGTGACATTGAGAGCAACCACGTGAATGTTATCCAGACTAATTGGAAAGTTTCTAATGTGATCATGGGGTAAATCCTCTTCTAAATCGGAAAAAATAAAGACGTATTTATTACCGGCACCGGTTTCGTTCAGATATTGCGTGGCCTGCAGCACACCGCCGGTGATGTCGGTATTGGCGCTGCCCTTTTTCAGGTTGGCGGCGAACTCATCCATGGCCAGCTTGAACTGACGTTTCTGATCGTTGGCGGTGCTGGGACGCATATCGAAGGTGGTTTTGGCGATGATGTCTTTCTCGCTGAAACTGCCACTGTCGATACGGGCCACGGCAATGGAATCGCCACTGTCTAGGTTGGCCAGCAGGTAGTTGAGGATGGCCTGTGCTTTGTTCAGCTCCTGGGTGTAGGTGCCCGAGGTGTCGATCAGCAGATAGACCGCTTTATTCTGTGGTGCCTGCTCGCCGCAGCCGCTGAGCAGTAAGCTCAGGGGCAGGGCGGCGGTGGCAACAAGGCGTTTGAAGCTATTCATAATCGTCACTCCTCTGATTCAGGCGACAGCTACAGCCGCGTCGCCACTGTTGTTGTTGCTGCTGTTGCTGTTGTTTTTGCTGCGGCCTTTACGGCTGCGTTTTTCTTCGGCGGCCACATCCGGGATGGCATCGGCCAGCTCATCGGTGGTCTGGCTGTCGTCAAACTGCACCGCAGTTGCCGCTGTACGCTTGCGACTGAACAGACGCTCGATGCTTAACGGCAGCATGATCAGCAGGTCGTAGGCGTGGGTCAGCAGGGTGGCGCTGTGACCGGCCAGGTTGCCGAGCAGACGGGCGGCAATGGCGACCAGGCGGATCATGGCGACCAGTGCCAGACCCAGCACGGTGCGCAGCGAGTGAATAAAGGACTCCAGCGGGATGGCGATAAAGGCCAGCGCAAACGGCAGGATAAATCCCATTACCATTTGCCCGATGGATGGAATCCAGCGGAATTCCGCATTGCTGGCGGCTACGCCGGAAGCATTCGCCGCCATGCTCAGTGATTGCTGCAGGGCTTCTTTATCCAGCGCCAGCAGGTCACGCATATAGGCCAGAGAGGCTTCGATACCGGCCAGAATGCACAGGATGCTGAGGCTGATAATCATCATGCGGCGGCGCATCTGATCATCCATGCTGCTGATGATCGGAAACAGACGGGTAATGCGCAGCGACTCCAGCAAAAACAGGCCCATCGCAATCTCAATCAGAATGATCACCAGCGCGGCAATATCTGAGGTTTTTACGCCACCGATATAGCTGGTTCCACCCACCATTTCCGACATCGGCATGGCGATCAGCTGGAAGTTGATCAGGCCGCCGAGCAGGGCAATGGTCAGCACCAGACCGGCAATAAAGAACTGGGTCAGCGAGCTGGACGTCAGGCTGCGTACCGCCGCATCTTCACCACGGCGCACTTCTTCATAGTGCTGCATCTGCTTGTCGAGCTGGTGGGTACGGTTATCGAGGTTGTCGATAGTGCGTGCCACCTCGTCCATTTTGCCGTTCAGCGTGCGCCATTCCGGCTGCATTTTCGCCAGCAGTTTGTGGCGCTGGTCGGCGCTGGCCTGCCAGGTTTTCAGGGTTTCTTTATGGGTGTCGTGCACCGCGTCTTTAATATTGCTGAGAATCTTGGCAACCGCCGGATCACCATGGCTGGGCAGCGCGGCAATGGTATTCACCACCTCACCCCAGGCCGGTGGCAGCGGTGCGCTGTTGCCGGCTTCGCGGTAGCTGTTCTCGACATTGTCGATGGCGGTGCTGATCTGGCGGTGCAGTGCCGGATAGCCGGATAAGTCGCGTGCTACCAGCGTCTGGATGCGGGTAAATTCGCGTTCGATACGGCGTTCGGCATCGCTGCGTGCGGCGGCCAGTAATACTTCGCGGTTACGCTTACCCAGCTGGCGTTCCTGCTGGCTCAGGGCGCGGCTGGCCATGCGCAGCATATGACGCAGACCCTGGCCACTGCTGAGCAGGATACGGTGTGCCGGGTTGCGGCCGAAATACAGCAGGGTCATCGCCAGCACCAGCCAGATGGCGGCGGATACAGCGCTGTTGGCGGACCAGAGAGTGAGTAGGTCATTCATGATTCTGTCCTCGTGTTGCTTAGGGTCTGTTCACACTAATTAAACAGGCCTGTTATTAGCTAAAAATTTCTCAGACAAGGCGCTGAGAGTGTTGCCTAACGGGTTAAGCGAATGAGCAGCAACGTAGGATGAGGAATTTTTAGCCATAACCCTCCGGGCTGAGGCCCGTTTTCCCCATTAACATCGTCGTTCGTCATTCATTTAGCCCGCTAATATCACTCCTCTCTCCTTGTCCTGAGAAAAACTGGCTCTCAGCAGGCCCGGTTCACTTAGTGTGAACAGACCCTGGAAAGGTGGCTGCGGAGAGCCGATGGATACAGATTGCGTGATGCCGGTGAAAAATCGGTGAGAAGAATGTGATTTCTGTCGCGCCGGTTGTGTCCGGGCGTCTGCACCGGCGGCGGCTGGTGGTATGCTCAGGACCGGCCTGTTAACAGGCCCTGCAGGAGAGGAAGAGATGATCAAAATTTTCTGGGTCGAAGATCAGAGCCACTGGATCGACAAGTTCCGGGCCTTGCTGGAGCGTACCGACTTTGCCCCCGGTGCCGAAGCCGATCTGCCGGACGCTGAGCACAATAAGCTTGAGGTGTTTAAGTTTTCTGAAGCAGCACTGGCGCGTATCAGCCAGACCGATGACGCCGATGCGCCGCATATCGCCATTCTCGACGCCAGCCTGAACGGTAACGACGATGGCGGTTTCAGTGTGTCGCGTGCGCTGCTGAAAAAGTGGCCTGCACTGCCGATTGTGTTTTTATCCGAACATTCCGGCACCGGTATTGAACAGAAAGCCTTTGAGCAGGGCGTTACCCAGGATTTTATTGCCAAGCATCAGCGCAATATCGAAGGGGTTTTGCTGTGGCGCATGAAAGCTCTGTTACGCCAGAGTCTGACTCCGGCGGCGAATAAAAAATCTCAGCTGGTCAGCGGCGAGTTACGTATTGATCTGGTCAGCTGGGAAGTGTGGTGGAAAGGCCAGAAATTAATGAACCCGGCCAATCAGGCCCGGCCTCTGGCGCCGACACCGCGCAAGATTCTGCGCTTTCTGGTGGAGGCGTCACCACGTCCGGTCACTACACTGCAAATGGCGGAATGGCTGGATGCCGATCTGGAAAAATTTTCCTACGCCAATTATCGCCAGCATATTAAAACCCTGCGTAAATCACTGGCGCTGGCCCATGGTGATGAAGAAGCCTTTATGAATTTATGCAAAGCCGGGCAGGGTATTGCCACCTTTGGTGCCGAAGGCGCCTATTTATGGAAAGCACCGGCCTGAGATAAACAGGTTCAGGCCAGCCGCTAAAGACTGATATCTGCGTAAAACAGTTAAACGGAGCAGCAATGAAAGACAGCAACAGCGCGGAAGAGACTCTGCAGACGGAAGACCGCGGCGATAAATTTATCTTCCGTATCCGTTATCCGTGGCGCACCTTACTGGCAGCGAAATTATTGCTGTTTTATGCCTTGTTGCTGTTATCACCAGCGCTGGCCGATATGCTGAAAATACCGGCGTTTATTTTCAGTACACAGTATTTCAGTGCTGCCTTTGCTGCCTTTTTAATTCTTGCCTGGCTGGATTTTCGCCATTTCAGCCGTCAGCAGCGCAAGGTCAAAGCCAGTTTGCAACAATTGTGGAACAGCAAGCGTCAGCTGCAGCAGCGGGCGCAGACCTCGGCCAGTCATACCGACAAACTGAAACTCTTTATCAGCGATAAATTGCTGGAATATATGGAGTACGACGAAAAATACCTGCATTTTAAAAGCATCGCGGCCGAGGTACGTCATAACGGTGTAATTTCGTTCGATAAGGTGCAATCAGCTCTCACCTATGCCGCTGGTCACAGTCTGCCGGATGAGCAGGGTAATAATGCGCTGCTGTATCAGCAGGCGCTGGTGGGCATGCGCTATTTATGGGATTTACTCGATTTATCCACCACCGACAATATGGCGCTGCATATCGGTGCCAATGTCAGCCGCTGTGAAGAATTATTATTTCAGGCGGAATTACAGGGCAGCGCCTTAAGTGAGCTGCCACTGGTGCCCACTTTCGATCCGCAGCGGGCGCTGCTGGATACCCTGACGCTGCATCTGGGCGTCACCCTGTGCGATGAACAGGGTAATCCGGAGCCGGCATTTTTATACGACGCCGACGCTCTGGCGCAGCTGTCTGCACAACAGAACAAACCGTTATTACTGACCGACAGCGAAGGTCTGTACCGTATTGAGTTACAGCCCTGTGATGAACTGCTGGGTAATGCCAATCACATTGTTTTATTGCTGGAAAATCTGCTGCGCAATGCCCAGTTCTTTGCCACCAAGCGTCAGTACAAAAGCCGCTTTGCGCCGATTGCTATCCGCCTGTGGGAAGCACAGCAATGCTTATGTGTGAGTATCTATAACCGTGGCCCGCATATCAGTGATGAATCCCGTGAGCAGATTTTTCAGCTGGGCTTTTCTACCCGCCGTGCGCGAGAACATAACGGTAAAGGTCTGGGACTGTATTTTGCTCAGCAGATTGTGCAGGGCTTTGATGGTGATATCGGTTTCGACAATATTCATAACCACAGCGAGCTGTACCACCTGCGCATCGAACTGGCCGGTGGCGAAGTGCAGAACCTGAATCTGGAGGTGACGCTGAACGCTGCCGGTGAACCACAGGTGTGCCTGGCAGACAGCAATGCCGAGGCCGCAAAACAGTGGGAATTGCGCAGCGCAAAACGGCTGCACAGTATTGAGGTCAGCAGCCGCAGTAATCCGCAGGTTGCGCGCCTGACGCTGGTGGAAGGCACAAGTCAGTGGTTTGATCCGCACAATCCGGCGCAGCCGCAATGGCTGATCAGCCTGAGCGGACGCAAAGCCGATCTGCTCAGTTTTATACCGCTCGATATCCGTGGCGTGCAGTTTAGTGTGCGCTTACCAACCCTGAACGGCAGGCTCGACGGGGTGGGTGCTGCGGGTCTGGAACCGGATGTGGACGAGCTGGGGGCGGGGCTGCGGGCGCCGGATGATTTCTGACATATTTGTCACTCCAACATCCGGCAAATGGCTGATCTTCGGCTAAACTTTGAGCGTTAACCGGCCCGGGGCCGTGCGCTTTTAGCGTGTCACAACAACAAACATAAGTGGACAGATGAGCGACGCAACGTCATCCGGACAATCGCAAAGCAGTAATCAGACGATCCCCGCATGTCCGGTCGGGGAGCTTAGCTGCCCCTTTATTGATGAAGTGCAGTTGCTGCGTGAACAGGTGGCAACCGATCCGCTGACAGGGCTTTATAATCTGCGGCATTTCCGTGAAGCGCTGGAACAGGAGCTGGAACGTACCCAGCGTACCCTGATGTCGACAGCGCTGATGATGGTCGATCTTGATCACTTTAAATCCATTAACGATACCTGGGGCCATCCCGCTGGCGACGAAGTACTGAAGCAGACCGCGCGTTTAATCCGCGACAGTACACGCAAACTGGATGTGCAATGCCGTTATGGCGGTGAAGAATTCGTCATTATTCTGCCTTCCACTGAGCTGATGCTGGCGGTGCAGGTGGCTGAACGATTACGGGAGAATATTGCTTCCACACTGGTGCGCATTGATGGTGGTGAGTTGCAGATTACTGCCAGCATCGGGCTGGCATTACACAGTGCCCAGCAGCCGCACAGCGCCAGTAGCCTGATTGGCCGCGCCGATCATTATCTGTATCAGGCTAAACGTCAGGGACGTAATCAGGTCTGTTTTGAGCATCCGGATATGGCTGAAACCGCCGTCAGTGGAGATGAAAAAAGCCTGCTGCACGATTTATTCGGCTGTGCCGACAGTCAGGATGATGCTGACGATTTCATCGGTGATGGCGAAGAGTTTATGACCGCCGCCGACAACGCCTGGCCTGCGGAATAGCAGCGCAATTCAGGCGCCAGGCTCTGTCTTTTCTGCGGTTTGTTTGCGGTACTGTGCCGGAGTAATGTTCTGCCATTTTTTAAAGGCATGAATAAATCCTGCAGCCTCAGAATAACCCAGTAATAACGCTATTTTTTCCACACTGTGGGATGAATGTCTGAGTAAATGGCAGGCTTTTTCTGCCCGCACGTTATCCAGAATCTGCTGAAAACTCTGCCCTTCGTCGCTTAATAAACGGCGGAACTGGCGCTCACTTAAACCAAAGGTCGCGGCACAGTCTTTAATGGCAGGAAAGCGCTGGCTGAACATCGTCAGATACTGTTTTAAGCGTTCGCTTAATGCTTCTGTCCGCACCTGGCTGCGTTGCTTTATGATTTCTTCGCACTGACCACGATAGAGTTCCAGTGCCGTGGCATTGGCGCCGGGAAAGGGCAGGCGCAATACCTCCAGCGGCAGCACAAAGGCTGCCTCATCACAGCCAAACTCTACCGGACACTGGAATTTTTCGCGGTAGGCTGCGGCTTCTGCCGGCTGCAGATAAGGCATGCGAATGGCCAGCGGTTTCAGATTACGGCCCAGCATGGTCTGCATGATATTAAGAAAATGCCAGGTACCGGCCACATCACGGTCAACAATAAAACGCTGCAGATGATCGGGCAGAGGATAGGGCTTCAGTTTTAACAGTACGGTATCGCCATCGAGCTGATAATCCAGCTCGCTGAACAGGTAGCTCAGCTGCTGATATTTAATGCCCAGGGCAAAGGCCTCATACACCGAACTGCAGCTCATCAGCATCATGGCAAAAGCGCCATAACTCGACAGTCCAAAGGTAGAGCCGATGGTGATGGCCGCCAGCGGATCGTGCTGAATCTGGTCGGCAAATTCGGCCAGAATCGCCAGCTCATCAGCCTGACTGATGGTGGCATTGGCATCCAGATGCGCCTGCTGTAAGCCATGACGGGCAAGGATGGCTTCGGTATCCAGCTGGTAATGCTGGCGCAGCTGTTCGACGGTAAAGGTCAGGGCGAGAATTGAGCGCAGGGTCATAATGGCCGTTTTTATCAATTTATTGTTTTTTCCAGCATAGCCACAGCGACCGCCGGAAACGTAGATTCAGATCATGGCCGCAGCCGCTTTGCAGGAAAAGCCCTCTCCGGCGGCCTGAGCGAATAACAATAAAGGTGAACATCATGACGCAGCAAAAACATACCCAGGATTCTCAGCAGGCTTTACCGGCAACCACCGACGTTGTCATTGTCGGTGCCGGTTTTGGTGGTTTGTGTATGGGCATTCAGCTGAAAGAAGCGGGCATCAGGGATTTTATTATTCTGGAAAAAGCCGATGAGGTTGGCGGCACCTGGCGTGACAATACCTATCCGGGCTGTGCCTGTGATGTGCAGTCGCATCTGTACTCGTACTCCTTTGCCGGTAATCCGGAGTGGAGCAAACGCTATGCATCCTGGCATGAAATTCAGGATTACATTTTAAAAACCACCGACGATTATCAGATGCGCCCTTTTATCCGCTTTGGCCATGAGGTAAACCGCAGCCAGTTTGACAGTAAAACCGGACTGTGGACCATCGGCACCAAAGGCGGTGCAGAAATCCGCGCGCGTTATTTTGTGCTGGCCTCGGGTCCGCTGCATCACCCGGCGATTCCGGATATTCCCGGTCTGGACAGTTTTAAAGGTAAGGTCATGCATTCTGCACGCTGGGATCATGGCTACGATCTCAACGGCAAGCGCGTCGCGTCCATTGGTACCGGTGGCAGCGCGGTGCAGTATTTGCCGGAAATTGCGCCGCAGGTGCAGCAGCTGGATGTTTATCAGCGTTCTCCGGCCTGGGTTATTCCGCGCGATGAGCGCCGCTACGGTGAAATCCGCAAGACCCTGTTCCGCAACTTTCCCGCGCTGCGCAAGCTGCACCGTGCGCGTTTATATATCACCAATGAAATGCGGGTCTGGCCGATTTTTCATCCGCGTCTTGCCGTTGCTTTACAGAGCCTGGCGAAGCTGTTTATCCGCATGAAAGTCAAAGACCCGGCGGTGCGTAAAAAGCTGACACCGGATTACACCATTGGCTGTAAGCGCATTCTGATTTCCAATAAATATTACCCGACCTTTAACCGCAGTAATGTCGATCTGATTACCGATGGTATTCAGGAAATCCGTGAGCACAGCATTGTCGACCGCAATGGCGTTGAACGTCCCTGCGATACCATTATTCTCGGCACCGGGTTTATCGTTGATCCGCGTGGTTTTATGAAAGACTTTACGCTGGACGGACTGCCGGGGCACAGCATTATGAAAGACTGGGCCAATGGTGCCGAAGGCTATCTGGGGACTGTGGTATCCGGTTTTCCTAACCTGTTCCAGCTGGTTGGGCCTAATACGGCGCTGGGCCACAATTCGATTATTTTTATGATCGAATCTCAGGTGAATTACATTATCCAGTGTATTAAAAAAGTTCAGGAAAAAGGCGTTGATTACTTTAACGTTAAAATCGAAGAGCAGAATAAATACAACGCTGAAATTCAGGGGCGGATGAAAAATACGGTCTGGACCTCCGGCTGTAAGAGCTGGTATCAGCAGGCGGACGGCAAAAACTTTACCATCTGGCCATCCTCCACGCTGGAATACCGTGCGCGCACGAAAAAGGTATTTGCCCCGCATTTTGACTGGGTCAGTATTGCGGCTCAGAAAACCGAAGTGGTGGCAGATAAAACGGAGAAAAGTGCCGGTAAAGAGAGGAAATCAGAACCCGCATCGGTCTGACACAATAAAGGCAAGCAGTGCAGCACTGCTTGCCCATAATTTGGAGTGACATTGATCGACAACTGTTTTTCAATCTGAAACGCCTTTCCGGGGCAAGCCCCTGGCCCCCTGTAAGGAGAGGTATCTCCTTACGATCCTCTCTTTTCGGCGCGTCCGGCTTCATCCAGCCAACGGCAATGATTATGCGGCACGCA
>NZ_JAJAEL010000040.1 GCF_020447205.1 Thalassolituus alkanivorans
CAGTTATGACGATCCTGCTGATGCCGGGCGTAAAGATCTGACCTCTGTTGATACAACCACTAGCGGTTATCACCAGGAGGCGCTGGTGCCGCTCAGTTCAGAAACGCATGCCGGTGAGGATGTCAGTTTGCATGCGCAAGGCCCCGGCGCACAGTTGGCTCAGGGTGAAATTGAGCAAAACAGTGTCTTCCATATTATCAGTCGTGCACTGGGCCTGATGAGCAACAATTAACAGGAGATAATCATGAAATTTAATATTCTATATATAAGCGTGCTTGCAGGATCCTTGTTGTTATCTGCCTGTGGTACAGATGACAAAAGTAAAAAACCTGAAACATCAGACAAAACTGAATTAACAAATATTGAGTTATCAACCACATTAAACAATGACTGGCATAAGCAATCATTGAATAAAATAGCAGCAACGGAAACGGCTATTGCTGCTATAAAAAATCAAAAATCCGCAGCTAAAAACATCATTCTTTTTGTCGGTGATGGCATGGGAATATCAACGGTTACCGCTGCCCGTATCCTTGATGGGCAAAATAAAGGTAAAAGTGGAGAAGAAAACACATTAAGTTTCGGTGGCTTTCCATTTACCGGGCTGGCAAAAACCTACAACGTCGATGCGCAGACACCGGATTCCGCCGGAACGATGACCGCCATGATGTCAGGCATCAAGACTGATGCCGGAGTTATTGGTGTTGATGAAGATGTTGTTCGTAGTGATTGCAGTACCGTAGCCGGTAATGAAGTAGTAACAGCGCTTGAGCTGGCAGAAATAAAAGGTTTATCAACCGGCGTCGTTTCAACCGCACGAATTACCCATGCCACACCTGCGGCAACCTATGCGCATGCGGCTGACCGGAACTGGGAAGACAATTCAGATATGCCTGCTGCAGCCCAGAACGATTGTGAAGACATTGCCTCACAATTGATTAATTTTGAAAAAAATCTGGAGCAGCGCTACAGCGGTATTGATGTTAATGGCATTGAAGTTACCTTCGGCGGCGGCCGTCGCCACTTTTTGCCAAAAGATTCAGCCTATAATTCCGGTGATCAGGTCAGCAGTACAGAAGGTGACCGCACAGATGGCCGCCATCTGATTAATGAATGGAAAACGCAATACAACAATGGCGTTTATGTTTATAACCAAAGTGAGTTTGACGGCATAAATACCGAAACTACAGAACGGGTTCTTGGTCTTTTTAATGAATCCCATATGCGCTATGAAGCGGATCGCAGCAATGATACCGCTGGCGAACCATCCCTGAGCGAAATGACCCAAAAAGCCATTAATATTCTTAATAATAATGACAAAGGTTTTTTTCTGATGGTTGAATCCGGACGCATTGATCATGCCCATCATGCGGGTAATGCCTATGGTGCGTTAAATGAAACCATTGAGTTGGCCAGAGCCGTTAAAACAGCAACAGAAAATACCAACCCGGAAGAAACCCTGATTCTGGTTACAGCAGATCACGGCCACGTATTCACCATTGCCGGTTATCCGAAACGTGGTAATCCGATTCTGGGCAAGGTTGTGGGTGTCAATTCCACAACACCGGCCCTGGCTAATGATGGCCAGCCGTACACCACCGTGGGTTATATGAATGGGCTGGGCTTCCGGGATCTGGGCAATGAAACAGACTCCGATGTCAGTTATGACGATCCTGCTGATGCCGGGCGTAAAGATCTGACCTCTGTTGATACAACCACTAGCGGTTATCACCAGGAGGCGCTGGTGCCGCTCAGTT
>NZ_JAJAEL010000005.1:0-166363 GCF_020447205.1 Thalassolituus alkanivorans
CGCCTGCAGCGCGGCTTCCATGTCGAAGGTTGGTTTGGTCATGTGTCATCTCTGTTTTGTATAGGATAAAGAAATGACACAGAATTCTGAACACTACCCTCAGCTATTCCTTTTCATCACCTTCCTGACTCACACCAGAAAACAGCAGCGGCAGCAGCGCTACGAGACTGGTCGTCTCTGACCATAACCCGAAGATGGCCAATGGAACCAGTAGCCAGGCTGAATAGCGGCGCTGTTTCAGAAGTAAAAACCCTGACAACATCATACTTAATGCCGACAGCAGGTGAATTGTCCAGAGCAGATAAAAACCAGTCAGGTCGGTGGAGGGGGCTACCCAGCTCAGGTAGTTAAACTTTGCCAGATCAAAACTTATAAAGGCTTCAATGGTTAAGGCCGTCGCGGCCAGCAGCAGAAGAAAGGCTGAGGCTTTGAACAGTATTTTCAGCCTCGGTGAGAGTTGCAATGCTGGCGCGTTATTTATATTCAGAGTCATGGTGGTGTCATCGTTTTATTATTATCGGGCCATTATAAAGGCGGTTACGGTGACGAATATTACCGCAGATTATACGTTTTATTCATTATGGTACGGCCAGGCCGGTCTGAAGTGGCGTCTGTTTTTCGCAGAGAAGGTCAGGCGGTTGTCATGGTGGCAGAACATTCTGAATAAACAGACTTTATGAATCGCCCCCTTATCTTTTAAAAAAGATAAGGGGGCGGGGCAGCATCAGAGTTTTGCTGCGAGGCGTACACCCTGATCAATCGCACGGCGTGCATCCAGTTCGGCGGCAACGTCGGCACCACCAATCAGGTGAACACTGAGGCCACTGTCCTGCAGTTCGTTAAATAAACCGCGCTCAGATTCCTGACCCGCGCAGATGACGATGTTATCGACGTCCAGCACCTTGGCTTCACCGTTAACAGTGATGTGCAGGCCCTGATCATCAATGAGGTCGTAGCTGACACCCGGCATCAGTTTTACGTCGCGTGCTTCAAGCCCTGCGCGGTGAATCCAGCCGGTGGTTTTGCCCGGCCCGGTCAGTTTTTTCTGCTTACGTTGCAGCAGGAAAATCTCACGCGGCGGCATTTCCACTTCGGGTGCTTTCAGACCACCGGCGGTGGCGTAGCTGGTATCAATACCCCATACCTGATTGAACTTGGCGGTGTTGAGGCTGGCGCTTTCGCCTTCGTGAGTCAGGAATTCAGCCACATCAAAACCAATACCACCGGCGCCAATAATTGCGACTTTTTTGCCGACTGGCTTACGGTCACGCAGTACATCCAGATAGCTCATTACTTTCGGATGGTCGATGCCCGGCACGGGTGGTGTGCGCGGCACAATACCAGTTGCCAGTACCACTTCGTCAAAGCCTGCTGCTTTCAGTTCTTCGGCGGTAACGCGGGTATTGAGGTTGAGTTTTACCCCGGTCAGTTCGATCTGCTTACCGAAGTAGCGCAGGGTTTCGTAGAACTCTTCTTTGCCCGGTACGGTTTTGGCAATGTTGAACTGGCCGCCGATCTGGCTGCCGGCATCAAACAACTCAACATGGTGTCCACGCTGGGCGGCGGTAACGGCGAAGCTTAGTCCCGCAGGACCAGCGCCGACCACCGCAATGCGTTTGGCGGCGGTGGTGTCCTGCAGTGGAATTTCGGTCTCGTGGCAGGCGCGAGGGTTGACCAGACAGGAGGTGATCTTCATGGCGAAGGTCTGGTCGAGACAGGCCTGGTTACAGCCGATGCAGGTGTTGATTTCGTCGGCGCGGCCCTGGGCGGCTTTTTCAACAAAGAAAGCGTCGGCCAGGAACGGACGCGCCATCGACACCATATCGGCACAGCCGTCCGCCAGTATCTGTTCGCCCACTTCCGGCGTGTTGATGCGGTTGGTGGTGACCAGTGGAATCTTCACGGCGCTCATCAGTTGTTTGGTGACCCAGGCGAACGCTGCACGCGGCACCTTGGTGGCAATGGTCGGTACACGCGCTTCGTGCCAGCCGATGCCGGTGGTGATGATGGTGGCGCCGGCCGCTTCAATGGCTTTGGCCAGCTGGATCACTTCGTCAAGGGTTGAACCACCTTCGACCAGATCGAGCATGGACAGACGGTACAGGATGATAAATTCCGGTCCGACACGTTCACGCACTTTGCGCACAATTTCGATCGCGAAGCGGATGCGGTTTTCGTAACTGCCGCCCCATTCATCGTCACGATGGTTGGTGCGCGCAGCAATAAACTGGTTGATCAGGTAGCCTTCGGAGCCCATCACTTCGACGCCATCGTAGCCGGCTTTCTGTGCCAGGCCTGCGCAACGGGCGAAGCTCTCGATGGTTTCCAGAATCTGGTCGTGGCTCAGTTCACGCGGTACGAAAGGGTTGATCGGGGCTTTTAAGGCGCTTGGCGCTATCTGGTTCGGCTGGTAGCTGTAGCGGCCGGTATGCAGAATCTGCATGGCAATTTTGCCGCCATTGGCGTGCACGGCGTCTGTGACCACGCGGTGATGTTCGGCTTCTTCCTCGGTCGTCAGCTTGGCTGAACCCTGAAAAACAACACCATATTCATCCGGTGAAATACCACCGGTTACGATCAGACCAACGCCACCACGGGCCCGTTCGGCGTAGAAGGCGGCCATACGCTCAAAGCCATGTTCGACTTCTTCCAGGCCCAGGTGCATGGAGCCCATAAGCACGCGGTTACGAAGGGTGGTAAAGCCCAGATCCAGTGGCGCAAGCAGGTGAGGGTAAAGCGTCGAGGTCATCACGGTGATCCTTTTATGCAATTAGTTGCATCTTTATACTCACTGGTGTCTTTAATTGCAACTTGTTGCATAAAAGCATTATCCTGCGCTGGAAATCACTAAATGAGTTACCTATGTCATTGCCTCATGCGTTACTGACCTCGTTGCTGGAGCAACCCTGCTCGGGTATGGATCTGGCGCGGCGCTTCGGGCGTTCCATCGGCTTCTTCTGGCCGGCGACGCATCAGCAGATATACAAAGAGCTGGGCAAGCTGGAGGCTGCTGGCTGGGTCCGCTCAACTGCAGAAGAGGGCGCGCGTGGCCGGAAGCGGTGCTACGAGGTCTTGCCTGCGGGTGAGCAGGAACTTAAACGCTGGGTGGCGGAGGCGGATGATCCGCCACCTCTGCGCGATGCCATGATGGT
Source organism: Thalassolituus alkanivorans (assembly GCF_020447205.1). GTDB lineage: Bacteria > Pseudomonadota > Gammaproteobacteria > Pseudomonadales > Oceanobacteraceae > Venatoribacter > Venatoribacter alkanivorans. The sequence continues at coordinate 3,153 of NZ_JAJAEL010000005.1, forward strand.
GCGCTTAAGGGCGGAAGCTGCACTGGGCACAGGCGCCGGGGTTGAGAATGATCTGCTGCACAGGCTGGCCCGGCACCGCACACAGCTGGCTTTGTATGAAGACATTGAACAGCGTGATTTCACAGGCCGGGAATTGTCGGCGGCTGAGCAATTGCAGTATCTGATTCTGCAGTCCGGTCTGGCAACGGAGCGCGAGCATATCCGCTTTTGCGAAAAAGCGCTGGCGCTGCTGGAAGCGCTGGAACCCGCAGAGAGTTAAGCGCGGGTAATCTCTTTTGCAGTCAACCAATGTGGCATGGTGGCCAGTTGCCCTGCCTTATAATCCTGCGCGGACCTTATCCCGGAGCAACTGATTTCGCGGCTGTTCCGTCGTCTCACCTTCCTGATTCATAGCAGAAAACGCCAGCGGGTTGATTGCACAGAGCAGGTAAAACCAGTCAGGTCAGCGGATGGGGCTATCCGGTTCAGATCGTTCAGTTTTGCCTGATCAAAATTAAGAAAAGTTTTAATGGTTAACGCAATGGCACTCTGCAGCAGAATCATGACTGCGGTATTGAGCAGCATTTTTTACCGGAGAAATAGTTGCAGAGGTGCTGAGTTTCAGAGGTGCAGAGCTGCGTCTATTCAGAATCACAACCGTATAGTTTGCGCCATACAGCATTTATCGGCTGTTTATTGAAGAGTTGGTATTTACTGATTCGGGCTGTTAATGGGCAGCCTGAGCATGAACCGGGTTTTATCCGGAACCGATGTCACCTCGATAGAGCCATGATGAAGCTCCGCAATGGATTTGACGATTGCCAGACCAAGCCCCACACCTTCACGCTGGCTGTTCCCTCTGGAGGGGTCTGTCTGGTAAAAGCGGTCAAACAGCCGGCTCAGGTGTTTCTCATCGATCTTTTTCCCGCCATTTTCAATCGTGATCAACGCCTGATTTTCCTGCTGTGTTACGCAGATACCGACGTCTGCTCCCGCCGGACTGTGGTTGATGGCGTTGGATATCAGGTTATTCAGAGCCCGCCGGAACATGGTGCGGTCTACCTCAGCCATTACGGCGTCACCCGATACTTTAAGCGGTACCTGTTTTTCTTCCGCCAGCGGTTCAAAGTAGTCGGTAAGCGCTTTGATTTCTTCTGCCAGGTTCAGTGAGGTTTTTTCCAGCGTTAATTGTTTATTGTCGGTTTTTGCCAGCCACAGCATATCGCGGATCATAACGCTGAGTCTGTCGTACTCTTCAAGGCTGGAATAGAGTATGTCGCGGTATTCTTCTGTGCTTCTGTCTTTATTAAGCGCTACCTGAGTTTGGGTGCTGAGGTTGGTAATTGGTGTTCGCAATTCATGGGCAATATCCGCTGAAAACTGGGAAAGCTTCTGAAAGCTCTCTTCAACGTGGCTGATCATCTCATTAAAGGCCTGAATCAGTTCGCTTAATTCTTCAGGTGCGTGGTCGGAATTCAGACGGTGGCTGAGGTTGTGTACATCAATATTCTGAATTTCTTTGCTCAGCCGGTGGAGTGGCCGGTGGCCGATACGAATAGCTACCCAGGCAGCAGCAATTGTCAGGATGCCGGCGAGCAGCATCAGGCCCCACAGGGTTTTACGGAAATTCTGCATAAAATCGTGGTGAAAATCGGTGGTCACCGCGACCGCAATTTTAGCGCCATCAATAAAACGATTCAGTGATTCTGGTGTGAGTATCGCTCCCTGATATTGGTGATCTCCGGTCTGCCATTTATATAAATTGTCTGCCCGAATTGATTTGATTACGGATGCATTGTTGAGCAGTGGCGAAAAGTCTGGCTCGGTACCTGTATAGATGGGTAACCCCTGCTTATCGAACACCGCAAAGTAAATACCGTGATGACCGGAAACGGCATTTTGCAGCCGGGATTCCAGTGTCTGCCCGGTAAATTTATCCAGCCCCAGAATCGCTTTTTCAACCGAAAGGGCAACCACGCGGAGCTCATCGGCATCCTGCTGATTAAAATGGTGCAGCACTGATCGTTGCACCAGCAAACCCAGAATGATAAAGCAAAGCACGATGGCCAAACCGACCAGCAGTGCCATATGCAGCGCTAATGACAGAGGGCGGCGGTCAGATTTCACGCTGAGCGTCCAGAACGTAGCCCATGCCGCGCACGGTATGAATTAATTTGGTTTCAAAATCGTCATCAATTTTTGAGCGTAAGCGCCGTATGGCAACATCAATAACATTGGTGTCGCTGTCAAAATTCATATCCCAGACCTGAGAGGCAATTAAGGAGCGTGGCAGAACTTCGCCCTGGCGTCTTAACATTAATTCCAGTAAGGCAAATTCTTTGTTGGTCAGATTAATACGTTGTTTATTGCGGTGAGCAACCCGGCGTTTGAGATCCAGGGTTAAATCGGCGATGTGCATTTCATCCAGTTCGGATTTGGGCTGTCCCCGCCGTAGCAGGGTTCTTACGCGTGCCAGTAATTCAGCAAAGGCAAAGGGTTTAACCAGATAATCATCGGCGCCAAGTTCCAGCCCTTTAACGCGGTCATCTACCGAATCCCGGGCGGTGAGAAACAGCGTAGCAGTATCGCAATGACGCTCACGCAGCGAACGCAATATCTGCCAGCCATCAATGTCCGGCAACATGACATCAAGAATGATCAGTTCGAAGGTTTCGGTGACTGCAAGGTGGTGGCCGTCCAGTCCGTTATTAGCCAGTGAGACCGAGAACCCCGCTTCGGTGAGCCCTTTGCGTAAGTACTCGCCCGTTTTAGCTTCGTCCTCAATGATGAGTAATTTCATCAGCAGACTCCCAGGTCAGAGGTGGCGCAGTCTAGTTATCGGTGGCTGACGATAAGATGACAGTTACATTACATCAATGTAATCAATGCGTCACTTTGAGGTCAGTTACCGGCTCTTATTCTACAGGCTATCCGTTGAATTCATTTTTTACATTAAGACTGAGTCTATGAATAAAAAATATTCTTTAACACAAGGCCAGGCTCCGCTGTCGAGACGGCGCTTTGTTCAGGGGCTGGGGACTGCCGGAGTTGCTTTATCACTGTCTGGTTTGATGGGAGCCCGCGCGTTTGCGGCCGGCGCAGAGGGTAGTGCGTCTGTTCCGCTGCTGAAGGGCACCAGTTTCGATCTCGAAGTGGCCGAGCAACGGGTTAATTTTACCGGTGTTGTACGGACTGCGACGACGATTAATGGCTCTGTCCCGGCACCGACGCTGATCTGGCGTGAAGGCGAGACGGTAACCATACGCGTGACCAACCGTCTGTCGGTACCTACCTCGATTCACTGGCATGGAATTATTTTGCCGTTTCAGATGGACGGTGTGCCGGGTATCAGTTTCCGCGGCATCGCCCCCGGCGAAACCTTTACCTACCGCTTTAAAGTGCAACAGAGTGGCACTTATTGGTATCACTCCCACAGCGGCTTTCAGGAAATGACCGGCATGTACGGCAGCATCATCGTGTTGCCGGCTGCGGGTGAGCGCTTCCCGGCAGACCGGGACTATGTTGTGCAGCTCTCAGACTGGACCGATGAAGATCCGATGGCGGTGTTCGCCAAGCTCAAGCACCAGAGTGATTACTACAATTTTAACCAGCCAACGGCTGTTGATTTTGCCCATGATGTTTCCGCTGTCGGGGTGCAGCAGGCGCTCTCCCAGCGGCGCATGTGGAATCAGATGCGCATGAGTCCGGGTGATCTGGCCGATGTTTCGGCAGAAACCTTTACCTACCTGATGAACGGTACAACCCCTGCCGGTAACTGGACCGGGCTGTTTAAACAGGGTGAGAAAGTACGTCTGCGCTTTGTTAACGGCGCCAGCAATACTTTTTACGATGTGCGTATTCCAGGTCTGCCGCTGACGGTTGTGCAGACAGATGGCCAGGATGTGGAGCCGGTAACGGTAGATGAATTCCGCTTTGGCCCAGGCGAAACCTACGATGTTGTGGTTGAGCCTGAGGAGGATGCGTACACCATTTTTGCGCAGTCTATGGATCGCAGCGGCTATGCCAGCGGTACCTTGTCAGTGCGCAGCGGACTGACCGCGATTGTGCCGGCGCTGGACCCTCCGCAGCCGCTGACCATGGCCGATATGATGGGCCAGATGAACGGTATGAACCACAGTGGCCACGGCAGCATGCCGATGGGGCAGATGAAGGAGATGAGCCACGACAGCATGCCGATGGATGGCATGAACATGAATCATGAAGGCATGAACATGAATCACGATGGCATGAGCATGAACCACGACGGCATGAGCATGAACCACGATGGCATGAGCATGAACCATGACGGCATGAGCATGAATCACGACGGCATGACCATGAATCACGATGGCATGACCATGAACCACGATAGCCGGGCACTGGCGAAGCCTTCTCAAACCGTACGTCATGCCCGCACCGAATACGGGCCTGGTACCGATATGCGCGTCGATAGCCCGCGTACAAATCTTGATGATCCGGGTGTCGGATTACGTGACCTGAGCCAGAGTGGATTGCGGCCGCCGGGTCACCGGGTGCTGACTCTGGATATGCTGCATACCATCGGCGGTTCGCTGGATAAGCGGCTGCCGGAACGGGAAGTCGAACTGCACCTTACCGGCAATATGGAACGCTACGCCTGGTCCTTTGATGGGCTGGAATTCGGCCAGTCTACGCCGGTGCATTTCCGTCACGGCGAGCGGCTGCGGGTGATTCTGCAGAACGACACCATGATGACCCATCCTATGCATATGCACGGCATGTGGAGTGAGCTGGAAAACGAACGCGGCGAGTTTGTTGCCCGCCGCCACACCATTCCGGTGCAGCCAGCGCAGCGCATCAGTTTTCAGGTTACGGCGGATGCGCTCGGACGTTGGGCCTGGCACTGCCATCTGCTGTTTCATATGGATGCGGGCATGTTCCGCGAGGTGGTGGTGTCATGAGCATGTACAAAGAGCTCTCCGTTCTGGCGGCCGCCATCGTTATCAGCAGTTACAGCCTGTCAGCCCCGGCTGAGAGCATGGCCGGTATGTCACATGATGATATGCCAGCCTCGTCAGCGGCGGACGCAGAATCAGCACCCATGACGATGGGCACGATGCGTATGCAGGGTGGCAAGGCACCGGCCGACGCCCGCGATCCGCACAGCTATGCCAATGGCATGACGCTGGACAGCGGTGCTTATGTGCTGCCGGCGGTCCCCCGTTTACGTCTGGCCGACGAGCACAATTTCTGGGCTGTGGCCTTTAACCGTTTTGAGGCCGTGAGAGCGGATGACGGCGATTACGGACTCTACGATGCCCAGGCCTGGTTTGGTGGCAGCTACGATCGCGCTGTAATCAAGGCTGAGGGCGAGGTGGTGGCCGGCACGCTGGAAGAAAGCCAGACCGAGCTGTTCTACAGCCATGCTGTAACCGCTTATTGGAATGTGCAGGCCGGTGTGCGCCACGACAGTGGTTCAGGCCCGGACCGTAACTGGCTCGGAGTAGGAATTCAGGGGCTTGCGCCTTACTGGTTCGAGGTTGATGCCACGCTTTACGCCGGTGAGCAGGGACGTTCGCTGTTGCAGGTTGAGGCGGAATACGAGCTGCTGTTAACACAGCGCTGGATTGTGCAGCCGCGCGCGGAAATGACCCTCTACGGCAAGTCTGATTCGGATAATGGTATCGGCCGTGGTCTTTCGGCCATCGATGCCGGCGTGCGCCTGCGTTATGAGTTCAGCCGCCAGTTCGCTCCCTATGTGGGCGTGGAATGGCAGGGCCGGTTTGGCGACACCGCCGATGCGGTCCGGGCCGGTGGTGATAGTCCCCGCGCTGCCGACTGGGTGGCCGGATTAAGGTTCTGGTTTTAACGGTAATAACCATTTTTCAACCATAAGGTGTGTGACATGAAAACAATATCAACAGCTGTTTGGGTACTGGTTTCCGGCATTGCATTTTCGGCGCTGGCCAATGCCCATGATCCTTCTGAACATGCGGCGAAAGGTGAAAGTCCTGACTGCAGTGCGATGCCGGACATGCATCAGGCGTCAATGAACGCATCCGATCCGGTGATGCAGGCGATGATGAAAAAATGCGCAGAGGCCATGCACGGTAATGCAAAGGATCAGAAGCAGGATCAGAAACATGGTTCCGCCCATAAAGATGACAGCGGGCATCATCAGACATCCGGCGGGCATGATGACGGTGATCAACATGGGCATTAATCCTGACGGCACAGGATGCATAACCCCTGAAGGGGCTATCAGGACCGGGCAGGAGATATCATGTTGAATATCATCAGGGGCATGATTCTGGCGGGCGTTATTCTGCTGCTGGCGGGCTTTGGCGTTATTTATTCCGGCGTGTATTCCGTGGCTGCCGACACGCCGCATAACCCTTTGACCTATTGGCTGCTGGAGACGTTACGGGAGCGATCGATTGACAGAGCCTCCCGGCCGCTTGATGTGCCGGATCTCAACTCAGCTGATTGGCTGCTGGCCGGTGGTCCGGATTACAACGAGATGTGCGCCGGTTGTCATTTACGGCCGGGAAAAACCTATAGTGATATGAGCCTTGGCTTGTATCCCGTGCCTCCCAATTTAACCGCCGGTCTGGATGAGCATGAACATGCGGATGACGATAAACAAAGCCTTGCCCGTCGTCAGTTCTGGATTATTAAACACGGTATTAAAGCCTCTGGCATGCCTGCCTGGGGTAAGACCCACGACGATCAGCGCATCTGGGCTATGGTGGCTTTCCTGCAACGTCTGCCGGAGCTGACTGAAGAGCAATATCAGATTCTGACGGCGAGGGATAAGGCCGGCTCCGGGCATCACTAGCCTTAGCGGGAAAATTACTGGCTCCGGCAGTGCTGCGCTGATCAGGCCCGGCCTGAAAGCGGGGGAATATGACCTGTTATTTAAGTGGAATATTGCGGACAAGAGGATAACAAAGTGGCTACAGAGACTACGGATAGTGCTGCATCAACGCGGTCACCCGACAAACATCTGCCGCGGCAGGAACTGTTGGTTGAAGGTGCCAGTTGCGCCAGTTGTGTGAAAAAAATTGAGACTGCACTGCAACATGTACCCGGTGTAACTAAGGCCGAAATGAACTTAGCGCAACGCACGGTCAGCATTGAGGGCAGCGCCGATGCCGGTGCACTGATTCAGGCGGTCGAGCAGGCCGGTTACGGTGCCAAAGTTCAGCAGGCGGAAAGTGAAAGCGACGCCCTGGCGGAAAAAGAGCAAGCCGACTGGGCCTATTACAAACGCCTGATGCGGGAAATGACCATCGCACTCGGCCTTGGGATACCGCTGATGATCTATAGCCTGGTCGTTGGCGAAATGACCGTTACCACCACCAGTGAACGCATAGTCTGGTTGATTGTCGGGCTGCTGACACTGGCCGTGATGGTATTTTCCGGCCGGCATTTTTATGTGGGAGCCTGGCAGTCGTTTAAAAATCATTCGGCAAATATGGATACCCTGATTGCTCTGGGGACAGGTACGGCCTGGATCTATTCGATGGTGGTGGTGTTGGCTCCTGATGTGATGCCGGGTATGGCACGCCACGTCTATTTTGAAGCAACTGCGATGATCATCGGTTTAATTAATCTGGGCCTCGCGCTGGAACTCAAAGCCCGTGGCAAAACCTCAGAAGCCGTCAAACGTCTGATCGGACTGCAACCTAAAACGGCGCGGATTATCCGCGATGGTTATGAAACAGATATTCCGATTTCACAGGTTGAACTGCACGATCTGGTGCGCGTGCGTCCTGGTGAGAAAGTCCCGGTCGATGGTGAAGTGACTGACGGCCATACCAGCATCGACGAATCGATGCTGACTGGTGAACCCATGCCGGTTGAAAAAGGTGAGGGCGATGAAGTGGTGGCCGGCACCATCAACAAAACCGGCTCCATAGTGTTCAAAGCAACACGGGTGGGGAAAGACACGGCACTGGCGCAGATTATCGATATGGTAAAACGCGCGCAGAATTCAAAACCGCCCATCGGCCGGCTGGCCGATGTTATTTCAGCCTATTTTGTTCCCATTATTATGATCATTGCGATTGTCAGTGCTCTGGCTTGGCTGAATTTCGGGCCGGAACCTGTGGTGGCTTTTGCGATGGTGTCGGCAACTACGGTTTTGATTATTGCCTGTCCCTGCGCACTGGGGCTGGCCACGCCGATGTCGGTGATGGTCGGCGTTGGTAAGGCCGCAGAAGCGGGAGTTCTGATCCGCAATGGCGAAGCCTTACAAACCTCATCCAGAATTACAGCCATGATTCTGGATAAAACCGGCACTATTACTCTGGGTTCACCTAAGGTGACCGATATTGTTACGGCCGCAGCGATGGATGAAACACGTACCCTGCAATTAGCGGCCAGCCTGGAATCTGGCTCTGAACATCCGTTGGCGCAGGCCATTGTCGAATCCGCCAACGAGCGGGGTATCGACCTGTTAGCGATGAGTCAGTTTAACGCCATCGCCGGCCATGGCGTTGAGGCAATCGTCGATGGGCAGCAGCTGCTGTTTGGTAATGAAAAGCTGATGCAAGAGCGCAGCATTACGCTGGGATCTTTTATTGATAAGGCTCAGCATCTGGCCGCCGATGCCAAAACGCCGATGTATCTTGCCGTCAATGGCACCCTGGCGGGCATTATCGCTGTGGCTGACCCGATTAAAGAGGACTCCATCGCTGCTATCAAACGCCTGCAACGGAGTGGCATTCGTGTGGTGATGTTGACCGGGGATAACCGTGCTACCGCCAAAGCGGTTGCAGAAAAAGCGGGTATCACAGAATTCTTCGCTGAGGTCTTGCCGGAAGATAAATCCAAAAAAGTACAGGAGCTTCAGATGCTGGGCGAGGTCGTGGGAATGACCGGTGATGGCATTAATGATGCGCCGGCATTGGCCATTGCCGATGTTGGTTTTGCCATTGGCACGGGTACTGATGTCGCTATCGAAAGCGCCGACATTACCCTGATGCGTGGTTCGCTGCATGGACTGGCCGATGCCATTGCCATCAGTAAGGCGACGCTGCGTAATATTAAACAAAACCTGTTGGGTGCCTTTTTTTATAACGTTGCCGGTGTGCCTTTTGCGGCCGGGGTGCTGTATCCGTTTTTCGGATTATTATTAAGTCCGGTAATTGCCGGTGCAGCAATGGCATTTTCATCACTGACGGTGGTTACCAATGCCAACCGTCTGCGCTTATTTAAAGCGCAGGAACATTAAGGGGAAATGGCATGATGATCTTAATTAATCTGGCCGGCTTAGCGTTAATTGCACTGATTGTCTGGTGGTTCTGGCTGTATCAGCCGCCGCAAACCACGTTGGCTAACGATGAACTGCTGATCATTGTTGAAAACGGCACCTATCAGCCGGCGCGTATCAGGCTTCCTGCCAACCAGCCCGTCAGTCTTAATTTTTTGCGTAAAGACGCATCGCCCTGTTCGGAGGTACTGCTGATACCGGATTTACATATCAGCGAGACCTTGCCGTTAAATAAACGCAAACGCATTGATTTACCACCGATGTCTAAAGGTGAGTACGCCTTTCACTGCCAGATGCAGATGTATCGCGGCCAGCTTACGGTGGAATAAAGGATGCTATCTGCTCTTTGGTTTGTCCGGGAGCCGTTGTGGTTGCCGAATACCGTACAGAGAAAGCTGAAATTGACTGACCGCCGTAAAACTCGGCTGGCAACGGCGGATGGGTGAAAATATTAAAGATCATGAAAAATATCGGGCACTCTTTTTTAACAAAATTCCATCTGATAAGAAGGAAATAAATATGAGCGATAAAAAACACCGATTAGGCGTATCAGAAGTGAACCTGGTGGTGCGTCATCTGCAACTGGAACCTGTTGACGAGAACAAACGGCAAGCAGCTATTGCTGAAATTGATCAGCTTTATGGTCTCGATTGCATATCCTTTGACGAAAAAAGCCGGGTGCTGAATCTTGCGTATGACGCCTCCAGAGTTAATCTGGACAATATAGAAGACATTTTGAGTGCCCATGATGTCGCCGTCAGTCATGACTGGTGGACGCACTTTAAAGAAGGCTATTACAAGTTTGTTGATGATAATGTTAAAGAAAACGCGATTCGTGAGCCCTGGAGCTGTCATAAATCCCCACCGGGAAGTGGACGAAAACGCTGATAGATAATGCTCAGGGGTGTGCAGATATTGTATCGCTGTGCTGAATACGATGGCTGATGTTTGTTTTGCTATTTTGGATTTCCAAAAGGATGGTGAAATATGAAACTGAATACTCAAAAATTTGCATTGGCTTGTGCTCTGACTGCAGCCGTTTTGTGGCTTGCCTGCAGCGCTTTGGTGAGTCTGTTGCCGGGCCTTATGTTATCTATGTCCGGGCATATGGTGCATATGCAGCTGGAAAATATGGGCTGGCACCTGACGGTAGTTGGCTTTATTGGTGGTTTGGTTGCCTGGTCAGTGATTGCGGGCGCTACCGGGGCACTGCTGAGCGCAATTTATAATCGATTGCTTTAAATTACCGTTCAATATCGGCTTACGCCATAAGCGCAGGTTGTTCTGAACAGCATAATAGCCACCAGTCGCGGGCTGTACTCTGAGCGCGACGAGTGGGATCGGGTCTGATTTATTCAGTATCTTCCAGCGTCAGGGTAAACCATCCTCCGGCAATATGCTTATGGGTCCAGACACCCAAAAGTACAACGCTTCCATTTTCATTACTGATCAGTTTGAAATAATCTTTCCAAGGCTGATGATCATAATTCATTGTTGCCGTGGCTTCTTCACGCCAGCGGATATCTGTCATGCCAACATTGCCCCAGATCGGGATCGGAAAGTACAGCTTGTCAGCCCAGCGGAATAACAGCGGGTCCCCCTGATGTTGTGTACGGTAGCGTTTACCCCACTTAATACCCAGAAGGCTGAGTGGGCGGACGATTACCCATTCGGCAAGATCCAATACAGAACCATTGGTTCTTAAAATTTTTCCTTTCCAGTAGCGACCCACCAGATCTTCTTTGGCGCTTACATTGGGCAGTGAGTCGTACAGGCGAACCAGATCTTCTTCGTTATAAGCGATGTCTTGCTGTTCAAGGATCTCGGTTTTGATTTGATCCAGCGGTTTGCCAGAGCCTTCGAGTCTCCGATTCTGCCACTTGCCTTCATTCCAGACCGATGACTTAGGCTGAAGGTGGCACATGCCGCTGATCAGCATATTCAGCGGAAACATTACCCATTGCGCCACGTCATACAGGATGCCTGGCAGGTTGATGACTAATTTACCTTTGGTATTCATAGGGATTTTTGCCTTTGTTGTTGTTCTGTTGGGCCAGTGGTGTGCCATGCTTTTTAAAACTGAATAGTGTGTCACTCTTGATTTTCAGGGTTTCATAAACAGGAGGGAGGGTCAAGCCATAAATATTTGCACCACCAGAGCCGTTCAGTCGTTCCTCTTCCCAAGTCGGTCGTATGGAGGTGGGCAGTACGGCGCTGCAAATAAGCTGAATAACGTCAGGGGAGATACCGCCCGAGAGAATAGCGGCGCTGTTTCAGCAGTAAACATTCCGGAAACGTCAGATCTGCTGCTGACAACAGGTTGATTGCACAGCGCGGTTGAAGGCCATTCGGGTCCGTGAGTGGGTTACCCGGGTTGTGCAGAACTTCTGCAGCTGGTTATTTATCAACTTTTATCGATGCGAAACGTTTCCGATACTCCGCAGGTGTAATCCCCACAAGGCGAACAAAAGTGCGTCTGAGAATATCGGCATCAGGAAAGCCACACGCGTGCTGCTTGTTCTGGGGCAGGTGGTATCTGTCGTTAAGGCTTTTCCTCGCAGTCCTGATTTTAAGGAGGATATTATTCAAACATTTTATGAGGGCATAAAGCATAAGCCTGATACTACCTTCGGAAATGTGAAGGCGGATGTGATTGCCGATAAGGAGCCTCATTTCCATCGAGGTAATTTCTGTAGCCTGATCCGTTGCTCGGCCTGGGCTGGCTGATATCGTTTTGTATTTGTTGCTTTCTCTGTTGCTGAATTTTATCTGGGCAGATAGGTTTCGGTGAAATATCAGCATCCGGTTTATCAGGAACCACAACAAGGTAAAAATCATGCTGTATAGGATCATTTATAGAATCCACTTGTCAGGCTAAACCACTCATGTGGTTTTTATTAGGTGCATATTCAAACAGTAAAATATTTGAATATGCACGGGGATAACTGATTTCTGAAGTGAACCTGATAATCGTATTTCCCTTAATTTTATCGACCGCTGTAGACAGGCTTTCGGCGCTCAATCCAGGCATCCAGTCCGGTAATAATGTCGTCCGTATGAAGCATGCGGGCGAACTGTTCTTTTTCTATTTCAAGCCCTTCACCAATGGTTGTGTTTAAGCCTCGGGTTACTGCTGAAATGATTCGGGCTGTGGCTAAAGGGGAGTGTTGCAATATACGGTTAGCCAGCTGAATGGCTGTCGGTATTAACTCTTCATGAGGGACAACCTGATTGACCAGGCCCATTTCATATGCCCGTTCTGGTGAGAATCTATCGCCTGTCAGGAGCAATTCCAGAGCGCGCTTTCGCCCGGCCAACCGGGGCAAACGCTGGGTTCCACCAAAAGTAGGGGGGATTCCGATGTTTATTTCAGGCTTGGCGAAGATAGCTTTTTCGCTGGCGACGGCCAGATGTGCTGCCTCTGTAATTTCACAACCGCCGCCAAATGCAATGCCATTCACCGCAACGATAATGGGTTTTGGAAAAGACTCAATTCTTGATGTCATTTGCTGTCCGCGACGAACAAATTCCCTCACAGCGACATCGCCTCCCTGTTTGATACTTTGGGTAAATTCGTGAATGTCGCCACCCGCAGAGAAAGCGCTTTCTCCTGCGCCTGTCAAAATTATGGCGCGAATCGATGTATCGTTTTCAATTTCATCCAGAAGTTTTAGCAAGAGATCATTTGTTGCATAGTTAAGGGCGTTTAATTTTTCTGGTCGATTTAATGTCAGGAATGCTATATCACTCTTTTTTTCGATAATAATCAGCGGTTTCATTATGTAATCCTTATAAGTAATTAGTGGTTGAAAAGATAATATTCGTAGATTAGGATTTTTTACACTCACTATACGGTATACATAAATGGCTGATGCGAAGAAGGATACGAAAACACGCATTCTGAATGCTGCCAAAACGCTGTTCTATATGACAGGAATCAGAGCAACAAGCGTCGATGCCATTGCAGCAAAAGCCGGTGTTACGAAGCGAACACTGTATTATCACTTTCAGAGTAAGGATGAACTGATTACTGAGTATCTGAGGTCCAGAGATCAGTTAAACCTGCAGGCGTATAAAAAATGGTTTGATGACGAAGAAGGTGAGATTACTGATAAAGTTCGGGCGGTTTTTAACGGAGTTTCAGAAACGACAAGTCATCCGAAGTGGAGAGGGTGCGGGTTTCAGAGAACAGTGGGTGAATTAGCTAATAAGCCAGGTCACCCGGCGATAAAAACAGCATCTTTACACAAGAAAAATGTCGAAGAATGGTTCGCTGAAGAATTTCGCCGCTATGGCTTGATAAACTCAGAGGCTACAGCGCGTTACGTCTTTCTTTTACTTGAGGGAGCATTATCATCGATGTTAGTTCACCATGACCCGGCTTATATCCATGAATCCGCTAATGCAGCGATATTACTGATTGCTCAGGGGATGCGTGTTAAGGACGCCACGGATAGTTGAGTCTTTTCAGACAGATATATGTTTAGTCAGTAGTATTTATTATCAAAACAAGGTGTTCTTGCCATTCTTCTATATATGCAAAGCTGGCGGAATTTAAATTATTTCCAGGTGCTATCTTGCAAAGCGATACTTTTCTTTACTTGTCTTATACCGGATATGGGGTTTGTCCCATTTTTACGGAAAGCCTGAGATTGCTGGTTCTGTACTCAAATGAAGCCGACCGTTAAAGCGAACTGTTGATAGCCGACTTTTGACAGCCGACTAATGTGTCATGGTATACAGCGTCAGGGCTGTTTAGTCTGTCAGTCAAACAGAGGAGAGTATTATGATTCAGCATCCGGCGGGCATTATGCAGATCGACGCCGATTACGTCGCGCACGGTCTGGCCAGTGTCTATTTAATCCGTCAGGGGGATCGTCTGGCGTTAATTGAAACCGGCACTGCCCATACGGTGCCGCATGTGCTGGCAGCGATTGCCGAACTGGGGTTAACGCCTGAGCATCTCGACTGGATTATTCTTACCCATATTCATCTCGATCATGCCGCTGGTGCCGGGGCGTTAATGGCACAATGCCCGAACGCCAAACTGGTGGTTCATCCGCGCGGTGCGGCACATATGATTAACCCGGCAAAACTCGAAGCCGGCACCATGGCGGTGTACGGCGAAGAAAATTACCGCAAATTATACGGTGCGTTAATTCCGGTGAGCGCAGAGCGGGTGGTTGAGGCGGCCGAAGGTTTTACGCTGAACTTTAATGGCCGTACCTTTACCTTTTTCGATACGCCGGGACACGCGCTGCACCATGTGTGTATTCATGATTCGCTGAGCAATGCGCTGTTCAGCGGCGACACCTTTGGTGTGTCATACCGTATTTTTGATACCGCAGAGGGTGATGTGCTGTTGTTTGTGACCACCACGCCGGTGCATTTTGATCCGCAGGCTATGCGTGCCAGTATTGAGCGGATTGCTGCGCTGGAACCTGCGGCGGTGTATCTCACCCATTACGGCCCGGTTGCTGCTGATAACACCAATGTGGCGCAACTGCTGGCGTCGCTGGATGCCTTTGTAGCTATTGCCAGCGCCGAAAAAGAGCACAAAGAAGGGCGGGTTGAACGTATGGCCGCTGCCATTCTTGACTGGCTGATGGCCCGTGCGCGAGAGCTGAATCCGGCGCTGGATGACGCCCTCCGCTGGCGCTGGCTGGCGACTGATGCCCAGCTTAATGCGCAGGGGCTTGAGGTCTGGCTCAGCCGTCAGGAAGCCTTATCGTGATCAGCTTTCTTCCTCAACTTTCCGTCATTAACCCTTAGTCATCAACTCTCAGGCATTAACCTTCTGCTATGAGTCTGACGCGGTATAAGCGCGACTGCAGGTGACTGGTGTCACTTGCAGTCTGGTTTATCTGTGTTGCTGTTTCTGACAGATAAATTCTATTGGCTGTGCTGTCATGGCGCAGACTTAATTCTGTTATTTTCTATTAACTTTACTGTCATTAAACTCTTTTAGTGTCATGGGCTTTCTGCTACTAAGGACAGCCCGATCCATGAAACCGACCCGTACACCTTTTCTCCGTCTGGCCCTGTATTCTACCGTTGCTCTGGGGCTCTCGGCCTGTGGTTCTGACGATGACAACAGCGACAATAGCAATAACGGCAATACAGATGCTGCTGGCAAGGCTGCTACCGTTATCCTGCGGGTAATGGAAACCACCGACCTGCACGCCAATATCATGAATTTCAACTACTACCAGAACGCGCAGGACGACACGGTCGGTCTGGTGAAAACGGCGTCGCTGATCAATGCCGCCCGTGCAGAAGTGAAAAACAGCGTACTGGTGGATAACGGTGATTTACTGCAGGGCAGCCCGCTGGGTGATTATGTTGCCAAGGTTAAGGGGCTGAATACCAATGAGGTTCATCCGATTTATAAAGCGATGAACCTGCTCGATTATGACGTGGCGAACATCGGTAACCATGAGTTTAACTATGGTTTGCCTTTCCTGAAAGAAGCACTGGACGATGCCGGTTTTCCTTATATCTCCGCCAACGTTTTCTTTGATGATGCCGACAACGACAGCACGAACGATATTCCTTACTTTAAGCCTTATGTGCTGCAGGATAAGCAGGTGCTGGACAGCGAAGGTCTGGCCCACACCCTGACCATTGGCTATATCGGTTTTGTGCCACCGCAGATTCTGCAGTGGGATAAAAATAATCTGGAAACGCGGGTAATTGCCAAAGACATCGTCGATATGGCCAGGCACTATGTTCCGCAAATGAAGCAGGAAGGTGCCGATATTATTATTGCCATCGCGCACTCCGGTATTACCACCGAGGCCCGTAGCGGCGGCGAAGAAAACGCCAGCCTTTATTTGTCGCAGGTTGAAGGTATTGACGCCATTATGTTCGGCCATGCGCATCGTAATTTCCCGGGTGACAGCGGTTACGATAACGTTGCCGGTATCGATAATGTTAAGGGAACATTAAACGGTATTCCGGCGGTTATGCCTGGTTACTGGGGGAAATATCTGGGTTATATCGACATGACGCTGGCGCTGAATACGGATGGTCAGTGGCAGGTAAGCGACAGCCAGTCGACCCTTAAACCCATTTCGCAGAGCAATCCGGACCGCTCTGTTACCTCGTTGGTGGCGAATCATGCCGGCATTGAAGCGGCTGTTGCGGCGGATCATGCCGATGTACGCCAGTGGGTGAGTGAGCCTTTTGCCAAAATCTCGGCACCGGTAAACAGCTTTTTTGCACTGGTGCAGGATGATCCGTCTATTCAGGTCGTCACCGATGCCCAGACCTGGTACGTGGAATCGATTGTTGCGGGTACGGAGTATGCCAGTTTGCCAATTCTGTCGGTCGGTGCGCCGTTCCGCGCCGGGCGTGGTGGCGCCGATGATTTTACCGATCTGAGTGCGGGTAATGTGTCATACGGTAATGTGGCCGACCTGTATATTTATCCGAACACGCTGAAGGTGATGAAGCTCACCGGTGCGGACGTTAAAGAATGGCTGGAAATGTCAGCCGGTCAGTTTAATACCATCGTGCCTGGCAGCTCAGGTTCTGAACTGATTAATGCCAGTTTCCCAAGTTATAACTTTGATGTGATTGACGGCATTACCTACGAGATTGATGTCAGTCAGGAAGCGCGTTACGACGTGTCCGGTAATCTGATTGACGCGGCGCACAACCGTATTAAAAATGTCCGTTATAACAATGCCGCTATTGTCGATACCGATGAATTTCTGGTGGTCACCAACAATTACCGTGCCGGTGGTGGTGGTCATTTCCCTGGCGTCAGCAGCGATAAAATTGTAATTGATGCACCGAATGAAAATCGTCAGACCGTTGCCGATTATCTGATCGCCATGACCGAACAGAATCCGGTAACGGGTTTTGATCCATCAGCTGATAATAACTGGTCGTTTACCTCGCTGAGCAATACCAGTGTGGTGTTCAGAAGTTCGGCAAAAGACTCGGCAAAAGCCTTTGCTGCCGGTAACGCCGCTGTTACCTATAACAGCACCGATGCCGATGGTTTTGGTGTTTACAGTATTAATCTGCAATAAGCTTTATCGGCGAATTAAAAACGGGAGCCAGCGGCTCCCGTTTTTATTGCAGGCGAGCGGTCGTCAGGAAAAATTATCCCAGTAGGGCGTGTCGCCGTAATAATCGCTGATAAAGTCGAGAAAACTACGTACCTTGCCGGATAATAACTGGCGGTGCGCATACACCGCATACAGGCCGATGGCTTCAGGTTCTGAGCCTTGTAAAATCACCTGCAGTTTTCCTTCCCGGATCGCTGGCCCGGCAATAAAGGTGGGCTGTACCACAATGCCTGCGCCGTTAATGGCTGCCTGGGTTAATACATCACCGTTATTCGCCTGAAAGGCGCTGTTAAGCTGGCCGCTTAAACCGGCCCCGGGCACCAGAATGGTTTCTTCCGTGGCGTAGCTGTAATGCAGATAACGATGGTCTTTCAGCTCTGCGCGGCTTTGTGGGGTTCCGTACTGTTTTAAATAGTCCGGTGAGGCGCAGGTCACCAGTCTTATTGGCGCGATGTGCCGGGCAATGAGTGACGAGCTTTGCAGGCGGCCGATGCGCAGGGCAATATCGAAACCTTCTTCAATAATATCCACCTTGCGATCGTTCAGTTGCAGATCGATGCGTACATCCGGCCATTGCGCCTGAAATTCGGTGAGCGGTTTTGCCAGATGGCTGATGGCAAAGGATACCGGCGCGCTGATGCGTAATACGCCGCGCGCTGTGTTCTGCAGCTCGCCGAGCTGATTTTCCAGATCA
This sequence comes from Thalassolituus alkanivorans, assembly GCF_020447205.1. GTDB lineage: Bacteria > Pseudomonadota > Gammaproteobacteria > Pseudomonadales > Oceanobacteraceae > Venatoribacter > Venatoribacter alkanivorans. The sequence continues at coordinate 21,160 of NZ_JAJAEL010000005.1, forward strand.
TCCATATCGGCCAGTATCTGCTGCGCGCGCTGAAAACAGGCGTTGCCGGCCTCGGTAATGCTGACCTGACGGGTGGTGCGGTTAAGCAGTCGGGTATTCAGATGCGCTTCCAGTTGCGACACGTATTTGCTGACCAGCTGCGGGCTCAGATCAAGCCGTTCGGCGGCTCGGGCAAAGGAACCCTCGCTGACGACGGCAACAAAGGCTTTCAGGCTGTCGATGCGATCCATGGTTTGTCTTCATTTTGTTGATAATTAAACAATGATAGCGATATTTATCGCCAAAATGAAAACAACTACAGTGTATTCAAGCAGTGAGGAATTCCCCTCAGCCCAAACGCATCTCAGCGGGAGCACATTATGAACACTCAACTTATTCAACGCGTACTGAACACCAATGCAGGTCTGGCCGCACTGGCCCTGCGTATTCCTGTTGGCCTGATTCTGGCCGCTCACGGTTCGCAAAAACTGTTCGCCTGGTTTGGTGGTTACGGTCTGGAAGGTACCGGACAATGGATGGCCAGTATCGGTCTGGAACCGGGTTACCTGATGGCCTTACTGGCTGGCAGTGCCGAGTTCTTCGGTGGTTTGGCGCTGGTCTTCGGTCTGCTTACCCGTCCGGCGGCTCTGGTCAGTGCTTTTACCATGCTGATCGCGATCTTCAGTGTGCATATCAGCAATGGCCTGTTTATGAGCAATAACGGCTACGAATACGCGCTGACCCTGTTTGCAGTAACCGTTGCGCTGGCGATTCAGGGCGGTGGTGCACTGTCGGTTGACCGTGTGCTGGCGGAGCGTCTGCGCTGAGTTTAAGGCATTCTCAAGCCCGCTTTGGCGGGCTTTCTTTTTCAGTTAATCGTGCGGCGGGAGGTCGTTATGTTAGTGAATGGTGTGTGGACTGCCGACTGGCAGCCGGTGCAGGCAAAAGATGAAGACGGGCGTTTTATCCGTCAGACATCGTCATTCCGCCACTGGATCACCGCCGATGGCAGTGCCGGGCCAACGGGTGATGGCGGCTTTAAGGCCGAAGCCGGGCGTTATCATCTGTACGTGGCTTATATCTGCCCATGGGCGTCACGTACGCTGATGGTGCGCGAGTTAAAACAACTGCAGAAACTGATCAGCGTCAGTGTGGTGAATCCGGTATTGACGGAGCAGGGTTGGGCCTTTGGTGGTTATCCGGGTGCCAATACCGATGAGCTTAACGGCGCACAGTATATGCATGAACTGTACAGCCGTGCTGACAGCCAGTTTACCGGTCGGGCGACGGTGCCGGTGCTGTGGGATAAAAAGACCGGCACCATCGTGAATAATGAGTCGGCCGACATCATCCGCATGCTGAACAGTGCTTTTGATCATCTGACCGGTAATACGCTGAATCTGTATCCGCAGGCGCTGGCGGGGATAATCGATGAGTTGAATGCGCGCATTTACACAGAGCTGAATAACGGCGTCTATCAGGCCGGTTTTGCTTCATCGCAGGCAGCTTATGAAGAAGCGTATCTGCGTGTGTTCGCGATGCTGGATGAGCTGGAAAGTCAGTTGTCTGATGGCAGGGCGTATTTATTGGGTGATGTTTTAACAGAAACCGATATCCGCACTTTTGTGACACTGGTGCGCTTTGATGCGGCCTATCACGGTCTGTTTAAGTGTAACCGTAATACGCTGCGCAGTATGAAGGCTTTACAGAGCTATATGCAGCGTATTGCTGCCTTACCGTCCGTGGCGGCAACGGTGAATATCGATCATATCAAGGCGGGTTACTATTCGGTTAAAGCGCTTAACCCATCGGGGATTGTGCCGCTGGGGCCGGACAGTATTCTGAACTGATCGAAAAATAAACGTTGACAGGGTGGGGGATAGGTATAGACTGCCCCCAGCTTGTTAGTTCGTCCTTATATTTATGGTCACCGCTTGATGTCCGCCCCGCAATGTTGTCTCAGTCTCTGAGCAATCTGCAGAAGCTCTTCATCCTGTTTTGTTTTTCATAAGTTATTTGTACATCTTCCAGCATACCGGCCATCTGGCCATCCAACTTTTGAAAAAACAGGAATATTGATTATGTCTAATCAAATCACCGGCACTGTAAAATGGTTTAACGAAGCTAAAGGTTTTGGTTTCATCGAACAGGAAAACGGTCCAGACGTTTTCGCTCACTTCAAAGCGATCACTGGTACTGGTTTCAAAACTCTGGCTGAAGGCCAGAAAGTTAAGTTTACTGTTACTCAGGGCCAGAAAGGTCCTCAGGCAGAAGACATTATCCCTCTGTAAGTATTTGTCTTTATCTGTCCGACGGGACGATAAAGAATTAAATATCTGAGAGAAAAAAAGCGAACCTTAGGTTCGCTTTTTTTGTGCCTGAATATTTTTAAAAAATAACGTTGTTTATCAGTCGTCGCCTTCTTCTGCTTCTTTCAGGCGTGCGCGGCGTGCTTCTTCTTCAGCCAGTACGGCTTTGATTTCATCCAGTACGGTAGCCACATCGGCACTTTCTTCACTGTCGGCAAATTCGCCGCTGAGTTCGGTGTCGGGCAGTAATTCGCCTTCTTCGTATAATGCCCACATTTCCTGCGCATAACGTGTAGCGCTTAATTGCGGCGCATACTGTGCGTAGTAATTGGTCATATTGTCGACGTCGCGCTGCAGCATACTGCGGGCATGGTTATTGGCGGCGGCATCTACGGCCTGCGGCAGGTCGATAATCACCGGACCGTAATCGTCGACCAGAACGTTAAATTCGGATAAATCACCGTGTACCAGACCTTCGACCAGCATTAATTTAACGTAATGCATGACTTCGTAATGATCTTCCAGCGCCTGCTCTTCGCTCATGGCGACGTCGTTCAGGCGTGGTGCTACGTTACCGGCCTCATCCGTGACCAGTTCCATTAACAATACGCCGTCGAAACAGCCATAGGGCGCAGGAACCCGTACGCCGGCGCGGGCCAGACGATACAGCGCTTCTACTTCGGCGTTGTGCCAGGCATCTTCCTGCTGTTTGCGACCAAATTTTGAGCCTTTCTCCATGGCGCGCTGACGCCTTGAATTACGGACTTTACGGCCTTCCTGATACTGCACAGCCTGTTTAAAGCTGCGTTTATCAGCTTCTTTATACACTTTGGCGCAGCGGATCTCGTCGCCACAGCGTACTACGTAAACAGAAGCTTCCTTGCCACTCATCAGCGGGCGGATGACTTCGTCGATCAGACCATCATCCACCAGGGGTTGTAATCGTTTTGGTATTTTCATCGGCGTGTTATACCCCAGATAAGGGGCAGATGGAATCGGTGGGAGCCGCAGCATCCGCCGCTCAGCAGGATGCTAAGCGGTTGATGCTGCTGGAGTTTCAGGCCAGAACTTCGAAGGTCAGGTCGGCTTTTTCCTGTAAACGCTGGATAAAACGCTCGTCAAACATGGAGGCCGGAGTCCAGAAGCCGCCTTCGCGATCGCATTTTTTCCCGTCGCGGTAAAAATCAAGCGCCAGCCCACTGGCCGCCTGACCCAGTACTTTGGCGGTGGAGCCATAACCCGGGTCACCTTTGCCTTTTACGCGGGTAATGATGGTCTGACCATCGTCGCTGCGGCCGATAAAGCGGATATCAAAATAGCCTTCCTGCTGCTGTTTTGGTGTCGGGCCTTCACCGGGCTTGGGCAGTACGTATTTTTCCAGCAGCCAGCGGCTGGGCTTTAACGCCGCACCGATCATAAAGGTGCCCATACCACCAACCAGTGCCGCCGCCAGTGCATAGCCTTTGGCGCCGCCGCCGGTAAGCATGGCTTCGTCGTACATAAAGTTGTCGCCATAGAGTTTGTTGCGCAGGGCGTTGGAGCGGTGCACCACGCGGGTATTAATGGCGGCCATAATAAAAGGCACAGACCAGCTGAGCAGGTCGGTGTCTTTTTCAACACCTTTCTGGTTGATCTGACGGGCGCGGAAACCGTGCTCCGGCGGACAAAGGGAATAGGGGTTCGCCAGTTCTTTACGCAGTGCCGGATCGGCCATCACTTCTTTGGTGAGCTGGATAATACTGGCCACGGTACCACCGGACATACCGCCTTTGGCGGCTTTTACGCGCATTTTAATGCGGCTGGCGGTTTTGCCGTTCCAGGCCTTTTGCGCTTCGGCCTGCAGAAAGTAGACGCCCATATCGGAAGGCACTGAGTCGAAGCCACAGCAATGCACAATGCGTGCGCCGGAGGCTTTGGCGCTGGCTTCGTATTTTTCCAGCATGCGTTTGATCCACTGTGGCTCGCCGGTTAAATCGCAGTAGTCGGTGCCGCTTTCAGCGCAGGCTTTGACCAGCGGTTCGCCATACAGGGCGTAAGGGCCAACGGTGGAGACAATGACATTGGTCTGTTCGCACAGGGCGCGCACCTGCTCATCGCGCGCAGCATCGGCCAGCAGAATCGGCAGGTGTTTGGCCTCGTCTCCCAGTACCGGCACCAGGCTGCCGCGCACCGATTGCAGTTTGCTTTCTGAACGGCCGGCAATGGCCCATTTCAGTTCGCCATTAAGGCCGTAGGTTTCCGCCAGATAGCGGGTCAGAATCTGGCCGACAAAACTGGTGGCGCCAAATACAATCAGATCGAAATGAGGTGTGGCCGTATCAGGGCTGGTGGCTGTCATCGCTGGGCTCCTTGTTATTTTCTTTTGGGCTGCTGCGTTAGGGTCGATAAACCCTGCTAACGGCAACGCTTTTTATTATCAGAAGCAGGCAAGTTACCTCTAAAAGCGGGGGAATGTAAGGGCTGGGAAGACCGCTGAAGGTGGCATCCGGGTCAGGATGCGTTTGGTGATTGTATATATGAAAAAACATATATATGATTTTCCAGATATTTCTGCTGGTAAGAGTCGTGAACCCGTTAACCCTGTTCAAGTGTCTGAATGATGAAACCCGGCTGGTGATGGTGCTGTTGCTGCAACAGCATGGCGAGCTGTGTGTGTGCGATTTAATGGCGGCGCTGGAAGAAAGCCAGCCGAAAATTTCCCGCCATCTGGCGCAATTACGCACGGCGCAAATACTCAGCAGTGAAAAACGCGGCCAGTGGGTGTATTACCGTCTGCATCCGCAACTGCCGCCATGGGCCGGGGAGGTGATCGCCACCACGCTGGCGGCTAATCATGATTTTATTGCCCCTTACGTCAAACGCTGCAGTGCCCTGACTGCTGCAAATTCGTCTTCCTGTTGCTGAGCCTATCCGGATATTTTTATGAAATTGCTATTTGTTTGTACCCATAACCGCTGCCGCAGCATTCTGGCGGAAGCCATTTGCCGCGCAGAAAGTGGCGGCGTTTTCGAGGTGCGCAGCGCCGGCAGTCAGCCGGCGGGTGTGGTGTATCCGGGTACGCTGAATTTTCTGCAGCAGCAGGGAATCCGCAGCGATGATCTGCGCAGCCAGAGCTGGGATGAATTTGCAGATTTCGCCCCGGATGTGGTGATTACCGTGTGCGACAGTGCCGCCGGAGAGGCCTGCCCGCTGTGGATGGGTAGCAGTCTCAAAGTGCACTGGGGATTACCTGATCCGTCAAAATTACCGGAGGCCGAACAGAGCGCGGCGTTTAATCAGGTAGCGGCTGTTTTACGTGAGCGTATTCGTGCGCTCAGCGCCATCGACTGGTCGGATAAAACAGCGGCCGATATTCAGCATTTATTTCAGCAGCAGAGCGGAGTCTGAATCATGGGTATTTTTGAACGTTTTTTAACCCTGTGGGTAGGCGCCGGCATGGTATTGGGTGTGGTGCTTGGGCTGTTATTGCCTGATCTGTTTGCCAGTATTGCGGCGCTGGAAGTGGCGCGGGTAAATCTGGTGGTGGCGGTATTAATCTGGCTGATGATTTATCCGATGATGATTCAGATTGATTTTTCGGCTATTAAAAATGTCGGTAAAAAGCCACAGGGATTGCTGCTGACGCTGGTGATTAACTGGCTGATTAAACCGTTCAGCATGGCCTTGCTGGGCTGGTTATTTTTTAAAGTCTTTTTCGCCGGGCTGGTCGATGCCCAGACCGCCAGTGAATACATTGCCGGGATGATTCTGCTCGGCGTCGCACCGTGCACGGCGATGGTGTTTGTCTGGAGTCAGTTAACCAAAGGCGATGCCAATTACACCCTGGTGCAGGTGTCGGTTAACGATCTGATTATGATTTTTGCCTTTGCCCCTATTGCTGCTTTCCTGCTCGGCGTATCCGATATTCAGGTGCCGTGGCAGACCCTGCTGATCTCGGTACTGTTGTATGTGGTGCTGCCATTGGTAGCGGGGGTACTGACCCGCAAGTGGTTATCGGCCGATCGTCATACCGAGCGCCTGACGCACTTTATGGCGGCGATAAAACCCTTCTCCATTCTTGGTCTGATCAGTACGGTGGTGATTCTGTTTGCCCTGCAGGCGCAGACCATTGTCGCCAAACCGTTTGACATTCTGCTGATTGCCATTCCGCTGATGCTGCAGACTTACGGCATCTTTTTTATTGCCTATTTTATCGCCCGCAGAATGCGTCTGGCGCATAACATTGCCGCGCCTGCGTGCATGATCGGCACCAGTAATTTCTTTGAACTGGCGGTTGCGGTGGCCATCTCGCTGTTTGGACTGCATTCCGGTGCAGCGCTGGCGACGGTGGTGGGGGTGCTGGTGGAAGTGCCGGTGATGTTATCGCTGGTGGCCTTCGCCAATAAAACCCGCCATTGGTTTCCAGCGGCACTTGGTAAATAAAAACAAAGGTGAATGAGGACAAGCCATGAGCGATTTACCGAACCTGATACCGGAGTTATTTAAAGTACCGGCCGCTGATGAATTATTTTCCCGCCAGGCGGCGAGTCATAAGCCGCGGATTCTGTTGCTCTACGGCTCGCTGCGCAGCCGTTCGTTCAGCCGGCTGGTGGTGGAAGAAAGTGTGCGCTTATTAGAGGCCATGGGGGCCGAAACCCGGGTATTTAATCCCAGCGGTTTGCCGCTGCCGGACGACAGTGACGACAGCCACCCGAAAGTGCAGGAATTACGCGAACTGGTGAACTGGAGTGAAGGCATGGTGTGGTGCTCACCGGAGCGCCACGGTGCCATGACCGGCATTATGAAAGTACAGATTGACTGGATTCCGCTGAATATGGGTGCAGTGCGGCCTACGCAGGGTAAAACGCTGGCGGTGATGCAGGTATGCGGCGGTTCACAGTCGTTTAATGCGGTGAACCAAATGCGCATTTTAGGCCGCTGGATGCGGATGCTGACCATTCCGAACCAGTCGTCGGTAGCCAAAGCCTGGGCTGAGTTTGACGATAACGACCGTATGAAACCGTCACCGTATTACGACCGCATTGTCGATGTGCTGGAAGAGCTGCTGAAATTTACGCTGTTAACCCGCGACCGCAACGATTACCTGCTGGACCGTTATTCTGAGCGCAAAGAAAGCGCGGAAGAATTAATGAAGCGGGTTAATCAGCGCTCAATATGAGTAAGCAGAGAATTGGCCTCGGCGATGCTGACGCCGGTATTCAGGTATTTATCGCCAACCGTCCGCCGCTGGCGGAATACCAGCAACTGCAGATAATGCAGCCGCTGCAGCGCGGAGATATTGCCCGTATTGCCAGCGAAACCGGCAATCATTGGCGCAAGATTTTTAATGTGTACGCCAAGCTGATCTTTGCATTGCAGCAGACCGGTATTAACGGAGATAACAATCAGGACGTGTCTGGCTATACACGCTGGCAGGATCTGCGCGATCAGCAGTTATTGCAGGCGGGCAGTGGCCAGGCGTTATTGTTTTCGCCGCCGGAGCTGAACCGGGATACGACAAAAATCCGTTTATTATTGGCTAAAGGCTATGCCCAGACTCTGGGTTTAAGTACCGAACTGATCTGGCTGGATAATGACTTTGCCCTGCATCAATCATCGGGCATTGTGGTGTGTCCGTATTTTGATTACCGCCAGTTGTCGGATATTAAAATTCAGCGCTTGGTTGAGTGGTTAAAACAGAGAGCGGAGCGGTGAAAGGTAAGAACGGAGCGATAAGCCGTTCGGGGATAGGGTCGGGTAGGGAGGTAAGCCGCTCAGGCAATGATGGTAAATAACAGGCAATAAAAAGGGGAGCTGTTGCCCCCCTCACGCATTGCCTTGTTCAGTTGCCGTTTGGCCTGATTACGTTTGGCCTTGGTCGTGGTTTCGTGTACGCCACCTTTGCGCATAATGGCTGCACAGGCATGCAGGTTACGCCGTACCGGCTGGCCAGCCAGTGCCTTGGTTTTCTTGCTCATATTGCTCTCCGTTATTGTGATCGCTCTGATCATTACTGGTCAGGCCTTTCCTGCTCAGGTCTTTAGACGGCAGTTGCTGCCGCAGCGCTATGATTGCAGAAAGCGGCAGCAGTTCAATCGTTATCTTTATAAACACAGAACTTTCCTGTCAGTTGTTCTGCCTGACTGGTAAAACTACTTAGTCAGGCTTGCGGTACGGGTGTATTCATACCGGGCTTTAATCCGGTTATGCTGACGTATCTTTGTACTGTGATTTATCTGGAGAATGGCTGCATGTCGGAAATTGGTTTAATTAACTGGCTCAGCCTGGCCTGGTTTATCGGTTGCTGGGTAGCCTATACCCAGTTTGCCAAGTACAAAGCGAAAACCTCTGCCTCTCTGTCGTCTGTTTTGCATGTACATCGCATCAACTGGATGAGGCGCCTGCTGCAGCGCGAAGTGCGGGTGGGCGATGCCGCTCTGCTGGCCAATCTTGAGCGTAACGTTAATTTCTTCGCCTCTTCCTGTGTGCTGATTCTTGCGGGTTTGCTGACTGCGCTGACGGCCGTCGATAAAGTTGAGGGCATGTTGTCCGGAGTCTCGTTTGCGGTGGTCGATACCTTACTGGCGCTGGAACTGAAAATCCTGACCTTAATCGGCGTGTTTATTTATGCCTTCTTCACCTTTACCTGGTCGATGCGCCAGTTTGGCTTTGCCTCCGTTCTGGTGGGTGCAGCCCCGTTACCGGGCGATGATTCGGTAACCGCGGCTGAACGCCGCAGCTTTGCGATTTATGGTGCTAAAATCATTGATCAGGCCAGCCGCAGTTATAACTACGGGTTGCGCTCTTTTTATTTTTCACTCGCCATCCTGACCTGGTTTATCCATCCCTGGGCGTTTATTGCCGCAGCAGCATTGGTGGTAGTGGTGCTGTATGAGCGGGAGTTTTTGTCAAACTCGCTGGAAGCTCTGAAAAAGGTTGAGAACGTCGGCGATAAGTTATTTAAGGATGATAAAGAACTGTCGCGTTACTGATGCACAATTCAGTAAAAAACGCCGCATCTGCGGCGTTTTTTTATGCGCTCTGCCCGTGCTTCTGCTCAAGCCAGTCCGCGATATCTCCGGCAATGCTTTGCCAGCCGGGTTCTGCAATCAGCCAGTGGGCATGGTTGGTGTAGTAGCGATACTCGGCGTTGGTATAGCGCGCTGCGACTTTTTTATTGATGGCTGCGGGGGTGATGTGATCGTCGGCGCCGGAGATGACCAGTAACGGCTGGGTAACTTTGCGCTCATCAACCCGGCTGGCCTTATTCCGGTCAAGCAACCAGAAACCAATTTCGAAGGCGGCGCGGCCACTTTCATGGCGCATTTGCTGATAAGCATCCTGTGCGGCGTCATCTGGCAGACGATTAAACAGGGCGTAGCGCGCTGCTGCCGGGGAGAGTTTGTTGGGCTTTTTCCAGAAACCCCAGCGTGTCATCACTGTAAAAAAGCTGCGCACAACGGATGCTGTCAGAGCGTGTACGCCGGCCGGTGATGCCGGGCAAATTAACACCGCAGCTGTTGCTAATTGGCGTGCACACAGCATTTGCGCCAGCAATCCTCCCATAGAGTGACCAATCAGCACCGGCCGCTGTGGCAAGGTGCGGATAAAAGCCTCCAGATCGGCGGCATAATCGCGCAGACTGAGTTGGCCAAGCGCTGTGCTTTCGTTGTCCTGAATATCGTGCTGACGTAATGCCGGGGTATGGCACTGGTAACCGCGCTCAGTAAAAAATTGCCGGTAGGGCTCAAACACCTCTGGCCCGCACCACATGCCGTGAATAAAAACGATGGCTGGGCGCGGTTCTGCTGCGCTGTGAACGGTTGGCATAGTGATATTCCTGTTATTCGGCCGAAGGTCATTAAACGGCATGGTACTGATGACGTCCAGTCGCTAGAATGCCCGATTATTTTATTGCTCCGGGAGTTCGTATGCTGAATATTTTGCTGGTAGTGATCATTGCAGGTCTGTTGTTCTATGCATTACGTCGTGCCGGTATGGGCAGTGGCAAAAGCGCGGTTGACAATGTTGCAGCGGGTGCTGAATTTCTGGCGGAAAATAAAAAGCAGGATGGCGTAAAAGAAACCGCATCCGGTCTGCAATATCTGGTATTGGAACCGGGTACTGGTGAGAAACACCCGGGCCCGCGCGACCGGGTGCTGGTGCATTATCACGGCACCTTGCTGGATGGCTCGGTGTTTGACAGCTCTGTGGTGCGTAACGAACCCATTGCCTTTGGCCTGAATCAGGTTATCCGCGGCTGGACTGAAGGTTTGCAGCTGATGGTGGAAGGTGAAAAAACACGTTTATTTATTCCGGCCGATCTGGCCTATGGCAATCAGCGTGCCGGAACCATTCCGGCCGGCTCATTGCTGATCTTTGATGTTGAATTATTAAAAATTGAGAGTTGAAAAATAATGAGAAAGGGAATTCGTATCACCCTGGCCGGTATGCTGATGGTTTGTGCTTCCGGCTTACATGCCGAAACCTCACGGGAATTCCGGGCGAGTCATCATGTTGGCATTGACGGAGCATTTTCGCTGGTGTCGCTGCCTTTTCCGGCAGCTAAGGGCGTGGCGTTGAATGTCAATCTCAGCGACCAGTGGCAGCTGGGACTGTCCTATATGAACAGTGGTTTTGAGGTGAATTTTTCTAAGTTAAAACTCGCCGGATTTAAAGAACGTCATGCAGGCCTGTTGGTGCGTCGCTTTTTCGGCAACAGTTTTAATCTTAGCGGTGGTTATGTTTATCGCACCAATGAAGTGTATCTTGATCCCGAAGTGTATGGTTTTCCGCTGACAGATCAGGGAATCCGCACTGAAGCTTATACCCATATGGCGCAGTTCAGTATTGCCAATCACTGGCAGCAGGGGCCATGGACGCTGGCGGTCGACTGGCTGACTCTGGTGGTGCCGGTGTCCGGTGAGGTTACCCGTTCTTCTGCTGATCTGGCTGATGAAGACAAGCGTGATGATGTACGTCAGGCCGAAGACGTTCTGACCTGGTATCCGAATATGGCGGTATCAACGTTGCGTCTCGGATATATGTTCTGAGTAACAGGGATAAATACACAATGTGGCAGTGGCTGTTAAATAAACTGGCAATCTGGGCGAAACCCGAGGTTAAGGTATTACCTGTGTGGCAGCCGGAATGGTCTGATTTTCTGTTGTCGCACGTGGCGTTTTATCAGCGTCTGGATGAGTCGCAGCGGCATGAATTTGAGCACCGTTGTCAGCTGTTTCTGGCGACCACTGCGGTTGAAGGTGGTGTCGATGTTGAGGTTACCGATGAAGATCGCCTGCTGGTTGCCGCGAGTGCGGTGATTCCGGTTTGGGGCTTTCCGGGCTGGCATTATTTTAATGTGCGGGCGGTTTTTTTACTGCCGGCAGCGTTTAATCCAGAGTTTCAGTGTGGCGCTCCGGATTCGCGAATTACCGGCATGGTCGGAACCGGTCCTATGGCGGGAAAAGTGGCGCTGAGTAAGCCCGATCTGCATGCCGGTTTTGCCAATCAGAAAGATAAGCACAATGTTGGCATTCATGAATTTGTCCACCTGGTGGATATGGCTGATGGTGCGCTGGATGGTTTTCCGGAGCGGCTGGAAAATTATCGTACCAGTGATGCCTGGTTCAGTCTGGTTCAGCAAAAAATTGGCGAAATGGAGCAGAGCAAAACCGGTATTCCTGAATACGGTGCAACCAATCAGGCCGAATTTTTTGCTGTGGCGTCGGAATACTTCTTTGAACGCCCCCAGCTGCTGAAAAAAAAGCATCCGCAGCTTTATGGGTATCTGAGTGATTTTTATCAGCAGAATCTGGCGGATCTGAGGCGTGATGCCGCGCCACATAAAAACAGCCCGTGTCCCTGTGGCAGTGGTAAAAAATATAAGCGCTGCTGTATGCCGGCAGGGCGTTAGTAACCCCGCGGATTCTGATGTAGCATGACCTCTTCATTTCGGTTGTGGACAGGTTATGCGCACAGGCCAATTACTGATTGTTTTCTGTGTATTGCAGGCGCTTTCTGCCGTGTCGGCCGCGCGCCCCCTGGTGTTTGGCACATTTCCGATTCCGCTGATGGTGGAGTCTGAACAGCAGGGAATTTTCATCGATCTGACCCGTGCTCTGGCTGCCGAAGCCGGGCTGGATATCCACATTACTGTCTTTCCCGCCAAGCGTGCCTTGTCTGAATTTGAGCAGGGCAATCTGGATGGCCTGTTTCCGGCGCTCAGCGTCACTATGCCAGTGGCTTATGAGCGCAGTCTCAGTATTTACAGCAAAGATGACTTTGCCTTCACTCTGAAGGGGCAACCGGTGTTGAGCACTCCGGAGCAGCTGCAGCACAAGCGGGTAGGTATTACCGCAGGTTATCCTTATTCGCCTTTATTGACCGGGCAGCCGGGTATTCAGTTTATGAGTGCCAATACCGATATTCAGAATGTACAGATGCTGCTGGCCGGGCGTATTGATGTGTTTGTGGTGGAGGAACATTCCGGTCTGCGCGCGCTGGAGCAGGCGGGGGCTGTCAGCCGGGTGCAGTATGATCCGGCACGGCCACTGAGCAGGCAGGATACGTTTTATGCCTTCCGGGCGGATCAGGAAGGCCATATTCTCGCCGGGCAGATTAATGCGGCTCTGCAACGTCTTCAAGACAGTGGCACTCTGGCCAATATCATGGCCAGAAGACCTCATGCGGGAGCGCAGGATCATGATTGAGGGCTGCGTGATCAAATATTATCGTCTGACCCTGACAGCGCTATTGGCACTGGCGGTATGCATGCCGCTACAGGCAGAGTCTGTGCGCATGGGGACTTTTACAATCCCGCTGATGGTTGAGTCGGCAACCCGGGGTGTTTTTATCCGCCTCGCAGAAGCGGTTGCGGCTGAAGCCGGCGAGGAGCTGGTGATCAGCCTTTTCCCGACCCGAAGGGTGCGCGAGGTTTTTGCTGAGCAGAATCTGGATGTTATTTTTCCGGCGATTGATCTGTCGATGAACTCGCCATATCTGGCAACAACGGCGGTGTACAGCAAGCGTGTTTTTGCCTTCACCCGCGTTACCGAACCATTGGTAACCAGAGTTGAAGATATGACTGGTAAACGTATCGGCTATACCTCTGGTTTCAGTTATTCCAGCGATGTTTTATCGGTGCCAGGCGCCAATTATCAAAGCACTATTACCGACCCGCAGAGCATCAAAAAACTACTGGCTGGCCGCATTGATGTATTTGTTGGCGATGAAAAGTCAGCTTTGCGTGCGGTCAGTGAGGAGAATGCCGGCCACCTGGTGCATTACGATGCGGCCAGCCCACTCAGCACTCATTCGGTGTTTTTTGCCTTCCAGCCGACAACACGAGGTACCGAGTTACGTCGTCGTTTTAATGAGGCGCTCGGCAGAATGGCTGCGGATGGTCGGCTGGAGACCATTCTGAGTCAGACGCGCTGATCAGCGGCTGCTTTCCTGTAACACCGTCATACCGATTTCTATGGTCTGGCTGCTGTCACCCAGCCACAACATGCCATCCTGAATACTGGCCTGCAGACGCATGGTGCGGCTTGTTAATTGCTGCAGTTGTTCGATGGCGGCCGCATCAAAATCCACCACCTGAAGATTATTGAAACGCCGGCAGCTGTTTTCGATCTGTTGCCACCATAATTGCGCGGCACGTCCGTGGTAGCCGTAAATAATGACCTGTTTTGCACGGTTACAGGCTTTGCGGATGCGTTTTTCATCGGGCTGGCCGAGCTCAATCCACAGATCTATTTCATCACTCAGAGAGTGTGCCCATAAATCCGGTTCATCATCGGTGCTGAGGCCTTTGGTAAATTCCAGCTGCTCACCGGCGTTCAGGGCAAAAGCGGCAAGACGTACCATCATCCGCTCGGTGGTTTCTGACGGATGCTGGGCAATGGTCAGGTTGTAAGTCTGGTAATGATTGCGGTCCATGTCGGACACATTCAGTTCGGCTTTATAAATGGTTGCTTTCAGCGCCATGGGTGTAATTGCCAGAAAAAATAAGCGCGTACTCTAATGGTTTCATGGGCTGACGGCTATGGGCGTAAGCACGGAATACGCCGCAGAGCAGATCGTCTTATATTCGATCACACTATTTGCCATCGTATTGTTTAGCTCAAAGTGGTCTTTCACCTTTCTGGCTGGTCTTTTTTCGGCTACACATTAACTGTGTCTGTTCTGCCAAAAGCAGGGCGGATGCACCTGTTCAATTAGCCGCCCGTCAGGCGGACTCAGGCCAAAAGCCGGAGGTGCAGGATGCGTTTTCATTTGCTTTGTCAGTCTGTCGCCAGACAGATCTTTGTCAGTTGTATGACGTATCGCGTCGCTGCGGATGGCGTGCGGCTTCTGTTCTGTTTTCTTTCCTGTCTGTATCTGAGTGGCTGGCCGGGCAACCGGGCTCGCACATTTATCTGTACCACTGACAAGTGTGCCTGCGCTACCGGCGCTGAGGGAGGGTTGTGTTATGGGTAATGTTCCTGGTGTTCATGCTGCAGCCATGGTGCAGTATCTTGGTGAAGATGGCGTACCGGTGCGGGAAGTTCCGCTCTGGGCCCATGAGCCTGAGCCTTTGCTGCGTGCCTATGAATGGATGATGCTGACGCGGATGTTCGATCAGAAGGCGGTTGCTCTGCAGCGCACGGGTCAGCTTGGCACTTTTCCATCTTCTGTCGGGCAGGAAGCCATTGGCGTTGCCTGTGGCCTGGCGCTGGAAGAACAGGATATTTTTGTTCCTTATTACCGTGATCATGCCACTCAGCTTATCCGTGGTGCGGCCATGCACGATCTGTTGCTGTATTGGGGAGGAGATGAGCGTGGCAGTCATGCTGGCCCGGCACAGGATTTACCGGTTTGTGTGCCGATTGCCAGTCAGTGTGGCCATGCAGTCGGGGCTGCGGCTGCACTGAAGTTCCGTAAACAACCACAGGCCGTACTCTGCACCCTGGGCGATGGTGCAACTTCTAAAGGTGACTTCCTCGAAGCACTGAACCTGGCCGGTACCTGGCATCTGCCGGTGGTGTTTGTGATCAACAATAATCAGTGGGCGATTTCGGTGCCGCGTGCTGCACAGTGCGGAGCCCCCACGCTGGCCCAAAAAGGCTGGGGTGCGGGTATACACAGCGTGCAGGTGGATGGTAACGATATTATCGCCATGCTGGATGTGGTCGGCGATGCACTGGAGCGGGCACGGCACCGTAAGGGGCCGACGCTGATTGAAGCGGTAAGCTACCGCCTGGGGGATCACACCACCGCCGATGATGCCAGCCGTTACCGGACCGATGATGAAGTTAAAGCCGCCTGGGAGCGGGAGCCGGTTCGGCGTTTATGTCAGTTCCTGACAACTCAGGGCGCCTGGAACGAAGCCATGGATGCGCGCTGGCAGGATCACTGCCATACGGTTGTCAGCAAGGCCGTTGAGCAGTATCTGGCAACACCAGCGCAGGCAGCAGAGGCCATGTTCGACCATCTGTACGCCGAATGGCCACCTGCACTGGATGAGCAGCTTGATCTGTTTGCAGCACGTATGACGGCACGGGAGGTGTGACATGGTCAATCAAACAACAGACTCATTCAGCAGTGCATCTGCATCCCGTGATCTGACTCAGGGCGATCTGACTCTGGTCGAAGCGGTGAACCTGGCGCTGGCACGGGCGATGACCGAAGATCCGAACGTCGTCCTTCTGGGCGAAGATATCGGCCGCAATGGCGGTGTGTTCCGCGCCACACAAGGGCTGCAGGATCGCTTTGGCCGTGAGCGGGTAATGGATACGCCATTGGCAGAGACGCTGATTGCCGGTACGGCGATCGGTATGGCCAGTCAGGGACTGAAACCGGTCGCTGAAATTCAGTTTATGGGCTTTATTTTCCCGGCCATGGAGCAGCTGGTGACCCATGCCGCGCGGCTGCGTAACCGCACCCGCGGACGGTTGCATTGCCCGCTGGTGGTGCGTGCTCCTTTTGGCGGCGGCATTCATGCGCCCGAGCATCATTCCGAAAGTACAGAGGCATTATTTGCCCATATCCCCGGTATCCGGGTGGTGATTCCATCTTCGCCACGGCGTGCCTATGGTTTGTTGCTGAGTGCGATTGATGACCCGGACCCGGTGCTCTTTCTTGAGCCCAAGCGCCTGTACCGCGCGCTGAAACAACCGCTGGTGGATGACGGCGCGCGTCTGCCACTGGACAAGGTTTTTATTCTGCGTGAGGGCAGTGATATCACACTGGTCAGCTGGGGGGCCTGCATTCAGGAAACCCTGGAAGCGGCGCAGGCGCTGGAACAGCAGGGCATCAGCGCCGAAGTTGTGGATGTGGCGACGGTCAGTCCGCTGGATATGGACAGCATCCGCGCCTCGGTCGAAAAGACCGGCCGTTGTGTGATTGTGCATGAGGCCGCGCGCAGTGGCGGTATCGGCGCAGATATTTCCGCCCGCCTGAGCGAGCAGAGCCTCGATTTACTGCAGGCTCCGGTGATCCGGGTGACAGGCTTTGATACACCAATGCCGTATTTCCGCCAGGAGCAGCTGTATCTGCCACAGGTGGCCGACATTGTGGCCGCCGTTAACCAATGCATGAGCTACCGTTAAAACAGACATAAAAAATCAAAAGCCTGATACCTCAGGAGTGTTTATGCGTTATTTCCGCTTGCCCGATCTGGGTGAAGGGCTGGCCGATGCCGACATCGTGGAGTGGCATGTAAAAGCCGGTGATACGGTGGCGGTTGACCAGCTGTTGTTATCGGTTGAAACCGCAAAAGCCATTGTTGAACTGCCATCTCCCTGTGCCGGGGTGGTCAGCCACTGCTTTGGTGAACCCGGTGATACCGTCAATACCGGTGAGCCACTGGTTGAGTTTGTGCAGGATGAAGGCTCTGACACTACAGGGCGTGAAGATAACGGCTCGGTGGTCGGCGAAATGCCGGTTGCGCGCGAACGCAGCGAAGATCATTTTGTGATTGGCCAGGGCAACAGCCTGAATGCCGGCGCACGGGTGCGGGTCACGCCCAGTGTTCGGGCACTGGCACGGCGTCTGAATGTGGATATTCAGCAGATCAGTGGCAGTGGGCCGGATGGCCGCATTACGGCCGATGATGTGGAAAAAGCCGGGCGTCTGGATCAGCAACTGGGGCAGGGGGAACGCCTGACCGGTGTGCGCAAAAGCATGGCCCGTACCATGGCGCTGGCTCATGCTCAGGTAGTGCCCGTTACGCTGTTTGATGAAGCCGATGTGTCGCACTGGGAAACCACTGAGGATGTCAGTGTCCGGCTGGTGCAGGCCATTGCTGCAGGCTGTGCGGCGGTACCGGATTTAAATGGCTGGTTTCACGGTGATGAACAGCATCAGCAGATGACCCGGCGACTGATCAGTCAGATTGACCTGGGTATTGCGGTTGATACCGAGCAGGGCTTGTTTGTACCTGTACTGCGTGACGTTGCCAACCGCAGCGCAGATGACCTGCGTGCCGGCCTTGACCGGCTGAAAGCCGATGTTCGGGCCCGTACCATTCCGCCGCGGGAAATGCAGGGCGCAACCATTACCCTGTCGAACTATGGCGCCATCGCCGGGCGTTATGGCACTCCGGTGGTGGTACCTCCCACTATGGCGATTCTGGGTGCTGGCCGGGTGCTGGAGAAACCTCTGTGTGCCATGGGGGAACTCTTTGCCGGTAAGGTGCTGCCCTTATCACTGACCTTTGATCACCGGGCGGTCACTGGCGGGGAAGCCAGTCGTTTCTTAGCGGCTGTTATTACCGATTTGCAGAAAGAGCCGGATTTGATTGACCGCTGATCCGGTTTTAATCCTCCGGCCATTCAACCGTAAAACCTTCATCTTCTGTCGGTAACTGAAAATACTGACTCAGATGATAGAAGGTTTCCTCGTTATCAAATGCCGCGCGTTGCGGTTGTTCTTTGCGGCGTTGAGCAAGCTGCTTCAGGCAGCGCTCATCGCTGTGATCCAGGCAAATTAACCGGTGCCGGCACTGACTGTTATCAATAAGATGTTTAAACCAGCGGCGTTGCTCAATGGTGTTGCCGGGAAAATCGAGAATCAGTGTCAGGCCATTGTTTAGCAGCAGGCTGATATGGTCGCTCAGGATATTTTTTAACTGAGCCGAGCAGCGCAGATAATCCTTTATGGTATGGATCTGTTGTGGGTAAAGGGCCGCCAGCCACTGATCTTCTGAAATAAGAATGGTGTTATTTTCTTGTGACAATTGCCGGGCGAGAGTGGATTTTCCCGCTCCCATTTTGCCGCAGAAAAAAACCAGCATTCCGCTCGCCATGACACTCTCCTGATAATGTTGATTGTTATCAGGTTTTATCAGGAGAGCACGGCGCTGGCAATGTACTCTGTTTGTTATTTCCGGCTTGTGTTATTCGCGAGCAGCGGCGTGTTCCTGTGCCCAGGCCAGCAGCATACGGTGAACCCGCTCGTCGCAGGGCAGGTGGTGCAGTTCACTTTCATCCAGTGCGTTAGCATCCTGCCATTCGTCGCGGCAGTCACTGATTTCAATGCTCAGATCGCGGCTGCAGGCGTCATAGAGTTTTTCCAGCAGCTCAGTTACCCGCACAGGATCGTCGGCAAACAGATAAGGCTGTTCCAGATCGTGTTCCAGTTCACGCATCACCGACCAGGCGGTTTCACCACGCTGATACAGGGTGTCGGGGTTGATGCCGTGCAGATCCTGCAGGCCGATATCCCAGTCGTCCCAGTCATCTTCCGGCTGAATAAGAGTGGTTTTGATCTGGCCGTCAGACTGCGACCAGGCAATGGCAACCGGATGGGCGTGTTCTTCAAACGAACTGCCGTCGATGGCAATAAATTGCGGATATTTCACAGTGGCCTCTCAGGATTCAGGAATGCGGCGAATCTACTCAGATGCACCGGGTTTGACAAGGGGGGAGGTGGCGGCAGGCAGCGTCGGACTTAACTGAAAATAATGCCGGGCAGCTTCGCCGTTAACCGGGCGGCCATAAAAATAACCCTGTGCCAGATCGCAGCCGCTGTCGATCAGAAAATTGGCCTGCTCAACGGTTTCGATACCTTCGGCCACGATCAGTTTATTTAACTGTTTACCGAGGGTGATGATGGTGTTGGCGATGGCACGGTCGGCGCGGCTGGTGCTTAAATCGCGGACAAAAGTGCGGTCAATTTTGATCGCATCGACCGGTAGTGTCTTCAGATAATTCAGTGAAGAAAATCCACTGCCAAAATCATCCAGATAAACAAAGACATCGTGTGCGCGGAAATATTCCAGCACGCCTCTGGCACTGACCAGATCCTGCATCAGCAGGCTTTCCGTAATTTCAACCGAAATCATCGCCGATGGAATACCGTAAGAGCGGATGGTATCGACAATATCTTCATGAAAGCCGGGAATCAGAAACTGGCGCGGTGATAAATTGATGCTGATATTGCTTTCATAGCCTTCATTCAGCCACTGGCGGGCCTGATGACAGGCTTTTTCAACCACCATCTGGCCGATCTGGGAAATCATGCCGGCTTCTTCGGCGATATGAATAAAACTTTCCGGTGATACGAAACTGCCGTCCGGCCGCTGCCAGCGCAGCAGGGCTTCAAAACTGTGCAGCTGGCCGGTACGGGCGCCGCGCGGATCACTCTGCAAAAAGACTTTGGGCTGGTAATAAAGCTCGAGCTGATCCTGTTCAATGGCTTTGCGCAGTTCGGTTTCCATCTGCAGGCGATGCTGGGCGATACGTTCCAGTGACGGGGTAAAAAAGTGGAAGCAGTTTTTACCGTTGGCTTTGGCGCGGTACATGGCAATGTCGGCATTACGCATCAGCAGGCCGGTGCTTTCTCCATCATTAGGGTACATGGCAATACCGATAGAGGCGCCGATAAAAAAGCTGCGCTGATCCAGTTCGACCGGTGGCATCAGGGTGGCCAGCATATTATCGGCTCGCTGTAGTACTTCGTCCTGACTGCTGATGTCATCCATGATGACCACAAATTCATCACCGCCGACACGGGCTAACGTATCCTGCGGTTTGATTCCCTGTTTCAGGCGCAGGGCCACTTCGATCAGCAGTTTGTCACCGCTGGCATGGCCAAGGCTGTCGTTGATGGTTTTAAAGCCATCAAGATCGATATAACACAGAGCAATGCGCGAATGCTGCACCTGTGCGCGGTTAATACTCAGTTCCAGCCGGTCCTGCAGCAGTACCCGGTTAGGCAGACCGGTCAGGCTGTCGTGTTGTGCCTGATAGGTGATGGTTTCTTCTTTTTCACGGATTTCGCTGATATCACGCAGCATCCAGATATAACCGGCGACCGGGTGTTTGACTGCATAGACTTCAAGCCAGCCGCCTTTACGCATCGGGTAAATACGGTGACTGCCATGCTCATGATTGCGCATTTCTTTCAGCTGATCATACAGTTGCTGACCTTCAAATAATTGCAGAAAAGAATTACGGAACAGATCTGCGCCGGTCATATGATTAATACGTTCTTCGCTCAACCCCATCAGCAGTAAATAGTGTTTATTGACGGCAATCGGCCGGTCGGTATCGGCACTGACGACCAGAATCCCTTCTTTTGAGGCATTCAGGGTAGCATCAAGAATTTCATAGGAGGCTTTAAGATCGGCTTGTGCCTGTTGCTGCGTCTGCAGGTTCTGGCTCAGACGCTGATTGCGCTCCAACAGCTCTTCTGCTGTCAATGCCAGTGAACGTTCGAGCATTTCGCGGTCAAGATCTGCCTGCTCGTAAGCGCTGCTGATAGCCTGCAACAGAGGCTGGAATGTTTCCGGGACAGTTTCCTGAAAATGTCGTTTTAGCTGTCGTTTCAGCAGTCGGTGCATGCTGTTCGCTCAGTAAATGTAGTAATGGTCAGCGTTTGGTTGTGCAGATTGCACTTACCGACTCCGCGGTTGGGTGCAATTTCTCCGTAAGAGTAGAAACCGCAGACCGGGATATCGGCCCCCAGTGTCTCGCTGAAGGCTTCCAGTTCTTCATCAATTAATTGTTGCATCACCACCCGTCTGCCGACGCAGCTTACCAGCAGGGCAAAATCCGGTGTTGCCTGGTTTTGTTGGCTGACCTGCTGGCAGGCGGTATGAGCACCGTCGATCAGACGGTCAACATTCGCACGCATCAGTTGCGCGAAATGTTGCTCAGGGATGTCGGCGCCAAACAGCAGGCAGCGTTCCTGCCAGTCAATGCCGAGCACCGAGCAGACGACGGGGTCGTTGTCTGCAGCGGAGATCAGCAATGGAAAGCGCAGGCCGGATGCCGGCAGCTGGTCGGCATAATGACCCAGGTATTTTTCATACAGATCAAGGGCGCAGATATCATCAAGTTCATACAAGCGATTACCCCGGGCGCGGGTAATGCGGCGTTTTGGGCCGAACGGGTCCCAGCCGCCATAGCTGCCACAGCTCACACTGAGATGTTGGCCGTAAAATCCGATACCGCAGACGTGGTGGCTGAACCGGCCATCGCTGGTGTACAGCCAGGTTTGTTTAAAGCGTTCACCATCGGCGGCAATACCACCGGATATATGGTTGAAGGGGGCTAGCTGTTGGTTAAGTCCGGCTACCAGCTGGCTGCCATTCACACTGAGGCCATTGGCAAACACCAGTATGTGAATTAAATCGTCCTGCTGCAGTTGCTGCGCCACACGAATGCCGGCCTGGCGGCTGCCTTCAATACCGTCAACGCATTCGGTCACGAGTCTGATCCGGGTATGGGCAAAGCGGATAACCGTAAGAGTGATGCTGTTGTCGATCACCCGTTGCTGATGAATTTCGCCGCTGGCTGAGCAGCCGCATAAAGGTGTTTCCGGAAAGTGTTGCTGCAACGTGCTGATCGCTGCGGCCGGATCAACAGAGGCAAACAGCAGCAACAGATCAGCCTGACCTTCAGTCAGGGCCGGGGACCACTGTGGCGGGACGCTGGTGGCATCCCAGATATGCTGGCTGACCTGCATTCAGTAATCAGCAGGGACGGATGTCAGCGGCATGACGCAGAAGGCTGTCGAGGGTATCGATAACCTCGGCCCAGTCAGCATCCTGAGCCAGCGATTCACGCAGAAACGCCTGCTGTGAATTATTGAAAAAGTCGAGTTCGGCCAGCTTTTTATTGTCTGCAACGGGTTTATGCTGCTCGATAAAGTCGGCGATATTCTGGTCGGAGTTTGGCAGGCCGAGTTGTGCAAACAGGCCGTTAAGGCTGTGTACTGGCGATTCCATGAGCATACTCCTGAAACATGAGTGTATTTTTGGTAATCCTCTGATTTAGTTCAGAAATCAGCGGTTAAAACTCTCAATGTTCAGTTTAGCAGCTTGCTGGAAGAGTGTTGCCTATCCGTCGCTGCGGCCAAGCTGGCGCAGATGATGGTAATGACCTTTCAGTGCCGCGCCGAGGCTGGGATAACTGCGGATAGAATGACCCTGACGGTTGCAGGACTCCTGCAGTAAACGGTGCAGTGCTGGGTAGTGAATATGACTGACCCGGGGAAACAGGTGGTGTTCGACCTGAAAGTTCAGCCCTCCCAGAGCCCAGGTCAGGAAACGGCTGTCGGTGGCAAAGTCGACGGTGGTGCGTAACTGGTGTGCCGCCCATTCGTCTTCCATGCTGCCATCGGTCGTGGGCTGCGGAAATTCCGCCTGTTCGACTATGTGAGCGAGCTGAAATACCACAGCAAATAAAAAGCCTAAGATGGCATGCATGAGTAAAAAGCCGGTAATAACGGTGGTGCCGTCGGCAAGGCTCAGCGGCAGCGCGATATAAATCAGCAGATACAGCAGCTTGCTGGCCCAGAATTCCAGATGATCTGCGGCGGATAAGCGATGGCTGAACGGCCGCTGTGCGATTTTCTGGCGAAAATATGCTTTGTAGTCGAGAGCAAAAAACCAGAACAGACTGGTCAGCGGATACAGCAGCCAGACATAAATATGCTGATAACGGTGAAACCAGAAACGACGCTGGTGCGGGCTCATTCGGAACAGCCCCAGCGCATCAATGTCTTCATCAACCTCGTCCACATTGGTAAAGCTGTGATGATTGCGGTTGTGTTTCTGTGCCCAGTAAAAACGGTTACTGCCGATCAGATTAAAGGTAAGCGCGGCCAGCCGGTTGAGACGCCGTGAGCGGCTGAAAGATTCGTGAGCGCCATCGTGCATCACGTTAAAACCCACAAGGGCGGTGGCTATACCATGTATAAACCAGGCGGCCAGACTCCATGGGGCTGGCAGTAACAGCAGGGCGGCATAGCTGGCGCTAAACAGCAGCAAAATAAGAATGGCTTTACGGTACAGACGCTGGTCACCGCTTTTGGCAATGCCCTGCTGCTGAAAATACTGATTAACCTGAGCGGAAAGCTGCTGATATACCGGGCGCTGGCCGGCAGGAAAATGAACCTGATTCATGATTTATTATGATTGTTATCGTTGCCGCCATGCTACCTGAGTTTGAGATTTTGTAAAACGCCCGTCTCAGGATTGCTGCTGCGCACCAGCACTTTATTCGTCGGGCTGAGCAGGATATTGCTCCCGTGCTCTTTTACGGAAAGCCCGTGGTGATTCCCCCAGCCAGCGACGGAAGGCACGGCCGAAGTTTGAAGGGTCGTTGTAACCCAGCTGGTGGGCAATATCTTCCACCGAGGTATTGGTTTCCAGCAGCAGATGCAGGGCCTGTTCGCGCCGTGCCTCATCAATAATATTCTGATAGGTAGTGTTCAGCTGGGCCAGCTGGCGGTTAATGGTGCGCGGGCTGGAGTTCAGCGTTTTAGCCATAACGGTAAGCGTCGGAAACGCATCCATACGGTCGAGGCGGCGGCGGATCTGGGTTACCAGATCCTGGCCCCGGTCCAGCTCGGCCAGCTGCTTTTCACATTCGGCTTCCGCCATACGCCGCGCGGTGGTGTTGGCGGTAGATACCGGAGTATCCAGCAGCCAGGCCGGTATACAGAGCTGATTGTGTGGCTGGTTGAACATCACCGGAATGCCGAGAACACCTTCGTAACAGGAACCCGGGCGCACCGGGGCATCGGTAAATTTGGCTACGGCTGTCAGTTCTTCACTGTTCTGGGTCAGAAAGCGGGCAATGGTGACCAGCGTTGAAATAATATTCTGCACGACAAAACTGAAGGTGCTTGGCATGGCGGCCAGACGGTTGATCTGAATGATGGCGGTGTCGTGATCATGCAGAAAACGGATATCGGCCAGCAGGGTGCGGGTGCGGGCATAACGGATGGCCAGAGACAGTGCCTGCCCCAGCGTATCGCTGGCCATAATGGCAAAGCCGAGAAAGCCATGGCTGGAAATATTCATCCGTTTCCCATGCTCCAGCCCGAGCAGCGGATCGCCGCTCAGCGCCAAAGCATTCTCCACCACCTTGTGATACTGCAGGGGGGAGATAAATTCCTGTGCAGAAGCCAGCGTCTTACCACTCAGACCAGTGCCCTGAGCTAACTGTGCGGTGCTGATCCCCTGCTGGGCGAGCAGGTCAATCAGTTGTGACAGATATTCAGTGCCGATAAATGCCCGGCTGGCAGCGGAGGACTGTGACATAGTGGTCGGAATGTTTCAGTTGGCGTGTTATGACCGGAAGCATGTCACGTTTTCCTCTTTAACTCAACGCGGCTTTCGGTCATAGTTTTGGCCATTAAAAAAACAAAAACCTGAATTCTGAAGGGGAACCCTGTGGAAGCATCTTTCTGGGACGGCAAGCGCGCACCTGGTGTCAGTGATCAAATCGATCTGAATAAATACAATGCAGTAGTGGAAGTGGTGGAAAGCGCATTTCAGCGTTATGCCGACCGTGCCGCGTTTACCAGTATTGGTTACACCCTCACTTATCGTCAGATTGACGAGTACAGCGCAGCCTTTGCCGCTTATCTGCAAAATCACACCACGCTGAAGCCCGGCGACCGTATCGCCATTCAGATGCCGAATATCCTGCAATTCCCGATTGCTATGTACGGTGCCCTGCGTGCTGGTATGGTGGTGGTTAACACCAACCCGCTGTATACCGAACGGGAAATGCTGCACCAGTTTAATGACTCCGGTGCCAAGGCGCTGGTGTGTATGGATGTCTTTGCCAAATCGGTACAGAACATCCGCGCGGAAACCGGTCTGAAGCATATTATCGTGACCAGTCTGGCCGATATGCTGCCATTCCCGAAACGTACACTGATCAACGCCGCAGCCAAATACGTGAAGAAAATGGTTCCGGCTTACAACCTGCCGGATGCCATTCCGTTCCGTAAGGCACTGGCACAGGGCGCTAAGTTTGGCGGTTTTGTCGCCAACTACATCAAGAACCCGAATGACACCATTATTCTGCAGTACACCGGTGGTACAACCGGTGTGGCCAAAGGCGCAGAGCTGACCAACCGCAACCTGGTCGCCAACATGATGCAGGCCCGCGCCATGCTCAGCCAGACCGACAGCAATGGCCAGCAAATCAAGCCGGATACCGGTGTAAAAGTGGTTGCGCCGCTGCCGCTGTACCACATTTATTCTTTCACCGTGCATCTGATGGCGCTGTTTGAACTGGGTGATCACAGCATCCTGATTGCCAATCCGCGCGACACCAATATGTTCGTGCGTATGATCAAACCACATCAGCTGACCGGATTTATTGGTCTGAACACGTTGTTTGTATCACTGCTGAACCACCCTGAATTCAAGAACTGCGATTTCAGCCAGCTGAAGCTGACGCTGTCAGGCGGTACTGCGCTGGTGGAAGACACGGCCCGTCGCTGGAAAGAAGCAACCGGCTGTGGCATCTCTGAAGCCTATGGTTTAACTGAATGTTCGCCTGCGGTGTGTATGAACCCGGCCGGTGGTCTGGAGCAGATGGGCACTGTTGGTCAGGCCGTTCCCGGTACTGCGCTGAAGTGTATCGATCCGGAAGGTAACGAAGTGGCCGTCGGTGAGCGTGGCGAGCTGTGTGTTAAAGGCCCGCAGGTAATGAAAGGCTACTGGAACCGTCCGGAAGCGACCGCCGACAGCTTTACTGCGGATGGTGAATGGCTGCGTACCGGTGACGTTGCGGTGATCGATGAAGACGGCTTTGTGAAGATCGTTGACCGTATCAAAGATATGATTCTGGTATCCGGTTTTAACGTTTATCCGAACGAAATTGAAGACGTGGTAGCGATGCACCCGGCGGTTGAAAACTGTGCCGCTATCGGTGTACCGGATGACAAAACCGGTGAAGCGGTGAAATTGTTCGTGGTTGCAACCGACCCGAACCTGACCGTGGAAGAAATCAAGAAACACTGCCGTGAAAACATGACCGCTTATAAAGTGCCGCGTCATGTAGAGTTCCGCAGCGAACTGCCAATGACTCCGGTTGGTAAGATTTTGCGTCGTGAACTGAAGGATGAAGAAGCAAAAAAGCAGGCTGAGCCAGCCTGATTGGCTCCAGCCCTGAGTAAAAAAGCCCGCGCCTGACGCGGGTTTTTTTATTTCAGCCTCCGGCGTCTGACCGCCAACCTCCGACAGGTTACCCAAGTGACGCGCAGCATCGGCCGCGTAGCCAATGGCGCTGGGGCCGGCTGTTGCCAAAATCGCCGCACATTTTTACCCGATAGCGGGCAGTCCATTGTTGCCCTGAGTTCCGCGTTATTCTGAGGATGTGCAAATGATTCAGTACAAGGCTCCACTTAAAGATATTCAGTTTCTGATTAACGATGTATTCGATTTTCAGTCCCATTACAAAAACATTCCGGGTGGCGATGAAGCAACGCCGGAAATGGTTGATGCCATTCTGACCGAAGCCGCGCGCTTCAGTGAGGAAGTGGTTTCTCCGCTGTATCAGGTCGGCGATGAAGGCTGTGTGTGGAATGACGGTGAAGTCACCACGCCAAAAGGCTTTAAAGAAGCCTACGGCCAGTATGTTGAGGGTGGCTGGCAGGGGATGTCGGCGCCGGTTGCCTACGGCGGTCAGGGCTTACCTCTGTCTCTTGGTGTTATCAAATCTGAAATGATCGGTACCGCCAACTGGGTATGGGGTATGTATCCTGGGTTGTCGCTGGGTGCGATGAACACCATTTACATGCACGGTACCGAAGAGCAGAAGCAGACTTATCTGGTGCCTATGACCGAAGGTCGCTGGACCGGCACTATGTGTCTGACTGAGCCGCAGTGCGGTACCGACCTGGGTCAGGTAAAAACCAAAGCCGAGCCTAATGGTGATGGCAGCTACAGCCTGACCGGCACCAAAATTTTTATCTCATCCGGTGAACATGATCTGACTGAGCAGATTGTGCATATCGTACTGGCCCGCCTGCCGGGGGCGCCGGAAGGCACGAAAGGTATTTCGCTGTTTATTGTGCCGAAATTCCATGTGAACGCTGATGGCTCACTGGGTGATCGTAACCCGGTGGCTTGTGGTTCCATTGAAGAGAAAATGGGCATTCATGGTTCATCCACCTGTGTGATGAACTTTGACGGTGCCAAAGGTTTTCTGATCGGACCGGAAAACAAAGGTCTGATGTGTATGTTTACCTTTATGAATACCGCCCGTATCGGTACTTCGATTCAGGGCGTTGGTGCGGCTGAACTGTCTTTCCAGGGCGCTCTGCCTTACGCCAAAGACCGTCGTTCCATGCGTTCTCTCAGTGGTACCAAGCATCCGGATAAAGTGGCTGATTCGCTGATCGTGCACCCGGATGTGCGCCGTATGTTGCTGACCCAGAAGGCCATAGCTGAAGGTGGTCGTGCGATGCTGTATCACGCCGCCCGTCTGGCCGATTTTATGATGGCTGCACACGATCGTGGTGACAATAAAGGCTACGAACAGTTTGACGATAAACTGGGTTTTCTGACTCCGATTCTGAAAGCTTTCCTGACTGAGCTGGGCTATGAAGCCGCTAACCACGGTGTGCAGGTTTACGGTGGTCATGGCTTTATTAAAGAGTGGGGCATGGAGCAGATTGTTCGTGATACCCAGATTGCCAAGCTGTATGAAGGCACCACCGGTGTGCAGGCGCTGGATCTTTTGGGCCGTAAAATTCTGCTGGGTAAACTGAAGTCCTTTAATGAATTCCGTGCAGAAGTCACGGCTTTTATTAAAACTCATGAGAACCGTGCAGAAATGAAGCCGC
The DNA here is from genome assembly GCF_020447205.1 of Thalassolituus alkanivorans. Taxonomy (GTDB): domain Bacteria; phylum Pseudomonadota; class Gammaproteobacteria; order Pseudomonadales; family Oceanobacteraceae; genus Venatoribacter; species Venatoribacter alkanivorans. The sequence goes on from NZ_JAJAEL010000005.1 coordinate 49,509, forward strand.
TGATCAAACAACTGAAGCGCTATATGCTGCAATGGCGTATCAATACCTTCCGTGTTGCTTATAAAGCATCAAAAAACCGCGATATGGTGGGTGCGGCATCGGTGGATTATCTGATGTTCTCCGGTTATGTGGTGATGGCATATTTCTGGGCACAGATGGCTGATAAAGCTTACAGTGGTATTAAATCCGCTAAAGGTGACCGTGATTTTTATCAGGCTAAAATTCATACCGCTGAGTTTTATTTTGACCGTCTGCTGCCACGGGCAAAAGGCCATGCCAAAATGATGCTGAAGGATCCGAAAACCCTGATGCAGATGAAAGAAGAGCATTTCGCTTTCTGATTCTGAAGAAAACAAAAAAGCCCGGCATGGCCGGGCTTTTTTGTTTCTGTTATTACTGAAATTACGGTGAATTTACAGCCGTGCCATATCCAGACTGAATTCCAGATGCAGTTGCGTGGGCGTTTTAAGCTGGCGCTGCAGTGCGCCATCAAAACGCAGTGAAATTATATGATCACACAGCGCGTAAAATTCGCTGTCAGGAGTAATCTGTCCGGCTTCAAATGGAGCGTTCAGGTGAAAATCGATACTGGTCAGAACCATATCGTCGACCAGGCGGAGTTGCAGATCCAGCTTGCGGCAATGCTGCAATGCAGGATCTTTCAGCAACAGGTAATCAAACAGAAAGTGAATAAGATCCGGGTTTTCTTCAATAATCAGCGAGAAGGGCAACAGCCGGTTAACTTCTATTGATTGCAGTTCCTGTGCCTGATTCAGCCAGCCTTCAATGCAGTGAGTCAGGTTGATGCTGGTGCGTGTATCCTGGGTGGTAATGCGCAGATACTGCAGAAACACCTGAATGCCGGGCAACATTTCCGGCTGATGGATATGTTTAGCCAGATGCTCAAGTTGATTAAGCAGCAGGTGGTTGATTTTTTTCTGTTGCTGCTGACGCTCACTGGCATTCATCTGCTCCAGCTCGGATTCCAGCTTTTGTACCGTGGCTTTAGTGCGCAACTGCTCGTTATATAGTTCTTCTGTGCGTTGCGTGACTTTATTCTCCAGTGAGATGGTCAGTTCCTGGGCGTGGCGCCGGGCAATCTGTTCTTTGGTCCGGTCAACTACGCAGATTAATATCTGTTGCGGGCGGTTTTCATCATAACGGGTGATCTGCAGAGTGATATCGAAGTAGCATTCTTCCTGGCGGAAGTTGTACAGGCAGAACTCATCATGAATACGTGCGATGCGCCCCTGCAGCAGTTTGTTAATCCGTTCTCTTTGCTCCACCCCATGCGGGCCGCTGATCATATCCATCAGCCGGTCCATTGGATGCTTCATGCTTTCCAGCTCCAGTTCGGTACTGGCCAGCTGGTTGGCAAAGTGGTTGTTGCATTCGAAGCTGTCGTTGTCCGGCAGATAGCGGCAAAAACCAATTGCGGCATTATTAATGGCCATGCTGAGCTGTTCTTTGGTGTTTTCCAGCTGCATCCGCGCGCGTTCGCGCTCATCAACATCCTGCTGCAGAGTGTCACGCATACGGTTAATGGCATCGGCCACCATATTCAGCTCGTCCCGCTTATGCGGCGGATCGTTCAGCACCAGAGGATGATCCAGTTTGTTCAGACTGAACTGGCTGGCCCATTCCGCCATCCGGCCAAGGCGCCGGGTAATCACCTGATGGACAATAAACAGCACAAAGATCGAAACGGAAAAAGTTTTAATAAACTGCGTCAGCAGGATATTTACGGTTTTGTGTTTGAGTTCGTTGTACAGCCCGGTGTAATCCAGGTTCAGGTGCAGATTTCCCAGATGGTAGGACTGGCCGGCGCTCTGATAATCAAGGGCGAAAGAATAGCGTTGGTCAGACTGGCCGTAGACATCGCCTGCACTGTGCAGCACGTTGCCACGGTTTTCGATGTAGACGTAGACCACGCCGGGGAAGTTAAGAATACCGTTGAGCTGAGACTCAATCTGGCGTGAATCAAAATTCCAGAGGCTGTAACTGATGCTCTGCTGGTAACTGGTCTGAATCTGGTGCAGGTTTTTATCATAACTGCTCATGCCGCGCTGATAATCGGACATGAGGATGTACAGAAAAGCGGCGAGGGTGGTCACGAAGCTGAAGGCAAGCAGGTAGGAGAGCAGCTTGCGGCCGATGGATACGTAGTTCTTGTTGCTGGCTGGATTGTTCAAATTAATGCTTCGCAGTCAGTTGTCTGGTCTGTGGCTTAACCTGGTTTACAGCATGACTGTAATGATGGCTATCGTTACGGTCCGGGCTGCTCTGTGCTGGCAATTTCAGGCCAGTGTTATTCATTCTGGCGGCCTTATTGCGATAAAACAATGAAATACTCATGCCAGAAGCGCTGAAAATGGCGGTTAATGTCGTCCGAAGTTGATTTGTCACAACTTCTTTGGGGGTATAAGCCTAACCATTTTTATTTCTTGATTTGCATCAAATGGCACCCCGGATTAACCGTTAACCTGAGCTCATCTTTTAAGCATAGATGAGGAACACAGAATGAAACTGTTGAAAACTTTGTTAGCAAGCGCAGTCGCGGTTTCTGCAATGCCAGCTCTGGCTTATGAAGCCGGTGATATTATTGTTAAGGCTGGTGTTGTTAACGTGAATCCGAAATCAGACAGTGGCGCAGACTCAAGTCCGGTAACAAGCACATTGGTTCCAGGCGATAAAAGCGAGCTGGTTGTTGGTGATGATACCCAGTTAGGCCTGACTCTGACCTATATGGTGGCTCCTCAGGTGGGTGTTGAAGTACTGGCGGCCACTCCATTCCAGCATCAGGTAGAAGTTGAGGGTGGTGCTTTAGATGGTACTAAAGTGGCTGAAGCCAATCATCTGCCGCCGACAGTATCTGTTCAATACTACCCAATGGATGCTGCTTCAAAAATTCAACCTTATGTTGGCCTGGGTGTTAACCATACTTTCTTCTTCAATGAAAAAGACAGCACAGGTTTAGGCATTGTCGGTGGGTTGAAAAAGAGCTGGGGGCTGAGCTACTCAGCAGGCTTGGATTACATGATTGATGATCATTTTCTGGTTAACGCTGCAGTATGGAAAATGGATATTGATACAGAAGTCCGCGGTGGTGCAGCAGATGGTCTGAAAGTTGAAATCGATCCTCTGGTATTTATGGTTGCTGCCGGTTACAAGTTCTGATCTCAGTGTGATTATGAACAGATAGCAAAAGCCACGCATTGCGTGGCTTTTTGTTTTATCTGTTGTTATTGGTTGAGAAGTTATTTGTTAAGAATTTAATCTGCAGCAATGTTGGCATGCTGCTGGTCAGACAGGCCCAGAATTTCATTTTTAAAACGATGGGATACCGGATATTCGCCGATCCAGATTTTCAGTAAGGCGTCATACAGATCTTTACCGGGCAAAACACCTTTCACCTCGTCGTTGATGACTACCCGTGAACCAACACCGGGCACATAGTCGACATAACCTGCATCACCGCGCTCCAGTTTTCCGTCAAACATTTTTACCAGCATATCCAGCCGCTCATCCATCTGTTCGGCCTCGTCGCTGCTAATGTTCAGTTGCAGGGCATCATACATCGCCGTGGCGATACGGCGTCCGCTGACGCGATTAACCAGAATGTGGTAAACGATGCGTTTGTAGCTTTCCTGTTCGATGAGCTGACTGGCATCGGCGGATGGGGATTCGACATACAACAGACCAACGTAGGTATCGACCAGATAGTACAACGTGCGTACTGAGGCGCCGTTCAGCTGCAACTCCGGATGATCGCTGGATTGCGGCAGAACTTCCGGAAATTCAAAACCTTCTATTGTGCGTGCGTGGCTGGTTGCGCTCAGTGCGAGCAAAGAGATCAGCAGAGCGGGTTGCAGAGCCGATACGAGCGGGTGTTTGAGTGCTTTGCGGAATAACAGATTAACCATGGCGATCCCTCTGGTTTCTTATTGTTATGTCTTCACTCTATGCCCCTGAGCATGCCGGGGCAATGATTGTCATAATTAATTCATCAAACTGTGGTTGGCGGTTAAAGCAAAGGTGCGAGTAAGCGGCTTGTTTTGGCCAGCAGCACGGGCCACCAGTGTTGGCTTATTTGCGTTGGTTCGGAATGGTCGAAATCAATTTGCAGCATGCTTTCAACATCGCTGGCAAAACTCCGGCTCTGGATCAGCGCGCCGATTTCAAAATTAATCCGCAGGGAACGGTTGTCGAGGTTGGCACTGCCGATACTGCTCCATTCATTGTCGATCAGCAGTACTTTCTGATGCAGGAAGCCTTTTTTATAGGTAAAAAAGCGCACGTTGCAGCGGCTGAGGGATTGGATATAACCGCGCATGGCCTGTTGTACCAGCCAGCTGTCGCTTTTTTCCGGCACCAGAATGCGGATATCAATACCGCGCAGACCGGCCAGCTGCAGGGCGCTGACCAGATTCTGGTCCGGCACAAAATAGGGGCTGACCAGCCAGCAGCGTTCCTGTGCGCTGTGAATCAGGTGAGTGAAATACAGGCTGGCACTTTCGGTTTCATCGGCGGGGCCAGAGGCAATGCACATCACATTGTTATCACCGGTCGCCGGGCTGCTGTTCCATTCAATGGTTGGGATATATTGAGTGGCCCAGTGCCAGTCTTCGGTAAAAGATAACTGAAAACTGAGTGCTGCCGGACCATGGATTTCGACATGGGTGTCGCGCCAGAAGCCGTCTTTCTGACTGTTGCCACGGTACTCATTACCGACGTTATAGCCACCAACGTAGGCATATTCGCCGTCGCAGATCACCAGTTTACGGTGATTACGGAAATTCAGTTGAGTCCGGTTGCGCAGTTGCAGCGGATTAAAGCGTGATACCCGTACCCCGGCATCTTCCAGAGGTTTCAGAAAATGCCGGCCCAGGCTGCGACTGCCAATTTCATCGTACAGAAGATAGGTCGCAACACCGGAACGGGCCTGTTGGCATAACAGGCGGGCCAGTTCCTGACCGGTATCGTCGTCGCGCAGAATATAAAACTGTACGCAAATATAACGCCTGGCTTCAGCAATACGCCGGAACATGGTGCTGAAGGTGGTTTCTCCATCCGTTAATAACCGGCACTGATTGCCGGCAATTTGTGGCAGGCGGAAAAGAGGATAAAGAGGGCGTGTAAGGTGACCAGGGGGCAGGGCAAAGTGTTCAAGTCCCGTCTGAACCTGATCAGCAATAAAACTCAGACTGTGGTCACCATGGCGGCGGGCGCGCAGATAGCCGTGAAAGCGGCGGCTGCCAAAGAACGCGTAAAGGGGCAGGGTAACCAGAGGCATCAGCAATAAGCCCAGCACCCAGGCAATGGTGCCCTGAGACGTTCTTCCCTGCCACAGGGCATCAATGGCTGCCAGTACCCCAAAGGTGTACAGCAGCAGCGGCCATATCCACCACGCTTGCTCCGGCATGATTTCCCCTTAATTCATCATGGCCTGAGTAAACGGGATTATCATAGGCCAATCAAGCGCATAAATTCGTCACGGGTTGCTGCGTTTGAACGGAAGTCGCCTTTCATCACTGAAGTACGCATCATCGAATTCTGTTTCTGCACACCGCGCATCATCATGCACATGTGCTGCGCTTCGACGATCACACCAACGCCGCGGCAACCGGTTACTTCTTCCACGGCTTCTGCAATTTGCTTGGTCATGTTTTCCTGAATCTGCAGACGACGGCCGAACATGTCGACAATACGGGCAAACTTTGACAAGCCCAGGACTTTGCCAGAAGGCAGGTAGCCAATATGGCAGCGGCCGATAAACGGCAGCATGTGGTGTTCACACAGGGAATAAAACTCGATGCCCTGAACCACCACCATCTCATCGTTGTCGCTGGTGAAAACAGCGTTGTTGACCACTTCGTGCAGGTCGGTGGTGTAACCGCTGGTGAGGAATTGCATTGCCTTGGCGGCGCGCTTTGGCGTATCCAGAAGGCCTTCACGCTCAACGTTTTCGCCCAGTTCCGCCAGTACCTGTTGGTACAGGGATTCGAGATTTGACATGTCTATACCGTTGTTAATTTAAATACCTGAGCATTTTACTCAATTTTATAAAACTTATACAAACTGGTTTTTGTATAAGAAATTATCTGCCGGTAACACCGCGCAGCGACTTAACTGGCCGAGCGCTTCGAGATAACGGATCGCGCCGCCCGGTTCTTTGGCTACATCCGTCCAGAAACACTGCAGAAAACCATTACCGTCCGCCGCTGTGCCAGCCGGCAACAGGTCAGCCACACGGCGGGCGATGGCTGCACCAGAGTCAACCCAGCAGACGTTGGGCCACAGCTGCTGCAGCTGTGCTTTCAGTAACGGAAAATGCGTGCAGCCAAGAACCACATGGGTCAGCGGTTCGGGTTGTCTGAGCCATTTATCCAGGTGAGTGAACAGATCCTGTGGCGGTTGCTGGTGAGTGATCCAGTCTTCGGCCCACTGCACCAGTTCTTTGCTGCCGAAGCGGCGCACATTGCAGTGTCCGGCGAAATCACGGATCAGATCATCGGTGTACGTCCGGTTCACGGTTGCCGGAGTGGCCAGCAGGCCGATATGACAACCGGCTGCGGTGTTGTCTGTCTGCTCTGCGGCCTGTTCTGCTGCAAGAGCCGCGGCCACTTTAATGGCCGGTACAACCCCAACGACTGGAATATCGAGCTGTTGTCGCAGCTGAGGCAGAGTCAGCGTACTGGCCGTATTACAGGCGATGATCAGCAGATCGGGCTTTAACTCCCGTACCGCGCTTGTACAGACCTGAAGCACACGGGGGATCAGTTCTTCATCGGTTTTCAGACCGTAAGGAAACGCTTCGTTATCCATCAGATAATGCAGTGACAGGTGCGGTAACAGCTGTCGCACTTCACTGAGAATGCTGAGTCCTCCGACGCCGGAGTCGAAGATCAAAACCGATGGCTTCATGGCGGTACTGGTTATGGAAAGCGCGGCAGTTTAGCAAATGTTTCTGTTTATATCTGCAGCGCGGCGCAGCGAGCGCGAAATGACAGGAAGCAACTATACTGCTCTGGACGGAAAAGGAGCTGTAACTGAGTGGATTTACAGGAATTACTGGATAACGCCCGGCGCAATGAAGCGCTGCTGCGCCGCCTGCAGGCGTTTGAGCTGCAGTTACTGTCCTGCCAGACCTGGTTTGATTTTCTTACCCTGTTGCTTGATGGACTGCCTGCTCAGTTCGACCTGGATGCTGCAACCCTCAAAGTGTGTGATCCCGACGGTGAGTTAAAAGCTGCAATGCTGCAGTCTCTCGATCTGGAGCAGGGGGTGCTGCTGAATCAGCTCGAATTTCAGAGCCGTGTTCCTATTATTGATGCTGCCCCGATTGCGCCACCGCCTCCCTGGCAGAGTGGTCTGGCCTTACCTTTGTTGCGCAACGATGTGTATCTGGGGCAGTTACGCCTGTACTCGACCAGTCCGGCACGCTTTCAGGGCGGTATGGCCACCGATTTTATGCAGCATCTGGCGGCGGTGATTGCCGCCTGCCTGATGATGGTTAAGCAGTCGGAAGAGCAGGCTCGGCTGGCTCTGACCGACCCTTTAACCGGTGCTGAAAACCGCCGTGGTTTTGAGCGGGCTTATCAGCGTGAATGGGCGCGGGGTCAGCGTCAGTACCATGTGTTTGCCATGATATTGCTCGATCTTGATCACTTTAAGCGGGTGAATGATGTGCATGGTCATGGCACCGGCGACCGGGCGTTAAAAGCGTTGTGCCGGACACTGAAGAGTGTGATGCGTCCGACCGATCATATCGGCCGTTTGGGCGGCGAAGAGTTTGCTGTACTGTTGCCAGGTTGCCAGCCTGACCAGTTGCGCGCCGTGGTTGAGCGGGTGCAGCAGGCCATTCGTTCGATGAGCGTACACAATGATCTGCAACAACCGGTGCCGATGACGGCTTCGGGCAGCTTTGTTTCTGTTACCCCGCGTCCGCATCAGAATCTGGAGCTGGGGCAGATCATTGATCATCTCGACAGCTATCTCTACCAGGCCAAACGTAATGGCCGCGATTGCTTTGTCAGTGCCGAACAGTGACGGGTATCAAATACCGGTTCACTGCTTCGGTTAAAGTCTTGTTTTAAACCGACCGGAGGTGTCATGTCCGATTCTTCTTCTCACCCATATCCTCTGATACTTCCCGTGGATAAAACACCTGCCGATAAAGCCCCTCCGGCAGAACCGGAAAAAACCCTGCATTTACCGTACGGCGAGCGCATGACCCGCGAACGCTACGAGCAGGAAAAGCAAAGCCTGCAGATTGAACTGTTAAAAATGCAGAGCTGGGTAAAGGAAACCGGGCAAAAAGTCGTCGTGTTGTTTGAAGGGCGCGATGCGGCCGGCAAAGGTGGCACCATCAAGCGCTTTATGGAACATATGAATCCGCGTGGCGCCCATGTCGTGGCGTTGGAAAAACCCAGCGACAGCGAACGTACCCAGTGGTATTTCCAGCGCTATGTGCAGCATCTGCCGGCGGCGGGAGAAATCGTGATGTTCGACCGCTCCTGGTATAATCGCGCAGGTGTGGAACGGGTGATGGGCTTTTGCAGTAATACCGAATATATGGAGTTTATGCGCGAGGTGCCCGAGCTTGAGCGCATGTTTGTACGCTCGGGAATTCATCTGATCAAATTCTGGTTTTCCGTTAGTCGTCAGGAGCAGTTGCGCCGTTTCCAGAGTCGTCAGGTTGACCCGTTAAAGCAATGGAAACTCAGCCCGATTGATCTGGCATCACTGGATAAATGGGATGATTACACCGAAGCCAAAGAAGCCATGTTTTATTACACCAATCATCTGGATGCGCCCTGGACGGTGGTGCGCTCGGACGACAAAAAGCGTGCGCGGCTGAATACCATGCGCCATGTGCTGAATCAGCTGGATTACACCAATAAATCGACCTCGCTTGATCTGACGCCTGATCCGCTGATTATTCAGCCCGCCACTCAGTCTATGGACTGCTAGGGCCTGTTAATACTCAGTGAATCCGGCCTGCTGAGCGCCAGTTTTTCTCAGAGCAAGGAGAGAGAAGTGATATTAGCGGGCTAAATGAATAACGAACGACGACGTTAATGGGGAAAACTGGCCTCAGCCCGAAGGGTTATGGCTAAAAATCCCTCATCCTGCGTTGCTGTTCGCTCGCTTAACCCGTTAGGCCACACTCTCAGCGCCTTGTTTGAGAAATTTTTAGCCAATAACAGGCCTGTTTAATTAGTGTTAACAGGCCCTAGGACATAACATGCAGGACAGACCTCATCGTAAGCACGCGCAGAGAATTGTGCAGAATTTCCGTAACGAACTGGGACAGGATCTGGCCGACAAGATTGGTGACTACCATTTTGGCAGCCTTGAGGTGCTGATCGAGTCGGCACTGAATACTGTGGTGATGAGCGCAATGAACGACACTGTCACCGATATTGAGCAGTTACTGAAGCTGGCACAGAAGCGCGCCAAAGGCTGAAACGGACTGCAGGTATTGTTGCCTGCAGTCCGGTCTGATTTATTGAGCCGGGCTGAAGGTCAGGGTGAAGCTGACGGGTACCACTTCGGCAATGCGTTCCAGCTTGGCAATGTCACGCAGTTTCTGAATACCGGCGGTCAGGGCGAAGCTGTCAGCCTGCACCAGTACTGGCTGCAGGCTGGTGATCACCACTTGTTTGTCCTGTGCCGGAACAATCATTACCGGCACGCTGATTTCTTCTTCGCTGCCATGCAGCATCAGTTTACCTTTCAGATCCAGTGTCTGGCTGATACCGTCGCGCGCTTTTTTCATGGCATCGGCCGGGATGACAGCGCTGAAGGTTGCGCTGCTGAAGCTGCTGGTTTCAAACAGGAATTCCTGCATGCGCTCATCGCGGATCGGAATGCCGGAATCAATGCTGGTCAGATCAATATTCAGCTCAGCCATCCCCTGATCGGTCACTTTGCCGCTGATTTTGCGGAAGTGGTGCACTTCGGTCAGATGAGTATTTTTGGTGGTCAGAAAGGTGAGGGTCGAGGGGGACTGCAATGTCCACTCAGCCTGAGTAAAAGCGCTGAACAGCAGGGCAGAAGCAAATAGTATAGGGCGCATGATGTTTTCCTTGTCTTTGTTATCGACGGGTTAGCGGACTGGCGCTTACTGAATAAGAGTAACCGCCGGGAAAGAATAACTGACCAGCCAGCGCAGTTCGCGTTCAATACCGGTTTTGTTTTCGTTTTCCAGTGTCCAGCGTTGCTGATCCAGTTTGAACTGCTCTTTACGGGACAGCTGTTTGTAAGCATCCAGAATCGGCATTGATGATGTTGACTGATAATGGCTGCGTACGGTGCACAGTTCATCCTGTTCCCATACTGCGGGGTCCAGCGCAGACATCAGGTATTGGATGCGTAACACGCCTTCGGTAATTTCGCACTGTTCGTCGAGGACTGCACGGGCGATAAAACGGATATCCTGCAGCAATTCCAGCTGGCGGTTACGCAACTGCATGGCCGCCTGAGCTCCTTCTTCCTGCTGACGTTGTTCAACAGCCTTAACCTGACGGGTCAGGCGCCAGGCGTAACCGGCCAGCAGGGCGATAATTAACAGACCCAGAATAATCAGGCTGTAAGTCAGAATCATGAAAGGCTCCGTCACATAGCAGGCCGGGCATCATAGCCTGTCGTGGTGGAGAAATTAACCTGCAGTTACTGGGGGATTAGCGACACAGACGGCAACTTGAGTCGCGGGTCGTGCCTTCACGGTAGCGCACACGCAAACGTGCCGCTCCCCGTTGTGGCTGAACCTGATAGAAACGGCCGTCGCTGCGCTGTTTGTTCGTATCATCAGCACTGCAATCTTTCGTTGCTGCCGGATCTGCACTGCTATCTGTTTTGTTAATCATCGTTTGCTCCGACAGGGTCAGCAGTGGCCAAGGGTGCGTAACGCTTCACTGGCGGTGAAAAAAATCTTTCCGGGAGACAGGTCGTCCAGCAGGCTGGTTTTACCCAGCTGATCCATCACCGGACCTTTGACTTCGGCCAGATGCAGCTGAATATTCTGAGCACGTAATGTGTTCAGCAAATGCTGCAGGGTTTCAAAACCGCTGAAGTCGATATGGTTAATGGCGCTGCCGACCAGCACCACGTGGCGGATATCCTGACTGCTCTGCAGGCGCTGGCAGATGACATCCTCCAGATACTGACTGTTGGCAAAATACAGATTCTCATCAACGCGGATCATCAGCACCTGCGGGCAGGTAATAACCTGATGGCGTTTGACGTTACGGAAATGATCGCTGTCTCCGACCCGGCCGATTTCGGCAATGTGTGGTTCGCTGGAGCGGCGCAGATACAGTGCCAGAGAGAGCACCATGCCGAGCAGAATGCCATCCACCGCGCCGGCAGCCAGTACGGTGATGAATGTTATCAGCCATACCAGACCATCACTTCTCTGGAAATGCCAGGCACGGCGGGCGTCACTGAAACTGATCAGCGGCAAGACTGCACTGACAATAATCACGGCCAGTACGGCATAGGGCAGATCGACAAATAAGCGGCTGGCAAACAGACAGACGAGTGCCACCAGTATGACGGTCACCACGGAAGCCAGCTGCGTGCGGGCACCGGCTGCGCGGTTAACCACACTGCGGCCGAAACCTCCTGCCACAGGAAATGCCTGGCTGACAGCCGCGCTGAGGTTAGCGATACCAAGAGCCAGTAACTCCTGATTAGTGCGCAGACGTGGAGCGGGTGTGTGGCCGGAGTCTGATAACTGGCGCGGTGCCAGAGCCTCGGCCACCGACAGGCTGGACAGATAACCAATCAGCGCGATGATGGCAGCGGCTGGTAATAATGCCTGCCACTGTTCCACAGACAGCGATGGAAGCGCAGGTGCGGGTAGTCCGGCAGGAAGCTCACCAATGGTGGTGATCGTAAGTCCCGCCGTTTGTACTGTGGCAATCCCCAGAGCAACAGCCGCCAGTGGGCCGGCTTTATTCAGCAGGCTGCTGAGCCAGGCGGGCAGGCGGCGAGTCGCTTTGGGCATCAGCCACTGCCAGCCATACAGCAGGGTGACTGCGGCCAGCGCCATCAGCAACGCACCGGCCTGTGCCTGCGGGTAATCACGGCTGAGGTGTGTCAGTGTTTGCCACAGCGAGCCGCCACCGGGAAGGGGAATACCGGTTATGTATTTCAGCTGGCTGATTACAATCAGAATGGCGGTTGCGCTGGTAAAGGCGGAGATCACCGAGTGGCTGATAAAGGTTGTCCAGCGCCCCAGATCAATCAGGTAAAACAGCAGCAGCCAGAGCCCGGTCAGCAATGCCAGAGCACTGGCCATATGCAGATAATCCGCACTGCCCGGAGTTGCCAGCGTATGTAAGGCTTCAAAGGTCATCAGAGAAATAACAGCCACCGGACCAACGGCTAGCACCGGGCTGCTGCCCAGCAGGGCATAAGCCAGTACCGGCAGCAGCGCGGCATAAAGCCCGGCCTGTGGCGGCATGCCGGCCAACAGGGCGTAGGCCATGGCTTGCGGTGTGATCAGTGCAGCGACAACCAGCCCGGCGGTAATATCCGGCATCAGCCAGCGCCGCTGATATCCGGAGAAGGTGTTAGTCAGGTGCATGCGGATTGATCTCCCGGTGTGGCATTGGCGCTGTTGTTTCTGGCTGGATATCGCAATAAAGGCTGTTCAGAACATTGATGATGCGTTCGGCTTTGTCGTCACTGAGCTGATAATAGACGTTCTGGGCGCTGCGGCGGGTATGCACCAGATGCTCACTGCGCAGCCAGGCCAGATGCTGGGACAGGGCAGACTGGCTCAGCGGCAGACGGCTGATCAGTTCGCTGACCGAAATTTCACCATGGCGCAGGCAACAGAGAATGGTCAGACGGTGTTCGTTGGCCAGAGCCTTAAGCAGGCGGACAGCATCCTGGCGGTGGTGATCAAGGGCGTCGTGGTTAATCATGATGTGTGTTCCGGACAGCGCTCTTTAAAGTGTATATCAAATATTGCTAAATAAGAATATGCTAATATAATCACTTTAAATTTTATCGCCGGAGGCCGTAATGACCCGCCAGCCAACTGATGCTGCAGTGATCAGCATCGAGACATTTTTCCACGAAGATACTTTCACCTTTACCCATCTGCTGGTCGATAAAAGTACTGCCCGTGCGGCCATTATCGACCCGGTACTGGACTTTGATCAGAAATCCGGACGTACCAGTACGGCCTTTATTGACGCCATTCTCGCCGAGGTCAGGGAGCAGTCTCTGATTCTGGATTATGTACTGGAAACCCATGCCCATGCCGACCACCTGACCGCGGCGGATTACATCCGCAGCCAAAGCGGTGCGCGCATCGTTATCGGTGCCGCGATTTGTCAGGTGCAGGGCACCTTTAAGAAGATCTTCAATGAGGGGGAAGGCTTTATCGCCGATGGCCATCAGTTTGACCTGTTGGTCAGCGAAGGCGATAGCCTGCAGCTCGGCGACAGTCATATTGATGTAATGGCCACTCCGGGACACACCCCGGCCTGTGTCAGCTATCAGGTGAATCAGCGCGATGTGTTTGTCGGTGATACCCTGTTTATGCCGGATGTCGGTACGGCCCGCTGTGATTTCCCCGGTGGTGATGCTGCGACTTTATATCTGTCGGTACAGCGTTTACTGGCCTTACCGGAAGAGACTGTGCTGCATTTATGCCATGACTATCCGCCGTCTGAGCGGCCGGTTTGCTCGGTCGTAACCGTTGCGGAGCAGCGGGCGGCAAATATCCATGTAAAAGCCGGTGTCAGTGAAGTTTCCTTTATCACAATGCGCACGGAACGTGATGCCGGGCTGGATATGCCGCGGCTGATTCTGCCATCGCTGCAGGTGAATATCCGCGCCGGGGCGTTTCCGCAGGCGGAAGATAATGGTGTGTCTTACCTGAAACTGCCGTTAAACCTGCTCTGACGGGGCGTGTATGGCAATGACTTTTTGGCATTTGCACCGATTTCTATTAGTCTGAATGCAACCAAACAAAAAGGAATAAGCCATGCTGGCGAACAACCGTTGGGTCAGGGCTACCGGTAGTCTGAATGACAAGCCCATCAGTATTCAGTACCGCGAAGACTGGGAGCTTGCCCGCCAATCGGAAAGCTATCCGTTGTGCGTGCAGATTGCCTGGAACGCCGGCAGCGTTGATGACAGCACCGGCTTTCCCGGTCTGGCTGAACAAGGCAAAATCCTGACCTTCGGTGAGCACCTGCAGCAACAGCTTGAACCGGCAGAAAATGCACTGGTTACCATGGTGATTACCCATGACGGAGTGTGCCAGTGGATTATCTACTGCAAAGATATTGAGCTGTTAAAAGAAGGTCTTGACCGCATTCCCACCGGCGAGGGCTTGTACCCGATTGAGGTGGTGGCCGATGAAGACCCTCAGTGGCAGACCTTTACGCAGGTGTATCAGGCGATTCGTCCAGAAGCCTGAGCGTCTCCTGCCGGCGTTCTTCAATCTCCGCCAGCTCCGCTTCGACAATGGCCGGGTTTTCCAGCGTGATCCGGCCTATCTTTCCAGCCCGCAGTTCATGCAGACATAATTCCGCCGCTTTATGCAGATCGGCAATACCGCCGGGCTTCAGACAGCCGCGTTTGGCGGCAATGGTGTTCAGTGCGTCGGATGCGCTGGCCGGTAACTCCTTAAAGCGGAAACGGGCTGACAACTCGGTGGCGTACTGATCAAGCAGATAACCCAGGGCATAGGTGGCAACATCGGTGTATTCCATGGCGGTGTCTTTGACGGCGCCACTGGCCGCCAGACGATAGCCGCTGTGTTCGTTCTCAAACTTGGGCCAGAGAATCCCCGGAGTGTCGGACAGCACGATGCCATTTTTCAGGTCGATCATCTGGTTGGCTTTGGTCACCGCCGGCTCATTACCGGTTTTGGCGATATAGCGCCCGGCGAGTGCGTTGATCAGGGTGGATTTACCGACATTGGGAATACCCATAATCATTACCCGGATGGAGAGCTTTTTCTCCAGTCGTGCCGCTCCCAGTTTTTTACACAGCGCGATCAGCTTTTTAACCTGATTGCGGTCTTCAGCAACCAGTGGAATGGCCTGGGTATTGTGCTGCTTGCCGAAATAGTCGACCCATTGCTGGGTAACCTTAGGGTCCGCCAGGTCGGCCTTGTTCAGCACTTTGATGCAGGTTTTATCACGACGCAGCTCGTCAACCAGAGGGTTGGTGCTGGAGTAGGGCAGGCGGGCGTCAAGCACTTCGACCACGATATCGATGTCTGGCATCGCTTCGCTGATTTTCTTGCGGGCTTTGTTCATGTGCCCTGGGAACCATTGAATTGCCATAGTGACGCTTTCCAATTGACGAGTGATTAAAAGGGCGGCACATTGTAAAGCAAGGCCAGTGGAGAGCAACCGCTCACTTGTACGCAGTGGCCTGAGTATGACTGATTACTGCGTTACCGGTGAAAATCTCCGACACTGGACTGTCATAATTGCGGGTTACTTTAACCTCATGCGGCAAGGTGAAATTGATCGGATTGGAGACAACTATGGATGTCTTACCAGAAAATTTTGCCCGGAGTGCCAAGAAGCAGGGGCGGCAGGCCTCAGCAACGGTGTCCGGTCGGCGGCGGGCAGGCTTTCTGCTCGGCAATAAATTTGTTTTTTCAGATCAGGCCGAGGTGGTCTGGGTAGAGGCGGGGCCGGGAGAGTTCCGGGAACTGCGTCTGTGGCGTAAATAGCTGTCTATGATCGACGGTTCAGCCCCGGCGCTAATCGTGCTGGTTATATAAAGTACACCAGAGCTGCTGGGCAGCTCTGGCTTCTGTACTGATCAGCTGCCAAACATCGACATTGGCTGGCTTTCTTCTTTGTGTTCAGTTGTTTCTTCGGTGCTCTGGTCTGTGTTTTCCGGCTCTGTTGTCATCGCTGCAGCCGGAGCGCTGTCGTTCTGTGCAGTCATTGGCTGATTATCCGTCTGGTTACCAGTCTGTGCTGCTGCTTCATCGTCAGTATCTGCATCATCATTATCGGCACTGTTGCTTTGCGGACGGTTGCCGGATTCCTGCATTTTGGCTTTTTTGCGCTCAATTTTGGTGATCTGACGGTCGTGGTTGGCCCAGACACCGGTCTTGATCTCAACGCTGTGAATGCCGTTTTCTTCGGCGATTTCATCGGCCAGCGAGCGGGCAGCTTCGTCAGCATCGCGGGCCAGCAGCTTGCGTTCGCCGGCATCCAAACGGGCAAACAGATCGATCAGGGCGTTGGACAGCACTTCCTGAGCAATTTCATCGCGGTTCTTGCGGAAGCGGCGGGCAATAACGTTAAGCATGGCCAGATCATTAGCGTCCATGCGCATGGTAAAAGCGGCCAGGGTCTGTTCGCGTTCACGTTTTGCTTTCTCTTCTTCGTAGTAACGGTCAACAAGAGATTGGGTGCTGGTGGTATCGATATCCTGCATGATTGGCTTCCGTCTGGTGGTTCAAATTCAGTCCGGTACTGTATATGTTTACATAGGTTTTGTGCAACCGTCCGTGGTTGTTTTATAGTAGCCATTATTGTCATTTTTCTTACGGGCTGATTATGAACACCGCTGACTCCATCGCCGCTAAACTTGCTGTTTTATCCCCTCTGCACCTCGATATCCTTAACGAAAGCCACATGCATGCCGGGCCTGCTACTGAATCACATTTCAAATTGGTTGTGGTCAGTGCGGAATTTGATGGCAAACGACCTGTTGCCCGTCATCAGCGTGTGTATCAGCTGCTGGCTGAAGAGCTGACCGGGCCGGTACATGCTCTGGCTTTGCATCTTTATTCTCCGCAGGAGTGGCAGGATGCGACCGTGCCGCCGTCGCCTCAGTGTCAGGGCGGTCATTGACCGGAGCTGTCCCAGGGGCATGATAGTGACGGGCTGGCTTCCGGGTCTGCCTTCGCTGTGAATCTGCGGTTATTGCCAGTACGATTTTGGCTGATGTGCACCTACAGTGATAATCAAAGTGCAGGCATGCTCCACCTGCAATAAAGCATAGCGGGATCTATTTATGTGGTTGGTTACTCGTCTGCTGGTGATAGCGTCTTTAATGGTAAGTCAGGCCTGTATGGCTGACTGGGAACTGGCAAAAGAAGACAGCAAGCGGCAGATTCTTGTGTATACCCGTGCGGCTGAGCAGTCTGATATGCGCGAGTTCCGCGGTGAAATGCGTTTGCAGACAACCCTGTCGGCGCTGGTGGCATTAATCGAAGATAATAAAGCCGGCCCTGAATGGATATACCACTGCCGGGCTCTGGAAGTGATCGAACAGGTTTCTGAGCGCGAGCGTCTTTTTTATATGGTGACGGAAGCACCCTGGCCAGTAAAAGACCGTGACAGCGTTATCTACAGTGTTCTCACTCAGACTGATGATTATTCGGTGCACGTTGATATGCAGGTGCGTAACGATGTGTTTCCGGCCAACGATGATTTTATCCGCATAACCAATATGAAAGGCTTTTGGGAATTCCGCCCGGAAGGCGATGGCTGGGTTACCGTGATTTATCAGGTTCACGCCGATCCGGCGGGTGGCATTCCGGCCTGGCTGGCGAACAGTATGGTGGTGGATTCGCCATACTACACCTTGAAAAATATGCGCAAAATGGTGGCCAAAGAACCCTATGTCAGCAGCCGCCTGCCTCACATTCGTGATATTGCCAGCGGGGAGTAACAGGTTTTTATTGCGCCTGTGCAATTGCTGGCTGTTCCGCAACTCCTGATATTTGTCATTGCATTGTCATAAAAGCGTCATACAATCGCGCCCAAATTTAAACTCAGAAGTAAGTCCTATGAATTTCTGGCGCAATTTCTTTTCTTCAGTACTGACTTTTATTTTTGCTGTAACGGTTCATGCCGGGCAGATCGCTCGTTTTGACGGGTTGCCTGTTGATGGTGAAATTAACCTTTTTTCTGTACAGGGATCGAACACCATTGGTGCCGAATTAGCCCCGAATCTGGTAAAAGCCTGGTTACAGGAAAAGGGTGCTGAGAAAATTGAGGTGCAAAACTCCGGCATTGATAACGAGGTTGAAGTCAGCGGTTTTTACCCGGCGACCCGTACCCGTGTAATGGTAAAAATTGCAGCACACGGCTCCGGTACCGGTTTTAAAGGCCTGGCAGCAGGCAGTGCCGATATTGCTGCGGCCTCCCGGCCGATTAAAGATAAAGAGTTCAACCTGCTGAAGCCGCTGGCGAATATGCGCAGTCCGGGCAGTGAACATATTATCGGGATTGATGGTCTGGCGATCATCGTACATCCGGATAATCCGGTCAGTGATCTGAGTGTGGAAGAAATTGCCGAAATTTTTTCCGGCGGTTACAGCGACTGGTCAGAGGTGGGTGGTAAACCCGGCCCGATTCATGTGTATGCCCGTGACGATAAATCGGGTACCTGGGACAGCTTCAGCGGTATGGTTTTAGGTGAGCGTAACTTAATTGCCGGTGCCGAACGTTTTGAATCCAATGCGGAGTTATCAGACCGGGTTGCAGCAGACACGGCCGGTATTGGTTTTGTCGGGCTTTCTTCAGTACGTTCTGCCCGGTTGTTGTCGGTTTCGGATGGCAGCGCCAAATCTTTACTGCCTAATAAACTGACGGTAGCAACCGAAGATTATGCTCTGGCACGTCGTCTCTTTATGTACACCGACGACGAACCTGCCAATGACTATGTTAAAGAATTTATTGATTTTTCATTACAGGATGCAGGCCAGAAAATTGTGGCCGATACCGGGTTTATTTCGCAGGAGCTGAAAGCTGTTATTCCGGAGTTTTACGACGAACTGCCAGAAGATTTCCGTCAGCTGACTTCCGATGCCAAGCGTCTGACCATTAACTTCCGCTTTCAGGAAGGCAGTGCCAAGCTGGATAACAAAGCCCTGAAGGATCTGGAGCGTCTGGCCGATTTTCTGCACGCTAACGGTTCAGCTGAAGTTGTGCTGATTGGTTTTGGTGATAAAAAGAAAACCGAAAAACGTTCGCAGTTATTATCTAAATTGCGCGCCATGGCAGTGCGCCGCGAGCTGGTACGTTACGGTATCTATCCGAAAAATTCTGTTGGTTACGGTGAAAACCTGCCAGTTGCTTCCGTGAATGGTATGGAAGGTCGCAATAAAAACCGCCGGGTGGAAGTCTGGGTGCGTAAAGCCGGGGCCTGATGCCCTGGTTATTCAGACGCATAAAAAAGCCCGGTTAAATCCGGGCTTTTTTATGTTTGCTTTTGAGCGCGGATTAATCTTCGGCGTGCAGCAGCAGATACAGTTCAACAACGGCAGCAGGAATATTACTGCACATCTGATTGGACAGGTCGATGTCCTCGTCGATGTCTTCCATTTCCGGCTCGTCCATAAACAGACCAGAGGCATACATGATCGGGAACAGGTGCTGGGCAACGGTTTCTTCGTCACGCGCGTACCACTGTTCTTCCTGCAGCAGGACACCGGTCATAAAGCCCATGGCCCAGCTTTCCAGTGGTGGCTCTTCTTCTTCGTCGACCAGGGTCAGGTCGGCCGGAACCGGGAAATCCTGACCGGAGTCGAGCCATGCCTGAATCTCTTTGGCGAGTTTCAGGAACAGGGCATTTACCTGTTCTTTCTCCGCTTTGCTGAAACCCAGTTGTTCATCGAAGGCGCAGTCCCACACCTGCTGAACACTGAACTCTACCGGGCCCGCGATTAACGCGGTGATCAGGCCGTGTACGGCGAAAAAATCGAAACTGTCCTGGCGTTCGGCTTCGTCTTCGAGCAGTACGCCCAGGGTTTCCAGTTCGTCTTCATTAAGGGATGGGATACTATTGAGGTCGGACATACGCTACTCCTGAATTTGGCGCTAATCCTAACAGGCTTGAGACCGTGCGGAAATCTTACAAACAACAATTCTGGCTGACTGTCGGCGGCGAGCAGGTCGCTGTGCATCTCTCAGCGATGCGGCGTAAGAGCATGCGTATGCTGGTGAATGCCGAGGGTGAGGTGGATCTGCGCATCCCGCTGGGGTATCCCAAGGCGGAGGTGCTGGCGTTTGTGAATGCCAATCATGACTGGCTGCTGAAGCGCCGCAGCGAGGTGCTGGCACGACAACAGGAAGCCCGGCAAAGTGTACTGATCCGCGGACGCGAATTACCGTTTAAAAGCAGTGCTCTGGGCGAGTTTATGGTCGCTGAGCAGGCGGTCTGGGTGCCTGAGGGCTGGACGCCTGCGCAAACGCAGCAAGCGCTGGATAACTGGCTGCGCGGGCAGGCGCGGCATGAATATCCGCAGATGATTGAACGCTGGTGGCCGTTCTTCAGCCAGTTTGATGTGCGCCGCCCGCAGCTGCGTATTAAAAAGATGCGTACCCGCTGGGGCAGCCTGTCGCAGCGCGGTTATATCAACCTGAATCTGGCGTTAATGCAGCTGCCAGCGGAGCTGATGGAACTGGTGGTAGTGCATGAGTTGTGTCATTTGCGCCACTTTGATCATGGCGCGGGCTTTAAGGCGCTGATGACCCAGTGTCTGCCGGACTGGAAGCAACGCGAGCAACAGTTAAATCAGCTGTCGCGCCGTTTGCTCTAGGGCCTGTCGACACTAAGTAAATCCGGCCTGCTGAGAGCCAGTTTTTCTCAGAACAAGGAGTGAGGACTGATATTAGCGGGCTAAATGAATGACGAACGACGATGTTAATGGGGAAAACTGGCCTCAGCCCGAAGGGTTATGGCTAAAAATTCCTCATCCAGCGTTGCTGTTCGTTCGCTTAACCCGTTACCAATCTGTCTGGAACAGATTGGCGTGCCAACCCCGAAGGGGTGAAGCACAGGGATGTGCTGAACTTTCCACACTACCAGCGCCTTGTCTGAGAAATTTTTAGCCAATAACAGTCCTGTTTAATTAGTGTCGACAGGCCCTAGGTCTGCCCGTCAGCGCGATTTCACTGCGCTGTTAATCCACAATTGCGAATACCAGTAATACCAGCCCGGATGGCGCACGCTGGGAGCGGTACAGTTGTAACGGCTGCGGCCGCCACGAATAGGGTTTTCTGCACGGGCGGTCAGGTTGACCACGCCGTTATCGGCTTCTGTCTGAGTGCTGATTGCACCTTCACCACTGGCAAAACACTGAATCTGGCGCGGACGCAAATCCACTTCCGGGAAATGAATGGCTAGGGTTGGCGGATTCTCTGCCGCCAGTACCGGTTCGATAAGCTGGGTTGGCGGCACCGGCAGGGCAAGGGTGTACAGCTTGGTTTTCAGGGTTTTGACGTTGGCATAAATACCGGAGGCCGGGAAGCGCGGCAGGGCCTGCGGATGAGACATGGGGCCTACCGGTCCGGACTGCTGACCAAAAGCAAGGTAACCGTTCGCTGCCAGCCAATCGATAATCTCCAGATCAAATTCCCCATAAGGGTAGGCCAGCAGCTTATGGCTGGTGCCCAGTTCTTTCTGCAGACGCGCTTCCGGCTCTGCCACTTCCTGAGTCAGCCAGGCATCCAGAGTCATGCCATCCGGGCGCTCAATCAGATAAGGATGATCCGCACTGTGGTTGGCAATCAGAGCACCGTTATCCTGCAGTTCTTTCAGCTGCTTCCAGTCCATTACCACGCCGTGTTGCTCATCCACCGCATTGGTATTCACAAATACGGTAAAGGGCCAGTTGCGTTGTTTCAGCAGCGGGTAGGCGTTGTCATACACCGAGCGGTAGGCATCGTCGAAGGTAATGGCGACGGATTTTTCCGGTAAGGATTCACCTGCACGGATTTTGGCCAGCGCCTGGCCAAGATCAATCACATGCATATTTTCCTGCTCCAGCAGCTGCAGATGGCTGGCAAAACCTTCCGGACTGATACTGGTCGACGCGGGTGTATTGGCCGACACATGGTGATATTGCAGAATCACCAGCTGGGCGCGTACCGATGCAGAGAAAAGCAGTGCGAAGAGAACGAACGGGAGAGAAAACTTAATCATGAATACCGGTGCTTGAGTCGTTGAAAGGCCGCCTGAATGGTGCGGAAACGGGTTTCATCACCGCCACGGTCGGGATGATGCTGCATCGCCAGGCGGCGATATTGTAGTCGAATCTCTGCCCCTGTCACGGGCTTACTGAGTTCCAGTTCAGCAATGTCCTGATCTTCCTGTTCGGGTTGTAACATTTTTTGCCAGAAGCTGCGCAGCAGTTCATCCACCTCTTCCTGAGCGGTATTCAGCTGGCTGAGATCGAGGTAATACTGTGCCAGCGGCTGATGTTCGGCCAGCTCGGTGTTGCGGGCGTTATCGGGCCAGGGCGAGCGGCGGATACTGAGCGCGCTGATTTCCAGCAGGGCAGATTGCTCATCAGCCCATTGCTGCTGCAGGCGGTAGAGGCAATGCATCAGAATAAAATGGCTGCGGAACATGGTGAGTGAATCGCGCAGAGCGTCGGGGCGGAAAATTCCCTGTTCGGGTGCCTTCAGCCAGCACAGCACGTCGTATTCACTGTGGCTCTGGCCGTCGGCCAGATACAGGCTCAGCAGTTCAAGCAGGGGAGCAAAATCGTCGATGGCGCTGTTGCTGGCCGCCAGAGGAGAAAGGGCATCTGAGTTCATGCTCTTATGCTAGCACAGGGTGGTTTACAGGGGAGGCCTCAGGGCTGGTCCGGGTCGGTATCTTCAATCAGCTGGCGCGCAAATGCCGGCAGGCGATGTTTAATGCTGTTCAGCTTGTGCGAAAACACGTGATAACGACGGCGCAGAAACTGCAGAAATGTGCGCACTCTGGGGATAGTCGATACCAGTATAGACAGGCCCAGAATGATCAGGATAATGCCAAGCGGAATCGGCATTGGCGTAATAATAATTCCCAGCAGCAACAGCAGAATACCGGTCACCATTTTAAAACTGCGTTTGATCATTCTGCATCATCATCCGGATGTTTGTGCCGGTTTTCCCGGTTCTGGAGGAATGCTGTACGTTGTTGTTCAGGCATGCCCATGCTTACACCCTGACATGACTGTGTTGCGAAACCATGAAATCTTTTGGTACAGGCCGTTGTTTATGAGTGAGAAGGAAAAAAAGCCGCTGCCGAAACGCAGCCATCTGATTACCCCGGAAGGGGAGCAGGCCTTACGCCGGGAATATGATTACCTGTGGCGCACTGAGCGTCCGAAAGTGACGCAGGAAGTTTCAGATGCCGCCAAGCTGGGGGACCGCTCGGAAAATGCGGAATACATCTATGGTAAGCGCCGTTTACGCCAGATCGACAGTCGCGTCCGTTTCCTGCTGAAGCGTCTGGAGATTCTGACGGTGGTCGATCGTCTGCCGGCTGATCCGCAGAAAGTCTTTTTTGGCGCCTGGCTGGAACTTGAAGACGATGATGCTGAAATCCATCGCTACCGTCTGGTGGGCGAGGATGAAATTGATCTCAAACGCGGCTATATCAGCGTTGATGCGCCGTTGGCGCGGGGATTACTGGGAAAACGTGTCGATGATGAAGTGACCGTGCGCCTGCCGAAAGGAGAAGAAACCTTTTACATCCTCAGCGTGTCTTACCAGCGCCCTGAATGGGATGCCGGCGGCAGTAATCAGGCCGTTTTCTCCGCCTGATGTATCTGCCTTCTGCAACAGCATGAAAGCTGACCTCTGCTAGGCTTAATGGCAGGAGGATCATTATGATATCAGTACGCACGATCATGGCTTTGCTGTTGGCTTTTCTCACGTTGACAGCCTTGGCCACCGACGCCGGAATGCAGAACGAAGCAGCCGCCGAAGGCGAAACCTGGCCCTTTGCCGGCGTCTATAAAATGCCGGTCTGGATTGATCAGGTACAGCGGGTCTGCCCGTGGAAGTCTGACGCCGGAGAGGGGTACATCCGCGTTGTCCGTACTAATGTGAAAGGCCCGCATGGCATTTATCTGCAGTGGATCCGTAAAGGCATTGCCGGCAGTGAAACTCAGGCGATCTCAACGGTGCGGGTAGAAGAGCTGGAAGGACAGTATCAGGTTCATCTGCAGATGCCCCAGCCGCAACTGAGTCCTGATGCCTGTCACCTGACGGCAATGGCTGAATCCATCATCACTGACCGGCGTTATAAAATGGAGCTTGTTGTGAAGGGGCCGGGAGAATATCAGCTGCTGGTCACCAGTATGTTGCAAGGCGGTCTGTGACCGCCTTTTTCTTTTGGCTGCGCCCGGTATCAGCTTCAGATCAGTCGATCTGAACCACATCCAGACGGGTAAACAGATGGCCTTTATCCTGCTTGTCCTGCAGGGTGACAAAATCAAACAACTGGGTATCGCCTAACTGTGACGGTGCCACATTACAGATGGCGGCAAAGATATTCTCACTGCGTCCCGGCTGCTCTTTGTCCCACTGTTCCAGCATCATCTTAATATTCTGACGTTGCAGGTTTTCCTGTGAGCCACACAGGTTGCACGGAATGATCGGGAAGCCCCGTGCCTGGGAAAATTTCTCGATGTCTTTTTCTTTGCAATAAGCCAGCGGACGGATCAGTACGTGTTTCTGGTCGTCACTCAGCAGTTTCGGCGGCATGGCCTTGAGCTTGCCACCATGGAACATATTGAGGAACAGGGTTTCGATGATGTCGTCACGATGGTGACCAAGAGCGATTTTATTGGCGCCAATACTCTCGGCAAAGCCATACAGGGTGCCACGACGCAGGCGGGAGCACAGGCTGCAGGTGGTTTTACCTTCCGGAATAATTTCTTTCACTACGCTGTAGGTATCTTTCTCGACGATGTGATACTCAATACCCAGCTGGCTCAGATACTCCGGCAACACATGTTCAGGAAATCCGGGCTGCTTCTGATCCATATTCACCGCCACGATATCAAAGTGAATCGGTGCGCTTTTCTGCAGACTCAGCAGAATGTCGAGCATGGTGTACGAATCTTTACCGCCAGACAGGCAAACCATGACCTTATCGCCGTCTTCGATCATGCGGTAGTCTTCGATGGCCTTGCCGACATTGCGGCGCAGGCGCTTCTGCAGTTTGTTGAACTCGAGTTGCTCTTTGCGCTCGGCAGCGGATTCGATCATAAAAACACCCTGAATAATTGCGCCCGCTTTATAGCAGAATGCATCGGGTGAAGGAACCGCCTGCGCAGGTCAGGCAGTTAAAAAGGAATGTTGTTCGGGGACTTTGAGAAAAGGTACGCCTGCTCAGGCTGCACGGTCGAGCAGGGCGGTGGCGGCACCGAGACTGGCGCAGAACTCTTCAATGCTGACGCCACTGCGGGGATGGTAAAAACGTTTCCACAGACGTGCGAGCTGTTCTGCGGTTGCATCGGCGGGCAGAACAAAATCATCATTGCGGGCATAGATAAACCAGGCAATGGCGGTGGCATAAGACAGATTGGTGGTCAGCTCGGCATGGGGGTGACTGAGAAAATCATGCTGGCTGGCAAGGCCGCGCACGGTGCTGGCCAGTTCCGGCTGTTGCGCCAGATAAGCGTCCCATACATGGCGGTGGGTCAGGCTGTGAATGCGGTAAATGCCGAGAGCCCGTTGACCGGCGGCTTTGAGGTGCGATCCAAGAGCCGATTCCTGAGCCGCAGTTGCCAGTAGCAGGGTGCTGGCCATCGGGTTACTAACCCCGATGCGTTGCAGGGTTGGCTGGATTACCCAGCGGGTCAGTTCATTTGCGCAGATGCCCATGGTCACCTCCTTATACGTCATATCGGCTGAATGACGCTGTTTCTGCAATCTTAGATCAGATTATTTTATCTGCTGCGGTTTTATACCAATTGCCAATAGATGGTCTGGATACCGGCGCCAGAAAAATAACGTCTGTTCAGCCTTTATTCTGGTAAAAGCATTTCCCGTACCAGAGGGCGTTGCATAAGTGTTCATAAGCAGAAAACAGGCATAAGAGGGCAGGCATAAAAAAACCGGCCTCTGGCCGGTTTTTTTGCTTACGGGTGAGCGGCTTACTCTTGCGGGTGAGCGGCACACTCTTTTTCAGTATTCAGACCGGCCAGTTCATACAGCATATCGGGGTCCTGCAGAATCACTTCTTTACCCTGGGTTTCGATCAGACCGTTTTTCTGGAAGCGGGTAAACACGCGGCTGATGGTTTCTACCGCGAGGCCCAGATAGTTGCTGATATCCACCCGCGACATCGGCAGGCGGAAATGACTGGCCGAGAAACCACGACGGGAATAACGCTGGGAAATATCAATCAGGAAAGAGGCCACGCGCTCTTCGGCGTTTTTCTTGCTGAGCAGCAACATCATGTTCTGATCATGACGGATTTCGGTGCCCATGGTACGCATCAGCTGCTTACGCAGATCCGGCAGATCATCGGCCAGACTGTCGAGTTGCTGCAGCGGAATTTCACAGACGGTGGTGGTTTCCAGCGCTTTGGCGGTTAACGGATAGTTGCCGTTATCGTAACCGGCCAGGCCAACCAGCTCAGAGGCCAGATGAAAACCGGTAATCTGTTCTTCGCCGTTACTCGCCAGAGTGTAGGTTTTCAGGGCACCGGTGCGTACGGCAAATACGGATTGAAACGCTTCGCCCTGCTGGAACAGCAGCTGACCTTTCTGGATCGGACGGCCACGGCGGATGATATCGTCGAGGCGCTCCATATCGGAATCGTTCAGGGACAATGGCAGACACAACGCATTCAGTGAGCAGGTCTGGCAGTGTGGTTGAGTGCCCCGCAGTGGAGCAGGCGCAACATGTGTCGTTTTCATGACTGATTCCTGAGTGAAACCCCGGTGTCGGAGTAAGTAACAAGTGCAGCAGTTGCGGCTATGTTCGGCATTAGCGCGCGATCTGTCAAGAAAGTAACCAGACCGATGTTGCCGTCCACAAACCAAATCCGATCAGTAATCCCCCGGCAACCTGACGCACGCGGTTGTTGCTCAGAAACGGCGTCAGTACATTGGCCGCCAGTGTGCTGGCAAACAGGGCTGGCAGGGTACCCAGACCAAAGGCGAACATCGCAGCGGCTCCCAGCAAAGGCTGGCCATTTGCGGCAACCCAGCTCAGCGTGCTGTAAATCAGGCCGCAGGGCAACCAGCCCCAGAGCATGCCCAGCCACAGACGATCTATCGCACGTGGAGATTGCATAAAACGGCGGGTCAGAGGCTGCAGGTATTTCCAGATTCCCTGGCCCAGTTGCTCAATACGGGTCAGCATCAGTGACCAGCGGGCAATATAGAGCCCCATCAGTATCAGCATCAGCGCGGCCAGTGTCCGCAAGATCAGCATCAGCCACTGGTGCTGGCTCTGCAGCCACAGACCTGCGCTGGCGACTATCAGCCCGGCGATGCTGTAGCTCAGTATGCGCCCGGTGTTAAACAGCAGCGTCACCCGGACACGCTGTGAACCGGCGCTGCTGCCAATAGCCGCAGCAATACCACCGCACATCACCAGGCAGTGGCTGGAGCCAAACAACCCCAGCAGAAAGGCGGTCAGCAGTGACAGGGGTTCAATCATGGCTTGTCAGATGGGGTTTGATCGCTGTCGTCCTGACGGCGACTTATCGGCTCATCGTCATCAAACAGAATGCGGTGGGCGGGGGACTCCATGTCTTCAAACTGGCCGCTCTTCACCGCCCAGAAAAAGATCAGCACGGCAATGCCGATCAGCAGTAAAGACAGCGGTACCAGAATGTAAATGATATCCATCGATCAAACCTCAGAGGAGTCAGGAGCCGGCAGGCGATTCAGGCGCAGGGCGTTGGTGACCACCAGTAACGAACTGAATGACATGCCAATCGCAGCGGCCCAGGGCGGAACAAAACCTGCCGCTGCCACCGGTAATGCGATGAGATTGTACAGCAAAGCCCAGCCGATGTTCTGAGCAATAATACGGCGCGTCTTGGTGGCTCCATCCAGAGCGGTCAGTAAGGTTTCCAGACGGCCGTTGGTAAGCATGGCATCGGCGTTGGTCTTGGCCAGATCGGTGGCTTCGTTAACGGCCAGAGCAATATCCGCACCGGCCAGTACCGGCACATCGTTAATACCGTCGCCGACCATCATGACCCGCTCACCGGCCTGCTGCCAGGCGCGCACTGCGGCCAGTTTCTGTTCCGGCGAGACGCCGGTCTGCAGGTCGGTAATGGCCAGTGCATCCGCCACCACCTGACCGGATGCGCCGGGGTCGCCGGTCAGCAGAGACACGGCGATACCGCGTTGTTGAAGTCCGCTGACAATTGACGCGGCGTTGCGGCGCAGGCTGTCATTCAGGCGCACCCAGGCCAGTGGTTGCTGATCACTGGCGAGCAACAGCCACTGGCCAGCGGCCTTGTTGTCGGGCTCCGTCAGGGGGGCAACTGGCCAGGCATAATCGGCGCGGCCAAAGCGCAGAGTGTGCCCGTTCCACTGGCCGCTGATGCCCTGGCCGGCGGTTTGTTCGGTGTTCTCTACGGCAGCCGCTTTGATGGTGCGGAAGGCACGGGCAATTGGATGGGTTGAGTGTTTTTCAAGGCCGGCGATCAGGCCCAGCAGCTGGGTTTCGTCCAAGTCTGCCAGAGGTTCGACCTGCTCCAGGGTTAGTTTGCCCTGAGTAAGGGTGCCGGTTTTATCGAACACCACACGGTTTATCTGTGGCAAAACTTCCAGCACATGGCCTTTGCTGATTAACAATCCGCGTTCGCGCAGTGCGGCCGTGGCGGCTGTCAGAGCCGTTGGCGTAGCCAGTGACAGGGCGCAGGGGCAGGTTACAACCAGCACGCTGAGGGCGATGAAAAAGGCGTGTTCATCGCCTTGCAGCCACCAGAAGGTGAAGACCGAGCTGGAGATGATCAGCACCGCCGCAACAAAGTGGCTGGCAATTTTGTCGGCCAGCAGCGCAGCGCGCGGCTTCTCCTGCTGGGCGCGGTCTATCAGACGCATGATGGTCGATAACTGCGCTTCGGCGCCGGTCGCGGTGACCTTCATCAGCAGCGGGCTTTCAACGTTAAACGTACCGCCGATCAGGCGATCACCGGCTTTCTTGCTGATGGGCAGGTATTCGCCGGTCAGTGCGGCTTCATCAACCGAGCTGCGGCCTTCGATCACCACTCCGTCAGCGGGAATGGCATGGCCGGGTTTCAGACGCAGCACGTCACCAATACGGATGTCTTCACTGGCAATAACCTGCTCAACACCGTCGTCACCAACCTTTAACGCAATATTGGGCAGCAGCGTCAGCAGATTATTACCGGCTTTCCCCATCCGGTGACGGGCGCGCATTTCGAGAAAACGGCCAAGCAGCAGGAAGAAGGTAAACATACAGACCGAGTCAAAATACACTTCGACGCCCTGATTCATGGTGCTCCAGATGCTCGAACAGAATGCCAGCACAATGGCCAGCGATACGGGCACATCCATGGTCAGATGACGGGTGCGCAGATCACGCAGGGCAGCAGTAAAGAACGGCCGGGCGCTGAACAGCACCACCGGCAGGGTCATGACCATTGAGGCCAGGCGCATAAAAAATTCGTATTGCTCAGCCATGCCCACATACAGAGGCACCGCGAGCATCATCACCTGCATGGTGCCGATACCGGCAACCGC
Source organism: Thalassolituus alkanivorans (assembly GCF_020447205.1). Lineage (GTDB taxonomy): Bacteria > Pseudomonadota > Gammaproteobacteria > Pseudomonadales > Oceanobacteraceae > Venatoribacter > Venatoribacter alkanivorans. The sequence continues at coordinate 78,982 of NZ_JAJAEL010000005.1, forward strand.
GAGACGGCGGATCGCCAGTTTACCCTCGCGATGGCGCTGCTCTTCCTGTTCCGTGGCAGAAAACGGCGAGGCTTTATAGCCGAGGCGGTAAATCGCCTCGGCAATACTGGATACGGCAATCTGGTCGTACTGCCAGCGTACCACCAGGCGGTGGTTGGACAGGTTAAGTACAGCGTTTTTTACGCCCGGCAACTGGCTGATACGGTGCTCAATCAGCCAGGCACAGGCGGCACAGCTGATGCCGTCGATGATAAACGTGGCTTCCGCTTCGCCTTGCTGATTGCCGCTCAGATGGGCGACAAAGCGCCGCTGCAGGGCTTCGCTGTCGTACAGGGTGAGGGATTCGCGCGCCGAAAGATCGCTGTCTTCCAGTTCAGCCGGCGACAGTTCCGGCAGTTCGGTGCGGTGGCGGTAATAGTCTTTCAGGCCACTGGCGACGATGGTTTCGGCAATGGCTTTGCAGCCCGGGCAGCACATCGGCTGCCGTTGGCCATCAATCAGGGTTGACCAGCGCTCACCTTCGGTGGTGGCTTCACCACAGTGAAAACAGCGCTCTTGGGCTGAATGGGCATTCATTTGGCGTGTAAGTTAATAACCTTGTCAGCTTCAATCAGTTCGGTACCACGGATACGCCACTGCTGTTCGTGGCTGAGCAGCCAGATATGGCGGCGTTCCGGCAATACCAGTTCATTGACACCGGCATAGTGGCCATCGCCCAGGCGTTGCAGCAGCACGGTCAGGTCACGTTCCTGCAGGGTAGGGTGAATCAGTTGCAGTTGCAGGGTTGCAGGTTCTTCATCCAGATAACCGTTCAGGGTCAGGTGGATTTCGTTTTCGCTGAACGTCAGATCGGCCTTGATCTGCAGGCGGGCAGCATGGGCATCGGCTTCGACGTTTTCGGTGTAGCTGACGCCGTCTTTGTAGTAGCTGTCGCTGACCAGGGAATCCTTGGATTCAAGGGCCAGTGTCAGCATCACAAAACCCCAGCAGATAGCCAATAGCGGAAGGCCCGCAACCAGCCACACCATGGGTTCTTTGTACCAGGGAGCGTGTTCTTTGGATTCAGTGTTCATATACTTCTCAATCGGCATCGGGCGGGATAAAAAAAACCGCCCAAGTTTAACCACTTGGGCGGTCAGTCTCCAGTTTGGATTTGTCAGATTCGCTGACACGGGTCATGGTTTCGCGGAGGCGAATCTTTTCCTCAGATTAATTGCGTGGGGCAATAAAGCGGCTTTCTTCACGCGCCACTTCTTCACCGGTATCGGCATCGGTGATGACGAATTCAATATCCACTTTACTGGCTGGCATATGCACTTCTTCCGGATCAATTTCGATGGTCAGAAGCACTTCTTTCAGCTCGTTCACACGCAGAAACTGAGTGGTTGGCGCATCCATCTTCATACCTTCCAGGCCATCCAGGCTCAGAGTGTAGGTTTTTGGGCTTTGCGACATGTTGATCAGCTTCAGCGTATACGCATTGGTTACGGTGTCGTTGGCGGTCATTTGATAGAGCGCGCTGCGGTCACGTTCAATATCCAGCTTGAACGGTGTGCGGGTGCCGATGGCGTACATGAATGCGCCCATCATAATCAGCAGCAGTGCGGCATAACCGACCAGACGCGGACGGAAGAAGTGAGTCTTTTTACCTTCCAGCTCATTTTCGGTGGTGTAACGGATCAGACCCTTCGGCTTATCCAGTTTTTCCATAATGGAGTCACAGGCATCGATGCACAGAGCGCAGCCGATACACTGGTATTGCAGACCATCACGGATATCGATACCGGTCGGACATACCTGCACGCACAGGGAGCAGTCAACACAGTCACCAAGCTGGGTTGTGTCGCTTTCTTCCTTGGCTTTTTTGCTGCGTTTGCCTCGTGGTTCACCACGGTTAACATCGTAGGAAACGGCCAGGGTATCCGGATCGTACATAACCGACTGGAAACGCGCATAAGGGCACATATAAATACAGACCTGCTCACGCATCCAGCCGGCATTGATGTAGGTGGCCGCGGTAAAAAACGCAATCCAGAATAAACCCCAGCCACCGATGTTCAGGGTGAAGAAATCCGGTACCAGTTCGCGGATCGGGGTGAAGTAACCGACGAAGGTTATGCCGGTCCAGATGGCGATAATCATCCACAAAGTATGCTTCAGGGCTTTTTTGCGGAATTTGCTCGCGCTCATCGGTTCTTTATCGAGTTTCATGCGGGCGTTGCGGGTACCTTCGGTACGCTCTTCAATCCACATAAAAATAAATGACCAGGCCGACTGCGGGCAGGTGTAACCACACCAGATACGACCGGCAAGGTTAGTAATGGTGAACAGGCCAAAGGCGCAGATAATTAACAGCCACGACAGCAGCATAAAATCCTGCGGCCAGAAGGTAATACCAAAAATATGAAACTGGCGCGCCGGCAGATCGAACAGAATGGCCTGTCGGCCTTCCCAGTTAAGCCAGGCACTGCCGAAATAGCCGAGCATTAACGCCCACAGCGACCATGTACGTAATTTCTGGAAAAAACCCTCAATTTCACGCACGTAAATTTTCTTACGTTTTTCATACATGCTTTGGGTTTTTGGTGTGACATCTTTGACCGGAATATTACTCATAACGGCAAATCACCTTGGTTGGATGTGCATGACGGCGCTTTGCGAAACCAGAGACGGAGCAGGGCCCCACAGCGCTCTATATAACGCGGCAATTATATAGCTTGTTGCCTGTCGCTATAACGAAAAAAGCGGCTTTAAGCCGCTTTTTTCTGTTTTTATTGCCTTAGCTCAACCCCGGTTGGTTTGCCTGACCGGGGTCTTACTGCGCTTACTGCTGATGAGACAGCGAGTAAACGTAAGTGGTCAGCAGGTGGATCTTGGCTTCAGCGTTGTTGCCAAGAATTTCCAGATGCGCTGGCATTTTACCGTTACGACCATGCTTCAGAGTGAACTCAATCTGCTTGGAAGAACCGCCATATAACCAGATATCGTCAGTCAGGTTTGGTGCACCAACCAGCTGGCTGCCTTTACCATCTGCACCGTGACAAGCCATACACAGTTGCTGGAATTTAGGCGCTGCTTTTTCAGCGGCTTCTGCATCGTGCTTCAGGCCAGACAGGCTGCGAACGTAGTTCACCATGTCAGTGGTACCTTCTTCACCCAGTACTGCGCCCCATGCAGGCATCGCGCCCTGACGACCGTAAGTCAGAGTGTGCTTGATGTTCTCAGGAGCGCCACCGTACAACCAATCGTTATCGGTCAGGTTAGGGAAGCCCTGAGCACCTTTGGCGGTAGAGCCGTGGCACACAGCACAGTTGCTCTTGAACAGGCGCTGGCCGGTTTGCAGAGCGTCTGCGTCTTTGACCAGTTCTTCAACCGGAGTAGCGGTGTACTTGGAGTACAGTGGTGCGATGTCAGCATCGAACTTCTGTACTTCAGCTTTCCACTGGTTGGTAGAAGACCAGGCAACCTGTTCGCCGTCGACTTCAACAGTCAGCAGGCCGTTAACGTTGCCCAGGCCGTACACGCCCAGATAGCCAAAACCAAACACGATGGTTGCCCAGAACATAAATACCCACCAGCGTGGCAGCGGGTTGTCCAGTTCCTGAATACCGTCGTAGTCATGACCAGTAGTCTGGTCAGTTTCATCTTTACGCTGGCCGCGGCTGGTGTACATGATCAGTACGCCGCAACCAATCATGGATCCCAGTACGATGACCGCGACCCACACTTGCCAGAAAGTGCTTAACATATTTATTTACTCCGATCTTTATCGTCGTGCGCCGGCATTTCTTCGTTTTCGAGAAATGGAATCTGAGCGTCGTTGTCAAAACGCTTTTTACGGCTGGAGCCATAGGCCCACCAGAGTATGCCGAGAAAAGCTATCAGGGCGAAAACGCTGCCCAAACCGCGCACGTCGTTAATATCCATGGGATTTACCGTTTAGTGACTACAGTGCCCAGGTGCTGCAGATAAGCAACCAGAGCTTCGATTTCACGTTTGCCATCAACGGCCTCTTTGGCGCCTTCGATGTCAGCATCGGTGTACGGTACGCCGACCATACGCAGAGCTTCCATTTTCTTCGGAGTCAGGCGGCCATCGACCTTATCTTCAAACAACCATGGATAAGATGGCATGATGGACTCAGGTACAACGTCACGTGGGTTGTACATGTGTGCACGGTGCCACTCATCAGAGTAACGGCCACCAACACGTGCCAGGTCAGGACCGGTACGCTTGGAACCCCACAGGAACGGGTGCTCGTATACCGATTCACCAGCAGTGGAGTATGGGCCGTAACGCTCGGTTTCTGCACGGAACGGACGAACCATCTGGGTGTGACATACGTGGCAACCTTCACGGATGTAGATGTCACGACCTTCCAGCTGCAGAGCAGTGTAAGGTTCCAGGCCTTCAACCGGCTTGTTGGTGTCGTTATGCCAGAACAGTGGAACAATTTCCGCCATGCCGCCCCAGCTCAGTGCGATGACAATCATCACCACCATCAACGGCAGGCTTTTCTCAATATTGTCGTGCTTAATCATGTTTCAGTACTCCTTAAGCCTGTGCTGCGACTGCGTTGCCAGCTTCTTTCTTGGCCGCGCGAACAGTCATGAACACGTTGTAAGCCATGATCAGCATACCGGTCAGGAACAGTGCGCCACCCAGTACACGAACCACATAGCCGCCATGAGAGGCTTCTACGGATTCAACGAAGCTGTAGGTCAGGGTGCCGTCAGCGTTAACTGCACGCCACATCAGACCCTGCATGATGCCGTTTACCCACATCGCAGCGATGTACAGTACGGTACCAATGGTGGACAGCCAGAAGTGAACGTTGATCAGTTTGATGGAGTGCATGTCACCGGCTTTGCGGCCGAACATGATTGGGATCAGGTGGTACAGAGCACCGATAGATACCATGGCAACCCAGCCCAGAGCACCGGAGTGAACGTGACCAATGGTCCAGTCAGTGTTGTGAGACAGCGCGTTTACGGTCTTGATCGACATCATCGGGCCTTCGAAGGTAGACATACCGTAGAAAGACAGAGATACAACCAGGAAGCGCAGGATAGGGTCGTTACGCAGTTTGTGCCATGCACCAGACAGCGTCATCATACCGTTGATCATACCGCCCCAGCTTGGTGCCAGCAGGATCAGAGACATAACCATACCGGAAGTCTGAGCCCAGTCAGGCAGAGCAGAGTAGTGCAGGTGGTGAGCACCGGCCCATACGTAGATAGAGATCAGGGCCCAGAAGTGCACGATGGACAGACGGTAAGAGTAAACCGGACGGCCAGCCTGCTTAGGCACGAAGTAGTACATAATCCCCAGGAAGCCTGCAGTCAGGAAGAAACCTACCGCGTTATGGCCCCACCACCACTGGATCATGGCATCAATAGTACCGGCCCAGATGGAGTAAGATTTGGTCAGGGATACCGGTACGGCCAGGTTGTTACCCACGTACAGGATCGCAATCATGATCATGAAGGCTGCGAAGAACCAGTTGGCAACATAGATGTGGCTTTCTTTACGGATAGCCAGCGTGCCGAGGAAGTTCACAACATAAGAAACCCATACCAGAGTTACCAGAATATCGATTGGCCATTCCAGCTCAGCGTATTCCTTGGTAGAGGTCAGACCCATTGGCAGAGTAATAGCCGCTGCAACGATCACGGCATTCCAGCCCCAGAAGGTGAAGCTTGCCAGTGTGTCTGAGAACAGACGCGTACGGCAGGTGCGCTGCACAATGTAGTAAGAAGTTGCAAACAGTGCAGAACCACCGAAAGCAAAAATAACCGCATTGGTGTGCAGCGGACGTAAACGACCGAAAGACAGCCAAGGCGTATCAAAGTTCAGTGCAGGCCAAGCCAGCTGGGCAGCGATAAGTACACCGACCGCCATGCCAACAATGCCCCAAACTACGGTCATGATGGCAAATTGTCTTACCACCTTGTAGTTGTACTCGGGATGGTCAAATGCTGTGCTCATGATCAGATTCCATTTAACAGCGAGGATTGAGGGTTAAAAAAATCGGCGCAATTATGGTGTTTGATGCTGTTATTTGCAATCAAACACCGGAAAAACACCAGATTTTACAGCAGGTTATCCTGCTTTTATGGAGCTTATGAACAGCTAACTGAGAACGTCTCTCACCATCGTGCTGATGGTTTGCTCCAGCAAACAGCCCACACTCTCTGCCGCTACAGAATAGCTGTAAGTTATCCTGATAACGGTTGAGCAAATCATAAGGAAGTGGCAACCGTGAATCTTGATATAGCGCAAGAAGCACTGGGGACGGGAAATACAATTGCAAGTCATGCGACAATTTTCCCTGAAGGCCATGTCTGAACGGAATTTAAATGAACAAAAAATACACAGAAAATGGTAATTCGCGTGATCCGTTATTTATTTTCGCCCATGGCGCCGGTGCCGGCAGTGACAGCGAATTTATGCAACGGATGGCAGAATTGATTGCCGCGCAGGAAATCTATGTCGTGCGTTTTGATTTTCCTTATATGGAACAGCGCGCCATCGATGGTAAACGCCGCCCGCCACAGCGTATGCCGGCACTGCTGGACGATTACCGCGCATTAATCCGCCAGTTGGATCGTCCTTGTATCATTGGCGGAAAATCCATGGGCGGGCGGGTTGCTTCTTTATTAATGCAGGACGCAGAGAAAAATGCCGGCACCGATATCCGCGGTTGCGCCTGTCTGGGGTATCCGTTTCATCCGCCGGGTAAACCTGAGTCGCTGCGCACAGATCATCTGCAACAGTTGCAGCAACCTCTGCTGATTGTGCAGGGCACGCGTGACGCATTGGGCGATAAAGAAGAAGTGGACGGCTATGCCCTTGATGCTGCACTGCAGTTGTTGTGGCTGGAAGACGGCGACCATGACTTAAAACCGCGTAAAAAATCCGGCTATAGCCATGAGCAGCATATGCAGCACGCTGCGGCAGCGGTGGCGGCCTTTGTTCGTTCCCGGGTGCAATAACCGGCCAGACAATACAAATGAGATTTAATTTCTTATCTAAATAAAAACTATTCGTAAATGTGTTTTGTTCTTGTTAGCATGCCGGCGTTTTTGATGGGCTTGTCAGAAAAGCCTGATTTATGACCAGCATGTTTTAACAGGGGATAGCACAATGATCAGACCGACTCTCTGGCGCCAGGCCGTTTTGCCAGCCGCGATTGCCTTGGCCGGTTTTTCTGCGCAAGCGGAACAGGCAGAAAAAAATCCGGTAGACCTCAGCAAAATGGTGGTATCAGCCGCTGGTTTTGAGCAGAAGGTCGTTGAAGCACCGGCCAGTATTTCTGTGATTACTCAGGAAGATCTGCGCTCCCGTCCTTATATGACTCTGCTGGATGCCGTGCGCGAACTGGAAGGTGTGGATATTGGTGAAACCCGCGATAAAACCGGCCAGGGTTCGGTCAGTATCCGTGGCATGGGAGCGGATTACACCCTGCTGCTGATCGATGGCCGCCGCCAGAACAACCATGGCGATATTTACCCGAATAATTTCGGTGGTAATCAGTTCAACCATGTTCCGCCACTGGATGCGATTGAACGTATCGAAGTTATCCGAGGCCCGGCTTCAACCCTCTATGGTGCCGATGCGCTGGGTGGTGTGATTAACATCATTACCAAAAAAGTTACCGATGAATGGGCGGGTTCTGTCACTCTCGGCCGTTCATTCCAGGAGCAGGACGAATACGGTAATGACACCACCGCCGATTTCAGCCTGATGGGGCCGGTGATCAAAGATGTACTGGGTGTTGAGCTGCGCGGCAGTTTTTATCAGCGCGATGCGTCAGAGCCTGAATATGAAGATGCAACCGACCCGGCTGGTGTCAGCCACACCCGCACTCTGGGCTTTGGTTCCGGTGGTAAAACCACCGATAACACCAACACCAATCTGGGTTTTGGCGTGAACTGGAAACCGGCCGCCAATCAGACCCTGACGCTGGATATTGATCAGTCAAAACAGACCTACGACAACAAACCACTGGCGGATGGCAGCTTCCCGCTGGGCACCGTCGACAGCATCGACACCATCTGGCGTGTGCGCGGTGGTCAGGTGCAGCCGCGGGTCGGTTATGCCAAAGATCAGGAATTCACCCGTGACCAGTGGGCCATTGCCCATGAAGGCGAATGGTCCTTCGGCAGCAGTTGGGTGTCGCTGCAGCATATTTCTACCGCCAACAAAGGCCGTACTGTGCCTTTCTCGGTGGCTGAGCGTGAACTGCTGCAACAGATGTACGACGGCACCGGTGCTTATGCCGGCCTGAGCGAAGATGAGCGCAAAACCATCGCGCAAAACACCTTCCTGCCGCGCCCGAAACGCACCATGGAAAGCAGCCAGTACACCCTGGATGCCAAAGTCGATATGCCGGTCAACGATTTCTATGGTCACCACCAGGTCGTGGTTGGCGGTCAGGTGATTGTTGCTGAGCTGGAAGACGGAGTCTTTGGTCTGGAAGGCGGTGACGCCGGCAGTGAAACCTCCGACTTCACCATGTACTCGCTGTTTGCTGAAAATAACTGGTCGATGCTGAATGATTTCACCCTGACCACCGGTGTGCGTTATGACAACCACGATGTCTTCGGCAGCAATGTCAGCCCGCGCCTGTACGGTGTATACAACCTCGATCTGAGCTGGACAGTCAAAGGTGGCGTATCGACTGGTTATAAAACCCCGAAAACCACCGACTTGTTTAACGGCATCACCGGTTTTGGCGGGCAGGGCACCAGTCCGTTTGCCGGTAACCCGGATCTGGAGCCGGAGAAAAGCGTCAACAGCGAGTTGGCGCTCTACTGGGAGGCGACCGAAGGTGGCCATAACTTCAATATCACCGCCTTCCATAACAAGTTCAAAGATAAGATCGCCAGCGGCGACCGGGTACCAACCTGTGCCAGCACCAACGGCGCCAAGCCGTGTGTGAATCTGGGTGAGTACGAAACGCTGAACTACACCACCTACAGCCAGAAAATCAATATCGACGAAGCGCTGGTGCGCGGCGCTGAAGTAGCGGCCCGCTGGCAAATGAGTGAAGCGCTGTCATTGCGTGCCAACTACACCTACACCGACAGCAAACAGCTGTCCGGTAATGAACAAGGCCAGCCACTGACCAACAGTGCCAAGCACATGTCGAACCTGACGCTGGGCTGGGACATCAGCGACAAAGCCAACGTTTATCTGACCAGCGAAACCCGCTCGTCACGTTTCCGTGATGTGGATGAAGACGGCAACGCGCTGTACTTCAAAAACTACAACGTACTGCACCTCGGTGCGTCGTATGAAATCAGCGCCAACCTGAGCGTTAACGGCCGTATCAATAACCTGCTGGACGAAGACTTCACCACTTATCAGACCCGTTTTCAGGATGGGGTTGAGGGTGATGCCGCCGACGGTGATTACGATGACGACGGTGAAATCACCTACATCGACGATTACAACAACAAAGACAAACGCCGCAACCTGTGGCTGGGCGTGAACTACCGCTTCTGATGCTGTTGCCGCCACCACCTGCGTAAGCACACGGCCCCATTCGGGGCCGTATGCTTGTGCCGTTGTTTGTTTCGCTGGCTTCTGGGCGCAGCCGGGAAGTAAGAAATCTTATTAAGTGATAAGTGAATAGAAATGTAAATTTGCTAATGCTAATTGTTCGTATTTGCGGCTTTACTGCTAGAATGCTGCCCATCTAACGCCGTCTGAGCCCTGCCTGTGAAGTATCCCGGATGATCCGATCTTTATCTGCCCGCCTGCCTGTATCGGGCATCGTTTTTGGCAGCCTGCGCCAGTGGCACTGGATCAGCTCCGCCCTCTGTCTGGTGGGCATGATTCTGTTTGCCTTTACCGGCATCACGTTAAACCACGCGGCGGACATCAAGGCTGAACCGGTGACGGTAACGCTGGAAACCGAGCTGTCTGCCACCTTGCTGAAAACCCTGTCCGGGCGCAGCGCCGGGCCGTTACCGCTGGCGCTGCGCCAGTGGCTGCTGCAGGAACACGGCATCAGCGTGCCTGCGGCGGACGCCGAATGGCAGGGCAATGAAGTGTATCTGGGCATGCCCAGACCCGGCGGTGATGCCTGGCTGAGCATTGAAACCGACAGCGGAGTGCTGCTTTACGAACGCACCGAACGCGGCTGGATTTCGTACCTGAACGACCTGCATAAAGGCCGCAATACCGGCCCTCTGTGGTCATGGTTTATCGATATTTTTTCGCTGCTGTGTCTGGTTTTCTCACTCAGCGGTTTATGGCTGCTGGTGCGTTACGCCCGCCAGCGCCCATCCACCTGGCCGTTGGTGGCACTGGGCGTGGTTATCCCGCTGCTGATCATTATTTTGAGCGTGCATTAAAGGAATGAATATGAAGAACCCGATACCGCGTTCGCTGCTGCCGGCGTTGCTGCTGGCCGCAACACGATGCGTGAGTGTGCAATCGGCAAGCGCCGCCGAGCTGAGCCTCGCGGTCGAAATACCGCAACTGAACGTCGCTGAATATCACAAACCCTATGTTGCCATCTGGATTGAAAACAACAGCACCAGAGCCGTCACCAATCTGGCCGTTTGGTACGACGCAGAAATGCGCAATAACGAAGGCGAAAAATGGCTGAAAGATATGCGCCAGTGGTGGCGTCGCAGCGGCCGCACACTGCAGATGCCGGTGGATGGTGTTACCGGCGCGACCAAGGGGCCGGGTCAGCATCATCTGCAATTCCACTTCGGCACCGCGCCTCTGAATGAACTGGCCGGAGGTGATTACACCCTGCGGGTAGAAGCCGCGCGTGAAGTGGGCGGGCGCGAAGTGGTCGATATTCCGTTCAGCTGGCCGCTAACCCAAACCGCTACTTTCACCGCCAGCGGCAGCACCGAGCTGGGTGCTGTGGCTGTAAGCATTAAACCCTGAACAGGACACCAACATGTTGAATAAAACCCCATTCAAACCATTCTTTGTCGCCGCGTTGGTGCTGGGCAGTGTGGCCGTACAGGCACACCGCGCCTGGATCGTACCGCAGGAAACCGTACTGTCCGGCGAAAACCGCTGGGTCAGTTTTGATGCGGCGGTTTCCAACGATATTTTTCTCGCCAACTACAACCCCGGCCGCTTCGTTGGCGTGCAGGTCATTAACCCCGACGGCAGCGCCGGTCAGGTTGAAAATCTGCACACCGGCAAATACCGCAGCGTGTTTGATCTGCCGTTAACACAGGAAGGCACCTATCGCCTGTTTATCGCCTCATCCGGTCTGCGTGCCTTATGGGAAGAAGACGGGCAGCGCCGCATGTATCCGGGCCGTGGTGAGCAATACAGCGCCGAAGGTTTTGCCAAAGCTGTCCCGGAAAACGCCGACAAATTAGTGGTATCGCAGGCCTCCCGCCGCATGGAAACCTTTGTCACCCTGGGCGCGCCAAGCCGCAACGCACTGGCAGTCAGCGGGCAGGGACTGGAGCTGTTGGCCGTCACGCATCCGAACGATCTGTTTGCCGGTGAAGAGGCCAGCTTCCGTTTTCTGATCGACGGTGAAGCCGCGCAGGGCGCCGACGTTACCCTGATCCGCGAAGGCACCCGCTACCGCAATGCGCAGGAAGCAATCACCCTCAAAACCAACAGCAAGGGTGAAATCACCGTACGCTGGAACGGTGCCGGACGTTACTTTCTGGAAGCCGAATACAAAGACAATAAAGCGCAAAAACCGGCCACCGAACGCAGCGGCAGCTATGTGGCCGTGCTTGAGGTTCTGCCGGACTGATCATGATCTCTCTGCAACCCTGGGGGCAGGCCAGCCTGCTGATACTTGGCTGGTGCCTGCTCGCCCTCTGGTGTTTTCGCGCTTCCCTGCGGCAGCGCTGGCATAACCGCTGCGCTGCTCATCCTGATTTGCCTGTAACCCTTGTTGCCTATGCCAGCGAAGGCGGCACGGCTGCCGCACTGGCCGGGGATTTAGCGCAGCAGTTAGAGCAGGGTGGTGAGGCAGTTAGCCTGCTGCCTCTTAACCAGCTGAGCCGGCAGCAACTGGCCATCAGCCGTCGCTTACTGATCATTGCCAGCACCTGTGGCGATGGTGAAGCGCCGGCCAACGGCCAGCATTTTCTCCGCCGTCTGCAGCACAGTCAGCGGCAGGGCCAGCATGTTGTGCAGGATGTACGCTACGCGGTGCTGGCGCTGGGCGACGACGACTACCCACAGTTCTGCGCTTTTGGTCTGCAGCTGCACAAACAGCTGCAACAGGCCGGTGCGCAGCCGATGTTTGCGCCACTGTGCGTGAATCGTCTTGAGCGCCAGTCTCTTGAGCAATGGCAGCAGCAACTGGCAGAACAGGGATTCACCCTGACGGGCGCTGTAGCAGACAGTCACGCCGCAACAGAAGAGCTGACGCTGGAGCAACGGCTGTGGTTAAACCCCGGCAGTCCGGGAGCTGCTTTGTATGAACTGCATCTGAGTAAGCCGCAACACAGCCACTGGCAGGCCGGAGATATTGCCCGCTTATGGCTGGCCGGCCGTTACCGCGACTACAGCATTGCCAGCCTGCCAGAAGAGAATCATCTGCGCCTGCTGGTGCGTGAACAGCACCACGATAACGGCGAACCCGGACTGGGCTCCGGCTGGTTGTGCCAGCAATGGCAGCCCGGCAGCACAAGCCGGTTCAGCGTACGCAGTAACCCTGCTTTTCATGCACCGTCAACGGCTGTACCACTGATACTGATCGGCAATGGCACCGGCCTGGCCGGACTGCGTGCCCACCTTAAACAGCGCAGCCTGCAAAACTCACAAGCCCCTTGCTGGTTGCTGTTTGGTGAACGCAGCCCGGAACATGACCGCATCTGGCAGCAGGAACTCGACCACTGGTATCAGAGTGGCGTACTCACCGAACTCGACCGCTGTTACTCGCGCGCCTCCGGCGCTGCAGAACTGCCCGCGCTGTGTGGACGAAGCCACCGCGGCTATGTGCAACATGCGCTGCAGCGTGAACAAAAACGCCTGCGGCAATGGCTGAAACAAGGCGCAGCGATTTATATCTGCGGCAGTCGTGATGGCATGGCCAGCGATATCGACCAGCTGCTGCAACAATGGCTCGGTAAACGTGCAATAGAGCGCCTGCAACAGCAGGGGCGTTACCGTAAAGACGTCTATTGAACATAGTTAAAACCCTATTGTTTGTGGGAACGGCATTTTGCCGCGATGACCAACATCCAACATCACGACTGAAAGTCGTTCCCACAGATGTCATTCCCCAGGCATCGGAATTATTGGAGTGGGAGCGGCATTTTGCCGCGATCGCAAACCGCCCGCGAAATGAAACGCCGCGCATATCTGAAAATGTCGCCTTTCCCGTAGGAGCGGGCCATGCCCGCGAAATGAAACGCCGCGTATATCTGAAAATGTCGCCATTCCCGTAGGAGCGGGCCATGCCCGCGAAATTACTGCAGCGGGAACGGCATTTTTGCCGTCATAACTAACATCACGACTGAAAGTCGTTCCCACAGGTGTTATTCCACAAAGGTCATTCGCCGCGTCATCTCACTCGCTTCATTCCTCAAAAATTCTCGCTTTCGCAGAGTGCGGCTTTTAAAACAACAACGCCTAAAACAACAATGCCCGCCCTGAAAACAGGGCGGGCATTGCTGGTTGCTCTCTGTGTCACTGCTGGCTGTCAGGCCAGGCATGTCAGAACAAAAACAGATCGTTCATTACACCGTCAGCAGGGTAATTTTCTCTTCATCCACCAGGATCGGTTTAATCGCCGCCAGCAGTGCCGCGCGCTGCTCGGTATGCTTCCACATATCCCACGCCTGTTCGCTCTGCCAGGTGGTGATAATCACCCGGTGGGCGCTGTTTTTCATATCGATATAGTTAACACCGGAGGTATAGCCCGGTGCTTCAACCATCGTGCGCAGCATGGTTTTCATAATCTGCTCATAGGTAGATTCCATACCCTCGGCAATATTGCGCTCGATAATCACCTTAATCATGCGGATGTTCCTTACTCTGTTTGTCTGTTTCCAATAAGGTAGAGTCGCTGCCGGTTGAATGCAATGCAGCAGCCCGCTTTAAACCGCAAAAAGAAATAAAAAAGGACATAACATGCGCACATTGTGGATTGCCGGTAGCGGCAGCGAAATTGCCAAAGCCTTAATTGAGCGCTGGCAGAGCCAGAATCAGGGCCAGAGTCAGGGCCAGGCACAACACCAGACCGCCCAGACCGTGCGCTTGATCAGCAGTGGTCGCGGGCCAGACTCCGCCGCCAGCGCCCATTGCCAGACCGATACCCGCGAGCCGCACAGCGTGGCCGAGCTGCAGGCCTTTATCCGCCGTGAAGGCACACCCGATGCTGTGATCGTCTGCAACGGCATACTCCATAACCAGCAAAACGGCCCGGAAAAATCCCTGCAAGAACTCAGTGCCGACTGGCTGCAGCACAGTCTGCAAAGCAACGTGATAAGCCATATTCACACCGCTCAGGCACTGGCTCCCTTTATTAAACGCGACAGCCAGCTGCGCTGGTTATCGTTATCGGCGATGGTCGGCAGCATCAGCGACAACCAGCTGGGCGGCTGGTACAGCTACCGCATGAGCAAAGCCGCGCTCAATATGTTTATAAAAAACCTCAGCATAGAATGGCAGCGCAAAGCGCCGAACTGCCTGGTTGCCGCCGTACACCCCGGCACCACCAACACCAGCCTGTCGGCACCGTTTCAGCAGAATATCGCCGCCGGCAAACTCTACACCCCGCAACAAACCGCGCAGCGCATCAGCGACGTATTGCTTAATTTACAACCAGAGCAGCACGGCCACCTGCTGCACTGGGATGGCCACGTGCTGCCGTACTGACAGCGGCTGTACGTTGGTACGGATATTTACTAATCACAAAAAAGTTATTATCGTCGCGACTGGTCAAAAAAAGACAACACTGCTGTCAGGGAAGGCTTTGTTTTATCTGCATATCCCTTCCTCCGGTCTTTCCTCAGTTTACCCGGCCTGTACCCAGTTTTGGCGTGGCAGGCTGCAGCGGTAGGCACTGAGAAAACAGCCGTTATAATCCGCCACCATGCTGCCGCAGAGTTTTATTGCTACAGCAAAGCAGTAGTGGCACTTAATCCGGTCGTGATTTACCGACCTTATAAACGCTGACGAGACAGACATGACCCATCAGGAAGAACAGAAATTTCTCAACGAGCTGGAAAAGAAGCTCTGGACCGCCGCCGACAAGCTGCGCTCCACCCTCGATGCCGCCCAATACAAACACGCCGTACTTGGCATCATCTTCCTTAAATATGTATCCGATGCTTTCGACACCCGGCGCAACGAACTCAAAGCCCAGTTTCTGACCCCGGATCACGAATACTTCCTTAATCCCGACGACTTTGGCGGTGCGGAAAACCCTGAATATGCCGAAGAAGTGGCCATCGAGCTGGAACAGCGCGACTACTACCAGGAAGCCAATGTCTTCTGGGTGCCACAGGAAGCACGCTGGCATTTCCTGCAGGACAACAACAAAACCGTCATCGGTGGCGAGCTGGATGTCGATGGTAAACGCATCCGCAGCGTCGGCATGCTCATCGACAACGCGCTGGAAGCCATCGAACGCGACAACCCCAAACTCAAAGGTGTACTCAACAAGCGCTACACCCAATTACAGATCGACCAGGCCAAACTGGCCGAACTCATCGACTTGATTGCGACTATTCCTTTCACCGGAGCAGGCTTAAACAGCAAAGATATTCTTGGCCATATCTACGAATACTTTTTAGGTCAGTTCGCCTTGGCCGAAGGCAAAAAGGGCGGTCAGTTCTACACGCCCAAATCCATCGTGTCGCTCATCGTCGAAATGCTCGAACCCTTTAAAGGCCGCGTGTACGACCCGGCCATGGGTAGCGGCGGATTTTTTGTACAATCCGAAAAATTCATCCGCGAACACGCCGGCAAAGTGGGCGATATTTCCATTTACGGGCAGGAATACAACCATACCACCTGGCAGCTGGCCGCCATGAACATGGCCATCCGTGGGCTGGATTTTAACTTCGGCAAAGAACCCGCCAGCACCTACACCAACGACCAGCACCCCGATTTACGCGCCGATTTTGTTATGGCCAACCCGCCATTCAACATGAAAGAGTGGGACGCAGGCGTAAGCGACCACGACCCGCGCTGGCAATACGGCCGCCCGCCCAGCGGCAACGCCAACTTCGCCTGGCTGCAACACATGCTCTGGCATTTAGCTCCTAACGGCAGCCTTGGCCTGTTACTCGCCAACGGCTCCATGAGCTCCAACACCAACAACGAAGGCGCTATTCGTAAACGCCTTATTGAAGAAGATTTGGTGGAGTGCATGGTGGCGCTGCCCGGCCAGTTATTCACCAACACCCAGATACCCGCCTGCATCTGGTTTTTAACCAAAAACAAACAGGCCCGCGTATCCGCCTCTGGTCGCCAGTTACGCAAACGCGAAAATGAAGTACTGTTTATTGATGCGCGCAATCTGGGCTATATGAAAGACCGCGTACTGCGCGATTTTACGGCGGAGGATATTGCCAGGATTACCGAGACGTTTCATGCGTGGCAGACCGTTGGCTTGCAAGACGCTGGACGGGAGACGGGAGACGCCGAACAGGATAAGGGCAACGCCTACGCGGATATTCCCGGCTTCTGCAAAGCGGTGAAACTCGATGAAATCCACAAGCACGATTATGTGCTCACACCCGGCCGTTATGTCGGTGCCGAAGAACAGGAAGACGACGGCGAACCCTTTGCCGACAAAATGGCCCGCTTAACCCAGCAGCTGGGAGAACAGTTTGCCGAAAGCGCCCGCTTGGAAGCTGAGATTAAAAAGAATCTGGCGGGGTTGGGTTATGGTGAGTAAGTGGACTCAAGTTCGATTAGATTCAGTTGCCGTACTTAGGAATGGCGCAGGAATAAAACAGGATTTCTTTAGTGAATCAGGTATTCCTCTGGCGCGTGTTTCTGATTTTACTCAGGATTCAATAGATTTATCCGCGTGTAAAAAAGTAGAATCTAGTCACGCTGCATGTTGGAAATCTCATGTTTTAAAAGAAGGTAATGTAGTAGTCGCGACAGTGGGCTCGTGGCCCCCTAATTGGACATCTGTTGTTGGCAAAGTTGTTAGAGTACCCTTTGGAGCATCCGGAGCTCTGCAGAATCAGAATACATGTTGTGTTCTGCCGTTATCCGATTTTCTGAACCAAGAATTTCTATTTTATCGATTGAAGCTTGAAGATTTTGCATTGTATGCAGCGAACAATGCGGGAGGCAGTGCTAATCAGGCTCGATTACCTATAAAAAAGTTAGGCGAATTTCAATTCTTGTTACCGTCATTGGTTGAACAAAGACTCATTTCTTCTGTACTTTCAGCTCTTGATCGGAAAGTTGATTTAAACCGCCAGATCAACCAAACCCTCGAACAAATGGCGCAGGCCATTTTCCAGTCTTGGTTTGTCGATTTCGACCCGGTAAAAGCCAAAATTAGTGCCCGAGAAAACTGGCTGACCCGGCAGGCAGATCAGGCCCAGCCGCACGCCGATGCGCCGCCATTCGAGGCAGCGGCCAGCGCTGCTCAACCGTTCGCCCAGGTTAGCAATCAGGCCTCCAACCAAGCTGCTAAAAAGGCCAGTAACGAAACCGCCGCCGACGCCGCGCAATCTCCGGCAGCACAATTCCCGGCAGTGCTATCGCCTGCAGAGCAGGCCGACCTTGAAATCTTTATAAACCGCGCTGCTATGTGCGCCATCAGCGGCAAAACCGACGCCGACCTCGACGCCATGCCCGCCGCCGACTACCAGCGCCTGTACCACACCGCCAGCCTGTTCCCCGACGAGCTGATCGAATCCGAACTCGGTGAAATCCCGAAGGGGTGGGCGATTGGAGCTATCGGAGATATGTTGGAATTCAATCCAAAGCGATCGCTGAAAAAGGGTTCCTTGGCTCCATATCTCGATATGAAAAATGTTCCGACTTCAGGGCATCTGGCGGATGAGGTTGTTTTTCGGGAAATGGGAAGTGGCTCTAAATTTATAAACGGTGATACTCTTTTAGCAAGAATAACGCCGTGCCTTGAAAATGGGAAAACTGCTTTTGTGGACTTCCTGAATGACGATGAAGTTGGCTGGGGCTCGACTGAGTTTATCGTGATTAGGCCGAAAGATGGGTATCCGTACTCACTAGGTTATCTTCTAGCCAGAGACTCTAACTTTCGGCAAGTTGCAATTCAATCAATGACAGGAACAAGTGGTCGACAAAGGGCTGATGCAAAGGCATTGGCTGAAAAAAACTGGGTCGTTTATCCCAAAGCTCTGATGATGGAGTTTGGTGCCTTTTCTGAAAGCTATTTACAGTTAGCTAAAAGGAATGGTGATCAAATCTCTACATTAACGCATTTACGTAATTCACTCCTTCCTAAGCTCCTCTCCGGCGAACTCGATATTTCTGCCTTAACTGATCTGGCGGATCACGCCGCCGAACCCGGTGCCACCCATGTATAAAATCGACCGCAGTCAGAACCGTATTCAGCCTTTGCAGCCACGCAAGTTCAGTGAACTGAACTTTACCGAGCGCCATCATCTGCAGGAGTGGCTGGCTAATGCGCCTGAGGCGCTGGGCGAAGAGCTGTTGATTATCCAGAAGGAGTTTGACGGCTTTGATGATACGCGCGAGCGTTTAGATCTGCTGGCTCTGGATAAAGACGGCAATCTGGTGATTATCGAAAATAAACTCGACGACACCGGTCGCGATGTGGTGTGGCAAACGCTGAAATACGCGTCGTATTGCTCCAGTTTAAGTAAGCTACAGATCATCGAGATTTATCAGCGCTATTTAAACCGCTATGAGGGCGGTGGTGATGCCAGCAGCCTGCTGTGTGAGTTCTTCGGTGTGGAAGATATGGAGGAACTCAAACTCAATAAGGGCAACAGTCAGCGCCTGATGATGGTGGCGGCGAATTTCCGCAAAGAAGTGACCAGCACCGCGTTATGGCTGCTGGGCTACGGTATTCAGGTGCAGTGTTTTAAAACCACGCCGTTCAGCGATGGCAACGAGCTGTATTTAAACATCGAACAGATTATCCCCACGCCGGAAGCCAAAGAACTGATGATTGGTATCTCGGCTAAAGAAGCCGAAGAGAAAAATACCGATACCGAAGTCAAGCAGCGGCATAAAGTGCGCACGGCCTTCTGGGAGCAGGCGCTGGAAGCCTTCCGCCACAGCGACTGCGCCTTGTATAACAATATCAGCCCTGGGCGGGACCACTGGCTCAGTGCCGGTTCCGGGATTTCCGGTGTGGTGTACAACATTATCTTCGCCCAGAAAGAAGCCCGTATAGAACTCTGGCTGGCCCGCACACCGGCAGAAGATAACAAAGCCCTGTTTGATATTCTGGCAGAGCAAAAAGCGGCACTGGAAACAGCCTTTGGTCAGCCGTTTAACTGGCAGCGGCTGGATGGCAAAAAATCCAGCCGGATATCGGTTGCCCAGAGCTTCGATGGCTACAACCCGGACAGCTGGCCTGCTATGAGTCAATGGCTGGTGGATAAGATGAGCCGCTTTGAACAGGTTATCAAACAACCATTGATCGATGCCTGGATTCAGGTGAAGAATAATAATCAGTAAGGGAGGATTGATTGTGTTTGAAGAAGAGTTTGAAGTTTTTAATCGGCGTTTTCACGAGTACTGTGCCAGACGCGAGGCAGTTAGGCCTTTTTCCGGTTTCAGGAGTTACATCTTTAGTAATCAGAGCCGTTTCAATCAAGAGATTTCAAGGCTGACGGTAGAGTTAAGCAACATAGAACGGGACACCACTGTTCTGGTCGCCGCGGATATTCTTGAGCGCCAGATATCCGGCGATGCAATCGCATCGTATCAGAAAGGGCTGGCTGCCCAGCCAGGGTATTCCAATGTTCGCGCAAGTTTTATTGCAGGTGTTTCAGGGATGACAGGCTTATTTTTTGGTTTATTTACATCAAAGATTTCGGAAGATCTGGGCGGTTGGCAAATGTCTTTGGTTGGCATTTTTGGCATTTTAACGCTGATGTTTTTTATTTATAAATTGAATGATGAATTAGCTAAAAGAGCTCATGTCGCAGCCTGTGCTCAGACGTTCAGCAACATATTGGACAGGTCAGTTGTTGAAAGCAGGTCGTCGACAATATAGAGGCTCTGATATTAACCTGTCAGCGATTAACCAATTTCGAAGAGTGCAGCACTGTAAGAACGTAAAGCGTTTTCATATTGCAAGGAGTGCGGAAGTTTGATCACCGAAGACCAACTGGAGCAGCTGTGCATCGACTGGTTTAAAGAAGCCGGCTACCAATACGCCTATGGACTGGACATTGCGCCGGATGGCGACACGCCGGAAAGGCGCGATTACCGCGGCGTGGTGCTGGAAGGGCGTTTATTGCAGCAGTTGCAGCGCATTAATCCGCACATTCCGCTGGCAACGCTGGAACAAGTAGTCGCGCAGGTGGCCAAGCCCGACAGCCCGGTGCTGATTAACGCCAATAAAACCTTTCATCAGTGGTTGCTGGAAGGCGTTAAGGTGGAATACCGCGACAATGGCGAAGAAAAGCACGATTACGCCCGCCTGATCGACTTTGTCAGTGTGCAAAACAACCAGTTTCTGGTGGTCAACCAGTTTTCCATTACCGGCAGCAAAGGTCTGCGTCGCCCGGATGTGGTGGTGTTTATTAACGGCCTGCCGCTGGCCGTCATTGAGCTGAAGAACCCGGCGGATAACCACGCCGATATTTTAAAAGCCTACGATCAGCTGCAAACCTATAAAGATGAAATTCCCGATCTGTTTGTTTTTAACGAAGCGCTGGTCATTTCCGATGGCTGGGATGCCCGTATAGGCACCCTTACTGCCAGCCGCGAGCGTTTTATGATCTGGCGTACGGTAAAAGACGAAAGCGATAAGCCCGCGTGGGAATACCAGCTGGAAACCCTGGTGAAGGGCTTTTTTAACCCGGAACTGCTGTTGGATTATCTGCGTTTTTTCCAGCTGTTCGAGCAGTCCGGTGACCGCACCATTAAAAAAATGGCCGGCTACCATCAGTTTCATGCGGTGCGGGCAGCGGTGCAGGCAACTTTAATCGCCGCCAACAAGCGCGCACAGGTATCGGAAGAGCGTGCCGATTATCATAAGAGGGTTGAGCCGGGTTCCGGTAAAGCGGGGGTGGTGTGGCATACGCAAGGCAGTGGTAAGTCGATTTCTATGGTGTGTTACGCGGCTAAATTGCTGGCGCAACCGGAAATGAATAATCCAACGCTGGTGGTGGTTACTGACCGCAATGATCTGGACGGCCAGTTATTCAATACCTTCAGCATGGCCGCAGATATCCTGAAACAAACCCCGGTGCAGGCCGACAGCCGCGATACACTGCGGGATATTCTTTCCAGCCGTCAGGCCGGTGGTATTGTGTTTACCACCATCCAGAAATTTGCTCTGTTGGGCGAGGAAAATACTCACCCGGTGCTCAGCAGCCGCCATAACATTGTGGTGATCAGCGACGAAGCGCACCGCAGCCAATATGGCGATAAAGCCAAATTCAATGAGAAGTCCGGCCAGTTTACCTATGGCTATTCCAAGCACCTGCGCGATGCGCTGCCGCTGGCGTCCTTTATTGGTTTTACCGGCACGCCGATCGACAGCGCCGATAAAGATACCCGCGCCGTGTTTGGCGACTATGTGTCGGTGTACGACATTCAGGATGCGGTGGAAGACGGCGCGACGGTGCCTATTTATTACGAATCGCGCCTTGCCAGGCTGGATATTAACCAGCAGGACATTGAGCAGCTGAACGCCGAAGTCGATGAAGTGCTGGAAGACGCCGGTGACGATGACGAAGGCACGGCATTACGGGAGAAAACCAAATCCAAATGGGCGGCGCTGGAAAAGCTGGTAGGCAGTAAGCCCAGAGTCGAACAGATAGCTGCTGATCTGGTGCAGCACTTTGAAACCCGCACGGCCAGCATGCCAGGCAAGGGCATGATAGTGGCCATGAGCCGTGAAATCTGTGTTGATTTATACGATGCCATCGTAGCGTTAAAGCCAGAGTGGCACGGCGCTCCATTAGGTGAACTAGCAGATCCGCATAAAGGCGCGATTAAAATTGTGATGACGGGTTCCGCTGCCGATAAAGCCAAGCTGCAACCCCATATCTACAGCAAAGACATTAAAAAGCTGTTTGAAAAACGCTTTAAAGACGTCAACGACCCGCTGCAACTGGTGATTGTGCGCGATATGTGGCTGACCGGCTTCGACGCCCCCAACTGCCACACTATGTATATCGATAAGCCGATGAAAGGCCACAACCTGATGCAGGCCATTGCCCGGGTAAACCGCGTGTTCAAAGACAAGCCGGGCGGTCTGGTGGTGGACTACATTGGCATTGCCAACGAGTTAAAGCAGGCACTGAAGACCTATACCGACTCAAAGGGGCGTGGCAAGCCGACGGTCGATACCGCAGAGGCCTTTTCCGTTTTTCTGGAAGAACTGGATAAGCTGCATGGCCTGATGCACGGCTTTGATTATTCCCGTTTCCATGAAGGTGGCACGGTTGCTCTGCGTTTATTGCCCGGTGTGATTGGCCATCTGGCCGGTCTGGTCGGCCCGGATAATAAGCTGGATGGTAAGCGGCGTTTCTTTGATGTGATGGCGCGCCTGAGTAAAGCCTTTGCGTTATGCAGTACGTTAGACGAAGCCTTGTCTTATAAAGCCGAAGTGGCTTTCTTTGCCGCCGTCAAAAAAGCCTGGATGAAAAACGCCAGTGTTGACCGGCGCATGAATGACGATGAGACAAATTCAGCGCTCAGGCAGATTATCGATAATGCCATTATTGCCGACGGCGTCGATGATATTTTCGCCATGGTTGGACTGGATAAGCCGAATATCGGCTTATTATCACCGGAGTTTCTGGAAGATGTTGCCCAGCTGGAGCAAAAAAACCTCGCCGTCGAGCTGTTGGAAAAACTGCTGAAAGACGAAGTTAAAGCCAGAATGCGTACGGATAAGGTGTCGGAGAAGAAATACTCCGACCGGATTATGGAAACCCTGCGTAAGTACCATAACCGCGCTATCGAAACCGCTCAGGTGATCGAAGAACTGATTAATATGGCACGAGATATGGCAGTCGATGCTGAATTAGCAGAGAAGTCCGGGCTTAATGCGGATGAAATCGCGTTCTACCGCGCGCTGATTCAGAACGAAGCTGCCGTGCGTGAGCTGGGTGACAACAATCTGCGTGAACTGGCTAAATTTGTAACGGCAGAGCTGCGTAAATCGGTGACGGTAGACTGGTATGAGCGTGAAAGCGTACGTGCCCGGCTGCGTAATCTTGTTCGTCGCGCTCTGCGCCGCTGGAAATACCCGCCGGATAAATCCGACGAAGCGGTTGATCTGTGCTTGCAGCAGGCCGAAGCGCTGGCGGAAGAGTGGGCGGTTTGATACTGATAGGTATCAGGAAATAAATTCAAAATGTACAGGGATATGAGATGAAGTCTGGCATAAATAGCCTTGGTAATAACTCATCAGAAAGAGAAAAGAAACCGGCCAAGCCATATTTTGATGAAGCAGGGTATTTGATCAGAGAGTTGGAAATCTCCTTAACAAACGTTTGTAATTTGACTTGCGTAGGATGTGGATTTGCTGTTCCAAATCAGGCATTACCATTCGACAGTCAAGGTGTTCGTCATCATTTGAATTCTTTGGAAATTTTAGGTGCTGCGGGGGTTCGTGTTAAGCGTATTGTACTTGTCGGTGGGGAAGCCGCTTTAGTTGAAGGACTTGCTGAATTCATCCTTCAGCTAAGAAAGATTAATGTATGCGACGAAATTGAGCTTGTTACTAATGGTTTATACCCTAGAGGCATAAATGCGAATGTTCTAAAAGAACTGGATCGCTTTGTCGTCAGTGATTATGTATATGACGATGAGTTCGAGGGACTTTGGCTTCATTATTTAAAATTATCTGGTTTTGAAGGTGAGTGCTATTTTAGGCGCAAAGATTTCTGGGATGATCTTATGGGAGATAGATCAAATGATCCTGTTGTTGTAGAGCAGCACTGGAAAACCTGCTTTTACCGGAGCTATGACGTAACCCTTGAGCGAGGTCGGCTTTTCTCCTGCTCAAGGATTGCAAAGAAGTTGCAGGATCATCAGGGGTTGTTGTTGACTGGTTATCTCAGCGCGGAAGATGTTCGCTCCTACCTGATGTCGGTTAAACCAAAAGAGTCTTGTTATTCGTGTCCGACTGTTGGGGCTTCTTCAAATATACCGGTTGCTGTACAACTGGACTCTGATATTGACAAAATTCTGGTTAAGGCGAAGAAGTATCTGAGGTTGCAAGTATTATGACTCAGGGTAGTATTTTTTATCTTGTTGGTATTCATGGTTCCGGAAAATCCAGGGTATGTGGATATTTAGCAGAGGCAGGCGCCTCGTATGCTCATGTGAAAACGTCGGAGTGCTTGCTAAAATTTATTCAGGCGAATGGTATTCCGGATTATAAGCACTTTAATAGCCTCGACACGTATGACAGAGATATTTTAGTACGTGATTTTCATGGATCTCTGCGGGCATATAAGAGTATGTTTGAAATTTCATTTCTTGATGGGCATATACTTTTTCCTGATTCTCAAGGAGGGTATTTGCATGCTATGCCAGATGCTAATAATGGTGTGGCGAACGGTTTAGTATATGTTCATTGTCTGTCGGGCGTTGTTATTTCAAATATTGGGAGAGATAACGATAGAGAGTCAAGAAAAAGACCGGACTATACCGTTGATGCTCTCCAGGCGTGGGCTGAGAACGAGTTTGTGTCTGCGGAGTCGCATGCTATTAAAAATAATATAGATTTTGGCGTAATTTTTAATGATGGTTACAGCCTTGCGTCGTTTGATGACATCGCGTGGCTCAATAAATACTACATTTCTTCAAGCGCCAGGTTACGCACTCTGTATCTTGAGCAATTCAACTCCAGACTGAAGCCCTCGGAGCTAAGAGCGATGCATTATCGCCTTGGACTTATTATGCGGGAAGGCTTTGAACATAAAACAGGTATCGATGTTTCTGTATGTTCCGGGGTTATCGTTCCAAGGTCTGGCCGGTTTCTTGGGTATGGATTTTTCAGTGGTACTGATGAAGTTTTGATTGAATTCGGAGGAGGTGATTATAACGAGTGTATAGGAAAGACTGTCGTTGTTATTGATTCGGTCGTTGATGCCGGAAGTACTGCTTCGGAAGTTATCAAGGCCTTATTATCTGCCGGAGTAACAAATATTCATTTTGTATGTGCGGCTATAAATATCAAGTCCCTTGATGTTATAAGCAGCTTTCCTGATACCGTATCGTTTCATTGTATTGGATTTTCTAATAAAGAAGTACGTCCTGTAGGTCAGGGAGATATGGGGGCTCGGTTATACGGTACGGCTGGATAACGTTGTTAGCTGCTTTGCCGCCTTGCCTGATACTGTTTTGCTACCCGCGCTTTTCGGCGTGATGCTTTTGTTAAGGCTAATTTAATGATCCGCCTCCACGCCTCAAACAAGCTGTTTGAAAAGCTGCCGCTGAACGAAGACGGTATGCTTTATCTGACTCCTAATACACATTCTCTGTATCAACAAGCAGCGCTTGATAATAATCCGTTAAGCGGCTGGCACGGCCATCTGGTCGATTTTGATGGTTATGACTGTGTGTTTTTTGTTCATGACGAAACACGTTTCTCGTTGTTTCTGCCGGCGTTAACCAAGCCTGATTTTGCTGAGCTGAATGATCTTTTTATCTATGTATTTATGAACACCTTGCTGAAGTGCGGGGCAGATGATCGTCATATGACCACAGCGCAGTAGTGCCTGCGCCCGTTGCAGGTTGATACTCAGTGCAACCGTTCGGTGCAGGGCACCCTTAACCGGGTGAAGTTTGAGGTTGAATGCATGCTGGAGGATGAGTCGGTCGATTTAGCTGACGTCGCAGGCTACAGCGTTGGTGCCTGGCTGTCGGATACGCCGCGTAATATCAAAGGCAAGGGGATGCTCTGGCCGGATCGGGCGATGCTGAAGCTGTTGGAAAGTCTGGATTAAGACAGGTTGTTACCGCTTGCCGGCATCCCTACAATGGGCGTCAAATTGATTAAGGAAGGTAACATGTCCAAAAACTTCGAAGCTCAGGGAATCATCCATTCCATCGACGAAACCCGTTCTTACGGTGCCAATGGTTTTACCAAACGTGAGTTTGTGATCAAGCTGACCGGCGATGGCGAGAAGCCGGAGTACCCTAATTACGTCGCACTGGAGCTTCTGAAAGATAAGTGTGCGCTGATGGATGCTTACCGCGTTGGCGAAGAGGTGGTGGTGCATTTCAATCTGTCCGGTCGTCTGTGGGCCAAGCCGGGTAACCCGGAAAAATGCTTTACCAGCCTGCAGGCATGGCGTATTGAGCGTGCCGGTGCTGAAGGTTCTGCTCCGTCGGCTGGGGCAGATTATGATCAGTTCGCGCAGACCATGCCAAACTACGATGATGATGTGCCGTTCTGAGTATCGGCCTCCCGCTGAATAAACGAATCTGAAAAGGCGCAGCCATTTGGCTGCGCTTTTTTTTAACCTCTTGCTGTTGGCAGTGTATTGCCTGTCAGCCTTCAGTTTTTTGCCAACTACGCCACCGACAGGGGTTTTCCGGCCTTTATTCTCTCCGGTTTGAACCTTACCCCGGTGTACGGGCGTGCGCACAATAGCCGCTTTTCTGCCGGAGTGGTTGTATGGCAAACAGGGCGCTGACGTTATTCACCATTAATATGTCGCATTACAGCGAGAAAATCCGCTGGCTGCTCGACTATGAAGAGATTCCCTATCAGGAAATTGCGCTGACGCCGGCGCTGCATACTGTACCGATGTGGCTGAAAGGGCGGCGCGCGCAGACCACGGTGCCGTTACTGCAAAGCGGTAAAACCTGCATTCAGGACAGCCCACGCATTGTTAACTGGCTGGCCGGGCATCACAGCCCGCTGGACAGTATGCCCAGCGAAAAACAGCAGGAAATACTGGCCATTCAGCAACGTTTTGATGCCATTGGTAAGCCCATTGCGCGTTATTTATATCTGCCGGGTTTTGCCCATGATGCCTTAATCCGCACCATCTGGACGCAGTTTGCAAAACCCTGGGAACGGCGTTTTATTACGCTGGCGTACCCACTGATTAAACCGGCATTCAGAATTAAATTGCGTATTTATCCGCGTGCGGTGACGCAGGCAGAGCAGCTGATTAATGCTGAAATCCGCTGGCTGGAGCAGCGCTTGCAGCAGCTGGAGCAAGGTGAACAGGAAAAAGGGCAGCCCAAAAAAGGGCAAAAGGAAAAGCAGGGAAGGCAGAGCAAGAAATGCCGTTATCTGGTAGGCGATGCATTTTCGTTTGCCGATATTGCCGCAGCGGCCATTCTGGCGCCGCTGGCCTGTCCACGTGAACATCCTATTTACGGTGAAGCAGAATTCCGCGCCAAAATGGCCGGGCCGGCGCAGCAATGGGCTGACAGTCCGGCGCTGCAGTGGGTGCGTGATATCTATGCAGAACACCGCGGTAAGGTCTGGGCAAAATTGCCGGCTAAGGCTGCTTAAGTTTTACTGCTTCTGTCACTCTGGGTTGGCTGCTTTGCCGGCCGTTTTGTCGGTGGCTTTGTCAGTAGCTGCGGGCAAGCGCCCGTCGGGCGAATACCCCACGGCCAGCTGATCCAGTGTCACCCGGCTGAAGCGCTCCAGTACCAGCGCTTCGGCTTCCTGCAATACATCGGTAATCGCGCCGTTTACCGCCTGTTCTATCGGGCAGGCGGTGTGTTCGTCGGTCAGACCGATGGTAAATAACGAGCTTTCTTTCAGTGCGCGGTGAATATCCTGCAGCGTAATGTCGACCAGCGGTGTGGCCAGTTGCCAGCCACCACCGTGGCCTTTGCCCGAGCTTACATAGCCTTCGGCTTTCAGAATCGCCATGGTGCGCCTTACCACCACCGGGTTGGTGTGCAGCATCTGCGCAATCTGGTCCGATGTCAGCGGAGCGGTCTGGTAATGCATATGAACCAGTACGTGCAGCATGCGTGACAGGCGGCTGTCTTTTCTCATGATGTATCCGTGATGTGAGTGGCGATGGCTGATGGCGCATATTCTACGCGGTTTTATCATGACACATTAAAAGTATCATGAGTTGATTTTCTCATCTTAAGTAACTTATATTGTTTCGTGAGTGAATGAGACGGAGGAAATGTCATGACGCACGCAACTCACCCACAAAACAGCCATACCTTTAACATTCAGACCCGTACGCCGGACATCTACGATTGCCTGATCATCGGCGGCAGCTTTGCCGGTTTATCGGCGGCGCTGCAACTGGCCCGCGGCCAGCGTCAGGTGCTGATTCTTGATGCCGGGGAAACACGCAACCGTTTTGCCGAAGCATCCCACGGCTTTTTCACCCTCGATGGTGTCTCTCCGGCCGAGGTACGTCAGCGCGCGCTTGAACCCTTGCTGGCCTACCCAACGGTCAGCCTGCGTCAGACCCGCGTCACGGCGGCACGCAAGAGCGAAGAGGGCTTTGTGCTGCAAAGTGACGATGGCCAGGAGGTAAAAGGGCGAACCTTAATTCTGGCGACGGGTGTGGCCGATCAGCTGCCGGATATTCCGGGTCTGAAAGAGCGCTGGGGTAAAAGCGTAATTCACTGCCCCTACTGCCACGGTTATGAACTGCGTGGTCAGCCGATTGCCGTTCTGGCTGGTTCAGCGCATTCGGCGATGCAGGCCGCGATGTTGCCGGACTGGGGGCCGACTACGTATTTCACGCAGGGCGATTTCGAGCCGGACGATGACCTTCTGCCGGTTCTGATACGGCGTGGCGTCGTCATTGAGCGCACGCCGATCGTTGCTATTGAAGGAGAGGGTGATGCGGTGTCAGCTGTACGTCTGGCCGATGGTCGCCGTATTGCGGTCGGCGCCGTTTATGTGGCGCCGCAAACTCAGATTGCGCAGGCACTGGTTGAGCAATTGGGGCTCGCTACCGAAGAGGCACCCACCGGGCTGATGATCAGCGCCGATGCCATGCGCCAGACCAGCGTGCCGGGTGTGTTTGCCGCCGGTGATACGGCAATGCCAATGCATAATGCCACGCTGGCTTCCGCATCCGGTGTAATGGCCGGAGTAGCGGCGCATCGCTACTTAATTTTTAACCAGTAACGGCGCACGGTTATTTAAATAAAGTTTATACAGCACGATCAAAAACAGAGCAGCCGTCAGAGACTGACGGCCTGCTCCCAGCCTTTAATACGGATTTCGCTGTCGGAAATCTGCAGGTCTTGCGGTTCCAGCACATTTTCACCAAAACAGTAGCGCGGTTTAATCTTCCCGGCGGTCATATTCTGATCGTAATCCTGTGCCTGTTGCTGAATAAATTCATTGCGTGACAGATAGTCTTTCCAGCGCTGCGGACCGTATTTATGTGCCAGTAATTTATGCGTTTGCTGCGGGCTGACAAAAAATCCGGAGGCGTTATTACCGCCAAAACCTTTGGCATTAATAAAGGCTAACGGCATTTTTTCGGCATTAATCGGCTGGTGCTGCAGCAGAATATTCAGCCCCTGCTGGTGCACATCGTCGGCAATTTCGGTGGTCGTGGTAATACCGGGAATCATATGGTTAGCCCAGCTGCCGAGGCTCATCAATAACTGGTCGGCGGAGGCGGCGGCAATGGAGTGGCCGAGGTGTGCTTTAACGGCGGTTACCGGCCAGTTCTGGATATTAAAGGCGCCGGCCAGTTTGCTGAAAATATGCGACTCTGTTGTACGGTTCGCTGGCGTACTGCTGCCGTGGGCCTGAACAAAAGAGCCATGACGCAGGGCATCTTCACCCAGCCAGCGGCGGGCTTCGGCCATGGCTTTGCCCATGGTCAGGTAGTTGCCGACACCGGGGTTGGATATGGATTTTTTATAACCGTCGGCATTTACAAATACATCACCTACCGCGGCATGAATGGTCAGGCCTAATTCCAGTGCTAATTCATCATCACAGAGCACAAAAAACTGCGCAGATTCGGCGATGGTAAAACCACCGTTATGGCCAAACGGGCGGCTTGCCCGGCGGAAATCAGGAGTTTGTCCGGTATTTAAACCGTCTAAGTCGCGTAATTTCTGTTCGGTAATCAACGCCGTCATGGCGCTGTAACCTTCGACAATTTCCGGCGTGAGTGGCGCTTCGCTGTTACCGACAATCACCAGCCGGCGGCGGCCACTCTGAATATCATCCAGTGCGACTTTTAAATTGTATAAAAAGGTAGCGCAGGCACCGACCATACTGCCGGTGGCACCGACATTACCCAGTACATAGGCGTTAATAAAATCGGCGGGCATTTCGCTCAGGCCCAGCGCACATTGTTTGGAACTGGTGCGCTTGCCCAGCAGGGAAGATTGCAGCATGCCACCGTGGCCATTACCGTCGAGCTGACCCATGGCAGAGCCGGCATAAACGGCGATTTCGTCAGGCTGTAAACGCTGGCGGATAGCATCCCAGTTCATACCCAGCTGGCCCAGAGCGTCGGAGGCGGCATAGACCGCCATCTGCAGTCCGCGGGGATGATGGTGTGATGGGTACAGCGCGGCCGGGTCAAAGCCTTTGGGTGTTTGTCCGGCGCTCTGTACCGCCAGGCGCTTATGGCTTAAACGCCAGCAGGGAGTGCCATCGCTGTCGGTAAATGGCTGGTGAAAAGGTACGGCACTGGCATCCCAGTCAATATTGTCCCAGCCGCGTACCAGAGTGCCGTTGATGATCTGTTCACGCCAGACAGCATCGCCGTTCAGTGGCAGGTTCATGCTTTGTGCCAGAGCATTCAGGGTGGCCTGTTGCTGTTGGCTGCCCAGCTCATCCAGAACCAGACGCTTATAGGCGTGGTGTGCCGAACTGCGGCCCGCAGCGTTAATGCCACCAAAGGCGGTAATAACGGCCAGTTTTCTCATGATTGCTCTCCTGATAACGCAGGCCCGGCGGGGTAAAACGTCTGCCGGGCGGACAAATGGGGAATAAGGCCATTGTAGGAGTGCATTCTGCTTAGCTATTAGGATACTCTGGACAAATATGGTGACAAAAAAGACGTTATTGCAGAGCAAAGGGCACAGCAGTGTTGCAGCCTCTGTTAAGTGAATGTTGCCCTTGCTGTTTAAGGAGCCGTTTAAGGAGCCGAAATGATCCGCCATGTCACCCTGCTGGCCATGGGCCAGATGCTCAGTTCCAGTGTTGCTATTCCGCTGGAAATGCTTGAGGCCACACGGGCGCGATTACGTCTGGCGCGCGATCCGCGTGCGGTGTTTCAGGTAGACGTGGTGGCACAGCAATTACAGCCGCTGACCATGCTGGGTGGTTTTCAGATCCGCCCGAGCAAAATTCTGGATGAAGTTGAACACACCGATTTAATTGTGGTGCCGGCACTGTGGCGTAACCCAAAACCGCAACTGGCGCAGCAGGCCGATACCATTGCCTGGCTGGCGCGTCAGTATCGAGCCGGTGCCAGCATTATTGCCATTGGTACCGGCGTTTGTTTGCTGGCAGAGGCCGGACTGCTGGATGGCAAGCCGGCCACCACACACTGGCATTATCTGGATCAGTTCGCGCGCGATTACCCCAAAGTAAAATTGCAGCGCCAGCATCTGCTGACACAGGATGGCCGGCTGTATTGTGCGGCCAGTGTGAATTCCGGTGCCGATTTAATGGTGCATTTTATTGGTCTGCAATATGGCCGTGAGCTGGCGTTGCAGGTAGAGCAGCAGTTCTCGCCGGAAGTACGTAATCCCTTTGAGAAAAAAGTCTTTTACGCCGATCAGGCGCATCAGCACCCCGATGAAGTAATAGCCTTAGCGCAAACCTGGCTGCAGCAAAATGTGCAGAAACCATTGTTGTTAAGTCAGCTGGCGGCTGATGCCGGTTTAAGTGAGCGCCAGTTTGACCGGCGCTTTCGTGCAGTTACCGGTACCACACCGACGCAATATCTGCAGAAATTACGCTGTGACAATGCCCGCGATTTATTGCAGAACTCCAATCTGAGTGTGGCCGATATCGCCGCCGCCGTGGGGTATAACGACGGTGGTTATTTTACCCGGATTTTCCGCCGGCTGGCCGGGCAGACGCCGGCAGAATACCGCAAAAAAGTGCGGGCCAAGTTGTTCAGTAGCTGAAACAGGCTGTTTGGGATAACGACTTTAATAATACGGTCATCCTTTCCATTTCTATTGTAATCTTGAGCCCGTCAGAGAAATTACTTTATGGATAAAAATGTACGGAAACTTATTAAAAATACTGCTGTTTGTTCAGCTGGCGTTAATTATTACTCCTGTGCAGGCAGGTAAAAATAAAGATTATTCAGATCTGACCTATTATTCGCTGAGCAGCAATAATACCTTTCCGGACGCTGCTTATCAGTCGCTCACCGGGTTGGGTGATGATGATCTGGTTGTGGCTATCAGCCTTGATGACACTCCCTATCAAAAGGAGATCAGTTTCAGGGTGGAAGCCGTAGCCGGAAAACTTTATGCGCCGGATATTGTTGTGCTGGATGAACATTTTCGCGTTATTCAGTTAACCAGCTCTTATGTGGATATTGATGCCTGCGATGACGATCTGGATCATTATGTTGTACTCAATAGCGAAGCCCGTTATCTGGTGATAAAACCAGGGCATCGGGGAAACAGAAAAGAATGGGATATTTGTTTCGCGTGGCAGTTGCTGCCTATATTACCTTTGCCAATCTTCTATCCCTCTTCGGTTTATTCCGCATATGAGCCGGAAGGGAAGTCCAGTCTGGAAATAGACAAGGTATGGAATGAACGAACGCGCTTTTTCTGGTCTTCTGAGCTGGAAAGTAATGGTAAGGATTTTTTGCGCAGCAGCGACAATCCGGACTTTAAAACCCCACCCAGCGTGAACTTTCATCTCGGCGCTGATGTGCCTTTAAATCCTACGTCCTTTCTCCGCGCCACCCTGGGCGCGCGCTTTACCACGGTCAACGATCAGCAGCAAAAAGGTCAGATGCTGTATCTCGGCGCCGGTTACCGGCCAACACAAAACTGGAATATCAGTGCCGGACTGCGGGCGGAGTTTAAGCGCAGCCAGATTGCTCCCTGGATTGATTATCAGGGCAATGCAGCGGTGAAGTATGACACCAGCTATGGCTTGCGCCTGGGAGCGGGTTATCACCTCGGCCGTTCCTGGAGCTCTGAATTGTCAGCAACCTTGCTGGAGCTGGAAACCCAGTCGGGCGTGTCGGTGTCTGGTAGCAGTTTGTCGCTGGCGCTCGTTTATCACTTCAATTAACCGCTATCAGCGGGACGCCCGGGCAGTGTTACTGGTCGGGCGTCGCTCTCCGTTTTTGCGCCTCCTGAATTCCTCTCTACGACCTTGGTGGTAAAAATTGGTCATTCTGTAAAAAAACTACAGGAATCCATTGTCAACGCCGTTTGTTCAGTGCAGACTGGGTTTTGTCAAGGATTTATGGGCTTTTATTCTGTAAAAGTACTACGAAATGGCCTTGGTAAAACTACCTAAAGGGTCTTATCTATGATCATTTTTGAAGAAAAGGATAATAGGTAAGACCAATTTAGATGGGGTTGCAGCTCATAAGGCTGTAACGGACTCAGTGCCGGACTTATCGGTTGCGGCACGTACAATCAGGAGACCGGAGTTCAGATGACACACGATGTCGATGTTTACGAAACCCAGGAATGGCTGGATTCACTGCATGCCACCATTCGTCACGCTGGCCCTGAGCGGGCTGCCTTCTTACTGAAAAAACTCTTCGACCATGCCATGGCCAAAGGCGTTGCTTTGCCGCCCGCCATTACCACGCCATACCGCAATACCATTGCCCCGGAAAAAGAAAAGCGCATGCCCGGCGATTTATTTATGGAACGCCGTATACGCTCGTTAATCCGCTGGAACGCGTTGGCGATGGTGATGCGCGCCAACGATAACGACGAAGGCCTGGGTGGTCATATTGCTTCGTTCTCGTCGGCCGCGACCTTATATGACGTTGCTTTTAATTATTTTTTCCGTGGCAACGATGATGGTCACCTGGGTGACCTGATTTATTTTCAGGGCCATTCGGCACCGGGTATTTATGCGCGCTCTTATCTGGAAGGGCGCTTTGACGAGCAACAGCTCGACAGTTTCCGCCGCGAAGTCGATGGCAATGGTCTGTCGTCTTATCCGCACCCATGGCTGATGCCCGATTACTGGCAGTTCCCGACGGTATCCATGGGGCTGGGGCCAATTCAGGCAATTTATCAGGCGCACGTGATGCGTTATTTATCCGCCCGTGATCTGGTTGCCCGTGGCGACCGTAAAGTCTGGGCCTTTCTGGGTGACGGTGAATGTGACGAGCCGGAAACTCTCGGCGCTATTTCTTTGGCCGGGCGCGAGCAGCTGGAAAACCTGATTTTTGTCGTTAACTGCAACCTGCAGCGTCTGGATGGACCTGTTCGTGGTAACGGCAAAATCATGCAGGAACTTGAAGGCGTATTCCGTGGCGCCGGCTGGAATGTGATTAAAGTGGTGTGGGGACGGCACTGGGATATTCTGCTGGAAAAAGATAAATCCGGCATGTTGCAGAAACGCATGGACGAAGTCTGTGACGGTGATCTGCAGAACTACAAAGCCAATGGTCCGGCCTATACCCGTGAACATTTCTTTGGCGCTTATCCGGAATTAAAAGAACTGGCTGACGAACTGACCGATGACGATATCCGCAAACTGAACCGCGGTGGTCATGATCCGTTTAAAGTCTATGCCGCCTATGCGGAAGCCGTTGCCCATAAAGGCCAGCCAACTGTGGTGCTGGCGCAGACAGTAAAAGGCTATGGTCTGGGTGATGCCGGCGAATCGGCCAATATTACTCACTCGGTGAAAAAACTCGATAAAGAAGCGCTGAAGCAATTCCGTGACCGCTTTGCCATTCCGCTGACCGATGACCAGCTGGATGACGTGCCGTATTACCGTCCGGCGCCGGACAGTCCGGAAATGAAATACATGCGCGAACGCCGCGAGCAGCTGCATGGTTTTGTACCGTCACGCCGTCCGGATTTTGAGCCTTTAAATGTCCCGGCACTGGAAGCCTTCCAGAGCCAGCTCAGCGGTAGTGGCGAACGTGAATTATCGTCGACCATGAGTTTTGTGCGGGTGTTATCGCAACTGGTTAAAGATAAAAACATTGGTCAGCGGGTCGTGCCTATTGTGCCGGATGAAGCCCGTACCTTTGGTATGGAAGGTATGTTCCGCCAGTTGGGTATTTATTCCTCTGCCGGGCAGAAATATACCCCGCATGATTCCAATCAGATCATGTATTACAAGGAAGATAAGAAAGGCCAGATACTGGAAGAAGGCATCAACGAAGCCGGTGCGATGTCGGCCTGGATTGCGGCGGCGACGGCGTACAGTAACAGCCATTGCCCGATGATTCCGTTCTATGTGTTTTATTCGATGTTTGGTTTCCAGCGTATCGGCGACCTAGCCTGGGCGGCTGGTGATATTCAGGCGCGCGGCTTTTTAATCGGCGCGACCTCCGGCCGTACCACGTTAAACGGTGAGGGGTTGCAGCATCAGGATGGCCACAGTCATTTAATGGCACACACCATTCCTAACTGTAAATCCTACGACCCGACCTATGGTTTTGAGCTGGCGGTCATTATTCAGGATGGTTTAAAGCGCATGTACGGGCAGCAGGAGAACTGCTTCTATTACATCACCACCATGAATGAAAACTACGCCCATCCGGATATGCCACAGGGTGCCGAAGAAGGCATTATCAAAGGTATTTATCTGCTGAAAGGTGGTAAGAAATCCAAGGCGACCGAACCCCGGGTACAGCTGATGGGTGCTGGTTCTATTTTGCGTGAAGTGGAAGCTGCGGCGGATATTCTGCGCAACGATTACGGCGTTGAGTCGGATATCTGGAGCGTAACCTCGGTGAACGAACTGGCGCGTGATGGTCAGCGCTGTCAGCGTGAAAATCTGCTTAAACCGGATGCTGAAGCGCAGGTGCCGTATCTCACTCAGGTACTGGCCGATAAAAAAGGCCCGGCGGTGCTTGCGACCGATTATATCAAGTCGTATGGCGAGCAGTTGCGTGCCTTTATTCCGCAAAACTGTGGTGGTGCCGCAGGGTTTAAGGTGCTGGGAACCGATGGTTTTGGCCGCAGTGATACACGTAAAAAGTTACGTCATTTCTTTGAAGTCAGCCGTGAATTTATCGTACTGGCCGCACTCAGCAGCCTGGCCGAAGAAGGTAAGCACTTCACTAAAGATGATCTGTTGAAAGCGCGCAAAGCCTTAGGCATTGCGGCAGACAAAAACGACCCGACCCTGTGCTGAGAAGGAGGCCATCATGAGTAAACTGACTGTGACTGTGCCCGATATCGGTGGTGCAGAGAATGTGGAAATTATTGAAATTAATGTCGCGGTGGGCGACAGCGTAAACGCCGATCAGGATTTACTGGTACTGGAAACCGATAAAGCAACGATGGAAATTCCGTGCCCGCAGGCCGGTAAAGTTCAGGCGTTGCTGGTTAAGGTTGGCGATAAAGTCTCTGAAGGCTCGGCCATTCTGGAGCTGGAATCAGCAGATTCTGCTGACACTGAGCAGAACAATGCAGAGCAGATCAGTGCAGAACCAGCGGCCGCTGCGCAAGAGCCTGCTCCGGCGGCTCCTGCGGCAGAAATAAACGCCGGTTCAGCAGCAGATAGTGTGGAAAGTCTGATTGATCTGGTGGTGCCTGATCTGGGCGGTGCCAGTGAAGTCACCGTGATTGAACTCTGTGCGCGGCCTGGCGACACCCTCAGTGCTGACGATTCGCTGATCGTACTGGAAAGCGATAAAGCCAGTATGGATATACCGGCACCACAGGGCGGCACATTAAAGGAATTGCTGATTAATATTGGCGACAAAGTGAAAGAGGGCCAGGTGTATGGCAGGCTGCTGACACAGGAACAGCCGGGCTCTGCAGCATCAGCTCAACAGACATCGGCTCAGCCAGCGTTAAATAAAGCGGTGGAAAATGCACCAGCGCCAACAGCAGCTGCTGTTTCTGCGGTGCCTGTAGCTGCCGCACCTGTCGTGTCTGAAACGACAAACAGCGCGGAAAAAACCGATATTCATAATGTCTACGCCGGTCCGTCTTCCCGTCGTCTGGCGCGACAACTGGGTGTCGATTTAACCAAAGTAAAAGGCACGGGAGACCGTAGCCGTATTACCAAGGACGATATCCGTGACTACGTTAAAGCGCTGGTAAAACAGGCTGAAAGTGGCGTTGCTGCGGTGACTTCTGGCGCTGGTATTCCTGCGGTTCCGGCGGTTGATTTTGCACAGTTCGGTGAGATTGAACTGCAACTGATGAGCAAAATTAAAAAGGTCACGGCGGCTAATATGAGTCGTAACTGGCTGAATGTGCCGCACGTTACGCAGTTTGATGAGGCGGATATTACCGATCTGGATGCTTTCCGTGCTTCGATGAAAGCGGAAGCGGAAAAACAGGGCGTTAAACTGACTCCGCTGCCGTTTTTAATTAAGGCAGCGGCCAGTGCCCTGACGCTGGAGCCCAGCTTTAATGTGTCGCTGCATCATGATGGCGAACATATGGTGCAGAAACACTATGTGCATATCGGTATCGCCTGCGATACGCCGAATGGACTGATGGTGCCGGTGCTGCGTGATGCCGATAAAAAAGGCATTTACCAGATCGCCCGTGAAGCCAGCGAGCTGATTGAAAAGGCCCGTAACGGTAAGCTCAAACCTAACGAAATGCAGGGGGGCTGCTTTACCATTTCCAGCCTGGGTGCGATGGGCGGTACCGGCTTTACGCCAATTGTGAATGCACCGGAAGTGGCGATTATGGGCGTGTCTAAGGCGCAGATAAAACCACAGTGGAACGGCAAAGAATTTGTGCCGCGTAATATGCTGCCGCTGGCGGTCTCTTACGATCACCGGGCGATTAACGGTGCTGACTGTGGCCGCTTCTTCACCACGCTGGTGGCGTTGTTGTCGGATGTGCGTCGTCTGATTTTATAACCAGGCGTGTTATCGCGGGCATGGCCCGCTCCTACGAAAAATCGGCGTCTCTTGAAAGGAGCATATTTGGGTAGGAGCGGGCCATGCCCGCGAATACCTTTAGTCTTAAGGATATATTCCTCTCAGCGCAGCCACTGCTCAGGCAGGCCTTTGGTCTGAATCATCGCGGCAAAATCCATGGCCAGTGCAATCATTACATGTACCGCAACACCACCCCAGATTGAGCGTGACTTTAACGCCAGAATGCCAAGAAAAAAGCCGAATAAAATTGCGCCGGTCGACTCCAGCCACAGCTTCGGAAAATGCAGCATCAGATAGGGCAGGCACATCACCGCGACCGATAAACTGCCAAGCTGTGGCCGCAGGCCGTTCACCAGAAAACCGCGGAAGAAAAATTCAACGGCAATAAACTGGGTGATGTAAATACACTCCCAGAGCAACAGATCAAGCCAGCTTTTATGGGCCAGATTATAAAAGGGGTAGTGGTTGGCGAAGTCGTCGCGGAAGCTGGCCATAATGGCAAAAAACACAATCGGTGTAGCCAGCAGGCAATAACCTAACCAGTGCTTATGCACCTCGCCCCATTGCCAGCCATAATCACGGACGGATTGCTTCAGCACGTATCGGATGGTGAGCATCGGGATAATAATAAAGGTCAGCAAGTGCCAGCCTCCCCACCAGACATAGCCCAGTAATTCGCGGTACTGGCTGCGCTGATAGCTGATCAGCCACTGGTGGTTGTTGATGGCAAACAGGTTTTCCAGTAGCGGGATTGCAGTACGCAGATTGCTCGAGTATTTCAGGTAATGCAGCATCAGTAAGCAAACGCAGGCAACGGAAATCACAACCCAGGCGCGGTTTTTTAAGGTTGCCGGGCTGACATTCTGCCGCTCCTGCTCGGCCTGCTCATCAATAGCGCTGACGTGGGACCAGATCTGTTTCGGGTGCAGCCAGTACAGCGGGTTATGCAGGGGTCTGGATTGAGACGACATAAACATCCTGTTTGTTAATTCAAAGCGCCCGGCGACGCCTGGTCAATGCAGGTGCCGCCGGCGCTTGGTTAATGCAGGTGCCGCTGGCACTTGGTTAATGCAGAAGCCGGCAGCATTTTATAAATGCCTATGCTGCCAGCGCCATGTTAAAGCAAAAAGTAGGTCTTGATGCCGGACAGAATATTATTCACCGCCACCGATGCCAGAATCAGCCCCATCACCCGGCTGATAATACTGGCGCCACCATCACCGATAAGCCGGTGAACCCGGCTGGCCAGCAGGAGCAGGACAAAAACCACCCCCAGAACCGACAGCATAACCAGCGTGGTCTGGGATTGTTCGAGCAGGCTGTAACGGTTGTTCTCGGTCATCAGTACCGCACCAAGCATGGCGCCGGGGCTTGCAATGGACGGCACTGCCAGCGGAAAAATAGCGGTTTCTCTGCCGTCGCGGGCGATGCGTTTTTCTTCAGCCGGTTTGCCTTCGCCAAAGATCATAGTCAGGGCAAACAGGAACAGCACGATACCGCCGGCAATCTGAAACGCCGACAGCGGAATATTGATGGCGGTCAGAATGATTTCGCCGGCCACCACAAAAAACAGCAGAATTGCGCCGGAGAATAACGTCGCCTGCAGGGCAATTTTTCGCCGTGTCGCTTCGTTATGCAGAGCGGTGACCGCAATAAACACCGGAATGGTACCGATGGGGTCGATTACAGCAAAAAAGAAGATAAAAGTGGCGATCAGTTCGCTCATAAGGCACCTAATGTTATGGATATCCAGACTATAAAGAAGTTTGATTGTTTGGGCAGTCTTTCTGACATTACGGCTTATCTGGTTTTGTAAGGTCTGTCGTCTGACTTTGAGTTTAGGGTGATCGCTGTCTTCAGATAAATTTTGTGACGGTCAAGGTTATTTCCGACGTTTTCTATTGCGCTAAGGGTTACTTTGAGCTGCCCTTTTGTTAAAGGGCAATAATGATGTGAAATTTTATGCTGCGAGGTATTAACGTAAAATGATTGGCCTATTGGGAATGTTTGTTTGGGTGACGATGAGCTGGATGGCGATCTACGAAGTAAAATAGCGAGTTTTTATCGTACGTGACTCATTGAGTCAGTATACGGATTGGTTGTGAACGCTCATTGACACTGATAAAAAACTTTTTTAATCTCACGCGAAAATACATAGTCAGGGATGAACGTTATGAGAATGTGTCGTATTTTGACACTGTCCTTTGCTGCTTTTATTTCCGCATGTGGCGGTAGTACTGGTGGTCAGTCAGAGTCTAATGGAGGCAGTCAAAATACAGATTCCAATCCTGATATTCCGGTCAAAAATTTCGACTCCGTGGTCGAAGCAATGTCAGCTTCGCTAATAGCCTGTCCGGATGGAGGGGTTAAAATTCATCTTGGTATCGACACCAACGGTAACGGCCGTCTGGATAACGTCGAGATCGACGACAGTAGAACACTGGTACTCTGTCATGGTGCTGCAAACCGGACGTTGTTTTTCGTTAATGATGCCCCGGAATCTAGCTGTCCAGCAGGCGGTAAGCAGCTATCCATTGGTTGGGACGATGATGCCGATGGGGTTTTGTCCGTCGCAGAGGTAGATGAATCCCACGTTCTTTGTAACGGCAATGCCGAATATCTGCCATCCGCACTGATTAATACGGGGGGCGAACCCGCTGGTGACAATTGCCCGGCTGGTGGAGTGAAGATTGAAACAGGCACAGATGATAACAAAGACGGTCTGCTGGGCGACGATGAAATCAGCAGCTCTGCCTATGTCTGTAATGGTGAAGCTGGTGGGTCTTTCAGTGTTGCTAACGTGCGTCTGGCAA
Source organism: Thalassolituus alkanivorans (assembly GCF_020447205.1). Classification (GTDB taxonomy): domain Bacteria; phylum Pseudomonadota; class Gammaproteobacteria; order Pseudomonadales; family Oceanobacteraceae; genus Venatoribacter; species Venatoribacter alkanivorans. The sequence continues at coordinate 119,894 of NZ_JAJAEL010000005.1, forward strand.
CCTCGTTTGCCGCCGGCGATGCTTCCTGCTCCGGACAATTTCAGGTTTTTGAACTCTTTAATGACGTAAACGGCAATACACTGCTGGACGATGGTGAGCGCTTGTCTTCCGACAAAGTGTGTCTGCAGTCTGTGCAGGTGGTGAGTTTATCCGATGCATCCGAGACGGTTTGCCCTGCAGGCGGAAAAACCATTTCAACGGGTAACGATGCCAATGCCGATGGCATTTTGCAGGCAGGTGAGGTGTTACAGTCCGAGAGTCTCTGCAATGGTATTTCGCGGGAAATTACCTTGCCAGTTCCGAGACTTTTGCTCTCTGTTGAACCGGCTGGTGAGAATTGTGCAGCTGGTGGCCTGAGGGTAGAAGCGGGCGACGATCTCAATACCAATGGACTGCTGGACAGCACTGAGGTGACGGCCACTCATTACATTTGTAATGGCATAAATGGTGCGGATGGTAATGCCGCATTTGACCGTTTGCTGATACGAACTTTGCCGGTTCAGGGCGAGAACAATTGTGTTGGCGGTGGTACCAAAATCATGGTCGGCCTTGATGCCGATGCAGACCAGTATCTGGATGATGAAGAAGTAACCAGTGTCAGTTACAACTGTGAAGCCGACCAGATTCCGAACATTCACCTGACAAGCATCTCTGATGCTTCTATCGGAGAATGGTGGCAGGCTACACTTCAGTTCTGGGATGAGGTGCCTGAGAACCTTAAGGTTGAGCTAAAAGATCAACCTGACTGGATCGAAATAACTGGTCGGACTGATGGTCAGCTTCAGTTAGGAGGCCGACCAGAAAGTTCTGGCACTTTTTCGTTTTCAGTCGTTATTAATGATGGGGTTAATACGGCTGAAATCAATTTGTCTGTAACGGTTTCGTCCGCAGTCATCGTGCGGGTCGAAGGTAGTCTGGTTGAAGGCGAAAGCGGTAGTTTTGATTTTGTGCTGTCTGCACCACTGGCTGAGCCGTTGGAAATTGAATATAACCTCTCCAACAGCGGTGACTATTACTACTACGACTATCGCCGCTACGCGGTATTAATCCCAGCCGGAGAAACCCGTAAGGCCGTTTCAGTTGCGATACCGGACGACGACCGTTTCGTTCTTAATCCGTCACTGCGGGTACGCATCACAGAGTTCAATACCGATTCTGAAGAGGTTATTGTTCAGGCCTCGGAACATGGTGTGGCCATTCAGGAAAACGATACGCTGCAACTGTTTTCCGGTGTTTCCATCAATGAAGATTATCCATGCAGGGAATACGTTAACAGCAATTATTGGGGCTACAGCTTAGAGCCTTGCGATCCGGCCAGCGTGGAAGTTCTGGATGCGCCGTCGTGGTTGACGGTATTGCAGAGCTGGGATGGTTTAACTATCACCGGGCAGGTCCCTGTTGAGGCTGTTGGCAGTTCTGGCACCATTAGTATGCGTCTGACATTTTCTGATAAGAGTGAGCGTCAGATCACCGTTGATTGGCTGGTGAGTGACAATGACTCCGATGGTGATGGTGCGCCTGATTCAATAGATGCCTTTCCTCAGAACTTTCTGTACAAACTGGATACCGATGGCGACGGCATCGCCGATGAATGGGAGCTACGACTGCTGGGGGATCTGACATCCGCAACGGCAACGTCCGATTACGACAACGACGGTATCTCCGATCTGCAGGCATTTAAGACTGGCAGCCCACTGAATCATCTGCGTTTTGATTTTGAAAACGGCAGTCTGCCAGATGGCTGGACTAACACAGCGAATGTTTTGTGGAGCGTCAGCAATACTCGCGCATATTCTGGCCAACATTCTTTGATGGCGGGAGGTGCTGGAGACTATTCAAATGGCTATCCGCAGCTGTCGTTTGTTCTGGATCTGGATGGAAGTGATATTGCCAGCCGGATTTATTTTGAAGGTGTAGAACAGCCCCAGCAGTTGCTGCGCGTAACGTTCGAATTGCAGCCGATAGACGGCTTTGGCACTTACCACTATATCGAGTTACCGAATCCGACCAATTTTGACGGTAATTCCAGCATCAGTGGCTATGACCAATGGCTGGTGGCTGTTGCGCACGTTGCCGCTGGCCGCTATCAGGCAACCTTGTCGGTAACGCCTTTTTATTGCTGCAGTTCAGAGCCTGTTGTTCCGGGTAAAGTCTATCTCGATTTTATTCACGGTATTCATGGTCCAACGCCGGGCGACGCCGATAACGACGGTATTCCGAATTATCTGGATGATTATGTCACCGTACCCGTGCCGAGCGAAAACGACCGTGATGGTGATGGCATCTCGGATGCGATGGATGCCTTTCCGGACGATGCACGTTATAGCCAGGACAATGACGCCGATGGTCTGCCCGATGAATGGGAATACCAATATTTCGGTTGGTTAGAGGCTAATGATGGCTCAGCCGATACCGACGGCGACGGGGTGTTGGATGCCGACGAGTTTGTGGCGGGTACAGAACCGCTGGACGACCGCGACGGCGATGGCGTGCACGATGGCATAGACGCTTTTCCGGACGATGCCGGATATAGCCAAGACAAAGATCATGATGGTCTGGCAGATGAATGGGAAGTACAGTATTTCGGTAATTACTGGAATGCATACCCGAATTATGATTCAGATGGCGATGGAGAACTTAACATCGCTGAGTTTTTGGCTGGTACTAACCCGATTGTTGCCAATCTGAAAACCGTTCTCGACCTGGTGCAGGTCGGCAACAGCCAGACCGTGGTGCTGGACCCGCTTGCTAACGATATGAGCGGCAGCAGCATTCAATTGATCAGTATTGATTCGCCCGACGTCGGTACTCTGGAGCAGGTCGATGGCGAATACGTTTATACCGCGCCAGCGGATTACATCGGCTGGCTGAGCATCGGCTATACGGCGCAGGATGAGTACAGTCCGGCAGAAGGCCAGATTCTGATCCGCATCCGCAATACGCAATTACCAGTCTTGGTGAAAATAGAAGGCAGTGAGAGCGGAAATTATAGTGGCGCTCTGTTTGACGATGGCGCGCTCTATCTCTGGGGTAATAACAGTAATGGGCAACTAGGCACTGGTGATACAGTTGTTAGTAATGTTCCTGTGCTGGCAATGACGGACGTAAAAGATTTTGCCCTGGCTTCTGCTTACTACAATCGCTCTGTTGCACTGCGTACCGATGGTTCGGTATGGGTCTGGGGCTTGAACTCGGGGAGTGGTCAGCTGTCGCCTGCGCAGTTGAGCGTGCCGGAAAGTACAGTATTTACCCAACTTGTACAGGCGGGGTCTTCACTATGGCTTCTTGCGGACGATGGCAGCGTTTGGCGTAGTGATCTTTACAGCTTGTCATCGATTGACCCCGATAACTCCATCGCCAACGTCCGCCAGTTAGCCGGAGGGTCCGGTCATGCGCTGGCTCTGTTGGAAGATGGCTCTGTAATGGCCAGTGGTGACAATGGCTATGGTCAGCTGGGCATCGGTAACTTCAGCTCTTCTGCCACCGGTTGGCAAAGCGTCAGCAAAATCAGTGGTATTCGCCAGATAGCGGCGGGTGGAGGCCATAGTTTTGCCATTGACGATCAAGGCGATTTGTATGGCTGGGGACGCAATGAGTACAGCGGGTCGCTGGGCGACGGCACCACAGTCAACCGCAATGTGCCGGTGTGGATTGCCTCAGACGTCACAGCGGTTGCAGCTGGATATGACCTCTCCATCTGGCTGAAGAATAACGGTGAGCTGTACGGGGCGGGCAATGGCGATGCATTGGGAGCATGCAGTTCCTATGGGGCGTCCACTGGCTGCCTGATCGCTGACTCGGTCGATCTGATCGGAGCAGGCAGCAACTCCAGCTTTATTCAGCGTAAGGGTATTACCTACGCCATGGGGAACAACTATTCCGGTGAGCTCGGTGTAGGTTCCAATACCAACGTTAACCGTCCGATGCCGGTGGCCTGGATGCAGGAAGCCTATTTGTCAGAGCTGGGCATGGAAGGATTTGAGCAGGGGCAGCTGCCGCCGAACTGGCGTAATGGTGGCCAAATCTGGCAGGTCAGCGACGATGAGGCCTATGCCGGCAGCTATGCAGTGAAAATCGGCTCTACCGTAGCCGATAACAGCAGCGCCAGCCTGGGGATGTCATTGGTGACCGGTTCCGGCAGCGTTCGCTTCCGGGTGAAAACCAGCACTGAGAAGGATTACGACCGGTTGATCTTTATGATCGATGGTGTCGAAATGGCAAGCTACTCAGGTGAAACGGGCTGGTTGGCATCCGGTGACTTTATAGTAACAGCGGGTGAACATACTTTTGAGTGGCGCTACACGAAAGACGGCGGCACTGTGGTTGGGCAGGATGCGGTATGGCTGGATAATATCGAAATCCCGGTTGATACCGACAGTGACGGCATTTTGGATGCAGACGATCCGGATCCCAATCGGGTGACGCTAAACTGATTGTTAAAAGCCCTGAGATTTCAGGGCTTTTTTGTTTGTTGAATTGATAAATGTAGAAATTCGTTGAAGCTTCTTTGCGGTTTCGTCCGCTCTTGTTAGTAAAGACGATCGTTCGCAGAGTAAATGCTGTGAGCATGCTAATATGCACGGCTATCTGTTGTTATTTCTGTGATGATTCCTGTGACCAAACCTGTTGATTCTGCTGCATCTGACTCTGCGCCGAAAAAAGTATCCGGCGCTTCTCTTTATGGTACGGGCAAAGCCCGCCCGGATGCATCCTCCGCTGATGGAACGGGGAAAACCCGCCCGGATGCCTCCACCGCTGATGGAACGGGCAAAACCCGCCCGGGCACATCCTCAGCACCAAAGCGTGAACGCGATGATCGTCCCGCCACGAGCCGTGCACGCACGGACGATAAGCCGGAGGGAGGGAGGCAGGCGCGTGATCAGGGCCGCAAAGCGGAAAAAGCGCCCTATAAAGGCCGTAATGCTGAATCCGGTGCGTCCGCTTCTGACAGATCCGGCAGTCGTAAGCCTTCTTCTGGTAAATTATTTTCCGGCAAGCCTTCCTCAGGAAAAGACGCCGCAGCTAAGGCGCCCTATGGTCAGAAGAGCAAAAAACCGCCTGCCCGCCGCGATGATGAAAAAACAACCTCAGCGCTCTATGGCGAAGTAAAGCCCGAGGGGCTGCATCCGCGTAATGTGCATCAGGGCCGTTACGATATGGCAGCGCTGGTGGTGGCAGTGCCGGAGCTTGAATATTTTCTGCAGGCGAATCCGCGCGGTGAACAGACCATCGACTTCAGCGATAACAATGCCGTTGTCTGTCTGAATAAAGCCTTGCTGAAACACCATTATGGCGTGCAGCAGTGGAGTATTCCGGCCGGGTTTTTATGCCCGCCGATTCCGGGGCGCGCCGATTATATTCACTATCTGGCGGATTTGTTGACGGAGTCGGCTAAACCTTCCGTTAATGCAACACCACGGGTGTTGGATATTGGCACCGGTGCGAATCTGATTTATCCGATTATTGGCAGCAGCGCCTATGGCTGGCAATTTACCGCGACTGATGTGGATGCCACGGCCATCCGCAATGCCCATGCGATTATTTCCGCTAATCCGGCGCTGCAGAGTATTAATATTCTGATGCAGCGAAACAGTGAGAAATTATTTGGCGGCATGATCCGCCCAGATGATTATTTTGATTTAACCCTGTGCAATCCGCCGTTTTTTGCCTCGCAAAAAGAAGCCGAAGCGCAGGCGCGGCGTAAGTGGCGTAATTTAAAAGGTGATAAAGCCTCCGTTAAGCGCAATTTCGGCGGACAGGGGAATGAACTCTGGTGCGAAGGCGGGGAGCTGGCGTTTATTAAGCGCATGATCCACGAAAGTGTGGAGTTTTCAGCTCAGGTTGGCTGGTTCAGCAGCCTGGTATCAGCGCATGATCATCTTCCGGCACTGAAGCAGTTGCTGCGTAAACTGGGCGCGACGGATATTAAAACCGTGCCGATGGCGCAGGGGCAGAAGGTCAGCCGCTTTATTGCCTGGACGTTTCAGGCATAAATTCTGTGCTGCAACAGCGGCTGGTAAATAATCATTTACCAGCCGCTGCGTTCACTGTTGAGACTGCGCTTTTCTGATCTCCGTTACCTGATCAAAACCAATCCCCCAGTTATCTGTCGGGACTTCATCAATCACCACAAAGGTGACCTGTGGCGGCTTGTTCAGTACATCGACCATCAGTTGTGTGGCACCGCGTATCAGTGCCTGTTTCTGCTCGTTACTGACGTTCTCGTCGGTAATCCGGATATTAATGTAAGGCATAGTTATCTCCATTCATGCATCGGCGTACATTTTGTTAACGATGAGCCATTGATTGTTTTCTTTTAACAGTCCGAGAAAATCGATATAGGTGCGGCCCAGTAGTGGGCACAACACCTTAACCATGGCTTGCTCACCGAGCAGGTCTACCGCCAGAAGCCGGTAGCCGAAGGCGTCACCACGCTGTGCCGGCACTTCGCGCTGAGCGACCAGACTCAGCCAGTCTTCCAGATTGCGGCGTAAACCCGGCGCTTTGAGCACCGCATCGGCATGAAAAATATGCCGTAGTTTTTGTGTGTCGCCCTGGTGCAGGCCGTCGAAATAGTCCTGTACCAAAGCGCAGACCTGATCGAAATCCTGAGTGGTTATTGCATCCGTATTCATCGTAGGTCTCCATCTTGCGCTTCTGTTATCCGCTTCTGTTATCCGCTTCTCTTGTCCGTTTTTATTGGCGCAGGGCATCGGCTGTTTGTTGTTCAGCTTTTAATGCCTGCTTAAAGCTGTCCATCGCCAGTACGCGGTCGATCATGGCGCTGGTTTTTTCACCAATCTGAATATTGACCGGAAAGGCCGCGCCCCAGCGTGAATAAACGCTGAGCATAATATCGGCGGCAGAAGGTTGTTCACCGCCCAGAAATGGCTGCTCCTGCAGCTGATTCTCCACCACTTGCCACAAGGCACTGATGGCGTCGGCGGCGGTCGCAAAGAAGGCCTGGCGGGCGTCGGCATCATGAATGGCTGAGCTGGCAAAAAATAAGCGGCTGTAGGCCGGGTGCATGGTGGCGTTGGCGAACATGATGTTGCGGATGGCCTGCAGGCGAGCGTTGGCATCGTTGTGCGGGAACATCGGGTTGGGGTGCTTTTCCAGCAGGTGGATCATGATGGCAGCACCTTCACGCAGAGTCTGGCTGTTATCCGGATCGTGCAGAACAGGGACGGTGCCGACCGGGTTGATGCGGCTGAAATCGCTGACCTGCTGCTTGTGAATCAGGTTCACTTCCTGGCCCAGTTCGCGCAATACCACCTGGGTGGCGAGTGAGCAGGCGTCAGGCAGAAAATAGAGTGTGTACATAGTCTTCTCCGTTTTTCAGTGGTTGGTCTTCAATATTGGGTTTGTCAGTTCGGGGTGTGAGCGCGGTGCCGCACAACCTGAAAACAGATTAGGGTTTCGGTGTTGTTGGATATATAGCTACAATGCGAACCTGTTGTTTTCAAATTGGAAACAGTTTTAGGTGGGGAGCAGTGAATAAACTTCGGGCAATACAGCTGTTTGTCAGGCTGGCAGAGCTGGGCAGCTTTACCCGGGTGGCGGAGCAGCTGAACACATCGAAATCGGTTATCAGTAAGGAAGTCAGCCGCCTGGAAGAGGATCTGGGAGTCCGGCTGTTGCACCGCACTACGCGCAATGTGCAGTTAACCCACGCCGGGGAAGGCTATCTGCAGCGGGCACGGGAGATTCTGGCGCAGCTGGAGGCAGCCGACAGCTTTGTGCAGGATCTGCAGCAGGCACCGCGTGGCCGGCTGAAAATCAATGCGCCGATGGCGTTGGGAATCACCGAGTTGTCGCGCATGTTTGCCGATTTTATGCGCGCCTATCCGGATATTGAGCTGGATATTCATCTGGGTGACGAAGATGTGGATCTGGTGGAGCAGGGCTTTGATCTGGGGTTTCGTGCCTCCAGTCAGCCGCTGGATCTGGCCTATGTCGGCCGGCCACTGACACGCTTTGGGTATCACGTCTGTGCTGCGCCGCAGTACCTGCAGCAGCATGAACCGATTGTGTCGGTTGATGATCTGCGCAGCCATAATTGCTTTGAATACAGTTATTTCAAGGGCAAGAATGTCTGGCCGCTGGACGACGGTGTACGCATTGGCGGTACGCTAAGGGTCAACAGTGTGATCTTTATGCTGACGGCGATTAAATCCGGTCTGGGACTTGGGCTGGTGCCTGAGTTTTTATGCCGCGAGGCGCTTGCCAGTGGTGAGCTGGTCGAGGTTTTGCCGGATGCGCGCAAACCAGAGCTGACGCTGTATGCGCTGTACCCGGCCAGACACTTTGTGCCGGCCAGAGTACTGCAATGTATCGACTTTCTTGAGGCCTGGTTTCTGCGCCAGCGTTAGCGCATCAGGCCTATTCTGCGCAGGGAACGCTTGGAGTGGCTTTCAAAGCGGCTGCTCTGTTGCAGGGTTTCTTCAACAAAGGCCAGATGATCATTCACCGCCTGTTGCGCGGCTTTCGGATCACGGCTTAATACCGCGTCTTTAATCGCGCTGTGCTGGCGCAGGATTTCATCACGCCGGTCTTCTTTGGTGTACAGGTATTCCAGGTTGGTGGCGATGGTCATCTTGAATAAGTTGAACAGGGCGCGCATGGAGTGCAGCAGTACCGCGTTATGTGATGCTTCGGCAATGGCAAGGTGAAAACGCCAGTCGAGCTCTGCCTCTTCTTTGTGGCCAATGCGCTGCACATGGCCGTCGAGCCATTCGTTATAGCGCCGTTCAATAATTTCCCGGTCAGTCTCCGTGGCGCGCAGGGCGGCGTAGTGGGCCGCCACTTCTTCCAGCGCATGGCGGAATTCCAGCAGGTCGTAATTAAATTCGCTGTGGGTCTGAAATAACTGCATCAGCGGATCAACAAAGGACAGACCGATTTCGGCTGAGACAAAGGTGCCGCCGCCCTGTTTGCGGGTAACCAGGCCTTTCGCTTCGAGCTTATGCAGGGCTTCGCGCAGTGATGGCCGTGACACTTCAAACTGCTGTGCCAATTCGCGTTCCGGTGGCATTTTCTGGCCGGGTGCAAGGCTGCCTTCCAGAATCATGGCTTCCAGCCGTTTGGCGATGATGTCGGAAATCTTGCTGGCACGGATCGGATCGTCACTCATGGGGTTCCTGCTGCGGCTTTATGTCTTGTTAAAAGGTAAAACCAATTCTATCTGAACGTTGCGTTACTTGTCAGGCCTTAAAAGAGCGATTGGTCTGTTTTTTTATGCGACCAATGTCGATATTACAAAGCGCTATATAAGGCATAAAGGGTTTGACCCTGAAGGGAGGCAGCGGTAATTTATTGCAACAAATCAAGAGTGGGTAATTGGTAATACCAATTTATAAAATTGATAATGCCCGTCAGTCCACCTCACAGCCGACAGCGGTGATAGCGCAATGACAGAACAGAACACAACAGCGGCAGCCAGCCGCCAGCCGCGGGTTTATCCGCCCAAACCAGAAGCGGTGTATTTGCTGGGCACCTGCCTGGTTGACAGCTTTTATCCTGAAGCCGGAATGGATGCGATCGCGCTGCTGCAGCATGCAGGTATCGAGGTGATTTTTCCGCAAAGCCAGAGCTGTTGCGGTCAGCCGGCGTATAACTCCGGCTATGACGAGCAGGCGCGTGCTGTAGCCCGCACTCAGCTGCAGGCCTTTGCCGCCGACATACCGGTAGTGGTGATGATGGGCTCCTGTGCTGGCATGGTGCACAAAGAATATCCGAAGCTCTTTGCTGGTCAGCCGGAAGAGGCGGCTGCCATTGCGCTGGCGGCACGCAGTTATGAGTTCAGTGAATTTATGGTGAACGTACTGCAGCTGGAGCAACAGCTGGCGCAGGCAGAAGATCAGTCGCCGCTAACCGTGGCGCTGCATACCTCCTGTTCGGCCCGTCGCGGCATGGGGGTGGCGGCGGAGCATAAAGCGCTGGTGGAAAACCTGCCCGGTGTACAGGTCGTTGAGCCTGAACGGGTTGCTGAATGCTGCGGCTTCGGTGGCACCTTTGCAGTGAAGCAGAGTGATATTTCTGCGGCGATGGCGGCGGATAAAGCCAGTGCGATTGCCGCCACCGGTTGTCAGCGGCTAGTCAGTGGTGATTGTGGTTGCCTGATGAATATTGGTGGCACCTTAGACAAACTGCAGGGGGAGAAGCAGGGGCCTGCAATTCCGGTTCAGCATCTGGCCTCGCTGTTGTATACGCGTCTTAACGGTGGTGATGGCTCCCAGATCAGTCAGAAGCGCAGCCAGCAATACAACAAGAAAAGCGGAGATAAAGCATGAGCCAGAAAATTGCCTCCGACAGCATGCATATCAATATCGAACAGTTACAGCAGGAGCTGAACGTCGAGCAGCGCGAATTTAACGAGCTGCAGCAACGTCATTTTAAAGTGCGTGCCAAAATGGCACTGGAAAACGAAGCCTTACGTAAAAGCTTTCGTGGTGCTTCCGATTTTTTAATGGGCAAACGCAAAGCCGTGTTTCCCGATGAGAGTGCGTTGTCTGCGTTACGTGACCGTGGCGAAGCCATTCGTCAGCACAGTCTGGCCAATTTGCCGGAATTGCTGGAGCGGCTGGAAAAAAATCTGACCGCCAACGGTATTCAGGTGCACTGGGCCGAAACCGCTGATGAAGCCTGCACTATTATTCACGATATTTTAACGGCGAATAACGCCCGCACCGTGGTGAAGGGTAAATCCATGGTAACGGAAGAAATTGAACTCAATCATTTTCTTGAGGCACGGGGTATCGAGTGTCTGGAAAGTGATATGGGCGAATATCTGGTGCAGCTGGCCGGTGAAACGCCATCGCATATTATTATGCCGGCCATCCATAAAAATAAGGCACAGATTGCCAGACTGATGCACGCCCGTGCCCAGACCAGCGATGGTTCGCAGGTGCCTTATACCGAAGACGTTGACGAATTAATCGGCAATGCCCGCGCTATTCTGCGCGATAAATTTATGCGCGCCGATGCCGGTATTTCCGGCGTGAATATGGCCGTGGCCAACAGCGGCACGCTGTGTCTGGTGGAAAACGAAGGCAATGGCCGTATGACCACGACTATGCCGAAGCTGCACATTGCCGTCACTGGTATTGAAAAAGTGGTGGAAGATTTTTCCCATGTGCCGGAATTACTGACACTGTTAACCCGCTCGGCGACCGGGCAAAAAATCAGTACCTATTTCAATATGATTTCCGGGCCGAAAAAAGCCGGTGAGCTGGATGGTCCGGAACAGGTGCATCTGGTGCTGGTGGATAATGGCCGTTCGCGTATTTTCAGCCATCCGGTGTTAAAACCGACACTGCAGTGTATCCGCTGTGGTGCCTGTATGAATCACTGTCCGGTCTATGCGCGGGTTGGCGGCCATGCTTACGGTTCGACGTATCCGGGGCCGATTGGTCAGGTGGTGACACCGCAGATTGCCGGGTTAGAAAAACACGGCGATATGCTCAGCGCTTGCTCATTAAACGGCGCCTGTGGTGAGGCCTGTCCGGTACGTATTCCTTTGCCGGAGTTAATCCGCGAGTTACGCGCCGAAGCCGTCAGCCCGCAATTTACCGATGCCGCCGCGGTTACCGATGCCACTGCAGTACAGGAAGTGATGGGGCGGGGTGCCAAGCGTACGCTGGGTGAAAGTTTAATCTGGCGCGGCTGGGCGCTGACCCATCGTTTTGCGCCGCTGTACCGCATCATGACCACAGCGATGACCCGCGGTCGCGGCCTGTTCCGCAGTAAAGCCGCCGCGGTACTGTTATCCCCCTGGACCGACTCGCGCAGCACGCCACAACCGGCGCGCCGCAGCCTGCATGAATTAGCCAAAGCCCGGGGTGTGGCTGACCAATATCAGAACAACACTGCCGATAAACGCGGAGATAATGCATGAACAGTCGTGAGCGTATTTTACAGCGGCTGTATGCCAGCCAGGCGTCTGCCCAAAACCCTGAGCAGACAAGCCAAACCACCGGCATTCAGGCGGAGCATGCCGCTGGCTGGACACAACTGGCGCAAAGCGAATGGCTGGCCAGCTTTAAACAGAACTTGCTGGATAACCATGCCGAAGTCATTGAAACCACAACGGCCAACTGGGCAGGAGAGCTGGCACAACAACTGACAGCGCGCGGTGTTAAACGCCTGCTCAGCGGTGAGCATAAGCAGGGCAGGGTATTGCTTAATGCGTTGGCACAGTTTGCTGAACATCAGGCGGCTGAGCAGCCATCGGCAGCCATCGATGTGCAATTAGTGACAACGGCTTTAAGCAAAGAGGAATTGTTTACCGCTGTGGACGCAGGCTTCAGTGTGGCCTCGGCGGGTCTGGCGGAAACCGGTTCGCTGCTGGTCGAAACCGGCCCACAGGAACCACGGGCGCTGTCGCTGGTGCCGCCGCTGAATATTATTCTGCTCAATGCCTCAGCCATTACCGCCAGCTTTTTAACCCTGGTGCAGGCACAGAAATTACCGGCGCATATGCCGACTAATGTGTTGCTGATTTCCGGGCCGAGCAAGACCGCCGATATTCAGCAGACCCTGGCCTATGGCGCCCACGGGCCAAAAGAACTGATTGTCCTGCTGTTAACGGATGCCTGATATGACTGACGCTTTTCATCGTTTTGCGCAGGATCTGGCGCCTTTTATTGCCGGTGAACGCATTATTTCCGATCCGTTACGCACTCTGGCTTTTGGTACCGATGCCAGCTTTTATCGCCTGATTCCCAAACTGGTCGTCACGGTTATTAATGAGCAGGAGGTACAGAAGGTACTGGAGCTGGCACACCAGCATAAAGTGCATTTAACGTTCCGGGCGGCGGGTACCAGTCTGTCCGGTCAGGCCGTGACCGATGGTGTGCTGGTGCGTTTGGGTAATGGCTGGAATAAAGCCGCGGTATTAAATAACGGTGCGCAGTTACAGGTAGAGCCGGGGGTTATTGGTGCCCGTGCCAATCAGTTGCTGGCGCCTTTTGCGCGTAAAATCGGCCCGGACCCGGCGTCGATCAATACCTGCAAAATTGGTGGAATTATCGCCAATAACGCTTCCGGTATGTGTTGTGGTACGGCGCAGAATTCTTATCAGACACTGGCCTCAATGCGCCTGATTCTGGCCGATGGTACGGTGCTGGATACCGCCGATGAAGCCTCAAAAAATGCCTTCCGCCAAAGCCATGCCAGCCTGTTGCAGCAACTGGCGGACATGCGCTCACAGGTGCTGAACAATCCGGTTTTGCACGACCGGATTGTGAAGAAATTCAGAATTAAGAATACCACCGGCTACAGTCTTAACGCTTTGGTGGATTTTTCTGATCCGATCGATATTATGCAGCACCTCCTGGTGGGCTCAGAAGGCACCCTGGGGTTTGTATCGCAGGTGATTTATCACACGGTCGAAGAGCACGCTTATAAAGCGTCTGCCTTACTGCTGTTTGCCAACATCGAACAGACCAGTAAGGCAGTGACCGCTCTTTCCTCGGCACCGGTCGCCGCGGTTGAATTAATAGACCGCGCCGGGCTGCGCTGCGTTGAAGATAAACCCGGCATGCCGGACTATTTACGCACCCTCGATGAACAGGCTGCCGCCTTGCTGGTGGAAGTACGCGCCGGCAGCGATGCCGAATTACAGCAGCGCCTGAGCGAAACCACTGCTGCTTTACAGGCTTTTGATACCCTGCAGCCGAAAACCTTTACCACCGATAAAAACACCTGTCAGCTGTACTGGAATATCCGCAAAGGGTTATTTCCGGCGGTCGGTGCCGTGCGTGCCAAAGGCACCACCGTCATTATCGAAGATATTGCCTTTCCGGTTGAGAATCTGGCGCCTGCGGTGCTGGAGTTACAGGCGCTGTTTAAAAAATACCAGTACAACGAAGCCATTATTTTTGGCCATGCGCTGGCCGGTAACCTGCACTTTGTCTTTACCCAGAATTTTACCGATCCGGCAGAAATTCAGCGTTATGCCGATTTTATGGACGAAGTCTGTGTGCTGGTGGTTGGCCGTTACGATGGCTCGCTCAAAGCCGAACACGGCACCGGACGCAATATGGCGCCCTTTGTTGAGATGGAATGGGGCGGTCAGGCTTATGAGCTGATGTGGGCGATCAAACAGGCCTTTGACCCGGCCGGCCTATTAAATCCGGATGTGATTTTAACCCGCAACCTGCGCACTCATATTGAGAACTTAAAACCCATTCCCGAAGCGGATGATTTAATTGACCGCTGCATCGAATGCGGCTTTTGCGAGCCGGTTTGTCCGTCACGCAACCTAACCCTGACGCCACGCCAGCGCATTGTGATTATGCGCGAACTTAAACGCCAGGAACGTGATGGTAAAAATCCGGCGTATAAAACCCTGCTGGATGACTATCAGTATCAGGGCGTGGATACCTGTGCCGCCGATGGCTTGTGCAGCATGGCCTGTCCGGTCGGCATTAATACCGGCGATTTAAGCCGCAAACTGCGCCATGAACGCAATAAAAAACACGCGGGTAAGGCGCAGTGGGTGGCGGAGCATTTTGCCGGCGTGAGCAAAACCAGCCGTGGCGCGCTGCAGTTAATGGATATTACCCGCGATCTGGTTGGTGACGGCGTGATCAGCACCGTGGCAAAAGGGGTGAATACCCTGACGCTGGGGGCCACGCCGTTGTGGCATGATGCCATGCCGACCGCCGCCGATAAGCTCAACCCCTGTGAATACGGCGTGAATGAGCTGACTCAGGTGGTATATTTCCCCAGCTGTGCCAGCCGCACCATGGGGCCGGGAGCCAAAGACGATGACCAGCGCAGTCTGATGCAGGTAACCCTTGATCTGGCGCAGAAAGCCGGTGTGCATCTGGCCATGTTGCCGGATCAGGATCAGCACTGCTGCGGCATGCCGCTGGAGAGCAAAGGTCATTTTGAGCAGGCCGATGCCATGCGCGCGGCGCTTAATGCGGCGCTGCTGAAAGCCTCCGATAATGGTCGCCTGCCGGTACTGATTGATACCAGCCCCTGCGTGTTCCGTCTGCAGCAACAGCTGGATGAGCGTATTCAGCTGCTTGATCCGATCCGCTTTGCCAACCGCTTTCTGGTGCCGAATCTGGATATCCGGCCGACCCATGAGCCGGTGGCGGTACACATCACCTGCTCAACTACCAAGCAGGGACTGGGCGAAGAATTGCTCTCACTGGCGCGGCGCTGTTCCACTCAGGTGGTGGTGCCGGCGGACATTACCTGCTGCGGCTTTGCCGGCGATAAGGGCTTTATGCTGCCGGAGCTGAACGCCTCGGCGCTGGCGCCGCTGAAAGCTCAGGTGGAGCATTGTGTGGAGGGTATTTCGACCAGCCGCACCTGTGAGATTGGCCTCAGCCGCCATGGGGAAATCCCTTACCACTCGCTGTTTTACCTGCTGGACCGGCTTAGCTGAATAAGAGCAGCTCCTGACTGGCGCAGGAAGGAGCTTGCTGATGAGGTGTTTATAGGTAATTCTGTAAATATACCTTATTAAAATCCTCGGGTTTGTTTAAGCTCGAATGGATGATATTCACAGTGGCGGTGTGTATGGATACAAGCCCAGCGGCAGCAGCTGATAAACTGGCACTACTGGAGCTGAAATCCAGTGCTCTGGATGCCTTGCTTGGTCATTCCGATCTGGGGCTGGCCATTATTGATTGCGACCTGCGCTACCAGGCCATTAACAACACTCTGGCGCGTTTTAACGGCCTCAGCGTTGAATCCCATCTCGGACGCTCTGTCCACGATGTTCTCCCTCAGCTGGCGCCGGTTATCGAACCGATGCTGCGTTCCGTGATTGTTCAGGGGGAAGAGATCACCAATAAAGAAATTCTGGCAGAAGCCCCCAGTACTCCCGGTCGTAAGGCGCAGTGGCTGGCCTCTTATCGCCCGATTCGCGCCGATGACGGACGCATTCTCGGCGTGCTGGTGATTGCGGTTAATCATACGGTCGAGCTGGAGTTACAGCAGGCGAAAGAAGAATCGGCGTCTCTTGTACGGCGGGTTATCGACAGCCTGGTGTCCTTTGTCGGCATTATGGAACCCGACGGCACCCTGATTGATGCCAATAAGGCACCGCTGGATGCGGCCGGAATTGAGCTGGCTGACGTTCAGGGACGAAAATTCTGGGATTGCTTCTGGTGGTCATACGACAGCGACATACAGCAACAGCTGCGTGAAGCTGTAAAGGCAGCCGCACAGGGCGAAACCGTGCGCTATGACGTGGTTATCCGTACTGCCAATGATCAGCGTATGACCATCGACTTTATGCTGGCGCCGCTGAGAAATGCCGAGGAGGAGATTGTTTACCTGATTCCGTCGGCCATTGATATTACCGCCCGGGTAGCCGGCGAAAACATGCTCAAGTACAGCGAAGAGCGCTTCCGCCGGGTTGTCGAAAGTACTCAGGATGGTCTGATACTGGTGGATGAAGAGGGCCATATTCAGCTGGTTAACCGCCGCAGTACGGAAATGTTCGGCTATGACAGCGAGCAGATGTACCAGCTGACGGTTGAGGATCTGGTGCCGGACAGCATAAAAGCTGCGCACGGGGATCTGCGGCGTGGATATTTACAGGCTCCGCAGGCCAGAGCGATGGCCGCTATGCGGGAGCTGTATGCCCGCCGTCGTGATGGCAGTCTGTTTCCGGTAGAAATTGGCTTAACACCACTGAACTTCCCCGAAGGTATCCGTATTCTGGCCACCATCGTTGATATCTCGGTGCAGAAAAATATTCAGCAGAACCTTATCCGCAGCCTGAATGAAAAAACCGCCTTACTGAACGAAGTGCATCACCGGGTAAAAAATAATCTGCAGGTGGTATCGAGCCTGCTCAGCCTACAGGCGCGCAGCGTGCCGGAAGAAGTACGCGGCTATTTTGATGAAAGCCAGGGGCGGATAAAAGCCATGGCCTTAATTCACCAGCTGTTGTACGAGCAGAAAAATTTTGACCGCATCGAAGCGGTTTCTTATATGCGCCGGCTCGGGGATTTGCTCAGTCGCAGTTATTTTTCCGCTATGCGCAACGTCAAGATGATCGTCGAATCGGAACAGGAGGAAAGTTATCTCGGACTGGATGTCGCACTGCCTTTTGGTTTGCTGATTAATGAGCTGGTCACTAATTCCATAAAACACGCATTTCTGGGTCGTGACAGCGGAGAAATCCGTCTGTCTCTGAGTGAAAATGGGTCGGAAAAACAGCTGGTTATTGCTGATAACGGTGTGGGTCTGCCGGAGGGAGTTCGTCCCGGAGTTTCCCATTCTCTCGGTTTTCAGTTAATTCCCGGACTGGTTGAGCAGATGCACGCCACATTACAGGTTCTGGATACAGAAGGTGCTGTTTTTCAATTAACGCTCAGTGATACAGGAGCTTCTGATGAACAGCCATAGCACTTTGCGTTCTTACCGCATATTGATTGTTGAAGATGAAAAGGTAACCGCGCTGGATCTTAAGCTGACGCTGGAAGATCTGGGCTATACCGTGGTTGCCTGTGTTGGCAGTGGCGAAGCAGCCATCGCCGCAGCAGAGGTGCAGGATATCGATCTTATTCTGATGGATATTCATCTCGATACCGCCATGCTGGGCACCGAAGCGGCCAAAATTATTATGCAGCGCTTTGGTGTGCCTGTACTGTTTTTATCGGCCTATACCGATGAGCAGACGCTGGATGATGCCAGCGACAGCCTGCCTTACGGTTATATGGTAAAACCCTTTGAAAAACGCGAAGTGGATGCGGCTATCCGTATTGCACTGACACGCCATCATGCCGATATGGAATTACGCCAGTCTGAAGAGCGTCTGCGCCTGGCGCTTGAGGCTGCAAGAATGAGCATCTGGGAGTGGACACCAGCACCGGATGTTGAAATTCAGATGGCGGTAAAACATTCACCGCCGCAATTAATTTCTGAAAGTCTTGATGCTCTGCTGGTGAATGTTCATCCGGATGATCGCGATAAAATTCATCAGCAAATTACCAGCCATAACCGCTTTCAGCAGCCGGTACGTTACCGCAAACATGAAGGTAACGACTATCGCCGGGTTGAACTGTTTGCCAGTTTATTCAGCTGGGCAAACGGTGATCGCCGGGTAATCGGTGTACTGCACGATGTGCATGAGCGTTATCTGGCTGATGAACAGCTGCGTCAGGCCAATGCGGTATTTAATTCCACCTCCGAAGGCATTCTGATTACCGATAACCTGCGCCGGGTGTTAAATGTGAATCCGGCTTTCAGTCAGATTACCGGTTACTCGGCAGAAGATGTGCGTGGTCAGAATCCGGATGAGTTTCTGCATGCCCGGCGCCACAGTGATCAGTTTTATCCGCGACTGGCCAGCGATGCACAAGGTTACTGGAGTGGGGAAATTGCCTGCCAGCGCAAGAACGGAGAATTCTTTCCGGCCTGGGAGCATGTCTGCACGGTATTAAGTGATGACGGGCAGCTACAGAATTTTGTAATTACGTTTTCTGATATCAGTGAATTGCGCCGCGTTGAAAAAAATCTGGCCACGCTCGCTTATATGGATGCCCTTACGGGAGTCGGTAACCGTGTCCGTCTGGAACAGGTGGTGCGCGAAGCACTGGAAGGGGACGATACGCCGGGTTCCGTCGGTATTCTGTATCTGGATCTGGACGGTTTTAAACTGATCAATGACACCCTTGGGCATTCAGAAGGGGATTTATTACTGCGTATTATGGCCGATCGTTTTAAACAATCGGTGCGTGACGAAGATACCGTTGTGCGGATTGGCGGTGACGAATTTGTGATTGTATTAACCGGCGTAGAGCAGGAAGACAATCTGAAAATTGTCGCCACTAAATTATTGGCTGCGGTACAGGAACCCGTAACCCTCAGTCGTGAAAGAGTTGAGCTGTCAGCCAGTATTGGCATCGTGATGTCACGACCATCGGTGCATGAATATGAAGAGTTATTAAAAGCAGCGGACACCGCATTATTTGAAGCCAAGCGGCAGGGAAAAAACCGCTACTGTATTTACGATTTTGCTCTTGCAATGGAGTTTAACGAGCGCCTGCGGATTGAACGTAATCTGAAGCAGGCCATTCGTAACAACGAACTGGCAATCGAATTTCAGCCATTAATTGATCTGCAGACGGCGCAGGTTTACGGAATGGAAGCACTGTGCCGCTGGTATCACGACGAACTGGGAATGATACCTCCGGATCGCTTTATTCCGATTGCTGAGCAGAGTGATGTGATTGTCGATATCGGCGCCTGGATGCTGCGCGAAAGCTGCCGTGAGTTACGCAACTGGATGGATGCCGGAATGCCGCCACTGGTGGTGTCGGTGAATGTATCCGCGCGCCAGCTGACCGACAGCAGCTTCAGCGAATTACTGATCGCAACGCTGGAAGAATTCAACATTCCTGCGGCACAGCTGGAGCTGGAAATTACCGAAACGGCTTTGCAGGCAAATGAGCAGGTTCTGCGTCAGTTGGAAAATATCCGCAAGTCGGGTGTCGGTTTGGCCATTGATGACTTTGGTACCGGATATTCTTCGCTCAGTCGCCTGAAAGAGCTGCCATTTGACCGGGTGAAAATTGACCGATCTTTTGTCCGGGATCTTCCCCATGACAGCAATGATATTGAAATTTGCCGCGCTATTATGGCGCTTTGTCAGGTACTTAATCTGCGGGTGACGGCTGAAGGGGTGGAAAACCGCAATCAGCTGAACATGTTGCGCGAGCTGGGTTGTTGTTGCATTCAGGGGTATTTATTCAGCCGCCCGATGCGGCCTGAATGCGTTGCCGACTGGTTGCAGGGGGCGGATGTCAGGGCCATTCTCGGATAAACCCGGCCAGCGCCGGCTACATAAGAAGCCAGGCATGGCCTACGCAGCATTTCTTATCAGACTGACGCTTTGTTATAGTGACAATTCACTTTGTCATGGATTATCTCAGTGTCATCGTCAGCCTATACCTCATCATTGATTCCACAGTCCGGATTGTTGGCCGAACCCGGCCGCAGTGCACATTATCTGGAAATGAACCTGAAACCGGATGCCGGAACTGTTCAAATATGCGCCGCGCTGGACCGTGCCCGCCAGACGTTAGCGGACGTTTATATTGCGGTGGCCTTTGGTGGTGAAGCCTGGCAGCGTCTGCAGCCCGCGTGGCAGCCGGCGCAACTACAGCCGTTTAAAGAATTGCGTGGTGAGAATGGCTACACCATGCCAGCGACTCAGCGCGATGTGTTTTTCTGGATTCATGGTGAAGATCAGGGTGAAGTCATGAATGCGGTTTTACAGGTGCATGATGCCATGCGCGATGTTGCCGTAACTTTGTTGGATTTAAATGGTTTTAAAAACCGTGAAGCCCGCGATCTGACCGGTTTTGTCGATGGTACAGCCAATCCGAAAGGCGACAAGCGTCTGGATGCGGCAGTGATTCCTGAGGGTGAAACCGGTGCCGGTGGCTCCTATGTGCTGTCGCAGAAATGGCGACATCATCTGCAGGCATTTAATCAGCTCAGCGTGCACGAACAGGAACAGGTAATAGGCCGCACTAAACAGGATAATATTGAACTGGAAGGCGATGCGATGCCACCGACCTCTCACGTCAGCCGGACAGATGTCAAAATTGACGGTGTCGGGCAGAAAATCTATCGCCGCAGTACCCCTTACGGTGGTGCGGAAGAGCATGGCCTGTATTTTCTCGCCTTTGCCTGCAACCTGCGCCGTATCAGCGTGCAGCTTGAACGTATGCTGGGGAACAGTGGCGATGGTTACAGTGATCATCTGATGAAATACTCGACGGCCTTAACCGGTGCTTACTGGTTTATGCCATCACAGTCTGATCTTGATGCAGTACTCGCCCAGGGCTGAACAAGCCTTAACAGGAGGTATCCCATGCTGAATAAAGAAACAACCGGTTTAATGATCGTCGATGTACAGGGCAAACTGGCGGAACAGATGCATGAAAGCAGTGCATTATTCACCCAACTGCGGCTGCTGATTCAGGGAGCTAACCTGCTGGAATTACCCATTATCTGGATGGAACAGCTGCCGGATAAACTGGGCACAACACGTCCGGAACTGCGCGAGGTTCTGCCGGGAGAAGCTCTGGTAAAATCAACTTTCAGTGGCATGCAGGAACCCACCATTGCCAAAGCCGTAAAAAATCAGAAAATCAGCCAGTGGCTGGTGGCCGGTCTGGAAGCTCATGTCTGTGTTTACCAGACGGTTGGAGATTTATTGGCGCAGAAATACGGTGTACACCTGGTAACCGATGGCGTCAGCTCGCGCACACAGGCCAATAAAGAACTGGCGATCCGCAAAATGCACAGCATGGGCGCACAATTAACCTCTGTAGAAATGGCGTTGTTTGAATTGCAGAAACAGGCTGAAGGGCCGGTATTTAAACAACTGATTCAGCTGATTAAATAACGAATAAACAGCAAAAAAGTATCGCGGGCATGGCCCGCTCCTACGGGTTATTACACGGTCACGGGTATGATCTGCTTTGCGAATATTTACAGAATCGCGGGCATGGTCCGCTCCTACGGGATATTTACAGGTACACAAGTGTGATCTGCTTTTAAGATATATCTGCAACATCGTAGGAGCGGGCCATGCCCGCGAACCAAAATACCCTGTTGTAACACTGATGATTTAACGTTTATCTTCTTTAGCCAAACACAACCTCAAATACATCGGCGTATTTTTCAGCAAAGTGCGCGGTCATACCTTTACGAATATGTTCCGGTAACTCTTCATAATCGCGGCGGTTAGCTTCCGGTAAAATCACTTCCATGATTTTAGAGCGCCGTGCGGCAATCACTTTTTCTCGAATACCGCCAACCGGTAATACCTGACCGGTAAGGGTAAGCTCACCGGTCATGGCCAGATGGCGTTTGATGCGTTTATTCAGCATTAACGACATTAATGCCGTGGTCATGGTAACCCCGGCGCTGGGGCCGTCTTTGGGTGTTGCACCTTCCGGTACGTGCAGATGCAGGAAGCGTGAATTAAAAAATTCCGGATCGCCACCAAAGTCAGCCGCATGGCCTGCGGTATAGCTGTAGGCAATTTCGGCGGATTCTTTCATCACATCGCCAAGCTTACCGGTGAGTTTAAAACCACGGTTCTGCTGGTGCACAACGGCGGCTTCAATCGGCAGTGTTGCGCCTCCCATCGAAGTCCAGGCCAGGCCGGTGACGACACCGACTCCGCTTAAAATACGTTCGGCACGGAAGGCCGGAGCGCCGAGGTAATCACTCAGGTCTTTGTTGGTCACTGAAATTTTCGCTTTGGGGTCTTCCAGTAATTTAACCACGGCTTTACGTGCAATCTGTTGCAGCAGTTTTTCCAGATTACGCACGCCGGACTCTCGGGCATAACCTTCGATAATGCTTTTCAGCGTGCTGTCACTGATTTTCACCTGGGATTTTTTCAGACCATGGCGTTCCAGTACCCGGGGCCATAAATGGCTTTTGGCAATGGCGAGTTTTTCTTCGGCGATATAACCCGATAAACGGATGGTATCCATACGGTCGAGTAACGGTGCCGGAATGGTATCCAGCTGGTTGGCCGTACAGATAAACAGCACTTTGGATAAGTCCACACGCAGATCGAGGTAATGGTCGAGGAATTCTTTATTTTGCTCCGGGTCCAGAACTTCCAGCAGGGCAGAGGCCGGGTCGCCCTGATAAGAGGCACCGAGTTTGTCGATTTCATCCAGCATAATCACCGGGTTAGATACTTCGACATCTTTTAATGCCTGAATTAATTTACCCGGCAAAGCGCCAATGTAGGTGCGGCGGTGGCCTTTGATTTCAGCCTCATCGCGCATACCACCAACACTGAAACGATAAAATTTCCGCCCCAGCGCGTCGGCCACCGAACGACCAATCGAGGTTTTACCCACCCTAGGAGGGCCTGCCAGCAGCATAATGGAACCGGATATTTCCTGCTTAAAAGTACCAACGGCAAGAAATTCCATAATGCGCTGTTTAACGTCATCCAGTCCGGCGTGGTGCGCATCCAGTACTTCGCGGGCGTGGCTCAGATCGAACGCATCGGTGGAATATACACCCCAGGGCACCGATGTTGCCCAGTCGAGATAATTACGGGTCACGCTGTATTCCGGCGAGCCGGTTTCCAGCATTTTCAGTTTGTGCAGTTCTTCATCAATGCGCTTGCGCGCTGCGGCCGGAATGTCTTTGCCTTCCAGTCGTTGTACAAATTCATCGATTTCAGCGGTTTTATCGTCCTTGGCCAGCCCCAGTTCTTTCTGAATGGTTTTTAACTGCTGTTTCAGGAAAAAATCACGCTGGTGTTTGCTGATATCTTCGTTAACGGTTTTATTAATTTCAGCCTGCAGGCGTGCTACTTCCACTTCTTTTTTCAGCAGCACCAGGGTCTTTTCCATACGCTTTTGCAGGGGCAGAGTGGCCAGCACATCCTGTAAGGCTTTGCCTTCGGCGGTGGTGATGGCCGCAGCAAAATCGGTCAGCGGGGATGGGTCATTAGGACTGAAATGGTTGAGATAGTTTTTCAGTTCTTCGGAGTACAAGGGATTAATCGCCACCAGTTCTTTGATGGCATTAATGATGGCCATGGCATAGGCCTTGATCTCATCGGTGAAATCCGTACTGCGCTGCGGATATTGCACCCGTGCCTGCATTGGCAGGTCAGTGCTTAACCATTCACGGATACGGAAGCGGCGGATGCCCTGGGCGATAAACTGAATGCGGCCATCTTCAGCCTGAATACGGTGAATGCGCACCACACAGCCGATATCCGGAATACGCTCCGGTGCCGGCACTTCGTCAGCGGCCTTATCGTCGACAAACGACAGGCCCAGTAATTTGTGCTGTGAATTAGCGACCCGTTTCAGCGTTTCGCCCCAGACTTTTTCATCGACAATAACCGGTTGCACCTGAGACGGGAAAAACGGACGGCCATTCACCGGCAGGATGTACAGCGTTTCCGGTAATACGTCATCGGCCAGTGCCAGAGCGCCTGCGCCTTCTTCTCTGCTGATAAATTCGTGATTTTCGTCGCTCATATCGACCCTTAACTGTTCGGCTTATGGTGCAAATGTGGGGGGCAGCTGCAGCTTTTCAAGGCTGGGTGATACAACGAATGTGCACCTCTGTGTTTTGTTCGTTAAATCAGGATAGTTATTGCGGTTTTATCAGTTTCTCAGAAAAGAAGTAAATGCATAAGCTTATGCGAATACGAAATAAGCATGTGGGAGAATAAGATGATGCCGGGCTATTTTGCTGAGCAGCAAGACAGCAGACCAGAGAAGCGGGCGACGGTCTGGCGCAGCGCCTTGCGCACATTGGCAGTGATGGTGCTGTTGGCGGCTGCTTGCCAATGGCTGGCTGGTTTACCCCGGTTACAGGCAATGGGGATTGGCAGTCTACCGCTGAGTATTCTGTTGGGGATGGTGTTGGCCAGTGCGTTGGCACCACGCTGGATTTATGGCCATAACCCTATGGGAAATGCTGACGCTGCAGATACCGGAGGTCAGGTTCTGCGTCGCTTTTGCCAGCAAACACTGCTGAAGGCTGGCATTGTGCTGTTCGGTTTTCAGCTGACGCTGGAACAGTTGTGGGGTGTCGGCTGGCAGGCATTGCTGGTGGATGTGCTGACCATTGCCAGCGTTCTTATTATGGGAATCTGGCTGGGGCAGCGCTGGCTGAATCTGCCATTGCAACTGAGCATCTTAATTGCGGTAGGCAGTGCGGTCTGTGGTGCGGCGGCCATTATGGCTACAGCTCCACTACTGGGAAGGCGAACACAAGCGGATGCCGGTGAGCATGACCCGGAACAGCATCTGGCGATTGCGGTCGCACTGGTCGCGTTATTCGGCACGTTAAGTGTGTTGTTGTATCCGTTGTTGTGTCAGTGGTTCGGTTTCGACAGCAATACTGCCGGTTTGTACATCGGCAGCACCGTGCATGAAGTCGCTCAGGCGGTGGCGGCGACCGATGCTCTCGATAGCGCAACCCAGCAGAACGCCCTGATTGTTAAGCTATTGCGGGTGGTGCTGCTGGCGCCGACGTTATTGCTGCTCGGACAGTGGTTATTGCGCCGGCCTGTGGCGGACACGGATATGGATAAGAACTTTCAGCCGCAGGCCACGGACGCCCCAAAACGTTTGCCGGTGCCAGGGTTCGTGCTGGGCTTTATCGCAGTGATTATTGCCCACAGCATACTGCCGTTACCGCTCTGGCTGACGGAGCTGGCGGCAAGCACCTCGGCCTGGTGTCTGATGCTGGCGATGGTGGCGCTTGGGCTGAATACCCGTTGGCAGGGCATGGTTGCTGCGGGAATCCGGCCATTATTCTTGGGCTTCTTACTCTGGTTACTGTTATTGCTTGGTGGCGGCTGGCTGAATACTCTTTTCGTTCTGGCCTGAGCTGCGTCATTGAGGCCGGAGCGGTAATCCGCTAGAGTCCGCGTTTTGCTGAGTTTTTTGTTAGGTTGTGGTTTTCCCCCGCGCCTGTGCGCTTCTGACAAAAACCTTGTTCATCGCTAACCGGCCGCACTCATGCAATGAGCGCAGGCCCAGAGATATACATCCAGAGACAAGAATAATGAAACAAACCAAAATTCTGTTGCCGGAAACCGAGATTCCGAAGCACTGGTACAACGTGGTCGCGGACTTGAAAAACCCTCCGGCACCACCGATGGGCCCGGACGGTATGCCGATGGACCCATCAGCTATGTCAGCTATCTTTGCCGACAACATCATCGAGCAGGAAGTATCCGCCCAGCGCTGGATCGAAATTCCGGAACCGGTGCGTGAGATCTACCAGCAGTGGCGTCCGACGCCGATGTTCCGCGCCCATCGTCTGGAAGAAGCGCTGGGAACACCGTGCAAGATCTACTACAAGTACGAAGGTGTGAGTGCCGCCGGTTCGCACAAGCTGAACTCAGCGATTCCGCAGGCGTACTACAACAAGGTTGCCGGTATTAACCGTCTGACCACCGAAACCGGTGCGGGTCAGTGGGGCTCGTCGCTGTCACTGGCCGGCCAGATGTTCGGCATTGATGTGCGCATTTATATGGTGAAGGTGAGCTACAACCAGAAGCCGTTTCGCCGTTCGATGATGCAGACCTGGGGTGGTGAAGTGCTGGCCAGCCCGACCAACCTGACCGAAACCGGTCGTCGTATTCTGGCCGCTGATCCGGATAACCAGGGCTCACTGGGTATCGCGATTTCGGAAGCAGTAGAAGAAGCGGCAAGCCGCGCCGACACCAAATACTCACTGGGTTCGGTACTGAACCACGTGTTGCTGCATCAGACAGTGATTGGTCTGGAAGCGAAGAAGCAGTTTGAAATGGTTGGCGATTACCCGGATATGATCTTCGCGCCTTGTGGAGGTGGTTCTAACTTCGGTGGTGTGGCCTTCCCGTTCTATGCCGACGAAGCGGCTGGCGGTAAGAAAGTGCGTCTGGTGGCGGTTGAGCCAAGCTCTTGTCCAAGTCTGACCAAGGGGCATTACGCCTACGATTTCGGCGATACCGCCGGTCATACCCCAATGACATTGCAGTACACCCTGGGCCATGACTTTATGCCGCCGGGCATCCATGCCGGTGGTCTGCGTTACCACGGTGCTTCGGCGCTGGTATCCCAGATGTACCATGAGAAGCTGATTGAAGCCGTATCTGTTCCGCAGATCGCGACCTTCGAAGCCGGTGTGCAGTTTGCCCGCGCTGAAGGCATTATTCCGGCACCGGAATCCAACCATGCCATCCGTGCCTGTATCGATGAAGCCCTGCGCTGCAAAGAATCCGGTGAAGCCAAAACCCTGTTCTTTAACCTGTCAGGTCATGGCCACTTCGATATGGTGTCGTACGACAAGTACTTCACGCAGCAGCTGGAAGACTACGAATACCCGCAGTCAGAAATCGATGCTGCGCTGGCGCGTCTGCCGAAAGTTAAAGCTTAATTTTTCTGATCGGTTTTAAAAACGGCAGATAAAAACAGCACATAAAAAACGCCGCGTCTGACTATCAGGCGCGGCGTTTTTTTATGAGCACTTAAGCGCTGTTACCAACTTTTAGCCATATCGCCTTTGCGGTAATCACACACACCTTCAGGGAATATGGCTTCCAGTTGCGCCCTGTAGGGGCGGGCATCCAGCGGCGCATAAATTCCGGATTCGATGGCTTCCTCCACGCTGACCCGGTGGCAGAACAACACGCTGGCTGTGCTGTTATCACCGGCGACCTGACGGCTGCTCTGAAAGAACGGATACTGCTGCGTACAGACACCTTCGTTTTGGCCGTTCCAGGTTCCGTCCCAGACGCCGTCTCCGCGGGCGATGAGGTTGCCGTTATCATCCAGACAGCGGTCGCTGGCAAACTCAGGCATCTCATTTTCCTGCACTTCTCCTGTTGCACGGCTATCCAGCCAGCGCACCATGGCTTCAAAGGCATCCCAGCGTGCATCGTATTGTGCACCGCTGATCCAGATACTCTGGTTGGGGTTTTGGCCCTGATTAAAATCCAGAATTCTTGCCCGGCTGGAAAGGGCAGCCCAGCTGTGATGAATATCCAGAACCGGATCTTTATACGGGCGCACATCAATCAGCGGAATATCCAGTTTGCCGAGAAACACATTGCCCGACTGATACGCACCTTTGGCGGCGGCCAGGCTGCCGGGAATGCGGGTTGCCGGTTTTTCTGCCTGACCGTTATGGCTCATATTCTGTTCAACATACGGGCTGTATTTGCGCAGGGAATCATCGCCACTGATCAGCCAGTAATGTTCCGGCTGCATATCTTTTTGCGCCTTCCAGCTGCCGACCTTGGCATTCAGATCAAGAAATTGTGCGGCGCTGATATCGCCTTTTTTCCAGGCATTTAAACCGTATTGTACACCGACATTGCTGGCCGGTACTTCGGCGCGGCCAGAGCGGTCTGTGCCATAAAAATCGCGATTATCCTGCCAGTGGGTCCAGAAATTTTCGCGGTTTACCTGTTCACTGTAACGCGGGTAATGGCTGTTAAACCTCGGGTTGTTGACCAGCTGGGCAGAACCGCGCCAGCTGTAGCTGCATTCGGTAGCACCCTGATGAACCGGTGGTTTTTCCAGCCGTAACACGCTTGCAATATCGGCAAGAATATCCAGCCGCGGTTTGAATCCGGTGTTGTAGGCCAGACCTTCAATCCAGCTGCGGCGTTCGGCTTTTTGCCAGAAATTACGGTCGGCAGATAAATGGTCAAAATAATATTCCAGCAGCTCGCAATCGAGGCCGTAGGTAATCTGCGTCACCATATCCGGGTAGGGAATAATCGCCACGCCGCCGTCGATAATGCGTTGCTGTTTGCCCTGTTCGTTATCCACCTGCGGGTGATTCTGGCTGATTAAATATTGCTGCAGGCCGCCACCGGAGTCGCCCATGCCAATGGTGTATTGCGGCTCGCCAAAGCGGGCAATAAATTGCTGTTTAACCCGCGCGGCGGTGTCTTCCTGCAGCCAGATATTGTAGTGGTTGTCGGTTTCTGTGCCGGTGGAATAGAGCACCGCATAGCCTTGCTCCAGTGCCGGGCGCATATCTTTTAACAGGCGTTTAAAGCGCGCCTGACCCTGCTGAAAACCAATGCCAATAGCGCCTTTGAAATGATAAATGGCCTTGCCGTTCCAGCGTGATAAATCCGGCTGGTCGCGCTGGTCGTTATGGCTGGTGGGCATCAGCAGCACATAAATAAAGCGGTTGATGGTGCCGCTTTCGGCCCTGATTAATAGCTCTTCGTTATCGGCGGCCGGGGGGAGTTGTTCGTCGCTGCGGAAAAACTGGCCGTCACGGTAACCAAGATAGTGCAGTCTGGTCGGCAGTCCGCAGTCCTGGCTGTAACCCACAACATTGCCGCTGTCATCGCTGACGGCGGTGCCATAACCGAGCTGATTATCAACCAGTGGCTGGCCCAGCTCAGAATCCAGAGTCTGGCACATAAAAGGGTATTGTTTAGGGCCGGCAAACAAGGCTTCAGCCGGACCGGTTTGCCCCCAGTTGATGGGAAAAGGAAAGCTTTCTGCCGGGCGGATCAGATCTTTCGGATGAGCACCATGATAGGCCGGCCAGTTGGCCACTTTGGTTCCCGGAGGTGTGCTCAGCACTGGTGGTTCGGCCGGATTCAGATCCAGCTTGTCGCTGACATAACCGACCGCCCAGTACCAGCCGGCGGTTACCAGCAGTGTGATCAGAACCCCCAGAATCAGCAGGATTTTCAGAAAGCGTGGCAGAGCGAAAGCCTGTTGCTGGCGCCGTTTTGGCGTCAGGGAAACAGTTTGAATCGGGCGGGCAATAAGCGGCGTGCGCATCGTTATATCCTTATAAAACGTTATCCTGACAGCGCGCCTGGGTTACTTGTGGATAGTTGCTTGCGGATAGCTGCTCGCAGAGAGCAGCTTTCGCCAGTGCGCTTCGGAAGAAAGTACTGAATGGAGAATAAGGGGCTGTCGCGCGAATGCAAATTTTTCAGCCGGTACACCTTTTTTATTGATCCGCTATTGGCTGGCCTGGCGCTGTTTTCAGCTCCCGTGCCAGCTCTGCAGGCAGTGCCTGGTCCGGTTGACGGTAATCACAAACGCCGTTGGGGAAAATGGTCTGCAGTTGCTGGCGGTACGGGGAGGCATCGATATCGCCGTAAAAGCCTTCAACGATCGCCTGCTCAACCGGAATCAACGCACATTGAAAGGTATTGCCGGCAATGGATTCCCCGGCAATCTGCCGGCTGCTCTGGTTGAAAGGCATCAGCCGGGTGCAGTTGCCGTCAGGCTGCTGGTTCCAGCGACCATCCCAGGTCTGTTCTCCTTCATAGATCACATCGCCTTCACTGCTCAGGCAGCGGTCGGTGGCTGCCGGTGGCCTTGCACTGATCAGGTCGCCGTTGTTAAGGGCCGCGCGGGTCAGCCACTGATCCATCACGGCAATGGCATCCCACATCGGGTTATAGGGTTTGTGCGAAATCCAGATCGGCTGCAGGCGGATATCCGTGCCGGCATTCAGTAACCGCTGACGGGTCGATAAGGCCGCCCAGGTATGGTGGATATTCAGTTCATGGTCGAGGTACATGCGCACATCCATTACCGGAATGTTCAGCTTACCCATAAACACATTACCCGACTGATAAGCCGCTGTTGCGGCGGCGGTACTGCCGTTAAAGCGTGGTGCAGGCTGTTCCGGGGAGGCGCTGTTAACACCGTGATGGGTCATATTGTGCTCACCGTAAGGGGTAAAACGATACAGGCGCGAATCGCCGCTGACGTGCCAGTAGCGTTCTTCTGTCATGTCTTCTGCTGGTTGCCAGGAGCCGACGCGGCGGTTCAGTTCCAGAAATTGCGCCATGCTGATGGTGTCGTTTTTCAGCGCCTGCAGACCATATTGCACGCCGTCGTTACTCCAGGGCGAAGGTGCACGGCCATCTTTATCGGTGCCGTAAATATCACGGTTGTCCTGCCAGTGGGTCCAGTAGGTTCGTTCCCGCACCGCACGGGCAAAACGGTGGTAATCGCTGTGAAAATGCGGGTTGTTCACCAAAGGCACCGAACCGCGCCAGCCGCTGTTACATTCCGACGCCGGTGGCGTTGGGTCTGGCCATTCCAGCCGCAGCAACTGAGCAATATCGGTGAGCCAGCTGAGGCGCGGCTGGCGCCCGTTACTGACGCTTAACCCCAGTATGGCCTGGCGATGTGCCGGGTTGCGCCAGAAATCCCGGTCGCTGGCCAGATGATCGAAATAGTATTCGAGCAATTCGCAGTCGAGGGTGTAGTGAATCTGGGTGACCATATCCGGGTAGGCAATCAGGGCAACACCGCCGTCGATAATACCGGGCTGATTCTGGGCAAACAGATTCTGCTGCAGCCCACCGCCGGAGCCACCGATACCGATGGTAAAAGCCGGTTCACCATAACGTGCGACAAACTGGCGTTTCACCCGCAGCGCTGTGTCTTCCTGCAGGCGGATGTTGTAGGTGTTGTCGGTTTCGTTGGCGGTAGAAAAGGCCACGGCATAGCCCTGTTCCAGTGCTTTGCGCATATCGCGGGTCAGACGCTGCAGGCTGAGCTTGCCCTGCTGGAAGCCAATGCTGATGCCGCCGCGGAAGTAATAAATCAGCTTGCCGTTCCAGCGTGACAGGTCGGGTTTGGTGAGCTGGTCGGCGCGGCTGGTGGGCAGCAGCAGAACGTACATAAAACGGTTGATGGTGCCGCTTTCGGCACGTACCAGCAGCTGATGATCGTCGGGAACCGGGTCAATGTTGTCATCGACGCGCCTTGGGAAGCTTTCCTGCTGGTTGCGGTAATACAGGTAATGCACCCGGGTGGGCAGCGAGCAGTCTTTGCTGTAGCCGATTACATACTGCGAGCGCTGGCCTGCCAGTGTTTCGGCGTACACCGGAATGCCCCAGCCACGGGTATTGTCGATTAACGGCTGGCCCAGATGGGACTCTTCGGTCTGACATAAAAAGGGGTACTGATTCGGCCCGGCAAATAATGGCTCATCGGGGCCGGTGGCACCGAACTCGATCGGAAACGCAAAGGTTTCGGCTGGTCGCTCGCTCAGGGCCGGATGCGGACCGTTATAAGGCGGCATATTTGCCAGCCGGCTGCCGGGTGGTAAGCCAACGACTTGTGGAAAATCGGAGTCCAGTCCGGCTTCGTGACGCAGTTGCAGGTAATAGTGATAAGCAATGCCGGCGCTGCCGGTCAGCAACAGAACAATCACCAGCAGCATTATGTTTATTTTGGCGCGGTTCAGTTTGGGCATGGCGTGCTCCTTATACTTCCAGTCTAGAAGCTGGTAGCAGGAGCTGAGTTACATTTTGTAGTTTTGGTTGTCGTTTCGGAGCATCGTTCAGTGCTGGCCGGGCCGCCAGCGCCAGAATCAATCAGGCTGCAGGCAGCGCCCGGCGCGGTCTTCGGACGGTTACAAAAAAGATGGCGGCAGGAGGCCTGAATGTTGCTGTTCAGCCACCGGCGAGCAGGGCAATTTCAGCCTCGGTCAGGTCGCGGAACTCGCCTACCGGCAGGTCAGGATCAAGGACAAACTCACCCACCTGTTCACGGTGCAGGCGTTCTACATGGTTACCCATGGCGGCAAACATGCGCCGCACCTGATGGTAACGGCCTTCATGGATGGTCAGTAGTACTTCACGGTCGCTGATGCGTTGCAGTTGGGCCGGTTTGGTCGGCACCGGGTCGTCGTCGAGCAGAATGCCGCGCTCACAGCGTTGCTCGGCGTCGGCACACAGGTCTTCGGCCAGCCAGGCACGGTACACTTTCGGCTGGTGGTGACGCGGTGAGGTTAAATGGTGCGACCACTGACCATCGTCGGTGATCAGCAGCAGGCCGGTGGTATCCAGATCGAGACGGCCAACGGTGTGCATATCCAGCCGGTTGGTGATGCCTTTGAGTAAATCAAACACCAGCGGGTGAGCGCTGCCGCGGTTGGCACAGACATAGCCGGCTGGCTTGTGCAGCAGAATATAGCGGTGGCCAGTTTGCAGAATTAAGCGTTCACCATCGAGGGTAATTTCATCGTTGTCAGCCACTTTGGCGGATGCGCTTTTGGGTTTGACGCCATTGACCAGTACACGACCGGATTTAACGGCTTTGGTGGCAAGCGAGCGGGTCAGGTCGGTGGTGTCGGCAAGGAATTTATCGAGACGCATGATGGACTGCAGAAAAAGAATGTGGCCGCATTTTATCACGCCGCAGAGAATGCGTCTGTCCTGCCGGTCTGTTCCGGGTTTTACTGCAGAGCTAACGGACGGCATCAGTGAGACAAAGTATTCCGGCCGTGAGTTCGCCGGCAGCGCTTTGCAACAGAGATAAGCATGCTTTAATAGCGCCAGCCGGCAGGCCATTGGATAGATTCAAAAAAGAACCGCACGAAAATTAAACAATAATTAAAAACGATACGCGCAGAACAGAAAGCCGCGAACAGCAAAGGGGGTAGGGTGTGACAGAGCAAGATAAGTGGAAAAAACGCAGCTATTGGCCGGGCATCAATACTCAGATCCTGATCGCCGCCATGGCCGGACTGCTGCTCGGTTACTGGCTGAATGGCCAGAATGCTGCGCCACAGACCCGCGAACAGATTCTGTACGTTGCCGGTCTGGCCGGTGGCGTGTTTATCGATCTGCTGAAAATGGTGCTGATTCCGCTGATCTTTACTTCCATCGTAACCGGTGTGGCCCATCTGCAGGCTCATCGTCAGGCCAGCCGGGTATGGCGCTATACCTTTGGTTTCTTTGTGCTGTCGATGCTGCTGGCAATGATTCTGGCACTGATCGCCACCGGCTGGGTCAGACCGGGGGATGGACTGCAGCTGGATATGTTTGCTGAGAGTATGGCCAGCGTCAAAGTCACTCAGCTCAGTGGCCCTGAATTTCTTGCCCAGTTTCTGCACAGTTTGTTTTTGAATCCGCTGCAGGCAATGGCCAATGGCAAAATTTTACCCGTGGTGGTGTTTGCTCTGTTTCTCGGTGCGGCGATGGTTAAAGCGGGTGAACGCAAACAGCAGGTGCTGGGTGTGCTGCAGGAGTTACTGGAGCTGCTGATGCTCATTATTCAGTGGGTTATGTACCTCGCCCCGCTGGGTGTGTTTGCTTTGCTGACCAAACTGATGGCCACTCAGGATATGGCGCTGTTGCGTACCATGGGGGAGTTTATCCTGCTGATTTTTGCCATCACACTGATTCATGGTGTCGTGGTGCTGCCTGGCCTGCTGTATGTGTTTACGCGCAAATCGCCGCTGTGGCTGTGGCGCGGAACCCGCCAGGCGCTGGTTACAGCATTTGCCACCAGTTCCAGTGCTGCGACGCTGCCGGTCAGCCTGAAGTGTGCCGAAGAGCAGCTGCACGTACGTAATGATGTTGCCGGTTTCGTACTGCCGGTCGGTGCAACCATGAATATGGATGGTACAGCGCTGTATGAAGCCTCGGCGGCGCTGTTTATTGCTTATCTGGCGGGGGTGGATCTATCGGTCGGGCAGCAGATTATTGTCATGCTGACAGCAATGGTTGCCTCTATGGGGGCGCCGGGTATTCCCAGTGCCGGCATGGTGACCATGGTGATGGTATTGCAATCGGTGGGATTACCGGCCGAAGCCATCGCCATTCTGCTGCCGATTGACCGAATCCTCGACACTGTGCGTACAGCCGTGAATGTCGAAGGTGATCTGGTCGCTTCGGTGGTGGTGAATGAGCGCTTGGGATGACAGGGATTAATGGGGATTGGAACGTGACTGAAATCTGGTTGGCTCTTGTTGGCCAGGGGCGGCAGGGTCAGACAAATAGGCAGGTTTGAGCGTAGTCTCTGCAATGACTCTGTCTGCCGACTTCTGTACAATCCGCGCCAATTCTGTTTCCGGTACGCTGCCCGCGCCGCAATAAAACAGCGAAGTAATAAACGAGAGCAGCGGCCTTATTCCGTGAGGTTTGTGTTATGTCCGATGGCAAATTGTCTTCCGGCAAGGTTGGGTTTGTATCTCTTGGCTGTCCCAAAGCGCTGGTGGATTCTGAAAAGATCCTGACCCAGCTGAAAATGGACGGCTATGACGTGGTGAACAGCTACGACAACGCCGACGTGGTGGTGGTGAATACCTGTGGTTTTATCGATGCTGCCAAGCAGGAGTCACTGGATGCCATTCGCGAGGCCATGACCGAAAACGGTAAGGTGATCGTGACCGGCTGTATGGGCAAAGGCAAAGATGCCGAGACCATCAGAGAGCTGAACCCCGGCATTCTGGCCGTTACCGGCCCGCAAGCCTATGAAGAAGTGATGACCGCCGTGCACGAGTGGGTGCCGCCGGTGGCGCAGGAACATAATCCGTATATCGATCTGGTGCCGCCACAGGGTGTGAAGCTGACACCGCGCCATTACTCATACCTGAAAATTTCCGAAGGCTGTAACCACAGCTGTACCTTCTGCATCATCCCGGATATGCGCGGCAAGCATGTCAGCCGTCCGATCGGTGATGTACTGGATGAAGCCAAGCGTCTGGTCGCCGCAGGCACCCGTGAACTGCTGGTGATTTCGCAGGACACCTCGGCTTATGGTGTGGATCTGAAATACCGTACCGGTTTCTGGGATGGTAAGCCTGTTAAAACCAAGCTCTACGACCTGTGCAAAGAGCTGGGTGAACTGGGTGCCTGGGTGCGTCTGCACTATGTGTACCCGTACCCGAGCGTGGATGACATTATGCCTTTGATGGCCGAAGGTAAAATCCTGCCGTATCTGGATATCCCGTTCCAGCACGCCAGTCCGCGCATTCTGAAGCTGATGAAGCGTCCGGCTCATGCCGAAAACACGCTGGAGCGTATTCATAAATGGCGTGCCCAGGTACCGGATCTGGTGATCCGTTCCACCTTTGTGGTCGGTTTCCCCGGTGAAACCGAAGAAGACTTCCAGATGTTGCTCGATTGGCTGGAAGAAGCGGAACTGGATCGCGTTGGCTGCTTTAAATACAGCCCGGTGGAAGGTGCGAAAGCCAACGATCTGCCGGATCATGTGCCGGAAGAGATCCAGCAGGAGCGTTTTGACCGCTTTATGCAGGCGCAGCAGGCGATCAGTGCGCGTAAGCTGCAGCGTAAAATCGGCAGCCGCATGACGGTGATTATCGACGAAGTGGATGAAGAGGGCGCGGTTGCCCGTTCTGCCGCCGATGCGCCGAACATTGACGGCATGGTGTATCTGAACGATTTCTTCGATTGCCAGCCGGGCGATTTTGTTGAAGTTGAAGTCGAGCATGCCGATGAGTACGACCTGTGGGCATCACCGGTGGCCTGATGCCTATTTGAAAGCATGATGATCTTATAAAGTCCCTTTATAGGGACTTTATTTTGTCTTTTAGTTATTAATGTCCTGTTTTTGGGTCTTTATAATGTGTTGACTTTAATGTTCCCTGATGGGATCTTAGTGTTCATTACTGGTCTTTAAGTCCCTTTTGGGTAGCTTTATGTCGTCTGTATCGTCTTATTCCGATCTGTCTCCTGCCGCCCTCAGTGAACTGCTGGGTGAGCGGCTGAAACTGGCACGCCTGAATCAGGATCTGACTCAGGCTCAGGTTGCTGAGCAGGCGGGTGTCAGCCGTAAAGTCGTGATCAATGCCGAAAAGGGCAAGGCATCGCTGGAAGTCTTTGTTGCTCTCCTGCAGGCGCTGAATCAGGTGTCGCAGCTGGATCAGTTTCTGCCGCCGCAGACCTTATCGCCTTTGCAGCTGGCAAAGCTGCAGGGTAAACGCCGCCAGCGGGCTTCGGGCCTGGGACAGGGGCAACAGGCTGCTGATACGGGGCCGGCAGGGGAGGACGGCTCATGGTGATGGAGGCGATCCGGGTGCAATATGCCGAAGGTGCTGTCACCCATTCTGTGGGAGCGGTCAGCTTTGATACCACTACCGGGCAGGGGGCATTTGAATACAGTCCGGAATTTATCCGCAGCGGCATCGAGCTGGCACCTCTGACAATGCCTCTGGCGGCGGGTGTTTATCGGTTTCCGCAACTCGGCTTCGCCACCTTTAAGGGCTTACCCGGTTTAATTGCCGACTCACTGCCGGACGATTTTGGTAATGCGGTATTAAATGCCTGGGTTGCCAGTCGCGGTAAGCGCCCGCAGGACATCACGCCATTGCAGCGTCTGCAGTACACAGGTAAGCGCGGCATGGGTGCTCTGGAATTTGCACCGGCAACACGGCTGAAAAGTCTGAATGCCTCGCAGCAGGTGGAAATTCATGCGCTGGTGGAAATCGCGCAGGATATTCTCGATAAGCGCAGTGATTTTCAGGTGACACTTGATCAGCACGGTGCTGATGATAAAGAAGCCATGCTGGCGCTGTTGTCGGTGGGTATGAGTGCTGGTGGCGCACGGCCTAAAGCGGTATTGGCCTTTAACGAGAATTTTACTCAGGCGCGCTCCGGGCAGACCGATGTACCGGCAGGGTTCAGTCATTATCTGATGAAGTTTGATGGTGTCAGTGAGCACAATCAGAATACGGAAACCTTTGGTGATCCTATGGGTTATGGTGCCATGGAATACGTTTATGCGCAGATGGCCCAGGCCTGTGGTATTCAGATGATGCCCTGTTATTTATTGGCAGAAGGTGATCGCCGCCATTTTCTGACCCAGCGATTTGACCGCGCCGGTAACGACAAAATACATATGCAGACGCTTAATGGTCTGGCGCATGTGGATTACAAAAAGCCGGGCAGTTTTTCCTACGCCGAATTGTTTGCCGTAGCGCGCCGGTTAAAACTGAGTGCGCCCGAAGCGGAACAGATTCTGCGCCGTATGATATTTAATATCGTTGCCCGCAATCATGATGATCATGCCAAAAATACCGCGTTTTTGTACCTTAACCGGAAATGGTCGCTGGCGCCGGCTTATGACCTTGCATACAGCTATAAACCCGGTAGCCCCTGGGTGAATAGTCACTGGATGAGTTTAAATGGCAAGCGTGATGCCTTTACCCGTGAGGATATCTATTCACTGGAAAAGCTCAGTCCGTTGTTCAGTCGTAAAAAACTTAATACGGTTATTGATGAGGTCATTGAGCAGGTTTCGCGCTGGCCGCAGCTGGCAAAAGAACAGGGTGTGCCTTTGTCACTGGTGAATGAAATTACGGCGAATCTGCGGCTGACTTTATGAGTAAAAAAATTCTCCTGCTGTCTGCCTATCGCTCTGACAGCCATGCCAGCTGGGCGAAATGGCTGACACAGAATCTGGCCGCCGACTGGCGTGTGCTGGAATTACCCGGGCGTTATTATCGCTGGCGCATCCGTGGTAATCCGCTGAGCTGGCTGGATGAATTGCCTGAACTTCTGCACGATTGGCAACCTGAGCGTATTCTGGCCACCTCTATGGTGGATATCGCCACTATTAAGGGCTTGTTTCCGCAATTGGCGGCGGTACCGGTCAGTTATTATTTTCACGAAAACCAGTTCGCGTATCCGCAGGGGGAAGGTCAGCACAACTCGGTTGATCCGATGATGGTACAGCTGTATGGCGCGCTGGCGGCCGATGAATGCTTATTTAATTCGGATTTTAATCGCCAGACGTTTTTAACCGGTGTGGATGCACTGTTAAAAAAACTGCCGGATTGTAAACCGTCCTCGTTATCTGATCGTCTCGGGAAAAAATCAACCGTGCTGCCGGTGCCGGTTAATTCCGTGGCTGTCGGTAAAAAAATCCCCGGTCTTATCGTCTGGAATCACCGCTGGGAATACGACAAAAAGCCTGAGTCGTTTTTACAGTTACTGCAGTTACTGAAAGCTCAGGGCGTTGATTTTAAACTGGCGCTGCTGGGTGCACGGGCGCAAAAAATACCGGCGGCATTAACCCATATCCGCAATGAGTTTTCTGCACAGATTCTGGTCGATGCTATGGTCAGCCGTGCTGATTATGAATACTGGCTGGGTGCTGCTGAAGTAGTTGTCAGTACGGCCATCCATGAGTTTCAGGGGTTGTCGGTGCATGAAGCGGTCAGTGCCGGAGCCGTACCTGTGGTGCCTGATGATTTGTGTTATCGCGAACAATATCCTGAAGCACTGCGTTACCCACCCGCAGATACTGATGCGGCGGTTGCTGTTATCCGTGCGGTATTCTCTGGCAAAGACGGTTGTTTACCACGGGCAGCAGTGACCAGTTCTGCCGATGCCTGGCGGCAATGGTTACGTTATTGCTGAGCCAGCAGGTCGTACAGGGCCTCAAGAATTTTGCTCAGGTTACCATCCATATCTTTGGCTTTTCCCGCCATATCATCCAGCCTGGCGGTCGTCTGATTCGCCAGTTTCATGAGTTTTTTCTCCTGATCCTCTTCAA
This sequence comes from Thalassolituus alkanivorans, assembly GCF_020447205.1. Classification (GTDB taxonomy): domain Bacteria; phylum Pseudomonadota; class Gammaproteobacteria; order Pseudomonadales; family Oceanobacteraceae; genus Venatoribacter; species Venatoribacter alkanivorans. The sequence continues at coordinate 158,683 of NZ_JAJAEL010000005.1, forward strand.
GGCCAAGGCTGAATAACATGCCTTCGAGGCGAATCACCATGTCGCTGACGGTGTTGGTGACGCTTTCGGTATAGGCATTAATATCATTACTGGTCAGGCGGATGTTGTCTTCAGCCAGGGCAATCAGGTCACGCAAAAATTGTGTACGCTGCTGGCTGAGATTGGACTCCGCAGCAATGGACTGCGCGCGGCCATTGGCAATATCGGCGAGCACCGCCAGATGGTCTTTGAGGCGGCCATAGCGGGCTTCATCGTCCAGGGGCATATTCTTGATCAGAATAATCACCATGCCGCTGTGAATAACGGTGCGGACACCCAAATGGGTAATCCGCTGGTCGACATTGCGGAATTTCATCAGAACTTTTGCCTCCATCGAACCTGCGGTGCAACCCAGCAGAACCGGTTCCGCTTCGTCAATCAGCACGCAGCAGTTGAGGCCGAACTGAGCTGCGACGGTCATAATGGCAACGGCGAGGGCGCTGCCTTTCTGAATGGCCTGAACTTCTTTTACAAAATGGATAATCTGGCCCAGCTCACTGGAGCTGGTCATAGCTTCCATCGCCACATTCATGGCTTCGTGCGATTGCGCAATGGCCTGCTTGCGTGACAGGCAGCGCTGCAGATGAAACTCAATCTTTTCCAGCAGCAGGGTGCCGTCAATGGGCTTGGTCAGGTAATCATCGGCGCCGGCTTCAAAACCGGCAAGACGCTCTTCGGCACTGTCTCTGGCAGAAACAAATATCACCGGAATGGTCGCGCTGCGCGCCGTTTTACGGATTGTCAGGCAGGTATGGTAGCCACTGATTCCCGGCATGTTGATATCCAGCAGGATCAGGTCCGGCTCTTCCTGCTCCAGCATGCTCAGGCATTGTTCCCCTGATTCAGCTTCGCTTATACGGTATTTGTCTTCCAGCAGGCTGCGCAGCAGCAGGCGGTTGTCGGCAGCGTCATCGACGATATAAATCAGTGGTTGGGGTGTCATGCGTTTTCTCCATTACTACGGCTGTATGGCTGATCCCTGGCCGGAGGCCTTATTTTCTGGCCCGCAGTTAACGGGTGGACGTTATCTCTCAGTCTAGACGCGGAAGACGAGGGGGCAATGTTGGGGCTGGCATCTGCGGATTTGCGTGGTTTTACAGCAGGTTATGGCGGGATAGAAGGCAGCGGGGGGTGACGACTGCGGTTTTTCCGGATTGTGCGCATTTGCGGGTCTGTTAATGCGGGTTTAACAGACCCGGACTGGAGGTGCTATTTGCTTAAGGCCTCTTTGACCGATGCCGGAAGCTCGCCGTCCCACTTTTTATAGATCGGGAGCAGCTTATTTTCCCGCTCGAGGACAGGCATACGCTCGTTGTAAATATCAATCAGAACCTGCGACAGTGGCGTGTTGGCAAAGCCGATGTAGATGTCGGTGCCTTCGGGCATTTCGTTCATAACGTAGTGCGTCATATCCAGATTGTTGGCGGCTACGGTCGCGGCAATTTCGTCCCACTCATCAATCAGGTAATCAATTTTTCCGGCTTCGAGCAGTTCCAGTCCCAGTGCCGTGGTGCGGTATTCCAGCAATTCAAAGTCACGTTGGTCTGCTTCAATAACATCGTAGTCTTTTATCCAGCCGACATTTTTATTACTCAGGCTGGCCGTGCCATTCCAGGGCAGATTGCGTTTAGCCAGGGTTAATACAGACATGTATTCCACATCGATGGCGTAGTCCGGAAAAAGCAGGTCTTCTTCAGTCTCTTTGTATTCACCGGCAATGGCGTTGTAAACACGGTATTTGGTAACCATCTTCATCGCCCGGTTCCAGGGGACGTTGGCTGTTTTCACCTTAACCTGCGCCGGCTCGTAGATCGCCTTCAGTAATTCCCAATAGAGCCCGGTACCATCAGCGTTGGTAAAACCTTCCCATTCGGGGGCAACCACACTGATCGACTTGATATTTTCACGATTGAAAACTGAATTTTTTTCGGCGGATTCCGCGGCTGCAAACAGGCTGCTGAAAGACAGCAGTAAAAGGATAAGGTACTTGGGCATAAGAAGGCCTTGGCATGAATGATCCCTTAATGGTAACACCTGTGGCGCGGTCTTCTTGTTCAGAGTGTCCGGAATTACAAAATAAAACGCAGAGAACCGAAGTACTTCTGCGTCCTGATTTCTACTGATTTTTTTATTATTTGCGTCCGTTCAGCTCGTCCAGTTTGCGCAGCATAATGCCCATGATCTGTTGATACAGCAGGCTGCCGCTGTGCAGGTCTTCGACACCCATGTCGATGCTGGGGTTATCGTTAACCTCAATAATAACGGCGCGATCGCCGCTCTCTTTCAGGTCCACACCATAAAAGCCATTACCCATGCACTTGGCTGCTTTCAGTGCGGTCTTGATGACTTTTCTCGGAACTTTATCGACCGACATTGCATCGGCATTGCCGGATTTATGCGAGCGCGCGCTATGGTTGTAAATCTGCCAATGGCTTTTGGCCATAAAATAGCGGCAGGCGTAAATGACCTGATTGTCCATAATACCGATGCGCCAGTCGTAATCGGTGGGCATAAATTCCTGCAGCAGTAAAATCGCTGAGCGCTGACTCAGACGCTCGATGCATTCAATCAGTTGTTCGCGGTCTTTGGCTTTTTCCACCCCGATAGAAAACGAACCGTCCGGCACCTTAACAATCACCGGCAAGCCCAGCTCGGCAATCAGACCGTCGAGATCGTAGGGCTGGTTACCCATAATCAGACGGGTTTTCGGCGTGTCGACTTCAAAGCGCTGCAGGCGTTCGTGCAGATACACTTTATTCGAGCAGCGCATAATGTCGGTCGGGCTGTCGATCACCAGCAGGCCCTGATTTTCTGCATTCTGGGCTATCTGGTAGGTGTGATGATCCACGCGGGTGGTTTCGCGGATAAACAGCGCGTCGTATTCGCCAATGCGGGACGCATCTTTCCAGGTAATAAAATCGACATTCAGGCCGAGGTCTTTACCGGCTTTCTCAAAGGCTTTTAAGGCGCCTTTATTGGATGGCGGCAAGGCTTCTTCCGGGTTGTGCAGAATGGCAAGGTCGTATTTAAAGCGTTTGCCCGAACGGCGGTTACGCCAGATTTTATGGCTGAAGGCATCCAGTGCTTCGGCAAAGCGGGTCTGGCCTGCATCGTCGAGATCATCAAGTGAACAGCAGTGCACGCGGCTGATGGTCCATACACCGGGCTGGTGACGGGTCAGGGTGATATCCAGTACCGGAAAACCAAAGGTATCAAAAATACGGCGGGCAACGGCTGCCAGCTCCGGCTGTTCGCTCTGGCCGAAGTAAATGCGTAACGGCAGCTGCTGGCTGTCGGCATCGCGTTTTTTGTAGAGGCTGTCGAGCTGACGTCCGTAGCGCAGTGGCAACGGCTGGCCGGATTCAAAGCTGTTCAGCTCGCGGATGGCGCGCACCGATGGAAATACCTGACCGCCGCGGGCCTCGGCCAGCAGAGAGCCATAGTAGCCTGTGCTCAGGTAGCTGTAGTCGCGGCAAAGGTTGATGACGTAGCCGCGGGTCTCGGCAAAGTCGCGCAGGTATTGCTCAATCGCAATCACCTGATTGGTCGGATAAAACGGACTCCAGTCCGTCAGCTGATCGACAAGCACGAGCAAAGGTTTCATAACATATTCCGCAGAATGAGACCGATAAAATAAGGTGGTTGCTGAGCCCGAAAGGGCGTCTGGTCAGACTCCGGATTTACGCTCTGGTTCATGCCGGATAACGGCGTAAGAAAAAGGGCAGTCCATCGCCTGACGGATGTCAGTGTCAGCAGGCAGCGGCACCAGAACAGTGCTGGCTGAAAAATCATAGTATGCAGGGGGCGCGACTTTCGCCAGTAAAAAAATAGCGCTGGCGCTACTTTTTTTCGGCTGAGGTGAAGACTATGCTCAGCGGCATTATCAGACCGTGCGCTATGCGTCCGGCTGATCTTTTCTGGCTCTGAAAATTACGGATTTTTATGCATCCCCGACTGGCGGAAATTAGCGACGTTGCGGCGTTGAGTGCACTTGAAGCGCAGGTATTCAGCGGTGACTGTCTGAATGCGCGGCGCTTTCGCCATTTTATCCGCAGCGAGCACAGTGAGCTCTGGTGTCTGGATCATCCGCAGGGCGGCATCCAGGCCTATGCGCTGGTGCTGTTTCATCGCGGCACCTCGCTGGCGCGTCTGTATTCTCTGGCGGTTGCGCCTGAAGCCCGCGGACAGGGGCTGGGGCTGCAATTGCTGCGCTGGGTGGAAGAGCGGGCGCTGGCCCGTCACGTATTATTTATGCGCCTTGAAGTACGCAAGGACAACGCTGGCGCATTGGCCTTATATGAGCGTTATGGCTACCGCCGGTTGCGTACCCTCAAACAGTATTACGAGGATGGTGCCGATGGCTGGCGTATGGAAAAACACCTGCGCGGTGCAATTCCGGTACCGGATAAAATCCCGTTTTATGCCCAGACCACACCTTTTACCTGCGGCCCGGCCGCCTTGCTGATGGCGATGCGCAGTCTGGATAAAAGCGTGGTGCTTAACCGCCTGCATGAGCTGAACCTGTGGCGCGAGGCGACCACTATTTATCTGACCACGGGTCACGGCGGAACCTCACCGCAGGGGTTGGCTCTGGCGGCGCACAGTCGTGGTTTTGCGGTGCGGTTGTGGCTGTCGGATATTCGCGTGGCGTTTCTGGATGGTGTGCGCAGTAGCCATAAGCGTGACGTTATCCAGCTGGTCGGTGATGATTTTCAGGCGCGCTGTGACAGCGCCGGGATTATTACCGAGGTCGGCACTAAAAGTGTGGATGATCTGCGCCAGGCGCTGGCGGCGGGGTACCGTATTCTGTTGTTAATCAGCACCTGGCGTCTTAACCGCAATAAAGCGCCGCACTGGGTGTGGCTGGTGTCGGTGGACGATGATTACGGCTATATCAACGATCCGGATGTGGATGCCGATCTGGATCAGGTGGCGACCGATAACCTCTATGTGCCGGTCAGCCTCGACAATCTGGCGCGCATGATTCAGTACGGCACGGCACAGTATGGAGCGGCGGTATTGCTCTCTGAATCGCCACAGCCGGTTCAGGAGGCTGCGTGCACGTAAGGCTCGGTACGTTGCGGGTCGTACAGCTCGTCAAATTCCGGCGCGCGCTCTGAGCGCAGCGCCACCCAGCCGGCGACATCTTCACGCCATTCTTCCATTGGCCGTATCAGCGGCGCCGCCAGCATCTTGGCTTCGGTGCCACGGGTTGCAAATACCAGAACCTGTTCCACTTTGTATGCCTGTAATGCCATGCCTGTTGCTCCGCGATTATCTGACTCTGTGCCGGTCGTGAATACTGCGACCGGGCGGCACTTTATACCAGAAGAGAGGCGTTCAGCCTATGCCGGAACTGTGCACGGGAGGATCTCCGATCATCAAAAAGCAGCACAAGTGGCGCGAAAAAACGTAACAAAAACAAAGAGTTCTGCTATATGCTGTACGGCAGTCCCGGATGGACTGCGCTGAATACTCTCCGCTGACAGCGACGTTTTAACGAACGACGACAAAAAGTTAATTAACGACGACAAAAAGAGATTCCATATGCTGAACCTTGTCCGTTTCCGCCCCATTGCATCTGCCAGTGCTGCTGCATTGTTGCTGGCATCATCTGCTGTGATGGCGATGTCGCAACCGCCGCAGTCGCTGAACAGCGAGATTGTATTTACCAACAGCACGCTGGAAACCCTGCAGGTCAGTCTGCAGGGGGATGCCAACGCTGAACTGGTCAGTGCTGAAGTACCGCCGCTGGCAACCCGTACCCTGGCCCGTCTGATCCGTGATGCCGCAACTGACAGCAGTCTGGTGCTGAACCTGAGCTCCGATGCTGATCAGTTTGTATTGCAGCAAAATACTACCGGTCTGAACGTCAGCTTTGCCGCCAGCGGTAATGGCTGGAATCTGGCTGGCCAGAGCGATGACAATATTCACCGTCAGGCCGCGACTATTGAAGGCCGCGCCGCCATGCTGGCGGTTAAAGGCGAAAGTCTGAGTGATGGTGGCATTATCCGTTATGTGCTGCAGGAGCAGGATAATAAGCCTGCCGCACAAGCCCCTGGTGATTTCAGCCTGCTCAGCTACAACATCTGGGCGACCACAATTTTCGGTTCGAAGAAAGTTTCCACCCGCCTGACGCAAATGCCGCAGGTGATGGCTGACTACGATGCGCTGGTACTGACTGAAGTGTTTGATCTGGCAGAAAGCAATGCGCTGCTGGATGAGTTGCGTGCTGAGTATCCGTATCAGACCGGCGATATTTTTAAACTCGGTAAGGTGCTGGGTTCTGGTACCCGTATTCTGTCGCGCTGGCCAATCGTGCTGGAAGATTCTCACGCCTACAGCGATTGTGATGGTATTCAGTGTGCGGCTACGCGGGGAGTTATTTATGCCAGGCTGAATAAACAGGGCAAAACCTACCACGTATTTGCCACCCATACCCAGTCGTCCGATGACGATGCCAACCGCAACGCCCGTCTGGCCCAGTTGCAGGAAATGGGGGATTACATCCGCAGCCTGAACCTGCCTGCCGATGAGCCGGTGCTGATGGCCGGTGACTTTAACGTTAATAAAATCGGCCTGCCGCAGGATCGTGATTATCTCGAAGCTGTGCTGAATGCCCGTGAGCCGCAGAATACCGGCCACACGCTGAGTTTTGATTCCAACACCAACCACTGGGCGGAAGCGCCGTATCTGGAATATCTGGATTACACCCTGGTCAGCAATGTTAACCAGCCGGCAGTGAGTGCCACGCAGGAAATTATTGCGCCGCGTTCGCTGCAGGATAACCTCTGGGGCGAATGGGATTTATCGGATCACTATGCCGCCCGTGGCCTGTTCCGCTTTGATGACAGCAATGTCGTCCGCAGCGCATTTCCTTATGCCGGTGACGTGGTGCATCTGCAAACCGCGAATGGCCATTTCCTGCGTGCAATGAGTGGCGGTGGCAGCTTTGTCTCGGCGGGTTCATCGCAGGTTGGAACCTGGGAAAGCTTTATTATGGCCAGTCTGGCTGACGGTAAAGTGGCTCTGCAGGCGCGCAATGGCGGTTATGTTGGTCTGGATTCTTACCTGCTGGGCACACTGACTACCGGGCACAGTAAAGACAGTGCAGCAGCACAGTTTGAACTGGTAAACCTCGGTAATGACCGCGTGGCCCTGAAAGCGAATAACGGCAAATATCTGCGTGCCGATTTTGGCGGTGGTGCCGGTGCCAGCGCTGGTTCCGCCGATATTGGTGCTAATCAGACCTTTGTGTTGATTCGCCCATAAAGCGGAGTCTTTAGCAGATATAAAAAACGGAGCAGCAGCTCCACAGCTGTCCCACAGTTTGGAGTGACATCGTCACTCCAAGCTACAGTATTCATCAACGACTGTTTTTCAATCTGAAACGCCTTTCCGGGGCAAGCCCCTGGCCCCCTGCAAGGAGAGGTATCTCCTTACAATCCTCTCTTTTCGGCGCGTCCGGCTTCTTCCAGCCAACGGCAATGATTATGCGGCACGCAAAACAATTCGCCCCGGAACGACACTTTAAAACACCAATGATTTGTATCGTTCCGGGGCAGGGTTTTGCTCTGAAGGCCGCAGAATCATCTGGTTGTCTGGCGCCGCACGATCGCCGGTTTAAGCAATCCGCTCAGCC
>NZ_JAJAEL010000005.1:166640-205577 GCF_020447205.1 Thalassolituus alkanivorans
TAGCTACGGTGCTGATTAAAAACTGTGGGACAGCAGCTCCGTTTTTTTATGGTTGTCGTTTAGCGTTAACGTTTAAACGGCAGCAGGCTGCGTGCCTGTTGCTCATAAATAATAACCTGAGCTTCTTCTTCCTGCGCAAAGTGCGCAACGGCCTGCTGGAATTCCGGCTGCATTAGCTGGTGATAACTGAAGGTGCTGACCGGTGTAAATCCACGGCTGATTTTATGTTCTCCCTGGGTGCCCGGATCAAAGCGCTGCAGGTTGTTTTCTATACAGAATTCAATGCCCTGATAATAACAGGCCTCAAAATGCAGACCGTCAATATCCTGCTGACAACCCCAGTAGCGACCATAGAGCGTCGTGTCATCAAAAAAATACAGGGCAGAGGCCAGAAGCTGGCCGTCTTTTTCGGCCTGTACCAGCAACATTTGTCGGGATAAATGTTGGCGGCATAACTGAAAAAACGTTTCGTTTAAATAACCCTGAGAGCGCCGGCGCCAATAGGTTAATTGGTAACACTGATAAAAAAAGTGTATGTCGGCGGCGCTGATATTATCGGCGGTTTTTTGCACAATATTGATGCCCATATCCTGCAGGCGCTGGCGTTCTTTACGCACATTTTTGCGTTTTCGGCTGGCAAAGGACTGCAGGTAATGATCAAAACTTATATAGCCCTGATTAAACCAGTGAAACTGACAGCCGCGCCGGCGTACCGGTGGCATTGCCTGCGTGGTTGCGGACTTACAAAGTGTATCCAGCAGCACTTTGTCGCCGGGAGCGACAAAGTTAAGGTGCCAGCCGGATAACTGCTGCGCTGAGCAAAATGCCTGTACAGCCTGTAATGCATCCTGCCAGACCTGCTGTACTTCTGTTTCTGACGTAGCGTTATGCAGCAGCCGGGGGCCACTTGCCGGAGTAAAAGGCGCGGCCCATAACAGCTTGGGATAATACTCCAGCGCATAGCGCTGATAAGCTTCGGCCCAGCTCCAGTCAAACACGTATTCGCCGTAACTGTGCGTTTTGCGATAGCAGGGAATGATTATTCCGGCTTCGCCCTGAGTATCAAAGTGCACCAGATACTGTACCTGCCAGCCGCTGTCGTGTTCATGGTCTTCGTTGTTGTTGTCCTCGTTGTTGTTGCCGCGGCTGCCGGAGCCAATGCAGCCGCTGTGTTCGAGGGCGGCGAGAAAGCGGTAATCAAGAAAGGGATAATCCCCCGCGCTGTTGCGTTGCAGTTTTTGCCACTGAGTTTCAGGGATGGCGCTAATGCTGGTGATCAGGTGGAAATCCTTCATTCAGAGCGATCCGTAGTCTTTGTGGGTTGCATATCAGTATCTGCGACAGAATATTTGTCAGCTTATCTGTGAAAGCAGTGACCTTGCGCAGTCTCAGGCCTATCATAATGACTGGAATAACTACTGCGGAGGGAATTATGTTCCGTCTTGATGAACGACTGCAATCGGATACCACGCTGATCGGCCGCCTGCCACTGAGCCAGGTGCTGCTGATGAATGACAGCCGTTACCCATGGGTGATTCTGGTACCGGCCCGTAACGATGTGTTTGAAATTTATCATCTGTCGGAAGAAGACCGGATGCAGCTGGCCAAAGAATCCAGCTGGGTGCTGGAAAAAATGGCCGATCATTTTTCTGCCAAATCCATGAACGTCGCCGCGCTGGGTAATGTGGTTGCTCAGTTGCATGTACACCATATAGCCCGTTTCGCTGATGACCCTGCCTGGCCGGGCCCTGTCTGGGGACACAGTCCGGCGGTGCCGTACAGTGCAGCAGCCCTGGAGGAGCGTGTGCATGAGCTGAAGAGTTTATTTTCCAGTCATTTTGTTGAAGACCTGCACGCTGAGGATGACGAAGAAAACAACGTCTATTGGTAATGTCTGAGCCGGAGAAACTATATGATTGTGTTACGCCGTTTTATGAATAACCCGCTCAGAAACTTTAATTATCTGATCGCCTGTGAAGAAACCCGTCAGGCCATTGCCCTTGATCCGCTGGATGGTGAAGGCATGGTGCAATTAGCCGCTGAACAGGGGTTGGATATCCGGCTGATTATTAATACCCATGAGCACCATGATCATATTGACGGTAATCCGGCGGTGCAGGCTGCAACCGGTGCGCCCATCTGGGCGCATAAAAATGCGCTGGGGAAAATCCCTAATCAGGCGCATGGTCTGGATGCAGGTGATGTGATTGAACTGGGTACGTTACGGTTTAATGTGTTGTTTACGCCCGGTCATACACCGGTGCATTTATGCCTGCTGGCACCGGTGTCGGAGCACGAATCTGTGCCGGTATTGTTTTCCGGCGATACCTTATTTAATGCCTGTGCCGGAAATTGTTATAACGGCGGTAATGTCGACACTATGTACGATACTTTTGTGTCGCAGCTACTGCCATTGCCGGATGAAACCCTGCTTTATCCGGGGCACGATTATATGAAAAATAATCTGGCTTTTGCCCTCGACCGGGAACCGGGTAATGCGATGGCAGGTTACTGGGCTGATCAGGTGTCAGCCTTTTCTCCGGATGATATGCCGGTGATGACGCTGGGGCAGGAGCGTGAATATAACCCGTTTTTACGTCTGCACGAGCCGCGTATCCGTGAGCGTTTGAAAGAAGAGCACTTTCCGCAGCTGGGCGACAGTGACCGTGATGTATTCCGGGCGCTGCGCAGCCTGCGGGATCAGTGGTAAAAGCGCACTCAGCTCTGGTCAGAGTAATGTGCGGATGCTGTCCGCAACCCCTTCACCCCAGCGGGCGTAGCCTTCAGCGTTGGGGTGATAACCATCTTCTGCCATCCATTGTGGCTGCAGCGGCAAGCTGATCGCCGCATGATGCCAGCCCTGCTTACTGCATAAGTGTCTTATTTGTTTATCCAGTTGCCAGGCGCGCAAACCAAGAAAGCGGTTCAGTGGGGCAGGCAGCGCAGGGAAATCCTGCATCGGCGGCACCTGAGTAAATACAACCTGAGTTCCGGCCGGCAGATGGGCTGTTTCATGCTGAATAATACGGCGCAGCTGGCGTCGCCATTGGTGGGCAGCAGTCAGGCCTGTGGTGTCATTCACGCCCAGGGTAATCAGCAACAGTGCTTTCTGATATGGCGCTTGCTCCGGGGCTTTATCTTCTTCTGCAATGATGTCTTTTAACTGTGCTGCGCGGATGCCGCTTTGTGCAATCGCCTGCCATTGCACCGCTAATTGTTCACTGGCCAGTGCCCGGGCAATGCAGGCGGTGAGGCCATTGCTGATGCTGCTGATACCTACGCCGGCGACGGTGCTTTCGCCAATATGACGCAGCAGCAGACTGTGCGCTGGCTGTTGTAATTTCGGTTCAGTGCCAGAGCGTATGCCGCTGGCTTCAGGCAGGCGCAGGGTATCGCGTTTAACGGTTTTTCCCTGATAAATAATCCAGGGCAATGCCGGCAGCAATGGCAAATACAGCAGATAGCTGAGCAGTAACGTCAGTCGTGATGTCATGGTGCGCTTTCCAGCAGGCGGCGAATACGTTGTTGCAGGGCAGGAATTGCCTCCTGCTCAAACCAGGGGTGTTTTTTCAGCCACAGCTGATTACGTGGTGAAGGATGCGGCAGGGCAAAAAAATCGTGGGGAAAATCCCGCCAGTGCGTAACGCGTTCGCTCAGGTTGCGATAATCATCGTTTAAATAGTAGTTCTGTGCATATTGCCCGATTAACAGCGTCAGGCGGATATTGGGCATGGCTGCCAGTAACTGCGCATGCCAATGCGGTGCACACTCCGGGCGCGGTGGTAAATCTCCGTTTTTACCTTTTCCCGGGTAGCAGAATCCCATCGGCATAATGGCGACTTTGCTGTCGTCATAAAACACATCATTGCTGATGCCCAGCCACTGCCGCAGTCGCTGGCCACTGGCGTCGTCCCAGGGAATTCCGCTGGCGTGAACTTTGGTTCCGGGTGCCTGGCCAATAATCAGCAGACGCGATGTTGCCGCCGCGCGGACAACCGGGCGTGGCCCAAGTGGCAGGTCAGCAACACAGCGGGTGCAATGTTCAATCTCGTTGAGCAGTGGAATTAACTCAGACATGTTCAGCGGCCAATGGCAGGTATCTGTGCATGGTGGCGTGTTCCGGAGCCAAAATCAAAAAACAGACCGGTGAAGTTCCGGGCAAAAAAAAAGCGGCCGGTATAAACACCGGCCGCTTAACGATGTGCCGGCTGCCCGGAAGCGCACCAGCCATTGCTGCATGGGCAATGGATTACATCGCCATGTCTTTCAGTTTCTTCAGTGGCAGAACTTTAACCTTGGTGCTCGCAGGCTTAGCTGCAACATCCATGGTTTCACCCGGACGGAATGGGTTCGGCACATTTTTGCGGGCTTTTTGCGCAGGTTTTTTGATGGTCTTGATTTTCAGCAGGCCTGGCAGAATGAATTCACCAACGGCACGTTTTTTCACGTGACGTTCGATCAGAACGGTCAGTTCTTCCAGTACAGCGTTAACGTCTTTACGGGCCAGACCAGTTGTTTCTGCGATTTCGTTCAGCAGTTGGGTCTTGCTGTATTTTTCAGCAATAGCAGTGGTCTTACGTGCTGCCGGTGCGGCTGCCTTGGCAGCAGGTGCTTTGGCTACGGCTTTTTTAGCCGCAGGCGCTTTAGCGACGGCTTTCTTTGCAGGTGCTTTGGCTACGGCTTTTTTAGCCGCTGGTGCTTTAGCAGGGGCTTTGGCAACCGCTTTTTTCGCAGGAGCTTTCGCCGCCGGAGATTTTCTTGCAGCCATGGTCTGATCCTTTTGGTTTTGTTGTTCCGGGTTCGGGCTTCTCCGTGGCAGGCTGACGTTGAGATGCTGCATATTATCGGAGAGGCCAGAGAATTCTTATGTAAAAAAAAGGGCGAGGCAAGCACCTGAGCCCTGTTTTTTCGGGGTTTTTCGTCACAAAACGTGATTTGCGACTATCTGATACGGTTTTTTGCGGAAATTCACCGGTCTTTTATGCCAGCTTTTTCAGTACCCAACCGAATATGCCACTGTAACGCACCGGGAACCAGCGTTGAATACGGTCCATCAGGCGGGCGTCAGCACCGATCAGAATACGGCGTTTTTGCTGTTTTACCCCACTGAGAATCACATCAGCGGCTTGTGCAGGGGTTGTGCGTGCCATCTTTTCAAACTCTGCAATCTGGGTGGCGTGGTCTTTCTCGCCAGCCAGAGAAGTTTTCATGCGGCCATTGCGGACGATGTTGGTTTTAATGCCGCCGGGATGCACGGTGGTGACAAAGACGTTGGTATCGGCCAGTTCCTGACGCAGGGATTCGGTAAAGCCGCGCACGGCAAATTTGGTCGCGTTGTAGGCGGCCTGGGTTGGCAGGGCAATGATGCCAAAAATACTGGAAATATTAATAATGGCGGCCTCTGGCCGGCTCTGCAGGTGTGGCAGGAAGGCTTTGGTGCCGTAGACCACGCCCCAGAAGTTAATATTTACAATCCACTCCATGTCGTCGTAACTCATATTGGCGACGGTTTCTGATAAGGCGACACCGGCATTATTGATCACAGCATCGACCTGACCATGGTCGGCGACCACCTGTGCGGCATAGGCTTCGAATGCATCGCGGTCGGCAACGTTCAGGGCGCAGAGGGTTACTTTGCCGTGGCCGCTCAGCAATGAGCGGGTTTCTTCCAGACCTTTCATATTGACGTCGGACAGTGCCAGGTGGGCACCTTCGCGGCTCAGCTGCTGGGCCAGTGCCCGGCCAATGCCGGAAGCTGCACCGGTGATGACAACAACTTTATTGGAAAATGACTGCATGGTTTGCTCCGCTGATGTTCTGCTGAAGTGAGGGATGCTCACGGCTGTTATTGTTTTAGGCTGTGCAGACTACCTGAGTGAGGAGGGGGCTCAAGGTGGATTTGTGACGATCCGCAGGGCTTTCTGCCATAACCGGCAGTGCCTTTGCTGCAGGTTGGGCCTGAGGTTGCAGGAATCCGGCTGCTGAGGTATCGGATCGCCGTTAAAATCCGTTATACTGCCCGCCTTTTATTTCCGGCCCGCCTTCTATTTACGGCCTGTCGGCAACTTCATTGACGATTCAGATGCAGGACCAAGCGATGCGCACACATTATTGTGGTGATATCAACGAAACCTTGATCGACCAAACCGTAACCTTCTGTGGCTGGGTGCATCGTCGCCGCGACCACGGGGGCGTGATTTTCCTCGACATCCGTGACCGCGAAGGTCTGGTGCAGGTGGTGTTTGACCCTGACACTGTGGATGCTTTCAATGCCGCTGACAGCGTACGCTCTGAGTTTGTTGTACAGATCAGTGGTCGCGTGCGTGGCCGCCCGGAAGGCACCACCAATGCCAATATGAAAACCGGTCTGATCGAAGTTCTGGGTAAAGAAATCACCATCCTGAACAAGGCCGCAACACCACCGTTCCCGCTTGATGGTTACAGCGATGTGGGTGAAGAGATTCGTCTGAAGTATCGCTTTATGGATATGCGTCGTCCGGAAATGCAGGACAAACTGCGCTTCCGTTCAAAGGTGACTTCGCATGCCCGCCGTTATCTGGAAGAGCAGGGTTTCCTCGATATTGAAACCCCGATCCTGACCCGCGCAACGCCGGAAGGTGCGCGTGACTACCTGGTGCCAAGCCGTACCCATGAAGGTTCTTTCTTCGCACTGCCACAGTCGCCACAGCTGTTTAAGCAGCTGCTGATGGTTGCCGGTTTTGACCGTTACTACCAGATCGCCAAGTGTTTCCGTGACGAAGACTTGCGTGCTGACCGTCAGCCGGAATTTACCCAGATCGACGTTGAGGCTTCGTTTATTAACGAAGACGACATCATGGGTATCGCCCAGGGCATGATCAAAGAAATCTTCCAGAAAGAACTGAATGTTGATCTGGGCGACTTCCCGCGTATGCCATATTCCGAAGCGATGAACCGTTACGGTTCTGACAAGCCGGATATGCGTATTCCGATGGAAATCGTTGATGTTGCTGAATTCCTGCAGGATATCGAATTCAAAGTCTTTGCTGCTCCGGCCAAAGATCCGAAAGGCCGTGTTGCTGCACTGAAAGTACCGGGCGGCGCTGAGCTTTCCCGTAAGCAGATTGACGATTACACCAAGTACGTTGGTATTTACGGCGCCAAAGGTCTGGCCTGGATTAAAGTCAACGAAATCGAAAAAGGTGTTGAAGGCCTGCAGTCGCCGATCATCAAGTTCATCGGCGACGATAACACCATGAAGATCATGGCCAAGCTGGAAGCGAAGAACGGCGATATCGTTTTCTTCGGTGCTGATAAAGCCAAGATCGTTAACGAAGCGCTGGGCGCACTGCGTTGCAAGGTTGCTGCCGATCTGAACATGTACACCTCTGAGTGGGCAGCATTGTGGGTTGTTGATTTCCCGATGTTCGAAGAGAACGACGATGGCTCTGTAACTGCACTGCACCATCCGTTCACCGCGCCAAGCTGTTCTCCGGAAGAGCTGGAAAAAGACCCGCTGAACGCGCTGTCCCGTGCTTACGATATGGTTCTGAACGGCTGTGAGCTGGGTGGTGGTTCTATCCGTATTCACGATCAGAGCATGCAGCAGAGTGTATTCCGCGCGCTGGGCATTTCTGACGAAGAACAGCGTGAGAAATTCGGCTTCCTGCTGGATGCACTGAAGTTTGGTGCACCACCACACGGTGGTCTGGCTTTCGGTCTGGATCGTCTGATTATGCTGATGACCGGCGCCAGCTCTATTCGTGAAGTGATTGCCTTCCCGAAAACCCAGTCAGCTGCTTGTGTGATGACTCAGGCTCCGGGTGCGGTTAATAACACCCAGCTGCGTGAGCTGCACATTAAACTGCGTGAAAAGCCAAAAGCTGCGGAATAATTCCGGCAGGCAGATGGATAAAAAAACGGGAGCGCAGGCTCCCGTTTTTTATGCTGCAAGGATATTCATATGGATAAGAAAATAAGTGCCAACCCGGCGTTGCTGTCGTTGTCGGAAGTTGCCAGTGAGGCACATTTGCGGATTCAGCAGGATTTCGCTGATATTAATCCGGTGATCGGGGTTATGCAGGGTATGCGCAGGATGGGGATTCCGGCCGACGTGATGAGTATTGATTGCTTACGGACGCGTAAACGAATTCTTATTGTGTTGCATGATGAACACCCGGGGCTGATTCAATATCAATATACCTTTATTGATCAGGACCCGGGAGATGACTATCAGGCGGTAAAAAATACCGACTTTAACGCAGATGTGCTGTATCACTGGATCAGTGAATACTTTATGAAATGAGATTTCTGAGCACACCCTCTGTCTTACAATTAAGCGTAAGAGGGCGGTCGTTCAGTACATTTTTGCTTCACCGGCCGGACGTTTTTTAAAGCGCTTATGCACCCAGAAGTACTGAGCAGGATAGTGGAGAATGGCTTTTTCCAGCTCCCTGTTCCAGGCTTCGCAGTCTTGTTGCGCATCGTTACCAAAGCCTTCCAGTTCATCACTGAATTCGTATTCGAAGTTACCATCGGCAAGACGATGCATACGCATAAATACCACGGCGGCGCCGCTTTCTCTTGCGATCCAGGTAGGCGTTGACAGGTTCGCGGCCTGAATGCCGAAAAAGGGAGCAAATAAATCAGACTTGCTGAAGTTCTGATCGCAACCGTACCAGGCCATGCCGCCGTCTTTCAGAAACTGAACCATGTCTTTCAGTTCGTATTTGGTAAAACCATGCACATGATGGCGGTGGCGCCCGTTGACAATCATACGGTTAATAACCGGATTGTCATGGGGGCGGTACATATAGCCGAGGGGGTAATCCCGTGCGACCCGGTCGGCGAAAATAGCCAGAATAAAATCGACGGCGGCGAAGTGGCCACCCATGATCAGTACGCCATTCCCTTTGGCGCGGGCGTTAAACAATTTATCCAGACCAATAACCTTTGCTTTGGCCGAATAACCGGACATGTCCCGCCACCAGGGGTGGGAGGCTTCCAGTGCACCTTTGGTCATTTCCACCATGTTTTCTTCAATCAGGGTTTCTATTTCTGCAGGGGATTTATCCGGAAAGCAGACACTCAGATTGCGGCGGCTTATGCGCGTACGGCTTTTCATTCTTTTGCTCAGCACGCGGCCGAGGCGGGCGCCCATTGCATGTTTGGTTTTAACCGGTAGCCAGGCCAGTGACCACATCAGCAGAACGATAATCCAGGCACTCCAGTATCTGGGTTTCAGCAGGGCGGGTGTAAGAGGAATCAGAGCAGATTTAATCATGTAGCGGTTGTTTTGACGGGTAAAAAAGCGGGATTTTAAATCATTCGGAACCTGTTGCTCCATATTAATTCCGGATTTGTTTCCGGGCGAAGGGCTGTATATAAATACCGCAAAAATTTTTTGGATAATATCGTACGGCCTCCCGCAGAGCGGTACGGAAGAAGGGCGATAATGCCGTGGGAGAATTGTTAAAACAAAAGCCGGCAATTACAGGAATTGCCGGCTCGCCTGATCGTGGTTCAGGACTGAGGAACTGAACTGCTACAAATGTTCAGCCTTCTGTCCGGCTAATACGGAAAGCTGTTCATCTTTTTTCAGCCATATTTCCGTTACCCATTGCTGGATTTCCAGGCGTAAGGCATCGTCATTCTGATAATCGCCTTTGCTGAAATGCGCAGGAATCGGCAGCTCTTCAATCTGTACCACGGCGTGTTTAAAGCGCCCACACATCATGTCCCAGAAGCTTGGAATACCTTGCGGGTAATAAATGGTGACATTGGTCAGGGCGCTGAATTTATCCCCCAGTGCCTGAATAGCAAAGGCCAGACCTCCGGCCTTGGGTCTCAGCAGGTGTTTAAAGGGAGATTGCTGGTCGCGGTGTTTGGCAACGGTAAAGCGCGTACCTTCGAGGAAATTCATCACGCTGGTCGGTGTCAGCGAGAACTTTTCGCAGGCTTTTTGAGTTTCTTTTAAATCATCCCCGGCTTTTTCCGGATGTTTGGCCAGAAACTGTTTGGAATAGCGGCGCATAAAAGGAAAATCCAGAGCCCACCAGGCCTGACCAACAATAGGTACATAGGCCAGTTCTTTTTTAATAAAGAATTTCAGCAGCGGGACTTTGCCGTGATAAATCTGATACAGCACAAAAATATCCACCCAGCTCTGGTGGTTGGCGCTGAGCAGGTACCAGTCTTTTTTACCCTGGCGTGACAGGCCGCGGATATCCCATTGCACGCGGTGAACATGATTGAGCCACCACAGAATACCGGCCAGCCAGAGGCTGGCGATGGCAGTAATAACAGGATTTGCCAGTTGTTGTGCCTGACGTGCTGGCAGGATGATGCGAAGCAGGATAAAGGCATAAAGAAATACACCAAGAAAAACGGTATGAATCAACAGCGCAAGCGAGCTGATGATACCTGCACAGGTTGTCAGGAAAGTGGGTTTTCCGGCGGAATGTAGTTCAGCTTTGCTCACGTTAGAGTCCGTATCCGGTGGGCGGTTAAGGGTGGTGGCTAATGTTAGATAAAGTGGCGGAGCGCGGCAATCCTATGTTGCGCTGAGGCTGTGTTGCATGCAGGACAATCTGTTGCGCCGCCTGTGCTGTTTTTTCAGAGGGCGTCGGGGCTTTGGTCATCAATAATCCGCGCTGGAGATTGCTCGGTAAATATCTGGCTATGTCCGTTACTGTGCGGAAAATAAGCAAGATTGATGATAACGCGCTCATAAAGCCAGTAAATAGCGTCCGGCTCTTCGACCCGGTAACGCTGTTGATAGCGGTATTGCAGCCAGCCATCCTGTAATTGCCATTGAACATAGTCACCGCTGCTGTGGCGCAGACAGATGGCACCATCCTGTTGCTGATAAAACAGAACCCGGTCCAGTTGCCAGCCCTGACTACCGACTTTTTTCAGGCGGAAACGACCATCGGGATAGCGCGAAGACGGGCGGTCATCGCCATGAATGTCGAGGCGTAATTGCTGGCCATTACCGAGTGGAATATGCGGGAGTTGTTGTATGGATGCGATCGCGCTGCGTTCAGGCTGGCTGTGTCTGAGTGATGCGTAGGGTTCACCGCGCTGCGATTTTTCCCATTGCTGACAATGAATCTGAACCAGATATGCACCCATAATATTGTCCGTTGGCCCGGCAGGCCTGATAAGCAGCGAATGATTGAGCGCATATTAACAGAAAGTTTGGCGGGGACAGAAAGTATGGCGGGGTTGGAGGGGCGACAAAGGCGAGGACAAACCGGGCCATAAGGCCCGGTGTGGTTTGTATTATTGGCTGGTTACCGTTGCGGCAGGCTGAGGGTTTTTCAGGGGTTTGTAGGCCAGCTTGCCATGCATGGTGCGGGCATTTTCCAGTGGCAGGTTGTAGTCGAAACTGAACAGGTCGCAGCTGCTGCAATAAGTTTCGCCTTCCATCTGGCTGCCACTCATGCCAATCACCGTGTCGAAGACAAAGTCATTAGGGTAGTACTGGCCGAGGTTGTGGCGCAGGGCTGCGGTTTTATCAGAATTTTGCTGCTGATAAGCCTTTGATAACCAGATCAGGGTCGGAGACTCGACCATATCGAAGGAGAAGTTGGCACTGGAGTGGCCGACGCCGCGCTCAATGTCTTCGGAATGATCGGCAAAGTACAGCAGGCCGCCAATGCCATCATTGCCCAGAGCACTCTGCAGATCGTCGATCAGGGTGCTGACAACATGGTCGTTGTACAGAATGCTGTTGTCATAGCACTCACGGGAGTGGCCGAGTCCGCCTTTGAATATGTGCGAGTACAGGGCATCCAACGGAGCAACTTCGTAGCGTTTGTATTCTTCCGGGTAACGCTCACAGTAATCGGTGTGGTTGCCCATCAGGTGAACAAATATCACCTGATTTTTACCCGCATCGCGTTGCGCCAGAATATCTTTATAGAGTGGCAAAAGAACGCCGTCCGGCTGATGATTTTTGTGCGACATACTGTGAAATTCAATATCGAAGGTCAGCTGTACATCCTGCGCTTCTTTGGCAATCAGACCGAGGATCATGTCATAGCTGTTGGACAGTGGCTGGTTACCCAGCCAGTGAGTCACAAAGCCAGCTTCGTTCATCAGTTCAACAATGCCCAGTGACTGGGTGTAGTGTTTATCATTTTTCTGATTGGCTGCGGTCAGGGCGTGGGACAGGGCTGCCATCGTACCGGGATAATTGGAGAAAGAATTATCGGCAATAAACAGGTTGCCCTCATCTTTCAGGCGCTGCAGGTTAGGGGTGGTGTCCAGCTCATAGCCGTAGACACCCATATGGTGTTTGTTCAGGGATTCACCGACAACCACCACATAGATCTCTCCCTGGCCTTTCTTGCTGATGCGGTAGTCTTTCTTGATATTGCGCTGGCTGAATTGCGCCATGCGCTCTTTGGTTGTGGTCATTTCTTTCTGATAGCTGACGTAAACATCCACCGGGTAGGTAAATAAGCCCTTTTCCAGCGGTGCCAGAGCAATCATCAGTATGCCCAGCAGAACATAGGTTGTGGCAGTTTTTATCGGCAGGGTTTTACGATCATTGCCAACATTGTGCTTAACGATCCAGACAAGGATGGCAACGGCCAGCAGCAGTGGTATTACTGACATTACGGATGTGAAGCTGGCGAGATATTCACTGGCTTCTGCACTGGTCGTCTGGAATACGGCAATAAAGCTGTCTTTGTTCATTGCTCCGCCCACGACCTGATAGTGCAGCAGGTAGGCAAGGGGGCCCAGCAATGGCAGGGCAATCAGCAGAAAGCCAAGAAAACGGCCGGCAAGAGTGCGCATGGGCAGAGCCATAAACAGGCTGGTTGCGATAGCGAAGACCAAAAGGTCGGTAACCGCACCGTAAGGGTAGATTTTACCAACGGAGATAATCGCAAGAATGACGCTGACAATTGCGAATGCGAGCATCAGACGGCTGACGCGGGGCTGGTTAAGAGCGGTGCCGCGTTTGATCAGTTGTGTCCATATGTAGACCGTCAGACCAACAAAAAGGAGTTTTACCGGAATTAAAGGAAATAAAGCTGACATGGTGCCCCTTTGGATTGGAAGTGTTGTCCGTAACGGGTATTGGAGCGCGGAATGTAATGAAAATGTCACCGGATTGCAAAGAAATGATCGTTCGCTTTTCGGGCTTAATAACGTGTCCGGGATTCAGCACCGGTTCAGTGACCAGCAGAGCTTGCCGCTCAGAGGGGCAGCCATAAAAAACCCGGCCTGAGCCGGGTTTTTCAGTGATCAATCGCTCGGGTTAATTACTTGTCTGACACGATAACAGCAGTCGCTGCTTTTCTGGTGTACTCGTCCATCTTGTCGAAGTTCAGGTACTTGTAGATGTCGGCAGACATGCTGTCCAGCTTGTTGGCGTATTCCATGTATTCTGCGGTGGTTGGCAGTTTACCCAGAATCGCACCTACCGCAGCCAGTTCCGCAGAGGTCAGGTACACGTTGGCACCATCACCCAGACGGTTCGGGAAGTTACGGGTAGAGGTAGACAGTACGGTGGTGTTCGGAGCTACACGTGCCTGGTTACCCATACACAGAGAACAGCCTGGCATTTCGGTACGTACACCGGAAGTGCCATAGATGTTGAAGTAACCTTCTTCCATCAGCTGAGCTTCGTCCATCTTGGTTGGCGGAGACATCCACATACGGGTGCTCAGACCACCTTTGTGCTGGGACAGCAGCTTACCCGCAGCGCGGAAGTGACCAATGTTGGTCATACAGGAGCCGATGAAGACTTCATCCACTTTGTCGCCGGCCACTTCGGACAGGAACCTGGCATCGTCCGGGTCGTTCGGGCAGCACACGATAGGCTCTTTGATGTCGGCCAGGTCGATTTCGATTACATGAGCGTATTCGGCATCTTTGTCAGCACGCATCAGGCTTGGGTTGGCCAGCCATGCTTCCATTGCCTGTGCGCGACGCTCCAGTGTGCGTGGGTCGCCATAGCCTTCAGAGATCATCCAGCGCAGCATCACGATGTTGGAACGCAGGTATTCAGCCACCGATTCTTCCGACAGGTTGATGGTACAGCCGGCGGCAGAACGCTCAGCAGAGGCGTCAGACAGTTCGAACGCCTGTTCAACCGTCAGGTTTTCCAGACCTTCGATTTCCAGAATACGGCCGGAGAATTCGTTGATCTTACCTTTCTTCTCAACGGTCAGGATGCCTTGCTTGATACCGTACAGCGGAATGGCGTGAACCAGATCGCGCAGGGTAATACCAGGCTGCATTTTACCCTTGAAGCGCACCAGTACCGATTCCGGCATATCCAGTGGCATAACACCGGTCGCTGCGGCGAACGCAACCAGACCAGAACCCGCCGGGAAGGAAATACCCATAGGGAAACGGGTGTGAGAGTCACCACCGGTACCGACCGTGTCAGGCAGCAGCATGCGGTTCAGCCAGGAGTGGATGATACCGTCGCCAGGACGCAGAGCAACACCGCCACGGGTCTGGATGAAGTCAGGCATGGTGTGCTGCATTTCAACGTCAATCGGCTTCGGATAAGCGGCCGTGTGACAGAACGACTGCATCACCAGATCCGCCTGGAAGCCCAGACACGCCAGGTCTTTCAGTTCGTCACGGGTCATAGGCCCCGTGGTGTCCTGCGAGCCTACCGTCGTCATCTTAGGTTCGCAGTAAGTGCCCGGACGTACGCCCTGGCCTTCTTCCAGACCACAAGCCTTACCAACCATTTTCTGCGCCAGAGTGAAGCCTTTGCTGCCTGCTTCAGGGTCAACCGGCAGACGGAAAGTGTCGGTTGCGCCCAGGTTCAGGGCAGCGCGGGCCTTAGTGGTCAGACCACGACCGATGATCAGCGGGATACGGCCGCCAGCCTGAACTTCGTCCAGGATGACATCGGATTTGAATTCGAATTCGGAGATAACGTCGCCGGCTTCGTTCAGGATTTTGCCTTCGTATGGGCGGATATCGATCACATCACCCATGTTCATCTTGTCGACAGGGGCTTCGAATACCAGAGCACCGGCATCTTCCATGGTATTGAAGAAGATAGGCGCCACTTTGGAACCGATACAGACACCGCCGCCGCGCTTGTTCGGTACGCCCGGTATGTCGTCACCGAAGAACCACAGCACCGAGTTGGTGGCCGACTTACGGGAAGAACCGGTACCCACAACGTCACCCACGAAGGCAACGGGCAGGCCTTTGGCTTTGATCGCTTCGATCTGCTTCATCGGGCCGGTTACGCCGTGCTCTTCCGGAGTCAGACCGTCACGGGTCATCTTGTAAGCAGCGCGGGCGTGCAGCGGGATATCAGGACGTGACCAGGCATCCGGAGCCGGAGACAGGTCGTCGGTGTTGGTTTCGCCGGTGACTTTAAACACGGTCATTTTGATGGATTCGGCAACCTTGTTGCGCTTGGTGAACCATTCAGCGTTGGCCCAGGATTCCATCAGTTCTTTGGCAACGGCATTGCCGGCGTTCATTTTGTCCTGTACGTCATTGAAGGCATCAAACATCAGCAGGGTGTGCTTCAGTTCTTTAGCAGCCAGCGGAGCCAGTTGAGCGTTGTCCAGCAGCTCAACCAGCGTGGCGATGTTGTAGCCACCCTGCATCATACCCAGCAGCTGCACCGCTTTTTCTTTAGAAACCAGCGGAGACGTCGCTTCGCCTTTAACGATGGCCGTCAGGAAGGCTGCTTTCACGTAGGCGGCTTCGTCAACACCCGGTGGAATGCGGTTTTCCAGCAGATCAACCAGAACGGTTTCTTCGCCAGCCGGTGGGTTTTTCAGCAGCTCAACCAGAGCAGCAGTCTGCTCAGCGTTCAGTGGCTTGGGCGGAATATTCAATTCAGCACGTTCAGCGACGTGTGCGCGATAAGCTTCTAACACAGCGGTATCCTCATCGTTAACAAGTTAGATTCTGCACGGTCCGTTCATTCATCGGGGTGAATGATAGCTCCTCGCTCTGATTCTAACAGTACTGCCGGGTTCAATACCCAGAGACAAACGTCGATATGTGAACAGACAAATGTCGATAATGCGCAGAGCAACGCTAGGCAGAAAGCGGTCTGCCGATTTTTGAGAATAGCAATGCTGGGCTTGTCGGGTTCAGGTTTTCACCCCCGATTAGGCTGGTATTGATGGCCTTATCCACCATCGATACAGCTGAGTGGCTATGGCCTCATCCTGACTGGCTGGTTTGCGACAGGCTGCCGACAGCAGGGCAGCGCGCTTGGTGTGCCGGTAGGCCAGAGCCGACAGCTTACCGCTGTTGTCGCTGAAATGAGGGACCGTATTTGTATATGTGAGCCGTAAAGGCAGTTCTGCAGCTTGGAGTGGGAAGGTGCGAGCCGAAAATGAAGGTTTTATGGTTCGCCTTGGACTTGTGGTGAGGAGCTATTGGGTCGGTTATTTGAAGAGAGTTAGCGCTTGGTAGTGTTATTTATTATTTTTGAAATACGTAACTGTTGATCGTGGAGCAATTGGTTATAATAATAAAAGTATAACTTCGGATTTTTTTTGATATGGATATAACACCAGATTTAGTACAAAGCATTGTTGAAGGGGTTGCGTCGTGGCCTGTTGCAGCAATGGTTATTTCTATTATTTTTATCAGTCCAATCAGAAGAGTGGCTGAAAGGCTCTCATCATTTGACTCTGTGAGGGCTAAGCTCGGTCAGGTTGAGGTGGATTTAGGGCAATTAGCTTCGGATGGCAGGAAGGTTATGTCGAATGCTAATGAAGTTAATAGGATTTTGGCTGAGTCGAGACTACTTGAGTTACAAATTACGCTAGATGTTCATGGTCCAATGTTTACTGAGGAGCATCGGCGTCAATTGGCTCATCAAATTGACGAGCTCGAAAAACTGTTAAAGAGTGAATGATATGGAAAGTGTAACGATCAAGGATGATGAGGGTTCTCGAAGAATTACTATTTATATAGAGCATTTAAAGTGTTCTGTTATTTGTGTTGCGTGTTCAGAATCAATATTGTTTTATAGTGAAATAGATGGATGTATAGAAATTTGTAATGAAACTGGTCTTTCTTTTTTGGGTGGAAAGATATTGATTTCGGGAATAAGTGATGACGTATTTAATGGGTATCTTGAGTCTTCTTTAGTCAATAATTTAGGAGCTTTTACTTACCTCCAATCATGGTCTATTTCTATTTGCTCTAGGTTTAATAGGGCGGCGCAGTTAATAAAATCAAATCCCAATCTTTTTTGGTTGGTGAGTGAATTTGTTCTGAAAAATAAAGAGTATGTAAATATAGATGAGGTGTTCGGTCTTAAGAGGAGGCATTTGATTGAAAAAACTGTTGGTTGTTATCACAAAGGCACTAAACGTGTGTTGGAAAAGGTCGAGCTTCTAAATGGTTCGGAATATGAAATTTCTTTGTTGAAGGCGTGTATTTCAGATGAGGAAATGGTTTCCTTTTTTCGACATTGGGACTCTATACCAATACAGGCTATCTTTTTAACACTAAATAATAGGGAGCTGCTAGGGGCTCGTTTCTTGAGGTCGTTGTGCTCTGAGGATAAGAGGAGAGTTACCGATTATAAAATTGGTCTCAACAGTTTTTTCTCGCTAATGAATGATACAAAACGCCTTGGAGAGTTGTTGGGGATAAAAAATGCAGCAAGCTACGTTGAACGTTGTGAGTCTATCAAGGCCTTAAGGCGGTTGCATGATCGCTGGGTTATTAATCTGAATCGGGCTAAAGAGTATCTAGAGCGAGATATTATGTTTCCTATTCCAGAAATTTCAGGTAATTATCGGATTAAATGGAGGTCCAGTGCAAATGCCTTGATTAAGGAAGGTAGGGTTATGGAACATTGTGTTGCAACGTATATAGATAAGGCTTTTGATTCAAACTCCATCTTATTTTCCATGAAATTTCCTGAGAGGGTGACAATTGAAGTGTCTCAGAATAAGCAGGGGTATAGTTTAGCTGAAGCTAAGACATATAGAAATAAAGAGGTTTCGGAACAATCTATGCGGTTGATAAGAAATTGGCTGGAAAGAGAAAACTTAAAAATACTAATGAACAAAGCAAAGAAAGTTATTGGTTTGTAATGATTTTGCAAAAAAGGTCATCCCGCTTAGGAGGTTGACGAGGTCAAGGCAATACCAGTCAGGCTAGGAATCAATAATTTATTGCATAAAAAACCGGCTCCTCTTACGAGGGCCGGTTTTATTTGGCGATTGCCGGGTTTATCGGTGGAGTCAGAATGCCTGATCGAACCAATAAGCCTGATTAAGCGTTTAGCCGTTAGCCGCGATAATATCCCGCAATACCATCGGCAGAATGCCTTTGTGGCGAATCTGCTCCAGCTCGGATGAGGTATCAACCCGCGACAGCAAGGTATGCTGTTCGGATGATCCGTCTTTGCGCTTAATCGTCAGGGTCACTGAACCACGCGGTTGCAGGCTATTAATGCCGGCCAGATCGAAGGTTTCAGAGCCATCCAGATTCAGTGAACCCAGTGTCACGCCTTCCGGCAGTTGCAGTGGCAGTACGCCCATACCGACTAAGTTGGACTTGTGAATACGCTCAAAGCTCTCGGCAATAATGGCTTTCACGCCCAGCAGAGCAGGGCCTTTGGCCGCCCAGTCACGGGATGAGCCGGTGCCGTACAGCTTTCCGCCGAATACCACCGATGGCGTGCCTTCCTGCTGGTAGCGGGAGGCAGCCTCGTAGATCGACATTTTTTTCGCTTCGCCATTGGCGTTGTAGTAATTGGTGACCGCACCGGTGGTACCCGGCAGCATCAGGTTTCGGGCTTTTACGTTGCCGAAGATACTGCGCAGCATTACGTGGTGGTTACCACGACGGGCACCCAGGGAGGTCAGGTCGTTGGCGTCCACGCCGATCGACATCAGGTACTCACCCGGTGCTGAATCCGGGCGGATACGGCTCACCGGTGAGATATGGTCGGTGGTGGTGTTATCATCGCACATCACCAGCATACGGGCGCCGCTGATGTTGTTCAGTGAATCTTCTGGAGTTTCCATCGCGAAGCCATCAAAGAACGAAATCTCCTGAATGTAGCTCGACTTCTCGTCCCACTGATACACAGGGCCAGTTGGTGACTCCAGCATTTGCCAGCTCTCCGGGCCATCCAGTGAGTTTTCGTAGGTTGCACGGAAGGCGG
Organism: Thalassolituus alkanivorans; assembly: GCF_020447205.1. GTDB lineage: Bacteria > Pseudomonadota > Gammaproteobacteria > Pseudomonadales > Oceanobacteraceae > Venatoribacter > Venatoribacter alkanivorans. The sequence goes on from NZ_JAJAEL010000005.1 coordinate 185,767, forward strand.
CAGGGTCCATGCATTCGTGCATGGTCTGGGTGATTTCGGCGTTGCTCGGCCAGATATCTTTCAGGAACACATCATTGCCCTGAGCGTCTTTGCCCAGCGGCTCTTTGGTCACATCGATATTCACATTGCCGGCGATGGCCATGGCAACAACCAGCGGCGGCGACATCAGGAAGTTGGTATCAACATCCGGGTGTACGCGGCCTTCGAAGTTACGGTTACCCGACAGCACGGAAGACACAATAATGTCGTGGTCGCGCAGCGCAGCTTCAATGCTCGGCGCCAGTGGGCCAGAGTTACCAACACAGGTCGTACAGCCGTAGCCTGCGGTGTTAAAACCGAGGGCATCGAGGTGTTCCTGTAACCCGGCTTTGGTTAAGAAGTCGGTTGCCACCGGCGAGCCGGGTGCCATCGAGGTTTTTACGCCGTCCGGCACTTTCATGCCCAGTTGGTTGGCTTTTTTCGCCAGCAGGCCAGCGGCAATCAGCAGGCCGGGGTTCGAGGTGTTGGTACAGGCAGTAATCGCAGCAATCACAATATCGCCGTCTTTCAGTGTGCGTTCCGGCAGAGACTGGAAGATACCGGCTTCGTCGGCCTTAACCGGCGTAACCTTCACTTGTTCCGGGGTGCGATTGCCTGCCGTTGCGGCTTGCTGGAATACCTTGCCGATATCGCCCAGCGGCAGACGGTCCTGCGGGCGCTTTGGCCCGGCGACAGATGGCTCAACCGTCGACAGATCCAGATGCAGCAGATCGGTGTAGCGCGGCAGTTTCTGGCCCGCTTTCCACGCCATGTTCTGCGCCTGGTAATAAGCCAGTGGCAGATCGCCATCGCGGCCGGTGGCTTTCATATAATCGGCTGCGATTTCATCAAACGGGAAGAAGCCCATGGTCGCGCCATATTCCGGCGACATATTGGCGATGGTCGCGCGATCCGGCAGAGACAGATTCGCGCTGCCTTCACCCACGTATTCCACGAATTTACCCACCACGCCGCGCGGGTATTTGCGCAGCATTTCGGTGATGGTTAATACTAGGTCGGTAGCGGTCACGCCTTCGCGCAGTGCGCCGGTCAGTTCCACACCAATTACTTCCGGTGCCAGCATTTCCATCGGCTGACCCAGCATAGAAGCGCCAGCTTCAATACCGCCCACACCCCAGCCAACAATACCCAGCGCGTTGGCCATTGGCGTGTGGCTGTCCATACCGATCAGGGTATCCGGAATCATCAGGTCGTCTTGGGTGAGGTAGCCCTGAGCCAGATACTCCAGGTTCACCTGATGCACGATGCCGGTTTGCGGCGGAATAATGCGGATGGTGTTAAACGCCTGCGCACCCCATTTCAGGAAGGCATAACGTTCTTTATTGCGTGCCGCTTCCAGCTCGCTGTTAATGCGCAGCGACGCCGGGCTGCCAGTGTTGTCCATGGTGACGGTATGGTCGATCACCAGATCCGCACGCACCAGCGGTTCAATGATCGCAGGGTTCAGATCCATGCGCTGAACCGCCGAGCGCATCGCCGCGAAATCGACGATGGCGGGTGTACCACTCAGGTCGTGCATGATCACACGACCGGCGGTGAACGGAATTTCTACCGGCTCTTTACCCTGATGCGCAGGCCAGTTGCCCAGCGCCTGCAGCTGCTCAACGGTGATGCCGTTTTTGCCGACATTACGCGCAATACCTTCAAGAATAGGACGCAGAGAAAAGGGGAGTTCATCCAGATTGATGCCGAAGTGTTCTGCGGTGTCTGGCAGGCTGTGGAAACGATGAGACGTGCCTGGCAGAGTCTTAATCGAGCTTGAAGGGTCGAAATTGGTAAGTGATGTCATGCTGGATTCCTGGCAGGTTGTTTAGTGCAGGGGTGGCAGAAGCCTGAATTGTCAGCAATTTTAACGGTATGAGGGGTTAAAGCAAGGTTTATGACTGCCGCTTTAGTCGGATTGTATACAATCCTTCTGCTGGCAGTGCATCACCGGCCGTAGGAGCGGGCCATGCCCGCGATGCTGCAAGCCCTTGTTGCGAACATCGGGCGAAGAATGAAGCCGCAGTAAAAGTCTCAGGCGCGAAAAGAGGCCGGTTAGACAGAGGCAGGCGCTATGCGCCGATAGCATGGACATTGATGTTGTGTCTCTTAATGTGAATCCAAATCCAATACTTTATACCTAGACCATAAAAGTGAGATTTCTGTTACTAATAACGGCAGGTCGTCTGCGCAACAGGTCCAGAGTGAACGGTTTGCCATTGTATTAGCGTGGATGCCCATATAGATAATCGAGTCAGCGGCGACAAGGAGCTTGATTTACGATGCTAAAGAAAATTCAGCGCATTGAAAGGCTTGGTGTGTTCGATGATTTTAGTTGGGATGATGAAGTTAAAAACAAAGGTGGTGCAGTTCAGAACTTTGTTGATATCAACATCATCTATGGCCGCAATTATTCAGGTAAAACTACACTATCGCGTATTGCACGAGCCCTGGAAACAGGGTTTTTATCAGATAAATATGGTTCGCCATCGTTTCAACTAAAATTTTCTGATAACTCATATGTAACACTCTCGGCCTTGTCCGGTCATGGCAAGAATATTCGCGTATTCAACGAAGATTTTATTAGAGATAACCTTAGATTTATCACCAATCCTGACGACAGCGTTGAGCCGTTTGCCATTTTAGGTGATGACAATAATAAGATCGAAAAAGAGATTGAAGCTCTTGAAGCTGAACTCGGTTCTAGTATTGAAGGCCAAGAAACCGGTTTGTTTGCCGACAAAAAGCAGGCTGCAGTTGCATACAACAATGCGTTTGTCGCTCATAAGCAATCGAACGATAGCCTAGAAAAGCAATTGAGCGATAAAGCGACCAATAAAGACATCGGAATTAAATACAAGCCTGAGCGTTTTGGTGACCAAAACTACACCATTACCAAGTTAAAGTCCGATATCACAACTGTAAGTAGCCCTGATTTTCAGCCGTTAACATCAGAGCAAGTGAGCGAGCACGAAAAGCTGATTGATGAAAAGGTTTTGCCTGCAATACCTAATTTTTTGCCGCCTAAGCTAAGTTTTTTGAGCTTGGCAAAACAAGTTGAAGCGCTGGTAACCAAACCGATCAGTGAGTCTGACAAAATTCAGGCATTAGTCAAAGATGCTGTACTTAACCGCTGGGTCAATGAAGGTCGTTCTCATCATCGAAATAAGCATGAAAAATGTGCATTTTGCGACAATGAAATTTCGGCTGAGCGATGGGCTGAGCTTGATAAGCACTTTGATGAAGAGTCTGAGCTATTAGAAAAGTCGATTGATGCGTTACTTGCTCAGATAGAAACCGAGAACAAAACAGTTCAATCCGCACTCACCATTGAACAATCTGTTTTTTATTCCAAGTTTCACTCACAACTAACTGCCTTAGATTTAAGGTTAAAAGCAGCAACCAAAGACTATCAGATTGCTTTAGGTAGTCTATCCAAGCAACTTAAGACGCGAAAAGGTGACATTTTAAACGCTAAAGACTATGAGAGCCCCATTGATGGATCTGAAAAATTAACGAAAATCTGGCAGGAATATAGTGACCTTTGCGCTCAGTCAGAGTTATTTAGCAGCTCATTAGCCGGTGAGCAAACCAAGGCTAAAGCGGCCTTGCGACTAAAGGATGTCGCTGACTATTTGCTTACGATTGATTACCAAACACAGCTCAATTTAATTGAAACCTTACTGGAAGAAAAAGTCGAGGCTAATCAAGCGAAGGTTGCTGTCAATTCGGAAATTACGAAAAAACAAGCACAAATTACGGCTAAGAAGCGTGAACTGAACGACGAAGAAAAGGGGGCCATAAAGGTAAATGAATATCTGAATAATTTTTTCGGGCATCAGTTCTTGACGTTGGAGGCTAAAAAGGATGAAGGACAAATTCAAGGTGCTAAGCGCATTCGGTTTGAGGTGATCCGTGACGGCAAGAAAGCTTATCACTTAAGTGAGGGTGAGTGCAGCTTGCTGGCATTCTGCTACTTTTTGGCCAAGCTAGATGATGTTGCAACCAAAGACTCAAAGCCGATTATTTGGATCGATGATCCTATCTCGTCGCTTGATGGAAATCATATTTTCTTTATTTATAGCTTGTTGAATGCGGAGGTGGTCGAGAAGGGTAGGTTTGAACAACTTTTTGTTTCAACGCACAATCTTGATTTTTTGAAGTATTTGAAGAGGCTGAAGGATAATTATCTTACTACTGAAGGCGATAAGGTGAAACTTCAGAAGGCTTACTTTGTCGTGGTTAGACAAGATAAAAAATCCACCTTGCAGGTGATGCCATCGTACTTAAAGGAATATGTAACTGAGTTTAACTACCTGTTTCATCAGATCCATAAATGCGCCTCTCTTGATGCTATCGATGATGCCAACTATGTAACATTTTACAATTTTGCCAACAATGCGAGGAAATTTTTCGAAATTTACCTATATTACAGATATCCAGATCAAGGCATGACGCCAGAGACCCTAAATGCATTTTTTGGTGAAGATAGTATTCCGGCGGTGTTAACAGACAGGATTAACAATGAGTATTCTCACCTAGCAGGAGTTTTTGAAAGGGGGGCATCCCCTGTGGAGGTTCCAGAAATGCAAACTGCCGCCAGACAAATCATTGAGCGACTAAAACAAGACAATGAGCAGTTTTCTTCGTTAATTAGAAGTGTTGGTGAGACCGTTGAGGTTGAAACCGTATGAGCTGGGGCGCAAGAGTGATAATGATAAGTTTGCACAAGACACAATCATCCGGAAATTCGAGGCGTTTAAAATGAATACGCTAGCGTGGGGGTCTGTATTACTCGTTGCAGATCAACGTCCGTTAGCTTAATCGTTAAGCAGAAATTTCTTAAACTGGTTGTAATGTTCAACAATTTATAAGGTGGAAGATTAATGTCGGAATTAAACGCAACCATTAAGGTCGATTTTCGAAAACTAAACTACGCCAATATATTCCATCTATGTTTAAGTGAGCTAAAGGAGCTATCGAATGATTCCCGATATGAATTTGCCATCGACTCTGGGTTTTATGGTGTAAATCTTAGTAATTATGATTTAGCTCATATTGAAATATCATCAATCAAGCAAGATAAAAAAAATGTACAGTTTCATCTTTGGGGAGGTGTTGGGTCAGCATCAGAGGTACTCCAGCAACTATACAAAGGTATAGATGGAAGGGTGGTGAAGACATTTGTTTCTTCAGCATATGATGATCAGGCTGGCTATAACTATTATCCGTGTTATCACGATAATATATATTACGATTATGGTGAGGAGCAAAATCCAGGAATTGACAAGAAACTGCTCAAGGCTGAGGAAAACGGTAATAAGTTTGATGTTTTAGAAAAACTTCTGAAATCGAAAAAATTGCTCAATGAAGAAATGGCATTGAACGACTGCATTAGTGAATATGTTAAGAGTGGGGAGTTTCGTACCAGGTTTTTGAATGTAAAGAATATCGAAACCGGAAGAAATTCTGATGGTGATACGCTATTGACCGCTATGATTAAAGCAGGTAATGAAAAGGAATCGATATGGTTGCTGGATGTGCCAATGGTCATTGATCATTGTATTTCTGATGCTGATGGTACAACTCCTTATGAGTTAGCAAAAAAATACGGATTAAAAAAATTAACATCTTATATGGAAGAAATGTATATTTATCGTGCTAACGTTGATTTAAACTCTCCTAAAAGCTATACAGTTAGCGAAGACTTTCCGTTGATTGATATAGCTAATAGATGCATGGGTCATGGCTTGTATATGTATGAGTTTGGGTATGTTTCGATTAGTTATAATGAAGTCATGCTTCCCGGGGAAAACCAAATTTTTATTTTTAATGATTGGGATAGGGATAATAATAAAAAATGCTATCGAGTGAGTTATTACAATCAAAAAAAACCCCAAGATCATTACAGTGAAAAAGTATTTACACTTGATCAGATTTTAAAGTGTATAGATGACTATGCGAGTCAATGAGAATAGGGCCGCTGAATCGCCATCAGTTTGTTAGTCACCTTTGAGTTGGAGGAAATGACTCAAACAGAGGTGAGTATGGGCAAAAAACGTTACCCCGAGGAATTCAAGATCGAAGTCGTGAAGCAGTTGGCCGTTGCTGGCCACAGCATCGCTGATGTTGCTGATCGATAAGGAAAACAGCCACTTTAAGAAAAGACAGTTTTGGCTGCCAGTAGCCGTGTTGTACTGCGCCCAGTCAGTTCAAATGTCGTGGCGTATAGCAGGTCAGGGTTGATATTGCACGAGAGGAGCTGGTGCAATCCCCCGTCTTTAATCGGTGGAAATCAATATTTGGGTCTTCTGACAATTGATCTAAACAAAAAAACCGGCTCCTCTTGCGAGTGCCGGTTTTTTATTCGATCGCGTTTTGTTTCAACAGAAGCCGATCAGTTCAGTGAGCTGCATAAGCTGATTTTAAACCCGCCTAAATCCGCTCTTAAATTCAATCTGTCGTCATTGATCTTTTGTGCTTAGAAATCGTTCTTTACAGAACCTCAAAACCCAATCGTTCATTCTGGCTTAGCGCATTGGCTGAGCTTAGCCCGCTGCCTGAACCTGAAGGTCAGGGCAGTGGGCTGATTCCCTCAAAAGCTAATTAGATAGCTTTCAGAGGGATGGCTGGACGAGCCAGGTCTTTTGACGGTGGAGCGAAAGAAGTCAGGTTGATACCGTCAACCGCTGCTTTGTACTCTTCCAGAGTCGGGAAGCGACCCAGGATAGTAGACAGAACAACCATTGGGGTAGAACCCAGCAGAGACTCACCTTTCTTCTCTGCGCTGTCTTCTACAACACGGCCTTGGAACAGACGGGTAGAAGTTGCCAGAACGGTGTCACCGGCTTCGGCTTTTTCCTGGTTACCCATACACAGGTTACATCCAGGACGTTCCAGGTACAGTTGGTTTTCGTACTTGGTACGGGCTGCTTCTTTCGGATGTGCATCATCGAAAATGAAGCCAGCGTATTTCGCCAGAATGTCCCAGTCGCCTTCGGCTTTCAGCTCGTCAACGATGTTGTACGTTGGTGGCGCTACAACCAGTGGTGCCTTGAACGTGATAGGACCGTTCTTTTCCAGGTTACGCAGCATGGCAGCGATGATCTGCATGTCGCCTTTGTGAACCATGCAAGAACCAACGAAGCCCAGATCCACTTTACGGCCATCGTAGTAAGAAGCCGGACGGATTACGTCGTGGGTGTAACGCTTGGATACGTCTTCGTTGTTTACGTCCGGGTCAGCAATCATTGGTTCGTCGATGGCGTCCAGGTCTACCACAACTTCGGCGTAGTACTTGGCGTTGTCGTCCGGAGCCAGAGCTGGCTCTTCACCAGACTGGATGCCAGCAATACGCTTGTCAGCCAGATCGATCAGACCTTTCAGCATGCCAGCTTCGTTGTCCATGCCTTTGTTGATCATGATCTGGATGCGGGACTTGGCCAGTTCCAGAGACTTGATCAGGGTGTCATCGGTAGAAATACAGATAGAAGCTTTCGCTTTCATTTCTGCAGTCCAGTCGGTGAAGGTGAAGGCCTGGTCAGCCAGCAGGGTACCGATCTGTACTTCGATTACACGACCCTGGAATACGTTTTCGCCGTTGAACTGCTTCAGCATCTGCGCCTGAGTAGCGTGTACGATGTCACGGAAGTCCATGTGCGGCTTCATCTGGCCTTTGAAGGTTACTTTCACAGACTCTGGGATCGGCATTGCTGCTTCACCAGTCGCCAGAGCGATAGCAACGGTACCGGAGTCCGCACCAAACGCCACACCTTTAGACATACGGGTGTGAGAGTCACCACCGATGATGATCGCGCGGTCGTCCACAGTAATGTCGTTCAGTACTTTGTGGATTACGTCGGTCATTGAGTGGTAAACGCCTTTCGGGTCACGTGCAGTGATTACGCCGAATGCGTTCATGAAGGCCATCAGCTTAGGCGTGTTGGCCTTGGCTTTGTTGTCCCATACAGAGGCAGTGTGACAGCCAGACTGGAAGGCACCATCAACGCTTGGGGAGATGGTCGCAGCGGCCATAGATTCCAGTTCCTGACAGGTCATAGGACCAGTGGTGTCCTGAGAACCTACGATGTTCACTTTAACGCGAACATCAGAACCGGCGTGCAGAGGGGTCTTGGACTTAACGCCGACGGCATTGCGGTTGAAGATTTTTTCAACAGCAGTCAGACCCTGACCTTCGTGAGAGATTTCTTTAGATGAGGCGTAAACAACCGGTGCTTCAATGCCCAGGGTTTCAGCAGCAAAAGTCTGGATCTTTTTACCGAAGGTTACGGCGTAAGAACCGCCGGCTTTCATGAATTCCACTTTTTGTGGGGTGAAAGCAGAGGCTACGTCAACCAGTACATTGCCTTCGCTGTCGAGCAGTTTCTTGGCTTTGGTGTCGATGGTCAGAACGGTGCCGGTCTTAACAGAGTAGGCTTCTTCCAGTACCGGGTCGCCGTTGGCGTCACGTACGATGTTGCCGTTTTCGTCTTTCTTCTGTACCCAGTTTTTCAGGTCCAGACCGATACCGCCGGTTACGCCTACAGTAGTCAGGAAGATAGGCGCGATACCGTTAGTACCGGCAACCACAGGACGGTTGTTAACGAACGGGATGTATGGAGAGGTTTTTTCACCGGCCCACAGTGCCACGTTGTTTACACCGGACATACGGGAAGAACCTACGCCCATGGTGCCTTTCTCAGCGATCAGCATGATTTTAGCGTCTGGGTTTTCTTCGCCCATTTTTTTGATTTCTTGCTGAGCTTCAGGAGAAATCATGCACAGGCCGTGCAGTTCACGGTCAGCACGGGAGTGAGACTGGTTGCCCGGAGACAGTAGGTCGGTAGAGATATCGCCTTCAGCAGCGATGTAGGTGATAACCTTAATTTTCTCTGGGATGTCGTCCAGCTTGGTGAAGAATTCTGCTTTTGCGTAGCTTTCCAGAATGTCTTTAGCAATGGCGTTGCCAGCTTTGAAAGCGTCAGCCAGACGGCTGGTGTCGGCTTCGTACAGGAATACCTGAGACTTCAGAACTTCGCCGGCAGCGGCGTTGTTGGCATCGTCAGACAGCGCGATGTCCAGCAGGGCTTCAACAGAAGGGCCGCCTTTCATGTGAGACAGTTGCTCTAACGCGAATTCCGGAGTGATTTCAGCAACGGTTTCTGCACCGGTTACGATGTCTTTCAGGAACTTAGCTTTAACGCCTGCAGCAGGGGTAGTACCTGGCAGAGTGTTGTAGATGAAGAAGTTCAGAGAGGCTTCACGCTCTGCATTGCCGGTATCTTTGATCTGGGCAATGATTTCAGACAGCAGTTCTGCGCTATCGATTGGTTTTGGGTGTAAACCCAGCTCGTTCTTACGAACCTCAATTTCTTTCAGATATTCTGAATACAGACTCATTAGCGACCCTCTCAAAGCCTCAGTTGCAACGTATGGGCACTTTAGTCAGCAACGAGGGATTGTATTCCGTTCTGACTAAGTACCATTAAGTAAGAAGGTAGTTTCCTGAACAGACGATCAGCCCATGCAGGGAGCTACCCTTTCTATAATGGCGCGGAGTATACCGGAATTATGGCGTCAGGCGCATTAGTCCCCCTGATGTGCATTATTCATAGAAGTTATGTGTGTCAGGTCCGATATTTTCCCGGTTTATCAGTGTATCCGGATGGCGGCGGATCTGATCGTCGGGGGCTTTCTGTGGTTTCTTTTTGCTGTTTTTGTGTGTTGTTGGATGTGCATTGGCGGGGGAAATACAGTTTAGCCGCGACCTTTGTGGCAGCTCTGGTTATCCTGAATTTTGTTGTCCTGAATTTGGCACAAAAGGCCTGCTCCGGGCCATTGAGCAACAGGTATAGTCAGTAAAAACAATAAGCCCGGCCTCAGCCGGCTATTCAGCAGCCAGAACAACAGCCAGGAAAACAGCATGACTATTCAGACGCACAAACGCACCTGCAGCCTGTGTGAGGCTACCTGCGGTATCGAAATCCGTTACGACGATAAAACCGGTGATATCGAGTCCATCAAAGGGGACAAGTCTGATCCGTTCAGTCGTGGCTATATCTGCCCGAAGGCCACCGCATTGCAGGATCTGCATAACGATCCTGACCGCTTGCGTAAACCGCTGAAAAAAACCGCCTCCGGCTGGCAGGAAATTCCCTGGTCACAGGCGCTGAATGAAGCAGCGGAAGGTTTTCGCCGTATTCAGGCCGGGCACGGACGTGATGCAGTGGGCAGTTATCTTGGCAATCCCAGTGTTCACAATTACGGCAATATGATTTTTGGCCCGTTGCTGCTCAAGCAGCTGGGCTCGAAGAACAAATTCTCCGCGACCTCGGTTGATCAGCTGCCGCACCATATGGCCAGTTTGCATATGTTTGGCCATCAGCTGCAGATTCCGGTGCCGGATATTGACCGTACCGATTTTCTGATCGTGATGGGCGGTAATCCGCTGGCGTCAAACGGCAGCCTGATGACGGCGCCGGATATTAAAAACCGCCTGAAAGCCATTCGTGAACGCGGCGGCAAGATTCTGGTGATCGACCCGCGCCGCAGCGAGACGGCTGGCGTTGCTGATGAGCACTGGTTTATCCGTCCGGGGCAGGATGTGCTGCTGTTGCTGTCGCTGCTCTATGTCTTTACCCATGAACTGAGTGCACAGCTGCCGGCGCTGCCGGACTATATCGACAGTGCCGATCTGGCCGGACTGTGTGCCCCTTATGCGCCGGAAAATACCGCTGCACGCACCGGTATAGAGGCCGCTCAGGTGCGGGCGCTGGCAGCGCAGTGGCTGCAGGCAAAATCGGCGGTTTGCTATGGCCGTATGGGCGTGTCGGTACAGCAGTACGGTGGCCTGTGCCAGTGGCTGATCAATGTGCTGAACATTGTCAGTGGCAATTTTGATCGTGCAGGCGGGGCGATGTTTACCTCACCGGCGGTGGATATTGTTGGCATTACCGCCGCGCAGGGCGGGCGCGGACATTTTGACCGCTACCGCTCGCGGGTACGGAATCTGCCGGAATTTGGTGGCGAGCTGCCGGTGGCGGTGCTGGCCGAAGAAATCCTGACACCGGGCAAAGGGCAGATCCGGGCGATGCTGACGGTGGCCGGTAATCCGCTGCTGTCTACGCCCAACAGCCGCCAGCTTGAACGTGCCTTTGACTCTCTCGATTTTATGGTGTCGGTGGATTATTTCCTCAATGAAACCAGCCGCCATGCCGACCTGATTCTGCCGCCGTGTGGCCCGCTGGAGCGTGATCATTACGATGTGATCTTCAACGCGCTGGCAGTGCGCAATGTGGCCAAATACTCGACGGCTTTGTTTAAACCCAAAGCCGGCGTGCTGCAGGACTGGCAGATTCTGCTCGAACTCACTAAACGACTGAACCGCGGCGACCTGAAAAAGCGCCTGATCAACCGCCTGACCTGGGCGGTGATGGGCTGGCTTAAGCCTGAAGGCGTGCTGAATAAGATGCTGAAAAGCGGCAAGAGCGGGCTCGACCTGAATGCCCTGAAGAAGCAGCCCGAAGGTATTGATCTCGGTGCACTGCAGCCGGTGATGCCAAAGCGGCTGTTTACCCGCGATAAGCGCCTGAATCTGACCCCTGATGTGTACCTGAAGGCTCTGGCGGAGGTTGCCTCTGAACTGCAGCAGCCGTTGCTGACGGGTGATCAGTTGTTGCTGATTGGCCGTCGTCATATCCGCTCCAACAACTCCTGGTTGCATAACAGTCAGCGTCTGGTGAAGGGCAAAAGCCGCTGTACGCTGATGCTGAATCCGGCGGATGCGGAGCGACTGGGTATCGCCGATGGTGTCAGTGTGCGGGTCAGCTCCCGTGTCGCCGAGCTGGAGGTGGTGGCCGAGGTCAGTGATGAACTGATGCCCGGTGTGGTCAGTATTCCCCACGGCTGGGGGCATAACGTGCCCGGTATCCGTCTGCGTCAGGCACAGCAGGTGGCCGGAGTTAACACCAACGACCTGACCGATGATCAGCTGCTGGATGGCCTGACCGGTAACGCGGCACTGAATGGTGTGGCGGTTACATTAACGGCTGTGGCCTGAGATCAGTACTCCATGAGTTGTGGCAATTGTCATTCTTGATGGCAATTGCCACAATGGCGCCTTCCTGTTGAAAAGAGCGGACCCCAGTGCACATAGTTGCGGACGAAAACATTCCCCTGTTAAACGAATTCTTTGCGGATTTTGGCGAGATCACTCTGGTTGAAGGGCGCAGTATGACGGCGGCGGATGTCGCAGACGCCGACATTCTGCTGGTGCGTTCTGTTACCCGGGTGGATGCGCAGTTGCTGGCCGGCAGCAAGGTAAAATTTGTCGGCACGGCGACCATCGGCACCGATCATATTGATCAGGATTATCTGCAGGAAGCCGGAATCGGTTTCAAAAGCGCACCGGGCTGCAATGCGCAGGCGGTGGTCGATTATGTGCTGAGCGCGCTCAGTGTATTGGTGGACGAGCGCGGTATCGGCTTTACCGATGTCAGTGTCGGCATTGTCGGTGTGGGAAATGTGGGTCTGCTGCTGCGCCGCCGTCTGGAAGAGATGGGCGTGACCGTGCTGGCGGTTGATCCGTTCAAAGACCCGGAAGAGGTGGGTGAGCTGGTTACGCTGGACGAAGCCCTGCAGGCCGATGTGGTAACGCTGCATACGCCGCTGACCCGTGATGGCGAACATCCGACCTGGCACCTGATTGATCAGCAGCGTCTGGCGCAGATGAAGCCGGATGCCAGTCTGATCAACGCCGGTCGTGGTGCGGTGGTCGATAACGCCGCATTACTCGAGCATATGCAGAATAACCGCGATTTTGAGGCGATTCTGGATGTCTGGGAAAACGAACCTGAGCTGGACCTGAACCTGATGCACCGTTGTCTGCTGGCAACGCCGCACATTGCCGGCTACTCGCTGGACGGCAAAATGCGCGGCACCGAATATGTGTATCAGGGGTTGTGTGAGTTTTTCGGCTTGCCGGTACGGCGCAAACTGGCGCAGTTTTTACCTGAGCCGGGTGTTAAACGGGTAAATTTCTCCGATCAGGTGCCGGTTCATCAGGCATTGCGCACTGCTATTCGTGCGGCGTATGAAATCCGTGTTGATGACGGTGTAATGCGTACGGCGATGAAGCGCTCGGATAACCTCAAGGCAACCTTCGATCAGTTGCGCAAACATTATCCGCTGCGCCGTGATATTCCGACCTTGCGGGTTGGTGTTCCGGCCAAGTGTCATGACCTGCATGAAGCATTAAGTGCCGCGGGTTTTGATGTGCGTACTAAATAAATTTGCTGCAGAGCTCACATAAAAAAACCGCGCAATGCGCGGTTTTTTTATGTCTGCCGTCTGCTCAGGCCTGATGACTGAGCAGGTAGTCGCGAACCAGTTCGCCTATCCAGAGTGAATCGCCCTGCAATCGGGCAAATTCCAGCACCTGAAACACCGGTGTAATATCGCCGGAGTGTTCAATGCTCTCAGCATCGCCGCGCAGTGATTGCGGCAGGGCGGGTGCTATAAGGCGGGTAAAGGCTTTGCTGGTGAGGACAAAATCATCTACCGAATCCTGACGGTTAATGGCACCGAAACGGATAAAACCTTCTTCTTTCAGCCACTGCACTGCGCCAAGGGCAGCGAGGTGGCGGGGGCTGTGCAGGCCAAATTCGTCAACGGTATCCGGGCCTGAAATATCTTCGATAAACAGCGTTTGCTGACGCGGAAATGCGCGGAAACCACTCAGCAGAGTGGTTGCACAATCTTTGTAAAAATCGTCGATATGAACGTCGAGCATCAGAGCTGGCGGTAGCTTTCAAAAAACTGCTTGGTTTTGCCAAGAGCCAGTGTCAGGTCTTCCGGACGTGGCAGGAACACCACGCGGAAGTGATCCGGATAAGGCCAGTTAAACGCTGTGCCGTGTACAATCAGAATTTTCTGTTGCTCCAGTAAGTCGAGCACCAGACGTTCATCGTTGCGCACGTTGAATTTTTTCGCATCGACTTTCGGGAAGCAGTACAGCGCGCCCTGCGGTTTAACACAGCTGATGCCGGGAATATCGTTGAGCATTTCCCAGGCAATATCACGCTGCTGGCACAGGCGTCCGCCCGGTGCGACCAGATCGTCGATGCTCTGATAGCCACCCAGTGCGGTCTGAATAGCGTACATCGCCGGCACGTTGGCGCACATGCGCATAGAGGCCAGTAATTCCAGGCCTTCGATGTAGTCGCGGGCTTTGTGTTTGGCGCCGCTGATAATCATCCAGCCGGAGCGGAAACCGGCCAGGCGGTAATTTTTCGACAGACCGTTAAAGGTCACAATCAGCAGGTCATCGGCCAGTGATGCGGTCGATACGTGCTCAACTTCATCGTACAGAATCTTGTCGTAAATCTCGTCGGAGAACACGATCAGGTTATTCTGGCGGGCGATTTCCAGCATCTGCAGCAGCATTTCCTGCGGATACACGGCGCCGGTCGGGTTGTTCGGATTGATCAGTACCAGTGCACGGGTTTTATCGGTGATTTTGGCGCGCATATCATCAAGATCCGGCTGCCAGCCAGCACCTTCGTCACAGATATAATGCACGGCACGGCCACCGGCGAGACTGACGGCGCCGGTCCAGAGCGGGTAGTCCGGTGCCGGTACCAGCACTTCGTCGCCGTTATTCAGCAGGCCCTGCATGGCCATAACGATCAGTTCGCTGACACCGTTGCCGACGATGATGTCTTCAATGCCAACGTTCTGAATATTCTTTTGCTGCGCGTACTGCATGATGGCTTTGCGTGCAGAAAACAGGCCTTTGGAATCGGCGTAACCTTCGGAATCCGGCAGGTTATAAATAACGTCCTGAATGATTTCCTCTGGCGCATCCAGGCCGAAAGGCTTGGGGTTGCCGATGTTCAGTTTCAGAATCCGGTGGCCTTCTTCTTCCATGCGTTTGGCGGCTTGCAATACAGGTCCACGCAAATCGTAAAACACATTAGCCAATTTGTTGGATTTAAGAATTTCCTGCATGGAAGTCGCACTGCCTTTGTTGAAAGGAAAAAGAAAGCTGGCATGATACTCCTCAGATCGATGCTTCGAAAGTGGCTTATCAGGAGATCCGTCAATGAGCAAAGTAAATAAAACGGCCGAAGAGTGGCGGAAAGAACTGGATGCCGAAACCTACCGGGTAACGCGCGAAGCCGGAACGGAAGCGCCTTTTACCGGCCGCTATCACGACTGCAAAGACCCGGGTGTCTATCACTGCGTGTGTTGTGGTGAAGCGCTGTTTTTATCCGATACCAAATTTGATTCCGGCTGCGGCTGGCCGAGTTTTTTCCAGCCGCTGTCCGATGATGTTATCGAAGAGCGTATGGATACCAGCCATTTTATGGTGCGCACCGAAGTGCTGTGCCAGAACTGTGGGGCGCATCTGGGCCATGTGTTTACCGATGGTCCGGCTCCCACCGGATTGCGTTACTGTATTAATTCGGTGTCGCTGGATCTGAAGAAAGACAGCGATTAAACCCCGGGCCGTTGCTGGCCGGAAAGGTTATTAAGGGCAGGTGATACTTGCCCTTTTTTACCGATAAATATATTGTGCGCAATACTATTTTGAAAAATTAAAAGGAGAGGTTTATGTCCGTTCTTTCTCATACCATGCCGCTGCTGAGTGGTCAGGAACAGGATCTGAGTGCTTATCAGGGGCAGGTCGTACTGGTGGTTAATACCGCCAGTGAGTGTGGCTTTACCTATCAGTACGAGGGGCTTGAGTCTTTGTATCAGCAATACAAAGACAAAGGGCTGGTGATTCTGGGTTTCCCCTGCAATCAGTTCGGACAGCAGGAAAAGGGTGACAGTGCGACAATCGGCGCCTTTTGTCAGAAAAACTACGGCGTAACCTTTCCGATGTTCAGCAAGATTGAGGTGAACGGTGACAATGCTGCGCCTCTGTATCAGGAATTGAAGAGCGCGGCGCCGGGCGTGCTGGGTACCAAAGGCATCAAATGGAACTTCACCAAGTTCCTGATTAACCGTGAGGGTGAGGTGGTCAAACGTTATGCGCCAACCACTAAGCCTGAAAAACTGCAGGCCGATATTGAGCGTCTGCTGGGGTAGGCTGTGAAACGCAAAGTTTATCCGCAGTTACATCTGGATAATCAGCTGTGCTTTTCGGCCTACAGCCTGTCACGTCTGATTACCCAGGCCTATCAGCCATTGCTGAAAAAGCTGGAGCTGACGTACCCGCAATATCTGGTGATGCTGGTGTTGTGGCAGGCACAGGAAGAAGAACAGCTACCTGTATCGGTGAAATATTTGTGTGAACGCCTGTTGCTGGATACCGGAACGGTGACGCCATTATTGAAGCGCATGGAAAGCGCGGGCCTGTTATTGCGCAGTCGCAGCAGTGAAGATGAGCGGGTGGTGTTGGTGAATCTGACCACTGCCGGCTGGGCGCTGCGTGAGCAGGCGGCTTCTGTTCCGCAGGACATTCTCTGTGCGACGGCCGTCGATGCAGCAGAAGCTCTGTCGCTGAAAGAGCGCCTGCAGAGTCTGATCAGTCGCTGGCGCTGCCGTAATAATTGTTAATCCACTGTACCAGCGTTGCCTGAATCTGATCCTGAGTGAATGGCTTGCCGATAAAGTCATTCATGCCGGCGGTCAGGCACTGCTGGCGTTCGTTTTCTCCGGTCAATCCGGTCAGTGCAATGATGGGTGTCTGGCTGTTGAGAGAGTTGCGGCGTATCTGCCGTGTCGCCTCAAAGCCATCCATCACCGGCATCTGGCAATCCATCAATATCAGGTCATAACGGTTGTGGCGGGCATGTTCTATCGCCTGCAAACCATTGTCGGCAGTATCCGGTTCGATGTTCAGATTTTTCAGATAACGCTGACACAGCATGCGATTAATGGTGTTGTCATCAACCAGCAGGACCCGCAGGGTGCGCGGAGGCGCGGCGTGGTCGGGATCTGTCTGTTCGAGTAAGGCAGTTAACAGTCCGGATGCTGAGTAACATTCGTCGTCTGTTATTTCTCCTGTTCCTTGTGGCTGCAACAGGATGCTGTGCTCGCCATGCCGGCTGCTCAGCTCGGGTTGGTCTGTCAGTAACAGGGTGTGTTTGCTGTTCATACCCTCGGCACTCTGAGGGAGTTGCCATTGTTCTGCCCAGTGCAATATCCGGGCACGGCACTGTTTATCCTGAATGGCGATATTCAGGGGATGCTGGCGCAGATGTTTGCGGATTTCCGGCAGCAGTTTTGCCAGGGGCTGGCAG
The DNA here is from genome assembly GCF_020447205.1 of Thalassolituus alkanivorans. Lineage (GTDB taxonomy): Bacteria > Pseudomonadota > Gammaproteobacteria > Pseudomonadales > Oceanobacteraceae > Venatoribacter > Venatoribacter alkanivorans. The sequence continues at coordinate 203,037 of NZ_JAJAEL010000005.1, forward strand.
CGGATATGACATAGCAGAACCGTGCCGCCATCCGGTTGGCTTTCGTAGTGCAGGTCGCCACCAGATATGCGTGCCAGCTCTCGACTCAGGCCAAGACCGAAAGCGGAAGGCAGGGGCAGATTTTCCGGGCACAGAGGCATCAGATCCTGCTCCAGCAGGGTGTCGTTAATAAACAGATCCTGCCCGGCCAGGCTGATCAGCAGCCGCTGCGCTTCATAGCGGACGCTGAGTGTCAGAGGGCCTTGTCTGCAGTGGATGATGGCGTTGCTGAGCAGGCTCAGAATCAGCAGTCTGAGGCTGCTCCGGTTAAGTAACAGAAGATCGGCCTCACCACAGTGGCAGTCAATGTCTGCCATATCCGCCGGAATTTCCGCCAGGCAATCCGTGACTATCCGGTGGATATCGACAAGCTTCAGTTCTTGTTGGCTGCTGCTGTTTTGCAGGGTGCGCAGGTCATGCAGCAGGCCACGGATATTAGCGGCCATGGCCCGCGCATCGGCCTGATCGGTATTGCTGAGTTTGCCGATCAGCTGATCCATAGGCTCTTTCAGCAGTTGTGTCAGGGTGCTCAGCCGGGTCTGCAGAGACGATGTGCTGCCGGAATGATCATCAGAAGATTGCTGCAGGCGCCGGTTCAGATGGGTCAGTGCATGGGTGCGTTTATGGATCAGCTCTTCGAGCTTGGCTGAGTAGTCGTTGATCGTCGCTTCGGCTTTGCGTTGCTGATGTATGTGATCTTTAAGCAGGCTGAGCAGGGCCGCAAACTGGTTCATCAGCTGGCCGAGTTCATTCTGACGTCTTGATTGCATACGGGTCAGATCCACCTTATCGAGGTTGTCGGCAGTCAGTCCGGTGATCTGGCGCACCAGCCGGGTCAGTGGGCTGGTAACCGCGCGATAAAAGGCAGCATAGATAAAGGTCGCCAGCAGCAGGCTGAACAGCAGGGCATTAAATAATGTGCTCCGGGTCAGGCTGCTCAGCTCGGCAATGCTCTGGCAGCGATCCAGTTCGATGATCAGTTTTCCGAGCGGGGTATTGTTGTAGCTCAGGGCTTCGATATGAATACCGGGTTCGCTGAAAATCATCATATCCAGGGTAGAGGGCTGGCACTCGGTTGCTTCAACGGCCTGCGCCAGTTGCATACCGGTGCTGTCGATAACAATGGCTGAAATAATATTTGGGTGGCTGACAAGCCCTTCAGTCAGTTGCTGATTCAGGCGGATATTGTAGTTAAAAGTGGCCAGATTAAATGAGGGGAGGGTGCTGGCAATAATGCTGGAGACAATCTGTTGCTGGCGTGTTTTCAGTGTGCTGATATTGGAGTGAATACTGATGGTGCTGATTATGCCGGCAATAATCAGCGTAACGGCCGCTGTGTTCAGAGCCAGTTGCAGAGCCAGTTTCTTTTTGACCTGAGAAAACATCTGCATTCTGTCCTTTGCGCAGGCACTGTTTCGGGTGTATACCGGCCTGAACTTTACCTCAGATGAGGGAGCAGGCACAGGCCGTTATAACGCCACAGGCCGGCCTTAAAAGTGTTTTTTCTTCCAGGAATCATCCTCAGCATTCAGCAGGTCAGTGCCTTCCTCCAGTCTGGTGCCGCTGGCTGCGGGTTGTCGTTCATCCTGATGCTGAGTGATACGTTGCTGAATATTATCCAGAACGGGCTTAAGCTCATCTGGCAGATTGCTGAGTTGTTGCAGGGCTGTTTCGGCTTTTTTCAGGTAGTGAACGGCCTGAGCGGGGTTGTTAACGCTGGCTGCCGCGGTCGCTTTGGAGTCAAACACGGCGATGGCAACTTTGACGTTAAGCAGTTTGGCTTCCTGTAATAACTGTTTGGCTTTATCCGTTGCCAGGTGGTGCTGTTGATGGCTGGCCCGGATCAGTTCCTGCAGCCGCTGGACTGAATGCCGTACTTCCTGTGCCTGTTTTACCTGGCCGGGCAGTTTGGCCGGTGGTCTTGGAGTGGCATTAAGCCAGGTTAAGGCGTCTTCCATTGCTTTATTGCAGCGTTTGTTGCTGGGGGCCTTCAGCAGGGCCAGTTCGCCGCCGTGATACTGAATTTCCTGAGCCATAAAATGCAGCATCGGAGCTGAAAGCCAGGGTTGAAGGCTTTCTCCGAGCATACTCAGTTCACCCATCTGATCAGAGTGGACAACCGCCAACCGCGCCCGTTCGAGGCGCTTTTGTTCCTGCCAGCGCATAAAGCCAAGCGCCCCGACGGCGGCCAAGGCTGTGAATATCGCCAGAATAACCAGACTGGTGGTGGACATGTGTTTCCTGTTTCCTTTCCTTGGCTCCGTCGGGAGTCGATGTTAAACGGGATTTGTCATAACGCCGGGAAGTTTGAGAGCTTCCGGTTTTAAACACACCTTTTGTTAGTGTAGCTGTAAAAATCTTATTTACAGGGGTTGACGACCTAAATGTCCATCAATAGAATGCGCGCTCCTTGATTGAGACGTCCCCATCGTCTAGAGGCCTAGGACACCGCCCTTTCACGGCGGTAACAGGGGTTCGAATCCCCTTGGGGATGCCATTTAA
>NZ_JAJAEL010000041.1 GCF_020447205.1 Thalassolituus alkanivorans
GTGTCGAACAAGTACTGAGCCAGCCAGTCGTAACGCACCGTGCGGTTGTAACGCTCAACGTAGGCATTCTGTTGCGGATTGCCAGGCTGAATAAATACCAGCTTAATGCCTTGATTCTCTGCCCACACAGCAAGCTTGTTGCTGATGTACTCAGGACCATTATCACATCGAATAGAGCGTGGTTTTCCACGCCATTCAATGATCTGATCCAGCGACCTAATAACACGT
>NZ_JAJAEL010000006.1:0-129732 GCF_020447205.1 Thalassolituus alkanivorans
TATCCAATCTAAATCTTGCTCAAGAATAAAACTGTCTTTGCTTCATAAATGAATTATCGACGAGTTCTTACTTGATAATGCTTTGTCTCCAGAGCGTCCCAGTAAGCACCCACACGAATTACTTAATGCTTGAATTTTTAAAGAACGTCGCTTCGTTTCTCTCAAAGCGGGCTGCGTATTCTATAGAAGCAGCTCTTGGTGTCAAGCGATTTTTTGAATCTTTTCAACCGCTTAACTTTCTGGATCTTTCCGCTTTCGCTTCCCGAGCCAGGCGGCGCATTTTACAGCACCCTCAGATTGTGTCAAGCGTTAATTTTCAAAATTTCTTTTAAAATCAATCACTTAACTTAGCTTCAAACAACCCTTTCGGGTCACTCTCAAAGCAGGTGGCGCATTCTACGCTCTTACTGACCGAAATCAACACCTTTTTCGAGAATTTTTCAGTAACTTACGATCCGTTAGAATCTTGTAAGTCATTGAAAATAAAGCTTTTTCAATCTTCTCAACACACCATAGCGGTCGAGAGGGGCGCATTATAGAGAGATCCTGCTGGCGGTCAACAGCTTTCTGAAAAAAAATTACAGGAACCTCCCGCCCTCTCTTTTCCCCCTTCTATATAAAGCACGTATACTTGCCCGCTTAATTCCCGGAGCCACCCGGCTCCCTGGTTCGGACTGTTTATCTGTTCCAGTATCTTTTTAAGAAAGAGGTTAGTTATGGCCGAGAAAGCCGTTGTTATTTATTCCGGTGGTATGGATTCCTTTACCATTCTTAATAAAGCCAAAGCAGAAGGTTACGAGCTCTATGCTCTTACCTTTGATTACGGCCAGAAGCACCGCAAGGAAATCGCTTTTGCCACCCGCGTGTGTGAAGAACTGGAAATCAACCACCGCATCATTGATATCACCGCAATCAACCAACTGCTGCAGAGTTCCTCTCTGACGTCTGATATCGAAATCCCGGAAGGCCACTATGAAGCAGCCAATATGAAATCCACGGTGGTGCCGAACCGCAATATGATTCTGCTGTCGCTGGCCATTGGTTACGCCGTGGATATTGGTGCCAGCAAAGTATTTTACGGAGCGCATTCCGGTGACCACGCGATTTACCCGGATTGCCGCCCTGACTTTGTTCACGCCATGAATAAGGTCGCCAAGCTGGCCAACTACGAGCCGGTTGATATCGTCACTCCGTACCTGAACAGCGACAAAACAGAGATCCTCGCCGACGGTCTGAAGATGGGGCTGGATTATGGTAAGTCCTGGACCTGCTACAACGGTCGCGAGAAAGCCTGCGGCAAGTGCGGCTCCTGCGTTGAACGCCTGGAAGCCTTTGCCCATAACCATGCCATCGACCCACTGGCTTACGAGAACAGCTGATGGCCGACCGCTACCGCGTTAAGGAAGTTTTTTACACACTGCAGGGCGAAGGCGCACAGGCCGGACGCCCTTCTGTGTTTTGTCGCTTCAGTAAATGCAATCTGTGGAATGGGCGCGAAGATTCCCGTGCTGACGCCGTGTGCGATTTCTGCGATACCGATTTTATCGGCACCGATGGTGACAATGGCGGAATCTACAGTGCAGCGGAGCTGGTCAGCCTGATCAGCAGCCAGTGGCCAGACCCCGCTCAGGGCATTCCTTATGTGGTCTGCACCGGCGGTGAACCTTTGCTGCAACTCGACGTACCTTTAATAGAAGCACTGCACAATGCGGGCTTTGAAGTCGGTGTTGAAACCAACGGCACTCTGCCTGCGCCTGCAGGCATCGACTGGCTTTGTCTGAGCCCCAAAGCCGATGCCGGGATTGTTATTACCGCGTGTGATGAGCTGAAGCTGGTCTATCCGCAGAGCAAAGCCCTGCCGGAACGCTTTGCTTCTTTTAATGCGCGGCATTTCTATCTGCAGCCGATGGCCGATTATCAGGCCATGATTCTGGCAACGGATAAGAATGAAGGGGCAAAGGAAGGGCTGTCCGTCAACAATATGCGCAAGACCGTTGAATATTGTCTTGCCCACCCGCAATGGAAGCTGAGCCTGCAGACGCACAAATGGCTGGGGATCGACTGACCCCCGGTAGATGTTCTTTATGCCTGACTCCTGTATGACTCAGAAGTCGGGCAGCATCACCGCCTTAAACGGTAATTCTCCGGCTTCATAACGGGCATGAATCTGTGCCACTTCAGACATAGCAAAACGCTGCACAGGCAGGCCTTTAAGCTCACCGGCTTCAATGCCGGTTGTCAGCGTACGCAGGCACTCCCCATGGGCCGCCATATTTTCCTGCCGCAACAGTGGCAACAGCATAAAAACAGCATGCAGAGTCAGCGCTTTGGCATGCGCCTGGGATAAATCGTACTGATTACGGGCATTGATCGTCGCCACCTGCGCATAAGGTGCTGCCAGTTCAAGAGCGGTTTGCAGACCCGCACCACCAAAGGTGTCCAGCACTCTGGCGAAACTCTCCCCCTGCGCAACCAGCTCACTACACTGGGAATGCAGCCAGCCACGGCCACCAAAGGCTTCAACCTGAGCGATACGTTCACGACTGCCGGCCGAACCTTCAACCAGCGCACCCAACTGATGCGCAATCTGCGTCATCATCAGACCAACCGCACCGGAAGCTCCCACCACAAACAAGCGCTCTCCGGCCTGAAGCTGCAGGCGCTGTACTGCGTTGTAAGCCGTAATCGCAGCAACAGGCAGACCAGCGCAGTCTTCCAGCGGCAGATTATGAGGAGCAGGGGCCAGCAAATCAGCGTCGGCGACCATATATTCGGCCAGCGCACCATGATGTCCTTTAACCCCGCCGGCGCAGCCATAAACAGCATCGCCCGGAGAAAATGCACTGACGCCTTCACCTGTTGCTTCTATATAACCGCTGACATCACAGCCCAGCACACCAGACTGTGGCGCAATGGCCGCAAGCCCGGCGCGGATTTTGGTATCCACCGGATTGAAACCGGCAGCCACCACACGAATCAGCACCTGGCCGATGCCCGGTTCAGGTAATTCAATCTCAGCTTTCTGTATAACCTCAGGCCCACCGGTCTGTGTCATAACCCATGCCTGGCAACGGATACTCATCGGGATTCCCCCTGTGGCGATGCCAGTGCAGCCGCGGCAGTGACATTGGTTGCAATCTGTTCGATCACTTTATTAATCAGCTCTTCACGGCCACTGCTGGCATGAAAGCTGGCATAAACCGTACGGTTGATGACCGGCGCATCGGGCACAACATGCATTTGCCCGCTGTCGAGGTACGGCTGAATCAGGCTGGACGGCAAATACGCTGAGCCGCCATTACTGAGAATACAATCCAGCGCAATCCGTCCGGTGTTGGTTTGTAATACCGGTGGTTTTGCCCCTTTGAACTCCTGCGCGTGCTGAATCTGAAACGACGTTCCCCAGTCCACCAGCACATAATCCTGCGCCAATGCATCCTGCCAGCTGTCACAAGGTTCAGCGGAAACCAGATACAGAGGGATGTTCATCACTTCAATGGTGGTCAGTTCGTCCACTTTGGGAGCATCAAAGACAAAGGCCAGATCCAGTGTGCGTTCAATAATCTGCCGCACCAGATTGCCACTGCTGTGCGCCATGGCATTCAGGGCAATCCCCGGAGAGCTGCTCATAAACAGGCGCAGTTGCTCCTGCAGAAAGGCATCCCACAGATTCGGGGTCGCTCCGAGTGACATCTGCTGGCTTTTGCCATCCGCCATCGCCACTTCCTGGCGGATACGCTGTTCCAGCAGAACGCTGCTTTCAGCCAATGGCATGAGTTTTTCACCTGCCGGGGTCAGCTGAATGTTATTGCGCTGGCGGGAGAACAGTTCCACCCCCAGAAGTCCTTCCAGCTGGCGTACCCGGAAGCTGACGGCAGACTGCGTCAGATACAGGTTTTCTGCCGCCCGTCCGAAGTGCCGGGTACGTGAGACTTCCATAAAAGTTTTAAGCAGTTCTGTGTCCATATCGACCAAAGAAAATTTTCGTTACGATAAGTTTTTTTTGTTTTACCGACGAATCATGGCTGACCATACTCCGCCCAAAATTACCTCATCGGGATAGTAGGTGCAGAATGGACAATAGCCAAGTGAAGAGTTTTGACTGCGATAAAAAGTTCTTTGACGACCGCAATTTTCCACGTGGTTTCCAGCGTTCAGGGGATTTCACCCGTATTCAGGCGCAGATTCTGGAAACAAAAGGTGTGGCCATGAAAGCGCTGCACGAAGGCAGCCGCGCGCCACAGAATGACGAAGAAGAGCGCTTTGTTGCCACCTGTCACGGTAACGAGAAGCCAGCCTCTGATGTCGAGAAAACCTGGGCCATTTACCTCAATGCATTACGCCGTAAGCAGATCTACTTCACGGCTTCTTCCGCTGCTGTGGCTGAAACCGGCTCGGACAGCATAGACAGCGATGATTAAGCCTGTACTCGGCTACATAGAACAAGTCTCTCTCCCCGACTTTGGCATTCAGTGTCTGGCCAAGGTCGATACCGGGGCCTGCACCAGCAGCCTGCATGCTGAACGCATTGAGCCCTTTAAACGGGACGGAAAATCCTGGGTTCGCTTCCATGTGTTGTTTGATAACGACACCGCAACCCTGGATCAGATCTGTGAAGCCGAGGTGGTCGACCGTCGTGTGATCGCCAGCTCCAATGGCCAGCGCAGCCATCGCTACATTATTAAAACTCAGCTTTTTGCTGCCGGGAAAACCTGGACCATCGAACTCAGCCTCAGCCACCGCGGCAGCATGAAATACCCCATGCTGATTGGCCGCCGGGCCATCAGCGGGCGTTTTCTGGTCGATGTCGAACGCCAGTATCCAGGAACCGATTTCCTATGAAAATTGCTATTCTGTCGCGTGACGCCAACCTCTACTCCACCCGTCGTCTGGTGGAAGCCGGCGAAGCGCGCGGACATGAAGTCAGTGTTCTGGATACCCTGCACTGCTATATGAATATCAACAGTCTGGATTCCAGCATTCATTATCAGGGCCACGAGCTGGATGATTTTGATGCTGTTATCCCGCGTATCGGTGCTTCCATTACCTTTTACGGCACCGCAGTGCTGCGCCAGTTTGAGATGATGGGCGTCTATCCGCTGAACGAATCCGTCGCCATCAGCCGCTCACGCGACAAGCTGCGCTCTATGCAGTTAATGGCGCGTAAAGGCATTGGTCTGCCGGTTACCGGTTTTGCCCACAGCCCGGATGATATTCCCGATCTGATCCGTATGGTCGGTGGCGCCCCACTGGTGATCAAACTGCTGGAAGGTACTCAGGGCATCGGCGTGGTACTGGCGGAAACACGCAAAGCCGCCGAAAGCGTGATTGAGGCTTTTATGGGGTTAAAAGCCAACATCATGGTGCAGGAATACATTAAAGAAGCCGGCGGTGCTGATATCCGCTGTTTTGTGGTGGGCGATAAAGTCGTGGCCGCCATGAAACGTCAGGCGCAGGAAGGCGAATTCCGCTCTAACCTGCACCGTGGCGGCAGCGCTTCTTTAATCCGTATTACCCCGGAAGAACGTGCCACCGCGGTGCGCGCCGCACGCACCATGGGCCTGAACGTTGCCGGTGTGGATATTCTGCGCTCCAACCATGGCCCGGTGGTGATGGAAGTGAACTCATCTCCCGGCATTCAGGGCATTGAAGAAGCGACCGGTATCGACGTGGCCGCCAAGATCATGATCTTTATCGAGAAAAATGCCCGCGCTAACCGCACCCGTACCCGCGGACGCGGCTGACCACGGTTTACAGGCCGTATTGCTGCAGACATAAACGTACGTAATCGGCCCGGTCGGACCCTTCCAGCTCCATTGACGTCGCCTGAGATTCACATTCCTGCTGAATCTCACGGCGATACGCTTCATCACCGTCATCCACCGTTGCCGCTACCGGCTCATCAGTGTCCTCTGCCGGTTCTTCAGCAACACATAGAGTGCCACTCAGTCCCCAAAGCACGGCTGTTATATACAACCAGCTCCGCCCCTTGTTCAGTTTCTGCATACCAGCCTCCGTAAATAGTCACATTCTGCGAAGTACGGTGGCCGCCAGCCAGCAAAGGATTTTTGTGGCGACGATCAGGGGTTCTGACCGATTCAACTCACAGGCGCGGTCATGTCCCCTTCCAGTGAGCGCTCGGCAAAATCGGCGGTTTTCACCAGATGCGGATAAGCCGCTGCAACCTGAGCGACAATAAAATCAACCGGTACATCAGCAAAGGTGCCATGATCGTTCAGATATTCCATATGCGCCCGGCCCTGTTCATCAAACGGCTGAAACACCGAATCCTGCTCGCCATCGAACTCCAGCACGCCCACGCCCATACGCTCACACAACGCTTTATTGAAGGCCGGTGTCGCTTTTACCCAGCGCTCATTCAGCCACAGCTCGATATAGCCATGCATAACAAATACATCGGAACGCAGAAACGCCAGTAATTGTGGGGAGGACAGGTGATTGCGCACATCCGCTAATCCCAGCCGGGAAGGAATACCCAGCGCCCGCGCCATAGTGCCGAGCAATACCGCCTTGGGAATACAGTATGACTGGCCCGCGGCCAGACAATGACTGCCGCTGAAACTCTGCGGATCATCACTGAAGGTATAAGGGTTGTAGCGCACACCATCGCGCACCCCAAGATACAGGCGGCGGGCAATCTCCAGCGGATCAGATGCATCACCAGCCAGCGCGCGCGCCTGTGCCACAACCTGCGGATTGGCTGCGTCAAAATAGCGGGTGCTTTGCAGATACTGCTCCATACGGCGACCTTTCATTAAAAAGAGAAGCCTTCACCCTACTCAGCTCCCCCGGCACTGACAATGATCACAACGCCGCAGGCGATTGGCCAAAATGCTCAGCCAGAGTGGGTATTCACCTCTCAATCGGGCAACATTTACAAAGTTACGGCCCTTTCGTATGATGCTGACCCTTCCGGGGCAGCCAAGGCTGCCTTTTTGCGTTTCAGAGGATTTGAGTGATATGCAAGCCATCATGAATACCTACGGGCGGTTACCCGTGACGTTTGAAAGTGGACAAGGCAGCTGGGTTATTGATACTCAGGGCCGACGCTATCTGGATGCGCTCAGTGGTATTGCCGTATGCGGTCTGGGCCATGCCCACCCGGCGGTCACGGCAGCTATCCGTGAGCAGGCTGACAAGCTGATTCACACCTCAAACCTGTATGGCATCAGCAAGCAGCAGGCGCTGGCTGAAGCGCTGGTACGTGTCTCCGGTATGGAAAACGTGTTTTTCTCCAACTCCGGTGCCGAAGCCAACGAAGCGGCGATTAAAATTGCGCGTAAATACGGTCACGACCGCGGCATCCATGAGCCCGTCATCATTGTTATGACCAAGGCCTTCCACGGCCGTACCATGGCCACCCTGACCGCTACCGGTAACACCAAGGTGCAGGAAGGTTTTGGCCCGCTGCTCAATGGTTTTATCCGTGTGCCTTATCAGGATCTGGATGCCATTAAAGCCGTCGTCAAAGCCAACCCGAATGTCGTTGCGGTAATGCTGGAACCGGTACAGGGCGAAGGCGGTCTGGCGACTGCCAGCGCCGACTATCTGACCGGCGTACGTGCCCTGTGTGATGACCACCAGCTGCTGATGATGCTCGACGAAGTACAAACCGGTAACGGCCGGACCGGCACCTATTTCTGCTACCAGCACTTTGGTTTCCGCCCGGATGTCGTAACCACCGCCAAAGGTCTGGGTAACGGCGTGCCTATTGGTGCCTGTCTGGCTCAGGGCAAAGCGGCTCAGGTACTGCAGCCAGGCAATCATGGCTCAACCTATGGCGGTAACCCGCTGGCCTGTGCGGCAGCACTGGCGGTCGTTGAGACCATTGAACAAGAGAATCTGTGTGATCACGCCCGCACTATGGGCGATTACCTGCGTGACGGTTTCCGTGCGCGCCTGAACAACAGCGAGCGTCTGCTCGAAATCCGTGGCCACGGCCTGATGATCGGTCTGGTGCTGAACCAGGACTGCCCGTCACTGATGGCCACCGCTCTGGAACAGGGTCTGCTGCTGAATGTGACCTCCGGCAATGTGGTGCGTCTGCTGCCACCGCTGAATCTGTCACAGAGCGAAGCTGACCAGATCATCGAAACCGTGTCCGCCCTGATTGAGGCGCTCGGTTGAGTTTGAATAAGGAACTAACGTGAGACATTTTTTAACCCTGTTAGACCATTCTCCGGAAGAGCTGAACTGGCTTATCCAGCGCGCCATCGAGCTGAAGCAGATGCACAAACGCGGAGAAATCTACGAGCCTTTGCGAAACCGTGTACTGGGGATGATTTTTGAAAAATCCTCCACCCGCACCCGTGTTTCCTTTGAGGCCGGTATGGCACAACTGGGTGGCCATGCCATCTTCCTGTCGCCGCGCGATACCCAGCTGGGCCGTGGTGAGCCGGTAGAAGACAGCGCCCGCGTGCTGTCACGCATGGTCGATGTCGTCATGATCCGTACCTTCGAACACGAAACCGTAGAACGCTTTGCGGCGTTCTCCGAGGTACCGGTAATCAATGCCCTGACGGATGACTTTCATCCCTGTCAGCTGCTGGCCGATATCCAGACCTACGTCGAGCACCGTGGCTCTATTCAGGGCAAAACCGTGGCCTGGATCGGCGATGGCAACAATATGTGCCAGTCGTACATCAACGCGGCGCAGCAGTTTGATTTCAAACTGAACATTGCCACACCGGAAGGCTTTGAACCGTCACAATTTCTGGTTGATGAAGCCGCTGACCGTGTCACGCTGATGCGTGATCCGAAAGAAGCGGTACGTGGTGCCGATCTGGTGGCAACGGACGTCTGGGCGTCTATGGGTCAGGAAGATGAACAGGAACAGCGCCTGCGTAAATTCTGTGATTATCAGGTCTCACGCGAGCTGCTGGATCTGGCCAACAAAGACGTGCTCTTTATGCACTGCCTGCCAGCACATCGTGGAGAGGAAGTAAGTGAAGACTTACTGGATGACCCGCGCTCGGTAGTTTGGGATGAGGCGGAGAACCGTCTGCATGCACAGAAAGCCCTGCTGGAGTTCCTGCTCTGTCAGGAAGACTGAAAGATAACAGGCTCACTCTTGTAAGCCTGAACTTGTAGGCCTGAACAGCGCCTCAAAAACAGCACCTCAAAAGCCCCGTGACCTTCAGGTTCGACGGGGCTTTTTTTTCTCAGGAAGACTGAGCTGAGGTTTGCTCCAGCGTTTCGGTGCGCACGCGGTTACGTCCGGCACGCTTCGCTTCATACAACAAACGGTCAGCACGGTTGAGCAGTTCATCGCCCTCCTCACCGGCATGATATTGCGTCACACCGATGGATACCGTCAGCGGCAGAGAAGACTCGGAGAAATTCTCTTCCATCACGGCGATGCGGATACGGTTCAGCGCACTCTCAGCAGTAGCCAGCGTCAGGCCACTGAGCAGCAGCACAAACTCTTCACCGCCATAACGTGCGGCAAGATCGACCTCCCGTACCGACAGCCGCAGCAGTTGCGCCAGTTCCACCAGCACCTGATCACCGATACGGTGACCATGCTGATCGTTGATCTGTTTAAAGTGGTCAATATCGACAAAGGCCAGCACAAAGGGCAGCCCTTCACGATTTGCCAGAGCCCGTTGTTTCTCCAGCGTACGCAACAGATAACGGCGGTTGTATAAGCCGGTCAGTTCATCGGTAATGGCCAGCTCTTCTATACGCACCATCGCGCGGCGCAACTCGCGGTTCTTCTGGCGGTAGGCTTCACGCAGCAAAGCCACTTCACGCCCAAGAAAACTGTATGCCAGCAGGCTGATAAAGAATGCAGCCCCCAACAAAGCCTCCTGGCTGGCTTGCCACTGACCGGCATTCTGGTGATGCAGCACCAGCATCACCAGGGTGTAAGACGCCATGGTAAACAGCGCAACACCGAGAAAACCGCGCCAGGTCAGGCGGAACACCCCATACGGCATCACCGCCAGATAGCCCAGCATCACCACGTTGCGGTTATCACTGCACAGATAAAGAATGATGGAGACAAAAGAAATGGCCCAGACCATAAAGAAAGCGGTCAGGCCGGGGTCCTGATAATTCAGGGTGCGGCCCGAACCAACCCAATACAACAGTAATGCCTGTCCAAACCAATAAACCGCAATGGCAGAATACAGAACAGCCGCATCCGCGGGGTCCCCCCGCAGTTGAAAGCCCGCCATAAAAAGCAGCGTAAACAGCAGCGCTCCACTGCTGGCCAGCCCATGACGGCGAAGAATGTCACGTTGTTGCTGTCTCATGGCGGCATCCCGTGCACTGAGAACAAAGCGCACGATTATAGAGACTATTTTTTCGCCGGCTATGTCAATTCGCGTAATCTTCGTAACAGAAACTGGCGTAACTGACATCCGCCAGTTCTGTTACCCGGCTACAGCTCAGGCGCCGCAGCGTACCCGCTGAACCGCATTCAGCCAGCCATCGTATAAATGCTGACGCTGACTTTCTTCCAGCTTGGGTTCATAAGCACGATCGTGTACCCAAAACGCTTCCACATCATCCAGGTTCTGATAAACCCCGGCCTGCAAACCCGCCAGAAACGCAGCGCCCAGAGCTGTGGTTTCCGTGACTTTCGGGCAGGCGATAGGAATACCCAGAACATCGGCCAGAAACTGCACCAGCCAGCCATTCACCACCATGCCGCCATCAACCCGCAGCTGTGCTGGCTCAACGCCATCCAGCGCCATAGCTTCAAGCAGATCACGGGTCTGATAACACACGGCCTGCAAGCCTGCTGTCACGATTTCTTTAATACCGGTGTCGCGTGTCAGCCCCATAATGGCGCCGCGCGCCTGCGGGTCCCAGTACGGAGCGCCAAGACCGGTAAAGGCCGGCACCATATACACCGGATTTTCGTAACCTGTCGCTTCCGCCAGTGACTGCGTCTCACAGGCGCTGGAAATCAGATTCAGGCCGTCGCGAATCCACTGAATCGTGGCACCCGCCATAAAAATGGAACCTTCCAGTGCATAGGTGGTTTCGCCATTAATACGGTAGGCCACGGTGGTCAGCAGACGGTGGGTGGACTTCAGCGCTTCGCGGCCGGTGTTCATCACCATAAAACAACCGGTACCGTAGGTGCTCTTGGCCATTCCCGGACGGAAGCAGGCCTGGCCCACCAGCGCCGCCTGCTGATCACCGGCAACACCACCAATGGCGATCTCAGCACCAAACAGGTTGGCATCAATACGGCCATAATCGGCAGCGCTGTCTTTAACCTCAGGCAGCAGTGCGGCCGGAATGCGGAACAGCTGCAACAGTTCCTCGTCCCATTGCTGGGTATGAATATTAAACAGTAAGGTGCGCGAGGCATTACTGGCGTCGGTCGCGTGTACTTTGCCGCCGGTCAGACGCCAGAGCAGAAAGGTATCGACCGTACCAAACGCCAATTCGCCGCGCTCTGCCCGCTCACGCGCGCCATCGACGTTATCCAGAATCCAGGCCAGTTTGGTGGCGGAAAAATACGGGTCCAGCAGCAGGCCGGTTTTCTCGGCGATACGCGGCTCGAGCGCCGCATCTTCTTTCAGCTGCTGACACAGTGCCGACGTCCGGCGGTCCTGCCAGACAATAGCGTTATATACCGGCTTACCGCTGGCGCGTTCCCAGACAATGGTTGTCTCGCGCTGATTGGTAATGCCAGCCGCGACAATATCACTCAGCCCGCAGCCGGAAGCCGCCAGTGCCTCCCGGGTACTGACAAGGGTGGTTTCCCAGATTTCTTCCGGGTCATGCTCGACCCAACCCGGCTGTGGAAAATGTTGAGTAAACTCGCGCTGACCAGTGGCCAGAATATGACCTTCGGTAGAAAACAGAATGGCGCGGCTACTGGTGGTTCCCTGATCGAAGCTCAGCAAACAGCGTGGCATAGAATGTTATCCTCATTATTTTTTGCGGCAGTTTACTGACTGAAACGAAGATGACCAAGGCCCGAATGGAAATGTAGCGAAATCCGGCAGAATACGCTGACTGAACTATAGTTATTCAATTAACATAACAGCCTTGATAACAAAATGCGTAATAACCAACCGGTAACCCAACGTGAAGTAACTTTGTCCGCCGATAACCATCTGGTGTCGTCCACAAATCTCAAAGGGGTTATCACACACTGTAATGACCACTTCATCCGCATCAGTGGTTTCACCAAAGAAGAACTGAACGGCAGTCCGCACAATCTGGTCCGCCATCCTGATATGCCCACCGCCGCGTTTGCCGATTTGTGGAATACCGTAAAAGCCGGACAACACTGGATGGGCCTCGTTAAAAACCGCACCAAAAACGGTGATCACTACTGGGTCGATGCTTACGTCACACCTCTGTACGAAGGCGATAAGATTGTCGGCTATGAATCCGTGCGCATTGCTCCCAGCCGCGAGCAGATCAGTCGTGCTGAAAAAGCCTATAAACTGCTGAACAGTGGTAAGAATCCGCTGCAACGCTGGGGAGCTCTGCGGGCCATGCTGCCTCAGGCACTGCCCTGGCTGATTGCCGCAGGTGCTGCGTTGTACTGGTCTGATAATCTGATACTGCAGGGTATCGTTGGCCTGAGCGCCGCCTTCAGCCTGTTCCGTCAGTATCAACAGGAAGAAGCCTTCACCCGCTATGGTCAGGATGTTATCAACAATCGCCTGATGGCCTGGATTTACACCGGCCGTGACGATGCTCATGGCCAGCTGGCGTTTGCCCAGCATGCCATGCGCCGCCGCCTGCAGACCGTATTGGTGCGCATTGCCGACAACACCAGCTCACTGGTCAGCGCCACCAGCAATACCCTTAATCTGTCACAAAACACACTGGAGCGCGTCCGCCGTCAGCACAGCTATACCCAACAGGTCGAACAGGTCAGTACCGACATTCAGCACACCGCATTACAACTCAATGAAAACAATCAGCAGTCACAACAGGCCAGTCAGCAGGCCGTTGGTAATGCCACTTCCGGTGAGAATGACATCAAAGTAATGATGACTCAGACCGAAGCCCTGCAGGTTGAACTTAAAGGTACGGCCGAAGCCATCAGCCGGCTGGCAAGCGAAACTCAGGGCGTTGACCGCTTTCTGCAGGCTATCAGCGATATTGCCGAGCAGACCAATTTGCTTGCCCTGAACGCCGCCATCGAGGCCGCACGCGCCGGGGAACAAGGGCGCGGGTTTGCAGTAGTCGCTGATGAAGTACGCAATCTGGCACAACGCACTCAGGAATCCGCTGCCGAAATTCAGCTGATCGTAACCGGACTGAATGAGCACAGCGGTCAGGCTGTGGAGGCTATGAACAAGGGGCAGCATTCGACCGAGCAGACTCTGGAGCGGGCCCGTCAGGTGAATGGCGTCTTCTCCACCATCCGCCATGAGCTCAGTGAAATTCAGGCTATGACCAATGCTAATTCACGCTCAGCTTCCGAGCAGAACCTGGCGGCCGATCAGATCCGTGATCATCTGACACAACTGGAGAGTCTGGCTCAGGAAGCCGAGCAGCTGGCCGGCAGTATGAACAGCGAGTGCGAGCAACTGGCACAATTGATGGATGAGCAGAATCGCATCATTCAGCGCTTTCAACAAAGCCTATGAAAAGCTAACATTCAGAACTCAATGTCTATGAATTTCATTCATGCTCGATATCAAACATCTGCGCACCCTCGCCGCCCTGCGTGATGGCGGCACTCTGGTGGAAGCCGCCAGACGTATGCACCTGACCCAGTCTGCGCTCTCCCATCAGTTAAAAGATCTGGAAGAGCGCCTGGGCGTGTCGTTGTTTCTGCGTAAAACCAAACCTTTGCGCTTTACCCGCGCCGGGCTGGAGTTATTACAGCTGGCAGACGACGTACTGCCATTACTGCGTCAGTCTGAGCGCAATCTGCAGAAAATGGCCGGAGGGCATAGTGGCCGCCTGCATATGGTAATCGAGTGCCACAGCTGCTTTGACTGGCTGATGCCAGCCATCAACAGCTTCCGTGATCACTGGCCTGAGGTTGAGATTGACCTCAGCACCAGTTTTCACTTCGAGCCCATCCCCGCCTTAATCCGCGGGGACGTAGATCTGGTGGTAACGTCCGATCCGGGACCGCATAACGAAATTTATTATCAGCCATTATTCCGCTATCAGTCGGTTCTTGCCGTCGCCAATCAGCATCCACTGGCTCAGCAAGACTGCATACAGCCTGCCGACCTCAGCAGCGAAACCCTGATTCACTATCCGGTCGACCGCAACCGGCTGGATGTGTTTGAACACTTTCTGTCACCCAGCGGCATTGAGCCACGGGCGACCCGCCAAACCGAGTTAACGCTGATGATGGTGCAGCTGGTTGCCAGCGGACGGGGTGTCGCCTGCCTGCCAAACTGGGCGCTGCAGCCCTATATTGATGCCAATCTGGTTGCTGCCCGGCCTTTGGGCAAAGAAGGGGTATGGCCAACACTGTATGCGGCTGTGCGTAAAGATCAGCAAGACAGTGCCTATATTCAGGATTTCTTCCAGCAAGCGCTGGAGACCTGTTTCCGCCACTTACCGGGAATTCTTCCGGTCAGCTAAAGGCCTGTCGCGGCCATTTCCCCGAATTTCAGGCAAAAAAAAGGGCTCTGAAAGAGCCCAAAAAAGCGAATAATTTCGCTACATTCTCACCACGTCTCCTAGGGATACGCGGGACATATAATGATCCTGCCATGCTTTTCAGTCTGTAGTGTAAAAGTGTCTTTGTGTAACGCTTTGTATACAATTTTGATATAAGGCCATCACGTTATTCGTGATGACGGCGCGGCCAGATCAGACTGAATTTTGCACCGCCAAGCGCCTCGCTGCGGCTGACCATTGCCCGCCCACCATGCCAATACGCAATACGGCGAACAATCGATAATCCCAGACCATAGCCACCGGAGCTGCGGGTACGGCTGTCATCCAGGCGGGCAAAGGCTGTGAATACCCGATCCCAATCCTCTTCCGGAATACCGGGGCCATCATCTTCCACATCAACCCGGCAGGTATCCGTTCCAATGGTACAGCTGACCCGGACACGGGAACTGGCGTAGCGCCCGGCATTACCCACCAGATTCTGAATGGCACGATGAATATAGCGCGGCTCCACCTCGGCATAGTGGGCATTCTCCGGCGAAGCGCCGGCATAGCTGACACTGACGTGGGCCGGTGGACGCGCTTCTTCAACCACCTGCACCGCCACATCGGCCACATTAACCTTCTGGAAGTCGAGCAGCGGCCCACCTTCCTCCAGGCGCGCGTACGTCAGGATCTCATCAATAAGCTCATCCAGCTCCTGAATATCCGAATCCATGCCAGTCAGCTGCTTACTGACGTAAGCATCATCGACACTGTCTTCAATAATCTGTAAGCCAAAACGGATACGGGCTACCGGGGTACGTAATTCGTGGGATACGGCACGCACCATCTCGCGCTGAATAGAAATCAGGCGCTGGATGTGCTCTGCCATTTTATTAAACGCCTGACCGAGGCGACTGACCGGGTCGGTACCAGAAATTGCTACCCGTGCACTCAGGTGCCCCTGCGCCAGACGACTGGTAGCCTGCTCCAGCTTACGCAAGCGGATCTCAAATGAGTTCACAACCCAATAAACCCCAAGACCCAGCAACATGATACCGATGGCTGTAATGACGAAGATAGCCTGCCAGGAGTAGGGGTTGAACGCATCAATAGGCCCGAGCCGCAACGCCCGTGGCTGACCTGGCAGCTTCGCCAGCGCTTCAGCCTGCTGACCTTCAATGGAAATCCTAACCAGCACATCGCCGTACTGCATCCGGGCAAAATCGGAATCTGACAGGAAAAGTTTGTCGATATCCACCACCGACAACGGAAAACCAAAGCGCGGCTGCATACGTTTGATAAAGGCTTCGATGCTCTCTCCGGAACGCTGCCAGTCTTCGAGTAACAGATAGGCCGAGGCCTGCGCCTGAACCTCTGTCACCGTACTGAGCTGCACATCGAGTAATTCAGACTCAGACATCTGATACAGCAGACGTGCTGTTCGTCCTTCATTGGTGGTATCAACCAGCAACTGCCCGCGGGCCAGACGGTTCTGCTGATATTCGTCCACCGGGCCTTCAGCCAATGGCAATATCCGGATATCAGCATCAAAACGTGCGGATAACTCAGATAAAGCACCTGGATCCTGACGCAGCCGCTGGGCAAGCAGCGCAACACTGCCGCCCACCATGTCTTCATTGAATTGCGCGCTGCGCACAAAGTTAACGAGCTGCAAAGCGACCGTGCAGATGATTCCCACCATCAACAAAGCGCCCAGCAGCCCTGAATAAACCCGGATAAAAATGACGATGTCTCCTGACGTCAGATTTCTTTAACGAACAGGTAGCCTTTACTGCGTACGGTTTTGATACGCTTGGGGTTCATCGGATCATCGCCCACCTTAGGACGGATACGTGACACCCTTACGTCAATGGAACGATCCTGACCGTCATATTCAATACCCCGTAACTGATGGAAAATTTCTTCCCGGGTCAGTACACGTCCGGCACTGCTGCTCAATAACCACAGCAGATCAAATTCGGCACTGGTCAGATCAATGCTCTTGCCTTCGAGCCAGGCTTCACGCATGGCGTTATCGACAACCAGATTGCCAAAGGTCAGACGGTTATCAGAACCGCCTTCAACAACCTGCTCTTCCGGTACCTCCTTAACCCGGCGCAATAAGGCGCGGATACGGGCCAGTAAGACACGCGGACGAACCGGTTTGGCAACATAATCATCTGCCCCCATTTCCAGCCCCAGTACCTGATCGAGATCTTCGGTACGGGCGGTCAGCATCAGAATCGGGCCTTTGTAGTAAGGACGGACAATACGGCATACCGCCAGGCCATCTTCACCCGGCAACATCAGATCCAGGACAACAAGGTCAGGCTGCTCCGTTTTAATACGTTCAATTGCACGGCTGCCGTCACCTTCAACCGCGACTTTCAGACCGTTACTTTCCAGATAATCCTTGGTAAGAGTCGCCAGACGTTCGTCATCTTCAACGATGAGAATGCGCCAGTTTTCTTCAAGGCTTTGACCATTTTCTTGCTTCAACATGGTTCCTTACCATTCCTTAAACAGGTTCGTACCCCGGAACATTGCCACAGGCATCTGATATTAACTCTAGACCGAGTTACGCTTTGTTGCATAGTAACCAATCTATTCATTATTTGGTAAAAATCAGAGGGCATAACGACTTAGAAAAAACAGCCACATCCTGTCCACCAACTACACACAAGTTATCCACATGGCAAAACCGATAACCCACTATATCTTGGGGTTGAATTCATAGGTATACCGCATTATCTTGTGGATCGACTTAAAAATATGTCGGTAACTCAGTTACTTACACCGGCACCTACAGACTATCAGGCCAGCCGTCAAGCGTTTTACGGAACCCATACCGATCAAGGACAGATGGAGTAGTTTCCCTTGGATACAGGCACAGAAGAGATGAACAGCGAGCTAAAAGTCACCAAACGTGACGGCACCCAGGAACCTTTAAATCTGGATAAAATCCACAAAGTAGTCACCTGGGCTGCCGAGGGTCTTGATAACGTATCTGTGTCTGAAGTGGAGCTTAAGGCCCACCTGCAGTTTTTCGACGGCATCCAGACGTCTGAGATTCATGAAACCCTGATCAAAGCCGCCGCCGATCTGATTTCTGAAGAAACACCCGATTATCAGTACCTGGCCGCGCGCCTGAATATTTTCCATCTGCGCAAAAAAGCCTACGGCCGTTTTGAGCCACCGGCCCTGCTTGATCATGTGAAGCGCATGGTTGAGTCCGAGCGTTATGACCGCCATCTGCTCGAAGATTACACCGCTGAAGAAATCACAGCGATGGACGCCTTTATTGATCACAGCCGCGACCTGACCTTCAGCTATGCCGCGGTTAAGCAGCTGGAAGGCAAATATCTGGTACAGAACCGTGTGACCGGCGAAGTCTATGAAAGCGCTCAGTTCCTGTATGTGCTGATCGCCGCCTGCCTGTTTGCCGGCTACGACAAAGAGCGTCGCCTGGAATACATTCGTCGTTTCTACGATGCGGTATCTACATTCAAACTGTCACTGCCAACGCCAATCATGGCCGGTGTCCGTACTCCGACCCGTCAGTTCAGTTCCTGCGTACTGATCGAAGCCGGCGACAGCCTGGATTCCATCAACGCCACCGCCAGTGCCATTGTTAAGTATGTTTCCCAGCGTGCCGGTATTGGCATCAATGGCGGCCGCATCCGTGCACTCGGTAGCCCGATCCGCGGTGGTGAAGCTTTCCACACCGGTTGTATCCCGTTCTACAAACACTTCCAGACCGCCGTTAAATCCTGCTCACAGGGCGGTGTGCGCGGTGGTGCCGCTACCCTGTTCTACCCGATCTGGCACTACGAAGTTGAAAACCTGCTGGTTCTGAAAAACAACCGCGGTGTTGAAGAAAACCGTGTACGTCACCTCGACTACGGCGTACAGATCAACAAGCTGATGTACGAGCGTCTGATCAAGAACGGCAATATCACGCTGTTCTCACCATCCGATGTTCCGGGCCTGTATGACGCCTTCTTCGAAGATCAGGAACTGTTTGAGCAACTCTACGTTAAATACGAGCAGCAGGACGGTATCCGTAAGAAAACCCTGAAAGCGGTCGACCTGTTCTCCAGCATGATGCAGGAACGCGCCAGCACCGGCCGTATCTACATTCAGAACGTTGACCACTGTAATACCCACAGCCCGTTCAATCCGAAACTGGCTCCGGTGCGTCAGTCCAACCTGTGTCTGGAAATTGCGCTGCCAACCAAGCCGCTGAAAGACGTGAACGATGATTCCGGTGAAATCGCGCTCTGTACTCTGGCCGCATTTAACCTCGGCACACTGAACAATCTGGATGAGCTGGAAGAACTGGCTGATCTGATCGTGCGTGCCCTCGACAGCCTGCTGAGCTATCAGGACTACCCGGTCCCGGCCGCCAAACGCGCCAGCCTGAGCCGCCGCACCCTGGGTGTGGGCGTGATCAACTATGCCTACTATCTGGCGAAAAACGGTGTGAAATATTCCGACGGCAGTGCCAACGGCCTGACCCACCGCGCTTTTGAAGCCATGCAGTACTGGTTGCTGAAAGCATCCAACAATCTGGCCAAAGAACAGGGTGCCTGTGAAGCGTTCAGCGACACTACCTATGCTCAGGGCATTCTGCCGATCGACAGCTACAAGAAAGAAGTCGACAAGTTCTGTGAAGAACCACTGCAGTACGACTGGGAAGCCCTGCGCAAAGATATTCTGGCCCACGGCCTGCGTAACTCCACGCTGTCTGCCCTGATGCCATCTGAAACATCCTCGCAGATCAGCAACGCGACCAACGGTATTGAACCGCCGCGCGGATATATCAGCGTGAAGCAGAGCAAAGATGGTATCCTCAAGCAGGTTGTTCCTGAGTTTGAACGCCTGAAGAAAAACTACGAGTTGTTATGGCAGATTCCGAACAACAATGGCTATCTGCAGCTGGTCGGTATCATGCAGAAATTCGTCGACCAGGCGATCTCCGCTAACACAAACTACGACCCGTCACGTTTTGACGGTGGTAAGGTACCGATGCAACAGCTGCTGAAAGACCTGCTGACCGCGTACAAAAACGGCCTTAAGACGCTCTATTACCATAACACCCGCGATGGTATGGAAGATCCGCAGAAAGACGCTGTGATCGAAGAAGACGATGACTGCGCAGGCGGCGCGTGTAAGATTTAATTATTTCAGACCTGTCGCAGCCACCTCTCGGTGGCTGCTTTGAGAAAGAACCCCGTATGGCCTATACCACATTTAACCGCAACGAATTTGATACCTTTTCCCAGCCCATGTTCTTTGGCGAACAGGTCAACGTGGCGCGCTACGATCAGCAAAAACACAAGATTTTTGAAAATCTGATCGAAAAACAACTGTCTTTCTTCTGGCGTCCGGAAGAGGTCGACCTGACCAACGACCGCAAGGATTTCCTTGATCTGCCGGAACACGAGAAGCATATTTTCGTCAGCAACCTGAAGTATCAGACGCTGCTGGATTCCGTTCAGGGCCGTTCACCGAACATTGCCCTGTTGCCGGTTGTTTCTCTGCCGGAGCTGGAAACCTGGATTGAGACCTGGTCATTCAGCGAAACCATTCACAGCCGTTCGTACACTCATATCGTGCGTAACATCGTGCCAAACCCGGCGCAGATTTTTGACGATATCACCCGTAACGAGCACATCACCCGCCGTGCTATCTCGGTTACCGAGTACTACGACAGCTTTATCAATCTGAGCAATTACTACATCCAGCTGGGTGAGGGTACGCATCAGGTAAATGGCGAAACCATTGAAGTTACGCTGCACGAGCTGAAGCGCCGCATGTATCTGATGATGGTGTCAGTAAACGTACTTGAAGCCATCCGTTTTTACGTCAGCTTTGCCTGCTCTTTTGCCTTCGCCGAACGCGCCAAAATGGAAGGCAACGCCAAGATCATCAAGCTGATTGCCCGTGATGAAGCCCTGCACCTGACCGGCACTCAGCACATTCTGCAGATCATGGCCAAAGGTAAAGACGATCCAGAATTTGCCACCATCGCCGAAGAATGCCGCGATGACGTTGTACGCATTTTCAGCGAAGCCGCACAGCAGGAAAAAGAGTGGGCCGAATATCTGTTCAAAGACGGTTCCATGATCGGTCTGAACAAAGACATTCTGTGTCAGTACGTTGAGTACATCACCAATCAGCGTATTGCTGCTCTGGGTTTTGATCCTGTTTTCCCGCCGCGCAACAACCCACTGCCGTGGATCAACGCCTGGCTGAACAGCGATAACGTTCAGGTAGCACCGCAGGAAGCTGAAATCAGCTCTTATCTGGTAGGCGCCATCGACAGTGAAGTGGATACCGCCGATCTGGGTGATTTTGACCTCTGATGTCTGCTGCTTTGAAAAAAATGCCTGACACCCCGGACAATGATTTCGAACTGACCGGGGACAATCAGCCCGACAGCAATTTCGAACTCGAAGCCCTGCAACCTGAAGCTGAGCAAGCAGCTCCGCTTCAGGCTGAGCTGTTTCTGCCGGAAAGCAATCCGGAGCAACCGGAAACCAGCCCGCAGATCGAATTCGATGGCATGCAAAAGCCACTGTTCAATGTATTGCTGGACGATGGCCGTGAAGTTCACTTCCAGCATGCAGCCACCCTGCTGGAGTCACTCGAAGCTCAGGACGTTGCCGTACATTATCAGTGCCGCGAAGGTTACTGTGGCAGTTGTCGTGTGCAGCTGCTGGAGGGCGATGTCCACTATGCAGAAGAGCCTATGGCCTGGCTTAACGAGGGCGATATTCTGCCCTGCTGCTGCATTCCTAAAAGCAATATCAAAATTAAGCTGTAAAACCTCCCTGTCCTGCGCTGAATCAACATTTTTGCCGCACGCCTCCCCTACTATCAGGTGGCAGTTATAACAATACGCAAGGTCAAGGAGTTCAGCGATGGCTTACATCTGTATTACCCCCAATGTTGCAATGGTACGCATGAATGCCGGCGATCATCTGGAAGAGATGCCCGGCGATTTTTACATCAATCTGGACACTCTGGTTGAAGCCCGGATGCGCAAAGTGCGTAAAGAACACGAAGGGGATTTCTGCTCTGACGTTCTGCTGGTACTGCAAAATAAAACCCATGAGTTTATTTTCCGTAACAGCCCAGCCGGCAATAAAGCCCGTGAAACACTGGAAAAGTACCTGTCCGAACGCAGTATTAATTGTTGAAGTGAAATCAACGTGGCTTGATTTATCAGGCCGCTGCGGTAGCCTTGGTGCTTTTGCACCGAGGCATAAACATGAGTCTGAATTTCCCCCCACTGGAGCAATCTGCTCCCGACTTTACCACCCCTGATCAAAACGGTAATAACGTTACGCTGAGTGCACTGAAAGGCAAAAACGTTGTACTGTACTTTTACCCGAAAGCCATGACCCCCGGCTGCACCGTTCAGGCCTGCGGCATCCGCGACACACGCAGCGAATACGAAGCACTGAATACTGTAGTACTCGGCATCAGCCCGGATGCTCCTTCACGCCTGCAGAAATTCATCGATAAATACGATCTGAATTTTGATCTGCTGTCGGATGAAGACCACAGCATTGCTGAACAATATGGCGTCTGGGGCCTGAAAAAATTTATGGGCAAAGAGTTTATGGGCATCCACCGCGTAACCTTTATTATTGATGCCACCGGGAAACTCCGGCATGTGATGGCTAAGGTCAAAACCAAAACCCATCATGATGATGTGATTAATATTCTGAAAACGCTCTGACGCCTGAAAAAGCCTCAATTCCTGTCCCGGGCGGCCGATACAGGCTGTATGAAAATCCCTGAATTTTTTCTGCTGATCAGCAGTATTCTTTCTGCCGCACCGGCCCTCGCCGGGGCCGGCCATTATGCCGGCTGCTCCGGCGGTTTTGTGCATGCGCCTTATGCCGGAATTCCTGCCCTGCAGGATGAAGGGGATCAGTATGCCGCTGTCGAATGCCACCTCCTGCCACAACCAGCCCAGCATGGGCGACACTGGCTGCCAGCGCTGCCACAACTGGAATGGACTCAGGGTCTGCGCACTGAAATGTCACGCAGCAAAGGCTATAGCGAATTCAGCGACTGGCGCATCAGCCTTCCCCTGTACCAGATCGATATGATGACGGTCGCCTTCAGCGCACAGCAGCAAAAACTGCAGCAATTACACCAGCTGCAGCAACCACTGATCATTTCTGATCAGTCCTACCAGCAGGGACAGGCTCTGCTGCTGAACAGTACGACAAAACAGTGGGGACTGGAGCTGGATACCCGCCGCAGCGGCAGCCCGATAAGCTCAACCGGGCTGGAACACATACAACAATGGCAACCACTCAGCGTCCGTCTGCAGAACAGTAACCTTGAGACCTTAATACCAGCACAGTTTGATTACTGGCAACTGAACATTAAACACCAGCCATTACTGCCTGGCTTGCGGGGGATCTGGGCATTCAGTCTCGGGCACGGTCAGGTATATGACGATGGTAACGCGGCATTACTGGATGAATCAGCGCTGGCCAATGATTTTATCAGCCTGAAACTACTGCTCGGCAGTGTATGGCGAGTGCGCATTACGCCCAATCTGCACTGGCAGAACAGCCTGTCCACCGAAAGCCAGAACTTCCTGTTTGTCAGCCGCCGTGATGACGACAGCCTGCGTATTGAAGATATTAACCTGCTCAGTTACCGCTTTTTCAGCGGCATCGAATGGCGGTTTTAGGAGGTGGAGGATTTATGCTGCTGGCGGTACTCCAGAGGGGCCACGCCTTCCCAGCGTTTAAAAGCCCGCGTAAAGGTACTGCTTTCTGAAAAGCCAAGTTGCTCGCTGATCTGAGTCAGAGGCAGACTGGTTGTGGTTAACAGAATCAGAGCCCGCCGCTGACGTTCTGCATCCAACAACTGCTGAAAGCTTGTCTGATCATCCTGCAATTTACGCTGCAAAGTCCGGCCGCTCATATGCAGACGCTGGGCCAGCTGATCACGATCAACCGATAAATCCATGCTGTTACGCAGAAAGTGCTGAACCAGCCCGGCAGTATCGGGTTGTTGCAGCAGAGCCAACTGCTCTTCCAGCATCTGCTCATGCATTGCCGCCAGCTTTTCATCACCTAATGCCAGGGGTTCTGCCATAATTTCCGGCGCAAATACCAAGGCGTTCCGCGATGCCTCAAACTGCAAGGAGGCGGCAAAGATACGTTGGTAATTATCCAGATTTTCCGGCTGTTTATGCATAAACTCTGCACGCTGCAGAGCAACCGGTTTACAGGCCAGCCAACTGGCAAAACTGCGTAATAAAACCAGAACGGCATCTACCTGATGACGGCTGAAATTATCGGCCTGAGGTTCGTAGCAAATCGCAGCTTCCTGCTCATTGAGTTGCAGAAAATAACGCCCGCCATCACTCAGAAGCCGGGTGTAACGGACAGACTTTTCGAACGCTGAACCAAGATCCGGACTGTGCATCAGTGTCAGGGCAAACAGCTGAAAATGTGCCGGTTTAACCAGTTCTCCCATCAGCAAACCAAAATCTTCAGCCGGACACAACGCTTCCGCTGCACGCCATATTTTTAAGGTTTGTTGCAGAGATACCCGGGCGTAGGAAGTATTCAGTAACTCATGGCTGATGCCGGCCGCCTGCAGCAACGGGGCAGCAGCAATGCCCTGCAGTTCCGCGCCCTGCAGTAAGGCTTTTATCCAGAGAACAGATACTGTTTTTTCCGCGTTATTGTATGGTGTATTCATTAACTGACTTCTGCGGTTAAACCCGGTGTCCTGCGGGGACAATTTTTAATACCGGCATTTGCGCTACATTATGAGCATCTGACAACCGATAACAATAAAACAAAGAGAACTCCGCTATGAATAAAAAAACAGCCGATCAATGGTTTGAAGAGTATGGTGCCAGCCACCAGAACCCACTGAACAAACTGATTCATTGGATCTGTGTCCCGCTTATTTTTATTGTCATCATGGGGTTGCTGTGGGAAATACCGGTACCGGCAACCTTCACGCAAGTACCCTACCTGAACTGGGCCACCCTGTCAGCCATTGTTGTAGTGGGGTTTTATGTACGAATGTCATTCAGCCTGTCGGTCGGCCTGACCGCTTTTACCATTGCAACCTATGCTCTTATTGCCTGGTTTGAGCAACTGAATCTGGCACCACTCTGGGCCGTCTGCGCTGGCAGCTTTGTTGTATTGTGGATTCTTCAGTTTATTGGGCACTACATTGAAGGGAAAAAGCCGTCATTCTTTAAAGACATTCAGTTTCTGCTGATTGGCCCTGCATGGCTGATGGGATTTATCTATCGCAAACTGGGCATTCCGTACTCCTGATCACATTATGGCGGTACTCAGTACCGCCATTTTCACTGCGACTCCCCCTGTGCGGATAATGCTGACGCTATTTCGGCACACTCCAACCTCGTGCAACCTCCGCTAACAAGCTAAAAATGCAGCGCAGCTTTTACAAGCTCTCTATTTCATCTGAATACAGGAAAGACTATGACTATCGGATATTGGTGCGTCCTGATCGCCGCTTTATTGCCTTATGTATTTACCGGGCTGGCCAAAGCTGGCGGACGTCGTTACAACAATTACTCGCCACGCGAGTTTCTGGAGAAGCAGGAAGGTTATCGCAAACGCGCACACTGGGTGCAACTCAACAGCTTTGAAGCATTTCCGGCATTTGCCGCAGCGGTAATTATTGCTCACCTGAGCGGTGGTAATCAGGAATGGATTGATATGCTGGCTATGGCTTTTATCGCGATCCGGGTGCTGTATGGCGTGTTATACCTCAGCAATCATGCAACCCTGCGCTCTCTGGTCTGGACGGCGGGCATTGGCTGCACCGTTGCCCTGTTTGTCAGCGGTGTTTAAACCGTCATCATATGTCCATTGCGTTTGTAGCAATAAGCTGAATTGCAGTAGATAACAATTTGCCGGCCTTTATCTGACGTCTGGATAATATAAAGGTCGGTAAATTCCGGCGTTTTCTCCATAAAAGTAGCATTACGGATCAGGCTGGCGTGGGCATCCTGCATATGATTGTTCTGTGCTGGCAGTTCTGCAGCAGGCAGATACAAACCCAGCAAAGTAAATAATCCGATAATCATGAGGTGCAGTGAAGGTTTCATAGCCCAACTCCTGACAACATACTTAAACCAAGTATAGGAAGAGGGAGGGAGCCGACATGGATTGTTTTGTTATAAAGAGTTACCTGCAGACAGGCTTGTTACTTCACACAGAAGATCCCTGCGCTGCATCGGCGGAACCATCACAGCCTGTTCAATACGGCCGGCACCGGAGGCATAAAAAAACAGGCACAAGGCCTGTTTTTTCAATCAATCAGTATTTTAATGCGCTGTCTGCCGTTTCAGCGAAACAATCAGCTCCGCTTCTCCCCGCGCGACGCCACAACTGTCAACCAGATCGCTGGCTGTTGCTCCGAGTCCAACCAGGCGTGATGCCTGCAAAAAGGTAGCCTCGTCTGTTGTAGGCAAAACTACCTTGCGTTCAGCCTGCTGCAGGCGTCCATCCATCTGTTTGAGCTTTCGCCCCATACCAATGGTGCTTTTGCTCATCGCCTGATGTGCCTGTTGTAAGCTGCCAACCGCCTGATCCAGCCGGCTGGCATCCTGATTTTGCTGCCGTTTAAGCGACCACATAAAAGCGCCGACCAATAACAGCAAACCCATATTACCTATCAATAACCAGTGCATCAGTGACAGAGACGCCATGACAGACTCCTATAAACCCTGGATTTCTGTCCACTCCTCGTCGGTCATCAGTTTCTCCAGATCCACCAGAATAAGCAGTTCATCATTTTTATGACAAACCCCCTGGATGAATTTGGCGCTTTCCTCATTGCCGACGTTCGGGGTGGTTTCAATTTCTGACTGACGCAGATACACCACTTCAGCCACCGCATCGACGAGGATACCAACCACCTGACCTTCCGCTTCGATAATAACGATACGCGTCTGATCAGTGGTGTCAGCTGTTGGCAGGCCAAAACGGAGTCGGGTATCGATCACCGTTACAACGTTGCCACGCAGGTTAATAATGCCAAGTACATACGGGGGAGCACCTGGAACCGGTGCAATCTCGCTGTAACGCAAGACTTCCTGCACCTGCATCACATTGATTCCGTACGTCTCGTTTTCCAGACGGAAGGTTACCCATTGTAAGACGGGATCTTCCGCACCTTTATTTCCGGCAATCGCTGACATAAAACATCCTCGCTAAGAAAGGCCGATGCCTGACTGTGTCAAAAAACATGACGAACCTTTCTTAACTATAGAACAGAGCACAAAGTGTACCAGTTAAAACAGGGAATTTTTTCCGGGGCTAAAAGCTGTAATCCATTGAACAGAAAGGATATTGCAACGCTGAAATACCGGAGGGCTTTACGCCTGACGCGCAACCCGGCGATTTTCTTCCAGCAGTTTTAATAACCCCGGTACATCCAGTAAAGCACACATTTCAGAGATCACCGTTCCTGCAAGCCACGGGCGTTTACTGCCATCCCCACGCCATTTAATGGAATCGTGTACCAAGGTTACGGTATCGCAGATTTCCTGACACGCCAGCGCCCAGGGCGAGCGGTCCAGCTGAATAAAAAAGCTGTAGCCGTCGTCATTCAGACTGATACGTCTCTCAGGCATGATCAGTTGAGCACTGTCGATGATAGTAAGCTTGGCCTTATCGCCCTGCCAGACGCCCAGCGACCAGCTGGCCTGGCCAAACAGCGGCGTCACCTTGTCTGTTACGTTATGCACACCGCCAAGCAGTGGCAACGGAATGGCGAGCTTAAGACCAGCGACTTTAAAAATAAGACAATCAATCCCCTGGCTGGATTGCCAGTTTAATGAGAGCGTTTGCATCGCCTCGTTAGTCAATTCATTGACGTCATGAGCCCTGCTACTGATTTCATCCTGGATATCTGACGGAGTTTCGACATCCGTTTCGGTAGTAAATTCCGGCATTGGTTGCTGCGGTATAACCTCAGCAAAGGCGTCACGCGCAGGACTCACCGTGCGTGACGCTGTCTTTACCTCTGCTGGCGAAGAAGGCAGCTCTTCGCTGATGGCGACAGAAGGCGTTTCTGCAACAGGTTCAGCCACCTGAAGACTGGCAGATCCGGATTTAACCGTAGTAACAGGAGTCACTTCCGTGGCACTGACCAGGAGCTGATCAAGATAGTCCTGCAAGACAAAGTCGACCTGATTTACCAGATCTGTCTTAGAGTTAGCATCAGCCATTAAGCACGGTCTCCGCAGCAACGGGCAGACACGCCGCTAACATACAGCGACGCAGCGATGATTCCGGTAAATGGCGTATCAACCCCAGTGCAGTCAACAGCTGGGTGCGCTGAGCTGCTTTACCTCCCTCACCTAACGGACGTAAGAGCACAGGGGCATAGCCACTTTGTAACGTGCTGCTGGCCAATGCTTCCTGCAGATGATGAGGACTGACGGCAGAACGCAGTAAGTCATCCCAGTTCACTCCCTGACCTGCTACTTCGCCATCAGCGGCTAACAGATGATCAAAGTAGTCGTCCAGCGGATGGCTGACATTGGCCGGTAACGGTGGAATATAACTAGCCACGACCCGGGTCCGCCACATCCAGTTCACTCAACAGGTGACGATATGCCCGCACCCCACGGCCCTGCTCATCCATCTGATGTGGAAACACACCTTCATGACTGGCATCACGCAGACGGGTATCCACCGGAATTGCCTCCTGCCACAGTGAATCCTGATACAGACGGCGCATTTCTTTCAGCGTGGTCACAGAGGCAAGCGTCCGGCGATCAAATAACGTCGGTACGATCATAAAAGGCAGATTACGGTTCTGCGAGCGCATCACCATTTTCAGGGTATGGATCATTCTTTCCAGACCTTTCATTGCAAGATGCTCTGTCTGGGTAGGAATCACCAGACGCTGACAGGCAGCCAGCGCATTGACCAGCAGCACGCCAAGAATGGGTGGCGTATCCAGTAAGGCGTAATCGTATTCATCCCACAACTGAGCGAGCGACCGTGCCAGAACCAATCCCATACCATCCTGCCCACTGACCTGACGTTCAAGTGTGGCCAGCGATGTCGTCGCAGGCAGCAAAGATACATTGGGAAGACTGGTGGGTTTGATGACGGTCTGAATAAAAGCTTTGTCTTTGTAGCGTTGCTCAAAAAACAGATGATAAAGACTGCGTTCCAGATTATCGGGATTCTGCCGGAAGTAACTCGTCAGGGAACCATGAGGATCAAGGTCCACCAACAATACGCGTTTTCCCTGTTCAGCCAACAGACCTCCCAGAGCAACCACGCTGGTTGTTTTGCCAACCCCACCCTTTTGATTTGCTATCGACCAGATCCGCACTAGTTTCACCCTGTTCTCTGTGAGCACATGACCCGCAAGGGTCACTAAAAGTACTTTTTGCTGTAAAACATTGATTAAGCAAAAAGTATGTCAATTCTTTGCAGCAGGACGGGACCAGGGTGCAGCTTCGCTCGTTTGCGTCATAAAAATCACAACACGACGATTCTCTGCCCGTGCTTCTTCGGTATTTTCAGTATTCAACGGGTGGTAGTACGAAAGCCCCATAGCGGCCATACGCTGCGGTGCTACGCCATACAACACCAGATTCTGTACCACCGATGCTGCCCGTAACGCTGAAATTTCCCAGTTGGTAATGCCTTTTGCCGGTGTATCGTCCGAATGCCCCTGAACATTGATTGGAAACGGAAAATCCTTCAGTTCAGCGGCAATAGCCTGCATCAGCGGCAAAGCTTCGTCACGGATACGTGTTTCACCACGGGCAAATAAAAGATCGGCATTCAACGATACGGTAATCCAGTCTTTGTCCCCTTCTATTCTTATATCGTCCGATTCCGGAATAAATTGAGCAACCTGACGGATATCCGCCAATAAAGGTAATAATCCATTGCCCTTTTCCAGGGGCGTGGAAAGCGTTGGCGGAGTGACGGGCTCGGGGGGAAGTACCGTAGAAAAGACACCTTCAAGCTCGCTGCGGATTGCTGAGCCCTGCTCATCATCAATCAGTTGCACCGCATACAACATGATAAAAAAGACGCACAGCAGCGTCATATAGTCGGCATAAGAAACCAGCCAGCGATGCGGATCAGGACCATGCCGTCTCACAACACAATTCCCTGCATGCGATAACGCAGCGCCATCGGGTTAACCCCATTTCTTAATGCCACAACACCTAACATCAATGCTTCATAATACCGGCTGCGGATAGCCAGACGCTGACGCAACGTGCTGCTCAGGGGAATAACAATAAGATTCGCACTGGCAACGCCATAAAACGTTGCCACAAAAGCGGTGGCGATTCCTGCGGCAAGAGCTTCCGGCTGTTTGATACTCGACAAAACCTGCATCAAACCCAGTACCGCGCCGACAATTCCCAGAGTGGGTAAATAACCGGCAAAATTATCCAGTACAGACAATAAGTCCTGATCACGTTCTTCCTGGCTTTTCAGCTCCAGATGGAGTGCAGACTGCATGGCTTCAACATCATTACCGTCAGCCAGTAATAGCAACGCTTTACGGAAAACAGGGTCGGTTTCTGACCCTGCTACTTTTTCCAGAGCCAAAGGGCCATCACGGCGCAGAGCATTGCCGCTGACTGTTAACTTACTGATGAGTACATCAAAGGAGTATTGAGGCGGAGCAATCAGCCAAAACAGCAATTCACCCAAAGGGCGGTATTGGCTTACGGGAAGTTGGGCAAGAGTGGCCAGAATACCGCCACCAAAAACAATCAGAGCTGCCGGAGGATTCCACAACGCTGTGAGGTTTCCTCCTTCAAGGGAAAAGCCGGTTAATACTGCAATAACTGCCAGTAAAACAGTGACTAACGCCCAGCGATCCACTAGCCGACCTCTTCAACCAGCCTCGGTCCGATATCTTTAAGGGGTAATATATCGTCACTCAACCCTTCCTTGATAACGGCCAGCGGCATGCCAAAAATAACGCAGCTTTCCTCATCCTGGGCCCAGACAGTTGCCCCACCTTGCTTCAGCAGGCGGGCACCTTCACGACCGTCAGCTCCCATTCCGGTAAGGACAATCGCCAGTGTTTTATTACCGTAATGTTTAGCTGCTGAAGCAAACGCAATGTCAACGCTCGGGCGGTAGTTGACCCTTTCGTCGCTTTCCCGGATATGAATAACACCGCCGGCACGCCGATCCACCATCAGCTGCATACCACCAGGAGCAACATAAACATGACCTGCTTCAATTTTATCGCCATCAGCCGCTTCTTTAACAATCAGGGGACTGAGAGAATTCAAACGCTCAGCAAAAGCTTTGGTAAAAGATCCCGGCATATGCTGCACAATAATAATCGGTGTTTTGAAACTGCCGGGGATATTTTTAAACAATGTCTGCAGAGCTGCAGGCCCGCCGGTTGATGTGCCGATAACAACCAGCTCCGTCTGAGTCAGACGCCCGCGCACCGCAGGCCGGACAGCCTGAACCGTTGTCACTTTAGTCTGGCTACGTGCAACGGCAGCAATTTTATCGGTCAGCGCCCGCTTAATCTGAACTGCATCTTTAGCAATCTGATCAAAATTCTTGGGCAAAAAATCTAATGCACCAGCATCCAGAGCATCCAGCGTAACCCGTGCGCCTTCGAACGTAAGTGAAGAAAACATCAAAACAGGTACCGGACGCCGCTGCATGATATTACGCACCGCGGTAATGCCATCCATGACCGGCATTTCATAATCCATGGTAATAACATCAGGCTTCAGAGATTCATTCATCTCAATGGCTTCAAGGCCATTAGATGCGACCCCGACAACTTCCATACGGCCGTCTGCATTAATGATGTCAGTTACACGGCGGCGAAAAAATCCGGAATCATCGACGACCAGAACACGGATACTCATGAAATCAACTCTTCCTTAGTCGTTGTAGACTTTATGCTGCGCTGGAATGCCGGGATGATGCATAGCGGGTAAGCATACTCGGTATATCCAGAATAAGTGCAATCCGACCGTCACCTGTAATCGTTGCTCCCGCCATACCTGCTGTACCGTGCAACATTTTACCCAAAGGCTTAATAACAACCTCTTCCTGGCCAATCAGCTGGTCAACTACAAAACCGACACGTTTCGTACCCACCGAAACGACAACAACATGCGCTGTTTCATCGGCTTTGGCATAGGCTTCACCTTTAATAAGCCAGCGTTTCAGATGAAATAACGGTATTGGTTTTTCGCGTACAACCACCACTTCCTGGCCATCAACAATATTTGTTTTAGTCAGATCGAGGTGGAAAATTTCGTTGACGCTAACCAGTGGGAAAGCAAAAGCCTGATTTTTCAGCATGACCATTAACGTCGGCATAATAGCCAGAGTCAGTGGTACTTTAATCCGGATTCCTGTACCTACACCGGGACGGGAATCAATGTTAATAGTGCCATTCAGCTGAGAAATTTTTGTTTTAACAACATCCATACCGACACCACGGCCGGATACATCAGATATCTGCTCTTTGGTGGAAAAACCCGGCGCAAAAATCAGGTTAAAGCATTCGTTTTCGGTCAGACGATCAGCGGCATCCTGATCCATAACGCCTTTTTCTACTGCTTTCCGGCGCAGAACATCGGCATCCATACCGCCGCCATCGTCCTGAATAATCAGCAGAATATGGTCCCCTTCCTGCTCTGCAGAAAGAACAACAGTACCGACCCGTGGTTTACCATTTTTTTCACGCACGTCCGGCATTTCCACACCATGATCCACTGCATTTCGCACAAGGTGAACCAATGGATCGGCCAGAGCTTCGACCAGGTTTTTATCCAGATCCGTTTCTTCGCCGCGTAATTCCAGATTAATTTCTTTTTTCAGTTGGCGGGCAAGATCGCGGACAACCCGGGGAAAACGGCCAAATACTTTCTTGATTGGCTGCATCCGGGTTTTCATGACGGATGCCTGTAAATCACCGGTTACCACATCCAGATTAGCGACCGCCTTAGCCATCGACTCATCGGTACTTTTCAGTCCCAAACGAACCAGACGGTTACGAACCAGCACCAACTCGCCAACCATATTCATGATGTCGTCAAGGCGTTTGGTATCCACACGTACCGTTGCTTCTGATGCGGCAGCATCTTTATCCTGACGTTTGCTTTCTTCAACCGCTGCCGGTGCCTTCGCAGCAGCCGGTTTTGCTTCTGTTTTTGGCGCAGACTTAGACTCTGCTTTTGCAGCTGGCTTGGTATCTGCAGCGGGCGTGACCGGAGGTTTTGCAGCTTCTGGTTTTTCCGCAGAGGCTGCAGGTGCGGACTCGGCGCCCGGGGCATTTGAATGCTTGCCTTTGCCATGCAGACGATCAAGTAATTCTTCAAACTCCGAATCACTGATCAGATCATCCCCACCTGCTGCATTAGCAGACGCTGCGACAGGCTCAGCCTCTGTTTTTTCTGGCTCTACAGTTCCCGATGTCTGTGCACCAGCATGCTTACCTTTACCATGAATCTGATCAAGCAGTGCCTCAAATTCATCTTCGGTAATTTCGTCACTATTGTTATCTGTGCTGTCGGAGCCTATATCAAAGAAATCGTCATCTGCTGTTTCTGCCGCAGCTGCATTCGCTTTTTCTTCGTCCAGAGCATCCAGCAGTTGCTCGAATTCATCGTCTGTAATATCACCACTGTCTTCTGCGGGCGCTGTTTCTGCAGGGCCGGACTCGCTGACAGGCTCCTCTGCGACAGAGTCAGTAGCAGCAGGTTCCGGATCGCTGCTCTGAACTTCATCTTCTGATTCAGGTAATGCCAGTTTATGCAGCCGCTCAATGAGTTCCGGGTCTGCTTCTTCAGGCGCAGCACCGGAGCGAACGCTTTCAAACATTTCGTTAACGCTGTCTAACGCCTGGAGTACAACATCCATAAGATCTGAATTGACAGTACGATGGCCGTTGCGCAGCGTATCGAAGACGTTTTCCGCTGCATGGCAGCAGTTCACCAGAGGATTAAGTTGCAGAAATCCAGCCCCACCTTTAACGGTATGAAAACCGCGAAAGATAGCATTCAGCAGGTCTTTATCATGTGGGCGTTGTTCAAGATCGACCAGTTGTTCAGAGAGCAGCTCAAGAATTTCTCCGGCTTCAACCAAAAAATCCTGGAGAATCTCTTCATCAGCATCGAAACTCATCCGTTAGCTCCTTTAAAAACCAAGACTGGACAGTAAGTCATCAACATCATCCTGGCTGGCAACTACGTCTTCACTGGACTTATTAATCTGCGGTCCCTCCGCAGCGATATTGGCGCCTTCCGTCGGCTTTTCAGCCGTTTCAAGATCGGCATGAACTATTCCGGTAATGGAATCGACGTTACCGGCCATCGCAACAAGCTGTACAAGACGGCTTTCCACATCCGTTACCAATGCGGCGACTTTATGAATAACCTGACCGGTTAAATCCTGAAAATCCTGCGCCAGCACGATATCAGATAGCTGTCCCTGCAATCTCTGGGACTGATTCGCACTGTCGATCAGAAACTGATTGATATCTTTGGTTAAAGCACGGAATTCATCCGGCTTTAATTCTTTATTAAGGAAACGTTGCCACTCAGCCGATAATGCACTGGCCCGGTCATGGATGTCGGTTGCCAGTGGCATACCGGCATCGGCCAGGTCCATAGTGCGGTTGGCCGATTTATCTGTCATTTCCAGAACATAGGCCAGCTTATCGCTTGCATTATCGATCTCAGATCCCGCGCCCACCGAGTCGACCCGCAGATTTTTGATCGCTTCATGCAGAGCGCGGGTCAGCCGGCCAATCTCATTGTACAGCGTACGGTCACGAACCTCGTTGAGGTTATTAACCAATGCTACCGCCTTGCTGAGATCACCAAGCTCAAGCTGCCTGAGCATGCTTTCTGCAAGGCTTTTGATTTCAGAGCCGACAGCGCTGTTATCGGTATCCAGATTGATCCCGGCCATCAAGTTGTCTTCCTGGTTAACCTTCGACACGTTCAAAGATCTTATCGATCTTTTCTTTCAGTACCGCAGCAGTAAAAGGTTTCACGACATAGCCGTTAACCCCTGCCTGAGCAGCGGCAACAATCTGGTCGCGTTTGGCTTCCGCTGTCACCATCAGTACCGGCAGACTTTTCAGGCGATCATCGGCTCTCACTTTCTTCAGCAAGTCGAGACCTGTCATGCCAGGCATGTTCCAGTCCGTCACTAAGAAGTCGAAATCACCATTCTGCAACATGGGAAGTGCTGTTGTGCCGTCGTCTGCTTCCTGAGTATTGGTAAACCCCAGATCACGCAACAGATTTTTGACGATTCGTCTCATCGTTGAGAAATCATCAACGATCAGAATTTTCATGTTTTTGTCCAAAACGACCTCCAGTAATCGACTCTCTATATTCCAAGTCGTTCCTAAGGTTTAGTGTAGACACAGTTATCGCTTTATCCAGAAACAAAGCGCTCAGAAAAGATTTTTTTCAATAACAGGAAGGAGTTAGGACAACCAGCCGCCAAGACGGGCACGCAGACGATGAGCTGCCTGACTGTGCAGCTGACTGACCCTTGATTCGCTGACACCCAATACGGCGCCAATTTCTTTCAGGTTCAGTTCCTCGTCGTAGTACAGGGCGAGTACCAGCTGTTCCCTTTCGGGTAAATGACGGATAGCGTCGGCGAGTTGACGCTGAAAGGATTCACGTTCGATACCGTCCAGCGGATTGGGGGACTCTTCTTCAAAGACGTCGAAGCCTGACTCGCTCTTTTCAACAACCTCTTCAAAACTGAACAGCCGGCAGCCGGCGCTGTCTTTCAGGATGGCATGGTATTCATCCTGACTGATGCCCAGAAAACCGGCGACTTCGCTGTCTTCAGCATCACGGCCTTTTTCACTTTCAATCTGTTTAATGGCATCACTGATACGACGGGAATTACGGTGCACCGAGCGTGGTGCCCAGTCTCCTTTACGGATCTCGTCCAGCATCGCGCCACGAATGCGGATACCGGCGTAGGTTTCGAAGCTGGCACCTTTGCCACCATCGTATTTACGCGCGGCTTCCAGCAAGCCAATCATGCCGGCCTGAATAAGGTCATCAAGCTGCACACTGTCAGGCAGACGGCCAATAAGGTGGTGTGCAATGCGCTTTACCAGCGTCGCATGATCACGTACCAGCTGTTCATAATCGTGTTTTTGTACGTCGGAATACACCAGACAACTTCCTACTGACACTCGTTATGCCCCGGCTTCCTGAACCAACCGATCTACAAAAAACTCCAGATGCCCCCGGGGTGTTGAAGGCAGTGGCCATGAATCCACTTTTTTAGCCAGTGCACGGAATGCTGTCGCCGCTTTGGAGCGCGGGTAGGCATCGATCACCGCTTTCTGGCGCTGCACGGCACGCTTAAGCGCATCGTCCTGAGGTATGGCGCCAACATACTGCATAGCCACTTCTAGGAAACGATCTGTCACTTTGGTAAGTTTGGCAAATAAAGCATTTCCTTCCTGTGGTGTGCGGACCATGTTGGCAACAATGCGGAAACGGAACAGCCCATAGTCACGATTCAGAAGTTTGATCTGCGCATAGGCGTCAGTGATTGAGGTTGGCTCATCTGTGACCACCATCAGCACTTCCTGCGCGGCACGGACAAAACTCATCACACTGTCGGAAATTCCGGCCGCGGTATCAATAATCAGCACATCGATATCATCACCGATATCACTGAAGGCCTGAATCAGGCCGGCATGTTCAAGTGCGTTCAGCTGCGATAATTTTTGCGTACCAGAAGATGCCGGCACTACGCGGATACCGCCCGGCCCTTTAACCATTACGTCACGCAGATCACATTCACCCGCCAGAACATTTTCAATGGTTTTATTAGAGCTGATACCCAGCAGAATATCGATATTTGCCAACCCCAGATCCGCGTCAAGAACCACTACTCTGCGCCCCATTTCGGCCAGGGCGATAGCCAAATTGACCGAGACATTGCTCTTGCCGACACCACCTTTACCGCCGGTGACCGCGATGACCTGCACAGGATGCCTTGCCATTAGTCGTTATACTCCGTGTTGAATACTGGAATGCTGAGTGGCGAAGCTCATGGCTTCGGCGGCCTGCCAGCGGGTACGCGCCATGCGCGCCATCTGCTCCGCCAGTTTCACCAGTTTTTCAGCATCCGGATAATGCACATCATCGGGGATGTGCGGTCCATCAGTCACCAGGGTGACCGGCAGCTGGGTCAGCGCCGAGACACTCATGGCAGGCCCAAGGCTGAAACACTCATCCAGCTTGGTAAACACACAACCCGCCAAACCTGCCGCTTTAAAATGTTCATAGTTTTCCTGCAGGCAACGTCCCTGACTGGTCAGAGGTAATACCAGCAGCTTTTTCAGACGCGCTCCGGCCTGTTTAAGCATAGACAATTGCGCAGCAAAATGTGGATCCTGACTTGCCAGTCCGGCGCTATCAACCAACACCAGTTTTTTGTCACGTACACCATCAAGCGCCTTGTTCAGATCACCATTCACCGGCACAACATGCAGGGTTACCCCTAATATGCGGGCAAAGGTCCGCAGCTGATCATGTGCCGCTACGCGGTAATTATCGAGGGTGATCAAAGCCACCGATTCCGCTCCGTGGCGGATCACAAACTGTGCAGCCAGCTTGCCGATGGTGGTCGTTTTTCCCGCCCCGGTCGGGCCAACCAGTGCATAAATACCACCGCGATCAAGCAATCCATTCGGGGCTACCGGCAAGTCTGAAGCAATCAGCTTCAATGCTTTTTTCCAGGCGTCTTCGAGCGGTACATCGCCATCGATGCGACTGGCTACACGATCCGCCCAGGCCGCCTCCAGCCCGACATCCTGACAGCGCTGCCACAATTGCGACTGCTGCCAGGTCAGTGGCCGGTGAGTATCCCAGGCACTGCCCTGATGGCTGACCATCCAGTCTTTCAGCTCACGTAACTCTCCGCTCATTTGCTGAATAACGTTGTTGTACCACTCGCCTTCCTGATCCGCGCGGCGACGCAACATGCTGTCTTCAGTGGCGTCGCGGCCGTTATCCGGGCCGGTTTTGCCCGAACCTGCCGGGGCGGCGCGACTGAAAT
Organism: Thalassolituus alkanivorans; assembly: GCF_020447205.1. Taxonomy (GTDB): domain Bacteria; phylum Pseudomonadota; class Gammaproteobacteria; order Pseudomonadales; family Oceanobacteraceae; genus Venatoribacter; species Venatoribacter alkanivorans. The sequence goes on from NZ_JAJAEL010000006.1 coordinate 37,695, forward strand.
CATCATTTTTCAGGCCACTCAATACCGCCGACAGCGATTCTGTGCTGGAAAGATCACTCTTTCCGGCAAACGCCATACGTTCTTCATAGCGCTCATCACGTTTTTTCAGCGCTGGCTGTGGTTCACGGGATGCCGCTTTCGCCTCTTCCAGCTCCTGCTGCAGGCGCAGCTGGCGTTCGATTTCCGCCCGTTCCTGCTCATGGCCCGGCTGATAGTCCAGAGCGGCGACCACTTCAAATCCGTCCGCTACTTTCTTGCTCGACAGAATGACCGCATCCGCTCCCAGCTCCTGGGAGACCAGACGCAGTGCCAGCTGCATATTGGCTGCGGTGAAGCGTTTAACTTTCATAGTCAGCACTCATGATTCGTAAGGGCCTATTTGCCGCCAATACTGGCGACAATGGTAATACTCTTGTTATCCGGAACTTCCTGATACGCCAGCACCTGCAGTTGCTCGATGCTGTTGCGTACAAATTGGGCCATCGCCGCACGCAGCTGGCTGGTTACCAGCAGCACCGCCGGATTGCCTGCCATTTCCTGCGCCTGCACTGCTTCGGCCAGAGAGCGTTGCAGGGTATCGGCCATTCCCGGTTCCAGCACCAGACCATACTGTCCGGCCTGTTGTCCGCTTTGCTGAAGGGTTTTAAGCAACAACTGTTCCAGCCCCGGATCCAGCGTCATAACCACCAGCTCATCCGCATTACCAAAGATGTTCTGGACAATCATCCGGCTAAGGGCAAGGCGTGCAGCAGCGGTCATAGCGGCGGTATCTTGACTCTGACTGCCACTATTCGCCAAAGACTCGGCAATAGAGCGCATATCGCGGATAGGTACATGTTCACGCAAAAGATTCTGCAGAACCGCCAGTAACTGACTGATACTTAAAGTATTAGGTACCAGCTCTTCGGCCAGTTTCGGTGATGCTTTGGCCAGCATATCAACCAGCTGCTGAACATCTTCATGACCCAGCAACTCATGCGCATGGCGCTGTAATTTCTGATTCAGGTGGGTCGCGACTACTGTGCTGGCATCCACAACGGTGTAACCAAGGGTCTGCGCCCGGTCTTTCTGGGTTGCATCAATCCAGAAAGCATCCAGCCCAAAGGCCGGATCTTTGGCGGCCAGACCGTCTATTTTGCCAAACACCTGGCCCGGATTAATCGCCATTTCACGCTCCGGATAGATTTCGGCTTCCGCCAGAGTGACGCCCATCAGAGTGATACGGTATTGATTGGGCAGCAGATCGAGGTTGTCGCGGATATGTACAGAAGGCATCAGGAAGCCCATTTCCTGCGACAGTTTGCGGCGAACGCCTTTAATCCGGTTCAGCAGCTGGCCGCCCTGATTTTTATCAACCAGAGGAATCAGGCGGTAGCCTACTTCCAGACCGACACGGTCAACCGGCTCGACGTCATCCCAGCCAAGTTCTTTGACTTCCATTTGCTTGATTGCGGCTTCGGCTTTTTCTTTTGGCGCTGCCAATGCGTTACCACTGCCCGCTGGCAGCGCTTCTGCCGCCTTCGGCTGAGCGCCGATACGCTGGGCGATCGCATCTCCGAGCTTACCGCCGTCTTTGCGCCAGTGAATAAAGTAAGCAACGCTGGCGGCAATCAGGGCGGCGCCAAGAAATACGCCATGCGGCATACCAGGCACGATACCCATCATAAACATCAGTCCGGCAGCAACCGCCAGAGCGCGCGAAGACGCGAACATCTGGCCGAAGATCTGCTGCCCCATATCTTCGTCACCACCATTACGGGTCACCATAATGGCAGTTGCCGTTGACAGCAGCAGCGACGGAATCTGAGCAACCAGACCGTCACCTATCGCCAGCAGAGTATAAGCGGACACAGCGTCACTGAAGCTCAGGCCATGCTGAGCCATACCGATGCCAAAACCACCGACAACGTTAATGATCAGAATCAGGATACCGGCGACCGCATCACCTTTTACGAATTTGCTGGCACCATCCATCGAACCATAAAAGTCTGCTTCTGCAGCAACATCCGCACGACGGATCTTCGCCTGATCCGCATCGATCAGACCGGCATTCAGATCAGCATCAATCGCCATCTGTTTACCGGGCATCGCATCCAGGGTAAAGCGGGCGCTGACTTCCGATACCCGGCCGGCACCTTTGGTGACCACCACAAAGTTGATGATCATCAGAATCATAAAAACCACCAGACCCACGGCATAATTACCGCCGATCAGCACTTCACCAAAAGCCTCGATCACCTTACCCGCAGAATCGCCACCTTCATGGCCGTACAGCAAGACCACCCGTGTCGACGCCACGTTCAGCGCAAGACGCAGTAATGTCGCGACCAGCAGAATGGTCGGGAAAATAGCAAAATCCAGCGGCCGGCGGGCGTAGACACTCACCAGCAGCACAACGATGGATAAAGCAATATTGAATGTAAAAAAGGTATCCAGCAGGAACGGCGGCAGCGGCAGCGTCATCATGCCCAGCAGCACCAGCAGCATCACGGGAATGCTTAAATTCCCCTGAGCCAGCAGCGACATACCGCCCTTAAGCTGACCCATTACCTGATTTTTTGAGGCTACTGCCATGACCACATCCGTCAGAAAAACATCATTGGCAGAGGGTATTGCAAAAACCTTTCCTATTTTTCCAAAGGCAGGAAAATAGCGATAAAAAAAGCCGGCATTGCCGGCTTTTAAAGGAATTATTGTGGCTCAGGGTCAACCCTGAGGTCGCGCGGAATCGGCATATCCGGTTTACGTTCGGGTCTGGGCCCACGCCCTTTGATATACAGATCCATCTGATAAATGTACGCCAGCACCTGAGCTACCGCTACATACAGACCCTCGGGAATTTCTTCACCGATTTTACCGTGGGTATAGAGCGCCCGTGCCAGTGGCGGTGCCTGCATCTGCGGCACGTTATTTTCTTTGGCGATTTCACGGATTTTCATCGCCACCTGATCAGAGCCTTTAGCTACTAAGGTCGGGGCACGCATCATGTCTGATTCGTATTTTAAAGCGACAGCGAAATGTGTCGGGTTGGTAATCACCACATCAGCTGTCGGTACGTCCGCCATCATACGGCGCTGCGATGCTTCCCGTTGCAACTGTCTGATACGCCCTTTCACTTCGGGACGACCTTCGCTCTCTTTATATTCGTCTTTAATTTCCTGCATTGTCATACGCAGTTTTTTGGTATGACTGTATATCTGCCAGGGAACGTCGGCGATGGCGATAACCACGGTAGAGAGGCAAAGAAAAATAACACTCCAGATAATAATATGAACGGCGCCACTCACCGCCGGCTCAGCTTCTTTATGCTGCAACAGCATTGCATCTTCAAAATAGGCCGACAGCACCAGCCAGGCCATAAGCCCGACCACCAGAACTTTGGCCCAGGATTTCACCAGCTCGACCAATGAATTCATAGAGAACATGCGCTTAAGACCACTTAACGGGTTAAGGCGATCAAGCTTGGGGGCCAGTGCTTTAGTGGAAAAAATCCAGCCGCCAACACCGAGCGGTCCAAATAAGGCCGCCAGAAGAACCAGTATCAGCCAGGGGGTCAGCGCCAGTGTCGCCTGCCATAATGACGCGCCAAGATGGGCGTACATAATGCTCTGGTCAAAGGCGGCTTCACGTTCGAGAGAAAAACTGAAGCGGGCAATATGGTTAATATGCTCGGCCATCCAGGGGCCAAAAGCCAACAAACCCAGAGCGCCCAATAACAAAACCATGGTGGTATTCAGCTCTTTCGAACGGGGAGCCTGACCTTCCTCACGGGCTTTGTCTAACCTTCGCGCCGTGGGCTCTTCACTTTTTTCCTGACCGGAATCTTCCGCCATATCAGGACATCTCCGTCAATTTTTTGATGAATTCAAACAGCGTGTCCATATAGCCTTGAAAACTCTGTGCCATCTCTCCCATGCTGAGCCATAAAATAAATAAACCAACAATCATGGTGACCGGAAAACCCAATGCAAAAATATTCAGCTGTGGTGCTGCACGGGTCATAACGCCAAATGCCAGGTTAACAATCAGCAGGGCTGTCATTGCCGGCAAAGCAATGACCAGCGCCGCCGCAAACATCCAACCGCTCCAGGTTACCACCAAACCCAGTTCTTTCTGCGTCCAACCATCAAAGCCTATCGGCATGGTATAAAAACTGTCGATCAGGATTTCGATAAGCACCAGATGCCCGTTCAGTGACAGAAACACCAGACTGATCATAAATAACAGCCATTGGCTGATAACAACCACCGAGGCACCCTGCGACGGATCGACCGTCGTCGCAATCCCCAGACCGGTCTGCATCGCAATCAGTTGTCCGGCGATAACAAAAACCTGCGTCAGTAATTCGACGACAAAACCGAGAAGAATCCCGATCAGCAGCTGCTGCAGAATAATAATCAGCGAAGCAAGTGACAGCGCATCTACTTTGATAAAAGGAGGCAGTACAGGAACAACCACCAGCGTGATGGTAATCGCCAGAATCAGACGTACGCGCTGCGATACCATACGCGTACCAATCAGCGGCATAACCATTAACAGTCCGGAAATCCGCGCGAACGGATAAACATAACGGCTTATCCAGTGACTGACATCCAGCGCATCCAGTTCCAGCACAGGTTATCCGATAATAAAGGGAATATTGGTGTAAATTTCTTTGGTGAAATCCAGTACAGCATTCACCGCCCAGGGACCAAAAGCAATAATAGCCAGCAGCGTAACGACCAAGCGCGGCAGGAAGCTCAGGGTTTGTTCGTTGATCTGGGTAGCGGCCTGAAAGGTACTGACGATCAGACCAACAATCAGACTCGGAACAATGATTGCAACAACAATCGCCAGAACCAGATAAAGCGCATGGGTAAACAAATCCCCAATCTCTGATGGTGTCATAGCGCCTCCTAAACCGTTCCGAAACTGTTGGCCATGGTGCCCATAATCAGGACCCAGCCATCAATGAGTACAAACAACATTATCTTAAATGGCAGAGAGATAATAATGGGTGACAGCATCATCATACCCATCGCCATCAAAATACTGGCCACCACCAGATCGATAATAAGAAAGGGTATAAATATCAGAAAACCGATCTGGAAAGCCGTTTTCAGCTCACTGGTAATAAATGCAGGAATTAAAATATGGATCGGTGTTTCTTCCGGACTGGCAATATCATCGCGACCACTGATTCGTATAAACATCTGCAGATCATTTTCCCGGGTTTGCATCAGCATAAATTCATGCAATGGTTTAATTGCCCGCTCTGCAGCTTCCAGTGGTGTAATCGTTTCGGCCAGATAGGGCTGTACGGCTTCCGCATTAATCGTCCGGAAGATAGGCATCATAATAAAAATAGTCAGAAACAAAGACAGCCCTAACAACACCTGATTTGACGGTGTTTGCTGCAAACCAATGGCCTGCCGGAGAATAGCCATTACGACGATAATACGGGTGAATGACGTCATCATAATCAGCAGAGACGGCAACACCGACAGCATGGTCATAATCGCCAGAATCTGAATGGTGACCGTATATTCGCCACCACTATCCGTCGATTTATACACAACCGCCGGAATGCCCAGATAAGATGGTTGCGGATCAGCCGCCATACTCAGCAACGGAAACATCAGCAGGCTGCTGCCCAACAGGATTCTGATCAGTGCTGTTATTTTCATGAGCGTATCGCTTTTTTCAGCAGATCCTGAAAACTGACAGAGCCAGCGCCCTCATCCAGCGTCAATGGCTCATCCAGTTCCGCCAGGGTGGTTATTTGTTGCGGTGTAATCCCCACCAACAGTTGCTTATTACCGACCTGAACAACCGCAATCTTTTCTTTCATTCCCAACGGCAGAACGGCAACCATTTTCAGTTTTGCATTGCCTCCCCCAAGCCGCTGCCCCTGAGTCTTATTGACCAGCCAGGCCAAAAGCAGAATCAAGCCCACAATAAGCAGCAAAAAAATGACGACCTTACCAACTGACGATAACGGATCGGGAGCTGCCGGCAAAGCCGGTTCAGCAACCGCAAGCGCTGTACTCAGAAATACCGGGGTCATTAAGCCCGCTTTAACGCAGGCGCTGAATACGTTCACTTTGGCTCACCACATCGGTCAGACGAATACCAAACTTATCGTTCACCATTACCACTTCACCGTGAGCGATCAATGTGCCGTTGACCATAACATCCAGAGGCTCCCCCGCCAGACGGTCAAGCTCTACCACTGAGCCCTGATTCAGCTGCAATAAATTACGGATCGGAATCTGTGTTGCGCCAACTTCCATTGAAATACGGACCGGAATATCCAGAATGACATCCAGTTCAGGGCCAATGCCGTTGTTATCGCCGGGTTTGCTGTCATCGTGCAGTTCATCCAGCTCAACCTGGCGAATATCGGAAGCGGCATCAGCGCCGTCATCCCCATCCAGTTCACCAGCCTCTTCCATCGCTGCCGCCCATTCATCCGCGAGTGCTTCTTCATCATCACCCGCATCGGAAACACCGGCCGCGACTTCATTCGCCAGAGCATCAGCATCAAGTTCAGAAGACTCTTCTTCTGGCAGGTCTTTTTCGTTGTCATCACTCATATTACTCTCCTGTCAGCGCCGTCTGCTTTTCAGCTGATCAATAATTTTGACCGCTAAATTTTCATCTGAAATACCCATTTTCCCGCGGAAAATCGGTACGCCATTGGCTTGCAAAATAAATTCTTCTGGTAAGTCCACGGGAATAACATCACCGGCTTTCAGTGCTGCAACCTCGCGCAGTGTGATATAGCGGTCTACCAGCGTGCCATGTATCGGAACACGGGCATCCAGAATATCTTCACGTAATGACTGCAGCCAGCGCTCATCGACGTCGTCCACATCACTCTGCACACCGGCATCCAGCACTTCGCGGATGGGCTCGATCATGGAATAAGGAATGGTCAGGTGCAGATCGCCGCCGCCGCCGTCCAGTTCAATATGAAATGTGCTGACCACGACCACTTCACTCGGGCTGACAATATTAGCCATTGCCGGGTTTACTTCGGAGCCGACATATTCAAATTCCAGTTTCATGACCGGCCCCCAGGCCTCGATCATATCACTGAACATCTGGCTCAGAACCAGCTGTACCACACGCACTTCCGTTGGTGTAAATTCGCGTCCTTCAATTTTGGCGTGACGGCCATCACCGCCAAAAAAGTTATCAACCAGTTTAAATACCAGCTTGGCATCCATAATAAATAATGCGGTACCACGTAACGGCCGCATTTTTACCAGATTAAGACTGGTTGGTACGTACAGGGTGTGTACGTACTCACCAAATTTCATAATCTGAACACCGCCGGATGCAACATCAGCACTGCGGCGTAAAAAGTTAAACATGCTGATGCGGGTATAGCGTGCAAAGCGTTCGTTGATCATTTCCAGCGTTGGCATACGACCGCGCACAATACGGTCGTTGCTGGTCAGGTCGTAGGCTTTGACCCCTGCAGCATCAATGTCATCTTCCGGCTCAATATCGCCTTCGTCGACACCGTGCAATAACGCATCAATTTCATCTTGCGACAGTAAATCTTGCACGCTCTGTGTTCCTTACTGCATTACAAAATTGGTAAATAAAAGAGCTTCTACGCCCTCTATACCCGATTCTCGCTGTACGATCTGACGAACCTGCTGCAGCAATAACTCCTGCAGTTCGACCCGCCCTTCCGCCGTCCGTAACCGGTCAAAATTCTGTTCGCCGATGACCCGGATAATATCGTTACGTATCATCGGTTCATGCAAATTCAGCGCATCAACAACTGCTGGTTTACGGGTCATAACATCAATACTGACCTGCAGGTAGCGCTGACGTGAGCCGACCTGAAAACTCACCACAAACTCTGGCTTCAGAATCACATACTGAGCCGGTAGCAATGGCTCTTCAGCAACGGTTTCTTCCGTGTCAGCACTGTTTTCATCTGTACTGCTGTCATCGCCGCCGACCAGAAAAAGCGTCACCCCAACCGCCACTGCAATCAACAGGACGGCAGCGGCAATAATCAGAATCAGCTTCTTTTTACTGCCCCCGGCAGGTGCTTCTGCTGCGGTATTGCCACCATCTAGTTTCAGATCTTGTTCTGCTGCCATGTCGGAAAATCTCCCCAGTAAATGTCAATTTAGCAATAGCTGTGCCATAGATTTCCGTCAAAAATCCATCGCATCACGACCAATAACCCGTGAAAGCTGCTGTAAGTCTAGAAGGTTCTGCCGCAGGTGCCGGAATTACGGCGATATAGAAGAGGATTGTGCTCAGCACGGGTAATACGCTGAACTGTTTACACACTCAGCGCCTTGCCTGAAAAATTCTGAGCCAATAAGCGGCGTGTTTATCAGTGTGTATAAAAACTGATTAAACACGCCTTAGGGCCACCAGGGCATCGATAGCCACCGGCGGGGAAAGATCAGGCAAATGTATCCAGAAGATTATTGCTGCTTACCTGTGGCTGTGGCTTATCATCCACAACACCGTCTTCAGCAAGCCAGTCATCACCGCCCTGTGCTCCCTGTCCATCGCCGGACTGACCAGAACCCTCATTTCCCTGACCACGCTCACTGACATCAAAGCCATTCAGCGTAATCCCCTGGGCTGCCAGAGCATCGCGCAACCGGTGAGCATTCGCTTCCAGAACCTCTCTGACATGAGCATGCTGCGCCTGAACCTGCACACTGGCCTGATCCTGACTGACATGCAGTTTAATTTCCAGACTGCCCAGCTCCGGTGGATCAAGCTGGATTCTGGCTTTCTGCACATCTTCGGCCACCATGGTCATAATGCGGGCACCCAGTGCACCACCCCACTCGCGACGATCCTGGCCAAACTCAAGCTTCTCACGGCTACTGTGCAGCCGCTGCGCCTGCAGCTCGGTATCCGTCAGCGTATCTCCACTTTCACTGACAAAACTACTGGCGCTGCTGTTATCTTCCGTACTTGCAGCAGTCATTGCCGCAGCACTGGCTGGCGGAATAAGGGTGCTCCCGCTGTTCGGTGATGGCTGAACCGTCCCTTGCTGCCCCTGCAGGCTTAGCCCCTGTCCCTGCAGGCTTTGCGCAGCTGGCCGGTCTTCGCCCGGCAGTAAGAATCCAGCGCCTTCATCCGCGACCGTGGCGGTGTCATCGACAGTTGTCGCTACAGCGATGCCAGACAACGGCTCACTTGCCGGCTTTCTGGCATGATCTGTTTTCTGCGTCTGACCAGGCGCCATCATGCTGGCGACAGCGCCCGGCTGCGATGCCCCCTCACTCTGTGGCACAGGCTTCATCGCTCCGGCTTCCGGATCACTGACAGGTACACTTGTCGCCAGCAGCATCGCGGCTGCCGATGCATCGGCATCCGGTGTTTCAGAATCGTCCTCCGGGTGACTGTCCGTTACAGATAGTGCTTTCAGACTGCCAGCCAGCACCTGAGCTGCAGGTACTGCATCAGCCCTGACGGCATCTGTATGAGCAGCCATTTCCAGACCCAGACCGATTTGTCCCAGCAGATCATTAACATCTGCGCCACCGTCTACAGCAGCTGACGACAGCATAAGCGGCAAGGTTTGTTGCTCCGGCGGCAAGGTCTGTGCGCCATCAGCCGAGGGGAGCGGCAAAGCGTTCTCGCCTGCGCCCGGCATTAGTTGTGACAGTAAGGATGAAAAACCCTGATCCCCGGCCTCTCCGCCGAGGCCAGACAGCCCGCTGTCGCCGGTCATACCCAGCGACAGCAGAATACTTGTTGCGTTGGAGGTTGATCCCGTCGCGTTCATTCCAATCTCCGTTACTCAGGCCTGCAGAAGGCTTTACCTGTAGCTATAGGCAAAGCACGGGCCAAATTGCCGAAAAGAGGAAAGAAAAAGGAATGGTTGTTAGGGAAGAGCGCTGTACATCAGACATAATTGGCACAGCGGCCACAACAGGCCTGTAGCCAGTAACCTACAGCATGTCCTGCAGCAAAGTTTCTACGGCGTAATACTCAGCTTCAATCTGCGCAATCAGCAAATCGGCTCCGGCAAGCTTATCCTCCCGGGCTGCCGTTTCCAGCTGATAACATAATTGCGCCAGAACATTAGCACTGATATTACTGCTGGCACCTTTAAAGCTGTGCGCCAGCTCACGCAGCTGCTGCGCATCCTGCTGCTGCAGCGCCTGTGCCAGCAATGGCAGACGTTGCCGGGAGTCGTCGATGTAGACCTGCATCAGATCTGAAAATTCATCGTCCATAACTTCCCGGAGCATATCCAGTGACTCGGGGTCAAAGTGCTCTGCCAGTGACATCATAGTCTCCCATCCAATATTTGCGGCCATCGTATCACCGCTTCGACGACATTGCCTCTGCCCTTATATTCCAGCGATTCACAGATTTGATCAACCAGAGGAATTCCCCGACCGCAATATTGGGCAGAAGCCGGATCTTTTGGCTCATCAAAAACAGGGGCGAAATCAAACCCCGGGCCACTATCTTCAACCGTCAGGACTAATCGTCCGCTGCGTCCGTCTCCCTGGTGTTTCATGCTGATAATGACATAGCCTTCATTCAGCCCTGCAAGCCGGGTTTCGCGTTCCTGATAGTACTGCATAAAGCCATCCGATGAGCGTTTCAGCTCAGATTTAAGCCCCAGTACGCCATGTTCGAAAGCATTGGAAAACAGTTCTGCCATCACGGTATACAGCTGCCCGCCCATTACCCGTAATCCGGGTACTTCCATCATGATATGAATCATCAGCGGCAACGGATTAAAGTTTCTCAGGGTTTCATGCCCAAGATAATAAGACATCTCCCAGTCTACCGGACCGGATAACGGCCCGGACGCCAGTTGCAGAGCAATATCTTCCAGCTCATGCTCAGCAATCATCCGCAGCTCAAGCAGCGTGGTGTCATCATCACGGGCACTGTCAGCAACAAACTCCGCTAACGCATGCTGAATATCATCAAATACGTGATGCGGATCTGAGGCCTTGCTGAAGACATTCTGCAGACGCTCTTCGCCAAACATCTCGCCTGCCGGATTACGGGCTTCTACGATGCCATCGGACCACAAAAACAGACGGTCGCCATCACTCATAGGATATTCCGTCAGGGTATCGCTGAACTGTTCGTTATTGAGCACGCCAAGTGGCAGATGTGTCGACTTCAGGCTTTCAACCCTGGCACCATCCTGGCGCAGCATATAGCAATCCGGTACGCCGCCCATCCAGACACTTGCCGATTTACGGTCAAAATTCAGATCAACAACGACAGCACAGCAGAAAAAACCAACAGGAAGAATGCCTTTCAGCTTGAGATTAATTTCCCGCAGAATATCGCGCAGAGCAAAGCCCTTGGCCGTCATACCATAAAATATTTCTGCCAGTGGCATAGCACCAATCGCAGCGGGCAGACCATGCCCGGTAAAGTCCCCGAGCAAAACGTGCATGCCTCCCGCAGGTTTGCGCGCGGCCAGTAACACGTCGCCATTAAAGACGGCCAGTGGGGACAACATATAGCGGATATTAGGTGCCGAAAGGCAGCCGGCATGAGCCACGTTATCAAACACGGCTTTGGCCACATGCTGTTCATGCAGGAGGTGTTCATTATTACTGGCAATCGTATCACGCTGATGCTGCACGGTTCGGTGCATCTCACGCATACGATAAAATGAGCTTATTTTTGCCTGCAGAATAATGTGATTGTAAGGCTTACTGAGAAAGTCATCGCCACCCGACTCCAGACAGTCTGCAAGGCTTTGCGCATCAGTAAGAGAGGTCAGAAAGATAACCGGAACAAAATCCTCTCCGGCATCAGCTTTGATACGGCGGGCGGCCTCACGACCATCCATCACCGGCATCATAACATCCATCAGGATAATATCCGGACGGTGCAGGTCGAAAGCACGAACGGCCTCTACACCATTCTCAGCTTCCAGTACCTGATAGCCCTGATTGCGCACTATGCGTGACAGCACCATCCGGTCAATCTGATTATCATCCGCAATCAGAACTTTAATGGCATCCATGCAGTATTGGCTTACTGTATCTTGAACAACTGTTCGAAGTTAGAAATGGTCAGTATTTTCCGGACATCCTGATTACAGTTAACAATCCGGACATCGGCCCCATCGCCACCGGCGTGATCTCTCAGCAGCAGCAACATTCCCAATGCCGAACTATCAAGGTAAGAGGTTCCACCCAGATCCACAACGTAGCTCTGAACATCTGCAGCCATGCTTTCATAGGCATCGCGGAATTCCTGATGCGCACTGAAATCAAACCGCCCATCTACTTTAATCGTCAGTTCCCGCCCATTCCCTGCGAGAGATGCTTGTACAGTCATCTGTTCTTCTCCACCGGATAATAATTATTCCTTCAACCAAACGGGACGATTCCGTTTTTGGTCGTGCACCAAGAGAGTTTTCTCTGAGTGTCTGCAAACCTTACTTAACCACAATTTACAGGACTTTCTGATTCTGTCGTTATCCTGTCAGTCCTTCAATAGGTTTAGCACAAAGATGTCTTTTGTCATTGTTGCCATCTGCCCGCAATCTATCACACAGCAGCTTCCAGCATCAGCTCAGCAATCCGTCCCAAAGGAGCTATTTTATCAACCGCTCCAAGATCAACTGCTGCTTTCGGCATTCCCCAAACGACACTGCTGGCCTCATCCTGAGCCAGCGTATAAGCACCCGCATCATGTAATCGTTGCATAGCTCTGGCGCCATCCGCGCCCATACCGGTCAACATCACTGCAACCAGATGCTTGCTGTCCAGCTTTTCTGCCAGATCATCAAACATCACTTCAACCGACGGCCGGTGCCGGTTTACTTTTTCTCCGTCATCCAGCACACAATAATAGCTCTGGCCTTCGCGGCGGAAACGCAGGTGATAGTCTCCATGGGCAATAATTGCGCGGCCAGGTCGGACCTCAAGACCGTTACAAGCCTCACGAACTTCAATTGCCAGAGTACGATCAAGACGCATCGCCAGTGAAGCACTGAATACTGCAGGTATGTGCTGGGTGATCACAATGGGCGGACAATGAGCCGGCAAGCGGCTCAGAACTTCTCTTATTGCTTCTGTCCCACCGGTCGAGGAGCCAATAGCAATCCAGCGGCGGTAACTGACCGAGGCCTCGACTACCGGTAAAGGCCGCAACATTTTCGTGCTTTTCAGAGGCTGCACTCTGGCATTAGCGGCCATCCGTACCTTTTCTGTCAGCGCGGCAGCAAACGCCAGAAAACTTTGTTCATTCTGAGCCTGAGGTTTGGCGATGTAATCAACCGCTCCCATTTCCAAAGCATCCAATGTAGCCGGTGCTCCAGCCTCTGTCAGCGTTGACACCATGACAACCGGCATTGGCCGCAGCCGCATCAGATTATTCAGGAACTGCAGGCCATTCATGCGTGGCATTTCAACATCCAGTGTCAGTACATCCGGATTCAGCTGCTTAATTTTGTCCCGGGCAATAAAAGGGTCTGCTGCCATACCGATTACTTCAATGTCAGCGGTAGAGTCAAACACCTCCTTAAGCATTTTTCTGATGAGTACAGAATCATCAATGATTAACAATCTGATCTTAGCGCTCATAATTCCTCTCAGAACAGATCAATAGAACCAGCATCAGATACTGCTGGTTGAGATACCGCTTTTTGATACGCCTCTTCACGAGCAATCAATGTATCGTTCTGCAACTGTTTAATGCGGCGAACTTTCACTGAACCGGTATCGGGGAAATAAAGCACCTTACGGGCGAATACATCACCGACATCCGCGGCTGCCACGGTGATTTTTTCATTGGCGAGATAACTGTAAGCAAACAATATATTACGCTGCCCAATGTCACTCATCGATGCAATCATCTGCCCGCCACCAAACAGTTTTACTTCCAGATTTTCACGCCGCCCCCCGCGTTTCAGAATTTCGTTAATCAAATATTCCATTGCCCAGTTGCCATAACGTGAGGCATGGGTCGAGGGGTTGCTACCCCAGACATCGGATGAATGTTCGCCCTGCTCCGGCAACATGAAGTGGTTCATACCACCAATACCGCGGACACGATCACGAATGCAGGCTGCAATGCAGGAGCCAAGTACGGTGACGATCATTTCCCCATGCGTGGAGACATAAAATTCTCCCGGCAAAATTTTTGCAGCCCAGGTCTGATGAACATTATCCCAGTAGCGGTTAACGTGTTCAAAACCTGAGCTGGGAGGGGGCTGTACAGGACGTCCAGGCTGGATAATGCTCATTTAACCTTCCTGTATATGGTATTTCCCAACGATTCAAACCGATCCGTTATTCCGGATATGTTTTCTGAATGCCCGATCATAAGATGTCCTCCGACAGGCAGAAGGTCGGCGTACCGGTCAAACAGAATCCGCTGTGTATCCTTGTTAAAGTAGATCACAACATTACGGCAGAAAATCACATCGAACGGACCTTTTAAAGGCCAGCTTTCTAACAGATTAAGACGTTTAAAATAGACAAGATCCCGGAGTTCATCCTTCACCTGAACAGAACGTTCATCACGGCTGCGCAAAAAGAAACGCTTCACTACTGACGGTTCCAGCCCCTCAACATGAGAGGTCGGATAAATTCCGGCCCGTCCGGTATCCAGAACACTGGAGTCCAGATCCGTAGCCAGGATTTTCACATCCCAATCGGATGGAAAACCGACCTGACGCAGAGTAATCGCAATCGAATATGCTTCCTGACCAATAGAGCAACCCGCCGACCATATACGTAGGCGCTTGCGGTCTTTATTGGCAAACCTCAGTTGCGGGAAGAGCGTATCCTTTAAAAAACTGAAGTGATGTCCTTCACGGAAAAACGAAGTCAGATTGGTTGTCAGTGAATTAATAAACTCTGTGGATTCTGCCTCCAGATTATTTTCAAGATAGTCCAGATACTGACGGAAGGTCGAGTAACCATGCGCCCGGACACGACGGGCGATACGGCTGTAAACCATATTCCGCTTATGATTCCCCAAAACGATGCCGGTCAGATCTCCTGCCAGATGAGCAATCTGTGCAAAATCTTCATCCGTCATCAAAAATTCGCGGACTTCACTATCTTTATCGGCCGATACCGTTGGAGTTGTCATATCGGTAGAAATCAGAACTCTGCCCATTCATCGTCATCATCCTTCACCGATAAGCCGGTACTTTTCTGCCCGTGGCTGTGCCCACTGCTTTTTGCGGCAGGCTTAGCTGCAGGAACAGAGGAAAGCACAGGCGCTGACTGGCGCTGATGACCATCGATACTGAAAAACTCCATCATCTGCAGCATCGACTGAGCCTGCTCGGCCATTGCTTCCCCTGCTGCAGAGGCTTCTTCAACCAATGCAGCATTCTGCTGAGTCATTTCGTCCATTTGTGCAACAGCACTGTTAACCTGTTCAATACCGGACGATTGCTCTCTGGCTGCCGTGCTGATTTCCTGAATCATCACCGACACCCGATCCACAGCCTGGATAATTTCATTCAGTGTTTTCCCTGATTCGTTAACCAGCGATGTACCTGCATCAACTTTATCAACGCTGTCACGGATCAGATCCTTAATCTCTCTGGCAGCTCCGGCTGAGCGCTGAGCCAGATTACGGACTTCGCCTGCAACAACAGCAAACCCCCGGCCCTGCTCTCCGGCCCGGGCGGCCTCAACGGCAGCATTCAAGGCAAGCAGATTAGTCTGGAAGGCAATTTCATCAATCACACTGATAATGTCTGCAATCTTCTTACTGGCTGCATTAATTTCGTCCATTGCAACCACGGCCTTGCTGACAACGTCGCCTCCCACCTGAGCTTTTTGTTTCGCAGAACTGGCCAGCTCATTGGCATGCACTGAATTTTCGCTGGTTTGTTTTACCGCACTGGTCATCTCTTCCATGCTGGAAGCGGTTTCTTCCAGGCTGGATGCCTGCGATTCTGTCCGCTTACTCAGATCGGCATTCCCCTGAGCGATTTCACTGGCACCGGTTGAGACCGTTGATGCCGCTTCACGGATACGCGTAATAATATCGGTCAGACGATCAACCGTGGCGTTAGCATCCTGTTTGAGCTTATCGAATGCGCCCTGATAATCATCGTCAATTTTTCGCGTCAAATTACCGTGCGCAAGTGCATCAAATACACGGATTGTATCGCTGATAACACTATCGGCGATGGTCAGCAGACGATTCAGCCCCTGACCAAGATTCAGGAAGAACCCTTCTTTGCCGCTCAGATCAATACGCCGGGACAGATCACCGGAAGCTGCAGCTTCTACAATACGATCAATTTCCTGTTCCGCTGATACCTCATCAGTACGGTCTTTCCATTCGACAATGGTGCCGATGCGTTCTTTTTCATCATTGAAAATGGGG
Source organism: Thalassolituus alkanivorans (assembly GCF_020447205.1). Taxonomy (GTDB): domain Bacteria; phylum Pseudomonadota; class Gammaproteobacteria; order Pseudomonadales; family Oceanobacteraceae; genus Venatoribacter; species Venatoribacter alkanivorans. Next base: position 54,024 of record NZ_JAJAEL010000006.1, read on the forward strand.
TTAGCGATGAGGCCAAAAGTGCGGCCACCAACAGTGATCTGGGTTTTATACGTATTCTGTAAGGCAGCCAGCATAGTGCGCTGGTGCTCTGGCCGTTTGTGGAATACATCAATATTCTGTCCTTCCAGACGGCTGGCATCAAAGCCGGGAATATCCCGGCGAAGGTCTGCCTCCGCGTGTTTCATCATGTCCTTCACGGCCTGGTTCATATACACGATACGAAGGTCATTATCTGCAATCATGGCATTGGTAGTGACGACATCAAGAGCCTGCTTAACCCTGGCATTAGCATTGCTGATATCACGTTCTCGTTTTTCATGAGCCAGTTCGTTAGTTTTATCAAACCATTCGACAACTGTACCAATCCGCTTTCCGGAAACGTCCAGCCAGGGAGTTGCAGTTAATGAAAACGTAAGATCAGAAACTTTGATGTTGGTTTTATAAGGCTCATTCAGAGCAGCAATCATCTTACGCTGATGACCCGGTTTCTTGTGAAAGACATCAACATTAGTCCCGACCAGAGAACTCATATTAAAATCGGGAAGTTCCTTTCTGATTTCTTCCTCCCTTTCTTCAAGCATCTCTCTCAGGCTTTGATTAATGTACGTTATTTTCATATCGTTATCGGCCAACATAACATTTGCCTGGCATATCCCCAGTGCACCGGCCATGTTTGCATTAACTTTATTTTCCCGGTCTTTCTTAACACGCTCGGTTATATCAGTGGCATACTTAACGACTTTAAATGGTTTGCCACTATCGTCCATAACCGGGTTATAAGTGGCCTGAATCCAGACTTCACTGCCATCTTTCCTGATTCTCAGGTAGTCTTCCTGGTGAAACTTTCCCTGATTCAAAATAGTCCAGAAGTCACGGTATTCATCACTTTCACGATACTCCGGAGTGACAAATATCCGGTGATGTTTGCCAACAACTTCATCCAGCCGGTATCCGAGCAAATCAAGAAAGTTACTGTTAGCATTAAGAATAACACCATCCATAGAAAACTCGATTCTTGCCATACTGGAATCGAGCGCCTTTAGTGTTGATTCCATTTCACGCGCTCTTGCGGAGCTTCCGGAACTAAAGATATTATTCAAAATACTCATCTCACTCTCCTTTTCTGCACTGCCCGGACTCAAGCCTGACAATGAAGAATTATTATTGGTGGCCTGTTGATATTAATTAAACAGGCTCTGATTATCTGTAAAACCTGAATGATATTTATCTTCAGAAATATTCAGAAGATCATCCACATCAAGAAGAATGACCATTTTTTCGTTAACATTAACCAACCCCTTAATAAATCCGGAGTTTTTATCTTCGGTAAGTTCCGGCGGTTTCCGTGTGGATGCATCGGCAATGGTATAAACATCAGAGACTGCATCAACTACAATCCCCATAACCCGCTCACCATTTTCACGCTCTACTTTAAGAATAATAACAACGGTAACAGGGCTGTATTCCACACGCTTAAGGCCAAAGCGGATACGTAAATCCATAATGGGAACAATAGTACCGCGAAGATTAATCACTCCCCGGATATAATCAGGAGCATTGGGTATCAAAGTCGACTCTTCCCAGCCACGGATTTCCTGTACAGCAAGAATATCGACCCCATATTCTTCATCAGACATCATAAATGTCAGATATTGCTGATCATCTGAACTACCCGGTTCTTTTTTTTCTTCAATTGCTAGAGCATCCATAAGATTTCCTATGCAGCCTGATCTGATCGGGACTGGCCTTTTGCAGATTTGTCCAGATTTTTACCAACATCTGAAACATCAATAATGAGTGCAACGGTTCCATCACCAAGAATAGTTGCGCCCGATATTCCGGTAACACGTTTATAGTTCTGTTCCAGACTTTTAATTACGACCTGCTGCTGGCCAAGAAGATCGTCAACAACGATGCCGACTTTTTCATTATCGCCTTCAACCACGACCAGCATTGGATTTTCAAATTCATCATCACTTGCACGCAGGTTAAACAGCTCGTCAAGACGGACAATAGGAATGTACTCGTCCCGCAATTTCATAACGTACTGGCTTCCCGTTACATGATTCAGTGAGCGTTTCTGCAGCTGAATAGATTCGACAATAGAAACCAGCGGAAAAATATAGGTTTCGTCCTTAACCTTAACCAACTGTCCATCGAGAATAGCCAGCGTCAGTGGCAGACGGATGATAAAAGTAGAACCTTTGCCGCGTTTGGATTTAACTTCGATGCTGCCATTAAGTTCGGCAATATTACGGCGGACAACATCCATCCCTACACCGCGGCCGGAAATATCACTGACCACATCGGCGGTGGAAAATCCGGGAAGAAAAATCAGCTGGTGAATTTCTTCGCTGCTGAGTTCCTGAGTTTCAGGCACCAGGCCCTTTTGTCTGGCTTTATTCAGAATCCGTTCTTCATTGAGGCCGGCACCATCATCTTTAACTTCGATCACGATATTGCCGCCCTGATGATAGGCATTCAGGGTGATGGTACCCTCTCCCGGCTTACCTGCAGCCAGACGCTGTTCCGTTGTTTCCAGCCCATGATCCAGAGAATTACGCACCAGGTGCACTAACGGATCACCGATTTTCTCCATCACGGTTTTATCCAGCTCGGTATTTTCACCCAGCATGACCAGATTTACCTGTTTGCCCAGCTGTCCTCCCAGATCCCGGACAAGACGAGGAAAGCGACTGAAGGCAAAGCTGATCGGCATCATGCGGATTTTCATCACGCTTTCCTGCAGCTCGCGGGTATTCTGTTCTAACTGTGTCAGTCCTTCCTGCAAGCGGGCAAGACGACTCATATCAAAGTCCTGCCCAAGCTGGCCAAGCATGGATTGCGTAATTACTAATTCGCCAACCATATTGATCAGACTATCGACTTTATCGATCGACACCCGGATAGAAGAGGGCTCGTTAGATTTTCCTGCTGTACGGGCGGCCGGCTTAGCTTGCTGCGCGGCCGATGCGCTGAGTGCTTCTGAAACTTTATCCGGTATAACAGCAGAAACCGGCTCGGTGCTGTCGGTGCTGACTGCAGACTCAGCCATCTCTGTCACTGCAGTATCAGCAGTCGGGATATCAGGAGCAGCAGCAACAGATAATGGTTGATAATCGATATCGCAATCGTCAGCTACCCACTCAAATACAGCGGCAATATCATCACGATTCACATCACTGCGGACTTCCAGAACCCAGCTGAGATAACAGTTTTCAGGATGCAGGCTGGTAAATTCCGGAAGGTTATCGGTTAACGGGATAACGGTCAGGTTGTCAGCGCCGACTAGTTCCTGCAGCTCTCGGAACATGCGGAATGGTTCGTTACCGGTTTGCAGAATATCTTCTGCCGGACGAAAGGTAATACGCCAGCCGTTACTGCAGCCCTCGTCAGCAACGGTGGGTTTTTCTTCAGTCACCTGGGAATCGCTATCGGCTGATTGCTGCAGAATTTTTTCAAAGCTGGCTTTTAAGGTCGCCGCACGCTCACCATCAGGTTCTGAACCGGATTGCAGACTGCCAAGCATGGCTCTCAGACAATCAACAGATTGCAGAAACAGATCAATGTAGTTGCGCTGCATACTGCGGGTACCACTGCGGATTTCATCCAGCAGGGTTTCCACTACATGGGTAAATTCCGATACCTGCATAAAACCAAAGGTACCGGCACCGCCTTTGATTGAATGGGCAGCACGGAAAATAGTATTCACACTTTCTGCATCGACCTCCTGCGGCTGCAGGTCGAGTAACTGGCTCTCCATCACATCAAGGCCTTCGAAACTTTCTTCGAAGAATATCTGATGAAACTGCGAAAGATCGATGCTCATACCGGTTACCCCAGAACGCGTTTAATCGTGCTCAGAAGCTGCTCCGGATTAAAAGGCTTGACGATCCACCCTGTTGCTCCGGCCTGCTTTCCCTGTGCTTTTACATCGCCTGCAGATTCAGTTGTCAGCATAAGCACAGGCACAAACTTGTAATCGGCCAGTTGGCGCAATTCCTTAACTAATTCGATGCCATTCATGTTGGGCATGTTCACATCGGACAGTACAAGGTCGTATTTTTTTTGACCGGCAAATTCAAGGGCCTGAACGCCATCACAGGCCTCCTGTACATCATGCCCGGCACCACGCAGTGTGAAAGACACCATCTGTCGCATGGATGCAGAGTCATCGACAGCTAAAATACTCGCCATATTTACAGCTCCTGTTGTTTAAAATAGCTCGTTATCGGGCTGATTAATCTTGTTCACTAAGATTTAATGCTTGTGTCAGGCCAAGATAACCGGATATTTCCCTCACCGAATCACTGACACTTTGCCAGTAAATTCTGTGGCCGGTTTTTTCCAGTGTTTTTTGCAAAGCCAGAACCAGCTGCAGGCCGGCACTGTCACAATACTGAACCTGACCCGCGACCAGACTGATATCTCCTGCGGTTGCCAGCGCCTGCTCTGCACTGGCATATAGCTTTTCTACCTGCTCAATACTGAGCCGTTCTCCGCAGTCAATAATGACGTTATCAGTCATAGCAAAGCCCTGTTTAATGTCTGATAACTAAGATTAGACGCTGATTACAAAGCTGCTAGAGAATCTGTGAATAACAACCCGTTCAGCGTTTATATGTTGCGCGATTCAGGAATTGATTGGGGACAAGTACGACAGGATGATTCGTATAAACCCGCAGGTAAAAACACCGGTCCGCAGGAACACGGAGAGGGGAATCGTAAAATTATCAGACTTTAGTATCAGTACGCGCCATTCATGCACTTAAATGAAATTACTTCTGGTTGCTGCGGGAATTTTGAAAGGCGGCACGGTTAGCCCACTCATCAGACTGCTTCTGCAGTTCTTTATCAGCTTGCTGATCGTGCTCATGATCCAGCCGGTCCATCAATCCGGATAGTGCTTTAACCTTGCCATGATGCTCAAGATAATGACTACGGGCCGTCGCTACACGCTCCTGCAGCAATTTGATCTGCTCATTCTGAGTCTGCAGCGCAGCTTCTATCTGGCCAATAAAGCCCAACGTGTTATGCAGAAAACCAGAACTCAGAGCCTTATCCGTGGGGGATGAAAGCTGCTGTTGGTATTCATTGGCATAACCCGTAAGTTGCGCCCGTTGCTGCTCTTCCTGTTGCAATTTCTGTTGCAGCTTTCCCCACTCCTGCAGCGCCTGTTGCTCGGCTTTTTCAGCCATATCCAGCAGTACCTGCAAACGGCGCGCACGCGGGTGCTTTCTCATAACTTAGCCTGGGGCGGGGACGGGAATAAATCGTTCAGCTGTTTTTCGCTCGACGCCATGTCAGCACCTTCGTGCAGACTCTGACGCAGCATCGCTTTGATTTTTGGCAGTCGTTCAATCGCCACATCCAGCAGGTTATCGCTGCCGGGCTGATAGGCACCGACACTGATCAGATCCTGGTTCTGGCGGTAATGCGACATCAGCTGTTTACACAATTGCGCCTTACGCAGCCATTGCTCACTGACAATCTGTGGCATAACCCGGCTGACCGATGCTTCAACATCAATGGCGGGATAATGGCCTTCTTCAGCCAGCTTACGCGACAGCACAATATGGCCGTCAAGAATTGCCCGGCTGGCATCGGCGATCGGGTCCTGCATATCATCGCCTTCACTCAGTACGGTATAAAACGCAGTAATAGAACCGCCGCCTTCCTGACCATTACCAGTGCGTTCAACCAATTTAGGTAATTTATTAAACACCGACGGTGGATAGCCTTTGGTCGCTGGCGGCTCGCCTACCGCCAGGGCAATCTCACGTTGTGCCTGGGCATAGCGGGTAAGCGAATCCATCAGCAGCAGAACGTTCTGCCCCTGATCACGGAAATATTCGGCAACGGAAGTGCAATACTGCGCGGCACGTAAGCGCATTAATGGCGAATCATCCGCCGGAGAAGCCACCACGACCGAGCGGCTCAGGCCTTCTTCACCAAGAATTTCGTCAATGAATTCTTTCACCTCACGGCCACGTTCACCGATCAGGCCGACCACAATAATGTCGGCCTGGGTAAAGCGCGTCATCATACCGAGCAACACGCTTTTACCGACGCCGGAACCGGCAAATAAACCGATACGCTGGCCACGGCCAACGGTCAGCAAGGCGTTGATAGCACGGATACCAACGTCCAGGGTTTCGCGAATAGGCGCGCGGTGCAGAGGGTTTATCGGGCGGCCCTGCAGGTTGCCCTGATCAACATCCTGCAGCGGGCCTTTCTGATCCAGTGGCCGCCCTGTGCCATCCAGCACGCGGCCAAGCAGGTTAAACCCCACCGGAACATCAGCAGCAACCGACAGAGGCCATACCCGTGCTCCGGCACGCAGGCCATCGACCTGCTCAATCGGCATCAGAAAAATACGTTCACGGTCAAAGCCAACGACTTCGGCCTCGATATCCTCGGCCTGCTTGCGTTCGACCATACAGCGGTCACCCACCCGCACACTCAGCCCGACCGCCTCCAGGGTCAGGCCGACCATCCGGACCAGCCGTCCGGCTACTTTCGGCTGATAGGGTTTATCCGGTAACTGAATATGTTGCCAGCGCTCACTCAGGCTCATGTCCGTCGCCTTCAGGCCAAACGTTATCCGTCTCGCCCTTATCTATCGGAAGCGAATCGGGTGCCGGAGCTTCATTGTCAGACTCAGCAGGGACAAATTCAGCCGCAGAATCTGCTGGCGAATCGATATCCATAACCGCAGCACTGACAACGGATTCGGGTTCCTGCCACCCGGCCTGCTCATCCTCATCCGGGAAACTGGCGGCCTGATGCATCAGTTGCGGCAGCACGCTATCCAACAACTGATTCAGATATTCGGCCGATGAATACTCGACCAGTGAGTGTTCACTCTCGATACGGCAATTACCCGCCGGAAGCTTATCGTCAACGCTGTAGTGCAATTCCTGACCGCTGACTTCCAGACTGGCCTGCAGATGGCGGGCATCATCCGGACCCACAAACACTTTGACCTCTTCCTCACCTGACGGTAATTCAGCGAGCGCATGCTGCACAAAGCGGTGAATATTCACGGCGCCATCGGCAAGCTGTGTACCGATGACCCGCTCACAGATTCCCGCGACTAACGCTGCCAGTACTTCCGGCAATTGCTGGTCACGTTCAATCAATCCGCTCTGCAGTTGTTTCACAACCCGTTCAAGACGGCCGACCACGGCATTGATATCCGCCTGACCTTTGCGTTTGCCATCGGCTTCACCGGCGCCGAACCCTTCTTCCCGGCCTTCGGTATGGCCCTGATCAAAAGCCGCTTTATAACCTTCGGCATGTCCGGCGTCATAACCTTCGCGCTGCCCCTGCTGGCGCCCTTCGATCAGCCCCTGCTCAAGACCCGCGTTATAGGCATCGCGGCGGATATTCTCCAGCTCTTCAGCCGTCGGCAGGCTGACATCAGCAATATCATCGCCCTCGTCAGAGGACTGTTCTGCCGCTGCTTTCTCAGCGGCTTCTTTCTCCACCAGCCAGGCCGGAGGCTCGGTCCAGAATGGCAGGCGCCAGGGTTTTACCTCCCTGGCTTCTTTGGCAGGAATGGGCGGCAGATGATGCTTCTGATGAAGTTCTGTCATGTTACATCATGGCCTCACCGCCACCGCCCAGCACGATTTCGCCGGCATCAGCCAGACGACGGGCGATGGTGAGAATTTCTTTCTGTGCGCCTTCCACTTCGCTGACTTTGACCGGCCCTTTAGCCTCAAGGTCATCACGCAGCAGCTCGGCTGCACGCTTCGACATATTTTTGAAGATTTTTTCCTGTACCAGCGGGTCGGCGCCTTTCAGCGCGACCACCAACAGATCGGTAGAAACTTCGCGCATCAGCGCCTGGATACCACGGTCGTCGACATCCACCAGGTTGTCGAACACGAACATAAGATCCTGAATCTGAATGCCCAGATCTTCGTCCACTTCTTTGATCTGCTCAAGCAGATCACTGGCCATAGTACTGTCGACGAAGTTGACGATATTGGCCGCCACTTTGACACCACCAATACTGGTGGTCTGTGCGCCCGCTTTGCCGGAGAACTGACGCTCAAGAATATCGTTCAGTTCGTGCAGCGCTGCTGGCTGTACCGCTTCCAGTGCGGCAACACGCATGATGATATCGAGGCGTACTTTTTCATCAAAATTGGAGAGGATTTCTGCCGACTGATCGGCATCCAGATACGAGACAACAATGGCCTGAATCTGCGGGTGCTCGTGACGGATCAGATCAGCCACCTGGCGCGGCTCCATCCACTTCAGCGAATCCAGACCAGTGGTATTGCCGCCCAGCAGGATACGGTCGATAAGCGCACCGGCTTTATCATTACCCAGCGCCTGAGTCAGCATATTGCGGATGTAATTATCCGAGCCCAGCCCCATACCGGTCTGGCCGCTCACCGCTTCGAGAAACTCGGCCACCACACCCTCTACCTGGGTCTGGTTAATGTTATTCAGGGTCGCCATCGCGGTACCGACGCGCTGTACTTCTTTCGGGCCCATATGTTTCAGGATTTCGGCCGCATCTTTTTCACCCAGACTCATCAGCAATACGGCGGCACGTTCCAGCCGGCTGAGTTTGGTCAGGCCGCCATCAGCTTCCGCTGGTGTGTTCTCATTTGCCATGATCTTCGTTCACCCACTTGATTACGACCTGAGCTACCCGCGCCGGATCTTCGGCAATCAGCCCTTTCAGTGCATCCAGCTGGCGCTCAAAACTTTCTGACGCCCCCGGCAGCAGGAACTCATCCATGCCCGCCAGGGTTACTTTGTCATCATCCAGACCGGCTTCAGCGTCTTCCAGCTCATCCAGCAGGATCGAAGCTTCGTCGCGGCCACGGTTGGCAATACTCTTGATAGTAGGCCTGATCACACCAAAGATCAGCACCAGAATAAACAGGCCGGCAAGAATTTGTTTCATGATTTCCCAGAACCATGGCTGGGTCCAGAAATCCGGATCACCCAGTTCAATCTCGCCTTTGCCCATAAAGGGTGAGTTGATAACGTTGACGCTGTCGCCACGGGCCGCATTAAAACCAACGGCATCTTTTACCAGTACTTCCAGGCGTTGCAGGTCGTTATCCGTCCAGGGGGTATAGACCGTTTCGCCTTCGGCATTCACACTGGCGCGATCATTCACCACCACCGCAACGGTCAGACGGCGGATACGGCCAATCTGCTGTTGTTTATAACTCAGAGTGCGGTCAATTTCGTAATTACGGGTCGATTCCGAGCGGCGGTTAACACCTGCACCAGCGCCTCCGGCACCACCGTTAGCCACTTCCGGTGCATTCGCCGCAGCCGGCGGCTGATTGGACAATGCTCCCGGAATTCCGCCATTGGTTTTATCGGCATTTTCTTCGTTGAGTAATTGCTCGCTGCGCAGGGCAATTAAGTCCGGGTTGTACAGTTCTTCACTCTGTTCCTGTACGGTGAAGTCAACATCGGCCGAGACTTCTGCCTTATAGTTTTCGCTGCCCAATACCGGTTTAAGAATATTATTCACGGCCTGGGTAATAGAACTCTGAACTTTTTCGGTATATTCGAGCTGTTTATGAGCCAGCATTTCGCCGCTCTGCTCTTCTATTTTTGACAGCAAATTACCCTGCTGATCAACCACCGACACATCAGCCCGGTCCATTTCGCTGACACTGGATGCCACCAGATTAATAATGGCTTCCACCTGATCGCGGGATAAATCACGGCCTGCATATAATTCAATAAACACCGACGCCCGTGGCTTGCGCTGGTCGCGGACAAAAACCGATTGTTTGGGCAATGCCAGATGTACACGGGCATTACGCACCGATTTCACACTGGCAATAGTGCGCGCCAGCTCACCTTCCAGGCCACGGCGGTAACGGGCATTTTCAATAAACTGGCTGGTCCCCAGCGTGCTGTCTTTATCCAGCACTTCAAGACCAACGGTTTTATCGTCAATTAAGCTGGCGGCGGCCAGTTTCATTCTGGCTTCATGCAGATCCCCGGCCTGCACCATTAATATCTGGGTAGTGGGATCAATTTCGAAGGGAATACTTTCACGCTGCAGAACTTCGACAATATCCTGCGCATTGTGATCCTGCAGACGATGGATCAGTGGCTTATAGGTTGGTTCGCGCGACCACATTAAAATGGCAATCGCCAATGCGATAACCAAAGCAATACCGGCAATAACACCGATCTGACGAACGATGGACAGACGATTAAAACCTGATAAAACCGGATGCCCGGCTTCTGCTGTTTCCTGCTTTGCCGGCGGAGAAACTTCCAGATCGTCGGTCGTTGATGCGGCTGCGTTATCCATAAGTCAGTACCAGAATTAAACCGGCATATTCATAACATCTTTATAGGCTTCGACCAGTTTATTACGTACCTGGGTCATAGCCTGAAAAGAGACGCTGGATTTTTGCAGGGCAATCATCACTTCCGGTAAATCAACGGAAGGATCACCCTGCTCAAAACGGGTTGCCAGGTCACCGGCAACTTTCTGGTTGGCATTCACGCTGTCGATGGCATTTTTAAACATGCTCTGAAAATCCGGTACAGTATTGTCACCCCGTACCGCGGTTTCATTTTCACTCAGCCTTGCCTGCCGTACCTGATTCAGAGTGGCTTGTGGATTGACTGACTGCGGTGCATTGGCATTCTGGCTGCGCAGCTGGCTTTTCACCTGCCGCATCTGCATCAGAACCGAATTAATATCTACGCGATCAACCATGTTTTTACCCTCAGCACTGCAATGATGGTCTGCCTGTTACTTCAGAAATTTGACGCTTTTAGTCACTTTTCTTACTCCTTTTACTGACACTGCAATAGCCTTGCCAGTTTACAAAGGAGAATCAGGAAACCAGCATGGCCTCGACATCCACACCTTCATCACGCAGTTTCGCCATTTTATAACGCAGAGTACGCGGGCTGATTCCCAGACGGTCGGCTGCTTCTTTACGGCTTGGCTCTTCTTTTAAAGCACGCACAATCAATTCCACTTCACGGTGGCGCAGATCATTCCCCAGCTCACCATCATCCACCATGACTTCTGTCATCACAGGTGTTGTCACACTGATATTTTCCTGACGGTTTTTCGGCACCGGAGTCAGAATAAAATCATTGGCGAATAATTGCGGGCCGGTTTGCATAATCAGTGCACGCTGCATGGTGTTATCCAGCTCACGGACATTGCCCGGCCATGGATGCGCCAGCAGTTTCTGTTCGGCATCCGCCATCAGACGCGGTACCGGTCGTTTCATTTTGCGCGCGTGGTGTGCCAGCAAGCGTCCGGCAAGTGGCAGGATATCGTCTTTACGTTCACGCAGTGGCAACCACTGCAGTGGGAAGACACTCAGGCGGTAATATAAATCTTCGCGGAATTTTCCTTCGGCAACGTAGTCGGCCAGCTCACGGTTGGTGGTGGCGACAATACGCACATCCAGATCGAGCACTTTTTTTCCGCCCAGACGCTCAACCTGACGTTCCTGTAATACACGTAATAATTTGGCCTGAAGACCAAGGTCCATTTCCGTGATTTCATCAAGCAATAAGGTGCCACCTTCTGCCTGCTCGAATTTACCCGGCATGGCATTATAGGCGCCGGTAAACGCGCCCTTTTCATAACCAAACAACATGGCTTCCAGCATGTTTTCCGGAATCGCGGCACAGTTAATGGCAATAAAAGGCTGGTGACGACGGTCTGATTGCTGGTGAATATAACGTGCCAGAACTTCTTTACCGGTTCCGCTTTCTCCACTGATTAATACTGTGGAATCGGTCTGCGCAACCCGCTGCGCCAGCTGGAATAACTGCTGCGATGCCAGCGCTTCACATACCGGTTCGGAGTCATCGGCCACCGGCGCATCGTTATTAAACGGACGCAGCAAAGCATCCAGTTCCTGTAATTCGAAGGGTTTCATTAAATAATCATTGGCCCCGCGCTGCATGGCTTTAACCGCCTGCCCAACATCGCCATAGGCCGTCATCAGTACCACCGGCAACCAGGGATGCTCCTGCTTAATGGTCTGCAGTAATTCCAGTCCATCCATGCCCGGCATATTGATATCCGACAGGACCAGGTCAAGATTCTGACTGCGGACAATGGCAATCGCCTCAACACCATTCGGCGCTTCACACACCTCGTGGCCTTTCAGCATCAGGGTATCAACAATGGCTTCGCGCAGACGCGGATCATCTTCCACTACCAATAAACGCATAATCATTTCCTCCGTTCTGACGGCTTAAACCGGCAAAATTAATTCCGCCGACACGCCACCGGCTGGACTGTCAGTTAATAAAAAGTCTGCCCGATGGGCACGGGCAACTGCCTGAACGACAGCCAGGCCAAGACCTGTACCATTGGCTTTAGTGGTATAAAAAGGCTCCATAATTTTCTGCTTCTGCTCCGCGTTCATACCCGGACCGTTATCCATTACCTGAATACGGACACGGCCTTCGCGGGTGGCGCTGACCAGAATTTCCAGATGCACAGGACTGCTGCTGGATTCCAGCGCGTTGTTCACAAGGTTCATCAGCGAGCTGATTAATGCATCACGGTTGCAGATAATGCGGACATGCGGAATCTGATTGTCGATATGGCAGGTCGCAGCAAAATTCGCCAGTGGCACCTCCATAGCAGCGGCGACACCCTGCATCAGTTGCTCAAGGGTCACTTCATCATTCAGCGGGGCTTCGCCACGGGCAAAAATCAGCATGTCGCGAACCTGATTTTCCAGATGACGCAGACGCTCCTGCAGCTTTCCGGCAAAGCGGATACGGGTATCTTCGGCGATCTGCTCACCGGCCAGATGCCCGGCGTACAACGTGGCTGCAGCCAGTGGCGTACGGATCTGATGGGCCAGCGATGCCACCATCTTTCCCATCGCCGACAAACGTTCATGCTGACTCAGCTGTGCCTGCAGGGCACGGGTTTCAGTCATATCCGTTAACAGAATCAATTGCCCCGGCTCATTGGCCATTGGTGCTGTACGCAGGTGTACACGGCGGCCATCGACCAGAGAAATCTCATGACCATCATCCCGGCGGGGCTTAAAACACTTCTGAATTAACGTGCGCCAGCGCTGACCACACAGAGACGCAGCTCCGGAAGCGGCTAACAGCAGCTCATCCGCGGCGGGGTTGCTCTGACGGACATAGCCGTTTTTATCCAATAGCAGAACGCCGGCTGGCAATAACTGCAACAGGCTTTCCAGACGATGCGCGAGCCGTTCTTTTTCCGCCAGCTCCTGCATACGCTGCGCCGAGACATTGGCTAATTCACCACTGAGCTGCTCAACTTTATTTTCCAGAAAGCTGTATGAATCCGTCAGTTGCTGAGACATTTCACTGAACAGCACAAAGGCCTGGCGTAACTCTGCCTGATCCATATGCCCTGACGCTGGAGGAAGATGCTCTCTTACCTGACTCAATGCTGCATTTGCCATGTCCACCTCAGTTGTTTGTCGAAAAACCGACAAAAAAACAGTCTGAACAGGGGTTGAGCAATTAGCGTGCCGTTTTTCTAGCGCCAACCCCTAAGAAAAGCGTCAACAAAACAGGCAGGTAAGCAGAACGGAATACAGAGAGAAAAAGAAACGCCGCGCAAAGCGCGGCGTTTCTGTGGGTTGATCAAAAAAGAAGACGCTCTCAGGCGAAATCTTTTTCCTTGCGTTGCAGATTATATTTGCGCATTTTTTCGACCAAAGTCGTACGCCGGATATTTAATTTCTCAGCAGCGCGGGCAACGATGCCGTTAGCATCATCCAGCGCCTGCTGAATTAATGAACACTCAAGATCCTGCAGATATTCACGTAAATCCAGACCATTAACCGGCAGTAATGCCGGAGAGTCGATACCCGCCAGGCGGCCATCATTCTGGGTTACATCAGCAATAACCGGCACCGACAGGCTTTCATCATTGTCATCAACATGGCGGAATTTCTTCGGCAGCTCATTCACCCCGATCACGCCATAGGGATGCAGAATCGCCAGCCGCTCCACCAGATTGGCCAGTTCCCGAACGTTACCGTGCCAGTCATGACGGCACAGAGACATAATGGCAGCAGAATTAAAGCGGATAGAACCGCGTTTTTCGTTTTCCAGGCGGGAAATCAGCTCATTCAGCAATAACGGCAGATCTTCGACACGCTCCCGCAGGGAAGGCATATCAATCGGGAATACATTGAGACGGTAGTACAAATCCTCACGGAAAGTACCATCTTCAATCATTTGTTCGAGGTTTTTATGGGTAGCCGCAATGATGCGCACATTTGTCTCGATGGTTTTATTGCTGCCCACCCGCTCAAAGGTATGCTCCTGCAGAACACGCAGTATTTTTACCTGCATATTCAGCGGCATATCGCCGATTTCATCGAGAAAGAGCGTACCGCCTTCAGCCATCTCGAAACGCCCGGGGCGGCTGTTAATGGCTCCGGTAAAGGCGCCTTTTTCATGACCGAACAGTTCACTTTCCAGCAACTCAGCAGGAATAGCGCCACAGTTAACCGGCACAAAAGGTTTATTTCGACGATGGGAATGGTAATGCAGATTGCGCGCAACCACTTCTTTACCGGTACAGGATTCACCCTGAATCATCACGCTGACGTCTTTATCCGCAACCTGCATAATCAGTTCACGGACATGCTGAACCTGACGGCTGGTGCCCACCAGACTGCGGAACAGCTGTACCTCTCGGCGCTCTCCGCGACTGCGGTTATGCGTATATTGTTCGCGATATACCTGGCAGCGATGCAGGCTGTCGAGCAATTTGTTGTAGCTCGGAGGCATCTCCACATTGGCTAATAAAGCACGGTGAATATGCTCAGGCATACTGTCTGGCAATGAGCTGTCGCCCATAAAAAGAATCGGGATGCCTTTATCCCAACTCAGTAAACCTTCTATTACATCTTCCAGCGCAATGGAACTACTGTCACCAAGAAGGACGGCGCTGATTTCTGTACTGTCTTCGATTTTACCTTCCACCTCCCTGCGCCAGTCGGTGGTCTGAGCAACAATTGCTTCTTCGCCAAGAAAATCAAGAATGACTTTCATGTCGTGTCGCCGCTGCGCATCATCGTCTACCAGCAGTACTTTAATTTCTCTCCACATGGTGGTCAGCCTTTCCTTCCCAATGTGACTATCGGTCAATTCTTCTTTTTATAATGTCATAAGATTGACTGGAACTACGTAAGTTAAGTAGCAATCCATAAGCAAGTCAAACTTCTGACGTTAAATAATAATTTGTTGTTAAGCGTTCACGCTGGGGGCATTTATAGCTGAAGGTGTCGTCAAAAGACAAGGCACAATCTGTCCACCGTGAACAAATTGCGCCGGGATTCCGAAGGGAAATGATTAAATTTCAGACAGAAATATGGCTTTCCAGGCGAACATCGCTGACAGAATTAACAGAAGGTGATGCAGTTGTGCCATTCAGACTTTGCAGATATTCCTGACGGATACCATCCCAGCCCTGTTTAACTTCCAGTAACAGGCTCATCACCTCATCGATCATCGCCAGGTTGTTCTGACTGGTGGCTTCCAATAGTCGGCGATTCATATAGTCATAAAGACGGTCAAGATTCTGCGCCAGTTCACCGCCGGCCGAGTGGTCCAGACTGCCCTGCAGAGTCTGGATAATTTCCATCACCCGTCCCAGCAGATTGGCTTTGGTATCCATCTCTTTACGCTCAATCGCTCCTTTCGCCTGTGACATGCGCGTCAGCGCTGCCTCCATCAGCAATTGAATCAGGCGATGAGGGTCGGCATCCAATACTTCGGAAGTCACATTAACCTGCTGATATTGCTTAGCACCGCTCTTATACATGTCACGTCTCCTGAATTCGCAAAAGCCTGTTACCAATGTTACGGCCGCATGGAGAATATCTTTAGCCTCTGTTTCATTCCTTACACACCCACAGAGCCACTCCAGTATTCCATAAAAACGGCAATGCCTCGCCGGACGGCAACCATAGCCACCCATTGTTGCCGCTATAAAAATCGACAAAGCCCTTATTATTCAATCACTTACAAAATGGCACACATTATGCTGACAGGGAAATTGTCAGTGCATTTTTTAATGAGGCTTTAATTATGGCTAGCGCACAACTACAGACCGTCGCCCGCAGTGGTACAGGGGAACACCGCCACCTGTACGAACTGGCGAGCAAGCTGTACAGCGATGCTGTTGCACAGCAGGATGAGCACCTGCTGCAGGAAGCCTGTGCTCTGGCTGAAGCAGCACAGCAGCTGCGGCCTGACAACCTTGCCGGATTAAACCTTCTTGCCCGTATCGAACTGCAGCGTCAGCATGTCAGCGCTGCAGAGTACTGGGTTAATCGCGGCCTGAGCATAAAGCCTGACAGTGCCAGCCTGCTATACAGCGCTGGCCATATCGCCCTGAACCAACATCAGCTCGATAAAGCCGAAGATTATTTCACCCGCTCCTGTCGTATATCGCGGGTGGCCACTAAAGCAGCTAATTTCCTCGCCCACGTAAAATTACTGCAGGGAGATTATGTTGAAGCTTTCCGCCATTATCGTGAACTGATCAAAACCCAGTCACGCGACAAGCAGATCCGCAGTAAATTATTTGAGTCTGCTTCCCACGTTATAGCGGACTTTTATTCAGAAGAGCTGGAACAGGATCTGTTACGCTACTTCGATTTTACCGATAGTGATCACAGCCAGTTACGCAGTCTGACCACATCACTGCTGAAACATAAATTACGCTTATCTGAAGCCGGATGCCCGCTTGAACTGGAAACCATTGCCAACGACAACCTATTACTACAGGCACTGACACGCTTTTATTTTTGCGATCCATTAATTGAGCGCTTGCTGCTGACTCTGAGAAAGTCTTTGTTACTGTCCTGCAGCAGCAACCTTGCTATTAAAAAAGATCTGCTGCCACTGGTCTCAGCATTGGCATACCAATGCTCATTAAATGAATCTGTCTGGTATATAACCTCACAGGAAGAAGCTCTGGTACAGCAACTGGAAATACTGTGCACAAAGATGCTGAGTATTGATGAGCTGACAGCAGATGACATCTATCCGGCTCTTTTGCTGCTGCAAATGTATAAACCATTAATTCAGTGCGAATTTTTCCCGGCTTTAAGCAGTAAAAAACTGCAGTGGCCAAAAGTAATGGATAGCCTTATACGTCAGGCGATTACTGAGCAACAGAATCTGAACAGCATTATTAACAGTATTCCGGCGTTAGGGGAAAGTGCCGACAACACCTCACGAAAAGTGCAACAGCAGTACAATCAAAACCCCTATCCCCGCTGGACAGACATAGGGTACAGCCAACCGGGTAATTACCGGGCGGCGTTACAGGCAGCATTCCCTGAGCACGGACTGCTCGCTCAAGCTGACGGCGGCTCCCTTGATATTCTGGTTGCTGGCTGCGGCACTGGCCGCCATGCCATCCGTCTTGCACAATATTTCACGCAGGTAAAAGTCTGCGCACTGGATCTGAGTTACAGCGCACTGGCTTATGCGAAATATCAGGCAGAAAAGCGCCACAAACGTAATATTCAGTTTATTCAGGGGGATATTCTGCAGCTTGATAAGCTCCACGAAACCTTTGATGTAATTGAATGTTCCGGCGTTTTGCATCATATGCACTCTCCTGTCACTGGCCTGCAGGCACTGACACGGAAACTGAAATCCGGTGGCGTTATTAAGCTTGCCCTGTACAGCGCAACTGCACGCCGGCAGATCAGTGAATTGCGCAAACTCTGGGGAAATAAACAACCAGGAAAACCTGCAGAAATGCGTCTGGTACGTGAAGCTTTATTACAAAGTTCGATAGAAGGTGACTGGACTGAGATCTATAACTCACCGGACTTTTACAGTCTGAGCGCCTGCCGCGACCTGCTGTTTCATGAGCAGGAGCATGTGTTTGATGTTCTGGAATTAGAAGATTTTCTGGCCAGTGCCGGACTGGAATGGATTGGCATGCTGCCGCCCCCTGAATCGCAGGAATTACTCAGCCTTACAGGTAAACACAGTAGCCGGATTACCGCCGCAGAATGGCACACACTGGAGCAGAATAATCCGCAGTTATTTGCCGGTATGTATCAGTTTTATGCGCGTAAACCATAAAAACGGCCAGATGACAGCTGAACCTGAGCTGCCATCTGGCCGCGCTCCATAAATCCTGCGTTTTATTTTCCTGCGCTTAAAGCTGCCACTGTATCGGTGCTTCACCACGGGAAATAAGGTAATCGTTAATACGTGAGAACTGGCGATTACCAAAAAAGCCGCGGTGCGCAGATAATGGCGAAGGGTGCACCGACTTCAGCACCAGGTGCTTCTGCGGATCAATCACGGCACCTTTTTTCTGTGCATAACTGCCCCAGAGGACAAATACCAGCCCTTCACGCTGCTCATTCAGCGCACGGATAGCCGCATCAGTAAACTGCTCCCAGCCTTTACCCTGATGTGAACCGGCATTGGCCTGCTCCACCGTCAGCGTTGCATTCAATAATAAAACGCCCTGATCAGCCCATGGCGTCAGATCACCACTGCCGCTCATACGCAGCCCCAGATCACCTTCAATTTCTTTAAAAATATTCACCAGTGATGGTGGAATTTTTACCCCGGGCTGTACCGAAAAACTTAAACCATGGGCCTGCCCCGGACCGTGGTACGGGTCCTGGCCAATAATCACCACACGCACCTGCTGAAACGGCGTGTGATTAAAGGCATTAAAGATCTGCGGACCCGGGGGGAAGATAACCTTACCCGCCGCCTTCTCTGCCTTGAGAAATTCGCGCAGATTATGCATATAAGGCAGCTCAAGTTCAGAACCAAGCACCGCCTGCCAGGATGGATGTAATTCTCCGGCTTTTCCCATAATTAATATCCTTAAAAACTGTCTGTTAACTGTCCGGGTTGTTTATGGCAACAGGCCCTAACAAAACAGGCAGCCGAAGCTGCCTGTTGTTATCGTCTGCTCAGCGTTAATCCGCCAGAGGCTTCATGTGCGGGAACAGAATAACGTCTTTAATGGTATGGCTGTTGGTGAACAGCATCACCAGACGGTCGATACCAATACCTTCACCAGCCGTTGGTGGCAGACCGTATTCCAGCGCGCGTACGTAGTCTTCGTCGTAGTGCATCGCTTCATCATCGCCGGCATCTTTTTCTTCAACCTGCTTACGGAAACGGGCAGCCTGATCTTCGGCATCGTTAAGCTCGGAGAAGCCATTGGCCAGTTCGCGTCCGCCAACAAAGAATTCAAAGCGGTCGGTCACAAACGGGTTGTCGTCGTTGCGACGCGCCAGTGGTGACACTTCCCACGGATATTCGGTAATAAAGGTCGGCTGATCCAGCTTCTCTTCGGCGGTGGCTTCAAAGATTTCACACACCAGCTTACCGGCACCCCAGCCTGCTTCTTTCGGTCCCAGATGGATACCCACGCTGCGGGCATACTCTTTCAGGGTTTCGATGTTGTTTTCAGCATCGCGCAGAACAGCCGCATCCATTTCCGGATTATATTTGAGGATGGCATCGACCATGCTCATACGGGTAAATGGCTGGGCAAAGTCGTAGGTCGCATCACCGTATTCCAGCGTGGTGGTGCCCAATACGCTTTCGGCCAGGAAGCGCAGCATGGCTTCGGTGGTATCCATCATGTCGCGGTAATCGGCATAGGCCTGATAGAACTCGATCATGGTGAATTCAGGATTGTGACGGGTGCTCAGACCTTCGTTACGGAAGTTACGGTTAATCTCGAACACGCGGTCAAAACCGCCCACCACCAGACGCTTCAGATACAGCTCCGGCGCAATACGCAGGAACATATCGATGCCCAGTGCATTGTGGTGAGTTTCAAACGGCTTGGCCGATGCGCCGCCGGGAATGGTTTGCAGCATCGGAGTTTCCACTTCCATAAAGCCGCGCTGCGACAGGAAGTAACGGATACCTTCAATAATTTTTGAGCGGATCAGGAAGGTACGGCGGGTATCTTCGTTAATGATCAGGTCAACATAACGCTGACGGTATTTCATTTCCTGATCGGCCAGACCGTGGAATTTATCCGGCAGCGGACGCAGTGCCTTGGTCAGGATGCGGAAGTTGCTGAGCTCGTCGATATCGACATACAGCTCGCCTTTACCGGACAGGTGTAACGTACCCGAACCGGCAACGATGTCGCCCAGATCCAGAACCTGCCAGGCTTCGCTTTCTTTCTGCATGCCTTTGGCCATGTAAATCTGGATCGAGCCGGTGCTGTCCTGAATCCCCACAAAAGGACCACCGCGACGCATCACACGACCGGCAACAGCAACACGGATACCGGCAGCGGCCAGTTCTTCCTGACTCTTGCTGCCGTGTTCGGCTTTCAGTTCACCGGCCAGATGTTCACGACGGAAATCGTTCGGGTGAGCATTCGATTTGCAGTTGCTACGCAGCTGTTCGAGCTTGGCGCGGCGCTCGGCGATCAGTTTGTTCTCATCCTGAGCTGGCTGCTCGGTCACTTTGTTGTCTGTCATGGTGTTACCCTAAAAATTAGATGATACGAAGCGTGTGGTTACAGGCCTTTCTTCAGGCTCGCTTCGATAAACTGGTCAAGGTCGCCGTCCAGTACCGCTTGGGTATTGCGGGTTTCAACCCCGGTACGCAGGTCTTTGATACGGGCATCGTCAAGCACGTAAGAACGGATCTGGCTGCCCCAGCCGATATCCGACTTGGTATCTTCCAGCGCCTGAGCCTCAGCATTACGTTTCTGCATTTCCAGCTCATACAGCTTGGCTTTCAGCTGTTTCATCGCCTGGTCTTTGTTCTTGTGCTGCGAACGGTCGTTCTGACACTGAGTCACAATATTGGTCGGCAAGTGAGTAATACGCACTGCAGATTCTGTCCGGTTAACGTGCTGACCACCGGCACCGGAGGCGCGGTAAACGTCGATACGCAGGTCGGCCGGGTTAATCTCGATGTCAATGTTATCGTCCACTTCCGGTGATACAAACACCGATGAGAACGACGTATGACGACGGTTGCCGGAGTCAAACGGGCTCTTACGCACCAGACGGTGTACACCGGTTTCGGTGCGTAACCAGCCGTAGGCATACTCACCTTCGACGCGGATAGTGGCACCTTTGATACCCGCGACTTCGCCTTCAGACACTTCCATCAGCTCGCCTTTGAAGCCATGTGCTTCGATCCAGCGCAGGTACATACGCAGCATCATATTCGCCCAATCCTGGGCTTCAGTGCCGCCGGAGCCGGACTGGATTTCAACGTAGCAGTTGTTCGGGTCCAGTTCGCCGGAGAACATACGGCGGAATTCCAGCACTTCCAGTTCTTTCTGCAAGGCAGCAAGTTCGGCGCGGATATCTTCTACCGAGTTTTCGTCATTTTCCTCAACAGCCATGTCCAGCAGGTCACGGGCGTCACTCAGGCCGGTATCCAGGGTATCAATGGTTTTGACCACATTTTCCAGAGCTGAGCGTTCTTTGCCCAGCTCCTGCGCACGTTCCGGGTTATCCCAGACGTCGCCCTGTGACAGTTCCTGTTCTACTTCTTCCAGACGCTCAAGCTTGTTGGCGTAGTCAAAGATACCCCCTAAGCACGTCGGTGCGCGCTGTCAGGTCTTTGATGGTTTCGAGGATCGGATTAATTTCCAATGTAATACCCTGTTGTCATCCGGCAGACAGGCCGGTCGGAGTCAGTACGGCCGGCGCTCAGGGCGCTGGCGACAAAAAAGAGGCAGCATTTTACAGAAGTCAGGCGCCGGATGCGAGTGTGTTTCAGGCTGAGACCGCGCAGCAAGACAGCTCAGCCGGGGCCTGAAGAGCGCAGCGGCTACAGGTGGTGATTGAAACCATGGCAGCTCTGGATGTTGCTACTGCTTATGACGTAGATAGGAAATATCTAATAAGGCTATTGCAAATCCTTCGCATTAAGATTAAATTACAAATCAAAGTGATTCGCATCCGGATTTGATTACCATGTACGTATGTTTGTGCAAAGCCGTTACCCAGCAACAGATTGAGCAGGCTGTCGAGCAAGGCGACAGTTATGCCCAGATCCGTCAGAAGCTGGGCGTTGGTACCGACTGCGGCTGCTGCGGTCAGAGCGCTAAGCAGATGATCCGTGAGCATACATCCCGCCTGCCGCCCTGCGAGTTCGCAGTAGCCAGCTGAGAAAACAGCCATTCAGATGCAAAAAAAGAGCGCCCTGGGCGCTCTTTTTTATTGGCTGACAATCACGACACAAAGCTTTTATCCGGCTGCCCGTACCAGGCCGTTTCCCCAGTCCTGAGCCATCTGACGCTGCAGCCCGGCCAGATCGATCAGCGTATTCTGGCTGCAGACTCTTCCCCGGCGAATTTCCCAGGTAGACACCGCACTGAAACCAATAACTTTATTATTTGGGGGAAAACCAAACAGTGGCTTCTGAAAAGATCCACTGAATGTCGATATCGTTATAACGCGATCACCTTCCGCCATGATTTCTTCAATGGAGACATCAAGATCGACGATGGAAGTGCGAATTTGTTTGACGTATTCGACGAAGGAATCAATGTCCTTAAAACCTTCAGCAAACGTCGTATGGTAAACAAAATCGGGGGTGGCAATCTGACGCAACAGACTGAAACGTCCGGTATTCCAGGACAGATTAATAAAATGCTCTACGAGTTGTTTATTATGGTCTGACATGGCACATCCCTGCCCTAAAAGTGGAACTCCTGCCGAACCGATGTGACCGGTTCAACTAAGTACTCAGGCATTCTGTACCAGCGTGGCGCAATTTGCCAATCTAATCTTATGTGCGATATATCTCACATTCAGGTATAGCCCGCGACGTCCCTGTCCGGATCAGGGGTTATTTCTTGGAGTTATTCATTGCTTCAAACTGCTGCTTCACATAATCCAGAGTCGTATTAAGGGTCGAAATAATGGCATCGTTATACAGGAACTGGGCTTTAAGCCGGGCTTCCTGTGCCGAGACACGTGCCTCCATCTTAGCCCGATCAACATCAACACTGGAAAGCTCATCATCCAGTCCTGCCTGCTTCACACCCAGCACACTTTTCTGGCCATTAAGGAAACTGTCCATAATATCTTTCAGCTGATCACCAAAACCGGTGATATAGGTAACACTACCGCGCTCGCCGACATTGCCACCAGTAATTTTCAGACGCAGACCGGAAGCATCATCGATTGTACCCACCTGATCTTTACCCGACTCACCATCACCGGCACCACGGACAAAACCAAAAATGGCCGCCGCTTCATTGGAGAAATCTGTCATTTCAACAGATGACGATGCCCCGGTTGAGGCTGAAATAATGCCGAATTTATTATTGGCAAAGGATGCCGGATCGCTGGTGAATTCCACTTTGACGGCAATGCTTTCATCTTTAAATGCCGCAGTATCATTAATCGCCTGCTGCAGTGCCTGAGCCAGTGTTGCGCCACTGTTGTAAGTCGCAGGCTGATTTAAGGTAACCTCAGCCTCTACTCCGTCGATTTTGATCTTAAAGGTATTATTGGTTGCGTCGATATCAACCGGGGTCGAAAAATCGGCCGCCTCATTACCAATATAATAACCATTGCTGGCCTTAACATTGCCGTCAACGGCACGCAGGAACTGACCGTTACCCGTTGCTTCTATGCCGTTAATGGTGCCCGCAACGTCTTTGCCTTTAGCTGCTGACGGTGAGTACAGGCTGACATCCTGCAACCCGAGAAAAGCAATAGACGAGCTGTCCAGCCCGGTAAAACCAACCGCCGTCCCCTGACCACCAATGGTAATATTCAGGGAGCCAAGATCTGATTCCGGATCGTAAACATAATCAACCACTGCATCCAGATCGTAACCAAAGGTTCTGGAGGTGTCGGTCAGGCCAAGTCCATCATAACCGTTGCTGACAGTTTCAGCCGCAAGACCCAGAGAGCTTAGCGCAGTACCGCCAAGGTTTTTAATTTCCAGAGCGGCGCCAGCACCAAAGGTCGCTGCGGTTTTAACACCATCTTTACTCTGGGTTTCAAAATACAACTGGCCGCTGCCATCAACACGGGCTTTCACATCTCCGGCAGCAAATTGTCCACTGGCAGCCAGCGCGTTATCCAAAGCCTGCTGGATAACAATCAGGTTGGAGTCGGCATTATTACTGCCGGTTGTGCCATCGCCGTTTACGTCAACGTTGATATCAACGCCGTCCAGCGTCAGGGTGAAGGTTGCATTCTGCCCGCCACTGAAATCAATACCGGCAGAAATATCGGCAAAGCTGCTGCTTTGCGCACCGCGGCCATCGCTGACAACTTCAATATATTCTTCGTGCCCGGTTGCTACCGTAGTTAATTTCAGCCCGGTTCCGTCCAGACTGGCACTGACCACTCCAGCACCAAAAGCATTATCCAGTGCGGTCTGAATATCCACGATATTGTCACCGGAATCGCTGTTAACCAGCACATCTTTTTCCACACCCGATACATTCAGGCGGAAGCCGGCATTGGTTGTGGAAAAATCAATATTGGTGCTGATATCACGGGTTGCCGTTGCGGTTTCCGCACCTTTAACCGCACCGGCAAAATTAGCATCACCGGCCAGCGTAATATTTAACTGATTCTGAATCTCTGCCGCTAAGGCATCCCCTGTTGCATAGGTACCGGCCGGCACAGAAACCTTGGTAGCACTTTCGATACCATCAACCTGTACATTAAATTCAACCGGTGAACCAAAGATCAGGCCCGGATCTTTACCGTTAGTCTGTACGCCCTGAGTACCATTAAGACCCAGCTGTACATCCGTGGCACTAGAGCCAACAGCGGTCAACTCAATGCTGCGAGAAATGCCCTCAGCAACCGTCTCAAAAATCAGATAACCGTTATCATCAAAGGAAGCCGTTACCTGACCATTCAGAGCGGTTGCATCAATGGCTGTCTGGATCGCCTGCAAGGTATCTTTTCTGTCACCAAATACCCCGTCACCATTCAGATCCTGACCACTGGCATTCTGATTAACAACAACAGCGACCGGGCCATTGCCATCCACATCCAGTGAGAAAGTCGCATTATTAGCAGAGAAATTGATTCCTGAATCAGCAGATACCGCACGGTCCCCGATCTGAGTAGTAGCGCCTTTGCCATTAAATGCTTCGGCATTCAGCGTGGTCAGCTCGACGCCTTTATAGGTCCCCTGACCGAGCTTATTAAAGCCCAGTGTGTTGGCCAGATTAGGATCGACAGCCGCAAAATAAACCTGCGACTCAGAGCCGTATTTGTTTGAGGTAATGGAAAAGTTTTTATCCATGGCACTGTAATCAACAGAAACACTGTGCCCATATTTAGACAGGGTTTCACTGCTGTTAATCTGCAGCGCCAATTGCTTGGCAAGATCCTCACCAGAGCTGTAACTGCCATGGGTAAGTTCAATACTGGCTGTCTGGCCATTTACGTTAATACGAAAATTATCGTTGCTATCATCAATGACAACCGGTGAAGAAAAATCCAGCGAAGACAGTGATCCACCAACGTATTTAGCCTGACTCGCTAACTGAGTAATGTTGACATCATAGGTGCCCGGCTTGGTATTGATTGAGTCGTTAACATAGGTAATCTGGCTGTCTGTGGTGGTACCGGACTTAGCCAGCAAACCCAGAATTGACGCCCGGTCTTCGGCCATTGCTTTCTGAAATGTGGTCGTATCAAAATCCAGCTGATAGTCATTATCCTTATTGGTATCAACCCCAAGCTCGGTTAAAGAGCGGTATTTACCGGTTAAGCCAATAATAGGTTCGCTGATCATAGAGCGTACCTGCGACATCATGCCGCGAATAGTCGAATCTCCTAATAACAAGCCCGCCTGTCGTTTATCAGCATCATAACCGGACAGATCGTCAACAAAGGTTTTCAGCTCGTTATAGGCATCGACAAAGCCCTGAATGCTTTCGGTCAGTTTGTCGGTATCAGCACTGACCGTCACGCTGATATTTTTACCAACGTCGGCATTTTTAAGATTTAGGGTCACCCCCTTAATAACTTCATCAACAGAGTTGCTACTGCGGGTAATCGTCAGACCATTCACATTCAGCTGCGCATCCTCGCCACGACTGGTCTGACTCATATTTGCAGCAGTGTTCTGACTCTCATTGAAAGCCAAGGCTCCCAACCCACCATTGACCATCGCACCGGATTCGTCCAACGCGACAATACGCATAGCATTTTCAGCACCGGTTTCTTCCGAGGTCATTAACAGGCGATAACCGCTACCATCGTTGATAATAGTGGCATTCACACCCATGTCAGCATTATTGATCGCATCACGGATACCGCTGAGGGTGCGGTTAGAATCATCAATGGTAATGGTTTTACCAAGACGATCCGGATTCAGGTCCTGGCTGACAAAATTGCCGCCGGCGCCATAGGTGATATCACCAAAGGTGAATACCAGTTTTCCGGTACCAATAATTTCGTCAAAGCTGCTGTAGGTTTGTGTGGCAAGGGAATGGGATTTGGCCGTATTCAGCACTTCAATATTATAAGTACCCGGCTCGGACAGGCTAGAGGTTGTTACCGTCAGAACATCCTCATCGGATGAAGTCGCCGTGGTCGAGCCCACAAGACTGGGACTAGACAAGCTGTTGGCAGCAGACTGAACCTTCGCCATCATCGACTGAATTTCACCATAGGCAGTGATTTTAGCTTCAACCAATTCTTGCCGCCGATCCAAACGCAAGGTGGCAGCTTCTTTCTCTGCAGTGATGATCTTTTCCACCAGATCAGTGGTCAGAACACCTGAACCTAATCCCAGTGATTCAATTGACGCCATACCTGTTCCCCCGTGTTACCGAACCATCCGGTCTGTATCAAGCTTAGATGGCCCTGAAACAAAAAACCCTGTATTGGCTTTATCGGCCAATGCAGGGTTTCCTGAAGGGTTGTTTACCTAACCCATACACTGATCACCTAAACTTGCGCGCTGAACAATAAAGATGGTTCCTCATCATTCAATTTCTGCGCCAGTTCCAGAGCCAGCTCACTGGGAATCTGTCGGATCAGTTCCGATGATGCCCGGTCATAGACACGGATAATGGTCTTGCCGCTATCTTCGTCCAGCTGGAAATCCAGTGTTCTTTCGGTTTGCTGTACATACTCATTAATACGGGAAATTGCTTCTCTGACCTGGTCCTTATTCAGTTCCGCAACTTTCTCAGTTCCAACCGGCAAAGACTTGCCGCTATCGGAACCTGCAACCGGGTCACTTGCCGCCTTCGCGTAAGCTTTCTTACCGGCTGTAGCTGAGGGTGATACAGCTGTATGGTCTACCATATTCAGTTTCAGCTCGTTCATAAGTCACCTCTCAGGTTCTTGGTTAAGCAGCCTGGGGAAGGCTGGCCTTCCCCATCAGTCCGCTATTATCCCAGAAGAGACAGAACCTGCTGACCGGCAGCGTTCGCCTGAGCCAGTACCGAGATACCGGCCTGTTGCAGTACCTGAGTACGTGACAGCTCGGCGGTTTCTGCCGCGAAGTCCGCATCCTGAATCCGTGAGTTCGCGGAGTTCAGGTTCTCAGAGGTAACCTGCAGGTTACTTACTGTAGAGCTCAGACGGTTCTGAATCGCACCGAGGTCGGCACGCTGACTGGCCACCTGACCAATCGCATTGTCGATCGCAGTGATTGCCGCAGTAGCGCCTTCGAACGTGGAGATATCAATTTCACTCAGGAACTGACCATCTTCACCGCCACCATACTGCGCAACCTTGAAGCCGAGAGCTTCAATCTCATCTTTACCGTTAGAACCGGCTTCCAGAGAGATTTCTTTGGCAGAAGACAGTGTCACGGTACCGTAGGTGGTTTCGTAAGTTGCACCTTCGGTTGCTGAGCCTCGGGTACCGATATTATCGGATGCCGTGGCAGTACCGATATCAGCCTCGCCAATACCATCAATGGATGAGTCCAGACCAATCAGAGAACCAAAACCATTAGCACCTGCGGCAGCCGGATCGACACCGTTGTTAGCGCCATCGTTATCCAGCGCGACAGAGATATTACGGCCGTCTGCTGCACGCAGCGTAATCGACACACCGTTATCTTCTGCAGTAACACCAGTCTGACCGGACTTCTGGTTAATCAGATCAATGGTATTAGCCTTGGTCGCGTCGGTATCAATATTGCCGGTACCGTCATCAACAAGACTCACCACGCCAATATCAACGCCGTTGATATACAGCTTGCCACTCTCACCAGCTTCATAACCAGCCGCCTTAGCAGCAGTCTGCTTAGTGGCCATGTCGGTGGCCGAGCCAGAACCAACCACAACGGTTTCATTGGCTGTTGCAGTAACACCCGTCTTATCCGATACCTTGTTAATTGCGTCAGCAATTGCGATAGCAGACTGAGATTTAACAGAAGTCTGAATGGCTGAGCCATCAGAAGCCACCGTTGCAGAAGCTTTATCTGCGCTTACATCTGCAGCTTCGATATTCACGCCATTAATAGTCAGGTCACCTTCTTTCAGACCACGCACCGGCTCCTGAGCGGCATCAACAGAAACACTGTTGATATCAGTAGCACCAGTGTTGGTTTCACGGAAGTTGAAGATACTACCGCCAGTGACCGAACCTGATGTTGCAATTCCGGCAACAGCCAGGTTACTGCTGAGACTGATGCTTTTCAGGTCATCGCCAGTAACATCAACATCTTTTAAGTAACCTGTTACCAGAACACCACTGGTCTGCGTACCACCAACACCCGCGACCTTGGCACTACTGGTACCTGTTGCATCGTAGACAGTCACATCAAAGCTGGACGTGGTACCACCCGCAGCAGCGCCGCCGGTAATAACCAGAGTATCGCCATCCGCATCAGTGATGAATACATCACCGTCAGTAGCACCACCTGTCGCACCAGCAACATAGGTAGCTACAAGACCTGAGGACGGAGTCGCATTGATTGCATTAGCAATATCTTCAACCGTTGAAGCGGTTGACGACAGACTGATGGAAATCAGTGCATTACCTTCAGTAGAACTGTCGAAGACCTGAATCTGCCCACCAGTAAAGTAACCATCACCACCGGCGGCTTCCAGCTTGAGTTTGGTTTCTGCTGCTGCAGAAATACCATCCAAACCGTTAATAGCAGCAGCAATTTCTTTAGCGCCCAGATTACCTGCACTGCCTGCACTGAAGCTCGCCGACTGACCATCATTCGTTGTTACAGTGACCGTTTCAGAAGTACCGAAAGCGATACGACCATCAGACACCAGACCTAAAGCTGTCGACAGCTGTGCACCTGCAGTTCCTGTAGGCAAGTCAGTACTGAATTCTGCACCAGTAGTCAGAGTGGTTACAGTTGAAGCGACCTGCGCAGCACCTGCTTCATAAGTACCTCGATTAAGGCCTGCATTGTCCAGGTTACCGTTACCGGTACCATCACCACCGGTAATCACCACAGAGTCAACATCACCATCAGCAACCAACGTGTAACCACCGTAGTAAGTGTTTTCTGCTGCCAGACCTGTAGCTGCCGCTGCATCGGCATCCGAGGTGATACCACCAGTGAAAGAACCAAAAGCGATATCAATATTGCGGCCATCAGCAGCAACCAGCTTCACGCCATTAGCATCTGTACCAGAGGAAACTGCAGTTACACCGGTCTGATCGGACACAGCATTAATTGCTTCAACAACAGAAGCACGTGTTCCGACAGAATCAGTCGATGTTGAAAGGGAAATATCTACATTATTCAGGGTCAGCGTAACAGTACCGGCCTTGGTAGACATTTCAGAACCGGAAGCAACGTTCTCGTTAGCGAACGCTTTAACACCGGTCTGATCATAAACGGCATTGATAGCTTCCGCTTTGGCAATCGCACTGAAAGAAGCGTTCTTGGTTGAGGCGGTATCATCCGCTGCTTTGGATGGGCTGACGGCAATATTGTTGATGATCAAGTCACCATTCTGCAGCGCCGCTCCCTTACCCTGAGCAGAAATACCAGACTGATCAGAAGCACCTAACTTGTTTGCTGTCAGTTCTGAGATAGAAACATCAACAGTCTGACCTGCATTGGCGCCAACCTGGAATGTTGCAGAAAAAGAACCGTCCAGCAGTTTACGACCGTTAAAATCGGTCTCTTCAGAAGTACGGGTGATCTCAGCAACCAGCTGATCAACCTCAGCCTGAAGAGCCTCGCGGTCAACATCTGAGTTAGTGGCGTTCGCAGACTGTACCGCCAACTCGCGGATACGCTGCAGGTTTTCGTTCATAGAACCCAGCGCACCTTCAGCCGTCTGAGCAAGCGCGATACCGTCACCAGCGTTACGCACAGCAACGTTCAGACCTTTAATCTGAGACGTAAAACGGGTGGAAATCGCCAGACCGGCAGCATCATCTTTTGCGCTGTTAATACGCAGACCAGAAGACAAGCGTTGCAAAGCCTGTTGATTTGATGACTGGGACTTATCCAGGTTGCGCTGAGCATTCAGCGACGCAATGTTGGTATTAATAATTTGAGGCATAACCGTTCCTCCGACAGATTTCACAATCGCCGCCGGATCGTCCCGAACAGCGCGTTCGTGTTGTACATCCTTGTTAACGGCAACAATTCCAAGTCCTTTAAAGAATAATAAGAACCTTTAGGAATAAAAAATGATTCAGATATAACCATCAAGGCTTCCCCAGATGGCACAGACTCTGCTAGGTTAAGTCAAAAAGACGCCGCCAAGTCTTAGATATACCAAGGCAATACACAAATCAGGGATCCCGTTATGAACCTAGAGCGCCTGGCCGCACTAAAAGTCAAAAATTTGTCATTTATAAGAGATAATTTTCCGGCGCTTTATCCGCTGCTCAACGAACACTGCCCTGAAAAAAAACGGCTGAATGCCGACACCCAAAAGAACAGGTTCCAGCTGCTGGATACCGAAACTGGCCAGATATTGATCAATGACGCCGCACAAGCAGCCGCATCGGAGGTGTCGTCATTTATAAACGGCTGCCACCGGAATAATCGGCTAATCACCGTTGCGACCGGATTCCGCAATACCTTTTCTATTCCAAGATTTTCAGCAAAAAAGCTGGCTGAAATCGTCGATAACAGCCCATTGACAAATGAGAACTTCAATTTTTATCCCTTTGATAATCACATCCCCATGCTGTGCATAATGGGCATAGGCTTAGGCCTGCATATTGAAAAGCTGCTACAGAGTGTCTCTGTTAACCACTTAGTGATCTGTGAAAGAGATAAAGATGAGATCTACGCCAGCTTATTTGTCATTGACTGGGAAGAACTCTTTCTACCCCTGATAAATGATCCGCATAAATCTGTAACACTCATATTATTGCCAAGCAGCAACGATAGTGCAGCGTTCGGTATTCTATGGAACCACCTGGTTAAGCAACCGCCGTTTTTTCCTACGGCAACCGTTTTCTATAACCACCGGGGAACGAATCGTAATGAAAAAATTCTGGCTCGTGTACGCAAAGACATTACGATGTACTACAGCCTGTGGGGAAACTACGATGATGAGATCAACCAGCTGAATAATGCCCTGCACAACTTCCGGGCTGGTATCCCCCGCCTGCGTAAACCACTCGGCACTCATACCGATACTCCTGTACTCATCATTGGCTCTGGTCCTTCATTGGATGAAAGAATGGACTGGATCCAGGCAGCACAGAAGAAAGCCATTATTGTTTCCTGTGGCTCTGCGCGCGACGTACTGCGCAGAAATGGTATTCATCCTGATTTTCAGGTTGAGCTGGAGTCCGATTATGTTGCGGCGGAAGCTTATTCCAGAACCGTAACGCGTTCTGATACCAACGGCACCACGCTTATGGCTGCAGCTCAGGTTCCTCCAAAGATTTTTGCTCTGTATGACAGCAAGCAGATGTACTTCAAAGACTCCACCGCTATGGCCAGCTTGTTTTCTGAAAACAATGTCGTTTCTGGCTGCACGCCATCTGCCACCAATGCCGGACTTGGTGTTTTCCTTCATCTTGGATTTGAAAATCTGTTTTTGTTTGGAATGGATTTTGGCTACATTGACCCCGAAAAACACCATTCAAAAGACAGTATCTATTATACCGATGAGAACCCTGAAGACCTGATAGACAGCACTTGGGACAACCTTGATCAGGGCATGCCAACCCCTGGCGTTCAGGGCCATGACATTAAAACAATTCCCTTTCTTTACACCGGAAAACGCCGTGTTGAAGTCGAACTGGCATCCGTCATGAACAACCGGGAACTGCATGCTTATAACTGCTCGTTAGGAGCAAAAATTGACAATGCAGAATGGTTGAATGATATCGATGTTTTTAAAGAGATGATCCAGAATATGCCTGGTGATTATACAAGCACCCTGTCATGTATCAGACAAGCTGGAAATCCGGTTTATCAGGATGAACAGGATGAAAAATTAAAGCTGCTTGAAGACGCCATACGCCGCGTATCAATACGGATTCTTGATGAACTTGATCATATGGAAATAAGTATGAGCAGCTTTTCCGATACTTTGTATCGGATTGCACGCTTCCTCGAAGAGGACATCTACCAGAAATTAAAGACGATCTATTACATTTTCCGCGGCTCTGTCTGGTTTTTCTTATCAATTGGCTATGCCCATGCCTACGCACTTGATGGCGATGAAAGAACAGAATTAATTAAACACTGGTTAAAAGTATTCAGAGAATTTCTTAACGAATGGCCGGAACACTACTGCTCAATTGTATATCGTGATGTCAGCGTCGAAAATGATCCGTTACTTACTAAAATGATTACCGAAGCGGTTGAGGGAGTTTAACAATGCAGAAACCCATTCTGATTACTGGTGCAGATGGTTTTATTGGATCTCACCTGGCCGAACTTCTGACCAAAGCAGGCTATCCGGTCAGAGCAATGACACTTTATAACTCCTTTAACTCCTGGGGATGGCTGGACAATTCTTCACTCACGCAGGATATGGAAATTATCAGTGGTGATATACGCGATCCATTCTTCTGCCAACAAGCAGTCAAAGGCTGTTCCGCCGTATTTAATCTGGCAGCATTGATCGCAATCCCATACTCATACCTGGCGCCAGCCAGCTACGTAGCCACGAATATCGAGGGCACGGTTAACTTACTGCAGGCAGCACGTAACGAAAATATCGAACACTTTATTCAAACTTCGACAAGCGAAGTTTATGGTACTGCGCGCTATATACCGATCAATGAAGAGCATCCACTGCAGCCACAATCGCCATACAGCGCGTCTAAGATAAGTTCAGACTCTATGGCTATGAGTTACTACAACGCATTTGATCTCCCCGTAACGCTGGCGCGCCCTTTCAATACTTATGGTCCGCGCCAATCCGCACGAGCAGTTATTCCGACCATTATTACCCAGATTGCTGCCG
This sequence comes from Thalassolituus alkanivorans, assembly GCF_020447205.1. Taxonomy (GTDB): domain Bacteria; phylum Pseudomonadota; class Gammaproteobacteria; order Pseudomonadales; family Oceanobacteraceae; genus Venatoribacter; species Venatoribacter alkanivorans. The sequence goes on from NZ_JAJAEL010000006.1 coordinate 87,373, forward strand.
GAAAAAACCATATCCAGCTCGGCGACCTCTCACCGACCCGCGATTTTAACTATGTAGAAGACACCTGCAATGGCCTTATCAGTCTGCTGGGAAGAAAAAACACTGTGGGCGAAATTATAAACATAGGCAGCAATACCGAAGTATCCATTCTGGATACCGTCCGTATGATTCGCGACATCATTAATTCCGATGTAGAAATCATCCACGACAGTAGCCGTATTCGTCCGGAAAAATCAGAGGTACACCGTCTGGTATGCGATAACAGTAAGCTCCTGCGGCTAACCGGCTACAAGCATCAGATTTCTCTGGAAGAAGGCCTGAGAAGAACGATCGAATGGTTCTGTATTCCCGACAATCTTTCACGCTACAAAGCAGATCAATACAATGTTTGAGCAGCTGAAAGATTTAATACGCTCCATGTATCCCGGTGAAAATACAATACCGCTTCACCGCCCTTCATTTTCGCAGGAAGAAGCATCGGCAGTTGCTGCTTGTATCAACAGCACTTTCGTATCATCCGTGGGGCCTGAAATCGGAGAGTTTGAAAAGTTAATCGCTAAATTTTGTGACTCCGGATACGCTATAGCGACAGTCAATGGTACTGCTGCACTGCATCTTTCCTTACACGTTTTGGGAGTTCATAGCGGTGACATTGTACTGACTCAGTCATTGAGCTTTGCAGCTACCGGGCACGCCATTCTGCAAACGGGAGCTAAACCGGTTTATATCGACATTGCTTTACCTGAAGGCAGCATGTGTCCGGAAGCACTACTTCATTTTCTCGAAGAGGAATGCAAGCAGCAGGAAAACATTTGCATCCATAAAGCCAGCAAACGCAGGATTGCTGCATGTGTGCCTATGCACTCATTCGGTGAACCGGCAAAAATAGCTGCAATCGCCGAAATATGCCGTAACTGGTCAATCCCATTAGTTGAAGATGCCGCCGAAGCATTGGGTAGTTTTACTGAAGGGAAGCATTGCGGGACTTTTGGTACCTTTGGAATTTTGAGCTTTAACGGCAATAAAATTATGACCACAGGAGCCGGCGGCATGATCCTGTGCAAGAATGAAACCCTGGCGAAACGTCTGAAGCACGTATCGACTACAGCCAAAATACCTGATCCATTTGAATTTCGTCACAGCGAAGCCGGATTCAACTACCGCCTTCCAAACTTAAATGCCAGTCTGGGAATCGCTCAGTACAAGAAACTGCCAGCTTTTCTGAACAAAAAGAAAACAATCCACAGAGAATATCGGGTATTTTTCCAGCGTTTCTGTTACAAGCTGGTGAATAATCCGGAAGCCCAGTCTAATCATTGGCTCAATACCGTCATTATGAACAGCGCTGAAGAAAAAGAGGAGCTGTTACAATTTCTTAAAGTCCACGATATTCAGGCAAGGCCTGCATGGTATCCTCTGCACAGACAGCAGCATCTGCAATCAGTGACTGATCTGCCACTGCCACAGACAGATTGGCTATACAGCAGAGCAGTGAGCCTGCCCAGCAGCGTTCCATTCGAGGCTCCCTGCTATGATTAAAATTGCATGCTTCACTGCAACCAGAGCGGAATATGGTCTGCTGCATCCTGTCCTGAAAGTGCTGAATGAAGCCGAAGACTTTTCGGTCAGCCTGATTATCAGCGGAACTCATCTGGATGAAAAATTTGGTAACACCATTGAAGAAATCAAAAACGATGGCATTACCACATACACAACACTTCCGCTGAGCTACTCGGATGACAGTCCCAGAGGGAATGTTATACGTTCAGCGGCAGTACTTACCGGGCTGGCTGACGTTCTGCCAGAATTAGCAGCCGATGCAATGCTGGTCCTTGGCGACCGCTACGAAACACTGGCAGTAGCCCAAGCCTGCTGCATGATGAACATCCCGATCCTTCACTTGCACGGTGGGGAATTGAGTTTCGGCTCCCAGGACAATCAGTTCCGACATGCCATCAGTAAGCTGTCACATGTACACCTATGTGCGACTGAAGAAGCCAGACGCAGACTGATAAAAATGGGCGAATCTGCTGAACGCATATTTCTGGTCGGAGCCCCGGGTGTCGAAAACTGCAGAAGGCAAGTCCTTGCTGATTTCAGACAGCTTATTCAGGAAAATGGGATAAACTGGCAGTTGCACAATATTCTGCTTACCTATCATCCTGACAGTCTGGCTCCGGAAAAAAGCAAACAGGAGTTAAATGAAATACTCTCCGCGCTCGAAAAAATACCAGAATTAGGCATCATCATTACCTACCCTAATTCCGATTCCGGACACATTGGAATTATCAGAAAAATCTGTGAATTTCAATCCCGTTATCCAGAGCGGGTCAGCCTGCATAAAAGCCTGGGCGTAAAGCGCTATCTAACCCTGATTAAAGCCGTTGATGCCGTTATTGGTAATTCATCAAGCGGAATTATTGAAGCTCCATCAATGGGAACAAGAACCCTGAACATAGGAAACAGGCAGAAAGGCAGGGAGCGTGCATCATCGGTGATTGATGTAGAACCCATTGCAGAAGATATTTTATCTGCATTACAGAAGATTTTAACTGGCAAAGCAGAATCATTCGACAATCCCTATGATCATGGTGATACAAGCCTGAATACTCTGCATGCACTGAGAAGTCTGGACTACTCTTCGCTACTGGAGAAAGAGTTTAATGAGTAATACAGCGAAAGTTCTGATCATTGCCGAAGCTGGTGTCAATCACAATGGAAACCTCGGACTGGCTTTACAGCTTGTCGATGCAGCAATAGATGCGAAGGCAGATATTGTTAAATTCCAGATTTTTGACAGCCGCATGCTGGCAACAAATCAGGCAGCAAAGGCCGATTATCAAAAAGCATCGGGCGATCAAAACGACAACCAGCAAGCCATGCTTAAAATGCTCGAACTAAGCCACGAAGATTTTATAAAAATCAGTCAATACTGTAATGAGAGAGGTATTGAATTTCTGGCAACCGCATTTGATGAGCCTTCATTAGACTTTCTTCTGTCAGAGCTTTGCGTAAAGCGCTTGAAAATCCCTTCCGGTGAGCTTACTAATTTACCCTTTATTCTGCGTCATGCGCGCTCCGGACTGCCTTTGATATTGTCAACCGGTATGGCATCAGAAAAAGAAATAGAAGAGGCTCTGGCAACTGTAGCCTTTGCTATTATTCATCCGGATCGTGAACCGGTATCAAGAGATGAACTGACAGCAGCCCTGCATAGTATTCAGCCTGATCAATTGATGAGCAGAGTAACCATACTGCAGTGCACAACCGCCTACCCGACTTCTGATGAAGATGTGAACCTTCGGGTAATACCAGCCCTGAGCAGACGTTTCCAGTGCCCGGTCGGATTCTCTGATCACACAGCGGATATATTTGCTGCCCCTCTGGCTGTTGCTGCCGGAGCAAGTATCGTAGAGAAACACTTTACCCTGAGCCGCACTCTTCCTGGACCCGACCATCAGGCATCACTGGAACCCGCTGAACTTAAACGGTTAATTGACGCAATCAGACGAACTGAAACCATACTTGGTTCATCGCACAAGGCTGCCACTGCTGCAGAAGAACGTAATATGACAGCTGCCAGAAAAAGTCTGGTAGCGGCATTGCCAATTAAAGCAGGCCAAATGCTGACTGCTCATAACATTACCGCGAAACGGCCTGGCAACGGTTTATCGCCAGCCTGTTACTGGGAAATGATCAACACTATTGCCAGAAGAGATTATGAGCAGGATGAACTCATCTGATTCACCCATTATCATTCTGGGAACCGGTGGACACGCCAGAATCGTCGCCGACACATTGCTATGCAGCGGTCAGCGGATACAGGGATTTATAGATCCGGTAGCGCAGTTTTCCGCTTGGCGTGAAATTCCCTACCTTGGCAATGATGACATCCTTGCCCGCGTTCCTCCATCCACCGTCCGGCTTGTAAATGGTATCGGTTCTGTACCCTTCTCAGATACCCGGTTCACAGTAGCTGCAAAGGCCGAAAGTCTGGGCTTTGTTTTCTGTCAGGTCATTCACCCCTCAGCGGTTATTGCCGCAGATACAAAGCTTGCCGCAGGCGTGCAAATACTTGCCGGAGCCATCATTCAGACCGGGAGCATTATCGGCAAACACAGCATCGTCAATACCGCCGCCCGTATTGACCACGACTGCCGTATAGCTGAATTCTGCCACATAGCTCCGGGGGCAACGCTGTGTGGTTCAGTACAGCTGGCACAAAGGGTGCATATAGGAGCAGGAGCGACCATCATTCAAGAAATTGACGTTGGTGCCGATACCGTAATAGGAGCCGGCACAACCATCACCAAGTCAATCGATTCCATGCAGGTGGTACGTAGTCCGGAGGTCGTCACTGAAGCCAGGCGGAGGTAATCATGACACATTGGCAAAGCGTGTTGCTTTCAGAAACAGATACGATAGAACGTGCCATTAAAGTCATTAATGATACAAGTCTCCAGATTGCTCTCGTTTGCGATGAAAGCCGCCAACTACTTGGCACCGTCACAGACGGTGATATACGCCGGGCACTTCTGAACGACAGAAATCTTGCGTGTCCACTGCATGAGATCATGTGCAAAGAACCCGTCACCGCAACCCCGGCACAATCATTGGCACAAATACGCACGTTGATGCGCCGGCACTCTGTTCAACAAGTTCCGGTTATTGAAAGTGGTATCGTTATTGATTTGTATACTGCGCGGGAACTTGATTCCGCCAAAAGAAAGTCCAATCCGGTTTTTCTGATGGCAGGCGGCTTTGGTAAACGACTAAAACCGCTGACTGATGACTGCCCTAAGCCACTGCTTAAAGTCGGTAACAAACCAATTCTGGAGACTATTCTGGAAAGCTTTATTGAGCACGGTTTTCACCAGTTTTATATTTCAACACACTATCTTCATGAAAAGATCACCGGCTACTTTGGCAAAGGCGAGCGCTGGGGAGTTGATATTCACTACGTTCATGAAGAATCACCACTGGGAACGGCCGGGGCACTAAGTCTTCTTCCTGATGACCTGCAAGAGCCTATCCTGATGATGAATGGAGATTTACTGACCAAAGTAAACTTCAATCAACTTCTTTCATACCACGAAGAACATCAGGCTACTGCCACCATGTGCGTACGACGCCACGAATATCAAATCCCTTATGGTGTAATTCACAGCGATGGCCACCAGGTCGAGAAAATTGTAGAAAAGCCAATCCAGTCGTTTTTCATCAATGCAGGTATTTATGTCATTAGCCCCGAGCTGCGCAGAATAGTGTCATCGTCTTCACCCACTGATATGCCGGACTTACTACAAGCCCAGATCAATTCCGGTAAAAACGTATCGCTCTTTCCAATTCATGAGTATTGGCTAGACATAGGAAAAATGCCGGACTACAACCAGGCTCAACAGGATTTTCTGAATGACTTCAGTGACCGGGAAATGCGCGGATGATAGACGGTAAACGAGTACTCTGTGTTGTTCCGGCCAGGAGTGGCAGCAAAGGCCTGAAAGATAAGAACATCCGTGAACTGGCAGGAAAACCCCTCCTTGCCTGGCCTGTTTGTTGCGCCCGAGGCAGCAAATATATAGACCGTATTATCGTCTCCACTGACAGCGAGAAATACGCCGGTATTGCCCGTCAATATCAGGCGGATGTTCCGTTCCTGCGGCCAGAAAACCTTGCTCAGGACACAACAACGACCATTGACGTTATTGAAGATCTATTGAAGCAATTGCAGGAAAGCTACGACATTCTGGTCTTGCTGGAACCCACATCACCGCTGACTGAAACTAAGGATATTGATGTTGCTCTTGAGTCATTGATTGGTTCGTGGGAAAAGGCGGATGCCATCGTTGGCATAACACAGGAAATAAAGTCTCATCCGGCGTATTTATTAACACTCGACGAAGAAAAATTAATCCATAGTCTGAATGCTGACTTCTCCAAGGCTGTCCGACGTCAGGAGCTCCCAGAGGTGTACAGAATGGACGGTACACTTTACATCAGTAAAGTGGATGCATTACTGAATAAGCACGGCTTTTATCATGACCGAACTATTGGCTTTATCGTACCTGAATGGAAAAGCTATGAAATTGACTCCATGACCGATTTCATATGCATTGAGGCCATTATGCAGAACAGAGAGGTACTATCGTGAGTCTTCCGGCAAAGAAAGCAGCTAATAAGGGCTATGAACAACGCCTGAAAGAAGTCATCCCCGGCGGAGCACATACCTATTCACGTGGTTCAGATCAGTTCCCTGCCAACGCTCCTCAGATTCTCAGCAGCGGTTCCGGGGTTTATGTAAAAGATTCTGAAGGTAATGAGTTCCTTGATTTTGGAATGGCGCTCAGATCCGTTGCCATTGGTTATGCCGAACCCTCAGTAAATAACTCGGCGATTCAACAAATCATGTCAGGCAACAACCTGACACGCGCGTCGATGATCGAACTGGAAGCAGCTGAACGCCTTACCAGCATGATAGCCAGTGCAGAGATGGTAAAGTTTACGAAAAATGGCTCGACTGCGGTATCTGCCGCAGTGAAACTTGCCAGGGCCTATACCGGAAGAAAGCTGGTTTTGCGCTGTTCAGACCACCCGTTTTTTTCGTTCGATGACTGGTTCATTGGCTCAACAGTTATCAACCGGGGTATTCCTGATGAAATATCCCGGATGACGATCACCTTTCCCTACAATAACACCCGTGCACTGGAAAATATTCTGGATGAACATGGTGACGATATTGCTTGCCTGGTAATGGAAGCAGCAACAACCGAAGAACCGGCTGCCTCTGTCTTTGAACAAGGGAAATCTTATCTGAATGACGTCGAGTATCTTTGTAAAAAGCACAATATTGTTTTCATTCTTGATGAAATGATAACGGGATTTCGCTGGCATAAATATGGTGCGCAGGCGTTGTACAATATTCAGCCAGATCTGACAACTTTTGGGAAAGCCATGGCTAACGGCTTTTCCGTAGCCGCAGTTGCTGGTAAGCGCGACATTATGAGTCTTGGCTCTATTGATGAAACTGGTCAGGAGCGCGTTTTTTTGCTGTCAACAACACACGGCGCTGAAATGAGTGGATTGGGCGCATTCATAGCCACTATGGATTTCTATGAAAACCATGATGTTATCGATCATCTCTGGAGTTTTGGTAAAAAGCTTAAGAATCTGATTAACTGCAAAGCGCTTGAGCATGGTTTGAAAGAAAATCTGATAGCATCTGGCTTCGACTGCTCGCCAAGCATAGTATTAAAGGATCGTGAGGGTAATGTATCAATGCCTTTACGGACTTTATTTATGCAGGAAATGCTTAGCAGACAAGTGATGATGCCTTGGATTTCCATTGCATATAACCACGGCGATAAAGAGCTCAGACATGTGGATCATGCACTTGACCAATCGCTGATTACTCTCCGTAAAGCATTGGACGAAAGTATTGATAAGTATCTGATTGGTGAGTCTGTAAAGCCTGTCTTCCGTAAGTATAACTGAAGGTTAAAATGCCCCTTAAAAAAACTGTTGTAATAACTGGCGCTGCCGGATTAATTGGTAAATCGTTCTGCAAATCAGTCGCGAGCTATGGATACAATCTCGTTATTGCGGACAAGAATGAAGAAAGTGCAGAAAATCTTGCAGCGGAACTAAGATCAGATGGTCATGAGGCATATGCCTGTATCTTTGATGCAACCAGGGCCGAGGACTCCCAGAAACTTCTGGATTCGAGCCTTTCCCGTTTTGGTAATGTATATGGTCTGGTCAACAATCTCTACATCCGTAGTGGAAACTACGGCGCCGACTTCTTTGATGTTACCTACAACGACTTCAGCAAAAATCTATCGGATAACGTAACGCCGTATTTTGAACTTTCGAAGAAATTTTCCCGACACTTCTATAAAGAAAAAAGTGGAAATATCATAAATATCGCATCGATTTACGGCTGCATTGCACCAAAATTTGAAATATATTCCGGCACAAGCATGACCATGCCTGTTGAGTATGCTGCAATAAAGTCAGCCATAATTCATCTTACGCGCTATATGGCCAGACGCTTTAAGGGTCATAACATCCGGGTTAATGCGATAAGCCCCGGAGGAGTTCTTGACGGTCAGCCAGAAGAGTTTCTGAATGCATATGAAAAAAACTCCTCAAGTAAAGGTATGCTAAGTCCTGACGATTTGTGTGGAACCCTGCTATTTCTGTTGTCAGAGGAGTCGCGCTACATAAACGGACAGAATATAATCGTTGACGATGGGTTTACGCTTTAGGAGAGATCAAGTGCATACCAGTATCAGCTCTTCTGAACTTGAGGGTTACATTAAAAGTCAAATTTCCCACTTCTTTCCTGACAACAAAACTGAATGGCGGGAATCAGTTTCAGATTGCTGTAGTGAAGCCATGAAAAGAGTCGAACATTGTTTCCGCGGTATCAGGGGAAAGTACTATCAGAGCAATGGGCTACCGGTTTTCAATCACATGAATTCTGACCACTATGCAACATTTCTCTATTTCCTTGCCAATCAGGCTTACTTAACCGGCAATTTGCCTTTGGCAGAAAAAGCTTTTTACCTGAATAAATTGCTGAATGGTCTTGATTTATTTTATAGCATAAAAATGCCTGAAATATTTCTTCTTGTACACCCGGTTGGCAGTGTTATAGGTAATGCTGAATTTTCTGATTATCTGGTGATTTATCAAAATGTTACTATTGGCTCGGATAAAGACGGCGTATATCCATCTTTTTCCGGATCAAATGTTCTGTACTCCGGAGCAAGTGTCATAGGAAACTGCCAGTTAGGAAGTAACACAGTGATTGGGGCCCGTAGCTTTTTAAGAAAGCTTACAGATTCAGAGGACAATCGTGTATACAGCGGTATGTATCCGAATGTCCGTTCGACACCGAACAACCGTTCGGTAAAAGAAGATTTTTTTATGGAGAACCCAGTATGACAACTGCTAACAACCAGTCAGCGTTATTCTGGTGTAAGACATGTCTGAACATGTCTACCCGTCCGCGCATAGAGTTTGATGACCAGGGACGCTGCAATGCCTGTCAGTGGGCAGAGGAGAAGAAAACATTTGACTGGTCTTCAAGAATGCTGGAGCTGAAGTCCCTGCTGGAAAAGCATCGAAGCAAAACCGGCGAGTTTGATGTTGTTGTTCCCGTAAGCGGCGGAAAGGACGGATCATACGTAAGCTATATGCTGAAGCATGAGTTTGGCATGCATCCGCTTGCTGTAACCATAACCCCACCACTGAGCTTTTCTATCGGTGATCAGAACCTTCAAAATTATATTGCCTCTGGCTACGATACCATTCAGATAAACCCTAATCAGAAGGTCATGCAAGAACTCAATCGCCGGGGTTTTCTCGAACAGGGAAGACCACTCTACGGATGGGTTGTCGCAATTCTTGCTGGCGTGATCAGGACAGCTGCTAACTTCGGCGTAAACCTGGTCATGTATGGTGAAGACGGTGAGATAGAGTATGGCGGCTCTACCGAAAGTAAAAACCGTCCGGTTTTCACTGCTGAGTTTATGAAGCGTGTTTATCTGGAGGGTCAATATGAAAAAACTCTTCGGGATCTCAGTAGTCAGCAAACCTATTTCTGGCGCTTTGATGCAGATGATCAGAAATTAGGCAATATTGAGTGTGCTCACTTTTCATACTTTGAAAGCTGGGATCCTTACCGTAACTACATGATCGCTAAGGAACATTGCGGCCTGCAGGAAAAAGAAGAGTCCAACACTGGAACCTATACAAATTTCGCCCAAAACGATACTTGCCTGTATGACCTGCACACCTACCTGATGTATCTTAAATTCGGCTTTGGCCGGGCCACTCAGGATGCCGGTATTGATATAAGACGTGGTGCCATGTCACGCGACCAGGGAGTAATGCTGGCCCAGATGTATGATAATTGTTATCCGGAGCCTTTTATCGAAAAGTACCTTGATTACTACAAAATCAGCCGGGAGCTATTTGATAAAACAATCGATAATTTTGCTAATAAAGATCTGTTCTATAAAGATGGCGATCGTTGGATGCCAAAATTCGAAATCATATGATAATTACACTGATTGACTATGGCATGGGTAATCATCTCTCAGTCAGAAATGCTCTGAAGAGGCTTGGCTATGACTCATCCGTTAGTCAGGATCCCGCTGTCATAAAAAGTTCCGATTTGATTATTTTGCCAGGAGTTGGTTCGTTCCGACGAGCTATGGAAAACCTGAACCGCCTTGGTTTAAGCGAAGTAATCAGGCTCGCTGCAACAGAAAATGGCACTCCAACTCTGGGGATCTGCTTAGGAATGCAACTTCTTGGTTCTGAAAGCACGGAGGATGGAGTGTGTGAAGGACTCCGGCTTATCGAAAATAAAATTACCAAGCTTGATGGCAGTTCAGACATTCGCATTCCACACGTAGGGTTTAACAACGTGTACTGGGAAACGAATAATGACCTGACAGTTGATATCAACCAAAACAGTGACTTTTACTTTACACATAGCTACGCCATGAAAGACGATGATAAGACTGCCGATTACATTTACTGTGATTATGGTATGCCATTTGTTGCAGGATTCAGAAAAGAAAATGTTTTTGGCGTTCAATTTCATCCGGAAAAGAGTCAAAAAAACGGATTGAAATTGCTGAAAAACTTCCTGGAGATTAAGCGTGCTTAAGAAGCGTCTTATTTTCACCCTGCTTTATAAAAACGGCAGCTTCCTGCTCAGCAGGAACTTCCGGCTGCAGAAGGTAGGAAATATTCAATGGCTATTCAAGAACTATCATTTTGAGACAATATCTGATGCCATTGATGAGCTTATCGTTCTTAACCTTGATGATGATGAAAATAAAATCCCCGAATTTCTCCAAATTCTGGAGGAAATAGTCGGGCACTGCATGATACCAGTAGCTGCTGGAGGACAGATCAGAAACATGCAAACCGCCTCTGCACTTCTTGCTCATGGAGCAGATAAACTTGTCGTAAACACTGCTTGCTTCGAACAACCTGAGTTCATCAGGGAATTGGTATCATGTTATGGCAGTCAATGTATAGTCGCCAGTATTGACTGGACTTATCAGGATCATCCACAAGTATTCAGTCATAGCGCGACTCAGGAGCAAGGATTGTTGAACGATCATCTTCAACATCTGGCAAAACTTGAAGTTGGCGAAATCTACCTAAACGCTATACATCGTGATGGCACCGGACAGGGATATGATTTCGATGTGCTACACACAATCCCCGAAAACTGGAAAATCCCCATTATCTTCGCCGGAGGTGCCGGGCATAGCAGCCACCTGAGTCAGGCTCTTGAAAACCCTCTCATTGATGCTGCAGCAACAGCAAATCTCTTCAATTTCGTCGGAAAAGGTTTGGGAAACGCCAGAAATGAACTTCTTCGAAGCGGAGCACCATTAGCAAAATTTAACAATTAAGATATTCTTTCTCGCCTGTGGATGCCGATTATAATTGATTAAATAATGATAACCTTGAGATAGTTGTATAGCTTTGCTGTGCCGCTTCCAGCAGAAAGCTCTGCAAAGACAGACGACTGACAGCCTCAGCAAAATCAACATCCGAAAGTTTTGATAACACTTCTTTATTCACCAGACCAACATCCGCTGACAAATTCCGGGTATTTTCAACCACATTGAGTCGGGCACCAACCTGACTGCGGATTTCCGATACCGATGCCTGAGCAAACGCCAGATTAGTAAGGGTATCTTCAATCAGAATATCCAGCGTCTCTGAGTCCACTACATTATCTTCCAGAGTGTTCAGACCCTCTGTAAGACGGAAAATCGTGTCGGTTATGCTTTGTTTAGGTGAAGATTTTATCAACACCTCATCACCCGGTTCAGGGTCGCTGTTCAGAGTAATACTAATACCCGCAGCAACAATATCAGAGCCTGGGCTATAAGCCATGTTCTTCATACCTTCAACGACCCGATCATCGGAAGCACGACGAATGGTGTAATTAGGACCAGCGGGGGTAATAGCAGACTCTGGATTAAAAGTGATGATCAGATCATCAGGGTAAAAATCCGCATACTTTTCTTCATCAATAACAAATCCGGGACTAATCCGCATGGTGCCTTTATTGAGTGGATTCAACTCAGCCGTGAAAGTGTTTTTAGCTGCCTCCACATCGACAAAAAGACTTTTGCCATTATCCCCGGTTGCGACATTGGTAGAAGCGCCAATAGTCAGAAAGCGTTGTCCTTCATCACCTTTGTAGTCATAGCGTCCACTGTCGTTTTTAACAAAAGGCGCATTGCCGCCTTTAAAACCAGCAAACACATATTCACCATTGGCATCACGGGTATTGAATAAATCGACCAGGCCTTCCTGAATCTGATAAACCTCAGCGGCAATCGCCTGACGGTCAGTCAGGGTCAGAGAGCCGCCACCAGCTTTAACCGTGAGTTCTTTCAGGCGGGTCAGGTTATCGGTAATAGACCCAAGGGTTGCATCTTCCAGTTTCAGGCGGTTATCGGCCGCTGTCATGTTGCGGTCATACTGATCCCGCAATGCCTGGTCCTGCTGCAGTTGAAGAATTTTTGTAGCAGCAATAGGATCGTCGGCCGGTGTCAGTACGCGCCGGCCACTGGAAACCTGCTGCTGGGTTTTATTAACCGAAGACTGGTTATCCAGAATGCCATTAAGACCGGTATTAAAACTCTGCAATGTTGCTATACGCATCAGTAATCTCCTGCCAAAGCCTTAACGGAAGGTCGAAATCAAGGTATCAAAAATACTGCGTGCAACCTGAATTACCTGAGCACTGGCGTTATAGGCCAGTTCATATTTAATCAAGGCTGCCGCTTCCTCATCGAGGTTAACGCCAGACAGGCTGGTTACTGCACCTTCAGAATTCCGTAACAATACCTCGCTGGAATCACGGTTAATCTGAGCGCGGCTGGTTACAGAGCCAATTTCTTCGACCAACCGGGAGTAGGATTCCGAATAACTGGTATTTCCGGCCACCGTGTCTTCATTCTGCAGTGCCGCCAGAGCCACACCATTACGGCTGTCTGAAGTACCATCGGTATTAAATCCAACGGTGAATTCGTCACCTCTTTGTGCCAGACCACTGATTTCAACATCAAAACCAAAGTGTACTGGTTCGCCCACCGGATTCTCGGCGAACAAATTATTACCCGGTGGTTCGATATCCAGACTGTAACCGGGATCGGCAATCACTTTGATCTGTCCGCCCATGGATATCTTGGATGAGCCATGCACACCGGTGGCATTCATCGGCAGACGCGGCTGAAAACTGATGGTGCCACGCTCATCAATATCCACATCCAGATTGCCGGAAAAAGTAAAACCAGAATTTTCCAGCTGGGTACGGATAGCATCGACAACCTCGGCTCCCGTTGCATAGGTATCATTCAGCTCGATATTAAAGGTGCCCTGTCCCGGTACATCAAATTCGTAGGTGTAAGGACCACCCTCACTGAAGTCATAGCCATCGTACTCAGTCAGTGGCGTAAATGGCGCTTCGCCGGTTTCACGCAGAATAATGTCCTGACCATTACTGACGTTGAATCCGTCGCCATTGTCACCGGATATCTCCAGATTAATATCGTCACCATTCAGTGCGGTGATCACGACTCTGCTGCCATCACTGCGCGCAACGATCCCCAAATCCTGCAGATCACGATTGCTGTTAATGCGATCGGCAATAAAATCCGGCGTTACCGGGTCGGGTACTTCTTCCGGGTAATTGGCATCGTATTTCGTCTGATTCGGGCCAAGGGTATCGGTCAGAACAATTCCGTTCAGGCTGAACGTCATAGGCTGAAAAGGATTCGCATCGCTGCTGAAATCACTCAGCTCAACCGTTGTCCGTGCCAGGGCTTCAATACCCTCACGCTTGCTCAATTGCTCTGCAATTTCTTTTGCCGAGGCATTTGCCTTGGTAATTAATGTCGGCTGTGTCGTCACCTTGCCACTGACCGGGTCGGTATGGCTGATGACAATGCGTTCCGGGAAAAAGCCATTCTTCGGTGTCACATTAGTGGCCGGTGGTGGCGCCTGATAGGTTGTATTAACCGGCAGATAACCACCAAAGCTGGTAAAGGCTGTTTTGCCTTCATCAGCTGGCAGAATCGAATTACTGATACCCGGCACGTAAGTCTGATTCATCAGCGGCGGAAACAGCGGAATAGGCTTCCCCGGATCGGTGTTATCCAGCACATCGTAAGTGGTTGGCGAAGTGAAGCGGATCAACAGCGGTGGTGTCAGCTCACCTTCACGGGAAAAATAAGGCGTATTAATGTCATAAACACCACCCTGAGATATCGCTGCATTTCCCTGATTACCAATAGCGGAATCGGTCACAATCGGAGAAGCAACGGCAACCTGCTCAGGACGGGTGATATTAACCTGAACCTTAGTCGACTCATTGCGCGTCGGCATAATGCGGAAATCATCGCCCGCCTGAAAGCTTCCGGCTTCAAAGCGGATTTCAAAACCATCAACCTCTACCGAGTCCGGAAAACTACCGCTCAATGCTCCACTGCTGACGATTTTATCGTCGTCCAGGCGTTTAATACGGTAGGTGTAATCATCCGGACCGGGAAATTCTACCTGATACTCACTGGTGGTTAACGCTCCGGCATCTTTAATATGAACACTCAACAAGCGGTCATTCGGGCGGGCATTCTGGCTGTCGCCCAGTACACGGTTATAGGCTTTTTCCGGTGCGTTAATATCGGTAAAAAAGTTTTCGCCCATTTTACCGTCAAAATCAATACCCAGCTTATGTTGCTCATTAAAGGTTTGATTAATCACCAGCGCTAAGCGACCTAACCCATTTAATACCGGATCCAGAACTTCTTCACGAAATTGCAATGTACCGCCCAGCTGACCACCCGTAATTTCGTTAGTTACGTTCTGAATCACATCACCTTTGCGGAAATACAGATCGGAACGGGATGGATCAGAGCCACCGGCATCGGCAAATACTTCGTTGTAGTCATTACCAATAACCAATGCCTGGCCATTGCCGATAAAAACGTTCCAGACCGAATCGTCTTGTTCTACAACATTTACTTTTACCAGCTCGGAAAGGTCTTTCACTAATTTATCACGGGCATCCAGTAAATCGCTGGGTTCGATACCATTGGCCGATGCGGTGGCAAACTGAATCTGCTCATTCAGCTCAGCGATGCCTTCTGCAATGGTGGTAATCTGCCCGGCCATGACATCCATCTGGCCATTAATAATATCGTTCTGTGCGTACAGGCGGTCACTGATCGAGGTAAAACGATCAACCAGACCATTACTTTCTGAAATTAATACTGCCCGTGCCGGCAATGAAGCCGGATCATCCACCACGGCCTGCAGGGATGAAAACATACGCTCAAGACCCGGCTGCACACCAGTGCCGGAATCGGCCAGTAAACTGTCAATCTGTTCTGCGTTTAAAGCCAGCGTATCGAAGCCATTAAAGGTTGAGGTATCACGCCAGAGTTGTTCAGTCAGAAACTGATCATAAACACGATTAACGGTATCAACATTAACGCCTGAACCTACCCAGACACCGCCTTTATTCTGCGGACTGACTGCACTCTGGCCAATCACCTGACGGCTGTAACCCTCTGTGCCGGCATTGGTAATATTCTGGCCGGTAATGGTTAATGCCGTCTGGCTTGCGCGCAGGCCGGAAATACCAATTTCAAGAATACTAGCCATCGTTGCGATCTCCGGTCAGCGGCGCTGACGAACGCAGTTGCTCCAGTGCAGAATTCAGGGTTGTACTTTGTGAAATACGCTGAATTTTTGCTCCATATTGTGGATCGGTGGCATAGCCGGCCTGCTGCAGGGCATAACCATAGTGTCCGGCGCCCAGATTCTGACCAATGGCCTGCTGATAACGCTCGGCGCCCTGCAGGAAGTCGGCATAGTCGCGCACACCTTCTTCCATCGACGAGTAAGAGCGGAACGGCGCCCGTTCCTTTACTGCCAGACCGTCGCGGTATTCGTGGGTAACCACGTCGACCCGCTCACCCTGCCAGCGGCTGTCGGCTTTAATACCAAAAAAATTAAAACTGTTACGGCCCTGATCATCGCTGATCATATATTTTCCCCAGCCCGTTTCGAGCGCAGCCTGGGCAACGATGGCTTTTGGTTCGACCCCCAACTCAGCGCCGACTTTTTCTGCCAGCGGATAAAGAGCGGCAACGAACTCTGCCGGAGTGGCAAACTGTTGCCCTTTATTACCGCTGCCGCTGGCTGCTACAAGCGGTGTTGTATCCGCAGCAACAGAATGTTCACTGGCTGTGACCGCTGCCTGAGGCCGAGGACGAAGCTGATGCAGTTCAGCATCAACGGCATCCATCGTCGCATTGAGGGCAGTAACATGAGAGGGAGAAACCATCGGTAACGGCGAACGTGCCCGACGGTCAAATAACTTGCCCTGATCCAGCTCTTGGGCGTCATTTTTGTTGTCACCGTAATTGGACATCAGCTGACGATAGATAACCTGAGAAAGCCCCATGCCCTGCTGACCGGAGAGCGACAGTGCCATCTGATCGTCATACATTTTTCGGTAGAAATCGGTTTCCGGAGAATTGAACATCGAGTCTTCTTCGAACACCTTGTTGGCGTCACGCATGGACGACATCATCATGTTCAGAAACATCGATTCAAACTGCTTGGCAACTTCCATCAGTGCGGCGTTTTTATCGTCTTTTCCCAACGAACGAATACCCTGCAGGGCATTCAGGTCGGTATAAATCTGGGCGCTCTGTGGTTGTGTCTGGATCATAGCAATCTCCTTTGTTAGGGAAACTGCAAGATGTTTGCCAATTGACTGATTAAGCGAGTGTAAAGAGAGAAGAAAAAATCCGGACCAAAGTCCGGATTTTGAGTTTGAATAACATCAGCATCTGAGCCATTTCTGCCAGTAAAGTCTGATGGGCTGAACAGGCATTGCCTCAGTGTGACAATTGTTCGTATTAAGAAGTTTTTTTCTTTTTCTCGTTCCCATGCTCCGCATGGGAATGCAACGGTGTCAGCAAAGACTACCACGCAGAGCGTGGGAGCCAGATGTACGCTTTCAATGCGGCAACTGTTCGTATTGGGAAAGCTTTTTCTTGCCGCTCTGACGGCTGGCGATACTTTTCTGCTCCTGCTGCAAATCGGCCAGCAACTGCTGTTCTTCCTGCAGCAAACCTTCCAGAAACTCCTGCTGCTCATTGGTCATATCAATCAGCTCACTGATCTGGGCAAACCACTGCTGCAGTAATTCGTTGCGCCGCTGAATCCGTTCATCGACACCCTCACGAACCCCCTGACGAATCAGCGAGCGGAGTTCCAGGGACAGGTTTTTTACCTGTTCAAACAATTCAGCACTCATATTCGTGTTCTCTTTATGTTTATTCGTATCAGATAACAATCAATTCAGCCTTTAACGCACCGGCCTGCTTCATTGCTTCAAGAATAGCCATTAAATCACCGGGCGCAGCCCCTACTTCGTTAACCGCTTTAACAATACTGTCGAGGGATACGCCAGGACCAAATTTAAACATGCGGTTATCGCCGCCGTTATCGATATTAATATTGGTCTGCGGTACGACGACGGTTTCTCCATCGGCGAGGGCATTGGGCTGGGAAACCTGAAAATCTTCGGTAATGGTTACCACCAGGCTGCCGTGGGTAACAGCTACCGGCTCAATCATCACATTCTGCCCGATCACAATAGTACCGGTGCGGGAATTAATAATGACCTTGGCCCGTTCTTTACCGGTTTCAATTTCCAGATTTTCAATAATGGATAAATAACTGACACGCTGACTGGTATCACGCGGTGCACTGACGCGGATCGACGTTGCATCCAGCGCTTCAGCGGTTCCCGGTCCGAGTAAGGTATTGATGCGCTCAACCATCGCACGGGCCGTGGTAAAGTCCGGCTGGTCGAGGTTAAAAATCAGGCTGTCACCACGGGAAAAATTGCTGGGCACGGTTTGCTCCACAGAAGCACCGTTAGGAATACGGCCGACACTGGGTACATTCACGGTAATTTTTGAACCATCATTACCTTCAGCGCCAAAACCACCAACCACCAGATTACCCTGGGCAACCGCGTAAATATTTCCGTCGGCACCTTTGAGCGGAGTAAACATCAGCGCGCCACCACGCAGGCTTTTGGCATTACCCAATGAGGCAACGGTGACATCCACCCGTTGTCCGGGCTTGGCAAAGGCCGGTAATTCTGCAGTAACCGATACCGCCGCCACATTTTTTAATTTCGGATCGACACCGGCCGGCAGGGTAATGCCGAATTCGGCCATCATGTTGCGGAAAGTCTGAGTGGTGAACGGTGCTTTATCACCGGTACCATCCAGCCCCACCACCAGACCATACCCCACCAGCTGGTTGGTACGCACACCGGAAATACTGGTGATGTCTTTAATCCGTTCAGCCTGTACGGCCGGTGCCAGAAAAACCGACACCACAAACAGACAACTCAGAAAACGTAACATGGTTTTTCTCCTCGGCCGGCTTACAGTGGCCACCAGGGCGAATTAAGAATACGGTCAAACCAACCCTGCTTGGTCGCATTATTCAGATTACCGCGACCACCGAAGGAAATACGGGCATCGGCCACTTTACTTGATGAAACTGTATTGTCCGGCGTTATATCCTGCGGGCGGATCAGACCACTGATGCGGATATATTCCTCCCCTTCACTCAGGGTCAGCCATTTTTCACCGCGGATACGTAAAATACCGTTAGGCATAATTTCCGCGACCGATACCGATATCTGGCCACTCAGACTGTTAGAGCGATCAGCTTCGCCCTTGCCGTTAAATTTACGGTCAGCCGAGGTATCGGAATCCAGACCCAGATTTTTCCAGCCTGGCACCGTCCCCATCACACTGTTAGGCACAATACTGTTGCTGGAGGTTTTATCCGACTTGGTTTGCGCCGATTTTGATGACTGATACTGCTCATCAAAAATCACCGTAATAATATCGCCGACACGACGTGCCTGCTGATCGGTGTACAAACCAAAACTGTAGCGTGCCTGAAATAAAGAACCATTGGCCATTGGTGGTGGCTGCAGGCTTTCGGCGGATACCGGCGCGTAATCCGGATCATCCGGATAAACCTCAGGCTCCAAAGGCACTGAAGTACAGGCCTGCAATGTTATAAGCATCAGCGCGGCCAGAGATAAACGGGATGAAAACAGCGTATTCATAACAACCTCCTTACACGTTCTGCGTCAGGAACTGCAGCATCTGATCGGCGGCGGATACAACCTTCGAATTCATTTCGTAGGAACGTTGCACGGTAATCATTTTTACCAGCTCTTCCACCACTTCAACGTTAGAGTTTTCCAGCGCTCCCTGCTCTACCGTACCAAAGCCTTCTTCATTCGGTACGCCTACCTGCGGTGCACCACTGGCGGCGGTTTCATAGAACACGTTACCACCCACTGCCTGCAGACCGGCCGGGTTAATAAAGTCGACGGTTTCAATCTGGCCCAGCTCCTGCGGCGTCGGATCACCAAACAGGGTGGCCTGCACAATCCCGTCTTTACTGACGGTGAGCTTATTGGTCTGCTCAGGAATGGTTATCTGCGGCTCCAGCGGATAGCCGTTCACGTTCACCACCACCCCTTCATTGTTGATATGAAAGGTACCGTCACGGGTATAACCAATGGTGCCGTCCGGCATTGTGATCTGGAAAAAACCACGGCCGTTAATGGCCATATCCAGCGGCTGATCGGTCAGCTGCAGGGAACCTGTGGTGAAAATCTTTTGCGTACCCGCAGTACGTACACCAGTACCCAGCTGCAGACCCGACGGCAAACGGCTGTCAGCCGAGGAGTTGGCACCGGGCTGGCGCTGGATCTGGTACAGCAGGTCTTCGAATACCGCGCGGTCTTTTTTAAAGCCGGTGGTGGATACGTTGGCCAGGTTGTTAGAAACCGTGGTTAACGCCAGATCCTGTGCTTCCAGTCCGGTTTTACTTACCCAAAGTGCATTTAACATAGGTCAGCTCCTGTTACTGGTTGGCCAGAATTTGTGTGGTTGCGGCGGTATTTTCATCCACCCGTTTCATCAGCTTTACCTGCATTTCGTACTGGCGGTTAAGGGCAATCAAACTGGTCAGCTCGCTCACCGCATTGACGTTACTGCCTTCAACAAAACCGTTAACCAGTGTGATATTGGGGTCGGCAACCGCTGGCGGTGTGGCCGGATCACGGAAACGGAACAGGCCGTCTTCGCCTTTTTCCAGCGCCTGCAGATCCGGGCGCACCAGCTTAAGCTGCACCGGTTCGGCGACCGCTGCCGGGTTTTCCCCCAAAGGCTGAATCGTCACGATACCGGCGCGGCTGACTTCAATACTCTGAAACTCTGGCAGCACCACAGGCCCGCCATCGCCAATCAACTGCAGACCACTGCCATTCACCAGACGACCATCGGCATCGACGCTCAGATCGCCGGCACGGGTGTATGCTTCCTGGCCGTCGGGTCCCTGCACCGCAAACCAGCCATCACCTTCAATGGTCACGTCCATACGGTTGCCGGTTTCCATCAGAGGGCCCTGACGGAAATCACTGGCCGGGCGTTCAGTCATGGCATAAGCACGGGTTGGAAAATGATCGCCAAATACGCCCATCGCCCGGCTCTGGGTGTAATCGGAGCGGAAGCCTGTGGTACTGACATTGGCCAGGTTGTTGGCGTGTGCGGCCTGCCCCAGCGTATTTTGCTTGGCACCTGACATGGCAATGTATAAAGCGCGGTCCATAGTTCTGCCTCTGTTCTTGCGGGTAAGACGGAAAATCCACCTTACCGAATGAGTTACAGGAAACATTGCAGAGGACGTGCCAAAACCATAAAAGCCATTATTTTCAATAACTTATGATTTTTTGACGGTATCAGACGGGAAAAAGCGCGGAAAAAACGGCAGCCTCTTCCGCCAGAGGGGAAGAGGCTTGCCGCCAGGCAGTCATCAGATATTCAGAATGCTCTGAGTGACCTGATCGGTGGTTTCAATGGTTTTGGCACTGGCCTGGAAGTTACGCTGGGCAATGATCAGCCCAACCAGCTCTTCCGATAAATCCACGTTAGAGTCTTCCAGTGCCGATGAGCGCACCTGACCAAAGGAAGCCGTACGTGGAGAGCCAACCGTCGGATCACCCGATTCAAAAGACTCGGCCCAGGATGTGTCGCCCAGCGGGGTCAGACCTTCCGGGTTGCGGAAGTTGGCCAGAGCCACCTGCCCCAGTGTCTGTGCCTGACCGTTGGTAAAGCGGGCGAAGATAATCCCTTCCTGATCCACTTCCAGTCCGGTCAGACGGCCGG
Source organism: Thalassolituus alkanivorans (assembly GCF_020447205.1). GTDB lineage: Bacteria > Pseudomonadota > Gammaproteobacteria > Pseudomonadales > Oceanobacteraceae > Venatoribacter > Venatoribacter alkanivorans. Next base: position 108,708 of record NZ_JAJAEL010000006.1, read on the forward strand.
TGGTGTAACCATTCTGGCTCACTTCGTTAACCGCAAAAGCACTGCCGAACTGAGTAGAGCCACTCAGGTCAATCTGGAAGTTGGAGTTGCTTGGCGGATCGGACAGAGGCAGACCACCTTCCAGCACGTTCACCGAACTCAGGGCACCGGTCGGATTACCATCGGCATCCTTAGGGTCCCAGTTGGTGATGTAGATATCACCAGTCGATACCGGATCAAAGCTGCCGTCCTGATTAAAGAACAGTTCAAAACGTGCCGGCGTTGGCTCCAGGTTCTGTGGGAATGGCAGAGTCGGATCAGGATCCCCCACATCGAAGCCATCCACCTGAACATACATTGCCCACAGGTTGGCCTCGTTCGGACGGCTCGGATCAACCGGTTCCTTAACGAAATACTGTGTCATGACATGGGTATTACCCAGACTGTCATAGATATTCATCGAGGTGGCGTGGTTGTAGGTGTCCTGATCTTTCGGATCGAAAGCATTCAGGGTGTAAGGGGTAAACTCATCCGGTGTCAGCGCACCGAAAATACCGGATACCACCGGATCAGGCTGACTCAGGGTGTAGTTCTCGTTCAGGATAAAGGTCACCACACCACCCACTGCCGCAGACAGGTCAGCACTGGTACTGCCGCCCAGTACCACCGGACCGGTGTTATCGGCGCCCTGCACCACCAGCGAATCGGAAGTGACCGGACTGGAAATACTGAGCTTGATATCGCGGCCAATTTCATTGGTGATGACCAGATCACCGGCAGCGGTAATTTCGGCGTTGAAACCCGGCAATGTCGTGCCGCGGTAGGAGTTAATTTCGTCGGCAATATCTTCCAGCGAGGTAGAGGTTAATACCTGACCATTCAGCGTCAGCTTCATATCATTGCCAGGGCTGTTATAACCCGACAGCGGAATATTCATGGTGGTCAGTGCCGATGCCGTGACCCCTGGCTGCTTGTTGAACAGCGCAACAATGGCATTAGCCTCACTGCGTTCAGGAATAACGATTTCAGTTTCTTCACCGTCCGGATCAGTCAGTACGACCGTCTGGCGCGGATATTCATTATTCACACCCTCAATACCGGTGGTCAGCAGCGTACCGTCAGACGGGTTAGCCTGCAGCAGACCATAGAGATCGGCGGCGGTAATATCCGGGCCTGAGGCACTGATATTACTGATCGAAATAATCGACGCTTCACCGGCCTCAGTGGCACGCAGTTCCAGCTGATACTGTGGCGGCACCACATTCGGTTCAATTTCGACCGCAGCCGCCTGCACACCGATGTAACCATCGGCATCCTGACTGTTCAGCTGGCGGTTAATACTGGCCGCCAGTTGCTGCACCGAACGATATTCTTCATCCAGCGTAATCAGCACAGAGCCACTGCGGTTTTCGTTATCCGGAGCCGGTACTGTCAGGTTAATACGGAAGCTGTTGGATTTATCCACCTCGTCTTCACCGGTAACCACAAACAGGCTGTCAAAGCCCAGTGCTGCAACCGCCTGCGGTTCAGCTACGGTTGGTGTCACCGAGATACCTTCACCGGAGCCCACATTGGTGTTAGTGAACACCAGCTGACCGCCCACCGCATCCACGGTAACCTTACCGGCGATACCCGCGGCACCGATATACACATCAATCTGTTGCTGAATGGCCACTGCCAGATCGTCCAGCGAAGCATAATTCGCCGGCGGAATGGTAATGTTGAACGGACCGCCACCATTACCGGTTGTACTGGTGACTTCCAATTGGAAAACGTTATTGGCCTGAACCGGTTCAACGCCATTGTCGAAGCGGTTACCTGTCAGGAAGCCAATGCTGTCCAGACTCAGCCCCACAGAAGACACCGAGTTATTGGCAATCTGCAGATAGTCACCCTGTGTTGCCGGAGCCTGAACCTGAAACTCAATACGGCCGGCATTATTAACAGCCAGCACTTCTTCGTTACCCGCACCTGCAGTTGCAGTGATCTGCGTATTAATCTGCGCCACGGCATCAGCAATACTTAAAGTGGCATAACCCGAACCCGGAGCCGCGCCCTGCCAGGCTGCCTGGCTCAGGTTAATCGGATAGGTAGCACCGGTTTCGGTAGCGATGGTAAAGGCCAGTACGTTACCGCTACCGGCACTGATATCCAGCGCGCCATAGAGGTTGCTGGCGGTCAGCTGGGCAAACTGCCCAGGGTCAGAAGCCACGATATTCAATGATGGTGTGGCGGTAGTACGGGTCGTCGTAGATGTGCCGGGAATGCTGCGGAAGTCAGCGGTCAATGCACCGGAACCAACAAAGAGCAGTGAGCCCTGAGTACCTGCGGTCACGGCACCGGCCGCACCAAAGGCCGCCATAGTGGCGGAGTTGGTAAAGGCAAAGCTGGAACCATCCGTTGCGCTGTAGCCAGCACGCTGGAACACCAGATTGCCGGTGCCATCAGTCGTCGCTGTCAGCTGCTGGGAACCCAGCACGGTATCAATCGACTGCTGAATCAGAGTCAGGGCTTCTGCCTGAGTAGAACCGGCCGGAATCGCCTGCAGCGTTATGGTCTGCACGCCGTTGCCGTCACCGAGGTCAACATCAAAGGTTTCACCACCGGCGGTACCGGCAGTGGCCACGTTGGCGACGGTATTACCACCACCCAGCGCACCATCAAAAGCCACCGCTGCCGGCGTGCCGCCGGTCGTTGGCTGACCGGCAGAATCCAGAATACTGCGGGTCGACTCGGCAATACCGGAATCTGCAGCACCGATTGCCAGACCATTGGATACCAGCTGCAGACCCTGCTCCTGCAATACCTTTTCACTGGCATTCAGGTTCAGAATGGCCGATGCCAGATTAGTCAGTCGCGGTGGCTGATTGGCAACCTGAATACGGATGTCGCCCAGTACACCATTAACCACACCATTCTCATTGGCAGCGTAGCCCTGTAAACGGGAGCCGTTATTGGCCACCACATAGCCATTTTTATCGAGAGAGAAGATCCCGGCACGGGTGTAAGACACACTGCCGCGATCTTCCAGAACAAAGAAGCCGTTACCGTCAATGGCCATATCCAGCGCACTTTCAGTGCCGCTGATATTACCCTGGCTGAACTGCTGACGGACGTTATCCACCATAACCCCACTGCCGACCGGTTTAACACCGGTACCCAGCAATGTGGTGGTGTACACGTCGGAAAATTCCGCCCGTGATTGCTTAAAGCCGGTGGTGCTGGCGTTGGCAATGTTATTACCTGTTACCTCAAGGTCGGTCGAGGCAGCCCGAATACCACTTAAACCAATATTAAAAGCCATAATCTAGTCTCCGTTGCCCGTTCCGAACTACTCATCCAGAATCTGTTTAATCTGATCCAGCGAGGCACTGCGACCGCCCGCCAGATTCAGAGTGACCGTTCCACTGCCGCTCATGGTGACGCTGTCAACCCGTGAGCTCATCTGCATTCCTAACTCTTCTGATTTACCACCCATAGTGCCGGTGACTTTGAACACGTACTCACCAGCCGGATAAGGCACAGGAATCTTGTTGCCTTCGGCATCGAGGACCAGCTCACCGTCTTCGTCTTTGTAATATTCCTGACGGTTAAGCTTATTCACATCGATGTCGATAATTTCGCCATCGACCATCATATTCAGACCGTCCCAGCGCACGGACATCGAGCCGGCGGTACGGTTGCCCAGTGGAATCTGTTCCAGCAGAACGCCATTTTCGTCTTCGATGCTCAGCTGCAGATTGCTGGCACTTTCCGGCACCTCGGTGTAGCCACTGACCACCCCGCCACTGAGCAGCAGACCGGTTTCATTGCCTTCCACAATGACCGACTGGCCGACAAGGCTGGATGCCTGTAACGCCGAAGCCGAGTTAAAGCGCGACATCATGCTTTCACTGGTGGTATTGAGTTTGTCGATCCCTTCTACCGTGGAAAACTGTGCCAGCTGTGCCACAAAGGCCTGGTTATCGGTCGGTTCCAGCGGGTTCTGATTGTTCAGCTGAGCAACCATCAGCTCCAGAAACGCATCACGTCCCAGCTCGTTATCTTTTGGTTCCGCACTGTTGCTGGGCTTGCGGTACTGATCCAGCGCAGCAGTGTTATTACCGACTTCATTAATTGCCATAACCTGCTCCTTACTGTCCCAGAGTCAACGTACGTTGCAGCATCTGTTTTGCGGTCTTCAGCACCTCTACATTCATCTGATAGCTGCGCGATGAAGACATCATATCGGTCATTTCTTCAACAATGTTCACGTTCGGGTAGTACACATAACCATCTTCATTTGCCATTGGGTGATCCGGCTGAAAACGCTGCTGCAGCGGCGCATCCTTCTCCACAATTCCCATCACCTGAACACCGGCTCCGGTGCCATCTTCAATGCTTTGAAACTCGTTATTAGCATTCACTTCCATAAAAGTTTTATGCATCACCGCAAACCAGGGCTTACGTGCACGGTAGGTTTCATCGACCGAGCTGGATGCACTTTCTGCGTTGGCGATATTACTGGCGGTCGTGTTAATCCGGATCGACTGAGCATTCATGCCGGAACCGGCGATATCAAATACGTTGGATAACGACATAATTATTCTCCCCGGATCGCGCCTTTCATGCCTTTGAAATTGCCACTGAGAAATTCAAAGCTGGCGTTGTAATTCATGCTGTTACGGCCATACAGCGCCTGCTCCATCTGCGAGTCGACGGTGTTGCCATCAATGGAGGGCTGAATCGGATTGCGGTACAGCAATTCATCATCGCGCTGGCTGTGACCACTGAGATGACCGGAGTGAGTGCGCTCCAGCGCTACGCTGTTACGGGAGTTAATCTCTCCGGCCAGTACGGCCTGAAAATTGATGTCACGTGCTTTAAACCCCGGGGTGTCGGAGTTAGCCAGATTATTCGCCAGAATTTCTGCCCGCGCCGCGCGCAGCTGCAGTGCAGAAGGATGAACGCCGAGAGCGTTGGTGAAATTGATAGAGGCCATAATCTGATTCTCTTACGTGACTATGACTGGAAGATAGCAACCCCTGTGCCAAAAAAAATAATCCTTATTTTTCAATAGGTTGAAAATAAAAAGCCGCCCTTTAAGGCGGCAATGGAGCGGCAATTCTACGGCAACGGCAAACCTTTACCGACCGGCGGCAAACAGGCTATACACCTCCGATCTTCTTCGCCCGGTACACAATCCCCGGGTGGCATTGCACCATTTCGAAATAATCGCTCAGGTTATTCATTGCCTCTGAAGCTCCCAGCATCAGGTAACCACCAGGATTCAGGCTGCCATGCATGCGTCTCAGAATGTCGTGCTTCAGATCGGCAGAAAAATAGATCAGTACGTTACGGCAGAAAATAATGTCGAATTTTCCCAGCAGAGAGAAACTCTGCTGCAGATTCTGGGCACGGAAATCCACCCGGCTGCGCACCTGGCTGTTAATACGCCAGCGATCTGAATCCACCTCATCGAAATACACTTTAAGATGCTGATCGTTCATACCACGGCGGATAGCCAATTGTTGATACACCCCCTCTTTAGCTGCAGCCAGAGAACTGGGGGAAATATCCGTTGCGGTAATACGCTCGCCAGTCATCAGCTGACCCGGATTCTTTTTTCTGAACTCTTCAATCTCAATACTGAGAGAATAAGGTTCCTGGCCGGTAGAACAGGCTGCCGACCAGATTTTCAGCGGACGCCGGTGTTGTGCCAGTTCTGGCAACAGCTTTTCACGAAAAATACGGTAAGGGTGTTCGTCACGGAACCACAGGGTTTCGTTGGTGGTCATCGCATCGATAACACTTTCCTGCAGGCTGCGGTTGCGCTCCATAGCAACCAGCAGGTCTGAAATACTGGCAACCGATTCCCGCTCCATCATGCGCCGCAGACGACTGGTAACCAGATATTCTTTGCCTTCGCCGAGCATAATACCGCTGCTTTTTTCCAACATCTGACGGAAGCGGTTATATTCATCCACTGACATGTCTTTGGTCATAATTTCATCCACATAGCCTAACCGGCTGCATTCACTTGTCGTACTACCCGTTCAGCCAGAATGTCCGGATCAAACTTGGCAATAAAATCGTTGGCTCCCACTTTTTCCACCATCGCCTTGTTAAAGACACCACTGAGAGAAGAGTGCAGCACAATGAAGAATCCTGCCATACGGCTGTCACCACGCACACGCGTGGTCAGGGTATAGCCGTCCATCTCCGGCATTTCGATGTCAGAAATCATCATCATGTAATGATCACTGATGTTTTCTCCGGCCTCGGCAATGGCATACAGATGCTCCCAGGCTTCACGCCCGTCATTCAGTGCAACCACTTCTACACCGACATTTTCCAGACAACGGCTTACCTGTTTACGGGCAATTTTAGAGTCATCAACAATCAGCACTTTTTTGGCCTTCGCTTTGGCATGAACATCCTCGCTGACCACCCCTTCACTGATCTGTTCATTAACCGGCGAAACTTCCGCCAGAATTTTTTCCACATCAATGATTTCGACCAACTGCTTATCCACTTCAGTAACCGCCGTCAGATAATGCTCACGACCGGTTCCCTTTGGTGGCGGATGAATATCCCCCCAGTTCATATTGATGATGCGTTCCACACCAGCCACCAGAAAGCCCTGAGTTTTCAGGTTGTATTCGGTAATGATGACGAAAGCATTTTTCAGATCCTGCAACGGCGTATTCCCCGTTGCCATGCTCATATCCATGATCGGAATCGTGCCCGAACGGATATGCGCCACACCACGGACAACCGGGTTACTGCCCGGCAGAATTGTCAGTTTCGGGCATTGCAGCACTTCTTTAACCTTAAAGACGTTGATGCCATAAACCTGCCGTCCATTGACGCGAAACAGCAGCAGCTCAAGCCGGTTTTCACCAACCAGCTGCGTGCGCTGATTCACTGTGTCTAACACACCTGCCATAACAAGCTCCCAAAAAATCGATCCGGCATGACCTTTGCTGTACCTGCTGAACCCACAGATTTAACGCCAGATAAATGACATTCAGTATTACGTGTTTATGAGCATAGTAGAGAACCAGCGCCGTTGTCGGATATTTGCTGCAATTTTCCTTGCTGCAATTCCGCTGCTGTACGCACCGGCGATCCAGGCTTCCGGTTGGCAACAGGATGTTGAACAACGCCTGCTTATTCGCTGGCAGGAAATCAGTGGTCATGAATCTGACAGTGCACTTTCCTTCCCGGGGCTGCCGGCAGACTACCAACTTCCCGATTGCGAGGGAGGCTTCGATCTGGCTCTGGTCAAACCTCTGCAGGCCGGGCGCAACGGACTTGAACTCAGCTGTAATACGCCCTACTGGAAGCAGCACCTGGCCGTACAACTGCACATTTACAAAGCGGTTGCCGTACTACGGAAACCCGTCAGCGCCGGCCAGCCCCTGAACGCAGATGATATTTCCATGGTGCGCCATGACACCGGAGAACTGACCAAAGGCTATTACCTCCATCCGGAAGATGTTCAGGAGCAGATCAACCGCCGCAGCCTGCGCGCCGGCACCGTACTCAGTCCGGACATGCTCGATCCTCCCGTCATCATAAACCGTGGCGAGAGGGTCAAAATCCGCGTCAACCGCCCGGGTATCCGCATTGAAATGAACGGTACCGCGCTGGAAAATGGCCGGCAGGACGAACGAATCCGGGTGCGTAATGAGCAGTCACAGAAAATCGTTTATGGCCGGGTGGCCGGACGGGGCTTAGTACAGGTCGAATAAAATTTCAAAAAATTGCTAAAGTTCCAACTATGGCCGCCGATAACACCTATGCAGGAGTGTAAAATGCCTAACTGGCTCGGAGATTTGTCTATGAATATCAATAAGTTAACCGGTGGTGTAGATAACAGTTCACGCACCCGTAACGAACCGGTGAATAAAGACCCGGCACCAACCGCCAAAGCGCAGGAAAGCGCAGTCTTTACCGATCAGGTCAAGCTGAGCGCCAGCAGCAAAAGCATTCAGCAGGTTGAAGCAGAAATCCGTGAAATGCCTGACGTCGATGACGCAACCGTAGAACGCATTCGCGGAGCCATCGAAAAAGGCGAATACAAGATCGACTATGAAAAGCTGGCAGGAAAAATGCTTGATTTTGAGGATCGTCTCAACTGAAGCAGTGAACTCCTATGAGCACAGACATCGCGCTATTCGCAGCTTTCCTGCAAACCGAGCTGGAATTAACCACGGGAATCCACGCGATTCTTGAACAGGAACGGGATGCTCTGGCCAACAACGACCTGCAAGGCCTGCAAACACTCCAGCAGGAAAAAGCACTCTGCCTCCGCCAGTTACAGGATCACGCCGAACAACGCCTTCTATGGATGAAAGCATCGGGCCTGCCACAATCTGCGCAATGCCTTCAGCATCCGGATATTGCCGCTGCGGCAAACATCCGCCTCCTATGGTCCAACCTTGAAAACCAGTACAAACAGAACCAGAAGCTATCGGTTCAGCTCTCCGATATCGTCCTTCACGCCCGTCATCGTACCCTGCAAAAACTTAAAATCTTGCGTGGTCAGCAGAATGATCCACACTTATATAACGATAAAGGGAAAGCAAGCAGCCTGAAGCAGGGACAAGGGTACATTCAGGTCTGATCATGTCTGGGAACCAAGGGCAATGTCTGAGGAAAAAAATCAAGAATACCTGCTCGATGAACCGGAAGATATTTACGGAGCATTGCGCAAAATCGTCCTGATGGGCACACCGGTTAAAGTACGGATTGACGGCAGCGACGAAGAGTTCACCTCCGCCATTCCACAAACAGACTTTAAAAGCCGCAGCTTTTTCATGGACAAAGTCATTCCGCAACATGGCAATGATCTTATCCGGGCGGGAAAACGCTTTCATATAGAATGCGACAGTCAGGGTGTGCGTATTGAATTCCGCATGACCGGCCGGCTGAAGTACCAGCCCCAGAAAGAACAATACCGTGCGGAGTTTCCTGAACAGGTTCTGTATCTGCAGCGCCGTACTGCCTATCGCGTCGCCGTTCCACCTGCGCACAACATTTTGCTGAAAATTAAAATGAACGATGGTGAAGGCGATTTGCTCGGTCGTCTGCTTGATCTGTCATCAAGCGGCTTCAAAGCTCACTTCAGCGCTAATGTTAAAAAACGCCTGGAAGAGCAGCGTGATTTTCCTATCGCGCGGGTAAGATTTAACAAAGAAAACACCATGGACTGCAGCCTGGAAGCCCGTCATATCATCAATGATGACGAAGGCAATACTATCTGCGGCTTTGCCTTCACCATGATATCGGCCATGGCACAACGTTACCTCGACCGCCTGATCACCGAATTTCAGTGGGAAGAGCGCCACCATAAAGACCTCGAAGAAGAATCTCTGGGCGACGTTTAACAACAAAGGCTGACAGCACCGCTGTCAGCCGTTAAAATGCCCGCCCTTCTCCCTATAGCTCAACAGGATAGAGCATCCGCCTCCTAAGCGGACGATCGGGGTTCGAGTCCCTGTGGGGAGGCCACCAGGCCTGCGATTTTCAGCACGATAACGGCAAACAGTCTGAGAACACCGGCGTCTGCCAAACCTTCTGATTAATAATTAATCAATTCCCTTGCATTCAGCCTCGCGTAAGGATCTCCTTTACTCATAATGAAAGATCCGCTGCTGAAGTTCCTCAGCCTCAGTATCTTGAATAAAGCGCCCATTTATTTTTTACTACTGACAAACTAAAAAGTATGCCCCAGCAGGAGTTCTTGTATGCGCAGTACCGGTTTGGCCGTCTTATCTATGTTTCTGTATTCGGCAACCTCTATGGCAGATTTACCTCACACATTTTCCGCGAATACTCCGGCCAGAGCTTCTGAAGTAAATGAAAACTTCGAATATCTTGCAGGGCAGATTTCTGATCTGAAATCCGGAGACACTAACCAGTCTGGTTTTCAGTGCTCAGATAATGCTATCGACATTCCCTATACTTACTCAAAAAAAACCGCACCGCTCGGAACATCATTCTACCTTGGTGATACCGAATACCGCTTAACCAAATACAAAGTTGTCGATCCTGTAAACGGTGATATTTATCACATCACCTACCCGTTTCAGGTAACAGAGAAAGATGATGGTAGTCGCTATGTTATGTTTTCTCCCGTGACCTTTATTCCCCTTGGGAGCAGCGACTATGTCTGCAATAACACCACTCTTTCCGGCTATCCCAGCGCCTACAATAAAAACATTGGCTTCAATGTAATCCGCAGCAAACATTATTCAAACTTCGGTGAAGATAGTCCCCATGAATTCAGAAACCACTATGAAAAGGCAAACGTATCGTTTTCAGCGAATGTGGTTCTCGGAAACCGGATTATGTCGCTTGGTTTTATAAGCAATACGCTAAGACAGGCAAAGAAAGTCGTCAGTATAGGGGATTACGATTTTACTGATGATGACGTCAGCGTTAATTCGGACTTTTCTGAGGAAATTACAGAGCTGAGTAACCTTCTGGATCACATTATCATTGAGAAGGTCAGCCCATGAAACTGGCTTTTATTCTTGTTTTCTTTCTGACCTTAACCGCCTGCGGTGGTGCTGGCGGTTCCGGAGACAGTACACCGGAAGACAATATACCAACGGATACAGACAACGGATCAGATAACTCCTCAGGCGGCGATACCGGCGACGGATCAGATAACTCCCCAGGCGGTGATACCGGCGACGGATCAGATAACTCCCCAGGCGGTGATACCGGCGACGGATCGGATAATTCCTCAGGTGGTGATACCGGCGACGGATCAGATGACTCCTCAGGCGGTGATACCGGTGACGGATCGGATAATTCATCAGGCGGCGATACCGGCGACGGATCAGATAACTCCTCAGGTGGCGACACAGACCAGACAGCAAGCTGGGATAAAGCCCGCTGGAATCAGTTTAACTGGCAGTAATCCGCAGAACAGCACGGCTTTCTGGCCGTGCCGGTTCTTATACCGGATAAAACGGATATTCCTGTTTAAACAGCTCCAGCGAGAATTGCTCCCTGATCTGTTCAGAAAACTCCGCACGCCGTAAGCGGCGTGCGTCCACGCCCTGATATTGCAGCACAGACAAACACTCAAGGCATACGCCTTCGGTCTTTTTAGCCGACAGCGCTCCGGTGCCAATCTGTAAACGATCCTGATGATGGCGCAACGCCTGCACTTTCTGACAATAGGCAAGATGATAATCCTGCTCATAAAAAAGCCAGACACGGGTGTTTTTAAAGGCCAGGGTTTTATCTTTTAAGATACGTAATGCCTGCCCTTCGGCAGTCAGCATGCCGTTATCGAGAGCTTCACGCTCGGCATAGGTCAGCTGACGGGCGGGATCGAATAATTCAAAGTTGCCCAAGGCATCGGTTCCCATGCGTTCACGCAGACGGTTAAAGCCTTCATCCTGAAAAAAGTCGGTAATCTTCACGGCAATACCCGATCCAGAATGGTGGCAATCCGCCCTTCTGCATCAGTGCGGACTTTAAACTCCACCCGTCGTGAGCGCTCGTCATTTTCCACACCGTTATCGTCGCGCACAACTTTGGCTGATGACAGGCCATTCGCTGTCAGGTGAGATTTAAGCCAGTCTTTATTGCCGCTGACATCCGGTAATTCGAGCACGAAACCCAGAGCAGAACGCGTACGCTTTTGTGATAAATCCATATTGCGGATATAGGCATCATCATCACTCAGTGCACCGTACCAGGCGCTGGAGGTATGGCCCTCTATACGCACCTCGAGAATATCGTCACGGTATTTTTCACGGGTAATAATACCGATATAACGAGGAAAAAAGTCCGCCAGTATTGACTGAAATTCCGGCTTAAGATCAGCGGCACCTTTATCGAACAGCACTTCGGTATTGTTAAAACGGAAGGTCAGGTCTTTATCCAGTTCCGCTCCCCAACGCTGCATATCATCAGCAAATTCGCTTTTTAAATCTTCGTATAACTGCACACGCAGATGATCGTACAGAATGGCGACGTCGCGTATTTTATCGCGCTCTTGTTCGACATTAATCATGAAGACAATGGAAATCAGCATAAACACCATCATCAGGCCAGCCATTAAATCGGAAACGGCAACCCAGTGCCCTTCCTGCTCTTTCAGCTGCTCCAGTTCATTTTCATTCATCGATCTGTTCTGCCATTTGCACCAGTCGTTGCAGTTTCTCAGTCAGTGGTGAGTAATCACTGACAAATTTTTCGGACAACGCGGTCAGCTGCATACCAAAGGATTTCAGGGCTTTATTCAGCTCCTCTTCCATACTCTCATCCAGCACCACCACCTGACGTTCAACCCGCTCGCCAATCCGTTGTAGCTGCTGCAGACTTTGCTGCTGCTGATCCTGTAAACGCTGGCCACTGTCGGTCAGATTCTGTTGCAGTTGCTGCTCAATGCTCTGCTGCATTTTACCCAGTTCATCAACCGCCCAGCGCTGCTGCATCTGTACGGCATCGGCCATTCCCTGAGTTAATGCAACAATACGGTCTTCAAGCTTCGGCAAACCATCGGCGGCGTGATTAACCAGGTCGGCCAGACTGCCAAGCTGTGACTGAAGATTCGCTCGCTGCGCCTCCAGACCATTCAGCAGGTCCTGCAACGACTCAGAAATACCGTTGAAAGCGTTGGCATGCTTTACCATATATTCGAACGCCTGACTGGCTTCCTGCATGGAGCCCGAGGTGCGCTCCTGTTCGGTAATCAGGGTATTTAACTGGTCTTTGTAATTCTGTTGCCACTCAAGCATGGCAATAACTGACTGGTTCAGGCGTTTGAAGTTATCGCCATACTGCTCATTAATTTTGGTATTGAACTCACGCATTACGGCTTCAATCGCATTAACCAATGCTTTAGCGTTGGCTTCTGCCATGCGTTCCTGATAGCTGTCGAGGGCACCAATCACCTGATTCATACGCTCCAGAGTCTGCAGATGCTGACGCTGTAATAAATGCTGCAAACCGTTTTCCTGCTCCGGATTCATCTGGTCGGCAATATGCTTCAGTGAAGCATCCAGATCGTCGATGGTTGCCACCCGCGTCTGATTGACTTCACGCCGTCCGGTCTGTGCCAGAGCAGCGCGGATTTTCAGTGTCAGAGCACCCAGCAACCCCACAATAGATGACCAGAACGCGGTTTTCAGACCGTCCATCAGCTTCGGTACACTGCCCTGAATATCAGTCGTATCAAAATGCCATAAGCCAAGAGCCACACCGAGGAACGTGCCGAAAATACCAATACTGGTCAGAATATTGGGGGCAATTTCAGCGGTGCGGTTGGAATAACGGTAAAAGTGGAAGAACAGGGACAGCGCCGCTATTGCGATCATCAGCCCCAGTGTCCATCCGGAAAACTGCTCCATCATGAGTATCTGCTCTCTGGCCAGAGTGAGGTTTATTCCCAACAAGTCTAGTTCATGTTGGTTGTTTTGCTTCCCGGCTATAAAAACCGCCATATTCCCTTTTTCTGCCCCACAGGGCTTAATAAGGCGACCAAACACAAGGAGCCAGTATGCTGATCAGTAATATGGAAGTCGTCCCCGGTAAAAAAATCGCCACCCATCTCGGACTGGTACAGGGCAGCACCGTGCGTGCCAAGCATGCAGGCCGTGACATTATGGCAGGGCTGAAAAACATCTTTGGTGGTGAACTCAAAGGCTACACCGAGCTGTTATCCGAATCCCGCGATGAAGCTCTGCAGCGTCTGAGCGAACAGGCCCGCGCTCTGGGCGCCAATGCGGTAGTCAATGTGCGCTTTTCTACCTCATCCATCGCCGCCGGCGCTTCAGAAATATTCGTCTACGGCACAGCGGTCATTGTGGAGGATCGCTGATGGGTCAGCTGATTGTCTTTCTGACGCTGCTGGCGCTGGGCTATGGCTTTGGCCGGCTGGCAGAATCACGTCATTACCGCAGCATTATTGCCCGCGAAGACGCCCTGCGCAGTCTGCTGGTACTACCAGACCGCATGCCACCCATTCAGTTTCAGAACCATGCCAGCACGCTGGTCACCGGCTCAGTGGTTATTTCGGTGGATTACTTTAAAACCGTTGCTGCAGGCTTACGTGGTTTATTTGGTGGCCGTGTGGGCGCCTATGAAAGCCTGCTGGATCGCGCCCGCCGCGAAGCCATTCTGCGCATGCAGGAAGAAGCGCAGAGCCTTGGAGCTGAGGCGGTGTTTAACCTCAAGTTCGAAACCAGCCGCATCGGCCAGAATGCCGGACAGGGGTTAGGGTCGGTAGAGGTACTGGCATACGGAACGGCTCTTATTCCAGCACCGGTTTCTGCTTCAGCTGCGTCGGTAGTGGCACGCTGAGATGAGCGTGCCTCCCTTACACAACCATGCGCCCAGGCGGGGCTCGCCCCTGCCACAGGGCAACCCCAAACTGCCCGAACAGATCAATAACCGTAACGAACATCCGCTCAAAGACTTTCTGCTGCTGGCCGGCGCACTGCTGGCTTTGATGTTCGTGCTGACCCTGCTGCTGGGCTGGAGTGCCCAGTGGCTGGGGCCGAAAATTCCTTATTCCTGGGAAAGCCGCTGGTTCTCCTCCGCCCCGGAAGCCGTATCCGGCGCCCTGCAGCCCACCACTCAGGACGCGCACGCTGCTGATACAGAACGCCAGCAGGCACTGCAGCAATTGCTGGACAACCTGCTCAGCCAACAAAGCGCGCCATTAAAGGTGCGGCTGCACTGGTTAGCGAATGAAGACACACCCAACGCCTTTGCCACACTCGGTGGCCATATCTTCGTGACCCGTGGCCTGTTAACTCAGGTGTCGTCGGAAAATGCTCTGGCCATGGTGCTGGCCCATGAATATGCCCACGTGGAGCAGCGTCACCCAATGACTCTGGCGCTGGAACAACTGGCAATCACTCTGCTTGGCAGCGTCATCGGTGGTGAAGGGGCGGCCAGCATGATCGGCCAGCACACCAGTCTGCTGACGCTGTTAAGTTTCAGCCGGGATATGGAGCGCAGCGCCGATCAGCGCGCACTTGAAATACTGCAAAGCCATTATGGCCACAGTAGCGGAGCCGATGAGTTCTTCCGTAATATGTTCGCAGAACACGATGAAAGCCGCTGGGCGCTGATGTTCCAAACCCACCCATTAACCAGCGAACGCCTGCAACAGATCAGTCAGAGCGGTTCAGTCGCCGTGCCTGTAACGACCAGCCAGCTGACGCCACTACCGGCTCTGCTGCAGCTGAATAGCGCAGCAGGCAGCAAAGACGCTCAGATTCCGCAGCCATAAAAAAGCCCGGACAATGCCGGGCTTTTTTATTCGGTCAGCAACCAGGATTACTTCAGGTTATCCAGGTAACGCTCGGCATCCAGTGCGGCCATACAGCCGGTACCGGCTGAGGTAATGGCCTGACGGTAGATGTGGTCGGACACGTCACCGGCGGCAAACACACCTTCAACACTGGTTTGGGTTGCATTGCCGTTAGAACCGCTCTGCACCACCAGGTAGCCGTCTTTCATTTCCAGCTGGCCTGCGAAAATGCCGGTGTTTGGTGAGTGACCAATAGCCACGAAGATACCTTCGAGCTCAATATTCTGGGTCTCACCGGTTTCACGGTTTTTGATGCGCATACCGGTTACGCCCATGTCGTCACCCAGTACTTCGTCCAGTTCACTGTTCCAGTGAATCGTCACGTTACCGTTAGCCGCTTTTTCCATCAGTTTATCGGCCAGAATTTTCTCAGAGCGGAAGCCTTCACGACGGTGAATCACCACTACCTCAGAAGCGATGTTCGACAGGTACAGCGCTTCTTCCACGGCGGTGTTACCACCACCAATCACGGCGACGCGTTTTTTGCGGTAGAAGAAACCATCACAGGTCGCACAGGCAGAAACACCTTTACCTTTAAAGGCTTCTTCACTTTCCAGGCCCAGATACTTGGCGCTGGCGCCGGTAGCAATGATCAATGCATCGCAGGTGTATTCACCGCTGTCGCCTTTCAGGCGGAAAGGACGCTGCTGCACATCAACTTCGCTGATCTGATCGAACACAATTTCAGTTTCAAAGCGCTCAGCATGGGCTTTCATACGCTCCATCAACTCTGGCCCCTGAACGCCCATGGCGTCACCCGGCCAGTTGTCCACTTCAGTGGTGGTGGTCAGCTGACCACCCATCTGCATGCCGGTGATGATCACCGGATTCAGGTTGGCGCGCGCGGCATAAACCGCAGCGGTGTAACCGGCAGGACCGGAACCCAGAATCAATAACTTAACGTGGCGTGCTGCGCTCATGCTGATGCGTCTCCAATGTCAGAATTCGGTGTCAATGGCGGCCATTATAGGGAGCAATGCCGCCGGGATAAATCGATGGACGATTTAAATGCCCGATAATGCCCGATACAGAGTGTTTATCCGGCAACAACAGCCTGCCGTTTACGGACCAGCCACGACAATTGCCCGCAGAGTAGCGGTAAAAAGCCCAGGGGGTAAATTAATATTGTCAATCTGCTCATCCATCCTGCCTATCACCGGGTTCCAGACCAGCAGCCCTGACATTCCTGTCTATACTCGCAGTAAGGGGAAAATATCCAGTCCCCGGCAACGTTCAGTTACAAATTGGCCTGCTTTTGTATTTCCGTTTAATTTCAATGAGTTAAAGAGGCCAGATGACAAATAAACGGTTTCCGTCAAAGTCCTTTTGTTGTTCCCTTTGCGCCACTGGGGCAGCATAACCGGACACGGAATAACAAGAACCCATAAAAGGTCGGCTAGCATGCAAAAGCGGCAAGAAATACAACAGCGCTCACGTCTGGGCACCCTGCTCATTCATAAAGGACTGATCACCCGCCAACAACTGGACGAAGCACTCACACTGCAGGCCCAAAGCGGCATGCGCCTTGGTGAAGTACTGGTTAACAACGGTTGGTTAACCGAACGTCAGCTCAGCAAAGCACTGAAGAAACAATCCCGTTATCGTCTGATTGCCGCCATCAGTGCCGTCCTGCTTGGCCCTATTCAGCCATTTATGGCCAACGCCAATGCCGCAACAGATAACAGCGCCATTGCAGAGCAACAGATTACCGAGCGCAGTGGCATGCAGATGATGTCCGACAGCGCAATGTCTGATATTACCGCTCAGGGCGCAATGACCAACTATGAACGCCTGCTGGATATCGTAAACAGTGATCTCGACAGCGATGATGCAGCCATTACCACGCTGGAAAGCCTGGCGTCATCATTGATTCCCGGCACCAACCTGCTGGATGCTGAAATGGAAGTGTCCGGTGTTGAATACGAACCCGGTCCACGTACCACCATCAATGCCGACGGTTCGCTGGAAGTACAGATGCCGACCACCATCAAGCAGATTGCCTTCCGCAACGTAAGAGTCGCTGGCTCTGAAGGTCAGCATATGGGCGATGTTATCATCCGCGATATCAGCTTTGGTGCCGGTACCAGCGTCAAAATTCAGCTGCGATGAATTACTGCTGCATTAGTGCACAGAGAAATAAAAACGCCGTATATACGGCGTTTTTTTATGCCTGTTATCTGCATTACTGAGCAAGAAAGCGCTGAATTAACATCGCCTTATCGGCATCGGCGCTGTCGCTGGCGATCTGATCCAGCTGACCACGCTGTGTCTGACTGAGTTTACTCACATCCATATTGGCCAGAATAGCCTGACTCACCAGGTTGGAGGTTTCCCCCTGCAGGTGTTCCAGCAACAGCGGATAATGCTGCGGATTACGACTCAGGGTCATTCCGGCGGCATAACGCTCACGACTCGACGATGAGCCCAGGTGAGCAATGATTTCAGGCTCCAGATTGGTCAGTCCGGCGTTATTGGCCGCCATAATGGCTGAGGCTGCCTGCGGGCCGTCCAGACGCTCACTTAACAACCGTGTCAGTTGTTGCTCCTGACTGCTGTTATCGCTGCCCTGCCGTTCGAGCTGACGCACCATACTGCCCATACTGATCAGCGCATTAGCCTGAACGTTAACGCTTTCCTGAGTATTGCGCGCCAGTGAATCCAGTGCGGAATACGCCCGCGGCGTAACCTGTCCTGAGGCAGACAGGGCCACCATCAGGCGTACTTTCTGCATATCCACCGCTTCACCGGCATCCTGTGGCAGGGTCTGCAATACGTCGAGCATAAAGTCTTCCGCCTCCGGCCGACCACTGATGCCGAGTGCAAAAATCAGATCGCGCCCGGCCTCATCACTGAGTTCCATCCCCCGACCCTGCAGAGCGTCGGCCAGTTCATAAGGCGAGAGGTTATCCAGCAGATATTCCGCGGCACGGATCAGGCGGGCGGTATTACGTTCTTTGGCAAAACCGGCAAACACTGCCCACATATCAGCGGCAGAATTCACCGGTGAAGCAAACTCGGCGGTACTTACCTGACGCATCTGCCAGCGCTGTGCAGCATTGGCACCGGCATTAAAGGTGTAACGGCTCAGATCGGCATACGGCGGAATAGCTTCAGCCTGAATACGGAACTCGATATAGCCCTGCTGCCCCGCCACCTGCAGCGCCTGACGCTCGGTGGATGTCAGCTGCTGCGGCAGACAACCACCATCGCTGACAATACGCCAGTCGCTGCGGTTAGCGGCAAAATCCCGGCTGAGCAGCGATAAATCGCTATCCGCGCGGAACACCGCCCGTTCACTGCCTGCACCCGTCTGGCGGTAACGGTATAAGCGCTGCAGCGAGTCATAGGCATAACGGTAGGTTTCGCCTTCATTACCTACCGACAGTCCTTTCAGCAGCTGGCTGATCACCACCAGCGGGTGCTGCTCCATCAGTCCCAGATCATTAAACGCCACAAACACCGCCCCCCGGGCACTTTGTACGCGGCTGAGATAGGGCAGATCCGGCAAGGTCGCCGCGCCATCGCCTTCATCAACCCGGATATCCGTGGCCACTGCACGGACAAGATCACCATTTGCCTGCTGCAGCTGAGTGCGGAAACTCACATTAGAGGCATACACCTGCTGACCATTCAGGCGCGACAGCACCTCAACCCGCACCCGGTATGCAGCCTGCAGTGGCTGACCCGCCGCACATTGCAGTGGTTGTGCAGTCTGGCTCTCATCAAGATCGGCCGCACTGACAAAGGCCGGTGGTTTGGTCGGCAGGGTCTGCAGATAAAGATAAAAACCTGCTCCGCTCAGCATCAGCAAAGCCAGCAGTGACAACAGAATTCGTAGCAACCAACGCATGATGATCAGGGCTCCGTTTTTGAGCAGTCTGTCTGTAAAAGCAAAAGGCCCTTCACAGGAAGGGCCTCGGGTTTACCGTTCAGGCAGCGTTACTCAGAAACTGAGCGGACGGCTGGCCTCTTTATCGAACAGCGTTTTGTCTTCGTGGTAACCGTCCCACTGCACATCGGCATTATCACCGAACGCATTGGTTTCGATACCGAAGACACGCAGGAAAGTATCCACATAGCCACGGCCGGAAGACAGCAGGCTGTGCAGGGATTCCTGCTTGTACATTTCGTAGCCTTCAGCACCGTTACGCATACCTTCTTCCAGCTGATAAGGCATTGCCAGTTCCAGAACCCAGACTTTGAATTCTGCGCCCAGCTGCAGCAGATCCGGAATAAAACTCAGGATACTGGTCACGCGCAGATAAGCTTCCGCCGACAGCCACAGATCCATACCCGGAGTCACCGCCAGCGCGGTGCTGTTGGCATGCTGTTTACCATCGATAATCAGCGGAGGCATGCTACGGTCAACCACAGAGGTCAGGGTCGCATCGGTGCTCATGGTGCTGCCCACAGTGCCGTACACACGGAACGGGATCAGCTCATAAACAGAGACGCTCATAATACCCAGATCCACACCGGCCATATTGTGCAGCACACTGTCGAACATGCGGGTGCTGGCTTTTACCGTTACGCTGGGCTTGAAATTCAGTGACGCTTTGGCCACTACGCCATCGTCTTCACAACCGGCCTGAGCCGAGAAATCCAGTACAACGGTCTGTGCCAGACTCGGTACGAACCAGGCGCCGCTGCTCACCGAATCCGAAATCGCGTTGAGGATCGCATCACCGGTCGCATCCACTGCCAGACCGCCAATGTTTACCGGATCAGGTACTGGCAGACCGAAGGCACCTTCAACTGCTTCCAGGCCGCAGACAATCGGCGCAAAAGACATATCGGTCTTCAGCTGTGGCTGCTGACCTTCCGGCACCACAATGCCGCTTTCGCCCAGATTGGCCAGAACATCAGCCTGCTGTTCAGCGGCCTGCTGGCGGATACGCTCGGCACTGTCGTTATTGGCAAAACGGCCAAAGCACAGCGGGCCAACCCCGGTAAAGGTATCGGCACAAGGCTCGTAGCACAGACCAGCCTCATTCACGGAACCCGGCGCACACTGCATAGCGATGCGAGGCTGAATCCAGGATTGTTTGGCACGGGTTTCCGGCCACCATTTCCACTGGGTACACAGGGCACCACCATCCGACCAGCCTTCCGGGCACTGTTCCCAGCACACGCCGGCAACAGAATCAAAGCCCGCCGGGCATTGCTCAGCACACAGGCCGGCATTGGCGTCATAGCCGGCCGGACAGGTATTGGGAATGGTACCGACACCACGGTTGTAGCTCCATTCAAAGAAGCTTGCCTGTACATCGGCAACGGTGGTGTTGATAGCCGCTTCAACCGCGCCAAACACATCGGCAGTTACCGACAGAAACTGGTTTCCGTCACTGCTCTGTCCGGTCACAGTCTGAATATTCATGGGGAATTGCACACCGGCATCGGCATCAGCCGCCAGTGTCATCGTTTCGGTCGCCGCCTGAACAGTCATAGCCGTCAGGAACAGCGGAGCCAGCAAACAGCGGATCCATTTCATTGTTATAGTCCTCAGGTGAGAGCGCCTGAGATTAGACAATACTGGAACCATAGTACAGCGTGAAAAGTGAACGATTCGCGCCGATGTGGTACTCAATTGCCAACTGGCCTGAAGAGCCACCTGAAGCGCAGAATCAGATGACAAAAGCGCGACTGACAGATGAATTTTTCATGGCTGTTTGCAGCCGGATTACCTGACCAGCGCAGACACAGGAGGATAAAAAA
>NZ_JAJAEL010000006.1:129864-269517 GCF_020447205.1 Thalassolituus alkanivorans
GGGAGCTGCTGCTCCCGTTTTTCTGTTCTTGATTATTTACAACTCACCCTCAGTCGTAACCAATAGCCAGCGGTACAAAGGCAACGATCGCCAGCGCAATAGCCATGGTGGTCAGCGGCAGAAGAATACGCTCATGACGATACCAAAAGCTCATACCGGCGCTTTCTTCTTTCGCCAGGCGAACCTCTTCTTCGCCAACCACCTGCCGGGTAAGCAGATGGTTAAGCGCCACCGGCGGACTGAGATACCCCAGCTCAAAGGCCACCAGCGTTACCATCCAGAAATGCACCGGATCAATGCCGCTGTCATAAGCGATAGTGGCAATGGTTGCGCTGACCAGAATCACCGCACCGTATGGGTCCATGACCATACCAATCACCACCAGAATCGCGACCAGCAAGGCCATTGCCAGCCAGATCGAATCGAAGGTTGTGGGCACCATGCTCATCAGTTCGGCACGCTCGACCACACCACCGATGCTCACCGACAACCCCATCAGCATCAGTAACGCACCAATGTGACCGGTGGTTTCCGTGGTGGCTTCACGGATGGTTTTTTCGATGGAATCGTTACCGCGGCGCAGATCACTCCAGGATTGCTCCAGACGGTTTTCAACGTAATCAATATTCAGGTTTTCACGTTTCAGTGCGGCTTTTTCCTGCCCCAGACGTTCATAAACCAGAATCACCAGCAGCAGCACCGGCAGAATAAAAGGCGCAGAAAACTCATCCAGATACGCATTCAGAGCCACGGCATAAATCGCCAGCGTAATACCGATGATAAATACATAAGGAATCAGCGGCTTCAGTGCCCGTAAAAACTCAGGGAAAACATTGTCCGGTGTTTCCAGACGCATCGGACCCTGGCGTGTTGCCAGCGCCATCAGGGCAAACAGCAGCGTGGTCAGGAAGAAGACTTTAACGCCCCAGCCAAACAGCTGATCGGTGGTTACTTCGTTATTCAGTGCGGCGATGATCACCACCAGCAGACAAGGACGCAGCACCACACCCAGCGAACCCGACATCGCCGTGGCTGCCAGTGACAGCTGACGACGCGCGCCGGCGCGGCGCATCTCGTTATAAATCAGACCGCCAACGGCGATTACAAAAATACCCGAGGCGCCGGTATAAGCGGTCGGAATAGCCGCCACCGCAACCACCGCAACCGCCAGCATTTCCGGTGGCAGTTTGAACGGACGGAACAGATTAAACACCACCTGAGCAAGTTCAGTACGCTTCAGCAGCATACCGATCCACACATACAGCCCCACATTCAGGAACAGCTGTGACAGTTCCATCATCTGATTCAGGTAGATACCAATACCGGCACTGTGCCCCGCGGAAATAAAGTACACCCCGGAAATAATGCACATGGTGGCATACAGTGGTACAGCCAGCTGTGCTTTCAGGAAGCTGCCGCCGGGCTTGGCATCTTTAGGAATAAACAGGAACTGATAGAGACTCAGCAGCAGAATAAAGGCAAAACCGATAATCCACAGATGATGCAGAATACTGTGCTGGGTGGTGACTTCCACACCGGCAGAGAACGCGACTTCACGGAAGCTGTAGACCGAATAAAACAGAATCGCACTGGCCAGCAGCTGAGCACCGGAAGCAACGCGGTAATCCATCACCGTTTCCATCGGACGCAGCGCAATATGATGGCGGCGGAATAACGCGGTCAGGCCGCAGATAAGCACCAGTACCGCCAGCATAATACGCTGGGCACTTAAGCCGAATTCGCCGAATTCGGCCACGCTTAACTCAATAGCACGGAATACACGGACGGCCGGTGTTACCCGGTCAACGGTGCTTTCATAAAGGGCATGTTTTTGCTGGCACTGTTCCTGCGCGGCCAGTAACGACTGACGCATAACCGCAGGATCGGCCGGCTCTTCTTCAAATAAATCCCACTCATCATCCTGCTGAGCATTGGCTTCTGCCACCAGACGCGCTAACTGCGCATCAATATCCATGGTCGGGTTACAGGAAGGCTGTACCGGGTCGGTACGCAGCTGGAAATAACCATCCCAGACACCCTCACCCAATTGCAGCAACTGAGCATGCAATGCGTGACTGCTGTTGAGGATGACAACAAATACCAGCACCAGAAATGCGGGTAGAGCGGCGAGCCATTCGTACGCCGTGCGGTTGCCTACACGTACTGTCTGCTCCATGGAAGAATACCTCTGAAAATTACTGCTGCCGGCGCGCAGGGTATCCGCAACCACAGCTCCGGACGGAACCGCGGTGTTGCCGGCTGTTTATTGTTATTCGAGTTTTTCGACACACTCTGCGGCGGCCGGTGTTTCGGCACAGCGCAGTTTACGCATCAGGCGCAGCATATTGCCGTCGTAAACGCCTTCATCACGCAGAGAGATGCGTACATTGCGCAGCATCTGGTTGTATTTATCATGATCATCCTGTGTCAGATCGACCCAGTATTTCTGATCAATTTCGGCAGTGTCCTTATCGATATATTCGCGCATGCGATCGAATACGCTGGCGATTTTCAACCGTGATTTCTGGCCGAATTCTGCCGGGAAACGGTCTTTATGCAGAATCAGCTGGAAGTCCAGATAGGCCAGATTAAAGCGCAGAATACCGCCCTTATTACCCAGGCCCTTGTACATTTCCAGCGGCTTGTAAGCCACCGCCGGCGCGTAAGCCGCATCCACACTGCCGTTATTGAACTTACCGGAGAAGT
The DNA here is from genome assembly GCF_020447205.1 of Thalassolituus alkanivorans. Lineage (GTDB taxonomy): Bacteria > Pseudomonadota > Gammaproteobacteria > Pseudomonadales > Oceanobacteraceae > Venatoribacter > Venatoribacter alkanivorans. Next base: position 132,571 of record NZ_JAJAEL010000006.1, read on the forward strand.
TAGCCGAGTTGGACGGCACCACCGAAGCACCAACATGATTGACCAGCTTCATCGATGGTTCATCGTATTCAATGGTGGCAATGCGCTTACCCGACAGCTCTTCGACCGAATCAACGGTGCGGTCGCGCAGGAACAGATAAATAGGCCCCGCCGGCAGAATACCCGCTACTTCATAGCGGCCTTCAGTCATAAACTTCGCCGCTTTCGGTGAGGCAATGGTATTCACCAGATTGCGCATCACGTCATCACTCGGCACACCACCAATGGCTTCAACCGTAGCGGTAAACTTGTTGAACGGACGCGCACGCGCGCCGGTCATCAGCACCGCGTCACATTGCTCGGCTTTAAAGTCATCGACCGCGATTTTTTCATCGGTATAGGCGCGCAGGTGGAAATCCACACCCCATTCCAGTGCAATGGTGCTGTAGTCTTTGGTCATGCCATAGATTGAACCATTGGCGCCCAGTGGGTCATACACACAGAATGTACGTTTTTCCAGTGCTCCGAAGGCCAGTTGACTGGTACCCAGAGCCATCAGCAGTAATGCCCGTAACATATTCAGTCCTCCAGCAGATCGTCGATATCCAGGGTGTTCGCTTTTGGCTGAACATCATCCCAGAAAGTACCCAGACCACCGGTCGGTGTGCGGGCGCCGGTTGCTTCCGTCCACAGACGGTCGGATACAGCCATAATCTGACGGCTGGCCATAATATCCATCATGCGGTAATCCGGATTGCTGGAAGTGGTCTTCAGCGAAGCTGCATGGCGGCGGATAGCATCACGCAGCTGCTCGGTGTTGCCTGAACCGTCGGCAATCACCACTTCGATGGCATGGGCCATACGCACACCGGAGGCGGTGGCAATACGGCTGGCGTTAGCCATTTCCTGCCATGGGTCGGTGCCCTTCGGAGCGGTGTCCGGCATCATTACCCAGATACCGGCCTGCAACGCCTGTGGCAGGCCCCACCAGCGCACGTTATCCACACACTGCAGACCACGAACGGCTTTCATGGCGATGTCTTTCGGTACGTTAACGCTGCTCTGTGAACGCAGGTCACTCATTACCGACTGCATACCGGCAATAGAGCCCAGTACCCAGTAAATTTCTTCATCTTCACTCAGATCAGGACACTTATCGCCCGGCTCGCCAAACTCGGCCACCATGTGCTGATACGCCATGTACTGGCGGCTGGCTGCCACAGCAAAGGCGCGTTTTTCGCGGATACGGGCATCTTTGGCTTCGGCAATGTTCTGGCTCTTAAAGGCCCGTACGTAGGTCAGTGCTTCTTCATGGGCTTTTTCTTCTGCACAGGAGCCGGACATCATGTACATAGTCACCGCCGCGCGGTCCGGAGCAAAAGTGACTTCAGAGAACGATATCAGCGTCGGTGCCATAGCCGTGGTCATGCCGCAGGCCATCTCCGGGTCGCTGCTTTTCATGGTATAGGGAATCGCATACTCTTCGGTGTAATCGTATGCAAACCAGCCGGTTGTTTTGTAGATCATGCTGCAGCCGGACATGCTGCTGATCGCCAGCACTGCCAGCGAAATACGCGCGAGGAAAGACATGACGCCCCCATTTTCTGATGAGTAATTTTTTTTATTCTGTTCAGGATAACGGTCATCCTGATGGGTCTTACCTGAGTGTCTGGCACTGTGGTTAAGCCCGGCCCCAGTCTAACGCTTAAGCCGCCAAAAAGCTTGGCCCAGTAGTCATCGGGCCCGCGACAATAGAGTCAATCAAGGGTCTTAGAAAGGTTAAAATGCGCCAACAGCCAGCATCTCCGCACCGTCAAAAGCGTGCACAAAACGACACGTTACCGGCTTCAGAACACAGCCGGGCGCTGCAGCAACTGCTCGACCAGCATTTCGCGCTGGCCAGTCAGCGTGTGGATACGGTCTATCGCCGCCACTTTGCTCCGGCCAGAGCGGTTTTTGCCCGCCACTGGCGCCACCGCCGCGATATTCCCGGCGATCTTCTCGCCCTGCCACGCACGCTGCTCGGTCTGCTGCACCGCCGTCCGGGAGGCATTGCCAGCCCCAGTGGCAAGCAACAGGAAATGCGCCGTATTCTGGAGCAGGAGCTGCTTGATCTGCCCGCTCTTGAAGCCAGCCTGCAGCAATACTGTGAGCGTATCATCGAGCATTACCGTCATGACCTTGAAGACCAGCAGGCACTGACGCCGGCACAACGGCAGGAATTCGAGCGCTATGTTGAACATCAGCTGGTACGCCTGCATCTGCCCAGCGAAGGGCTGCGCGAAGGCATGCTGGCACTGACCATCATGCTCACCGGCCGCCTACTGGGCGATAAAGCCATGCTCAGCAGCGCCGCAAGCCTGGGCGGCACCGTCGCCGGCAGCGTGTATCTGGGCCAGCAGAGTTGGTGGGGAGCGTTCTGGGCCGGCTGGTTCGGTGTACCGGCCTGGGTCAGCTGGGTCGGAATCGGCAGTGGTGTTCTCTCCGCCCTGCTGTTATCGCCATTACTGGCACCGGGGGTTGAATGGGGCATGAACCGCCTGCGCGCCCGACGGGTGCTGCAGCAGACGGTGCAGCAGGCACAGGAAAAACTGACCAGTAAAGACGGTGTGCTGCTGGCCAGCCGGCTCGGCGTTTATCTGCAGTTATTGCCGGATCTGGCGCAGTTTCTGACGCGGCTGAAAAGCTGACTCAGGCCAGATCCGCTGACCATTGCCGACAAAGCGTTGTCATAAAACAAACACTTGGCAAGGAGTCTGCGTGACGCCATAGTAACTGAAGGCGTGTTTTTGCTGTCGCATAAGCGACACATGCATAGCGGCGGCAAAGCGTACCGATCACCCACGGAGGGAGGGTAAGTTGCTACCCGAGAGCAGTATCAACCTGCCAGGATATGGCAGATACAGAGTGCGGGCAGGCCACACAAACCTGTGCACACAGAGTATGCAACCACCGACGCTGAACCTCAGTTGCAACGTCCACTCCCCTTCCATCGTTGTTCACCCCCTTGTCACTCAACCCGTTAACCCTTTCGTCGCAAAAACCATCGTACTGCAATCCGCTCGGCCACACCCAACCAGACCTCAACCCACCAGCCAAGCCATTGACGACCGCAAGCCCGACCCATTGCGCGCGCTGTGCGCACCGTGGCATTCCGCCATTTCTGTATCTGATCAGCCCAACCTGCAACCAGGAGAGTGCTTATATGGCCGCAAGTAAATCCGCAACCAAGCTGTACGTTCTGGACACCAATGTTCTGATTCATGATCCGGCCGCGATCCTGAATTTTGAAGAGCATCAGGTGGTGATCCCTATGACCGTTCTGGAGGAGCTGGATAAACTGAAAATGGGCAAAGCGTCCATTGCCACCGACTGCCGTGAGGCAATCCGCAAGATCGACCATATCATCGGTGATGCCACCCCTACCGAAATCGCCAAAGGCGTGCCCATTGCCCGCCCGGATGGCTCGGTACAGGGCCATCTGTCTATTCTGCTGGATAACTTTGAAGCGCCTAACCGCTCACTGCCACCCGACCTGAACGACAACAAGATCATTAACAGCCTCGTAGGGCTGCAGGAAAAATACCCGCGCCGGGAAGTTGTTCTGATTACCAAAGACATCAACATGCGCCTGAAAGCCCGCGGCTGTGGCGTCGGTGCACAGGACTACCAGAACGACCAGCTGCTGACCGACGTATCCCTGCTGGAAACCGGCTATCACGCCTTTGCCGATTCGTTCTGGGAAACCCAGTCACAGGTTGAAACCTTCCACGATGAAACCGGCACCTACCACCGCGTACCACTGGAAAACCTGCCCGACGAACTCTATGTGAACCGCTTTATCGTCGACGAGAAGGGCTTTATCGGCCGCGTGGTGCTGATTGAGGAAGGAACCGCCCTGCTGCAGGATCTGCCGGCCGAGCAGCTGTTATCGCAAAGTGCCTGGGGGCTGACACCGCGCGATATTCCGCAGGCACTGGCCCTGCATCTGCTGATGGACCCGGAGGTACATCTGGTCACCCTGACCGGCCAGGCCGGTTCCGGTAAGACCATTCTGGCACTCGCTGCAGCCATCGAAATGACCGTCGCCACCAAACAGTTCCGCCGCATTATTGCCACCCGCTCAACCCGCGGACTGGATGAAGATATCGGCTACCTGCCCGGCACCGAAGCGGAGAAAATGGAGCCCTGGCTGGGCGCCATCACCGATAACCTTGAGGCACTCCACAATGACGATGAGCACGCCACCAGCAGCGTCGACTACATTCTGCAAAAAGTACCGCTGCAGTTTAAATCGCTGAACTACATCCGCGGACGCAGTTTTCAGCACAGCCTGATTCTGATTGATGAATGCCAGAACCTGACCCCGCATCAGATGAAGACCATCATCACCCGTGCCGGCGCCGGTTCAAAAGTGGTTTGTCTGGGGAATCTGGCGCAAATCGATACGCCTTATCTGAATCCGATCAGCTCAGGTCTGACCTATCTGATTGAGCGTTTTAAAGAATTCAGCAGCGGCGGCACCATTCACCTGGAAGGCTCACCAAGGTCCATTCTGGCGGAATATGCAGAGACCCATTTATAACGGTTATTAAGGAGTTACCGAGTATCAGATCTTTGACGATATAAGAAGTCTGAACTATATAACTAACAGGGCTTTGAACATGCCAGCATGATTCAAAGCCTTTTTTATCGCCCCTAAATTCACCATCCCGGAGAGATCCACGGAAGGTTCATATTATGAAAGCACTTGTATTCGCCGCCCTTACTGCCCTGTCCGCCAGCGTTGTTGCTGCGCCGGCAGAAGAAACAATCTACGAACTGGAATTTGAAACCGATTCCAACTGGACCAGTATTGAAATCCGCGACGATGCGGCCTTCGTTAATGCGCCCGCCGGCGAAAGCATGAATGTGACCGCCAAAGATGGTTTGCGCTCGTTTACGATTTCGCCGAAAAAAATCCACCTGCGCTCGCGCACCCGTGGTCTGGTAAACATGAATCTGTTTGTAAAATCCAAGAATAACGTGCTCGGCCTGACCATCTGTAAAGGTTCACCCAGCAGCTATACCTGGATCAAATCCGGCCAGTCAAAGCAGAAAAACGATCTGAAAGAAAAAGATCACTGCGAGCAGGCTGCACTGGTACTGCAGCTGTTCTGATAACAGCCATCCGGAAAATCGCCCCGCCACCTGAAACGCCAGACGTTTCTGCCAAGCTGCGGGGCTTTTTTATGCCCGTGCCCTGCAGTCAGTGTTCCAAAATATCGCGCCGGAAATCCCCTTTAAACATCGGGATCTCATGCAACTCCTGCTCCCCCTCCATGCTGAAGTACATCGCACTCTGCTCCGGCGGAAAGATTTTCACATTGCCCTGAGTACTGATCGGACGCGCTCCGTGCATCATATCTTTCAGCATCAGATAAATTTCTTCGTAACTGTCACCACGCAGCTCAACTTCGACTTCAGTGGTAAAACGGAATGACATCTTAGCCATGGCGCGGCCCTCCTCTTCAGGCTGTTTTCTGAGCCTAACCCAGAGACAGGAAAAAGCCGCGTGAAAGCCAGCACATAGACACATACAACCTAATCAACCCGGGCAAAAGAGCAGGAAGCTATAAAACAGCGCTGTTACACTTTGCAGGACAATGATGAGGAGAGGTTATGCAACGAATTGCCATTTACTGCGGTGCGCGCAGCGGTAACGACCCCAAATACGCTAAGGCTGCCGGGCACCTAGCGCGCTATCTGGCAAAACAGGGTATCGGTATTGTCTATGGTGGCAGTAACAGTGGTCTGATGGGCATTATTGCCGATACCGCACTGGCCGAAGGTGGCGAAGTCATCGGTGTGATTCCCGACTCACTGCACAAGCGGGAAGTGGCCCACCGCGGCCTCACTACCCTGCATCACGTCGCCGGTATGCATGAACGTAAGGCGCTGATGGCTGATCTGGCCGATGCTTTTGTTGCCTTACCCGGCGGTATCGGCACACTGGATGAGCTGATTGAAATCTGGTGCTGGGCCGGCATGGGTGCACACAGCAAACCCTGCGCCTGCTATGAGGTGGATAACTACTGGCAGCCACTGTTTGATCTGCTCAGCCATGTTCAGCAGGAAGGCTTTGCCCACGGCGAACGGCAACTGCTGCGCGCCAGCACTCCGGAGCAACTGCTGGCCAGCCTGCAGGCCGGCCACTGACTCTGAAAACGATCCGGGCTTAAACCTGCTGCGCGACGTCCAGTGGCTCGCCTTCATTCAGCAGGTGACGGCTCTCTGCCGCAAAGCCCGCGCCGACCTCGGAGTAGTAGTTAAAAGCCACATCCACGCCGAGTTGTAACAGCTCGGCACGCTCATCTTCATAACGCGCAACCGCAGCGACTTTGCCCTGATAACCGGCAAGCTTCAGCATTTCCAGCGTGCTGCGCATTTCGGTCTGGGAAGGCAGTGCCAGCATCACCAGACGCACGCCCTGAGTACTGACTTTCTGCCAGAATTCCATATCATCGGAGTCGCCGACCACCACATTGAAACCTTCGGTTTTCAGCGCAGCGACACGCTCAGCATCCGACTCCACACCCCAGACCCGGCTGCCGTATTCACGCTCCAGTGCACAATAGGCACCTTTACCGACACGGCCCATACCAAGAATCAGTACTTTGGCTTCTTTCGGTTGCTCAAATCCCTGATGGGTTCCCGGCCGTTCGAAACGGTTAATGCTGTCTTTACGCAACGCATAAATATGGTGCGCACGACGGTAAATAAAGCTGCTGAGAATAAACGACAGCGACATTACCAGCGCGATAATTACCAGCCAGTCTTCACTCAGCCAGCCACGGTTGACGCTGAGACTGGCCACAATCAGTCCGAATTCGCTGTAGTTGGTCAGCGCCAGTGCGCTCAGATAAGACGAACGGCCAGACACACTGAAGCGCGCCAGCAAGGCAAAAAACAGCACAAATTTCACCGCCAGCAGAGCGGTCAGAAGTAACGCCGTCATCGCCATATCAAGGCTCGGCAAGGCGGTAAAGCCAATGGACAAAAAGAAGCCGATCAGGAACAGGTCTTTGAAGTTCATCAGCACTTTATACAGCTCGGCTGATTTGGCATGGGACGCCAGTAACATGCCGACCAGCAAGGCGCCCAGGTCGCCCTTCATATTCACCAGGGTAAACAGTTCAGAGCCGCCCAACGCCAGGAAAAACCCCAGCAACGGCAGTAACTCGCCGTGTCCGGCCTGACTGACCAGACGATGTAACAGCGGTTTGATCAGAAACAGACCGAACAGGCCGAAAGCCCAGACCGATGGCGTTTTACCGGTTGAAGCCACCAGAAACACCACCGCCAGAATATCCTGAATCACCAGAATACCGACCGCGATCTTGCCATGACGGGTTTTCAGCTCGGAGGCTTCCTCCAGCATTTTCACCACACAGACCGTGGACGAAAAGCTCAGGGCAAAGGCCACCAGCAGCGCCGCTGTCAGCGGAATATCAAAGTAATGGCTCAGTCCCAGCCAGGCTGCCAGCAACAAGACACCCGCCAGTAACACCACCCAGACACCGGTATGCAGCACACTGGTCAGCCACACTTCCTTTTGCATCAGCGCACGGATATTCAGCTTCAGGCCGATGGTAAACAACATCAGGGTAATCCCCAGATCGGCCAGCGCCTGCAGGCTGCCAACCGGTTGCACGCCCATCGCATGCAAACCAAAACCGGCCAGCAGGTAGCCGACCAGGGGCGGCATTCCCAGTTGCTTGACGACGAAGCCACAAAGGAACGCCACTAATACCCACAAATAATCCATGCAAAATCCTGTTACTGATTAAGTCTCGCGCCCAGTATAGCGCGGGCGGAAAACCAGCAGCCTGACCGGTGTCAGGCCCTGTGTGCACAGTGCCAACTGTTTCCGGAGGCAGCACTGTGTCAGAAGAAGACGGCGGTACGCAGATAACCTTTGGTCTCCCCCAGATCCTCATCCAGACCGCGGGCTACCCCGAGAGAGACGGGTAACACCAGGTTGTAGCCCAGCACCACATCAATGCCAAGCTCAGCGCCAACGGCACTCAGCTCTGGCCGCTGCTGACCGCGGAACCAGGCACTGGCTGTCTGCGCCCAGGCGCCGAGGGAGATGTCACCCAATCCCAGCGGAATCATGCCCCAGTTGCGTTCAACCCGGGTCAGGAAGCGGTTAACACGCAGCACGCCGTTGTAATACTTGTGGCCAATCTGCACATTGTCCTCATAGCCCGGCAAGGCAAACTGATCGCGGCCAAACAGCAGGGCTTCCTCGCCATTATTACCGCCCAGGGTAAAAGGCTCCGCCGTGCGTTCTGCCACACCACCGGCCAGACCCAGACTCAGCGTATTACGCCCGGGCAGGTCGAAGGTGTGCTTCACACTCGCCTGCCACTGATAACCGTCGTAATCGCTGTTCAGCACATCATTGGTTTCGTACACCAGATCGGCATAGGTTCCCCAGCCGATGCCCGGTACATTGCGGTACAGTTCGCGGTTATCGAAACTCAGCGCAACACCGGCGAGGGTTTCTTCATAGCCTTCACCACGATCAATTCCCGCGGGCGCCCGTTCGATTTTTTCATGATCGGCAACCAGCCCCAGATGCAGCTGCAACTGATCTTCAAAGGCATCCAATACATGGTCACGGCGGACGATCAGCAAATCTTCGCGCTTGGCATAATAATCATCGTCCAGCCCGGTATTCAGGTCGGTGTAGCTGTGAGTACGGTTCCAAAGCAGCGACCAACGGTTGTCATACAAGTAGCTGGCAGATACATCCGCCCAGTCCTGTTTGAAATCCCATAAGGCGGCAATGCTGTAGGTATGACGGCCCACCGCATCATTGCCACTGGTGGCCAGACCCAAAGCGGAAGAGTAATCGTCAAAGCTGAATAACGGCAGCCAGTACTTAGGCGCCAGCGTCGGCCAGGGTGAATAGTCACTGCGCTCAGAAGGCACCACGCCGCTGACCGCCGGCGGATAATCATAGCGCCCCTGACGGCTGGCAATACTGAAACTGGCCAGCGCCCGCGGTGTCAGGATTTTCAGCTGATAACCTTCACTGGTGTAATCCTGATACGCCACCTGTCCATTCAGCCAGCGCGGCTGAAACGCACCGCCGACCACCTGTGTCCATTGATCTACCATGCCGGTTGCCGGCTGCAGCACATAGAGGTTAAACACGCCGTCGTAGTCGGCGCTGTAGAGAATACGGCCATCGGGCAGAAACTCCGGCTGATGCTCAGTCGCCCGGGTGTCCGTTAACGCCTGCCAGCGCAATGTGCCCAGGTCGAGACGCTCCAGATTCCAGCCCTGCTGTGGCCGCTTGACCGACGCCACCAGTGATTGTCCGTCCGGCGCCACATCGAAGCTGCCCAGCACCGTCTGATCCCCGCCCTGCCATAACATGCGGGCATCACCATCACGCTGCAATCGCCATAATTCACTCAGGCCATGCACCTTGCGGCTGCCGATCAGCTGCTGTCCGTCTGCCAGCCAGCGGATTTTACGCAGGCGCAGATCTTTGCTGATCCGCTTCCAGCCGCTGTCCTCCGACCAAAGAAAGACATCATTCAGGTCACGGCCACTGGCATGGCTGATCAGGCGTGAGACAGCCAATGTGCCATCGGCGGCGATATCGGCATCGGTTACGCCTTTTGTTGCTGTCAGCGGCTGTACAGACCAGCCATTACCGGCCGGGCCGTCCGGCTGCCAGCGGCTGATCTCCACCCGGTCTTCACCGTTATCAATCACCTGCAGCAGCGAACCCTGTGCTGCGGCGGTCACCTGCTGCGTATTGCTCAGTACCGGCAAAGCATCGCCGGAGATTTCCCGCGCCCGCAGCGTTTCTGTGGCTGGAGTGAAGCTGGCCAGCAGCCACTGCCGGTAGTCATTCCACAGCGACGGAAAGGATTTGCCAAACACCTTTTTGGCGACGTAGTTCTGCATCACATAAGGAATCAGCTGACCGCTGAACTGGTTGAGATAACGGCTCATCGTCTCTTCGCCGTATGTTTCCGCCAGGTACTGCCAGAAATAGGCGCCGTATAAATAATGTTTGCCGCGTGGCCAGTCGCGCAGTGGCACCACCACCTGATTCAGGTCGTCGCCCTGATGACTGTCCAGCTCCATGCGCATCTGCATGGCATAGACACTGCCGTCGAGACGGCCATATCCCAGCTTGCGGTTGGTTTCCAGATAGACCGCCAGCCCTTCGGTAAACATCGACGGGGTAAACACATGTGGGAACAGCCAGAACAGACGGCCAAACACTTTACGGCCGCTGCGGGTCACGCCACGGCTCATATTCATATGCAGAATATGCACATACTCGTGACGGATCAGACCGTGCAGCCATTCATCCATATGTTCGAGCCCGGCAACATCCTCAGCCGGACTGGCAAACAGGCGAATCTGCACAAAAGGAAACGGCGTGGCCCAACCGTTGGAATAGTCGTAATCATCCACCAGCACCATCTGCGTGCGCTCGTCCGGTTCCTGTGTGAAAAACGGCACCAGTTCATCGTGTACGCGCTCGGCAATGGTCAGCGCGTGTTGCGCCATCTGATCGTAGCGGGCCGGATAATGCAGCTCGAAATGCGCTGACGTGCGGGTCTGCCAGTTGGTATCCGTGCGATCCCAGGCGGCCGGAATAGCCAGTCCCTGACGACTCAGCAGAGTGAATAACAACAACAGTATTGCACGACAGATAACAGCTCCGTTCATGGCCCGGCTTCCCTGAAAAATGGTTGCCCGAAAATAGCGGATTCGTATGACAACAACAACTGCAACAACAAGCACAACAACAACCGTCCCACGCTGCTTGCCGCACGGATTAGGCTGACATAGAGTAGAGATCTGCAGGCACTTACCAATGCGCCTGACAGCAGGGAAAAACCGGTCACCGATTGCGATAAAAAACCTGTTCACAGCCGGGAGAAATATCATGTCATGGTCAGACATTTATCGTCGCTACGCCCGCTATAACCGGACAATGAATCAGCAACTGCTTGAGGCCTGTATGCCCTTAAGCCGTGAGCAACTGGAAAAATCCTGCGGTCTTTATTTTGACTCACTGCTTGGTACCTGGAATCACCTGCTGGTAACCGACATTCTCTGGCTCAAACGTTTATCTCTTATTTTTCCCATCCTTGAAGAGCTGCATGATCTGCCCACTCCGGGCGCATTAAACGTGATCTTCGCCCCCGATCTGAACAGCCTGCGTCCACTGCGCGAACGCCTCGACGATACCTATATCCGCTGGTGCGATCTGCTGCGTGCCGATGACGCCCGCGATGTATTGCAGTACACCAACAGCCGCGGCGAAGAGATGGCCAAACCACTGGATCTGGTGCTGCAGCATATATTCAATCATCAGACTCACCACCGCGGTCAGATCACGGCTGAACTGAGCCGCCTGGGAGTCGACTTCGGTATTACCGACCTGCTGCTGACTGCGGATCTTAATGACTGAGTACCGGCGGAGCGGACCGGTGAAAATAATAACAATAATAAAAAGTTGCTAAGGAGCAGCCGTGCTTAACCCTAATATCTGGCGCAGTCAGCAACGTGATTTTCATTGGCAGGGACTGCGTGTCGGCTTTCACGATGAAGGGCAAGGTCCGGCACTATTGTTATTGCATGGTCTGCCAGGCAGCAGCTGGGACTGGCACCGTCTGTGGCCGATGCTGGCCGGACAGTTCCGCCTGATCTGCCCCGATCTGCCCGGCTGTGGTGACTCCGATAAACCCTCCGAATACAGTTACCGCTTACAGGATCAGGCTCAGCTGGTGAGTGATTTACTCGGGCACCTTAATATCCGCCAGTGCCAGATTATCGGCCATGACTACGGCGCCAGCCTTGGCCGCCAGCTGCTTAAGTCCCCCGGCGATATCGAATTTGGCCGCTGCAGCTGGATTGCCGCTCGCCGCGGCGGCGAAGCGCGCTACTTTCTCTGGCGTGAACTCTGGCTCGCCGGACCGCTGGGCCCACTGCTCAGTCACTGCATCAGTGAAGGTCTGTATGGTCGTTATCTGGAAACCCTGAGTGGTCCTTTCACTCCGATAAGCAGTCAGACCCGGCAGGACCTGTGGCAATTATTATGTGCCCATCAGGGGCTGCAGGTTTTGCCGCAGCTGCTGCACTATCGTTATGAACTGCCACTCAGCAGCGAAACCAGTATGGCCAGCAGCAATACGCAGCAGTACATCGACGGAGAATATGATCCACTGAGCAGACACAGCAAAAGCTACGGCGCGCTGCGGGTAAAAACCGGTCACTTTCCGCATCTGGAAGATGCTGAACATCTGGCCATGCTATTAACGGACTTTCATCGTGATAATGATGCCGGCAGTCAGGCGGTCTTTCAGAACCTGCTCAACGGTCAGTAACAGTAAGCAGCAGGAACATCAGAGAAAACGCAGACTTTCAGCGGCAATAATGGCCAGCAACGCCAATACAAACCAGCCCCAGTGACGGAACACCGGCTGCGGCAACGGATCAGTGATGGCATTGGCCTGATCGTACTCCAGCATCAACCGCCGCCCCGCCTCGTAATCAACGTCGTTCACCAGAACCCGTACATAATTCTGCACCGGCAGCTCACCCAGACCACCCGTCAGGTGAGCCCCTTCGATAAATCCCTGAATACGATGCTGCTCAAGCAGCCCGAGCACCAGATGGGCTTCCAGTGTATCCGCAGCCTGGTAAACACACTTCATTCATCGGCCTCATACGTCAGGGATTCAGATAGGATTCTGCCCTGCTCAGCGAAAAACGGTAAATCGGATAAGGTCCGGCAGCGAGAATCTCTTCACGACTGTGGCCGATCACCTGATGCAAAGCGGAACAGGTAACATAAAGATAGTCGCCCTGACGGCTGAAGCCATCCGGCCAGCGCAGATCCACACTGCGCAACAGCGTCTGTAATTCACCATCCGGCGTGCGGCGCACAATCGCTGAATGTTCCAGATCAGACAGATAGACATTACCGGCGGCATCCATTGCCATACCATCGGTCATGGTTTTCGCACCCAGGCTTTCCACGCGGGAGCTCAGCGTTGCATGGGGCAGTTCTGTATCAACAAGATCCGCCACCCGGATACGGTACAGCTGGTCAGCCGCAACGGCAGCAAAGTACAGCCACTCATTGGCGTCATCCAGTGCGATACCATCCACCCCCGGATTAACCGTAAAAAGTCCGTACAGGGTCATCGCCTGGCCCTGCACCACGGGTTCAAACTCTCCGGCGCGAACGCTGACATCGCTCTGCAGCAGGCGGCGGCTGCTGTTGCTGATCCGGTCGTACACCACCAGAGCAGGGGTGCGTGCCAGCAGGCTGGCATCAGTGATAAAGAAATAGCGGCCATCGGCGCTGATGCGGAAATCATTGGCGTGGGCGCCCAGCGGAAACACATCGCGTGGAAAGCGATAGCTGTGCAGCAACTCGCGGCTGTTAATATCAAAGGCCAGCAGACGTACGCTGTTCAGCGCATGACGGCCATTATCCAGCAACCACAATTCATTGTTATGCAGGCGCAGCGACAGCACTTCATTCAGCGCACCTTCTTCGCTGCCGCCGGGTTGCCATTGTAACGACGGGAAAGCACTGACTTCGCCATCCGCCCATAAAGCGACGTTGGTTTTTGGTGAGGCTTCCGGGTGAAAGGTGAAGAAGATCCGCTGATCAGCGGCCACCGCCAGATTTCCGGGAGGTTCAGGCAGGCTGGCGACCAGCTCCAGCTCGGTCGATGGCAGACGCGGTGCGCCACTGCGATCCGGGAATGAAGCACTTTCTACATACACCTGGCGCAGCGTGCCAAACAGCAGGACCAACAACAGCAATACAGCAATAATCCAGCGACTGATCATGACGACTCCTTTGTTATTTTTAATCTGGACGGACAGTCATTCGCGGAGCACAAAGTAGCAAAGTTTGCCGCCCAATGGAAAACCTGCGCCATATAACCGCGCAAGACCACTCCCGGTAATCCAGCTGTGCTACCCGCACTGCAGCACATAGGGTAAAGTGCCGCGTTTTATCCGGGGGCCGGTGATCACACCGGGCATGCAGTGGATCTCGATATTCTTTACCTCGATAACGAACTGGTCGTTATCAACAAACCCAGCGGCCTGCTGGTACACCGCAGCGAAATTGACCGCCATGAAACCCGTTTCGCCCTGCAGCTGCTGCGTAATCAACTGGGGCAACGGGTATACCCGGTACATCGTCTGGATAAACCCACATCCGGTGTTCTGGCTTTTGCCCTGAGCCAGGAAATGGCCAGCCTGATTACCGACCAGTGGCGCCAGCGCGCCGTAGATAAACGTTATCTCGCCATCGTCCGTGGCTGGATGCCCGAGTTTATCCATCTCGATAAACCCATGGCACCACCGGTCGATAAATACGCCAAACATGAAAGAATCAAACCCGAGCAGGAAGCCATCACTGATTTCCGCTCGCTGGCCCATGCCGAAATTCCGGTCTTTATCGATAAATACCCGCAGTCGCGTTATTCGCTGGTCGAGTGCATTCCACACACCGGACGTAAGCACCAGCTGCGCCGTCACCTGAAACACCTCAGCCATCCGATCATCGGTGACGCCCGTTATGGCAAAGGCCGCCACAGCCGCTATTTCCGCGATCAGTTGCAGGCGCCACGCTTGCTGCTGCACGCCTCACAGCTGACCATGAGCCACCCTGTCAGCGGTGAAACGCTGGTATTCAATGCCCCATTGGATGGCATCTGGCGGCGTCTGGTTCAGCACTTGGACTGGTACGACGCCCTGCCAGAAGCATTGCGTTTCAATGAGCAGGATACGCCGCATCCATCGCTGGATTGTTTCCTGAATGTCACGGATGAGGACGACGAAGAGAGCGTCTGAAGGGCCGGAAAAACCATCCACAACGGCGCCGGGTCGCGCCGTTTCTGGTTTTCTTTGGGTTATCAACAAAAACTGTGGGTAATTCTCTGGGTAAGTTTCTGATAAGTGCCACAAATCCAGTATTCATGCGGCTTCAGGTCAGATTGGCTGAAATAACAACAACAGCCAAATCTTATATAATTCAATGGCTTATATACTCCCTCCCGATTTGTTTCAGTTTTTTGACTTTTGAATGTCCGTTCAAAAAGAGAGACCCAGCGATGTGCATAACCACTCGGAGGTATATTTTTTAAGTCAAGGGAAAAACAATGCCAGTTGCGCTGAAAATGTCCTCAGTGCCCAGCAGGAAGGGCTGCCAAAATGTCCACAATTTCTGTGCATAACTTTGTGAGTAAGCTCTTGGAAAGTATCCCTGTTTCGCATAAACAGAGGCCCCACCTTAGATTGATCACTTTTTAACCAACATTAAAAATCCTTATTTTTCAACGACTTATAAAAATCAATAGTCATTTTGCCTATTTTCAGGCCAAATTTCTCCGGAATGAACAAGCCTATGGCCCAGTGTGCATAAGATGCATCATCTGAGTTCATCCTGCGCCAAAATAGAGCCTCCGGTTGCACCAGACCCGCCCCCGTCACTCAGCCTGAGAATAAAAGGCCTAGACGGTAAGTAATCACTTCCCTTAAAAATCTGTGGATAATTCAGGGGGTAAATTCTGAAAAAAGCCGCTGCCATCTGAGCGATGGAATGAAGAGCCAGCTCATAGGCTGCAATCGGTCAGAAAATATCCATAGAAAACAGACTGTTATAGTTTTAATACAAAGGTACTAATTTAATGGGGTGAATGTGAAGTAAATCGGTGCGCTGTGCATAACCTTGCAAAAAGGTATAAAAAAACCTCCCGCAGGAGGTTTTCAGGTATTCCAGTAAACGATACTGAAATTACATCACGCCGAGGCGACGGGCGAGATCATCTGCCGGCATATAACCGGGGAACAGACGGCCATCATCAACCACGATCGCCGGAGTACCGGTTACACCCACTTCCTGGCCAAGATCGTACTGGGCAGCAATAGGAGCACCACAGTCTTTGCTCTTGTCCATCATCGCCACAACCTGTCCCTGCAGGGCACGGTACTGGTCTTCCAGTTCTGCTGAACCACCAGACTGGCGCAGACGCTGACCCAGCATATTCATGTCACGCTGAGTGTTCTTCATGCTGGTCATTGCGGACTTGCGATCAGCCTGACACCAGACATAGTTAATCTTGCGATAGGAATCGGTCAGCTCGCCATTGCGCGGATCTTTGATACCGGCACGTGGATAAGCCAGATAACGCACAGTAATACCCAGCTCGTTCAGGCGTGGGATTTCCTGATGCAGCTTCTGGCAATAGCCACAGTCAATATCGGTAAAGACGTTGATCAGGGCTTTCTGTTCACCCTTGGCTTTGAATACAACCGTCTGACTGTCAGTGACGGCCGCCAGGCGCTCAGCACGCTTCGGATTGTTACGGTTCTGGGTGATGTTCTGCGGACCTTCGGCACTCAGCTCATACAGCTCATCACGGTAAATAAAGTGACTCAGATCCGGTGTCATGTGCATAACAGAACCGTCAATCAGGACCACTTCCAAAATCTGGTTGCCAGCCAAAGGCGCAACTTCACGTACCTGCAGACGCGGACCGAAAGCCTGCACCAGTTTGGCTTCGACCTGCTTGTCGAGCGGCAGCGCTTTGTCAGCGGCGGCGCCCATTGCCGGTAACGTCAGGCTCAGGCCCAGCGCGGCGGCTAAAAGTGTTTTCTTCATTACTGCAACCTTTACGTCATCATTCAGGCTTGGAGGCCCAGAGCCCTTGTTTGTTCCGGGCCCTACCCTTTCAAATGCGCCTGCCAGTGTCAAGAAAGTAAGTGTCAAACCAGACAGCAGTATATCAGCCGTACGTGCTTTTCTGATGACAAACACTGCACAGATATAACAACAAACATAAAAACGGGCATAAAAAAACGGGCCAGAGGCCCGTTTTTTCTGCAAGAGAAGGATTAAACCTTTTCTTTGATACGTGCAGACTTACCGCTACGCTCACGCAGGTAGTACAGTTTCGCCTGACGCACGTCACCGCGACGTTTAACAGCCAGGCTGTCAATCATCGGGCTGTGAGTCTGGAAAGTACGCTCAACGCCCACACCGTGGGAGATTTTACGTACAGTGAATGCAGAGTTCAGGCCACGGTTACGCTTACCGATAACTACGCCTTCGAACGCCTGCAGACGCTCACGGTTACCTTCTTTTACTTTAACCTGCACAACAACGGTATCACCGGTGCTGAATGCAGGGATGTTGTCTTTCAGCTGCGCATTTTCAATCTGCTGAATGATTGGGTTCTTGTTGCTCATTGTTCGCTCCTTAACAGTCTGCTGAGTTCTGTTCTAGCTCTTGCAGATACTCTGTCAATAACCTTTGTTGCTCGTTTGTCAGTTCCAGCGCTTCCAGTAAATCCGGTCTGCGCTGCCAGGTTCTGCCCAGTGACTGCTTAAGGCGCCACTGGCGGATCTTTTCGTGGTTGCCACTCAGCAACACGTCCGGTACGGCCTGCCCTTCGTAAACTTCCGGGCGGGTGTAATGTGGACAATCCAGCAAGCCTTCCATAAAGGAGTCCTGCTGTGCCGACTGGTCATGCCCCAGCACGCCGGGTACCAATCGGATCACGGCATCCATCAGCGTCATGGCAGCCAGTTCGCCACCACTGAGAACAAAATCGCCAAGAGACCACTCTTCGTCGACTTCGCGCTCAATCAAACGCTCATCAATACCTTCGTACCGTCCGGCCACCAGAATCAGTTTGTCGCGCTGAGCAAGCTCTAACACGCCGGCCTGATCCAGCTTGCGTCCCTGAGGTGATAAATAAATCACCTTAGCGCCTTCCCCCGCGGCCGTTCTGGCTGCGTGGATGGCATCCTGCAGAGGCTGAATTTTCATCAGCATGCCGGGGCCGCCGCCGTATGGACGATCGTCCACGGTCTGGTAGTTATCGTAGGCGAAATCACGCGGATTCCAGCATTCGATACTCACTTTTTCCTGTTTGACTGCCCGCCCGCTGACACCATGGTCGGTGAGTGCGCGGAACATGTCAGGAAAGAGGGAAATAACCCCAAACCACATAATTACAACACCGGGCTTAAAAATCCGGGTCCCAGTCAACCTGGATTTCACCGTTATCCAGATCAACTTCAAGAACGATTGTTTCTGCGTATGGAATCAGACGTTCGCGCTTATCAATGCTGCCTTCGCAACCTTTTACGCTCATCACCTGATTACCGCCGCCGGAATCAAACAGTTCTTTCACCTGGCCCAGCCACACGCCGTCGGTGTTAACCACCTTCAAGCCTTCGAGCTGGAACCAATAATGTTCGTCTTCTTCGAGTTCCGGTAACTCCGAAGTAGGTACACCGATTTCAATCTGGGATAACGCCAGAGCGGCATCCCGGTCGGTAATTCCTGCCAGAGCTACAGCCAACCCTTTTGGCTGGAGTTTGCTGTCGGTCACCTTGAATTCGCGCCACTGTCCGTTAATACGTAACAGCCAGGTCGGGTAATCCAGGATGTTGGTCATGGGATCTGTGTACGAATACACCTTCACCCAGCCTTTAATACCAAATGCGGTGGTTACTTTACCGAGGACGGTGATTTCCTCACCCGCAATCTGGTCGTTCAACATCAGAACTCCGGTCGTCGCCAATTAAGCCTGAGCTTTTTTGGCTTGCTTCAGTAAGCTAGCTACGCGATCAGTTGGCTGAGCACCTTTGGCCAACCAGTATTCAACGCGTTCCGCATCGATGCGGAAAGCAACTTCCTGGCCGCGAGCAACAGGGTTAAAGAACCCAACGCGCTCGATAAAGCGACCGTCGCGAGGGCTACGCGCGTCAGCTACGTTAATGTGATAAAAAGGACGTTTTTTAGAGCCACCACGGGCCAAACGGATTACTACCATAGTTTCAGATCACTCCGATCGTTTATCAAGGGACAGGTTTTGGGATCGCCTGCCGTTCATCAACTCATCTGCCCCAACACCATTACAGCGGCATGTTATGCACGCAAACATGGCATCCAGCCAGACGAGACCTAATAAAAGGGCGCGTAGTGTATAAAATCTGCCCTGCTGCCACAAGCATTCATTCACGCCTCAGACAGCACTGTCTTTGAGTTTGTTACGGTACAGCCATTGTTTAACCAGCAGCGCGGTCAGCGGGAAGGTCAGAATGTACAGGGCCACCACCGTCCAGCTCAGATCCAGCCACCAGCCAAGTATCAGAGCAACGCCAACAGCCGAGTCGATCTGATCAAGGGCGATAAACCAGTAACGCTGTTCTTCCGGCACCTGCCCCGGCGCAATGCCCAGCCGGCGCTTAAACCAGGAATTGGGCAATTCGCCGAGAATATAGCCAGCGCCGGCAACCGCACCGGCCAGCAGCAGTGAGTAACCACTCCACACGGTCGGCCAGCCCAGCGCCTGAAATATCAGTTCCAGTGGCCACAGACAGAGCGCGCCCAGCGCCGTCAGCAGCGGCACCAATAAAACGCCGCGCCAGGTTTTGTTGGCACCAAAGGCCGATTTCCACACCGGCCGGGCAAGAGAAGGCAGCACGTCATTGCTGACACACCACATATGCGCCACACCGCCAATCACCACCGGCACCTGCAGGTACAGCGCCATCAGCAGCGGATGCAACGGCGCCTGTGTGCCCTTAGCCGCCAGCGTGGTGGCGCACAGCAGCGAGAAACCACCCAGCGTAATCCACAGCATCTGTGCCAGTGAGGTGAACTTAAAGAACGGCCGGGCGCGCAGCATCTGTACCGAAAACCACAGCAGCACCAGCGCCAGCAGGCCTTTAATAAAGGCAGTCCAACCCAGCCAATGCTCCAGCAATACCAATGGCGCAATAATCAGCAGACTCCAGAATACCGGCATGCCCAGATAGGCCGGACGGGCGCTGCCCTTACTCGCATCCTCAATATTGCCGGTCTGATTGAATACCGACAGACGGATACAACCCGCGGCGACCATAGTCACCAGCGCCACGGCATAAGCACCATCAAAACCCCACTGCAGTAAAATCAGCGCCGGACTGACCAGATAAATCAGCACGTCCATAAAACCATCGAGGTAACGACCAAACTCACGGGTCAGCCCCCAGCGCCGGGCCAGCAAGCCATCCAGCGCATCGGCGGTCATCGCCAGAAACAGCAACGCCAGCGCCGTCAGCAGCTCCTGTTGCAAGGTAAAAAACAAGGCCAGCAAGGTCAGCGGAACACTGCTCAGGGTGATCAGATCAACCCGGTTCAGGCGGATAATCCAGCCACCGGCCGGTAAACTGCTCATATTGATGTACTCTCCGTTTTGTTCCAGGTAACCACCATGTCGGTACGGCCTGCAGCCGCCATCTGACGCAGCAGCGGACGGTCAATCTTGCTGTTGTGGCGACCATCCACCGGCATGTACTTCAGTCTGGCAACCTGCCATTCACCGGCCGGCAGCAAAGCCAGCAACGCACTTTTCAGGTTTTCCAGAGGCTCGTCACAACACAGGAACAGCCAGCTCTGCTGTTCATAGCCAATCAGCGCGCTGCGCTGTACACCGGCCAGCGCATCCAGCTGTTGCTCCAGCCAGAGCGGCTGCAAACGGCGCTGGCTGCCAAGCTGCACCGCATCTTTTACCCGGCCACTGAGCCACAACCTGCCCTGTTCATCGAGCCAGCCGGTATCGCCGGTACGGTGCCAGACCAGGCTATCGGCGCGCGGGATTTTGTTTTCTGCATCGGCCTGAGGGTTGTGGTAATAACCACGCAGCACATGACGGCCGGCGACCAGAATTTCGCCCTCTTCGCCCACATCACAACGGCCATCCCGCACATGATGTTCATTAACAGGGCTTTCGTTAACCAGACTTTCATTGAGAAGGGCATCGCTGTTTGCAGGCAGATTGCAGATCAGCACATCGGTGTCTTCGGCAATATCGCCCACCAGCAAAGCGGCCACACCGGGCTGCCCGTCACTGTGCAGATAATCCTGTAGCAGCAATGAGGCGATGGGCTCAGCTTCGGTGGAACCATAGGCAATACGCGCATAGGCATTGGGGAAGACCTGCAACAGATCGCGCGCCAGCAGCTGACTGACCGGCGCACCGCCAATTACCAGACTGGTGATCTGCGGTAAGGTCGTCTTACGCAGTAACAGCTCATCACAAAGGGCGCGGAAATAGGCCGGCGCACCACTGATGCGGGTAACACCCTGCTGCTGCCAGCGTGTCAGAACCGCTGCCGCATCCACCTGTGCCGGAGCGGCCAGATCCACCTCTGGCAAACAGCTGCTCATGCCGCAACTGAGGTTATGCAGCACCATCACCGGGAAACACGGGCTGTCACGCTCGCCATCGGCATCCGGCCAGTGATGGCGAATCGCGGCATGCTGGGCATCCAGACTGGCATGAGTCCGGTCGGCGCCTTTCGGCCGGCCGGTACTGCCGGAGGTAAAAGAAATAAGACCGTGATCGCCTGTGGGAGGCACCGCCAGCTGCGGCCATGTGCCGCTATCAACAGACGCCAGCTTGCCCTTAAACGCCGCCAGCGCTTTACTCAGCGAACGACTTCCTAACGTTGTCCGGTCAATACTGAAGCGCTTTAAAGACCAGAGCTCAGGAATCAGCCAGAACCAGCGCAACAGCGCCTGCATACTGACAATCGCCACCGGGCGGGCATCGGCCAGTGCCATACGGATTTTCTTGCGGCCCATGCCGGTATCGATAAACACCGCCACCAGACCGGAGGCCAGCAAACTCAGCACCACCGCATACAGGTCAACCGACGGCCGGGCGATCACCACCACCCGCTCGCCGGGCTGCAATCCCTGCTGCTGCCACAGTAACTGCAACGCACTCACACGCTGCATCAGCTCACCATAGGTACATTGCTCAGCGCCCAGACAACGACGCCCCTGCATTAATGGAATATCCAGCGCCAACCGCTGCGGATTACGCCGTGCCTCCTCAAGCACATGACGGCAGAAATTCAGCCCGCTCATATCAGCCTTCCTGAGCAGCCGCGCTGGCCAGCTGTTTGGTAAACAGACCATACACCCGCACTTCTTCGCCGTTGTGGGCATAACGCAGTGACGGATTATCTTCACGCACCAGAGCCGCAGCCACGCGCTGATAGTGAGGTGCCGCCCAGCAGGTCAGCTGCATCGACATCAGGGTGAACAGACCGGCCTGACGATAATCGGGATGAATAGCCCCTGTTTTCGCCAGCGCCAGACGCGGCTCAGGCAACAGTGCCGCATGCTGGGCGTAGCTGATATCCGCAGCCTTCATCAATGGGCCAGCAACTTGCAGCGGACTGTAATCCGGATAACACAGGAAAAATCCGGCAATGGCGCCGCTCTTATGCCGTACCAGTACCGACGACTGCGGGCAGAGCTTGCGCGCAAAAGGCTCACCACAGGCGGCGACAAACTGTGCTTCGCTGATCGGGCTGTAGGCAAAGTTCTGGCGGAACATACGGTCGATTAACGGATACAGCTCCGGCAGATTATTCATCCAGGTGTCGCCATCCAGACGGCTGACAATAAATTCACCCTGCAATTGCTGTAACGCCTGCGCCAGTGGTTTTTCCATCTGTAGCGCCAGTGCCGGTAAATTATTATTAATGCGGGTGTAATAGCGGTAATGAATATCGTAACCCAGCGCCTGTAATTGCTCGCCATAACTGAGCGGATTATAGGGTTCGCCGGCAAATACCGGCCCCGGCATACCGCCCTGCTCATCGGCTAAGCGCAAACGGTACGGGCCGTAGGTATTAAAATTAATCGGCCCGTAAATACGCTCCGCTCCCTGCTCGGCGGCCCAGCGCTCAAAGCGGGCGAATAAATCCCGCTGCGCATTCAGTACCCTGTCGTTGTCGCCGCTGTTTTCCCAGAAACCGAAATAGGCAACGGCTTCATCATTAATACGCTGCTCGGGATTAAAAAAACCGGCTAAACGACAACCTTCTGCGGTTTCTGCCCAGGCACGGCCAGTGCGGAAATAATCATTTGCCGTACTGAACTGACGGCGCACTGTGGCTTCATCTTCACCCAGCCAGAAGGCATCGTCGCTGTAACGCTCACGGGCAATACGAAAAAAATCATCACTCAGTTCCGGGATGCTGTTCATGCCACCGACTCCTCGGCCGCAGCCATCGTATCAGCGGCATTAAATTCCAGCCGTTCTACACGGCCACTGGAACCATCCATGCGCACCAGCTCCTGGTCGGCCAGTAATTTGGTTAACCCCGGAATACCCACCACCGCAGGAATTCCCAGCTCACGGGCCACCACCGCCGAGTGACTGAGGGTTGAGCCACGCTCCACCAGAATACCGCCGGCAGTCGGAAATAACGGTGCCCAGCCCGGATCGGTACGTACGGTGCAGAGAATCTGACCATTTAAATTCAGCTCATCGTCCGGCGAGAAAATCAGCCGTACTTTTTGCTCAACAATACCCGGATAACAACCGGTGCCCTGCAGACTGCCATCGGCGGCTGCGGTTTCTTCCTGAGCATGCGGATATTCAAAGCGGTTATTGCAGTACAGTGGCCCACGGGTGTGGAAATGATGCGGCGGTTCATCCGCTTCGTAAGACGCGAACTCCGCACGACGGATTGCCACCAGCGGTTTTAAATCAGCAGTCACCGAGCGGCCGTCGGCATAGGCGTAGATTTCTTCCAGAGTCAGATAAAAAATATCTTCGGCCTGCTCAAGTTGCGAATAAAACGCCAGCTGCTCACCGAGCTGACGGAAAATATCGCGGTACAGACCAAACATCCGGGTACGCGCCAGACGCATATTCTCGCGGTTGCGGATGGCATCGCGCAGGCGGCTTAAATCACGCTGGAATTTTTTTAAGCCACGGCGACCAAATTGCTTCTGCAATGCTGGTAATACGGCCTGCTCTGCTTCGGCACGGAAACGGGCTTCGTTTTCGGCCAGCGTCGCCAGGGTCAGATCGTCACGGCTTAAAAAGTTTTTCAGCACCGCAAACATAAAAGAAGCGTCCTGACGCAGCGTTACCGACTCCAGTTTCAGCTCGCCCATGGTGCGGTCGCCGTACAGTTCAATGTACTGCAGACAGCGGCTGTGGAAATCCGGGAATTTTAATTGCAGCAAAACCAGAAGCTGATCGTTTGGCTGATCTTTTAAGCACGCCAGCAATTCCGGCTGCGTACGCGCTTCATCACATAAACGCAGCAGGAATTTGGTAGGTTCAGTACTTTCGATGCCTTCTTCACCGGACAGCAGGTTGTTCTGTACCAGCGCCGGATTTTCTACGCCGAGTTTTTCCAGCCAGCGGTGCACCTTGCCGTTCATCATCATCACGTAAAAATCGTTAACGATGGGCGTGGTCCAGTTATTCAGCAGGGTTTTATCCAGCGTACGGCTGAGGCTGATTAATGCATCCATGCTCAGGCTGTGCAGTTTATTGCGCTCGACCCGGGCATATTCAGCGGCAAAGTGCGCGCGGAATTCAGCCACCAGATCATCCATACGGCGGAAACGGCTGAGCATGGCAAACAATGCGCGCAACATCTGCGGCAGGCGTGCCAGCTTTTCGCGGCCACTCAGTTCGCGATCCTGAATCAGATCTACCGGATCGGTCAGGCCCATCATTCGTTCCATATCGGCTTTATTGGTACGGAAAGATGGCAGGAATAATAAACCGCGATACCAGTTATTAATGTTGTAATACACCCGGCCACGAATCAGGCCGAGCATATTTTCCAGCATATCCTGATGCTGCTGTACGACATTTTCACGCACACCCAATAAACGCAGGGTCTGCTCGTATACAGTTTTATAAGCGCGGTTGGCAAAGCTGAAGGTCAGCGGTGTGGTTACACCACAATAGGATTCCTGAATATTGGAATTATCCCAGACCTGCAAACGGTCGGTATCGGGGTTCTGTTCCGGTAAACGCGTCACCGGACGCGCCTGCAGAATATAAAACGCACCGTCTTTCAGGCACCATTCAATATCCTGCGGTGCGCAATAGGCTTCCGCAATGCTGCGTCCCAGATCACGCAGGGCAAAAATCTGCGTGTCGGTTAAACAGGCAACCGCACGTTTATCGGCGGCCACTTCCTGTTCACGGGTACCACCCTGCTCAGCATCCTGCACCAGACACAGGTCTTTATCGTTGACCTGCACGCTGAGTTCATTGCTGTTTAAACGCACACTGATTTCATCGGCATTGCAGTGGCCGGAAACCAGACCTTCGCCACAACCCCAGGTAGCCGAAATAAAGGCTTCGCCACGATCACCATTAACCGGGTTGGCGGTGAACATCACACCGGCAACATCGGCATCAATCATGCGCTGAATAATCACTGCAGCATTAATATCGGTCAGGCCCAGACCTTTCTGGATGCGATAAGCCAGAGCGCGGGCATTAAAGGCACTCTGCATCACGGTAATAATGGCCGCGGCAATCTGCTCTTCACCACGCTGATATAAACAGCTGTCCATCTGTCCGGCAAAAGACGCACCTTCAGCATCTTCACCCACCACCGATGAGCGCACCGCCCACCAGCCATGTGCCAATGCATCGCTGCCAATGGCTGTGCGCACGTCGTCGGCAATGGCAATTAATAAACCGCCATCGCGGATTTTCTGCTGAATCCCCTGGGCGACCTGTTCCAGCGCGCTGCTGTCGGGCTTATCGCCCAGTGACGCCAGTTCGGTTTCGATCCACTGTTCAAGATTTAGCGAGCGTAACTGTGCACGGAAAGCCGCAACGGGTACCACCCACCATTGCGGCACCTGAAGACTATTAATGGCCAGAGTCTGGCGGCTTAAAAATGCCAGATTAAAGGCTTTGCCACCCACCTGATCAGCACTCAGCGCTGCGGCCTGCAGCGCATCCAGACAATAATTAGCCGGGCTGTTTACAGTGTCTTTTTTCACAAGCTTTGATCTCCGTTTTCCAGACGCTGAATTTCCAGATCCAGCAGACGACGGAAGGTACGCACCACCCGCTCCATAAACGGATAATGACGGAAGGTATGTGCCATTACATACATAGGTACACGGTTAACAACCAGATCCCACAGTGTCAGGGTAAAGCCATAACGCCATTGTTCAGCATCCAGCGTAACGCCAGCGGCCTGTTCCAGTTGCACGCGGTGACGCTCAATTAAAGCTTCCACCAGCTGCGGATCAAAATCCGGATTCAGGGTAAATACCAGCAATTCAGCCAGATCGTGTTGTGGTGCCTGAACGGTCGCCAGTTCCCAGTCGTAAGCGCAGAGTGTCAGTTCACTGCCCTGACGACGGAAGGCAATATTGCGCGGATTAAAATCGTTATGGATCAGGGTTTTCGGTAAGGCATCCAGCTGCGGATACCACTGCTCCATGCTGTACACGCGATCGCGGAAGCGCTCCATATCACCAGCACTGAACCATTCCGGGAATTCCTGCTGGGCGTGGGCACCAAGCATTTCCCACAGGCGGGTTTTTTCCAGCATATTGGCGGTATTCGGTGCGTCGCAGATCCAGTCCTGAGTCAGCAGTTCGTCTTCGCGGTTCAGCCAGATACTGTGCACCTGAGCAATGCCATCAACGGCGGCATTAAAGTGTTCGGTCGTCCAGCCGGAAGTGTCGTCAGCGGAATCCATTAATTCCAGACCATCGAGATATTCCTGCACCAGAACATAGGCTTCACGTGAGGCATCCGCCCAGGCCATATAGGTGGTCGGAGCAACGCGGCGGAAACGTTCATCCTGCTGCGCCATCACTTCCAGCTCACGCACATGACAGCCACGGAAACCAACATGCTTGCGGAATTCGTTATAGGCATGCGCCAGACGGGCATCACACATAGACGCCATAGAGTTAAGCATCAGGATAAC
The DNA here is from genome assembly GCF_020447205.1 of Thalassolituus alkanivorans. Taxonomy (GTDB): domain Bacteria; phylum Pseudomonadota; class Gammaproteobacteria; order Pseudomonadales; family Oceanobacteraceae; genus Venatoribacter; species Venatoribacter alkanivorans. Next base: position 159,391 of record NZ_JAJAEL010000006.1, read on the forward strand.
TTCGTCATCCAGCGGCTTTACTTTGACCATCACATCCAGCGTCTGATCGGCATCGTCAAGTGTCAGGCGGAACGGATAATGGCCAACCAGCTTATTAATTTTATGCGCTGTCAGTTCGGTAATAATACTGCTGCCTTTACCCGACAGGCTCAGACTCTGCTGCGCACTGACCTGCACGTTGCGGTTTAAACCCTGTGATAATGCACGGCTGAAAAACTCCGGATTTAAATCACCGAGTTTTAACCATTCTACCGGGCGGTTACGGCCAAGTTTTTCGTGAGCGCGGGCAAACTGATCGCTGGCAATGGCCGACAGCGTGGATAAATCAAGCGCCAGACAGTAACCGGCAATCACTTCGGCCAGTTTATGCGCACAGCCGGGGCCCGCACAGCCAATCATCTGCAGGCATTCCTTCTGCTGCGGCAGACTGGTGCCGCCGCCGACCGTACCGACCACCAGACTTGGCAGGCGCAGCGTGGCGTAAATCGCATTATCATCGGTCATTTCCATATGCAGCTGGCCGATGGCCGACTCGTGTACACAGGCAATGTCCTGACCGGTGGCAGTAAACATCGCACCGATCACGTTGGCGATATTAATATTCAGACCGACCATACCAGCCGCAATACTGCCGCCAACAAAATGGTTATAGGCGGTGAACAGTTCGCGCGCGCTGACTTTTAATACTTTACGGCAGACATCATCGCTGAGTACGGCTTCTGCCAGTACGCGCACACCACGACCACGCAGGAAAGAGTTATAGGTAACTTTTTTATCGTTGGAAAGGTTGGCCTCAACCATAAAGTTTTCAAACTCTATGCCTTCGAAAGCACGCATTTCGGCCAGAATCCACTGACACGCCTGCCAGGTGCAGGTGGTGGTCATATTCTGACCCGCAGCATCACCGGTTTCATACACAAACTGTACGTGCACCGTGCGGCCCATTAATTCGGTATGCACCTCCACCAGATTGGCATAGTTCGAATACTTACGGGTTTGGGCGGCAATTTCGTTCTGATGGTCTTTTACCCATTCGGCAAAAAATAACGCCGAAGATAAATCGCTTAATACGAACACCGGTACACGCAGCATACGCTGACCCAGTACCCGCACATTCACACCACCGGCACGGGAAATCGCTGTGGCACCACGGGTAGCCGATGCCACCAGTGCACCTTCAGAAGTTGCCATAGGTGCATAAAATAAACCGTTCGCGTGTTCGCCACGGATATGCAATGGCCCGGCCACACCCACCGGAATTTCGACAGTACCGATTAACGCTTCGATATTACTGACCAGCGCTTTCGGATCGAGAGTAATGTCCGCTACCCGCTCCATCGCCGCACCGGTTTCTGCGCGGACAAAACCCAGACGCTCCTGACGGGCCTCTTCGGTGTATAAACCACGCGCCGGTACTTTCGGCAACGTCAGTTCGTCGTATAAACGACCATCATCTTCTGCCGCACGCTGACGCAGGGCATAACTGATCTGCCACAGCTGACGGCTGTTTTCGGCGGTGTTTTCACCATCGGTATCGTTACGCAATACCAGACGCCATAATTTAGAATTCTGCGCGACTTCCAGTTTGCTGATGATTAAATCGCGCAGCACATATTCTTTATCGGCCAGAACCAGAGTCACCGTGGTAAAGGCAGCATCCAGCTGCCATTGTTCGCAGGGCTCGGCCAGCACGCATAAATGGCTTTTGGAAACATCCACGGCTTCGGCATTGCGCCAGTTATCACCGCACTGCAGACGTACGCTGGCGTTCTGTTCAGGGCTGAATTCATAACGGGCTTGAGTAGTATAAACGCGGGCCTTTTTCATACGGCAGCTCCCAGCAGGTGAATGTTTAATGCAGCGGCGATAATCACCACCAGATAGCCCAGCAACATCGTCAGGGCGACGGCTTTCTCGTTATTTTCACGGCCGCTTTCATGGGGGGATTGTTTGAATTTGAAAACAGCTTTAAGAGCCAGTACCAGAACCAGTACCAGCAATACGGCATAAACCACTAATACTGCGACATCCAGCAGCCACAGTAATACCAGCTGGTTCACCACCATGGCGCAGACCAGCGCAATGACCAGATTAGCGGCACCCTGCACGCCAAGGATGCGCGAGTAAGAATCGACCGTTTCGCGCTCTTCTTCCGGGCCACGGGTCTTACGGGTAATTTCAAAACAGAAGCCACTGATAAACGCCAGGCTCATCATCGCCATTAAAGGCGCAGAATTCAGTAACTGCATTACCGGCAGTTGTGGTTGTGCCATCGCCGCCAGCCAGAGCACGATCAGCGGCATAATCGCCATATGGCTCAGGGCATACAGCAGCAGACGTTTTTCCAGCCAGGCGCCACAAAAAAACTCAGCACCCATTAAACACAGGTAAACAAACATCACGGCCCAGACGATCAGGGTATCGGTACCCAGAAACAGGCTCCACAGCAGCTGGGCAATGACCGCAATAATACCCAGACCTTTCAGGTGCGTCAGAGTAATGCGGCCACTCTGCAATACACGTTGCGGGTGGTTTTTAACATCCAGCTCGTAATCTTTATGTTCATCGAAAATACGGATGGTTAAAAACAACGACCAGGTAATCAGGCAGGAAACGATATCGCTCCAGTTAAAAAACCATTCGCCCTGACTGGCACGAACAACACTGGCGGTGACCAGATAAAGAATAAAAAACAGCAAGGCATTGGCGAACGGAAAACGTTCGTCCATCCAGGCGCGGATACGGCGCAGCAACGGCTCGCCGGCAATAACAGCAGAGTTAGTCATAGAGAGGTCTCATTAATTGAATAAATCAGAAAAATTCAGTCGCGATCCAACAGCATCAGCAACAAAGGTAAAAGAATAAGATCGGCCAGTAAGGCAACGATAACCGTCAGAGCCATCAGCCCACCCATGCCCCAGGTGGGCGAAAAAGGTGACAACAGCAACAGTGCAAAACCGGCGGCCAGTACCAGGCTGGTAATAATCATGGCCACGCCAACGGTAGAAAATGCGTATTCGATGGCCGCTTCGGTGCTTTCACCTCTGGCCCTGGCGTTGCGGTACTTGGCAAGAAAGTGCACGGTGTCATCAACCACCAGACCAAGACTCATGCAGGCAACAATGCTCAGCCCCAGATCAACATGACCACTGATATAACCCCAGATACCGTAGGCCAGCAGTGCCGGCAGTAAATTCGGCACCAGACTGATCAACCCGAGGCGAACCGAACGCAGTACCAGCATCATGACCGCCGAAATTAATACCAGCGCCAGTAATGTGCCCTGAAACAGGCTGATGCTGTTACGGTCAGAAATCTGGGCAAACACCATATCCAGACCACTGCCCGGAGCGATACTCAGCGCCGGAGTATGTTCTGCCGCCCAGTCGAGCAGAGCCTGATCAAAGGCCACTAATTCACGCGATGTACGCTTGAATAAATGCACGGTAAAACGGCTGGCGGTCTGATCAATAGTAAGGCGCTCATTCAGGCCCATGCCAAAAGGCAGAGACATTTCGTACAACAGCATTGCCTGAGCGACCTGCTCATCGGAAGCGGGAATGCGGTAGTAATCTTTATCGCCATCATGCAGTGCCTGATTCAGTGTCAGTAATGGCTGATGCAGACTGTCAACAAAACCGACTTCGGCAAAGGTTTCCAGATGCTCAGCCAGTTGCTGCAACTGTTGCATAGGTTCGGTACGGTACAGCGAGCCACCATCCTGTGCCGCGATGCGGTACTGAATAAAATTAACGCCGTTAAGTTTATCGTTCTGCAGATCCAGTGCCTGGCGAACCGCAAAGGATTCGTCGTAATACTGATGCCACTGCTCATTGAATTTCAGCTGACTGACACCTGCTGCCAGCATCGCTGACACAATGACCGCCCCCAGCAGTAACGCCCGCGGATGCGGCTGCAATACCCGCTGCCAGAATGTCAGCAATAAACCACTGAGCCATTGTCCGGGATGCGCCAGCGTCCGGCCCGGCTGTATTTTTGGCTGTGGTAAAACACGCAATGCAGCAATAAACAGAGTCAGACTCAGCACCGCAGCTAACAGCGCGGCAAAAGCGACTAAATTGCCCAGGTCGCGATATGGCGGAGACTCACTGAAATTCAGGCACAACAAACCAAGCGCAGTAGTAATCGAAGTAATCCACACCGGACGGATATTGGATTTAACCGCTTCCGCCAGTGCAGGTACTTTGCTCATACCGGCACGCAGCCCATGCTGATAGGTCGCCAGAATATGCAGACAGTCAGCAATTACGATAATCATAATCATCGATGGCACAACACCCACCACCGGAGTCAGGCGTGCCGTTGTCAGTCCCAGCGCACCGGCCCACCCCAGAGCACCAAAGGTCGCCATTACACTCAGCAGCGTCAGGGTTAATGCCAGAAAAGTACCGGCCAGAGAGCGGGTCAGAAAAAAGATACCGGCGAAAATCAGCAGATAACTGGCCGGAATCAAGGCTTCCATATCGCGCTCTACGGCTTCAGCCAGCGCCAGATTAATAATCGCCGTACCAAACAGCTGCACATCCAGATACTGCAATTCTGTGGCGGCGAGTAATTCACGGGTATAGGCGACCAGTTCGGCGGTTGCTTTTTCGTCACCGTCCGGTAATGAAAGGCTGACAATAATTAATGCCAGATCGCCGTCTTTATTGACCAGACGATTCAGCAGATCGGGCTGAGTCCGGATATATTCCAACTCACCCGCAATATCCCAAGCAGACGCTTGCTCGGGCCGATAGAAATCATCGATATTAATATTGTCATCAGCAGACTGAATACGCTGATAATTGGTAAGAGAATCTACCCGACGGGCGTAGGGAATTTCCCAGGCGGCCTGGGTGAGTTGCGCAATTTCATTCAGCGCACGGGGATCAAGCACAGTGGCTGACGATGCCGGCTGCAACAGAAACGTCAGCGTATCCTGTTTATTAAAATCCTTTTCAAGCTGCTCAAAGCTCAGCAGCTGCGGATTATCAGCACTGAAATAAACCCGGAAGTCTGACACAAATGACAGCTTTGTCGCCCCTGTTGTCAGACTTATTATTAGTATCATGGCGGCAACAATAACCAGCCACGGATAACGCAGTGAGAATGACACGATAAAATCCTTTTAGCCTTGCTAAAAAAAACTGGCACATCGTTTGCCATCAGCGGCTTTAGAATAATCGTTGTAACAATGCCCGGAACGGCCGCGGATATTACCCAGAGCATTCCCTTAAGGCCAGAGACAGGAACAGAAAAAATAAGAATTAATGCAACTTATCCGACAATTTTTTACTGAGGACAAATAGCATCCGGAATGCAATCACGCATCCGGACAATATTACTCACCAATCAGGACAGCTGCGCAATATCTCAGACGTTGTTAACAAATTTATAAATCTAATAATAAAGAATTATATAAACAAATTCGGGATGGATAATTGACGCAAAACGGGCCGCAGGAAACTTTCGGAAGCGGGCAGGTTTACCGGCCAGTTGCAGAATCGGCAACAAAAAAGCCGCAGCCGGAAAACTCCGCCTGCGGCTTTAATAACAACCGGCAATATTAATGAACAGCGGCTTCAGCCCCTGCTGCCTGCTTATCAGCCGAACGGATCGCCAGCGATGCCAGGGCAGCAACCATCAGGGTCAGCCCGAGCACAAAGAAAGCCTCGTTATAAGACATCACCATGGCCTGCTGAGTTACTTCCTTCATCAAGACACCATAGCTCTGATCGGCACTGCCCCCGCCGCTCTCCAGAGCGCCTCCGAGCAGGCGCAGGTATTCCGCCAGATTCTGACTGCCACTGACCAGCGTCTGTTTAAGCTCGGCCAGATGGTAATCGGTGCGTTCCGACAGCAGGGTTGCCAGCAGAGCAATCCCCACAGCGCCGCCCAGATTACGCATCACATTAAACAGCGTAGAAGCCGAGGGAGCGTCTTTGGGGTCGAGATTCTGCGACGACATAATCGACAGCGGCACCATAATAAATGGCTGCCCCAGAGCACGAACCAGCAGTGCCGGAATAAGATAAGAGCCGTTGTAATCGATGCTCATATGCATATTCATCCACATACTGCCGCCGACCACAAAGAAACCAAAAGCCACCAGATATTTGGCGTCAATAAATTTCAGCAGACGGGGAATCAGCGGAAAGAAAGGCAACTGTGGAAAGCCGACCCACATTAATACCAGGCCAATATCCAGCGCCGTATAGTCATGTACCGATGCCAGATATAACGGCACCAGATACACCGAGCCGAATAAACCTGCACCAAGAACAAAGTACGCCACACAGGCGAGAGAGAAATCGAGGCTGCGGAACAGGCGCAGATCCACCAGCGGATGTTCCGTAGTCAGCTGCTTGCGCACAAACAGAAACAGGCTCATGGCCGAAACCAGCCCCAGCCAGCGGATATATTCGGCGTCGAACCAATCGTCGCGCGCGCCTTCTTCCAGCATGATCTCCAGACAGCCCAGGCCGAGAGCCATGGTCAGCATACCGAAAAGATCGATTTTTTTAAGCTGTTCCGGATCACCTTCTTCTTTATCCAGACCCGCCGCCAGTAACATTAATACGGCGATACCGGGAATAACATTCAGATAGAAGATGTAATGCCAGCTGAAGGCTTCGGTCAGCCAGCCGCCCAGCGTCGGGCCAATGGTTGGCGCGAAGGTCGCTGTAACACCAAACAACGCCATTCCCAGAGGACGCTTATCCAGCGGCAGCAGGGTAATAATCAGGGTAAAGGCCATCGGAATCAGCGCACCGCCACTGAACCCCTGCACGGCACGGAAGACAATCATCGACTCCAGATTCCAGGCAAATGAACAGGCCAGCGAGGCGAGAATAAATATCGTACCGTTCCACAGCAGATAACGCCGCGGCGATAGCCAGGCAGCAAAGAAACCACAGAGCGGAATAGCAATCATCTCGGCGACCAGATACGAGGTCGCAATCCAGGAAGATTCTTCCAGCGTCGCACCCAGCGCTGCCTGAATATCCTTCAGCGATGAATTGGTAATCTGGATATCGAGAATGGCCATAAAAGCGCCCAACAGAGCGCCACTGATGGCCAGCCAGTGCTTGGGAAAGCGCTCGCTCATTCAGTAAAAACCGTCACTTCCAGCGACATGCCCGGACGCACCGCGCTCAGATCCTGATCGTCATCAAACAGAATTTTTACCGGTAAACGCTGAATCACCTTGGTGAAATTGCCGGTCGCATTCTGTGGTGGCAGCAACGCAAATTCAGAGCCGGTGGCAGCAAAGAAACTGTCGATATGGCCCTTCAGTACTTTGCCGCCCAACGCATCCACATGAATATCGACGGCCTGACCGACCACCATAGCGGCAACCTGGGTTTCTTTAAAATTGGCGTACACCCAGATCGGTTCAGTCACCAGACTGAGCAGACGGATACCCGGCTCAACACTCTGCCCCACCTGCACCTGACGACTGGTCACAATCCCCGCACGCGGCGCACGGATGGTGGTGTAATCCAGCTCCAGCTGCGCCCGCTGTACCGCCGCCGCAGCCTTGGCCACCTCGGCAGCCAACTGTGGCTTTTCACCACTCAGCGTCACCAGGTTGGCCTGCTGTGCAGCCAGCTGAGCCTTGGCCTGATTGAGGCGCGCCTGCGCCGCTGCCTTATTCAGTTCGGCCGCATCCAGATCATCCTGCGACACATATTGTTTGCCCATTAACTGCAACAGGCGATCAGCCTGCTGCACCGTACGGCGCCATTCGGCATCGGCGGCAGCCACGCTGGCACGGGCGGCGACAATCTGCGATTGCTGGGCGTTCTCACGGTCGGCCAGATGCACCAGACGCGCTTCCGCCTCGGCCTGCACAGCCTCTGCCTCAGCCAGCTTCGCCTGATACAGCGCCGGGTCGAGCTGCAGCAGCACATCACCTTCGGCTACCAGGCGGTTGGCCGGTGCAGGAGTCGCCGTTACCGTCCCCTGAATACGGCTCATGACCGGCACGATATCGGCTTTTACATAGGCGTTATCGGTATCTTCACGGCCCTGATGCCACCACCACCAATAACCACCGGCCAGCAGCAGAATGACCAGTAACACGCTTAGTTTTTGTTGTTTAGACATGTCAGACCCAGAAAATACTACGAAAATCGTAGCAGTCTAACGGTAATGTGTTCAGTGTAAACAGAGGTTTTGTAGCCAAACTGTTTCAATATTCCGACCAATTCTGGCGAATTAGACACCTCAGCGGATGAAATAAGACAATTCCGCGCAATATTCCGGCAAATAAGCCCACAACCAACAGGATACTCCCCCTCCTTTAACTGGCGGCGCAGCCAGTTAAGCAGGTTAATATCGGCCATTTTTCTTGTATCTCGCCAATATTCTGCTATAAAGCGCCCCTCTGGAGTCTGACGGACGCCCGACTCCCGCTCTGTGAGCAATGAAATAATCCCGAGTACAAAGGAAGGATCCATGAAAACACTCTTATTTATATCAGCCCTGATACTCCCGGCCTTGTCCCTTGCTGACGGCATAAACTGCAGTAATCTCAGCGAGTGGAGTACTCCAATAGAAGGCATGCAGGTTAACCAGCATCATATTTTTTGTGGTGAACCAGCAAAAAGCGGTAATGCCAAAGGCTTTCATTCCATGCCGCAAAACCAGCCGCCCAGTGACTACCTCAGCTCACAAAAAGGGGACTCCCCGAATGCCTCCGGCATCTACACCCTTAAAAAAATTGCCCTGAGTTTTAATAAAAGTACTCACATTAAATCTTTCAGCTCCATGTTCCCGGATCACTGCACCCAGGCTCAGGTCAATGCTTCTATCGTATTTGCACAGCAAAACGCCCGCGGCAACTGCGCCAATCCGAGCTGGGCAAAATGCGGCCCGAACGCACCGGATAACGATAGCGAAAATAAATACTGCAAAGGATTTCCGGCTAAGCACTTTGAAATTGCCACAGCGGTTCTGCCGGACGACAGCAGCAAAATCAACACGGGCTTCCCGATCTACACGACAAATACTTATCCGTGAGTACAGAAAATTTTCGCTGGAGCAGCTATGACGCCAGCCCCGCGCATCAGGCATTACAGGGGTTTCTGGTTCTGGACGTACAGTATTCAGCCACACAGGCAGAAGAACTGATTACTGGTATCCGGCGCTATACCACAGGAAAAATTGAAGAATTTTCCGGCTGTGGTAACGGCTATGAGTTTGAATGCTGCCCGGAAGGCTTTTTGCTGGAGTGTTTATATCCGGGCGACAATCTGACCCCGGCGACCCTGCCCTTTCCGCTGGTGCTGACAGCATTGGAGGAATGGGCAGCGTATTGCCGAAAATAAAATGAGCCATAATTAATCCGCCGTGTCACCCCCTGTTAACACGGCGAACTGGCGTTAGAAATTATAAATCTTTCAGAATATCCTGACGCTTTAACTGGTATTCCGTATCCGAAATCAGGCCTTTGGATTTCAGCGATTCCAGCACCAGTAAACGCTTCTCTACAGTGCTCCAGCCCTCAGAGTCTTTTACTACAGTTTCCGCAACACTGACCGCTGCAGTACAACGGTAATAATCTGCCGACACTTTGGTGGTAACCACGGTTTTCATACCAGTCAGTGAAGGCTTATTACGGCGCGAGTCTTCTGACCCACGAATCAGCAGAGCATCAGCACCGGCATCGGCTGCCTGCTTTGTATGCCAGGCCAGACATTCTTCGGCCGGATTCATACTGGTGGTTGAACACACCTGCTGGGATACCAGCTTACAGGATGCTTCCTCCCCCTCTGCCAGAACTCTGATTTTATCTGCCGCATAACCACTTAAAGGCAGCAGCAGAGCCAGCATCATTACACCTAGTCTGACCATGTTTATTTCCACCGTTAGAGAATCACTGACAAAACTCTACCACAGATTGACAGGCAGATTGTTGGCTTCGTTAAGGTGTTTTTAACCGCGAAAAATCAGGGCACCTTGTTTCCTGAAAGCTTATCGTCCGTTACAAAAAGCGGACTGACTCAAGGCGGTCAAACGACTCTCCCATACTGTAGGTAAAGGGCCGCCCCAGCTTCTCTGCAGCCATTTTCCGGCATGTGTCTTTAAGAGCAAAAATCGACATATTATTCATTTTGCCAAGCTGATGTTTCACTTCTTTTATCGGCCCTACCTGAATTTCCAGCGTTTTAATTTCACCACGGTTTAACGGCGACTGATCACTATTGGTCAGTTCAGTGGAAATAAGGGCTTCTTTATCATCGAGTTTTGTCTGTAACAGCGGATAATCCACATGGATATCCGCCGGAATATCGTAGCTGGCAAAGCCACGATTCATCGGCTTAACCAAAGCAAATCCGGTAACCTGATCATCCTGCGACACAACCTTAATATCGCGAAAAGGCAGTAATGGCGACAGCGTCATACTGACGGTACACAATGCCTCACCGCTGCTTTCTCTGTTGCCCTGCAGCGCGGCCATATAGGTATCACTCAGGCTATATGCGATACCAATGATCACATCATCCAGTGTCAGCTCAGTATTATATTCTGCCTCCAGCGTGGCGACAGCCTCACGGTAGCTCTCGTTTTCTGTGTCCGCTATCTCACTGTCCGGCGCTTGCGGATGCAGGATAAAGCGTGCATTAAGGCTGTTGCTTCTGCCCGCGACTACGCTATCCAGCGCGGTTTTAATGGCTGTTTTCTGCTCTGTTGTAATACCACCAAACATCGGTGTGCTGAGCAATATGGTCTGACCACGGTAATCATCTTTATCGTGGTGTATTTTTACCAGATCCGGATCGGCGCCGGCTGCGGTGAGAATACTCTCAATCTCCTGGCGGTATACCGGTTTGATCCAGCTGCCGTTACTGTAATCGACCTTATCGGCCACCACCGGGCTGCCGAATTTAAGTTCAGCAAAATCGCTGTCACAGCCGGTTAAAAGGATAACCAGAGCAATTAATGCAATCTCAGCAAGCCTGAACATTTGCTATCCCGTATTGATAAGTTCGCCCGGAGTTTAAAGGTTGCAACTGATAAAGGTAAAGGTAAGATCAGGTAAACGCTGCAATCACCATGCAGTTTGCGATGGCCGTCGCACTTACTATCGGCACCTGCTGGCATAATCACGCAGGCCTGTTAATACCCATTAAGCCAACCTGACAGCAAACCGGATTTTCCGTAGTTTCCTGTATATCCAGATCCGGTTTAAACGGCGTTCGGATAATACGACTAACATCCAGCCAAGAACACAACAATGAACAGTAAAGCCCCTGAGCCACAGAATCATCCGCAAGACCAGAACGGCACCGATTTGCGCATGCTCCCACCGGTCAGTTATATCACCGGATTTTGCAACCGGGTGCTGGGCAGGATTTTTATGGCCATGCTTAATGCTCCGTGGGCCAGCCTGATCACTCTGCTCAGCCTTTATCTCTGTGCGCTGATTATTGCCAATATTCCGGCACTGGATATTGCCCGCGAAAATATTTTCCTGGTCATTATCTCACCGCTGGCGATACCGGTGTTTTTATCACTGGCGTATCTCTGCATCAGCCTTGTTCTGCTCGCTCTTTTTGCACGCAACCCCGGTACCCGTGTCAGCTGCGCCGTCATTCTGGAAGTTCTGCTTATTGCTCCCATGCTGTTGATGGCAGTCAGCGACACACGCTTATTTTTGATGCTGGGCGATACGGTGTTATTTGTGCTGCTTGTTGGCAATATGGTCGCCGTTCCCTGGCTGGCTTTTCGTTATAGCAAAGCCGTATTGCACCATGCTTACCTGTGTTTGCCGCTGCTGGTGCTGTTAACCCTGTTTATCTGGTTTGAAAGTACCGCCGGGCTTTCATATGAAAAAATAAGCCATGAACATATCTCGGTGATCGACTGCGAATGGGTAAGAGCCAAAAGCAAAAGCGGCGCTCCCAGCGGCCCACCAATAAAAATATGTGATGTACTAGTGGCATACCGCGGTAGTGATCACCGCTTTTATGGTATGCCCGCGCCGAATGGAAATATTAACTATATGGAAGTGCGGCAGGCGCTGTTCAAACATTTCAGGCTGCAATAATGAATCTGCACTGTCGCATCGCCAGAAGCCAACAAATAAACAAACTGCAAACACACCCGGCCATCTGAAAAAGCAGGTCTGAGCACCTGCGCGGCGGCATGCAGCCACACACCAGAGCGCGCTACAGAGGTAGAATCCACTGTCAGAGTTCTCTTGCAACACGCCCAAACAGCACAGCCGTACATCCCCCTGCCGCCCTGCACTGGAATAATGGTCCTTTCTGTGAAGCCTTTGTCATTGTTACAACGTAATTCTGTGAGCAAGGCCGCAATAATAGCTGAATGACAGTTCAGCCAAGCTGCTAGTATTTTCCCATCGGCGGATAATTCCGGAAGATCCGTACCCGGGTAAAAATCCGTAAACAAAAGATACAAAGCGTTGCAAATAAGGAGTGCTCATGAGCATCGAAAACTGGCTTCACCTTCTGGCAAAACACGATGGCTCTGACCTCTACCTGAGCAAAGGTGCTCCACCTTGCGCGAAATTTCAGGGACAGTTAAAACCCATCAGCCGTGACGTGCTGGGGCCAGGCGACATTGAAAAAATTGCCTATTCCATTATGTCGGAGGCACAACGGCAGGAATTTGAAGAAGAAATGGAACTGAATATGGCTATGTCCAATTCATCCGGCCGCTTCCGTATTAACATATTCAAACAGCAGCACGAAGTGTCACTGGTGGCACGCAATATCAACACTGAAATTCCCGATATTGCCCAGCTGAATCTGCCACCGGTTCTGAAAGACGTTATTACTGCCAAGCGTGGCTTAATTCTGTTTGTTGGCGGTACCGGTTCTGGTAAATCCACCTCGCTGGCGGCACTGATTGATCACCGTAACGCCACTACCTACGGCCATATTATTACCATCGAAGATCCGATTGAATTTGTGCACAAGCACAAAAAGAGCGTGATTAACCAGCGCGAAGTGGGCACCGACACCAAGAGCTATGCCGCAGCATTAAAAAATACCCTGCGTCAGGCACCGGATGTCATTCTTATTGGTGAAATCCGCGACGCCGAAACAATGGAACATGCCCTCGCCTTTGCCGAAACCGGTCATTTGGCCATTTCCACTCTGCATGCTAACAATGCCAACCAGGCCTTTGAGCGTATTGTGAATATGTTTCCGGAAGAGCGCCGCAATCAGATTTTATTAGGCCTTGGCCAGAATGTACGCGCGATTATTTCCCAGCGTCTTATTCCCACTGTTGATGGTAAACGCGCTGCCGCAGTGGAAGTACTGTTGGGTAATAAAACTGTAGAAGATCTGATTATTAAAGGCGATTTCCCATCCATCAAAGAGATTATGAACAAGTCCGAAAACCTCGGCATGCAAACCTTTGATGGCGCACTCTACCATCTGTATAAACAGGGCAAGATTACTCTTGAACAGGCACTGAAAAACGCCGACTCAGAAAACAACCTGCGCCTGCGTATTAAACTGGGAGACAACAAACCAGAATCCAAGCCAGCAGCAATAAAACAAACAGCCCAAAAAGCCGCTGCTCCTGCAGCATCCGGGCTGGAACTCAGCCTGATGGATGACAATAGTAAAGAAGAGGCTTATGCCTGATTAACGGCATACACCCAGACAATAAAAACGGGCCTTAAGGCCCGTTTTTATTGTTCGTTATTCAGACTGAAGAATCAGCCAGGCTCCCGCAAACATTGCAGCCAAAAAAAGAAAAATACGATATTCTCGACTCCCGCACATTTACAGGAGTTTACTATGCAAAGGATTCTGCTTCTTCTGATCGCCGCTGGCGCTGCTTACTACGTGTTCAACCCTTCATCTTCCGCAACAACGCCATCAGCGGCGTCCGGCAGGGTGTATATCGAGCCCGGTGCCTACCGTAATGTTCAGGTTGAGCTGTATGCCACCGACTGGTGCCCTTACTGCAATCAAGCGCGGGCCTTTATGGATAAAGAAGGCATCTCGTATATTGAGTACAACGTCGAGCAGGATGCGGCAGCACTGCAACGGCAAAAGGCTTTACTGGGTGAAAAATACAACCCGAGCAAAGCCAACGTTCCCTTTTTTGTTGCCAACGGTCACACCAAAAAAGGTTACAGCGAAGCACGTTTTATTAAATTTCTGCAAATCGCTGCCGCTGCGCCAAAATAAGCGCGCGGCAAGCTATGGCAGAAAAGGCCGCTAAAACTCTCTCGATTTAATCATCCAGGCTGGTTCAGTTGCCTGACTCTTATGGTTCGAAGCCAAGCGACGCAGCCGTTTGACTCATTTACAGGATCACTGAGGTGGCACTGAGGTGGATGTCCTATTAGAGCCCCCGGAACAGGGCCAGCCCTGTTCCGGGAGTCCGTCAGAACGCATCAGCGGCGCGTACTACCGGAAAATCGATATCGGTTCTGGCTACCTCATTCAGATAATTGGTAAAAGTATTTTCGGCAACCAGCGCCACGATTTCGATGATCTGTGCATCGCTGAAACCAGCCGCCCGGACAGCCTCCAGATGAGACGGATTCACATGCCCGCGCTCCCCGGCCACCAGTGCCGCAAAAGACACAGCAGCCGCGGCCTTGCTGTCATCTGACGTGCCCAGACGATTACGGGATATCTCTTCCTGACTCAGCTTCGCCAGATTCAGCCCCAGATAAGCGTGCGCCGACAGGCAGTAATCACAGCGGTTAACCTGAGCAACCGCCAGGGCAATACGTTCACGGGTTTTAACGTCCAGAGTGCCGGACAGTGCCGCGTTAAAACCGCTGTAAGCCTGCAGTGCTGCGGGGCTGACACCGATCAGACGGAACAGGTTAGGCACCGAACCCAGTTGCCGGTTAACAGCCTCCAGCACAGGGCGGGAATCGGCAGCGGAATTTTCCAGAGTGGGAATATCAATAAGGGACATAGCATTTTCCTCAGTTAAGTTCATCGGGCCCGTTGGGATACGGACCAGAACCAGTCTAAGGTCTTCCAATACAGACAATAACCAGACAATATTGACTAACACCCTCTCAGAAACTGGAAGAGTATATGGATCGCCTGGAAGCCATGGCCCTGTTTATCAAAGTGGCCGAATGCGGCAGCTTTTCGGCTGCGAGCCGTGCACTTAAGGTACCGCTGGCCACAGTCAGCCGTAAGGTATCCGATCTTGAGAATCACCTGGGTACGCGTCTGCTGGTACGTACCACCCGTAAGCTGACGCTGACCGACAGCGGGCAGACGTATCTGGATTCCGCCTGCCGGATTCTGGAACAGGTCGACAGTGCCGAGCGCCTGGCAGCCGGTGAAAATGCTGAACCACGTGGTGAACTGGTGATTGCTGCACCGGTGATGTTTGGCAGCCGCCATATCACCCCGCTGGTGTCTGCATTTCTGCAGCAACATCCGGCCATCACCGTCCGTCTGCTGCTGTCTGACCGCAACATTGATCTGGTGGATGAACATGCCGATCTCGCTATCCGCATCGGCAAACTGCCGGACAGCTCCATGATTGCCACTCAGGTCGGGGTTATGCGCACGGTCATCTGCGCCAGTCCGGCATTACTGCAACAGACCGGTGTTCCGCAGACAGCAGAAGCACTGGAAAAGCTGCCGGCAATACTGGTCGAATCCCCGTTTCAGTCTCCTTCCTGGCCGGTATTTATCGCTGGCGATGGCAGTTACCGCGAAATCCAACCATCCCCGAGACTCAGGGTCAGCACAACCGAGGCGGCACTGGCGGCGGCCTGTCTGGGAACCGGTGTCGTACGTCTGCTGCATTATCAGGTGGCCGATGCTGTCGCCGCCGGCCAGCTGAACATCCTGCTGGCCGGCGCTGAACCTGAACCTGTGCCGGTCAGTATCCTTTACACCTCGCGCCGCCACTTACCGGTTAAAGTCCGCTATTTCCTAGATTATGCCGTCCCCCAGCTACGCCAGTTACTGCAATTTAAGCGCCGCTGAATGCGCAGCACTTCCCGTCGGCGCTAAGCAGAACAGGCATGCAGTAACAGAATTATTCCAAAGGTAAACGCAGCAGCGGCAGCGATGCATAACATCGCAAAATGTTAAGCCGCTGATCAGGCAGGAGCATTATCAGATACTCCGGGAGTGGGTGTTCTATTAGTCCTTTTAGACTGGGAATCCTGTGTATCTCTTTATAAAAATCAATTAATCACAATGATTCTGGATATTTAAAATTTCCGACTTTCTATTTCATAAAAAATAATGGCTGAAGGAATTACAAAAACCAGAAAATTACCAACATTTATCTTCCAGTTACGTTTACACCTGAGAAAACCAGTAGCAACCAGAAATGTCTCACGATAAGTAAGATCATTTACTATCCGTATATACAGAGAAAGAGCAATAACTTCTACAAAAAACACCACAACTGCAAGATCCATCATACAATACCTCCTGCACAAGAATTTCCAACCTATTCAATATTGAACAAGCCACATTCTATCAGTCAGAATCATCTATTAATCATAGTATGAACACATGAGAAATTTTCGCGGGTCCAGCACTGGTCTGAGAACTCCCAAGATTAAGCACCATCACCCCTTACCCTTCCGACTACCAACAATATCGCCATATAATCGTTTAGTGATTAAAAAGTTCCCTTTCACTACGCTTTCAGCATCCTTACCACAACTCCTGTACTTTTCCATTTTTGAGACCTGCTCACCATTTCTTTGCATGGTATAGAGGTGTGCGAGAGGATCAATTTGTTCTTTTTGTGCAACCTTATTCAGCTCTCCCACATAGAACTAATATTCTCTTGTTTCTTCGTAAGACAAGATGAAACACTGACTATTTATAAACCAGGCAACTGTCATTGATTGGTAGTGATGGAGAAGAATCTTAAGCAGCTGCTTCCTGTCGAAATCAGGATTTTCAACAGGTTTTTCTTCATCAGATACTGCTGAGAATGAAATCAGCGCTGTAGATAACAGGATAAGATTTATTAATTTTTTCATGAAATTCCATTGCAATCATATATCTGTTTTTTAAAACCTAATGAGCGACCGCGTTTAAATTTCAACCACAGAGTAGTCATATTGTAACCAGCCTCTACAATACTCATCTTTATACACTGAAAACCGTCAATATTGCTGACAATCATCCTTAAACGAGATATGCACAAAAACCGTATACTTCTCAGCCCGGTCGGCTTCTGCACCGATATACTTCACATTCATCCCCTTGACCAGGGTAAGCAAAAGCTGATCTGTATTGTCATCACCAATCGATTTATAAGTCACCGGATTCGTTACTTGCCCATCTGCTGTCAATGTGAATTCAACAGCCCCTTCACCTTCTTTATCTAACGTGACATAGCGCCCCCCCTGAAAATCAGGTGGCACGGACAGCGTAATATCCGGACTGGAGAAACCAAGACCCAAAGACAGCGTACGCTGACAGACCTCGACTTTAGACTCAATGGTAACTCCCCCAGTTCCGGTAGTCCCACTCAGGCTGTCATCGGCGATCGGCTCAAGGGCATGCAGTGAACCGCTGATAAAACAGAACACCGACAAGATTAATCTGGCAAGCATCAAAACGTTCCTTGTGGCTTATATGTTATTTTTTAATGGCGAACGAAGTACCAATTCTAACATATTGAGCAGATCTGGCGCTCACCATAAACCCCAGATTGAGCAATGTTTCAGCACCGTTGCTGGTAAAGAAGATAAGTCTCGGTCAGCATACAAAAGAATGGACTGCCAACGACTACCCAGCCTTAATCGCTGCAAAGCAGCCTCAGGCCAGAGCTGCGTCCTTATTTCAACAGCTGATCAGGCAAGCCTGAGAAATAGGTATATCTGAAATCCAGCCTTCAAATCAGAGAGTCTAAGGGTAGGCGTCCTACTTATTGGACATATAAACGCCCCGAAATCAAGGCATAGCTAGTCTATGACACCGGGGGAGTCTCTATGCATGTCATATTATGCCCGTAAATTTAACAGCGAAAAGTCGATATTAATTCGGGTCGAGCTGCTCCAGCCAGGGTTGGCTGCCTTCATCAGGTAAGTATTCTCCACCTTCCCGACAAGAGCCTTGTATACAATTAAATCTCCACTTAAGTGCATTGCTACAGGAATTGCGTTTGAGCAATACTCCCGAAATTTATGTGCGTCATACATAGCCAAGGCCATCTCTGCACTGAATAACATTATGATATCAGAGCTATTGATATTAGGTGCTACAATCCCATTCTCCTGAAGCAGAATGTCTTTCAGCTCTTCTGGCATTGCAACACTAAAGAAAGACTCCCATTCAGTTATTTCTAATTGAGTTGCTGGCTTTTTCCTTTCTTCAAGTTTTTTCCAGACATTCTTTCTTTCCTCTTCCTTTTTATACATTTTCTTAGCCAGACATGAGAAAAGATATGACATGCCGCAATGACGGCAGTAAATTGTACATTTACCTATTTGAACCGAATCACTGCCGCATGCCGTACAGATAAAAGGATTTACAATTTTGTAGTTTACATACACAGCAATACAGAGTGATAACGGAGCTATAGCCACCCAAATAATGTGATCATAGTAATCGCTCAGCATTTGGCCAATAAACAAACCTGCCAAAAAGAGAGAAACAAGTATAGCTATGGCTGCAATATGCTTAACCCACCATTTAAAGTAAGCCTTTCTCCGAAATCTTTTGTCAGTTTTATAAAGGGACTGTGCTTCGTCGGCTGTCAACGTCTTATGAAATTCCATCTTCTGATTCGCGATGTAGACTCTAAAAACTGCTGTTCATCTTATTGCCACCAGACAAACAGCATCTATTCGGAAATCCACCTTATCACAGCCATCGCCGATGGCAAACGTGTCGCTGCCGTAGAAGTGCTGTTAAGCATTACGACCGACGAAGGCCTGGTTATCAGTCAGTCGTCACGGTCGCTGAAAAGCAGCAGGATGAGAGAAGAAAGCAGTGAAAATCAGAGTGGAAGTGCTGCCAGTAAAAACCAGACACCCATTGCGATACTAAATTCTTATCATGGGTGTCTTGTTAGTAATTGGGCAGTCCATCAAGATGCGGAGAGTGATGTCTATTGAGACACCCAACCTAAGATTTGTATTCAATACAGTCCTTGAATATAAGACCTACTTCATAAATGCAATGTGTTCTGATGTTTTCTTTAGGGTAATAGAGGATAAAAGCAGCCTTATTTCTTACAATATCCTCAGGATCAGATCCGCCAAGTTCAATATTGGCACAGGATGCTAAAACCGAAGACGAAACCACAAGCAAAAGCTTAACAATTTTCGCGCAGATGACTCCAAATAAATTATATTTTTTTATTCTTATTTCTGGCTGACTTTGATCTTATCCGAGCCCAGTTTCATGTGACTAAAACCTGTTTCTGAAACCAAATCAGAAACTTCGCACCACACCGAGAGAGAGCGCCACCCCACTCGTCAATGCGTCACTGAAAAAACGACGGTATTCCAGCTCCAGACAACCACCATCATCACACGCACCTGCACTGAATGCAGCATAGGGTTCGAGGTTGATGTTCATCCGTTCGCGCTCACAATCAGCACAATCTTTGACATCCCGATTTAGCAGAAAATAGGCAGCTCCTGCTCCGGCTCGCAGATAAGCACCATTTGACCAGAACTTACCAACACCATAAGTGCCCCACAAGCGTCCGCCTTCGATACTGGATTCTTCACCAATACCGTTTTCATAGATAACATTGACCGGGTCACGATCTTCGGCATAAGAATAGCCAATGCCTAACTGCCAGTGCTTTGAAAGCCGGTTGCTTATAGCATCTGCCCTGCTTATGGTATATGCCAGCGTACGCACTACCGGGCCAATGCCCTCTTCATTTGCCAGTTCTGGCTTAACCTGATCGACAAGCAACGCTACGTGCCGATAAGCCGACGAGTCACCAAGTGTGTGTGAAGAAGCCACCAGCAAGGTGCTTATCAGAAGTGATTTAGGTTTCATGAAGGTCCCTGTCAGATATATTCCTTCGCATACCTGAAATATACAATACGGAAGCAGAATAATAACTAAACACATGAATATCAACAGAAAATTAAAGCCATATATCTCTGAAGATCGTCAGACAAAAGACTACCAATATCAATACCATACAAACTGAACATCAAGGCTTACATCACCATTGACTTCTTAATAGCCTGAGTTAAATATACCCATCATCAGGAAAAATCAGGAAACAAACCGATCATGTATCAAGCTATCCGATTAGCTGTTCTTGCTATTATTCTCTTAACCTCAGGGTGTGCGACTCAAACATCAACTCAGCCCAAGCCTCTATTTCAGTTCGATCAGACAAAGATGCAGGCTCGTGCCTGGCAAAAGTTGTTACACACCTACGGCAACACCGTATTAAATAGCCGAATTACCGACATTTATTATCCTGGTCAGATCTACGACAAATCCCCAAAAGAAGATTCTTTGGATCGAATCTTATTTGTTTTTATACACCCTTTCGATCTGAAATTATCCATAGACGAGAAGAATTTTGTCTCCATGACCTACGACCACATAACCTTCACGGTTGCTCTAGATCCTTATGGCAATGTATTGAGTCATACAATGTCAAACAAAACCACAACGCACTTAAAAACGAACAACTACGACAGCGTCCCTGAATTCCTTAAGGAGACGAATGAGGTTAAAGCGGCCTTTAAAGTTTCTGGTAATTTATAAAATCAAGGGAGCGTCGAATTTATTTATCTACCCACTAACCCCTAGAGCTGACACCCGCTATTGATTCAATTAATACACGTTATGCTCCATTTTATGCTCCATTCTGAAATTAATCAGCGATTTATAGATATGGGTGTCTGGTAGCTCCAAGGGTTTATGGTGCGCGTCGTCTTTGGACGCCCAGCGTTCGGCTGATGAACCTGAATCTCCGTACTTAATCAGGCTTGACCTGACGTTTGACATATCTGTTATTCGTCAGATGTTGCTAAATCCCTGCATATTCAACTCCTGTCGCAGCTAATTGCTTAAATTCAACGAAATGAAAGATGCTGACTTCTGTGCCGCAACAGATCCAGCGATTTATTGAGGTGGGTGTCTAAGTAGTTCGTTGGCTCAACCTGTAAATGGTATAGATGATTTATAAACCTTTAGATGATCAAATCTATTGGATGCTAAAAATTGATCCATGTCCAAAGCTAAATCATCCTGATCCTCGCCAGGACCAATCACTACAGCCCGAATGCAAGATTGTGGCAAAACCAATTCGATATAAGGCACTTTAATGCCATTCCGATCACGATAAAAAATAGGTGTATTGTCGGCATTTTCAAGAGAGACGACTACTCTATGTTCTTGCTCCGTATAAAATGAAGGGTGTTTTATTGCAATTGAGGAATACACTAGAGAGCTTATAAATCGTTCTTTAAATAACCCCAGAAAATATTCTTCATACAACAATGGTAGCGATAAAAAGCCAGGCGAAGACAATGCAACATCGCCAGGGCTTTTAGGATAAATACACGACATTACAGAGTTCTGCCTAAATGAGCCATCACAGGTTATAGCCAATGTAATCAGACTCATATCAAAGACAATTGCACATTTCCCGTAAGTCCGCCACATGGTCAATTCGTCACCAGCCAAACATAAAGATGATACGAATATATTCAGTTCATCTAACCGACTGAGTGCGTTTTCTTTCATACATCGTCGACCTACTTCAGAAAGTTTTTTCTCATCAGCGACACTATCAACAAGTATTTCGACTCCATGTACGACTTCAGATTTATCATTAAGATATCGATAGTGGGTTGCCCACAAACGTCCAGTACTCAAAATATTTTTAGCTGCATTCAAATCAGTGTACTGATATATATTCATAGCCATCCAACTCTATTAGATTTTCTGCCAAGCATACTGCTTAGATTTCCGAGTTCCGTAATTAATCCACGCTTTCTCACTTAGATTCAAGAGGAGAGACACAACGGATAACCCCATTGACTAAAACACAGCAGTTATCCTTGACGCGAACATTAATGAAAAGCAATGAATTCAGCCCCCTCTACGCTTAACCGCAAACAACATCCAAAAAAAAGCCGCTGCTCATTGCTGAGCAGCGGCTTCTCTATTGGTCCGCGATAGTCAGGTGGGCAGTGCCCACCCTACAATGCAAAGCACTCACCTGAAACGTTAACGAAGCAGGCAGAGCAAGGCTAAAAGCGGGGCAAGAAGGCGGAGTTTAGCCCGCTAAATGAGCACTTCGCCCCGCTTTTCAACACAGCTCTGGCAATGCAGTTAGTTTTCAGTTGTTCTCTTCACACCACACCCGCGCATTACGGAACATCCGCATCCACGCGCCATCTTCATCCCAGCTCTCCCCTTCAGGACCAGCTGGCACATAGGAATTCTGAATCGCGCGGAATACCCGCTCAGGGTGCGGCATCATAATGGTCACACGACCATCATTGGCGGTCAGGCCAGTAATACCCTGTGGCGAACCGTTCGGGTTAGCCGGGTATTGTTCGGTAACATTGCCGTAGTTGTCGACGTAACGCAGGGCGATCTGG
Organism: Thalassolituus alkanivorans; assembly: GCF_020447205.1. Classification (GTDB taxonomy): domain Bacteria; phylum Pseudomonadota; class Gammaproteobacteria; order Pseudomonadales; family Oceanobacteraceae; genus Venatoribacter; species Venatoribacter alkanivorans. Next base: position 181,937 of record NZ_JAJAEL010000006.1, read on the forward strand.
CCAGCCAGTTCGTCAATGGCGCTGTCGTCGGCAAATTCGGCGCGGCCTTCGCCGTGGGCGATGGCAATCGGCATACGTGATCCGGCCATACCGGCGAGGAATACCGAGTCGGATTCCTGCACTTCGACCATGGCAACACGGGCTTCAAACTGCTCGCTCATGTTACGCACAAAGTGCGGCCAGTGTTCGGCACCCGGAATCAGTTCGTGCAGGTTTGACAGCATCTGACAACCGTTACACACACCGAGGGCGAAGGTATCTTCACGTTTAAAGAAGGCTTCAAACTGGCTGCGCGCCTGGTCGTTAAACAGGATGGACTTGGCCCAGCCTTCACCGGCGCCCAGTACGTCACCGTAGGAGAAACCACCACAGGCGACTAAACCGCGGAAGCCTTCCAGGGTTACGCTGCCCGACAGAATATCGCTCATATGCACGTCAACCGAGGTGAAACCGGCGCGGTCAAAGGCGGCGGCCATTTCGATCTGGCCATTCACACCCTGCTCACGCAGAATCGCGACTTTCGGGCTGTTTTCAGAACCGGAAGCCGGTAAATCGGCTGTGATGTCATCATTAATATCGAAGGTCAGCTCAGCGTGCAGGCCAGGGTTTTCAGCGTCCAGCAGGGTGTCGAATTCCTGCTTGGCGCAGTCGGCGTTGTCACGCAGCGCCTGCATTTCGTAGCTGGTCTGGCTCCACAGGCGCTGCCAGTTCACACGGCTTTCGCTGAGGAATTCTTCGTCCTGGAAGCTGAAGGTAATCTGGTCGTCGAAGTTCGGCTTACCGATCACGGCGGTGCAATCGCCCAGACCGGCGGCTTCAAACTGGGTCAGCACTTCTTCCAGATCGTCGCGGCGAACCTGCAGCACCGCACCCAGTTCTTCGGCGAACAGTGCAGCGGCCAGACCGGCTTCGTCATCGGCCAGCAGATCCATGGAGATATCCACACCGCAATGCGCAGCAAAGGCCATTTCGGTCAGGGTGGCGAACAGACCACCGTCGGCACGGTCGTGGTAGGCCAGCAGTTTATTGTCGCTGTTTAAGCCCTGCACCACGGCGAAGAAGGCTTTCAGGTCTTCGGCGTCGTCGAGGTCAGCCGGTACATCAGCCACTTTGCCGAATACCTGAGCAAAACAGGAAGCACCGATACGGTTCTGGCCACGGCCAAGGTCAACCAGAATCAGGTCTGTTTCACCACTATCCAGTTTCAGCTGCGGCGTCAGTACACCACGGGCATCGGTTACCGGAGCAAAGCCGGTAATAATCAGCGACATCGGTGAGGTAACAGCTTTATCGGTACCGGCATCGTTCCAGCGGGTTTTCATCGACATCGAGTCTTTACCTACCGGAATGGTCACCTGCAGCTCAGGGCAGAGTTCCATACCCACGGCTTTTACCGTGGCGTAGAGTTTTTCGTCTTCACCGTCGTGGCCTGCCGCACACATCCAGTTAGCCGACAGTTTAATGTCAGCCAGTTTTGCAATCGGCGCCGCCGCCAGGTTGGTAATGGCTTCGGCCACAGCCAGACGACCGGAGGCCGGAGCATCCAGCAAGGCGACCGGCGTACGCTCACCCATCGCCATGGCTTCGCCGGCGTAGGTGTCATAAGAAGAGGTGGTTACGGCAACGTCAGCCACCGGCACCTGCCATGGGCCAACAAACTGATCACGCGCCACGGTACCGGTAATAGAACGGTCGCCGATGGTGATCAGGAAAGATTTGCTCGCCACGGTTGGCAGCTTGAGTACGCGCGCAGCGGCATCGGCCAGATCGACACCGGCACCATTAAAGGCATCGCCTGCGGCGTTGCGGCGGCTGGCTTCACGGTGCATACGCGGTGGCTTGCCGAGCAGTACCTGCAACGGCAGATCAACCGGCTTATTATCGAAGTGGCTGTCGGTGACGGTTAAATGCGGCTCTTCGGTGGCGTAACCCACTACCGCATAAGGTGCGCGCTCGCGGGCACAGATGGCATCAAAGGCCGCCATATCTTCCTGCGCCACCGCCAGTACATAACGTTCCTGGGATTCGTTTGACCAGATCGCCAGCGGGCTCATGCCCGGCTCGTCGTTCGGTACGTTGCGCAGTTCAAACTTACCGCCACGGCCGCCATCGTTCACCAGTTCCGGGAAGGCGTTGGAAATACCGCCCGCGCCGACGTCGTGAATAAAGGCAATCGGGTTTTTATCGCCCAGCTGCCAGCAGCGGTCGATCACTTCCTGACAGCGGCGTTCCATTTCCGGGTTTTCACGCTGTACAGAAGCAAAGTCGAGGTCGGCATTCGACTGACCAGAGGCCATAGAAGATGCCGCACCACCACCCAGACCAATCTGCATGGCCGGGCCACCCAGAACGATCAGGCTGGCGCCCACCGGGATTTCGCCCTTCTGTACGTGTTCGCCACGGATGTTGCCGTAACCACCGGCAATCATGATTGGCTTGTGGTAACCGCGGACTTCACCGTCGTGCTGCAGTTCGAAAGTACGGAAGTAACCGCACAGGTTCGGACGGCCGAATTCGTTGTTAAAGGCAGCGCCGCCCAGCGGGCCGTCGATCATGATGTCGAGGGCCGACACAATGCGGTCTGGCTTGCCGTACTGGCTTTCCCATGGCTGTTCGAAGCCCGGAATTTTCAGGTCGGATACGGTAAAACCGGTTAAGCCGGCTTTTGGCTTGGAACCACGGCCGGTTGCGCCTTCGTCACGGATCTCACCACCGGAACCGGTCGCCGCACCAGAGTGTGGAGCAATGGCGGTCGGGTGGTTGTGGGTTTCGACCTTCATCAGGATGTGCATATCTTCCTGATGGTAGGTGTAGGCACGGCTGTCAGGATTCGGGAAGAAACGACCGGCTTTATGGCCAACAATCACCGAGGCGTTGTCTTTATAAGCCGACAGAATGTTTTCGTTGTAACACTCGTAGGTGTTTTTGATCATCTGGAACAGGGACTTGTCCTGATCCTCACCATCCAGGGTCCAGGTGGCGTTAAAGATTTTGTGGCGGCAATGCTCGGAGTTCGCCTGAGCGAACATCATCAGCTCTACGTCGGTCGGGTTACGGCCCAGAATGTTGTAGTTCTCGACCAGATAATCCACTTCGTCGTCGGCCAGTGCCAGACCCAGATTCTTATCGGCTTCGATCAGCGCATCACGACCACCGCCCAGAATATCGACGCTGCTCAGCGGCGCAGGTTCTGCGTGGGAGAACAGGTCAGCCGCAGCCGAGCTGTTATCCAGCACCACTTCGACCATGCGGTCGTGCAGCACAGCCGCAGCCGCTGCACGCTCAGCCGCACTGATGCCCTCTACATAGTAAGCAATACCACGCTCCAGACGCTGAACCTTGTTCAGGCCGCAGTTATGCGCGATGTCGGTAGCCTTGGAAGACCACGGCGAGATGGTGCCGAAACGCGGCACCACCAGAAAGAGTTCGCCCTTACCTTCTTTAACCTCGGCTTTCGGGCCGTAACGCAGGATACGCTGCAGTACCGCCAGCTCGTTATCGGCCAGAGCTTCGTGCAGCTCGGCAAAGTGCATAAATTCGGCATACACGCCGCTGACCTGTGGCAGCACTTGCTGCAGTTTGTTCAGGACTTTGTTCTGACGGAATTCGGAAAGCGCCGGTGCGCCACGCAGCTCGAGCATCGGGGGAAAACTCCAACGTAAGGAGGTGGGTCAAAATGAGCGCGAATGATACCGGAGAGTGCCTGCTCACACCAGATTTGTGCGGCCGACAGGCCAGAGTGGCACGCCGGGCAAAGGCACCACGCGGCTGCCGGGCAAACGGGTTGCTGTAAACATATCAGCGGCCACGAAAAAGCGCTTATCGTTGCAAAATCAGCAACAGTGCGTTGCTGACCCACCCGGATTCCTGAGGCCTACAGAAAAAACAGAAGCGTTTCAACAGGTTAGGTCACTATAACGACACGAAATAGTCATCATTTTGCAAACATAGCCCGCCTTTCGGTTGTTTTTTAAGCGATCAGCACGCTACAATGACCCCAGATTTCAGAAAATGCACCATATTGGTGCGCATTTACGGAAAATTTGCATGCGATCTGGCATAACTCGTCTACTATCAACTACCGCGATGGCGGCCCTGTGCTTAACCGCACTGACCGGCAGCGTGCGTCCGAACAACCTGGAGCAGGTGCGGATGCATGGTGAGATTGTGATGGTAACGCGTAACAGCCCGACCAGCTTTTATGAAGACCGCAGTGGCCCGGCCGGCTACGAATTTGAACTGGCCCGCGCCTTTGCCGACCACCTTGGCGTTACCCTTAACGTTGTGGTGGCCGATAATCTGAATGACATTTTCAGCACCCTAGAGACAGGAAAGGCGGCCTTCGCGGCCGCCGGTCTCACTCATACCGCCGAGCGTGAACGCTGGTTCCGCTTCTCACAGCCTTATATGCAGGTTACCGAACAGGTTATCTACCGCCGTGGCGCCCTGCGCCCGCAGCAGATTAACGACCTGGCCAGTGGTCAGTTAGTGGTCGCTTCCGGTTCAAGCCACGCAGAACGCCTGCGCACTCTGCAGCACAGCCAGATTCCGGAACTCACCTGGAGTGAAACGCCCGATCTGGAAGTCGCCGATATGCTGCAGATGGTGGCCAGCGGCAATATCGATTTTACCGTGGTCGATTCCAACGAATTTGATGTGCTGCAGGCTTATTTCCCCAATCTGGCCATTGCCTTCGATTTAAGCGAACAGCAAAACATTGCCTGGGCTTTCAGCCACAGCCGTGATGACAGCCTGCATCAGGCCGCGAATGAATTTTTCGGCAATAAAGAAAATGCCGCACTGCTGGCCGGTCTTGAAGAACGCTACTACGGCCATCTGGATAAGCTCGACTATGTTGGCGCCAAGCGCTTCCTGCGTCAGACCAGCAATAAACTCGATACCTACAAGCCGCATTTTGAAAAAGCCGGTGCTGATCACGGTTTCGACTGGCGCCTGCTGGCTGCCGTCGGTTATCAGGAAAGCCACTGGAACCCAACCGCCAAGAGCTTTACTGGCGTACGTGGCCTGATGATGCTGACCCGTAACACCGCCCGCGAACTGGGTGTAAAAAACCGCCTCGATCCTAAGCAGAGTATTTTTGGCGGCAGCCGCTATCTGGCCAAACTGCGTGAGCGTCTGGGCAGCGATGTGCAGGAGCCAGACCGCACCTGGCTGGCACTGGCCGCTTATAACGTCGGTTTTGGTCACCTGACCGATGCGCGTAAAATTACCGAACAGATGGGCGGTAACCCGAATTTATGGCTGGACGTTAAAGAAGCCCTGCCACTGCTGAGCCAGAAACGTTACTACCGTCACACCCGCCACGGTTTTGCCCGTGGTCAGGAGCCGGTTGATTACGTACAGAATATCCGCCGTTATTACGACGTTCTTGTCTGGAATGAAGAGCAGAGCCCAACCTTCAGCGACGACGAAAATGCTATGCAGTTATCGTCATCACTGATCACCGTTATTCCTCCACTCCTATAGCAATAGTGAGTTTCGCGGATAAGTTTTTATCCGCTTTTTTTATTCCCCGTTCTGAGCCGTCTGCGACGGTTGCAGGAGTTGCTGCTGAGGCGGCAATTCCTGCAGGAATGTGCGCACCACCTGTGCACTGTCATCCGGCACTTCCAGCATCGGCGCATGGCCAACATTGGCAAAAATATGGCTCTGGCTGTGCGCCAGGTGCTGCTCAAACACGCCCACCGAACTGACATCCAGCACGCGGTCCTGCTCACCCCAGAGAATCAGTACCGGTTGCTGAATCTGCTGCAGTAAACGCAGGTTATCGTCACTGTGGCGTGCGGCTTCGGCCACCGCATGAATATCGGCAAAGATGTCGGTATTAATCGCATTGCGTGCCATCGCCCGGCGCGCCAGAACATCCGGCGCCGGCCACGGCAGGAACGGCTGCTGCACCATGGCAAAGTTACGCAGCGCATCGTAGTCGTCCATGTTTTCGACCACCAGCGGATTGCGCCCGCCGTTATCAATAATTTGCTGGAATTCACTCAGATGCGGTGGGTACACACCAGCGGCATCAATCAGCGTAATAGAAGCCACCTGCTGCGGATGCCCAGCGCTGTACAGCAGGGCAATGCCACCGCCCATGGAATTCCCCAGTACATGTACGGGCTGAGTGAGCCTGAGCGCGCCAACAAACTCCGCCAGCCAGCCGGCCTGAGCAGCGAAATCGTAGGTCAGCTGCGGGTTATAGGAGCTTTCACCATGGCCGGGTAAATCCGGCGCGATCACCCGGTAATCTTTAAAATGGCGGGCAAAACGCAGCCAGTTATCTTTATCGACGGCAAAGCCATGCAGCATCAGCAGCACCGGCGCATCGGCGGTTTCTGAATCGAGATACACCCAGTGATGACCCGCCACATCCAGCTCATGGCGGTTAAGCGCCGACATCGCGCGCTCGGCTTTCAGGCCGGTTTCAAAGAGGGTGTCCTGCATTTTAGCGCAGGCGAGTAATTGCAGTGACAACAGTGCCAGCAGCACAAGACGTAAAAAGTGCATAACGGTATTCCCGATGAGCGTTTTAATGATTTTGGGTTGTTGTCGTGAGTAGGAGTCGTTGGTCTTTTTTATTATTTTTGTTCTTACTTTTTATTATTTTTTGCCCGGACTATTTATCAGCCTCGTCTGCTGCCGGAGCTGCCGCCTGCTTCAGACGCTTTTTGGCTTCACGACGCATGGCAAAAAAGGATGACATCATAGCGGAGCATTGTTCAGCAAGCACCCCACCCTCAATTTCCATCACATGATTATAAAAAGGCTGTGCCGGTAACTGCAGCGCGCTTTCAACAGCACCGGCTTTCGGTTCGGTCGCACCATAAACCAGCCGTGCAATGCGGCTGTGAATTAATAAACCGGTACACATGGTACAGGGCTCCACGGTGACATACAGCGTAGCGCCCGGCAGGCGGTAATTACCGATATTTCTGGCGGCATCACGCACGGCAACCATCTCAGCATGAGCACTCGGATCAAGGCTGGTAATGGGCTGATTAAACCCACGCCCTACCACCTCGCCATTCAGCACCACCACCGCACCCACCGGCACTTCACCGGCATCGTAGGCGCGCTGCGCTTCGGCCAGCGCCAGCCGCATGCCCTGCTCGTCGTTAACAATCTGTATGGCTGAATCTGGCAAAGTGGCCTCGTATTATCTGACTGAAATCGTGAATGGATGGCTCAGGGCGCCGGGCATCTTGTACTCTTTGCCATTTTATACTCTTTGCCAGTACCGCTGACAGACTCAGCAGGTACAATCAGTGACCTACTAATAACAGGAATAATATTATGTGGACGCACCACCTGAGCCCGCGCTTTGTTGAAACCGATGCCCTGGGTCATATCAACAACACCGTTTTACCGGTCTGGTTTGAAGATGCCCGCACGCCGCTGTTCCGCCTGTTTACTCCGGATCTGGATATCAACAACTGGCATCTGATCATCGCCAAAATCGAAGTCGAATTTGTCGGTGAACTGTTTTACGGCAAAGATGTGGAGATCCGCACTTACCTCACCAAGCTGGGCAACAGCTCGATGGTGATTGCCCACGAAGCCTGGCAGGAAGGCCGTATGGGCGCCCGCGGCTCGGCGGTGATGGTGCATTTTGATCACGACGCCAAGCAGTCGGTGACGATTCCGGAGCCTATCCGTGCCCAGCTGAGCGAGCACTTACAGGCGCTGTAAGCGCCTGTTTTATCGCGTCATTCAGATACAGCCTGAGATACAGGCTAGTCCCGATCCCAGGCCTGATCACCACTTTCGGCATCGACCTTCTGGTCGTTTTTCAGTACCTGTTCCAGATCGACGGCATGCTGGCGCGCGCGGTTAATAAAGGCCGATTCATCGTCCAGCACTTCGCCCAGCGAGCGCACATTCAGCTCATCATGGTGGCGGAACAGTTCCGCCGCACGCTGCGCCTGATAAGCGCGGAAGCCAAGCGAACGCAGTGCTTCGCGCCCCAGCGCCAGCGCTGAGTTAAAGGTTTCACGCTCCACATGATCAGCCCCGGCACGCAGCAGTTCCGCCGCCTGACGACGACCTCGGGCACGGGCAATAATGCGCAGCTGCGGGTAATGGCGGCGCACCACTTCGACGATTTGCAGACAGCGTTCATGATCGTCGATGGCGACGACCAGCAGCTCGGCGTCGGCCAGTCCGGCGGCTTCGAGCAGATCGAGGCGCGCGGCATCACCGTAAAATACCTTATGGCCAAAACGGCGCACGGTATCGACCTGAGTCGCGTCGTGCTCCAGAACCGTAATGGCAAAGCCGTTCATACGCAGCAGACGGCCAACAATCTGGCCGAAACGGCCAAAGCCGACAACGATAGCCCGCGCCTCTTCCGATTCGATCTGATCGTGCGGGCGCGTGCTGTTATTGCCCGACAGCCGCGGCAGAATCAGGCGCTCGTTAAGGATAATCAGCAGCGGTGTCGCCGCCATGCTCAGCGCGACCACCAGCACCAGCGGCTCAATCATCGTCGCCGGTAAAATCTGGTTATTACCGGCAAAGGTGAACAGCACAAAGGCAAACTCGCCGCCCTGAGCGAGGGCAAAGGTAAAGATACCGTTGCTCTGCGCCGACAGACCAAACAGCCGCGCCAGCACAATCAGCACCAGCATTTTGATGATGATCAGCCCCAGCACCAGTTCCAGCACCAGCCAGGGGTTCGCCGCCAGCAAGGCGAAGTCGATGCTGGCACCAACGGAAATAAAGAACAGCGCCAGCAGCAGACCTTTGAAGGGCTCAATCTCCGCTTCCAGCTCGTGGCGGTATTCACTGTTGGCCAATACCACGCCGGCAACGAAGGTGCCCAGTGCCGGTGACAGGCCGACCAGCTCCATCAGCAGCGCAATGCCGACCACCAGCGCCAGTGCGGTGGCGGTAAAGGTTTCGCGCATACGGGTGTTGGCAATAATGCGGAACAGATGGCGGCTGACCCAGCGGCCAACAATCACAATGGAGGCCACCACCGCCAGTACCAGCAGGGTTTTCTGCCAGCCGGACAAACCGGTGTGCGAAGCCGCAGCCACCAGCGAGCTGTCCAGTGCCAGCAGCGGCAGAATGGCCAGCATCGGAATCACGGCAATATCCTGAAACAGCAGCACGGCAAAGGCCGATTGCCCGGCTTCGGTTTTCAGCAGTGATTTTTCATTCAGGGTCTGCAACACAATGGCGGTGGATGACATCGCCAGAATCATGCCCACCGCCAGACTCTGCTGCCAGGGAAAGCCCAGCTGCACACCGACCAGCAGAATCAGCACACTGGTGACCACCACCTGCAGGCCGCCGAGTCCTAAAATAGGCACGCGCATACGCCACAGCAGCGATGGGTCGAGTTCAAGACCGACCAGAAACAGCATCATTACCACGCCGAATTCGGCAAAGGCCATCACGCCTTCAACGTCGTTACCGATTAAACCCAGCGCAAAGGGGCCGATCACCGCACCGGCACAGAGATAACCCAGTACCGAACCAAGACCAAGCCGCTTGGCCAGCGGCACCGCCACCACCGCCGACAGCAGAAAAACAAAAGCCTGCTGCATTAAGCCACTGTCATGCATCGGCATTCTCCTGTGACGGGCGGTTGCTGAGGTCGCGCAGGTGCTGCAACAGCGCCGCACGGTATTCTTCGGCGCGTTCCTGCAGATAAGGTTTGGTCAGCTTGCGGATGCGGTACACAGCAAACGGCTCCAGATAACGCATATCACAGAGCGCGGCACTCTGCTCAAAGGGCAGCAGATAGTCGCTCAGCGGACGGCGGCTGATGCCTTCTTCGCGGAAGGAGTTCACCGGCCCACCGGCGGTAACCGCCAGCCACAGCGCCTTACCCGCCAGCGCCTGAGATTGCTGTTCCTGCTGCACGTTCTGGCCATAGGCAAAGCCAAAGTCGAACACCCGGTCCTGCCATTCTTTCAGCAAGGCCGGGGCGCTGTACCAGTACAGCGGAAACTGAAAAATAATCAGGTCGTGGGACAGCAGCAGCTCCTGCTCGCGTGCCACGTCGATATGAAAATCGGGATACTCTTCATACAGGTCATGCACGGTGACCTGCTCCAGCCCCTGCACGGCCGCCAGTAATTCGCGGTTGCCGTAGGAATGCTGATGCTGGGGATGGGCGTAAACGATCAGCGCACGCGGTGCTGTGGAATCTGTCTGAGCGCCAGCAGAAGTGGCCTGCATCTCAGCCACCTGCTTTCTTAACGGTGAAACCACGCTTACTCAGCTCGCTGACCAGCAGGTCACGCTGATCGCCCTGAATCTCAATCAGTCCGTCTTTTAATGCGCCGCCCACGCCGCATTTCTGCTTCAGTTCTTTCGCCAGCGTCTTCAGCTCGGCGCCCAGTAAAGGCACACCGCTAACAATGGTCACCACTTTGCCGCCACGGCCTTTGCTCTCGCGGCTGACGCGCACAATACCGTCTCCAGCGGGTACTTCGGGTTCGCCGCAACGGCACTGATCCTGAGGTTCGCGACACTCAGGACAGGCACGACCAAACTCGGTTGAATACACCAGACCACCGGAAGAAGATTTTTTTGCCATGGGAACACTCACACTGCTATGCGACAGAACTGGCCAATAATGACCGTAAAGAAGCGGCAAACTAAACCATCCACCGCCCTGACGCAATCACGGATTTCAGCTTGCCGGAGCGGATTCCGCCATGCTTTTCTGCCTGCCGGTTGCTGCTTTCAGCAGAGGTGAATCCGCCGCCAGCAACAGGCCATACCCCAGCAGTAACTGAGCGCTGATATAGATGCTGACAATCACCGGTATGGAGTGCTCAAACGGCAGCCAGAAGCGGTTTACGCCAATCAGGCTGTCGGCCAGCATAAAGAGCACACCGCCGGCGGCAATCCAGCGGTTGCCGCTGCGTAACGCCAGTACCGCCATACCCCATAAACACAGCACATAGATCAGCACCGGCCACCACAGCGCGCCGGTATTGGGGTAAAACTGCCACAGCAGAAAGGCCGCAAACAACGCCGGCAAGCCGGCCCGCAGCGCATCCCCACGGCGGCTCTGCCGCAGTGGCCACAGCAGCGCGATATAACTCAGCTGCGCCAGCAAAAACGCGGCCAGCGCCTGCTTTAAATACAGGCTGCGGTCGAAGTCGAGAAACACATCCCCCGCGGCTGAGGTCAGCATCGCCAGCGCGTACAGCCAGGCTGCCCGTAAACTGATTTCAGCGTTCCTGTACTGCAGCCAGGCAACAACCGCCAGCAGCAATACCGGGCTGGCTTTCAGGACATAGCTGAGCGGATAGGGATGCAGCGGCCACAGCAGGATATAGAGCGCGCCGAGAATCACGGCCAGGCCAAACAGTGTCTGTTTCATCGGTTTTTCTCCCCGGATGTCGCCCGATTGCCCGGTGCGCGCCAGTACAGTGTGCCCAGCAGCCAGTCGAATAACGGCAGGGTGATATTGAAATTGCACTGCGCCATACGCTCGCGTTCATGGTGTAACTGGTGCAGATGCCGCAAGCGCCACCAGATCGGCGTGCGCTCAACAAAGCTGCCTGCCGGCAGGTGGTAACTGAAGTGCATCACCTCATAAAACAGATAACCACACAGCGCCGCAGCGGCATAAATCCAGCCGGCGTTATCCGACCACAGCCATTGCAGCAGCAAGGTACCGGGAATAATCAGAAATACTAAAAACACATAAATCAGCCAGGCCGGAAACAGCACCACACGCCAGTCGCGCACGCTTTCAAAGGGCATTGCCGATTCAATAAAAAAGCTGTGGTGGTCGCCGGTATGGCGCGAATAAAACAGCCGGCCAATACGGGTTTTACGGTGCCCGAGCCAGCGATGGGTGGCGTATTCGCCGAAATTCACCAGCATCATGGTCAGCGGCAATACCAGCCATTCGGTAACACTGCCCTGCGCCACCTGACTGAAGCTGTACAGGATCACCCCCAGCCCGGTTGCCGCGACCACCAGCGCATGCAGGCCACCGGAATAAAAGCGCGCAATGGAGGCACGGTAACGGGCGCGGAAGGCCAGATGATCAAAGGCCATAAGCATCTCCTGTCGTTATTACAGTTGTTATTATTTTTAAGTTGTCTCCACTCTATCGCCGGCGGCTAAATAAAGGCCAATCAATAATTAAAAAATGTATTATCACCATTATGAATAATGTGTGAGAAAGCCATGAGCCTGCGTTCCCTCGATCTGAACCTGCTGCCGCTGTTTGCCGCCTTAATGGAAGAACAGCACCTGACCCGTGCCGCCACACGTCTGCATCTCAGTCAGCCGGCGGTCAGTAACGCCCTGAAACGTCTGCGCCTGCAGCTGGGTGATGATCTGTTTGTGCGCACCGCCAGCGGCCTGAAACCGACCCCGCGGGCACTGCAGCTGTACGCCAAAGTCCGTGACGGGCTGGAACTGATTGAACAGGGCTGGGCCGATCAGCAAAGCTTCGATGCCGCCACCAGCCGCCGCCATTTCCGTCTGTGTGCCAATGGCGCAGTGGAATATCTGGCTGCGCCCTGGCTGATGCAGCAGCTGCGCCAGCGCGCGCCGGGTGTCGCCCTGCAGATAGAAACCGACCAAAGCCCGGATATTGTGCAGCGTCTGCAGGATGGCCGCCTCGACCTGGCCATCGATTATGTCGACCAGCCGCAACCGGGGCTGTGCCATGCTCCGCTGCTGCAGGAATCGTTGGTGGTGATTGCCGCGCGTAACCATCCGCAGTTCCGCTCCGATCTCAGCTACGACGAGTTTATCCGCCTGCAACATGTCAGCCTGTCGCCACGTAACCGTCAGGGCACACCGATTGAGCAGTTGCTGGGACATAAAGACCTGCCACGTCAGGTGCAGCTCTGGGTCAGCAGTTTTGTATCGATTCCGCCGGTAGTCGCCAGTACCGACCTGATTGCCGTGGTACCGCAACAGCTGGTCAGCCACAGTCTCTGGCAGCAGTTACTGCAGACCGCGCCCCTGCCCTTTGCCTGCCCACCGGTTGAACTGCAGCTGATCTGGCATCAGAGCCGTGAGCGCGATCAGGCACACCGCTGGTTACGGGAATTATTGAAGGAATTGGTGAATCTGACGGGAGCATAAAGCCCCGCAAAGAAAGAACGGGAGGATATTCAGAGCCTGCTCAGTGCCTGTTAACAGGCACTGGCGACAGGCTCTGTCAGCTGCGTGGAAAACGCAGGGTAACCACGGTGCCCTTACCCGGAGAGCTGTCGATCAGCAGCTCACCGCCATGATTGACCATCACGTTGTACGCCACGGTCAGGCCAAGGCCGGTACCCTGACCAATTTCCTTGCGGGTAAAGAAGGGATTAACGGCACAGCTCAGATCTTCTTCGCTCATACCGGTGCCGGAATCTTTGACCATGACCGCTACCCAGTCATCCTGCAGATCGCCGGCAATTTCAATGGTGCCGCCATCGGGCATCGCATCGGCGGCGTTGTGCAGAATATTGTTAAACACCAGCCGTACCTGTTCCGGGATGCACGACACCTGCGGCAATTGCTGCAAATAGCTGTAAACCCGTAAATCGTTACGCGCACTGATGTTCTGCTCGGCCAGCGCCTGCTGCATCAGCTCATCCAGTGCGGTGATTTCTTTATGCTGATGCTCGGTATCGGCAAAGGTACGCAGCTCGCTGACAATATTACGTACGCGCTCCAGACTCTGCTTGGAAGTACGCACCAGATCCGGGGCGTCGTCGCGCACAAAATCCAGATCAATGGCGGTACGCATCTGCACCAGTGCCTGTGTCAGGGCTTTATCGGCAATACCATGTTCGGCGGCCTGATACTGATCGGCCAGGCCAATCAGCTCGGTCAGATACTCACTCAGCGTCGCGATATTGGAATACACCACCGCGATGGGATTGTTGATTTCATGGGCCATACCCGCCGCCAGATGACCCAGCGACGCCATACGCTGCGCCTGCAGTAACAGATCCTGCGTGCGCTGTAATTCGTTCAGGCTGCTCTGCAGCTGGCTGTTGCTGTCATGCAATGCCTGAGTGCGGGCTTTTACCTTTTCTTCAAGTTGTTCATTCAGCTGACGGATACGGTTTTCGGCCTGCTGGCGCTGGCTGATTTCGCCTTCCATTGCGCGTAAAACATCGTTCATCTTGTGCGCCAGATCGTCCAGTTCACTGTTGCGCAGCGAGCCTTCCACCACCAGCGGTGCGGTTATTGGCTGACGCGGGTCAATGGCCATCAGGCGTTCCATCAGACGTTTCAGCGGGCTGGTCAGACGCGCACGGAACACCAGAATCAGCACCACCGCCAGCGTGATATTGCGCAGCACATCCAGCAATAACGTAATACCGGCGCGGCGTTCAAAGCCCTGGCGGGTCAGACGCTCATCCGACCAGACCGTCAGATGGCCAATCACCCGTGGATTCTTGGAATAGATCGCCGGTTCCAGCAGTTCGACATCGTGGGCACGGTAATAAAAGGAATTAGCGGTATCGCTCAGCTCGCGTTTGCTCAGACCGGCACGTTTCTCGAAGCCGGTCTCGTTTTCCACAATCACGCTGGCCACCACCGCCGGGTTCATCAGCAGACTGTCGAGAATACTCTGCATCGAACTGCCATCGTAGTTATAGAGTGTCAGCGCCGCCGGGCCACTCTGTCGCTCCAGCAGTTGCGCAGTAAGCTCATGATAACGGCGACTCTCGGCGGTATAGTCAAAACCAATCTGCGCGGCACTGAACAGCACCCCCAGAAAAATACTGAAGCTCAGCACATAAAAGGTCAGCTTACTTTCTATCGATGACAGACGACTGGTCAAAGTTGGCCCCTGTTGGTTGGCAACGCAGCGGTCCGGCTGCGATGGAGATAGGCTCTGATCATTATAGCGAAGATCCTCCTGCCGGCATGACAACACTGGCCGGTTGACGCAAAACCCGGCGCCCAATCAGCAGCAGTGCCGGTATATTCATCAGGATGCCATAAAACAACGCCACCAGCGCCAGGTCCGGCCGCTGCAGGATGGTCGCACTGATCAGCATGGCGGTGCCAGCATTCTGGATACCCACTTCGATCATCAGCGTCAGCGTATGCCGCTCGCTCAGGCGCAGTAAACGACTGATCAAAGCGGTCGCCGCCATCGCCAGCACACACAGCCCCAGACACACCAGTGTCGCCTGCGACCATAATTGCGGCAGGCGCTCGCTGTTGGCCACGGCCATGGCGATCACCAGAATAATAAACAGCAACAATGACAAACGATTAAACCAGGGTAACGCCCGTAATACCGGCTGCGGATAACGCGCCGCCAGCACCATTCCCAGCAACAGCGGTACTACCGTCACCAGTAATAAAGGCATTAATGTCGGCAGCCAGGGCAGATACAGTTCAAGCTGATCGAGGCTCAGCCAGTGCAGCTGGGTATTCACCCACAGCGGTAACGTCAAAGGTGCCAGCAAGGTAATAAGAGCCGTCAGGGTGACCGACAGCGACGCATCGCCACCACTTAAATGGCTGATAATATTTGAGGTGGCACCACCGGGACAGGCCACCAGAATAATCAGGCCGATGGCCAGCGTGGCTGGCAGAGAGAGCATCATAACCAGCATCAGCGCCAGCGCCGGTAACAATAATAATTGCAGCGCCAGACCAAGCAGAATCAGCTTCGGCTCACGCGCCACCGCGATAAAGTGCACCGGGCGCAGGCTCAGCCCCATCACCAGCATCATCATGGCCAGAGCCAGTGGTAAAGCAACCTGGGTTAACACATCGTCTCCTTACAGAAAAATCATCCCATCAGCGCGTTGCTAATGGCAGCGCCGTGCGGTCGATGACTTTACGCATTACAAAGCTGGAATGCACTCCGCTGACGCCTTCAATACGGGTCAGGGTGCCAAGCAGAAACTGCTGGTAGGCATTCATATCGCGCACGATCACTTTTAATACATAGTCGGCCGACTGGCCGGTAATCAGGTAGCACTCCAGCACTTCCGGACAGGCCGCGACCTGCGATTCGAAGTTATCAAAACGCTCCGGCGTATGGCGATCCATGCTGATCGAAATCAGCGCCAGCAGATCCAGCCCCAGACGCCGGGCATCCAGATGGGCGCGGTAGCCCTGAATCATACCGCTTTCTTCCAGCGCTTTTACCCGGCGCGAGCAGGGCGAGGGCGACAGGCCGACTTTATCGGCCAGCTCCAGATTGCTGAGACTGCCATCCTGCTGCAGTAATTCGAGAATGCGCTGGTCAATACGATCCAGCCGGGCCATACCATCGGGCATATCTGAGTTCATAAAACGACCTTCTGTTGAGCTGATACAAGTCGTTGCCGGTCAGGGCAATCCGTGCCACGAAAAGACATTGGCACAAATCGCCAAAGACAATAAACATCGCGCAATATTGTATCAAAATTAAGGGTTATCAATAGCAACTTTGCAATCATAAACGCCAGCATGCCGCATATACTGTGCACATACTGTTAACCAGATCTCTTCCTTACCGGAAGGCATCTGAACGCGCTGTTCACAAGACACCGCGTCCGCCCAGCCACCAAAAGTGGCCAGGGCCAGAGAGGACTCACAAGGTCTGAGCAAAGACAGTCAGAAAGGAAACACGAACAAGCTCAAAAGGCTTAAAACACGCAATCAATGACCAGTTTTTATAAAATCTGAGCAAGGACCGGATATGAATACCCCGACCACCGCCCGCTTTAACCATCGTAAGTACCGCCCTGCAACCGTTATCGCCAAAACCGATCGCCGCTGGCCGGACCAGACTCTGACCACCGCGCCGCTGTGGTGTTCAGTTGATCTGCGTGATGGTAACCAGGCGCTGATCGAGCCCATGTCCGTTGCGCAGAAACAGCAGATGTGGGCGTTGTTGATCAACATGGGCTTCAAAGAGATTGAAGTCGGTTTTCCTGCCGCCTCACAGCCGGATTTCGACTTTGTACGCTGGCTGATCGAAGCCAACCAGATTCCGGAAGACGTTACCATTCAGGTATTGGTGCAGGCGCGTGATGAATTAATCGAACGCACCTACGAAGCCCTTGCCGGCGTACGCCGCGCGGTGGTGCATGTGTATAACTCCACCTCACCGGTACAGCGTCAGCGTGTCTTTAATCTCGACAAACAGGGCATTATCGACATCGCCGTGAACGGTGCGCGTAAAGTTGCCAGCGAAGCCAAACGCCATCCGCAGACCGAGTGGGTATTCCAGTATTCACCGGAAAGCTTCTCAACCACCGAAGTCGATTTTGCTGTTGAGATCTGCAACGCCGTGATCGATGTATGGCAACCGACTGCAGAGAAAAAAGCCATCATCAATTTACCGGCCACCGTCGAAAGCAGCATGCCCAACGTATTTGCCGACCAGATTGAATGGTTCTGCGACCATGTGAACAAGCGCGACAGCCTGATCATCAGCATTCATACCCACAATGACCGTGGTTGTGGAGTAGCCGCCGCCGAGCTGGCGATGCTCGCCGGTGCCGACCGTATCGAAGGCACCCTGCTCGGCAATGGCGAGCGCACCGGTAATATGGACATCGTGACCATGGCCATGAACCTGTACAGCCAGGGCGTTGATCCTGAGCTGGATATCAGCATGGCCGATGACATCATCGCCACCGTAGAAGCCTGTACCAACATCAAGACTCATCCGCGCCATCCGTGGCTCGGCGAGCTGGTGTATACCGCCTTCTCCGGCAGCCATCAGGATGCCATCCGCAAGTGTCTGAGCAAGCAACAGGACGACGAGCCATGGGATGTGGCTTATCTGCCAATCGACCCGCGCGACCTTGGCCGCAATTACCAGTCGGTGATCCGCGTCAACAGCCAGTCGGGTAAAGGCGGTGCTGCTTATCTGCTCGAACAGCAGATCGGCGCCACATTGCCACGCTGGATGCAGATCGAACTGGCGCAGCCGATTCAGCGCCGCGCCGAAATGCAGGAAGGCGAACTCAGCCCGGAGCAGATTCTGAGCGTATTCCGCACAGAGTTTATGAACAGCGATGGTCGCTACTCGCTGGCCGGTTACCAGATCGACAAACAGGGCAGCCAGTATCATGTGCAGGCGTCTATTAATGACGGCAGCCAATTAATGCTGATTCATGGTCATGGCAACGGTGCCATCAGCGCCTTTGCTGACGCCATGCACAAAGCCACCGGCGTGGACGTGCAGATTGTCCAGTTTGACGAGCAGGCCATCAGTGAAGGTTCCGATGCCACCGCCATGGCCTTTGTGCAGGCCAGCATCCGCGGCAGCCGCTATACCGCGGTCGCTCAGGATGGTGACACCCTCTCGGCCAGCCTTAATGCCATCCTGTTTACTATTAACAAGGCAATCATTGACAGCCGGGCCGTCGCCTGAGAACCAAGAAAAGCAGCGCGGCAAAAAAACCGCTCTGCTAGTCTGAAGGTAATCCAATGCAACGGAACTGCACCGCCGGCACGATGCCGGCGGATGCATTTATGCCGTTGTCTTTACTGACACGACGGGGGAATTTCTTATGACGTTACTGGCTATGCGTTTTGAAAACCACGAAATCCGTATTGCACTGCGCCGCACCCCAACTGCTCAGGCCATTCTTAAGGCGGTGCCTTTTACCGCCACGGTACAAACCTGGGGGCAGGAAGTTATTTTCGACTGCCCGGTACGGGTAAGCTATGAAGATAATGCGGTGAATATCGTGCAACCCGGCGATATTGCCTTCTGGGCCGATGGCAGCAGCATTGTCATTGGTTTCGGGCCAACACCTATTTCTCGCCACGGTGAAATCCGCCTGTCCAATGCCTGTAATATCTGGGGCGATGCCCTTGATGAAGTCAGCGCACTGGCCGATGTAAAAGCCGGTACCGTCGTTGAAGTGGATATTGCCGAACCACTGGATCTGAAAAAAGCCAGCGGACAATAACCAGCCGTTATTTTTTAAGCAGAAATAAATATCCGCAAAAATAAATTAAAAATGCATAAAAAAAGCCGGCGATAAGCCGGCTTTTTATTAAGTATTTTACCCTTGGGCAAATACTCAGTGGTGATGACCGCCTTCACCGTGAACATGGCCATGAGCCAGTTCTTCTTCGCTGGCGTCACGGATAGATTCAACTTTAACGCTGAAGCTCAGAGACTTACCGGCCAGAGGGTGGTTGGCATCAACAGTAACGATGGCTTCATCAACTTCGGTCACGATCAGGTTGATCGGGCCGTGTTCAGTCTGAGCGGTAAAGGCCATACCAGGCTCAACTTTTTCGACGCCTTCGAACGCTTCCATTGGTACCTGCTGTACGCGCTCTTCGCTGTACTCGCCGTACGCATCGGCAGGAGCAACAGTGACTTCAAATTCATCACCAACCTGCTTGCCTTCCAGAGCCTGTTCCAGACCCGGAATAATATTCTGTGCGCCATGCAGGTAAGTCATTGGCTGACCACCTTCAGATGAATCGATAACTTCGCCGCTGGCAACATCAACAACTTTGTAGTGAATGGTTACGATTTTGTGTTGTGCAATGGTCATAAGGTGTTGTCCTTGTTGGGCCCGGCATCACCGGACTGAAATATAACCGCCCTGTCTGAACAAGGCGTTGTGGCGTTACGCAAAGGCGACCCGGATAAACCTGTACGACCGATCTCTACGAAAGCGCTCAGTATAACAACTGGCTATCTGAGTACCACCCCCTGCCGCGCACCCAATCCTGTCATCAGTAATAGTGCGTGGTGAAATGCCCGTCCTGTAACCAGCGGGCGTAGCGCCCGTTTACCGCCGCCAGCCCGCCGGGGTAGGCCTGATTAAAGAATTGTGACGGTATAAAAGGTGCACAGGGATGCTGCGCATAATGGCCCAGAGTCTGCCGCAACCAGCGCTTACCATCGTCATGGTCAATCAGAAAAAACACCATCGCTGCCGCACGGGCGTAATTCTCATCCTGCGCCATGCCGTTAAACTCAGCATGGCTGCGTCCGGCCAGCTCGCTGAAACCGGTCAGTCCCTGGGCGCTCAGCCGGTTAAAACCTGCGGCATCGGCTTTTATCTGGCCGGCATTCATCTGCCACTGCAGACCTTCAAGATATTGTGCCATCCCTTCGCTGAGCCAGATCGGTGTCGTGCCCAGCATGCCGGTCATCATCGCGTGGGTCATTTCATGGCGGGCAATACGCAGCGTCCATTCGTCACGCTGCTGGCGGGCAAGATATGCCTGATTATGGCCGCCACTGTAATACGCCATCCAGCCACTGTTTGCCCCCTGCTGCTGGCGGAATTCATCAAAGGCGCTCTGACTGGCAAACAGCACCAGATTCAGGTTGATCTGACGCCAGGCTTTCTGCGGAATAAAGCGCGTTAATACGCGGTAGAGTAAATCGGCTTCACGCCGCAGCTGAAATTCGAGCTGGGCGTCACCGGCCCAGCCCGGGTATTCCATCACCAGACGCACACCCTGAGTCGCCGCGGCGTATTTTTTACTGAGGTCTTCCGCCCCACTCTGCTGCGGCCGGTCGCCGAAGTGCACCTTGCCTTCGCTATCGGTCCAGCGATAGACCGCACCGCGTTCAACATCACGGATATCCTGTGTCGGTGGACGCACACATTCCGCGCCACCATGATTGCGGTAACCGCCGGGCATGCTGTCCGCCAGACTTTTAGCCGGCACTGCGCTGGATGAGGAAGCCGCAGGGGCAGTATCAGACCAAGACTCATAACGGCCCGGAGCGCGCTCAGAAGCGACACCCGGCCGCGTCGTCGCAGAAGCCGTTGTATGTGCATTGAATAATTGCGGTAACAGCCAGCCGTTGGGCTTAATGTCCAGTGGCAGCGGACTTAAGCTCAGCCAGTGCTGACGCTGCTCAGGCGTGCTGTTCAGCCAGAACAGTTCCAGCGCCAGCGCTGCTATAAAGGTAACAAACAGCGTGGTCAGCATAATGCGCAGCAATGACTTCATGTCTCTTTTCTCCTGCAGCTTGTCGGCCTGTTTCAAGGGCTATAAACAGATCAGGCCGGTTATTCATTTTCCATAAAAGCACTGGCAGTTTTTTTATCCAGCGTACGCGCCTGAGCTTCGCCATCGAAACGGATTTTAATATAACGCTCATCTTCCGCCAGCACGACCCCAGCCCCGAGTGTGTCATGGCGGATACGGCGCTGTTCTTCTGCGGCCGAATATTTACGTTCGATAATATAATCCGCCGGCGCTTTGGGATAACCCGGTGCCGCCCGCCGCGGTGTACGTTCTGCCGATGCAGACGCAGAAGTATCCAGGGTAAACTTCAGGTTAATATCCAGCTGGCGGCAATAATCCTGCAACCAGGATGCCGGGCTGCCATGGGGTATTTTTAAGGCAACAGAGTCCGATTTCGTTTCAATAGCGCGGGCAATATCAACGCTGCGTTCAACCATCAGCTCCTGCTGAAAGCGGCTGCTCCAGTCGCGGGCGGAAGTTTGCCCGCCACCACGTTTCTGATCTTTAAACGGATCTGGCGCAATTAAATGCAGTTGCTGTTTGGCGCGGGTCATCGCCACATAAAGCAAACGCCGCTCACTTTCTTCGCTGGCTGGCGTAGTGAATTCACCTTCGGGGGTATAAGGATAATAGTGGGCATTTAAACCGGGAATAATCACCACCGGCCACTCCAGACCTTTGCTCTTATGTATCGAGGTTAAATGCACACCGCCTTTTTTCTCACGGCTTTGCTGCAGACGCTGCGCCTTTAATTGCTGCAGATAATCCAGCGCGTTGCGGCTGTTCTGTTCCGACTCACGCATAAAATGCACAAAGGCCTTAATCGTTTGCAGCCGGTCTTCAATCTGCTGCGCCGAGAAAGCACTGTCGGCTATGCCGTCTTCCAGACCCGACTGATCAATATACTGCTGTAATAACCGGTACGCTGGCATCGCCACATGCTCAGCACTGGCCAGTACTTCGGCCCGGGCATCCAGCTGCTGGCGCTGCCATTTACTCATATCCTCCGGCACCGCCGCCTGCAGCGCCTCACCAAAGTCGGCATCGGCCTGCGCCATGGTGCGGGCAATCTGCTCCAGTGTTGAGCGTTTAATCTTCGGGTATGGCGTGGTCAGTAACTGCAGCCAGGCATCGGTACGTTGTTCTGTATTACGCGCAGCAAAACGCCCGGCCGATATTTCCAGTAATATCCAGAAAATCTGCAGTTCCCAGCGATCCAGTACCGACTGTGAATTATGCAGCTGATAAGGAATACCGGCCTGCAGAAGCCCCAGCTCAATCGGCGCACATAGCGCCCATAAGCGGTTAATAACGGCGATATTTTCCAGCGGCTGCTTTTCTGCCTCGCTTTTAATCAGGGTTAAAATCAGCGCTGGTTCATAACGGGCAAAATGCAGTCTGGCTTTCGTCTGCGGCGTGGACGGATGCGACAGGCACAGCACCGGCTCACGCTCTTTATTATGGGTAATCAGATGATTGGCCAGCAGCGACAGCGCATGGCCATAGCGAAAGGTGTGCGGCAATTGGTAAGTACTGACCTGCTGCATCTGCTGATCAAATTTCTGAACAATAAATTCCGGCTTTGATCCACGGAATTCATAAATCGTCTGATCCGGATCACCGATTACCATTACAGAACCGCGACCACCGTACAGCACTTCCAGCAGATGCTGCTGAATGGCATTAATATCCTGATACTCATCGACCAGAATCCACTGCATATGGCCGCCAAACTTTGCGGCGATTTCCGGCTGATAAATAAAGGCCATTACCGGATCGTAAAGCATATCGGCATAACTGATGCGCCGTTGCTGACGGCGCCAGTCTTCAAACAGATCAAACAGGTCGATAAAAATTTTGCAGTTGTCGGGCAGTTCCAGCGCGGCAAACACCTCAGCCGGCGGCTGCAGACCGGATTTCACCAGATCAATAAAGGCCAGTGCCGGTTCGACCCATTTTTTCCGCTGCGACAGAATTTCCTGACGGGTATCGTCATCCGCCAGCTGCTGCAATAAACGCCAGACAATGGGCTCCATTTCGCCATCGGATAACGGCTTGCCCTGAAACGGCGGCAAGACACCCTGAGCAATTAAGCGCTGATAAATACGCAGCCCCAACGAATGAAAGGTACGAACCTCGGGCAACGCCTGACGAGGCAATAAGCGACCTAATTTGGCCTCAAAATCCTCCCGCGCAGCGCGGTTATACATCAGCACCAGCAGACGCCGTGGGCTTACGCCCTCGCTCAGACGGGCAGCAATAAAGTGCGTCAGCGTCGTGGTTTTACCGGCACCCGCCACCGCCACCACCTTGGCATGACCCTGCTGATGCGCAATCACCTGTGCCTGCTGCGGTGTCAGCTGCGCCTGCTGCGGTGCCCGGCTTACCTGCGCCGCTTGCTGTTCCTGTGCAGAAGACACAGCAAGCGCATGGCCGGGGGGCGTATTGGGAGGTAAGTTACTGTTGGTCAAAGCGGGCACGGGCCTCTGGAGTTCAGTCGCCGGATTCTAACAGATTGGCGACACAGATTGATGCAGAGAGTGCCGCTCTTCGGCCAGACACGGTTCTCTTGCAACGGAACCTATCCATAATCCGGATAAAGAAACGCAGAACCGGCATACCTGCAAGCACCCCGCAGGTTCAATCCAGCCCAGCCTCTCCTCCCACGCATTGACTACCCACTCAACAATAGACAATATGGGCAGCGATAAACACGCCTGATAATGGTGTAAAAGGGGCGACTAACTGTTTGTGCGGCGAAACCGGCCCGGCATTAAATGACCAACTGTCAGAGGGAATTTAAACGTGCTTAGCGTTATTTCTTACACGGGAATCATTGCTTCCATCTGGATCGTAGCAGGCGTTATTATTGCCTCATTGTTCTATCCGAACTACAGCCATTCCAGGCAATTTTGCAGCGAGCTGGGTGCTGCTGGCAGTCCAACCCAGAAACTCTCACCACTTATTAACAATTACCCTTTAGGCCTCTTATTTATCCTGTTTGGATATTACCTGATCAGCACCCACGCCGAGAGCACAGCAACCGTTGCTATCGGCATTATGGTTGTCATTCATGGATTAAGTACCTGGATTTGCGGCCTTTTTCCTATGGATGCAGATCCATATACAACGACCCCGACCATGCCTTGCCAGATTCATTCATGGTCGGGAATGGTTATGCTGATTTCGTTTATTGTTGCCCCGGCAATTACTGTATTTTCGGATACAAACCCGATTACTAACCCGACAGCCATCAGAGTATTTTCGTTAATCTGCCTGCTCGGTTGCTTTTATTTTTCATACCGACTGAGCGTATCCTTTAAAGAAAGAACCAACCCGGGCACTCACCAGCGGCTGAGTTACGGTTTCCAGATTCTCTGGCTGTTTGGTTATTCTGTCTTCATGATCGCATGAACATTAAAGCCTTAACGCTGTTCGTACTGCTCATCTCTCAGGCGGTCTGCTCCCGAGGCTTACCTGCTGCGGAATCCTTCGAGATAGCCAGAAACGATGGTACAAATATCACCTACTATCTGCTTGCTCAGGATAATCCGGAGAAGACACTGCTGGTATTAATACAGGGTTCCGATTGCAACAGTGTCCGCCACAATAAGCGGATTAACAGCGAGTTCCCGGATGTAATGCCGCAAGCCAGTATTTTAACGGTTGAGAAATATGGCATTACCGCCGAATTACCCTGGAGCAACGCTTCTGAAAGGGATGACTGCCCTGCTGCCTATATCGAAAACGACTCACCAAAGCAGAGGGTGAAAGACTACACCCAGGTGTTAAGCACCTTACGCAAAGAAAGAAAATATAAAAGAATCGTCCTGCTCGGAGGGAGTGAAGGCGCTGTCGTTGCCAACCTGATCGCGTCAGAATTGAGTTACATTAATGCCACCGTATCACTCAACGGTGGTGCCCCAAGATTTATAGACGATGTTCTGCACAATATAAAATCCCAGTCGCCATCCGCTGAGGCATACCAGGAAGCCGCGAATGGCTTTACCGGCTTTTATAAACATATCCTCAACAGCGAACCCTTTGAGCTTAGTATGAGCGGGCATGGTTACCGCTGGTGGCGAAACATGTTTGAAATTGACCAAAGAGCAATACTGTCCAGAGTAGAAACCCCACTGTTACTCATTCAGTCGGGGCTGGATAAAAATGTTTCCGTACGCCTGGCTCAGGAGCAAGCGGCAGAACTTGCTAAAGACCAGCCCAATATTGAATTTAAGATGTATAACAACCTTGATCATTCATTTAATATGCCCGACGGAAGCAGCAGGGTTGACGACGTTATACAGGATATAAGGTCATGGCTGGATGGTTCTCATAAACAGCTTAACAGCAATTCTTAATAAAAAATGAAGTGTGGTGCCAAATTGACGATTCAGAGCAGGGAAGAACTCATTGACCATATCAGTCACGGCAACCCTGTGACCTATATTTTCTTTTGGGGCCACCAAAAGCCCAAAACAGGTGTCTCAAAATCATGTTTCAGTCAGTGGTACGAGTCACCATTTGTCGATGAACAGCAGACATACCTGACGGCAGAACACTATATGATGGCCAAAAAGGCTGAGCTTTTCAGCGATAACAATGCGCTGAAAGTAGTGCTTGCCAGCAAGACACCGAACGAAGCAAAAAAAGCGGGACGAGGCATACTTGGCTTCGACGAGGATAAATGGCTACAACACCGCTTTGAAATCGTGGTATCAGCTAACTTTGCTAAATTTTCGCAAAACCCGGAGCTGAAGGAATTTCTGCTCAATACCGGGGACAGTATTCTGGTAGAGGCCAGCCCTGTGGATGCGATATGGGGAATTGGCCTGACGGCCGACGATCCGGCAGCCTATGAGCCACATAACTGGCAGGGCCAGAATTTGCTGGGTTTTGCCCTGATGCGGGTACGTGACCAGCTGAAATGCTAAACCACTACAATTCCAGACACTAAAAGACCTCGCTAACCGTTTCTATCTTATCCCTCCGGCATCCCTGCCCGCTGGCCAGACCGTTCCGGATAGCGGAAATATCGATACTGACGCCTTTTGCCAGTTGCAACCATTTCTATCAATTATTGAACCCATCCTAAAACTTCAGTACTCTCGGATCACAGCAGGGATGCCGCCATATCGTACGAACACACCGTCCAAACGACCGTCCTCCCCGCTAACAATCCCGAATAAGAAAGCTACGCGATTCCTGCCCTGCGTATACAAGGACTGGCGGCAGCGTGTCTGGAAGAAAACGATAAGGCGCCAAATGTAAAGAACACTTCAGGGTAAAAGCGCGCATGCGCGTTTATATCCTGACAAGAAAGAAAATAACGATGATTTTTACAACCCGGACATTGGG
This sequence comes from Thalassolituus alkanivorans, assembly GCF_020447205.1. Classification (GTDB taxonomy): domain Bacteria; phylum Pseudomonadota; class Gammaproteobacteria; order Pseudomonadales; family Oceanobacteraceae; genus Venatoribacter; species Venatoribacter alkanivorans. The sequence continues at coordinate 208,214 of NZ_JAJAEL010000006.1, forward strand.
TTAGGCTGGGAATCTGAATAAGGGCTTAGATGTGTTAATGAGCCTGCCTACTAAGAAACTGTTATGAGTCTTAAGATGTTCTTAATATTGAAAGGAAAGCCGAGTATTGATAGCTGTCGTGATGGAGGTAGTATTGTTGTCAATTACTATACACTCTTCGGAAGTAAATACATTTTGACACTCCCAATTAAGTGGGGCGGCACCAGAGAAGATATGAAGGTTGTTGGCTATAGAGAGCCTAAACTTGAAAAACGTCTAACTCAAAAGAAGATATCTAAAGGGAGTGGAAAGCCATACTACATAAATTCTCTCTTAGATGTGGAATTGAATAAAAAAGATGCTTTGAAAATTGCAATTAAAATCCGAAAAAAACTTACAAATACCGATAGCTATGATTTAGCATTGAACCTTGTGCATGGAATAGAAAGTAATGGTCATTTCCGTGACTCATAAAAATAAGTTGGTGAACGCACCTTCGGTTCTGGGACAGTTAAACTTCGCTCGTTCCTCACTACGCTTCACCGCCCCACAACAAAAACGTTATGTGTCAGTCTAATAAGTGAGTACAGTGAACGATAAAGTAAATGAAAACCCTGAGTGGGTTACTCGTGGAAAGACAATCAAGCAGCTAATTAAAGAGCTGCAAACATTCGAAAACCAAGATCTCGAAGTTAAAGTGTCTACTGACGGTGGTGAAACATTTAAGTGTATTAGTCTGGTCGGCAAACACAATGATAATGGCACACCAATATGTGGGCTAGAGAACTGTGAGTAAACACATAACAAGCAAAGGCAGCATCGCCCTGCGGGCTGGACGCGCTAACGCGCGCCGCTGCTTTGGGTGTTAGTTGCCTTGCATCGTTAAAGGAATAAAAAATGTTCAAAAAAGTAGCTTCACTATTATTCGCGTTGATTGGAATCAATGCGTATGCAGGTTGTGATAATAGCATTGATAATTTAACCGACCCGAATATTGCAACTGATTGCTTTCGAGAAGGAAAGTTTACTGAGGCTTTGAAGAGAGCAGATGCAATCATTCAGCTTGATAAAAAGAACCCTTTAAGCTGGAGGTTCAAAGGTGAAGTACTCTTTCAAATTGAGAAATATGATGATGCAGTTAAAGCATTTGAATCAGCGGAAAGAATCGGTGGTGTTGGAACTGAGGAGATATTCTTCTGGCGTGCACTTGCTTACTACAATTCTGGAAATTTAAGCAAGGCAAATGAAGTGTTCAATAACTATCTAAAAGCAGATGACAATAGTCCAGCTATGGTAGCACGGGTCAATGCGGCACTCGCTAAAATTAATGGCAACTAACAAGCGCCTGCAATCTGACCTCCGGCCACTGTCACCTTTTGTGCAAAAACCGCACAAAAGGCGCCAGTAACCTTCGGCAGTTGAGGCGGGCGTTAACTGCTCAAGGAACTCATGAATCTTTATACTGTAACAATCGATTTCGAAGACCGCACAAGAGCGGTGATGCAGGTTGAAGAAATTAATGAACTTGAAGCCTTAAGTCGAGCTATACGAGAAACCGAGACCCTAGAAAACCACGATAAAATTGCTATTGAAGAAACTCTTGATAAATTTCTTCGCGTCACACATTTGGCAATGGGCTACAGAGGTGTTTGGCTTTGGCACCATGTAAATTTTGAGAATGAAGCTGTCGAAGATATTTATGGGGGTACTATTGTTCAAACAGACAAAAATGGTGCCGTTCGTGACACAAGCAGTTAACAAGGCGCTCAAGCAAGGACGTGCTAACGCACACTGCTTAGCTTGGCATTAGGCTTCAATCGGACTGAGTATGAATTTATTTAATGTAGAAATCGTCAAGGTTTTGAATGACTACTTCTCAAAGGAGTCACAATTTGTAGAATCTATTCAGCTAGCTTCATATGGATTTAATATTAAATTTGTCAATTTCAATATTCAGTGCAATGAGCGGGTATTCGCCTCAATCGAAGGTACATGCTACGAATGGGATGATGCGCCGAATTCAGGCCCATGGGGTATGCTTGGTCGGCAATGTGCGGAGAACGCGAGCTTAAAGAGTCCTTCTGTGTTGAGCATTAAGTTCGAGAGTGGAGATTCAATTGATATAGAAACAGTCGAAAGTCAGTACGAGTCTGTTATTTTCAATTTCCCGCCGCTAGGCAATTCATTGGTTATGGAAATATTCTAGTGAAATCAAAGCCTAACAAGTCAATCAACTACGCGCCGGTGAACGCGGCGCTAGACCTATCGAGGCTTATGTGCTCATCCTAGAAATATCTCCACTAAGTGGAGCTGGCCCCGTAAAGCTTGGAAGTCTCCGCTCGGAAGCTAGAGAGTCGCTGCTCCGCGCAGGCTTCCCGCTTGAGTCATCTCGTCGTTCTCTGGACTATTTTTGTAATGCTTCAATTCAAGTTGAATGCGACCCAGACGACAGAGTTATATTTATTGGCATATCTGCCAGCGAGCGGTTTACTGCAACATTCCAAAGCCTTGATGTCTTTTCCCTCTCTGCTGAAGAGCTCTTTTCTCTAATAGCCAACGCAGATAACTCTGGCGCTCATCAGTTCATCGCCTCAGAGTACCTTTTCCCAAATCAAATACTTACACTTTGGGATGCTGACGAACAGTATGACAGGCAAGGCAATGAGTCACGCCCAGTTTGGGCTCAGGTTGGAATTGGCAATGAATCATATGCAGCAGCTGTTGCCGCAATCAGAGGTAGGGTCTAACAATTGGTTCAAGTCGTTCGCTTCGCTCACTCGGGACCGGCTAAAGCCGGCACCTTAACCAAACGTTAAAACCCAGAGAACCAATATGAACCTTATCGAAGCATTACAAAACCTGAACTATATTGCGGTCGTAATTGCCGCAATTACAAGCTATGTTCTGGGGTTTGTCTGGTATCACTGGGCCGTTTTCGGTAAAGCCTGGGCAAACACTTTAGGGCTGAGCAAAGAAGAAGCTGATAACACCGAAGGTCTTGGCGGTGCTTTTGCCATTTCTCTGGTATCAGGGTTAAGCAAAACCCTACTGATCGCTTTGCTGCTATCAGCTCTGAATACATCCGGCGTTCTGATCGGGGCGTTTTTTGGCGCAGTGGTTGCCATTGTATTTACGGCCACATCACTGGGCTACTACAATGGCTTCGCCCGCACATCCGCAAAACTAACGTTAATCAATTCGGCACACAGTGTGACTGAACTGGCTCTGATCGGTGCGATCATTGCTGCATTTAACTGATGTATGCAGCCTGAAGTACCGCAGACAGGAATATTCCGCCTTTTACCGCAGGATCTCACAAAAATGAAAGTCATCGATTCTGAAAAACAGGCGTGGTTTCTGTTGGAACACGAAGGCAGCCTCTATTTCGATGTGAACTGCAGCATGGGTGCATTTGGCTATAGCTATACGATCAGACTGAATGATCAGGAACAGATCCGGTATCAAATGGCTGGACGTGAGTATCTGCATAAACTGGCGGACGATATTCACTGCTCAGTTCCGCTTGCTGATAATACATCGTCAATGTATCAGGGCCGTCATGTCTCAAAGAATTTTTCACAGATGGCAACGTCAGCGATTAAGACCTGGCATGAAAATGGTAAAAAGCGCGACGATAAAACAGACAACCAGAGCGAAGCAGATAAGTCTGTTGCTCTATCTCAACACGAGTCTTCTTACCCATGACCTTCGGCCCAAAACCTGCCGGTACCTGGACCGGCCATAAAGCAGCAAACTGCGGTGACAATCATAAATTTCTGCGCGCCGGTGAGCGTTATGAGGTTATTCAGGAATTTACCGATTACGATCAGCATCTGCACGACGTTGGGGAAAGCTGGATCTTTCTGGGTTATTCATTTCTGCCGTACGATGACGGCATGTCATTTTTCGTGTCGTTCGACGGTGAACAGGAATGGCATATCCGCCTGCAATGGCGCCCGGAGGAACAGGGCCAGCTGCTGGACAACTTAGAGCAGTATATCCGCGCGCTCTAACCCCTGTGCTCTGGTCCGCACGTTGTCACCGGGCAGCCGGCCTGTATGTGTTACGACATACCGTTAGAAAAATCCGCCAGTCCGGCACACAATCTGTCACGTACCGGTTTCAGGGCTTCGGTGTAGGTCATCAGTAAGTCCAGCGCGTAACGGGTGCGCTTTTCCAGATAAACATCACTCATACGCCCTTCCTGGCCCATCCAGAGGTCATTCACATCACGCAGCAGCAGATGCTCAGGCAGATATAACAGGCGCGAGTTTTTATAGCCGCTGTGGCGTAACTCGGCAATCACAAAAGCACCACCGGCCGAAGCCGATACACCAACCAGTAATACCGGTTTATGCGCCAGTTCTTTCATCCCGCACCAGAGCAGAAAATTTTTCAGCCCGGCCGGCACCATGCCGTGCCATTCCGGCACGATAAATACAAAAGCATCAGCGGCTTCGGCACGGGCTTTTACCTGAGCCACGTCCTGTTCTTCTGTACTGCCCGCGGCCACTGGCTCGCCATCCCAGAGTGGCAGCTTACTCTGATACAGTTCGATCAGACTCGCCTTACCGGCCAGAAAATGCTGATTCATATAATCGGCAATACGGCGACTTTGTGAATTGGCACGATGGCTGGCCACCACCAGACAAATATTAAGATCGGTATTCATAACAACCTCCCCTGCGCAATGGTAATCCGCCAGGCGGCTGCCCGGCGGACTGAGACTGTTATGCAGTATAGGACGGACGCGCTTTCATTTGCGCGTGCCAGCGCTGAATAGCCGGAAAATCTTCGGTAATACGCAACTGAATCACCTTACCGAACTCCAGCGAGCAAAGAGCCGTGATGTCTGCCACAGAGAAGTGATCACCCGCCACAAATTCATGCTTTTGCAGCTGCTGTTCCAGAATGGGTAAGAACGCAGCCGCCAGCTTACCGGCTTCTTCGCCCCAGGCGGCAACCGGTGTCATACGGTCTTTAAAAAAGCCGGTCGTATGCTGGAAGCAATGGCCAATCGGCATTAATAAGGCGTTGTCGAGGCGGCGATCCCACATCTCAATCAGCGCTTTCTCTTTGGCATCACGTCCCATCAGGTTCGGTTCCGGCTGAATTTCTTCCAGATAACGGTATATGGCTGCGGTTTCAGCAATACAGGTGCCGTCATCAAGCTCCAGTACCGGTACTTTCGCCAGACTGTTACGCTCGCGGAATTCAGGCTTGAGGTTCTCGCCTCCGGCAAGATCAATATTAATCACCTCGACACCGGTAATGCCCTTTTCTGCCAGAGCCATACGGCTGCGACGCGGATTGGGTGCCATATTGGCGCTGTACAGTTTCATACGGATTCCTTGATTGACGGGTTAGCGGATCAGACTCTTTTATTTTCAGAATGATCATTCTGGATTACACTAGCCAATATCAGAATGATCAGTCAAGAAAGAATTCGCTAAGCTGCCTGATCCTGCCGGCAATTTTCAGAACATACAGGTAATTTAATGGCCAGAACCAAGTCATTCGATCCCGCTCAGGTACTGCATCAGGCCATGCTGTTGTTCTGGCGCGAAGGATTCCGCCAACTATCGATGGAAAATCTGGTGCAGAAACTCGGGGTTAACCGCTACAGCCTGTATCAGACTTTTGGCAATAAACAGGATTTTTTCCACCAGGCGCTGATGCTCTATACCGATAATATTTTTAACCGCATGCTGCGGCCACTGCAGGAGCAGCAGGGAAAAGCCGCCATCATTGCTTACTTCCGCCTGATACAGCAGCAACTGCAGCACGATCAGGCCAGCGCCGGTTGTATGCTGCTGAACGCCAGCCTGAATGCGGGACAATTACATGAAGAAAGTCTGAACCTGATTAAAAACGGCCTGCGCCGCCAGGAAGAAAGCCTGAAGAAAGCCCTGCAGCAGGCCATTGATAATAACGAGCTCAGCCGCCCGCGTGACCCGCTGACCGCCTCACGTTTTCTCGCCAGCCAGGTACATGCCATGGTGCTGTTACGTCAGAATGCCGGAAAAAAACGTGTGCATGACGTACTTGAATTTATGCTGGCCGAGCTCGAAGCCTGGTAACAGTTCAGGGCCTGTTAATTCACGCTCTAACAGGCCGTTGATTTTCGTTTTCGAGGCAGTCAATGCAAGGCAAAAACCGGCGAAAAAGCGCAGTTTACAGGTCGTAAATGAGCATTTTGAGTCGGTTTTTAACACTGCAGTGGCAACGCAGATAGGAAATCAACAGCCTGCTAATGGTTAACTGCCAGTACTCCAAGGCTGACTGCTGCCGCCGAGGTGCGGTTTTCTACTCCCAGCTTACGGAATACCTGCTCCAGATGTTTATTCACCGTACGCGGGCTCATGGTCAGAATCTGGCCAATATCCTGATTGCTTTTTCCCCGCGCCAGCCACAAAAGTACTTCTGATTCACGCTCGGTAAGGCCAAACTGCTGACGTAAGTCCTGACACAGCAAGGTGTCATCCTCCTCCATCAGGCGCAGTAAAAATTCTCCCGGATAAGGCTGTCCCAGCAAGCGCAGGGTCAGCGTCTGTTCACCCAGCTGTAGTTTAAATTGGCTGTGTTTTTGCGGCGCGCGGCTCAGCCAGCCAATTGCCTGCTGCTGCAATGCCTGCGCTAAGGCATCACCGTTGTAATTCAGTGCCGCCAGTAATTCCTGCGCACGGTTGGTAGACCACAGTATTTCGCCATGCAGTGAGCAGGAAAATGCCGGCTGTGCCAATTCATTTAATGCGCCGCGGGCACTCTGGGTTTTACGGGCATTATTAATATGCACCTGCGCACGGGCGAGTAACTCATTCAGCCTTACCGGCTTGGTCAGGTAATCCACACCGCCACATTCCAATCCGCGGATAACATGTTCGCTGTCACTCAGACCTGTCATAAAAATAACGGGAATATCCTGCAAATCGACGTTGTCCTTTAACGCTTTACAGGCTTCAAAGCCATCCATATTCGGCATAATGGCATCCAGAAGAATTAAATCCGGCGCCATTCGTTCGGCAATATTCAGTGCCTGTATGCCGTCCATCGCCACCAATACGGTGTAACCGGCAGTGCTTAATGCCTCATTCAGCATGGTTAACGATTCGGCGGTATCATCGGCGATTAATACCAGCCCTTTGCTTTCAGCCCGGATCATTGGCAAGTACCTTCTGGCTGATGGAAATGACGGATGCAAACTGATAGTTACGCACATATTCACGCAACTGATTAATACAACGCTCATCGGCGCCTGCACTGGCCATACGCTGTAATACCAGCTCTATTCCGCCGACATAACCGATCTCGGCCATTGCCTTAAGTTCACGCGCCTCTGCTGGCGGAATATTCTGCCAGTTAAGGCTGTCGCTTGTGGCGGCTATAAAACGCTCGCCGCTGGTCGTTTCACTGTGGTAATACCATTCCAGTTCCAGCACGGTGGCAATTTTATCCAGCAGCGCCTGATCACGGATGGGTTTAATCAGGTAGGCGTCGTTTAATTGCCCGGTCGCCGGGATGGCACCGCCCTGATTCGCTGCCGATTGGCGATCTTCGGCATCCGCTGACACCATAATAACCGGCGCTTTAACACCACGGCTGCGCAATTGCCGCAATAATTCCCAACCGGTCATTCCCGGCATGGAAATATCCAGCAGAAAAACATCCACCCCGGCACCGGCAAACGACTGCAGGCAGGAAAAGCCATCCGGCGCTTCCAGCACCACAAAACCGAGCGGCATTAATATCTCGCTGATAAGGCCACGATGAGAAGCATCATCATCAACCACCATGACTGTTTTTTGCGCACCTTTTAAGCCACTGATCTGCCGGGCCGGTGATGAACGTTTAGAGGATCTGGCAAGGCTGGAAAGCATCATCGACAGGCGGAACACACTGCCTTTGCCCGGCTCGCTGCTGAGAGTAATTTCTCCGCCCATAATATCGGCCAGTAACTGACTGATGGTCAGCCCAAGACCCGTCCCCGGCATTTGCGGCAAGCCGGGTTTGCGGATGCGCTCAAAGGGCTGAAATATGCGTTGGCACTCAGCTTCTTCAATCCCGACACCGGTATCAATGATGGTAAATTCGGCAACCTGACTGCGATAACGTACCGCCAGTGTCACCGAGCCCTGCTGAGTAAATTTAACCGCATTGGATAAAAGATTAATCAGAATCTGGCGCAGGTGTTTTTCATCGGTGGCGACCATTTCCGGTAAATGAGCACAGGGCAGATAAATAAACTCCACGCCTTTGCTTTCTGCCTGCAGGCGGAACATATCCACCAGTTCCTGTAATAAATGGCCGATAGCGACTTCATCGCGGCGGATTTCCAGACGCCCGGCTTCAATTCTGGAAATATCCAGTAAGCCTTCAATCAGATCCGCCAGATGATCACCACTGCGACGGATAAGGCTGATTTTATTACGCTGCCCCGGCAGTAGCTGACTGTCTTTTTCCAGCAGCTGTGCATACCCCAGAATAGAATTCAGCGGGCTGCGTAATTCATGACTGATTCCACCGAGATAACGGCTCTTGGCCTGATTCGCAGCCTCAGCCAGTTCTTTGGCCTGCTGCAATGCCCGGTCGGTTGCTTCGTGGGCTGCAATCTCGCGGGTTAATAACTCTGTCTGCCGCATCGACTCGTCCAGCGCAAACTGGCGGCTTTCGTTGGCCAGAACAAACAGCCAGATTAATACACCTACAATAATCAGTAATAACAGGTACACCTGGATTAAGGTTGCCCCGACCAGATGCTGACCGGAATCGGCAGCGGGTACCTGCACATACACCAGCCAGAACAACACGGCGACAATACCGGCAATTAATAACAATAAACCGCTGAACTGCATCAGGCGCGGATTCATTTTCTGTACCAGCCAGACCGGCAACAGGGTTTCCAGCAGGGTCTGCATCTGCTCGCTTAAGCGCGACCTGTCTTTACACTGATCATGGCAGCGGGATTCCAGCGTACAGCACAAAGAGCAGATATGGCCTTTATAGGCCGGACAGCTGGCAATATCTTCACTGTCAAAATGGTTATCACACACTACGCACTGCAGCGGTGCGGCAGCCACAGCAGATGCCGGTGTCTCTGCATTTTCCTCTGCATTTTCCTCTGCTGTTTCTTCTGCCGCTTTTTCTGCCAGGGGAATAATATCGCGCGCCAGATAAAAGCGGCCACGGGTAATAATGGCCAATAAAGGCGATGTAATAAAAGCCGTCGCCAATGCCAGATAAGGTGATAAAGCCTGCGGCAGTTCGCCTAAAACGCCGACATAACAGACGATACCAATCAGCGATGCCAGCAACATAGCGCCGAAGCCGACCGGATTTATGTCGTATAAATAGGCTCGTTTAAACTCAATATGCTTAGGGCTTAAACCCAGAGGTTTATTAATGATCAGATCGGCGACCAGAGCCCCCACCCAGGCCACGGCAACATTGGAGTAAATACCCAGAATATGTTCCAGCGACTGATAAACCCCCAGCACCATTAACAGCAGTGCAATCATCACGTTAAACACCAGCCAAACCACCCGGCCCGGATGGCTGTGCGTTAGGCGCGAAAAGAAATTCGACCAGGCAATAGAACCGGCATAAGCATTGGTTACGTTAATTTTTACCTGACAGAGAATGACGAAAATACCGGTCAATGCCAGAACAGCCATAGGCGAATCGCTGATATAGCCAAAAGCTACGCGGTACATCTGGGTTGGGTCTGCGGCATCGAGCACAGATAAACCATGCTGCACCGCGAGCACCGCCAGAAAAGAACCCGCGAGAATTTTCAGTGCTCCCACCAGAATCCAGCCCGGACCGCCACCAATCAGGGCCAGCCACCAGCGCAGTTTATGCCGGGGTTCTGGCTCCGGCAGAAAGCGTAAAAAGTCGACCTGCTCACCGATTTGCGCAATCAGTGAAAAAACCACCGCCGAGGCTGCACCAAAGTAGATCAGATTAAATTTTCCGCCACTTTCCGGTGCATCTTCTGTGCGGTTGCCAATACCGGGAAATGCAATCCACTGCTCTGCAGCGGACCATTCGTGCCAGAGAATAAAGATAAACGGCAGCAACTGCAGAATCAGCCACAACGGCTGACTCCAGAGCTGAAAGCGGCTGATAAAGGTAATGCCATGGGTCACCAGCGGAATCACGATCAGTGCGCTGAGCAGGTAACCTGCGGCCAGGGGCAAGCCGAATAATATCTCCATCGCCGAGGCCATAATGGCTGATTCAAGGGCAAAAAAGATAAAGGTAAACGAGGCATAAATCAGCGAGGTAATGGTTGAGCCGATATAGCCAAAACCGGCACCGCGACTGAGCAGATCAATATCAACACCATAGCGTGCAGCGTAGTAACTGATGGGAATCGCGGTCAGAAAAATAATGGCTGACACCACCATAATGGCGCTGACGGCGCTGTTAAAACCATACATCAGCGTAATTGCCGCACCGATGGCTTCGAGCGCTAAAAAAGAAATGGCTCCCAGCGCCGTATTGGAAACACGCGCGGCCGACCAGCGCCGCGCCTTTTTGGCAGTAAAGCGCAGGGCGTAATCTTCCAGTGTCTGGTTTGCTACCCAGCGGTTGTAACTGCGCCGGGTTTTGTACACCACTTGCTCAGACATAGTCTGTTCTGCCTCTCTCAGCTTATTGTCAGCTGACCTGTCGCCACCGCGGTGACGCCGATAGAAAGACATCCTGTCCACAACACCTGCTTAAGCGCAGAAAAATCCATCTTGTGCCGGCCCGCAGGCTCTTCCTCTCAGGCCTCAGGACTCTAATCACATCCCATGCCAACTGCTATGCGTCAAATGACGTAGGTGACTGGAGCAATCGGCGAATTCTTACAGGAAGCCCACTGACGCATTCTGAGCAGGCTTAAGTTCAACTCAAAAACGTACTCAATCAGTCATCAAGAGGCCTGACTATGCACTCCAAATCCAAACCTTTTAACGGCAGCGTCCGCCGTCGTTTTTTACAGAACCTGCTGGCAATACCTGCAGCCGTTATGCTCGCCAATGCCAGCCTGCCAGCTTATGCCGACAGTGCTAACAGCACTGGTCTGGCCGTTACCGATAAAACCGTAAAGGTCGGTATTCTGCACTCAGTAACCGGCACCATGGCCATCAGTGAGACCGGTTCGGTGCAGGCAGAAAAGCTGGCCATCGAACAAATCAACGCCATGGGCGGTGTGCTGGGCCGTAAAATCGAATTTATTCAGGAAGATGGCGCCAGTGACTGGCCGACCTTTGCTGAGAAATCAAAGAAACTGCTGATTAACGATAAAGTCGCGGCAGTATTTGGCTGCTGGACCTCAGCATCACGTAAAGCCGTACTGCCGATTTTCGAACAGTATAACGGCATGCTGTATTACCCGACTTTTTATGAAGGTCTGGAACAGTCCCCTAACGTTATTTATACCGGCCAGGAAGCAACCCAGCAGATTCTTGCCGGTATCGACTGGGTAGTAAAAGAAAAAGGGGCTAAATCTTTCTTCCTGCTCGGCTCAGATTACATCTGGCCACGTACCTCCAACAAAATCGCGCGTAAGCATATCGACAAACTCGGCCTGAAAGTCAGTGGCGAAGAGTATTACCCGCTGGGTCACACCCAGTTCAACTCGGTCATCAACAAGATCAAGTTGAAAAAACCGGACGTGATCTTTGCCTCAGTTGTGGGTGGTTCCAACGTTGCGTTTTATAAGCAGCTGAAAGCCGCCGGTATTGATATGACCAAAGAAAAACCACTGGTACTGACTATCTCCGTTACCGAAGACGAGATTCTGGGTATTGGTGGTGAAAATATCGAAGGTGCTTACGCCTCGATGAAATACTTCCAGAGCCTGACCAACGACAACAACAAAAACTTTGTTAAAGCCTTTAAAGAACGCTGGGGCAAAGACATCGTTATTGGTGACGTAACCCAGGCAGCCTACCTTGGCCCATGGCTGTGGAAAGCCGCCGTTGAAAAAGCCGGTTCCTTTGATATCGATAAAGTTCGTGCGGCCTCTCCGGGCATTGAACTGAAAACCGCTCCGGAAGGTTATGTACGGGTTCATGAAAACCATCACTTATGGTCAAAAACCCGCATTGGTAATGCCCAGGCTGATGGTCAGTACAAAATTGTGTACGAAACCAAAGACCTGATCGAACCAGACCCATTCCCAGCCGGTTACAAGTAAGACATTAAGCGGCCTGCGGGCCGCTGCTTACCCGCTTTATTCACCGGAGAATTCATTATGTTTGCTGATTACACCATGACCGAGCTGACCTCGATCTTTGCCATGCAGGGGTTTGCCGGGCTGATTTTATTTTCTGTATTTGTACTGATGGCGCTGGGTCTTGCCATTATTTTCGGCCAGATGGGCGTTATTAATATGGCGCACGGCGAATTTATGATTCTCGGTGCCTACGTTACCTACCTTACCTCAACCCTGTTTGCCGAATATCTGCCATCCATTTATGGCAGTTACTTTTTTATCGCGATGATATTCGCCTTTATTGTCACCGCAGCGCTCGGCGCCCTGGTTGAATGGGCCATTATCCGCCACCTGTATAAGCGTCCGCTGGATACCCTGCTGGCTACCTGGGGTCTGAGCCTGATTTTGCAGCAATTGTATCGCAGCGTATTTGGTGCCCGTGAGGTCGGAGTCACCCTGCCTGACTGGCTGATGGGTTCTTACGCACTGAACGACAGCATTGAAATTCCGATTAACGGTTTATTCGTTATGGGCCTGACCATTGTCATCACCGTTGGTGTTGCCTTAATGATGCAGAAATCCCGCCTCGGCAAACAAACCCGCGCGGTCGTACAGAATCGTCCGATGGCCGCCGCAGTCGGTATTAATACCGAAAAAGTCGATCGCATGACCTTCGCTCTCGGTTGCGGTATTGCCGGTATCGCCGGTTCTGCCTTCACCATGATCGGTTCGACCGGTCCGACCTCCGGCCAGCTTTATATTGTCGATACATTCCTGGTCGTTGTGTTCGGTGGTGCATCCAGCCTGATTGGTACTGTTGCCTCTGCATTTACCATTTCACAGGCGCAGTCGACGATGGAATTTTTCCTCAGCGGCTCGACAGCCAAAGTTCTTACCCTTCTGACCGTGGTTGGCATTCTGATGCTGCGTCCACAGGGTCTGTTCTCTCTGAAAATCCGCCGCTAGGAGTTTGTTATGACAAAAATCAAAGATTTTATCGGGCGTTATCAGCTCAGTCATTTACTGATTCTCGCCGTTATATTGTTAGTCGTTATGCCACTGGCGATGGATATTTTCCGCCTGAATCTGGTAGGTAAATATTTAACCTACGCCTTTGTCGCACTGGGCCTGGTTTTATGCTGGGGTTATGGCGGCATTCTCAGCCTGGGTCAGGGTGTCTTCTTTGGCCTGGGTGGTTATTGCATGGCGATGTTTCTGAAGCTGGAAGCATCTTCACCTGAGCATACGGCTATTCAGTCAACACCGGGAATTCCTGATTTTATGGACTGGAATCAGCTGACTGCTTTGCCATGGTTCTGGGAACCTTTCCACAGCTTTGGTTTTACTTTACTGGCCGTTGTGCTGGTGCCAGCCCTGTTCGCATTTATCATTGGCGTGGCAATGTTTAAGCGCCGGGTCAGCGGTGTGTACTTTGCCATTATTACTCAGGCCATTGCCGCTATTCTGACAATTTTAATTATCGGTCAGCAGGGCTATACCGGCGGCGTTAACGGCATTACCGATTTACGCACACTGAACGGCTGGGATATCCGCACCGACAGCGCCAAATACATTCTGTATTTTATTAATGCGTTCCTGCTGATCGGCTGCCTGATTGCTGCACGCTACATTATCAAAAGCAAACTTGGCCGGTTACTGGTTGCCATGCGTGAACGTGAAGACCGCGTGCGTTTTTCCGGTTACGACGTGTCCAGCTTTAAGATTTTTATCTATTGCGTTGCCGCTGTGTTCTCTGCCATTGGCGGAGCCATGTTTACCCTGCAGGTTGGCTTTATGTCACCTTCGTTTGTCGGCATCGTACCTTCCATTGAAATGGTTATCTTCTGCGCCGTTGGTGGCCGCCTGTCGATTCTGGGTGCGGTTTACGGAACCTTACTGGTGAACTGGGCCAAAACCAGCTTTTCAGAATCTTTCCCCGAGTTATGGCTGTTTGCCATGGGTGCTCTGTTTATCGGCGTAGTAATGGCTTTCCCTAATGGCCTGGCAGGTCTGTATCAGACCTACGTTGAACCACGCCTGCAGCGTTTCAGAAAACCCGCACCGGTTGCCAGCCAGTCTCAGGTCGTCAGTCTTGAAGCCGGCAAAACCGCAACCACAACCAATTCTGCAGACAAGGAGTACAGCCATGCTGGAAACCAATAAATCCATTCCGCAAAAAGAATTTGTGCTGAGCATTGAAGGTCTGACTGTTTCTTTCGACGGTTTTAAAGCAGTAAACGATTTATCGCTGTATGTCGAAGAACAGGAAATCCGCGTCATTATCGGCCCAAACGGGGCCGGTAAAACCACGGTACTGGACTTAATCTGCGGACGTACAAAAGCCACTGAAGGCTCAATTAAATTCAAGGGCACGGAGCTGACCCGTCTGAATGAACACCAGATCGTGCATGCCGGTGTCGGGCGTAAATTCCAGAACCCGTCTATTTATGAAGACCTCACGGTATTCGAAAACCTCGAACTGTCTTTTCCCCGTGGCCGTAATGTCTGGGGGGCACTGACCTTTCGCCGCGACACTGAAGTAGTCGCCAAGGTTAAAGAAATTGCCGACATGATTTTCCTGGGTGACAAGCTCGACATGAACGCCGACCTGCTCAGCCACGGCCAGAAGCAATGGCTGGAAATCGGCATGCTGCTGATTCAGGACCCGGAGCTGTTAATGCTGGATGAACCTGTAGCCGGTATGTCGGTATCGGAACGCAAACAGACCGCCGAATTATTGCAGCGTATTACCAAAGACCGCTCGGTGCTGGTTATTGAACACGACATGCAGTTTGTCGCCGATATCGCCGACCGGGTAACGGTACTGCACCAGGGCCAGGTTCTGTCAGAAGGTTCCATGGAGCGGGTGCAATCCGATCCTAAAGTCATCGAAGTTTACCTCGGTCACTGATCTTAAAAGCGGAGTTATTTTATGTTTCAAGTATCCGATTACAGCGTTGCCTATGGTCAGAGTGATGTTATCCGCAATCTGAACCTGAGTATTAAACCCAAAGAAATTGTTGCCATTCTTGGCCGTAACGGCATGGGTAAAACCACGCTGATGAAATCATTAATCGGCATGATTCCCAGTAAAGAAGGCAGCCTGACACTGGCGGGCAAAGAATTATCCGGCCTGAAAAGTCACGAGCGCGTTGGTGCCGGTATTGGTTTTGTACCGCAGGGGCGGATGATTTTCTCCACCATGACGGTATCTGAAAATATCGAAACCGGATTGACCAGCACAGGTGAACGCAAGATTCCTTCCGACCTGTACAGCTTATTTCCTGTTCTGGACGAAATGAAAAACCGTCGTGGCGGTAATTTATCCGGCGGCCAACAGCAGCAGCTTGCCATTGCCCGCGCTCTGGCAAGCAATCCCAGCGTGTTACTGCTCGACGAACCGACTGAAGGTATCCAGCCATCCATTATTAAAGAAATGGCCCGCACGCTGAAACAGATCCGCACTCAGCGCAATTTATCCATTCTGGTATCCGAGCAGGTGCTGAGCTTCGCTCTTGATATTGCCGACCGCATTCTGGTGATTGAAAAAGGCGCCATTGTGCTCGACGTTCCGGTCGCCGAGGCCGACCAGGCAACCATCAGCCGTTACTTATCCGTTTAAAAGAATATGCATGACGCCTGTTCAGCACATCGCCGACAGGCATAAAAACTTTAACCGGCGTTTTCCAATTTGCGGTAATACGCTGAACCAAGAGGCTGTTAAGGCCACTCAAGGAGCAAACCATGACTGATACCATCATCAAGATTGATCTGAATAAATCCGCTTATGAGCACGACAATGTGCACAACCGCTGGCACCCGGATATTCCGATGGTTGCTACGGTAAAACCGGGCGATGATTTTATTGTTGAGTGTTTCGACTGGACCGGCGGACAAATTGAAAATAACGATGACGCCTCCGATGTCCGTGACGTTGACCTGACCAAGGTGCATTTTCTTTCGGGTCCGATTGCCGTAGAAGGCGCCGAACCCGGCGATCTGCTGGAAGTCGACATTCTCGATATCGGCGCCTTTGCTGAACAGCAATGGGGCTTTAACGGCTTTTTCTCCAAACAGAACGGTGGCGGTTTTCTGGATAATCATTTTCCGGAAGCGCAGAAATCTATCTGGGATTTTAACGGTATTTATACCAAATCCCGTCATGTTCC
The DNA here is from genome assembly GCF_020447205.1 of Thalassolituus alkanivorans. Lineage (GTDB taxonomy): Bacteria > Pseudomonadota > Gammaproteobacteria > Pseudomonadales > Oceanobacteraceae > Venatoribacter > Venatoribacter alkanivorans. The sequence goes on from NZ_JAJAEL010000006.1 coordinate 224,567, forward strand.
CGGTGTCGAGTTTGCCGGTATTCTGCATCCAGGCCTGATCGGTTGCCTGCCATCCCGTGACATGCTGGATATGTGGAACACACGGGAAAAAGAACTGTTTGATACCGACCCGGAAAGAACACCGCAACTCGCCTGCCTGCCGTATGCAGAAACCGCACATATGGGCCGAATGAAAGGCGACGAGCGTAATTCCGCTGCGGCAGAAGGTGCCCGTACCGTACCTCCGCGTGAACACGGTGGTAACTGCGACATTAAAGATTTAACCCGCGGAGCCAAAGTGTACTTCCCGGTGTATGTTGACGGTGCCGGTTTATCCGTTGGCGATCTGCACTTCAGCCAGGGTGATGGTGAAATCACTTTCTGTGGTGCCATCGAAATGGCCGGCTGGATTCATATGCGGGTTAATCTGATTAAAGACGGTATGGCCAAATATCAGATTAAGAATCCGATTTTCAAACCGAGCCCGATGGTACCGAAATACGATGACTACCTGATCTTTGAAGGTATTTCGGTGGATGAAAATGGCAAACAGCATTATCTGGATACCAGTATTGCTTACCGTCAGGCCTGTCTGAATGCGATTAAATACCTCACCCAGTTTGGCTACAGCGAAGCACAGGGTTACGCGATTATTGGCTGTGCGCCGATTCAGGGCCATATCAGTGGCGTGGTGGATATTCCGAACTCCTGCGCCACCCTGTGGTTGCCGACGGATATTTTTGAATTTGATATCCAGCCGAATGCCAACGGGCCGGTTAAACATCTGGATGGTTCAGTTGATATTCCGAAAGCTCCGGATCTTAAATAAGGAGGAAGCCGCATATGCCACTGTATGACTACAAATGTCCGCAGCATGGTGTGTTTCAGGAACTGGCGAGCATGGAAAAGCATGATCAGCCAGCCGCCTGTCCACACTGCCAGACGCTGTCGGCGCGCATTATCATGCTGCCGCCACAGCTGGCCAGAATGCTGAAAGAAACCAAAGAAGCCATGGAGCGTAACGAAAAAGCGCAGCATGCACCGGAGGTTATGACCAGCAGCCAGTATCACGAACGTGAACAGGAAAAGCTGGCGCGCCATCAGCATAAACATCGTAATGGTTGCGGCTGCGAGCCTAAACGCCGCAGTAATCTGATGTATACCGCTGACGGCAATAAGATGTTCCCCGGCATGCGGCCATGGATGATCAGCCACTGATCATCCGCACAATTTCGTCTGTCCTTTTCCCCGGGTTTGCCGGGGCTTTTTATTTCTACAGAAAAAATATTGCCGTGAGGAAAAATACTGACGCAGGAAATATTGGCAGAAATAAAAAAACCGGCCAGTGGCCGGTTTTTTTATTAACGTTGCGCAGTCTTAATTAAGCTTCGCGACGCTTACGTGGAGCACGGGTACCCGGTGCCGGAGCGCCGTTATCGCGTGGCTTGCCACGGTGTGGTTTCTTGGCGAAACCGTCTTTCTGGCCTTCGGTACGACGCGGAGCACGACGTGGAGCACCAGCACCACCCTGCGGTACTTCAGACTCTTTATAGACTTTAATTTCCAGCGGACGACCACAAACGCGTGCTTTACGCAGTTTGCCCATGGTCGGGGCCGGCATACCTTCCGGTAAATCGATTACAGCGAAATTATCAAAAATTTCGATATGACCGATGTAATCACTGTCGAGGTCCGCTTCGTTAGCAACCGCGCCAACCAGGTTACCCGGCTTCAGGCCGTCGTCATAACCAATGCCAACCATATAACGGGTCATTTCCACTTCCGGGTGACCTTTTAATGGCTTCGGACGCTCTTCCGGCAGTGCCTTGCTGCGCGGGCCACGCTCGCGTGAATCACCACGGGAATCACGGTCACGGGACGGACGCTCACTGCGGCTTTCGTTACGCAGCTCACGCTCACGGGCGTCGGCCATACGGGCATCAGTCTGTTCATTAATAAACAGTGATTTTTCACCCTGCAGCAGAGCGGCCAGTGCGGCAGCAACGTCCAGTGCATCGACCGGGTTCTGACTGAGAATGGTCTCAATCATTTCGCGGTACTGGTTGTTACGCTCAGGATGAATGGCGTCCAGAATCTGTGCCTGGAAGCGTTCACGGCGTTTTTCGTTAACCATTTTAGCGGTCGGCAGTGGCATTTCTTCAATGCTCTGACGGGTCGCTTTTTCGATATCGCGCAGCATGCGTTTTTCGCGGCCACGAACAAACACAATGGCTTCACCATTACGGCCCGCACGGCCGGTACGGCCAATACGGTGAACGTAGGATTCGGTATCCTGCGGAATATCGTAGTTGATTACGTGGCTGATACGTTCAACGTCCAGACCACGGGCCGCAACGTCGGTCGCAACAATAATATCGAGCTGACCGGCTTTCAGTTTTTCTACCGCTTTTTCACGCAGCGCCTGTGGAATGTCACCGTTTAATGGTGAACATTTAAAGCCGTTAGCCTGCATAAAATCAGCGACTTCTTCAGTTGCCTGTTTGGTGCGGACAAACACCATCATGGCGTCAAATTCTTCAGTTTCGGCAATACGCAGCAGTGCATCATTTTTATGAGCACCGGCAACAAACCAGTAACGCTGACGAATTTTATCGTTGGTGGTGGTTTTGGTCTGAATTTTTACTTCAACCGGATCTTTCAGGTGAGTTTCAGCAACGCGCTGAATTTCACGCGGCATAGTCGCGGAGAACAGAGCCACCTGACGGGTACGCGGCGTGTGTTCCAGAATCCAGTTCACGTCGTCGATAAAGCCCATGCGCAGCATTTCGTCGGCTTCGTCCAGAACCACGGCTTTAATATCGGCCAGGTTCAGGGTGCCGCGACGCAGGTGATCCATTACACGACCCGGAGTACCCACAACCCACTGCGGACCACGCTTCAGTTCACGCAGCTGGCTGCCGTAATCGGAACCACCATAAATAGCAGTAACACCAATACCCGGAATGTATTTGCTGTAGGTTTTGATGGCTTCAGCCACCTGTTGTGCCAGCTCACGGGTAGGCGCCAGACACAGAACCTGTGGCGAATTAAAATCAGCCTGGGTGCGGCTCAGCAGTGGCAGTGCGAAGGCAGCGGTTTTACCGGTACCGGTCTGAGCCATGCCCAGAACGTCTTTGCCTTCCAGCAGTGGGGGAATACTTTCGGCCTGAATCGGAGACGGAGCTTCGTAGCCCAGCTCTTCCAGAGTACGAAGAATAGAAAAAGGTAAACCCAGGCTCGCAAAGCCTGTAGGAGTAGAATCGGTCATATTGTACCTGTGTAGTAGAGGAAGGGCTTGGCCGTTCTGGTTCGCACTCTACTGCTCACACGGCTAGGCCCGACTCGTCGGTTTTCTTAAGGGGGGCGTACTATATAGGAAACCCTGCCCGCTCGCCTTAATTATTTTGTCCCGGTGTAACAATTGTCTGGTTGTAAAGGGAGCAATTGTTCCTCTTCTGCAGCAGCCGGACACAGGTTCAGATGTGGCCACACGTGCCAGTTATCTGCATGCGGCTGAATTTAAAGCCCTTTCAGTGCTGACGGGCGGGCATCTTATTGTGAATAGTGTCAGAATTGACGCTACGCAAGCCGCACAGTTACTGCTAGTCTGGCTTTAGCGCTGATTCAACAGGCTCAGGTGTCAGCAGGCCCAAGATTGGTATCAAGATGTAAAACATGAATATCAAAAACCGTATTCTTCTGTGTGTCATCATTCTGCAGATTGCAGGCTTTACTGCCCTGCTGCTGCATTACAACAGCCGCGCCAGCAACTCCGTTCTGGAGTTCAACCGTCAGCAGATAATGTCAGCCGTTGTGGCCAGTGTTCACCATCTGGATGCAACCGCCGCACAAATGGAGCGCACCGCTCTCGGGCTGGCACGCAGCGGCGAGCATCACCAGCAGCAGCATCACCGTACACATCCGGCAGAGGTCCGCGCTGTCCTGCAAAAATTACTGGTGCGCACCTTTCAGTCATTCGATCAGGCACTGGGTGGCGGCATCTGGTTTGAGCCTTACACCATTGATCCGGATGCCCGCTACTTTGGCCCTTACGCCTACCATAACGGCCAGGATGTTATGGCCACCTGGGATCTGAGCAGCGAGCGTTACGATTACCTTAACCAACCCTGGTACAGACTGGCGATTCCTGCCGACTGGCCGCGCGATCAGCCACGTAATGCCGATCTTTTCTGGAGCCCGCCTTACGTAGATAACGCCGGCACCGAAGCTCTGATCATGACCGTGGATGCGCTGATGTACGACAACCAGCAACAGCTGATCGGCATTGCCACCGTCGACTGGGCTATGGATGAACTGCGTCAGCAGGTACGTGAACTCAAACTGACGCCGGGCACGCGCCCTTTTCTGCTGCATCAGAGCAGCGGCCGCTATCTGGTTGGCCCGGAGCAAAACAGCGAATTAAACACCATCGTTAACAACAGCAACCTGCTGAACCTGAAGACCAGTAACGCCAGTGAGCTGCAGGAAAAAGACGGCGAATATCTGTTTGCCGCCCGCAGTCAGACCGGTCTGGTGCTGGGCGTGCGCATCCCCCATGCCGACCTGGCGCTGGCCGTACAACAACGGCTGGCTGACGGTATGACCATCAACATCGGCATCGCCGTGCTGTTTATTTCTATTATGGCGCTTGTACTGGAAGTGCTGTTCCGTCCGTTCGAACAGATTCTGAACCGCCTGCAAAGCACCGTGGCCTACAACCGGGAAGCCAGTCAGCCGTCGTTCCGTCCGCTGCAATACGATGCCGACAACGAATTCACACCAATCGTTAACGCCTTTAACACCCTGGTCGGCCAGGTTGATCAGTTCACCCGCCGTCTGTCAGACAGCAACAATCAGCTGCAGGCAGAGCAACAGCGGGTTGAAGAGCTGAACACCACCCTCGAATCCAAAGTAGAAGAACGCACGCGCGAACTGGAACAGAAAAATGCCGAGGCCAATGAATCGCTGCGTAAACTGAAGCTGACACAGCAACAGCTGGTGAATCTGGAAAAACACGCGGCGCTGGGCGAAGTTGTCGCCGGTCTGGCGCATGAAATCAACACCCCGCTGGGTATCAGTGTTACTGCGGTCAGCGCACTGGAAGACCAGCTGAAAGAAATTGCCCAGCAGTTCCGCAACGGACAACTGAATAAAGCAACCTTTGATGATTTTATTCAGTTCTCGGAAGAAGGCGTGCAGATTACCGCCGATAACCTGCGTCGCGCCGCCGATCTGGTGGCACGCTTCAAACAGGTGGCCGTCGACCAGTCGAGCGAACAGCGGCGGGATTTTGAGCTGGGCGATTATCTGCAGAGCATCATTGTTTCTCTGCGGCCGAATTATAAATACCGCCCGATTGATGTCAGTGTTGAATGCCCACAGCGAATTTTTATCAGCGGTTATCCCGGTGCTGTGGCGCAGATATTCACCAATCTGATGATGAACTCACTGACCCACGCGTTTGATGACAACAGCTCAGAGCGTGGCCAGATTCATATAGAAGCACAGCAGCGCGATCAGCAGGTAGAAATCACCTTCAGTGATAATGGCCGCGGTATGGATGAAGACACCCTGAAGCAATTGTTTGATCCGTTCTTTACCACCAAGCGCAATCAGGGCGGCAGCGGTATAGGTGCCTATATTATTCAGGATCTGGTCAGCCACCAGCTGCATGGCTCGCTCGAAGTCAGCAGTGCTCCCGGACAGGGTACACGCTTTGTTATCCGCTTCCCGCTGAGCCGGCAGAGCGCCGACTGAGCAGAGCGCTGATTGCCGCCCGGCAGCGGATGCGTATAATCGCCACTCCAATTCACGAGGAGTGCTTAACTGTGCTGAAAGTAAACGAATATTTTGATGGCAAGGTAAAGTCTATTGCCCTGCAAACCGCGACTCTGCCAGCGACTGTTGGCGCAATGGAAGCCGGTGAATACGAATTCGGCACCAGCCAGAAAGAAGTGATGACTGTCGTTTCCGGCAGCATGGACGTACTGCTGCCAGGCGCCAGCGAATGGCAGACCTTCGCTCAGGGCGAATCTTTCGAAGTGCCGGCCAACGTTAAATTCCAGGTAAAAATGGCGACTCAGACCGCCTATTTCTGTACCTACGAATAAGCGCCTGGCACGCAAGCGGCCAGCCCTGCTGGCCGCTTCAGTGCTGTAACAACAGTGCCAGTTCAGCCAGCGGCAATGGCCGGCTGAAATAAAACCCCTGATAGGTTTCACAACCGTTACTGCGTAAAAACTCCAGCTGCGGTGCCGTTTCCACCCCTTCTGCCAGAATCTGCAAACCCAGCCCGCGCGCCATATTAATAATGGTGCTGGTGATCACCCGCCCTTCTTCTTCACGCTCAACACTGTTAATAAAACTGCGGTCAATTTTCAGTTTATCGACCCGATAACGGTGCAGATACGCCAGCGACGAATAGCCGGTGCCGAAGTCATCCACCGCCAGCATCACCCCCAGCGCTTTCAGCCCGGCAATGGTCGACAGCACCTGCGCGGTCGGTTCCAGCAAAGCCCCTTCGGTGATTTCCAGCTCCAGCCAGCTGGGATCAAGCTGATAGATATCCAGCAAGGCTTTAAGGCGCTCCACCAGTCCACCGGCAACAAAGGTCGGCTGAGTAATGTTGACCGCCAGAATCAGCGGAGCAATCCCCTGCTGCTGCCAGAGAGCAAGCTGCCGGCAGGCTTTATTCAGCACCCAGCTGTCCAGTTCCGGCATCAGGCCGTTGTCTTCCGCCACCGGCAGAAAACGTCCCGGCTGAATCATGCCTTCCTGTTCGTGCTGCCAGCGGATTAAGGCTTCAACACCGGTCACCCGGCCGCTGCGGATACAGACCTGTGGCTGATAATGCAGCTGCAGCTCGTCATCGCGCTGTAACGCATGACGCAGTTCATTACCCAGCTCCAGCCGGTCAGTCGCCGCCTGAGTCAGGTCATTGGTATAAAACTGATAATGGTTACGGCCTTTGCTCTTGGCCTGGTACATCGCCACATCGGCATTACTGATCAGCTGGGTAACATCACGGCCATGATCGGGAAACAGCGTGATACCCAGGCTGGCGCCGATAAACAGTTCGCGGCCGATACCGACGTCAAAAGCACTGGCGAATAACTGCTGAATAATCTCAGCCACGCGTCTGACCTGATCCTCGCTGACGATATTTTCCAGCACCACCACAAACTCATCACCGCCCTGCCGTACCACGGTATCAGAGTCACGCAGGCGTTCACGCAAGCGCCGGGCACACTCCTGCAGCAGACGGTCGCCGGCCGGATGGCCAAGGCTGTCATTGATGTGTTTGAAATGATCCAGATCGATGGTGATCACCGCGACTTTACGCCGTTTCTGAGTTGCCAGGTCAATGGCAGTCTGCAGCTTAACCAGCAGCGAGCTGCGGTTGGGCAGGCCGGTGAGTGAATCGTAATGGGCCAGATAATCCAGTTGCTGCTCGGATTCTTTCTGACGTGAAATATCGGCAAACACCGCCACATAATGGCTGATTGCCTGACGCTCATCACGGACACTGGTTACCGTTAAAAACTGCGGAAACACCTCGCCGTTCTTACGCCGGTTCCACACCTCGTCACGCCAGAATCCCTTTTCCTGCACTTCACGGCGGATATCCTGCAGAACGTTACGCTGTCGCCGCTCGGGGTTGAGCATATCCACAGACCGGCCACGAACTTCCTCTTCACTGTAACCGGTAATGGTGCTGAAGGCCGGATTGACCGCTTCAATCAGACCATCCGGATTGGTAATCACCACCCCTTCCATGGTGGATTCAAATACCCGCGCCGACTGCTGCAGCCGCTGCTCACGGGCATGAGCCTCGGTAATATCCTGCACGGTACCGACCCGTGCCACAGCAATGCCGTTTTCGTTTACCAGAATTTCGCCGATGCCGTGAATCACTTTGACCAGCCCTGACGGCGTGCAGATGCGATAAGTCATATCAGAGGGTTGCAGCGTTTTCAGGCTGTGCTGCAACGTGCTGATAACCCGGTCCTTATCTTCCGGATGCAGGTAGGCAATGTAATGTTCAAGGCTGACCTGAGTGATCTGTGGGCTGAGCTCAAAAATTTCGCCCGCCTGAGGGGTAAAGGTGATGCAGTTGTTGAGTACGTCATCGTACCAGCTGCCGATTCTGGCCAGACGTTCAGTCTGCAGCAATGAACGCTCACGCTGCTCAAGATGGTTCATAACCGCCAGACGGTCGACCACCAGAAAGCAAAGCTGGGTAAAGGTTGAAAGCAGCGAGCGCTCACCTTCACCCGGTACCGGCGTGGCAGCATTAAAGCCCAGCAACATACAGCCAGCGGCATTATGACCGCCGGTAACCGGCAACAGCAGCACCTGATCACAAGCCATCGCCTGCAGCACCAGGCGTTCATCCTCACCCGGCGCTTGCGCTGCTGACAGCAACCGTGGCTGCTGGCCATTAACCAGCCCACACCATTGCTCCCGCTGCGCGACAAGCCCGTGTAATTTTCCTGTACTGGCTTCATCCTGACTGGCCAGAATGCACAGCGGCTGCGTATGAACACCTTGCGGGCATAACAACAGAGCAATCTGAGAAGCCTGTAAATGGGCAGCAATCCGCTGTAAAGAGGATTGCAGATCGGCGCTTAAGGTAGCGGAGCGACTGTGTAAAAAACGCTGCGCACTGCTTTCCAGCAACGACTCCAGCCGCGCACTGACAACCAGGGCCGGTTTCTGCAACCCGTTATCAGGCGCTTTGCCGCTGATCAGATCTTTCCAGATCTGACTCCAGTGGTCCTGCCGGTCGGCAGAAAATGACATACCAGTCATGCAACTACTCCAGAACTGGAAAACGGCTACTGCCGGTGGATATTGGAAAGCACGTAAGCGTGCAATGTGATGCGATCAGAATCACTCATAGCCTGAAACTGCAGCCCAACGCCGACGCCGCCGGTTTCTTTCGTAATCGCGCGGACAATAGCGTCGAGCTTAATAATGCGTTCAATACCACTGACCGCCACCTGCGCCGTGAGCTGAACATTTTCACCAACCTCGACCGGCAGCATCTTTGCTTCCAGACGCGCACCACCCAGGCTCAGGTCTTTAATCATGGCTGAACATTTCTGCGCGAAGTTATCGCCGTAATGTACCGACGTAATCAGCGCGACCTTGGCCCGGACCGAGCTGCGTACTTCACCCAGCACCAGAGAAGATGGCATTGCCAGATGCAGGTGCGGATAAGGTGCACGGGAAATATGCGTAATTTCGGTACGGAAGGCACAGGCACAATTCATTTGCGTGGCAAATAAACGCACAGCCAGTGGTGCTCCGAGCTTAAGCACCATGGGTGAGCCATTAACAAGTGGTGTGGTAACAACAATGCTTTGTCCGGCGCGATAGCCAATAAGAACGGACCTGTCACGTTCCGTGGTATAGCCCTCAAAATCCAGCTGCAACGGCTGGCCCGGCGTCAGCCGCAGATCCTCAAATCGTGTATTTTTTTCTTCCATGCCCGGTACATCTGGCCAAAGTGGTTATTGATACTTTAGTGTAGACCAGAAAAATGCCTGACAAAGTGTCCAAGCGTTTTGCAGCACTTGCAGGCTGCGCGACCACCGCTCATCATGTCGATGGTCACACCACAAACTGATGGGAATGGCCCCTTTTAACAGCATTCTGAGGTAGCCTGTGTTTGATAAATCCGACCTGCTCCGCCTGGTCACCATGACCATGCCCTTTGGCAAATATCAGGGGCGGGTGCTGATCGATATTCCCGAAGAATACCTGTTGTGGCTGAATAACAAGGGCATGCCGGCCGGCCAGCTGGGCATGCTGCTGGCATTAGCACTGGAAATTAAAATCAACGGTCTGGAAGATATTCTCAAACCGTTACGCGGCCAGTCAGCGACTGTACTGGTCAACCCTGCTTCCGACACTCTGCACTGACGACACACGCTATGAAAACGCTGGGCCTGCTGGAAACCGATACCCTCTACCCCGATTTGCTGGACGAATACCGTTCGTACGGCAATATGTTCACGCAATTTTTTTCCCGTCTGGGCATCCCCCTCGAATACCGCTTTTATCAGGTACAACAAGGGGAATTACCGCAGGATATTAAAGAATGCGACGCTTACCTGATTACCGGCTCCAAAGCCGGTGTCTATGACGACCTGCCGTGGATTGCACCGCTGCAGGACTGGATCAGGCAGGCCTACGCCCAGCACAGTAAAATGATTGGTATCTGCTTTGGTCACCAGCTGCTGGCGCACACCCTCGGCGGTTATGCTGCGCGCAGCGATAAAGGCTGGGGCATCGGCGTGCACACCACCCGTATTGAACACCGCCCGAGCTGGCTCAACGATGACCTGTCGCATTTACGTCTGATATACAGCCACCGTGATCAGGTACTGACCCTGCCGCCTGAAGCACGGCGTCTGGCCAGCAGTGAATTCTGCGAAAATGCGGCGTTTTATATTGACCAGCGGGTGCTGACCTTTCAGGGGCACCCTGAATTTACCGTGGATTACACCCAGAAATTACTGCCACGGCGGGAAAACTGCATCGGCCCGGATCTGTTCCGCGAAGGGATGAATACCCTCGCCCAACCTACCGATGCCGATAGCGTTGGACGCTGGCTGGCAGAATTTATCCGCCTATAAATTTATTCGCCGTTAAAAAAAGCCTGAAAAATATCTGCTGGCCAGAACAGCCATCAGAGAAACTTACGCACATACCAGCAGCTGGCCTGAATGTCATACCCCTGCCCCTTTGCCCAGGCCAGCCCTTCTTTTACCAGCTCTTCAGCCAGACCTTTACCGCGCAGACGGAAAGGCACATAGGTGTGGGTAAAATCAATCTGTTTGCCTTCAACCACATAGTCCAGCACACATTCGTGGCCGTCCTGTTCAATAATAAAACGCTGCTGTTCTGCCTGATGAATAACCATACAACCTCCGCCTATCAATAACCCGGCTTTAAATCTCCTGATCCTGAAATACCTGTCAGTACATTCGGATCAGTGAATACGATGCGCCTGTAACTCCAGCTTTGCCACCCGCCGGCCAATCAGCGTCAGCAGGCCCTGATAACGTTCATCACCGGTAGAAGAAAATTCGAAACGGTAAGTCCTTACCAACCGCCAGCCGCCGGGCTGACTGCGGCCCTCGCCTTTTACCAGCTGCAAAGACGGAATGCGGCGGATGCGTATCCGCTCCAGCACCAGGGTATCGTCCAGCAGCTGTACATCTTCCTGCTGACAATGACGACGCACCGACTGCAGCGCCAGAAGCCGCGCCTGCTGTTGCCGGTTCCAGAAAAGATACGCCAGCGCTACGCAGGCAAAAAAGAAAATCCAGCCAAGCATCATAATGTCCGCCTTTAATTCCGCCCTTGCGGACATAAATTACCGATGGGCAGAATATGGAGGCAAAGCGGGCAAATTAAAAGCCCGGATCAGCACCATAAAAAAGGCGGAAACCCACAAAAGGTTTCCGCCTTATTGGCCGCACGCATCAGCGCGACAGCTTACGCTTCTGGCTCCTCAGGCATTTTGCCCAGAAAACGGTACAGCACCGGCACCACAATCAGGGTCAGCAGGGTCGAAACCAGCAGGCCGCCGATAATGGCCCAACCCATTGGCGACCACATGCTGGAGCCGGATAAGGTCAGCGGCAATAAACCACCAATAGTGGTCAGCGTGGTTAACACAATAGGTACAAAACGGGTTTGCGCCGCAGCGGCAATGGCTGCCAGTTGTTCCATACCTTCGCGCCGCATCTGGTTGGCATAATCCACCAGAATAATGGAGTTATTCACCACGATACCCACCAGCGAGGTCAGGCCGATAAAGGCGGTAAAACTGAAGGTATAGCCGGTAATAAACAACGCCAGCAAAGCGCCGATTAAGGCAAAAGGAATGGCGGCAAAAACAATTAATGGCTGCACAAAAGAACGGAACTGCAGCACCAGCACGGCAAAAATCCCGAATACCGCCAGAATCAGAGCCTGGGCCATACCGCCGAAAGCTTCTTTGCGGTTGGCCTGCTCACCGCCAATAGTAAAGTGCACACCTTCCGGCCAGGCATATTGCTGCAACTGTTCAACCACGGCGTTGGTCACGGCTTCGGTGGTAAAACCCGGTAACACATCCGAGGTTACCCGTGCCATACGCTCGGTATCAAAATGCTGGAAGCGGGCAATGCTGGTTTCCAGTTCCAGACTGGCAACCTGCAAAAGCGGCACTAGTTTTCCCTGCGCGGTGGTGATCTGAATATCGTCAAAGGTCGCCAGCTCCGGACGCGGATATTCCGATAAACGCAGCACTAAATTGTATTCTTCACCGTCATCATCGCGGTAAACACCCATAGGTAAACCCACCAGTGCGGTACGGATGGTACGGTCAATGGTGCTGAGCGGAATACCCAGCATGGCGGCTTTATCACGGTTAATCTGCACATGCAGATCCACCTTATATTTGCCGACCGGATTATCCACACCAACGACGCCCGGGGTCTGTTCCATAATACTGGCGACATCCAGCGACACCCGCTGAATCTGCTTCAGTTCTTCACCCATAATGCGGATTTCAACCGGCGCCTCGACGGGAGGCCCCTGCATAAATTCCTTAACCGTAATCTGTGCACCGGCAATCCGGCCCAGCTCATCACGCAGGGATGAAACCAAAGGTTCGACCTGTGCCAGTTCATGCGCACTTAAGGTGACAAATAATTGCGCAAAATTCACCGTCTGCCGCGATGGCATAATGTTGTAATAAATCCGCGGATTACCGCGGCCAACGTTCTGCGCAATATCCACCACTAAAGGCTGTTTACGCACCAGCGCTTCAACCCGTTGTGCCATGGCTTCGGTTTGCTCAAAGCCACTGCCTTCCGGCATATCAATATTCACCAGAATCATTGGTTTTTCGGCTTTCGGAAACAGGCTGACACCGATTAACGGAAACAGCGACAACGAACCGATTAATAACGCCAGCGAAATACCCAGCACCCGCTTAGGTTTGGCCAGCGCTCGGTTCAGCCAGCGCAGATAAAAACCATCGGCGATTGCTTCCAGTTTTTTCTGGCTGCGGGTAGTGGTTTTTGCGGCTTTACCTAATTTACTCGCCAGTAACGGCGTTAAAGTCAGAGCAATTAATAACGATGCAAACAGGGTTAATACTACAGTTACCGGCATAGCGCGCATAAAAGTGCCGGAGCCGTTCTGCATTAATAACATGGGTAAAAAAGACAGTACGGTGGTCAGCGTACCTGAAGCCACCGCCCAGGCGACCTGTGAACTGCCTTTAACCGCGGCTTCGGTCGGACTGTCGCCGTCACGTAAATGACGGGCAACGTTTTCCACCACCACAATGGCATTATCCACCAGTAAGCCCAGCGCAATCACCAACCCGACAATGGACATCTGCTGCAGACCAAAGCCGGCTAAATCGACCCAGCCGATGGCAATAAAAATCGATAATGGAATCGCCGCGACCACCACCAGCGCCGGACGCAGGCCCAGCACGATCAGTGACAATACAGCGACCAGAATCAGGCCCTGATTTAAATTATCAAAAAAACCGTCAATCTGACGCTCAACACTGAGCGACTGATCCATGACGGTTTTTAACGCGATATGCTGCGGCAGACGCTTATCAGTGTAGGTATCCAGCACCTTCTGAATGCCCTCGCGTACCTGAAAAATCTGGCTGCCTTTACGCTGCACCACAGAAATAAATACCGCTTTTTCGCCATTTAAACGCGCACGGTAACTGGGCAGACTTTCGGTTAACGAAATCTGCGCAATATCACGCAGATAAATCAGACGCTGGCCCTGACCGCGCACGGCGGTATCGCCGATAGCATCCAGCGATTCATAGTCGCCACTGGTGCGTACGGTAAAGCGCCGCTCACCGGCATTGGCGTGACCACCGGGTAAATTCTGCGCGGCACTGGCAACCGCCGCCTGAATTTCATTCAGGCTGATGCCCAGACCATTTACCTTGCGCTGATCGACCTGAATCTGCACTTCCAGTGTTGGCAGTGCGGCAATATCCACCCGCTTAACACCGCTGACCCGCTCCAGTTTTTGCTCCAGGGTTTCGGCGTGCTTTTTTAATTCCGGATAATCCGCCTGCTCTGATACCAGTGCCAATTGCAGAATACTGACATCGGCCGGGGATATTTTGTCGATATCCAGATCGACAATACTGGCCGGCAGCTGATCGCGTACCTGCGATACCGCGCCAACCACGTCATCGTATTTATCATCAGGATCGGTGCCGTATAAAAACTCCACACGGATCACCACCAGACCATCTTCCACGCTGGTTTTAATTTCGCGCAGGTCATCCAGTTCATTCAGCGCAGCTTCCAGCGGATCAACCACCAGCTTTTCCATATCCAGCGGCGTTGTTCCCGGATTCACCACTTTGATTACGGCGGCAGAAAAATCGAATTGCGGGTCTTCTGAGCGCGGCATGGTAAAAAATGACACCACGCCAAGCAGCACCAGCAATAAAAACATCACCCAGGTGAACTGGTGATTGCGGATCGCGAGTTGAGGTAATTGCATAACCCGCTCCTTATTCAGCCACAGCCGGTACCGGCACAGCAGGTGCCGCTTCCACCAGCGCAGACTCCGGCAGCGTCACCACACGGCCATGGCTCAGATAAGACGCACCCGCCACCACAACCTGTTCACCATCCTGTAAACCACCGGTGATCACCAGCTGATCATGATCCAGCGCCAGAAGCGGCAGACGGCGTAACTGCGCCTGATACTCACCGTCGTTGTTCTGCACCACAAACACCTCCACTTCGGCGCGAGCCCCCTGATGACCGCCCTGATGAGCACTCTGGGCCGCAGGCTGTTTGTTATAGGTCCGGACCATAGCGCCAACCGGCAGCAACACCGCCGGACGGGTCTGTGCCGGCATAATCACAGCATGGCCAACAAAACCGGCCAGCAGCGGCTGCTCAGGTTTAGCGCTCACACGTAATTCGATCTCAAAGGTCTGACTGGCATCGGCGCGTCCGGCCAGCTCACTCAGCTCCGCCTGAAATATTTCACCGGGGTAAGCATCAAAGGTTACTTCGGCGTGATCCTGCAGACGCAGACGAACGATATCTTTGTCGGTCACTCCGGCACGCAGCACCCAGCCACTGGTGCGGGCGGCAAACAGAAACACCGGCTTGCCATTGCTGACCATTTCATTAGCTTCTACCGAACGCTTCAGCACCCGGCCATCAGCCGGTGCACGGATAACCGCATGGCGCTGATTAAAACGCGCAACGGTCAGGTCAGAGCGGGCAACATCCACCTGGGTTTCGGCACTCTGTAACTGCTCCACCGACAAGGCATCCAGCCCCTGCAGCGACTGAAAACGCGCCAGATTACGCTCGGCATTGGCCAGCACCGATTCAGCCTTGGCCACCTGCGCGTCGATTTCTTCCAGATCGAGGGCCGCCAGCACCTGCCCGGCTTTTACCCACTGCCCTTCATCCACCGCCACGCGGCGTACCAGGCCATTGATTTTAAACGCCAGATTCTGTTCAGACTTATTTTCCAGCACACCACTGATACGCAGCGGCCGGGCATATTCCTGCCATTGCACACTGACGGTTTCGACCGGTAAAGCCGGTTGTGCCAGAGCAGATCCGGCCAGAAAAAGGCCAATTAAGGTAAAAAGAAAACGGCCGGAATGACGACCTTGCAGACGCAGAAAAAACATAGGGCGCTCCTGTTGTAATTATGCAAACCCATTGATCACGACGAACACCGCCGGGCGCATTAACAACACCGGCATGTTTACAGTGAAAACATACTATGACGACAATGTGAGCATCGTCAACACAACAAAAATGTCCCATCCGGAAAATCTTTGGGTGGTTACAGGCCATTTCTGGGTAGATGTCTGCCAGATAACACATTGTTAAACGTTTGTTTTGCCGTACAGTTCTGCACTCTCACCACATAAAAAAAAGACACACCATGGGCCCTTTAAACTGTACTGCTAACTCACTGCATATTTTGCTGCGCCTGTTGGCCAGCAAAGGCATTAAAAATCAGCAACTGCCGCCAATGGATTTGCCGGCCGATGCATTGTTTAACAGCCGCAGCCGCGTTGCGGTCAGCCAGATCCTGAACCTGCTCGACTGGGCACAGGAACAGCTGCCGCAACAGAATCTGGCACTCGACTACGGTCTGGCGCTGGCACTGCATCAGGAAACGCTGTTTAACACTCTGGCGCAGGGCTGCGCACTGCTGCGTGAAGACAACCTGCTGACGCGACTGTTTGGTCTGTATCAGGAAGACGATGGCGAAACCTGCCATATCGAGCTGCGCTGGCGCGCCAATCCGACGGTGGCCGAGCAACTGCCGGCCAGTGTGCTGGATGTACTGGTTGCCTGGCTGCACGCCACCTGCCTGCCACTGACCGCCACCAGCCACAGCGATATTCAGCTGTTCCTGCCGCAAGGCTGCGAACAACCACAGCGTTACGCCGCTTATGTGCCGCTGAAGATTCATTTCAACGCACCGTACCTGGCCATCCGCCTGCCGACACGCCTGCTGCACAACGAGGCTGACCCGCATAATCTGCCGCAACTGCAGCGCGAACTGCCACCGCGACCGAGCATGCTGGTCGCCAGCAAAGCGGCCAATCTGCTGCGCGCTGAACTGCCGGAACCGCCATCACTGGAGCAGCTGTCACAGGCGCTCAGCCTGAGTGAACGCACCTGTAAACGGCGCCTGCAGGACAGTGGCACGCACTACCAGAAGCTGCTGTCCGAACTGCGCCTGATTCAGGCCCGCGACTGGCTGCAGCGACGGGTTTATAACGTCACGCAACTGTCCGCTGAACTGGGCTATTCCAGCGTTGCAAACTTCTCCAAAGCGTTTAAAAAATGGTGTGGGTACTCTCCCAGCCAGGCGCATCTGGCGAAAAACGGCAGCGTCAGCGGCACGCCGGCGGAACAGAATAAACAGCTCAGTGAAGTTGACGCTTAAGGCGTAACTGGTTTGAATAGCGGGAATCTTTTATGGATCTCCCGATGACCAGCGTCGCCTCAAACCAGAACAACGCCACCACCAGCTACCACCACGGTAATCTGCGTGAGGCTTTGCTGAGCGCAGCGGTCGACAGCATCCGTGAACAGGGCGCCGAGAATCTCAGCCTGCGCGCCCTGGCACGGGTGGTCGGCGTTTCACAAACCGCCCCCTACCGCCACTTTGCCGATAAAAATGGCCTGCTGGTCGAACTGGCACGCCAGACCTTCGATGAACTCAGCGGTATTACCAGCGACTGTATAGACCCCAGCCTGAGCAGTGCCGAGAACCTGCTGCGGGCCGGCGAGGCCTACCTGCGTTATGCCATTGCCAATCCGGAAAAGTACCGTCTTATTTTCGGCAGCAGCATCACCAACCGCGAACAATATCCGCAACTACGCACATCCGCCCACAGTGCCTTTAACGTGTTGCTGCAGCTGATGGCTGAAGGGGCGCAGCGCGGCGAATTCCTCAACACAGAGCCGATGATTCTGGCCAATAACTGCTGGTCGTCGATCCACGGTTTTGCCCTGCTGACCATCGACGGCGTGTTTGCCCGCAAGGAACAACCGCTGGGCTTTGACGACATGCTGCGCACACACCTGCAGCTGACCCTGCGCGCGATTCAGTACATCCCGCAAAACCTGCCCGGTGCCATACCTTTTTCTGACTGAACAGTCAGATTTCCACCATTTAAGGTAACAGCATCAACCCAGCGGCCATGCGGCCCGCAGGCTTAAACAGGCCAATATTTATAAAATGGAACCATAGTCCAGCTATTTACAGATTGGAGGGTGCCTAAGTCCGTTTTAGGCGCTATACTGCCGCCCTTTTTTACGATCTGAAACAAAGCATTCGTCCGCTTTTACAGCAGACAAAGCACCCTCTGCCAGAGCGCAGGCGGGGCAGAATAAAGACAGCAAACGATCACATCACGACTGACTACAGCAGGACATAACATGGCCAAGCAAACCGCTCTGTACGCCAAGCACCTCGAAGCCAACGGCAAAATCGTCGACTTTGGTGGTTGGGATATGCCCATCCATTACGGCTCGCAGATTCAGGAACACAAAGCTGTGCGCGAGCAGGCCGGTATGTTCGACGTATCGCATATGACCATCGTCGATGTGCGCGGCCCGGATGCCACCGCCTACCTGCAGAAACTGCTGGCCAACGATGTCGCTAAGCTGCAGGAAACCGGCAAAGCCCTGTACTCCGGCATGCTGAATAACGAAGGCGGTGTGATCGACGACTTAATCGTCTACAAAATGGATGGCTGGTACCGCACCGTGGTGAACTGCTCCACCCGCGAAAAAGATCTGGAGTGGATGTCACGGCAGAGCAAAGGCTTTGAAGTCAGCCTCACCGAACGCCCGGAACTGGCCATGGTTGCCGTGCAGGGCCCGAAAGCCATTGAGCTGGTAAAACAGGTAAAAGCCGACGCCGCCGAACTGATCGACAGCCTGAAAATTTTCCAGGGCAAAGGCAAAGGCGAATGGTTCTACGCCCGTACCGGTTACACCGGTGAAGACGGTCTGGAAATTATGGTGCCGGAAGCCGAAGTGGCTGAATTCTGGCAGCAGCTGCTGGATGCCGGCGTTGCTCCGGCCGGTCTGGGCGCGCGTGATACCCTGCGTCTGGAAGCCGGTATGAATCTGTACGGCAACGATATGGACGAAAGCATTTCGCCACTGCAGGCCGGCATGGGCTGGACCATTGCCTGGGAACCGGCAGAGCGTGATTTTATCGGCCGTGCCGCACTGGAAGCCGAAAAAGCAGAGCGCGCAGCTAACCCACAGCAGGCGCTGAAGCAGGTTGGCCTGGTACTCGAAGAGCGCGGCGTGATGCGTTCACACCAGAAGGTTGTGGTTGACGGCGTTGGCGAAGGTGAAATCACCTCCGGTACCTTCTCCCCGAGTCTGGAGTATTCCATTGCCATGGCGCGCGTACCAGTTGGCACAGCAGACAAGTGTCTGGTGGAAATGCGTGGTAAATTAGTGCCCGCACGCGTGGTTAAGCTGCCATTCGTCCGTAACGGCAAGCAGCAGTTCTGATACCTTAACGAATTCGTTTTACGCTTTTTATTTTTGAGTGGAGATCAACATGAGCAATATCCCAGCCGAACTGAAATACGTGACTTCCCATGAGTGGATCCGTCTCGAAGCCGACGGCACCGTAACCATCGGTATTACCGATTTTGCCCAGGCTCAGCTGGGTGACGTGGTATTCGTTGAACTGCCTGAAGTCGGTGCCGAAGTGGAAGCCGAGCAGGACATCGCCGTAGTTGAATCGGTGAAAGCCGCTTCCGACATCTACGCGCCACTGGCCGGTAAAATCATCGCCGTTAACGACGCGCTGGTTGATACTCCGGAAATGGTTAACGAAGATCCGTACGGCAACGCCTGGTTCTTCAAAATGGAACTGGCTAACGCCGACGACCTGAACAACCTGCTCGACGCCGACGCTTACGCGGCTGCCTGCGAGTAAGACGACACCACTGGCGCCTGCCGCAGCGCAGGCGCAGTGATTAAGAAGTGCCGTTAAGACGTGCTGTTAACACCGTTAGCAGCACTGCCTCACCAGCTTAACTTTTTTGAGTTCTCCCATGACCACACTGTCTCTTAAAGATCTGGAACAACGCGATAATTTTATCGGCCGTCACATTGCCTCCAATGGCGCAGGCCCGGACAGCAACGAAGAAGCCGCTCTGCTGGCTGCCGTTGGTGCCGACTCGCTGGAAGCCCTGAGTGCCGAAATCGTGCCTGCTGATATTCTGCGCGCGCCTTTCCTCGACATTGCCGACGGTAAAAGCGAATACGATGCGCTGAATTATTTAAAGTCGCTGGCGGCGAAAAATAAGATCTTTAAGAGCTACATCGGTCTGGGTTACCACGACACCATTATTCCGCCGGTGATTCTGCGCAACGTGCTGGAAAATCCGGGCTGGTACACCGCCTACACCCCTTACCAGCCGGAAATTGCCCAGGGCCGCCTCGAAGCCCTGCTGAACTTCCAGCAAATGGTGATCGACTTTACCGGCATGGAGCTGGCCAACGCCTCGCTGCTGGACGAAGGCACCGCCGCTGCCGAAGCCATGGCCATGGCCAAGCGCTCGGTGAAGAAAAACAAATCCAACACTTTCTACATTGATGAAAACTGCCTGCCGCAGACCATCGACGTGGTGAAAACCCGCGCCGAAGCCTTTGGCTGGGACGTACTGGTTGGCCCGGCGGATGCCGCTGCCGACGCCGATGTATTCGGCGCACTGTTCCAGTATCCGGGTAAAAACGGTGACGTACGCGACTTCACCGACGTGATTACCGCCCTGCACGCCAAAGACGCGCTGGCTGCCGTGGCCACCGACCTGATGGCGCTGGTGATGCTGAAAGCACCGGGCGAAATGGGTGCCGACATCGTTCTGGGTAACGCCCAGCACTTCGGTGTGCCGATGGGCTTTGGTGGCCCACACGCGGCGTTCTTCGCCACCCGCGATGCTTACAAGCGGAATATTCCCGGCCGTATTATCGGTGTTTCTATCGACGCTCAGGGCAAGCCTGCGCTGCGTATGGCACTGCAGACCCGTGAACAGCATATCCGCCGCGAGAAGGCCAACTCCAACATCTGTACTGCACAAGTGCTGCTGGCCAACTTAAGCTCGTTCTACGCCGTCTACCACGGCCCGCAGGGTCTGAAGACCATTGCCGGCCGTATTCACCGTTTAACCGATATTCTGGCAGCCGGTCTGCAGGCTCAGGGCATTGAACTGGTCAACAACAATTGGTTCGACACCCTGACCTTTAACGCCAGCGACAAAGCCGCGGTACTGGCCCGTGCCGAAGCGCGTGAAGTGAACCTGCGTGACGATGCCGCTCTGGGTATGGCAGCAAACACTCTGGGGGTCAGCCTGCATGAGAAAACCTCCGCCGCCGACGTTCAGGAACTGTTCGATATTATTCTTGGCGAAGGTCATGGTCTGGACGTGTACGCACTGGATGCGCAGATTGTTGCCAACGGCTCCAACAGCATCGACGCCGGTCAGGCACGTAACACCGCCTTCCTGACCCACCCGACCTTCAGCCGCTACCATACCGAGCATGAAATGCTGCGTTATATGAAGCGTCTGGAGTCGAAAGACCTGGCCATGAACCACAGCATGATCACGCTGGGTTCCTGCACCATGAAACTGAACGCCACCACCGAAATGATTCCGGTCACCTGGCCTGAGTTCTCCAATATTCACCCGTTCGCGCCTAAGTCACAGACCGTTGGCTACGAACAGATGATTGCCGAGCTGGACGACTACCTCAAAGCCGTTACCGGTTTTGACGCCATCTGTATGCAACCGAACTCCGGTGCGCAGGGCGAATACGCCGGTCTGCTGGCGATCAAGAAATACCACGAGAGCCGTGGCGAAGGTCACCGTAACGTCTGTCTGATTCCGCGCTCTGCCCACGGTACTAACCCAGCGTCGGCGCAAATGGCCTCGATGCGCGTTGTGGTTACCAACTGCGATGACGAAGGTAACGTCGACTTTGACGACCTGAAGAAAAAAGCCGAAGAAATCGGCGACCAGCTGTCGTGCCTGATGCTGACCTACCCGTCGACCCACGGCATTTACGAACAGGGCGTGCGTGAAATCTGCGATCTGGTACACAGCCTCGGCGGCCAGGTGTATATGGACGGTGCCAACCTGAACGCACAGGTAGGTATTACCCAGCCGGCGTTTATCGGTGCCGATGTATCGCACATGAACCTGCACAAAACCTTCGCTATTCCACACGGCGGCGGCGGCCCGGGCATGGGCCCTATCGGCGTTGCCAAACACCTGGCGCCATTCGTGGCCAACCACGCGGTACGCCCGCTGGAGAACGAAGCCAAAGGCAATGGTGCGGTATCGGCTGCGCCATACGGCTCCGCCAGCATTCTCACCATCAGCTGGATGTACATCACCCTGATGGGCGGCAAAGGCCTGCGTCGTGCGACCCAGAACGCACTGCTGAAAGCCAACTACCTGGCCAAGCGTCTGTCGGCTCACTACCCGATTCTGTACTCCGGCCAGAACGGCCGCGTAGCGCACGAATGTATCGTTGACCTGCGTCCGCTGAAAGCCGAAAGCGGCATTACCGAAGTGGATATCGCCAAGCGCTTAATGGACTACGGTTTCCACGCGCCGACCATGTCGTTCCCGGTTGCGGGCACCTTTATGATCGAGCCGACCGAATCGGAATCCAAAGCCGAAATCGACCGCTTTGCCGACGCCATGATCAGCATTAAAGGTGAAATCGACGCGGTACTGCGCGGTGAACTGGATGCGGAAAACAACCCGCTGAAAAACGCCCCGCACACCGCACCGGTAATTGCCGGCGAATGGGACCGTCCGTACAGCCGCGAACTGGCCGCTTACCCGGCTAAAGAACTCGGCGCCCATAAATTCTGGCCAACCGTTGGCCGTATTGATGATGTGTACGGCGACCGTAACCTGATTTGTTCTTGCCCGGCGATTGAGAATTACGAGGACTGATTTTTGTCGTAGTTTGAGTTAAATAAAAAGCCCGCAATTGCGGGCTTTTTAACGCCCGGCTCACTTGGAGCCGAGGAGAGGCGGAAAATCGGTCGCTGTGCAGCCGATTGTTAAGCACTACTCCCCGTCATCCCATGAATTAAGGAAGTCTGCCAACACATCACCGTGACACGCCTCTGGCTTGCAAAAACAACCAAGTCTTTTCCCAGCCAGCTTGTATACTTCAGACTTATCTTTATTAGGAAATTTCTCAAAATCAAAATCGTACTTGAACTTCCTTATAACCTCGCCCCTATCATCACCATCTTCATACATTGAGTAAGGGTTGCCCCAATATGAGCCCCTCCCAATATACTCGTACTTTTCATTCGAAGTGAGTCCTTTATACTCCGTATCTTTTTTGATATTTATAACTCTAGTGATCTTAATTTTTATTCTTCTAACTACCACGCCCCTAAACTTAAGTCCAGATAATTCATCTACGAATTCTTCTCCGTCATCAAATATAACAGCATGAGTAACCTGCTCAAATCCAAGCTCGGAAATGATTTCTTTAGTCACGCCGGAAAGGTGACTGCCTATATATCTTTCGATGAATCCATTTGAATCCGAGCAATAAAAAATCTTTTTCGGTACTTTTTCTGACAATATATTTCCTAGCTTTCGCTCAAACTTGCTAAAGCTCAAAAACAAACTTGGATAGAGTATTAGTAGATTCATACAGTCAGACCAAATGCTTTACTTCAAAATCAGTATCCCAAATGCTATTTAAGTACTCAATAACTAACCTTCTGTGGCAATGGTGTGGCTTATGTTCGCTACACAGCAAACATCCATCCTTAATGATTTCCTTGTCGATACTTTCAATTCTTCTTTGCGCCATGAGATTCATGAATCTGTCCTCGTACTCTTCCCATGACATTGCTCCTTTTTTATACGGATCTAAAATGCTCTTCGTAGGCGCCAAGTCTGGAATGTGGACATAATCTATGTCGCATAACTCCTTTAGGAAAAAAATCAGATCATTTTTTTTTGCAAAACCCGCCAATTGCGATACGTTGTTAAGCCTGACATCAACCAAGGTTTTGATCTCTTCATTACGGAGAAGGCCAAAGAAGCTCTCAGCCTTCTTCTGCGTAAACCCGATAGAGTATACTTTCATTACTGAACCTCGAATATTCCGGCTGCCAGCTTGTAGTAGTAGCCTTCCCAGGCTTCTCCCAAACTAACAGTCATATAGCATTGCCCAACAGGCCTATATTTCCCTTCGCCCTGAGCTAAATAAATTCGCTCAACCTCAGGATCTGTTATGGATATCAAGTAATGAGCACCACCATATGAAAACGATGCTCTCACCTTCTTTTTACCGTTTCCAAATTCAGCGCCCTCAATACGAACAACAATTTCTAGGTTTTGAGGCCGAATAAAATAAAGCGATGGACCTGCCACATTTATTGCACTTGTAGGGATACGGTCATTGGTACCATTGTAGCTTGAATGTCCAGACTGCCATAGTGAATGAGGCGCATCCAACAAAAGATCAAGAGAGTCAGTATACTGACCTTCTTTAGACCAATAATAACCGTCGTCGATTGTATAGTTTTCTATTTGAGCAGGGTGGTCTGATTTCCCTTTCAGTCTTAAGCCAATAATGTCAAAGACTTGTGCAGTGCTTCCATCCTGATAGCGCCTATCAACTTCGGAAATTTCATGACTATCCCGCTCGCTGATAGGGCGAATCCATCCGCCACACTCCCCATTTATTAGCTCTTTACCTGCTATGCAACGACCAGATACTTTCCGTGAGTTAGCTAGGCAAATGAATTTCTTATCCATGGGTTAACCCCTTTCTTGAAATGCTTAACAGTTTATTAGTGTGCGTGCGCATTAATTCCGGGAGGCTCTCTCGAGAAGCTCCGCGTAACGTATTGACCAGACAGAGAAATCGTCCATAACTCAAAAATCCTTTCCAGAAAAACGCGCACGCCTGTTAATTCTGGTTTTCTGTGCAGCTAACTTTACACCCGGCTTGTAAACCCCTCTTTTAACTCTGAGGGCAAGCTATTGATTTATTTGACGGTTAAGTTACTACCCTCTGGTAAAACGAGCAAGCACGAATGTAAAGCGTGCCAGTTTTCAAAAGAACTTAAAAATACACTGTATATACATCAGTATCTCTTTACATTATTTCTCGTTCCCACGCTCCGCGTGGGAACGCAACGGTGCCAGCAAGGGCTACCACGCAGAGCGTGGGAGCCAGATGATTTTACTTATTCAGAGGCTCAGCCCAAGCAAAACACCCAAAAACCGGGTAAACGGCGCAATATCCTGCCGCACGCTGGCGGCTTCCAGCGCTTCCATATATTCCGTGCGGCGCTCTACCGGCACCACGGTCCAGGGGTAGCCACCGGCGGCCATCATCAGGTTCATTAAAAAACGGCCCATACGGCCGTTACCATCGAAGTACGGGTGAATATACACAAAGAAAAAGTGCCCCAGCACAATGCGCACAGCCGGATGTTCTTCGTGTTGCAGCAACTCAAATAAGGCGGGCAGCATATCGCGCACGGCATCCGGCGTTGGCGGTGTGTGCATCGAGCGGCGGATATACACCGGGCCATTACGGTATCCGGCCAGATCGGTGGCGTTAATAATACCGGCGGCAACGCTGGCGCCGAATAATGCCAGGTACCAGTCACCGTGTGTTTCTTCCAACACAGTACCGGCATTCTCGCCGTTCAGAACCCGTTCCAGCGCGTGCTTTACCTGCTGAAACGCATCCCAGTAACCTTTGGCCGCCAGTGCATCGACCTGTTGACGGTCGTTGTCGTTCTGCTGCGGGTTCCAGCCTCCGGTGCGCACACGCTCAATGAGTTCAGGCGTTACCCGGTAGCCTTCGATGGATAACGAGTGATAGGCATCGCTGACGTATTTATCGCTGACATCCGTTAAATACTCCGCAGCGGATACCGGCGTGTTAAGCGGCGCAGGAAAATGTGCAATCACATCGTCGCGCATCGTCGCCCACAGCAGGCGTAAACGGTTTACATGAGGCGAGGTATCACGCCGGCCAAACTGCAGTGGCGGTTGTTCTGTAAAAGGATTCACTTCGTTAATGGTGTAGTCCGCTGCAGTCATCGCTTTAACGATGTTGCTGGCAATCTGCTCGCGGCCAATAGCGCGGAACGCACCGGCCAGCCGTCCGGCGACGGTACTGTGGCCGCCCTTTAACAACAGGCTGAGCAGTTCGGAGGCATCACTGATCATAGAAAGAGCCGTTTGCACCACCACTGGCTGGGCGACAAAATGTTTCGGTGCACAGTTCACCAGTGCCGACGCCAGGCTGTGTACGTTTAACCCTTCCAGAGTTGCTCTGTCTGCGGGTTCCGGCACGGCGAGTTTCATATCAAACACCGAGGTGCCGTACAGCAGTCCGGTTGGTTGGTTGCGGGCATTGGGCGAGCGCACCAGCAACTGGGCAGGCACGGTTCGGTCGCCAATGTGCAGGCTGAGGGATTGTTCCGGCGACAGGCACCAGTCACTCCCGAGTCGCTCGTTGAGATAATCGGCACAGAACGCCCAGAATGAGGTGTACCAGGAGGTCGTATCGCCGGGCGACTCATCCGGCGCAGAGGGAATGTACCAGCCTTTGATCACCTCTTTGATAAAGCCGTATTTCAGCAGACGCTCACGGTGGACACGGCTGAGCTGCGCCGAGCGGATAGCGGTAACGCCCTGATCCTGAAGGATTTTAAGCTGCTCTAACGAGTTTGCGAGCTTCTGCGATACATCATTCATAACACCACCGTCAGCGTATTCTGCTTTGCGGTTTATAGCTTATCATGCATTGTAATTTATAGCTTATTATGTATTACGATTTACAGCTTATTGTGCATTACGGTTTATAGCTTATTGTGCTGATCAATGCTTTTCTCGTTCCCATGCTCCGAGTGGGAATGCAACTCCGTAAGCAAAGACTCCCACGCAGAGCGTGGGAGCCAGATGTTCAGCCTTCCGCCCGTAACTCGTTCCCATGCTCCGCGTGGGAATGCAACTGAGCCAGCCAGGACTACCACGCAGAGCATGGGAGCCAGATGAGCCCGCATCCATAAGCCATTCGCCTTCAGCCTTCCGCCCGTCGCCACAGATTAAACACCGCATTATCTGCCGAGCCCATAGCCATAATAAAGGTCTGAAAATCGATTCCGGCAAAGTGCTTTTCCAGCATGAGCAGTATCTGCTCTTCTCCTTTAATGCCCTGCGGTAAATACACCGGCGTCTCTTCATTGCTCAGGTAAAAACACCACCAGACATCTTCCTGCCACGGGCCCTGGTCAGTGGTGATAATGTCGATCTGTTCTACGTCGCGGTAAGCAATATCCTGCTCGCGGCCATTGCCCTGGATTATATGCATACCGCTGTCGCTGAACTGCACGCTCTCCTGCGCACTCTTCTGCACTATCTCCTGTAAACCAGACCCGCTCACCGCTTTACCATTAACCGCGCGCTGCCAGCCGTTGCTGATTTTTTTAAAAAGGCTCATAACCATTCCTCCAGTTCCCAGTGAATATTGGCGCGGGCAACCTGCTCGCTGTGCTGTCTGAAATACGGGCTGGAGAAGATCCATTCACGCTCTAACAGCTCATGCAGAAAACGGCGACGGCCAAAGCGGTAAACAAAGTCGGGCAGGAAATACTCTTTGCGGCACTGGCTGGCATAAGCACGGTAAACCGCAGGTTCCGCCGCCAGTATCGACAGGTCGATATCCATAAACAGCTGTACTTCGCTGTCGGTCTGATACTGGTGAGTGCGGGTTGCCAGAATCAGTTGTTCAGCTTTGGCGATCACCGCTTCAGGAACCGCCAGCGGCTGCAGATATTCACGCGCCAGTGCCGCACTCAGCTCTTCGTTATTGCCTTTGTTCTGCTGAATCAGGTCATGAAACCAGATGGCAAAGAAGAACGCCGGCCAGTCTGCTATCGCCGCGCGCTGTTGCTGCGCCAGCTCCAGCATCTGCCGGATATGGCCAATGCCGTGGTAGAAGCGCTGCGCGCCGCTGTAGCTGCTCTGCAGCAGGTTAAACACCTGCTGGCAGGCCCGACTGTCGGCCCCCCACTGCTGCGCCTGTTGCTGCCATTGCTCGCTGAGTTGTTGCATCGCTGTTCTCCTTACCATTTTCTCTGGCGTGTTCTCTCTGGCGCTTTCTCTCTGCCAGTCACATCCTATAAATTGGTTGGTCAACCAACTTAAGTCAAAGATAGGTTATCCACTTCCCTGTCGTCAAGTATTTTGGTTGAATAACCAAAATACTTATCCGGGACCCATCATGGCCAGACCTTCCAATACCGGGCACCGCCGCCAGGAAATCGTCAACGGCCTGATGCAGGCCATGGCCGACAAGGGCTACGAAAAGGCCTCCATTCAGAGCATTGCCAAAGCGGCGGGCTTATCGCCGGGGCTGATTCATTATCACTTCAAAACCAAGCAGGAGATTCTGATTGCGCTGATTCATCAGATCAGCGAGCAGGCCGCGCAGCGTTTTACCCTGCTGGCAGACGCCGCCGGGAATGCCCAACAACAGCTCGATGCCTATATCGACGCCGCACTGGCGTTAGGTGATGGCAGCAACCCGGAGGCGGTAACCGCCTGGGTCATTATTGGCGCAGAGGCTGTGCGTATTGAGGAAGTGCGCGCGCTGTATCAGCAGATTATCCGCCAGCACAGCCAGCAGCTCAGCGAATTATTACAGCAGGCGGCGGCAGAGAATGGCGTAACGCTTAGCCCGTCACAAACGGCAGATATCGCCACCTTTGTGATCGCCAGTATCGAGGGCAGTTACCAGCTGGCCACCACAGCCCCGGCAGCTAACCCGGGTTATGCGGCCCGTTTACTGAAGCAGGCGCTCACAGGTATGTTGCAGGCAAATAATTCATAAGCCGAACCACTCAGCGTACGGATGCGCCAATATACGCCTGAAGTTATATTGCAGTAATATGCACTGCGGCGTTTTATTGCAGAAAATCTGCGAAAAATACTGTTCCGGAATTTTGCATGTTTTTTATTAATATCATCATCAACCCTTAACAATCAGGTGATTTTCAGTAAAAAAACGGCCATTAATGACCGGATTGAAATACTACCGACCCACTCAATAAAAAAACATCTGCTTAAAAATAATAGCAAGCCATTAACGAAGCCATTCTGAAACCATTTGAAACCTGAAGAAAACATTATTTCGCTGAGATTTTGTTTATATTAAAACTGTCACGCCATATTAATAAACAAGCCTCTCAATGCGTCCTTCAATTAAGAAGGAGTCCACCTGTGAAATCACCCCACTTACTTATCCCGCTGGCGCTGATAGGCAGCAGTTTGCTGACTGGCTGTAATGACGATTCATCCAATAAACCGGACACCACCGCCGTCGTTGTCGATGAAAAACACTACCAACCTTTTACCATTGGCCTGCTGCCTGACACTCAGGGTGGCAGTGATGCCTCCGGCCAGGCTCATGTAGCCCTGCACCCATTGCGCGAAGTATTAAAGCATCAGTCAGCGGCAGGCGCTGATATGGTTATTGCGTTAGGTGATCTGACCGATAAAGGATCGGCCGTTGAATGGCAGGAATGGACATCCGTAGCCAAAACCTATCGTGATCAGGGGATGGAGTTTTTACCGGTTATGGGTAATCACGAAATGAACTACAGCTACACCCATGCCTGGGTGGAAACAATGCGGGATTATATTCCTGAAGATGCGGTTCATATGCCAGGCTACGAGTGGATCAATTATTATGTCGTGCGCGAAAATGTTCTGGTTATCGGCCTTGCTTATTACAACCTGCCGATTGCTATCGACTGGATTGAAGAAACATTAGAAAAAACCGCCGGGCAAGTCGATCACGTGATTGTTGCCAGCCACGATGGTCTGATTGGTGCAAAGTACGGCCTCACCCGCGAACAGATTGTTGAAGGCACCAAAGACGATGACTGGGTATATGCTGTTGCTGATCAGATCCGTGCGTTGTTTTCACAACACGATGTTATTTATGTACAAGGGCATGAGCATCAATATCAGCGCTCATTAATTGCCAAAGATACAGCGCAAACCACTTTTCCGTCCGGCTCAACACCTTCCGGCGGTAATTACCGTATGAACGCTTACACGCAGATCATGGCGGGCAATGCATCCTATAAAGGCTACGAATTCCGCTATGGCGAACGTGAATTGGTGCAGATGATTATTGCACAGAAAAATGCGACCAAAAGCGGTGGTTCAACCCACTTTGACGTAAATTCCGGGCTGCTGCATTTTGATAACGACCGGGTTAATTATCAGGGATATTTTGCCGAACATACCGCCACCAGCAATAACAGCGATCAGGCCTTTACCGCCGACTGGCAATTGCATGATCAGTTCACCCGCACCGGCAACCGCTGTGAAACCGTGGTGTATCCAAACAGCATTCCTGATGGCACCCGCTCGGTAATGGTTTTCCAGCCAGATTACATCACGGATATTTGTCTGGCAGATGACGGCTCTGTGGCACGCCTCGCCGGTGGTGTGAATAACACCTTTAACCGTACCGATACCCGTGGCCGGGATATGGAATATATGCCCGGTTTTTCACGTGCAGAAACGCTGACCGATCTTACCCGCCTGGCGTATCAGTGGATGTATCAGTTTCATGAGAGCTGGACTCCTAACCTGAACGGTGAACAGCGGATTATTCCTAATACCGTTGATAATGTGCTGGATATTCCGGAAACCACTATTGATCTGAAAGAGCATATAACCCTGAGTTGGACACCGGCAACCGCTGATACCCTGTCCGATATTCTGATTGTCAGTGGTACGCAAAACCAGACCGGCGTTTATCAGGGCGATTATGGTGAAACCAAAGATATCCTCACAGACGCAGGCCTGCCCGGTTCGACCACCGATGCATCATCCGCCAAAACACCGGTTGTTCTGCCGGCCAGCGCAACACGCAACTGGAATATCAGCGATGCTGTTGCCGACGCTTACGCGGTTGAATTTAAAGGGGCAGAAAATCTGACCGCTGATAATGCTCAGCTTGCCAGCCTGAAAGCCAGCCAATGGCAACCACTGACCAGCGGCAATTGTGTAACCGCTGGCCGTTGGCTGAAAAGCTACCTGCAAACGCCACCGGTCCGCCCGGCAGAATGTGCCAGTCAACCACTGGTAGGCTACGATGCCGGCGAAAATACCTGGTGGACGGTTCTGAACCGGGATGCCGAACTGGCACTGATCACTCTCTGATACCTGTATCTTGCACAATACAGAAACAGACCTCAGCGGCCTGCCGCTGAGGTCTTTTTTTAATTCGTTTCCATACCCCGCGTAGCTCGTTTCCATGCTCCGTATAACTCGTTCCCATGCTCCGCGTGGGAATGCAATTCCGTAAAGACTACCACGCAGAGCGTGGGAGCCAGGTGATACTCCGCGTGGGAGCCAGGTGATGTATTTTTCGCTGTATTATCTGACACCTGTTTTATACGCTGGCAAAAAATACCCCATCCGCTAACATGGCCGATTGTTTATTCACTGCGCTGTTTTATGTCTTCGTTACGCCCCGCTCTCATAACCGATATTCCGGAAATTCTGCGCATTCAGGCGCTGTGCTACACCAGCATCGAGCCTGAGAGAGCCGAAGCTTTTATTAATAAATTACAGCAGGCACCCGGCTGTGCTTTTGTTGTTGAAGATAAAAACGACATTATTAAAGATGCGGGCAACAATAGTGATGCAGAGATAAAAGAAAACGGAAAATTACTGGCCTATTTATTTGCCCTGCCAATCCGCACAGAACAGCCACCCGCGCTGGATGCCGATGATTTTATCGTGCCACCGGAGGCTGATTGTTTGTATCTGCATGATTTAGCCATTGATCCCTCCGCGCGCGGCCTGGGTTTAAGCGCACCACTACTGGAGGCATTTTTTAATACTGCCAAAGCGCGGTGTTTTACCCAGACCAGTCTGATTGCCATTCAGAATTCGGTGCCGTTCTGGCAGCGTTATGGTTTTCATAACCGCCATCCGCTGTCACAGCAGCCGGAGCTGCAGGCCAGAATCAGCGTCTATGGCGAAGCCGCTTATCTGACCTGCGCGCTTTGATATAACCGATACCGGATTAAGCCGGATTCATGCTTCGGCTTTAAGGGTCGGTTTGCGGTTCGGTTTGCGGATCAGAGTGACACTCGGAACAGGATTCCTGCAGCCAGACATCATCCGTCTGCTGATCCTTGTCAGACGCCGGCTGATCGTTATCTGCACCGGGAAATGCAACCCCATACAACGCCTGCAGCACAGAGAAATCCATAAACATATCCGAGCGGTTACTGCTGACTGAGCGCCGGTTCTGCGAGCGCATGGAATATTCCTCACCTCTCACCACCAGTGGCAGCCAGTGCGCCTGCTTACCATCAGAAATAACCCTGTTGCGCTGCAGATCAAAAATCTGTGCCTGCCCCTGCTCATCCTGAACCCAGTAAATATCGCTGCCGGCAAACGGCAGGCTGAGCGGAAACGCCCAGCCGCCATTATCATGATTAATCAGGCTGTGTAATTCATTCACCGTCGGCAGACGCCACTGGTCCTGGCCACAGAAATGCTGCTGCGATAATGCCTCCAGACGCTGCTGCAGCGCATTCAGAGTCAGCGCGGTGGCCGATTCTTCACTGACCAGCCAGCGCTGTCCCAGCTGCAGGTAATCGACACAGCCCCAGGCCTGCTCCTGATACGGCCGGTGCTGCCAGCGCAGTGGGGTGCCCCAGCGGTCGAGGCGCACCATACGTTGTTGTTCAGATAAATCACCATGGCCAAAATCCGGCCGCTGATGCAGCAAGGCAAAACTGTCGGCCAGTGCCTGCTGATGACGCAGCTGAAAACCAATACGGTGTACCGGGCTGCGCGCCAGCACCTGTGCCAGTTGCCAGCTGCTCTGATAGTGCGTCAGCAGCGGTCCGGCAGGATGAGCCGCCGCTGTATCCGCACCGTCACTGATCCCCTCCAGCAAGACGGCATGCAGAATATTATGCAGCGGTTCCAGCTGTGGATTGGCCGGTTCGGCACGGCTGCCATTACTGAGGGCCGCACGGGCAGTGCTCAGTGCACTGAGCTGCAACTGCCCGTGCTCGTCCGGGCGACCACGTAAACGATAAGCGCCGGACCAGGCTTCGGCCCAGAGTCCGGCCGGAGCATCCTGTACTGGTCGCGGCAGGCGGAAGTGGCCGTCAGCAGCAACGCTTACCGCCTCACCCACAGGTTCATCATCAAACAGCCACTGCACCCGAAAACCAGACCAGTCGACTGTTGTTGCCGTCAGTACCAGCTGTCCTTCAACCAGTGCACGCTCATGCAGTTGCGGAATCGGTGGCAGGGCCGAGAAGCCCAGACGCGGTTCAGCAGCGGATTTTACCTGCGGGGTTTTATCGGCCCGAGTGTCACTATCGCAACCTGTCAGCCCCGGCAGAGAAAGGGCAAACACAGCCATAACAGCCGGAAACCGGACAGAAGATGAAGGAAAATAACGACTGAACATAAGAAAACAACGACTTATGGAAAGCGCGCATTATTGCACGAATAAAAACCAATATTGCAGAACTGACTCTCGCTTAGGGGTAGTGAAGACCGTTTTACGGTTATCAGATCAGCGGGCCTGAAAGCGCCTGCTCACCCAGCCTTCCATCTGCAGTATCAGTAACAGTACGATGCCACAGCCCGCCGCCACCAGCAGCGCTGCAATATCCGGCGCGCTGCTGTTAAAGGTACGCTGAAACAGCGGCAGCCAGTTAAATAAAGACTGCATCACAATCAGCGCCGCAATGGCCGCCCAGATCACCGGGGTGCCTTTAAACCCCTGTAAGCTGATGGCCTGCCCCGGCGGGTAACGCACCGCAAACAGATAGAATAACTCCATTGCCACCAGCGCATTTACCGCCACGGTACTGGCAAAGGCTTCGCTGCCGGAATGCGCCATCCCCCAGTGCCAGGCGGCAAAAATACCGGCCAGAAACAGCAACGACACCTTCAGTACCTGCCAGGCAAGACGCCGGCTGAGCAGAGGCTCGAAACGGGCACGGGGTGGCTGCTGCATCATGCCGGGTAAGGCCGGTTCAAACGCCAGGGTCATGGCCAGAATCACCGAGCTGATCATATTCACCCACAGAATCTGCAGCGCTGAAATCGGCAGGGTATGCCCCAGCAACAGCGCCACCACCAGACTGATGGATTCACCGCCATTAATCGGCAGCATAAAGGCGATGCCTTTTTTCAGGTTCTGATAAACCGTGCGACCTTCCTTAACTGCGGCCACCAGACTGGCAAAGTTGTCGTCCAGCAACACCACCGCCGAGGCTTCACGCGCCGCCTGCGAGCCTTTGTGTCCCATGGCAATGCCCACGTCGGCGGCTTTCAGTGCCGGCGCATCGTTCACGCCATCGCCGGTCATCGCCACCACGGCGCCGCCCTGATCATTAGCGCGCTGATTGCCACGGTCATTCCCGCGATCATTGCCAAGATCAGTGCTGCTCTGCAGCGCCTGCACCAGCCGCAGCTTATGTTCCGGGCTGGTGCGGGCATAAACATTCACCCGCCCGACGCAATCCTGCAGCGCCTGATCATCCAGCTCGTCCAGTTGTTTGCCGGTCAGTACCTCACCGCTGTTACTCAGTCCCAGCCTTGCCGCAATGGCACTGGCGGTCAGCGCGTGATCACCGGTGATCATTTTCACCGCAATACCGGCAGCATGGCATTCAGCCACGGCGACGATGGCTTCGGCGCGTGGCGGGTCCATTAAACCGACCAGACCGATCAGCTGCAGCTCATTCAGGTCGGACATTTCCAGCTCACTGCCGCTGTATTCTTTGCAGGCCAGAGCCAGTACCCGCTGGCCATCGGCGGCCAGCCGCTCAATCATTTCAAGCCAGTATCCGGTTTGCAGAGCCACGCTGTTACCGGCGTCATCCAGCTGCTGGCGGCAACGCTGCAGCAGCGCTTCCGGCGCGCCTTTTACCCACAGCACATGCCGCCCCTGATGGTTGTGATTCAGCGTCGCCATCAGGCGGTATTCGGCATCAAAGGGAATTTCGTCACGCCGTGGCCAGTGCTGCGCCAGACGCACCGGGTCACCATCCAGCCGGTGGACCAGCACCTGTAACGCGGCCTCCATCGGGTCACCGTGAATTTTTACCGCACCTTCGGCGGCCTGCAGGCTGGCATCGTTACACAGTGCCGCCGCCAGCATCAGGGGTGTCTGCAGCGCTTCCGGTAAGGGTTTATCCAGTCCGCCATCCAGCGCATAGCCATCACCACGCACCTGACGATAATGAGCGCCACAGGCCAGGGCCGCCACCATCATTTCGTTGCGTGTCAGGGTGCCGGTTTTATCCGAACAGATCACCGACACCGCACCAATGGTTTCTATCGCCGGCATGCGCCGCACCACTGCCTGACGTTTGGCCATACGCCGCACCCCCACGGCCAGGGTAATCGACAGAATGGCGGGTAACCCTTCCGGAATAGCCGCCACCGTCAGACCGACAACGGCAATAAATAAATCGGCAAATGGCAGCCCGCTGAGCCAGTGGCCAAGCAGCAAGATCAGTAAGCCACCGGCCAGCACCAGCGTCGCCATCAGCCGCGCAAAGCGATCCATCTGTGCCAGTAGCGGGGTTTGTAAGCCGGTTGTTTGTTGCAATAAGCCTGAAATGCGGCCGATTTCTGAACGGCTGCCGGTGGCCACCACCACGCCGCGGCCGGTACCGCGTACGACCAGCGTGCCGGAAAAGGCCATATTGGTCTGATCGCCCAGCGCACTGGCGGCGGCCAGAGCCTCTGGCTGTTTTTCCACCGCCAGCGATTCGCCGGTCAGAATGGCCTCATCCAGACTCAGACTGTGGCAACGTTCCAGACGGATATCCGCCGGCACCCGGTCGCCGGGTTCAAGCAGCACCGTATCGCCGGGCACCAGATCGGCGGCAGCAATGCGCTGGCTGTGACCATCGCGGATCACACTGGCCGCCGGTGCCAGCATATGGCGGATAGCCGCCAGCGCCTGTTCTGCACGGCCTTCCTGTACCAGCCCGATCAGCGCCTGGGAAATCACCACCGCCAGAATCACCACACTGTCGAGGGTGTGGCCAAGCAGCGCGGTAATCACCACCGCCGACAGCAGCACCAGAATCAGCAGATTACTGATCTGTGCCCATAAGCGCTGCCACCACGAACGCCCGCGCGCCTGCGGCAGACTGTTGCTGCCCAGTTGCTGTAACCGTGTTGCGGCTTCGCTGCTGCTAAGACCCTCTTCCGGTGCCTGCAGCCGGGCGCGGATCTCGGCCACAGCAAGCTGACTGGCCGCCATAGTAGTGGGGTCATCAACAAGCCGATCGGCGGTTTTGCGGTCGCGGGCAAGGGTCATAGCTTCGTCCTGAAATTAGGCTGTTCAGTGTGCCGTTTCTGCAGGCAGGAGGGGTTGCGGCGGGTCAAGATTAAGGCGGGCAAGTTACGCCAGCGGCGATTACGGGCCTGCACAGGCCAGAAACCGCCGTGGCAGCGGATAACTCAGGCGCGGCTCATCGCCAGTGCGGTATCCAGCATACGGTGGGCAAAGCCCCATTCATTGTCGTACCAGGCCATCACATGCAGCAGATGGCCCTGTGCATGGGTATGGTTGGCATCAAAGATGGAGGATGCCGGATTGCCGTTAAAGTCGACCGACACCAGCGCACGGTCGTTATAATCCAGTACGCTGCTGGCCGCTGCGGCAGCGCGCATCACCGCGTTCACTTCATCGCGCGACGGCGTGTCGTGTACGCGCAGCACCAGATCCACCAGCGACACATTAGCGGTCGGCACGCGCACCGCCATACCGGCAATTTTGCCATCCAGCCCCGGCAGTACCAGACCAATGGCTTTGGCCGCACCGGTACGGGTTGGGATCATCGACAATGCAGCCGCACGCGCACGATACAGATCATCATGCCCCAGATCGAGCAGGTGCTGATCGTTGGTGTAGGCATGGATGGTGGTCATGCTGCCTTCTTCAATGCCGAACTGTTCGTGCAGTACCCGCGCCACCGGCGCCAGGCAGTTGGTGGTGCAGGAAGCATTGGAGACAATGCGGTCGCTGGCCTGCAGCACGTTATCGTTAACGCCGAACACCACCGTGGCATCGACATCTTCCGCCGGCGCTGAAATCAGCACTTTGCCGGCACCGGCATCCAGATGCGCCATGGATTTCACCGCACTGGTCATACGCCCTGAGCATTCCAGCACGATGTCGATATCCAGCTCGCCCCAGGGCAGCTTCAGCGGTTCGGCTTCGCGCAGCAGAATAATGGCGTCGTCCCCCAGCGCCAGCAGGCCGTCTTCGAGACGGATATCCGCATTAAAATGCCCATGCACCGAGTCGAACTCCAGCAGGTGCGCACAGGTTTCGGCATCGCCCAGATCGTTGATCGCCACCACCTGTATCTGCTCGCGGAAACCCGACTGATACAGCGCCCGTAAAACATTGCGGCCAATACGGCCAAACCCGTTAATTGCTATCCGCAGCATAGTGACTCCGCACTGATGTATGTTCTGTCAGTGTAGTTGCTGCGGCGTAAATGCCCGCTTGATCTGGCACAAAAGAACAACCTGTTGCAGGATCAATGGTTTGACCATGCTGGCCGTTTCCGGTATTTTTCGCGGCCTTAAACGTCGCTGTGTTTGTGGTAAGACCGAGGTCTTCCGGAAACTGACATTCCTGCTGAAACACCTTGCCCTATGCGGCAACCAATCTGTTTCAGCCAGTCAGCGGAAGCCGGCCCCGGCACAGCCACTCCTTACCCCGCCATCCGTTGTTCTGCCGCCCGCTTCTCCGGCGGTGACCGTCATACCCAGCTATGGCCGGATTGGTAACTGATTTTGTGCATGACGATGCCTGCTACCAGTGCTCAGCCAGTACGGAAAGTCACGGGATAAACCCGCGCAGCGCTTGAAAGTTAGCGCCCCGGCGACTGGAATATACATTAGTAGTAGCTGTCTCATTAGCGGTTGTAAGCCGTTAGGGCGCTGTGTATAAAGCGTCGATTTATCCTTCCCCGCTGCCCCGGCCACAAGTCCCGGCAGAGTTCAGGCCATAAGGCTATCAGCCGATGCCCATGGGGACGCCAGTTGTCTGGCATGCACGCAGATTTTGATTTTCTGATTTAAAGGCGAAATCCATGACTATACAAAAGGTCGATGTGCTCCTCGTCGGAGGCGGGGTCATGAGTGCTACTCTGGGAACCCTGCTTACCAAACTGGACCCATCACTCAAAATCACCATGGTCGAACGTCTGGACCATGTGGCTCACGAAAGTACCGACGGCTGGAACAACGCCGGTACCGGTCACGCAGGCTACTGCGAACTCAACTACACCGCCGAAGATGCCCAGGGCAACGTTGCCATTGACCGCGCGCTGGTGATCAACGCCAACTTTGAAGTGTCGCTGCAGCTGTGGGCGCACATGGTGGAAAACGGCGTATTGCCGGAACCTACCCAGTTCATCAACCCGACACCTCATATGAGCTTTGTCTGGGGCGAAGACAACGTTGCTTTCTTGCGTCAGCGTCATGCCAAAATGAGCGCTCACCATCTGTTTAAAGAGATGGAATACAGCGAAGACCCGGCCGTGCTGCGTGAGTGGATGCCACTGGTGATGGACGGACGCGATCCGGCCGAAAAAGTGGCGGCTACCCGTGTGCTGCACGGCGCCGATGTCGACTTCGGCTCACTGACCCGCAATCTGGTAAAACGCCTGCAGGAAAAAGAAAGCTTCACCCTGCTGCTGAACCATGAAGTGGATGATTTTGACCATTCCCACGACGGCAGCTGGTTTGTCCGCGTTAATGACCGCAAGAGCGGCAAAGCTTCAACAATTAATGCCAAATTCGTCTTCCTCGGTGCCGGCGGTGGCGCTCTGCCACTGCTGCAGGCGTCCGGTATTGACGAAGCCAACGGCTATGGCGGCTTCCCGGTTTCCGGCCAGTGGCTGGTGTGTAAAGACCCGGCCATCGTCAGCCAACACCACGCCAAAGTGTATGGTAAAGCCGCTATTGGTGCGCCCCCGATGTCGGTACCGCATCTGGATACCCGCATCATCAATGGCGAGCCTGCCCTGCTGTTCGGACCTTATGCCGGTTTTACCACCAAGTTCCTGAAAGCAGGCTCCAAGCTCGACCTGCTGAAATCGGTCAGCATCAGCAACCTGTTGCCGATGATGTCGGTTGGCATTAACAACATGGATCTGACCAAATACCTGATCAGCGAAGTGATGCAGTCACACGAAGACCGCGTAGCAACCCTGCGTGGTTACTTCCCGAGCTGCAAAGATGAAGACTGGACCCTGGCCGAAGCCGGTCAGCGGGTACAGGTCATCAAGAAAGATGCAGAAGGCCGCGGCAAACTGGAATTCGGCACCGAACTGGTCGCCGCCAAAGACGGCAGCTTAGCCGCTCTGCTGGGTGCTTCTCCGGGGGCATCGGTATCGGTACAGGCGATGATCGAAGTACTGGAACGCTGCTTTAAAGACAAAATGCAGAGTGAGTGGAAAGCCCGGTTAAAAGAGATTATTCCGTCCTATGGCGAAGATCTGAAAACCAACGAAGGCCTGCTTAACAGCATCCGCGAACATACGCTGAGCACGCTGAAGCTGAAGTAATTTCAGCTTCAGCCAGCAGGAATAAAAAACGGCGTCTGTGCAAACACAGACGCCGTTTTTTTATGGCTGAATAATGTTAAATCATCAGAATTTAAAGACCTGACTCAGGCATGAGCTTCGATATACTGTCGGCACCAGAACAAGGAGTTATCTGATGCATACTATTCAGCTGCTGGCGCTGTGTGGCAGCCTGCGCCGGCAATCCTATAACCGCGCGGTGATTGAAGCCTTACAACAACTGGCACCGGCGCATATTCAGATTGTTAGCGCCGACATGATAGCTGATTTACCGCTGTTTAATCCCGACCTTGAAGACAGCGGCATTGCAGCTGTGGATGCTTTTAAACAGGCAACGGCACAAGCCGATGGTTTTATTATTGCCAGCCCCGAGTATGCCCACGGCATCAGCGGCGTATTAAAAAACGCACTCGACTGGCTGGTCAGCGGCCCTGAATTTGTCGATATGCCGGTGATGCTGGTGAATACCTCGCCACGCGCTTCCCACGCACAGGCAGCCCTGCGTGAAGTCATTACCACCATGTCGGGTCATCTGGCTGAGGAGGCCTGTCTGGCCGTGCCATTACTGGGCAGCGACCTAGACAGCAGCGGCATTGTTGCCCGGCCGGATCTGGCCGAACGTCTGCGCAATGCACTGCAGGCGTTTTATCTGAGCATTGGCACCCGCACGGCAACGGTATAAATACCCGTTAAACCCGTTCATAAAAAAACAGGCATAAAAAACAGGCATAAAAAAAACGGCATCTGTGTAGCACAGACGCCGTTTTTTATTGGCTGCATATGGCGGGCAAAGCCCGCAATAATGCTTAGCCGAAGTAGGAAATCATCACCCCGGCAGCCACCGCCGAACCGATAACACCAGCCACGTTCGGGCCCATTGCGTGCATCAGCAGGAAGTTCTGCGGGTTGGATTCCAGACCCACTTTATTGGATACGCGGGCGGCCATTGGTACAGCCGATACACCAGCAGAACCAATCAGCGGGTTGATCGGTTCTTTGCTCAGCTTGTTCATCAGTTTGGCCATCAGAACACCAGCCGCAGTACCCACACAGAAAGCCACCAGACCCAGCGCAATAATGGCCAGCGTGCTGCCATTCAGGAAGGCGTCGGCACTCATTTTATAACCAACAGACAGACCGAGGAAGATGGTCACAATGTTGATCAGCGCGTTTTGCGAAGTATCGCTCAGACGCTCAACCACACCGGATTCTTTCATCAGGTTACCGAAGCAGAACATACCCAGCAGCGGTGCTGCAGAAGGCAGCAACAGTGCC
The DNA here is from genome assembly GCF_020447205.1 of Thalassolituus alkanivorans. Taxonomy (GTDB): domain Bacteria; phylum Pseudomonadota; class Gammaproteobacteria; order Pseudomonadales; family Oceanobacteraceae; genus Venatoribacter; species Venatoribacter alkanivorans. The sequence continues at coordinate 265,100 of NZ_JAJAEL010000006.1, forward strand.
ACCAGAACCAGTACCGCAATCGGGAAGATAATCTTCTCGGCTTTGCTCACAGTACGCAGCTGGCTCATGGCAATCTTACGCTCGCTCTCTGAAGTCAGCGCCCGCATGATTGGTGGCTGAATCAGCGGCACCAGTGCCATGTAAGAGTACGCCGCAACCGCAATTGCACCCAGCAGTTCAGGCGCCAGCTTCGAAGCAATAAAGATCGAGGTCGGGCCGTCAGCACCACCGATGATGCCAATCGCCGCCGCCTGCTGCATGGTGAAGTCCATCAGGCCGATATCGGTCATCCACACGGCACCGAACAGCGTACCGAAAATACCAAACTGTGCGGCAGCGCCGAGCAGCAAGGTTTTAGGGTTGGCCAGTAACGGACCGAAGTCAGTCATCGCGCCCACACCCATAAAGATCAGCAGCGGTGCAACACCACTGGCAATAGTGACCTTATAGAAGGTGTACAGCATGCCGTGTTCAAAACCGGCCGCCGCGCCCATGCTCAGCGCTTTGTTGTATTCGGCCACACCAGCGTGGTGATAAGCCTCCAGCATCGCGCCGATGTCGGCATTTGCCGCCAGGCCAAACAGCTCGCGGAATTGCGCCAGCAGCGCCGCATCACCACCACGGATAGCGGCTTCGGCTGCAGACCAGCCCATACCCGCACCCGGAATGTTTACCATCAGCGTACCAACGGCAATCGGCAGCAGCAGCAAAGGCTCAAAGCCTTTCTTAATGGCCAGGAATAACATAACGAAGCCAACCAGCATCATAATGACCTGGCCCAGCTCGATATGATAAAGCCCTGTATCGTGCCACAGGTTAATCAGACTATGCATGACAGCTCCTTACCCGATTGTGTACAGAGTGTCGCCCACTTTGACAGCGCTGCCTTCTTTAGCGCTTACGCTGCCAATGGTGCCTGCCTTCGGTGCACGGATTTCGGTTTCCATTTTCATGGCTTCAAGGATGATCACCAGATCACCTTCAGCAACCTGATCACCAGGCTGAACCATCACTTTGAAAATGTTACCCGCCAGTGGAGAACCCACCGGATCACCGCCACCGGCTGCAACCGGAGCAGCACCAGCGGCTGGTGCAGCACCACCCAGTGAAGTTGGTGCGCCGTTAACAGCCGCCAGCTGAGTGACATCGCCGCCCTCATCGACTTTAACAACGTATTCGTTGCCATCGACGGTGATGGTGAAGGTATCTTCAGCGTCGCCTTTCGGAGCCGGTTCAAAGGCATCCGGGTTGCCACGGTTGGCCAGGAACTTAGGCGCAACCTGCGGGAACATAGCGAAGGTCAGGGCGTCGTCGATCTTGTCAGCAGCCAGCTTGAAGCCTTTTTCGGCCGCCAGTTTTTCAACGTCGGCAATCACTTTGTCCAGCTCGTTTTCGAGCAGGTCTGCCGGACGGCAGGTAATCACTTCAGCGCCATCCAGAACACGGGCCTGCAGTTCGGCGTTCATTGGCGCAGGGGCTGCACCGTATTCGCCTTTCAGGATGCCCTGGGTTTCTTTCGAGATAGACTTATAACGCTCGCCGCTCAGTACGTTCAGCACCGCCTGGGTACCCACGATCTGAGAGGTAGGAGTAACCAGTGGGATAAAGCCCAGATCTTCACGCACACGCGGGATCTCTTTCAGTACTTCATCAAACTTGTCAGAAGCACCCTGCTCGCGCAGCTGGTTTTCCATGTTGGTCAGCATGCCGCCAGGAACCTGAGCCACCAGAATGCGGCTGTCGGTGCCTTTCAGGGCGCCTTCAAACTTGGCGTATTTCTTACGTACGTTACGGAAGTAAGCAGCAATTTCTTCCAGCAGCAGCAGATCCAGACCTGTATCGCGCTCGGTACCTGCCAGAGCAGCCACCACAGACTCAGTAGCGGTGTGGCCGTAAGTCATGGACATAGAAGAAATAGCGGTATCCACACGGTCAATACCGGCTTCTACGGCTTTCAGAATGGTCATATCCGACAGACCAGCGGTCGCGTGAGCGTGCAGCTGAACTTCAAGGTCGGTTTGTGCTTTTAAGCGGGAAACCAGTTCAAAAGCCGCATAAGGGGTCAGCACACCGGCCATATCTTTAATGGCGATAGAGTCTGCGCCCATATCTTCGATCTGCTTGGCCAGGCTTACCCAGGCTTCCAGTGTATGTACCGGACTGGTGGTGTAAGACAGAGTGGCCTGCGCGTGTTTACCCTGTTTTTTAACCGCTTTTAACGCGGTTTCCAGGTTGCGCGGATCGTTCATCGCGTCGAATACGCGGAATACATCAACACCGTTGGTGGCAGCGCGTTCAACGAATTTTTCAACCACGTCATCGGCGTAGTGGCGGTAGCCCAGCAGATTCTGACCACGCAGCAGCATCTGGTGCTTGGTGTTGGGCATGGCTTTTTTGAATTCGCGGATACGGTCCCACGGATCTTCACCGAGGAAACGAATGCAGGAGTCGAACGTAGCGCCGCCCCAGGATTCGAGAGACCAGTAACCAACCTGATCAAGTTTTGCAGCGATTGGCAGCATGTCATCAATGCGCATGCGGGTAGCCAGAATGGACTGATGGGCGTCGCGCAGAACGACGTCGGTAATTCCTAAAGCTTTCTTAGAATCGGACATGGGTGATGGCCTTTTCTTCCGTTAACGTTGTAAACGTTTGGGTTGTTATTATATCGCTCGCTACTTTTGGCGCGCGCGATGCTCTTTTACCGCTGCTGACAGTACTTTCAGCAATTGCGGGTCCACACCCTGAGGCTTGGCGGCACGCACGGGGGCGGCGACAACTTCCTGCTCAGGCGCGAGTTTATTTACCAGCTTGGACATGAATCCGGTTACGAACACCAGCATCGTCAGGAAGACGAATACCACGCCCATACCGAAAATCATCAGCTCCAAACCCTGTGATACGAGACTAGGCTCTGACATCAGGGGCTCCTTTGAATGATTGGTTCTGTGCTCCCCACCCGCCACACGGCTACAAAATCACCTTCCGGGCTGGGCGGCAAAACCGACGTAGATTACTGAAAAGGCTATACCAGCGCAACCAGATCCCCCCCAATCCTGACCCGCGTCAGGTATTGCAGCCCTCCAGACTTAAGCCCAGATCTGGTGCAGCCTGAGCTGACCATCCGGTCAGAAAATAATCTGCCGCAAGGCCCCACGCTGGAGCTGCCACAGCGCCACCGCTATAATGCCGGCCCGATCACCAAGACCCGCCGCCATGTTTACAGGCCAACTGCCTTTCAGCACCCACGCAGACCGTCCATATATTGCCCTCGCACCGATGGAAGGGCTGATGGATCACCACCTGCGCGACCTGTTAACCCGCGTCGGCGGCATTGACCACTGCGTGACCGAGTTTATCCGCGTAACCCAACAGGTTTACCCGGCCAAAGTATTCCGCCGCTATTGCCCGGAATTACTCAATGGTGGCAAAACTCCCGCCGGCACCCCGGTGCATGTGCAGTTATTAGGCTCCGATCCGGAATTAATGGCCGCCAACGCACGCAAAGCCGCCATGCTGGGCGCCCCCGCCATCGACCTGAATTTTGGCTGCCCGGCCAAAACCGTGAACAAAAGCCAGGGCGGCGCCGTACTGCTGCAATACCCGGATTTACTCGCACGCATTACCAGCGCCGTACGCGCGGCCGTGCCCACGCATATTCCGGTCAGCGCGAAAATGCGCCTCGGTTTTGCCGATAAAGAACTGGCGCTGGACAACGCCTGTGCACTGACCTCCGGCGGCATACAGTGGCTGACTGTTCACGCCCGCACCAAAACCGAAGGCTATAAACCACCGGCCTACTGGGACTGGATTGCACGAATAAAAGAAACAACCGACATCCCGGTGATTGCCAATGGTGAGATCTGGACGCCACAGCAGGCGCGTCAGTGCATGGCCGAAAGCCACTCCGACCTTATTATGATTGGCCGTGGTTTGGTCGCCGTGCCCGATTTAGCGCTGCAGATTAAAGCCGACCATGGCTTACTCAGTCACAACGCCCACCACTGGCAGCAGCATCTGGAGATGATGCAGGCATTAATTCCCTGCCTCGCGCACCTGCCGGAAAAAGCCCAGACCGACCGCTTAAAGCAGTGGCTGCATTATTTCTCACTGCAATCGCTCGAAATCCGCGCCGTGTTTGAGAAGGTAAAACGCCAGCGCAGCCTGCAGGACTTTTTCAACAGCCTGGCCGAAACCAGCGCCCATGTTGCCGCCAATCCACCAAATGCCTCCGACTACAAGGCTTACCAGCATCAGGGATTCTGATAGTCTGGTCAGCAGCTAGGGCCTGTCGACACTAAGTAAATCCGGCCTGCTGATAGCCAGTTTTTCTCAGAACAAGGAGAGAGGAGTGATATTAGCGGGCTAAATGAATGACGAACGACGAAGTTAATGAGGAAAACTGGCCTCAGCCCGAA
>NZ_JAJAEL010000006.1:269527-286899 GCF_020447205.1 Thalassolituus alkanivorans
TGCGTTGCTGTTCGTTCGCTTAACCCGTTACCAATCTGTCTGGAACAGATTGGCGTGCCAACCCGAAGGGGTGAGGCACAGGGATGTGCTGAACATCCCACACTCTCAGCGCCTTGTTTGAGATATTTTTAGCCAATAACAGGCCTGTTTAATTAGTGTCGACAGGCCCTGGTAAGGAGGATAACCATGACCACATCTTATAAAGGCTCCTGCCTGTGCGGCGCCGTGCAATTTACCGTAAACGGCGATTTCCAGAGTTTTTTCCTGTGCCACTGCCAGCACTGCCAGAAAGACACCGGCTCGGCCCATGCCGCCAACCTGTTTTCCACCAGTGCCACCCTGAAGTGGGAGCGCGGCGCAGAACAGGTAAAGGTGTTTAACCTGCCCGACAGCCGCCATTGCAAAAGCTTTTGCCGCGAATGTGGCTCTGCCCTGCCCACCCAGCAGATGGACGGCCAGTTACTGGTGGTGCCCGCCGGCAGTCTGGATAACAGCCTGAGCATGCGCCCCAATGCGCATTTATTTATGGCCAGTAAGGCCGACTGGGATCACGATTTAGAGGATGTGGCCAAACTGGATGGTTTGCCGGGTTGATGGGCGCCTTACCGATACGACCTTTCAGGCGCGAACTGCTGATGCAAGTATTCAAACGCAACGCAGGATATAAAAACAAACGCCGAATGGTAGAAGCGGATCTTATCCGCAACCTGAATAAGCAAATATCCGTTTATTCAGACGCAAAGCGGTTTTTCAGAATAAATATTTCACTTATGAAAAACCGCTTCCCTTTATGCTTATGCGAATAAATACGGTAACAGCACTGTTATTACTCTCGCTGCAACTGCATAGTCGCGACATATAAACCGCTGCTACGATGTACGCCGTTATTAAAATCGGTATCGCTGACATCACTGCTTAACAGACGGATAATGCCGTCGCCACCGTCACTGTCGGCACTGGTAAAGGCAACACCAAGATCGGTACCGGCATCGTACAGCGCCAGATTAAATGTCGCCGACTCCAGCCACTCACCACCCTCACGCAGATTCACATCACGCAGGCCGACAAACCAATCCGGGCTCGGTGCAATCATGCTGATAATCGACAACAGCGGAAATTGCTCACTGGCACGGAAGCGCAGCACGGTTTCGCCCGGACTGCCCACACCACCACCGGCCAGCAGAATATTCTGCACATAGCCCTGGGTTTTACGCTCCTGTAACTCAGCCCGGAACAGCGAAGTACCACCGGTTTCTGCAACCTGCTCAATACCTGCGGTTGATTGCTGATCCAGCGGTCGCCAGATCACCGTTTGCTCATTATGAGTGGCGCCAACCAAAGGCGAAAAATGCGGATTGGATGGAAAGCCCTGTGGAAAATCCTCTGCATTCCACAATGTGGTAAAGGTCAGTTTGTACTGCACCTCACCCTGACCCTGCGGATCATTATCTGAAGAATCAGAGTCGTTACCGCCACAGCCCGACAGAGCCAATGCCAGAAGTGCTGCAGAAAATGAAGTCGTGAGAAAGCGGTTCATAGCGTTATCCTTTTTTTGAGATAACCCGGTAGTCGTGTGGAGGCGAGGTTTCTTACAGAGCGCAGCTCACTACTACGCTCTGCGTAGTAGCGCCTGCCGCTTTGTTGGTTCAGGAAAGAATTGCGCTCCGAGTTGCAGCCGCTGGGCGGGCTGGCTTTTTGGGCTGCCGCCCGGCCCAATGATTTCTTCTGTTCGCGATAAAGCCGGGACCTGTGGGAGCGGCTTTCAGCCGCGATAGCTGGTTTGTTTTGTGGCCGCTGGGCGGGCTGGCTTTTTAGGCTGCCGCCCGGCCCTATGACCTCTTTGAGGGGTCTCACCCCTCACGCCGGTCGGGCAAACTCCCCGCTTCGCGCTGTGCAGGACTTCATCCGCCCTGAATAATCCTGCGGTCGCGGTAGCGCGAATAATGGGCCGTCCATGGCCCTATTCGCTCGCCCGGCATCCATGCCGGGACGTACCGGCGCAGCATTATTCAAACCGGCGTCCTGCAGGCGCACAAACCATCAATCACGCAAGGCCTTATATAAAAGCAAACGCCCAACTGTGGGAGCGGATTTTATCCGCGATACCGTGAACTGCAGACGCAGAAACTCAGACGCAAAACCGTATATAAAACAAACGCCGAATTGTAGGAGCGGGCCATGCCCGCGAGACTGCAGGAACAGCTTTCTGTTGTGGGAGCGGCTTCAGCCGCGCTAACACCGTAACCACCACCATCATGCGAAGCAATCTACCTAAGCTATCGACAGCCATTTAAAGAGATTTCCGCGTCGCTGCGACTCCTCGCAATACAGCACTTATAAAAACACCGCACTGTAGGAGCGGATCTTATCCGCGACAGCAGATAAACATAAGTTCAGGCTGAAATGCCGATAGGTAGGGTGGGCACTGCCCACCAGACCACCGCTTTCATTATCAGGAAGAGCCAAAGCAATACCTGTCGCCATTTGCCACTTGTAACCAGTTTTATCAATTATTGAATCATCCCCCGAATTTCAGTACTCTCGAACCAAAGCAGGGATGCCGCACATCATCGACGTATATACCGTCAAAGAACTTCCCTCACAGCTTAAAAAACGATGATCAGAATATGTGCATAAGCGTTAATCATCTGAAAAGAAAATGACGACGATTTTCACAATCAAGACCATGGGTTAGAATGATCACCCAAGACGTATTACATGCCACTTCTACTAATGTGCTGTTAGTGGTATAGAAAAGGCATATTGTATACAAGGAGTATTAATGGATATCGGTGAGTTCAACTTGTCGTTGCAAGCCATCTCCTCCGATGAAGGAATTTTGGATTTTTTTAGAAAACATTTTCTTCATGGAACCCCTCATGTATTCAACTCCAGAGACGAAGAGTACTATGAATTTCGTAAGAAAATTGGCGATAAATTCAGCATCCCATTCTACGAGATATTCATAACTGGATCGGGAAAACTTGGATTTAGCCCATTTAAAAAAAAGATGTTCGATTTTGACTCTGACATTGATGTAGCACTTGTATCCCCAAAACTCTTTGAGTCAATAATGCTTGACATAGCAAATTATCAAATGCAGTTTCGTGACAATCGTGCCGTAGTTAGAGAGCGAGAACTAAAAACATATCACGAATTTCTTGAGTATGTTGCACTTGGATGGATCAGACCAGATAAACTACCAATATCTTTTCAAATGAGTACTTTTAAGGATGATTGGTTTAATTTTTTCAGAAGCATTTCAAATGGAAAATCTGAAGTCGGGAACTACCAAGTAAATGCAGGTGTATTCAAAAGCTACGACCATCTGGAAAGATACACTCTTTCGGGTGTAAAGAAATTAAAAAGGCGGAAGCCAATGGAGCCACACGATGACGCATCAAATTAAACCATCCGTCACAAATCCTACCATCGCTGACATTTATGAAAAAATAGATGGAGGTCGACTACAACTATCACCAGATTTTCAGCGAAAGTTCGTTTGGACTCAAGAACATCAAGAGCAATTTCTGGACACCATACTGAATGGATACCCATTTCCAGAAATATATGTATGCTAGGGTGAGACCGACACGAAAAAACTTAGAACCTCCCAGAAAGTGATCGATGGTCAACAGCGTCTAACGACAATAAAAAACTACATAGAGCATGACTTCCGGAAAGAATTGAAACTAATCCCTGCATTTGAATCTTTAGATGATAGCCAAAGAGAAGATTTTCTATCTTATCAAGTTGTAGTTCGCGATATCGGAAAGGTTGAAGATGAACTTGTCCGAGAAATATTCAGAAGAATCAATTTAACAAAATTTAAACTTGAAGATATCGAAATACACAATGCAATTTATGATGGTCAATTCATAAAAATAGCAAAGGAACTTGCAGAAGAAGTCGCCCTTGAAGATTTTGGTGTATTTTATGAATCTGAATTCACACGCATGGCAGATATTCATTTCTTTCTTCAAGTCATGTCCACCATAGAGCGTGATGGTTATTTCCCAAGAGACAATGAGGTTGAGAAATGCGTTGCTGAGTTCAATGAAGAATATAAAAACTCTCATCGCACAAAGTCGAAAATATTAAACTCAATGTCGATAATTAAAAATCTAGGCCTTGAATTGGATTCAATTTGGTTTAGAAAATCCTGTTTCTTTACCTTGGTGGTAGAGCTTTGTTGGGCCAGCGACATCCCCGATGACATAGCCGATCGACTGAACTCCTTTGACGCCATTGTGATGAGCAGTAAAGGAAAAAAAGACACAGACCACGGAAAATTTTACCACGCGATGTATTCTGGAACTAATGATAGAAAGTCAAGAATAATAAGATCCGAGAATTTTCGAAAGTATATTTTGCTTTAAATAAAGACAACTGGTAATTGAAGGTAAAAAGCTACCAAATATAGTGAAATAAAAAAGCCTGCCGGTTTCCCGGCAGGCTTTTTTATTTCACACTTCTTTCAAACCATCTCAGGCGTAGAAGGATTTTCCTTCAGCTGCCATCTCCCGCAGCATTCCCGGGATTTTGTAGCGGTCGCCAACGTTGGCGGCCAGCTGGTCGGCATTGGCGATAAAGGTATCGATGCCTTCCATGGTTTCTACAAAGGAGATTACGCCGCCGGTCTGTGGCGCAAAGCCCCAGCCAAAAATGGAGCCGATATCGACTTCATGGGCGCGGGTAATCACACCTTCGGCCACACAGTGCAGGGTTTCTACCGCCTGTGCGTACAGCAGACGCTGTTTTACGTATTCCACCGATGGCTGTTCTGCCGCCAGCGGGAAGCGCTCGGCCAGTCCGCTCCACAGGGATTTTTTGCCTTGGGGGTCTGCGGGGTAATCATAGAAACCGACACCGGCTTTTTTACCAATGCGTTTGGCTTCGTGCACCATGTACTGCACCACTTCGTCAGCCGGGTGCGATACATAGGCATCGCCCAGGTCTTTCTGGGTCTGGCGGCCAATGCGGTCCATCAGTTCCAGCGTAACTTCGTCGCTCAGCGCCAGCGGGCCAACCGGCATACCGGCCAGTTTGCCTACGTTTTCGATCAGCGCCGGTGATACGCCTTCTTTCAGCAGTGCCATACCTTCGAGCACATAGGTTTTAAATACACGCGAGGTGTAGAAACCACGGCTGTCGTTAACGGTAATCGGGGTTTTCTTCAGTTGCTGCACATAATCCAGCGCCCAGGCCAGGGTATGCTGCGAGGTTTTTTCGCCCATAATAATTTCCACCAGCGGCATTTTGTCGACCGGTGAGAAAAAGTGCAGACCAATAAACTGCTCAGGGCGTTTGCTGGCTTCGGCCAGACCGGTAATCGGCAGGGTCGAGGTGTTGGAAGCAAAAATAGCATCATCACCCAGCACGGCTTCGGCTTTGGCGGTAACGTCGGCTTTAATATTGCGGTCTTCGAATACCGCTTCGATCACCAGATCACAACCTTTAAGGTCGTTATAGTCGGTGGTGGCGAGAATGCGTGCCAGTGTGGCATCGGCTTTTTCCTGCGCCATTTTGCCGCGTGATACACGTTTTTTCAGCAGGCCTTCGGAATAGCTTTTGCCTTTATCGGCGGATTCCTGCGCGGTATCCAGCAGCACCACTTCCATACCGCTCATGGCGGAAGAATAGGCAATACCGGCACCCATCATACCGGCACCTAAAATACCGACTTTTTTAAACTGTTTTTTCTCCACGCCTTGCGGGCGGTTTTTCAGTTTATTGGCATCCTGCAGCGCCACAAAGAAGGTGCGGATCATGGCTTTTGCCTGATCAGACAGCAGCAGCTCGGTAAAGTAACGCGCTTCAACATCCAGTGCCTGATCAATCGGCAGCTGACAGCCTTCAAACAAGGCCTGCAGAATACGCTGTGGTGCGAGGTAATTACCCATGGTTTTCTTGCGCAGCATGGCTTCCGCGCCCATAAATACCTGCGCTACCTTTGGTGACTGTACTTCGCCACCCGGTAATTTAAATTTCTTCTCATCCCACGGCTGTACACAGGCTTTCGGATTATCCAGCAGCCATTGTTTGGCCGCTGCAATCAGTTCTTCTGCGGCAACCACATCGTTAATCAGACCAGCAGCTTTGGCTTCTTTCGCTTTCGCCTGAGTCGCCTGCAGCAACCACGGCATCGCTGCCTGAATACCCAGCATACGCGCCAGACGCTGAGTACCACCGCCACCCGGCAGCAGACCCAGATTCACTTCCGGAAAACCGAACACGGCTTTCGGATTATCGGCGGCAATACGGTGATGACAGGCCAGCGCGATTTCCATACCGCCACCCAGTGCAGTACCGTTTAATGCAGCCACAATCGGCTTACCGCCCTGCTCCATACGGCGCATAATCTGATGCAGGCTGCGCACAAAACCGATAATGGTTTCGGCATTTTGCGGCATGGTCTGAATTTCTTTTAAATTCGCGCCGACAACAAAATCGGATTTACCTGAGGTTAATACAATGCCTTTTACCGCATCGTTAGCCAACAGGCTTTCCAGTGCTTCGTTCAGTGCGATTACCGCACTCTGTGCCAGTGAGTTTACCGGCCCGTTCTGATCGTCCCAGGTTAAAACCGCAATACCCTGAGCGTCGATTTCATGCGTAAATGTAGTCATAACATATCCTTTAATCTTTCAAAGCCTGCGCTGCTGAAAACGCTGAAAGCGTTATCGAGGCAGGTAGCTTTTTAAACCCGTTCGATAATGGTGGCAGTCCCCATACCACCGCCCACGCACAGGTTGATTAATGCGGTGTTCAGGTCGCGACGCTCCAGTTCATCCAGCACAGTACCGAGAATCATGGCACCGGTTGCCCCCAGCGGATGGCCCATGGCAATGGCACCGCCATTTACGTTGATTTTGCTGTGGTCAATATTCATATCTTTCATAAACAGCAGAACCACCGAGGCAAAGGCTTCGTTCAGTTCCCACAGGTCGATATCGCTGGCCTGCATCATGCCGTTTTTCAGCGCTTTACGCGCAGACGGCGCCGGGCCGGTAAGCATGATGGTTGGTTCAGAACCAATAGACGCTGCCGAGCGGATACGGGCACGTGGTCTTAATCCCAGCGCCTGACCCATTTCTTTGGTACCGATTAATACCGCCGAAGCACCGTCAACAATACCGGAGGAGTTACCGGCGTGGTGCACGTGGTTAATACGTTCAACCTGCGGATAAACCTGCTGGGCAATGGCGTTAAAACCCAGGCCGCCGTGCATTTCGAACGATGGCTTCAGACCCGCCAGCGATTCAACCGTCGCTTCCGGGCGCATATGTTCGTCACGGTCGAGCAGGGTTAAACCGAGCTGATCTTTCACCGGAATAATGGAATTTTTAAAGTAACCATTGTCCCAGGCGTGTTTGGCGCGACGCTGTGATTCCACCGCGTAGGCGTCCACATCGGCACGGGAAAAACCATTCAGGGTGGCAATTAAATCAGCGGAAATACCCTGGGGTACAAACGACAATTTATTGGTTACCGCAGGGTCGGTGTAATAAGCGCCACCACCGGCACCCATCGGAATGCGTGACATACATTCCACACCACCACCGATGGTCATCTGTGCTTCACCGGCTTTAACTTTGGCGGCAGCCATATTGACCGCTTCGAGGCCTGAAGCACAGAAACGGCTGACCACAGTACCGGCACAGGTTTGTGCATAGTCGGCCATTAATACCGCGGTACGGGCAATATCGGCACCCTGTTCCATCACCGGTTCCACACAACCCAGTACCACATCGTCAATCTGAGAAGTATCCAGATCGTGGCGTTCCTGCAGGCCACGCAATAAACCCGACATCAGGCTGACCGGCGTTACTGTGTGCAGGCCGCCGTCTTTTTTACCACGACCGCGCGGTGTGCGTACCGCGTCGAAAATATAGGCATCAGTCATTTAAAAACTCCTTGTGCGCACACGCTTAAATAGTACGCGAAATAATTTCTTTCATGATTTCAGAAGTACCGGCGTAAATACGCTGTACACGCGAGTCGGCGTAAGCACGGGCAACCGGGTATTCCCACATATAGCCGTAACCACCGTGCAGCTGCACACACTCGTCGATAATGCGGCACTGTGCTTCGGTAGCCCAGAGTTTGACCGAGGCAGCAGCGTCGATGCTCAGCTTGCCTTCGCAATGCAGTTCCAGACAGCGGTCAACGTAGCACTGGGTTACTTCCAGTTCGGTGCGGATTTCGGCCAGTTTAAAGCGGGTGTTCTGGAAAGAAGCCACCGGCTTACCGAAGGCTTTACGCTCTTTCACGTAGGTAACGGTAGCGTCGTAGCAGGCACGCGCAGCAGCGGCACCAATAATGGCCACACTCAGACGTTCCTGTGCCAGTTCCTGCATCAGATAAATAAAACCGGCGTTACGCTGGCCGAGCAGGTTTTCTTTCGGAATGCGTACGTTGTCGAAAAACAGCTCAGAGGTATCCTGCGCTTTCATACCGACTTTTTTCAGATTCTGACCACGACTGAAACCGGCACGGTCGGCTTCGACCAGAAACAGGCTCACGCCTTTGGCACCGGCACTGGTATCGGTTTTGGCGACCACAATATAGAGGTCGGCCATCTGACCGTTGGTGATAAAGGTTTTGGAACCGTTAATCACATAATGGTCGCCGTCTTCGGTGGCGGTGGTACGTACACCGGCCAGGTCGGAACCGGTGCCCGGCTCGGTCATGGCGATAGCGGTAATCACTTCACCGGTACACATTTTTGGCAGCCATTTCTGTTTCTGCTCTTCGCTGCCGTAATGCAGGATATAAGGGGCAACAATATCGGAGTGCAGGGAGAAACCCGGGCCTGAAGCAAACACATACCCCTGCTCTTCAATAGCGATGGCCGAGTAACGGAAATCCACACCGGCACCGCCGTATTCTTCCGGAATATGGGTGCATAAAATGCCGGCTTCACCGGCTTTCAGCCAGGCTTCACGGGAAATATGACCCTGTGCTTCCCACTCTTCCCAGTGTGGCTGAATTTCGCGCTGCATAAATTTGCGTACACTGTCGCGGAACATGTTGTGCTCTTCGGTAAATACACTGCGTGGGATCATACCGTGGTCTCCTTGGTGCTTGGTGTCGATGATTTGTTATTACTGTTATCGGTGGATGTGGCCATTTCGTGTCCGGCCTGACGGATTACTCCGCGGCTCAGCAGTTGCTGAATATCGGCCTCGGCCAATGCCAGCTCCTGCAGAACGCTGAGTGTGTGTTCGCCCTGCTCCGGGCCGGGTTTATCGGTGATGTGTTTTTGTTCGCCAAACTGAATGGCCGGGGCCGGACAACGGATTTTCTGCCCCTGAGCGGTGGTTAATACCTGCACCATTTCCCGCGCCAGTAATTGCGGATGCTCGAACGCCTGCTGCGGGCTTAAAATCGGCGTGACGCAGCAATCGGTATCGGCAAAGACTTCGCGCCAGTGGCTTTGTGGTTCAGAGGCAAAAACCTCTGCCACTTCAGCACGTAATAATTCGGCTTTGGCGCCCATATCCCAGTACCGGTTTTGCCATTCCGGATGACCCAGAACGTCACAAACCTGATTCCAGAATTTTTGCTCCAGCGAGCCCACTGCCATATACAGATCGTCGGCGGTTTTATAAATGCCATAACAGGGGCGGGCACCGGTCAGCATGTCTTGTCCGCGCGGTAATGATTTACCCATTAAATTCATGGTCGCCAGCGGAATCACATTGTGCGCAAAGGTGCAGTCGGTCATGGAAATATCGAGGTAACAGCCTTCGCCCGCGCCGCCATTTAATTGCGAATTCAGGCGACCAACCACACCGCCTAAAATAGCCATGGCGGCACTGAGTGAGCCACCGGCCAGATCGGCTATCTGGAAATTACTTAAGGTCGGTGCGCCACCGGCTTCACCGACCTGATCGAGCACACCGGCGGTGGCGCAGTAATTCATATCGTGACCGGCTTTTTCGGCCCAGGGGCCGGTCTGGCCAAAGCCGGAAATGGAACACACCACCAGCCGCGGGTTAACCGCTTTCAGTTGTTCGTAAGCCAGACCAAGTTTTTTCATCACGCCGGGGCGGAAACTCTCCAGCAGGATGTCGGCTTTGGCCACCAGCTTCATCAGCAGTTCATGACCTTCTGCAGTAGAGAGGTCGAGGCTGATGGATTCTTTACCACGGTTAAGAATATGAAACGCCGGGCTGACAAAGCCTTTTGGCATGCCCAGTGAGCGGGTGTAATCGCCGGCGCCGGTGTCTTCCACCTTAATAACGCGCGCGCCCATATCGTGCAGGTGCATCGAGCACATGGGCCCTGGCAATAAACGCGACAGATCCAGCACCAGCATGCCGGACAGGGGTAAAGTCATGTTGCGCCCTCATTATTGTTATCTGCAGGCTTGTGCCCGTTTTACGGCGGTGCTGTTGTCCATTAACCGCCGTTCGTCGTGAGCTTGCAAGGTATTCCGGCCGGGCCGGAAAGGGGCATAAGCCGCTGAGTTACCTTAACGTAACTCAGACTACCGGGGGGAGCTGTGGGGGGTCAATGTGCAAATCGCTCAAGCGGATTGACAGATTTGCACTTATGAGAGGAAAAATCGTGACGAAAAAGATCAGCCTGGCTGGTCGTCTGACACTGGCTGGTCGTCTGGCAGGGGCAGGCGCTGCAGAAACTGCTGATAGGCGTCTTCCGGCGCAATATTGAGCTGGCTGAGGTCGGCACCGGCGGCCTGTTCGACCTTCTGCAGCTCGGCGATGGTGGCATCGAGGTCGCGGCGCTGGGCTTCCAGCTCCTGCAAGCGGGTACGGCACTGATGCATTAAGCCCAGCAGACGTTCCGGATTGGAGCGGTCGGCGTCATACAGGTCGAGGTAGGATTTGGTGTCTTCCAGCGAGAAGCCCACACGTTTGGAACGCAGCACAATTTTCAGCCGCGCGCGCTGGCGGTGATCGTAAATCATGGTGCGCCCGACGCGGCGCGAGGTAATCAGCCCCTTGCTCTCGTACAGACGGATGGCACGGGGGGTAATGCCGAACTCAGCGGCCAGATCGGCAACGGTGTAATAGTTATCGCTCATGTGCATCGGCAACAGGGAAAACGCGCAGTCTACCACTGCGTGAACGGATTCCCAGCATCTGCCCCAGAATCAAGCCCACCATCCCCCCCACCATCAACCCCACTATCCCCCCACCATCAGCGGATAACACGGCCTCATGCTATCGGCGTATAATCGGGCGGATTTTTATGTTTCGCCAGAGTAAATAGGTCAATACGGGACAAAAACTGACTATAATCTGACCGTCTGTTTACCCTCTGTCCCGGCTGCAGTTCTGGTTTTCAGCAAGGCCGCGGCGAACAAACAACCCCTTTTCAATAATTCAGGAGTTCTGTATGGATCTGCAAAACAAAGTGGTCGCCATTACCGGCGCGGGCCAGGGTCTGGGTCGTGCGATGGCGGTTTATCTGGCAGCAAAAGGGGCACGGATTGCCATTATCGACCTCGATCAGGGTCACATGGATGAAACAAAACGCCAGGTCGAAGCGGCCGGCAGCAACGGCAACACTTACCTGTGTAACGTTGCCAATGAAGAACAGGTAGAAAGCACCTTCGCCGCCATTGCTGCGGATATGGGCGGTCTGCACGGTCTGGTGAATAACGCCGGTATTCTGCGCGACGGTCTGATGGTGAAAGTAAAAGACGGCGAAGTCAGCAAGATGAGCCTGGCGCAGTGGCAGAGCGTGATCGACGTGAACCTGACCGGCGTGTTCCTGTGCGGACGCGAAGCGGCGGTACAGATGATTAACGGCGGCGAAGGCGGCTGCATCATCAATATCTCCAGTATTTCCCGCGCCGGTAATATGGGTCAGAGCAACTACTCTGCTGCCAAAGCCGGTGTTGCCAGCATGGCCGTTGTCTGGGGTAAAGAACTGGCGCGCTACGGCATCCGTGCCAACGCTATTGCACCGGGCTTTATCGCCACCGAAATGACCGCCAGCATGAAACCGGAAGCACTGGAAAAAATGACGGCAGGCATTCCGGCCAAGCGTATGGGACAGCCGGAAGAAATTGCCTCGGCCGTCGCCTTCCTGCTGGAAAACGATTATATGTCGGGCCGTATCATCGAAGTGGACGGTGGTCTGCGTTTGTAAGCAGCCAGCCTGACCGGGGATATTTCCGCAAAATAAAAAACGGCAGCTTTGGCTGCCGTTTTTTATGGCGGCTGAGTGTAATAAAACAGCAATATTTCTGCGGCCATGAATTGGCTGCTTAACAACAACGTATTGTTGCAATAAAGGCTCTGGTTATCAGCGGCGGAGTATTTATTCTGAATCATCTTATTTCATGGATGATGCAGTTTACTTATGCCGACATTAACAGAACGTGCCTCTGCTTTTATGGTTCTGGCAGCCAGCCTTTTACTCACCGCCTGCGCCACCAACACCACACCCTACTCTTATGTGTCGCTGGAAGATGAATATCGCAGCGATGCTTTTTTTACTTCTACCTTCGATAATAAAAGAGTACTGATTGCCGGTTATCACAAAGGCGATGATGCGGACGAGGCTGAATTAATCCGTTTAATTTCCACTTCGCTGGCCGACCAGCTTAAACGCAGCCGCAATGTCGCCAATGCCACGTCTTTTATTCTCACTAAACCAGCAGCTGCAGCTGACACCACCACAGTATCAGACAGCGAACAACAGGAAGCGCTCAGCGCCGATAACGAGATTAAAACTGCGGAGATGCCTGAGCGTTCTGCCGTTGTTAATAATCTTCTGGTAAATCAGCAACAGCAGTTTGATTATCTGATCGACTTCCGCATTCTTGACTGGCAACGAATGAAACGCGCCGAACGTACCAGCAGCCGCTGTCAGCATGCCGGAACCAATCTGCAACTGAACATGGTGCTGTGGGATATGTCACAACGGACGATGTTGTGGAGCAGCACTCCGGTTGGAAAAATCGGTGTGCATAAATGCGTTGAAGAGCAGGACTCCAACAGTACCCATGAATACCAGTCGGATAATCCCGTCGGCCTGATTGCCGAAGGGTTAATGTATATTCTGATTGATTCCACCACCGATGCCATTGCCACCGGCATCAGTTATAACAGCATGTCACCGGTAAGAGCGCCGCAGATGCGCGAATTAGTCGAACAACTGACCGGCATGATTGCCTTACAAATGAACCGCTACTGACGCTGCTTCACTAACTTCCACGACGGCACCGGGCAGGCATCAGCCTGCTCCCATGGCCTGTACCGCCAGATACTGCTGATTCTCGTGCTGGGCAATGGCTTCACCACCGCCCTGCACCTTCCCACCTTTCCAGCTCAGATTACTTTCCTCGGCCGTTACCGCTTTGGTGGCATTTACCAGCCATTGATTGGCCGTCTCTTCGGGCATACCCGCCGCCAGTTTCTGCAGCCACTGATCATGCAGGGCACCAATTTTCCCGAAGGTCTGCGCCATCTGCGCCCGCACCAGCCCCTGCTGTAACTCGCGCTCGGCAAACAAAGCTTCGATGCGCTCTTTCTGCGGGTGATCATTTGCGACCGTGACACTGCCATCGCTTTCTATCTGCAATTCAATTTCCTGGCTGGTGTCGATACCGGCCTCTGCCAGAGCCTGATTAAACTGCTTTTCAAAGCTGCGGATATCGCCCGGCCCCGGCAGCTTCAGCAGCCCAAGATCCAGACTCTGTAAAGTGGCTGTCAGTTGCTCATCACGGGCTTCGGCCTGCTGCTGAATTTCGGCGGAGGGCGTATAGCCATCGGCCGGCAATGCCTTGCCACCGGCGGCAACGGCTGTTGTCTGTGGCTGCTGACTCAGTAACGGGCTGACGCTGCCGGACTGGGGATGAATGCGCATATCCATAGGTTTCTGCTCCTTCAGAGTGACTCTGCGTTCTTGCTGAGAGTTTTGGTTATGAGCAGATGTATCAGCAAAAAGCTTTCCACTTTTCCGGTTCTGTTCCCACGCATAAAGCGAGACTGTTATTATCTGCCCATGCAATCGGATTCCTACGAACGACTCTACACCGCACTGGCAGGCATTCCTGCCGGAAGCGTCGTGACTTACGGCCAACTGGCGGCGCTGGCGGGTATGCCCGGACGGGCGCGCTGGGTCGGGCGGGTGTTGTCACAACTGCCGGAAGGCTCTCAGTTGCCCTGGTACCGGGTTATTAACGCTCAGGGGCGGCTCAGTTTTCCGCCTGGCAGCGCTGCTGCTGCACGCCAGCAGGCGCTGCTGAGCGGTGAAGGCGTGGAATTCAGTGCAAGCGGGCGTATCAATCTGAAACGCTTTGGCCTGAACTAACCCCCTTACCTCCGTCATATACGCCCCCGTAAGCCAGATGGCAGGGTTTCACCCGCTGTTCCCCTGTTTACTGCTCCTGCCTCCGCATTACCCGGCTAAAAGCCCATGCCAACAGGCTTTACAGCTTCGCAGGGACTGATGTTTCCTGCGGTGATCTGGCGCCTGACAGCATTACTTTCCGATCAGGCCAAAGACTGCGACATTACCGCCGGAGCACCACCCAACCCCGAATAAGTGAAAATAAAAGCCGCAAACATGACAGGGGATCACCTGTTTTTTTACACGCCGATAAGAGAAAGTGATCATCAGAACAACGAATAACAATAACGATCACCTCTGAAAAGCGGAAATCACCATGGCTACTGAATATTTTGATGTACTGATTATTGGCGCAGGCCTGTCTGGTATCGGCGCCGGCTGTCACCTGAAAAAAGAATGTCCGGGCAAATCCTTTGCAATCCTTGAAGGGCGTGACGCCAGCGGTGGTACCTGGGATCTGTTCCGTTACCCTGGCATCCGTTCCGACTCCGATATGTTTACCCTGGGTTATGAATTCAAACCCTGGACCAATAAAAAAGGTATCGCCGACGGTGCCGATATCCGTAATTACATCCGTGAAGCATCAGCCGAAAATAACGTTGATCCGCATATCCGTTATGGCCACAAAGTAAAAGCTGCACGCTGGAGCAGTGCTAACGCGACCTGGACTCTGGATGTTGAGCTGGCCGACGGCAGTAAAAAAGAATACTGCTGTAATTTCCTGCTGAGCTGTACCGGTTATTACAGCTATGAAGAAGGCTTTACACCGGAATTTGAAGGCCGTGATGATTTTAAAGGCCAGGTGATCCATCCACAGCAATGGCCGGAAGATCTGGATTACAGCGGCAAGCGCGTTGTTGTTATCGGCAGTGGTGCCACTGCAGTTACGCTGGTACCTGCGATGACCGATAAAGCTGCTCACGTTACCATGCTGCAGCGTTCACCCTCTTATGTATTAAGCGTTCCGCAACAGGATGCGATGGTTGCCCTGCTGCGCAAAATTCTGCCGCAGAAACTGGCTTACCGCATTATCCGAGGCCGTAACGTTTCTATCACTCTGGGCCTGTACCGCTTCTGTAAACGCTTCCCGAATGCGGCCCGTAAACTGCTGCAGTGGACAGTAAAAAAACAGTTACCGGCTGATTTCGATATGACGCATTTCACACCGAAATACGCGCCATGGGATGAGCGTCTGTGTGCAGTACCCGAAGGCGATATGTTCAAGGTGATTAAACAGGGTAAAGCCTCTGTTGTGACCGATCATATTGAGCGTTTTGCTGAAGATGGAATTCAGCTGAAGTCCGGTAAAAAACTGGAAGCCGATATCATCATTACCGCTACCGGCCTGAAAGTGCAGATGCTGGGTAATATGCAGGTAACCATTGACGGCGAAGCGCTGAAGCCAAATACCAAAATGAGTTACCGTGGCGTGATGTTCGAAGACCTGCCGAATATGGGTATGGTATTCGGTTACACCAATGCATCCTGGACATTAAAAGCCGATCTGATTTCCAGCTATGTTTGCCGTCTGCTCAAGCATATGGATGACAAAGGTGTGCGCCAGGTTACCCCGCGCAACCATAACCTGACCATTAAACGCCTGCCGTTTATTGATATGCAGTCGGGTTATATTTCCCGGGTTAAAGATCAGATTCCGCAACAGGGTGATGAACGTCCATGGAAGCTGTATCAGAACTACTTCCTGGATATGACACTGCTGAAAATGGCCAGCCTGGATGATCCGTCACTGGAATACGCCAACCCGGTCATTGAAGAGAATACAGCTACCAGCGGAGCCGTTTAAGCAATCACGATAACGCTACTCTCACTCCGAACTCCGGATTCATTTTAAGGAGATCGTTTGCGCCGCTACTGCGGCGCTTTTTTTTTTGCCCGCCGTTTAGTACTGCAACATAAAAGCCCCACGCAACCGGCGATATTCTGTATCGACAAAGGCATCACTTGCTGCCACAGCCCGGTCAGGGCAAAGTAGCTGCCATTGCAATTGTTAATAAGAGTATTATTTTATGAACGCGCGCTCCACGCTGCTGAACATCAGCACCATGGCACTGGCTTTTTCTCTCAGCGCCTGTACCACTCCCACCCCCGTCAACCAAGAACCCCGTTTTGTCTGGGATTTACCGGTCAGCGAGTTTTCCCGCTACCACGAATACCACTATCTGTTTGAATTACCCGTGGGCAAAGCAGCACCACTGGATATGTTTGTCAGCTTCTGCACCAATGACGAGGGCCTGCTGATGATTGGCGGTATGTCCGGCATCGGTGAAGGAAACATGCTGGTTCGTCGGACAGACGAACAGAGTGTGGATATTGCTGCCGACGACGTTGAAGAACTGATGGAAATGCTGGTAATGAGTAACGCGCATTTAAGCTGCGACTGGCAGATTGCGCCGGGCAGTAAAACTATTCCGCGTGAAGCCTTGTATTATGTGCGCCATATTAACGGTAAACGCAGTGTGCGTGAGCTGGGAGAGAGTCTGAGAAAAACAGAATAATTACAATAAAAAGGGGAAGCATTCCTTCACTGCTGTCCCACAGTTTTTAATCAGCACCGTAGCTAACAAAAACAGCATTTTTTAACATCCAGACCCAATGCCTCCCAGGAGAACTTATCCCCTTGCCGGCGGGCCGACCCCAGCTTTGCGCTTTCTGGTCCGTCACCCTTGAAACCTTGATATTTACTGGCCGCGTGCCTCATCGGCCATCCATGGCCGGAGCCACTTGTCCGCATCCCTGCGGATAGACCAGACATATCCGCGGTTTCTGCGGCGGCCCCAGAGGCGCAGAAAACCATCACCGCGATGTCGTTTTTCAGAGCAAATTTCTCGTTCCTACGCTCTGCGTGGGAATGCAACTGTGCCAGCAAGGGCTACCACGCAGAGCGTGGGAGCCAGGTGAACGCTGCTTCCGTTGAAATACGGCTGAGCGGATTGCTTAAACCGGCGATCGTGCGGCGCCAGACAACCAGATGATTCTGCGGCCTTCAGAGCAAAACCCTGCCCCGGAACGATACAAAT
>NZ_JAJAEL010000006.1:287140-348779 GCF_020447205.1 Thalassolituus alkanivorans
GGAGCCCCGGAAAGGCGCTTCCGATTGAAAACAGTAATCGATGAAGCTTCAGCCTGGAGTGATACCATGACACTCCAAACGGTGGGACAAAAGGGAAACCATGCTTCCCTTTTGCCCCACCAAATCCGTAGGAATGTTTACGGATACGGATGCTTAATCACATCGTACGGATCACCTTCGCCGCGAATAGCGGCCCACTCTTCTGCACTTAACCACTCCAGCGGATCACGCTGACTCAGTCTGGCCAGCGCTGCCAGGGCATCCGCCCAGGTGCAGCGGTTGGCAAACAGCAGGCCTTCGGTATCCAGCGTGCCGCCCTGATTAACATAACCCAGTGCAACGGTGCGCTGCGGTCCCAGATCCAGCATACGGCAATGCCCCAGAATAACTTCCGGACGGGTATGCACCATAAACACCCGCTGCTGTACCCGCGCCGGGAATAATGAATCCAGAACCTGCGGGTCGGCCTGCATATTCTGCTCAAATTCATCACGCGCAATACGGAAGCGGCCCGGCTCCAGCAGATAAATCAGCGAGTGAGCCACGCCTTTTTCTTTTAACCGGTCAGACGCTTTTAATGCCTGCTGTAACTGGAATGCACCACAGGCCACCAGCTGCAGATCTGAAGCACAATTTCCACGCACACAGATGGCTCCGTCCTGTACCAGAGCAGCGGCCTGTTTGCCATCAAACACGGCTGGCATGGTGGATTTGGGAACTACCAGATTCCAGATAGTACCCAGATCGCCATAGCAGGCTTTTAAACAGGCCATCGCAGAATTACCGTCGGCCGGGAAAACCACACGCGCCATGTCGGCCATTTCACCCAAGAGGCTTTCGGCCAGGCTAGGGTCCTGATGGCTTTGTTCGTTTTTACCGTTTTCCCAGACGTGCGACGTCGAAATAACCGGAATACCCAACCACGAAGCGGGCTCATCCGCTTCTTTCTGATGACGGGAAAAAATAATACTCTGACGTAAGGCACCCAGCATTTTGGTGGCAAAGGCTTCGTAAGAAACCACCATATTCAGGCCCGACTGATTGGCCAGACAGGCACTGACCACGGCCTCTTCATTGAGTGCGGTAATAACACAACCGTCGACCGCTTCGGCGACGCCTTCTTCCGGGTCGGTGACGCGGTGCTTTAATAAATCCAGCGTCTGGTTCATACGGTTGGAACGCAATTCATCCGGATTTCCGACACGAACCCGTAAGTGCGGATTCACTTCCACCAGATCGACAAAGTAATTATCGATGGCGGCCATTGGTGCCAGTGATTCTTTTAACCAGTGCGGGTCATGGCGGTTAATGGTTACGGCAACCGGTTGCAGCGGTGTTTTTGGCTGGGTTAATTCGGCCACCGCAGCACGCCATTGATTTTCTTCCTGCCACAATGCTTTGGCACCACGATGGAAAAAATTCAGTGCTTCGTTATCACGACGCGGATTGCTGCCCAATGGTAAACCGTGGGCGGCATTGGTTCCGGCTCCGGGAAAACCGTAGCCTTTAATAGTTTCGGCAATACAATAAGGCAGAGGCAGCGGATAGCTCGCGGCACCACTGGCAACGGTAGCAGCAGCATGGCTTAAATGCTGTTCCATAAAATAAATAGCACAGACAAAGGCAGCCGGATCGCGGCCATCAATAATAAAAGGCGCAAATCCCTGATTACTCAGGTGCTCCATAAACCAGGCACTGCCGCCCTGCTGCGCCACCGTTGTACGCTGATCAATACGGCGGCCATTGGCGATCATCACCGGGCTGACCAGACCACTGTCTTCTGCCCGCCACCAGCGCGCCGCCCAGTCGCTGCCGCGTTGTTCTTCAAAGGCACCATCACTTAAAAAAGCGACCAGACGCTCGCCCGGTAATGGCTGATGCACATACTGCAAACCGGCAAAACCTAAATAACCACCTTCGATTTTTGCCCCGGCAGTATTAACGTTAACGTGGCTGCCCAGTGGTGATAAAGGTTTGCCATCGGCGCGTACACGGTAATTATAAAAATCCTGTGCGAAACGGCTTAAGCCTTCATCGGTTAACGGATATTGTTTTTTCCGTTCCGGCAAGGCAGTACCGGATAACAACTGCACGGCATCAATGGCCGCGACACAGTGGCCCTGCCCCATCAGCCAGTCACGGTGCTGACCGGTTAAACTGTTAACAGCCAGCAACGCAGCATAAGCCGGAACCATATTCAGCGAGCCACCGGTATGTCCTTGCGGATCACGTTTAAAATCATCGGCGGTTAAATCGCGGCCATCGAGAAAAACATGTTTGGCGTAGGTCATATGCACAACCAGCCACATTGCCTGATTGGTCAGCTGATCAAGAGCTGTCAGCTTGCGGTAGCATTCTGCTTTATGTTCAATCAGACCGGCTTCCAGCAGGGTGGTCGCCAGCTCAAATACCTGTAACTGGGTGGCTGCGGTATGTTTAATAACACCACACCCGGCGGCCCAGGCGGCAAAGTCTTTATCGTATTCACGATGACTGCGTGCTTCCGCTTCGATTTCCTGAGTTTTATAGCGTTCACTCAGTTTCTGATACAGATTCAGACTCATAATGTCTCTCCTGAAGCAGCCACAACAGTCAGCATATTCTGAATGGCCGGCACGAGTAACGGGCTGATATCAATGCCGTTGGTCGCATGAGGAATGCAGTTGCAGGTAACAATGCCGGCGATAGGACCGGCGCGCATTTCTTCATCGGCCGACGGAACACCAGGCCCGCCTTCGGCAAACACCGCATGCACGCCAATGCACAGTGGCTTATTCAATCCCTGCGCAATCAGTTCATCGGCGGTACGCAGCATGGTACGACCGGTTGAAATAATATCGTCCACCAGAACCGGCTGATGACCGGCATAGGTTTGTACATCCGGTATATGAATGGCGACATCACGGTCACCACTGCGGGTTTTACGCAGTACCAGATAATCACATCCGGCTATCTGAGCGACGTCTTTTGCCCATTGCTCACTCTCTTCATCCGGGCCGATCACCAGTGGTTTATTCACATTCTGTTTCAGGTACTGGCCGATGCTGTCGGTGGCGTGCAGGGCCTGCGCCGGAATGGAATAAATTTCACTCAGACTGTGGTAACGATGCAGATGCGGATCAATGGTAATTAAGTAATCAAAATTCTGATTAATAAGCTCAGCAAAGTATTTTGAAGTTAAACACTCACCCGGATGAAAGCGGATATCCTGACGCATATAAGCGAGATAAGGCGCTACCAGACCAATTCGGCGCGCGCCGAATTCGCGCAGATGGCGTGCCATAAACCACAGCGCCAGAGCCTTATCGCTGGGCTGGTGCAGCTGACAAAGTACGATAACATCGTCACCCTGAATAATATCCGGCAAATTAAAATAGAGTTCACCATCGGGAAAATGCCGGCTTTCCAGAGCCAGCAGCCGGGTTTCTGTACCTGCCTTGCTGAGTTGTTGCGCCAGCGACTCCGCCAGCGACTCATGCCCGTCAAGGCAGAGGAGATGTGTTGTCATAATATTTCTGCCTGTCGTTTTATTATCAGGAAACCGGTGAACGCTGAGGCTCTCCGGCTCCTTTGTTTTTTTAAACCATTTGCTCTTCGATGCGGATAACATCGGTATGGCCATCAAGAAAATCCAGCGCATACGCCAGCTCACCCGGCGCTTCTGCATGCAGGGTAAATAACGGCGCTCCGGCTTCCACCTCATCACCCAGCGTCACATGCAATTCAATACCAGCGGCCTTGGCATTCGGTGCTCCGGCAAGGGATGCCAGACGGGCAATAAAGCGGTTATTGAAGTAGGCAACCACACCGCTGTTCGGGGCGCGGATACAATGGGTAAATTCGGCGACCGGCGGTTCGCTGAAACCGCCCTGCGCCATACAGATGGCTTCGAACTTTTTCATCGCACTGCCATCCAGCAGCGTGCGTTGCGCCAGAGCATAGCCCTGACCGGCAGCGGCTTTTTCGCCCATTTCCAGCAGAATACCGGCCAGTTGCAGGGATTTTTCCCGCAGGTCCTGCGGTGCATGGCCGTCATTGCGCAGCACCTGCAGAATATCCCGCGCTTCCAGCGCAGGACCTATACCACGACCAATAGGCTGATTACCGTCGGTAATAACCGTACGCACATCCAGTCCCAGTGCCGCGCCGGTTTTTTCCAGCAATTGCTTTAAGGTCTGCGCCATGGATTGCGAACGCACCTTGGCGGTTGGGCCAACAGGAATGTCGATCAGCACCTGTCTGGAACCCGCTGCGACTTTTTTGGAAATGACTGAAGCCACCAGCTGGCCTTCGCTGTCGAGGTCCAGTGCCCGCTCTACGCGGATAACAATATCGTCGGTCGGGCTGAGGCTGACCGAACCGCCCCATGCCAGACAGCCACCTTCCTGCTCAACCACTTCACGCATATGCCCGAAGCTCATCGCTACCGTGGTCATGCTCTCCATGGTGTCGGCGGTTCCTGCCGGTGAAGTAATGGCACGGCTGGAGGTTTTTGGCATCAGCAGCCCATTGGCAGCCACAATGGCGACTACAATCGGCGTGGTACGGTTACCTGGCAGACCGCCCACACAATGTTTATCCATCACTTTGTCGGATGACCAGTCAAACCGCTGGCCACTGCCAACCATTGCGCGGGTAATGGCAATGGTTTCATCAAGGTCAAGGCGGTCGCCGGCGCAGGCGGTAACAAAGGCTGACAGCTGAATATCGCTGTAGTGGCCGGCTTTGATATCTTCGATAATGGCTTTTGCAGACTCGGCATTGAAGCGCTGACCGTAGAGTTTCCCGCGAACAAAAGACATGGACTCGACCGGACGGGCATGGTGAAAGCGCGCTGGCACGCCATCAGCAGGGCAATCCAGCCGGTGCCATGCGGCTTCCGACAGGCCGGCTTCTTCGTGGGATAATAAATCGCTGCACACCAGAACCAGAGTGGCGATAACGCTCTGTTCGCCACAGTGCACTTCTACCCGGCTATGCGCATAAAATCCCTCTGAAATTGCCACCTGACAATCCTGACGCATATAAACCACCGGCTCCTGATGCGTGTTAATTCCGAGCCGTCGCAGATGTAAGAAGTCGAGCTGAGTATCCATAAATACACCCTATTTAGCAGTAGGCAGTGTAGGCCCGTGCGCAGCCCATCACCTTGCGGTAAATCAACGATTGCTCTGACAGCGTTTCCCATGCTTCGTTGTATCTGCCAGAATGATTTTTCACTTCATTCATGATAAAGGAAACACTGAGAAATTCGTGGGTAAAAAACCGTCCTGCGGTGCCTTGCCTGTTAAAGAATGACCTCGTGTTCCGCAAGGAATATCCCTATGCAGAGTCCGTTTCAGGTTCAGTTTATCGGCGCTACCGGTACCGTTACCGGTTCCAAGTATCTGGTTAAATATGATCGCTACAAAATTCTGATCGACTGCGGTTTATTTCAGGGAATAAAAAATGTCCGCCGCCGCAACTGGAACGAGCTGCCTTTTCCGGCCGACCAGGTTGATGCCGTATTACTTACCCATGCTCATATCGATCACTCCGGTTTTTTACCGGCATTGATGAAACGCGGTTTTCACGGCCCGGTTTATTCATCCGAAGCTACTCATGCACTCTGCAAAGTACTGCTTCCGGATGCCGGTTTTCTGCAGGAAGAAGATGCGCGTTATGCCAACAAAAAGAAATTTTCAAAGCATGATCCGGCAGAACCGCTTTACACCGAAGAAGACGCACGCAAAGTTCTGAAGCAATTTAAAGATGTTCCTCAGGGCGAAACCCTGACTCTTCCCGGCGGTATGACCGCACAGTTTATTCCCGCCGGACATATTCTTGGCGCGACCTCTATCCGTCTGGAATTTCAGGGAAAAAGCATTACCTTTACCGGTGATGTTGGTCGCAGTAACGATGCCATTATGTATCCGCCACAGCCACTTCCGGCAACCGATTATCTGGTGGTGGAATCAACCTATGGCGACCGCCGCCACGAAGAGATTGATGCCGAGGAAGCCATTGCCGACGTGATTAACCGCACCTATAAGCGCGGCGGTATTGTATTAATGCCGGCTTTTGCCGTCGGACGTGCGCAGCTGGTTTTACATTACCTGCAGCGCCTGCGTGATCAGCAACGTATTCCATCATTGCCGGTTTATCTGAACAGCCCGATGGCAATCCGTGCGACCTCTATTTTCTTCAGCCATCACGATCTGCATAAACTGACAGAAGACGACTGCAGCCGTATGGATGATATGACCATCTATGTAAAAACCACCGAAGAATCCATCGCTCTGGTGGAAAAGAAAACACCGGCCATTATTATTTCCGCCAGCGGTATGGCCAGCGGTGGGCGTGTTCTTCACCATCTGAAGGCTCTGGTATCTGATCCGCGTAACAGTATTCTGTTTCTTGGTTATCAGGCTGCCGGTACCCGTGGCGACAGTCTGACCAAGGGGGCTGATCATATTAAAATTCATGGCCAGTACTGTCAGGTTCAGGCTGAGATAGCCAACCTCCAGGCTTTATCCAGCCATGGGGATTATGTGGAAATATCGGACTGGCTGAAGAAAATGCCTGGCAAACCACGCAAAGTCTTTATTACCCACGGTGAAAGCTGTGCCGCCGACGCCATGCGCCGGCATTTAAAAGACGAGTTTAACTGGGAGGTGGAAGTACCTGAATATCTGGATATTGCCTTGCTGGATTAATCCCTGATAAAGCAGCCGGGAAAACCGGCTGCTTGCCATTATTTTATAGCAACTTGTCTCTCCCATATCGCTGATACGCCTGTTACTATCGGTAATACACTCATCGCCGGTAAGCCTCCATGCGTTATTCTGTTTACAAAATTGATGCCTTTATCCGCCAATCTGTTAACGGTTTCAGTGGCAACCCTGCCGCCATCGTACCGCTGGAAGAGTGGCTGAATGAGGAGCAGATGCAGGCCATTGCGGCCGAAAACAATCTGTCTGAAACCGCCTTCTTCGTTAAAAACAGCGACGGTATTTACCATATCCGCTGGTTCACTCCGACGACAGAAGTGGATCTTTGTGGACATGCGACACTGGCGGCCGCCTGGGTTATCCGTAATGAACTGCAGGATTTGCGCGAGATTATCCCATTCTCGACTCAGGAAGCCGGCAATCTGACCGTGCGCGCACTGCGCAGTAATGGCGGCGACAATACTATGCTACAGCTGGATTTTCCGGCGCGCCCGGGAGAGATGATTAACAATCCGCTGCTGCAGCAACAGCTGGAACAAGCCCTTGGTCAGAAGGTGGTCGCCATCAGTAATGCCCGCGATATGTTGGTTGAGCTGGAAAGTGAGCAGGCTCTGCGTAACTGCCGCCCCAACCAGGCACTGCTCAGCCAGTTAGAAACCTTTGCGGTTATGGTAACCGCCCGCAGTGACAGCGAAGGCTATGATTTTGTCAGCCGCTTCTTCGCTCCGCGTCAGGGTCTGGATGAAGATCCGGTAACCGGTTCCTCGTTCTGTACACTGACCCCTTACTGGAGCGAAAAACTGGGCAAAACCCAGCTCAACGGCTGGCAGTGCTCGGCCCGTGGCGGAGATGCCATGCTACAGCTGGAACACGATCGGGTGCTGATTGCCGGACGTTGCTTTGCCTATATGAAAGGTGAGTTCTGCCTGCCGGGTGAAACCGCCTGAGGCGATAAAAGAACGGGTTAATGACGCTTTTATAAGGTGATAATCCGGCATATTTTTGTCACGATCCGGTAGCGCTACGCTCACAGGGGATCGTGACAGGATATTCCGCCGATTAAATCAGCCACACATCTGACGCTGCATAAATCTGCCGCTATAGTAGCTCTTACGCGCTCAGAATCTGTGAGATTTCCTGCATGAACATCCTGCCTTCATCCGGCTTAACTGGCTATAACAGCAGCCCTGTCAGTCCGCTGAAGGCTTCTGGCACTTCTGCACCTGCCCTGGCGAAAAAGCCGGACAGTCTGGCAGCGGAGGCTGTTGAAAAGACAGCACGAATTAACAGCCGGGATGACAGTCAGCGTTCCCGTACTCAGGCTGACAGCAATCCGCGTACCCCCGCCGCTGAAGCAGCAACAATAACAACCGCAACAACTACAGCAACAGCGGAATACCTGCCTGTACGTGACGAGGACAGCGAGAGCCCCGGCATCAGCACACGCAGTCTGGTCAGTGATCCGCAGCGCCCCGAAATACAGGCATTCCTGAATACCTCAGCAAGCGACGGCACATCCCGTCGCGGTCGCTTTATTGATATTCAGGCCTGAACTGAGCCCCGCAAAGAACTCAGTTTTCTGATTTAGGCCTGCCCTTAGCCAGAGCCTCAGCTGTACGCCCGCCCTCTATAATGGTTGCTCCTTTTGAGATAATGGTTGAGGTCGTTTGCAGACCAACCGCCACTGCCGTCATAACAGCTCCGGAAATAACCTCACCTTTTATCAGATTACTGGCAATGATCACACAGATCGTTGCCGCGACAGAAATCAGGCTGCCAACCCCCGAAGCAACTTCAAGGCCAATTCCCCACAAATGCTCATCGTTGCCATTGTTACCATGGGAAATCGCATGCTCGACGATGTTATAGACAGCGTATCCCAGCAAGCCAACACCGGCGATAATCGATAATACATTCAGTATCGTATTTACAACGTAGCCTGGTATTTTGAGTATTATTTTGACGACAACACCGATAATAGCGATCAGCATTGCAACGGCGATAATGGCAAATATCAATATTACCAGACCAGTATTTTTAGCCTTCTCATCCGCATTTACAGACTCGCCAGATGGAATACGTATTCCCTCATATATTTCATAAAACAGCGTAACAATTTTCTGTGTAAGAACGAGCAATACCGGTATCAGTGTCATAATCATAACAACGACTCCTGCCGGACCGGAACTTGTAGTGGTAATCTCTGCAACCGTTGCAACAGGCTGGGCCGTCATTCCAACCAGAATACCGGCAAGTGCAGCAATAATAGTCAGTGCGGCCATTATCTCCAGAAAACCATAGATATTCTTAAAACTGTCCGAAGGATCTGTAGATTCATCAGAAACAGCGGCAGCACCAAGCGATCTGTGTTTAACTTTCTTCCTGGGTCCCCCGACTGAAGAAAAATCCATTACCGCAGGAAGGTTATCGACCCACGGTATATATTCCTCGTTCATTTCGGATGTCACAATTGCTTTTCCTGAAACAATTTTCCAGATAGCAGTACCGATAAAAGCAAATGGTAAGGTAATAATGTCAAAGTAAGAAAGCTTCCGTTCATTATCGCCAGACCAAAGCTGGACCAGCGTATTCAGAACCGGAATATCAATTTTACTTTCAAATGCTTCAAACAAACGGGAAAGAAGAATATCAATCAGTTTAACAGCCGCTTCAAGAACGTCTCCTGCAAGCTTAGCGATCGTTTTTATAACGCCTTTTAATAACCGGATAATCTCCAGTGGCATGGAACTCAGCTTTTCAATAAACGAGCTGTCCGAGCTGAGTTTATCGCCGATATCACGAATCACTCCAGCCACATCTTTTTCATAGTTTGAGCGGAGTTTCTTCAGTAAATTATTGATTACATCCGCTTCAGTTTTCTCTGCACTGACATCAGGACTCGCTTCATCAAACTTACCCTGATTTCCGCCCATAACATCACTACCTGCCCTGTTGGTTTTAACCAGAGCTGAAGGTGCCGGAATATCAACTCCACCAAAAGACATCCCCTGCTCAGCACTTGCTGAGCGTACATTTTTGGCTTTTTGCGACTGATCGATCAATGAATCAAGGTGTTCATCAATAATGTCAATATGCCTTTGATACTCCGAGTTCATCCTCGTCCCAAGCTTCACAAGATTGGAAGAAGTTGTCATGAATCCGGATTTGATAGTACTTTGTAAAGCATCGTTGGCAGCAAAGACATCCTTACCACCAAAAACAAAACTGACGGCATCAAGGATCTTTTTCCCTATATCCTTTACCACGTCGCCCAGTTTTTCGAACACCTCTGAGAGAAAGTCTGCCAGCGCTTCAAAACCATCAACGATACTGTCAAACACACTGTTGGTAAATTTCAGGATTTCATTACCGGTCTGAATCAGGAATTCAACACTGGCATCAAAAACCCGAACCACCATTTGCTTAATATCATTAAATCCCTGGCGGATATGATTCAGGATATCTCCGGCAAACCCTTCCAGCGGTACGGCGCTCAGTGTATTTCCGGCTGAGGTTTCATCGACAAACAAACCATTCCCCTGCGAGCTGAGCCGATACTGTTTCCGCAGCGTTCCGTCACAGTTCACTCCCCGCTTCGATTTACTGGCTGCATCACCATAGCTCTTAATCAGTTGATTAACCGCTGTGCGATGCTCCGCCGGAGCAAGCTCGGCGATACTTTTACTGACATTAAAGCCTTTGGCATTACCGGCAAGGCGTTCACTGAGACGGCCATTAGGATAAACTCTGATGGCCGCAGCATCCGCCGTATTCACTGTAAATACCGGCGCTTTTAAACCATCAGCCGGAATAACGCCGCGGATACGACCATAACCATTACTGGTAAGAGTTAACGGCAGTCTTGGTCCCACGCGATAGGTCACACCATCGATATACAGCAGACAAGGGGTATCACTGGTTAATGTAATTTCCCGGTGTGGACAGGGAATAAAGTTCGCATCTGTAACCTCAATATCAACGACGTGCGCATTTATCGGGGTTACTCCGGCTAAATCGGAGGTGGCTACCGCAAGCTCATTGGTCGTCCAGCTGTAAGTCTGGGGGTGCTGACGCTTGAACTCTATTTTTCCGGCCTGCGGCGAAACCTGAAACAGCTCCGCACCGTCAGGCATAATTCTCGGACAGGCGATGTCGCTGACCTGATCACCCAGACATACCCAGGAGCTCTGAGAAGCATGGGCATCCAGACGTAACAGCCACAGCGTATTCTGACCTGCCGGTGTCGCAAAAATAGCAAGGCTGGCATCAGTGCTCCCCGGGTGTCCTACGACACCGATACTTAAGCGGTCGATGTCAGCGGGGCCTGCCTCCTGCAGAAGC
This sequence comes from Thalassolituus alkanivorans, assembly GCF_020447205.1. Classification (GTDB taxonomy): domain Bacteria; phylum Pseudomonadota; class Gammaproteobacteria; order Pseudomonadales; family Oceanobacteraceae; genus Venatoribacter; species Venatoribacter alkanivorans. The sequence goes on from NZ_JAJAEL010000006.1 coordinate 298,192, forward strand.
GAACGATAACCCGGTTGGGCTGAGTGAATGTTTTCCAGAATCCCCAGATCACCAGAAGGCTGATGAACCAGCAGGGCATCCTCAGGTCCGGCAGGAACAGAAAAAATTCTGGCTGAAGATAAATCGACCCCCTGACTGTCAACCAGTACAGAACCACGGTCAAAACTTAAACGTGGCTGCGCATAAAAGCGGCTGACAGGTAATACTCTGGTAGTGTGGAATTCAATTTTCCCGTTACGCAACCGCAGCAATGTGTAGCGGTTCTCATCACTATCAGCTTCACCGTCCAATGGTGTTGCCAGCTGATAGATACTGGCATTTTCAATACCATCCCAATTCGGAATTTCATGATCGCTGTCGTGCAGGGTATCAAAGGCAATATCCTGATGAGTAATTGCCGACAGATCAGCCGGTTTCCGCGGAATAATCATGAAGAATTCTTCTTCTCCGCGCGCTAACTCCGGATCGCCAAATCCGCGGGTGACGCCGTACAGAACGTGCTGTCCGTCATTGCGGCGATGAATGGACAGCTGACGAACCGAGGACAGTACGGAACGTGCATCATCTCCTCTGTGATCCCATTTTTTTTCTTGCCAGACGGGCCGGCCATTATCCATAACCGACCAGAGGATTTTAACGCTGTAACTGTTCTGCGATGACGGTGACTGATACTGAACAAATAAATAGGTAATGCCATTCTGATGAAAACCGCTCAGCTCACGCACACCGCTGAGCAGCTTTTCTTTACTGCCCGGATCATAAACATCTTCCAGCGGAGTTTCTTCATGTGACCAGCCTGAGGCGCTGGTTTCATCTTCAAAGTAATGCATCAGAATAGTCTGAGTGGCATTTTTTAAATCCGGATGAGGCTGCTGGCGTACACCGATAAGATCGGTTTTATGGCGAGTGTCATTATCCTGAGAACGGTGAATAGCAATAAGCTTATTACGCGAGTCGGCAGCTACCGGAGTCCGCTTGATAGCAAGATGCTCCATCATGGTATCAACGCTGGCATTAATAGATAGCGGTAATTTATAAACTGAATGTGCGGGATTCATAGGCTTGGCTCCTTGCAAGGGCCTGCTGCAACAGGCCCTGATTATGTGGGTAATGTCCGTTTATTCCTGAACCTTGCAAAACTTAAGCTGTACATAAGAGAAAATCATCGACGCGTATTCGGTCTTTCCTTCTACTTTCGAAGAGCCTTTGCTCAGTCCCTTCAAATGATCTTTGTAGGGCAGAAAAGTCGAGGTATCCATATCCCAGGTATTCAGGGAAACAGGAATATCAACTCTGTGGAAATGCTCCGGCTTTCCTTCTGACTTTAATGGCTCAGCTCCGAATGCTGTGCCACTTAAAGGTTTTTCTGACCCCGGCTTTTGTTCAGGCAATCCGACAAGAAAACGACCGGCGGAAGACGCGACATTGTATAGTCCCGTTGGGCAGGAAAAGCTCTTTGAAAATACTCCCATACCGGCCGGAAGTTCAGCCACATTAACGGTATTGCTTTCTTTATGACAGGGACGCAGATAGACATAGGGCATCAGAATTTCAAACGATTTTGCGGGAACATCGGTGCGGACCGCATCATCGCTCAGGCGCTCAATTTCCCGCAGAGATGACTTGGCCACATCGGTTTTATGAAAGGGGTTTAAAAAATAAGGATCATCCGTGTGGTTAACTTCCAGGCTGATGTTGTTTTCTTTACCCGGCATATTAAAAAATAATTTATGCGCATGATTAACCCAGTTCGGGTCTTCATCAACCACAGCAGCAACACTGGTTGCCACTGCATCCCTTGGCAAGGGCAACGCAGTACGTCCTTTATTGCCAATCAAGGGTTCATACAGTGCCCAGCCTGTAGGACAAGAGCCACCGGTAAACCACTGCACGGTATTGCGCGGGAGGAAAATACTCTGCGATGGTTCTCCAGCTTTGGGAACGTCTTCCTGACAAATAAGGTACTGGATATAGGGCATCGCACCGTCAGAGGTATCACTCCAGCCATTAACATTAACGCTACTGTTGTCTACCCTCGCGTGGGGACCACTGATTAAACCCAGCCCTTCTCTTGCCAGAGGGAGATCAGCCTGTATTTTATGACGATGAAGGGGGGCTTTGGCGTCAGCAATAGCATCACCTTTGCGGGTTCCAATCAGTTTTGTATTGTCGGTGCCACGAATCAGATAGCCTTTGGCTGGTTTATATTCACTCCAACCAGCAGGACAGACTTCAGATTCAACAGGAAAAAATGCGACCATCCGTGCGTCACTGGCATTAGCCGACGCGATAACCGGATTAATAAAGAAAAGTACAGTCAGTATTCCTGGCAGGATATATTTCATTTACAGCTCCATTTGTAATCCTTTACGGTAAAAACCATAAAGAGGTAACCACGGGGCTTTAGAAATACACCAATATCGCTCCCCTAACATCCTCCAAAAGGATGGAGCGATTGATCATTTAAAGACAATGACAATGAACATTATCTATCCGGGTCAGTGAGAGGATTTTCAGTCTATAAATATCAGAAATATGGCTTAGATTCTGAGTGATAATCAGAAGTGCTGAAGCAGTAGGATCGCATATATTCTTTATAAAGATTAAGGCACAAGACCTCATATAAAAGGGAATTAACAGACTCACAGTTAATAAGCACAGACCATGAAATTGCTACTTATTTCATAAAATATGAGTGCTATTGAAGAAATCGTGACAGAACATAAATAGAAAACAGTTATATCTACGGATAAATGTCCACAAAAAAACCGCCGCGGCTTGCACCGGGGCGGTTTTTTTTAACTCAGAAAGAATTAAGCAGGCTGCTCAATACCTTTCATGGTCAGCTTGATACGGCCTTTAGGATCAACGTCGGCAACGTGTACGTTAACGATCTGACCTTCGGTCAGGAAGTCAGACACGTTCTCTACGCGATCTTCGCTGATCTGGGAGATATGCAGTAAACCATCTTTACCAGGCAGAACGGTAATGAAGGCACCGAAATCAACGATCTTGCTTACTTTACCGGTGTAGGTGGTACCTACTTCGATTTCAGCAGTGATGGCTTCAATCATCTGACGGGCAGCATCAGACGCTTCTTTGCCAGCAGCGAAGATCTTGATTTCGCCGTTGTCGTTGATGTCGATAGACGCACCGGTCTTCTCGGTGATATCACGGATGGTCGCGCCACCTTTACCAATCACGTCACGGATCTTGTCAGACGGGATCTTCATGGTAGACATGGTCGGAGCATTTTCCGCCAGTTCTTTACGTGGTTCAGCAATCACGGTGTTCATCTGCTCAAGGATGGTAAAGCGCGCAGCTTTGGCCTTTTCCAGAGCGATTTCCATAATTTCTTCAGTGATACCTTCGATCTTGATATCCATCTGCAGAGCAGTGATACCTTCGTCAGTACCGGCCACTTTAAAGTCCATATCGCCGAGGTGATCTTCGTCACCCAGGATATCGGTCAGAACGGCAAACTTGTCGCCTTCTTTGATCAAACCCATAGCGATACCGGCAACAGGCGCCTTGATCGGTACACCCGCGTCCATCAGAGACAGAGAGGCACCACACACAGAAGCCATGGAAGAAGAACCATTGGATTCAGTGATTTCCGATACCACACGGATGGTGTACGGGAATTCATCATGGCTAGGCATCATCGCCTGGATACCACGACGGGCTAAACGGCCATGACCGATTTCACGACGGCCAGGAGCGCCCAGACGGCCAGCTTCACCCACAGAGTATGGAGGGAAGTTGTACTGGAACAGGAACGGATCGTCTTTCGCACCGTGCAGGAAGTCGATCATCTGCGCATCACGGGTTGAACCCAGAGTGGTGACAACGATGGCCTGAGTTTCACCACGGGTGAAGATGGCTGAACCGTGGGTGGTTTTCAGCACACCGGTTTCGATGGTCAGCGGGCGTACGGTGTCGTTATCACGACCGTCGATACGTGGCTGGCCTTCGATAACACGGTTACGTACGACTTCGTACTTCAGCTCGCCAACCATTTCGGCGATTTCGTCAGCGGAGAAACCTTCTTCGCCTTCACCAGCAGCCAGTTTTTCAACGGCGGCTTTTTTCACTTCGTCCAGACGGGCGTAGCGGGCCATTTTGTCGGAGATGGTGTAAGCCTCACCGATACCAGCGGCAGCTTCGGCTTTAACCGCTTCGTACAGCGCGGTGTTTTTGGCTTCTGCAGTCCAGTCCCACTTCTGTACACCCAGCTCTTCAACCCACTCGTTGATGGCGGTGATGGCAGACTGGAAACCGGTGTGGGCGAACAATACGGCACCCAGCATTTCGTCTTCGGTCAGTTCCTGAGCTTCGGATTCAACCATCAGCACAGCGTCTTTGGTACCGGCCACAACCATGTCCAGCAGGGAATCCTGCATCTGGGTCTGGGTTGGGTTCAGCATGTAGCCGTCTTCTTCAGTGAAGCCAACACGGGCACCACCGATAGGACCATTGAACGGCACACCGGATACTGCCAGAGCAGCAGAGGTGGCGATCATGGCGCAGATATCCGGATCCACTTCTTTTTCAGAAGACATAACGGTCAGGATAACCTGAACTTCGTTCATGAAACCTTCCGGGAACAGCGGACGAATAGGACGGTCAATCAGACGGGAAGTCAGGGTTTCTTTTTCTGAAGGGCGGCTTTCGCGCTTCAGGAAGCCACCAGGAATACGGCCGGCGGCGTACATTTTTTCCTGATAGTGAACAGACAGCGGGAAGAAATCCTGGCCTGGTTTCGTGCTTTTGGCAGCAACAACAGTGGCCAGCACCTGGGTTTTACCCATGGTTGCCAGTACTGCGCCATCGGCCTGACGGGCTACACGGCCGGTTTCCAGGGTGATGGTGTCGTTACCGAACTGAAAGGTTTTGGTCTTAGCAACAGGTTTTGTGCTCATGTATTCGTATTTCCTTAAATTTACCGATAAACCTGCTGACTGCCGGTACTTCTAAATATTAACTCTGCTCTGACAGACGCTGTCTTGCCGGAGCAGAACGATGCGTGTGCAAAGCCAATATTTAGAAGCACCACCACATTCCTGTGAATAGTGGGGTTGGCACCACAGCTTGGCAGGTAGTTGTTATTCCGCAGAAGCAGAACAGGATAGCCTGACTGGCCAGATACAACAAAAGCCCCGTAGGGCTTTTGCTGCAAGCTTGAGATCTTAGCGACGCAGACCCAGACGACCGATCAGTGCGGTGTAACGGGCAGCATCTTTACGCTTCAGGTAGTCCAGCAGCTTACGACGCTGGTTAACCATGCGGATCAGACCACGACGTGAGTGGTGATCTTTACCGTGTTCTTTGAAGTGGCTCTGCAGACCAACGATGTTGTGGGTCAGCAGTGCAACCTGAACTTCAGGAGAACCGGTATCGCCTTCAGCAGTTTGATACTCTTTTACAATCTCAGCTTTAGTAGCAGCAGTTAATGCCATCTTTACTTACTCCATGAATGTGCGCGGACATCTGTAGAAGCCCGGGATTATATGATCATCGTCACCGTGCACATTAACAGTGAGATGCGTGCCGCCTGATGGCGACGGTTGAAGCAAAACTTCCGGTTAAGGCAGTGTCACCTGCAGCAAACGCTGTGGTTTTACCTTGCCTTCGTCAATGCGGCCAATGCCAAGCAATTGCCGGACGCCTGATTCAACGGCCCACAATTGTACAGAAGGACTGGCGGGCAGGCCAGTACTGACTGGCTGTCCATGCAGGATTTTATCCGCTTCCGCCAGTGTCAGAGCCACTTCCGGCCAGTCAGGCAAAGCGGTTTCGGTCGGCAGCAGTAACGCATCCAGTGCGTCATGCCCCTGCTCGGCCGCGTCCTGCACCTGCTCCAGCGTGACCATCTGCCCGGCGTGGTAAGGCCCGCAGAGAGTACGGTGCAGCTTGCTGACATAAGCACCGCAACCAATCGCCTGACCGATATCTTCCACCAGTGTGCGGATATAGGTGCCTTTCGAGCAGCGCACCGACAGATCCAGCTCGGTAGCGCGCTGCTCGCGCAGCAGCAGTTCATAGATGGTGATGATACGGCGCTTTTTCTCAGCGACCGCACGGATATCTTCTTCACTCATACCCTGACGTGCCAGCTCATACAGCGGCTTGCCATCGAGCTTCAGCGCTGAAAACATCGGCGGCACCTGCTCGACAGCGCCACGGAAGCGATCGAGCACCGCTTCCACTTCAGCATGGGTCAGCGGCGGCACTTCGGCGGTCGCAATCACCTCGCCTTCGCCGTCACCGCTGGAGCGGATTTCGCCCAGCAGCGCGGTGGTGTCGTAGCCTTTGTCAGACTCCAGCAACAGCTGTGAAAACTTGGTGGCCTCGCCCAGGCAGATCGGCAGTACGCCGGTTGCCAGCGGATCCAGCGCGCCGGTATGCCCGGCTTTCTGGGCGCCGAACAGGAATTTCACCCGTTGCAGCACCTGATTGGAAGACAATCCCAGCGGCTTATTGACCACCAGAATGCCGCTGACCGCACGGCCTTTTTTTCCACGCGCCATGTATCAGCCCTGATTGTCAGATGAGTCGGCATCATCCTGATGATGGGCTTTATCTTCTTCCAGCGCTTTCTTGATCAGGCCGGTCAGGTGGTGACCACGGTCCATGCTCTCATCGTAATGAAAACGCAGGTGCGGCGTAATGCGGGTGCGCATAATACGCGCCAGCTCGTTACGCAGGTAACCGGCCGCATCGTTCAGAATGGCTGAAGTCTGTTTGCGGATTTCGGCATCGGTTTCGCCTTTGGCGCCCATCACAGTGAAGTAGATGTCGGCATAGCCCAGGTCTTTGGCAACTTTTACGTAGTTCAGTGTGACCATACCCAGACGCGGGTCTTTCATCTCAAACTGAATCATATGAGCCAGGTCGCGCTGAATCTGTTCACCCAGGCGCGAGGTACGGCTGTAATCTTTTGGCATATTTAAATCCTCTGTTACCCAGCGTCAGGCATGTGTACAGCTCTGGCGCTGGTCTGTCAGAGACAGCAAAGCCCGACACGGAGCCGGGCTTTGCTGTCGGGGCCCGGAGGCCCGTTACAGGTGCTGGTGCAGATCAGAGTGTACGGGCAATTTCACGTACATCGAACACTTCGATCTGGTCGCCCGGACGGACGTCCTGATAGTTCTTCACACCGATACCACATTCCATACCCTGACGTACTTCGGCAACGTCATCTTTGAAGCGGCGCAGGGATTCCAGCTCGCCTTCATAGACCACAACGTTGTCGCGCAGTACGCGGATCTTCTTGTGACGGTAGACAACACCATCAATCACCATACAGCCGGCAATCTGGCCGAATTTCGGTGAGTTGAAGACATCACGGACTTCAGCAATACCGGTGATTTCTTCACGCAGTTCCGGCGCCAGCAGACCAGCCATGGCCTGTTTAACGTCGTCCAGCAGATCGTAAATCACGCTGTAGTAGCGCATATCCACGCCGTTATTCTCGACCACTTTCTTCGCTGCGTTATCCGCACGAACGTTGAAGCCGAACATAACCGCACCGGAGGCAACCGCCAGGGTCGCGTCAGTTTCGGTGATACCACCAACACCGGAAGATACGACGTTTACGCGTACTTCGTCGGTCGCCAGTTTCTGCAGGGAGGCCACAATGGCTTCCAGCGAACCACGAACGTCGGTTTTAACAACCACGTTGAGGTTAGCAACCTGACCTTCACCCATACCGCTGAACAGGGCATCCAGTTTGGCTGCCTGCTGACGCTGCTGTACCAGTTCTTTCATTTTGTTTTCACGGAATTCAGCCACTTCACGGGCTTTCTTCTCGCTTTCAACAACCATGAAGTTGTCACCGGCTTCCGGTGTACCGTTCAGGCCGAGAATCTCAACCGGAATGGACGGACCAGCATCGTTCACCTGCTGACCATTTTCATCCAGCAGTGCACGGGCGCGACCGTAACAGGTACCCGCCAGAACGATGTCGCCTTTTTTCAGCGTACCGTTCTGAACCAGCAGGGTTGCAACCGGACCACGTCCTTTATCCAGACGGGACTCAACCACAACGCCCTGACCAGGACCGGTGAAGTGCGCTTTAAGCTCCAGAATTTCGGCCTGCAGCAGAACCGCTTCAAGCAGATCATCAATACCCTGACCGGTGTGCGCAGATACCGGGATAAACGGAACGGTACCGCCCCAGTCTTCCGGCAGTACGTCACGGGCGGACAGTTCGCTCTTCACACGCTCAGGATCGGCGGCTTCTTTATCCATTTTGTTGATGGCAACCACGATCGGCACATCAGCAGCTTTCGCGTGCTGGATGGCTTCTTCGGTTTGCGGCATCACACCATCGTCCGCAGCCACCACCAGGATGACAACGTCGGTAGACTGGGCGCCACGGGCACGCATCGAGGTAAACGCCGCGTGTCCCGGAGTATCCAGGAAAGACACCATGCCGTGATCGGTTTCTACGTGGTAAGCACCGATGTGCTGAGTGATACCACCGGCCTCACCGGATACCACGCGGGTACGACGGATATAGTCGAGCAGCGAGGTTTTACCATGGTCAACGTGACCCATTACGGTAACCACCGGTGCACGTGGCTGTTCATCACCTTCGTAAGAAACGGATTCGGTAACGGCCACTTCCAGCGCGTTATCGGCAATCAGCTTGGTCACTTTGTGACCCATTTCTTCAACCACCAGGGTGGCTGTGTCCTGATCCAGAATCTGGTTAATGGTCGCCATAACGCCCATTTTCATCAGGGTCTTGATCACTTCACCGGCTTTAACCGCCATTTTCGATGCCAGATCGGCAACGGTAATGGCTTCCGGCAGTTCAACTTCGTGAACAACAGGCGCGGTGGGACGGGTAAACGCGTGCTCATTGGCAGACTGCTGACGGCCACGGCCACCTTTCATCTTGCCCTTGCCGCCACGACGTGAACGGTTGCGGTCGTCTTCACCACCATCGGTGAAGCGGCTGTTTTCACGCAGATCAACACGTTTTTTGTCGACGGTTTTATTCGACTTTTTACGGTTTTCTTCCTGACGAGCCTGAGCAGCTTCAGCTTCAGCACGCTTCTGTGCTGCGTCTTCTTCGACGGTAGCAGGCTTGGCCTTAGCGGCAGGCTTGGCATTAGCGGCTGGCTTTTCAGCAACAGCAGCGTCTGCGGCCGGCGCTTCTGCTGCGGCAGGGGCCTCAGCAACAACGGCTGCCGGAGCTTCTTCTGCAACCGGAGCGGCAGGAGCTTCTGCAGCAACCTGAGCGGCGGCTTCAACACGTGCAGCTTCTTCTTTCGCTTTTTCAGCTTCCAGATCCAGCTCTTCGCGTTTTACATACGTGCGTTTTTTACGAACTTCAATGGCGACGGCTTTCTTGCCACCCTGACCCGTTTTCAGGGTCGTGGTGACTTTACGCTTCAGCGTAATTTTGTTCGGCGTTGCCGCTGCTTCACCATGGCTTTTCTTCAGAAAAAGCAGCAAAGACTGTTTCTGATCATCAGAAACAGACTGACTGGCTGCGGTTTGTGGCAACCCCGCTTCTTTCATTTGGGACAATAAGCGCTCAACGCTTGTCCCTACCACGTCGGCGAGTTCTTTAACTGTTACATCTGCCATACGTTTCTCCTATGCCGAGCAGTGGTTAGTCGTTGCCCTCAAACCAGGGCTTGCGTGCGGTCATAATCAATTCCGCCGCTTTTTCTTCAGTCATCTGTTCAATGTCCAACAGGTCATCGATGGATTGCTCGGCCAGATCTTCCATCGTACAAATGCCTTTACTTGCCAGAACCAGTGCCAGGTGTTTCTCCATTCCTTCCATGTTCAGCAGATCGTCCGCCGGCTGGGAATTTTCCAGTTTTTCTTCGGAAGCAATGGCCTGAGTCAGCAGTACGTCTTTCGCGCGGTTGCGCAGTTCGGTAACCACTTCTTCATCCAGACCGTCGATGCTCAGCATCTCTTCCATTGGCACGTAAGCCACTTCTTCCAGCGTGGTGAAACCTTCTTCAACCAGCAGGGTGGCGAAGTCTTCGTCCAGATCGAGGGATTTCATAAATCCTTCGATAAAGCCGGAGGCTTCTTCATTCTGTTTCTCGGATGCTTCTTCTTCGGTCATCACGTTGATTTCCCAGCCGGTAAGCTCGGAAGCCAGACGTACGTTCTGACCGCCACGACCAATGGCCTGGGCCAGATTGTCGGAGGCAACAGCAACATCCATAGTGTTGGTTTCTTCATCCATAATGATCGACGCGACATCAGCCGGAGCCATGGCGTTAATCACCAGCTGTGCCGGATTGTCATCCCACAGCACGATGTCGATACGCTCGTTTCCACCCAGTTCGTTAGTCACTGCCTGAACACGCGCACCGCGCATACCCACACAAGCACCAACCGGGTCGATACGTTTGTCGTTGGTTTTTACCGCAATTTTTGCACGGGAACCCGGATCACGGGCCGCGCCTTTAATTTCGATAACTTCTTCGGCAATTTCCGGTACTTCAATGCGGAACAGTTCGATCAGCATTTCCGGAATGGTGCGGCTCAGCATCAGCTGCGGACCACGGTTTTCCGGACGTACGGCATGCAGGATGGCACGCACACGATCACCCATACGCATAATTTCGCGACCAATCAGCTGATCTTTCGGCAGCAGACCTTCAGCGTTATTACCCAGATCGACGATAACGTTATCGCGTGTCACTTTTTTAACAGTACCGTTAATCAGTTCACCAACGCGGTGCTGGTACTGATCAACAATCTGCGCACGTTCTGCTTCGCGGACTTTCTGTACGATAATCTGCTTCGCAGCCTGAGCGGCGATACGGCCGAAGTCAGGGTTGTCGATTTCGATTTCGTAAGTGTCGCCAGGTTGCAGATTGGTATCGATTTCGTGGGCTTCCTGCAGGGTCAGCTCATCGCCCAGCCCCGGAACCACATCATTGCTGACCACCAACCAACTGCGGAAGGTTTGGTAATCACCGGTTTTACGGTCAATATCCACACGGATAGTGGCTTCTTCATCTTCGTAGCGCTTCTTGGCGGCCGCTGCCAGGGCTGACTCAATTGCTTCAAAAATAATTTCTTTTGAAACGCCCTTTTCGTTGGATACCGCTTCCGCGACCAGGAGAATTTCTTTGCTCATCTTCTAGCCTCGCTCTGCAACCTTAGTCCTTGAATTGTGGAACAACATTGGCTTTATCAATCAGTTCAATCGGCAGTAAATATTCGTGATCGTCAACGACGAGTACGACATCTTGCTGCTCGACACCAATTAATTGGCCTTTGTATTTTCGGCGCCCTTCAAAGGGCATACGCAGACGCACATCAATAATGTGGCCGGCATATTGTTGGAATTGTTCGAGTGTGAATAGCGGACGATCCATCCCCGGGGACGAAACTTCCAGCGTGTAATCCTGCGCGATCGGATCTTCTACATCGAGTACGGCGCCCAGCTGTCGGCTGACTTCCGCACAATGGTCGACAAGAATGCCATCGGCATGGTCGATGAAAACACGCAACAGGGAATGACGTCCCTGGGAAATAAACTCCAGCCCCCAATAGGTAAACCCCATGGATTCCACTACCGGTGCCAACAGCTCTGCTAATTGCGTATCTTTTGCCAAAAACTACCCCCACCACAAACAAAAACTGGGCAACGTTGTGCCCAGTCCGCTACTGCTTTATGCAGACCGGAATCCACGTTTACCGCAGATTCCTGTGAGACTCACACATGGCATTGCCGGCGTGAATCGCTTCTGAAAAGCAACTACTAAAAAGCCCCTGACTCGAGGGGCTTTTTAGTAGTGCTCTCTAAAAGCACGCGCATTATAGGCGCTTTAAACAGAAAAAGCGAACCATGTTCGCTTTCCCGGAATAAATTGGTGCGGATGGCGAGACTCGAACTCGCACGAGCTAGGCTCACCACCCCCTCAAGATGGCGTGTCTACCAATTCCACCACATCCGCACTAAAACTGATTTACCTTAATTGCCAGTGGTTTCCACGGCAGGTTCATCAGAGGTTGATGCATCCAGTTCAGGAGCATCAGAGGAAGGCGCGTATTCTTCCACAAGTGGGGTATCTTTCTCAAGCTTTTCAATCACTTCCTGACTAGGAATTCCTAAATCAGTGAAACCTTCAGCTTTTTGCTTGGCATAAATACCCAGACCAAGACTGGTTACGAAGAATAATGTCGCCAGAATTGCGGTGGTACGACTGAGGAAGTTACCTGAGCCACTGCTGCCAAAGACAGTCTGGGAAGCACCGCTACCGAATGATGCGCCGGCGTCGGCACCTTTACCCTGCTGCAGCATCACAAAACCAATGATGCCAAGAGCCAGCACGATATGAACGATCAGAATAATGGATTCCATAATTTACCTTATGCCCGACAAATACCCAGAAATTCAGTGGCGTCGAGCGATGCACCGCCGACCAGACCACCATCAATATCAGGCTGCGAAAAAAGCTCCGCAGCATTAGCAGCTTTTACGCTGCCGCCATACAAAATTCGTGTCGCCTGTGCGACGTCCGCACCCAGCACCTGCAGCTGCGAACGGATAAACGCATGAATCGCCTGCGCCTGTTCCGGCGTAGCGGTTTCACCCGTACCGATGGCCCACACCGGCTCATAGGCAAGAATAATACGTTGCCACTGAGCAGCATTCAGTTGCTCCAGTAACAGCTTCAGCTGCTGAGCTACCACTGCCTCGGCCTGACCCGCCTGACGCTCAGCCAGCGTTTCACCGACACAGACAACTGCCGTCATGCTGTTATCCAGCAGTTGCCGGGTTTTGGCCAGCACGGTGTCGTCAGTCTCACCATATAAAGTGCGGCGCTCTGAGTGACCGACCAGCGCCATGGCGCAGCCTACATCGGCCAGCATCGGCGCGGAAACTTCGCCGGTAAAAGCACCGGACTCTTCAGCTGCACAGTTCTGCGCACCCAAAGCGATGTCGCTGCCTGACAACAGTTCGCCAGCCTGTGTCAGATAAGGAAACGGCGGAAATACCGCAACATCACACTGGTCAATCTGAGCGGCGCGGAGTTCCGACAACAGACTCTGGGTCATCGCCACAGAGGCATTCATCTTCCAGTTTCCGGCAACCAACAAACGACGCATGACGTCTCCCTAAATTCAAAGAGCGCAGATACTATCTAAGAAGCCCCGGCGAGACAAGCAACAGCACGCCTGCCGGGCAATTCAACAGACTTATGCCAGGGCCTGTTCAACCACTGCAGCCAATTCTTCAGCCAGTGTCTGTACCAGTACCGCGTCTTCGCCTTCGACCATTACCCGCACCACTGGCTCAGTGCCCGACGGACGCAGCAGGACACGACCGCGACTGGCGAGCTTTTCTTCGGTAGCAGCAATAGCCTGAATAATTTCCGGCAAACTCATGACATCAGCCTGACGGCTGCGTTGTACATTAATCATTACCTGCGGCATTTTACTCATGCGTTTCTGCCATTCATGCAGAGAGGTGCCACTGTCTTTCAATGCCTGCAGTACCTGCAGTGCAGCAACAATACCGTCACCGGTCGTGTTGGCATCCAGACACAGCAGATGGCCGGATGATTCGCCACCGAAGCGCCAGCCGTTTTCGTTCAGCATCTGCATCACATAACGGTCACCGACTTTGGCACGCAGAAAATCCACCCCCAGATCTTTCAGCCCAAGCTCCAGCCCCAGGTTGCTCATCAGCGTACCAACCACTCCACCATTCAGACGGCCCTGATTTTTGGCGTGGGTCGCGATAATAAACAGCAGCTGATCACCATCAACCAGTTCACCACGGTGATCCACCATCATCACCCGGTCACCATCGCCATCAAAGGCAATACCAAGATCCGCCTGTTCCTGCAGCACCCGCGCCTGCAAAGCCTCAGGCTCGGTAGAACCGACTCCTTCGTTAATATTCAGGCCATCCGGCTGGGCGCCAATGGTAATAACCGTCGCGCCCAGCTCAGCAAATACCGCGGGCGCAATCTGGTAGGTCGCACCATGAGCGCAATCAAGTACGATTTTCAGACCACGCAGATTCAGTGAGCTGACCGTGCCTTTGCAGAATTCAATATAACGGCCGGCGGCATCATTAATACGCACAGCTTTACCCAGCTGCGCAGATTCGACACAGCTCATGGGTTTATCCAGCCAGGATTCAATTGCCAGCTCGGTTTCATCCGGCAGTTTTTCGCCATTGCCGGAAAAGAATTTAATGCCGTTATCGTAATACGGATTATGCGAGGCGCTGATAACAATCCCCGCCTGAGCGCGGAATGTCCGGGTCAGATAAGCAATACCCGGCGTAGGGATAGGCCCCAGCAGACCAATATCAACACCCGCCGAAGACAAACCGGCCTCCAGTGCGGACTCAAACATATAGCCTGAAATACGGGTGTCTTTACCAATTAAAATACGGCTTTTCCCCTGCTGAGCAAAAACCTTCCCGGCCGCCCAGCCTAATTTCATAACAAACTCCGGGGTAATAGGGTATGCACCCACCCGACCACGGACACCATCAGTGCCGAAATATTTTCTAGGCATGCCCTTCCCTCTGTGTGGCAATCACTACACGCAATGCTTCTGTTGTTTGTTTTACGTCGTGTACGCGGAGTATTTTCGCACCTTTTAAAGCACAGATCACGGCACCGCTCACGCTTCCTGCAATCCGTTCGTCCGCAACCGAATTTCCCGTTGCTTCACCAATCATACGTTTACGCGACAATCCGGTCAGCAGAGGCAGTTCCAGCTCATGCAAGCGCTCCAGCCGGTTCAATAGCCGGAAGTTATGCTCAAAAGTTTTGCCAAAACCAAAGCCCGGGTCCAGCAGCAATTTCTCCCAACCAATGCCTGCAGCCTCACAAGCCGCAATACGCTGAGCCAGATACTCAACCACTGTATCCTCAATCGGACGATCATAATGCGGGGCTGCCTGCATCACCTGTGGCTCACCATTCATATGCATCAGACATACAGGCAAACCAGAAGCCGCTGCAGCCGCCAACGCTCCGGGCCTTGTCAGTGCACGCACATCATTAACCAGATGAGCACCTGCCTGAGCACTGGCACGAATAACTTCCGCGTTGCTGGTATCAACGGAAACCGCCACATCCAGACGCTGCACGATGGCTTCAATCACCGGAACAACCCGCTCAAGCTCCTCAGCTTCGCTCACCGGCGCAGCACCCGGACGGGTCGACTCACCACCGACATCAACCAAGGCTGCACCTTCATTCAGCATCTGCTCGGCATGACGCAATGCATTATCCAGCACAGTAAAACGGCCACCGTCGGAGAACGAGTCAGGAGTAACATTAAGAATCCCCATCACCCGGGGAACAGAAAGATCAAGCTGGCGATTACCGCAAACAAATTTCACGCAGAGATCCTGTAGACAAATGGAAATACGAACAGAAACAAAAAGGCGGCTTGCGCCGCCTTTTTGTTATGCATAAGCCAAGCGAATCAGTTGCGCTCGCCGGCCGGATCACCCGCCGCATCATCATCGGCATCGCGGGCCATATCGCGGCTTTCTTCTGCCGGTGCCGCAGGGCCAGAGCCATTATCACCCCAGGACTTTGGCGGACGTGGCTTTTTACCAGCCATAATATCGTCGATCTGATCCGCATCAATGGTTTCATATTCCATCAGCGCGTCTTTCATCAGTTCGAGTTTATCGCGGTTTTCTTCCAGAATTTTCGCCGCACGCTGATAACAGCTATCCAGCAAGCCCTTTACCTCGGCATCAATAACACGTGCAGTGTCATCCGACAGATGCGACATCTGACCGCCACCGGAAGAACCCAGATAACCATTCTGCTCCTCTTCGGTATATAACTGCGCGCCCAGTTTTTCCGATAAGCCCCACTTGGTGACATAGTTACGGGCATATTTGGTCGCACGCTCAATATCGTTGGAAGCACCGGTTGTCACACCGTCTTTACCCAGCGTCATTTCTTCAGCAATACGGCCACCATAGAGCGAGCAGATATTGCTTTCGATGCCGCGCTTACTGATGGAATGACGATCTTCTTCCGGCAGGAACATGGTGACACCCAACGCACGGCCACGGGGAATGATCGATACCTTGTAAACCGGATCATGCTCCGGCACCAGACGACCAACAATGGCATGACCCGCTTCGTGATAAGCCGTGTTGGTCTTTTCTTTTTCAGACATCACCATGGTCTTACGTTCGGCGCCCATCAGGATCTTATCCTTGGCTTTCTCAAACTCTTCCATAGTAACCAGATTACGGTTTGAACGTGCCGCAAAGAGTGCTGCTTCGTTTACCAGGTTAGCCAGATCAGCACCGGAAAATCCCGGTGTGCCACGGGCAATAATGGAGGCATTCACATCATCAGCCAGCGGCACTTTACGCATATGCACATTCAGAATCTGCTCACGGCCGCGGATATCCGGCAAGCCAACAACAACCTGACGGTCAAAACGACCAGGACGCAGTAACGCCGGGTCCAGTACATCCGGACGGTTGGTTGCAGCAATAACAATGATGCCATCGTTAACTTCAAAGCCGTCCATCTCAACCAGCAACTGGTTCAGGGTCTGTTCGCGCTCATCATTACCACCGCCGATACCTACACCACGGGAACGGCCAACCGCATCAATCTCGTCAATGAAGATGATACAAGGCGCCTGCTTCTTCGCCTGATCAAACATGTCACGTACACGTGATGCACCAACACCGACAAACATCTCAACGAAGTCGGAACCGGATATGGAGAAGAAAGGCACACGCGCCTCACCGGCAATGGCTTTTGCCAGCAGGGTTTTACCGGTACCTGGCTGACCAACCATCAGTACGCCACGTGGAATTTTACCGCCCAGACGCTGGTATTTGCCCGGGTCACGTAAGAACTCAACCAGTTCTTTTACATCTTCTTTAGCTTCATCACAGCCGGCGACGTCTTCAAACGTGGTTTTGATCTGATCTTCGCTGAGCAACTTGGCTTTGCTTTTACCAAAAGCCATCGGGCCGCCTTTACCGCCGCCACCGCCCTGCATCTGGCGCATAAACAGCATAAACACCGCGATAATGATCAGAATCGGCAATGACGCCAGCAACAACTGCGTGAAGAAACCCTGTTTCTCAGGTTTTTCACCCAACACCTGAACGTGGTTATTCAGCAGGGTATCCATCAGCTTGTCATCATAGACAGGCAGAATGGTTTCAAAAGCTTCGCCACCGCTGTTAACACCGGAAATGGTCTGACCAGAGATGGTAACTTTCTCCACCTGCCCGCTTTCCACGGCAGTAATGAACTCAGAGTAGGAATACTCCTTACCCCGGCCCACACTCTGGAAATTGTTGAACACCATCATCAGAACGGCTGCAATCACCGCCCATAATATGAAATTCTTCGCCATACCCGGCACCACCTCATTGGCTGCGGAGTCGGGCCATATCCCGACTTCCCTTCTTTTAACTGTCTAGCTTAGCAAGCAATGGCTAAGCGCGGAAACCTTTCCCAACGACGTAAACCTCACGTGAGCGCGGACGCGACGCCTTGGGCTTACGAATCAAAACTTTTGTAAAGGATTGTCTTACATCCTTTACGTACTCATCAAAACCATCACCCTGGAACACTTTGGCGACAAACTGACCGTTAGGGCGTAACACCTGTCGCGCCATATCCAGCGCCAGCTCTACCAAATACATGGAACCGGGCTGATCAATGGAGGCTACTCCACTCATATTGGGGGCCATATCGGAGATTACAAGGTCCACAGGGCGGCCATCGACAATTGCCATCAATTCGTTAAAAACGGCCTCTTCAGTGAAGTCACCCTGAATAAAGTCGACGTCAGCAATCGGATCCATCGGCAGAATATCGGAGGCAATGACAACGCCTTTGCCATTCAGCTTGCGCCCGACCACCTGTGACCAGCCACCCGGGGCCGACCCCAGGTCAATAATGGTCATACCGGGCTTTATGAGCTGGTCTTTTTCATCAAGTTCAATCAGCTTGTAACTGGCACGCGTGCGGTAGCCATCCTGTTGTGCTTTCTGCACATAAATGTCATCAACATGCTCTTTCAGCCAATCGGCACTGGTTTTTGAACGCGCCATGCAGGTACTTGCTCCAAGGTCAGGTATACTAGGGTCTGTTTAACTCGTGGAAACAAGCCCAAGGGTCTACGCCGTATAAAACGGTAAGTTTACCACCGAACCACTTTACTACCGAACTACAGAGCTTCCGAACCTATATGGCATTATCAAACGAACAGAAAAAGGCCTATCGTGCCATCGGCCACACACTGAATCCGATTGTCACCGTTGCCGCCAATGGCCTGACCGAAGGCGTTATTGACGAGCTGAACCGCGCCCTGAACGATCACGAACTGATCAAAATCAAAGTGTCGGTCGGTGACCGCGATGTAAAAAAAGAAGTTCTGGCCGAAATTCTGCGCATCACCGGTGCAGAAATGCCGCAACAGATAGGTAACACCGCGTTGTTACTACGTCGCAACCCCAAAGCGAATCCAAAGCTGTCCAACCTGAAGCGCTGATCGTTTTATCGTTCCGCCGGCGTAACATCCCGGCGGATAACCGTTAGCGGCGCAATCAGCAGCCAGACCAATCCTAAAAGTGATATGGCATGTACCAGTATCATTTGCAGCTTCCACCATGGCATAAATGCGAAATACACCAGTGACAGAAACGTCATAATCAATACCAGCTGCACAGGTAACTGACGCCAGCTGAGAGCACGAAACAATAACCCCAACAACAGAATAAGCCCTCCGCTAACCGCGCCAACCCCTACCATCACATGCATAACATCCATACCGTGCTGCGGAAAAAAGCCGCGGTGTTCCAGCAATGGCCTGACCACATACGCACAAGCCCATAACCCACCCAACCAGAACGTGCGGAATAAAATCAGATAATGCCGGACCATGTTAATGACTCCGTCCGGATACTCCGGATAAGTGCAGAGGAAAGATAAATCCGTGGCCTGACTGCCCATATCAGACCTGTGTTAACAAGCTTACACCAAAGGGGAGTTGGAAGACCGGGCCGTTCCGGTGATAATAGCGAAAAAAGTAAGGTTTCAATGCTCATGTCCGATATCGTAATTTCCGGCTCCGGCCTGTTCATCCCGCCTTTTACCATCACCAACGATGAACTGGTAGAAGCCTACAATGCCTACGCAAACCGCTTTAACGAAGAGCACGCGGACGCCATTGCCAGCGGCGAAACTGAAGCACTGCCACTGTCCAGCAGCGAATTTATTGAGAAGGCTTCCGGTATCAAAGCACGCTACGCCATGTACAAAGATGGCATCGTCAACCCGGACATCATGCACCCTGTATTTCCGATGACACAGGAAGGCGCCACCCCGGAAATGGTTACCATGGGTGTTGCTGCTGCACGCGAAGCCATGGAACAGGCCGGTAAAACCGCTGATGACATTGATATGGTCATTGTATCCAGCACCTTCCGCCAGCGTGACTACCCGGGTATGTCGGTTGAAATTCAACGCGAACTGGGAATTAAAGGTTTTGCTTATGACATGGGCATTGCCTGCTCATCCGCAACCTTCGGTCTGATCAATGCTTACACCGCATTAAAAGCCGGCACCGCCAAATGTGTGTTATTTGTAAATCCGGAATTCACCACCCCGGGACTGGATTTCAAAGATCGCGACAGCCATTTTATTTTTGGCGACGTTGCTACCGCAGCGATTCTGGAGCCTGCCGAGACAGCAACGTCAGAACATACTTTCCGCATTCTGAGCACCAAACAATTTACCCAATACTCGGATAATATCCGTTGCGACGCCTCTTACGCCGATTATTGCTTTGAAAACGTGCCGGCCAACCGCTACGCCTTCAAACAACAGGGCCGCAAAGTATTCAAAGAACTGCTGCCTCTGGTCACTAATTTTATTGAAAATCTGCTGACCGAAAACCAACTGGAAGCTTCTTCACTGAAACGTATGTGGCTGCATCAGGCAAACGTTAATATGAACCTGTTTGCCGTTAAAAAACTCCTCGGCCGCCTGCCTGAAGGTAATGAAGCACCAGTGGTACTGGACGAATTTGCCAACACAGCGTCATCCGGCTCAGTGATCGCTTTCCACCGCTATAAAGATGATTTCAAGGCTGGCGATAAAGGCCTGATCTGTTCTTTTGGCGCCGGTTATTCCATCGGCAGTCTGCTGGTCGAAAAACTCTGATCAGAAACCGGTTTCCCGGCGCAACCTGCGCCGGAAATACTACCCATTAATTCCTTTTATTCAAAAAACCTTCATTGGCTATCATGCTGTAAATATGTCAGTGTACCGGCATACTTATAATGACCCTAAAGACCAAGACCAGAAGAGGAAACTGCATGACTCACCCAAACTCCTTTAACCGTGAACAACTGCTGGCCTGCGGCCACGGTGAACTGTTTGGTGAAGGCAATGCACGGCTGCCACTGCCTAACATGCTGATGATGGATCGCATCGCGCACATCAGCAGCGAAGGTGGCGCTTACGGTAAAGGCGAAATTATTGCCGAACTGGATATTGATCCATCGCTGTGGTTTTTTGACTGCCACTTTGAAACTGACCCGGTAATGCCTGGCTGTCTGGGCCTGGATGCCATGTGGCAGCTGGTTGGTTTCTTCCTTGGCTGGCGCGGTAACCCTGGCCGTGGCCGTGCATTGGGCTGTGGCGAAGTTAAATTCCGTGGTCAGGTATTACCAACCGCGAAAAAAGTGACTTACCGTATCGACATCAAGCGCGTTATGGAACAGAAACTGGTAATGGGTATTGCCGACGCATCCATGGAAGTTGATGGCCGTGAAATTTACACCGCCAAAGATCTGCGTGTAGGGCTTTTCACCTCCACCGAAAATTTCTGATTTTCTTCTCCCGTTCAAATAATTGGTGATCAGACTCTGTCATTGTTGACAGAGTCTGATCCTGAACATATTCCCCCGTTCTCTCTGCACCGATTTCCGTTAAACTGGCTTTATCATTCAGTGAGGAATCTTTGTGGGACAGATCATACAAACCGAGATGACCGTACTCGTCACTCCGGATATGGCTAACTTTTCCGGCAATATGCACGGCGGCGAATTACTCAAGCTGCTGGACAAGGTTGCCTACACCTGTGCCATGCGTTACAGCGGTCATTATGCTGTGACCCTCTCCGTTGATAACGTTCTGTTCAAACAACCCATTCTGATCGGCGAGCTCATCACCTGCCTTGCTACGGTAAATTATACCGGTCGCACCTCTATGGAAATCGGTATTAAAGTGGTCGCCGAAGATATTAAGCAACGCACCGTGCGCCATACTCATACCTGTTTTTTCACTATGGTTGCCATGGATGACAACAACAAACCAACCCCGGTACCGGAGCTGGAATTAAAAAACGAAGTTCAGATCCGCCGGTGGAACAAAGCACTGAAACGCCGAGAAGCGCAGAAGAAACTGCAGGCAATGATGCGTGCGATTGAGCGGGATGATGGCTCAGATGATTTTGACGATTTACCGCTGATCCCCTGCCCCTGATCAGCTACCAATAGGACATAAAAAAACCGCGCATTGCGCGGTTTTTTTATGGACTGAAAAGCAGAAATCAGGCGTGTCTTACTTCGTCAATTTCATACTCAACGGTACCGCTCGGAATCTGAACCGTAACCACATCCCCTTCTTCTTTACCGATCAGCGCACGCGCAATCGGTGAAGAAATAGAGATACGGTTAGCTTTAATATCCGCTTCGTCTTCACCAACAATGCGGTATTCCACTTCTGCATCAGTATCCACATTAATGATACGCACCGTAGTACCGAACAAAACCTTTCCGCTATGCGGAATGGTTTTAATATCGATAACCTGAGCATTAGACAGCTTACCTTCAATATCCTGAATACGGCCTTCAATAAAACCCTGCTGTTCGCGGGCGGCGTGGTATTCAGCGTTTTCTTTCAGGTCGCCGTGCTCACGCGCCTCTGCAATCGCCGCAATAACGCGCGGACGATCAACTGTTTTCAGGCGCTGAAGCTCTTCACGCAGTGAGGCTTCGCCTTCAACAGTCATTGGATACTTTTGCATATATTCTGACTCCCTAATTGAATGCGACCATTAAATGGTCGCATGCAGTTCCTGCAGACGACGAACTTCTTTCAGACCTTCTGAACGCAGCGCTTCAACCACCGCTTCAGCACCGGCCAGAGTCGTTGTGTAATACACCTTGTGCTGCAGCGCGCTGCGACGGATGTCGGCAGAATCTGCAATGGCCTGTGGGCCATCGGTGGTATTCACAATCAGAGAAATCTCGTCATTTTTAATCATATCCACAATATGTGGACGACCTTCGGTCACCTTGCTCACGCGTTCAACGGCTACACCAGCAGCCTGCAGCACTTTGCAGGTACCTTCGGTAGAGACCAGTTTAAAGCCGCGCTCGATCAGACCTTCAGCAACGGCAACCACACCGGCTTTATCGGCATCACGTACCGATACAAAAGCCACACCGCTGTCCGGCAGTTTGGCACCGGCACCCAGCTGTGCCTTAAAGAAGGCTTCGCCGAAGGTTTTACCGGCACCCATTACTTCACCGGTGGATTTCATTTCCGGCCCAAGAATCGGGTCAACACCCTGGAATTTATTGAACGGGAATACCGCTTCTTTTACCGAGAAATACGGTGGAATAATTTCCTTGGTAAAGCCCAGTTCAGACAGTTTCTTGCCGGTCATAACTTTGGCCGCAACCGCCGCCAGAGAGGTACCAATACACTTGGACACAAACGGCACGGTACGGGAAGCACGTGGGTTAACTTCGATCACGTAGATCTCGCCATCCTGCCATGCCAGCTGCGTATTCATCAGGCCAACAACGCCCAGCTCCAGTGCCATCGCTGCAACCTGCTTGCGCATTTCATCCTGCACATCAGCCGGCAGACTGTATGGCGGCAGAGAACAGGCGGAGTCACCGGAGTGGATACCGGCCTGCTCGATGTGCTGCATGATACCGCCGATAACAACCTGCTCACCGTCACAGATCGCGTCGATATCGACTTCTACTGCACGATCCAGGAAGTAATCCAGCAGTACCGGAGAATCGTTGGATACTTTTACCGCTTCAGTCATGTAACGACGCAGCGAGGCTTCATTGTTGACGATTTCCATCGCCCGGCCACCCAGAACATAAGATGGACGAACCACCAGCGGGTAACCGATTTCTGCAGCTTTAATTACCGCTTCTTCAGCCGAAGTAACAGTGGCGTTAACCGGCTGCTTCAGACCCAGACGCTGAATCATCTGCTGGAAACGCTCACGGTCTTCAGCACGGTCGATCGCTTCCGGAGAAGTACCGATGATCGGCACACCTGCGGCTTCCAGCTCGTCGGCCAGTTTCAGCGGAGTCTGACCACCGTACTGTACGATCACGCCTTTTGGCTTTTCACGATCGACGATTTCCAGTACGTCTTCCAGAGTCACAGGCTCAAAGTACAGACGGTCGGATGTGTCATAGTCGGTGGAAACGGTTTCAGGGTTACAGTTAACCATGATGGCTTCGTAACCTTCTTCTTTCGCTGCCAGTGCGGCGTGCACACAGCAGTAATCGAATTCGATACCCTGACCAATACGGTTCGGGCCACCACCGAGAACGATGATCTTCTCGCGATCAGACGGATTCGCTTCACACTCTTCTTCGTACGTGGAATACATATAAGCCGTGTCGGTGGCGAATTCAGCCGCACAGGTATCCACACGCTTGTACACCGGACGGATGCCCAGTTTCTGGCGCTGTTTGCGGAAGGTTTTTTCGGTCACGCCCAGCAGTGCTGACAGGCGCGCATCGGAGAAACCTTTACGCTTCAGACGGAAGATACGATCAGCATCCATTGACGTCAGACTGCTCTGCGCAACATTGCCTTCTTCTTTGATCAGATCTTCAATCTGCACCAGGAACCACGGATCAATACCGGAGTGCTGATAGATTTCGTCAACGCTCATACCGGCACGGAAGGCATCGCCCACGTACCAGATACGGTCGGCGCCAGGCACGCGCAGTTCAGAGATAATTTTGTCTTTGCTGCCGGCATCGTTCAGATCCACTTTCGGATCAAAACCGGTAGAACCGACTTCCAGGCCGCGCAGTGCTTTCTGCAGAGATTCCTGCTGAGTACGGCCAATCGCCATTACCTCACCGACAGATTTCATCTGCGTGGTCAGACGACCATCGGCTTGTGGGAATTTTTCGAAGGTGAAACGCGGAATTTTGGTAACCACGTAGTCGATCGACGGCTCAAACGATGCCGGCGTGCGACCACCGGTAATATCGTTCTGCAGTTCATCCAGGGTGTAACCCACAGCCAGTTTGGCCGCCACTTTAGCAATCGGGAAACCGGTTGCTTTGGAAGCCAGTGCCGAAGAACGGGATACACGCGGGTTCATCTCGATCACGACCATACGGCCGGTTTTCGGATCCATACCGAACTGCACGTTGGAGCCACCGGTTTCCACACCGATTTCACGCAGTACCGCCAGAGAGGCGTCACGCATGATCTGATATTCTTTATCGGTCAGGGTCTGTGCCGGAGCAACGGTGATGGAGTCACCGGTGTGCACACCCATGGCGTCAAAGTTTTCGATGGAACAGATGATGATGCAGTTGTCGTTTTTATCACGCACAACTTCCATCTCATATTCTTTCCAGCCGATCAGGGATTCGTCGATCAGCAGCTCGTTGGTTGGCGACAGGTCCAGACCACGAGTACAGATTTCTTCGAATTCTTCTTTGTTGTAAGCAATACCGCCACCGGTGCCGCCCATGGTAAAGGACGGACGGATGATGCACGGGAAGCCCAGAGTTTTCTGTACTTCGCGGGCTTCTTCCATACTGTGCGCAATACCGGCGCGCGGACACTCAAGACCGATCTTTTTCATCGCCTTATCAAAGCGGTTACGGTCTTCAGCTTTGTCGATGGTGTCGGCGTTTGCACCGATCATTTCCACGCCGAATTTTTCCAGTACACCAGCCGCTTCCAGACCCAGCGCACAGTTCAGTGCGGTCTGGCCACCCATGGTTGGCAGCAGTGCATCCGGACGCTCTTTCTCGATGATTTTGGCAACCGCTTCAACGGTAATCGGCTCGATATAGGTTGCATCCGCCATCGACGGATCGGTCATGATGGTCGCCGGGTTAGAGTTCACCAGAATTACACGGTAGCCCTCTTCACGCAGAGCCTTACAGGCCTGAGCGCCGGAGTAGTCAAATTCACAGGCCTGGCCGATAACGATAGGGCCGGCGCCAATGATCAAAATACTTTTTATGTCAGTACGTTTTGGCATAACTCAGTCTGTCCTGTTATTGGGCGGCCTTGGCAGCAACAATCAAATCAATAAAGTGGTCGAACAACGGCGCGACATCGCGCGGGCCAGGACTGGCTTCCGGGTGACCCTGGAAACTGAAGGCAGGCTTATCAGTGCGGGCGATACCCTGCAGCGTGCCATCGAACAGCGACTTATGGGTCGCCTTCAGGTTGGCTGGCAGAGTGCTCTCTTCTACCGCAAAACCATGGTTCTGTGAGGTAATCATCACCTTGCCGGATTCAAGATCCTGCACCGGGTGGTTACCACCGTGATGACCATGACCCATCTTCATGGTCTTGGCACCGGAGGCCAGAGCCAGCAGCTGGTGACCCAGACAGATACCGAACACCGGAATATTGGTTTCCAGAATGTCCTGAATCGCTTTGATGGCGTAATCACAAGGCTCCGGATCGCCAGGGCCGTTGGACAGGAAAACACCGTCCGGATTCATTGCCAGCACTTCAGAAGCCGGAGTCTGTGCCGGAACAACAGTCAGCTCACAACCACGCTCAGCCAGCAGACGCAGGATATTGCGCTTAACGCCGAAGTCGTACGCCACGACTTTGAATTTTGGTTCGCTCAGCTCGCCATAACCCTTGCCCAGCGTCCAGTCAGTCTGAGTCCAGCGGTAAGCTTCTTTAACAGTCACTTCTTTCGCCAGATCCATACCTTTCAGGCCCGGGAAAGCTTTGGCTTCGGCCAGTGCCTTCGCCACATTCTCTTCAGAATGCGCATCTGCAGCCGCCAGAATGCAGCCATTAAGGGAGCCTTTTTCACGCAGAATACGGGTCAGGCGGCGGGTATCGATATCGGCAATGCCCAGCACATTGCGCTCTTTCAGGTAAACATCCAGTGCCTGTTCACTGCGGAAGTTGGATGCGATCAGCGGCAGGTCGCGGATCACCAGACCTTTGGCATAAATGCCATTGGATTCTTCATCTTCGCTGTTGGTACCGTAGTTACCAATGTGTGGATAGGTCAGAGTGACGATCTGGTTGGCGTAGGAAGGGTCGGTCAGAATCTCCTGATAACCGGTCATGGAGGTGTTGAAAACAACTTCTCCCACTGACAGGCCTTCGGCACCGATGCTGGTACCTTTGAAGATACTGCCGTCCTCAAGAGCTAGAATGGCTGGCGTAGACAAGGCTAAATCCCCGAACAAAGAATAAACTTGCAGACTACCGCACCGGGCCGGAGGAGGTCAGAACCAGAATCTGCAGTCGTAAAAAAGCGGAATGGCGACAAATTGACTCCATCCCGCTTATGACTCGCTATGGACTGATAGCGGATTCCGGCGACAAAAAACGATCACCGCAGTGCGTGTATAAACTAACCCTAAATGATACTGAAAACAGGGTCTTGTGTCCATTAAAGGTGGTGGATTGTACGTTAACAGTGCACCAGCCGGCCGCATTCCGTATTTCCCCCATCCCTCACCTGCAAGCTGAGCCAAAAGCAAGCCAGACCGAGTACTCCCCGAAGGTCAGTAACACCAGGCAAGGCCCCTGAAATTTACTGATAACTCTGGTACTAAATAGCGAGTTACATAAGATTACATTCTGTAACATACAAATATACACTTAATATTACTTCACTCAGAATCAAATGAGTCATTTCATTGTTATCTATTGAGAGGGAAAACTACTGCCTGGCTTATTAACAGTTAAAGATATTTTTAAACAATTAAATATCTGACTGATAAGTCAAAAAATAAGGACAACAACAATTAAAACCAAAATGAAGAGGTCTGCCCCATGCCTGTAGCCGTAGATGGTCGTCGTCGTCTGCAACCGGAAGAGCGTAAGCGCTTATTATTAACCAATGCTGTTGAAGTATTTGCCCGCCGCGGAATCGGCCGGGGCGGTCATACAGAGATTGCCGAGATCGGTGGAGTATCCGTAGCAACGGTATTTAATTACTTTAAAACCCGCGAAGCTCTGGTTGAAGCCGTTCTGGAAGAAGTAGAAAACTTTCTGCTGAATCTGGCCGAGTCCGTTTACGCAGAAGAAGACAACCCTCTGGAAGCCATCCGTTCACACGTTAAAGCATTCCTGAATGCCTGCGAAGAAAACCCGGATTACATTAAAGTCTGGCTGGAATGGAGCGCTTCGGTACGTGATGAAATCTGGCCACAGTATCTGGAATTCCAGAATAAATTACTGGAGCTGATTGCCAAGCAAATCGACAAAGGCATCAAGAAAGGCATTCTGGAACAGGGTCTGGCGCCGAAAGAACGTGCCCGCTGGGCGCTTGGTAATGCCCAGATGCTGGTATCGATGGTATTTGATCCGAACGGCAAACCGCGCGGCATGGAAAAAATGGTCGAGCGAGGTTTCGATCATATGCTGGGCGTTAAAGCCTGAGGCCTGCCCCCCAGCCATAAAAAAGCCGCTCGTTGAGCGGCTTTTTTATATTCAGAAAGGTATCAGAAGCCCAATACATCCTGCATGTCGTACAGACCATTTGGCTGAGTGCTGACCCACTTAGCGGCACGCACTGCACCTTTGGCAAAGGTCATACGGCTTTGTGCTTTGTGCGTCACTTCCACACGCTCACCTTCGGTAGCAAACATCACGGTATGATCACCGACCACATCGCCGCCACGGATGGTTTCAAAACCAATCTGCTTCTGCGGACGGGCACCGGTGTAACCTTCACGACCATACACAGCCACTTCTTTTAAATCCCAGCCGAGGGTTTCTGCGACGACTTCGCCCATACGCAATGCGGTACCGGATGGCGCATCGACTTTGTGACGGTGATGCATTTCCACCACTTCGATATCGCTGTCTTCACCCATAACTGAAGCAGCCATGCGCAGCAGATTAAGACACAGATTCACACCAACCGAATAATTTGGCGCAAAGACAATG
The DNA here is from genome assembly GCF_020447205.1 of Thalassolituus alkanivorans. Taxonomy (GTDB): domain Bacteria; phylum Pseudomonadota; class Gammaproteobacteria; order Pseudomonadales; family Oceanobacteraceae; genus Venatoribacter; species Venatoribacter alkanivorans. The sequence continues at coordinate 326,391 of NZ_JAJAEL010000006.1, forward strand.
CTCATATCCGCTGCTGCAACTTTCATCTCAGCTTTCTGTTCGTCACTCAGACCGGTGGTGCCAATCACAATACTTTTACCGGCCTTACGGCACAGTTCGATATTGGCCATGGTGGCCGCTGGTGCGGTAAAGTCGATCAGCACATCAAACTGATCCAGCACGGCTTCAACAGAAGTTGCCGCAGCAACATTAAGCGTAACGCCCAAACCAGCAATAGCACCGGCATCAACACCCGCCAGCGGATCATCAGCCAGAACGATGGCTGCTCCAAGTTCTGCGTCGTCAGCATTACGGACTGCTTCGATCAGCACCCGTCCCATACGTCCGGCAGCACCGGTAATTGCAATGCGTGTCATGTAAAAATACCCAGACAGAATTTCAGAATGGCGCTAAGGATATAGCGATTCGGCAGGAGATGCGAGGCGCAGCCCGAAGGCCACGCCTGCAGGGTTTAAAGCTGCTCAGATTTCTTCAAAGAACTTCTTCACACCTTCAAACCAGCTCTTCTTCTGTGGTGAGTGTTTCTCACCGGTCAGAGAAGCCTGGAACTTCATCAGCAGATCTTTCTGCTCAGCATTGAGGCTGACCGGTGTTTCGACCTGTACACGGCAGAGCAGATCACCCGCCGGGCCACCGCGTACCGGCAGCACACCCTTACCGCGCAGACGGAACTGTTTGCCACTCTGGGTCTCTGCCGGAATTTTCAGTTTTACCCGGCCATCCAGCGTTGGCACTTCCAGTTCAGCCCCCAGTGCCGCATCGACGATACTGATCGGTACTTCGCAATACAGGTTACGGCCATCGCGATGGAACAGCTTATGCTCCAGCACACTGACCTGCACATACAGATCACCGGCCGGACCACCCATGGCTCCCGCTTCACCCTCACCGGACAAACGGATACGGTCGCCGGTATCAACACCAGCAGGAATTTTCACCGACAAGGTCTTGGTTTCTTCTTTTACGCCACGGCCATGACAGCTGGTGCAGGGATCATCGATCTGCGTACCCTGACCACGACAGCTCGGACAGGTCTGCTGTACCGAGAAGAAGCCCTGCTGCATACGCACCTGACCCGCACCATGACAGGTATTACAGGTTTTTGGTTTGGTGCCTGGCTTGGCACCACTGCCGTCACAGGTAGTACAGGCGGTCAGGGTTGGAATGCGGATCTTCTTCTCCACACCACGCACTGCTTCTTCCAGTGTCAGCTCCATGGTGTAACGCAGGTCAGAACCACGCTGCGGGCCACCACGCGGGCCACGGCCACCGCCGCCAAAAATATCGCCAAATACATCACCGAAAATATCGCTGAAGTTAGCACCGCCACCGCCAAAGCCGCCGCCGGCCTGACCATCCACCCCGGCATGACCGTACTGGTCATAGGCACGGCGCTTCTGCTCATCGCCCAGCACTTCGTAAGCTTCGGTTGCTTCTTTAAATTTGGCATCCGCATCTTTATCGTCCGGATTGCGGTCCGGGTGATATTTCATCGCCAGCTTACGGTAAGCTTTTTTCAGTGTTGGTCCATCGACGTCCTTACTGACGCCCAGAACCTCGTAATAATCTCGCTTAGACATACTTCACCTGTTTTTTTGTCTGCCGCCACAAGCTGATTAACGCTGGCGACAGGAACAAACCCAGCACGCGCACAGGCGTTTCTGAGGTGTGATAACAAAGCAAAACGCGACAGCTTCCGAAAGAAAACTGCCGCGTCCGCTTAACGACTGATGCAGCCGTTAATTACTTGTCTTTAACTTCTTCGAACTCGGCGTCAACAACGTCATCGTCCTGATTACCGGACTGAGCTTCCGCACCACCCTGCTGGGCCTGAGCCTGCTCGGCATACAGACGCTGAGCCAGAGAGCTGGACGCTTCAGTCAGAGCCTGTGTCTTGGCTTCGATTTCTTCTTTATCGGTGCCTTTGATCACAGCTTCCAGATCGGCGATGGCTTTTTCGATGGCGGTTTTCTCGTCATCGGTTACCTTGTCTTTCGCGTCTTCCAGAGTTTTCTTGGTTGCGTGAATCAAACCATCGGCGGTGTTACGTGCCTGCACCAGTTCTTCGAACTGACGGTCAGCATCCGCATTCGCTTCTGCATCAGCAACCATTTTTTCGATCTCTTCATCGCTCAGACCAGAAGAGGCCTTAATGACGATCGACTGCTCTTTACCGGTAGCCTTGTCTTTCGCACTCACGTTCAGAATACCGTTGGCGTCGATATCGAAGGTTACTTCGATCTGTGGCATACCGCGTGGTGCCGGCGGAATATCGGCCAGGTCAAAACGACCCAGTGATTTATTCTGCGCAGCCTGCTTACGCTCGCCCTGAACTACGTGAATGGTTACCGCAGTCTGGTTGTCATCGGCGGTTGAGAACACCTGAGATTTCTTGGTCGGAATCGTGGTGTTTTTCTCAATAACCGCAGTCGCAACGCCACCCATGGTTTCAATACCCAGAGTCAGCGGCGTTACGTCGAGCAGCAGAACGTCTTTAACATCACCGGACAGAACCGCGCCCTGAATCGCAGCACCAACAGCCACAGCTTCATCCGGGTTCACGTCTTTACGTGGCTCTTTACCGAAGAAGTCAGCAACGCTCTTCTGCACCAGTGGCATACGGGTCTGACCGCCCACCAGAATCACTTCGTCAATTTCACCGGAGCTCAGGCCGGCATCTTTCAGTGCGATACGGCAAGGCTCCAGCGAGCGGGTTACCAGCTCTTCAACCAGAGACTCTAGCTTGGCGCGGGTCACTTTCACGTTTAAGTGCTTAGGACCAGTCGCATCGGCCGTGATGTACGGCAGGTTGACGTCAGTCTGCTGAGAAGAAGACAGCTCAACCTTGGCTTTTTCTGCGGCTTCTTTCAGACGCTGCAGAGCCAGTGGATCGTTGTGCAGATCGATGCCGCTTTCTTTCTTGAATTCAGCCGCTAAATATTCGATCAGACGCAGGTCAAAGTCTTCACCACCAAGGAAAGTGTCACCGTTGGTTGCCAGTACTTCGAACTGTTTTTCACCGTCAACGTCAGCCACTTCGATAATGGAAATATCGAATGTACCACCACCCAGGTCATATACTGCGATGGTGCGGTCGCCGCCTTCTTTATCCATACCATAAGCCAGAGCCGCAGCGGTTGGCTCGTTGATGATACGCTTAACTTCCAGACCAGCGATCTTACCAGCGTCTTTGGTTGCCTGACGCTGGGAATCGTTAAAGTAAGCCGGTACGGTAATAACCGCTTCAGTTACTTTCTCGCCCAGATAATCTTCTGCGGTTTTCTTCATTTTCTTCAGAATTTCAGCAGAGATTTGTGGTGGCGCATATCTTTCGCCTTTTACTTCTACCCAGGCATCACCGTTATCGGCTTCCATGATTTTGTAAGGAACCATGGAGATATCTTTCTGTACTACGTCGTCTTTGAAACGACGACCGATCAGACGCTTAACCGCAAACAGGGTGTTGTTCGGGTTGGTGACGGCCTGACGCTTGGCTGACTGGCCAACCAGCACTTCGTCGTCAGCATAAGCAACGACGGAAGGAGTGGTGCGATCGCCTTCAGCGTTTTCAATCACTTTGGTTTTGTCGCCATCCAGGATTGCCACACAGGAGTTGGTGGTGCCCAGGTCGATACCGATAATCTTACCCATTTTTCAATTCTCCATTCATGGCAGCTTACGCTGCGTGAACTATTAACCGTTGTATTTGTGTTGCTTTCTATATAAGTCCGGGAAACAGGCTTTCAAGGCCCCCGGTAACAATAAAATCAGGCGCTTTCGTCGATTTGTGGTGCGCCTTTACTCACCACCACCATTGCCGGACGCAACAGGCGTCCCTGCAGGGTGTAACCTTTCTGCATCACCGCAATAACGGTATTCGGTGCGGCATCCGGATTCTCAACCATGGCCATTGCCTGATGGAATTCCGGATTAAACGCAGAACCAACCGGATCTACACTTTCCACCTTGAATTTTTCCAGACCGGCAACCAGGCCGCTCAGGGTCATTTCCACGCCTTCGCGAATCGCTTTTGTCGCTTCATCATCGGCAACAGCCGCAGCCAGCGCGCGTTCCAGATTATCGACGGTCGCCAGCATTTCGTTGGCAAACTTCTCAACGCCAAACTTATGGGCCTTTTCCACATCCAGCTCAGCACGACGGCGTACGTTCTGCATTTCCGCCTGAACACGCAACACCTGTTCTTTCAGCTCGGCCACTTCCTGCAGTGCGCCGGCAAGCTGATCATCAGCAGATTCTGTGGCAGTGGCATCCGCCGCATCCACCGGAGTTTCAGTGTCCAGTTGTTCCTGGAGTTCTTCTTGAACCTTCTGCTCTTCCGACATCTATCTTTCCTCGGTCACTATTTTCGAAACTGTCGGCTATATGGGGGACGAACGGATGAGATTCAAGGGCAGAGCTGCAACATTCTCTTGACAGAATCTTATACTGTATATAAAAACACTGTATATCCATTCAGATACGGAGCATGACCATGCTGGCTCATCTGTCCATTCATCAGTTTGCGTTAGTCGATCAGCTGGAACTTGAACTGCAACCCGGTATGTCGGTGATTACCGGCGAAACCGGTGCGGGTAAATCGATTCTGCTTGATGCGCTCGGGCTAACACTCGGCGAGCGGGCCGATGCCGGCTGTGTGCGTAACAATGCCGAAAAAGCCGAAGTGTCCGCCTCGTTCACACTGAACGAACAGGCGCGGTTATGGCTGCAACAGCGGGATATTCCCGCCGATGACGACTGGGTGATTCTGCGCCGTATTATTTCCGCCGAAGGCCGTTCACGCGGCTATATCAATGGTCGTCCCGCATCCGCCAACGACCTGAAAGACATCGGCCAGTATCTGATCGAAATTCACTCCCAGCATGCCCATCAGCGCCTGCTGCAGAAAGACACCCCGCGCCAGCTGCTGGATGCCTTTGGTGGGCTGCAGCTGCAGGCAACCGAGGTCGCCCTGGTCTGGTCAGAGTGGCAGCAACACGCCAAACGCCTTGCCATGCTGCAGGAAGAGAGTGCCGAAGTAACCGCCCAGCGCCAGCTGCTGACCTATCAGGTTGAAGAGCTGCGCCAACTGGCACCGGGAGAGACCGAGCTGGACGAACTGGAAGCCGAACATAAACGTCTGGCCAATGCCGAAAGTATGCTGCTTAACGGCCAGTATGCGATGGCTGCCTGTTATGGCGACGACAATGGCGAGCTGGCCGCAACCCAGCTGACCTATCAGGCCATTACCCGCCTCGATAATATCGACGACCAGCATCCGCTGCTGAACGAAGCCCGCGATTTGCTGCAACAGGCGCAAATCCAGCTGGAAGAAGCCGGTCGGTCGCTGCAGCACTACCTTGAGCTGGTCGATATCAATCCGCACCGGCTGCAACAGGTAGAAAGCCGCCTCAGTGACCTGTACAGCATGGCGCGCAAGCATCAGATTCAGCCACAACAACTGCACGCTTACTGGCAGGAGCAGGAAGAAGCGCTCGCCGGCCTGAATCTCAGCGACGAAGATCTGGCCGAACTGGAACAGCAGGTACAGGAACTGCAGGCAGAATACAGCACACTGGCACAACAGCTCAGCAGTGCCCGTCAGACCGCCGCTGCGCGCATGGACAGAGAAGTTGAATCACACTTTGAAGCACTGGCTCTGGGTCGCGCCCGCTTTATCACTCAGGTTGAAGCCGGCAGTACCGAGCACGGCAACAAACATGGCATCGACCAGATCGGCTTTTTTGTACAGACCAACCCGGGCATGCCCGGCGGCCCACTGGCCAAAGTCGCCTCTGGCGGTGAGCTGGCCCGTATCAGCCTGGCCATTCAGGTGGTAACCGCTGCCGTCAGCGAAACGCCTTGTCTGATTTTTGATGAGGTCGATGTCGGTATCGGTGGCGGAACCGCTGAGCGCGTTGGCCGCCTGCTACGGACGCTGGGCAAAGACAGCCAGGTGCTCTGTGTTACCCACCAGCCGCAGGTCGCTGCTCAGGCACATCAGCATTATCAGGTAAGCAAAATCAGTGGTGACAGCGCCACCCACACCCAGCTGCGTGAACTGAGTGAGAAACAGCGTTCAGAGGAAATTGCGCGGATGCTGGGCGGCGTTGATATCACCAAACAAACCCTGGCTCATGCGCAAGAAATGCTGGCGCTGGTCAGATAGACCGGTGCCAGCACAGCGATACTGATACGCAGAAGCGGTAACCGACAGACATAAAAAAAGCAGCCATTGGCTGCTTTTTTTATGTCTGTGCGCAGGATTATTTTTTCTTGCGTACGTACAGCACCAGGCTGTGCTCAACCAGATCAAAGCCGTGTTCTTCGGCAATTTCATGCTGCAGGCGCTCAATCTGCGCATTGGTAAACTCAATCACGGTGCCGTCATCAACGTTTACCATATGATCGTGATGCTCGCCACGCGCCAGCTCAAACACAGAATGACCACCATCAAAGTTGTGACGGGTCACCAGACCTGCACTTTCAAACTGGGTCAGTACGCGGTAAACCGTCGCCAGACCAACATCTTCGCCTGCTTCGATCAGAGATTTATAGACATCTTCAGCACTCATATGTGCGTCGATATTGGTTTCCAGAATGCTCAGGATTTTCACTCGTGGCAAAGTGACTTTAAGGCCTGCTTTACGCAACTCCACGTTCTGATCGGACATTGCTTTCCTCGAATATTTCACAGCAACTTGAATTATCGGGTATTATCGCGGGTCTAAGTCACAACGCAACAACTATGCAACTACAAACGCACTCAGAGACAACACCAATTATTATGCGAATCCCAATTCTGACCCTTTTACTCGGTTTTGCAACCCTTTCCGGCTGTGTCTTCCCTGGCGTCTACAAACTGAACGTGCAGCAAGGCAACATTGTGACTGCTGATATGCTGGAACAACTGAAACCCGGCATGAATCCCCGTCAGGTGGCTTATGTGATGGGCAATCCGGTGGTTCGGAATCCTTTTGAGCAACAGCGCTGGGACTATCTGTATACCCTTGAGCAGCGCGATAAGGTTATCAAAAATTACACCATCAGCGTTTACTTCGATGCTCAGGGAAACTACACCCATTACACCGGCACTCTGCCAGAGCAGGCTTTCAAAGAAGAAGATCAGCTGAAAACCCTGCCGACAGAGGAAAAATCGGTTAACACCGTGCCAACCGATATCTGAGATACACTCTCTTAAGCACAAAAAAGCCAGGCATCGCCTGGCTTTTTTGTGCTCTGTTTCTGCGCTCTCTGGCGCGGCGTGTAAAGCGCTTACTTCTGTGCCTTGGCCGCCCGGTTAGCCCGCGCCTGCTTGGGGTCAATCAGCAGCGGACGATAAATTTCTATACGATCACCATCCCGCACGACATCCGTTTCCGGTGCACGCGATGCTTTGCCAAAGATACCGAACTTCGCCTCCGCTAATACTAACTCCGGGAACTCAGCTTCAATTCCCGACTGGCGAGCAGCATCAATCATGCTCGTACCTTCTTCAACCTCAACGCTGAGGATTTTTTGCTTATGTGGTAAGGCGTACGCTACTTCTACACGAATCATGTCAGCCATAAATCTCTTTTGCTCGCTTAACAAAGGCATCCACCATCATATTGGCAACCTGTTTAAAAACTGCCCCCAGGGCCACACCCGCCAGTTTATTACCGACATCAAAATCCATATCTAAAGACACCTTGCAGGCTTCATCGGATAACGGATAAAAATGCCAGACGCCATGAAAGTGCGTAAATGGCCCATCCACCAACCGCATTTCCATTCGTTCCGGACGTTGCAGTGTGTTGCGGGTACTGAAGCTCTGATTAACACCCGCCTTGGCAATGGTCAGCCGGGCTTCAATAAAATCCTCACCTTCAGCCAACACTTCTGTTGCCTGACAACCCTGAAGAAATTCAGGGTAGCGGCGCACATCATTTACCAGATCAAACATCTGCTCTGCGGTATGCATCACCAACGCACTGCGCGTAATACTGGTCATTCGCACTCACTCTCCGCCGTCTCAGGAAAGGCCTTCAACAAAGATAATAAAGATCGCAACCGGTGAAATATAACGCACCATAAATCGCCAGATATTAAACAGCAGCGGGCTTTTTACCCGGGCTTCGGCAGCCACCGACTCACGCGACATAAACCAGCCGACAAAGATGGCGATAAAGACGCCACCCAGCGGCATCATGACGTTGGCAGTAATAAAGTCGAGCAGGTCGAAGAACGTCTTGCCCTTCACGCTGCGCTCAGCCCCGTCCGCCAGCGGCTCAGCATTCAGCTCTGTCGTGTTGGCGTACAGGTGGAATACCGATTCACTGCTCTGGATCTCTTCGCCGGTACTCGCGTCAGCCACGGTCGTGGCGATGGTTTCGGTTACGAAGAACTGCTCATCACCCCAATCATTGAATGACAATACCGAACCAATCCCCAGCAACCAGGCCAGGAAGCAAACACCAAAGGTTGCCTTGGCGCGGCTGAAACCATTCTCTACTGCCCAGGCTACCGCCGGTTCAGCAATAGAAATCGCCGAACTCCAGGCCGCAATGACGACCAGAACAAAGAATACAGTGCCAATTAACGTCCCGCCCGGTAATGCGCCAAAGGCGATAGGCAGTGTCTGGAATATCAGGCCAGGGCCAGATGCCGGTTCCAGTCCATGCGAAAATACGATAGGAAAAATAATCAGACCAGCAACCAGGGCGACCAGGGTATCCAGAAACGCTACCGCCAGAATAGTTTTACCCAGCGAGGCCTGAGCCGGCATATAAGCGCCGTATGCCATGATCGCGCCCATCCCCAGACTCAGGGTAAAAAATGCATGACCCAGAGCAACCACAACACTGTGGGTCGTCAGTTTGCTGAAATCAAAGGTAAAGAGAAAATCCCAGCCCTGTACAAAACCCGGCGTCGTGATGCTGTAGCCAAGCAGCAGAATCAGCATCAGGAACAGCATAGGCATGAGCAGGCGAACACTGTCTTCAAGCCCGTGCTTAACGCCACGGGCAATAACAAAACCGGTCATCAGCATAAAAAAGGTATGCAATCCGAGCAGCATCCACGGATCACTCAACAGTCCACCAAAAGACGCCTTTGCCACTTCCCCCGTTGCTCCGGCAAACTCGCCCGAAGCTAACTTACCGACGTAAGCGAGCGTCCAGCCAGCAATGACACTGTAAAACGACAGAATAAAGAAACCGGATACTGCACCCATCCAGCCAATACCGGAAAACAGCCGTGGGGCATTATTCTCGCGCGCCATCGCCTGCATGGTATGAATAGGGCTCATCCGGCCTTTGCGGCCCAGCAATACCTCGGCCATCATCACCGGAACACCAGCAATCAGAATACAGACCAGATACATCAGAACAAAAGCGCCGCCGCCGTTTTCACCCGTGATATATGGAAACTTCCAGATATTCCCCAACCCGACAGCCGATCCGGTGGCGGCCAGAATAAATGTCCAGCGGCTACCCCAAATACCGTGCATTCCGCGTTTGTCTGCGCTCATCGTTCTTTTTACCCAATCTTCAGTTCGGCGTATTGTCCGGGATTTGCCCCCTCGCCTCAACCCAAAGCAGCGCTACAGCTACTGCCTTTTCTACACTTCGTCAGTTATACTCGCGGCCATGAGTACCAAGAAAAAACCCAAAACAAATGGCGGCACGATCGCCCTCAACAAAAAAGCCCGTCACGATTACTTCCTGGAAGACAAACTGGAAGTCGGACTGGTGCTGACTGGTTGGGAAGTAAAAGCGCTGCGCGAAGGTAAATGTCAGCTGGTCGATTCCTATATCGTCATGCATAAAGGCGAAGCCTGGCTGAGTGGCGCCCTGATCACACCGCTGAAGCAGGCGTCTACCCATATCGTTACCGAACCGCGGCGTGAGCGTAAACTGCTGATGCACCGCCGTGAAATCGACCGCCTGAATCAAAAAATCCAGGCCAAAGGTTACACCTGCGTCTGCACTGCAATTTACTGGAAAGGCCCCAACGTCAAAGCAGAAATTGCTCTGGCCAAAGGTAAGCAGAGCCACGATAAGCGCGATGCATCCAAAGACCGCGACTGGGCCAAGCAGAAAGAACGGATCATGAAGCACACCACACGCTGACAGATGTCAGACAACTGTGGTAAGCTGACTCATCTTGTTTGCGGGCAGACAGGGGTTGAAAAACACCAGGCTGCCCTCATATAAGACACTAAGACCTGAGCAAGTAGCAGGCGACGAATTCGGGGATGATTAGGATTCGACGTTGATTACAAAGCTATGGGTGCATGCCGAGAGTGTATAGCGATCTCGTAAATAAACGTTATACATAGTTATAGTCGCAAACGACGAAACTTACGCACTAGCGGCTTAAGCCCGCTTACCTCCGAACTCGGGTTCCTGTAGCCGGGGGACGAGGGCGACGTCTTACAGGATCGCCCGGATGCTTCGCTCGGAGCTGAAAGGTTAAACTTAATCGAGCTCGTTCTGAACGGCCTGCCCCTCGGCCCGTGACGAACTAAATCAATAGAGACGGCTAAGCATGTAGATCCTCTAGTGGAGGATTGGCGGACGCGGGTTCAAATCCCGCCATCTCCACCATACAAATACAGGGTAAGCCAATAAAATCAAAGGCTTGCCTTACAAAGAAGAAGCAGCACGGAGTAGCTCCGCCTACATAGTGACTACAAAGGAGCAGTAGTGAGCGCGCTTGAATCAGGAACGATCGTAGATGCGCCGACAGGAAATCAAATTGATTACACTGTCAACCATGTGGTCGGAGTGACAGATATCTATCAACTGGCCACCCAGCTTCAGGTTGATTGGAGCATTTGGCGTGCCGGTGTATTCAATACTTTTGTTTTGCCTGTAATTCAACATGTAGATCAAAATGATCCGGCGGCTATAGCTAATGCCACTCAAGTTTACTACGACTATCTAGGCGAAGATGAACACTGGAATTGGGGCGAGAAGGCCTCTGTCCTAGCAGCCTCTCCTGAGTATGATTGGTTCACGCTAAGTACACCCGACGGCCGGACGCAAGCAATACTTATTGCCTACCATCCAAAAGCAAGCGAGATCGAGTCAGGTAAGATATTTTATATCGACTATGTAGCGGCCGCGCCCTGGAACAGAGGAATAGCCAGAGAACCTAAACCTCAAAGGCAATTTTACGGCTTAGGTTCAATAATAATGAAAGCGGCTGCCCGATATTATATAGCTGCGGGCTTAAAGCCGGGATTTTCACTGCACTCTCTTCCCAAAGCGGAAGAATTTTATTCAAAAATTGGCATGACGTGCCTGGGCAGAGATACCGGCAAGCAAAATCTACAATCATTCGAAATGTCACAGAAGAGTTGTAACGAGTTTATCAGCATGGGGATTGCATCATGACATTAGATGACTTCTACGTAGCCCCAAACGCAATGGAAAACTCTCGCGTTATGACCAGTTTTCTAACTGCGCTTCATTCAGGTGATTTAGACAAGCTGGTAAAATCTGGGACAATTAAAGACTACAGTGATGCATACGCGTTACTATGCAATTCTAGCGATGCCTTATTTCGCACATCATCTGAAACAAACGTTAATCACGCCATTTGGATTGCAAAAGCAAAGCAAAAAGCGATAACAATCTTACTCAATGAAAAGATACGGCCGTACAATCACGAAGATCTTCCGCAAGAGTTTCTGAGAACTACCGCCACTAAATCTTTCACGAATTCTAATATCTCAACTATAAGGGAATCCCTTATTTCAAAGGGAATTATATTTCTTTACGAACCTTACATTAAGGGAAGTAAAATTGATGGAGCGGTATTCAAGCTACCAAGCGGCAATCCTTGCATTGCCATATCTGGAAGATTTCAAAGAACAGACAGCGTCTGGTTCACCGCACTGCATGAGCTTGCACATGTAATTCTCCATTACGACAACCTCGACCAGCCGATAATCGATGACCTTTTAGAGTTATCAAGCGACAGAATAGAACGGCAAGCAAATTCTGCAGCTCGCGCCGCAATTGCTCCTGCATCTGCTTGGAGAACCCTCAGTTCTAAAGTAAAACCCAGCGAAAGCAATTTGATAGAAGATAGTAAAATTCTAAGCGTTCACCCAGCGCTCCTTGCAGGAATAATTCGCTTCGAAAGAAATGACTACACTATATTCTCGAAACAAATAAACAATCGCACGGATAACGCCACGATTCTAAAGGATATGGAATGAGCACAAAATATTACCCGTTCCTAAAATTAAAGCAGAATGAAGTAGCTGCCTTAGGATCAATATCAAGCAACATTCTCTCAGATTTAACTCCTCTTTTTGACATACCAAAGACGGAAAAAGAGAGCCCTACTACCGCGCAAACATCCGTAGAAAAAGGCATAAAATTTCTAAACAAGAGCTGGGACAAAAGCAAAAACCTACTAATCGACTGCAAAGACATTATAACACTCAGTGTAAACAATCAGCATATTTACGACTACACAATTAGTAGATTTAAAGAGGAAGGATTTAATTTTACACCTGTACTAGCTTTAAACAGAGACAAAGGACACAACGAGTGCGTACAAAAGCATCACACACAAGCCCCTTTCTCGAAGATTGCAATCAGGTTAGAGAGGTATGAAATAGATGACTTTTATACATGCGAGGCTGAGCTATCCGCACTATTAGCTCATTTTCAAGGGTGCAATATAACCATAATAATTGATATTGCAGTAATTCATGGTGAAAAAGATGCACAGCGCTTAATAACCCCACTGACAGATTTCATTCAAGACATCTCTACATCTAATACTATCAATTACTCGACCATAGTATTCACCAGCTCCGTCATTAGCGCTAACTTTAATGAACACACCCCAGCTAAAAAGTCATCAAAACTCCCAAGATTTGAATATTTCCTATATGAACAACTTCGCAGATTAGAAAGCAACCTAATATATGGCGACTATGGAATTGTCAGTCCAGAGTATAGCGACTCAGGCCTACCTATCGAGTTCATTTATCAAATGTCGACGCCAAAACTAATATACACAGGGCGAAATGAATACTATATATTTCGCGGAGGCAGTCTAAAGACAAATGGCAACAAGCAATACTTCAAACTTGCGAAAGAGATTGTTTCACTCGAAGAGTTCAGAGGAGCACACTACAGTTCAGGAGAAAAATTTATAGATCAGAAAAGCAAAGAAATTGGTAGCCCAAGTTCACAAGGCAACTGGTACAAATTCTTAAACGTTTCACATATAACCTACATAGTAAAGGATTTCTTATAATTCCTTTTTAAAATACAGCCATTGAAATAATTTATTGCATTTTTTTTAGACATACCACGCACACTCTCAACCAGCCTTTCTCTACTGTAGCGCCTAGGTGCAGACCGAAGGAACTCCAGAGAATAAATATCTGCCAATTCCTCACGCCAAAGAGTATAGAACATAGATTCAACCCTAATATCTTTATTACAAAGGCTTCTCTTAACCCTTTTAATAGCGACCCTCCCACCAATCTCTCTGGCTATCATAACCCCCCACCACTCCGGGATTATATCTACAATCTTATCCACATGCTTATCCGTTGTAACAACCGTTATTTTTTGAAAGCATGCGTTATAACTTTCGATTTGATTTTTCAACCTCGACAATGAGTCCAAGTCACTTTTGATTTCAAAGCAATGAGAAAATTCATAAATCGCAACAACATCAGCAATAGCACGGCCATTAATAACACCCAATTCGTCAACAACTACCTTGGGTTTATTCACACCATTTTTGAGAAATGCCTTTAAGGCCTCTCTGATCATTTTATCACTTAGCACAACACAGCCTTTGAAGTGGATTGAAACGAACGGCATCGAGAAGATGATCACTAGCCAAATGGGCATACCTCATTGTCACTGCAACCCCTGAGTGCCCCATAATTTTTTGCAGCGTCAATATATTTCCACCATTCATCATAAAATGGCTCGCAAAGGTATGCCTCAATACATGAGCTGCTTGCCCTTTCGGCAACTCAATACCTGATTCATCCAGCGCCCGTCTGAAGGCACTCAATGAAAAGCTGAACTCACCGAACCTCTCCAGGTGAACATAAATTTCGTTAAAAAGATCTTCAGCCACAGGAACACTCCGAGATTTACCGCTCTTCGTACCGTGAAAGCTTACCTTTCCATCGCGAACGTGACGTAACTTCAGCCCTTCCGCCTCACTCCATCTTGCACCTGTTGCCAAGCATATCTTTGTCAGAAGAAGTACGTGCGGATTCTGGCTGAATGATTCGATGGTACTTAAGAGGTGCCGGATCTGCTCGGTTGTGAGCCATGAAAGCTCACGCTCATCTATCTTGATCGACTTAATCTTGGCCAGAGGGTTGGAGTACTCAATCTCACCTACGTCGGAAAGATAGTTGTACACCGCATTCATATATCCCAGGTGATTGTTAATCGTCTTTTCGGAGATACCAGATTCGGTTTTATAACTCAGGTACGCCGTAAAGTTGGTAGCTTTCAGATCAATTCCCTTCGGATTCCCCAGCCACTCGGATATATCCAGCAAGCATTTTCGACGGCGCGGCCCATCTTTCAGATAACTGCCCTTCGCTTTGTACCAGATATCAATCAGCTCATTCAGATGCCGGGAGTCTCGCTTACTGGAATTCCAGTCCTTTCCCTGGTGAACAGCACTGAGCACAAACTTCTCAAATCGTGCAGCTTCCGTTCTGGTGTCGAACTTCTTCCGTACTCGTTTACCACTTCGGCCCTCAGGGTAAAGATCAACAAGCCACTTGTCGCCGTCTTTCTTAATGGTCATAACTTAGTCAGAAAACATTGGAAGTTGATCCAGGAATCAGCAGCTCAATAAAGTAGCGGCTGCACATCAGGTATTCACGGCTTTCAGCGCCGTACTCCGTCGATATCTCATTCAGATCCGCTATAGCCAGACTTCTGAAGAAGGTATCAATACCGTCTTTGCCTCCATCAGGAGAATAAGCAATTGCTTCACTGTACCTCCTGCCAATGTCAGACAGTGCTTTCTCTTGCCATTCCCGTCTTTGAGACGGTAACGGACTCGCTTGTCCTCCTTGCTCAAGATCAGCTATACCCGACTTATCAGAGATAAAAGCCAAAATCGTTTGAACATAGCGGTACTCTGATACCGCTGTAGCGTAGATCTCGCCTTTCTGAATAAAGTAATCATAGGTATCACGATTAACCGGACTCAATCCCGCGTTTTCATCACCTGTTACCAGCCAATAGCTGTATTCCGGATAAGTTGCCCCCAGGTACTCGATGTGTGATGAGTTCATGCGTTGCTTTCCCCTGAACGCATTACTCCAAACCTGTTTTGAGATTCCACTCCCCTTTTCAAGCTCGCCTAAAGAGACCCCCAAGGACTGAACCAGAATCTTGGCACGCGCTTCAATGCTCATTCTTTCACCATGTAACAAAGTGCTGGATAGTGAAATTAAATCATAAGTTTACTAAAAACAAAAACAAATGGTTGACATAAGACCAATGAGCCATCAAAAATAAACAATATAGACACAAAATTCGTAAACAATAGATACGAGATTCCTATGGAAGACATCCAATCCACTAGCCAGGCAGGCGTTCTTCAGTTAGGGCCAGTTGTAACCAAAAAGCTGTTCTCTCAGCTCACGGGTCTGACGGAAGAGACTATCAGGGGAATGATTGATCGTGGCCATCTGCCAACCGTGAAGATCGGCAAGCACCGAATGGTCAATGTCGCCTTGATTACGAAAGAAGCGCTTGAAGCAGAGTTTGAACGTTAAGAGCGGCCTTACCAGCGCCAACTGGTAAGACCTCCAAGGGTGCGCCAACACCCTCAGTTTGTCCCGATTCGCTAAAAAAGGAACGCAAGAATGGTATCTCAACCACTCAGTCGTGGCCAGTTTGTCGGCCATGATCGCCATTTACATTCAGATCATGAGCTCTTGGGCTTTGGTACCCATGAGTGCGCTGTGTTCCGTGAGCGTTTCTTCACCAAATTCTTTCCATTGGCTTCAGCAATCAAAGCTGAGTATCTGGACATTGCTCTGAAGCAATCCCATGTGCAGGCGAATCTACGCTTGCTTGACCTTGATAAAACGCTTCAGATCCGGGACTTCAACCTGCTTTCAGATCCTGAACAGGTAACGGAGTTTGCCGGTAAGCTGGCCTCAATCTGCCTTGGTATTGCTAATGGCTTGAGCACCGAAAGCGCTTACCAGTCCTGTTCTGAACTCGCTCTGTCATACACCCTCACACCACCGGCCCCCGAAAACCACTCAAATAATACTGAGGCCTGTCTGGCTCGGCTCTGCTGCGAAAAGTGGTGGAAACGCAATTTGATGCGGCTGAAAAAGACTACGGTAGAAGCCGTGTCCCGTGAGCTGAAGCAGGTTCACAACCATGCCGTTCCTTATTGCTCAACGATTTCACTGAATGAGCATCGCAAGCAGAAACTGGCTAACCGTGCATTCCTGCAAGCGCAAATCGCAGTCAACGAACTTGATCAGGAATACACACTCGCTGAGCTGTCAGATTTGGGGGTATCCAATCCAGCTATCCGCCGCCTGGAACTGATTACCCGCTGTAAGGGATACGAAGTTCTCGCCAAAGAAATGGGGCATGAAGCCCTGTTTGTGACATTCACAGCACCCTCTCGCTTCCATCGTATGACCAAAATAACCGGTGAGTCCGGCAAGGTAATCAAGGTCGTTCCCAATGGGAAATTTGATGGGTCAACGCCACGCGACACACAGGAATATCTGTGCTCTACCTGGGCAAAGATTCAGGCCAAATTCCACCGTGAAGGTATTCGCCCTTATGGCTTTCGCGTTGCAGAACCTCACCACGATGGCACACCTCATTGGCATTTCCTTTTATTCGTTCAAAAAGAACGCAGTGAGGAACTGGTTTCAATCTTCCACCGCTGGGCACTCAAAGATTCACCTGACGAAAAGGGTGCAGCTCAACACCGCGTGAAAGTAGAAAAAATTAAAACTGGTATCAATCCGGCAACCGGGCGGGAGTACTCCGCAACCGGCTACATCATTAAGTACATCAGTAAAAACATCGACGGCCACGGAATCGACAACGATGAACAGGCCGCAAAAGACAAAGACTGGAACGGTAAGAACCCATACGAAACGGCTGAACGAATCGAAGCATGGGCCAGAACAAACCGCATTCGCCAATTTCAGCCCATAGGAGGCCCAAGCGTGACGGTATGGAGAGAACTCAGACGCCTGAGCGAGCAGGAAGGTGTCGTCGAACAAGTTAGACAAGCTGCTGACGCTGGTGACTGGGCTGCATTCGTAAAAGCCATGGGCGGCCCGAATATCCCACGCAATGAGTATCTGGCACGGCCTACTTATGCCTTGTCGGAGAAGCTGGATTTTGCCACGGGCGAGATTACCGAAGTCACCCACACCCGTTATGGCGATGAAGCCAAAGAGCGTGTTGTGGGCATTCTGATTCACGGTATTACGGTCTTAAGCCGAACCCACTTCTGGCAGATCCGTGAGAACGAGAAGGTCATCAAAGCCCGCCAGAAGATTATGGACGGTATTGCCGACATTCTTGAAGAGATCCAGGAACAGAATCAACAGCTTCCTGTGTCATTGCACAGCGTCTACATGCAGCAGGCGCAGCCTGCTGCCTTGGACTTGTTTCAATAACTCTACGCCAACCACCATGAGGTAAAAACCATGTTAAACATCAGCATCATTGACGGCCATCATCAGGCCCAATCCCGCAACACCAGAAACGGAATCCGTTACTTCCAGGAGGCTTACGCTCACCTGGGCGGTGCCTTTCCTCAACAAATTGAAATCCCACTCCGCAACCCTGCGGATGCCAAACCTATTGGTGAATACACACTCGATGTCAGCACCTTTCAGGTAGGCCGCTTTAAAAATCTCGAACTGAATCCGTTCGAGCTGCGTTTAAAGCCTGCTGAAGCCCCTCGCGCGGTTTCAAAGGCCTCATAACGTGTTTCCTGAAGTTGACCCCGCACAGGCCATTGAATTCGTTCAAGCGGTGGGTCTTCTCTGGGCTTCTGCCTGGGTAATTGTGCAAATCAAAAAAGCAATTTAACTCTCATTGGAGAACGAAAATGGAAGAAACAACCACTTCAACTGCGCTGGATCTGACCTCTGTTACCAACACGATCACTGGATCTTTGGGTGACGTGCAAACCGTTGGTCTGGCAATTCTCGGCGTAATCGTCGGTATTGCTGCCTTCAAATGGATTCGTCGCGCAATCGGCTGATTCCTTTTCACGGTTATCGGGGCGCTCGCGCCCCATTTTCTATAAGAGCTTGATTATGGATTGTTTAACAGCAGCAACACTTCAAGAAGTTTTAGAGCCGTTTCTTACGGCGCAAATTTCTCTTGTATGTACTTGCTTAGCCGCAATTGGCATAGCCCTTTTAATAGATAGAATGGACTAATATGGAATGGTTTCTTTATATCGTGGTTATGCTTGTTGCCTTTTATATTTTATTTCGCTGACCGCATTCGCGTTTGTCGATACCTCATTATTTCCCGGTGCAAATACAGTTCCCACAACAGATGGTAAAACAGCACGAGTCGCTGGTGTAACATCCATCAATACCAGTACAAAGAACGCCAGTCTTGTACTGGATCTTCGTGATAAATACGGAAACCCCATCAGAGTTTTCAAAGAGGCGCGTTTCAGTTCTGCCAAACTAAAAACCTACGTCAAAACCTGTGTTAAGAATCCAGTATCCTGTGCAGCGTCAGCGGCGCTCACGTCTGCATTGCTTTACTACGGTTACACGCTTACCTCAGATGGTGAAATTGTGTTGCCAGGCAATGCCGGTACCTATCCTGAATGTGTAGAAAAGCCGTACCCCTGGAATGACGAAGGTGGCGTCGTCACCGCCAATGGGCCACTACCGTGTGCGACAGGCCCAAACTGGGCTGGCAAGTATGTGCTGTATACCTTTGAACCCTACCCACAAGATCCAGATGCCCCCTATAGCGGCGATTTACCCCAAGGGGTTGTCCGCATGAACGGGTATGTTTATTCACCTTCACTGGGTGAATATGCCGAACTTAAAGTCCACTATCAGAACTGGTATGACACTGCGCCTGTTCAGCCTGCAACGGATGAAGAACTATCAGAGGAACAAGCCACTGAAATCGCTCTTCAGAACCCTGAAATGCTTCAGATAGCTCCAGGTGTTTACGCAGACATATTTGAAGCTGTAGAAGTTGCTGAGTCTGCTACAGATGGCGATTTTTCTGGAACTCCGATAGATCCTGACCCCACCGATACAGACAACACCGAACCCTCAGAGCCGATGATTGGCATGGATTACGTTGAAGAGGAAACGGTGGATCTGTCCGAGTATTTTGACTTTGGTATTGGCTGGCTACCAAAGACCTGTCCTGCGGATAAAGATCTTCTCACCATTGGCGATAAAACCTTCACCTTCGAGTATGGAACACTCTGCTCATTACTTACGGATTACGCTTCTCCCTTGATCCGCTTTGGCGCTGTATTGAGCTTTATTGCCATTATTTTCGGAGGTATCCGCAATGAGTAGCTTGTTTCTCCATTTCACAGCACTGGTTGCTGGTCACGTAGTTGCAAGGATCTTACTTGCTCTGGGCATATCCTTCGTTACGTTTCAGGGCCTGGATTACATCTTGTCCAAGGTCGTGATGCTGGTGCATGACATGTTTACCGGCTTACCTGCCGATGTTGCCGCTTTACTGGGATTGGCTGACGTCGATCTCGCTATCAATCTCATTGTATCCGGGTACACCGCCCGAATTACGATGATGTCACTACGTCAGATGAGGCTCTGATCATGATTCATCTTATTACCGGAGTTCCCGGTTCAGGTAAGTCTTTGCTGGCCGTCGAGTTGCTCTATAAAAACTCAGTATCCGACAAAATCAGACCCGCTTATTCGAATATCAACGGTCTTGATACGGAGGCACTGCGCTGCTTTGAACTTGAAGACGTTGAGCACTGGTTCGACCTTCCAGACGGCGCCCTGATTGTTATCGACGAATGTCAGCGCTGGTTCCGTCCACGCCCTAACGGGTCGGCGGTTCCCGAATACATCAGTCGCTTTGAGACACACCGGCATCAGGGATTGGATATTATTCTGATCACACAGCACCCTGGGCTGATTGATCGCAACATTCGTAAACTGGTTGAGTTGCATCAGCATATGTACCGCGCATTCGGCATGAAGCGCCGCACCGTCTTAGAGTGGAACACCTGCAACGAAAGTCCTGAACCCTCTCACTCCGCATCAGATGCAGCTAAGAAGCAAAAGCCATTTGATAAAAAGCTTTTTCAGTTCTACAAATCTGCAACCGTCCATACTCATAAACTTCGGCTTCCGTGGAAATACATCGGCCTTGCAGCCGGATCAGCTCTTTTCGTTTCGTATTGCATCTATAGCCTTTGGCATTCAATGAACGAAAAAATTGATTCCAGCAAACCCAAACAGAGCAGTACTCCGGCAAAAACTGAAGTAGTCACAAAACCTCGGCCAGGTAAGCAACCCTCTGTGACCAATGATAGTGAACTTCAGTATCGTGGTTTTCAACGTAGCGGCGGTCAGCTGACTGTCTTCCTTGAAGATCCAACGTCAGGACAGTATTTCACACTCCAGGACTTTGACGGTTACAGACGTCAGGGGGTGGATATTGTCTTTTACATTGCAGATTTCAACTATCGGGTAAGAGACAGAGATTTACTGGCACTTCTGCCCTGATAGCGGGGCAGACGGGCGCTTGCGCACGTCTGACACGCTATAGGGCGTCAGAACTCAGTTTCGCAAGCGAAACTCAACTGTATGTATTTGTATGTATAAAACATACATACACCATACATACGCCCAAATAAGGAGATAAAACCGTGAAAGTTGAAACACTGCTACACCGTCAGGGCGGCCTCTGCTTCTACTGCCGCTTGCCACTGCCGCGCTACGCGGCATCCATAGAACACGTCATTCCTCAGAACATGTCCGGTGCTGAAGGCTTCAACAATCTTGCGGCCTGTTGCAAGTCGATGAACTCACACCTTCAGGGCATGTCACCCAAGCACAAAATTGAGCTCCTTCTAAATCACTGGGGTGGCTGCCCTTGCCCTGATCAGTCACTACGTAACCCAACATCCGGCACCATGCCGGTGTTGTTCACTGACTTCGATGATCCAGGTGATCCCTGCAACACCCACAATCCTATGGCGTCTGTAACTTCGGTAGATCTGCCCGATGACCCTCTATTCCTGATTGACCAGCCCCGCGGCGACTGAGCGCCTACCGGGGGTATGGGGGCGGTAGCGCCCCATGTCCAATTCTGTGCAACGAAGTTCATACTCTCTTTTCATGGTAATATCCGCCATCGCCAAATTGGACAGGGGATGTAAGTTGGGATTTAAGGTAATTGGGGATGAAGTCACCGTTGATCATATTATCAACGACTATGCAATAACAGAAATCGCCGACAACCCGGTTTTTGAGGATCTCAACGGCTTCAAGGTCTACTCTGCATTCAGAAGAACTCGAACCAAGCGAAAAGGCTCAGGCAATAAGGGTGATAATTGCCCATTGATATACGCACTAAAGGGGCTGGAAGACCTAACCGTTAAGCGGTCTACCATCTCTCAACTCGTACCGAATTTCCGTAGTATTCTCGAACGCTTTTCATCGCATACGGCGTGCCAATGGGATCTCATCGTTTGTGTCCCATCGTCATCACCTATAGGGCACATCATCGCCAAACGAGTTGCTAGGGCGACAACATCCTGGGAAGGGATCATTGCAGTTGATGCTCTTCAAAAGACTACGATTTGGGATGCTAGAGTGCAACTAAACACCTTATCAGATATCGCAAAAGGAGATAAGTCAACTCTTTTTAATAACCTAAAATTCCAAAGAGCCAAAAACAATGATGACTGGACAGCCCCATATTCTCTGAAAACTGTGCCAACCAAGTTACGCCACTACCTGCGAACTCTAAAACATCAGAAATCGTATAAGTCTTTGAATCCTAAAAACATTCTGATTGTTGACGACATAGTCTCTAGCGGCACATCCCTGACTCAAGCGCATGCGCTCATAGCGGCGAAATATCCCAACGCTGAAATCACCGGCTTTACTCTCTTCAGTAGCTCCAGTAGGGGAGTACGAGGGATTTGACTATTAGGTGGGGCACAGCTATAGTGACGCCATGGAGCTGGACTAAGCCCCCTAGCTCTCAAAAAGTAAACAGGGGTCCGCGCCGCGCGTGTGTAGCCAGACTGTAAGGGTCGAATTCACAATAGTTATGCAGCGGATAACGACACTAAGCCCTTCAAAGGCTTAGATGAAAAACCTGAAGATGCTCAAACATCTTCAGGTTTTTTTTT
>NZ_JAJAEL010000006.1:348947-448659 GCF_020447205.1 Thalassolituus alkanivorans
AATAATTGCTAACCCCTTGATTTCACTCACAGTGGAGCACAATGCTACACACTGCAACGGGTTCAAATCCCGCCATCACCATATTAAAGGCCCCTGTCGCACTGCGTCAGGGGCTTTTTTATTTGCAAAACTGCCGGCTTTAAACGCATATCTGACGCCGTTGTCTACACTTAAAGCATCTTTCTGCTGAATGGATGCTTTTCGTTATGACAGTACAACGCAAGCTGGTAATTGCAGCTGCCCTGCCCGCTATCCTCACCATTATTCTGGTAATGAGCAAAGCCATTGCCGATATGCAGACACAGCGTGATTATCTTATCGAACAGACCGGTCTTTATCTGTCGAAACAGAATGGCGCCGTAGAGCAGCAGGATCTGCAGCGCTTTATGGCCGAGCAATGGCAGGAGATTTTCAGCCAACAGGCCAGCATTGCCATTCCCGTTCTGACCGGTATGTCCATTGTGCTGATTATTTTTGCCCTGCTCACCGTGCGTCAAATCACCAATGGTTTTACCCATCTGACCGCCTCCGTTGAAACCCTGTCCAGACCGGAAACACCACTTTCTTACCGTGTTCCGCTACAGGATATGAATGAATTGCGCCCTCTGGCCGTACGCCTGAACGATTTTATGCAGCGTGTTGATAATATGGTGGCGGGCATGGCCGAAGCTTCGCAGGCACTGAATCAAAGCTCTGCGGTACTCAATTCAAACTCCAGCGAAAATACCCATCATGCGCAGAATATGTCACGCATTATGGACAGCGTGTCCGGCGCCATGAGTGAACTTATTTCTGCGTCTGCCGAAATTACCCGCAACGTTCATCAGGCCCATACTCAGGTATCTGAAGTCAACAGTACCGGCCGCGCACTCAGTAACGATATTAAAGCGCTGAATAATCAGTTCGGAGAGCTGGGTAATATTATTAACAGCAGCTCTTCCGATGTCGCCGAGCTGAGCAATCAGGTCGACGGTATTTACGGCATCCTGCAGACCATCCGTGGCATTGCAGAACAAACCAATCTGCTGGCCCTTAACGCCGCCATCGAAGCGGCACGGGCCGGTGAACAGGGTCGCGGTTTTGCTGTGGTCGCCGACGAAGTGCGTAACCTGGCCAGCAAAACCCAGAGCAGTACCGGAGAAATCCAGGGGCTGATTGAAAACCTGAAACAAAGCGCCAGTCGTTCAATTGAGGCCATGACCAACAGCACCGAGGCCAGCGCGTCCATGGCCGTATCCTTCGCCAAAGCCAACGAACAGATTCTGGGATTATTCGGCAGCCTGAACACCGTTAACGATCTGAACTCTGAAATTGCTGCCGCCAGTGAAGAGCAAAGCACCGTTATCAGTGGTATTAACCAACACCTGCAGGAAGCCAAAGAAATTGCGGTTTATACCCGCGAGGCCGCCCAATCGACCGGCAGTAAATCGTCGGAGCTGGCAAATATCGCCGACAAATTAAAAACCATGATTCAAAGCTTTCGTCTGAGCTGAAAATCCGGCATTAATGTACACAGGATCACCTGCGTGCATTAATGCCCGCCAATGCCGATCATCGGTTACTCAACGGAAATCCGCTCCCATACAGACACATCCTCCCGGTAAAAAGAACGCCGGGGACAGACGCCTGCTGATGTAATAAAATACGCGCTGTTATCGCTCACGGAATCCGGCAATAACATGAGGGATTAACATCAGGCAAGGGACTAAAAATCAGGAACTCACGATGCGGGTTAATGATCACTCACCGCTGGCAGAATTGCTGCAGCAACATCACTTAAGCCATGGCTGCCCGGAATCGGCACAGGCGGTATGGCAGGCCTATGGCACAACCGCGGCGGTATTAATTACCGATATGAGCCGCTTCTCGGCCATTACCAAAGAAAAAGGCATTGTTTATTACCTGACATTAATTCAGCGTATGCAGGATATCGTTGAAGCCGTTACCACACAGTTTAATGGTACGCTGATTAAATACGTGGCTGACGATGCCTTTGTATTATTTGCCGACAGCGCTTCTGCCCTGAATGCATTGCGCGAAATCCGTCAGCGTCTGAAGCAGGATAATCAGCAATTTCCGCAGCATCACGATATTGAAATTGCCGCAGGTATTGCCTTTGGTGAGCTGCTTAATTTTCATGACCGCGAAATTTTCGGCGACCCGGTTAATGAAGCCAGCAAGCTGGGAGAAGACACCGCTGCTGCATGGGAAATTCTGCTGACCGAAGCGGCCTATCAGAACCTGCCGGCCGATATGCAGGTACACGAAAAAATGTGTGACCATGCCTTCGGCAAACTGACGATCCGCACCTATTATATGAGCTGAAAAACAACACCCGTCCTTTTCAGACAGACATAAAAAAAGCTGCCGGAGCAGCTTTTTTTATGCACGCAAAAAACCAATCAGTTTTTTGCACGGCCTTTGAATTCACCGGTACGGGTATCGATTTCGATGGCATCACCGATTTCAACGAACGCAGCAACCTGCAGTTCATAACCGTTTTCCAGAGTGGCCATTTTCATCACTTTACCGGAGGTATCACCACGAACCGCAGGCTCGGTGTAAGACACGGTACGGACGATGGTGGTAGGCAGTTCGATGCTGATGGCTTTGCCTTCGTAGAAAACCGCTTCACATACGTCGGTCATACCGTCGGTCATGAAGTTCAGGGTGTCACCCAGGTTTTCTTTTTCCACTTCGATCTGGTTGTACTCTTCATCCATAAACACGTACAGCGGATCTGCGAAGTAAGAGTAGGTTACCTGGCTGCGTTCCAGAATGATGGGTTCCAGCTTGTCATCAGCCTTGAAAACCGGCTCCTGCGACGCACCGGTCAGCAGGTTCTTCAGTTTCATTTTTACAACAGCGGCGTTACGGCCGGATTTGTTGAATTCAGCTTTCAGGACAACCCATGCCTGACCGTTCAGGCTCAGTACCTGACCGGCACGAAATTCGTTAGCAGTTTTCATAGAGAATTACCGGATATCAGTCGTTAAAAATGCGCTGCACTATACCCGATCCGTGGCGTAATGCACGAGATTTGATGCAAGGTCGCCAAGCGCCTGTAGCTGCTGTTGCCAGGCAACAGCATGGGTCTGCCATGCTGGCAGCTGTTGCAGCAGCCCGTGCCAGTGTTCATGCGCCTCAGCGCCTGCTGCCAGCGCACTATCCGGTGCCTGATTCCAGTGCCGGAATGCCCCCACCAGATGCTCCGCCAGCATGCGGTCTGACAGGTTATTGCGGTCACAATACAGGCCAAGAAAAGCCTCCAGTTTATCCAGATGCGCATCCTCTTCCTGGCGGTAGATATGCCACAACATAGGCTTGCCCAGCATCTGCGCACGGACAAAGGATTCCTCTCCGCGCACAAGATTCAGATCACACATGGCCAGCAGCTGGTCGTATTGTGGCTGTGACATAAATGGCAGCAGCGAAATACTCAGTCTGCCGCGCTGATAGGTGTGCCCGGCCTGCGTCGTTTCACCCAGCCAGTCATCCAGCCCCGCCGATACCCGTCCTGCCGGAACCAGCAGGTGTACTGTCTGCGGCCAGGCCTGCAGCGCATCCAGCAAACCGGCCAGGGCCGGATTTTCGTAGGCAAACAAGCTGATCTGCAGCGCACAATCTGCCAGAGCCGGAGCCAAACCAAAGCTGCTCAGAAAAGCCTGACGTGCCGCACCTTCGGCCATCTGGTGTGGCAATAGTGCCAGTTCCGGTTCGCACAACAGGCCGCCGGTCCCCTGAACAAAACCGGGAAAGAAGAAGGTTTTGCTCAGCCCGTGCACCGGCGACTGACTGAGGTGAAAACCGGGAACCCAGTCTTCGGCGCTCAGGTATTCCAGATTAATCCAGCAGGCCGTGCGCTCACGCTGCTGCATGGCTGCGATATAGCTTTGCGGCAACTCACAGGCAAAGGCTTCAATCACCACATCACCGGTCTGCTGCGGGCTGAGCAGTGGAAAATCTTCAGCCCAGTGCCGGATCACAATCCCCTGCTGTTGCTGCTCTGCCAGAGAGTAATCCAGCGCCGGGCATAACGCGCGGAAACTGCTCAGGTCATCCACCCAGAGCGTTACCTGCTGACCATGTTGCTGGTGCAGTTGCCGCGCCAGACGCCAGCACACGCCAATATCGCCAAAGTTATCGATCACCCGGCAGAACAGGTGCCAGTGGCGTTGTGAAGTCGGGTCGGGCATCAGGCTCATGCAAGGGTATCCGGCAGGAAAAAGGCCAGCATCATAGAAGGCCACACAGGGCGAGGAAAGTCCGTAAGTACAGACGGTGGCGATTGACGGATTAAAGTCATGCTCAGTTATGAGTCCGGACACATATTTCTGCTAATCTTCTGATACATTGGCTAACAAATAACCAATATATGAATACTGTTTTGCATCTGGGCCTGCTCATACTGAGCTGCCTGACACTGAGCACTACTGCAGAACCGCTGGCAGGCAATCAGGCGTTCGCGCCGGTATCGGCAAATGCAGCACCAGACACCCTGCTGATCGGCGTAGAAACCACCGACTACGCTCCCTATTACCATATGCAGGATGAGCGCTACAGCGGCATGGCGCGTGATCTGCTGGATGCTTTTCTCGCCGATGCGCACCTGTTAGCCGACTATCACCCGTTACCGGTGCCACGCCTGTTTCTGCAGTTCACTCATAACCAGCTCGACTTCAAATTTCCCGATAATCCACAGTGGTCAGAAAACCTGAAAGCCGGCCTCACCATTCACTACAGTCAGCCGGTATTCCAGGTCAGTGAAGCCGTAATGATACTCAACGATCATCAGGGACCCGTGCGCAATGTCGGCACTATTATGGGATTTACCACGCCGGGCATCAGCTCTGCCCTGAGTCGCGGAGATATCGCCCTGACCGAAGTCACGGGTATGGAACAGCTGCTGAAAATGCTCGACTCCGGTCGCATCGACGGTATCTACTTCAACGTCCGGGTAGCACAGGAAGCGGCCGCCAGGCGTACACAACCGCTGCAACTGACCATGCTGAAAGACATTGCCCCCTACCGTTATGCTTACCACCTTTCCAGTATCCGTCATCCCCGCCTGATTGAACGCTTCGACCGCTTTATGCGTGAGAACCCGGAAGTGATCCGTGCTATCCGCCAGAGTTATGATCTGCCCTGATGGCTGTCGGCTCCTAGCAGTGGGTCCAGTTCATCATTCAGTTCAAACCCTTCTTCTTTCAGCCAGGCCAGAGCCACATCAACACTGCTGAACGCCCGGCGCTGAAAACCTTGCTCAGAGCCGGTGACCAAATCCTCAAGCTGCAGTTTTTTCAGTAGCGATGGTTGGTACACATGGGCTGCGCGCCGCAGACCATTATCAATACACCAGTGCACCAGCGCCTCAATCACCGGCCTCATTTCCGGCACGCCTAACTGCCAGTCATCGAGTAAAACCATATGTCCCCAGGGCGCAGAGGCCAGCCCGGCGGCATGTTCGCGGAAGTGACGGTCAAAGGCTCTGGCCGCTTCTTCATTCCAGCTGCCGGACAAACGGGCAACCAGAATATTACCGTTGGTACTGAGTACAAATTCGCCATGCTGAATACGTGTGTTGAGCATATAACCCCCCGATATGCCGCTGCCCGATAAGCATAGCTGAGCCGCTGCAGCGCCCCTGATGGCCAACAAAAAATAACCTGCAGCGGATGAGTCTCCACTGGCAATACGAACAAAAAGCTATACACTAATTGTACACAAACAGATTTTTGTATAACTAATGAAATATCTGGGTCTTATCCTCGCCGATCAGCTGAGCTCATCACTGGCCAGTCTGCGCGCACTGAATCCGCAGCGGGACGTGCTGTTAATGGCCGAGGTCGCTGAAGAAGCCACCTACGTTGCCCACCATGTGCAGAAAATTGCCCTGCTGTTCTCGGCTATGCGCCATTTTGCCGAGGAGCTGCGCCGTGCCGGCTGGACCGTAATCTACCGTCCGCTGGATGCACCGGATAATGACCACAGCCTGCTCGATGTCGTTCGCCGAACCCTGCAGGAACAGCAATGCAGTGGCCTGATGCTGACACGCTGCGGAGAATATCGCCTGCAAACAGCGATGGATAATCAGTGGTCAGCAACACTTAGCGTCCCGGTAAGCGTATTTGAAGACGACCGTTTTATCTGCCCGCCCGCCGACTTCGCGCACTGGGCTGCCGGCCGCAAACAGCTGCGTATGGAATACTTTTACCGCGATATGCGGCGCAAAACCGGCCTGCTGATGGAGGGCGACAAGCCCGTCGGCGGGCAATGGAATTTCGATGCCGACAACCGTGCAGCCTATAAGGGCGAAGTACCGGTACCGGCGCCGCTCAGCTTCAGCCGCGATGCCATCGATAACGACGTACTGCAACTGGTAAGCACCCGCTTCTCCGGGCCAGACAACCGCCACCCCGGCAAGCTTCAGCCCTTCCGCTGGGCGACAACACGTGAGCAGGCACTTACTGCGCTGCAGCACTTTATTCAGCACCGCCTGGCGCACTTCGGCCGTTATCAGGATGCTATGGTCAGCCACAACAGCCTGGGCGAACGCGCCGACTTTATGTTTCACAGCCTGCTGTCGCCCTACCTCAACTGCGGCCTGCTGACCCCGCTGGAAGTGTGCAAAGCCGCCGAAGCCGCTTATTACCATGGTCAGGCGCCGCTGGCGGCGGTGGAAGGCTTTATCCGCCAGATCATCGGCTGGCGCGAATACGTGCGCGGTATTTACTGGGCCTTTATGCCGGAGTACGCCGGGCGTAACAGCCAGCACAACGAGCGTGCGCTGCCCTGGTTTTACTGGACTGGAAAAACGCAGATGCACTGCATGAGTGAGTGCTTCCGCACCACCTTAGCCAACGCCTACGCGCACCATATTCAGCGCTTAATGGTGACAGGGAATTTCGCCCTGCTCGCCGGAATCCGCCCGCAGGAGATTTGCGACTGGTATCTGGCCGTGTACGCCGACGCCTACGACTGGGTGGAATTACCCAATACGCTGGGCATGATGATGCACGCCGACGGTGGCCTTTTGGGCAGCAAACCCTACTGCGCCTCCGGCAGTTACATTGCCCGCCAGTCAGACTACTGCGGCCATTGTCGCTACAACGTGAAAACCGCCGAGCAGCCCGACAGCTGCCCGTTCAACAGCCTGTACTGGCACTTTTTAATCCGCCACCGCGACAGCTTCGCACGTAATCCGCGCATGGCCATGATGTACCGCAGCTACGACCGCATGGCGCCGGCTAAACAGCAGGCGATTCTGGCCCGGGCGGAGCACTGTCTGATCCATCTGGAGACTCTGTAACCATGGGCCTGCTGAGTGGTTTCCGTAATCCCCATAACCTGCTGGTCAAAACCTGTGCGCACTGTGGCCGGCCGTTCTGCTGGCGGCGTAAATGGGCGCGCAGCTGGGACGACGTGAAGTACTGCAGCAAAGGTTGCAAACACAGGGCACAAAAAACACCGGCCAATATATGCGCCGCCGCGTCCGTGGAGGATGAATTCTGATGACGTCCCGCCCCATCAATCTGGTGTGGCTGCGCAACGATCTGCGCCTGCACGACCATCCTGTTTTTCAGCATCTGGCCGCTCAGGGCGAATGCCCGGGTATGGCGGTGGTGTTTATTCTGCCGCAACACTGGCAGCAGCCGACGGCAGAATATCCGGGCCTGACCCGACTGGGACTGGCCAGGGCCCGCTTCCTGCGCGCCTGTTTGATTGATGTGCAGCGCAGCCTGTATCAGCAGAATATCCGCCTCAGCCTGCTCGGCGGTGACCCGGTCAGCCTGCTGCGTGACTGGTATGCCCAACAGCCGTTTCACCTGCACACCAGCGTCGCTCAGGCGCCGGAAGAAGAACACTGGCTGAATGCCATTGCCGCCTTTGCACCGGTCAGCACCTACGAAACCCAGACGCTGTTCAGCCAGCAACAGCTGGCGGAATTGCTCAGCTCAGAAAACTGGCCCGACAGCTACAGCGCCTTCAGCCGCTGGCTCGATAAGCACGGCTTACCCGGCGCTATAGCCGCGCCGCTGCCGCCCACCATGCTCAGTGCCGATCCCCTCGAAGCACCGCTCAAAGCCGCCGTGCAGTGGCCGGATCATCAGCTGCATCAGGTGCCGTCCTGGGCCGGGCGCGTTCCGGCAACAACCTTTCATGGAGGCGAAGACGCCGGATTACGCCATCTTGCGGCCTATCTGGGGCGGGAAAATGCCATTCGTCACTACCGTGATACACGCAACCAGCTCTGCACGGCGCCGCTCAGTCAGGCTGACAACCCTTACGCCGGCAGCCGCTTTGCCAGCCAGCTCAGCCCCTGGCTGGCCTGGGGTGCATTATCGGTGCGTAAGGTATGGGCTGATATTGTGCGCTGGGAGAGTCTGCATGGCGCAAGCGAACACAGTAGCTGGCTGAAAAAAGAACTGCTGTGGCGCGAGTATTTTCACTGGACGCTGCGCCTCAAAGGATCCGCGCTGTTCCGTAACCCCGCACCTCAGCCGTTCGCCGACACACGCTGGCAGGCCTGGTGTGAAGCGCACACCGGCTATCCGGTGATCGATGCCGGCCTGCGTGAGCTGATCCACACCGGCTTCAGCTCCAACCGTATGCGCCAGTGGCTGGCGAGCTTTTTTATCCATGAACTGAAACTCGACTGGCGCCTTGGCGCACGCTTCTTTGAGCAACACCTGATCGATGCTGATGTCGCCAGTAACTGGGGCAACTGGGCCTATATCGCCGGTTGCGGTCAGGACCCGCGCGGCGGGCGCTGTTTTAACCTCAACAAACAGCTGGAACTGTATGACCCGCACCTCACGCACCTGCGGCAATGGCTGCCGGAACTGGGCAGCGTAACCCTGAGCCAGGTGCAGCAACATCAGAGCGGTGGCCCGGCGCTGCCTTTGTGGCCAGCAGCAACCTGTGCAGCGCCAGCCGCTCCGACTCATAGCTAAAAACTTATGAACGTATCATTTTAATAAAATAGCTTCTATGAACAGCCACTCTACAATGGGGGGATTCAAACAGCAGATTCCGCTCAGTGAGGTTTTCATGGACATCGGCCAACGCTCCAACAACCAATGGCTGGCGATTTTCCGCCAGCATGCGATTGAGCACCCTTATATCGCCGCAGCGCTGGCGGCGGCACTGGCACTGGTCAGCGTGTTGCTGGTGCAGAGTCTGATTCAGGTATTGACCACCGACAGCAGCCTGTTCGGCCGTTATGCCTTGCTGGGTGGCAGCGCCGGCTTTATCGCCACCGCGCTGGGCGCTTTACCCGCCTTAATGCTGAAAAGAATCCCGCAGGCTGCGGAAGATGCCATGCTCGGCTTTGCCGCCGGCATGATGCTCGCCGCTTCAGCATTTTCGCTGCTGTTACCTGGCATTGAAGCCGGTACGGAGTTATTGCAAAGCGCCACACAGGGCGGACTCATTGTGGTGTTCGGCATGTTTATGGGCGTGGCGCTGATGCTCGGGCTGGATGAATTTACCCCGCATGAGCACGACAAAACCGGCCCCTGCGGCCCGGGCCATGAACGTTGCGGCAGAGCCTGGTTATTTGTGTTCGCCATTGCTCTGCACAATCTGCCGGAAGGCATGGCCGTAGGTGTCAGCTTTGCCCAGGGTGATTTAACCGTGGGTCTGCCACTGGCGACGGCCATCGCCCTGCAGGATATTCCCGAAGGTCTGGCGGTTGCGCTTACGCTGCGCGCCGCCGGCTTCAGCCCACTGTTTGCGGTATTGGTTGCCGCGGGCAGCGGTTTGCTGGAACCGGTCGGAGCATTATT
The DNA here is from genome assembly GCF_020447205.1 of Thalassolituus alkanivorans. Taxonomy (GTDB): domain Bacteria; phylum Pseudomonadota; class Gammaproteobacteria; order Pseudomonadales; family Oceanobacteraceae; genus Venatoribacter; species Venatoribacter alkanivorans. Next base: position 358,736 of record NZ_JAJAEL010000006.1, read on the forward strand.
GGGCGTAAGCCTGGGCGGCGGGTTATTACTCGCTTATCCGATCGGACTTGGACTGGCCGCTGGTGCTATGTTGTTTGTGGTGTCACATGAAGTGATTCCGGAAACACACCGCAACGGCCACCAGACCGTCGCCACACTGGGATTAATGACCGGTTTTGCCTTAATGATGATTTTGGATACCACGCTCGGTTAAGAGCGAGGCAAAAAGACTACTTTTATCAAAGCAACCGCAGGAGCAGCTTATGACCACCGTCAATATTGGCATCAGTGCCGAACACCGTGAAGCCATCAGCCAGGGACTCGGCCGCTTACTGGCCGACACCTATACGCTGTACTTAACCACCCATAATTTTCACTGGAACATTACCGGGCCGATGTTCAACAGCCTGCACGCCATGTTTATGACCCAGTACACCGAACTGTGGAACGCCGTCGATCCGATTGCCGAACGCATCCGTTCGCTTGGCCATGTGGCACCGGGTTCCTACGCACAGTTTGCCGAGCTGGCATCGTTACCGGATGCCCCACAGGTGCCGCCAAAGGCCACAGAGATGATCCGCATTCTGGCCGATGGCCACGAAGCCACCGCCCGCACAGCACGCCACCTGTTTAAACTGGTGGAGGAAGCATCCGACGAACCGACCGCTGATTTATTAACCCAGCGGCTGGCCATTCACGAGCAGACCGCCTGGATGCTGCGCGCCCAACTGGAAGAATAATCACTCAGGCCCATAAGGCTGGCTGTGTTATTGCAGCCAGCTTTCAATATCCTCACGGTGTGGAATCGAGCCGCTGTGTACCAGCTGCTCATCCACCACCACCGCCGGTGTACGCATAACGCCATAATTCATCATGGCTTCCGGGCTGGTTTCTTTAATTAATTCAATTTCTGTTTGTTTTTCTGCGGCAATAGCGCTGATCGATTGCGCAGTTTTTTCGCATTTACTGCATCCTGAGCCCAGCACTTTAATCACTTTCATTATTGCTCCTTAGCCACGACTATGACTTTTTACAGATAGGGAGTGAGCGCATTCAATACCCAACCAATCAGGGTGAAAGCCACCAGCAGCATGAGAAAAATCAGCGCCAGAAGACGGATTTTCATGACCTGTTTCAGCAGGATAAATTCGGGAAAACTGGCGGCAACCGTGCTCATACAAAACGCCAGCGTAGTACCCACCGGCAGGCCTTTGGTAATCAGACTCTCCATCACCGGAATCACCCCGGTGGCGTTGGAATACAGCGGAATACCCGCCAGTACCGCAGCCGGTACAGACCACCATTCTCCCTGCCCCAAGGTGTCAGACACCCACTGATCGGGCACAAAACCGTGCAATCCGGCGCCCAGCCCCACGCCTAAGATGACCCACTTCCATACGCGGGAAAAAATATCGGTCATTTCTTCTTTGGCAAATTCATGCCGTTCTTTCAGAGTCATACTGCCGGCGGACGCGGTTCCGGTATGACCGGCCTGTTGCGCCTGATTGTAAGCACGGGCGGCAAAAGGCTGCAGCCAGCGTTCGGCTTTTAACAAATGCAATACCAGACCACCGGCTACGCCGACGGCCATGCCGGTAACGATATACAGCAGCGTGAATTTCCAGCCGAGCAGACTCATCAGCAACAGTACGGCCACTTCATTAATCAGCGGTGACGTCAGCAGAAATGCCATGGTAATACCCACCGGAATACCGGCAGAAGTAAATCCGAGAAAAACAGGAATGCTGGAGCAGGAGCAGAACGGCGTAATGGCACCAAAGGCCGAGCCCAGTAATAAACCCAGCCCGGTATGTTTGCGCGCCAGATAATCGCGCACCCGCTCAACATTCAGCGAGGCTCTGAGCAGCGCGATGATATAAATCATCAGCAGTAACAGGACAAAGATTTTACTGACGTCTTCAACAAAGAAGTGCAGCACATCGCCCCACTTACTCTGGGCCGACAAGCCCGCTAAATCGAATACCAACCAGTCGGCCAGACGGGTGAAGATTTCCAACATATCAGTCTCCGCTTATCGTCAGCTAAGCTGTGCCCGACAGAGCACCACACCAGTAACGTTAAGCGCAGTGTAGCGGAAAAGTGCTGCCGGCCTCTTGATCTGCGGCATCAGGATCAGACAGCGGCGCGAAACAGACTGACAATGTATACCCGGCCTTAATCAGCCATGGTTTGCTGCTTTTTCCGCGTTTGCTCCATGGCTTCGCACAGCTGACGGGTACCCAGTAAAAAACGCGGCGTCGGCCGGTGCAATAAATCCGGATGAATATGATAAAGACTGCTGGTTTTAACCGCCGTCAGATGCTGGTACTGCCCCCAGGCGTCTAACCAGTCGGGGCGGCTTTCGCCCATGCCGCTGGCCACAATCACATCCGGGTTCATTTCCAGTACCGACTCAATACTGACCTGCGGTGCTTTAATATCCAGATCGGCGTACACGTTACGGCCACCGCAAAGTTCAATGGCACGGGAAATAAAGGTATCGCCATTCTGAGTTAATAATGGCTGATGCCAGACCTGATAAAAAACCGTTAATGGCTTTTTATCGGAATACTGCGCCCGTAACTGCGCCACCTGATGGCGGAAATCGGCCGCTACCTTTTCGCCTTCTGCTTTATGACCAGACGCCGTGGCAAAGTTTTCCAGATTACGGGCGATGGTTTCGTAGGTATTCGGATCACTGACGAATATTTCATAGCCGAGTTGCTTCAGGCGCGACAAATCGCGGGTCGGGTTGCCTTCCGGCCAGGCGATAATCAGATCAGGCTCCAGAGCCACAATAGCTTCGATATTCAGGGCCGAATAGCCACCAACGCGTGGAATATTTTTGGCCGCTTGCGGATAATCCGAATACTGCACGGCACCAACAATGGCATCACCGCCACCCACCGCAAACAACAGTTCGGTGCTGTGCGGAATCAGGCTGACAATGCGCCGCGCCGGTTGTGAAAAATGATGCACAGTACCGGCATCGTCGGTCAGACTGAATGCCTTGCTGTGCATAGCAACCGGACTTTCCGGATTATTATCTGCCGCAGCAAACAGCACAGAGCTGCAGAAAGACAGTACGATCAATGCGGCTGGTATCCGTAATGTATTCAGTATCATAAAAGGAATTCTCTCAGGTCATTCAGCGCTTGCTGTAGCTGCTGTTGTTTACAGGCATCGTCGCCCACCAATCCCAGGCGGATTAACTGCTGCTGTTTAAAACAGCGGCTCCATATATAGCGTTCGGCTAAAAAAGTCTGAACCCGTTCGGCATCGGAAAATTTCAGGGTAAAAAATAAATCACTTTCCCCTGCCAGAAAAAAACCGTTCAGCCACTGCGCCATTAATTCATGATTTTTTTTCAAACGCACACGCTGCCGGGCAATCCACTGATGATCACTCAGCGCCTGTTGCGCCAGCCACAGACTGTGCCCGGCCACCGGCCAGGGGCCGAGTCTGTTGGCCAGATTCTGCAGCACATCGGCCGCGGCAAACACCACACCAATACGCAGCCCCGCCAGACCAAAAAATTTCCCCAGCGAGCGTAATACCAGCATATTATCCGCCAGCGTCTGAGTTAACAGGCTGTCGTCTGGCGTACAATCCATAAAGGCTTCGTCACACAATAACCACCCCTGGCGTTGGTGTTGCTGTAACTGTTCAGCCCAGCCGTGTAATTCAGCAGCACTGAAGCGTTCACCACCGGGGTTTCCCGGATTAACCAGCACCAGCATATCAGGTAATTTGTGGTCGTTATCGGTAGCCGCATTAAATGCCTGATGAATATCGTCTGCGGTTTTTTCATACACAGAATGCCCGGCTTTTTTCCAGCACAATGCATGTTCACCATAGGTACCGGCCAGAATCCACACATTGCCACGACTGAAACAGCCGGGTAATTCCGCAATGGCGCGCTGGCTGCCGGGAACCAGCAAACCGTCATGGCCATAATAGGTGCGGACTGCACGGTTTAAGTCAGGCTGAATGCCGGGTAAATCGTGAATAAACTGCGCCGGGCAGGATAACCCCTGCCCGCGTTCAGACCACCAACAGTAAGGGCTGACCGCACTGGATAAATCCAGCCACTGCTGTGGTTCACCGCCAAATTGTTCGATCGCGCGTTGCAGATCAGCACCATGAATAACGGTTTCGGCTACGTTAATTAATTGCATATCAGCCCCCGAAAACCATCTGAATAATGGCGTTCAGCAGCAGAGTGACAAACAGCCAGAACAGGAAAAACAGAGACAGACTGCGCTTAACCAGTTTCACCGCCGGTACGATATGCTGTGGCTTCGCGGCGATACCGCAACCCATCGGCGGCTTATTCTTCCACTCGCCGTGATAACAGGCTCGCTCGCTTAAGCGGATATTTAATGCACCGGCACCGGCGGTCATTACCGCACCGCCATTCGGGCTGGCACAGTGTTTTGCCTGTGTACGCCAGCAACGCCAGGCATCTTTTCTGTTCGGCCCGGCGAGCATAAAACACCAGGCGGTAATACGCGCAGGCCAGTAAGCCAGCACATCATCCAGTCGTGCGGCCGCGCGGCCAAAGTAATTAAAACGCGGATTACGGTAGCCCCACATCGCATCCAGCGTATTTACCCAGCGATGCAGCAGAACCGGTAATGCACCACCAATAGCAAACCAGAATAATGAGGAAAATAAGGCATCGGATGAATTTTCCAGCAGGCTTTCAATATCGGCCTGAGCAATTTCATCGGCCGATAACTGCGCGGTATCACGGCTGACAATCCAGCCGAGTTTTTCCCGGGCAGAGATAATATCCTTCTGTTCCAGTGCACTGGCTACGGCCAGTACATGCTGCTGCAGACTTTGCCAGCCAATACAGCTGTACAACACCAGCACCTGTACGATTACCCACAGCAGCAGGGATTGCTGCGCCAGCCAGATAAACAATAAGGCCAGCGGCAGCAGAGGCAACAAAGCCATCAGCAGCGCCAATAAGCCACGCCCGATGGTGGCAGGCTCAGTTACTTTTTCAGGACGATTAAAACGCGACTCCAGCCAGGCCGCCCAGCGACCGAAGGCGACCAGCGGATGAAAACGCGCCGGTTCGCCGAAAAGGCGGTCGCAGGCCAATGCCAGCAGCATAAGCCCGCCCATAAAGAACAACAGCAACAACGGGGGAAGATGGCTAACGCCGGCGGGAAAAAATCCACTGAACAGGGGAATCATGTCATACAATGGCCGGTAAATTTCAGACGCCAAGTGTACCAGATGTCCGACTTCTCCGCTGTTATGCCAACGCTTCCCTCACACCAGACCCTGATGGTACAGGGCACCACATCCGATGCCGGCAAGAGCACGCTGGTCTGCGCACTGGGGCGTATTCTGGCTGATGCACATATCCACACCGCGCCTTTTAAACCGCAGAACATGGCACTCAATAGCGCAGTAACGGCCGATGGCGGAGAGATTGGCCGCGCACAAGCATTACAGGCACAGGCCTGTCGTCTGGCCCCCACCACTGATATGAATCCGGTATTGCTTAAGCCCAACAGCGACACCGGCGCCCAGGTGATTATTCAGGGCAAAGCGGTCGGTAATCTGCCGGCGCAGGATTATCACGCCTATAAAAAAACCGCCATGAATGCGGTACTGGATTCGTACCAGAGTCTGCAGAAAAGCTATCCCTGGGTGCTGGTCGAAGGTGCCGGCAGTCCGGCGGAAATTAATCTGCGCGCCAATGATATTGCCAATATGGGTTTTGCCGAAGCCGTCGATTGTCCGGTGATTCTGATTGCCGATATTGATCGCGGCGGTGTCTTTGCTCACCTGCTGGGCACACTGGCCTGCCTAAGTGACAGCGAACGCGCGCGCGTGGTTGGCTTTGTGATTAACCGTTTCCGCGGTGATATTGCCCTGCTGCAGGATGGCCTCGACTGGCTGGAAGAAAAAACCGGTAAACCGGTATTAGGGGTTCTGCCTTACCTGCACGGTTTATACCTGGATGCCGAAGATGCCGTCAGCCAGCAACAGGTAGAGCAGGATAAAAATAAAGTCATTAATGTGGTGGTGCCGATTTACCCGCGCACCAGCAACCACACCGATTTCGACGCATTGCGCGTACATCCGCAGGTAAATTTAATTCTGGTCGGCCCGGAACAAACACCACCGCCGGCGGATTTTGTTATTTTGCCCGGTTCTAAAAATACCCGCGCCGATCTTAGCTGGCTGCAAACCCAGCCCGGTAACTGGCCACAATATCTGCAGCGTCATCTGCGTTATGGCGGCAAACTGCTGGGAATCTGCGGTGGCTTACAGATGCTGGGAGAAAGCATCAGCGATCCGCATGGCATTGAAGGAACAGCCGGCAGCAGCGCGGGTCTGGGGTATCTGCCATTAATCAGCGAATTAAAAGCCGATAAAACCCTGCGTCTGATCAGCGGCGAATTGCGCTTGCCGGATCAGCCCGTTGTTGCGGCTCAGGGCTATGAAATTCATGCCGGAATTTCACTCAGCAACGACGATATTCAGGATATTGGCTGCGGCTGGCTAAGCGATGATAACCAGATTATGGCTACTTACTGGCACGGTGTATTTGATACGCCGGAAGCCCTGCAGCAAATATTACACTGGGCCGGATTGTCCGATGGTCAGACCATTGATTTCAATGCTATCCGCGAACAACAAATCGATCGTCTGGCTCTCAGCGTAAAACAGAATATCGACTGGCAAAAATTTAATGCAGCTCTGCAGGCATTTAACCCGTCAGGGGCGTAACACAATGTCACAGCATTAAGACTAAAGCGCCTTTGCAATTTGCGCCAAAAATCCGTACCCTGCGCCGCTTTTTCACACTCCATAATAGCGCTATCAACAAGGTACAGAATCATGGGCGATGCCGATAAGGTTTTTCAAAGCTATGGGCGCAGCTGTAATAACCCTGTTTTTTATGAGGATTTTTACAACGCATTTATGAATAAGTCCGCCGATATCCGGGCCATGTTCATTAACACCAACATGGAATCTCAGCGTGGCTTATTACGTGGCGGTATTATGTGGCTGGTGATGCACGCACGCGGTATGTCTGACAGCAAAATCCGCGCGCTGGGTGAAAGCCACAGCCGCAAAAATATGAACATTAATCCGGCACACTACAGCCTGTGGATGGACGCGTTGATGGAAACGCTGAGCAAACACGATCCGCTGTTTGATGCCGAGCTGGAACGTATCTGGCGTGCCACACTGCGTCCGGCAATTGAAATGATTCAGAGCATGTACGACCAGTAAAAGCTGCGATCCGACAAAAAAGACCGGAACCGCAGCGCAGTTAACTGGTGTTTTAATCGACAGCCCGGCATCTGCCAGCCCCATAAACCCTGGCGCTGACAGACAGCTGGCCCGTTCTGGCCTGCGGGGCCCATGTTTACTTTTCAATATCCGAGTTCCTGCTGATCACCAGGCAAAACGTTTCTCACTGAGGAATTATGGATTTATTACAGGGCTTATTGCTGATTACTTCAATCCATCTGCTCGCGGCCGCCTCTCCCGGCCCTGACTTTGTTTTGGTCAGCCAGCAGACTCTGCGCCACGGACGTAAAACCGGGCTGCTTTGCAGTCTGGGTATTTCACTGGGATTATCTGTCCATATCCTGTATTCGGCCGTTGGCCTGGCAGCACTGATTGCCAACTCGGTATTCGCACTGTTGATACTGAAAATTGTCGGTGGCTGTTATCTGGTATATCTGGGGATTCAGGGACTGAAAAGTAAAGCCAGCAGTATGGACAATGCTCCCACAGAAGCAATAACGGCAAAACCAAGAACGGCCGCGCGCAGTATTGGCAGCGGTTTTTTATGCAATGCGCTGAATCCTAAAGCACCGGTGTATTTTGTTTCATTATTTACGCTGATTTTATCGGCCGATATGCCGCTGTATCAGTTAGCGATTTACGGCGTGTGGATCATGCTGATTCAGATGGCATGGTTTTCTGCGGTAGTGATGATGCTGTCCCGCCCGGCGGTATCAGCACGTTTTAAACGCTTCGGTCATTGGATTGACCGTATTTTAGGTGGAGCCATGATTGCACTGGGTATTAAGTTACTGGCCAGCCGCCAGTAATTTTTTATTACAAATAAAATCTACCGAAAAAATATACGATCAATAACCCTGTTAAAGCGCAATAGCCGCCAGCAGCAGTGCTTCCTGAATTTCAATGGTGGCGCCCAGAGTATCGCCGGTACAGCCACCCAGACGTTTTATCATAGCCGCACGCGCCATCATCAGAATGGTCAGCCACAGGGCGAGAATAAACAGCGCCTGGGTCTGTAAAAACACACCGGCCAGCAACGCCAGCAGCGTTCCGCTAATGCCCACCACTAACGGCGTTGCCCCCGCCACCAGTGCACTGGCTAAGCCCTTTTTACGCACATAAGGTGTGGTTGCCAGCAACCCAGGAACCGCGCCACGGGCCAGCATTGGCACCAGCATAAAACCGGCGATTAACAGCCAGATATTCCAGCTGCCACTGCCGCTCTGGGCTTTATCCAACAGCGCATAAATGGCGGCAAATTTAACCAGCAGAATAACAGCAATAACGGTCACGCCCATCGGCCCGCTTTGCGGATCTTTCATAATCGCCAGCGTGCGTTCTTTATTGCCCAGCCCACCCACCCAGGCGTCGGCACTATCAGCCAAACCATCCAGATGCAGAGCACCGCTGAATACAACCCAGATAAATAATAACAACGCCGCCAGCAACAGCAGCGAAACCTGCGGATTATAAAAAACGCAGGCGGCAGTAAAGGCCAGCAGGCTGAGGCCGAGCAGGCAACCAATAAGCGGATAAAACACCAGCGAACGGGCCGCGACCGTATCGTCGACGCGTTTTAAATACGGCGTTGGCAGACGCGTCAGAAAAACCATGGCATACCAGAATGCCCACCAGTGCAGATTCACACAGCCTCCTGATCGTCCGGACGTAAGACCGAGCCGTCCATACCTTCGAGGCTGACCCAGACCTGTTCTTTACCCTGATATTCGCTGTGATCAATTTTAAAACGCAGCAAGCCGGCGTAAGGAATGGCCAGCCGGTTCATGGCTTCCGGCGCCAGGCTCAGCAGCTGCTGCGCCAGCACCCGCATCACGCCACCGTGGCTGACCAGCAGCAGATGTTCACCACGATGATCATTGAGCAGCTCCTGCCAGGCTGCGCCGACCCGCTGCTGCAACTGTGGTACCGGCTCGCCATTAGGGGCGCAGAAATTCAGCGGATCAGCCCACAGGCGGCGCGAATCATCGGCATATTCAGCCATCACTTCGCTGACATCGCGGTTTTCCCAGTCGCCGTAATCAATCTCCGCCCAGCGCTCATCACACAGCAGCGGCAGATTACGGGCGCTGGCCAGTTGTTCTGCCGCACTATGGCAGCGGTTTAGCGGCGAGCTGATAATCCGTGTCCAGCGGCTGTCAAAGCGGCGCACCCGTTCGGCAAACTGCCAGCGGCCAAGCTCTGTCAGGGCATGGTCGGTACGGCCACGGAAGACGTTGCCACCTTCCGGTTCGCCATGGCGGATAAGATCGATACGGGTGGTGCTCATCAGCGACTCCCTTATGTCAGTTACCGGACTGTACCGCGGCTTCAGCAAAGGTCGCCATCTGGTTATGCAGCGCCAGCGCCTGTTGCACCAGACCCACCGCCACCGCCGCACCGGAACCTTCGCCCAGACGCAGACCCAGCTGTACCAGCGGCTTGCCATCCAGCGCAGTCAGTAAGGCGCGATGACCCGGTTCGGCTGAACTGTGACCAAACAGCATCCAGTCACGGGCGCCGGCATTCAGCTGCACCGCCAGCAAGGCTGCAGAGCTGGCAATAAACCCGTCCACCAGCACCGGTATACCGAGCTGCGCAGCACGCAGATAAGCACCGGCCATGGCGGCAATTTCCAGTCCGCCCACCTGCTCCAGTGCGGCCAGTGGCGAATCCGCCAGCGCACGGGCACGCTCACAGCTTTGCGCCAGAATCTGCTGTTTATGGCTGAGGGCTTCGCCCTGAACACCGGTGCCCGGGCCAACCAGTGCATTCACATCCTGTTTGAGTAACAGCGCACTCAGGCAGCTGGCTGCGGAGGTGTTACCAATGCCCATTTCACCGGCAATAAACAGGTCACAGCCTTCGCCATGCAGACGGTCGATCTGCTCGGCGCCAATCTGCAGAGCCTGCAGCGCCTGAACGTTGTTCATCGCGGCCTGCTGTGAAAAATCGTTGGTGCCCGGCATCACCGCGCGCTGAATCACGCCGCTGAGCTGATCGGCCGGGAACGCCGTGCCACAGTTCACCACTGACAGTCCCATCTCATGGAAGCGTGCCAGTACAGAAATCGCCGCACCGCCGGCAACAAAGTTTTTCAGCATCTCAACCGTAACCGCCTGCGGAAACGCCGATACACCCTGCGCGACCACGCCATGATCACCGGCAAACACCACGCACTGCGGGTTATTAATCTGCGGTTTAACCTGCCCCTGCCAGGCGGCAAAAGCCACGGCAACGTCTTCCAGCTGGCCCAGAGAACCCGGTGGCTTGGTTAATTGTGACTGACGCTCCAGCGCCTGTTGTTGGGTTTCAGCAGAAAGAGGAGCGGTGGCCTGTTGCCACCAGAATTCAACGGTCATAACACCTGTCTTATTGATTACATTATGAAAAAAAGCGGGGTACCTTAACTGCGCTTAACCGCCATGGGAATACCCGCAACAACCAGCGTTACATCATGCGCCAGCCGGGCAATGTCCTGATGCAGCCGCCCGGCTTCATCAACAAAGCGCCGGCTCAGCTCGCCCATCGGCACAATGCCATAGCCCACTTCGTTGGACACCAGCAGCAGCGGCTGCTGTAGCTGTTGCAGCTCATCCATTAACGCTGCTTTCTGCCGTTCCCAGTAATCGTTCTGATCACTGAGCAGGCAGTTGGTCAGCCACAGGGTCAGGCAATCGACCAGTATCACCGCCGCCGGATGCTCTTTACGCACACGCTGCAGCGCGGCGGCCAGCTGTAAGGGTTCTTCCAGCGTCAGCCAGTACGCCGGGCGCTGCTCACGATGATGGATAATGCGCTGCTGCATTTCGCCGTCCAGCGCCTGTGCGGTGGCAATATACACCACCTCTGCGGCCTCACCGGCCAGCTGCTCTGCCTGAGCCTCGCCGTAACGGCTTTTGCCGGAACGTGCGCCGCCCAGAATCAGTTCAAGCCTGTTCATGTTGTTTACGAACCTTGGGTCTACACTAAAAAAATGGAAACTTACCAGAGAAAGATCAATGAGTACGAACTCTGACCACGAACAACGTATGCATCCACGCTGGATTCTGAAAAGCAACGTCAGTGTATTCGAACGGCAAAGTAAGGAATACCTCGGCCTGCTGGTCGATTGCTCAGAACAGGGGGTGATGATTTCAACTTATGAACAACTGCAGCCCGGCACGCAGCTGCAGCTCGATCTGGTGGATATCGCCCCTAATGTGAATGCCCGCCGTACCGGACAGTGCAGTGCTGAGGTTGTCTGGTGCGATAAAATAACCCCCAGCCTGTATGGCAGCGGTTGCCGCATCAGCCAGCAGGACGACATTCTCGGTGTGATGCTGAAAAGCTACAGTCACGCACACGATTAATTCTTCTCTTAATTCTTCCTCCTGACAGTCTGTTGGCCTGCGCCTGCAGACTGTTACACTGCCGCCAGTTTCTTTCTGATGAGCCTTCACCATGCTGCAATTCGGCATCGACCTGGGTGGCACCAAAACCGAAATCATTGTTCTCGATCCGCAGGGTAACAGCCTGCTGCGTGAGCGCAGTGCTACTCCGGCACAAAGTTATGACGCCATAGTTGCCAATATCGCGGCCATGGTGGAAAGTGCGGCCGGTCGTCTCGGCTGCAATGACTTTTCCCTGGGTATCGGTATTCCCGGAGCGGTCAGCCCCACCAGCGGACTGATCAAGAACGCCAACACCACCTGCCTGATCGGCCGCGATTTACAGGGCGATCTGCAAAAGCGACTGCACCCTCTGCTGCAACGCCCACTGGTACTGGCCAACGACGCCGACTGTTTTGCCCTGTCCGAAGCCAGCGATGGCAACGGTGCGGGTTTTGCCTCGGTGTTTGCGGTGATTATCGGCACCGGTTGCGGCGGTGGCTGGGTAATCAACGGCCGCCTGCTCAGCGGCCCCAATGCTATCGCTGGCGAATGGGGGCACAACCCGCTGCTGTGGCGTGAAGCCTCTGACAGTGAAATTGACTGTTACTGCGGCCAGAAAGGTTGCCTCGAAACCCTGCTATCCGGCCCCGGACTGCGCCAGCAGGCCGCACAGGAAACCGGCCTCAGCCTCAGCGCGCAGGAGTGGAACACGCTGGCTGAACAACAGGACCCACAGGCGCAGGCGGTGCTTGCACGCTACTACCGCCGTCTGGCCAAAGCCCTTGCCGGTGTCATCAACCTGATCGACCCGCACGTGATTGTACTGGGCGGTGGTGTCTCCAACCTGCCCGGCATTTATCAGGAAGTGCCTGCGCTCTGGGCGGACTATGTATTCTCCGATACCGTCAGCACACCGCTGAAACAGGCACTGCACGGTGATTCCAGCGGTGTACGCGGTGCCGCCTGGCTGGGAGCGGCGGCATGCTGATCGGAGCGGCATCAAAACAGACCGGGCTGAGCCAGAAAGCCATCCGCCTGTACGAACAGCAGGGACTGATCCGGCCGCAACGGATCGGCAGTTACCGTCACTTTTCGGCTGCCGATATCGATCTGTTGCTGCTGATCCGCGAAGCCCGCGCTCTGGGTATTCCGCTGCAACGGCTGAAAGCCGCCATCCGTTATCAGAATCAGCAGCCTGACTGGACCACACTGCGCACGTTTTTGCTGCAGTTCCGTGGCGAAGTCGAAGCCGAAGTGGTACGGCAGCAACAACGCCTGCAGCAGCTCGACCATTGTTTGCACAGCATCAGCGATTGTCCGCTGGTACCAGCAGAAAAAATATGACTCTGCCGCTTAATCCGGCCCACTCTTGACTCTGCCCTTAGGGGCAGACCCGATACTTGAAAACCCAACCATACCTACCGGAGTTTTCTGTTTATGCCCAAACACATTCTGATCCTGAACGGCCACCCGGATCGTAACCGCCTGTGCGGGGCGCTGGCTGACGCTTACCAGAACGCGGCGGCTGAGAGGGCTGAGATTCAGCGCTTTGATCTGGCCGACATGCAGTTTAATGCCAACCTCAGCCAGGGTTATGCTGAAGAAGCTCCGCTGGAGCCCGATCTGCTCAGCTTTCAGCAGGCATTGCGTGATTGCGATCATCTGCTGCTGGTCGCCCCCGTCTGGTGGGGCAGTGTTCCGGCCCGCCTGAAAGGCCTGTTTGACCGCACCTTACTGCCCGGTTTTGCCTTCCGCTATGAAGCAGGACAAACGCTGCAGGAAAAGCTGCTGCGCGGCAAAAATGCCGAAGTGTTTCTGACGCTGGATACCCCGCCCTGGTATTTCCGCTGGTTTCAGAAAGCTCCGGCGGTGTATCAGCTGAACCATGCCACCCTGGGATTCTGTGGTTTCAAACCGGTCACCACCACGCTGTTCGGGCCGGTGATCAAATCCAGCGCGAAACAACGCGAACAGTGGCTGCAACAGGCTGCCAGCAAAGGCCGGAAAATCGCATCTGAAAGCAAGCGGACAGCAGCTCACTCTATGTAGACCTTGTCGCGGCAGCGCCGGGCTGATAGAACTGAGGCATACACCCGTTTCAGGAGGAAGCCATCATGACCAGCCCGGATACCATTCAAAGCAATACCCACCACGGCCATTGCCTGTGCAAGGCCGTGACCTTCAGCGCCAGAAATCCCAGTGAACATATCGGCGCCTGCCATTGCGCCACCTGCCGGCGCTGGGGCGGCGGCCCGTTTATGTCGGTCGACTGCGGTCAGGATATTGAATTTCAGGGGCAGGAACATATTGGCGTGTACCAGTCATCCGACTGGGCTGAGCGCGGTTTCTGCAAAGAATGCGGCAGCCATCTGTTTTACCGACTGAAGCACAATCAGCAATATATTGTGCCGGCGGGTTTATTCGACAGCGGCCCGGAAGCGACCTTCGATCATCAGGTGTTTATTGACGAAAAACCGCATTATTACTCCTTCGCCAACGACACCAAAAACATGACCGCAGCGGAGATGTACGCGCTGTTTAACAGCAGCTCAGAGAGCTGATATGAAGAGAGCCGGAAGCGTCAGGGCGCTTCCGGTATTGATTCAGGATTCTGCTGCTCGCGCTTATGATGGCGCATCAGCACCAGCACCAGCACAATCGCCGGCAGGCCCAGCGCCGCCGCCAGCACGAAGAACTCGGCGTAGCCCGCCACATCCACCACCCAGCCGGAAAAGCCGGAGATAAATTTACCCGGCAGGGTCATCAGCGAGCTGAATAACGCATATTGTGTGGCGGTGTAGTTTTTATTGGCCAGGCTCGACAGATACGCAATAAACGCCGTACTGGCAATACCGCCGCTGAGATTATCGGCACTGATCACCAGCGCCAGCGCCGGCAGTGGCGGCGTACCCAGATCACCGAGCATGGCCAGTGTGGCAAACAGCAGATTGGTAACCGCCACCATCACCGCGCCCAGCAGCAAAGGCCGGAAAATACCGTACTTCACCACCAGCACACCGCACAACACCGAACCGAAAATCGTCAGAAAGAAGCCGAACACCTTGGCCACACTGGCGATCTCGGGCTTGCTGTAACCCAGATCCAGATAAAAGGGGTTGGCCATAATGCCCATGGTGATATCACTGAGACGGTACAGCGCAATAAAGCCCAGAATCAGCAGCGCAAAACGTCCGTTACGCTGGAAGAACTCCAGCACCGGACAGATCACCGCACTCAGCAACCAGCGCTGCCAGCGCGGCCGCTGCTGCAGATGCATCGGCCGGCCCATGATGTCATCGACCAGCAGAAGTTCATTACGCATCCGCTCAGCATCACTCTGATGCGGCGGTTCATCGGCCCAGAGAATGGCCAGCATGCCAACCACCATCAGCAACGCCATCACCAGATAGGTGATATGCCAGTTGGTAAATTCGGCGATATACAAAGCTCCGGCGCCGGTAACCAGTAAGGCCAGACGATAGCCAAAGACATAGGCAGCCGACATCGCACCCTGTTGTTCATCGGCGGCGGATTCGATGCGCAGCGCATCCAGTGCCACGTCTTGCGTGGCTGCCGAAAACGCCACCAGCAAGGCGGCCAGGGCGATCAGTAATAAGGAATTCTGCGGATGGGCGATGCTCATCAGCATCAGACCGGCGGCGATGCCGCACTGGCCGAGCAGAATCCAGCTGCGACGCTGCCCCAGCCGCTGCAACAACGGCAGACGCAGGCGGTCGACCACCGGCGCCCAGAACACTTTGACCGAGTAGGTAATACCGACCCAGGCAAAAAAACCAATAGTCGTACGTTCTATTCCTTCATCCCGCAGCCAGGCCGTCAGCGTGGTAAACACCAGCAGATAGGGCATCCCGGCGCTGAACCCCAGCAAGGCGATGACCAGAACCGGCTTTTGCCGGTAAATGTCCCAGGCCTCTTTCAGCCAGCGCTTTACCTCCGGCGGGATGCGGAAATAAGGGATGATCATCAGTCTTTAAAGTTCTTGAACGCCAGTGGCATATCAATGCTTTCGTCGCTGCGGAACATGGCCATCACGGCCTGCAGATCGTCGCGGGCTTTGCCCTGTACGCGCACGGTTTCACCCTGCACAGAGGCCTGCACTTTGATTTTGCTGTCTTTAACCATCTTCACCATTTTACGCGCCAGATCGCTGTCGATGCCCTGACGCATGGTGGCTTTTACTTTAACCTGCTTGCCTGCACCTTCGAGCTTACCGAACTCCAGACAGGTGACTTTAATGCCGCGCTTGGTCATGGCGCCGGTCAGCATGGATTTCATCTGATCAATCTGAAACTCATGGTCAGCGGTCATGGTGACCACCAGTTCTTTCAGCTCGAAACTGGCGCTTACGCCACGGAAATCGAAACGGGTGCTCAGCTCACGGTTGGCCTGATCGACCGCGTTCTGGGCTTCGTGTTTATCGACTTCAGATACGACGTCAAATGAAGGCATAAAAAATTCTCCTGCTTATGGCCCGACAGCGGCCGCTAATAAATCTGTGTCCGGTATGCCTGCCGGCGCAACAACACAACCGGAACAGCACTGCCGAAATAATGAAAGTGCCGCATTGTATACCGTCCGCCGCCGATAAAGCCAAAGTCTCGGAGAGCAGTGCTGGCGGTATGTCCTCACTGGCGACTATACAAAAGTCAGCTAAAATTTTTGCTATGCAAACCAAAATGACCCTGCACGGCGCCGGAGTGTATTACTTCGCAGTGACCGGAGCGAAAGACCAGCCCATCTTCAACTCGGTATTCGAGTACGAATATGGCCTCAGAATTCTGTCCAGAGTGACCGGAACCCGTCTGCTTGCCTACGTGCTGGACGAGCGTCAGATGCAGTTTGTGCTGCGCTGCCAGCGCGACTGGACCGAGGTGATGGACGATATTCAGGCCGCCTTCGACAGCATGCACGAACGCTGCTGGCACAAGCGCCGTCAGGTGTTATCCGATCAGGGCGTAGTATTGCTGGTCGATGAACGTGTCGCACTGACCGAACTGATACTGCAGTTGCATCACTCTCCGGTGCACAAGGGTAAAGTGGCCGATGCCAGCCTCTGGCCCTGGAGCAGTGACCGCTACTATCGCGAACCGACTCCGCCGGCCTGGCTGGATACCGAATCCATGCTCAATCTGCTGGTAAATGGCCGCCGTAACCGCGCCCAGCATTATATTGACGTAATGAAGGCACCGTTCAGCCCTAAGCTCGATCTGAGCCACGGCAGCCATCCGCTGTATCAGGCGCTGGCCCGCGATCAGTGGGTGGATCAGCACCTGAAAAGAGAAGCTTTAACTCAATCTGCCTACTCACGCAGTGATGTGCAGCGCCTGTTCGACGATGCCTGCCAGCTGGTTGCCCGGCAATTTAATCTGACCACCGCCGAGCTTTGTGACAAACATAACCGTCGCCGTTTTCATCACCTGATGCCTTTGGTGATCTGGCTGCTCCGTGAACGCGGTGTGCATCTGGATGCCATGACCAAACTGGTCGACGAAGACGAAGTGCGGCTGCAGCTTTGGTTACGCAACCTGCCCGCCGACCATACCCGCAATATCCGTGACAAACTGGCCCGCCAGTGGTCACCATCGGCGCCGGGACTGACGGCCATAGCGGCAGCCGGCACGGTGGTTGAAGAACCTGAAGCTGAGCCAGAATCAGGATCAGAATTCGAAAGCGCCGATAACTCAGCTGCTGATCCTGCGGCAGCGAACAACAGCGCCGGGCCTGATAATCTGAACGCCGTCGAAACCGAAGCCGCCAGCGTCACGCCGCAGTAATCTCCAACCCTGCAGGCTGAGGCTGCTTTCCGCGCCCGGCCTGCCTATAATCGCGCGATGACGATTTCATCCCCTTCTGCTCAGAACATATCCCGGCAATCCCCGCTCAGCATTGGTCTGCTGGGTACAGGGGCGGTTGGCACACTGATGGCCAGCCACTGGCGCCAGCACAGGGTATTTGCCCTGCCGCGCGATAAGGCGTCTGCAGTAACCCTCAACCTTTATCTCCCCAACAACGAAGCGGGAGAACAACAGCTGCAATGGGCGCTGCCGTGCTGGCAGGGAGAGGCCCTCGACTGGCTGGTAGTCACCACCAAAGCCGCCGATACCCTGAGCGCCCTGCAACCCTGGCTGAGTTATTTGCCGCAGGTGAAAAACCTGCTGTTACTGCAGAATGGTATGGGACAGCAGCAACAATGCGCCGACTGGCTGGCACGGCAGCAGCTGCCGGTCAGGCTCTGGGCCGGCATCTCCACCGCCGGAGGCTACCGGCGCACAGCCAATAATGCTCAGGGCAGCGAAGTGGTCTATGCCGGAGCTGGACAAACCATTGCCGGACGCTGGTGCGGAAATGATAGCGAAGACACACAACTGCCGCCGGACATCGAAGCCGTCAGCGATATCCACAACAGAATGCGCGAAAAGCTTGCCGTAAACGCCGTGATCAATCCGCTGACGGCCATCCTGCGTTGCCATAACGGCGAGCTGGTCAGCAACCCGCTTTATCTGCCACAGTTACAGGCACTGGCAGCAGAAGTGGATAACCTGTATCAGCAGCTGCACTGGCCGTTGTCACAGGATCTGACCGGCCGGGTAGAACAGGTCGCCCTGGCGACCGCTGCTAACCGCTCCTCGACCCTGCAGGATATTCTGGCCGGCAGAACAACCGAGCTGCCCTATATTTGTGGCTACCTGCAGCAACAGGCGCACAATCTCGGCCTGTCTTTACCGCTGACCGACCGGCTGATGCAACAGCTGCAGGTCTGAAACAGGAGTAATAGGATGTATCCGCACAGGAGGTTGCAGTCACCATGTTATTAGCACGGCAAAAAACCATGCTCGCCACTGTGACAGTCTGTGCGCTGATTATTATCCTCACCACACTGGCCTACATTGCCGCCGCTGACCGTGTAGGACGTGAACAACTGGCCCCCGAAATCAGCGATGCCTTTGCCGATATCCTGCAGATTCAGCTGACCCATAACATCACTGACCTGCCGACCTTGCAGTCGATGCTGGAGCGTTTTACCCGCCACTTTCAGATCCGTGAAGCCGCGTTATACAACAACCACGGAGAACGCCTGAGCCACAGTTATCGCAATTCACCACTCTTGTCGGCACGTCTCGAAGACAGCCTGCTGATCGACAAACTGCACCAGTACCGGCTCAGCAGTCCGCGCGGGGAACTGCAATTACTGGTGATCAGCGACCGTTCCCTGCCAGGCTTTTTTATCCTCGATACATTAACCACCACGCTGTTTGTGGTCAGTATTTCTGCCCTGCTGATTTTTGCACTCTATGCCCTGACCCGGCGCTGGCAGAAACGCCCTTACCTGCAACTGTTAAGCAGCGTGCGCCGTGCCACCCGCGATGGCGAAAAAGAAGAAGCCATTACCATCCGCAGCGATGACCCCGATGTACAGCCGCTGACCAATGCCCTGAATGATCTGCTCTGGCAGTACGATCAGCGCACCCTGAATTTACGCAATGCTCATCAGCAGGCCGAAAGTGCCCGTCTGCGTGCGACACGTCTGTCGACTGAAACCCGTCAGATTAACGAAAACCTGGCGCAGGAGATTTCGGTCCGCCGCGGTATCGAAACCCAGCTTAAAAATACCCAGACCCTGCTCGACGGTATTATTAATGCCATGCCGTCAGCCCTGTTCACTCTGGATGCCCAGCTGCGCATCGTGCAGTGCAACCAGCAAGCCGGAGACTGGCTGGGTAAGCAACGCCAGCAATTAACCGGCCGCCATCTGTTGCAACTGATTCCGGAGCTTGCTCCCCATGCCGATCTGCTGAACGCCGCCGAACAGAACAGTGCTGTCCATAAACTGGAAAGACTGGCGATCAACAGCTTTATGCAGCCACTGATGACCGACACCATGATCTATCCTCTGCCGGAACAACAGCAGGCCAAACTGGTGCTGCGTATTGATGACGTATCACAGCGTCTGCAGCTGGAAGAAATCATGGTACACAGCGAAAAGATGATGACAGTTGCCGGACTGGCAACCGGCATCGCCCATGAAATTAATAATCCTCTGGGAGCCATTCTGCAGAACCTGCAGAATATCCGCCGGCGCCTGCAACCCGGCCTGACGGCCAATGAACGTGTAGCAGCAGAAACCGGCCTGCCACTGGACAATCTTGAGCTCTATCTGCAGCAACGCGATATCCTGCAATTTATGGATAATATCCAGCAGGCCGGCGAACGTGCCGCCAATATTATTGCCAATATGCTGCAGTTCTCGCGCAGTGATAAGCAGCAGAAACAGCGTACCGACCTTAATGCACTGATCAACAACACCCTGAGTATTGCCCGGGGTGATTTTGGTTTGCGTCATATTCAGCTGCAGTTCTCCCCAACAGAAACACCGGCCTGGGTCGAATGTCTGCCCGGTGAAATAGAACAGGTTCTGCTGAATTTACTGAAAAACTCGGTCCAGGCGCTGAGCGAGTACCAGCCTGACGATTCTCAGTGGCAGCCCAATATTCACCTCAGCATCGAACAGCGCGACCAGCAGCAGGTAATTGTGCTGGAAGACAATGGACCGGGCATACCCTCAACCATTGCTGCGCATATTTTCGAGCCTTTTTACACCACCAAAGACGTCGGTGAAGGCACCGGCCTGGGCTTATTTGTTTCCTATTTTATTATCACCAGTCATCACCATGGTCAGCTGCGTTACCGGCCTGGCAGACAACATGGTGGCGCCTGCTTTGAGATTGCCCTGCCTGCCGGCGATTGAATCCGCTATGCAACCGCCTTACCCCAAAACCTAAGTGAATTATTTTCAAACCAACCATGTGGATAATTCACTGCCTTTTATGCCAGCGCTATTGACCCATCGCACAGGGCTCTATACCCTTCGCGCTTTCAGGTGCCCTCAGCCTTTTTACTGACGAGGGTTAAACGGGAAGTCTGGTGTCGTGTGTTCTTACCGCCAATCCAGCGCTGCCCCCGCAACGGTGATCGACCATACTGATAACAAATGCCACTGTGCTCTGCATGGGAAGGTGTTGTCAGCGAGCTAATGCTCAGGTCGTAAGCCCGGATACCGGCCTGAATAACGATACTGACGTTGCGGTGGGCGACGGAGGGTGATCGCAAACCGTTGCCTTACTGCAGCGCACTTTGCTTTTTGCACCTCCGCCACTGCAACCCTGTTTTGGGTTTGCGGGTGAGCACTCTGAATACTGCTTTATTACGACGCTGTGGTTTTTATTCTCTCGTCACACTGGCTTGTTTAGCCAGTGGAGCACCATTACATGCTGAAGAAGCTCAGCTGAGCACAGTAGAGACACGTGCGTCTTCGCTGCAGACGTTAAATCGACCCGGATATCAGTTTTTTTCGCGGACAGATCTTGAGCGTCGCTTTGCCAATCTAAGTGAATTCCTCAGTCAAATAAATGGGATACAGGTACAGCAGTTAAGTGGACTGGGTAATCCGGCACTTATCTCAATCCGTGGTGCAACAGCACAGCAAACAAAAGTGTTAATTAATGGCATCGAGAATGCTGATGCACAAAATGGTGGCTATGATCTAAACCAGTTACCAATCAGCCAGATTGATAGCATTGAAATTTCTCAGGATGGTAGCAGTAATGGCTACGCTGATCGTGCTATCGGCGGCACTATCAATATTATTACCCGTAAGACAAAAAGTAATTCTCAGTTCGGCATTCAGGCAGGTTCTTATGGAACCTACCGGGCATCGTTAAGCCAACAAACGGCCAGAAATATCAATATTCAACTGGAACACGAACAGAGTGACAACAACTATCTGTATCCGGTCGCAAGCCCAGCCTTCGATAGTCAAAACCGCAATAATAAAGAAGCACTGAATAATGCCGGTTTTTCGCGTCAATCAGTACAGGTTAATAGTGGATCTGAGGAGTTAACGGCACGTCTGCGTTTATCTCAACAAAAAAAGAACATCCCTGATTATTACCGTAATCATCCTGACAATAGTGCATATTTGAGTGAACGTAATGCTGTTCTGGAATTAAATGGTGAACAGAGCCTTTCCAGCATGCAACAACAATGGCGGATAGGACACTCTCAACGTTTTGAAAATTTTCGAAATACACTGGGTCTGATAGGACTGAGCCAAAATGATAACCGCTATCGATATGAAAAAAATTATCTGTCCGTCTCCAATAAAAAGACCTGGACACAATGGCAACACCGCATTGACCTGAAATTCAGCGAAGAAACCTATCGCAGTGACTACCGTTTGGATAACGACAGTAAGCGCTGTCTAACGCCTCAAGGCAATTGTGATGCTTTTTCATTTCAGCGAAGTACAAGTATCGGATCGCAATTTAACTGGAACAGCAAGAGCCAGCAACAACAGGCATATATCGATATATACAGACAGAATACCAGCGATATCAGTCGTCAGCGTTATGCTATCGCAGACGAACGCACTCAGAGTAATGCGTTTATCGGTGCTTCTATCGGCTATCTCTGGTATTCAGATCGCAGCGACTGGAGTTTAACCTGGAAGCGTGCTGCACGAACTCCAACCTTGTATGAACGCTATGGCAATCATGGACTTTTTTTAAGCAACCCTGACCTGCAACAGGAAATAAGCAATACGCTCACGCTGAATAGTTTATGGCACATTACTGAAAAAATGCAGATATCCGGTTCTACCTTTTATCGCGACCTTGATAATGCCATTGTACCTGTCTATGACGCACGCGGTATTGGCCGCTACGAAAACACCAGTCAGGCAATCCTGACCGGAATTGAATGGAATGCAGCCTATTGTGCCGATTATTGGTTCGGCACATTATCAGGAAGTCATTATGACAGCCTGACAACCAGTGAGATAAGATCGTTTGATGAGAAGAAATTGCCTGGCACTTACCACACCAGCCTGAAAGCCAGTACTGGATTCAACATTTCAAAACATCACATCGAATCCAGCGTTGAATACAGTGACGATTTATACATAGACAGGAGCAATCTGATCGAGGGCGAAGCGCGCGCACTGATCAATCTATCATACCGCTACCAGGCAACAGATCACGAAGCAGGTCTTCGTATAATCAATATCAGCAATAACCGTTTTCTTGATTTTACCAATCGCCCGACGACTGGTAGGGAATGGTTGATCTTTCTTAACACCCGTTTTTAAAAAGGAAAAGAGATGAAAAAGTACTCATTCATGCTTCTGGCCAGCGCATTATTAGCAGGATGCTTTGGTGACGATGATAAAAAATCAACTCCACTGACTGAAGGCTCCTATGCCGTACAAACCGTAGCAGCTGATTACACAAGTAGCTCCGTCGTTACCGGAAATATTCTGGGTGATCGATCTGTTTCACAAACCATTCTGGTAAAAGACAAGTCGGATTTCACCGTTAATACATACGGAAAATACCTCTACCATATCGGTCGGTACAACACAGACAGTATCGCTCGCTATGATTCTACCAATAGCCTGAACGTAGCCCAATGGGAGTACAGTACTAATGATAATGGTGCGGAGAAATCTAACCCATATAAAATCGTTCATGTCTCCGATGATAAGGCTTACGTAATCCGTTACGGCGCCAAGACGGTATGGCAAATTAATCCTCAAGCAGAAAATGCCGACCAATTGGTTGTCGACACCATTGATCTTTCAGCCTACAACTATCCTGATTCAGACTTTCCCCGTATGAGTGAAGCCGCACTCTATAACGACAAACTGTTTGTAGTTATGCAACGTCTTGATGCTGCCTATAATCCACAAACAGCTTATGTTGCCGTGATAGATACTGCTGATAACACAGAAATTGATACCGATCCAAGCACGAGCGGATTAAAAGGTATTCCACTATCTGTCACCAACCCGATTTCAGCAGAAGCTGACAATGGCTATCTCTACATCGCAGGTCGCGGCAACTACGGTTCTGACACTGGTGGTCTGGAAAAAATTGATATGACAACATTTGTTTCCAGTAATATTATTAACAACACTACGTTTACATCTCTGAATAATACTGAAACTAACACTTACTTCCATATCACTGATGTTGCACTGGCCAGCGATCAACACGGTTATGTCACGGTAAATATTGAAAAAAACTACGATACACTATCGTCAAAAGTGTATGAATTTAATCCAACTAGTAAGACAATAGGTCAGCCGCTCAATATAACTTCATTGAATGAAGTCATTATTTCAGATATTGCGATCGATACTAACCAACGCCTTTGGGTAGGAGTTTCCAATGAAACAAACCCTGGTATCGTCGTGATAGACACCGACACCAACACTCAAAGCGGTAATCGTATTGAGCTGCAAATGCCACCTAAATCTATTAGTTTCCTGAGTATCGACTGAACGGAGATCATATGGGCAACCGTTTATCCAAAATCGTAACCAAAACCGGCGACGGTGGTGAAACCGGTCTGGGCGACGGTTCCCGTGTCAGTAAAAGCAGCGAACGTATCCATGCCATCGGCGATGTGGACGAGCTGAATTCCTGGATGGGATTACTGCGCGCCGAACTGAGTGCTGATGACGACCTGCAGCCATTGCTGCATCAGATTCAGCATGATCTGTTCGACCTTGGCGGTGAACTTTCAGTACCGGGATTTTATGCCCTCAGTGAAGAGTTACTGCAGGATATTGAAGATAATCTGGAAGCTCTTAACGATACTCTGCCAGCGCTGAAAGATTTTATTCTTCCCGGAGGCAACCGTTGCGCCGCCTGTGCCCATATGGCACGTACCGTTTGTCGCCGTGCTGAGCGTTCTCTGGTAGAAATGGCCCGCACTGAAACTGTCAGCTCGCTGGCGCTGCGTTATCTCAACCGTTTATCAGATCTGCTGTTTATTCTCGCCCGGGTTCTTGCGCGGCGTGATAATGGTCAGGAGGTTATCTGGCAAAGCCGGCATAAACGTAGTGACGATAACGATAATGCCTGACTCCGCCAGGCTGCTGCACAAGAAAAAACGCCCACTGTATCGTGGGCGTTTTTTATTGACATATCGCTGGTATTTATCGGACCTTAAATTGCTCAACCCGCTGCGCAAGTGAATCGGTAATGGCCTGAGTCTGACGTACGGCCTGCACGGTTCCTTCGGCGTTGCTGGACGTCTGCTGGCCACTGTTACGGATTGCTTCCAGGTTATGTTCGAGATCAGCTGCGCTGCGTTTTTGCTCATTGGCCGTCACGACAATATCCGTCGTCTTCTTCTGAATATCACCCATACTGATCTGAATTTCATTCAGCGTGGTGCTGACCTGTTCAGAGTGAGAGACGGTGCTTTCGACCATTTTGCGGTTCACTTCCATGGTATCCACTGCACTGACAATATTTTTCTGCACTTCACTGATCAGACCTTCAATTTCCTGTGCTGATCCCTGAGTGCGGCTGGCCAGTGTGCGTACCTCATCAGCAACCACAGCAAAACCACGGCCCTGTTCACCGGCCCGGGCTGCTTCAATGGCCGCATTCAATGCCAATAAGTTGGTCTGCTCCGCAATACCTTTAATGGTCGCCAGAATACTGCTGATGCTAGAAGAATTCTCTGCCAGACGGTTCACCGCCTCCATTGAGTTAGCCATTTCATCGGCCAGACTGCGTACCTGATCCATCACCCGGGTAACAACCTGTCCGGCTTCATCCGATTTTTTATGGCCACTGTGCGCCGCTTCTTCTGCCTCTTCGGCCAGGTGGGTTACCGTAACAGCACGGTCTGCCATATCACTGATAATCTGTGAAACCTGATTGGTTTGTTCAAGCTGAATCTGTACGGCCTGACGGCTGCGGTTGGCAATGCTTTCTACCTCATTAACATTCGCGCTGACCGAGCCGGCACTGTCTTTTACTGCGGTCAGGGTATTGCGGATATTGCTGATCATTTCATTAAAAGCGTCACGTAGCTGCCCCATTTCATCACGACCATTGAAGCTGATTTCATGGGTAAGGTCGCCATTGGCAATATCACGGGCAGTACCGGAAAAACGCTTAATGGTGTAACGGATAGACATAAAAAATGCGAGATACAGGTAAACAATAATGGTCAACGCTGACAGCAGAACCAGAGCCAGTATTCCGATGCGTTTTTGCTGCCCGTCCAGACGCGACTGTAATTTACGGCTGATCAGCGGGAAGGCTTTATTTTCTATGTCTTTTAATACCTGTAGCTGACTCTGATAGAACTTATCATAATCCTGCCAGCTGGATTCGATAGTTGCTGCCGCAATAATTTCTTCATCTATTTTCATACGGATACTGTCAACTGCCTTAACAGCAGCCTGAGCTGCAGTCAGCAAGTCAGCATCACCAACCGCTTCCGCACTGCTGACCATCAGCTGCATATTGGGGTGCGCGGCCAGCAGCTGGTCGTAGACAACGTTCATCAGGTCATAGGTAGCTGATTGCAGATACTGTTCTACAAAGGCATACACCCCTGCAGCATGCCCCATACCGCCGACAAGGTGAGCTTCCGGTAATGTCATAACAATGCCGACAAGGCGCTGAATATCACCATCAGAATCCAGTGAAATACCGGACGACTGGGTGTACTGGCGAATAACCAGATACAGCTCGTCAATTACAATCTGATAATACTTATACTGATCACGGAAGGTCGGCTGACGATGCTCACCGGTCATTTTCAGGCGATGGGCATACTTTTTCTCCCAGCCTTTTAACAGCGAGAGCAGCTCTTCATCGTCAGTACTTTGCAGTAACTTCTGAATCTGCTGGGGAATATCGTTCATGCGCTGTTCTGCACGGGCTCGGAGTTCAGCATTATTCTGATGCGGAACCACCGCAGCCAGATCACGGAATGCTTCAAGCTCATGGGCAAAATTAAATAATTGCTGAGTGCTCTGCAGCCCGCTTAATTCCAGCTCCGTTTTCTTCATCGATTCAAATGCAGCAAGAAAAACCTGCCCGCTCAGAACCACCAGAGGCACCATAAACAAAAAACTGATCAGGCCGAATTTGGCAGCATAACTCAGCTGCCCCATAAATTTGATTGCCGGCCACATTAGTGCTTTCAGCATAGACTCCTCACACCCTTACTTATGCTTGTTATCTGGAGATCCGCCGGTGTAAAAAAAACTTTCACCGACGACGCTCTGGGTACCCTTAATTTATAAAATATTATCTGTCTACAACGTCTTACTCTGGCAACGCCTGACAGTGTCTGCGATATCACTACATCAGAACATTACGTAAATCCTGCAGGTACATTACCAGGCGCTGGCTGAATCGGGCCGCCTCGGCACCATCAATCACCCGATGGTCGTAAGACAGAGATAAAGGCAGCATCAGGCGAGGTATAAAAGCCGTACCATCCCATATCGGTTGCATCGATGCTTTCGATAAGCCAAGAATGGCAACTTCCGGTGGATTTACAATGGGGGTAAACGCTGTACCACCAATACCACCGAGACTGGACAGACTGAAACAGCCACCCTGCATATCAGCTAATGGTAGCTTACCCAGTCGGGCCAATTCGGCCTTATCGGTAAGCTCTTGTGTGATTTGTGTAACCGATTTCTGATTCACGTCGCGAATGACAGGCACCAGTAATCCTTTCGGCGTATCGACCGCCACGCCGACATGCACATAGTGCTTCAGAATCAGCTTTTCGCCATCGGCACTGAGCGAGGCATTAAAAGATGGAAAATCCTCCAGCGCCTTGGCAATGGCTTTCAGCACGAAGGGAACAATAGAAAACTTTATTCCCTGCCGCGCATAACGTTCGTTCTGCTGTTTGCGATAATTTTCCAGGTCAGTGATATCGGCCTGATCAAATTGCGTGACTTGTGGCACATTCAGCCAGGCCGTTGTCATCGCCCGCGCTGTTGCCCGTTTAATATTATTCAGCGGACTGTCACTGACGGCACCGAATTTGGCAAAGTCCACCACAGGCACCGCAGGTATACCTGAACCACCCGACACAGAGGCTGGCTCACCGTTCAGCCGTTGTTTTACATAACGCTGGATATCGTCTTTAGTGATACGCTGTTTTGGCCCGCTGCCGCTGACCTGTGCCAGATCGACACCAAATTCGCGCGCCAGCTTGCGTACCGCCGGGCCGGCATGAACTTCAGCAGCGGAAGAGCGCACATCAGCAGCAGGAATCGTTGCTGTAGCGGCAGTTGCTGCGACTGTTGTTTGTACTGTTTTTTCTGCTGGCGCCACCTCAGCCACTGCAGATTCAGCGGCGTTGTTTTCCGCAGACACAGCATTACCAGCAGCCGGCTGTAATTTAAGCATGACATCACCGGCACTGACTTTATCACCGGTTTTAACGGCGACACTGATTACAGTACCAGCCTGACCGGCCGGAATTTCCATCGACGCTTTATCCGATTCCAGCACCAGCACTGTTTGTTCGGCATCAATATCATCACCGGCACTGACCTGAACCTCAATCACTTCCACCTGCTCAGAACCGCCAAGATCCGGGATAGCAATATCAACGGCTGCAACAGGTTCAGCACTCGGTGACGGCGCACTTTCTACAGCAGGTTGTACCGGAGCTTCTGTCGTTTTCTGTTCTGCAGCAGGAGCGCTTTCAGCGTTTTTTTCTTCAGCACCTGAGGCATCACCATCCAGCTCGCCGAATACATCACCACTACTGACTTTATCGCCCACTTTAACACTCAGGTTTTTAATCACGCCGGCGGCTTCGGCCGGAATTTCCATCGTTGCTTTATCGGTTTCCAGAACAATTAATGCCTGTTCCATTTCGACCGTATCGCCGGGGCTGACCAGAATTTCGATCACTTCAACCTGACTGGCACCACCGAGATCCGGAATTTTTAAAGTCGTCATGCATCCATCCTCAGCTGTACAGTGGGTCAGGTTTTGCGGCATCGATATTCAGTTCGCTGCGCCACTGTTCGAGATCAGCGGCTTTTAACGCACCGCTCCTGACCAGTTCGCTTGCCGCAGCCCAGGCTACATGTTGCCAGTCCACCTCAAAGAAGCGGCGTAAATTTTCACGCGAATCGCTGCGGCCAAAACCATCGGTACCCAGCGTGCGGTAACGCCGTCCTTCAGGAATAAAGGCGCGTATCTGTTCAGCATAGGTTTTCATATGGTCGGTTGTGGCAACGATTGGGCCTTCGCTGTCCGCCAGCTGACGGGTAACCCAGGGAACCGGAGGCTGTTCCGTCGCGGACAATAACGCTGTCCGCTCACAGGCCAGACCATCACGGCGTAATTCATTAAAGGACGTTACGCTCCAGACATCGGCAGCAATGCCCTTACCTTCCAGCCACTGCGCCGCCTGTTCAACCTGGCGTAAAATAGAGCCGCTGCCCAGCAGCTGAATACGTGCCGGCTTCTTGTTTTTCGCGCCTTTAATTGCCGATTTTTTCAGACGATACAGCCCGCGTTTAATACCTTCTTCCACACCTTCCGGCATCGGCGGATGAACGTAGTTTTCATTCAGGCTGGTGATGTAATAGAAGACTTTTTCTTTCTTCTCATACATGCGCTTCAGACCATCCTGAATAATCACGGCCAGCTCATAGGCGTAAGTCGGATCGTAGCTGACACAGTTGGGAATGGTGGATGCCAGAATATGACTGTGACCATCCTGATGCTGTAAACCTTCACCATTCAGGGTTGTCCGCCCTGAAGTTGCACCAATCAGAAATCCCTGACACTGCATATCGCCAGCTGCCCAGGCCAGATCACCGATGCGCTGAAAGCCAAACATTGAGTAATAAATATAAAACGGAATCATCGCCAGACCGTTGGTACTGTACGAACTGCCCGCTGACATCCAGGCCGCAAAAGCACCGGCTTCGTTAATGCCTTCCTCCAGAATTCGGCCTTTTTTATCCTCGCGGTAATACATCACCTGGCCCTGATCGACCGGCTCGTATAACTGACCTTCGGATGAATAAATACCCAACTGGCGGAATAAACCTTCCATACCAAAGGTGCGCGCTTCATCCGGCACGATTGGTACTACGCGGTCGCCCATGATTTTATCTTTCACCAGCTGCGACATAATGCGCACAAAGGCCATGGTGGTGGATATTTCACGTTCACCGCTACCTTCGGTCTGGGCTTTAAAAAACTCCAGATCCGGTGCGGTTAATGCCGTCCAGTTTTCTGTGCGCTGCGGTAAATAGCCGCCAAGCTTTTCCCGCTGTTTACGCATATAGGTCAGCTCCGGACTGTCTGCCGGTGGCCGGTAAAATGGCATATGCGGAAGATCTTCATCACGAACCGGAATATCAAAACGGTCGCGGAAGGCTTTAATACTTTCTATATCGAGTTTTTTAACCGAATGCGCCTGATTCTGCCCTTCAGCTTCGGCACCCATGCCGTAGCCTTTAATAGTATGAGCCAGAATAACCGTTGGCTGTCCTTTATGATTTACTGCCGCATGATAGGCGGCATAAACTTTATAAGGATCATGGCCACCACGGTTCAGGCGGAAAATATCTTCATCGGATAAATCTTTAATTAATTCCGTCAGCTCCGGGTATTTATCAAAGAAATGCTCGCGGGTGTATTTTCCACCTTTGGCTTTGTAATTCTGGTATTCACCATCAACGGTTTCGTCCATGCGCTTCTGCAGCATGCCTTTACGGTCTTTTGCCAGCAGTGGGTCCCAGTGCCGCCCCCACACGACTTTAATCACATTCCAGCCGGCACCGCGGAACTGACTTTCAAGCTCCTGAATAATTTTACCGTTCCCACGAACCGGGCCATCAAGGCGCTGCAGGTTGCAGTTAACAACGAAGATTAAATTCTCGAGTTTTTCCCGTCCGGCCAGACCAATAGCTCCCAGGGTTTCCGGCTCGTCACATTCGCCATCACCAAGGAAAGCCCATACCTTGCGACCTTTACGCGGCACCAGTCCGCGCGCGGACATATAACGCATAAAATGCGCCTGATAAATTGCCTGCAATGGGCCAAGGCCCATAGACACAGTCGGAAACTGCCAGTAATCCGGCATCAGTTTCGGGTGTGGATAAGAGGATAAGCCCGGCGCTAACGCTTCACGGCGAAAGCGCTCCAGATCGGATTCCTGAAAACGGCCTTCCAGATAAGAACGGGCATAAATACCCGGTGCCACATGGCCCTGGTAATAAATCAGATCACCCAGTGGTGATTCGTCACTGCTGGCATTAGGCGCACGGAAAAAATGGTTAAAGGCCACATCATAAAGTGTGGCACTGGAAGCAAAACTGGAGATATGGCCACCTAAATCGCCGGCGCCTTCTTTGTTCGCGCGCAGAACCATGGCCAGCGCATTCCAGCGTACCAGCGAGCGGATGCGACGCTCCATAAACAGGTCACCAGGCATCGGCGCTTCATTTTCCGGAGCGATGGTATTGCGGTAAGGCGTATTCAGCGCATAAGGCAGCGGCATGCCATCACGGGTGGCACGTTCGGCGATACGTTCGATCAGAAAATGGGCGCGTTCGACCCCTTCGGCACGGATCACAGAGTGAATGGCATCGACCCACTCTTTGGTTTCCTGTGGATCAGGATCGACCGTAACATCCTGATTTAACTTGCGTTCATCCATTGTGCATTCCCGGTTCAGGCGATGGTTGTAATCCAGTATAGTTAAGGACTGAGTGAACACCCGTTAGCCAGCGGAAATCCCACCTTTCAGGAATCACAAAAAAGTATGAGTAACAGCGAGCAAACAGCCAATACCGATCGCCACCAGCAGAAAATGCAGAAGCATAAAGAGAAGGTCGATGCCGCCATCGCCCGTGCTCAGGAAGAACGTGGCGTTATCATCGTGCTCACCGGAAATGGTAAGGGGAAAAGCAGCTCCGGCTTCGGCACCGTTATCCGCACGCTGGGCCATGGCTATAAGGCTGGGCTGGTGCAGTTTATCAAAGGCACCTGGGACTGCGGCGAAGCCAAAATTCTCGCCACCCTGCCGGGCCTTACCCATGAAGTGATGGGCTCAGGTTTTACCTGGGAAACACAGAATAAAGAGCAGGATCAGCGTGCCTTTGATGCGGTCTGGCCAAAAGCCAAAGCCATGCTCAGCAATCCAGAGCTGCGCACCGTGATGCTGGATGAAATCACCTATATGCTGGCGTACGATCTGCTGGATTTTGACGAATTAAAAACCGCGCTGGAAAACCGCCCGCCGGAGCAGAATGTTATTCTGACCGGCCGTGGTGCGCCAACGGCTCTGCGCGATCTGGCCGATACCGTCACCGATATGAAAATGGAAAAACACGCCTTTAAAGCCGGAGTGAAAGCTCAGGCCGGTATTGAGTGGTAATTCCGCAATCAGGCCTCGCGGATCATCACCAGCGCAAAACCGCTTTCCGCCATCAGGCTCAGTGACTGTCCGCTGAGCCTGAACAAATCCCCGCGCTGTAAACGCTGCCCGTCGGCACTGATGGCCGTGCCACGGAATACATAACCCAGCGCATCATCGTCAAGCGTCCACTCATCGCCTGCCGCCAGTTGCAGCACATCCACCCGGGTTGAAGCCGCAAACAATTCGCCACCGTACACACAGGTCAGGCCGGACGGATTGAGCTCAATAACCTGATAGTACGACTCGCCTTCGTGGCTTTGTGGCAGCAGCCAGATCTGCACCATGGCCGGATAATCTGCGCCCGGATTCTGCTCGTTATGGCGAAAGCCTTTGATGCCACTGCGCTGTAACTGCACCTGGCCGGCCTGCAAAACTTCACCATCACCGATACTGCCCTGATGATGCAGCTCACCACGGGTCATCACACTGACGATATCAATCTGCTCATGGCTGTGCAGTCCGGTCGAACCACCAGGTAAAAACCAGGCATTGGCTAAATAAACACAGGCGCCAAAACCGGGCCAGCATTCCTCGCGCACATGATGACCAAACAGGCGCGGGTCCATTACCAGCACCCGTTCGCGGATACCGCCAAAACCGGAAATCTCAACCTGCTCTTCAGCCAGCAGCTCTAATGCCACGTTCTTTTCTCCGTTCTGCAGCGCAGCGTTGCAACACCACATAGCAACGCTACGTTGCACCGCCATCGGCTGTTTACACCACTTACGCCAGCCATGCGAACAATCGGGCCAAGGTTGTAAAACGTAAGTACCAAAGTTTCAAAAAACTGTCACCGCGCTGACACAGAGCCTGCCTAGACTCGCGCATTCTTTCATCAATGCAGCACGCACCACACTCACCCGTCGCGTGGATTGTATGCCGATCCACCTATAAAAAAGGAGTCCGACATGGATATCAGCCGCCGTAAATTTCTATCCCGCACCGGCGCCGGCGTTGCCGGTATGGGAGCCCTGAGCCAGTCCGGCCTGAGCATGGCGATGAGCAGCCCGACGCCAATTGAAGCCAATGATCCCGGCCATTTTAACTACGGCGTTGCCAGCGGCGACCCGCGCGCCGACCGCGTCATCCTCTGGACTCACTTTCTGCCGGAAGTGAATATGCCACTGACCGTCAGCTGGAAAGTCGCACTGGATGAAGGCATGACTCAGGTGGTACGCAGCGGCGACTTCCGCACCGACGCCAGCCGCGACTACACCGTTAAAGTCGATGCCGACGGCCTGCAGCCCGGCACCACCTATTTCTACCAGTTCAGTGCCCTGGGCAAAGATTCCGAAATCGGCCGCACCCGCACCGCCCCGGAAGGCGATATCGACAGTGCCCGTTTTGCCGTGGTGTCCTGCTCCAGCTACCCGCACGGTTACTTTAACGTGTACCGCGCACTGGCCAACCGCAACGATCTGGATGCCGTCATCCACCTCGGCGACTACATCTACGAATACGCTCAGGACGAATACGGCGAATTGCTGCTGCGCGAAAAACGTGCGCTGGCTCCGGCTCACGAAATTGTCAGCCTGTCCGATTACCGCCGACGCCACGCCATGTACAAACTGGATGAAGATTTAAAAGCCGCCCACCAGCGTCATCCGTTTATCACCGTCTGGGATGACCACGAATTTGCCAACGACTCCAATGCCTACGGCGCCGAAAACCATAACGACGGCGAAGGTGACTGGAACGAGCGTAAAGCCGCCGCCAAGCAAGCCTATTTTGAGTGGATGCCGATCCGCGAAAACAGCAACGGCGGCATAAGCCGTAACCTGCGCTATGGCGATCTGCTTGATCTGCTGATGCTCGATACCCGTATTGAAGGCCGTGACGAAGCACCATCCGGCAGCGATAAACAGCGCGAAGCCAAAGACGAAAACCGCACCCTGCTTGGTTTTGAACAGGAAGCCTGGCTGCATCAGCAATTACAGAGCAGCAGCGCACGCTGGAAGATCGTAGGTCAGCAGGTGATGATGGCGCAGCGCTACTTTATTAACCTACCGGATCATTTTGGCGGCGGGGCGTCACTCTGGCTCGACAGCTGGGATGGCTACAGCGCCACCCGCGACCGTCTGCTGGCGCTGCTGCGCAATGAACAGATTGATAACGTGGTCATTCTCACCGGCGACGTACACAGCTCCTTTGCTGCCGACCTGAGCGATAACCCTTACGACCGCAATAACTACAACCGCTACAGCGGTGAAGGCTCTCTGGCGGTGGAATTTGTCTGCCCGTCGGTCACCTCTCCGGGTTTCCCGCCGGTGATTGCCGAAGCCGGCGCACAGACCATTATGGATGCCAGCCCGCACATCAAGTTTGCCGAACTGCGCCAGCACGGGTTTATCCTGCTGAGCGCTGACCGCGAACAGGTTCAGGCCGACTGGTACTACGTGCCACAGATCCTTAAGCGTTCTGCCGACACTTACCATGCCCGCAGTTACCGCACCCTGAGCGGCGATAACCGCCTGCAACGGGTGGCCGGGCCTCTGGCCTGATTCACTGAACAGGGTCATGCAACTGAAAACGCCGCTGTGGTTTGCCGCAGCGGCGTTTTTTATGGAGCACAATTTAACCGGCCAGCGCGACCGACTTAACCTGCGCCCAGACGGACATGCCCGTCTGTAAACCCAGCTGAGTCACCGAACGCTGCGTCAGCCGGGCACGCAGTAATTCACCATCCGGCAAGCGCAGATTCAGCAGTACCGAGGCGCCACTCTGACTGAGGCTTTCAACCCTGACCGGCAGAATATTGAGGATACTGCTGTCGTCCGCACGGCTGAGGCTGATACTCACATCCCGCGCCAGCACCCGCGCACGTAAGTGATCACCCACAAGCGCCTGAGGCGCGCTCAGTAACAGCTCTGCGCTGCCAGCGGCTGTTCCGTCTGCAGTCAGAGCCAGCCGCGCCAGCCCGTCCGTTTCCTGAGCAGCCACGGTACCTTCGAGCACCACGCCGGTTTCATCGCCCAGGCTGAGCCGTGCCAGAACATCGCCCAGCCTGCCCTGATCTTTCAGCGTACCCTTTTCCAGCACCAGCAGCTGATCGGCCAGTTGCACCACCTCTTCCAGCGCATGACTGACATAAAGTATCGGCCCCTGATAGACCTGATGCAGGCGACGCAGATAGGGCAACACCTCCTGCTTACGTGCGCTGTCCAGTGCTGACAGTGGTTCATCGAGTAATAACAGCCGCGGATTAATCAGCAGTGCCCGCGCCAGCGCCACACGCTGCTGTTCTCCACCAGACAAACGCTGCACCGGACGCTGCAGCAGGGGAAGCAGATCGAGCAGTTCCAGTACCTGCCGGGCCTGCTCTGCTGGTAAGGGGGTCAGCCCACGTTTGCGCGCGCGCTTAACGCCGTAATCAAGATTGCCCTGCACATTCAGATGACGCAGCAGACCGGCATCCTGAAACACCAGTGCCAGCGGACGCTGATGCGCCGGCAGGCTTTGCCGCGCACTGCTCCAGAGTTCTTCTCCCAGACGAATCTCGCCACCCTGCTCCAGTCCGGCAATGCAACGCAGCAGCGTGGTTTTGCCACAGCCGGAGGGGCCAAATACCGCCGTCACGCCCTGCCCGGCCAGTGCCGTATTGAGTTGCAGGCGAAAGTCGCCACGGCGAAGATCAAGATTCAGGTGCAAATCGGTCATGGGCGGCTCATGGAAAAATTCAGGCGGCTGTGGCGGTTCAGGCTGTACATCAGCAGCAGCACCACAAAAGAAAACAGCAGCATCATCAGCGACAGACTGTGCGCCTGAGCGTAACTCAGGGCCTCAACATGATCGTAAATCTGTACCGAGATCACCCGCGTTTCACCGGGAATATTGCCGCCAATCATCAGCACCACACCAAACTCGCCGACGGTATGGGCAAAGCCAAGCACTGCCGCAGTAAGCAGACCCGGTTTGGCCTGCGGCAGAACCACGGTAAAAAAGCGATCCCAGGGCCCTGCGCCCAGTGTCGCCGCAACTTCCAGCGGCCGCTCGCCCATGGCTTCAATGGCGTTCTGCACCGGCTGCACCACAAAGGGCAGCGAATACAGCAGCGAGGCCAGCACCAGTCCGCTGAAGCTGAACGGCAACAGCCCCAGCCCAAGTGTCTGCGTCAGCTGGCCGAGCGGACCGTTTGGGCCCAGCGCCAGCAACAGATAAAACCCCAGCACGGTCGGCGGCAGAACCAGCGGCAAGGCCACCAGTGCCGATACCGGGCCGCGCCAGACAGAGCGGGTACGTGCCAGCCACCACGCCAGCGGCGTGCCGATTAACAACAGCAACATCGTGACCAGTGTCGCCAGCTTCAGCGTCAGCCAGACCGCCTGCCAGTCTGCTGCAGTTAACAACATGCGTTACTCCCGGTGATAACCATAACCACGGATCAGCTCCGTTACTTCCGCCGATTGCAGAAAAGCCAGAAATGCTCTGGCCGCCGGATTCGGTTCGCCTTTCTTCAGTTCGCCTTTCTTCAGTAGTACTGCATCCTGACGGATCGGCTGATACAGAGTGTCGGGCACAATCCAGACACTGCCGTTATTGATATGGCCGCCACTCATCACCTGCGACAGCGCAACAAAACCAAGCTGGGCATTGCCGCTGGAAACAAACTGCCAGGTCTGGGCGATGTTTTCCCCCATCACCTGGCGGGTCGCCACGCTGTCGGTCAGTGCCAGAGCTGCCAGCGTCTGCTGTGCAGCGGCACCGTAAGGCGCCAGGCGCGGGTTAGCCAGCGCCAGTTTACGGAACTGGCCGCTGTGCAGCTGTGCGCGCACGTCCACATCGGGGGTAGTTGTCCACAGGGCCAGACGCCCTAACGCATAAGTAAAGCGGCTGTCGGCGCTGGCAAAACCGGCACGGATCAGGGCTTCGGGCTTGGCCTGATCCGCCGACAGGAATACCTCAAAGGGCGCGCCATTATGAATCTGGGCGGTGAATTTACCGGATGAACCAAAGGCCATAACCAGCCGATGGCCGCTGTGCTGCTGAAAGCGTGCGGCGATGTCTTTCATCGGTGCGGTAAAGTTGGAGGCCACCGCCACCATGACTTCGGCCGCGATGGCCTGGGACGGTACTAACAAACAAGAAAGCAGCAAAGAAGAAAGCAGCATACCGATAAACGCCAGCGGAGCTTTGCCATACCGGTGGAGTCTGAACATTCGGGAACCTCTTCAGTGCTGATGTCGTATAAACAGCGCTGTTTATACCTGATTCTCTGCTCGGGGGCATCTTAGCACCCCGGACAAAACAGAGAGATAAAAAAAGACGAAATACGCCACTTGTTATTTTTGTCCGGAAACAACCGCACTCTGACCCGGCAAAAGGTCGGTGCCTCACCTGCCTGACGTAAAAATAACCAGCGCCAGAGTTTGCGCCAGCGGTAAAATGGCGGCTCACGCCGATGAAAGGAAGCATCAGGAGCACATATGCATCGCCAGCGCGAACACATCATCGAACAGATGGAAAAGCAGCAGAGCGCCAGACAGCTGTGGCAATGCCTGTTCCGTTCGTTCTCCGATGAAGGCTTCGACCGAATAATCCACCTCTCCGGTACGACCCGCCGTATGCAGATCGTGTCCAACTTTGATGCCAGCTGGAACGAATACTATGTAGAAAAGGGCTTTATGGAACGCGACCCTTTTCTGCGTTACTGCACCACCAGCTACCGCACGGTACGCACCGGCATCGATCATATCCGCGAGCACCCTTATCTGAATGACGCTGAAATGCAGGTTATTGAAGAGGCCTCGGAATGTGGTTTCCGCTCCGGGTTTTCCAGCACCCTGCAGCGTTTTGATGGTAATCAGGTCAATGCCTGGAATATCGGCTCGCACCTGAGTGCTGCCGAGGTCACACGTATTCTGCAGGAAAAACTGCCCTACCTGCAGATGATCAGTTACTACGGCTCCATGTTCGCCAGTAACCTGCACGCCCCCGCTGCCGACAACGACAACAGCCGCCTGCTGACCGCACGCGAACGGCGTTGTCTGGAACTCAGCGCCTGCGGCCTGCGCACCCGTGATATTGCCGACCTGCTGAAACGCTCGGAAGCTACCGTTGAGTTTCACCTGCGTAACGCGCGGGAAAAACTCGGCGCCCGCACAAGGGAACACGCGATTTACCTGGCAATAAAGCTCGAACTGATCTCGCTTTAACAAAACCTAAGGAAATCCTCAGTTAAGTCCCTGCGTCTTTTCTCCCATTATCAGAGTGAGAAACACAGGCAATCGCCTGTGGCTGTCATCCATAAAAGATGCTTTAGGGAAAGATTTATGAAGGGCCTCGACACTCGCTCAGTTTATTTACCGGCGCTGCTTTGCAGCAGTCTGCTGCTCACGGCCTGCGGTGGTTCATCCGATACCACAGATACCGGTGGCGACAATAATAACGGCAACAACAACCAAAACAGTATCTGCAGCCGCATTCAGCAGGCCGGCATTCCGCTGCCGGAAATTAATGATGGTATTAACGGTAAATTTGCCAATACCTTCGATGGTAATTGCGCGGCGTTTCAGCAATACAGCGGTAGTGAATACCAGAGCTCGGTCAACGGTGTCACCACCACCATCCGCCAGGAAAATAACGGTGATTTCGTGCTGATTAAAAACGGTACATCAACTACGGGCGGCAGCAGTTTCAGTAACTGGGTGGCTTTCCGTTATCAGTCATTCGACAGCGGCGATATTGAGGGCATTTTTTACTATTACGCTGCGGGCAGCACCGATCTCTTTTCTCAGACCACCTATTACCGTGACGGCCGGGCGCACTATGATTTCAGCAGTTCTGCGCCGGATACCTATTATTTTCCCGGCCAGAATGACCAGCGATTTATTACCGACTTTGGCTATATCACCATAGGTTCCAACCAGATCCATAACGGCTATACCGTCGTTATTATCAACAACCGTATCGCCACCAGCTACATCGGCTGTGAAGGCAACCTGACAACATTACAGAACGCTGCAGCCGCCACGCTGAACAGCACCTGCGACAGCAATTCTGCCGAAAATCTGTGAGGAAATATTTATGAAAAATTCATGGTTATTCACTGCATGTATCTGCCTGTCAGCGTTATTAAGCGCCTGTGGTGGTGGCGACAACGGATCAGACAGCGGCAGCAATAACAGCAAGACGCTGTCATTACCCGGTGTTGGTAACAATGCCTATGCACAGGCATTTAATCTGGGTTATGCCTCCAGCTCAGCTTTTTCTGCCGTTGATGGCTTTCAGGTTACCGTCGGCGGACTGACCCAGACACTGCACATATCCTCTGGCAATGGCAGCTGGTACGTCAGCTGGGACGGCGAATATGAAGGTGATGTTTTTTCTGACTGGACCGCCTTCGGCTATGAAGAAACGCCAGCCAGTAACGACCTGATCGGGCGCTTCTATTTTTATCATTACAACAGCGATGTGATTAACAGCGAGCTGAGCTATTACCGCAATGGTCGTATTTTTCTGAACGTTCAGGATGACAGCGGTACAACGGAGAGCACTGCGCTGCTGGTACCAAAAAGTAATGGCGGCATCCGCATTATCAGCAAAGATGCCAGCGAAGCATCGGCAACCATCGTTGACCTCAATGATGCCAACGGCAGCAGCGGCACAGGTTATGAAGGCTGTACAGACGACCTGTTTACGCTCGCATCGGATAGCAGCAGTTGCACCAGCGCGGTTGCATTTTAACCCGCACCTAAACGTTAAAGGCCAGCGGCTAACAACCCTGGCCTTTTCTGCCGATTTCTCAGGAGACCGTTATGTCAGCTCTGACCCGCAGTGCTATGCACCTGCCCTCCGTATTATTAATCGCCTCCCTGCTTTGTGCCTGTGGTGGCGATAACAGCAACAACGATGAAACCAACAGTGCAAATAGCAATACAGATAACAACACCGACAACAGTCCTCCGCTCAATATTCCGTTTCAGGCCAAAGGCGGCGATTATGGCTCGGTATTTAATGCTTGGCAGTTTCCTTATTTGCTGTTTCCTGCAGAAGCAAACAGTTTTATTGCCAACGGCATCACCTACACTCTGACCCGTTCGGACCCCGACGGCTGGAGTATCACTATGCATGGCCGTCATACAACGCTGAACACCCTGTACAATCATTTTCTGGCCCAGCGCTGGCGCTACAGCACAGAGCCCGGAACAGCGGGTGTGTTCGAAATGTTCGGCGAAAACGGCAGCCCGGCATTACGGCTGACATACCTTGATAATGGCCGGGTACATCAGCAGCAACTGACTGACGATAATCAGCTGATCAGCGAAAAGTGGTATCTGGATAACGGCAGCGAAATACGCATCGCCTACGATGCGCCGGAGCTGAACAGCGAACTGACCATCACCAACAACGACGGCAACAGCGCGCTGATTTATTACGAATGTGCTTCTGCCGCCACGGCGATATTAACCATGACGGTGCAGGAACTGAATCTGGATTGCAGCAGTAACAGGATGGAATAACAACGACGTTACCAGTTGCTGTTCAGGGCCTGTCAGCCTTTATCTGACAGACTCTGAGGATAATTCACCGTCAAAGACCGGCTCAGTTCCCGGGTGGAACTGATCACTGCCATACAGTTCTGACAGTAATTTTGCTTCGCCATTAGGCTGTACCATACGCGCATGATGGCGGGTTAACTTACGCGGTTCATCTACACCACAGGAGTGGGCAATAATGCCAACCTCCTGATTCAGGGTTTCAACAAAATGCGCAACCCGTGCGGCTTTATCCGTTGGCACCAGCCCACGCTGCAAACGTGGATTATGGGTGGTAATGCCGGTCGGGCAGGTATTTTTATTACACTGCAACGCCTGAATACAGCCGAGGGCAAACATAAAGCCACGTGCACTGGTGACAAAATCGGCACCCACGCACAATGCCCAGGCGACCCGGTCGGGGGTAATTAATTTACCCGAGGCGACAACGCGGATACGCGGCCGTAATTTATATTCATCCAGCACATCAACCAGCATCGGCAACGCCTGAGCCAGCGGCAGGCCCATATAATCCATTAACGATTGTGGTGCTGCACCTGTACCACCTTCAGCACCGTCGAGAGTGATAAAATCCGGTGCACACTCAACACCCCGCACCTGAATAGCCCGGCATAAATCCCGAATCCAGCCAATATCACCCAATACCGCTTTAAAACCGACCGGCTTACCGGTGATGGCCCGAACCTGACCGATCATGTCGAGTAAGTCGTCAACCGAACGAACCTCCGGATGACCATTGGGAGAAATCGAATCTTCGCCCACCGCAATATGACGGATCGCCGCAATTTCAGCCGTTACTTTTGTTCCGGGTAAAATCCCGCCTTTACCGGGTTTGGCGCCCTGACTGAGTTTAATTTCAAACATACGTACCTGTTCATGGGCGGCAA
The DNA here is from genome assembly GCF_020447205.1 of Thalassolituus alkanivorans. Classification (GTDB taxonomy): domain Bacteria; phylum Pseudomonadota; class Gammaproteobacteria; order Pseudomonadales; family Oceanobacteraceae; genus Venatoribacter; species Venatoribacter alkanivorans. The sequence goes on from NZ_JAJAEL010000006.1 coordinate 400,058, forward strand.
TCGTACGTAATTTTTCCTCATCCAGTTCTCCGAACTCATTACGCACACCGTATTTTGCGGTGCCAATCTGGAAGACGATGTCGGCTCCGCCTTCAAGGTGATAGGGCGACAGGCCCCCTTCGCCGGTATTCATCCAACAACCGGCCAGGCTGGCACCTTTGGACAAAGCCAGTACCGCCGGACGGGAAATAGCTCCGAAACTCATACCGGAAATATTAATCAGCGAAGAGGTGGTGTAAGGGGTGCGGCAATGCTCACCCAGAGTAATCGGACCGGTATCGGCAAAGTCATGCTTAAGTGCCGGGAAAGCACTGTTAACAAACAGGATGGTACCGGGCACATCCAGCCGGCGGGTGGAACCAAAGGCTACTGTCGTATTTTCTTTTTTTGCAGCCCGGTAAACCCAGGTCCGCTCAGCGCGGTTAAAGGGTAACTCTTCCCGGTCCAGTGCAAAAAAGTACTGCCGGAAAAACTCACCCAGATGTTCGAAGAAGTAACGGAAACGGCCAATAACCGGAAAGTTACGGCGAACGGTATGGCGGGTCTGGGTAATATCCACCACATAGGCCACCAGTATCCAGCCTGTAACCGCCAGCGCCACCAGCCCCAACAAACCGACTAAAACGATGACGCCATAAGCGGCAATCAGGAATACTTCATCAGACATTATCCATCTCCGGCAATTGAACTGAGCAGACTGAGGTCACAGCTTAGAGGCTGGAGGTTTAACTGTCATTACTGTCATGTAAAACGCTGTAGTGCGCTGAAGGATCAGACTCGACATTTTAAAAAAGACAGGCAAAAAAAAGAGCAGCCAGGCTGCTCGGAGAACGAAGTTTGATCGGGTGCTGTGATCAAAGGACATCAGGGTGCTGAATCGGTTAGTGCAAGGACGTTTCTGCCCGCCTCCTGGCTGGCGGTATCCGTACCGCAGGCTTACGCCGTTGGCGTAATGTTTTTCACGTTTTTGGCGGTGAAGTAAGAGAACCCACCTTCTATATCGCCCACTTCCACCCGGTTAGGAGCAAGCGGTGAGCTTTTGATTGCGGCAATATACAGGCCGTGGCAGGCAATCAGGTTTTTATCGACATCGTTAAAGTGCGGCTGAGAAAAAGCAAAAGTCTTACGTTCACAGCCACGTTCCAATGTGAGGATAAGTTGGGCATCGGTCAGCTCGTTAGCCCGTGAATAATTCACGTAGGTTACACGATACGCCTGATCGAATTCGTACAGATATTGATCGAGTGTTTGGCGGCTGATACTCATGAATAAATAAACCTATATCGGTGACTGGCGAGTTACCTTTAGGTTTAGTCGTCGCGGGGAGGCATCGCAATGCGGAATAACACAAATCTACAGATATTTTGTAAGTGTCATTTTTCAGTTAAAAAACGACGTTATTTACCTGCGGATGGAGAGCATTGATAGGAAAGTCAGGCGTCAATCTTTTGTTGTGTTACAGGAGATGAACAGAATATTACAAAGAGGATAAATACCCATTTTTTTGCTGTATTTACCCTCGGCTAAAAACCCCGTTATTGTCCGCTACCAGTGGCGGACAATATCTTTGAGTGCGTCACGATTGTCTGCAAAGTCATAGCTGAAGCCCAGTTCCTGAAGCCGCAGCGGCCGTACATCCTGACCTTTCAACAGCAGCTCACCCATTTCGCCAAACAGCAGTTTAACCACCATCGCCGGCATGGGTAATAACGCCGGCCGCTGCAGCTCGCGCGCCAGATTCAGGGTAAAGTCGTGATTGGTCACAGGATGTGGTGCCGTCATATTGATGACGCCATTAACAGTGCTATCAGCATCATGACTGAGCAATAAATCAACAGCCCGGCAATAATCGTGCAGATGAATCCACGACAGATTCTGGCGGCCATCGCCAATGATGCCTCCCAGCCCCAGACTGAACGGCAGCCATAAACGCTTCAGCATGCCGCCATGCACACCCAGCACAATACCCGTACGCAGGATCAGAAAACGTTCAGTGAGCGGCCGCAGGGGTTCTGCCGCCGCTTCCCAATCCGCACAAAGCTGCGCGGAGAAATCACTCCCCTGTGCATCCTGTTCTCCATGCGCTCTGTCATCTGCGCCACTGTAGCCACCGTAATAGCCAATGGCTGAACCACTGAGCACCACGCGGAAACGCTGCCCGCTGCGGCTGGCCCAGGCCGCCAGATCGCGGGTCAGCGCGATACGGCTGTCCTGCAGTACCTGCTTACGCGCACGTGTCCAGCGTTTATCAGCAATGCCCTCACCGGCCAGATTGATTAACACATCAAACTGACCGCTGAGTTGCTCAAACCCAGACACCGATTTCACCCTGCCGCCCCAGCGCCGCTGCACCCAGGCCGGGCGGCGGCTGAGCACGGTAATAACCGCACCCTGTGCCAGCCAGCGGTTGATCAGTGTCTGGCCAATAAAGCCGGTGCCACCGGTAATCAGAATGCGTTGTTCTGTCATCGTGTTCTCCTTACCGGTGGTTTGCCTGATCGAATCAGAACTGGCCGACGGCCATTTCCATCAGGCTGTCTTTACCGGCTTCAATTTCACTCATCAGAGCTTCGGTTTGCGGCAGCAGTTTGTCCATAAAGAAGCGGGCACTGTGCACTTTTGCCTGATAGAAGTCGGTTTCGGTTGAACCGGCATCCAGCTGCTGTTGTGCAGTCAGGGCCATACGGCTCCAGAAATAGGCGACCGCCGTCAGGGCAAACAGACGCAGATACGGCGTTGCAGCAGCACCGGCCTGTTCACGGTCACTCATGCCATTCTGCATCAGCCACATGGTGGCTTTCTGCAGGCGACCAATGGCCGCTTTCAGCTGTGGCAGGTGCGGAGCCTGTGGGTTGTCGTTGATAAAACCGTCGAGCATGGCAAAGAAACGCTTCAGTGCCCGTCCGCCATTCATGCCGATTTTACGGCCCACCAGATCCAGCGCCTGAATACCGTTGGTACCTTCGTAGATACGGGTGATACGGGCATCACGCACCAGCTGTTCCAGCGGCCAGTCCTGAGTAAAGCCGGAGCCACCCATTAACTGCAGACCATCGTTGGCACAGAAAAATCCTTCATCGGTGAGGAAGGCCTTAACCACCGGCGTCAGCAACTGCACCATGTCATCGGCATGTTCACGCTCGGCCGGATCTTCTGCAGTGTGGGCAATATCCAGATTCAGTGCGGTGAAGTATGCCAGCGCACGGCTGCCTTCAATGGTGGCTTTCTGACGCAGCAGCATACGGCGTACATCAGGGTGCACGATGATCGGATCGGCTGGCTTATCCGGCGCCTGTGGACCCGCCAGTGAACGGCTTTGCAGACGGTCTTTGGCGAAGCCCAGAGATACCTGATAAGCCGCTTCAGCAACCCCCAGCCCCTGCAGACCGACCATCAGACGTGCGCTGTTCATCATGACGAACATTGCCTGCAGACCTTTGTGCGGCTCGCCAATCAGCCAGCCTTTGGCTTCTTCAAAGTTCATCACACAGGTCGCAGAACCCTTGATACCCATTTTGTGTTCCAGACCGCCACAAAATGCCGGGTTACGGCTGCCGTCTTCCAGTACTTTAGGCACCAGGAACAGGGAAATCCCCTTGGAGCCCGCCGGCGCATCCGGCAGTTTGGCCAGCACCAGGTGAATGATGTTATCGACCAGATCATGCTCACCACCGGTAATCCAGATTTTGGTGCCGGAGATCGCATAAGAGCCATCCGCCTGCGGCTCTGCTTTGGTACGGATCAGCCCCAGATCTGTACCACAATGCGGTTCCGTCAGACACATGGTGCCAGTCCACTCACCGCTGATCAGGCGTGGCAGGAAGTAATCTTTCTGTTCGTTGGTGCCATAGCCAATCAGCGCATTCACTGCACCGTGGGTCAGGCCCGGATACATACCCAGCGACAGGTTAGCCGAACACATCATTTCTTCGGCCAGCGTGTTCAGCGTATGCGGCATACCCTGACCGCCGTATTCCACCGGCGCAGACAATGCCGTCCAGCCCGCTTCAGCAAACTGCTTATAAGCCTCTTTAAAACCATCGGGCGTGGTGACGCTTTTGCTTTCCGGGTCGTAATGACAACCCTGACGATCGCCGTTGGTGTTGGTTGGTGCGATAACATTCTGTGCCAGCTTCGCACCCTCAGTCAGCATGGCGTCCATGATGTCGCGGGTTGCGTCTTCATAGCCTGGCAATGCGGGTAAAATTTCATCACCTTTCAACAGTTCATACAGTACAAATTGCATGTCACGCAGGGGAGCCTGATAACTCATGGGGTATCCTCGTTGTTCAACGGGCCGCTAACGGCAGTTTATTTTCATACAGCTATGCAAGGCATCTGAAACGATGCAAAGCATTTTCAAAGCTATGCAATAGTTATACATCACAAGGAAAAGCGCTACAATGGAAAACTTATACAGAGCCGATAAGGATTTTATATGGCCCGCATAGCAATCATTGGCGCCGGCATGGCCGGACTGAGCGCACTGCAACTTCTTGCCGCACAGGGGCACGAGGTGACGGTATTTGATAAAAGCCGCGGTTCCGGCGGACGCATGGCCACTAAAAAAGTTGGCGATGCCAGCTGGGATATGGGGGCGCAGTTTATCCGTGCCCACAGCGCTGCCTTTACCGCGCAACTGCAGCAATGGCAGCACTACGGCTGGGTTGAGGAATGGAATATGACTCCCTGGATTGCCGATGCCAAAGGTCTGCACCCTTCGCCGGATACTGTGCTGCGCTATGTCGGCATGCCGCGCATGACCGGCCTAAGCCGCTCGTTGCTGGAGCCTGCGGCGGCCTTTATCGCCAGCACCCGCATTGTCAGCGCCAGCCGCGGGGCAAGCACGGGTCAATGGTCACTGAGCTGCGATGATGGTAAGACATTCGGCCCGTTCGACGGCCTGCTGATCAACACACCACCACAACAGGCCATACCGCTGCTGAGCGCCGCGCCACAACTGGCAGCGCAATGTGAACAGGTGGATATGCTGCCCTGCTGGACACTGCTGCTGACACTGCCAGAGGCAATGAACTGCGCTGCAGATGCCGTTTTTGTTAAACAGGGCCCGGTAAGCTGGATTGCGCGCAACAGCAGCAAGCCCGGACGGGACAAGAAACAGGCCTGGGCGATTCAGGCCAGCCACGAATGGAGCCGCCAGCATACCGATGCCCCGCGTGAGCTGGTGCAACAGGAACTGCTGAGCGCCTTCTTTGCAGCACTGCAACAGCCGCAACAACAACCCGACACGCTGTGGCTGCACCGCTGGCTATACGCAATACCAGCCAATAGCCTTACACTGGGCGCCTTAAGTGACATCGGGCAGCAACTCGTTGTCTGCGGCGACTGGTGCCACAGCCCCAGCCTTGAAGGTGCCTGGCTGAGCGGCCAGCAGGCTGCACGAACATTACTGACCACACTCCCGAATACGGCAGAAGAACCACTATGACACTGAAAACCGCTTCGATTCTGCTTGCTCACGGCAGCAGCGACCCGCACTGGCTGGCGCCATTCGATCAGTTATTACAACGCATCCGTGACAGCCTGAGCGACCCGGAGGCACGGGCCGAACTGGCCTATATGGAACTGGCAGAACCTTCACTGCAAAGCCAGATAAGGCGTCTGGCTGAAGAAGGCTATGGCCAGATCGATGTATTACCGCTGTTTTTTGCCGCAGGCCGCCATTTGCGTAAAGACGTACCCGCCATGCTGGATAACATGCAGCAGCTGCTGCAGCAGGAAGGTATGCATATCAGTATCCACTTACACCCCCCGATTGGCCTGGAACCTGAAGTCGCCAGAGCCATCAGCCAGGTCGTACTGCGCCAGCTGCAATAGCATCCCCACGGGCAGGCCTCCTGCCCGCATTTCCTGACTTCCGAAGATCCCCGCCACGATATTGCAGCCAGTCTTTCTGCGCGCTGTATAACGCCACTCTGTACCACCCCATCCGCCCTGACAGACAAATTCCTTAACAATCATAGCCTTATACAAAAGTGAAAAATATTATACAAAGATGATTGACTTGTAGAACTTATCAGAGCCAGAATGGACTTATACAACAAACGATGCATAGGTTATACATATGGCTCAGCAGCATCCCTTCAAGACCACACACAGCACCATTGGCTCCGACCGCATCCCGGTTGGTATCAGCGCTTGCCTGATGGGTCAGGCGGTACGTTTTAACGGTTCGCACAAGCGCTCACGTTTCTGTACCGACACTCTGAGCCAGTACTTTGACTTTGTATCTATCTGCCCGGAAGTTGCCATTGGTATGGGCACACCACGCGAGCCTATCCGCCTGGTCAGCGAACATGCCGCCGACAACAACGTCCGTGCCGTCGGTGTGACTGACAGCAGCATCGATGTTACCGATGCACTGGCAGAATACGGCGCCCGTCAGGCACAGCAACAGCAGCAACTGTGTGGCTACATCTTTATGCAGAAAAGCCCAAGCTGCGGCCTGTTTGGTGTTAAGCGCTACCTCGCCAATGGCCATCCTGAAGGCAGCACCCGTGGCATTTATGCCGATGCTTTCTGCAAAGCTCACCCGCTGTTACCGGTTGAGGAAGCCGGACGGCTGAATGATGCGGCGCTGCGTGAGAATTTTATGACCCGTGTATTCGCCTATCACGACTGGCAGCAGTTTCAGGCGGCCGGTATCAGCCGCAAAGGTCTGATCAGCTTTCACTCGCGCTACAAATATCTGGTCATGGCGCACAGCATGCTGCACTACAAGAGCATGGGACGACTGCTGGCCAATCTGCGGGAAGGTAATCTGAAAATGCTGGCGCAGGATTATTTTGTGCAGTTAATGACAGCGCTGGCCAAACCTGCCAGCCGTAAAATGCACACCAATACGCTGATGCATTTACAGGGTTATTTAAAACAGCTGATCTCCGCCAGTGATAAAGCTGAACTGAGCGAAATCATAAACCAGTACCGCCAGGGAATTATTCCATTGGTCGTACCGCTGACCCTGCTTAAACATCACCTCAACCGCTATGGCGAAAGTAACCAGTACGCCTGTCAGCAGGTGTATCTGAATCCGCACCCTTATGAACTGGGTTTACGGAACGCGATATGAATCGCCTCGATGATCGTGGTACCTACCCTATCCGGGAATTTGCCCGCCTTACCGGAGTTAATCCGGTAACGCTGCGTGCATGGGAAAGGCGCTACGGCATTATTCGCCCGGAACGTACCGAAAAAGGCCATCGCTTTTACACCGATGAGCATATTCAGCACGTGCGCCACATTCTGTATTGGCTGGATCAGGGTTACCCGATCCGCCAGGTAAAGTTACTGCTGAAAGATGGTCAGGAAAACAGCAGCAATAATAATGACGACTGGCTGAACCAGCAGCAGCAGGTTATCCGTGCCGCACAGCATCTGAATACACAACATCTCGACGAGCTGTGGAATGCCGGTTTTTCCAGCTATCCACTGGCCGTTTATTACGAGCGCTGTCTGTCACCTGTACTGCATTTTCTGCGCAGCAGCAGTACCCCCCTTATTGTGACACATGCATTCGAACATCTGCTGAAGCGCAAATTTGGCGCCATGCTGTTGCAGCAACAACGCCATAATAAAGGCCCGGTATTGTTACTTGCCACCAATCACGAGCATGCCGAAATAGAAACGCTTGCCTGTGCCTGTGCATTGGGAGCTGCAGAATTCCGGGTTGAATACTTTGGTCCACAACCAACACCTTCCGATCTGGGTTTAACCCTGACGATGATACCCGCAGCCAATGTCTGGATTCATTTTCATCCGTTAATTCCGGCTCACCAGCAACAGTGGCAGGACTACTTCAGCCATTGCCATGTGACACATTTTCTTTCCGGTGCTGCTCCGGATACACAAGTACAGCATAAAACACTGATCAGATTACCTGATCAGTTATCCCGCCAGGTAAGAACCTTTATTACCGGCAACAACACTGAAAAAAAAACTGACAACAATGCAGAGAAACATACTCATAACGGAGGTTTCCATTGACTCAGTTAGTCTGGTTCCGTACCGATTTGCGCAGCCGCGACAATCCTGCACTGTGGCATGCCTGCAAACATATTGAAGAAGGTGTCGTCGGCGTCGTTTTTGTTACCCGTCAGCAATGGCTTCAGCATGGCTTAGGCGAGCGAAAAATACAGCTGATGGAAAACACCATGCTGGCATTGAAGGCTGAACTGGAGTCTTTGAATATTCCTCTTCTGATTCTCACGGCTAATACATTTGCTGACTGCAATCAGATTCTTCAGCGCATCATTATTCAGCTGAATATCCGTTCGGTAGCTTTTAATATCGAATATGAAGTCAACGAGCGCCGGCGCGATATCGAGTTTGGCCGCTGGTGCCGTGAGCAGGAAATATCACTGTATAAATTCCATGACCAGTGTGTGGTTCCCCCAGGTGAAGTACGCACTAAACAGGATCTTCCGTTTAAAGTTTTTACGCCATTCAAACGCGCCTGGATTCAGCAGGCAGAAAGCGTTATAGCAGCACCGCTGCCACGGCCAGAGCAACGCGATCAGAAAATACAGTCAGCGTTAACAGATCTGATTAAGGCGCAATCCGGTTTATTACTCAGTGCTCCACCAATAAAAGCCGTTGCCGATCCGCTCTGGCCCGCTACGGAAGACGAAGCTCACCTGCGTCTGAACCGCTTTGCGGAAGAGCGTGGCTGTGCCTATAAACAACTGCGTGATTTTCCTGCCGAAGACGCAACCAGCCGTTTATCGGTTTACCTGTCATTAGGTCTGATTTCTGTGCGCCAGTGCCTGCATGTCGCACTTGATCATAATAATGGCCGCTTTACCGGTGGCAGCCCCGGTTTTGACAGCTGGATCAGCGAGCTGATCTGGCGCGAATTTTATCGTCATCTGCTGGTCGCATTTCCACAACTGTGCAAGCACAAAGCCTTTAAACCCGATACCGAGCAGGTTCCATGGCGCAACAGCGAGGCGGATTTCAAAGCCTGGTGTGAAGGTCGTACCGGTTATCCGGTTGTTGATGCAGCACAAAAACAACTTATTGCGGAAGGCTGGATGCACAACCGGCTGCGCATGATCAGCGCCATGTTTTTAACCAAACATCTGCTGATTGACTGGCGCAAAGGCGAAGCCTTTTTTAATCAGTGGCTGCTTGATGCTGACCTGGCTTCCAATAATGGAGGCTGGCAATGGAGTGCATCAACCGGTGCCGATGGCGTTCCGTATTTCCGTATATTTAATCCAACCACTCAATCACAACGATTTGATGCCTCGGGTGATTTTATCGCCCGCTATATCCCGGAATTAATCAATCTTCCCGGCGCATCACGTCACCAGCCAGACAACCTGCAACGTCAGCGTTGCGGTTATCCACCGCCACTGGTAGAGCATAAATTTGCCCGCCAACGGGCGCTGGACGCTTTTAAACAGACGCTAACCACGGCCAATGCCGGAGATGAGCATGAATAACAATGACGGCCTTTCATCATCCACAGGATCACCACGTAACGGGAACCTGTGGCGTAACATCATGCGCTGGTTCGATTCTGAAAGCGGTCAGGATGATGACATGCACAGTACAGAATTTAACTGGCTGAGGGTTATGCCATTTATTATTCTTCATCTGCTGTGTTTACTGGCGTTTTTTCTTCCGTTAAGCAGTACGGCATTAGCAGTGTGTTTTGCGCTTTACTGGTTAAGACTGTTTGCTATCACAGCCTTTTACCACCGTTATTTTTCTCACCGGGCTTATAAAACCAATCGTTTCTGGCAGTTTATTTTCGCCTTACTTGGCAATATGGCAGCACAACGCGGACCACTCTGGTGGGCTGCTCATCACCGTGCTCATCACCAGCATGCCGATACCGATGAAGACCTTCATTCACCGGTAAAGCGTGGTTTCTGGTGGAGTCATGCCGGCTGGTTCACCTGTGATGCATCATTCAACACCCAGTATCAGCGCATCAAAGACTTTGCCCGCTTTCCCGAATTACGCTGGCTGAACCGTTATGACAGCGTTGCTCCCTTACTGCTTATTGTACTGCTGTTTCTGGCTGGCGAATGGCTAGCGGTAGCGGCACCGGAATTAAACACCAATGGTCTGCAACTGGTTGTCTGGGGTTTCTTTATTTCTACGGTATTACTGTTTCACTCTACCGTTACTATTAATTCTCTGGGGCATATCTGGGGCAAAAAGCGTTTTGCAACGAAAGATGAAAGCCGCAACAACGCATTTCTGGCCCTGCTGACTCTGGGCGAAGGCTGGCATAACAATCATCACCGCTGGGCAGTATCAGCCCGCCAGGGATTTTATTGGTGGGAGCTGGATATTACCTATCTGATTCTGAAACTCATGAGCTGGATCGGAATTGTGTACGACCTAAGCCCGGTTCCACGCCATGTTCTTGAGGAAGGCCGTAACACCTCTCTGCAAACATCGCAGGAGAAATCACTGTGAATATGCTTACCGCAGTTTCCGGCAGTAACAGTGCTGAACGCTTTCAGACGCTTTACCACCACCTTAACCGCGATACCATTTCTCGTGAGCTGTTAAGCACCTGCTATGCCGACAATATTGTGTTCAGCGATCCCTTCCATGAAATCCATGGTATCCGCGAACTGACAGACTATTTTATCGGCATGTACAGCAACGTTAACCATATCGATTTTATTTTCACCAGCAGCTGGCATCAGGATGAGCGCAGTATGTTGCGCTGGACCATGAATTTCCGTCACCCGCGCCTGCGTAACGGTGAGTTGATTACCATCGAAGGCTGCAGTGAACTGCGCTGGGAAAATAACCGCATTGTATATCACCGCGACTTTTTTGATGCCGGTGCCATGCTGTATGAGCATATTCCTCTGCTTGGCTGGGTTATCCGTAAGCTGAAGGAGCGCATGCAATGACACTCAGAAATATAAAGAACAGGCAAAACCCTTTGCCCCTGACAGATCAGATTATCTGGTTAACCGGAGCATCAAGCGGTATTGGTGAAGCCCTTGTGCATAAATTACAGCAACAGTGCCGTCACCTGATAATCAGTGCACGCAATGCGATAGCTCTGCAAAAACTGGCTGAAAATTACAGTAATGTCAGCATTCAGGTTGCTGACATTACTGATGCCGCACAAATGTTGGCTGCGGCAGCGGCTATTAAGGCCCAGTTCGGCTATATCGATACCTTAATCGCGAATGCCGGCACCTGTGAATATGTCGATGTCGACCATTTTGATGGGGCATTAATCCGACGCGTTCATGAAACCAATTTCTTCGGTCTGGTCAATACCGTTCAGGCCGCACTGCCCCTGCTGGAGAAAAGCCAACAGGGTTATATTGCCGGCATGAGCAGTAGTGTGACCTGGCTGGCGATGCCACGTGCTCAGGCCTACGGTGCCAGCAAAGCAGCTGTACGCCATTTTCTCCAGTGCATGCAGGCGGATCTGAAACACAAAGGGATTGATGTTGGCATTATATCTCCCGGGTTTGTTAAGACTCCCCTGACAGATCGCAATGACTTTCCAATGCCCGGAAAAATCGATGCTGAAAGTGCTGCAGATATCATTATCCGGGGACTGAAAAAACGTCGCCTGGAAATCCGGTTCCCATTTTTATTCACCCTGATACTGCGCCTGACAGGTGCATTGCCCGCCCGCCTGCGACTGAAAATAACCAGCGCTATGGCACGTAACAATCCACAACCTGAAACCGGAGACCATCACTCATGAAAGAACGTATTGCGATTATCGGTTCCGGAATTTCCGGCCTGACCAGTGCCTGGCTGTTACGTGAAAAATACGATGTCCATCTGTATGAAGCCGGTGACTATCTCGGCGGGCATACTCAGACCAATGATATTGAGGTCGCAGGAAAAACCTATCCGGTTAACAGTGGATTTATTGTCTTTAACGACTGGACCTATCCTGACTTTATTCGTCTTATGGACCGGCTGGGTGTTGCCGCTGAAAACTCGGATATGAGCTTCAGTGTTAAATGCGAGCGATCGGGAATGGAATACAACGGCCATTCTCTGGACTCTCTCTTTGCCCAGCGCAGTAACATTTTCAACCTGCGTTTTCTCTGGATGATCAGGGATATTCTGAAATTCAACAAAGAAACCCGCGCAGAACTCGCATCCGGCAGTGTAAGCAACAGCGAAACACTGGGGGAATACCTGATCCGCAAAGGCTACAGCGATTACTTCCGCCGCTATTACATCATCCCCATGGGCGCTGCGATCTGGTCAGCCAGCGAAGCCATGATGATGGATTTCCCTCTGTACTTCTTCCTGCGCTTTTTCAACAACCACGGCATGCTCAGCGTGGATGAAAGGCCACAGTGGCGGGTAATCAGTAATGGCTCACGCAGTTACGTACGCCGCATAGAGCAGGATCTGGAAGCGGGCCATATCTATCTGAATACGGAAGTTACCCGGGTAGAGCGTGATGATCAGGGCGTTATGCTCTATTCATCACGGGGAGCTGAACGCTATTCCCAGGTTATTTTCGCCTGTCACAGTGATCAGGCGCTGAAGATGCTTGCCCATCCAACCACAGAAGAGCAGGAAATTCTGGGGGCAATTCCTTATAAAATGAATGATGTCGTATTGCATACCGACAGCAGTATTCTTCCGGAAAACAAAAAGGCATGGGCAGCCTGGAATTACCATATCGGTCAAAAAGATCAGGATACCGTCGCGGTAACCTACTATATGAACCGCCTGCAGAACTTTGATGATGCTCCGGTTGATTTCTGCGTTACGCTGAATAAGACCAGAGATATTGACCCGAAAAAAATCCTGCGATCTTTCCGTTATGCACACCCGGTGTTCACTCTGCAAGGTATGGCGGCACAACAACGTCATACTGAAATCAGTGGTCATAACCGCAGCCATTTCTGTGGTGCTTACTGGTTTAATGGTTTTCACGAAGACGGCGTTAAAAGTGCTTTGCGCGTTACTGAATCACTGGGAGTGTCGCTGTGATATTCCAGCAGCAAAAGCCTTCAGGCCGACCATCTGCTCAGGCTCGGCACAGCGCGATTTATACTGGCTGGGTTCGCCATCGCCGCTTTACTCAGACAGATAACGCCTTTAAATACCAGGTTTTTATGGTACTGCTTGATCTGGATGAAGCAGAACAGGTACTGGCACGGCATCCGCTGTGGAAATGCGGCAGTAAAGGTATGGCCTTGATCCGCTTCTGTCGTGATGACTATTTTGCTGCTGAACATAAGATCTGTGACCAACCATCGGATCTCAAGCGTTTATTGGTCAATACCTTTTATCAGGAGTTAAATGAACGGGTCGAGCGTGTTTCCATGCTCACCAACCTGCGCAGCTTTGGTTACCTGATAAACCCGGTTACATTTTATTTTGGCTACCGCAGCGATGGCAGTCTTGCCGGTATTCTTGCAGAAATTACCAATACCCCCTGGGGCGAGCGTTTTCACTACACGCTATCAACCAGCAATGACACAACTGCTGGTAACACAACCGCCGGTAACACCACGATAGAGAAACAGCAGGGTATCGTACCTGTCCGTCATTTGGTCAGTACTTCTTTTAAAGGATTTCACGGCTACGAATACCGTTTTAATAAAGACTTTCATGTATCACCATTTAATCCAATGGCCATGGAGTACCGCTGGGTCATTCAGAATCCGGCAGAAGAACTGCTGATTCATATGGATACCTTTAACCTTGCGAACCTGGGCCATAAAGATTTCGATGCAACGATGAAGCTGGAAAGACGAGAATTTTCCCGTGCCATGATGAGTAAAGTGCTGTGGCGTTTTCCATTGATGACTCTGAAAGTTGTCGCCGGTATTTACTGGAATGCTTTTAAGCTTTGGCTGCGCCGTTCACCTTTTTACGATCATCCGGGTAAACCCTCACCTGAAACCGAACTCAATAACAAGTCTGAGGCCAGCTCTGGCCGGGAGCAAATGCGATGAAAACTCTGACGATGAATCCGGAAAAAATGCACTGGCTCGACCGCTTATGCCGGAACGCACTGTTAAATACACTGGAAAATCTTCATACCGGTTGTATACGCCTGCAAGAAGGAGATCAGCAGCATATTTTTGGCAATCCGGCCGCTACAGAATTCAGTGCTGCAATTGAAATACTGGATGCGGAGGCTTACCGCAATATTGCTCTTAACGGCAGCGTCGGAGCGGGTGAGTCTTATATGACCGGTGATTGGACAAGTGAAAACCTTCCCATGCTGATCCGGGTGCTCGCACGCAACAAAGACGTGGTTGACAGCATCGACGGCGGACTGGCCAGCTTTGGGAAATTACTGCTGAAAGGCTTTCATTACCTTAATCGCAATACAGAGAAAGGTTCACGCCGGAATATTGCTGCTCATTATGATCTGGGTAACGAAATGTTTGAGCTGTTTCTGGATCCGACCATGATGTACTCCAGTGGTATATTCCCTGCAGAAACATCCAGCATGGAAGAAGCGTCGGTGTACAAGCTGGATCGTATCTGCCAGAAGTTGCAGCTCACAGCAGCAGATCATCTGGTGGAAATCGGTACCGGCTGGGGCAGCATGGCAATTCATGCAGCTAAACACTATGGCTGCAAAGTCACCACAACCACCATTTCTGAAGAGCAGTATGCCTGGGCTGAACGGCGTGTGCGCGAAGAAGGACTGGAAGATAAAATCACGCTGCTAAAAAAGGATTATCGTGCGCTGGAAGGCCAGTACGATAAGTTAGTTTCTGTTGAAATGATTGAAGCCGTTGGACATCAGTATCTGGATACCTACATAGCAACCTGCAGCCGGCTGCTGAAAGATGACGGTATTGCCCTTATTCAGGCGATCACGATTGATGACCAGCGCTATGATCAGGCAAAAAATGAAGTCGATTTTATTAAGCGCTATATATTTCCGGGAAGCTTCATTCCCTGCGTCACGGCCATCAGTCAGGCTGTTACACGCGCAAGTGATATGAAAATGATTCATATGGAGGATATTACTCCCCATTATGCGCGCACGCTGGATGCATGGCGTAAGCGTTTTCTCAGTAACCGTGAGCAGATTATGGCCCTTGGCTATGATGAAACCTTTATCCGTTTATGGGACTTTTATTTTGCCTACTGCGAAGGCGGATTTGCCGAGCGGGTAATCGGTGATGTTCAGCTGGTATTCGCCAAACCATTAAATCGCCGTCCGCCACTATTGGGTAATCTGAGCTGATATGAACCTGCCAATGAACGCAATGGTAAGCAGCAAAAAAATGGCTCTTCTGCTGAATATTATCGGTTTTCAGCTGTGCTGGATTGCCTGTGTCATTGGCGGAAACTTATGGGCTTCTCTCTGCGTTTCGCTATTTATGTTTTGGCACTGGTGGCAGCTTAAAACCGGAGAATTGTGGCTGATTATTACGATCACACTGGGAGGAACGCTGTTTGACAGTTTATTACTGAATTTTGATTTGCTGACATTTCCTTCTTACGAAGGCCCACTGATACCACTGTGGCTGATTCTGCTGTGGACAGCTTTTTCAGCAACCCTGTATCACTCGATGGCCTGGTTGCTGAAAAAGCCATTATTGGCCGCAGCCCTTGGTGCTGTTGCAGCCCCCTGGAGTTATTACGCAGGCTCACTGTTTGATGCGGTACAGCTGACATCACCAGCGTTACTGCTGATAGCTTCCGCCTGGGCATTATTGTTGGGGGCGGTTGCCCTTTTTCGCCGGGAGCGATAATCATGTTAACCACTTCAGTTAAAGTATTGTTGGCAGGACTTATCCTTAATGCACAGGCAGACGTCACTGAGGTTATGATCTATTCCGGAAAGGCTTATGCACCGGACAACCCCCGGCAGCTGCTTTACTGTGAAAAGCACCGTTTGCAGCTGCGCGGTGATAAACCTTACCGGCGTAACGTCAGTTACTTTAATGCCGATGGAAAGCTGATAGCACAAAAGGAAAATCAATACTTCAGTAACCCGGCAGCGCCCGACTTCCGCTTGCAGGACTTACGCCATCATTATCATGAGCAGGCCAAATATAATGATGATGGCAGCCTGCTATTGAGCCTGCAGGAGAATTCTGCAGCAGAAGAGCAGAAGACTCTCCTTACAGAATTGCCGGAAAATCTGGTCATTGATGCCGGATTTGACGAATTTGTACGTCTTCATTGGCAATCGTTACTGTCAGGTAAAGAGGTGAGCTTCAGTTTTGCTTCTGCAGCCCGTCAGGATCTTGTTAATTTCCGGCTGGAGAGGACATCGCTGGATGATCGTCAACTGGTGCTCAGCATGCGCCTGAAATCGCGCCTGCTGGCCTGGTTGCTGGATCCGATAGAGCTGACCTATGAGCGCGACAGTCAGCGCCTGCTGCGTTATCGTGGCCTGAGTAACATTATGGATTCCGCTGGTAATACCTATCACGCAGATATCCGTTATGAATATCCGGGGGATTGTCCGAACTGATGGCGCCGTCCGGCTTGTTTCTTCAGGCCGCGGCGCAGATGACAGCAAAACCTCTCAATGGTTCACCTTGCATTCATCTTTACCTGCTAACATCAGCTCTATTATGACTATATCTGTGAATTATCAACAGGGAAAACGTCCGATGAAATCACCGATGGCATTGCCTCAACGCACCGCACTCTCAGCACAGATACAGCTGGCTGGCCTGCTGATCTCCGGCCTTCTTTTTGCTGCCCCGGCCAGTGCCGATGAAACTGAAGCTATTGAACTGGATACAGTACAGATCAGTGGAAAAGAGGAGAAACTGACCGAGATTTCCACAGAAAAGCTGTTGAAGATTCCCGGTTCAGGTAATGACCCTTTGCGCGCAATCGAGAGTCTTCCCGGTGTGACCTTTACCGGAGGAAGAACATCGGCACCGGCCGTGCGTGGTTCATCCCCGGATGACAATGCTTATATTATTGATTTTATTCCCGTTGGTTATATTTTCCATACCGACTCGTCCAGTATTCTTAGCGATAATGTCGTTGAAGATTTTACCCTCGAAACTGCAGCGTTTCCGGCGCAATACAACAACGCAACCGGCGCCGTCATCGATGCCACATCACGCTCCCCCTATTATGACCGCAGCCAGTTTATTATTGACGCAAGCCTGCTGAAGGCCGGTATTTTTATCGAACAACCGCTCAGCGAAAATCAGAGTTTTTACATTGCTGCGCGGCAGAGTCTGTTTCAGTACTACATCGAGAACTTTCTCGATGACGAAGACTTCGAGTTCACAACTGTACCGGAATATTACGATTATCAGGGAAAATATGAGTACCGCATCAGCGCAACGGAAACCCTGTCATTCCAGGCCATTGGTTCACGCGATAAAGCCGGTCTGTTATTTGCCGAAGATTCTGACACTGTGTTGCAGGACCCGGGGTTATCCGGCGGACTGGCTTTTGAAGCCTTTTTCAACAGCCAGGGGCTGGTCTGGGAAAAGCTGTATACCAGTGGCATGACCCATAAAATCGGCCTGTCGCAAATGGAGCAAAAACTTGGTTTCCGAGTTGGCCCCGACAACAAAATCGACGTGAAAGTAAATGACTATAACCTGCGCAGTCAGTTCAGCTACCCACTGAATTACCAGCATGAATTACGCTGGGGTGTGGAATTAACGGAAAGCCAGATCAGTTACAAAGGCCGTTTTGAAGCTCCGCCCTGTGATGAATTTACGCCGGATTGCCGTATCGTAGATGGCACCGAAGTATTGGAAGGTGACGGTAAACCTACAATTTATCACTACGATGCACACCTTGCAGACGCCTGGGACGTAACCCAGAACTGGACACTGACCCCTGGTGTTGCGCTGTCCTATGATGATTATACCGAGCAGTATTTCGGTGAACCTCGCCTGCAAAGCCGCTGGCAGTTCACCAATAACTGGTGGTTTACCAGTGCCTATGGCCGCCACCATATTCTGCCGGATAATTTTGGTGATTATGTCGCACCTTTCGGTAATCCGGATCTGAAACAGCCAACCGCTACGCACTACGAGCTGGGTATTGAAAATCAGCTGGCCAATGACATGCTGTGGAAATTCGAAGTTTATTATAAAGACCTGGATAACATCATTATCGGCCGCCCGGGTCAGGCCTATTACAGCAGCCTGACAGATGATGAATATAACGACCTGCCACTGTATACCAATGATGCTGATGGCAAAGCCTGGGGCATGGAATTTTTCCTGAATAAAAACCTGACCGAGCGCTGGTATGGCTGGTTGTCGGTGGCTTACTCACGCACCTTCCGCACCAATAATCTGACCGGAGATGACTTCAGTTATAACTACGACCAGCCGGTTATTATCAACAGCGTGGCGAATTACAAACTGAATAAAGACTGGCAGATTGGTTTTAAATGGCGCTATCAGAGCGGCCAGTTAATTACACCACTTGAAGGTTCCGTACAGGATGCCGATGATCCTGCACTGTATAACCCGATCTATGGCAATCTGAATTCCGAACGCCTACCGGCCTATCACAAACTGGATGTACGTGCTGACCGTACCTACCGCTTCAGTGGCTGGGAAATGGACTTTTACGCAGAAATCCTGAACCTGTACGGACGTGATAACGTCACCGGCTACGAATACAAAGGGGCGGATTACAGCGAAAAAGAAGAGGTTACCGATTTACCGACCATTATCTCGTTCGGCATTAAAGCCAAAATCTGAGAACCACAGCCAGACAAGCCCATCAGACGATGGGCTTTTCCATATATTCATGGCTGCCAATGCCGCCGAAAGCAGACTGAAAACCTCCGTGACGGATGACCCGTGGCTTAAAGCCCAAGCGCAGATATAACGCCCGCGCCCGCGGATTATTATCGGCGACATCCAGAGCAACATGGGTCAGACTCAGAGTCTGCGCACGGAGAATCAGTTGCTCTACCAGCTGCTCACCAATACCGCGACCGCGCATTTCCGGCTTAACGCCCAGCTGATAGATTAATCCGCGGTTTGCCTGTGGCGGACGGATCACCCGCTCAGTGCGCAAGCCGCGGAACATGACTCCCGGCACTTGCCGGGCAGCATAAAAGCTGCCGATATCACGTATCGCCGCCAGCATAAATCCCGCACTTTCCGCCTGCGTGCGCAAGGCGCCGACCCCCACCACTTCGCCATCGATCACCGCTGCCAGATGTTGCTGAAAACCAAACTCGGAACGACCATTGCTGAATGCATGGTGGAGAAAATTCTGCGCCTCCTGTTCATGACGACTGCAGAACACGTAGTTAAAAGCTCCGGGACCAGAACTGTAAATCAGTGGCACAGCGGCACGGGCATCAGCTCCCACACAGGGACGGAAACTCAGATCACGCATACAGAATTCCTGATCTTTTATTATTTTGGTACCAAGGTACATTTTTGAACGATCGACGTCCAGAGGCAGACAAGCCACTAAAGACAGCAATTTTTAGCTAATCATGTTTTTTTTATAGCTATTGTTCCAAAATCACCTTTAAAATTCACAAATAGCCCCCATACTGAATCCATTCGCAAGAGGAACTGTCCCATGTTGATTGGTAAGCGTGAAGAATTTGACCTGAACGAGATGGCTATCTTCGTTCATGTTGTAGAAGCCGGCAGCTTTACCGGAGCCGCCAAAAACCTTGGTCTGCCCAAGTCCACGGTCAGCCGCAAGATCACCCAGCTGGAAGAACGCCTCGGCGTACGCCTTATCCAGCGCACCACCCGCAGCCTGCGCCTGACCGATACCGGCAACGCTTACTACAACCACTGCGCACGCATTCTCAGCGAAATTGAAGAAGCCAATATCGCCGTTACCCAGATGCAGAGCACGCCAACGGGAACCCTGCGTATCACCGCACCGGTCCTGTTCGGCTCGACCGTATTGTCGAGTCTGGTGGCCGAATTTATGGAACAACACCCACAGGTGATGGTTGATCTGGTCTTGTCTGATCAGCGTCTGGATCTGGTGCAGGAAGGGATCGACGTCGCATTCCGCATTGGCCAGCTGGAAGATTCATCCCTGATCGGCCGCTATCTGGGAGATGTCCGCGCCATCCTGTGTGCCAGTCCGGAATATCTGGAACGTCACGGCATGCCGAACCACCCGGAGCAACTGCACGAACACCGCCTGCTGACCGGCTCCCAGTGGCTGCAATGGCCAATGAGTGGGCCAAGAGAAGAGCAGTACACCGTTCAGGTTAAACCACGGTTGCAGGTTAATGATTTTGCCAGCCTGTATGCCCTGACGCTGTCGGGCGCCGGTATTTCCCCCGTGCCAATGCTGATTGCCGCTCCGGCTATCCGTGCCGGTAATCTGGTACCGGTGCTGTGCGACTGGCCGTTTGAAGCCAGCCCGATTCATGCGCTGTACCCCAGCAACCGTCATCTGTCGGCCAAAGTCCGCAGCTTTGTCGATTTCGTTATCGACAGCATCCGTCCGAATCCGCCCTGGGAAGTGGAGCTGCTGGAAAGCGCTTGTCCAAACGGAGACAAAAGCAAAGCAGACGACGTACAGAAACCGGCCGTGCACTGAGCACGGCCCCACCCGATCCGACACACTTGCACAGGGATGTTTTATGCTGGCCAGGAATGCTTTATCCACCACCCTGCTGATCACATTCAGTGCAGCATTAGCGGTTTCGCTCAACGGCTGCAGCAGTCCGGCCGGTAACCCAAATGCCGCATCCCTGAGCAGCAACACCCTCGTCACACAGGTCAACAGCAGTGTCCGCCCAGCAGCAGACCGGGCCCGTGACCATTATCGCCATCCGGCCGAAACACTGACCTTTTTTCAGCTTGAACCCCATCACACGGTGGTGGAAATCTGGCCGGGCGCGGGTTGGTACAGTCGCATTCTGGCACCTTATCTGCGGGATAAGGGCCGGTTTATTGCCGCCCACTGGGCAGCGGATTCTCCGGTCACGTTTTTCCGTAACAGCCGCGCGGCGTTTGACCGGGAGTTTGTACAATCAGGCCAGCCATACGGGCCGGTTCATGTGCGAATGCTTGAGCCGCCACGCCAGAACCAGTTAACCGCTGATATACAAGCCGACCGTATTCTGACATTCCGTAATGTACATAACTGGATGCGCAATGATCAGGAGCAAGCGATGTTTAACAGCATGTTTGTTGCTCTTAAAGCAGGAGGGGTTCTGGGCGTGGTTGAACACAGGGCACCACCGCAGTTCAGTCGTGCACAGATGATTGAGTCCGGCTATGTCAGTGAAGCCTACGTGCAGAAACTGGCTGAAAAGGCTGGATTTATTCTGGAAGCAAGCAGTGAAATCAATGCTAACCCCGCCGACAGTAAAAACTATCCTGCCGGGGTGTGGACCTTACCACCGACACTGCGGCTGGGTGAAACTGATAAAGCCAGATATCTGGCTGTTGGTGAAAGCGACCGCATGACGCTGCGTTTCCGTAAGCCTCTCTGAGAGGCTGTCGGTTTAATGATTATGATTCGGTGTCGTCATTTTTCGGCATCATATCCAGCAGAGCCTGTACCTCCTGCGGATCAACATGGTCGGCAGAAAAGACCCGGTCAACCTTCTGCAGAAACACATTAAGCCCTTCATCCACCCGGATACCCTCGTTAAAAACGCGGTTGGTTTCAGCGATGCCGGTTTCCATTATCTTCTGCATTGCAGCTTCCTGACGCTCATCCATTCCCAGAAACTGCAGGCTCTGCTCTACCCCATCGGCCATGTTTTCAACCACATCGGCGATATCGCGCATCACATTCTGATAAGACACATCCACCGCTGACATCATATAGCTCATCTGGCCACTCAGGCGCTTTACCAGGCGGCTTTCCAGCGCCAGCGACTGTAAGTTATCCAGTGCCTGAATACGCGCATCACAGCCCTGCAACAGCGAGAAAACATTATCTTTAATGGCGCCGTATTTTTTCTCGTCATCCACCGGCATATTTTTCACCAGCAGCGACACGCCACCATAATTCATAATGGAGCGGCGGCCAAAATCGACATAACGGCCTTTGTCTTTGCATTCGCTCATCAGCACAGATTCCATATCCTTGGCCATGCCGTTGGCTTCCATATTCTTTACGCCATAACGGCTGCGCATCTGCAGACTGCAGTTAATGCCGTAACTCTGCAGCGCCTGAAACAGGCGCATACCCAGCTCATCAATATTGCTGCAGCGGTTCACATCGAGCAGAAACTGGATATTCACGCCCAGATCGGACGTATCAGACATGGCGATAAAGGCCATTTCGTTGGCTTGTTTCAGCTGCATCTTCAGCTGGTCGTTGGCAATTTTATTGAACAGCACCCGGTCGAGACGGGCTTTCAGTTCAAACATCATCGACGGCGACAGGTAATCATCGCAGCCGGCGTCATAGGCATCGAGTTTATGCTGCAGCGTTTCTTCGTTTTCCAGCACAACAACCGGAAGCTCGCTGTTGTCTTTCAGCTGACGACAGGTATCAATGACAGCATCCGAGGGAATGCTGTTGCCATCAATCAGAATCAGTTTGAGGTCGTGTTCCTGCGCCAGCTGCTGCGTCTGAGAGACGCTGTCGGCCTGCAGTAAATGGTATTTTTCGTCCAACAGGTCACTCAGCTGTTCATTAGATTTTTTGCTGAGTACAACTGCTTTATATCGCGTCGTCATAGTCGATCCATCAAATCCAGTCCTTCTCAATGTTTAGTCGAGGAAGACACATCCCGCCAGCCTGCGGGATGATCTAGGGCCACCAAAATGAGTCTTCATTCCGGCAACGGAGATAACAACAGATATAACAACAGAGAAAGGAAATGACCGGGACGGTCAGATAAGTTGCAGTTCTTTGGCGCGATGAATTGCCTGGGTACGGCTCTTGGCGGCCAGTTTGACGTTAATTTTGCGGGCGTGGGTTTTAACCGTATGCAGGGAAATAAACAGCTGATCGGCAATTTCCTGATTGGACAACCCCTGGGCAATCTTGCGCAGAACTTCCAGTTCACGTTCACTGAGACTAACACTCAGCTCCGCCGGCTCACTGTCCGGACGCTGTGGCAGAGAATCACTGAGATTCGGCACCCAGACCAGCAGATCCAGACCAATTCCCTCACGCTGCAGCACACGACCCGACTGCAGGAAAATCTGCTGGCTTTCTGTGTGCTGATTCTGGGCGCGCAACGCGGCACCACGCAGTAATTGCAGCAGCATCATGCTCAGGTTGTTATTACGCTGGCGCAGCCAACTGTCGATTTCGTGCAGGCACTCAGCGGCTTTACCGGCCAGCAGATATAACCGGGCCTGGGTCGCAACCGCCAGTCCCGGCAGCATAGGAAATAACTCCGGCCGTGGCAGCTGCGCGCAGCTCTGTCCCTGTAACAGCTGATCAATGCAACTTTGTGCCCGGCTGAGCTTACCCTGAGAAATCCAGACATTGGCTTTCACCATGATCAGCCACTGGTAGCTGTCCACTTCGACCTGCCAGCGCTGCATAAGCCGCTCTGCACTGTCGAGGGCATTCAGTGCCGCGGCATAATCTCCGGCAGCAGTAAAACGCATCGCCATAATGGCATAGCCGTAACAGACGCACACATCATGAACCTGGGTACTGGCCGAAATGCCCTGCTGCAGGGTTTCATCCAATAAGGTGTCATCATGACCGCCAAGCCAGCGCAACACGGCACGGTAGAGCAGTAAACGACCGCGCGGTAAACGTTCGCCGTGCTCACCATAGCCACTCAGCAAGGCCAGGCCACGCTCAACGATTTCGCGGCTGTGAGCAATATGACCGCGATTCAGTTCAATGCGGGCGTAATCAAACAGTGCCAGCGCTTCCATCGCCGGAGCGTTATTCTGCCGTGCCAGATCCTGCGCCAGCCGGTTCCAGATACGTGCGCCATCGGCATCGTGCTGTGCCAGACGCAGCTGCGCCAGCGTTGAACTCATCAGAATCCGCAGGGTAAAACGAGCCGGCGGCAGATTTTCCAGCGCCTGCTTACACAAAGGTTCGGCCTGACTTAACTGACCTTTTAACCGCGCCAGATAGCCCTGCAAGGCAGCCTCTTCAAAGCTGGCCAGACACTGGCGTTGCAGCAGGCGGCTGATCATATCTTCGGCTTTTTCACGCTGATGGGTCAGCAACCACGACCAGGCGGCAATGGCCATCAGACGTGGCGAGGAGTACAGCAACCCGTCGCCCAGTAATTCAAACCATGACAACAGACCGGCGATATCCAGATTGGCCAGAATGGTTTCGGCCTCATGTTCAACCCAGTCCTGTACTTCCTGGCTGAGGCCCGCTGCACGGGCATGATGCAATGCAGCAACCGGCTGCTGTTGCTGACTGAGCCAGTCATAAGCCAGATGATGAAGATGACTGCGCTCCTGCTGGGGCAGCTGTCGCGCCAGCAGATCAGCCATCACCGGATGCATGCGGAACCAGCCCGCACGGTGCAGTTGTGGCTCAATAAACAGGTTCAGGCGTAAAGCCTGCTGCAACGGCTGATGGTAATCCGCCGAGCCGGTGCAATGCTGCAGCAGCTCTTCATTAAAACTGCCCAGCACCGCAGCCTGCTGCACAAACTGCTGCACATCTGCGGGTAAACGATGCAGGGTTTCACCCAGCAGATAATCGCTCAGCTCCTGTTGCGCCAGCTGTGCCGCCGGCTCCAGCGGTCGTCCGGCGGCGCGGTAACAGGCCAGCCAGATTGCCAGTCCGGCGGGCCAGCCAGCCAGTCTCCGGATCAATTGCTGAATCTGTTGCGGACTGATATCCACACCATGCAATAACAACAGCTGTTGGGTTTCATCATCGCTGAAAGAAAGCTCGCCGACGCCCAGCCAGCCCAGCGCAGAGTTCAGCCGCAGACGGCCAAGGTGATTGGGGATATAGCGCGATGCCAGCACCATGCTGACACCAGCAGGCAACTGCTCAACAATCAGGTTCAGCACCTGCCAGCTGTCGCTGTCCTGCAGGCAGTGCACATCGTCGAAGCACAGCAGCAAAGGCCGCTCGAAGCTGGCCAGTTCCTGCAGCCACAGCAGTAACACCTGTTCAACGTCGACGTGCCCGCGGCGGCCGGTTTCGTGCCAGTGCGCCAGGGCATCGGTCGCCACACCGGGCAGCTGGCGTTCAGCCGCTTCGAGGAAATGGCGCAGAAAAAAGGCATCGGGAGTATCGCGACTGTCGAGGGTCAGCCAGATAACAGAGGTGCCGTTACGCTCGGCCGCTCTGGCGGTATCGCCCAATAAGACGGTCTTACCGTAACCGGCGGGCGCGTTAACCCACACTACACGGGTCTGCTCCAGCGCGTTCAGCAGCAGCGGCGCACGGTCGAGTGCGTGTACCGGCGCATCCGGGCGACGGCCTTTGAGCAGCACCCAGGCGGCTACCGCTTTCTGATCGAGGGATTCCAGCCAGGGCGACTGTGACGCGTCGGGCTTTGCTGTAAACACCATGAAAACTGTCTGACTCGGCTAACGGATCAAAAACCGCCGTCACAGGCTGATTGCAGCGACATAGCGGCGGCTAAGTTATGCAGCATATTACACGAAGTGGCGCATCTGTACTCATCAGCGATGGCGATGACCATTCTTTACCGATCAGCTGTGGTTCTGCGGTTCAGAAACCACGCTTGCGGCTGAACCAGATCCAGGCTCCGGATAATGCCAGAAACAGCAAAATCAGCGCGGCAACATCAACCACCCAAACACCCCAGCTGCCAAACCAGCGGCCGGAATGCAGATCCAGCAACACCCGCTGCCAGCTGATGGACTCATTACGTGCTGCGGCCAGTTCTGCTGGTAAAACCTGCAGCACTGCTGCAGGTTCGGCAGGTGCTGTCGCCGCCATCAGCTGATAGCTGAGCAGGTCCAGCGCAAACCAATCCTGGCCAATCTGCAGTTGGTAAGCATCGTCCTGCCAGACCACCGCCGTGACCGGTTTCATACCAGTGCGCCAGCGCCGTCTGTTCAATAGCGGGCCAGTGGCGGGCGGCCAGTTCCAGCAGATGCAGCAGAAACTGCGCCGCCGGCTGGTCCTGGCTATCAATACGACACCACAAAACCGGCACGCCCAACGCCTGTTGCGCACGGGCATAGTCAGCCATCAGCACACTTTTGCCGTAACCGGCCGGGGCATTCAGCCACAGCATCTGTGCCTGCTGCAGCGGTGCCGCCAGCAACCCCTGACGGTTCAGCCCGCAGTGCGGCGCTTCTGGCCAGCGGCTTTTGATCTGCAACAACGCATTCAGTACTGCAGAGTCAGCAGACAGCCGCATTGCTTCAGCAGTTTCGGTGTTCATGAAGGTGTCCGGCAGGGTTGTTATCAGATTCCAGCATCGCGCTATGGAACCACGACCGGCCGCCGGACTCAACGCACAGAGAAAGGAAACCAAAAAAATCCCGCACAAGGCGGGATTCTTTCGGCATGGATGCAGGATCAGAACTGATAGCGCAGACCGATATCGAAGCTGCGCTCCGGACCGACGTAAATGCCCTGACGCAGACCGCTGATGTAACGTTCATCGGTCAGGTTTTTCACCGAACCGGACAGGGTCAGCTGCGCGCCTACCTGATACTGAGCATTCAGGCTCAGGGTGGTGTAGGCATCAATCTCGCCGCCCCAGATACCGCCCAGACCATCAGCACCGGTACCGCTGATTTCTTTGCGGTTATCACTGCTGGCGTACTGAGAACCGGTGTAATTAGCGCTCAGTTCGGTTTTCAGGCTGCCCGTGCTGTAACCCAGCGCCAGATTCGCCAACACTTCCGGTGAATACACAATGCGGTTGCCCTTATCAGTACCAGAACGGTATTCCGAAGTCGGGATATAGGTCAGGTTACCGTCAACGTAAAAACCGTTATTCAGCATATAACCAGCCGCCAGTTCCAGCCCCTGATGCAGGGTTTTACCAGCGTTGGTCTGGCTCAGCAGCGGATTGGAGTTACCGGTCACGATCTGATTGGTGAAATCCATCTGAAACGCCGCCGCTTCATAATGGAAGGCCCCTAAACCACCGCGTACACCAATTTCAATATTGGTGGAACGCTCAGCTTCCAGCTCCTGATCGGTCAGGCTGTCGAGTGCCACGCCGTTTTCGGCCGGTGAGAAGGCCTTGTACACGCCACCGAACAACTGAGCTGCAGGGCTCAGTTGCCAAGTCGCACCTACCCCTGGTAACACCTCGGTATTTTTCGTGTCTGCGGTATTACTACCATTGTCTTTGCGGAGATCCTTCCGCTCTTGCTCATACATCTCAACCCGCACACCCGGTGTTACTGCCAATGCATCGGTGATCATAAAACGGTTTTGCACAAACACCGCAAAGGATTCCGCCGTATCGACACGGTCACGGGCAATCGTACCGGTACGATCCTTCAAGCGGGTTGCCTCGATGCTCTGGTCCTGCATTTCTTCGGTTAAATAACGCACGCCGATTTCGGCTTCATTCTGAATACCAAAGCTGTTGTGAGTAACAAACAGACGGGTCTCAATACCTACGCGGTCAAACTGCCGGTTGTAACCAGCCAGATCAAATGCTTCTTCTGTGAATGTGCCATCACTGTTTCTTTTGAAGCGCGTTCCCGGGCCATTACGATAGTTCCAACGACCATCAGCTGTTACCGGATCTTGTTCGTTAATCCCATAACGCCAGTAATCGCGGAAGGTTTCACTCCAGTACACCAAGGTGTTCAGACGCAGATTCTGGTTGATATCCCACTCGTGGTTCAGATCGAGACCACGACGGCCGGTGAGTAAATAATCGTCCGGCGCCGGGTTGTAATCTGCACCGGCTTCATAATCGGCCAGCAGCAGACCACGATATGAAATATTGGCGTCGTTGCGGTAGTCGGTGAATTTAATCCCCAGCCACTGATCGTTGCCGATGGCCAGACCCGACTTCAGCATGATGTCGGTCATATCGTAGCCTTTATCCATAAAGCCATCGCTTTCGGCCTTGGTAATCACCGCACCGAATACCGCGTCTTTGGATGGCGAGGCACCGCCTACTTCCAGCGTTGCTTCACGGGTATTCCAGCTGCCAGTGCGTACAGACAATGCCGCACCTTCTTCCGGTGTTTTGGTGATGTAGTTGATCACACCACCGATGGTGCTCGGACCGTAGCGCAGAGAAGCTGCGCCTTTCAGAACTTCGATGCTCTCTATGCGCTGGATACGCGGGTTGAAGTAACGGCCGTTACCGACGAACAGACCCGGAGCAACGGGTACCCCATCTTCCAGAATCAGTGTTTTGGTGCTGTCGGCCGGCAGACCGCGCACGCCGATGTTTACCACCACCGCGGTTTCTTCTTCACCTTTGATGGCAATACCCGGCACGCGACGCAGCGCATCTTCAGTAGAGCGCGGCTGCAGAATTTCCAGTTGTTCTTTATCAATCACGGTGACAGAGCCTGGCTGGCGAGCCACGCCGGTTTCATCCTGCCCCACCACATTAATGGTTGGTAAACGGATCTGCTGTTCATCCGCCTGCAACCCTGCAGAGACAGAAGCCAGTGTTACAGCGACAGCCAGCAGCGCTGGTCGATTGATGCGGCAATGCCGTACTTCATCCATAAAACACTCCGGTAATGGTTAAGAAAAACTGAATGGCGGCAATATACTAATAAGAACCAATAGCATCAAGTAAAAATTATTATTTAGAGTTAAGTTTACAGAAATATTCACTCACCAGTTAAATTCAAATTAATCAGCAATAACAATTCCGGAAAATTAATAAATAAAAACAATATCCGGATTACTGCTGCTGCAACACCAGCCGGAGTCTGGAATAAGCTTGCGGTTATCTGCCGGATCAAATCAGACGGGGAAATAAAAGGCATAAAAAAACCCGCCGCAGCGGGTTTTTTCTGGTGCTTAAGATCAGGCAGAAACCGCCTGTTCCAGCAGCGGCTTCAGTTCACCTTTGGCGTGCATTTCGGTGACGATATCGCAACCGCCAACCAGTTCACCATTTACCCACAGCTGCGGGAAAGTCGGCCAGTTAGCGTATACCGGCAGATTGGTACGCACGTCCGGGTTAGACAGCACGTCCACGTAGGCAAACTTCTGGCCACAATCCATCACCGCCTGCACAGTACGGGCAGAGAAGCCGCACATCGGCTGGTTTGGTGAGCCTTTCATGTACAGCAGAATGTCGTTGCTTTCGATCTGGTCTTTGATGACCTGCATGATATCCATAGGTCTTCTCTCTCAAACGTTGAATGGAAATTGCGGCGATTCTAACACAAAGCAGCAAAAGCCTGACAGCGCCACTGGGGTATCAGCCATCGGCGGTACTGCCAAAACCACCACCACCCGGGGTGTGGATGCAGAACAGATCACCGGCTTCCAGCTCGACACAGGCGCAGCCGGATAAGCGCTGCATCCGCCCCTGATGGCGCAGCACAAAGTTCACGCCAGGCTTGCCGTCACCGCCGCCCTGCAGGCCATGCGGCGCAACCTGACGGTGGCCACTGATGATATTGGCGCGCATCGGCTGCAGAAAACGGATATGCCGCTCCACACCATGACCGCCAGCATACTGCCCCACGCCACCGGACTGTGGCCGCACGTGAAACCAGTCGAGCACCACCGGAAAACGCTGTTCCAGAATCTCGGGGTCTGTCAGGCGCGAATTGGTCATATGGCTGTGCACCGCGCTGGCGCCGTCACCCCGCGCACTGGCACCGATACCGCCGCACAGTGTTTCGTAATACTGCAGCTGCTGATTACCGAAGGTGAAATTATTATTGGTGCCCTGACAGCCTGCCATTAAGCCCAGCGCCCCCATCACCACATCCACCAGATACTGGGCCGTCTCAACATTGCCCGATACCACCGCCGCCGGATATTGCGGTGCAATAATGGAAGCCTGTGGCACCTTAACCGTTAACGCGCGGAAAAACCCGGCATTCAGCGGCATGGGTTTGGCGACCAGCGCGCGGAAGCTGTACAGCACCGCTGCCATCACCACCGAGGTCGGTGCATTAAAATTACCGGGATGTTGCTTCTGTTCTGCACGGTATTGCGTACCGGAAAAATCGACATGGGCATGACGCTGCTGCCGGTCAACCTCAATGCGCACATTAAAGCGGGTGCCATCATCCATTTGCGCGCTGAATTCACCGGACGGTAAATCCGCCAGACACTCACGCAACGTCTGCTCGGCGTTATCCATCACATGCTGCATATAGGCCGTCACCTGTGGCAAACCATAGGCCGCACATAAGCGCTGTAATTCCGCTGCACCTTTTTCGCAGGCGGCCAGCTGAGCCATTAAATCGGCAATATTCTGATCCGGATTACGCGCCGGATACGTAGCCGCCGCCAGAACCTTACGGATCTCCTGCTCTTTAAGCTGGCCATCGCGCATTAAAATCAGGTTATCGAGCAGCACACCTTCTTCGTCGATATGGGTACTTTCTGCTGGCATCGAGCCCGGTGTAATACCACCGATATCGGCATGATGGCCGCGCGCGGCGACATAAAAATCGGCTTTATTACCCGCCGTAAATGGCCGGATAAAAACCGGCTTAACTACCGTCACATCGGGCAGATGAGTGCCGCCGTTATAAGGAGTATTCAGCACAAAGGCATCGTCAGGACGCATATCCGCATGCCCCTGCATCACCACTTTAATGCTTTCGCTCATTGAGCCTAAATGTACCGGAATATGCGGCGCATTGGCGACCAGCTCACCATGGCCATCAAACAGCGCGCAGGAAAAATCCAGCCGCTCTTTAATGTTCACACTGCTGGCGGTTTTCTCCAGCACAAAGCCCATCTGTTCGGCGACCGACATAAACAGATTATTGAATATTTCCAGCGTGACCGGATCGCGCTGAACCAGGTTACTGGCAGCCACCGGTAGTTCTTCACCCTGATCACTCAGCAATAAAGCCCCGCTTTTTAACACTTCAAGCTGCCAGCCGGGTTCCACCACAATGGTGCTGTTGGCATCGGTTAATAACAGCGGGCCTGGTGCAATAAAACCCGCCGCCAGCTGCGTACGCGCCAGTACCGGAACACTGTGCCATTTCCCGCCCAGATATAATTGTGCATTTTCCTGTGCGGCTTGTTCGCCGCTGGCAAAAGGAATTGCCGGAGCGCTGTTTCCGGCGGCTACCAACTCCAGCTGTACCGCATCTAAGCGCAGGGATTTATGAGCGGCAATAAAACCAAATAATTGCTGGTGTTGCTGTTCAAATTCGGCACGCATAGCTGCAGCGTCGGCAAAGCTGACCAACAACTGGGTATCGGACCCCTCATAACGCAGATAGGCACGGCGCAATTCCTGAACGGGGTTTTCTTTGTCCGGTGTGAAATCCGCCTGCTGCATTAACGCCGCGAATTTTTCTTCTGCGCGGGTCAGCGCCGCAGCATCGGTTAATGGTATTTCTACCGCGTCTTCGCCCAGCCAGCGCGGCTCAGCCAGACCGATACCAAAGGCCGATAACACCCCCGCCAGCGGATGCAGATACACCTGTTTTATATTCAGCTCGGCCGCCACCAGACAGGCATGCTGGGCACCGGCACCACCAAACGCGTTGAGTACATAATCGCGGATATCATAACCACGCTGCACCGATATTTTTTTCACCGCCGCGGCCATATTATTCACCGCAATACGCAGAAAACCTGCGGCTATTTCTTCCGGCGAATATTCCTGACCGCTGTCGTTGCGGATCTGTACTGCAAGCTCGCTGAATTTCTGCCGCACAATACCGGCATCCAGTGGCTGATTCTGTTCAGGACCAAACACATGGGGAAAATGCTGTGGCTGTAATTTACCCAGTAACACATTGCAGTCGGTGACGGTTAATGGCCCGCCATTACGGTAACAGGCAGGGCCGGGATAACTGCCGGCGGATTCCGGCCCGACCTGAAAGCGGCCATCAGAAAAATGCACCAGCGAACCGCCACCGGCGGCCACGGTGTGAATATTCATCATCGGTACGCGTAGTTTTACGCCGTTAACCTCGGTCAGGGTTTCACGCTCAAGATCGTTATTCAGCGTACCGTTAAAATGGCTGACATCGGTCGAGGTTCCGCCCATATCAAACCCGACAATGCGGTTAAAACCATCGGCCTGAGCGGTGCGTACCATACCGACCACACCACCGGCCGGGCCGGATAAAATCGCATCTTTCCCCTGAAAATTCTGCGCCGCACATAAGCCACCATTGGATTGCATAAACTGCAGTACCGTCGGCGGCAACGCCTGCTCGACCTGATTAACATAACGGCGTAATACCGGCGACAAATACGCATCAGCCACCGTGGTATCACCACGCGGCACCAGCTTAATTAACGGACTGACGCGGTGACTTAACGAAATCTGTTTAAAGCCAAGCTGGCGGGCAATATCACCGATACGAATTTCATGCTGCGGATATTTATAGGCGTGCATCAGCACCACGGCGATGCTGTCGTAACCCAGTGAGCGCGCTTCAATTAACTGCACCAGCAGGGTTTCTTCATCCAGCGGATAATCCACCGTGCCGTCGGCCAGTATACGTTCAGGTACTTCGTACACCCGTTCGTATAACGGTTCTGGCTGCTCAATATGAATGGCAAAAATATCCGGGCGGGTCTGATAACCGATGCGCAGCTGATCGCGCAGACCTTTACTGATACACAGTAAAGTGCGCGCACCTTTACGTTCCAGCAACGCATTGGTGGCCACCGTTGTGCCCATTTTTACACTGGCAATGGCGCTGTCGTATTGCGGATAACGGGCCTGCAGCTGACGGATGCCTTCAACCGCCGCATCGGCATAATGCTGCGGATTTTCCGACAGTAATTTATGGGTAATTAATTCACCGGCCGGTGTCAGCGCAACGATATCGGTAAAGGTACCGCCGCGGTCGACCCAGAACTGCCATTGCCCGGAGTGCGCAGCATCCGCGGCCGAAGAATCCACAGAGGAAAAAGAAGAAACTGAAGACATGATTCCACCCGTAATTTACTGCCAGCGATCATACCAGCAAACAGCGGGATTCTTCAGAAACTGAACAGCGCTGCCGCCACCGGAATCAGCAACAGCAACAATGCCCGCCCTAACCAGCGGCGGGCACTGAGCAACAACAGGCGTAGTGCTTTTTCCTGCCCCAGACGCCGTTTTTGTGCTTTCTCTCCGGCCGCAGGCGGTTGCCGCAACAACTGGCGTAATTGCCAGAACAGCACCACCGACCAGCTGCCATACAGCACAAACAGGCAGCCCCCCAACAGCATCAGCGCCAGAATCAACAACGGCAGTAAACTCATGAGCGCCGCCTCTGCCACAGTACAATGCCACCCACCAGCAACAGTCCGCCCGTCAGTAACAATGCCAGCGCCCACAGCAGCACACCGGGCAGGCCGAACACAAAACCGGTGTGCAGACCGTATTGCAGAAAACGCAGACTGGTCAGCGCCTGTTCTCCGGCGCTTTGTGATACCTGCGGCTCTGACGAGGGCACCGGCCAGATATCCACCTGCTGCAACAGGCTCAGATCGGCCGGGTGCAAAAAGAGATAATGTTGCGGCACCAGACTGAGGCCATCGCGGGCAACCATACGCAGCTGATAGTTAAAGGCCGGAGGCCGTGGCGTCACAATACCGGTCAGCTGATAGCCCGGCAGCAGAGCTTCTGCCCGGCTCTTTAAGGCCAGCAGATCGGGCACTGCTGCGACAGCATCCGCCGTAATGCCGGTTGCCACCGGCCCCGCCATCACCGTTTTCAGCGCCGGCTGATCGAGTTGCCCGGCGCTGAGCAGGCTGTACAGCGGCGCGCGCCAGGGCCAGCAGATACCGGTAATCACCATCACGATCAGCAGCGGCGTGATGTACAGACCGCTCAGCGCATGCCAGCGGCGCAGGCCATCGGCTTTGCCACTCAGTAAACGCTGCGGCAGAAAATGCTCGCGGCTGAGCTGAATCCGGTCGCCACGCACCAGCCAGAGTAACAGGCCTAGCAGACAACTGAGCGCCAGCAACACACTGCTGATCGCCACCAGCTGACGTCCGCCCTCACCCAGTAACAGCGTGCGGTGCAGTGACAGTACCCAGTTGAAAAACCCGTCACTCAGGGGGCTGGCGCTGCCATCGGCGGCCAGTTCATACGAGCGGAAGCCGTCGGCGCAACGCAGATACAGACGCGGCTGAGCAATCAGAGGTGAAGAAAGCCCCAGATAACTGACCGCACAACCGTAATGCTCAGCCTGCAACGCTTCCATGCGTTGCTGCAGCCTTTGTGTCGCTGCCGGAGGCAGAGGCTCCGGCGCACGTAACCCCGTTTGTAATACCGGCTCCAGCAACAGCAGCAGTCCGCTGAGCAGAATAATCAGCAGCGGCAGGGCCAGCACCAGGCTGACCCACAGATGCAGGCGGCGGAACCAGTAATAAGCGGTCATTCAGAGACTCGTTGTCAGAAGCTGTGCTCGTACGCCAGCATCAGACTGCGGCCACGACCTTTGTAATAGCGCGCAGTATTACCGAGATCGGAGGTCTGTGCGTAGTAATCAAAGTAATCGCGGTTCAGCAGGTTACCGAGCGACAGGCTGGTAGTGCTGTTGTTGCCACGGTAGCTGACGCTCATATCCACCAGCGCATAGCCAGCAAAGGACTCGGCATTGGCGTTGGCCTGACCGTGGAAGCTGCGGTCAAAGTAGTAAGTGCTGGCCAGACGCGCACTGGTGCGGCCATTCAGCTCGTAGCGGGCATAGGCCGAGAGTTTATCCGGGCTGATATTAGCCGCACCCAGGTCGCTGTCGAGACTGCCGTTCTTATCGGAGTCGACGCGGCCAAACAGCTTCGAGTAGTAACCACCGATTTCCAGATCGTAACTAAACATATAGGCGGTCTGCAGTTCGTAACCGTGGGTGCGGGTTTTCTCGCGGATCACTTCGTAGCTGCCATCGCCATTGGTGTCGGCCAGGCGTGAACCAAAGGCCGAGGTCGAACGGAAGTAACTGGCTTTCAGACTCAGCGCTTCGCCCTGATAGTTGAAACCGGTTTCGTAGTTATCGGTGATGATCGGCTTGATACGCACCAGATTATCCACATCCTGACCGTCGGTGTTGATGCCGCGCAGCACCAGACCCACATCCGGCATATTGAAGCCTTCGCTGTAGGAGATATAGGCGTTCAGGCCATCACTGATGCGGTAGGTAAAGCCGAGGTTGGTCAGCAGTTCGGAGAATTCATCATCACCACCGGCCACATCACGCGAGCCGTAGTTATACAGCGTGGTGAAATCATCCACCTGCAGTTTGGCGGTCTCGTAACGCGCACCACTGGTCAGTTGCAGGCGATCGGTCAGGGCGTAATCGAGCTGGGCAAAAGGCGCGTAGTTGTCGAACTTCATTTCCGGCACCCAGGTACGGCCGGTCATCGCCAGTGTCTGTTTCGATTCATCACGCACCCAGTCAAAGCCCAGCACCCAGTCGAGTTCATTCAGCAGGAAATCGTCACGGTTCCAGCTCAGGCGCACACCACTGCGCTGCACTTCAATCTGCGACTGATCGTAGATGCTCTGCGTCAGCGCACCAGTGCCATCGTACTGGCTGCCATAAGCCGGGTCCTGAAAGGTTTTGGTCTGGGTTGCGCCGTACAGCGAGGTACGGTCGAGGTAATAAAACTTACCGCTGAAGTTACCACCGGCCAGATCACGGTCGCTGTAGCTCAGCGCGGCGGCGGTGGCTTTATTGCGGTTCGGGTCGCCCACCTGCTTGCCTTTTTCGGTGGTGGCGGCAATGCCCTGATCGCGGTCGCCCGGTACGTTGCGGTAATCACCGCTGTTTTCCAGATCGTAACGGTTGAGCATCAGCTCCACCCGGCGGGTAGCCGACAGATCCATACCCAGTTTCAGCAGCAGATCAAGGGATTCAGAATCCATCAGATCGCCGTGGGTTTCGTTCACGGCAATTTTGTCGCCGTTGGCATCGTAGTACAGCCCGCTGTTCTGATACTGCGCCGAGGCCAGCACATCGTAAGCGCCCTGCTTGCGCTGCAGCGAGCCACCCAGGCGGTATTCAAAACCGTCACCGTCAAAATCGTTGCTGCTGGTCAGCGCGGTATTCAGACGGATTTCGTTATCGCCGTCGGCAGCGCTGCGGGTAATAAAGTTGATGATGCCGCCGGTTGCGCCCAGCCCCATGGAAGCGTTGGCACCGTGTACCACTTCAATCCGTTCAATCAGCGACGGGTCGATGGTGAAGCCGTCACGCGAGCCATCGCGCAGCGGGTTGGTCTGCGGAATACCATCCACCAGAATCAGCGGCGAACGGCCACGGAAACTCTCAGAAGAGCCGGTCATTTTCTGGCGCGACGGCGCAAAGCTTGGCAGCAGACGGCTCAGTGCGCTGGTCAGATCGCCGCTGGCACCGAGAGTGGCCTGCAGGGTTTCACGCTCGATGACCGTCACCATATGCGGGATGGTAGCAACATCACGCTCACCACGAACGGCGGAGATCGTAACCCGGTCCAGCGTTACTTTTTCCGCTGGCGCAGAAGCGTCAGCCGGAAGCTGTGTGTCTGCGGCATAAGCCACCGGAGCCAGCAGTGCTGGAATCATCGCAAAAACAGCAGTTTTCATGGGCATGTCCTGATACGGATTGGTAATTAGCAATACGAAAGGACGCGAATGCTACTGAGTCTGAGAATGATTATCAACAAATAATAAGAAGAATTCCTGAACTTACGTGGACGATGTTGGTCGTCAGAGTTCCGCTTCGAGCGGCAGAACGCCCAGCAGCCAGGATTGCAGGCGCCGCCACAGGCTGGCCCGGGGTTCGCTGTTATAGCTCTGCACAGAGCCATCGCCGTACAGCTCCTGCCAGCGGACTTCTCCCTGATGTAGCTGCAGGTGATAACTTTCGAATGGCAGGTTTTGCTGCAGATCCCGGCTGGCTTCCTGACCCAGTTGCGCCTGCTCAAACAGCACACCCATTTCGGTATTCTCGCGAATGGAACGCGGATCAAGATTCATTGAGCCAACGTAAAAGTAGCGCTGATCGATCACCAGCATTTTGGCGTGCAGACTGGCGGAAGAAGAGCCGGTCCAGCGGCGGTTCTCACGCCCGGAGCTGGCATCCGGGCGCAGCTCATACAGTTCAACTCCGGCACGCAACAAGGCCGTGCGGTAATGTTTATAAGCCGAATGCACCGCGGGCACATCCGTGCTGGCCAGCGAATTGGTCAGCACCCGCACCTTAACACCACGCGCGACCAGTGCCGCCAGAAAGGCAACCCCCTCATCGCCCGGTACAAAATAGGGCGAAACCAGCAGCACTTCCTGCTGCGCATTTTCCAGCAGAGTGAGCAGATTTCCCAACAACGGCGACTGGTAACGGCGGCTGCGGATTTTATCCGGTGCGTCAGCCACTACGTACGCCTTTCCCCAGAACAGCCGCGGTTCATAGTGCGCCGCCAGGTTCTGGGCCCGTGCCTGTAAAGCCTGCACATAAGGGTGCTGCTGATTACTCTGCAGCCAGCTCTGCAGTTTCTGGCTCAGTCCGTTCAGCGGTTGCTGGTCATGCGGATCAGCATCCTGCAACACGTGCTCCACCGGCACCGCCAGCTCGCTGTTCCAGTAGCGGTCAAACTCGGTTGAGGCGTCATCGACCACCGCCCCCAGTGTCAGTACATCCAGATCACCGAACACCACCGCATTACGCGCGGCATCAAAGTACTCATCACCGATATTGCGCCCGCCGGTAATCGCCAGAGTGTTATCGGCAATCATGGTTTTGTTATGCATGCGCCGGGTCGACACCCCATAACGGGTCAGAAACTGCATATCGCGCGGATAGTCGCGCAGAAACGGATTAAACAGGCGGATATCAATATTGGGATGACGGTTCAGCAGCCGCAGCTCGTTATCGGCGCCGCGGGTTGCCATATCGTCCAGCAGCAGCCGCACGCGTACGCCGCGCTCGGCGGCCTGCAGCAAGGCCCAGGTAAAAACCTTGCCGGTCAGATCCTGATGGTAGAGATAATATTGCAGGTCGAGACGGTCATGAGCATTGGCCGCCAGCAACAGGCGGGCAAGAAAAGCATCGGTTCCGGAGGCCAGCAACACCAGCCCGGCCTGACCGGGATGTTGCTGTAACAGAGGCTCCGCCCAATCCGTCAGCGGACTGTGCGGCGGAGCCTGAGTATGAACTTCAGAGGTGGGATGCGGATAGTCCGGCAGACGGGCACAGCCGGCAAACAACACCGCCAGCAGATACATACAGCACGGCAGTATCTGCCCTGCGCATTTATGGCATATGGGCAATATAGGCGGCCACATCACGCAGCTGCTGCTCATCCATATTCTGCACCACGCCGATCATCGGTGAGTTTTTACGCTCCGGATCGTTATGCAGGAAACGCATCAGGGTTTTGGTCAGATATTCATATGGCTGACCGGCGATACGCGGGTACAGGCTGCTGCCATGGCCGGCGTTGCCATGGCAGACAAAACAGGTGGTTTTATAAATCTGTTCGCCTTTTGCACTTGTGGGTACGGGTTGTTCGCGGCTAACCACCGGCTTGTGAGCAAAATAAAGCGCGATATTAATGCGGTCTTCTTTACTCAGCGTGGTGGCCAGTTTGCTCATCACATAATCTTTGCGCACACCATCGGCAAAATGCTCAAACTGGGTAAAAAGATAAGCGGCATTCTGACTGGCCAGATTCGGGATATAGTCGCGCTTGCTGTTGCCATCATCACCATGACAGCGGAAGCACAACTGCGCACGCTCAACACCATCTTCAATAGCGGCCTGTAACAGCGGTGTATTTTTTTCGATGATGGCCATTTCCTGCAGCATGGACTCCACACTTTCGGCCTGCACCTGGCTGCCCAGTAAGAGAAGCAATCCTGCCAACGTACTGCTTAATCTGTTCATAGTGTACTTTTCTGTTCTTTTGCTGTTATGGAGTTATTCAGGAGCGGCTGTTTTCGCGGACAAAACGCCCTGAAGACCCTGATCAACTTATTATTAGGGAGTGAAACATACGCGTCTGCTCTCGTCAGGCCAAGAGCCAATCGCCTTTCGTATTAGCCTTTTCTAAATAAAGGCTGACCTGTATCAAGCGCTAACCGCGAACTCCGGCCAGAGTTGCCCAAATCCGCTTCCCGCACCGCCAGGCTTATGGATAAGGGGCTGTGCCCTGCACCCGCATTCAGGTACACTTCCCGCCTTTCTAACTGCGCTCAGATTCAGACCATACGCCATGATGCAAGAGACTTATCAGCCCCATATTATCGAACCTTCCGTACAGACTCAGTGGGAAGAAAATCAGGTATTCAAAGCCGTTGTCGACAGCAATAAAGAGAAATTCTATTGCCTGTCCATGTTCCCGTATCCAAGCGGCCGGCTACATATGGGGCACGTGCGTAACTACACCATTGGTGACGTGGTTTCGCGCTACCAGCGCATGCAGGGCAAAAACGTCATGCAGCCAATGGGCTGGGACGCCTTCGGTCTGCCGGCAGAAAACGCCGCCATCAAGCATCAGGTTGCTCCGGGCAAATGGACCAAAGAAAACATCGCCTACATGAAAGGCCAGCTGAAATCGCTGGGCTTCGGTTACGACTGGAACCGCGAACTGGCGACCTGTGACCCGGAATACTACCGCTGGGAACAGTGGTTCTTCACCAAACTGATCGACAAAGGTCTGGCCTACAAAAAAGTATCCGCGGTTAACTGGTGTCCGAATGACCAGACCGTTCTGGCCAACGAACAGGTCATCGACGGCTGCTGCTGGCGTTGTGACTCTGTGGTTGAGCGTAAAGAAATTCCACAGTGGTTTATCCGCATTACCGATTACGCCGAAGAACTGCTGAACGACCTCGATCAGCTCGACGGCTGGCCGGATCAGGTAAAAGCCATGCAGCGCAACTGGATTGGTAAATCCCGTGGCGTACAGATGCGCTTTGGCCTGAAAAACCGCGAAGACGCACTGGAAATCTACACCACCCGTCCGGATACCCTGATGGGCGTGAGCTATGTTGCTGTTGCTGCCGGTCACCCACTGGCGAAAGAAGCCGCAGCCAACAATCCTGCGCTGGCCGCATTCCTCGAAGAATGCTCCAAATCCGGTACCGCCGAAGCCGATCTGGCCACCGCTGAGAAAAAAGGTATGGCAACCGGCTTTACTGCCATTCACCCGATTTCCGGTAAAGAAGTACCGGTGTGGGTCGCCAACTTTGTGCTGATGGAATTCGGTACCGGTGCGGTCATGGCCGTTCCGGCACACGATCAGCGCGACTGGGAATTCGCACAGAAATACGGCATTGAAATTCATCAGGTCATCGCCGCCAACGAAGGCGACGAGTGCGACCTGAGCAAAGCGGCCTATACCGAAAAAGGCACCCTGATTAACTCCGGCGAATTTGACGGCCTGAGTTTTGACGCCGCCTTCGACGCCATCGCCGCCAAACTGGCGGCAGAAGGCAAAGGCGAGATCAAAGTGAATTACCGCCTGCGCGACTGGGGCGTGAGCCGCCAGCGCTATTGGGGCGCACCGATTCCGGTGATCCGTACCGCCGATGGTGACTCCATTGCCGCGCCGGAAAGCCTGCAGCCGGTGATTCTGCCAACCGAGGTTGTCATGGATGGTGTGAACTCACCGATCAAAAACAACCCGGAATTCGAAAACATCGAATACAACGGTCAGCCGGCGTTCCGCGAAACCGATACCTTCGACACCTTTATGGAGTCCTCCTGGTACTACGCGCGCTACTGTTCACCGCGCGACGATACGCAGATGCTGAACCCGGAAGAAGCCAATTACTGGCTGCCGGTCGATCAGTATATCGGCGGGATCGAACACGCCATTCTGCACCTGCTGTATGCACGTTTCTTCCACAAGCTGCTGCGCGATGCCGGCCTGGTGAACAGCGATGAGCCGTTCAAAAACCTGCTGTGCCAGGGCATGGTGCTGGCCGATGCGTTCTTCTACACCAACGAACACGGCGCCAAAGAGTGGGTTAATCCGACCGAAGTCAGCGTTGAGCGCGACGACAAAGGCCGCCTGACCGCTGCCAAGCGTAAGAGCGACGGCAAAGAACTGCAGTACTCCGGCATGAGCAAAATGTCGAAGTCGAAAAACAACGGTGTTGATCCGCAGGAAGCCATCGAACTGTACGGCGCCGATACCGTGCGTCTGTACACCATGTTCGCAGCGCCCCCGGAGCAAACTCTGGAATGGTCTGACTCCGGCGTACAGGGTGCCCAGCGCTTCCTGCAGCGCGTCTGGCGTTTAAGCTACGAACTGCTGCAACAGGCAGATCGTGGTGAT
The DNA here is from genome assembly GCF_020447205.1 of Thalassolituus alkanivorans. Classification (GTDB taxonomy): domain Bacteria; phylum Pseudomonadota; class Gammaproteobacteria; order Pseudomonadales; family Oceanobacteraceae; genus Venatoribacter; species Venatoribacter alkanivorans. The sequence continues at coordinate 441,251 of NZ_JAJAEL010000006.1, forward strand.
GCGGCGAACCTGTCCAAAGATGAGAAAGACGCCCGCCGTAAGGTGCACGAAACCATTCAGAAGGTGAGCGATGACGTTGGTCGCCGCTACAACTTCAACACCGGTATCGCCGCCATTATGGAACTGATGAACACCCTGCAGAAAGCCGATATGGCATCTGCCGGTGGCCGTGCGGTAGTGGCAGAAGGCCTGGATGCGGTGATCCGCATGCTGTCGCCGATTGCGCCACACATTACCCAGGCTCTGTGGGTTGCCTTCGGTAACGATGGTCTGGTAATTGATGCGCCATGGCCTGTGGTTGACGAGAGCGCTCTGGTGCGTGATTCCATCGAAGTGGTGGTTCAGGTGAACGGTAAGCTGCGTGCCAAGATCGAAGTGGCGGCCAACGCCAGCAAAGACGATCTTGAAGCCGCCGCCAAAGACGCCGTTGCCCAGCAGCTCGAAGGTGTGACCGTACGCAAGGTGATTGTGGTACCGGGTAAGCTGGTTAATATCGTCGCTAACTGATCCGGAGCTGCCTGCGTTGCCGGTACTGTGTTAAAAATACGTTCGAAATGCTCATTTATGACTTATAAACTGCGCCTTCTCACGTATTTTTGCCTTGTTCCGGCGGCCTCGCCAACGCTCCGCCCACATTGAACAGCTGATAGGAAGCCTATGCGCCCTCTTGCCTGGATTCTCACATTATCATTACTTTCTGCCTGCGGCTGGCATCTGCGTGGTGTTACGCCGCTGCCGCCGGAATACCGGGTGATGTATCTGCAGAGTCAGGCCAGTAACAGCTTTAACCAACAGTTAAAGCTGCAGCTGGAGTTCAACGATGTCGTGCTGACCGCCAGCGCCGAAGACGCCCCGGCCATTCTGCGTATTGAGCCGGTGGATATCGAACGGCGTACGCTGTCGGTCAGCAGCAGTGGTCAGGTGGGCGAGTTCGAACTGAACGGCCGTCTGACCGCTCATATCCTGCATATTGGCCGCGACACCGATGTCGAAATTGAACTGAAAGCACGCCGCACCCTGACCAACGATGTGAACAACGTCGTCGGTACTGCCAGCGCCGAAAGCCAGCAACGGGCTGAGCTGGAGCGCGAACTGGTCAACAAGCTGCTGCGCCGCCTGCAGAGTCTCGGCAAGAGCAGCCAGAATAATCAGGGGTCCTCTGCAACAGGCACACAGCCGTGAAAATCCGCCAGGACCAGCTCAGCGGCCTGCTGGCCAAAGGACTGGCACCCTGCTATCTGGTGTCCGGTGACGACCCTTTACTGGTGATGGAAGCCTGCGACGAGATCCGTGCCGCTGCACGTAAGGCCGGTGTCGAGGAGCGTGAGCTGTTCCATGCTGAAGCCGGCTTTGACTGGCGCCATTTGCTGGAAGAAGCCAACGCCATGTCGTTATTTGCCAGTCGCCGTATTCTTGAAGTACGCATTGGTAACGGCAAGCCTTCCGATAAAGGCGCGGCTATTCAGCAGATTCTTGATAATCCCAACCCGGATAACCTGCTGCTGATTATCTGCCCGCGCCTCGACAGCACCATTCAGCGCAGCGCCTGGTTTAAAGCGGTGGATAAAGCCGGTGTTTTCCTGCCGATCTGGCCCATCGAACGCTCGCAATATCCGGGCTGGCTGAAACGCCGCCTGCAGATTGCCGGCCTGCAGATCGAACCTCCCGCCCTGGCCGCTCTGGCGCATCAGACCGAAGGCAACCTGCTCGCTGCCGTGCAGGAAGTTGAAAAGCTGCGCCTGCTGGGTACGACCACCATCAGCGAAGAGATGATTAACGAAGCCATTGGCGACAGCTCCCGCTTTGACGCCTTTGGTCTGGCCGATACCTGCCTGCTCGGTAATCTGGCCGAAGCCAGCCGCATTCTTTCGCATTTAAAAGGTGAAGGTGTCGATGCGCTGATGATACTCGGCGCCCTGACGCGCAAGATCCGCCAGCTGATTGCCATGCAGGATCTTGGCGGACAACAGCTGAGTGAAGCCTTCAAGGCACAGAATATCTGGCCCAAACAACAGCCTCCCTACAAAAAAGCTCTGCAGAACCTGCGCGCCCCACAGCTCCATGCCGCCCTGCGTAAGGCCGAAAAAATCGATGCAGCCATTAAAGGCAGCGGCGATGATCCCTGGCTTCTGTTAAGTGAGTTAACTGTACTGTTAACAGGTGTAAGGCTGACGACTGGTTAACAGTTTCAGCACTACCGCTGTCACAGAAATCCCAACATTTAACTGAGATACTGCTGTGGTAATGGCGGCAATTGCCGTATTCGGATGACAATTTTTGTCACATTATGCCTTTTAACGTTAAGCGTCGTGGTAAAAACGTTAAAATATAATAATATGACGTAATGCTAAGCTGAGTATGCAGACTAAGAGGATGTTCGTTATGAGCGCCGTAAACAAACAACAAAATTCAGATCTGGTCTGGGACCTGGAGAAAATCCACCAGCACCAGCGCGCTATGAATTTCGTTAAGCAGTTTGAAAACCGCTTCTGCGTATTCTCCGGCTCCGTACGTCAGCTGTATACCAACTACAGTATTTTCTTCCCCGAAGAAGCCAACCGTCAGATGGTTATTCTGCCCGACCCTTACGCCTTCCACGATACGTTCAGCCATCTGAATCCGGATGCGGTACAGTCAACCGGTCTGCATGTTATCCCTGGCAATCTGATCGGTAAAACCGGCCTGTATCTGGTGATCTCACACAAAGACAAAAACGTGCGCTCGGTACCGATTCCTTTTCAGGAAGGTATCCGCCAGATTCTGCGCCGTTCCAATACCGAAGATCCATTCCTGCCGGTACTGATGAAAGGCGACCTGCGTGAATTCAATGATCAGATGCCTTGTCTGCACCTGAACCGTCTGCGCCTGAAAGAGCTGACTTCGCTGTCCGGCCTTGAGCGCGAAGGTATCCGCACCATCATTACTGACAAGCTGATGAAACTGTATCAGGAATCATCAGCCCTGAACCTGGCCTGATTCCCAGGCCAGATCTTAACGCCCTGCAACGGTCTCCCGTACCACTAGCCTTCGGCACGATAATAACGGCGGATCAGGCGACTTAATCCCTTACGCCAGGCTTTCGGCTTGATGCCAAAGGTGTGAAACAGCAGCGTATTATCGGTAACCGGTGCCCAGACCGCCGGCATCAAGCCGCCTTCCTGTGATTTCAGCTCCACGCCACTGAGATTTTCATACTGACCGGCTTCCGCCAGCAGCGCCTCTGCGAAGGCATATGAAGAGATTGGCTCCACACCACAAAAATGATAGGTACCCCATAAATCGTCGCTGCAGGCTGCCTGTTTAAGCATCGCCAGAATCACTTCGGCAATATCATCAGCAGGCGTCGGACTGAACTTACGCTGCATATCGAGGCTGAGGGAATGCTCATCACGGATAGCCGTCAGCAGGCGGTTGGCAAAATCGTCAGCCATCAGCGAAAACCCCTGGCCAATGCGCAGGATCAGATGACGACGGTTATTACGGGTCAAGGCTTCCAGAGCCAGTAAATCCAGCGCCAGTGGATGATCGGCATAATCCTCATCACTTTCCTGGTAGACAGCATCCGCGCGGGCACGGAAAACAGCGCTGGAGGACAGCAATACCACCGGGACATCCTGCTCTTCCGCCTGTTCCAGCCAGAAAGGAACATGCGCATAGTCATCCGGATGAAACAGTGATGGCACCAGTACAAAAAAAGGTTTGCCAACGGCCGCCATAGCCAAACGCTCACGGCTTTCCAGGCCAAAGCCTTTATACATAAGATCCTGAGAAGCCAGACTGCGGGTAAGAAAGTGTCCCACCGGGCGGTTAGCGCCGATGATAAAGCTGTGAAAACTGCTGATAGCCAAGACTCCGGGTCTCCTGTGCGCTGGGGCCAGACTGAGGGCCACTGATATTACAGCCTGCATAATACCCTGCCGCCGGGCCAATCACGACGTGCATTTGTACGACCCGTCTATACTCAGGGGATATTGCTGCCTGTTGTACTTATGTCTTTATATTATCGTTTGTTCATACTCGCACTGTTTCTATTCGGCGGTGCTTTTGCGACTGCCCGTTATGCGGGCGGCGAAACGGGTGCTCCTGCCCCACTGATGGCTCAGGTTTACCAGGCTGCAGAGTTCTCCAGCCTGCAACAGGTTGTGGGCTTAAATGACGATATGTGGCGGGACATGCCGGCTGCCAGCATCAACCTTGGCTTCAGCGATGACCACGTCTGGGTACGGATGCCACTGAGTCAGCTGCCCTTTGATTATCAGCGGCAGCCCTGGATTCTGGAACTGGGATATCCACTGCTCGACCATATCGAGCTTTATATTATGCACGGTGATGTTGTACTGCTGCACACCGATGCCGGCAACGACCTGCCCTATTCTTCCCGCCCTCTGGCTGTGCCCGAATTTGCCTTTCCCGTGCCGCCACTCAGCCAGGCACAATGGTTGTATCTGTACGTGCATTCGGAGTCATCGGTGCAGATTCCCATCCGCACTTTTCCGGAACAGAACTACTGGCAGCAACGGGTCGGCGAAGTTACCTTTGACGCTGCATTTCACGCAATCCTGTTCAGTATGCTGGCCTATAACCTGCTGATTTTTTTACTGAGCCGCGATCTGATTTTCTTCCTGTATTCGCTCAGCATCGGCGCCTTTGCCATGATGATGGCCGCTCTGCATGGCTGGACTTATGCGTTACTGTGGCCAGAATCTCCACACCTGAACGATCTGGCGATTCTGCTCAGTCTCGCCCTGTCTGAGGCCTTTCTTGCACTGTTCGGGGTTTCATTCCTGCGCCTGCGTAAACTGCATCCCCGTGCTTTTATGCTGTACAGCAGCTACGTCGTCAGTGCCCTAGTCTTTGCCGTACTGGCCTTCTATCTGCCGTATCACACCATGATTCGTTTGCTTACAGGCCAGGCTGTGCTGATGAGTCTGTCAGCGCTGGCATTGGGCCAACTGCTCTGGTGGCAAACCCGTTCACGGGATGTGTTCCTGTTTTTCCTTGCCGCCTTCTCACTGCTGATTGGCCTCTTCCTGTATGCAATGCAGAAGTTTGGTGTCATTCCGGTCAATGTCGTTACCGAACATGCCGCCGAGCTGGGCAGCATCATATTGGTTGTACTGCTGGCACTGAGCATGGCCGAGCGCCATAACCGCGAACGTCAGGCACGGTTAGCGGCTCAGGATGTCATCATCAACATGCAGCGCGAAGCCAATGCAGTGCTGGATCAGAAGGTCCGTGAGCGTACAGAAGATCTGGAGCTGCTGAACCAGCGCCTGCGGGAAGAATCCACCACCGATGCCCTGACCCGGGTACGCAACCGGCGTTACTTCGATCAGCGTTTCTATACCCTGTATCAGGATGCCTTCAGACAACAAACGCCACTCGCATTACTGTTGATTGATATTGACCACTTCAAGCAATTTAACGATACCCATGGTCATCAGCTGGGCGATACGGTACTGCAAAAGGTTGCGCAAACCATGCAGCAGGCCATCAAGCGTCCACAGGACAGCGTTTATCGTTACGGCGGAGAAGAATTTGCAATTTTACTGCCCAACACGGATGAAAGCGGAGCCATACAGGTCGCCGAGCTGGTACGCCAGCGCATTGAGCGCCTGCGTCTTGAACACGAAGGGCAAATACTCAGCCTGACCGTCAGTGTCGGCCTGTGTGCGGCAATCCCTCCCCAGCGTGATCAGCAGGAGGTACTTTACCAACAGGCTGATAAAGCGCTGTATCTGGCCAAAGATCAGGGCAGGAACCGCAGCTGTGCACTGCCTTTATCCATTCCCGATAGTCAGCAGCAAAGCCGCTGAACATTGCTGTTATTAATCTCAGAACCAGCCGTATTCCTATCCTGAACCGACTCCTGCGTCTGCAGTACAGGATTGTCAGACAAAATTTCAGTTTGGCAATCACCCGGCATTTATGTACCTTAGTCCCGATATTGAATTGCTAATAAAAAGACCAATATTGGATGGAGACGAACATGAAATGCCAACCCCTTGCTAAAACCATCGCAACAGCCTGCGCCGGTTTGGGTACTCTGCTGGCCATCAGCCCGGTATTCGCCCAGGGCTACTATGTCGACGAACAATCCGCCCTGCGCCTGGGAGATGCTTTCTCCGGTGGTGCAGCCTCAGCCAGCGATGCTTCCGCCGCTTACTACAGTCCGGCGGCTATGCTGCTGGTACGTGACGAGCTGGCCATCAACCTAGCGGCTATTTCTGTACGCTCAGAACTGAAAGGCAGTGCTGAAACCGGCGACGGCAGCATCCCGATTAGCGGTGAAGATGCCGAAGCGGATAACCTCGATTTTCTGCCAACCTTGTATTTTGTCCGTAGTCTGAGCGAAGGCTTCTCTGCCGGTGCTTTTATTAACGCTCCATACGCTACCGGCACCGACTTCGGTGATGACTCCATCGCCCGTTATCAGACAACGGAAAGCGAAATCACCGGTATCGACGCCGGCCTGTCACTGGCCTTCCGTGTACACGAAAAAGTCAGCATTGGCGGCAGTATTATTGCTCAGTATATGAATGCCAAAACGGCCCTGGCGGTCAATACTGCAGCCCTGTGTTTAGGTGGGCTTGATGCCTCCACCTGCAATAGCCTGGGCATTAACCCTGCAGAGCTGGGCAACAACACCTACGACGGCAGCTTCGTGATGGAAGGCCACAACACAGCCTTCGGTTTCAGCCTGGGTACTCTGGTTGAGTTCACCCCCAACAGTCGTCTGGGTCTGAACTACCGCACCCGTATCGCCCATGAGCTGACCGGCAGTGCAACGGTGGAATTCCCGGCCGCCGCTTCAGGCTTCACCGGTCTGGCCGGCCTTGAGAACACCAAAGCCGATGGCCGCGTGCAGTTTGTTACGCCGGAAACCGCGAACATCAGTTACTTCCACCAGCTCGGCGACCTGTCGCTGCAGGCGGACGCTTCCTGGACCAAGTGGTCGCGCTTCGACAAACTGCAGGTGGAAAGCACCAACAGCACCGTCGCCATGCTGGCTGCCGAGCCACAGGTTTACGACTGGAGTGAATCCCAGCGTTTTGCTCTGGGCGCTAACTACAAGCTGAGCCCACAGCTGACGCTGCGTGGTGGTTTCGCTCTGGATATGACGCCGATCGACAAAGACAAAACCAAGATCGATTTTGCCTTTGATGATTACAAAGCCATCTCTCTGGGTATGAGCTACGGACTGACCGAAGCCATGACTCTGGACGTGGGCTATCAGCACACCCTGACGCAGAAGCGTGATATTGATCAGAACGATCTGCTGACGGCGGGTGCCCGCCTGCACGGTGAAGTCACAACCGAAGTAAACTCCTTCGCTGCCGGTCTGCGCTGGGCACTGTAAGCCTGAGCTGCTGCAACCTGAAAGCGGGCGCCTGGCGCCCGTTTTTTTT
>NZ_JAJAEL010000006.1:448817-595422 GCF_020447205.1 Thalassolituus alkanivorans
CTCTCTGCTCTGTTACACAGCCTGCTGCTGCAGCCAGTTGCCAATGATAATGGCCTGATCCTGCCCTTCCGCACACGCATGCCACAAAGCCTGCGCCGGGTGCCTTTTGCCGAGCCCTGCCTGATGCTGATACTGCAGGGCGAAAAGCAACTGCAACCGGCTCCCGGCCAGCCGCTGAATCTGCCTGCCGGACAAATGTTGCTGATTCCGGCCGGCTGTGAGCTTACCTTTACCAATCAGCCCGACGAGCATTGCCGGTATCTGGCCTGGGTGATCAGCCTGCCGGCGGATGACTTACTGCCACTGGGACGCGGTCCGGTGCGCCGTGAGTTACAGCATTTCAGCTCAGACCCGCTATTGCTGACCCTGATGCAACAGTGGCTGCAGATACAGCCGCAACTGTCTGACCCACAACAACTGCTGCAGGCGCGGCGTCGTGAAATCACTCTGCGTTTGCTTGAGCTGGGCTACAGTGCAGAACTGCGCAGTGGTCTGCAGCAACATTTCAGCCGCCGCGTACAGGCTGTGGTCAGTGAAGACCTGAGCCACGACTGGCAAATAAGCGATGTTTGCCAGCGTCTGGCGGTCAGTGAATCGACCCTCAGACGTAAGCTGTCCGACGAACAGCACAGCTTCCGCGATCTGCTCAGCCAGCTGCGGCTGGTGCAGGGCCTGAACCTGCTGCAAACCAGCAGCCTCAGTGTCCAGCAGGTCGCTGACGCCTGTGGTTACCGCTCGGCATCGCGTTTCAGTGAGCGCTTCCGTGAACGCTTTGGTACCAGCCCGGCCGAGCTGCGCCACAGCCAGACGGCTGACACCCTGATCCGGCAAACGGTGGTTTCAGGCTCAACCTTGACCGTTTGAGGCGTACTGCAGCCTCACCTCTGACGTAAGCTGTGAACATCCAAACAGACTCAAAGGAGATAACGATGAAGCCGATATTAATACTGCTGTCCGCCGCCACTCTGTGGAGCCAGAGTGCTCTGGCCGAATTCCGGGTACAGAGCAGCGACATCAGCAACGGCACGCCGATGCCCAAAGCACAGGAGTTCAATGGTTTTGGTTGCGAAGGCGGCAATCTGTCGCCACAGCTGAGCTGGAGCGGCGCCCCGGAGGGCACCAAAAGTTTTGCCATCACAGCCTATGATCCGGATGCCCCGACCGGCAGCGGCTGGTGGCACTGGCTGGCGTTTAATATTCCGGCGGATGTCACCAGTCTGAAAACCGGTGCCAGTGGCAATACCATGCCAGAAGGCAGCACCGAAAGCCGTACCGATTACGGCGTCCCTGGTTTTGGTGGTGCCTGCCCGCCCAAAGGCGATAAAGCTCACCGTTATCAATTTACAGTATTTGCTTTAAACACAGACAAGCTGGATCTGGCACCAGACAGCTCCGGTGCACTGATTGGTTATTACCTTAATGGCCATGCGCTGGCTAAAACCACGCTGGAAGCGCTGTACCAGCGTCCGTAAGCGCACACAACCTGCCGCTGAGCGGCGGCAGGTTCACAGCTGTTTTCAATGAGCCAGCGATAAACGGGCAATCTCATTGCGGTTACGCAAAGCATCCTCTTTGCTGCTGAACAGCTGCACATCGTTCAGGGTAATTAACAGCACAAAGCCGCCCGCCAGCCCGACATAACCGGCGCGGTGCTCCAGCACAAAGCAGCCATCTTCTGCGGCCAGGGTACATGGCAAAGTAACACTGGCAATCAGACCATTCCCCAGAGCATCCCCCACGGCTTCGAACGAACGATACAAAGCCAGGGCATCCGCACCGATAGCGAGCACCGTACCATTCTGCAGGCCAGCCAGATCCACAGGTACTCCCGATGGCAACTGGCGCTGTTCCGTACGGACAATCAGATCCGAGGTATTTTCAATCAACATCACACTCTCCGGCAGCCAGTGAACAAGGGGGGCAATTATACACATCCTGATACGCCGGAACCTGCCCTGCGATCTCCGCCAGCAGCGACACAATCCCTTGCGCAAAACGATCAGGCAGATCCTAAAAAGTAATCTAACATTAAGTTCTCACCTTTCCCGCCCAGCCATTCTATTAATACCAATCCGCGGCCTGGACGGTTCATTACTTCAGAGAAAACGGAGAACACGATGTTAAGAAATATGCGCGTTGCCAAACGTGCAATGCTTTTCTTTGGCCTTCTGGGCCTTATCACCCTTGCACTCGGTCTGTTTGCCACCCAACAACTCAGCCAGCTGAACAACAGCATCAACATGCTGGGTAAGGTAAGCCTGCCCAAGGTTGAAGGGATCGGCGAGATGCGCCGCGATTTCCTCTACACCCGTCTGTATGCCGTCAACCTGGTCAACAGCCAGACGAAAGAGCAAAGCGACCAGTTCAGCCGCCGTCTGGCCGAAGTGACCACAAGCTATAAAGCCGCCGAAGCGGATATGAAAGGCCGCGCAGATACGCCCGAAGCCAGACAAAAATTAGACGGCATCATCGCTGATAAAAACGAATACGATCAGCGCCTGCAGCAGCTGCTGGGTCTGGTTGCCAAGGGTGATATGGAAGCCGTGCAGCGCTTGCGCGTACAACATATTGATGCCCTGAGTATCGGCATTACCGAAGCACTGAACGATCTTGCCCGCTACGAAGGTGAGGTAGCCAACCACGCTGTAACCAATGCAGCCACAACTTACAGCACGTCCAGCATGGCCATTTATATTGCTATTGGTGTGGCGCTGCTGGCGGTGATTATTCTCGCCAGCCTGTTCAGCCAGAGCATTGTTACCCCACTGGAAAACGCCGTCAGCGCGGCACAGCGCATCGCCAGTGGCGATCTGAGCCACCGCATCAGCGACCATGGGAGTGACGAAGCCGCAGACATGATGGCCGCCATGCACCAGATGCAGGAACAACTGCGCAACACGCTGAACCATATCGCCGATTCTTCACAGCAGTTATCCACCACCTCGGAAGAACTCAGTGTAGTGACTAACGAATCCAGTGAAATCGTCCACCAGCAGAGCGCTCAGCTGGAGCAGGCAGCCACGGCCGTTAACGAACTGACCGTAGCCGTGGATGAAGTGGCGAACAGTGCCAGTACCACGTCATCCAATTCCGAGCAGGTCAATGACAAGGCCCGCCAGGGGCAGAACACGCTGGATGAAACCATCCGCACCATTGACCAGCTGGCGGGTGAGATCAGCAATACCGCGGATGGCATTTCGGCACTGGCAGGTAACGTAAAAGACATTGGCCAGGTGATTGATGTTATCCGCGCCATCGCTGAACAGACTAATTTGCTGGCACTGAATGCCGCCATTGAAGCAGCCCGTGCCGGAGAGTCAGGCCGGGGCTTTGCTGTGGTCGCTGATGAAGTCCGGGCTCTGGCGCACCGTACTCAGGAATCCACCAAAGAAATCGAACGCATGATCCAGACGGTACAGACTGCCACCGATGCTGCGGTCGTTAATATGGAAAACAGCAACCGCTGGGCCATGAATACACTGAAAATGGCCAACGAAGCAGGAACATCATTAGGAGAAATTACCGGCCTGATCAGCAACATCAACGAGCAGAATCTGAACATTGCCAGCGCAGCGGAAGAACAGGCAATGGTTGCCCGTGAAGTGGATAAGAATCTGGTCGCTATCCGTGATTTGTCGTTCCAGACATCGGCCGGTGCCAACCAGACCCATGCATCCAGTCAGGAGCTGGCGCGGCTGGCGGAACAGCTTAACGCGCTGCTGTTAAAGTTCAGGCTGTAGCCCTGATCCTGACCCTGTCCGCTTAAAACAGCTCAATATCATCGCCGTCAGGCTCATTCTGGCGGCGACGATCATTCTCTTCGGCCAGCACCAGATCCTTCAGATCCCGTAATTCATCATCATTCAGCGCGGTAATATCCAGCTTCTGAAAGGTGCGTTTCAGCACGTTGTACGCCTGAAAACACTGTTGATGGGCCGGTCCCTTAAGCGGAACCGTCAATCCACCCAGACCAAAGACCGGTTTATTACAGAACACACAATTGAGCGACATGACCTTTCCCTGAAAAATGCTGAAACACATGCCAGAGGCATCTGTTTCAGCCTAGCCCAGTCTGCGCCGGGCTAAACGTCGGTCTTGTAGTTTATTGTAGTGATAGGCAGGCAGAACAATCGGCCTCAGTCGCTGCTGCCCAGCCACTGTTCTGTCTGATTTCCTGCCTTATCTTCCGCCAGCAGCTGCCAGCGTTCGCTGTTTGCTTTAAGCGCACAGGGCACGCGGAAGTGGCCGGTGTAAATAATTTCACCTTCGCATATATCTCCGGCCGGGCTTTGCAACCAGATACGCGCCAGCCCCATACCGTCGTCATAGGCCATGCCCTGCACCAGAGTTGGCTCCGTCGCAGACCAGCGCACATAGTCGAGAACCGGCGGCTCGTGGTCAGGGAAGCTGGTCGCAGACCATTCGTCTGTACCTTCCTGTAGCTCGACGCTGTTGGCATAGCCATCACCGTCGCGGTCCGGGTCGCGGTTATCGCCGATGCCATCGCCGTCCAGATCCGCCCATTCTCGGCGGTCATCCGGGAAAACATCGGCCTCGTTAAGATGACCATCGCCATCCCGGTCATCGTCCAGCGCATCGGGAATGCCATCGCGGTCAAGATCGGCCGGCGTGCTGCGTGCATCGTGCGGATCGGTGTTCATCGCCACTTCGTAGTCGTTGCTGATGCCATCACCGTCAATATCGTCATCGCTGTTATCGCCAGTGCCATCACCGTCCATATCGGCCCATTCGCTGACGTCACGCGGGAAAGCATCGGCGGCGTTAGCCACCTCATCGCCATCCATATCGCTGTCGAGCACGTCGGGAATGCCATCATCGTCGAGATCAGCCGGTTTGCTTTGCGCATCACGCGGATCGAAGCCTAACTGCACTTCCCAGTCATTACGGATGCCGTCACCGTCGATATCGCTGTCGCTGTTGTCGCCCGTGCCATCGCCATCCAGATCAGCCCATTCACGTGGGTTGCGCGGAAAGACATCCGCCTCGTTCAGATGGCCGTCACCGTCCATATCGTCATCGATGACATCCGGCAGACGGTCGCCATCAAGGTCGGCAGGCACCGAGGCAGCATCCGCCGGATCGGTACCGGCCAGCAACTCATGATCATTGCGGATACCATCACCATCGCGGTCCGGATCGCTGTTATCGCCGATGCCGTCGTTGTCGATATCGTTCCACTCCAGCGGGTCACGCGGGAAACGATCGATGGCATTGCCTAAGGTATCGCCATCAAGGTCGCTGTCGAGGGCATCGGGAATGCCGTCGCCATCGAGGTCGAACGGCACACTGGCCGCATCCATCGGATTAAAGCCCAGCGTGCGTTCAAACTCGTTGCCGATGCCGTCGTTATCCATATCGGCATCACTGTTGTCGCCAATACCGTCGCCGTCAAAGTCGGCCCATTCGCTGCGGTCCAGCGGGAAGGCATCCAGCTCATTAGCAATGGCATCGCCGTCGATATCGGCATCAACCACATCGGCTATACCGTCCTGATCCAGATCCGCCGGTTTGTTCCGCGGATCAAGGTCATCGCTGCCGGCCTGTTGTTCAATGTCATTACTGAAGCCATCGTTATCACGATCAGGGTCGGCGTTATCGCCTATGCCATCGCCATCGGTATCACGCCATTCGTTTTTATCATCGGGGAAGGCGTCAAAACGGTTTTCGGTACCATCACCGTCGCGGTCGGTGTCGAAGGTGTCCGGCATGGAGTCGTTGTCGGCGTCCGCCGGTTTGCTCGAAGCATCCAGCGGGTCGGTGCCCAGATGCATCTCAAACACATTGGGAATACCGTCGCCATCGGCGTCCACATCCTGATTATCCGGTACACCATCACCATCGGTGTCGGCGGATTCGCGCGCATCCTGCGGGTACAGATCCTGCGCATTGGCAACGCCATCGCCATCCATATCATCATCGAGTGTATCCGGAATGCCGTCGCGGTCGAGATCCGGCGGCACCGAGGCGCGGTCACGCGGGTCAGTACCGGCCCTGAGTTCCAGCTCGTTACTCACGCCATCGTTATCCAGATCAGGGTCGGCGTTATCGCCGATACCATCACCATCCAGGTCGGCCCATTCTTTGGCATTCAGCGGAAAGGCATCTTCGGCGTTATCAACACCGTCGTTGTCCATATCGGTATCGAGCAAATCCGGCCAGCCGTCACCGTCACGGTCAACCGGAGTTGAGCGGCTGTCGCGCGGGTCGTAATTCAGCTGTACTTCGAGGTCGTTACGGATGCCATCGTTATCAATATCGCGGTCGGCATTATCGCCAACACCATCGCGGTCGGTATCCAGCCATTCGCTGCCGTCCTGCGGGAAGTCATCCTTGCGGTTCACCACCCCATCGTTATCCCAGTCGTCGTCAATGGCATCCGGAATACCGTCATTATCCACATCGGTCTGGTCGGCAACGTCGGGGTCTGTACCCGCCGCCTGTTCCAGGAAGTTGGATACGCCATCGCCATCGCGGTCGGTATCGAGATGATCGGCAATACCGTCGTTATCAAGATCATTCAGTGCGGCAAGGCTGTGATTGCTGCCCAAGACCGCGCCACATAAAACAGCCGCGCAGAGCATATGGCGCGCGCGCGCCTGACAGAAAGAACAGACCCGCACGAAAGAAGGTGAGAAAAGAGAATGCATAATTTATCTGCTGAGTATTATTTTTATTATTGTGCCGTGCTGGTCTCGCCCGGGGCTGCTTCAGTGTCGCCGTCGGCGGTATTGTCGGCGGCCGCATTACTGCCTGCAGTGTCACGGTCGGCCTGGGCATTCATGCTGTGACGGCAATGAATGCCACGGTTTTTCTGATCAACCAGAATGCCGGCTACTTCTTTACCATTATCCGGACGCAGCAACAGGTAACCACCAACGCAGAATGCTGTTTTACCAGAGTCTTTCTGGGAAATTTTCAGATCGCTTTCCGGCGTGATCGCCAGTAAGCGGAATTCATCCACCACCGCACTGTCCTGCTCGGACGGATGAGCAATGAAACCATAATATTCCAGCGCCAGCACGGCGACGACAATACCGGCAATAAAACCCAGGCCAATCCATTTCGGGTAATCCACTTCCTGTGCCTCTGGTTGTTGCTCGTTCATGCTTACTTCCCCAATCACTGATAATTAAACGTTCTGAAATGTATCCCGGTGGTCAGCGCACAGCGCGCACCGGTTTGCCGGATAATGCCACTACTGCGGCACGTTATCCTTGCCCCAGGCCGGCATCAGCTGCTGTTCGATGCCCAACTGGTTGAGAATACGCGCGACAATAAAATCGATTAAATCCTGAATGCTCTGCGGTTCATGATAAAAACCCGGACTGGCCGGCAGAATTACCGCGCCCATGCGCGTCAGCGTCAGCATATTCTGCAGGTGAATTTCTGAATACGGCGTCTCACGCGGCACCAGAATCAGCTTGCGCCGTTCTTTCAGCGCCACATCGGCGGCACGCTCAATCAGGTTATTACTGGCACCGGTAGCAATGGCTGACAACGTACCCGTGGAGCACGGACAGATCACCAGCGGGCCGGGCTGACCGGAACCTGAAGCCCAGGGCGCCATCCAGTCTTCGCGGCCAAACACCCGCAGCCGCGTATCATCCACCTGAAAATACTGTTGTAAAAAAGTTGCCTGAGCGGCGGGATTGCCCGGCAGGGCCAGCGGCGTTTCGGTGGCGAATACCAGCTGCGCGGCTTTCGACACAATCACATCCACCTGCCCGCCAGCAGCCAGCAAGACCTCAATAAGCCGCAACGCATACAGGCTGCCGGAGGCGCCGGTAATGGCGACACAAATGCGCGAACTCATACTCTGCCCTCACGCTGCTGCAGCGCTGCCAGCAATTTACGCGGCATACCGGCGAAGCTGCCGTTCGACATCACCACAATACGGTCACCGGGGCGGGCCGCGGCGACAACCGCGGAGATCAGCGCCTGATGATCGGTAAAACTCTGGCCGGCAATGCGGCTGGCGGCAGCCACCTCGGCCAGTGACCAGTCAATGTTGTCCGGCTGAAACCAGAACGCCAGATCCGCCGCATCAACCGACGCAGCCAGCTCGGATTTATGCACACCCAGTTTCATGGTGTTCGAACGTGGCTCCAGCACCGCCAGAATGCGGCCCTGCGGATTTTCCTGCTGCAGACGCGCACGGGCACCTTCGAGCGTTGTGGTTATGGCCGTCGGATGGTGAGCAAAATCGTCGTAAACCTGAATGCCGGAAGTCTCACCCACCAGCTCCATACGGCGCTTCACCGAGGCGAATTCACTCAGTGCGGCGGCAGCGATTGGCGGTGTAACGCCCATATGACGGGCGGCGAGCATGGCGGCAATGGCATTACTGACATTGTGTAAACCGGTGAGATTCCAGCGCACCTGAGCCGCCTGATCGCCGGCCCCGCTCTCTCCGCTCCCAGCAGCAACGTGACGCAGACTGAACACCGAGGCATCAGCCGCATCCAGACGCCATTGCCAGTCTGCGTCGTCCTGCTCACTGAAGCGTACTACCGGCGTCCAGCAGCCCTGCGCCAGCACCCGTTCCAGAGCTTCTTCACCGGCAGGCAGCACAATCTGGCCATTGGCCGGCACTGTACGCACCAGATGATGGAACTGGCGCTCAATGGCAGCCAGATCCGGGAATATATCGGCGTGGTCAAATTCGAGGTTGTTCATAATCAGCGTACGTGGCTGGTAATGAACAAATTTCGAGCGTTTATCGAAAAACGCGGTGTCGTATTCGTCGGCTTCGATGACGAAAAACGGCGAATCACCGAGACGGGCTGACACCGAAAAATTCTGCGGCACGCCGCCGATCAGGAAGCCGGGTTTCATCCCGGCGTATTCGAGAATCCAGGCCAGCATGCTGCTGGTTGTGGTCTTGCCATGGGTACCGGATACCGCCGCTACCCAGCGACCGCGTAACACATACTGCCCCAGCCACTGCGGGCCGGACATATAAGGCAAACCGCGATCCAGTACATACTCAACCGAGGGATTACCGCGCGACATGGCGTTGCCGATAATCACCAGATCGGTGTCGGCGGGAATATTGGCCGGATCAAAGCCTTCGCTCAGGACAATGCCAGCGGCTTCGAGCTGATCGCTCATCGGAGGATAAACGCCGGCATCACTGCCGGAAACCTCGTGCCCGAGCTGTTTGGCCAGCTGTGCCAGAGAGCCCATAAAGGTGCCGCAAATACCGAGAATGTGCAGACGCATAGTTTCTGTCATGTCCAGATCAATCAGTCAGGCGGCTAGTGTACTGATAACGCTCTCTGCACCCAAGCACCGGGGGCTTTTAACACGGTTTAAAGAAGATAGGGCCTGAGAGAATGGCCTTTCCGGCGGAGCCGTTTATTCCATACGGGCAGATCCTCATCCGGCTTTTCCTGACAGCGGCGCTGAAATCCGCTGGCAATTAAGGTAGTATGCGCCGCAATTTGAACAGATTCCGACCTTTGGGGAAGACAAGATGCAGCGCTTACGGACTTTTTTAGACCACCACTGCGATGATCAGGCTCTGGTGGCCGTCATCGACGGACTGATGGTTGCCTGTAAAGATATCGCCTACCGTTTACATATGGGCTCTCTGGCCGGTGTTCTCGGCAGTGCAGAGCAGGAAAACGTACAAGGTGAGTGCCAGAAGAAGCTCGACGTTATCTCCAACGATCTGATCAAGTACTGCCTGAAAGGCATGCCGGAAGTCAAAGGCATGGCCAGTGAAGAAGAAGCCGACCCGGTGGCCTGCAACCCGGACGGTGAGCTGCTGGTACTGTTCGATCCTCTGGATGGTTCATCCAACATCGATGTGAACGTCACCGTCGGCACCATCTTCTCCATTCTGAAAGCATCAGCCAATGACGATGCCACCCACGAAGCCACTTACCTGCAAAGCGGTAAACAACAGGTTGCTGCCGGCTATGTTCTGTACGGCCCCTCTACTCTGCTGGTACTGACCACAGGTAACGGTACCCATACCTTTACCCTTGATCCGCGCGTTGGTGAATTTTTCCTGCAGCGCGAGAACGTTCAGGTTCCGGCTACCACCAAAGAATTCGCGATTAATATGTCCAACCAGCGCTTCTGGCTGCCGCAGATGCAAAACTACGTGGCAGATCTGCTGGCTGGTGAAGAAGGTCCACTGGGCAAGCGTTACAATATGCGCTGGATCGCCTCGATGGTTGCCGAAATTCACCGCATCCTGACCCGTGGTGGTATTTTTATGTACCCTTACGACAGCCGTGAACCACAAAAGCCCGGTAAACTGCGTCTGATGTACGAAGGCAATCCGATGAGCATGCTGGTCGAGCAGGCTGGCGGTAAGGCATCGACCGCCTTTGAAGATATTATGGCGGTTGAGCCAACCAGTATTCACCAGCGCGTTTCGGTAGTAATGGGATCGGCCGATGAAGTGGAAACCGTTGTCCGTTACCACGCCTGATCTGAGCCAGACACAGACAGAAAAAAGCCCGCAAGAGCGGGCTTTTTTATAGCTGCAATCCTCTGTTCAGCATTCCTGGCTGGTACGCTGCAGCCATTTATTAACCATCGCCTCTACCGTGGCAACTTTCAGCGGTTTGGCCAGATAATCATCCATCCCTGCTGCCCGGCATTTGTCCTGAATCTGATCAGTGGTATTGGCGGTGCAGGCGACGATCGGGGTGGTTAGTCCGGATTCACGCAGGCGTCTGGTTGTTTCAAAACCGTCGAGCCCGGGCATCTGGCAATCCATCAGAATCAGATCAAACTGCTGGGTTTTTACCCGTTCCAGCGATTCCTCTCCGGAGCTGACTTTGTTGATCTGCATCTGTGGGCAGACTTTCAGCAGCATTTTTTCCGCCACTTTGGAATTAACCGGGTTATCTTCCACGATCAGGGTGCGTAAGCCATGGGCTACTCCCTGGGGCTCAACGGCTTCACTCTCTGGCGAGTGCCCCAGAGGAAAATCCACCAACACCCGGGTTCCGCCGTTAATGCCATCGCTGATTTCTATATGGCCACCGAGAATCCGGCTGATATGGTGAGTAATAGTCAGGCCAAGACCGACACCGGCATGGCGCCGGTTAAAAGAAGAGTTAACCTGAGCAAACGCTTCCAGCACGCGCTGTTTATGATCCTCAGGAATACCAATACCGGTGTCTGTGACACTGATGCTGAGCCAGTCATGGTTATTATTTTTAACCAGTTGCAACTGCACAACGACCATACCACTGTCAGTAAACTTAATGGCGTTATCAACCAGATGGCGCACAACCTGGCGCACCAGCGAAG
The DNA here is from genome assembly GCF_020447205.1 of Thalassolituus alkanivorans. Lineage (GTDB taxonomy): Bacteria > Pseudomonadota > Gammaproteobacteria > Pseudomonadales > Oceanobacteraceae > Venatoribacter > Venatoribacter alkanivorans. Next base: position 460,113 of record NZ_JAJAEL010000006.1, read on the forward strand.
GATCAAAGCGAATTGCATTCCGCTGTAACTCGGTGTCGTAATCAACCACCAGCGACAGCTCTTTATCCAGTGCACGATGTGAAAAATCCTGAATCAGGTTATTCAGCACATCAGGTAGTTTCTGTTCTTTAAATACTACCGGAAGTTTATTTTTCTCGGTGTCGACCACCACCAGAACATCTTCCAGCAGTTGCGTCAGGTGCGTCAGCGATTGATCGGCTGTACGTTTATAGTCATTAAACTCTTCCCGGCTGATATCCTGATCCAGCAGCTGCAGCATACCGATAGCACCATTTAATGGCGTGCGTAATTCATGGCTCATCATTGCCAGAAACTCACTCTTCGCCCGACTTGCCTGTTGGGTTTTCTGCTGTTCCCTCATCAGTTGCCGGGTATAGCTTTGCTGATCTTTTTCGGCCTGTTGCAGTGACTGTGCTAACTGGTTGGCATTCACCTGAAGGTGGCCGATTTCAGCACCATCATCAACTTTTATACGCTCATTGGAATTGCCATTAGCCAGTCTGGCAATAAACAGTGACAGTTTTTCCAGAGAAGGAATGATCGACAGAGAGGCAGCACGGCCGATGAAAAAAGCCAACAACACAACGCCAAGCCCGACCAGTAATGACTGACGCAGAATGGATATTTCGCGGTCACGGGTAAAGGTGTCTGCCATACCCAGACGGATATAGCCCAGTGTTTTAGCCTCGGTAGAGCCATCACCAAATTCAGAAAACTCATCCAGACTCTGCACCTGACGGACAATGTCATAGCGCAGATAACGGATATCTTCTGCAGGTACTTCAGCAAACCGTTCTGTCTGATTATCCAGCAATACCCGCCCGGCAGCGTCGTGAATCCGGATCGAGACAATCGCTGGTTGCGATAATGCGGCGTGAACCAAAGGGAAGAGTAATTCGTAATTGCCGGAAATAATCGGGTATTCCGCTGTAACACCGATATTTTCCAGCACGATACGGGCAATACTCTGATTTTCTTTGCGGATATCCGACCAGCGGTTAACCATGTGATAAGTGGTTAACAGCAGAACAACAATGAGAGCCGGCACGGTCCCTACCAGCAGGATTCTCCGCCGGATTGACCACTGCCTGAGGCTCATCAGTGCTCCCTCTCATCTTTTGTCAGTTGTGACGCCAGAGGTTCCGCATCGGGCAGCAGCAGATTCAGGGAGCGGCCAACCTGCTGGTTATAACGGACTTTAAAGTAGGGATTATAATCTGCGTCAGGCCATACATGTTCTTTCAGGCCGGTCAGAAGCATTTCACTGAGGCGATGTGCAACATCATCAATATCGCTGTATGTCGTCGCCAGCGCCCCAGCCTTGATATAGGCACTGGAGGGACCGATTAAGGGTTTATTCTGCCGGTAAGCCGTAATCAGAATATTTTTGATATTGGTCGAGCTGTACAGTTCGGTATCGTACGTACCAATTAGTGCGTGGCTGTTTTTTAACAGATCCAGCAAAGCACGATTAAGATTCTCGTATTGATCAACGAAGTACGGTGTAACCAGTGATTGCTGTAAAGGCAGCGAGGACAGCCCGGAGTTTTTCCACTCCGATTTATCCTGCATCAGAATCCCCAGCGGGCGGTCTGCACCAAGAATACTTTTAGCCAGAGCGATCTGTCGCTTCAGCGGAGGTTCGAGGTACAACGCGGAAGCCAGCTTCGAACTGACGGCTGCAACCGCATCACGGCTGACAAACACAGCAACCGCAGGAGGGCTTTCAGCAAAAGACCAGGCTTCCAGAGCCTGAGGACCAACCAGAACAACCGCAGCATAAGATTGCCAGCCAGTGGGCGGCGGATTATTCAGCAGACGTAATTCCGCTGTAATATCCAGACGCTCAGCCGTTTTTTGCAGTAACTGTTCAACGGAGGGCAGCTTCTCATGAACAACAAATGCAATCTGGGTATTGTCAGCCTGTACAGGAAGCGCCAGCAAACATGTGAGTAAACATGCCGCAAGCCAGCGATAAAGTTTGTGTGCATCCTTGCAACAGAAATCCATTAAAAATCGAGCCCTACCTGAAAGTAATACAAGTCGCGGGTTGAATAACGCTGATCGGCATAAGTCAGGGAATTATCATCGATCAGATGCTGTACAAAAAAACCGGCCCACGGATGATAACGCCCGATCGACCATGTTTTTCTGGTATTAATTTCATAACGCCGATAACGATTGGAGCCGTTATAAGCATCCAGCCAGAAATGCGAAGCGGTAAGACTCCAGTCTTCACCCTGATGATGCCAGCTCATCACCAGATTATCTTTCGCAGTCTGCCGCAGCTCGACCACGGACAGTGAGCGACGCTGTTTTTCTGTCAGTTCGGAGGTATCGCCAAGAGTTACATCCGCATCAATATAAGCTGCAGTCATCCAGAACCAGTTATGGCTGTCAGCCTGCCATTGTAACTGCATTTCGGCGCCATTGACATTCATCTTAGTATCCGACTCAACCGATAAAGAATTCAGGGCAATATGGTCCGATATCAGTTGAGTCAACCTGTCCTGATAGACCTTAACATCCAGTTCAAGGTTCAGAGCCGAGAATTTCCCGTAATAACCAAGCTCGGTACTGGCAATTTTTTCATGCTGAAGATCGCGCGAATCAGGGGGCTGATTCACATAAAGCCGGCTACTATCGAGGTTCAGATAATTCGTAGTCAGCCCAGAAACCCGAACAGAATACTCAGGTTCTTGTTCCAGTAAATCTGGTGAACGTACTGCTTCGGAATACACCAGACGAATACTGTGCTGTGGCGCCAGCAACCAGTTAAGGGCTATTCGCGGTGAAAATGCGTTGTCGTTGGTATCTTCCATTTCGTACATACCGCCGGCATTCAGCAGCAGGTATGACGTCATCCGCCATTCGGCATTGGCAAACAAACGGTAGGTATCGTTATGTACTTTACCGTTGAAATAGGTTTCTGAATCAACCTGATCGCGACGGAAACTGGCGCCGGAAACGGTACGGAAAGTGTCACTCCACTGTACCGTATCCTGCCATTCGATATCGTAGCGCTCTTCACGCATTTCCCGCCGGGTATCGCCACAGGTACTGTCCTTCAGCTGAGAAAAATCACTGCCGTTAAAACCATTCTGGTAAATATCTCCGGCACTGTTCAGCTGTTCCTGAGTAATATCCAGATCTTCCGGGGAAAAACCCAGTTCCTCTATAAAAGACTTCTTGATTAGAGCATTACCGCCCAATGTTTGCTTGAGAACCTGGGGTGTCAGAAAACCACTTCCCATTCCGGCATAAAGTTCCTGTATATCAGGGATGTCATTGTTATTACTGTCTTCTGGACGATCTGCCAGATAACTCAGCAGCACGACGGCATTCGCCCACTGCGGATTATCCTGATACAACGCGAATAATCCCGGATCTAGCCCCACCACTGGTAAACAGGCTGCACTGAGCTGCCGACGATTATCAATCTGCCAGTAAGCCTGCAGGTGAGAGCTGTGATCGGTGCTGAATTCTTTGCGCAACCGCGTCCACAAATAACCTTGCCGGGTTTCCTGATCCGGTGGATCCTGTTCATAAGACTCACTGCGGATATCAGTGTGCCCCTGCTTCAGTGATGCCTGCATATTCAGCTGGGTTGTGCTGTCCACCGGGCGGTTGAAGTAGGCGGTTATAAAGCCATGACGTTTACTGTCACGGTAGTCATCATCACCATTGCGGGCATAACGTCCGTCATAACCATCATCGGCGCGAATCTGCGCGGAAATACGGTAGCTGTTCTGATTACTCTCCCCCGAGTAGCTGACAAAAGCATCGTCCACGCCATTATTACCGTTGCGGTAGCGCACACGGGTACCCAAGGTATCTCCCGGATGCTTGGTGACGATATTGATCACACCCAAAAAGGAGTTTGCACCGTAACTGGCCGCGTTCGGGCCACGGGTGACCTCTATACGCAGAATATCCTCCATGGCTACCGGAATATCATCCCAGACAACCGAGGCAATCCCCGCCTTGAAGACCGAGCGACCATCCACCAGCACCTGCAGACGACGCATAATGCTGGGGTTAGAGGCGTGATAGGCGATGGATGCATTATTCTCATCATCGCCATGGCCCATGCTCATGCCCGGCACAAAGCGCATCAGCTCCGGCAGAGTACGGACGCCCCAGGCCGCAATCTGGGCGGCCTCAATTACCGTAACACTGGCGGGCACCTCTGCACGCGGTTGCTTAAGGCGGGATGCGGTCAGCACCACCGGTATATCGTCATCCAGGACAAAAGGCGCATCCAGCTCAAAATCGTCGTACTCATCCGCCAGCAGTGCATCTGACACAAGCAGCGCACCACACAGACTGATAATTCTTGAAATTTTTGACATGGTTATTTGGGTCATTCCACACACCAGAAATCCCGGCAAGCACTTGGCAGCTGCAGGTTCCATCGGCCAAAACCGGCATCGGACCGTACATCTGGGGTAACAGAAACAGGCACGGGCTTATTTCAGAAGCTTTAAGGGAGTTTAGGCGCCAGAGTCTCATCGGTAAACGTCGGACGCGCTTTATACTTATGGCAGACTGACAGAGCAAGGCCCAGCCGATATAATCCGCGCATTCTGTTCATTAACCCCTGGGAAACTCCTATGAGCTACAACTCCATTCCGGCCGGTAAAGACCTGCCTAACGATTTCTACGTTGTTATCGAAATTCCGGCCAACCACGCGCCGATCAAATATGAAATCGATAAAGACATGGACTGCCTGCTGGTTGACCGTTTCATGGCTACCCCTATGTTTTATCCGGCCAACTACGGTTACATCCCAAACACACTGGCCGACGACGGTGACCCACTGGATGTACTGGTGGTCACTCCTTACCCGGTACAGCCAGGTTCTGTTATCCGTGCCCGTGCGGTTGGCGTACTGAACATGGAAGACGAAGCCGGTGGCGATGCCAAGCTGGTTGCGGTTCCACACCAGAAGCTGACTCAGATCTACAACGATGTAAATGACATCGACGATGTTCCACAGCTGCTGCGTGACCAGATTTCTCACTTCTTTGAAAACTACAAAGATCTGGAAAAAGGCAAGTGGGTTAAGGTTCAGGGCTGGGGCAACGCTGAAGAAGCCCGCGGCATGATCGTTAAAGCTGCAGAAGCTGCCAAATAAGCGCTACCGCACTTATTCACAACCATAAAAAAGGGAGCACAGGCTCCCTTTTTATATTTGCACTAACGGCTTACCAAGCACTGACCACTCAGCGGCCCTGCGCACGCAGCTCAGCAAGTGCCTGCTCTGCCTTAAGAGCACGCTCTTCAAACTCTACCTGAGCCGTTACATCTTTCTGAATACCGATGTAATAAGTCAGCTGATCCTCACTGTTATAAACCGGAGAGATACTCAGCTCGTTCCAGAACAGACTGCCATCTTTGCGATAGTTACGCAGAATAACCCGTGAGCTTTTGCCATCACTGATTGCGCTGCGGATAGTGGTCAACCCTTCCTGATCACGGTCACCCGCCTGCAAAAAACGGCAATCCTGATAAAGAATTTCATCGGCACGGTAGCCAGTCAGGCGCTCAAACGCTTTATTCACATAAATCAGAATATTGTCATCACCTTCCTGCTCTGCGATAACAATTCCGTCATTGGACGCATCAACGGCCTTCTTCAACAATTCCAGACTGATAGGGCCCTGCTCGTCGTTCAGGTCATTGACCATGGTTGCCTCCATTTTTTAGTCCGCCCAAGGTAATTTCCAGGCCGCCTGCGGTCAAGTAGGCGCTTTATTGCATTGCTCTTTTTTACTTTGTGTATAAGTACTTATAGAATCTGAACAACTTTGCACAGCCACACTCCGGCACGCTATAACCCCGGAATCAGTAACACCAGAGCCAGCGGAGAACCACCGGCGATGTCAAACCCCGCAAGCGATTCACAAATGGCCTATTACCCGATCCGGATCGTCTCCAGTGAGACAGGAGTCAACGCCATCACTCTGCGAGCCTGGGAACGGCGCTATGGCCTGATTACACCCAAACGCACGGCGAAGGGACACCGTCTCTACACAGAGCAGGATATCCGCCTAATCCGCCAGGTCGTAGCCCTGCTCAACCGCGGCATCCCCATCTCCCAGGCTCAGGCCATGATCAATAATGGCGAAGAGCTGCCTGAAGCACCAATCAGCACGCCGGCCAGACCTTCACAGTGGCAGCACTATCGCGAACGGCTGCATAAGTCCGTACAGGATTTTGACGATCAACAGGTAGCTGACTTATTCCACGAAGTTGGCCAGTTCTTTCCCGTTGATGTGGCGATGCGTTTCCTGTTTATACCGCTGTATCACCATCTGCGCGACAACAGCAGCCAGACACTGGGAGTGGCCAGATTGCGGTTTTACTCTGCAATTCTGCAGTCCCGTCTGGCAGCGCGGCTAAGTGACAACACCGGCGATGATCCGGACAGCGGGCAGTCACCACTGATACTGATAGCAAACTGCACCTGGGAAGACGATATCCAACAGTTACAGTCAGCCATACTGCTGAAACAGCTGGGCCTGCATCCGGTCTGGTTCAGCGGCATGCTGACCCCGGATCAACTCACGGAACTGCTGCAGGCCAGACCCTGGCAGGCGGCAGTGCTTCACATTGGCAATGACCAGAACGACATGCAGCTTGGTCAGTTGCAGCGCCTGGCCCGCGAAGGCGGTTTGCCGGTATTTGTCAGCGGGCATAACACGAACCATCAAAGCGCCCTGCTCGCCCATGGTCTGATAACCCTTGGCGATGACATCCACCAGGCGGCCCTGACCATCCGCGACCTGCTGACGAGCCTGCCCGAATGAGCACTGCTGTATACGAATTACTGTTACGCCATCCCGACCTGATTACCGCCAACACTCTGATTATTGGTGCGGAAGCCGATTTACCCGCCGGCTGGCAAACACTGCTGAAAACCACGGGCGCTCAGGTTCTGACCTGGGACTGGCTGACCGCTCAGGCATACCGGCCGCTGGGGGAACCGCAGGTGCGTTTTGCCATTCCGCAGCCACAGGATATTACGGACAAACAGGTCATTCTGCTGTGGCCGAAAGCCAAGCAGCAGGCCCTGGCACTGCTTCAGCTGGTTGCCACTCAGGTACAGGAATGCTGGATCGTCGGCGCTAACGACGCCGGTGGTAAAAGCATCGGCAAAGCCTGCGCCGCACTGAGCGAAAGCAGCGAAAAAACCGACTCGGCCCGCCATTGCAGCCTCTGGAACCTGCAGCTCCGGGCCAACAACGAATTTAACTGGCTGAAGCAGGCCCAGTCGTTTAACTGGCAGGAGCAGGCCTACCTGACCCTGCCGGGAGTCTTCAGCCATGGCAAACTGGATACCGGCACCGCGCTGCTGCTGGAGCATGTTCCTGCACCGTCACACGGCAAACTTCTGGATCTTGGCTGCGGTTCCGGGGTTATTGGTCTGAGCATGAAAGCTGCCGAGCCGGCGCTGGATATCACCCTCGCCGATATCGATGCCTTTGCCATCCGCAGCAGCCAGCTGAACAGCGTACGTCTTAACCTGCCTGCCGCGATTCTGGCCAGCGATGGTCTGAGCAGCATCGAAGGCAAGTTCGATTACCTGTTCAGTAACCCACCATTTCATCTCGGCAAAGAAACCGACTACGAATTTGCCCGCCGCTTGTTCAGTGAAGCCCGCCAGCATCTGACCCGAGATGGCCAGATGTGGATTGTTGCCAACCGCCACCTGCCATACGAAGACTGGGCGGCCGAGCAATTCCGTCAGGTTGAAATTATGGTGCAGGATAAAGGCTTTAAACTGCTCTGCGTACAGAACGGTTGAACTCATTCAGGGAGATAGCAGCATGCGGGAAGGTGGCATGACCACTTGGCATTTAAAGCCTTTGTTGCTGGTTGCCGCCCTATTGGTCACCCATCATACCCGGGCGCTGCCACAGCCGCTCAATACCGTTGCCTATCCGCAGGAAATCTATCTGGCTGAGGATTTCCGCTACTACGCACCGCAAACCCTGTTCGACCTGCTGCAGCGTCTGCCCGGTGTCAGCCTTGGCTGGCAGCCGGATGGCGAGCTGGAAATTCAGCTGCACGGATTGTCTTCGCAGTATCTGGCCCTGCTGATCAACGGCCATCCACTGCTCGGCGGGGCCGGCAACAGCAGCCTGAACACCCGTCAGATTCCGGCCAGTCTGGTGCACCACATTGAAATTGACCGCAATTCCCGCGCCGATCTCGACGCCGGCGGAGGTGCTGCCGGAACCATCAATGTCGTGCTGCACGATGCTTATAGCGATAACCGGATACAGGTCAGTGGCGGTGGCGCAGCATTAAATGCCCAGCTGGCCGCCTCAGCACAATTGATTGGTGGCGACTCGCCACTGCACCTCAGCGCCGAACGCCGCCTCGCCCGTCAGGACAGTGAAGGCTTCAGCCGCACACCGGCAGGCAACGACGACTGGCGCGAGCACAACCGTGAGCTGAGCCGCAGTCTGCTGCTCAGCTTCGACACGTTATTCAATGACCGCCATCCATTACACCTCTATGCCCTGTACCTGCAGGCCGACAACGACGACCAGCTGCGCGGATTGCACCCGCTGAACAGCCCAAGCAGTCAGCAAGCGCCACAACTAACGGATACCAGAACGGAACGCGACAGCGAGCGTGTTACACAACGCTTAGGCGGCAACATGCGCCTCAACTGGCAACACCTGTCGCTTGATGCTTTTTTTGTTGCCGAACAGTTTGATCAGGATACCCGCCTGAGCCAGAACAACCCGACCAGCATCGCTCAGACCAATCAGATTGATGACAGCCGTTACCAGTTCGGCTGGCAGCTGAACGAGACCCGTAACGAACACCGCTGGAGCATCGGCCTCAGCATGCAGCAGATGAAGCGCGTAAGCGGCAGCCTCAGTAATGCCATCCTGACCAGCAACAGCGACCGCAGCGGCCTGCCCTACAACTACGATTACAAAGAAAACCGCCTCAGTGCCTTTGCTCTCGACCGCTGGCAGCTGACCCCCAATACACTGTTTGAGGCCGGAGTTCATATGAGCACCTATGAACTCAGTCAGGATTCCTTCAGCGCCGAAGGCGATTCCGGCATCTCTACTGATACTCACTGGTTACCCAGCTTTCACCTGCTGCATCACCTCGACAGTAAACGCCGCCTGCGTCTGAGCATGAGCCAGAACACCCGCGAGCCGGAAATTACGGACCGCATTCCCCATGAGTTCCGCCAGGGCAACACCATCTGGCGAGGCAACGGTGAACTGGAGGCTGAACTGGTAAGCAATATTGACATCGGCTACGAGCACAATTTCCGCGCCAACAGCAGCAGTCATGCCGACCGTCACAGTGGACTTTACCTGCGCGCTTTCCAGCGCATCATCAATCAGGCCATCCTGCAGACCAGCAGTCAGGAAAAAGACAGCGATGGCATTACAGACATTTATGTACTGAGACCTAAAAACAGCAGCGGCAATGCCGTATTAAGAGGTGCAGAGCTGGATATGGAATTTCCACTCAGCGATCATCGCTTCAGTCTGGAACTGGGCGGCGGCGTATACCGCTCTGACGTGCAGGCCAGCACCGAACTGCCCCACCGCCACCGCCTCTCAAACCAGCCGGATTACATGGCCCGCATCGGCCTGCAACAACGCGTTAATGACACATGGCGGCACGGTATCTGCTGGCGCGTACAGGGTGGCAGCGAACAAACCCTGCCAGCCCCACTCAGTGCCGATGGCTACATCACCCAGGACACCAGCGACGCGCAAAATCTCGATCTGTATACCGAGTATCAGTGGAATCGCCGCTGGCGCGGACTTGCAACCCTGAACCTTACTCCGGGCGCCAGCCCTTTTGTCCGTCAGGATGGCATCCGCCAGTATCAGAATCTGAAACCTTTGTGGTACCTGACCATTCAGGGACAATTCTGACCTGAACACCCAGGCCCCAGTCGGTTACAAAAAAGTTTTCCGTTTTAAAACAGAGAATTAGAGAAAAAAACTGGCAACAGACAGCCACACGGCAAACATCCGGCGGTCAGCAAACCAGCAGGGGAACTAGGCTTTACTCGTTGTTTCAGAGACGACCTGACAAGCCAACTCACCCGTCATACCAGCGAGGACACCACCATGATTACATACAGCCTGCTCGCCGGCTTACTGCTTGCCGGTTGCCTGTACGCCTGCCTGCAGCGGATTGGACGCTCACCTGTTCCACAGGAAATAGCCATCGATCCGGCAGAACGCCATCAGCGCAAACACTGACCAGACAACCCCTGGTTATGCGGACAAGGACGTCCGCGGCATCCGCAACAGCACCACCAGTAACAGCAACAGTGCAGGCACCGTGGTCAGCAACAATCCCTGCCAGCCGATCAGCAGTACCACCGCTCCCGACGCCAGAGCCCCCACCGCCTGAGCACCAAACACCGCCAGATCATTAATGCCCTGCACGCGGGTTGCTTCGGCGGGCCGGTAACACTGGCTCAGCAATGAGGTGCCGGCAACAAACAGCAGGTTCCAGCCCAGTCCCAGCAACACCAGCCCCAGCCAGTAGTGCAGCAGAGTCTGATCAAACCAGGCGATAAGCAGGCACACCACCATCACCAACAGCCCGGTCATAATCATCCACCAGTGACCCGCCCAGCGGATCAGATGGCCAGAGATCAGCGACGGCAGAAACATGGCCGCAATATGGCTCTGAATTACCCACTTGGCATCGCTCAGGGCATAGCCCATTCCCTGCGTCATGCTCAGCGGCGTTGCCGTCATAATGTAGGCCATAACGCCGTAAGCGCAGGCCGCCGACAACATCGCCAGCCATAGCAGTGGCTGCTGCAGCAGCTCCTGCAGAGGACGGACATCATCGTGCTGCTGACTGCTTTCTGCCTGCTGACGCGGCATAAACCACCAGAGCACCACACCGGCCAGTACAAAAAAGACTGCCAGACCGGAGAAGGACGCCGCAAAGCCCCATTCAGATAACCACGTTGCCAGCCGGGTGAGCTCAGGGCCGAGAAAGGCAGAAGCAATACCCGCCAGCAGCAGGCGCGCAGCGACCAGCGGTGTTTGTGCCGCAGGTACTGCTGCCATCGCCACAAAACGGAATTGCTGTACGACAGCGCCAACCGCCCCGAAGCTGAGAGCACTGAAGGTAAATGCCCAGAACGACTGGGCATGCACCGCCCAGGCTGCAGCAACAGCCGCTACAGCACCAAACAACATCGCAGTTAAAAACAGAGGGCGGCGGCCAAAGCGGCCAGCCAGTTGTGACGCGGGCAGCACGGCCAGAGCCGTACCAATAATCATGGCGGCGACTGGCAGTGTGGAAAAACGCGGATCGGGCTGTAACTGACTGCCGATGATACCACCGGCAAAGACCATCAGCGGGGCGGCACTCAGTGCCAGCGCCTGTGCCAGCATCAATCCCCAGATTAAAGCCGGCACAGCGACCTCCTTAGGGCATATTGCGGGAGTAGAAAATTTCCAGCATTTCTTTGCGCAACTTGGCTTCCACCTCGGCGCGCTCGTCGGCGTCCATGGTTTTTACACCTTCGCCAAACAGATAATTATCCAGTTCAAAATCCTTCAGCAGCATTTTGGTGTGGAAGGTATTTTCCTGATACACATTCACATCAATCATCTGATAGGCGTTGCGGGTATCTTCGGTCAGATACTTCTGGATAGAGTTAATGTTGTGGTCGATATAGTGCTTCACACCATCAACATCACGGGTAAAGCCACGCACACGGTAGTCGACGGTAACGATGTCAGAATCAAAGCTGTGAATCAGATAATTCAGCGCTTTCAGCGGTGAAATCAGACCACAGGTAGAGACGTCGATATCGGCCCGGAAAGTAGAGATACCACCATGCGGATGGCTTTCCGGATAAGTGTGTACAGTTACGTGGCTTTTATCCAGATGCGCAACGACGGTATCACGCAGCGGACCCGGTTTTTCCTGCATCAGGTCTTCGCTTGGCGGCACTTCATGCTCAGCCACCAGAATGGTTACGCTGGCACCCTGCGGGTCATAATCCTGACGCGCAATGTTAAGGATATTCGCGCCGATGATATCAACTACGTCTGTCAGAATTTTTGTCAGACGATCTGCACTGTACAACTCATCGATGTACTCAATATATTCCTGACGCTCTTTTTCTGTTTTGGTGTAACAGATATCGTAAATATTAAAGCTCAGGGATTTGGTCAGATTGTTGAAACCATGCAACCGCAATTTATTGTTCAATAGTTCATCCTCACACAACCGCACGAACGGATTTGGTTTTACTCAGATTCAATCACAGCGAAACTGTGAGTGATTTCAACACCACCCTGCTCCAGCATAATGGAAGCCGAGCAATACTTTTCTGCTGACAGCTTCACTGCCCGCTCTACTGCCGACTCTTTAAGAGCGCGGCCGGTCACCTTGAAGTGCACGTGAATTTTGGTAAAAACACTGGGCACGGCATCAGCACGTTCAGCTTCAATTTCAGCAACGCAGTCACTGACCGCCAGACGCTGTTTGGTCAGAATGCTCATCACATCAAAGCTGGTACAACCACCCAGCCCCAGCAGCAGCATTTCCATCGGGCGGATACCCATGTTGCGACCACCGTGATCTGCAGGGCCATCCATAACAACGGCGTGACCGCTGCCGGATTCACCAAGAAACATGGCATTATCAACCCATTTAACCGTTGCTTTCATTCTGGCCTCTGAGGTCTGACTGGAAAAAACGCGGAGATTACCATACCCGGGGGGCGGGGATAAATCGTAAGAGGCCAAAAAAGCCCGATAGACAGCCAAAGAGGCCGTCGCGGCATAACAGTTCACCTTCGACGGCTAATGAGTGATAATCGGAGGTCGATTACACGGAATCGGATGCCCGAGCATGAGCCTTCCCCACGCGCCATCGAAACACCAACATCTTTTCGACTTCCTGTCGCATTGCCACAAGAGGCGTTACCCTGCCCGCTCGACACTGATTTATGCCGGTGAAGAGAGCGACACCCTGTTTTACCTGATGAAAGGCTCTGTCACCGTCATTATTGAAGATAGTGACGGTCGCGAAATGATCATGGCCTACCTGAACGAAGGCGACTTTTTTGGCGAGATGGGCCTGTTTGACGATCAGCAACCACCCCGTACCGCCTGGGTAAAAGCCAAGACCGAGTGCGAGGTCGCTGAGATCAGTTACGCCAAATTCCAGGAACTGGTCAAACAAGACCCACAGCTGATGTTCCATATTTTCCGCCAGATGGCCAATCGCCTCAGCCGCACAACGCGCAAAGCCGGCGATCTGGCCTTCCTCGATGTGACCGGCCGGGTAGCAGGTACCCTGCTCGACCTGTGCAAACAACCGGACGCTATGACCCATCCGGATGGCATGCAGATCAAAATCACCCGCCAGGAAATCGGCCGCATTGTTGGCTGCTCGCGCGAAATGGTAGGCCGGGTTCTTAAAGATCTTGAAGAACAGGGGCTGGTTTCCGTTAAGGGTAAAACCATGGTGGTATTCGGCACCCGCTGATTGACCGGCGGATGAAGAAAAAACCACCCGCGGCAGCGAATCCCGCCACCCTGTTCTAAACTCAGTTAATTACTCATGTTACGGAGCCGGTTATGGCCGACGATTCCCTTTTTGCCGACGATGACCTCTTCAGTGAGGACAACGCCGTCAGCACTCCGGAACAGACCTGGCGCGTACTGGTGGCCGATGATGAACCCGATGTGCACCGTATTACCCGTATGGTGCTGTCCGGATTTCAGTTTGACGGCCGCCGGGTAGAACTACTCAGCGCTTACAGCGGCGAAGAAACCCGCCAGATCATGGCCGAACACGATGATATCGCCATGGTTCTGCTTGATGTGGTGATGGAAGAAGACCACGCCGGTCTTAACGTTGCCCGCTACATCCGCGAAGAATTGCGTAACCGCTACACCCGTATTGTGCTGCGTACCGGACAACCGGGTCAGGCTCCGGAACACGAAGTTATCCGCACCTACGACATCAACGACTACAAAGACAAAACCGAGCTGACCACCACCAAGCTCAATACCCTGATGTACGCCACCCTGCGCAGCTATCGCGATATCTGCACACTGAATGAACACCGCCGCGGTCTGGAGCGGGTTATCAAAGCCTCAGCTCAGGTATTCAGCACCGGCGCTATCAGCCAGTTTGCTTCGGCGGTTTTATCCCAGGTCACCAACCTGCTTGGTCTGGAACAAAGCGCCCTGTACTGCTCCAGCAGCAACCATCAGGATCAGCTGCTCGGTGTCCGCCGCTTCCGCGTACTCGCCGCCACCGGAGAGATGCAGAAGCTGACCGATCTGGAATCCTTCGACAGCATTCCCGAGCATGTGCGCGAAGGCTTTGAAAAAGCCATGAACAGCCGTGAAAGCCAGTATTACGAAAACTACTATATTGGCTATTTTGCTTCCGAACGTGGCAGCGAAAGCCTGCTGTACGTGACTTACCACCGCGAACCTTCAGAACTAGATAAGCAGTTACTGGAAATTTACGCCACCAATGTCGCCATCACTTACGAAAACCTGTTAATGCGCGACGAAATCATCGAAACCCAGCGCGAGCTGGTATACATGCTGGGTGAGGCGGTTGAGAAACGATCAAAAGAAACCGGCGCCCACGTTAAACGCGTTGCTCAGATTTCACGTTTGCTGGCCGTTGCTTATGGCCTGCCGGAGCAGGAAGCAGAACTGATCAAGATGGCGGCACCACTGCACGATGTCGGCAAAATTGCTATCCCCGACAGTATTCTGAATAAACCCGGAAAACACGATGCCGCGGAATGGAATACCATGCAGACCCATGCCCAGATCGGCGCTGATATTCTGAGTAAATCTGACCGCCGCATTCTGCAGCTGGCCGCTATTATTGCTGGTCAGCATCATGAGCGCTGGGACGGTACCGGCTACCCGCGCGGTTTAAAAGGCGAGCAGATTCATATTGCCGGACGCATTACCGCGCTGGCCGACGTATTTGACGCCCTTGGCAGCAAACGCTGCTACAAAGAGCCCTGGGACGATAAAGATATAATCGACCTTATAACAAAAGAATCAGGGCATCAGTTTGACCCGAAACTGGTTGAGCTGCTGCTGGCCAATCTTGATGAAGTTCTGGAAATTCGCGCTAACCATCCGGATTAATGTCTGCGAAACGATACAAAAAAACCGGCAACTGCCGGTTTTTTTTATGTCTGACGGTATTACAGCCTCTGCGGACTTATCAGAAAAACAAAGCCTGCAATGCATCACCCGGCTCATCAGCGCGCATAAAGGCTTCGCCGACCAGAAATGCATTCACATTACGCGCACGCATCAGCGCCACATCATCCGGCGTCAGAATGCCGCTTTCGGTTACCAGTAATTTACCGTCCGGTATCTTGTCCAGCAGCCCGAATGTCGTATCCAGCGTCAGCTCAAAGGTATGCAGATTGCGGTTATTAATACCCAGCAGCGGAGTCTGCATAGTCAGCGCCGTCTGCAGTTCTTCTTCATCATGCACTTCGACCAGTACATCCATACCCAGCTCATGGGCAATGCCTTCCAGATCCTGTAACTGCATTTTGCTCAGCGCTGACACGATCAGCAGTACGCAGTCAGCGTTAATGCTGCGCGCTTCATAAATCTGATAAGGATCGACCAGAAAATCTTTACGGATAACCGGTAAAGAACAGGCACTGCGCGCTGCTTTAAGAAAATCCTCATGCCCCTGAAAATAATCACGATCGGTCAGTACCGATAAACACGCTGCTCCGGCGCGCTCATAAGACTCAGCAATCGCCTGTGGTACAAAGTTTTCACGCAGCACACCTTTAGATGGTGAAGCTTTTTTAATTTCGGCAATAACCGCAGGCAAGCCCGCATCGACCTTGGCCTGCATGGCGCGATAAAAGCCGCGTAACTCTGCAGCATCCATATCCAGAGCCTGCGCTTTCAGTTCATTCAGCGGTAATGTTTTACTGCGGCTACGGACTTCTTCTGCCTTGGTTGCCAGAATTTTTTTCAGAATGGTTGGAGTATTCATGATTTATTTCGCTTCATCTTCGGCCAGATACTTGGAGAAGCTGACCAGTTCATTCAATTTTTCCAGCGCCAGGCCGGTGTAGATAGCATCCTGAGCCATCGCCACACCGTCTTTCATACTTTGCGACAGACCTGCGACATAAATTGCAGCGCCGGCATTTAATGCCAGAATATCCGCCGCTTTATTACCGGCCGCAGTTTCCCGCTTACCGAGAGCATCTTTGATTAAAGCCAGACTCGCCGCCGGACTGTCGACATCCAGTCCGGACAACACCTGAGGCTCAATCCCTAAATCTTCGGGGCGGATAATAAATTCGCGCAACTCACCATTTTTTAATTCGCAGGCGTAGGTTTCCGTCGCCAGACTGATTTCATCCAGCCCGTCTTTGGAATGGACCACCAACACATGACCACCGTTCATACGCTGCAGTACTTCCGCCACCGGGCGCACCAGTGCTTTGGAAAACACGCCAATAACCTGATTGGTAACACCAGCCGGATTGGTCATTGGTCCGAGGATATTAAAGATGGTGCGCATTCCCAATGATTTACGCGGCCCAATCGCATGTTTCATCGCACTGTGATGAGATGGTGCAAACATAAAGCCCACCCCCAGCTCATCAATACAGCGCGCAACCTGCGCCGCGGTTAAATTAAGATTAACGCCAGCGGCTTCCAGTAAATCAGCGCTGCCGGATTTGGACGACACGCCACGATTACCATGTTTGGCAACGGTACCACCTGCCGCCGCGACAATAAAAGACGAGGCAGTTGAAACGTTAAATAAGTTAGCGCCATCACCACCGGTGCCGACAATATCAACCGCGTGTATGGCGTTGATTTTCACACCGCTGGCCAGCTCACGCATCACGGTAACTGCACCGACAATTTCATCAATGCTTTCGCTCTTCATGCGTAAAGCAACCAGAAAACCACCAATCTGTGCTTCATCACACTGGCCGGTCATAATCTGGCGCATAACATCGGTCATCTCACCGGTGGTTAAATCCTGACGTTCAACAACACGGGCCAGGGCGGTACGGATATCCATTATTTATCTCCAGTCAATGGCGCTTGCCGTTGTCAGTTCAGGGTCATCTGCAGGAAATTTTTCAGCAGATCATGCCCGTGCTCAGTAAGAATAGATTCTGGATGGAACTGCACACCTTCAATCGGTAATTCGCGGTGACGCACACCCATAATTTCTTCCATGCTACCGTCCGGATTTTCTGTCCAGGCGGTAATTTCCAGACACTCAGGCAGGTTGTGCTTATCAATCACCAGTGAATGGTAACGGGTGGCATTGTAGGGATTACTCAGGCCACGGAAAACGCCGCTGTCAGCGTGATGAATCTGAGAAATTTTTCCGTGCATCACCTGACCGGCGCGGATGATATTGCCACCGAAAACCTGACCAATACTCTGATGACCTAAACAAATTCCCAGAATCGGTAATTTACCCGCGAAGTAGCGGATAGCTTCCATGGAGATACCGGCTTCGTTTGGTGTACACGGCCCTGGAGAAATCACCAGATGATCCGGTTTTAATGCTTCAATTTCTTCAATGGTAATTTCATCGTTGCGGAACACGCGCACATCGGCACCGAGCTCGGCAAAATACTGTACGACGTTGTAGGTAAACGAATCGTAATTATCAATCATGACTAACATTGCTGTGACTCCTGCGACGCATTCTGTACGCGCCGTAATGATGCTGTGGTTACTGGTCCAGTCCGGCTTCTGCCATGGCAACGGCACGGAACATTGCCCGGCCTTTATTCATGGTTTCTTTCCATTCCAGTCGCGGAACAGAGTCCGCTACCACCCCGGCACCTGCCTGAATATTCAGCATGCCGTCTTTAATCACTGCAGTACGGATGGCAATTGCCGTGTCCATATTGCCATTCCAGCTTAAGTAACCCACGGCTCCGCCATAGACGCCGCGTTTGGTCGATTCGTATTCGTCAATAATTTCCATCGCACGGATTTTGGGTGCGCCGCTCAGTGTTCCGGCAGGATGCACCGCACGCAGAACATCCATAGCGGTTACGCCATCTTTTACCTGGCCGGTCACGTTGGAAACAATATGCATCACGTGGGAATAACGCTCGACCACCATCTGATCAGTAACCTTAACTTCACCGGTTTTGGCAACCCGGCCAACATCGTTACGGCCCAGATCAATCAGCATTAAATGCTCGGCAATTTCTTTCGGATCGGATAATAATTCCCGCTCCAGTGCCTGATCTTCTTCAACAGTTTCACCACGATAACGGGTGCCGGCAATCGGACGCACAGTTACTTCACCATCTTCGAGACGCGCCAGAATTTCCGGTGATGAACCGACCACATGAAAATCGCCCAGATTCATACAATACATATAAGGCGATGGATTCAGCGTGCGCAGCGCACGGTAAATATTGACCGGATCACCGCTGTAAGGCACCTGCATGCGCTGAGAAATAACGCACTGCATAATGTCGCCGGCCAGGATGTACTCGCGGATATTTTCAACCGCATCCATAAATTCCTGTTCGCCGAATAATGAACGGAAATCTTCTTCTTGTACTTCAACAGTATTTTCCAGTGGCCGGCCAACCGTACCGCTGTACGGCTGACGCAGTTGCTGACGCAACTCATCCAGACGCGCTTCCGCTTTGTCAAAAGCATCAGCCTCAGCTGGATCTGCCATCACAATAAGGTGCAATTTACCGCTGAGGTTATCGAATACCACCACTTCTTCGGAAATCATCAGCAGAATATCCGGTGTATTCAGCTCATCGGCAGGACAGGATTTCTGCAGGCGCGGTTCAATATAGCGCACTGTGTCATACCCGAAATAACCAACCAGCCCACCATCAAACTTAGGCAGGCCATCAATCTGAGGAACCCGGAAACGCTGCTGAAACTGGCTGATATATTCCAGCGGATCAGCCACTTCATGCTCTTCGATCACCTCGCCATCACGCTGCAGCACAACCTGCTGTCCGCGCACGATCAGCACATCACGGCAAGGCAGGCCAATCATAGAATAGCGACCCCATTTCTCGCCGCCCTGTACAGATTCCAGCAGATAGGTATAAGGCGCTGCGGCCAGTTTCAGATAAGTACTCAGAGGAGTGTCGAGGTCAGCCAATACCTGACGCGATACCGGGATACGGTTAAAACCCTGCTCAGCCAGAGCAGCAAATTGGTGCGGAGTCATAAAGAACCTTCAAGATTAATAAGCGCAAAAATACATGGCCATGCGGCCGGAAAGGTTGGCAGCTGCGCTTAACACCATCGACAGGTCAGATGCTGACCCTGTTGCAGGGGGCGGTTATATTGAAAAAACACCGCGGGGCTCCGTTGAATAATCAGGGAAGAGATAAGACTGAACTATAACGGCATGCTGGACGGGCAGCAAGAAGCAGATGCCCATCGCTGGCGGACTATTCCGCCCGCCAGTCCAGACAGGGCCAGCCGCGCTGCTGTGCGGCCAGACGTAACTGAGGATTAGGATTCAGCACCACCGGTTGCGCAACCATTTCCAGCAGCGGCATATCGGAATGGCTGTCGGTGTAAAACGCAGCATCGGTGAAACTCAGGCCTCGTTCCGTAAGAAAACGCCGTGCCAGTTCGACTTTTCCCGGACCATAGCACATGGGCCGTTCCAGTCCGGTAATGCGTTGCCCGTCGGTACTTAAACGATTGCTGATCACATGAGCAAAACCCAGAGCCTGACCATAAGCACGGGCAATCACATCATCAGAACCGGTAATCATCACCAGTTGAGCGCCCCGCTGCTGATAAGCAAACAGCAGTGATGCCGCCTGCGGATAGATATGCAGCTGGCCGCGCTCATTAAAAAAGCGCTCCACCCGGCTCTGATACTCTGCCAGGCTCATTCCACGGGTCCGGGTGCGATAATAATTAGACAGGCGCCAGTGGGTAACCCGGCCTTTTTTGTAAGCCCGATAAAGGGAAGCCAGCGCCAACATCGCCTCAACAACAGCCCAACGCTCACGACGGAAGCGCCACTTAATCCACAGACTGTTGGCATCCTTGTTGATCAGGGAATCGTCAAGATCGAAAAAGACAACAGGAACATCATAGACCTGCATTGGTGCATCCGTTTCAGCGGTAAAAACAAGTTACCCAGACTATCACAAGGGGCTGTCCAGCCCCATAGCCGCCAACCGCCAGTGAGTAACGGTCGCCGAGGAAATGGCCTGCGGATGCGCCACCGCCAATTTCTGCAGTCCCTGCCAGAATGCCGTCACATGGGCGTCCAGCCCCAATATTTTCAGGGATGCCAGCATGCGGCTGATGCGGCGGTGATTGTGATTATCGGGTGTCATCCAGTGATAATTGTCCACATCGGCGGGAATCAGTAATTCAAATCCCTGCGGCGTTTCACGCATAACAATTCCATAAAATTGCAGCATCCGTAATAAGGATTGGTGCAGGCGGCTCTGCAGATCATGGGAAGAGTGAAAGGCTTCGATAACGGCCGTATTCACCACAGGCGCTTCAGGGTTGTAGGGACTGGGATCGCGCAGAGGAAACAACCATTGAATGTAATCATGGCAGCTTTCCAGCTCATTATTGGAGAATGCCAGAATGCCACTGAGCGTGCGTCCGCGATGGTCTGTTCCCTGGCCTGAGTAGAACGCAATAATGGGGTGCATACACCTGCCTGTTATGAAAAACAATAGCGATACACTTCAGTATAGCCCTAAGTCAGGATCCGGCGTGATCGCAACTCAAGGTTACGAAATTTGTTCGAAATCGTTTGACGTTACCTGCCGCTGATGTAGTCTGAGTTAACCATCCTGAAGGAACTTCCCGACGGAAAAGCGTCCGAAGTTCCTGAGTCAATCAACAAAAGGAGCGACTATGAAAGGTTTGGAAATCAGCTTCCGCGACATCGGTCATTCTGACGCCATCGAACAGCATATCCGCGAAAAAGCCGGAAAATTAACCTCCACGTTTGACGACATTATTGGCATTCGCGCTGTCGTTGCCATGCCCCATAATCACAGCAGCAAAGGTAAACTTGCCCACGTTTCTCTGGAGGTTGGCCTGCCCGGTCAGACCGTTGCCATTACCCGCGATCACCACGACAACCCGGAGCATGAAGACATGTATCTGGCGGTCAGCGATGCATTTGAGAAAGCACAGCGTAAGGTGAAAAAGATTCACGACAAGCGCAGTGATAAAAACCGTCGCGTCACCACCATGGCTCCGGCGGAGTAAACGCAGGAAGGAATAAAAAAAGAGCCCAATGGGCTCTTTTTTATTCCTTCTCTTTCAGGCTTAAGCGTTACAGCTTGCCACTGAGTAAAACCTGCAACAGTCCTGGCCGCACAAGGTTGGCATAAAGCGCACCGATTTCTTTGGCATCCACCGGAAAACCATCTTTAACCCAGCGCACAAT
This sequence comes from Thalassolituus alkanivorans, assembly GCF_020447205.1. Taxonomy (GTDB): domain Bacteria; phylum Pseudomonadota; class Gammaproteobacteria; order Pseudomonadales; family Oceanobacteraceae; genus Venatoribacter; species Venatoribacter alkanivorans. The sequence continues at coordinate 481,600 of NZ_JAJAEL010000006.1, forward strand.
GACCATAAAGGATGCCCCGGCAAGAAAGTCGATCACATAATTCATCAGGCTGGTATCTTTTATCGGCAAAGAGTGAGCGCCGATATAGCGCTCCATTATGCGTCCGACATAACGCTTAAATTCGCTCAACATCAGAGCTTCAATATCTGCCTCAATCAGCAACCGGGCGAACGTGGCATTATCAGACCATTGCCGGAACATAATCTCTGCAATAATCGGATCGGCATTCGGAGACTGCGTCAGATAGGTATCAATCTGTTCATAAAACTGCATGAACATGCTTTCGATGTACCCTTTAAGCAGGTCATCCTTGGAACGGTAATGAAGGTAAAACGTCGGACGGGCAACCCCTGAACGTTCACAGATATGGGCAACTGAAATTTTGCCATAAGGTTCTTCCGCCATCAGCTCCAGCAGCGTATTCATCAGTAGCCGCCGCGAGCGTTCAACGCGCTTATCAAGATCTTTACTCATAGTATGGTCGCCACGGGTAAGGCCGTTACCCGTATTTATTATTGTATTTATGCTTCAGCATACGCCGTTGAATGTTATAGACAATCGTCTATCTGTGCCAGAACCGGTCACGACTGACGCTGCAGCATCACATTCAGAAATCCTGGCCGGCTCAACTCACTGAACAGATCTGCCAGCTTATCTGGTGGATAACGGAAGTCATTACGCACCCAGCGGTCCAGCATCATCCAGGAAGCGCCAGCCAGATAATCGATCATAAACCCCAGCTGCTCGACGTCACTGACAGCAATCTGGTGTTGGCGTACATACAGACCCAAAACCCGGGCAATGTAGTTCTGAAAGCGTTTGATCAATAAAGACTCAAGCCCCGCATTAAAGATCAGACGACTGAAGTCACGATGGCGGTCCCATTGGGCAAACAGGCGCTGACTGATATCACGATTAAGTTCCGGCGATTCCCCCACCATGCCGGCAATATCGTCATAGAATTCAGCAAATACCGTATCGACATAGTCCAGCAGCAGCTCCTCGCGGCTGCGGTAATGCTGATAAAAGGTCTGCCGTGCCAGCCCCGCATGACGGCTTATCTGCTGAACGGTAATAGAAGAGAAAGGCTGGTCAGCCATCAGCGTCAACAATGCTTTCAGCAGTTGAGCACGGGTAGGAGATTCAGCAGCAACAGCAGAAACGGATAAGGTCATAAACAACTCCCGAGGGCGGATCATGCTAACAGCGCCCGGGCCTGACCGCAAAAACGAAAAAGCCGCCCGGAGGCGGCTTTTTGCGGAGAGCAGAACTTACGCAGTCGCGAACAGTTCTTCGTCCAGTTCGAACAGTGGCTCAGAACCACCTTTAACTGCAGCACTCAGGCCAATGTAACGTGGCAGCAGACGCTTCATGTAGAAACGTGAAGTTGCCAGTTTGGCTTTGTAGAAGCCGGAAGCGTCATCTGCTTTTGGCAGAGACACAGCAGACATCTTGGCCCACATGTAAGCCAGTGCGGTGTAACCAAACACGTGCAGGTATTCAACAGAAGCCGCACCGATTTCGTTCGGGTTGTTAGCCGCTGCGTCCATAACCCACTGGGTCAGGTCGTTCAGGTTTTCCAGAGCCGCTTTCAGTGGCTCGATGAACTCAGCCATCGCTTCGTTACCGGCCTGAGAGGCGATGAACTCATTGATGTCGGCTTCGAACAGTTTGTAGAAAGCGCCGTTGTTGGCAGCGATCTTACGGCCGATCAGATCCAGAGACTGAATACCGTTGGTGCCTTCGTAGATCTGAGTGATACGGATATCACGCACATACTGCTCCTGACCCCATTCACGGATAAAGCCGTGACCACCGAATACCTGCTGACCAGCAATAGCAGATTCCAGAGCGTTGTCGGTCAGGAAAGCTTTGGCAACCGGGGTCAGCAGAGCCAGCATCGCATCAGCATGCTGCTTCTCTTCGGCATTATCAGAGAACTTGGCAATATCCAGCCACTTGGCAACGTAGGTAGAGAATGCACGACCACCTTCGTTGAAAGCACGCATGGTCATCAGCATACGGCGTACGTCCGGATGAACGATGATCGGGTCAGCGGCTTTGTCTTTAGCAACAGCACCAGTCGGAGCACGGCTCTGGATACGGTCACGGGCGTATTCAACAGCGCTCTGATAAGAGGCTTCAGCCGCACCGATGCCCTGAATACCCACACCCAGACGCTCGTAGTTCATCATGGTGAACATACAGGCCAGACCTTTGTTCTCTTCACCGACCAGCCAGCCTTTGGCGCCGTCGAAGTTCATCACACAGGTGGCAGAACCTTTAATACCCATTTTGTGCTCGATAGAACCACAAGACAGAGTATTAGCCTCACCCAGAGAACCATCTTCGTTCACCAGGAACTTAGGCACCAGGAACAGGGAGATACCTTTAGGACCGGCCGGAGCGTCAGGCAGCTTGGCCAGCACCAGGTGGATAATGTTTTCGGCCATATCATGCTCACCCCAGGTGATGAAGATCTTGGTGCCGGAAACAGCATAAGAACCGTCAGCCTGTGGTTCAGCTTTGGTACGGATAATGCCCAGATCGGTACCGGCGTGAGGCTCGGTCAGATCCATGGCACCGGCCCAAACGCCGGAGTACATATTAGGCAGATATTTTTCTTTCAGCTCCAGAGAACCGTGAGCGTTCAGAGACAAACAGGCGCCGGCAGTCAGCATTGGTGCCAAACCGAACGACATGTTCGCGCCCTGCACCATTTCTTCAACCTGACCAACCAGAGTTTTTGGCATACCCATGCCGCCGAAATCCGGGTTACCACCCAGACCGTTCAGGCCGGCATCAACGTAAGTCTGGTAAGCTTCTTTAAAACCAGGAGCCGCAGTCACAGCACCGTCTTTCCAGGTAGAACCGACTTCGTCACCGTTGCGGTTCAGCGGCGCCAGCACTTCGCTGGCAATCTTGCCGCACTCCTGCAGAATGGCATCTGCCGTTTCCGCATCAACCGCGCCCTGCAGACCAGCCAGAGAAGCCCACAGTTTGTCTGCTTCAAAAACTTCATTCAGAACAAAGCGCATATCGCGCAATGGTGCTTTGTAATCAGCCATGTTTCACCTCATGTTAGCTGTGGCTTACTGTTACCCACGCTTACAACCAGCCACCGGATAACAAAATGCCGCTATTGTACTTACTCTGACCCGCTTGCCCAGCCCAGAATACGAAAAAACCGCGCCGAGGCGCGGTTTTTACTGATGTGCCTTTTGCGAACAGGCGCTCAGACTCAGAACGCGAAGTGTTCTTCAGCCAGATCCATCAGAGTGTCTGCACCAGCAACCATGGTAGCTGCGTGAGCTTTGGTGCGTGGCAGAATGCGGGCGAAGTAGAAGCGCGCAGTAGTCAGCTTGGCTTTGTAGAACTCTTCTTCAGAAGTGCCGTTAGCCAGAGCATCCTGAGCGATTTTCGCCATACGGGCCCACAGGAAGCCCAGTACTGCGTAACCTGAGTACATCAGGTAATCAACGGATGCAGCACCAACTTCGTCGCGGTTCTTCATCGCAGACATACCGATCTTCATGGTCAGATCGCCCCACTCTTTGTTGACTTCAGTCAGAGCAGCAACCATCGGAGCCAGTTCAGCGTTGCCTTCTTCAGCCTGACAGAACTTGTGGATCTGCTTGGTGAAGTTACGCAGAGAAGCACCCTGAGTCATCAGAACTTTACGGCCCAGCAGGTCCAGAGCCTGAATACCGGTAGTACCTTCATAGATGGTAGAGATACGGGTATCACGAACGATCTGCTCCATACCCCACTCAGCGATGAAACCGTGGCCACCGAATACCTGCATACCCAGGTTAGCAGCTTCAGAACCCGCTTCAGTCAGGAAAGCTTTAGCGATCGGAGTCAGGAAGCCCAGCAGCTCATCAGCGGCTTTACGTGCTTCTTCACTCTCGCCTTTCTTAACGATGTCGTTCTGCTGTGCAGTCAGGTATACCAGCGCACGGCCACCTTCAGCGAAGGCTTTCTGAGTCAGCAGCATACGACGAACGTCAGGGTGAACGATGATCGGGTCAGCCGCTTTTTCAGGTGCTTTAGGACCAGTCAGGGAACGCATTGCCAGACGGTCTTTGGCATAAGCCAGAGCGCCCTGGAAAGAAGCTTCAGCAGCGGTAGAACCCTGCAGAGCAGTACCGATACGGGCAGTGTTCATGAAAGTGAACATGCAGTTCAGACCTTTGTTCTCAGGTCCGATCAGCCAGCCTTTGGCGCCGTCGAAGTTCATCACACAGGTAGCGTTACCGTGGATACCCATTTTGTGTTCGATAGAACCACAGATCAGGCTGTTACGCTCGCCCGGAGTACCGTCAGCGTTTGGCAGGAACTTAGGAACGATGAACAGAGAGATACCTTTGGTACCTTCTGGTGCACCTGGCAGACGAGCCAGAACGATGTGGACAATGTTGCCCGCCATGTCGTGCTCACCGGCAGAGATAAAGATTTTGCTACCAGTGATGGCGTAAGAACCGTCAGCGTTTGGCTCAGCTTTGGTTTTCAGGATCCCCAGGTCAGAACCACAGTGGGATTCGGTCAGACACATGGTACCGGTCCACTCACCTGAAACCAGCTTGGTCAGGTAAGTTTCTTTCTGCTCAGGAGTACCGTGCAGTTCGATGGTGTTCATCGCACCATGAGACAGACCTGGGTACATACCCCATGACCAGTTAGAAGAACCAACCATCTCAGACATAACAATGCCCAGAGACTCTGGCAGGCCCTGGCCGCCGTGATTTTCTTCATGAGCCAGTGAAGGCCAGCCGCCTTCAACGTACTTGGCATAAGCTTCTTTGAAGCCGGTCGGAGTAGTAACAGAACCGTCGTCATGACGGGTACAGCCTTCGAGGTCACCAACGCGATTCAGCGGAGCCAGTTCCTGTTCGCAGAATTTAGCGCCTTCGCTGATGATGGCATCAACCATGTCAGGAGTAGCAACTTCAGCGTAAGCCGGCAGGCTGGCATAGTGGCTTGGCATATCCAACAGTTCGTCCATGACGAACTTAATTTCACGCAGGGGAGCCTTATAATCTGGCATAGGAAAGACCTCGTAGCCTGTTATGTTCTTGCAGCAATAAGCTGCTGTTGAGTTTAGGGTAGTATGACACTACCAATTCAAACAAGTGTTTGAAACATACGTTCGCCACCGGTTAATGTCAACCCCATGGGCACGCTTCCCCCAGAAATGGCAGGTAAAAGCTTAGTCCGTCAGGCCATATTCGAGGCGAAAAAAAACCGGCAACCGCCGGTTTGACCATAAAAACAGGCTTCAGACCACATCGTTCAGCAATTGGCCGGCACTGACAGGCTGGGGCAGGCTTATCTGCAGCAGCACTTCGTTAATCTTCCGCAGCCGGGCATTATGCTCAGCAAAGCGCTCAGCTGCTGAAATCTGCTCTTCGTCCTTCAGCTTTTTGTCCGCCTTTTCCTGCTTCTTATGAGCTTCATCCATTTCAGCGCGGGATTTTTCCTGCTCGCTCTTCACCTTTTCAAGTTCAGCGGCCCGAACTTCACGCTGCTGCTCTGATAATTCATTCAGTGCCTGAGCGGCAATCTGACCAGCCTGGGCAGCAACTTGCCGGTCCTGAGAGGAGGGTTCAGCCGGAGCCAGCGCGGCACGCTGCACCTGCTCCATTTTGGTAAGGGTTGCAGCCGGATCGTTAGCTACTTTACTCACATCAACCGGTACCTCGCCGCCAACGGCATAGCGTACGCCATCCGGTCCCTGCTGATAGGTGAAGTTAGCGCTGCCTGCATAACTGCCGCCGGTACTGGCATGAGCCTGCTCGTGGGCACGTACTTCCTGATCACGCTGCTTCAGTTCACGAATCTGCTGTAACTCAGCATCGGCCAATGCCTGATCCTGTTCGTTGCGCTGCGCTCTGCTGGCGATAACCTGTTCTTCCGCCGAACGGCGCTGTTGTGCATCCTCCACCTGTGGTTCTGCTTCCTCTGCGGAGTCCTGATTTAACGGAGGTGTAGTGATATCTGCGTTACGGCGCGGACGGGAATATATCTCAGCGGACGTTTGCGACTTACGCATCCCTGCATCGGTAGCAGCTGCACTAAGGGACACCTCTTCAACCGGAGCAAAAACGGTGGAAGCTGCATTTTCTCCTTCTTTTGCCAATATCTGCACAGCCGCACTTCCGCTGGGAAGCGCGCTGCTCAGAGTGGGCGATGAAGTAGGAGAAACTTGCATGATTAGGTTCTCAGCTCTCAGGCCTGAGTATCAATCAGGGTGCCAAGCTGCTTATCCGCAGCTTCAAGTACTTTGCTGCCAGCCGCAACCGTTTCTTCACCCTGCTTCAGATCAGTCATCGCGGAGGAAAGATTGCCAACACCCTCAACCGGGCGACTGGTGGTAGCATCCACGACATCCTGAGCGGCACGCTTGACCTGAGCATTACCCTGATCGACGGCATATGCCCCCGAAGTAAATGCCGAGCCTGTAGTTGATCCTATGTTCATAAGCACCTCGCGATGGTTTTAGGGCTATTGATCACAATTTAACCAATATCCACATTTTTTACCAGCACCATGGCACCAGACCATTAGACGGATTCGTTATATTCAGACCCGAACGGCATTATAAAATAACACTTGTTCATCAGAATTAGGCGTCACCAGTAAGGCTTCCAGCGACTCTGGTTCACGAGTCACCCGGTGCTCGCTGTTAATACCCAGCTTACGGAACAGAGCCTGATCTTTATTTGCCTCCGGATTAGGGGTAGTAAGTAAACACTCACCGTAAAATATAGAATTGGCACCGGCAAAGAAGCACATTGCCTGCATTTCTTCACTCATCTGTTCGCGGCCCGCACTGAGGCGTACGTGGGAGGCTGGCATCATAATCCGTGCTGCGGCGATCACCCGGACAAAGTCCAGCGGATCGAGATCCTGCTCACTTTCAAGCGGTGTACCGGCAACTTTCACCAGCTGGTTGATGGGCACTGAATCCGGCTGCGTTGGCAGATTCGCCAGCTGCACCAGCAATCCTGCACGATCCTGAGTACTCTCCCCCATCCCCAAAATTCCGCCGGAGCAGACTTTCATTCCGGCATTACGCACGTTCGCGAGTGTACCGAGACGATCGCTGTAGGTACGGGTAGTGATAATTTCGCCATAGTACTCCGGCGAGGTATCCAGGTTATGGTTGTAATAATCCAGCCCTGCAGCCGCCAGTTGCTGTGATTGCTCTTCATCCAGCATGCCCAGAGTCATGCAGGTTTCCAACCCAAGTTCTTTGACCCCCTTAACCATCGCCAACACATAGGGCATATCCTTCTTGCGCGGCGAACGCCAGGCAGCTCCCATACAAAAACGATCGGAGCCGGCAGCCTTTGCGGCTTTGGCCTTTTCAATAACCGCCTGAACCTCCAGCAGTTTCTCTTTTTCAAGACCGGTATCATAGCGTGCGCTTTGCGGACAATAAGCACAATCTTCCGGGCAGGCGCCGGTTTTAATCGACAATAAAGTGCTGACCTGAACCTCATTGGGATTGAAATGGCGCCGGTGAATCGTCTGCGCACGAAATAACAGCTCATTAAAAGGCAGGCTCAGCAATGCCTGAGCTTCATCTACCGTCCAGTTGTGACGGATATCCTGCGCTTTTTCAGCCGACAGACTCATAGTGGTATTCCTGAATATTGATAACATCAATGCAACAGAGGCGATCATAGAAGGCGGCGCCATGTGGTCAACCATTGCCAAAAAAATAGTAGACTATTGGTTAAAATCAATACGAAAGTTAACCCCGCCAGGGGAATGCGAGCTTTGTCTGCAGAACGCCGGGGGATTATTTTTCCTGTGTAACCACTGCCTGCAGGAACTGCCACATACTGTATTTGCCTGCTCCCAGTGCTCAGAACCGATGACCAGCCCGGGACGCTGCGGGCGATGCCAGCAGAAACCACCAGCATTTGATTACAGCTATTGTCCTTTTCTCTATCAGCAGCCCATCAGTCTTTGGATAAAATCCTGCAAAGACAGTCATCAGTTAATCTGGCTGTCACGCCTTACCGGACTGATGGAACGAAACCAGCCTGGCAACCTGCGACAGGCGGATGCTATTACGTTTATTCCCAGTAGCCGGCGGAAACTCTTTAACCGTGGATTTAATGTTACTGAAATCATCGCCCGCAGACTGGCAAAGCGGCTGAGCATTCCACTCATCCCAAATGCATTATGTAAGACATCAGGTAACGACCAGCGTGGTTTAAGCGCAAGTCAGCGGCATAGAAATCTGCGCAACTCGCTGCAGCCAGGAAAGCAGGATTTGCACGGTAAACATATTGTGATTATTGAAGACGTGATGACTACCGGAGCCACAGCGAATGCTGCAGCCTCAGCACTCAAGCAACAGGGAGCCAGCATTGTTGGTATCTGGGCTCTGGCACGCACACCGCCACCGCAGTGGCAGCGCACATAACGACCGCGTAACAAACCCTGATCCGCGCCAGAGTCATTGGTTGATGACAGCGATACGGGCATAATGCCGCCACTTTCAGGAGAGCGGCCATGATATCCACACACCCATATACCCAGCTGACCCCGGAGCGCGTAATGGACGCGATTGAAGCTCAGGGGTTTGTCTGCGACGCACGGATATTCCCTCTCAACAGCTATGAAAACCGGGTTTATCAGGTTGGGATTGAAGATCAGCAACCTCTGATTGCTAAGTTCTACCGCCCCGGGCGATGGAGTCGCGAAGCCATTCAGGAAGAGCACGATTTTCTGCTTGAACTGCAGCGCGAAGATTTGCCGGTCGTTGCACCTATCGCCGTTAATGACCAGACGCTGTTTTTCAGCGATCCGTTTTTCTTTGCCCTGTTTCCACGTCGTGGCGGTCAGGCGCCGGAACTCAGCAGCGATGACGATCTTGAATTACTGGGTCGCTGGCTGGGGCGGCTGCATCAGGTCGGCGCCAACTGTGCATTCAAACACCGCCCGCTGATTCGTGGGGCCGATGATATGGTTCTGGCCAGCGAACAGGTTTTACGCTCAGGGTTGATGCCTGTCGATTACCACGCCAGCTATGAAAGTCTGGCCACTGCCCTGACCGATTGGGCGCAGAAGCTCTATCGCGCGGAAGACATCCGGACGTTGCGCCTGCACGGCGATCTGCATCCCGGCAATCTGCTGCTGCGTGATGAAACACTGTACATGGTAGATTTCGACGATTGCGTGCAAGGCCCGGCAATGCAGGATATCTGGATGCTGCTCAGCGGTTCAGAGCAGGAACAACGCCAGCAATTACTGGTCATTAAGGAAGGCTACGAGATGTTTCGTCCCTTCCCACAGCATGAGCTGGCACTGATGGAAGTTCTGCGCAGTCTGAGGGTAATGAAATACGCCGCATGGCTTTGTTCTCGCTGGGATGACCCTGCATTTCCTGCAGCTTTTCCATGGCTCGACAGTCATCGTTTCTGGTCAGAGCACATTATCCTGCTGCGCGAGCAGCTGGCTGCCTTGCAGGAAGGCCCCCTGGTTCTGCCACAATTCTGAGTCTGATATCACGATTCTATAACCAACAGGATGATTACGATGAAAAAACACATTCCTTTGTTACTCGCCTTAAGCTCACTGCCACTGATGGCGCAAGCCGACAATCATGGTCAGGGCTTTCAGCCTGAGCGTCTGCAACTGGGCGCCAGCGTGTCACAGAATGTTGTCGACAGTCCCTTTGGCGGCAGCCATGTCGATGCTGCAGGCCTGAGCATTTTTGCTGGCTATGAACTTGATAACGATATCGATCAGGTAAAAACAACGGTCGAAATCGGCTACAGCCAGACCGATGACTTTTTTAAAGGCCCGAACAGTGATATTTCAGGCTTTTGGGTCGCCGGAGTCGCCGAAAAACAGCTACCGGAAATTAACCCTAACTTATTTGCAATTGCACGACTGGGGCTGGATATCGGTGATGATGACGGCATTCTGCTTGGTGCAGGTGCTGGCTTTCACCTGACTCCGAAAGTCGATGTTCGCGGTGAGTACATCAATAAAGATGCTTCTTCGGTGTATCAGGCGAGTTTCGTGCTGAATTTCTGATCATCCGCAGCGGGTATTGCCACCAGACTTACCGGCAATATTTAAAAAAGCGTAATAAAAAAGGGGCCGAAGCCCCTTTTTTATTACGCAGATCTAACTCAGATCAACGCTTACCTTCACGACGCAGAGCGGCCGGAGTGTAATCCTGCTGGCTGCGCTCGAAACCGAACTCGTAAGAGCCCTGCTCTTCGTTATCCAGACCCAGAGCCAGGTAACGGCCAGAGTTCAGATCGTACAGCGTTTCGATAGCATACCAAGGTACCAGTGTATCGTAGTACATCAGGTTATGTGCTTCAGCAACGCGCCACAGTTCACCACGACCGTCATAGTGGTCGATTTCAGTTGCTTGCCAGGTATCTTCATCGATATAGAACACACGCTTGGCATAGATATGGCGTTTACCTTCTTTCAGGGTCGCAGTCACTTTCCATACACGATGCAACTCGTAGCGGGCCAGATCCTGGTTGATATGGCCAGGCTTGACGATATCAGTGTACTTCAGATCAGCACTTTTCAGTTTGTAAGAGTTGTAAGGAATATAGATTTCCTTCTTACCTTCCAGCTTCCAGTCGTAACGGTCAGGTGCACCGTTGAACATGTCGAAGTTGTCAGATGTACGCAGACCATCTGCTGCAGTGCCCGGACCATCGTAGGCAACCTGTGGCGCACGGCGCACACGACGCTGACCAGCGTTATATACCCAGGCCTTACGCGGTTCTTTTACCTGATCCAGAGTTTCGTGAACCAGCAGTACGTTACCCGCCAGACGCGCCGGAGACAGTACATCCTGCTTGAAGTAGAACAATACGTTCTTATCCGCGTTAGGATCATAGTCTTTCAGTTTGTCACGGAAGGTGAACTCGTCCTGGAAACGAACCAGAGTAAAGTCACCATTCACCTGTGGAGTTACCTGACCAACCACGCGACGTACACTACCGCCACGATAACGGACGATATGGTTCCAGATCGCTTCCATGCCATTTTGTGGCACAGGGAAAGGCGCGCCTTCTACATAATTTTCCAGACCGTTACCACCTTCCAAAAGCTTGGTCTTGGTAGCATTTTCTTTGGTCTTGTCGTAAATAGCCTGAGGGTAGGCAGATGAACGACGGGTCTGATAAACCGGCATTTTATAAGTATCAGGATACTTCTCAAACATCGCTTTCTGACCTTCGGTCAGGTTTTCTGCGTACTGCTTGTAGTTAGCACCTGTAATTACAAATTTCACCTTATCAGCGGCGTATGGATCAACCGGCTTGCCGCCAGCAACATAACCAGCAGGAGGTGTGGTAATACCACCGGTCCAGGCAGGAATCTCGCCTTTGCCAGCCATTTCCGCGCCCATTGGCGTCAGTTCTTTACCAATTTTTGCTGCTTCTGCAGGAGAAACAGCCGCATTTGCTGCGCTTACCATCAGGGACAGCGCAATTGCGCCGCCCCAGGTTTTATAATGTTTTTTCAACATGGTTCATAGACCTCTGTAATTCTTGTCTGAGCCAGTAAATTAGAATGAATATTTTGCAGACAGACTGACGTTGTCACGATCAACCATCTGATTGTAGTCACCACCAGAGAAGTTGGTGTATGAAAGATCAACCGATGTTTTGTTCAGATAAACAAAGGACACACCCAGGCCAGTAGTCAGGCGATCATCCAGGAACTGAGCACCTGGCTCAGGACCATTGCCTTTGTCATACGCAACAGACAACGTTGGTGTTACGTTCACACCCGCAAACGCGTTATTGAAATCCATCGAGGCACGCAGACGGATACCACCAGAAAGCTCGGTTACGTAACCATCGTTGGTACAGTTATCCGTATTTGCATTATTTCCGGGACCAGTGACACATGGGTTGGTAGCACCAAACTCTGGTGCTACACCAGCATTGTTGCCGATACCATAAGCACCGGAACGGCCATAGCGGGCCTCATCCAAACTTGGCAGACCATCGATGTAGGTCATACCAATCTCAGAGACCAGTGCCAGACGATCTGCGCCCATGACATTATCAAAGAACTTGATAAAGGTCATCTGCGCTTGCCAGATATCAAACGGATCAGAGCCTTCTGCCAGATTGCCAAACAGCTCAGCCTTCGCATCAGACGCAGATAAACCCTTTGCCTGCAACTCACCGAGACGCTGCTGGTATAAACGGCTTGATGGCAAACCGTTACCAGCCAGAATCAGTTCGAATGCGTTCCACTGCAATGGCATATCTGGTTTATAACTGATTTCACCAGAAATCGATGCACCACCTTCGGTGCTGGTCGCGAAACTGATACCAGAAATCTGAATATCCTCGGGATAAGCAATCTGATACAGCGGGTAGCGGGAATCATATTCTGAATTCGGATTAACCGGTGCATTAGGATCTGATGCAAGCGGATCATAATTAGTCACAACACCGTTAATATAAGGTACGCGGCTGTGAATATTCATATGGTAGAAACCGAATTCAGTATCGCCCAAAGCTTCTGAATACCAGCGCAACGCCAAACCATACTGGCCGGAGTCTTTAGGCTGATCATCAGCAATACGCTCAGTCATCGGACTAACACGGGCATTCAGATCATATCCCTGATCAATTTCTTCCTGACGCAAATCTAAGTAGTAACGTTCATCCTCAGTACCCGCCAAAATAACCGGACCACAGCCATCGGCAACAAAGTCTACGGTGGAGAAGAACGTACCACATGGGTCAGTACGGGTTTTTTCCCACTCCAGCTGGTAGAACGCCTCCAGGGTAACGTCAGCGCTCAGACCAATGGAGGTGTACACCATGTTCACCGGTAGCAGACCTTCTTTTACTTCGGCACCTGGTTTACGGAAAGCGGAAGCATCCACCGGGTTAATACTGTTAATACCCCCCTGGATAAAAGTACTTTCACCCCAGCTAACTACCTGGCGACCGACACGCAGATTGACCGGTGTTGAACCCAGTTCCATGTCAGCCCAGACGTAAGCATCCAGTAACTCAGCGCCTTTACCGGCGGCATCTTTGGTGGCGTCATTCAGTGGTTTGAAATCAGTATCTTCATCCATCAACGCGGTGTCGTAATAGGCACGGGCACGGAAGAAACCACCGAAATTCCGGTAATTAATTTCCAGATCGCCGCTCCACTTAACAGCATTGGTGTAAATATCACCTTTACCATAATTGAGCGTACCGTCGTCATAGTTATACGAAGAGCCTTTACCGGTAAAACCTAAAGCTTCTGCGTTTCCGCCCATGACTTGACGTTTGTCCTGGCTTTCAGTGCGCCATGCAACCCCGTAGCTGACAGTGTTATCGACCTGAATACCCAATTCTCCGAAGTTGAATTCGACAGCTTGAGCAGAACTGGCCATACAAGCAGATACAGCTATCGCCAAAGGTAACTTATTCATAGAGCGCAAACCCTTGTTTGTTATTTTCATAGTATTCACTCTCCCTCAATTCACTCTGCAACCGGCACAACAATTCCTGCACCACCATCATTCAGCGAAGGTGCGCCCATAAACAGACTGATCGTATGTTGCATCAGCATGCCGAACGTTGCTGTGGTTTCAGTTGTATTCGGATCTGTATCAGGACGTGCAAATGAACCGTGGCTGCTGTAATCATCAGCCAGTTTCACCGCAACTTGTCCAGAAGCAGTCAGAGTCGAAGAGGTATCAACCTGCGTCGCATTAAAAGCAGCAATCAGAGGATCTGTACCTGCTAATGGTGCAGCGGCAACATTGTTAGGAATAACGGTATCACCAATAGATTCGATCAGGGTGTAAGGAGTCTGAGACAATTGCATCAAACCACCAAAGTTAATCGGATCAGCGGAATCGACCGTTGACTGATACACGTACATCAGCGATTCAAAATCAGCACTCCCGCGAACCAAACCATTATTGCTCAGGCCGTCTAGGATGGTAGGACCGAAATACTGTGAATTTTCCAGCAATTTAGGTAAACCACCGCCAGGCACAGCAAATACTGCGGATTGGATACGATTCAGAGCGCCGTTACCAGCCGTGTTTGCTGCAGAAGTATTGGTGTTATTCACCGCAACAAACTGGGTTCCAATGATCGAGCCCAGAGAAATACCAGCAAAGTAGATATTGTCTTTATCAAAGTCCGGAGCAGTATTCGCGAGACCACCGTTACCATCACCATCCAAATCCATAAATGGAAGAGAAGCATTCAGGTTCAGCAGATCCATAACTGCCTGACGGTTATTGTCACGGGTCGCCTGAAGGTGAAGGAACGTAATATAAAGTGAACCGGACTGATCAGTATCCGCACCAGTCGCAGCAGTTGGCTTGCTGGATGCGTCAGCAGTCAGACCAAAATGGCGCTGTTTGATCGTTTCACCTGAAATAATCTGCTGCTGCGTTGCGGCAGGCAGACCAGCGAAAGTCATAACAGGTGTACCGCCCGCACTCTCAGCCACAGCAGCCATCAGCGGCAGTGCGCCATTAAATGGAGCGCCAGCGTAAGCACCTGAGCTGACTTTATCTTTTGGCATCAGGCCATGCATTGGCAGGTCGATCGCCACTGTAGCAAAACAGTATGGGGATTTACCCAGCTGATCAGCCACAGCAATAGCCTGCATCCGGTTACCCATAATGCCATGCTGGAAGATAACGGTTTTCCAGCCTGTCGCTGGTTTAGCGCAACCAACCTCTGGCTCAACAACCAGAACAGGTGCCTTCACCTTGCCGCTTTCTTTAGCAAACGGGAACAGGTTAGTTACATTCTCAGAAGGAGCTTTAAAGGCAGCAGCTTCTTCAGGCGTAGATCCTGTACTTTCTTTCAACGTGGAAATTACGTTTTCATCAGATTCCCATTGTCCAAGAACAACATTCGCTGCAGAGCCTTTAATTGCGGCACAAACAGCATTTGAAGTGTCTGCACAGACGTAGTTGTCGTTATTCTCAGGATTCAGAACAACGCCATCGTCGGAATAAGCACCAATTGGCGCTTTGGAGTAGTAAGGCAGATCAATGCTGCCGGTGTACATAGTTGTAGTACCACCAGTCAGAACTGTTGCCATAGACACACCAACAGCGGAACTGAAGTCCGTTGCACGCGGTGCAGGAGCGGGTAATTCACTTAGCAGCTGATGACCGCCATAAATGGTTTGTGCTGTTGCCGAATCCCCGACAGCGGCAGTCAGTGTTGCCACTTGAGTTGCGGCGTCATCCTGCGTGGTATTCATATAATTCTGGAACATCGCAGGAACAGAAGACGCTAAAGCGGCATCAGCATTACCAGGAGCAGCCATGGTGCTCAGCACTTCAACCGTACCACCGGTAGTGAAGGTATAAGCCAGAGTAATAGTAGAAATATCGCCGCTCAGTACTTGGCTCACGTAGCCCTTAGCCAGCTCCATCCAGCCTTTAGCCGCTGTACGGGCGCCCGCAAGCGCAGAACTCAGGAGATCTTCATCCCCGATAATATATTTGTACTGGCTGGGCATCTGCGTTGCTTTGCCCGCGGCATCTTTAATCTGGTTCGTTAAAACGACAAGGTAACGGGTATTATTTGCCAGAGGGGTGGTAGGACTAATACGTACAACACTATTTTCTTTGTCCCCATCCACAAACGAAATGACATCAGCTTTAACAGCAGTTTTAGCCAGTTTAGTCAGATCGAATGGATTAGCTGCATCCAACGTCCCGAGCTTAGGTCCGCCAACGTAATTGAGTGGCACCAGGAATGCGGCGCCGCCAGAAAGATCACCCGCAGTCAGTGAGCCGGTGAAAGGAATGAGCAACTGGCCTGTTGTTGAAAAACCATCCAGATCACTGATCGCATCAAACACTGGGTTATAGGCAGGATTGGTTGCCCCGTCGACGATGATATCAACATCACCTTTTGCATAAACCAGAGTACCATCGGTTGAACCGCTCAACAGGAAGTCAGTTGCCAGAGGTAATTCTGCACGGGCAGGGTTAAAAATCGGCGCCACACGGGCCGGTGCAACACCCGGTTTACCGGCATCAACCGGCGTGGAGTCCACCTCGTTATTGTGTTTTTCAACGCTACTGATATTACAGCCGGCGAGGCCTGCGGTCGTGGCTGCGATGGCCAGACTGAGAAGGGTCTTCTTCACCATATTGCTACCTGTCTGTTTTTTTATGGTTATTGGTGCACTTTCAGGGTTTGAGTGTATCCATACCCCCAAAGAGATGCCCATGACTATAATCTGGCCGCCTTGCACCCTCATCACTCAAAAGTATGATTCCTTACTAATCCCCCCCTCATTTTGTATCCGTACGTAACAATACTTTGGTCGCAGACAATTGGCTGACACTATCTTGTCGCGATCAGCTCCCCAATCGCCTGGCAATTGTTAAAAAGCGCCCTATTCCTCTAGAATGGCGGCCGATTTCAAGATATCTGACTCAGGAGCAGCACATGTCAAA
Source organism: Thalassolituus alkanivorans (assembly GCF_020447205.1). Taxonomy (GTDB): domain Bacteria; phylum Pseudomonadota; class Gammaproteobacteria; order Pseudomonadales; family Oceanobacteraceae; genus Venatoribacter; species Venatoribacter alkanivorans. Next base: position 498,062 of record NZ_JAJAEL010000006.1, read on the forward strand.
TCAAGATTCCGTGGTTATCGTCGCCGGCGCCCGCACCCCAATGGGTGGTTTTCAGGGCAGCCTGGCCAGCGTCAGCGCAACCGATCTGGGCGCACTGGCCATTGCTGAAGCCGTGAAGCGTGCTGGTATCGATGCCGCCGACGTGCAGGAAGTGATAATGGGTAACGTGCTGCCAGCCGGCCTGAAGCAGGGTCCGGCCCGCCAGGCGATGCGTAAGGCTGGTCTGGCTGATGCCACTGGCGCGACCACCGTCAACAAACTTTGTGGTTCCGGCATGAAAGCCACCATGATGGCGCACGATGCCATCAAAGCAGGTTCTGTGGAGATTGCCGTTGCCGGTGGCATGGAATCCATGTCTAACGCACCTTACGTTCTGGAAGGCGTGCGCACCGGGTTCCGCATGGGTGCAGGCAGCGCACCACAGGATCACATGTTCCTGGATGGTCTGCAGGATGCCGAAACAGGCCGCCTGATGGGTTCTTTTGCACAGGATGTCGCCAACCAGAAAGGCTATACCCGTGAGCAGATGGATGAGTACGCCATTATGTCTCTGACCCGTGCCAAAGACGCGATTGAAAAAGGCCTGAACAGCGCTGAAATCGTGCCGGTTACCGTTACCAGCCGTAAAGGTGAAACCGTTGTTGAGCAGGACGAGCAGCCATTCAATGCCAACATCGAGAAGATTCCTACCCTGCGTCCGGCTTTCGCCAAAGACGGCACCATCACCGCCGCTAATGCCTCTTCCATTTCAGACGGTGCCTCTGCTCTGGTGCTGATGAGCGAATCTGCAGCCGCAGCCAAAGGCGTAACTCCGCTGGCACGCATCGTTGCACACAGCACTCAGTCTCAGCATCCATCTGAGTTCACCATCGCTCCGGTTGGTGCGATTGAGAAAGTTCTGGCCAAAGCCGGCTGGAATAAAGACGACGTGGATCTGTTTGAGATCAACGAAGCTTTCGCCATGGTTGCCATGATGCCAATCGATGAACTGAAGCTGGATATCAACAAAGTGAACATCTACGGCGGCGCTTGTGCTCAGGGCCACCCGGTTGGCTCTACCGGATCACGTCTGATCGTTACTCTGATGAACGCGCTGAAAAACACCGGCGGCAAAAAAGGTGTTGCCGCACTGTGTATCGGTGGTGGTGAAGCGACGGCGGTTGCTATCGAACTGATCTGATCCCAGACCAGTAACAGCACATAAAAAAACGGGAGCGACTGAAAAGCCGCTCCCGTTTTTTATGTCTGTAACCCGCCCATCCCTGAAGCGTTATCGAAGATGGTAGATAGCTTTAGAAGACGATGGTCTTGTTACCGTGCAACAACACCCTGTCTTCCAGATGGCTGCGCACACCGCGCGCCAGCACCATCTTCTCAACGTCTTTACCCAGGCGCACCATATCTTCCACGGTATCGTTATGACTGATGCGGATCACGTCCTGATCGATAATCGGGCCGGCATCCAGCTCAGAGGTTACATAGTGACAGGTCGCACCAATCAGTTTCACCCCACGCTCTGCCGCCTGATGGTAAGGTTTGGCGCCAACAAAAGACGGCAGGAAGCTGTGGTGAATATTGATTACCTGGCCGTGGTAACGCTCACAGAGTTCCGGCGGAATAATCTGCATATAGCGCGCAAGCACAATGGTATCGGCTTTGTGTTCTTCGACGATGGCGTTAACGCGGGCAAAGTGCTCAGCCTTATTCGCCGGATCAACCGGCACATGGAAGAACGGAATCCCGTGCCACTCAACCAGCGAGCGCAGAGTGTCGTGGTTGGAAATAACGCAGGGGATATCACAGATCAGTTCTTTACTGTGCCAGCGATGCAGCAGATCCACCAGACAGTGGCTTTCTTTGCTCGCCATCAGAATCACTTTCTTCGGCACGCCCGAGTCGTTCACCTGCCAGTCCATATCGAACTCTTCGGCAATCGGCGCAAACTCTGCTTTCAGCGTTGCCAGATCAAAGGGCAGTGAATCAGCACGAATGCAGTGACGCATAAAAAAGCGCCCGGTAACCGGGTCAGAATAATGGTTTGCCTCAACAATCCAGCCACCGTGTCCGGAAAAGAACTGGCCAACTTTCGCTACAATGCCCACCCGGTCCGGACAGGAAATCGTTAATCGGTATACTCGTTCCATAGAAATCCACTACTGGCTCATACAGCTGCTACTCTGGCCCGAAAGGCTATTGCACCTGCGCGGGGGAAGTGATCAACTGAAGCCAACTAAAAAACAATAATAAGTATCGGAGAGACGCCTATGTTACTCCTTAGATCCCTGATTCTCACCCTGTTTGTCGGCTTTTCAGCCCAGGCGAGCAGCAATTCTCTGGAACAGAATGTTTTCGACCTCAGTGTCGGCGTCAAGACACTGCTGCTGCGTTACTACCACCTGCAGGCCGATGAAGGTAATCAGCAACTTCTGAACGAGCTGAACCGTTATCTGCTTGTCGTCGGCGAGCAACAGCAGAACGTCAGTAATGAGTTGCGCAACCTCAAGCTCAATAATGACAGCAACCCTCAGCAGAGCGTCGACAGCCACTGGCAAAAGTTCCGCTCACTGATGCAGCAGAACATTCATGAAATTGAAGTGAATGACTTTCCTGAACTTCAGGTCGTGGCCATGATGCGTGATGCATCCAGTGCCATGATCAGCGAGCTGGAAAAAATCGGCGATGAATTACGCCAGAATGGCGAGTTCTCCGTTTCCGCTATAGAAGACTGGACCCGCAGCCAGAAGCGGCTGCTGCTGGGTATTACGGAACGCTATCTGGAACGTGCCGCATCCTCAATGGGTGCCCCCCTCAGCAATGGTCAGGATATCAACCAGCTCTGCCAGGAATTCTCCGCCGGGCTTAACAGTCTGAACAGTGCCGATCTGAATGCCTCAGCCCTCGCCTCACTGCAGCGCATACGCAGCCAATGGTTGTTTATAGAAAAATCCGCCACAAATGTCGAAGCCAAACTGGTCCCCTTTCTGGTAATGCGTTACACCAGCACCATGGTTGACCAGCTGAGCCGCATTGCCGCCAGCTGACTCTGGTTTATTTTTCCAGAAGCTGGCGCGGGTCTGTGGCAGCATTCCGGTTAACCTCCGCTGCCGACCGTATACTCAGGCTTAAAATCCGGTCAGCATCCACCGGTCCCAGACATTCGCAAACGCCGATATAAATAAAATTCAGCAAGCGTTTTAAATCAACAAGAGCTGAATCACCAAGCACCAGGGGATGTTTGTCATCCCCCCACAGATTAAATGAGTAAGCCAGTTCCTGCGAAATACTGTGACGCAAGGATTGCTCCATTGCATAGCGCTTAACAACCCTTGCCGTATCCGAGCGCAGCTGACCGAACAATGTCGTCAGTACTACCTCATAAACATCCGTCCAATCCTGCGCCGGAAACAACTCCATTTCATCCAGACTGCCACTGCGCTGCTGAGCAGACTGATATTTCAGCATTTCATCCATAGGGTCTGGCTTTAACCGGGCCCCGTCATCCATCAGAATACCGATTAATTGCCGGTATAACTGAGAACGGTTATTTGCGACTTCCGGGATATCTTTACAGTCAGACAGAAAACCATTCAATTCAAACTGTGATTTCTGCGCATAATGATTCTGCCAGCGCCACATGGCACGCCATAAACCATCTCCTTGCAGGGTTTCCTGCAGAACCGTAAATACCGCCCGTCTTTTTGCTTCGATCGTCATTGTCATTATCGGCTACTCATAATTCACGATGATAAGTAACGTTCTGATGAAACTCCGGATAACCCACTTCATCATGCTCGGTAAAATCAAGACCCTGTTGTTCATGCTGGGTACTGGCGCGCAAACCGATCACGCGATCAATCAGGAAAAACAGAATAAGCGATAACGGAAAGGCCCAGAAAAACGCCGAGAAAATGCCCACTAACTGCACCGCAATCTGCGATAAATCAAACATATTATCTTTCAGGAAAAGCCCTGCAGCCAGCGTACCCCAGGCCCCGGCAAAGCCATGCACAGGAATAGCACCCACCACATCATCCAGACGACGGCGTTCAAGCCAGGCTGCCCCATAAACCGATATCGCTCCGGCAATAAGACCAGTAAGTGCAGCGAACTCAGGTGCCATTGATGCACAACCTGCCGTAATTCCGACCAAACCGGCAATGCTGCCGTTAATTGTTGAAGTTAACAGCACCGGACGTTTGGTTATACGGCTGAACAGCAAGGCTCCCGTTGCACCAGCCGCCGCGGCCAACTGAGTATTGAGTACAATCAGACCGATTTCCGGACTGGCCGCCAGCGTACTGCCACCGTTAAAACCAAACCAACCCAGCCACAGAATAAAACCACCCAAAGCGACCAGCGAAAGATTATGGCCCGGAATACTCCGCGCAGCACCGGTGGTGCGATCAAAACGTCCGGTACGTGCCCCCAGAACGATAATGCCAGCCAATGCGCACCAGGCTCCCACGGAATGAACAACGGTCGAACCGGCAAAATCGATAAAACCCAGCTTAGCCAGCCAGCCTGAACCACCGTACATACCACCCCATACCCAGCTGCCAAATACCGGATAAATAAATGCAGTAATTACACAGGTGGCGATCAGGTAGGCATCGTATTTTGTCCGCTCCGCCATAGCTCCGCTGCAGATAGTTACGGCTGTTGCGGCAAACATAATCTGGAATAACAGCACGGTATAATCCCAGGATTGGCTTTCTGCTGAAGTATTAAAAAGCGCAAAATGACTGGCACCAAAAAAGCCGGTAAAATTTTCACCAAACATCAGGCCATAACCAACCAGCCAGAAAATAAGGCTGCCAAGACACACGTCCATATAGTTTTTCATCATCACGTTAACGGCATTTTTTGCCCGTGACATGCCACTTTCCAATAAAGCAAAACCCGCCTGCATAAAGAACACGAGAGCAGCAGCCATGACTACCCACAATGTGTTGATACTCAGCTCAACCGATGTTTCTCCTGCCATAGCAGGAACACTCAGAGTGCTTAATACTGTCCACATAATCCATTTCATAACATTACCTGTTAACTGCCGGGACGGAGTTTAAAAACGCTCTACTGCTTCGCACGTTCTCACCTGAATTGGTTATCAGCAAAGGCTGTGCCAGATAAAAACAGATGCGATTCGCCCCAGATCAGGAACAGGCCATCACAACAGAAGCACTCCCGGCACCACGAAAGTGCATATCCATCCTGAAGCGCACCAGCTTCAGGCTGACAGAACAACAAGCGCACTGCTATATTGCAGAGAAGGAACTTCAGGCAATGGTCAAAAGCAATGTCATTAATCGTGTTCGACATGGGCATCCGGGTTGAAACCCCTTTGCGGCCAGATAAAAACCGGATAAAAGCCACCGCAGCATCGTCTGCAGTGCAAAAGGTCAGGCCCGGGGATTCTCAGTCTCCAGCGGAGCGGCAGGCTCAGCAGGTACTGGAGCATTATGCGCATCCGCAAAAAACACCGGATTCAATCGCCTTTGCAGCCGATATCATGCATACACCGGTTCTCACCCTGACACCGGACGATACCGTTCAGGATGGCTGGAATAAGCTGGCAGAGAGTGGCTATCACCACCTGCCTGTCGTTGACCAAGAAAATAAAGTTCTGGCGATCATCTCTGATCGCGATCTGATGCATGCTTTAATGCAAAAAAACATCCGGCCGGGGAACAGTGAAGATATATGGGAAAATAATATCCTGAATTACGCTATTCACCCGGTAATTTGCGTGATGAAAAATGCCGACATCCGCCAGACCAGTAACATTCTTTTTGAATACAACATTGGTGCCCTGCCGATTATTGATGATCATCACACGCTGTGCGGAATCATCACCCGTACCGATATTCTGAAATTACTCCGTCACTATGGCCCGATGGAACTCTGGGCGTAATCATTACTGCGGAGTAAAGGAGAAAACATGACAAAACACTATGAATTAATTCATCCAAAAACTCATCTGCGTGTTCTTTCGCGCTATGAAATACAACAACTGAAAGAAGTCGGCAGCGACATTCACGAGCTGGTACGCCGCTGTTGTTACGCCGTTCTCAGTGCAGGCAGTCAGTCAGATAATTATCTGGAACTTAAAGAAGAATTCAGCCACTTTAATCTACAAGTACAACAAGAAGATCGCGGTATTGTTCTCAGCCTGAAAAATCCGCCACAGAGTGCCTTTGTTGATGGCGAAATTATCCGCGGTGTGCGCGAACAGCTTTTTTCTGTATTGCGCGATGTGCTTTACGCTCAGGAATCCATACTGGAAGCCCATCGCTTTGATCTTACTAACGGCGAAGATATTACCAATGCTGTTTTCCACCTGCTGCGTAACGCTAATGTACTGAAGCCTGATCGTAAGCCTAATCTGGCCATCTGCTGGGGTGGCCATTCCATTCCCCGTAACGAATACCAATACACCAAAGATGTGGGTTACCAGTTAGGATTGCGCGGTCTTGATGTTGGGACAGGTTGCGGCCCGGGTGCAATGAAAGGTCCAATGAAAGGCTGTGCCATTGGTCATGCCAAACAACATAACCGTGGTGGCCGCTATATTGGCATTACCGAACCGGGCATTATTGCCACCGAAGCACCCAATCCAATAGTTAATGAACTGATCATTCTCCCGGATATTGAAAAACGCCTTGAGGCTTTTGTTCGTCTTGCTCATGGCATCGTTATATTTCCCGGCGGCCCCGGCACAGCCGAAGAGCTGTTGTACCTGCTGGGCGTATTATCGCACCCCGACAACCAACAAATTCCGTTTCCGATTATTATTACCGGCCCAGGCGAAACAGAAAATTATCTGCGGGCTATTGATCGTTTTATTGGTACAGCGTTGGGAGCAACAGCCCAACAGCGCTATAAGATTATTATTCAGGATGCCGAAGCCGTTGCAAGGACGCTGAAAAATGGCATTGACGAAGTGGAGCAATACCGAAAAACGAATAATGATGCTTATTTCTTTAACTGGGCATTAACCATTAACGATGATTTTCAACTGCCTTTCGATCCGACTCATGACGCCATGAGTGCCTTGTGTCTGAGCAAATCACTGCCAGCACATAAGCTGGCCGCTCATCTGCGCCGGGCCTTTTCCGGCATTGTTGCTGGTAACGTCAAGGAAGTTGGCATTGAACGCGTAAAAAAACACGGCCCCTACCAACTTAAAGGCGATAAAGAAATAATCAGCAGTATGGGAGAGCTTCTTTCAGCCATGATCCAGGATGGCAGAATGAAAATAAGCGGTGACTACACTCCCTGCTACGTTATCGACAGCCACAACAAAGGTGATCATCAATGATGATGATCACCATCTAACGGATGCCCCATATCGTCATAAAATCCGGAAGCTCCGTGAGAAATAAATCCGAGCTTTATAATTTTCTGAAAAAACGGATCTGTTTCGTTATCACCAATATCGGCATAATCTGTACTTTGATAGCTTTCACGCAACCGGAAAACTGCCGCAATCTTTTCTGCAGACATTATCTGCTTTGTAAGTGTCCATGATTCATTTGAAGATGGGTTTTTAACTGAAAAATATTTCACCAGTTTCGTATATGGCAACCACTCAATAATTATTTCTGATGTGCCAATGCGACCAGAATAAACATGGACAGTTGCACAACCATTATTTTTTTCTTCGATTTTTTTCAGTTTATCTATTACTTTCGCAGAAACCAATTGGTATTTGATCTGCCAATCCAGCATATCTGCACTCGCCTGAATATCATCCGGGGCATATTCTATTGCCCGGAGGTCCTGATCAAAATAACGGACTGGACGAATCTGACCAGATGCTGTTTTATTCCATATCTCTGTTATTTTGTCCTGAGGGTGAACATGCGCAACCTGTCCGCCATTGCGCCATAGTTCAAACTGAACCTCCTGAACATTTTTTTGATCTGCAGAAATTATTTTACGAGTGTAATGCGCACCTAATGTGTCGGCATCAACTGAGCAAACTTCTTGTGCCAATAAAGGGAAAGAGATGACACTCATCAAAAGCAGATTAAACCAGGCAATCACAATTTTTTTCATAAATTTCCTTGGAGCCCGTTATTAAACAGGCAAACACAGGCTACCCTGTGTTTGCTCCGATAATGATTATTGCGCGTTATCAGTATCAGACAACCCACCAGCGTGATTCATAATATGAAATATCATGCTCTGCTCGTGGGTGCCAGAAACCAGATGCGCACCCGGGCCGGTAGCATAAATACCAACATCTTCGCCGGAATGCGTTTCTGAACTGAGCGGCACCAGCGCCTCCTGGTGATAACCGCTAGTGGTTGTATCAACAGAGGTCAGATCTTTACGCCCGGCATCAGCAGGATCGTCATAACTGGCATCGGAGTCTGTTTCATTGCCCAGATCCCGGAAGCCCAGCCCATTCATATAACCCACGGTGGTGTACGGCTGGCCATCATTAGCCAGGGCCGGTGTTCCGGAATTGACACCCACAACCTTGCCCAGAATCGGATTACCACGTTTCGGATAACCGGCAATGGTGAATACGTGGCCGTGATCTGCTGTAACCAGAATCAGGGTTTCTTCCGGGTTGGTATTTTCTGTTGCTGTTTTAACGGCTCTGGCCAACTCAATGGTTTCATTTAACGCACCATAGGCATTACCCGCATGATGGGCATGATCAATGCGTCCGGATTCAACCATCAGAAAAAAACCTTTGTCATTATTATTAAGAATATTAATGGCTTTTTGGGTCATTTCGCTCAGGGATGGTTCGCCAGCGGTATCATTGCTGCGATCCGCTTCATAGCGCATATGGGATTCATTAAAAAGACCAAGAACCCGTTCTGTAGTTTCGGTATTTATGCCGTCAAACTCACTTTGGTTATAAACATAAACGCCATTGTTGTATTGCGTTTTCCATTCATTAATCAGATGGCGGCCATCTGTGCGGTCACCTTCTGTACTGCTGACCTGATCACCGGAATTATAGGCTGAATCTTTTGGCAAAAAGTGGCGACGGCCGCCGCCGAAGGTAACTTCAATGCCATTAACATCAATACCGCTGTAGCGCTGCTCCAGATTTTTTTCAAAATTAATCAATTGTGAGGCAATGTCTTCACAATCGTTCTGGGCTGCAGCAGGCATATCTGAATTGTCTTCCCAGTTCCGGTCAGCCGCATGCGCATAGGTTGCCGCAGGTGTGGCATGGGTAATTCGTGCGGTTGAAACGACGCCGGTTGATAAACCTTTTATTTCTGCCAGCTCAAGCGCTGTTACTACTTCATTACCGGCTACGGTACTGCAATCACTACGAACAACATCTTCATCAACACCAATAACTCCGGCATCAGTCTTGATGCCTGACATCATGGCGGTCATCGTTCCGGCGGAATCCGGTGTCTGCGCATCGACGTTGTAGGTTTTTACCAGAGCAGTATAGGGAAATGACTCGAAGCTTAAGTATCCTTCTTCTCCTGATTTTCCTGCCTTCTGCCCCTCAAGGATACGGGCGGCAGTCAATGTTGACACACCCATACCATCGCCAACAAAAAGAATTACATTTTTGGCATTCGGACTTTTCTGTGCAGCTTCTAACCGCTGGTTCAGGCGAGCCTGCGCATCTTTATACCAGGCATTTTCAAGCTGACTGTTGTTTAACGGTGCGGCTTCCGCAGTCGCCGAAAGGCTCAGCAGAAGAGCCACCGGCAGTTTAAGACGTTCCAGTTTCATAGTGTGCTCCCGATTATTAATGACAGCCGGCTTATATTTAAGAAACCACCAGAATCCGGAAAGAAATGGAATTCAGCGACATCTTAAGTCCAGACAAAGACAGCATTTCACTGCTCTTATTATTTGCCCGGTTCAATACTCCGGTTTTAAAAGCGCAATCAAAGTAACTATGAGAAATGACAATAGGATGACACTCAAAAAAAACGCTGTACAAAGCCGATAACGACTTTGGATTACGGCATACTCTGGTTTTCAGGCAATAAAAAAGGAGCCGAAGCTCCTTTTTTATTCATCGCGGTTTAACGCTTACCCGTCTTTGGTCAGACTTCGGTTGCGTTAATCTTGGCGTACCAGGTTTGCGGGCCGGTCTTATGTACCGACTCACCTTTGGTATCCACGGCCACGGTTACCGGCATATCTTCGACTTCAAATTCGTAGATAGCTTCCATGCCCAGATCATCAAAGCCAACAACCTTAGCGCCTTTGATTGCCTGAGATACCAGATAAGCAGCACCACCAACGGCCATCAGATACACGGCTTCGTTATCTTTAATGGCTTCGATGGCGATATCGCCACGCTCAGATTTACCGATCATGCCCAGCAGACCGGTTTTTTCCAGCACGGTACGGGTAAACTTATCCATACGGGTCGCAGTCGTCGGGCCAGCCGGACCAACCACTTCTTCGCGTACCGGATCAACCGGGCCTACGTAATAGATAAAGCGGCCTTTCAGATCGACCGGCAGCTCTTCACCTTTAGCGATCATATCGACCATACGCTTATGCGCCGCATCACGGCCGGTCAGCATCTTGCCGGACAGCAATACGGTTTCACCGGTTTTCCAGTCTTTTACGTCTTCCGGAGTGATGGTGTCCAGATTCACACGGCGTACAGAATCACCCACTTCCCAGGTGATCTGTGGCCAGTCTTCCACTTTCGGCGCTTTGAGAACTGCCGGGCCGGAACCATCCAGCACAAAGTGAGTGTGACGGGTTGCCGCACAGTTAGGAATAATCGCCACCGGCTTGTTCGCCGCGTGAGTCGGGTAATCGGCCACTTTGATGTCCAGTACGGTGGTCAGACCACCCAGACCCTGCGCACCAATGCCCAGTTTGTTCACTTTTTCGAACAGTTCCAGACGCAGTTCTTCAGCGCGGTTCTGCGCGCCACGGGCCTGCAGTTCCTGAATGTTGATTGGCTCCAGCAGCGCTTCTTTAGCCAGCATCATGGCTTTTTCTGCGGTACCACCGATACCAATACCCAGCATACCCGGCGGACACCAGCCAGCACCCATTTTAGGCACCTGTTCCAGTACCCAATCAACGATGGAGTCAGACGGGTTCAGCATGGCGAACTTGGATTTGGCTTCGGAGCCACCGCCCTTCGCAGCCACATGCACGTCCACGGTGTTACCCGGAACCAGTTTCATATGGATGATGGCCGGTGTGTTGTCTTTGGTGTTGGCACGTTTGCCATCCGGATCAGCCAGAACAGAGGCGCGCAACACGTTGTCAGGATGGGTGTAAGCACGGCGTACGCCTTCGTTACACATATCTTCAACGCTCATGTCGCCTTCGAATTTCACGTCCATACCAATGGTCAGGAATACGGTAACAATACCGGTGTCCTGACAGATCGGACGGTGGCCCATGGCACACATACGGGAGTTGATCAGAATCTGCGCCATGGCGTCTTTCGCAGCCTTGGACTCTTCGCGCTCATAGGCCGCATGCACGGCATCAATGAAGTCTTTCGGGTGATAGTACGAGATGTACTGCAGTGCATCAGCGACGCTCTGGATCAGGTCTTCTTGCTTGATCACAGTCATGACGGGTTCTCTCTCATAGGCTCGCGGGTGTAAAAACGCCCACGTCGGTGGGCGTTACAGTCGGCCTATTGTACCCCAACTACTGCCGGTCTAGAACGGCCACCATTCCTCGGCTTTAGTTCTAGGCTTGGCTTTGGCGCCGGATTCATCGACGGTACCGTCATCATCAGCGGAAGAACCATCGAAAACCTTATCGGCCATTTCTTCTTCTGCCACCGGACGCGGCTTCAGACGATCACGACCATGGTGAATCATTTTGGTTACCGGCAACTCTGACAGGGCAATACTTGGCGCCACCAGTTGTAAAGGGCCATCCCCGAGAGGAATATCTTCCAGATCCGGCTTCAGCGCTGGCGGGTCAATTTCGGAATAGCGCAGGTAATATACTTTGCCTGGCTTAACATCGAGCCTGAGCTGCGCCACGCGTTTGATAACAAACTCACCAACCCCTTCCAAGCCCAACAGGCCACGGCGAATAATAATATCGTACTCACCTGGCTCCATTTCATACCAGGTGTAACCGCCGCCTTTGATATTGAACAGACGCTCACCGTCAACATTGAAACTTGGGGTTTCCAGCTCATCCATCGACCATTGGGTCGCCGGGCGGTAAACATAGATCAGGGCCGTATTTTCGTAATCCCAACGGTAACCAACGGCTTTGAAATTCTGGCCATCCGGTTCGGATACATACGAGCCGAAGCTGTCGCCGACGGATTGATGGATGGTGCATCCGCCCAGCAGCAATGAAAGCAGCACAGAAGAAAGACCAAGTGACACGATTCTTATCATTATTATTTTCCTGCCCGTGTTGGGTAAAAGCAGTACCTGACGACATGCGGCGCCCACTCTGCGATGCTGTCTGCCGGAGCCTCGTGCCCGACAAAATTTACACCACAAAACCGGCTGGCCAGTGTACATAAAAAACTCAGCTTGCTATGATGACATAATTACAAAAAATAACAAAAACAAAAGGGGTCAACTCATGGAAAGATCCTGTTACATCACCGCCTGTATTCTGCTGACACTGACTGCTGCCCACACACAGGCTGCACCAGTGAATGAATCCTATTATTCCACGGACCTGGAAGATGCGGTCGCAGATGCCAAACGCAATCCGGTTAACAGCGAGTATGTTGGCCGCTCCTGGTATAACCGCACCACATCAAAAAGCTTCCCTCTGCCTAAATTACTCAACACCGAAATGGATGCTGAAGTGGTTGAAGGTGCGATGGGTCCGACCGCTGCTGGTGAAGCGGCCGCGCTGGAAGCTCAGCAACCTGTGCGCGATATCGCTCAGGGACGCAAAAGCAAGCAGGAAACCCTGGCCGAAGCCAAGAAAAAGCAGGACAAGCCTGACGATGAGACCGTCGTTGAACGCTCTCAGGAAATCTACGTACGCGAAGCCCGCTCAGAAAACAGCCGTGTCACAGACATCCGCGCAACCGTGACCATCAAGGCCAGTTACAAGCCCTGAGCGTAACGGAGGTGATAATGAAAACAGTGATGACGGGCCTGTCAGGTATTCTTGCTGCCACGCTGAGTTTCTGCGCGGCGGCGGTTAATCCTCATGACGAGTATTACTCAAACGATATATTCACCGCCATAGAAGAAGCCAGGCAGCGCACCCACCATTACGATTACAGTCATGCACAGCGCTATAACCGCTCAACCTCGCAAAGCATTCAGTTTTCACGACTGCTGAATAAGGAGATGGCGCAAACGATTGTCAAAACCCCTGACAGCATTGACGTCGATCCGCATACCCAGAACACTGACAATCTGGACAGCGAAACACTGACTGCCCGCGACAGCGAGAAGATGCCGGCAATAGAAACCGCTCCCCTGTCCCTGCCAACCAACGTCAGCACCGGCGCCGCATCAGTAACCATTACCGTCCGTTAAACGCTGGCTTGCGCGGCCATCAGAGACGCACGGATCTTTCCCCGCAAAGGCACTGCAAGCTGCAGCAAAATACGGTCACGTAACCACAATGCTCTGGCATCATCGGCTAACAGCGGCAGCAGCTCATCCTGACAAGCCAGCACATCCTCCAGCGCATCCAGAGCCGCCAGAGAATAATCCTGTGGCCGGGCAGAGAAGATATCTGCCAACCGCCCCGCCGCAGCGACCAGCGAATGCGTGTTGTCAGCATCGGCATTAACCATTAGCCAACCACTGAATGCCAGTGCCACGTGCACATCTTCCCAGTAACGGAAGGGCTTGTTCAGCTGCTGATGGGCATGATGGCAACGATAAGCAGAGGTAACAGTTACATTACTGAAGTGCACCGGCGTATGGGGAACATCCGGCAGAAAGGGCTGTTCTTTACGCGCCTCCAGAGGTTCAACCCCTGCGGCATCCGCCGTTACCTGCACACACACCAGATCATCATCGCAGACAGCAACCACATACAACAGGTCGAGCCCACGGCGGGCCAGCATGACATGGGATTTTTCGCCATTCAGGCAGGAAGTTCGTTCATCAAAACGGGTCTGCATCTGCCGCAAAGAACGTAACCCGGCTTCAGAGATACAGAATGCCGCCCAGGCGTCGGCCGCAAGTTGTGGATCGAGCTGGCGCATTGCCGCCTGATAACCACAGAAAAATGCCGTTCCCGGCGTAGCCGCACGCTGACCATGCTGCCAGGCGACTTCAACGGATGTCAGGGTACGAAAAGAAGTGGCAAGTTCACGACGCAGCAGCGCCGCATCCTGCTCAAGAGACAGACGTGGTGCCGTGGCACCACGCTGACATAACGCGGACAGCGACATTACTGTGCGCTGCCACCCAGGGCGTTCTGGATACGATCCAGACGGATCTGAATATCTTCAATTTCCAGCTTCATATCGGCCAGGTTACCGCCGGCACCACTCTGACGCATCTTGGTCATTGCCGCTTCCAGAGACTGAATGGACTCAGTGTTCTGCGCCACCCGCAGCTCGGTTTCCGCCGGCATTGCCAGAACCTGAGCTTCGACTTTGGCAATCTTCTTCTTCATATCGGCGAGACTGGCATCCAGTTTTTTCTGCAACGCAGCATCGTTTGCCGCCAGAGCTTTCTGCTGTTTGTCATTACTGGCCTTCAGCTCTTTATCCAGACCGGCCAGCGATCCTTTTAACGCCGTAATGGCTTTTTCATTGCTGGCGATATCAGCCTTATTGCGCTTATTCGCCACATCCCACAGCTTACGGATTTCGGCATCGTGCTCTTTGATAATCACTTTCAGAGCATCCAGCGACAGGTTGGCATTCTCACCAGTAACCGACAGCTTTTCATTCAGCACATTAATATTGGCAGCCTGACTTTTCAGCAGGGTTTCAGCGTTGGCAAACTGTCCCTGCAGAGTCTGCAGCTGCATAAACAGAAAGCCTGCCAGCCCTCCCATTCCCAGAGCGACCACCAATGCCACAACAGCCAGCGTCTGTTTCTGCGCCGGAGCTGCTGCAAGCGCTGCTGCCGATGGGCCTGCTTTTGCTGCTGCAGCACGCTGAGCGGCAATACGGCGGGCCTGCAATTGTTTCTGGCGCAGAGCAATATCTTCCTGCGATGGCTTCATATCCGGCACCAGCGGTTCTTTTTCTTTATCCATTTTTTTGCCCCCACGAAAACGTCGTCATTATTATTGCGCCCAGTATAACGGCATCTGCCGTCAGTATAAATTCTGAACGCTGTTATTCTGTTCTGGCTGTCATACGCCTTGCCAAAGGCTTATAGCATGTAACAGAGACAGTCTGTTCAATACCCCTACAAACCGCATGAATAGCACCCCAAATACAGTGGTGCTATGATTCGGGCTCTAAAGAAGTTCTGCCGGTTTAGCATTGTAATGGCCGATCCTTACAGAGCTTTGATAATCCCGCAAGATATGCAACCCGACTCAGTAATGAATGGAGAGACACCATGGCATTTGAATTACCTGCCCTGCCGTACGCAAAAGACGCACTGGAACCGCACATTTCTGCCGAAACCCTGGATTTCCACCACGGTAAGCACCACAACACCTACGTGGTTAAGCTGAATGGTCTGATCGGTGGCACTGAGTTTGAAGGCAAAACTCTGGAAGAAATCATCAAAACCTCTTCCGGTGGCGTATTCAACAACGCAGCCCAGATCTGGAACCACACTTTCTACTGGAACAGCCTGAGCCCTAACGGCGGTGGCGAGCCTACTGGCGCAGTAGCAGATGCTATCAACGCAGCATTCGGTTCTTTTGCTGATTTCCAGGCCAAGTTCAACGATATGGCTGTTAACAACTTCGGTTCAAGCTGGACCTGGCTGGTGAAAAAAGCTGACGGTACTCTGGATATTGTTAACACTTCCAACGCCGCCACTCCGATCACTGAAGGCCTGACTCCACTGATCACTGTTGACCTGTGGGAACACGCTTACTACATCGATTACCGCAATGTACGTCCTGATTACCTGAAAGGTTTCTGGGCTCTGGTTAACTGGGAATTCGCCAACGCGAACTTCGCTGCTTAATCGGCCTTTGTGGTAAAAAGAAAACCGGGTTTTTACCCGGTTTTTTTATATCCGCATATCTGTGAAAACGGTAAAACTATGAAGCTACTGCTTGCCTCCGGTTCACCCTACCGCCGCGAATTACTGACCCGCTTACGTATTCCTTTTGACTGCGCCAGCCCGGATATTGACGAAACACCATCAACAAACGAATCGCCGCAGGATTACGTCGCCCGTCTGGCGTACGAAAAAGCCCGGGCACTGGCCGCACAATATCCGCAGCACTGGATTATTGGCAGTGATCAGACCTGCGTATTGAATAACCAGATCTGCGGCAAGCCCGGCAACCACGACAACGCCGTTGCACAACTGCAACGCGCCAATGGCCAGCGCGTCAGTTTTTATACCGGTCTGTGCCTGCTGAACAGTGACAGTGGCGAATATTATTCGCTGACCGAGCCTTTCCATGTGCATTTCCGCAATCTCAGCGAGGCAGAGATCGAACGTTATGTCGCACTCGAGCAGCCTTATGACTGCGCCGGCAGTTTTAAAGTGGAAGGGCTGGGCATTAATTTATTTGAAAAACTGGAAGGCCGTGATGGCACCAGCCTGATCGGTCTGCCATTAATCGGCCTGATTGATTTAATGCGCAAAGCCGGAATCAACCCACTGGAACTTGCTCAATAATTTAAAAGAGCGATAAATAAAAAGCCCCGTAAAACGGGGCTTTTTTATCGGTAACACTGCAGGTGTTGTTAATCTTTCTTACGATTACCCGGTAATCCCTGGAACAGTTTTTCCAGCTGGGCATCAACATCTTCCCGGCCCAGTTTATCCGACAGGCTGAATTCCCAGATGCCGTTGTATTTATCTTCCGTCAGCTTACGCGCAACGCCGGTATTGTTCACAATGGTCGGACGCAGGAACACCATCAGGTTGCTCTTCACCTGTGTCACCGACTTCGATTTAAACAACCAGCCCAGCAGGGGAATATCGCCCAGTAGTGGTACTTTACTTTCCACTTCACGGATATCGTCACGGATCAGACCACCCAGTACGATGGTTTCTTCGTTCTCTGACAAAATCATAGTCTTGATAGAGCGCTTGTTAGTAATCAGGTCCGCACTGCCATCAATAGTGGTCTGCGATACCGACTCAGCCGTCGCTTCCACTTCCAGGCGAATAGCTTCGCCATTATGAATATGCGGCTTAACTTTAAGAGAAATACCGACGTCTTTACGATCAATCGTGGTAAAGGGGTTGGTGTTGCTGCTTGAAGCCGTAGAACCGGTACGGAAAGGAACGGTCTGGCCGACAATAATTTCTGCTTCCTGGTTATCCAGCGTCATGATGCTCGGCGTCGACAGCAGGTTGGTCAGGCTGTTGCTGGCCAGCGCCTGCAAAATCACACCAAAATCCACTTCGCCGTTTACTTCATGATAACCACCAATGGTCAGGCCGCTGCCCAGGGCCGAAGCCGGATTGCCGGTAGCAATGCCGGTAGCAATCGTACTCAGTGACGGGCCGGAATTAGAGAAGTTGGTGCCAGCCACCGGCGCATCCAGGTTACCGGTTGCCCACTGCACGCCCAGCGCATCGGTGATATCACCGGTAACTTCGACGATGGCCGATTCAATCAGCACCTGTGCACGGCGTACATCCAGCGCTGCCACCAGCTCTTCAATTTCTTTCATCAGTGATGGCTCAGCGCGAACCACCAGTGCGTTCAGCTCTTCATCGGCATGAATACCGGCTTTTCCTTTAGCTTGCGAGGCATCTTTATCAGCGGCAGAAGATGCGTCCGACAGCAGATTTTTCAGCAGCTCAGACAGTTTTTTCGCATCGGCATACTGCAGGCGGATAACCTTGGCGCTGCCGGAGAAATAGGATGGCTGATCAAGCTCTTCAATCAGTTTGCGGATACGTTCGCGGGCGCTTTTCTCACCTTTAATAATCAGACGATTGCTGCGCTCATCCGCCACCACACGGATAGAGCCGGCGGTATTTTCGTTAGCATTGGCAGCCGTACCCTGTGATACCTTGGCCGGATCGAGGCTCTGCAGCATGGTAACCACGTTACCAACCCAGGCTTCTTTCAGCTGGATCACTTCCAGCTCTTCACTACCGGATTTATCCAGACGGTCAATGATTTGCTCAATACGCTGAATATTGGCCGCATGATCAGAAATAATAAGGGCATTGGCAGATTTCACCCCAGCCAGATGACCATACTTAGCCACCAGCGGACGCAGAATCGGCACCAGATCCAGCGCCGGGGTATTTTTAATCATGATGACTTTGGTCAGCAGTTCCTGACTGTCGACTGCGACGCTTTCATCCAGATCACGTCCCTGCTGTTTAACATCGTTCTGTTGCACAATCAGAATGACATCGCCGGCCGGTACAGCCACATAGCCCTGAACCTGCAATACCGATAAAAACAGCTCGTAAACGCCTTCTTTGTTCATCGCTTCGCTGGAAAGCACGTTTACTTTGCCTTTAACCCGCGGATCAATGACAAAACTTTTGCCGGTAATATCAGCGACCTGACTGATAAAGGCACCGATATCCGCTTCCTTCAGATTAATCTGCCAGCTGTCCTGCGCGGCCTGTGTTACGGCGCTGACCAACAGCATGATGACGAATGCCCACTGCTTTAACACACTCAATATCCTTTAATTAATCTTGTGATTAACAACAAAACGGCTGTTGCCACGCTGCACTTCAATGCGCGCGTTGCCTTCACTGCTTACCTGTTGCAATAACTGCTGATCGCTTTGCGGATCACCCAGCGCCTGGCCATTAACTGACAACACGATATCACCGGGTTGCATCTGCAAGGCTGTCAGCACCGATCCGGGCTGCACACGGTATCCCTGACCTGAGCCTATAGCTTCCAGCCCCATTTCCTGCATGGCGCCTTCCGCATCTCCGGCAACCTCTTCGGTAACCATATTCATAAATTCTGACGGACTGCGAACCTGCTTAAAACGCTCGCGCAAAGAACCACTGCGGTTAACCTCCGGGCGTGGCGCTGCAACCGCTCTGGCCGTGATGCCGGCGGTGGATTCTTCGTCAAATTTCAGGGTTTCCAGCTTGCCGTTAGTGTCGAGAATGACTTTATCGTCATAGACACCGGCCAGACGTGTACGTCCCTGCACCGCATCACCGATGCGGTAAAACTCTCCCTGACCACCTTTCGGCGCAATGATGGCACTGGATGCTTCATTGCTGGTGCTGCGGGTCACACCCAGCAACTGCAGTCGCAGGCGTGTATCCGGAGCATCTACCTCTTTGGCAACAGCCTCAACAGGTTGTGCGGTAACATCCCCGAACAAATGATATTGGCCTGTCCCTGCCACTGTCCCGCCGTTCTGAGCATCACCGCGGGACTGCGATGGCGCCTTCAGCAGCAGCGGTTCCGGCGCCACAATCAGCCAGGTCAGATGCGCAAGCTGCCAGGATAACAGGACGGTCAGGGCTGTCTTCCCCAGCACCAGCGTCCAGCGCTGCCAGCTCATTAACTCAGCCACCTTGTCTGCCAAAACGTTCTTACTCCGTAAACGAAGCGCCCAAGGTTACAGAACCTTATGAGACACTTCAAAAATTACTGTTTCTTCTGTGGCTTCGGCTGGCCACTTCTGCCCTAACACATCCAGAAAGCGCCGGCGGATAGCGATCCCGCCCCAACCGTCCTGCTGCATAAAGCCCTGGATTAATGCCTGGCCTTCCGTTGTTTCAATATTCAGCACGGCTTTTTCCGGTTCCATTCCCAGCGTGCCGATCAGCATTGGCATGGTTGCGCGGATAGGCTTGTTATCTACCGGGAAGCCAACCTCTCCTCCGCTGTACACCAGTCGGCCGGAGACATCGGAGAATTGCCGGGTCTGCAGATTCACACTGGCCAGCAGGCGGTTCAGCTCAAACTCGCCGGCAACCGACACCCGGTTGCGGGTCAGCAGCGGCTGGATTTTATCAGCATTGAGATAACCATCGGCACCGAGAATCTGCAATTGCTGATCCAGGCCAATGCGGGCGGCGCTCTTTAAACGCACACCATCGCCCAGCACGCTTAAATCAAAATCAGCGCGACCAGCCAGCAGCGCCAGAGGGCTAAGCTGCCAGCGGGCATCGAGACTGCCCAGATCCCGCAGTTGCGGAACAGCAAAACGCAGACGTCCATCCCATAACGTGCCGGACACCTGCTCAATTTTTAACGGCAGACGTCCTGCCTGTGGCTCAACATAGCGCCAGACAAAATGCAGCGGTGTATTGATGACAAGAACAAAAATGAAGGTTAAAACGCCCAGCACTACAAACCAGCGGGCCGCCCAAATGGCTTTGAACATGGTATTTGTTGTTATCCCTGGAAATATCAGCGGGTCATTCTACTCAACGGGGGCGCCAAATCTAAAGGAGCAATGTGACATTACTGTAAAAAAGCCGGAGATTCTTGCAGAAACTCCGGCATCAGGCGTCAATTCCGGCGCTGCGACGGGGTTATTCCACCACGCCACAGCCCAATTCAGACGTTATTCAGCTAAGGCAACACCTGCACTGCCACTCCCGTAGGTAAAGCTGGCCGATGTTATCTGCGGCTGATTGTCCCGCGCTTCGATGATAAAACGGTATTCTCCCCCAACCACCGGGTTATACCAGCGGCTTTCGTATTCCGCCATACCGTTGTCGCTGTCATCGAGATAACGCACTTCGATATCGTAGCCGTCATCGTGCACGGGTTCGCCATTGATCACCAGCTGTTGCCACTGATCACCGACTTTATGTTCAACACGCACCAGACGCTGATCAAAGGCTATCTGATCCGGGCCGAGATCCAGCCATTGTACTGCTACGTAGCTTTCTTCATTGGGCTCTTCAGCACTTACCTCATGCGGAAGCTGCAGCCACTCGCGCTTGCCGTTGCTGACAACAGCCTCCGGCAGGAAGTGGTTAACCTTCAGTTCATAACGCCATTCCGGTTTTAATTCCTGCACGCGGCCATTCTGCAGAAAATCCTGCGCCAGCGTACCCAGCTGTGCTGCCAGATAAGGTGTAGTGTACTGACCGTACAGGGTATGCCCGCCTTCGTAATTCTGGCGGGAGTATTCTTCCGGCGTGGTGGTGTAGCCAAAATAACCGTTGGCGTTGCTGGCCACCCAGACGTATTTCACATCCTCACCGGCAGCAGCAAAAGTGTTATTGACGGCGGCCGAAATCCGACGACCGGATTCAGTCGTGGTTTCAAACGGCAGCGGCAGAACCACCATGTCATTAATGCGCAGCAGCTGGAACATCACGGTATTCGGGAAGCTGTCTTTGGGCTCCAGCAGCGGCTGCAGGAAAGAGAACCCCAGATGGCGCTTGTTACCCTGACAACCATCTTTAAAGAACCACCAGCGACGCGCCATCACATTGCCACCATGGAAGAACGGAATCGCGCTCAGCCATGGCGTACGGCGTTCATAAGCACCGGCCGCTACGGTATTGCCTACCGCCGCGTCATGACAGATTTCTACGTCACCAGCCTTGGTATGCTCGCGGATATTCAGCTCGCGCGCGGCACTGGCCAGCTGAATATCGCTGCTCAGCTCTGAGCCCAGTGCTTCAAACAGACTGATGGCTTCACCACCGATGCCCTGACCCAGTTTTTTCGCGGCCTTCCAGTCGACATCGAAATGACCGAAGTAGTTATCACCATGTTCTTCCAGTGCCGGTGCCATATCGCCCTGAGTACCGGTGCTCAGCGCATGCACGACTGGCCAGGAGGTTTTGTAGCGGTCGCGGATTTTCCATTCCAGATCTTTCTGCGCGTAGGCAAACAGGTCTGCGTTATACACTTCAACCGGTACGCTCAGCGCCGTGGCGTGTACTGAAAAACTGGAGAAAGCACCCAGTGGTTTATATTTTCCGTCATCATCGCGCACATCCACCCGCACCATATACAGCGATGGGTTAACAGCTTCAAACTTAGCCTGCGGGTCATCCAGATCCACCCCCTGCACATCGCTGTTCAGCACATAAGAATCAAGGGAGCGGTTACGGTTGTAGCCGTAAATGTCTTTTTTGCCGGTGGCGATTTTAGCCGGACGACGCGACTCATAAGCCTGAATAATGCCGGCACTGATACGACTGGCGGCAAATTCCAGAAAATCCGGTTCGAGCCACTGGCCGCTGGACATATGCTTGTTATAAAAATCGTTATCAAAGAAATTCACCGGCGCCGAGTGGCTGTGGGAAGCCGTAATGGCAATATCACCCGGCTTGAGCCCGGTTTTTTCCGCCACCCGCGCGGCTACTTCATGCTGCAACAACAGCGAAGCAGCCGTCAGGTCGGTCTGCACCAGCGCCACTGACTGCCCTTTACCATCATTGATATACACCACCCGCGCCTTGATCCGGGTACGGAAGCCCTGGCCACGGTTAGCCATCACCGAATAGCCACCCATCGGCATACCCGGCGGCGGCGTAATATCGACCGATACCGCACCTGCCGTCGGCACTTTTTCTGCCGCGATGCTATGAGCTGAAGGTTGCTGAACAAAAATTTCCTGAGTAGCTGCGCAGCCCGTCAGCGAGACGAACACCAACAGCGAGAGAAGAACACGCATGAGAACGACCTTTATTGTTATTGTCTGGCAATTGTGTACTTTTGTACCACACCCGCTTTAAGTGGTCACTATCCAAATCCGCCAGAGTCGATCGGTGGCTTATGCAGGGTACAACCCATGACCTGAGCTGTTTCATCAGAGGAACAGTGAAATCGGTACATTTTTGATTTTTGTATCAGATTGTATCCATTATCATTCCGTTTTTGAGAACAGGACGTCCGGAGCCGTTATGCGTTTAACCCCCTTCATTCCCGCCCTGCTGGCCTTTGCCTCGGCACTCAGCATTGCTGCCCCCCGAGATATCTATGACAGCGACCACAATGGTCTGATTGAAATCGAAGACCTGCAGGATCTGAACGAGATCCGCAATAACACATCGGCCGAACGCCCAACAGAAATTCAGGGCACCCACCTGTACGGTGCCAATGGCGGTTGTCCGGCCAGGGGCTGTAATGGCTACGAGCTGACCCGCAACCTGAATTTCGATACCAACAGCAATGGCCTCTTCGATGAGGGGGATCAGTTCTGGAATGAAGGCAAAGGCTTTGAGCCGATTGGTAACTTCAATCTGAAGTTCGCCACGGAATTTCACGGTCAGGGCCATGCGTTACTCAATCTCACGATTAATCGTCCCGGCGAGTACTTCACCGGACTGTTCGGCTACCTGGAACTCGCCAGTATTCATGACCTGATACTGACCGCCGATGTTAAAGGTGGTGGTAACTCCGGGGCATTGGCAGGCTACGCCTGGCACAGCCTGTTCCAGAAAATTCAGGCCGAGACAAAAGTAACGGCTACCGCCAGTGAAGAACAAAACTGCCAACCGTTCTGCGATGCCCGTGATAACGGCGGCCTGATCGGTTCAGGTGAAGAGCTGATGATCAACCGCATTCTGCTGAAAACCACCGTCAGCGGTGAAGAGAGCAGCGGTGGTCTGGCCGGCTATCTCAGCGACAGCAATGTTGATGAAGCAGGCGTACAGGGCAACATCAGCGGTGATAAAAATATCGGCGGCCTGGTTGGAAGAATGACAGCGACCTCGTCCACAGACCCGACCATCAGCAGTACGGTTAAACGCAGCTTTGTCGCCGTTACCGCCAGTGGCCGGACCCAAATCGGTGCTCTTGCAGGCTCCATTAATAAAACTGAAATCAGTGACTCTCTGGTCAGCGGTACAGTTAATCTCGACGAGCAGATTTATGCCCGTGCCGGTGGCATTGCAGGCTCAATGGAAGACAGCTCGCTGTTACGGATTATCAGCACCGTGCGCTTACCAGAGGACAGCGATACCACCCGCTTTATAGGCGCGCTGACCGGTGAAAGCGGTGGAATGACGCTGACTGATGTAACAAACACCCACGCAGCCCGCGATCTGGCAAAGCGTGCCAAAGGTAAAGGATACGGCTCCCTGATTCCGAACCAGAACTTCGATCTGGCTCATATCCAGTGCGCCAGCGCCGCTGATGCCTGTGACGGCCTGCAGTTCAGCGATTGGGATAGCAGTAAAAACAATAAGAATGAAACACTGTGGGTGTTTGGCACTCAGGAACAAGTACCGGGATTGAAACTATCGCAGGCTTCTTTAATGGATGCCGATGCTGATGGTCAGGCCGATAGCTGGCCAGAGATTGTTATCCCGACCGATCCTGATCCAACCGATCCTGATCCAACAGAGCCAGGCAAAAAATCCGGCTCTTCCGGTGGCGCTCTGATCTGGTTGCTGGCACTGGCTGCAGTTGTTCATCGTCGCCGTTGATTATTGCCAGGCAGTCACAACTCCCTTGCCCAGATAGGCCTCAGGGCAAGGGACGCTCACCGCGTATCAGCTTCTCTTTTTCAACCTTAGGCAGTTTTTTTACCCGTATTTCTGCCCGCAGTGCATCGCCATGGGCGCCCACCGCCGTCTGATAAACTAGCGCCAGAGGGCCGCGGCCACGCAGCGCGCGCGCGGTTTTAGCACCATTGGCGCAATGTTCAGCGAAGCGCCGTTCAACATCGGTACTGATACCACAATACAGCTGACCACTGGCCATACGGACCAGATACAGGCTCCAGCAAGGGGAAGACTCCGCGGGCACGTTAATCCTCAGACAGACAGAGCCTGTACAGTCTGATTTAACAGGCCCGGATAAAAACCCGTATCATACGCAGCTCTCACCCAAACCATAAATAAGTTGTAACGCTATGCATGCTGTTTTCCGTGATCCCATCAGTGGCCTGACCCATCTCGCCGGCGCTGTTTTTGCCATTGTTGCCCTCTGTATTCTCGCCGCTCAGGCCGCTATGTACGGCGGTGTCTGGCATATGGTGTCCTTTATGATTTTTGGTGCCACGCTGCTGCTGATGTTTGCCAGCAGTACGGTGTATCACATGATCCATGCTTCAGAAGAAGTCATTCAGTGGCTGAAGCGTATCGATCATATGGCGATTTTTCTGCTGATTGCCGGTACTTACACACCGATTTGTCTGGTGCCACTGCACGGCAGCAGCGGCTGGTGGTTATTTGGCGTGGTCTGGGGACTGGCACTGACCGGTGTCATTCTTAAACTGGTATGGATCAGCGCACCACGCTGGTTCTCCACCGTCATTTATGTGCTGATGGGCTGGCTGGTGGTGTTTGTTTATCCGCTGCTAGATCAGATTCCCGCTGGCGCACTGGAATGGATTACGTACGGCGGCCTGAGCTACACCATTGGTGCGGTGGTCTACGCCACCAAATGGCCAAACCCCTGGCCGAAATGGTTTGGCTTCCACGAAATCTGGCATTTATTTGTGATTGGCGGTGGCTTCTGTCACTTCTGGGCCATTGCCTTTCATCTGGCCAAAGTTCCTGTTTGAAGACACTGATTTACAGGCGCCGGATTAAAACCAGCCATTAAAGAAAGGCGACGTTAAAACAACGCATGAACGATATTACCGACCCGCTGTTTATCAGCCACAGCGTCAGCATTCCCTGGTCTGACATCGATATGACCGCGATACGCGCTCAGGGCGCCGGCGGTCAGAACGTGAATAAAGTGTCCAGCGCTATTCATCTGCGTTTTAACGTTCAGGCATCCAACCTGCCTGAATTTTATAAAGAAAAACTGCTCGCCCTGCGTGATCAGCGCATCACTCAGGACGGCGTTATTATTATCAAGGCGCAGCAATACCGCACTCAGGAACAGAACCGGCTGGATGCCCTGACCCGCTTACAGCAATTAATTCAGAGTGTGAGTAAAGTTCAGGCCAAACGCATTGCCACCCGTCCGACCCGTTCTGCGAAAAAGAAACGGGTCGACAGTAAAACCAAACGCGGTGCGATTAAAAATATGCGCGGTAAGGTGAAGGATTTCTGAGAATTACGCATGCCCATCAGAAAAACACTGCCGCCAGGCAAAGGTCCCTGGGAGTTCCTGCTCAATATTGTTGGCAAAGTGCTGCTATCGGTTATCGCAATTTATGCAGCATCCTGGATTATTTCCAGCCGCTGGCCGGTGATCGGCTTTGCCCTGCTGCTGGTCAGCCTGATTATTGCCCATCAGGAGCTGCTCCGGTTCGGACGCTGGCTGGATAAAAAAGCCAGCGAGCGCTTCACCCGCCCTGGTCGCTAGCCGGCATAAAGATTAAGCCCGCGCTTTGCGCACCAGATCGTAAGCGGTCTGAATTTCCTGGGTTTTTTCTTTCGCCAGTTTCATCATTTCTTCCGGTAAACCTTTGGCCACCAGCTTGTCGGGATGATGCTGACTCATTAAACGGCGATAGGCTTTTTTCAGTTCATCGTCCGTTGCCTCGGGGGTAACGCCCAGCACGGTGTAGGCATCGCGTAACTGACTTTGTGGCTGCGCACCCGGCCGCGACTGCTGCTGGCGCTGACCGGCACCGCGCATCGCCGCCTGCACCCGGCCATTAATCCATTCAAACTGAAAAGCACCGATATCCAGCGCGCGGCAGATGCGGTCAAACAGACGCCGCTCTTCAATCGACAGGCGACCATCGGCATAAGCCACGCTGAGCTGAATTTCGAGAAACATCTGCGCCAGTCCGGCACGCTGGGCGAACAGCTCACGCAGCCGGTTCAGATCCGGCATTAAATCCACATCCGGGTCTTTGCCTTCGGTAAAAAACTGAATCGCATTATTACGCTGCGGCCCGGTCAGCCCCATCTGATCCATGATATGGCTGGCGGCATCAATTTCCTGCTCACTGACCCGGCCATCGGCCTTGGCCAGCCGTCCCATCACACGGAAAGTCGCGCGGAAGAACACCTGCTGCACCTGTGCCCGTTCGTTGCGGCTGCCAGAAGCCGCTGAAGGCTCGTGGCCGAGCAACACCTTCCCCAGTGTCTGATCAAACAGATGCCCGGCAAAGGCGCCGACCAGCAAACCAAAAGGGCCGCCGCTGAACAGACCAATCACCGCGCCCATGGCTTTACCAAACCAGAAATTCATAAAGCCGTCGTCCGCAGATAATCATCCAGTTCTGCCAGTCGCTGTGGCGTACCGACATCCACCCAGCGCTGGCGCAAATGAGTGCCGCCCACACGGCCGGCGTCCATTGCCCGGCGCAGTAACGGTGCCAGCGGAAAAGCCCCCGCTTCCTGAGCGTCAAACAATTGCGGCCGCAACACACTCAGACCACTGAAGGTCAGGCGATCGTGGTGAATATTCCCGCCACTCAGAACCCTGCCATCACGCAGAGCAAAATCACCGGCGGGATTATGATCCGGGTTATCCACCAGCCATAAATGCGCCAGATCATTCGCCAGTGAAACCTGCAGCGCCTGCTGGTAATCCCAGTCGGTCCAGACATCACCATTAACCAGCAAAAACGGCTCCTGCCCTGTTGCAGTTAATAAGGGTAACGCCTGCAGAATACCGCCGCCGGTTTCCAGCGCACTGGCCTCCGGCGAATACTGAATCTGCGCACCAAAGGCCGAGCCATCACCCAACTGTTGCTCCAGCATATGGCCAAGCCAGGCGTGATTGATCACCAGCTCGGTAATACCGGCAGCCACCAGTTTTTCGATATGGTGAACAATCAGCGCTTTACCCGCCAGTGGCAACAGCGGTTTGGGGCAGTTATCGGTCAGCGGCGCCATCCGGGTGCCGCGACCGGCGGCGAGAATCATGGCTTTCATTCAGCGCTGCTGTCACGACGCTGGTCAGTACCCGCAGCCGGCAGTTTATCCAGCTGCGGGATAAAGACCTCAGCCAGCCACTGATGGAAGGCGGCACATTCTTCATAACGGCCACTGATTTCCAGCAGGTACTGACAGGTGTTAGGAATATCCGCCAGATAACCGCTCTTACCGTCACGCAGATTCAGCCGCGCAAAAATACCGGCGGCCTTTAAATGACGCTGCATTCCCATAAAATCAAAATCGCGCTGGAACTGGTTCCATTCGCCCAGATAAATACCGCGCGGCCGTGCCTGCTGCCAGTAAGAAGCTGCCAGTTCATCAACCAGCGCCGCCGGCCAGCGCACATAACAATCACGCAGCAGAGACACCAGGTCGTAGGTGGCCGGACCAGCCACCGCATCCTGGAAGTCAATTACACCGAGTGAACCGTCAGCGCGCAGCATCAGATTGCGTGAATGATAATCGCGGTGCACAGCCACCACCGGTTGCGCCAGCGCATTGGCTTTTAATAAGGCAAAGGTGTCGGCCAGCAGCTGTTCTTCAGCACTGCTCAGCGTCATTCCCAGCTGTTGCACACAGAGCCAGTCGCGGAACAGCGCCATTTCCTGATCGAGCAGTGCCGCATCGTAAGGTGGCAGATTATCGGCCGGTAAATCCTGAATATGCAGCAACTGGGTAATGGCCTGTTCATACAGCCCCTGTATCGTCGCGCTGCTGACACCGTCAGCATGCAGCGCCGGCCACAGCATCTGGTCGCCGAAGTCTTCCAGCAGCATAAAGCCCTGGTCAAAGTCGTATGCCAGCACCTTAGGTACGGCCACATCGTGTTTGTACCAGGCCTGCGCGATACGCACAAAACGCGGGTTGTCTTCTTTATCGGCCGGCGCATCAACTGCAATCCAGCTGTGGTTCAAACAGCGCAGACGAAAATAGCGCCGGAAGCTTGCGTCTCCGGATACCATGTCCATTTCTGCGGTCACATCAAAATCGGAATGCTGGCGAATCATCGCCACCGCCCATTGAGCGAGATTGTCCCGCCGCTGATCCATGCTGGCCTCTCAGGGTTAGTCGTTCTAGAATTGGGCGCCTTGCGCGGCACCCCGGTTAATAAGTTACTGTGCGCGTTAAGATAACATACTCAATATGGATAGGCGCTACAGCCGCTCATGACTCAGATTTGTCCTTACATTCAGCGCCTGGTTCCCTTTTTCCTGCGCCCCGCCGCCCGCTTCAGCAAAGCTCTGCTGCCTGCTCCGCTGCTGGCAGGATCTGTACTCAGTGCTCTGGCCATTATGCCCGCACAGGCAGAAGAACAGGCCAGCGCCGCGCCGGTCATTAACACCAGCACGCATCCACTGAGCTGGTACGACCGCGCCGAACTGACAGCAGAAGAGCAACAGGCTCTGCCGGAATTCTGCAGTGGTAATTACCGTATTCCCGCTATTACGCCACTGGACTCAGAACGGATCGAAGCGGAAGCCGACAGCTCCACCCTGAATAAAAACGGCGACACCGAGATGAGCGGTGATGTGCTGCTGCAGCAGCAGGATCGTATGTTACGTGCCAACCGCGCCAGCTGGTATCAGAGCCGTGGCTATGGTGAATTTCATGGCAATGTGTCACTGCAGGCACCTCAGGTTGTGCTGCAGGGGGAATCGGCCAGCATCAGCCAGAGTGATGGCGAAGTGCATTTTTACGAAGCCGAATATTCCGTACCGGAGCGTCATTTCCGTGGCTCCGCCGATCATATCGAAACCCTCGAAGCCGGCCAGATTAATTTAACCGACGCCACCTTCACTTTCTGTGAGCCCGGACAGAACGACTGGGATCTGGCCGCCAGTGAACTGCACCTCGACCAGAACAAAGGCATCGGCAGCGCCTGGCATACCCGTGTACGCGTGGCCGAAGTACCGGTGCTGTATATTCCTTATTACCGCTTCCCGATCGGCGACCAGCGCATGACCGGTTTTCTCGATCCGAAATTCACCCTGAATGAATATGCTCAGGCGGAAGATATTCAGTTGCCGTTTTACTGGAACATTGCCGCCAATGCCGACGCCACCATCGTGCCGCATCATATTCTCGACCGCGGCATGCTGTGGGAAAGCCAGTTCAGACACAAAACCCGCTGGTTTGGTGACGGCGAACTGAACTACGGCTATCTCAATAAAGACGCTACCGAAGGCGAAGAACGCTGGCTGGTGAATTATCAGCAATCCGGTGAACTGGGCGCTGGCTGGCAGCACCGCTGGGTATACAACAACATCAGCGACAAAGATTACCTCAGCGATATGCGTCCGACTGCGGCCATCGACCGCACCACCCACCTGCCACGCCGCGGTGAGATTCTCTGGGATCAGAACAGCTGGCATTTTGATATTACCGCCGAGAGTTTCCAGACCATCGACGAAACCATCGCCCTCGGTAACCGTCCCTACCGCCGTCTGCCACAGCTGAACCTGAGTTATCAGCCACTGGTGATCAATGCCCTGCAGATTCAGCAACGCCTGCAGGCCACCCGTTTTACCCGCGAAGACGAAGCCATTATTAACGACATTGAACAAACCCTCAGCGGCTTTGCTGCCCTCAACGGTGACCGCCTGCTGTCCGACACCAGCATTGCCTACCCGCTGGAATGGCCATTTGGTTTTCTCCTCCCCAAGGCCGAATTCCGCCAACGCAACTATAAACTGACCAACGCCGACGACACGCTCACCGACACCGAGCTGGACGTCAGCCAGGGAACCGGCCGCTACAGTGTCGATGCCGGTCTGTTTTTTGAGCGCGAATTCGACTGGTTTGGCAGCGACTATCAGCAGACGCTGGAGCCACGTCTGTTCTGGGTGAAAAGCCCGTATCTGGCCGGGCAGGATCAGATTCCTAATTTCGACAGCACCAAAACCACCGTCACCTACGCCAGCCTGTTTAACGGCGACCGTTTTACCGGTGGCGACCGTCTGGCCGACCTTGATCAGGTCAGCGCCGGTCTGACCACGCGTTTTATCCGCGATGACGGTCTGGAACAATTCCGCGCCAGCGTCGGTCGTATCTGGTACAACCAGGACCGTCTGGTGCAGCTGAACGGCAGCACCGTGCCTGACGCGGATACTCAGGCCACATCCAGTACGCTGGGCGAAGTGGAATGGAACCCGGATGAAAAGTGGTCGCTGTACCACACGCTGGAATGGGACACCTACGAAGACTTTGCCCGTCAGCGTCGTTATGGTGTGCGCTTTGAAGGGTTGAATAACCGCTTCCTGAACGTTGCCACCAACACGGTGCAAAGTTACAACAACACAACCGACAAAGTGCTGACCAGCACCAAGCAGCTGGATGCGGGCTTCTTCTGGTCGCTGACCGACCGCTGGGCACTGGTTGGACGCCAGCTGCGCGATTTGCGCTCTTATGACAGCAACAGCACCGAGAAAAAGCCGGTCAGCCCGGTACTCGAATCCCTGGCCGGTATCGAGTACCAGAACTGCTGCTGGCGGGTACAGATGCTGTACCGCGAAACATCGCCCAAAGATACCGATGCTGATGCCGAATTCAGCACCGACAAACGCTACGGCTTTATGCTCAGCATTCAGCTCAAAGGTCTCGGCAGCTTCGGCAGTGGCACCGACGAAATTATCAGTGAAGGCATAACCGGATACTCAAGACGACAATACCATGACTATTAAAACCCTCCTGCTCAGCAGTATTTTTGCCCTGGCAAGTCAGCACGCGCTGGCTGCTCCGGTACCCATTGATGAAGTGGTCGCCGTTGTCGATGACGACATCCTGATGGCCAGTGAACTGACTGAACGCATTGACAGCGTAAAACGCCAGAATGCCGGTGGCGCTCTGCCGCCGGCCGATGTGCTGCGTGCTCAGGTGCTGGAGCGCATGATTCTGGAAAGCATTCAGCTGCAGATGGCTGACCGCGGCGGTATCCGTATCAGCGATGCTCAGCTGAACGAAGCGTTGGGGCGCATTGCTGCACAGAACAATATGACGCTGCCGCAATTCCAGAAAGCGATGGAAAAAGAAGGTGTGTCCTTTGCCAGCGCCCGCCAGCAGATTCTGAATGAAATGCGCATATCCCGCGTACAACGCTTTCAGGTCGGTGAGCGTATTCAGATCACCGATCAGGACGTCGATTACTTCCTCGCCTCCGATCTGGGCAAAATGGCTTCTGCCGCGGAATACAATCTGGGCCATATCCTGATTGCCGTGCCTTCTGAGGCCTCACCGGCCGATCTGCAGGCCGCCGCTAAAAAAGCCGAAATGCTGGTGAAGAAACTGCGTAATGGCGCCGATTTCCGGCAGATGGCCATTGCTGAATCCAGTGGCCGTACCGCCCTCGATGGTGGCGATCTGGGCTGGCGTAAAGAAGCCCAGCTGCCGGGCATCTTCGCCCCGGTGGCACCTAAGCTGCAGGTGGGTGGCATTTCCGAGCCGATCAAAAGCGCCAGCGGTTATCACATCATCAAGCTTAAAGATAAACGCGGTGGCAACACCCAGCTGATTACCCAGACCAAAACCCGCCATATCCTGATCCGCACCAACGAAGTACGTGACCAGCAGCAGGCAGAAGAGCTGATTAATCAGCTGTATCAGCGCCTGCAGGCCGGTGAAGACTTTGCCGCTCTGGCACAGGAATTCAGCGATGACCCGGGCAGCGGCGCCAGTGGCGGTGATCTGGGCTGGGTGAATCCGGGCGACATGGTGCCGGAATTCGATGCCACCATGCAGCAGACCGGTGCCGGAAAAATCAGCGCGCCGTTCGAGAGCCAGTTCGGCTGGCACATTCTGCAGGTTGAAGACCGTCGCCAGACCGATGTCGGCGCCGAAAACCAGCGCAATCAGGTGCGCCAGATGCTGTACGGCCGCCGCTTTGAAGAAGAACTGCCAATCTGGCTGCGTAAGATCCGCTCCGAAGCCTATGTTGATATCAAGGAGCGTCCATGACGCTGCGCCTGGCCATTACCTCCGGAGAGCCTGCAGGCATTGGTCCGGATCTGTGTATTCAGATTGCACAACAGCCGCATAGCTGCGAACGCGTCGTTATTGCCGACCCGGATCTGTTAATGCAGCGCGCAGAGCAGCTTGGCCTGCCACTGCGCCTGCGTGAGTTTGACCCGGCTGCTGAAGCCATTGCCAGCGCCGCCGGCGAGCTGACCGTCTGTCCGGTCAGTCTGCGTGCTCCGGTACGTGCCGGACAGCTCGACAAAGCCAACAGCGCCTATGTGCTGGAAACCCTGCGCGTCGCCGTACAGGGCGCACTGGATAAACACTGGGCCGGTATGGTGACCGCCCCGGTGCACAAAGGCATTATCAATGACGCCGGCATCGCCTTCAGTGGTCATACCGAATACTTCCGCGACTACTGTGGCGTTGAAGAAGTGGTGATGATGCTGGCCACCAGCGATCTGCGTGTGGCCCTGGTAACCACTCACTTACCGCTGCGCGCTGTCGCCGATGCCATTACCCCGGATCGCATCAAACGCGTAACCCGTATTCTGCATCACGATCTGCAAACCTTCTTTGGTGTCGCCAAACCGCGCATTCTGGTTGCTGGTCTGAATCCGCATGCCGGAGAAGATGGCCATCTTGGCCGTGAAGAGCTGGATATTATTATTCCGACCCTTGAGCAGCTGCGCGATGAAGGCATGGATCTGATTGGCCCACTGCCCGCCGATACCCTCTATACTCCCAAGCATCTGCAACAGGCGGACGCAACCCTGGCCATGTATCACGATCAGGGCCTGCCGGTGCTCAAGTTTCACGGCTTCGGCCGCGCCGCCAATATAACCCTGGGACTTCCCGTAATCCGGACTTCGGTCGATCATGGTACGGCGCTCGATCTTGCCGCTACCGGACAGGCTGACAGCGGCAGCCTGCTGACCGCCATCGAAGTCGCACTGCAAATGGCAAACTGACATGACAAGACACAACTCCAAAGCTCAGGGTCACGTTCCGAAAGCCCAGGGCCATAAAGCCCGTAAGCGCTTTGGTCAGAACTTCCTGCACGACCATCATGTGATTGATAAGATCGTGCGTGCTATCAACCCGAAGCACAGCGATGCGCTGGTCGAAATCGGCCCCGGTATGGGCGCCCTGACCGAACCATTGTTAGACGCCTGCGGTAAGCTCGACGTGGTTGAACTCGACCGCGACCTGATCCCGATTCTGCGCACCAAGTTTTTTAACTTTCCGGAATTCCGCATCCACGAAGGCGACGCGCTGAAGTTCGATTTCCGCCAATTGCTGCAACCGGGTCAGCAGCTGCGGATTGTCGGCAACCTGCCGTACAACATTTCCACACCGCTGATTTTCCACTTCCTTTCCCATCACACCATCGTGCAGGACATGCACTTTATGCTGCAGAAAGAAGTGGTTGATCGCCTGGCGTCCGGCCCCGGTACTTCCGACTATGGCCGCCTGGGCATCATGGCGCAGTACTACTGCAAGGTGGAGCCGCTGTTTATCGTTGGCCCTGGCTCGTTTAATCCGCCGCCCAAGGTCGATTCCGCCATCGTGCGCATGAGCCCTTACGATGTGCTGCCTTTCCCGGCGAAAGACACCAAAACGCTGGAACGCGTGGTGCGCGAAGCCTTCAGCATGCGCCGTAAAACCCTGCGTAATACCCTGAAAAACCTGATCAGCGCCGAACAGCTGGAAGCCATTGGTATTGATACCACGCTGCGCCCGGAGCGTCTGACGCTGGAAGAATACGTGCGCATCGCCGATGCCGTTTACGAACTGCAGCAGGCTGACGCCGATGCTGCGCCTGATGCAAACGCGGACGACAGCGGAGAACAGGCATGAGCCTCGACGACAGCATTGTGGTCAGCGTGCAGTGTGAATACCTCGAGCAGCAGTCGGTGCCGGACGAGAAGCGCTTTGTCTTCGCCTACCATATCGATATTCATAACCGCGGCGAGCAGGCCGCAACCCTGCGCTCACGCCACTGGTTTATTGCCGATGGCAACAACGATGTGCAGGAAGTCAAAGGCGAAGGCGTGGTCGGCGAACAGCCGACCATCGAGCCGCATGAAAGCTATCGCTATTCCTCCGGCGCCGTACTCGCCACCCGGGTTGGCAGCATGCGCGGTTACTATGTGATGGAAGCGGATGACGGCACCCTGTTTCACGCCACCATTCCGGTGTTTACCCTGGCGACACCCAACGCCCTGAACTGACATTCGCCCACAACGCCTCGACGAGAAAATTACTAAATGGCAATATACGCAATTGGTGATATTCAAGGTTGTTACGAACCCCTGCAGCGCCTGCTGGCACTGGTGCAGTTTGATCCGCACAAAGATCAGCTGTGGCTGGCCGGCGACCTGGTTAACCGGGGTCCGCAATCGCTCGAGGTCCTGCGTTTTGCCAAAAGCCTGGGCCACCGCGTGCGCTGCGTGCTGGGTAATCATGATCTGCATCTGCTGGCCATGCATTACGGCGGCCACAGCAGTCGCAGCAGCGATACCCTAACACCGGTGCTCAATGCCCCGGACCGCGATGAGTTGCTCGACTGGCTGCGCTTTCAGCCTCTGGTCGTACTGGATGAAGCGCGTAACTGGTGCATGAGCCACGCCGGTATTCCGCCCGCCTGGAGTGCACGCAAGGCACGCAAACGGGCACAGGAAGTCGAAGCCGTGCTGCAGAGCGAAGATTGCACTGAGTTCTTCCGCCAGATGTACGGCAACCTGCCCGACCAGTGGCAGAAAGGTCTGCAGGGCATGGAGCGCCTGCGCCTGATCGTCAATTATCTGACCCGGATGCGCTTTATCAGCCCGGCCGGACAGCTCGATCTGCTCAGCAAAGAAGGTCTGGATCAGGCACCGCCGGGTTACCTGCCCTGGTTTGAAGCGGAAAACCGCGCCGCAGCAACCACCCGCCTGCTGTTTGGCCACTGGGCGGCACTGGAAGGCAAAGCGAATGGCACCAATGTTTATGCCCTGGATACCGGTTGTGTCTGGGGTGGAGAATTATCAGCCCTGCGTCTCGACGACCAGCAATGGTTCCGGGTGCCGGCTCAGACCGTATAACACCGCCCCATACAACAGCGGGGCTAAGCGAGGTAATACATGAGTGCGTTTAAACATATTACAGCCGGTGATGCCAAAGCCCTGTTTGAGCAGGGCAATGCTGCCATCGCCGATATCCGTGATGCCATGAGCTATTCCGCCGGCCATATCCGCGCGGCAAAGCGGGTCGATAACCAGAATCTGACAGAATTTATGGCGGCCACAGCCAAAGATCAGCCACTGATAGTCTGCTGCTACCATGGCAACTCCAGTCAGGGCGCTGCACAGTTCTTTGGCGAGCAGGGCTACACCCATGTCTACAGCCTGGATGGCGGCTACGAAATGTGGAAGCTGGCATTCCCGGAATGGTGCGAGCACAGCTGATAACACCGGCCACAGCAAACGCTGTGGTCTCCCCTCTCCTTTCCCCCTCCCTTGAAACTGAGCCATACCCGGCGTTACTGAAGCAGCTCTTCTATTCCGTTCAGTAATAAGCGGCACGCTCAATGCATAATTAAATTCAGGTTGATCAGGGCGACAAAAAACAGTCACCCCGGATCTGAAATCCAGCCTTAAAAAAGCGTGTAATAAAATTATTTAGTGGCACGACTCAACCAAACTGAACCATACTGGTCTGAGAGAAACAGGCATTAATTAACGGAATTTTATGTAACCGAAAAAAATTACAAGACCGAACAGTTGCTACCGGAGAGGTGAACTATGAGCGTATTCAGCCGATACAAAGACAGGTACTCCGCCACGCAGGAAGAAGTCATGAGCCTGCAGGAATACCTCGAATTGTGCAAACAGGACAAAAGCGTATACGCCACAGCCGCTGAACGCATGCTGATGGCCATCGGCGAACCGGAATTAATCGACACCGCCAAAGACCTGCGCTTAAGCCGCATATTTTCCAACAAAGTACTCAAACGCTATCCGGCCTTCTCCGAGTTCTACGGCATGGAAGAAGCAGTGGAAAATATCGTCTCTTATTTCCGCCACGCCGCTCAGGGTCTGGAAGAACGCAAACAGATTCTCTACCTGCTTGGCCCCGTAGGCGGCGGTAAATCTTCTCTGGCCGAACGCCTCAAGCATCTGATCGAACATATTCCGTTTTATGCCATTAAAGGCTCTCCGGTTTTTGAATCACCTCTGGGCTTATTCGACCCGGAAGAAGACGCTCAGATTCTGCAGGAAGATTACGGAATTCCGCGCCATTATCTCGGCCATGTGATGTCACCCTGGGCGGTCAAACGCCTGCATGAAATGGGCGGCGACATCAGTAAATTTGAAGTCGTTAAACTCTACCCATCCATTCTGGATCAGATTGCCGTTGCCAAGACCGAACCCGGCGATGAAAACAACCAGGATATTTCTGCTCTGGTGGGTAAAGTTGATATCCGCAAGCTGGAAGATTACTCCCAGGATGACCCCGACGCTTACGCCTATTCCGGAGCGCTGAACCGCGCCAACCAAGGCCTGATGGAATTTGTTGAGATGTTCAAAGCACCTATTAAAGTGCTGCATCCGCTGCTGACCGCTACGCAGGAAGGTAACTACAACGGCACCGAAGGCATGGGCGCCATTCCTTATCAGGGAATTATTCTCGCTCACTCCAATGAGTCGGAATGGCAGACCTTTAAAAACAACAAAAACAATGAGGCCTTTCTTGACCGGGTTTATATCGTCAAAGTGCCTTACTGCGTACGTGTTAATGAAGAAGTCAAAATCTACGAAAAACTGCTTTCCGGCAGCTCATTAGCCAACGCCCATTGCGCCCCCGATACGCTGAAAATGCTGGCTCAGTTCACCGTACTTTCACGTTTAAAAGTACCGGAAAATTCCAGTATTTATTCAAAAATGCGGGTCTATAACGGTGAAAATCTGAAAGACACCGATCCGAAAGCAAAATCGCTTCAGGAATACCGTGACGCCGCTGGCGTTGATGAAGGTATGAGTGGGATTTCCACCCGCTTTGCTTTCAAAATTCTGTCCAAAGTCTTTAACTTCGATTCAACCGAAGTGGCAGCCAACCCGGTTCATCTTCTCTACGTTCTGGAACAGGCCATAGAACAGGAGCAATTCCCGGAAGAAGTACATAACCGCTACCTGAATTTTATTAAAGAATATCTGGCGACCGAATACGTTGGCTTTATCGGTAAAGAGATTCAGACAGCTTACCTCGAATCCTATGCTGAATACGGTCAGAATATTTTTGACCGCTACGTAACCTATGCCGACTTCTGGATTCAGGATCAGGAATACCGCGATCCGGAAACCGGGGAAATGCTTGACCGCGCTTCGATTAACGAAGAACTCGAAAAAATCGAAAAAGCCGCCGGCATCAGCAATCCTAAAGACTTCCGTAACGAGATCGTCAACTTCGTACTGCGCGCACGTGCCAATAACAATGGCAATAATCCGTCCTGGCAGTCGTACGAAAAAATGCGCTCCGTTATCGAGAAAAAAATGTTCTCCAACACCGAGGATCTGTTACCTGTTATTTCTTTCTCGGCAAAATCGTCATCCGACGACCAGAAGAAACACGACGACTTTGTCGCCCGTATGACCGAGAGAGGATACACAGAGAAACAAGTACGGCTGCTGTCTGAGTGGTATCTGCGCGTGCGTAAATCGCAGTAGGCAACGACAACAGCAATCCTGTCGGCTGATAAGGAGTGAACCATGTCTTATATTATTGACCGTCGCCTGAACGGTAAAAACAAAAGCATGGTCAACCGGGAGCGGTTTTTACGCCGCTACCGGCAACACATAAAAGAAGCCGTGTCGGAATCCATCAATCGCCGTTCCATTACCGATATGGAGCGCGGCGAACAGATCAGCATTCCGACACGTAATACCCATGAGCCCAGCATCAGTCATGGTTCCGGGGGGAAGCAGCACAGAGTATTTCCTGGCAATAAAGAATTTCATGCCGGAGATCAGCTGGACAAACCCCAGCAGGGAGGGGGCGGCAGCGGCTCGGGCAAGGCCAGTAATCAGGGTGAGGGGGAAGATGAGTTTTCCTTTTATATCACCCGCGACGAGTTTCTGAATTATCTGTTTGATGATCTGGCTCTGCCTAACATGATCAAAAAAACGCTGAGCCAGTCCAAAGAATTCAAAACCCGGCGTGCCAGCTTTGTCTCCGAAGGTACGCCCAATAACCTCTCGGTTGTCCGCTCACTGCGTAACGCCCATGCCCGGCGTATTGGCATGAGCGTAGGCAAACGCAAGAAATTAAAAGAACTGCAGGCGGAACTTGCTGAGCATCTGGCGAAAAACGCTGACGATACTGCCGAAGTTCTGGCTCTGAAAGAACAGATCACGGAACTGGAACGGCGCCTGAAAACCATCCCGTTTCTTGATGATCTCGATCTTCGCTATCGCAGTCAGGTCAAAGTTCCGACACCCAGCAGCAAGGCCGTTATGTTCTGCATTATGGACGTATCAGGTTCTATGACTCAGGACATTAAAGATATCGCCAAGCGCTTTTATATTCTGCTGTACCTGTTTCTGCAGAAAAACTATGAGCATATTGAACTGGTATTTATCCGCCACCACACCAGTGCGCGGGAAGTCAGTGAGGAAGACTTTTTCTACTCACGTGAAACGGGTGGCACCATTGTTTCCAGCGCCCTGAAACTGATGCAGCAAATTGTCGAAGAACGCTACCAGAACACCGACTGGAATATTTATGCCGCCCAGGCTTCAGACGGTGATAACTGGGACGATGACTCTCCGCTGTGCGCCAAAATTCTCGGGGACTCCCTGCTGTCGATGGTGCAGTACTTTGCCTATATCGAAATTACGCCTAATCAGCATCAGGCACTCTGGGAGGCCTATACCGGCCTGAGCCGTCAGTTTGCTTCACGCTTTGCCATGGCTCAGATCCGTAATCCCGGTGATATTTATCCGGTGTTCCGCGAGCTGTTTGCCAAGGATCGTTACCAGGAGGCTGTATGAGCGAAAAGGCCAGAGAATATCTGTCGACCGACTCCGACTGGACGTTCGAACTGCTTGAAGTTTACGACCGCGAAATCGCCCGCATCGCCAAACTGTATAAGCTGGATACCTATCCGAATCAGATAGAAATCATCAGCGCCGAGCAGATGATGGATGCTTACTCATCGGTTGGTATGCCCATCGGCTACAACCACTGGTCTTACGGCAAACAGTTCCTGGCTACGCAAAAGGGTTATAAGCGCGGCCAGATGGGGCTGGCTTATGAAATCGTTATTAATTCCGACCCCTGCATTGCTTACCTGATGGAAGAAAACACCATGCCGATGCAGGCACTGGTAATCGCCCATGCCTGCTACGGCCATAATTCCTTTTTTAAAGGCAATTATTTATTCCGCACCTGGACAGACGCCAGCTCAATTATCGATTACCTGCTGTTTGCCAAAAATTATGTACGCCATTGCGAAGAGCGCTATGGCCAGGAAGAAGTTGAACAGGTGCTGGATGCCTGCCACGCGTTGCAGAATTACGGCGTCGACCGTTATCGCCGGCCAAAACCTATTTCTGCGGCAGAAGAAAAAACACGGCAGAAGGAGCGGGAGAATATCCTGCAGCAGCAGGTGAACGATCTCTGGCGGACACTGCCAGCTTCACTGAAAGCAGAGAAGAATAATAAGAAACGGAAATTCCCCAGCGAGCCGCAGGAGAACATTCTGTATTTTCTGGAGAAAAATGCGCCGCTGCTCGCGCCCTGGCAGCGCGAAATTATCCGTATTGTACGTAAAATATCTCAGTACTTTTATCCACAGCGTCAGACCCAGGTAATGAACGAAGGCTGGGCAACCTTCTGGCACTACACCCTGCTCAATCATCTTTATGATGAGGGCAAGGTTACCGATGGCTTTATGATGGAGTTTCTCACCTCACATACCAACGTTGTTCTGCAGCCGGGCTTCGACTCACCTTACTTCAGTGGCATAAACCCTTACGCGCTTGGCTTCAATATGTTTCAGGATATTAAACGTATTTGCGAAAATCCGACGGATGAAGACCGAGAGTGGTTTCCTGATATTGCCGGATCAGACTGGCTGGAGACCCTGCACTTCGCCATGAACAACTTCAAGGATGAGAGTTTTATCCAGCAGTTTTTGTCACCGAAAATGATGCGTGACTTCCATCTTTTCAGCATTTATGACGATGACGAGAAAAATAAATACCTGATTGAAGCCATCCATGATGAGCGTGGCTACCGTACTCTGCGGGAAATGCTGGCCCGCCAGTATGACCTGTCGGTGCGTGAGCCGAATATTCAGATCTGGTCGGTTGATCTTGAAGGCGATCGCTCACTGACCCTGCGTCATACCATGCAAAATGGTACGCCGCTGTCGACCGACACTCACGAAGTGCTTAAACACCTGCATTTTCTCTGGGGTTTTGATATTCATCTGGAAACCTACAAGGATGAACGAATGGTAAAGCGCCAGAGCTGCCCATCCGTAGCTATCGAAGAATAAACCAGAGGTATAGGCACCTCTGAATAATTCTGCACAGCTTCGCGTGAGTGCTGCAGAGTGCTTTTGACAAGGCGTCGATTGCAGTGAATGGCGAGTCCTTTATAAAATCGACAACACCGTCAAAACGCTCTGCAGCCCACGCCCTTCGGGGCTTGCTGAAAAAATCCAGCTCGGTGTTGCCACGTTTTGACGTAACCCGCTATGCCTTCAACGTGGCGCCTTGATCTGAACGTTTTCAGTAAGCCGAAGCGGGCACTGAATTATTCAGAGGTGCCTATAGTAATTACCATCCGGCGTAACTGGCAGGTATTTTTACCTCAGTTACGCCGGTATTCCGCCCGTAGGTTCAGCAGGTTGCCGCTGAACATTAAGACGGCACCTGCCAGCACAAACAGATCAATACTTTCCTGATAAAACAGATAGCCCACCACAGCAATTAATGGCAAACGCAGAAAATCCATGGGCACAACCACGGTTGCATCCGCCAGCCGGAATGCATGCGCCATGCAGAAGTGCGCACTCATTGCAGTAATACCCACCAGTAAAATCCAGGGCAGAGTCTCAGCCGCAGGCGTTGTCCAGTTCAGCACTGACGGCACCAGCCCGAACGGCAGTTGCATCAGCGTCATATAAAACAGAATGCACAGTGGAGTATCGGTGCGGGTCAGGGACTTGGTCTGAATATAAGAAAAGGCATAACCCAGCGCGCCGCCCAGTACCGCAAAAGCCGCAGGCTGCAGAACACCGGCGCCGGGCCGAAGAATTAATAACAGCCCGGCAATACCCAATACCAACGCCTGCAGGCGTGCTCCGGTCAGACGCTCTTTTAACAGGAAAAAAGCCAGCAACGCGGTCCAGACCGGCGTGGTAAATTCAATGGCGATCACTTCTGCCAGTGGAATAAAAGCCAGTCCGTAAAACCAGCCGTACTGGCCAGCATAATGGGCAATATTTCTCAGCCAGTGAGTTTTGAGACGTTGGGTACGGATCTGTTGCCAGCCACTGCGACTGAGCAGAATGGAGATAACCAACACGCCAATCACACTGCGGAAGAACAGGATCTGATAAGTGGTCAGCGAGTGTGACAATTCACGCCCGGATATAGCCATCAGCATAAAAGAGAGCAGCGCACCCGACATCCAGAGTGCAGCGAGGAAGGCTGGGTGACGATTGGTCAGCATGAAGATTTCCGCTCAGGGAGAAAGGCGGCAGGGTAACACAGCTGACACAGGTATAAATAAGAGCAAAGGCGAATACAATTCGCCCCGCTCTTATAAACAACTACCAGGCGATGACCATATCGTCACGCTGAATCGCCAGATGCTCTGCCGTCAGCTTCATCTCTGCAACCACA
Organism: Thalassolituus alkanivorans; assembly: GCF_020447205.1. Lineage (GTDB taxonomy): Bacteria > Pseudomonadota > Gammaproteobacteria > Pseudomonadales > Oceanobacteraceae > Venatoribacter > Venatoribacter alkanivorans. Next base: position 540,651 of record NZ_JAJAEL010000006.1, read on the forward strand.
AACTGTGGCTGCACCTGTTTGATCACCACTTCAGTGGCCATATCGCTGAGCTCGGTGCGCGGTTCAAGATCGAGGTTATAGAAGGTGCCGGTACGATAAACCTGAAACTTATCACCCGGGCGAATACCGGCTCCTGCGCTGGCTTCAATATGCAGACGGTTACCTTTGGCTTTTACAATACGGGCCATAAACGGCTGGCAGCGCAAAACTTCATCCACATCATCCACCACGCCACTGAGTAACTCACGCACTTCCGCGCCATACGGCGTCTGCCAGAAATGTGGCGAGGCAAAAGGCACCCGCTCCCGCGCCGGACGGTCCCAGGCACCATGAGCAGAATAACTGCGCTGGAATAGCATGGCACCGCTTAACCCATCGTGCACAAACACATCCATTACAAACTGCCGGTCACGGTTGTTATCTTCCAGCCCTAGCAAATCCAGCCAGCTGTCCGCACCCGATGCACGGCGACTGTCGTTACCGGCTTCACCCATCATCGAAAGATCACGCACCACACCGGACACCACATACTGCGCCCCCAGCTGGGTAGCCAGAGCCACGGAGGTGGTTAAACGCTGCTGTGCGGTTTCCATTGATGGCGCACGGCGTGGGTCCTGATACAGACTGGTACGGGTCGCATCCAGTGCATGAATGGCACCGCGGTTGTTGAGCGTGTTTACCAGCACGCGGGGCAGATCCTGTTCGATATTCTGCAACTGCCCAAGCGTTGCCTGCTGTGGACGGGCCAGACCAAAACCAGCCACCGCCACCGCTTTACGATAACGCTGAGTGCTGGCCGGACACATCGCCTGCGGGGTAACATCAGCGCGTATCGCGACCTGATATAAGCCACCAGCCTGATCTTCCCACAGCACTTCAATATTTTTCAGCTGCGCGTTCGAACGCACCTGCACATCATCCTGTTGCACAACCCCCTGACTCATCAGCTGGGTACTGCTGACCTGGGCACCGGCGCGCAGACTGGCCTGACGCATAGCATCCTGCAGCGCCTGCTCACGGGCGTGGGAAATGGCACCGCTCAGTGGCGCTTCTCCGGTTACTTCCACCGTCAGAGCAGAAACCGGCAGAGAACACAGAGTCATCATTAAAATGTTCAGGATACGCATACAGCCTCCTCGCCAGACTGGCCGTTACTCAATAAAGTAAAAGCCGGTTTCCGGAACACTGGCTTCACCCTGCACACGCTGGCGCTGGCTGGATGCAAAGTTATTGCTGCCGGAAGGGCTGCCTAATGATGCGCGGCAATCAACATTAAAGCGCTGACTGTCGGCGGTCTGCAGACAGTTACGGAAGCCTTGATCGATCACCATTTCCAGCACCGTTTCCACGCTGCCATCCGGCATAACATCGGATGACACTACCCGCGCACCGTGCATATAGGTTTCGACGTAGCTGCGGAAACGGTCATTCAGCACAACCATATCGCGCACCGTGGTACTGCCCTGAATCGAGGTGCCATACACCCGCTCAGCCATCGAGCGGTAAGCATCCATCTTCGATGCGCGGATCGCCATCAGGCGGCGCTGTACGTCGCTTTTCTTTTTGTCCGTGTCCATAGCGCCATAACCAACTACACGCAGCACCATCGGCGCAATCGGATCAATTTCCTGCTCTACCGGCTGAAAATAAGCCTCGGGTTCTTCGTTCAGATTACTGTCTTCAATCAGGGCGCTGGAACATCCCTGCAACATCAACGACGTAATGGCAGTGCCTGCCACAATAAAAGGCCACTTCATAACAATCTCCCGGACAACTGAGGCGCAGGAATCTGCTCTGAATCATTGCCACGCTAAGCAGCATTGTTTACAGACAGAGATTCCCCTTGATGCACTTATCGGCCGCAGCAATAAAAAATTAAGCTTTTTTTATCCCCCGGGAGAAAGCCAGTAAGCCACGCAGTTTACAGTCAGGCCAGACATGCCACTGATACAAAGCAAGCCCTGCAAGCAACAACGCGGCGCCTAATACCGAACTCGCGGCGAGTCGTTCGTCCTTAAGCCAGAATCCCCAGAACACCGCCAATACAGGTGCGATAAGCGTAATCAGGGTAACTCGCGATGCTGGCAGATGCTGCAGCACCAGATAATACAGCATGAACCCAAGCAGCGAACCGAACACTACCAGATAGCCCAACCCCAGCTGGCTCACCAGCGGCCATTCATCCGGCAAATGCACCCCGAATAATGGCAGAGTCAGCAGATAAGCAAAGGATGACAGCCACAGCGTACCGCTGGTCTGAACCATAGGATGCAGGCCGGCATTCACCTGCTTTACCCATACCGCACTGGCAGCGAAACAAAGTACCGACACCAGCGTACCGAGAATGCCACGCCAGGCACCGGCATCCAGCGCCAGCCGGCCGGCCACAACAAAAGCCAGACCCAGCAAAGCCAACAGCAAAGCCAGCACCCGAACCGGTGTCAGCTCCCGCTCATTCAGCCAGAACCAGGCTAATGCACCGGACAACATCGGACTAAGCCCGTAGAGCACAGAAATCAGCCCGGATGGAATATAGAGTGACCCCCAGTACACCGACATCATCGCGCCATATACGCCAAGGCTGCCGGCCAGGTAGCTCATTAATGCAGCCCGGTTCAGGCGCAAAGGCTGACGTAATAGCAAAAGAATGGGCAAAGATAACAGAGCGCTGAACCACATTCTCAGCGTCAGCGCGGTAAAAAAATCCAGACCATCCTGACTGAACTGGATGGCGATCGGTGTGGTGGACCAGATAAAGACCACCAATAAATAAGCAACAATAACAGGCATAACACAGACCCCGGAGAAGCAGAACACCGCCGGCGGCCCACAAAAAAGGCCGCGGGAGCGGCCTTTTAATGCAGAACAGATGTACTGACTAAAACGACCGTCGGAAACGGGCACGCACAACCATGGCGCGGCGGATTCGCTGCGGCGCGGCCATGATGGCGGAAGCTTGTTTCGGACAGATGACGTTTAACATTCAGATCAACTTATTCTGCTAATGAATCAGGGCCTGCTCATACGAGTCAAACAGGCTCTAGCACAATCGGCAGGATAGACTTGCCATATTCGTTATGCAAGCGTGGCGAAAGATGACTATCATTGGTGGACAATCAACAGGCTTGCATGTGAAATTTGCTAAGACAATCACAGATCGGGAATAATTCCCGGCAATGCATTTTTTATGTGCAGCCAACCAGGATCATCTGTTTAACAATAATTCAGGAATTCCAGCCATGACCAAACGTTCACTATTGGCAGTCGCCATCGCAACCCTCGGCATTCAGTCAGTCCAGGCAGCACCTTTTCTGCCAATGGATGCACGCGGTCTGGCAATGGGTAACACCGGTGTTGCCAGCGCCAAGCGCGCACATGCTCCGGCCTACAACCCATCACTGCTGTCCCAGGCATCTGAGGACGATGACTTTGCCCTCATTTTTCCACAGGTCGGGGTGAATTTGGCCGATGAAGAAGAGCTGGTCGACAGTGCTCAGGATATTAACGACGATGTCGTGCCGCGGTTCGAAGATTTGTTTGATGACAGCCAGGCTGACAACTTCAGTGACAATGTAGAAGCCCTGGCAAAAGCCGCCGATGATCTGGCCTTAGAACTCGCCAACATCAACGATGGACGGACAGCCCTGCAAAAAGCTGAAGACCTGCGCGCTGCCGCCAACAGTTTTGACACAAACCTGAACGCTGTGAACGACCGGCTGGCAGAAGTAAACACCGTAACCTCCGACCTGACAAAATCACTCAACAGCATTTCCGGGGATCCATTACGCGGCCGCCTTGGCATTGGTGCCGCACTGGCTATTCCAAGCAAGTCTTTTGCCGCAGCATTGAGCCTGAGTGGTGACGTTACTTTTTCTGGCCGGGCCTTCTTTACCCAGGAAGATCAGAATCTGATCAACGCTTACGGACAGGCAGCATCTGGCTACGTACAGACAGCGCTCGATGAGAACATCAGCAATCAGATCAATACGATTGCCCAAAACGTAGAAGATGGTGCTCCGGTCAACAACTCTCAGATTACAGCGATTGCCAACAGTGTCGATCAGGTTGCCAATTACACCTCTCCGGATACCGTAACAACCGCAGCCGGGGACATCCGGATTTTTAACAATGGTGAGCTTTCAGCAGAAGCTAAAGATGCCGACCTTAACTCTCAGGTTCAGGTTGTTGCTGTCGCCGTTGCAGAGCTGGCCTTATCTTTCTCCCGCGAATTTGAAATTTACGGCGAAAACGTTGCCATTGGTATCACACCAAAACTGCAGAAAGTGTCTACCCTGCACTACGCCTCCGAGATGGATAACGAAGACGATATCGAAACAGACGATATCGAAGACTCCCGCGAGGACTACAGCAAAGTTAACCTGGATATCGGTGCATCCTATCGTTTTGGTAGTGAAGGCAACTGGATGATTGGTCTGGTGGGTAAAAATCTGCTTGGTGGCGAATTTGATTACGCTGATGCCGAAGTAAAAGGTTCTCCGGTAAGAGATTACGACAATAACCCTGCCACCCCTGCCACTCCTCTTTATCTGAAAGGTGGCTCCATTGCCCTGGATCCACAATACCGCGCCGGTGTTTCTTACAACAGCGACTGGTTCAATATCGCTGCCGACATCGACCTGACAGAAAATGATCCTGTCGCCTTCGAAAATCCAACCCAATACGCTGCTATCGGTGCTGAGCTGGATATTTTCAGCACTCTGCAGCTGCGTCTGGGTTACCGCACCAATATGAGCGTGGCGGATGCAGACATGGTGTCCGTTGGTTTTGGCCTGTCACCTTTTGGTGTGCATCTGGATATTGCCGCCATGGCCAATCCGAACGATCCGGAAAAAGAAGCCGGTGTTGCGCTGGAAACCGGTTTCTACTTCTGATTCCAGTCAGGCAGAACCCGGCAAAGGTTCTGCTCTGATGCCCGAAAGGCTAAACTTAAAAGCCGTCACAGTTTTGTGACGGCTTTTTTATTGATGGAATATTCGTTATGCAGATTTACCTTGTCGGCGGCGCAGTACGCGACCAGTTACTGAATCTCCCGCTGAAAGACCGTGACTGGGTTGTGGTCGGCAGCACACCGGACGAGCTGCTGGCTCAGGGTTTTCAGCAGGTCGGTGCCGACTTCCCGGTATTTCTGCATCCGCAAAGCCACGAAGAATACGCCCTGGCCCGCACCGAACGGAAAAGCGGTCAGGGTTATCAGGGTTTTGACTGCCGCTTCAGTCCGGACATCACGCTGGAAGAAGATTTACTGCGCCGCGACCTGACCATTAATGCCATGGCACAGGACGATAATGGCAATATTATTGACCCTTACCATGGCCAGTCCGATCTGCAACAACGCTTATTACGCCACGTGTCACCGGCGTTTGCTGAAGACCCGTTACGGGTGTTACGCGTCGCCCGTTTTGCCGCCCGTTTTGCTCCTCTGGGGTTCCGTGTTGCCGACGAAACAATGACCCTGATGCGTAATATGGTAAACGCTGGCGAACTAGACCATCTGGTGGCTGAACGTGTCTGGAACGAGACCCAAAGGGCACTGGGTGAAAAGCAGCCGGAAGTGTATTTTCAGGTACTGCGCGACTGCGGTGCATTAAAGGTCTGGTTCGCTGAGATCGATGCTCTGTTCGGCATTCCGCAACCGGAAAAACATCATCCGGAAATTGATTGCGGTATTCATGCATTACTGTCGTTAAAAGCCGCAGCACAACTCAGCGACAGCATGGCTGTACGCTGGGCAGCCTTAAGTCATGATCTGGGTAAAGCACTGACACCAGAGGAAGAATGGCCACGCCATATTGCCCACGAAGCGCGCGGTAAAAAGCCGTTAAAAGCCCTGCATCAGCGCCTGAAAGCACCACGGGATGCAGCCGAATTAGCCGTGCTCAGCAGTGAATTTCATACCCATGTACACCGTGCGTTTGAACTGAAAGGCAGCACACTGAATAAAGTCTTTAATCAGCTTGATGCCTGGCGCAAAAGTGAGCGTTTTGAACAGTTTTTACTGGTCTGCGAGGCGGATGCCAAAGGCCGTACCGGGCTGGAAAATGAGCCTTATCCACAGGCCGGTTATATGCGTGCGGCACTCAAAGAAGCGCTGAGTATCAATGCGCAGGATATGATCGCCCAGGGACATCAGGGCGCGGCAATAAGAACCGCACTGAACGAAGCGCGGGATAAACATCTGCAACACTGGAAAACACAGCAGCAACTAAGCGCTGAATAAAAACCGCTGTTAAAACCCGTCTAGCCGCGGGCAACAGAATTCTGGCTGGCGCGTACCGGATACAACGGCTGGTCGGTTAATGCCGGCCAGTAATGCGTCAGTGGTGTTCCGTCGGCAGGATCAACACCGTCAGGAAAAATATCCAGCAGCGGACGTAAAACAAAAGCAAATTGCTGAATATCAGAGCGCGGCAATTGCAGCCCGGCAAACTCGCCGGCCAGATCATCAAACAATAAAATATCGATATCCAGCGCACGGGATGAATATTTCACAGCATCAGCGCTGCGGCCAAAATCAAATTCCAGCTGTTTTAAACCGGCCGCAAGTTCCGCCAGAGAACAGGTGCACTCAATTTCAACCACCAGATTAATAAAGTCCGGGCCGTCGAACCCCATGGCCGGAGAACGATACCAGGGCGACACACGCAGCAATGAATACTCCAGACTCAGGCGCGCAATACCAGCCGCCAGATTCTGCTCAGCATCGATATTGGAACCTAAACCAAGGAACACCCGCGACATCAGCGCTTGTCTCCTGCCGGCTGGTCACCGCGTTCGATATACAGACCAACCGCACGTGCCTGTGGCACAACCGCCGGTTTTTCTACCTGAATGCCCAGCCAGGGCATACCAAACTCTTTACGCAGAGCCTCAGCCAGACGCTCCAGCAATGACTCCAGCAGCTGGAAATGCTGCTCGCGCACAAAGCGCTCAATAAATTCGGTGATGGCCTGATAATTTAACGCGTGCATTAAATCGTCGGTGGCAGCCGCCAGACGAATATCCCAGGCCATTTCCAGATCGAAAATCAGCGGCTGGCGCACCTGTTTTTCCCAGTCGTAAACGCCGATAACGGCATCGACTTTTAAACCGCGGATAAACACCTTATCCATGTTCAGCACCACTTTCTGCGTTAGCGTCAGGCGCAACACAATCAACCGGCGTCAGACTGGTCATCGGCCAGCGCGGTACCACCGATACCGCCAGATCCGACTGCTCGCCAGCCACTAAACGCTGGGTTCCGGCATAAGCAATCATGGCGCCGTTGTCGGTACAGAGTTCCGGCCGCGGGTAAAATACCGCGCCGCCCAGAGCTTCTGCGGTGGTGCGTAATTTTTCGCGCAGGCGTTTATTAGCACCGACACCACCGGCAATAATCAGGCGGTTAATACCGGTTTGCTGCATCGCCCGTTTGCATTTAATCGCCAGCGTATCGACCACCGCCGCCTGAAAACAGGCAGAAATATCCGCTTTATCCTGATCAGCCAGTACACCATCGACCGCACATTCAAGAATGGTGGTACGTACCCGGGTTTTTAAGCCACTGAAGCTGAAATCCAGACCAGGACGGTCGGTCATCGGGCGCGGGAATTTAAAGCGTTTATCATCGCCCTGAGCAGCCAGAGCACTCAGCGCCGGACCGCCGGGATACGGCAGCCCCATCATTTTTGCAGCTTTATCGAAGGCTTCACCGGCCGCATCGTCAAGGGATTCGCCCAGCAGGCTGTAACGACCAATACCATCGACCTGCACCAGCTGAGTGTGTCCACCTGAAACCAGCAACGCAATAAAAGGGAATGGTGGCGGATTATCTTCCAGCATGGGTGCCAGCAGGTGGCCTTCCATATGGTGAACACCAATCGCCGGCAGATCGAGTGCCCAGGCCAGGCTGCGGCCCAGACAGGCACCAACCAGCAAAGCACCCACCAGACCCGGGCCTGAGGTGTAGGCCACACCATCCAGATCTTTCAGTGTCAGGCCGGCTTCATCCATCACTTCACGGATCAGCGGTAATGCTTTGCGCACATGGTCACGGGAAGCCAGTTCCGGCACCACGCCGCCATATTCGGCATGCAGTGCAATCTGAGAGTAAACCCGGTGCGCCAGCAAACCCTGCTTGCTGTCATACAGGGCGATGCCGGTTTCATCACAGGATGTTTCCAGACCTAAAACCCGCATAAATAATCTCTTCTCACACGATCTAACGAAGGGGCGCATGATACTGCCGCACCCCAGCCTGCGCCAGCCGCAATTCCCCGATCGGCCAGGATGCCCCGCCGGGAGCGCAGGAAAGACAGGATAATCTCCGCTACTCATCGGCCAGAACCCAGCAAATATGCGGGCTGCCGGTTGCCCGGGGTCAATCTGCAAACTACTCTTTGCAATCCACGGACAAAGGATTTAGAATGCCCGCCCTCTAACTGGGGCCTGTGGTTTCCCCATAAACAGACTGATTTAAAACGTAGGTGATTGGATGCCAGCTGTAAAAGTTAAAGAAAACGAACCGTTTGACGTCGCACTGCGTCGCTTCAAGCGTTCTTGCGAAAAAGCAGGCGTACTGTCTGAAGTACGTCGTCGTGAGCACTACGAGAAGCCAACCTGGATCCGTAAGCGCAAAGCGGCTGCCGCTGTTAAGCGTCACTTGAAGAAAGTGCAGCGCGAACAGCGCAAAATGACCCGCCTCTACTAAGAGCCGGGTTACGGGAAGGAAGGAGACCGCATGAGTACTCTGGTTGCTACCATTAAAGACGCTGTTAAAGCGGCAATGCGCGCCAAAGAAAAAGAGCGGCTGAATGCTCTGCGTTTAGCGCAGGCAGAATTCAAACGCGTTGAAGTCGATGAGCGAATTGAAATCGACGACGAGCGTGCTCTGGCTATTCTCGACAAAATGACCAAACAACGTCGTGACTCCATCGCGCAGTATTCTGCCGCCGGACGCGACGACCTGGCAGCGGTCGAGCAGTACGAAATTGATGTACTGAGCGAATTTCTGCCGGAAGCCTTGAGCGAAGAAGAGTTGGCCAAACTGGTGGCTGATGCGATTGCACAGTCCGGTGCTGCTTCAATGCAGGACATGGGCAAAGTCATGGGCATCCTGAAACCACAAGTGCAAGGTCGTGCCGATATGGCACAGATCAGTCAACTGGTGAAGTCTCAACTGGGCTGATTCTGCTCTGCAGGCAATAGAAGCGCTACCCATCCCGGTGTGTAGCGCTTTTGTCGTTTATACGGCTTAATCAAATATACGCTCAGCAACAGGCACCGCATTTATGGCAGGCCGCATACCCCAGTCTTTTATTGATGATCTGCTCGCCCGCGTCGATGTAATCGATGTGGTGGACAGTCGTGTCAAACTGAAAAAGACCGGCAAAAACTACTCCGCCTGTTGCCCTTTCCATAACGAAAAGTCACCGTCGTTTACCGTCAGCCCGGACAAACAGTTTTATTACTGCTTTGGCTGCGGTGCTTCCGGCAGCGCGCTCAAATTCGTGATGGAATTCGATGGTCTGAGTTTTCCCGATGCGGTGGAGAAACTGGCCACCCAGGCCGGCATGGAAGTACCGAAAGAACAAGTCAGCTTCGAAGCCCGCCAGGAACAACAACACCAGCCACTGTTCGACCTGATGCAGAAAGCCGGTGACTATTTTGAAAAAATGCTGCGCAGCCATGAACAGCGCGGCAAAGCTGTCGATTATTTAAAAAACCGTGGTTTATCCGGCAAGGCAGCCAAATTCTTCGGTATCGGTTACGCCCCGCCCGGCTGGGATAACCTGCAGAATTTTCTCGCCGCCAATGGCGAGCGCGAGCTGATTAAGCAACTGATCAGCTGCGGTATGCTGATTGAAAAAGAAGACGGCCGCACATACGACCGTTTCCGCGACCGCATTATGTTTCCGATACGCGACGCCCGCGGCCGTTATATCGCTTTCGGCGGCCGCGTACTGGGTGACGAAAAACCCAAATACCTGAACTCACCGGAAACCCCGATTTTCCAGAAAGGCCGCGAACTTTATGGCCTGTACGAAGCACGAAAAATCCGCCAGAAGCTGACCCGTATCGTCATCGTCGAAGGCTATATGGATGTGGTCGCACTGGCCGAATTCGGCATTCATTACGCCGTGGCCACCCTTGGCACCGCTACCAGCGAGCACCACCTGCGGCGCTTATTTAAAGTCGTGCCGGAAGTCATTTTCTGCTTTGACGGCGATCAGGCCGGACGCACCGCCGCAGCGCGGGCGATGGAAACCGTATTACCGGTACTGGAAGACGGCGTGCAGGCACGCTTTCTGTTTCTGCCCGATGGCGAAGATCCGGACACACTGGTTCGTCAGGAAGGCAAAGATGCCTTTGAACAACGTCTGAATCAGGCCGTGCATCTGCCGGAATTCCTGTTCGACCACCTGAAAGAACAGGTCGACTTCGACACCCTGGACGGCAAAGCACGCCTTGATCAGCTGGCCGCCCCATTAATTAATAAACTGCCGAAAGGCATGTTGCGCAGTCTGATGCGCAATAAACTGCGCGACGAACTGGGCGCCGACAGTGTCGCCCTCGACCGCCTTGAGTCATCACCACCAGCAACAGCCGCCGTAGCGGAACAGGCACAATACGAAGAGCAACTGCCTTCTTATCTGGATGATGAGCGGCACGAACCGCAGCCGCCGCATCAGGATCACAGTGCCGACACCCTGGCGCCACTGGTGCATAAAGCGCTGACCGCACTGGTCAAACAGCCATCACTTTCAGCCGAACTCGAACTCCCCGACACAGAGCCGGAGAGTGAGTACGAACGTCTGCTGATTGAAGTGCTGCGCAAACTGAAACAGGCACCGCAGCAAAGCAGTGTTGGTCTGCTTATTCAGTGGATCGGCTCGCCCTATCAGACAGAACTGCAACAACTGGCCGACAACCCCAACAGCCAGATGAAACCGACCGCGGCCGATATCGCCGTGGTGCTGAAACAGATGAGCGCGCGCAAACTCAGCGCCGAACTGCGCACTCTGACCAGCAAATTTGAACGCGGCGAGAAACTCAGCGACGAAGAAAAAGCCCGTAAACGCGAACTGCACCAGCAACTGCACAGTATTAACAAAAAGCGTGCGCGTATTTACGCCCGTCACTGAAAACAGACACTGAACAAAAAACAGACAAAGTGGCCGCAAAACAGCAAAGAAAACGGCCGCAGGGGCTTGAGATTTAACCAACAGCCCTTATATACAAAGAACTTCTGAATCCGGACGACAGCCGCTTTATAATGCTGCCGGATTCAATAAACGACTGCAGCAGCGCAGCAACCAACGTGACAGAGCCAAGAGGCCAGCATCGGCACATCCGGGCATATTTTCGCCAGGCCGATTTCCCACGTTAACTGACCTTGCTGAAGATAGTGAAGCAAGCAACCGAACCCTGCGGTTACAGGCACCGGCATCCGCAAAAACAGCGGAACCTAACGTCGTGCCTATGGCCTAAAGATCGGTTAAAAGTTATACTTCGGCGTTTTTCTTCCGCCTTAAAAAACGGAACACAGGGCTTCTATGTCAGCGAACACGCAACAATCCCGTCTTAAAGAACTTATCGCCAAAGGCAAAGAGCAGGGTTACCTGACTTATGCCCAGGTAAACGACCACCTGCCGGACGATATTGCCAATCCGGATCAGGTCGAAGACATCATCCGCATGATCAACGATATCGGTATTCCGGTATCTGAAGTTGCGCCCGATGGTGACTCACTGTTTATGTCTGATGCCGCCGATGACGCCGCAGCAGAAGAAGCGGCCGCTGCCCTGGCTCTGGTTGAATCCGACGTTGGCCGCACCACCGACCCTGTGCGTATGTATATGCGCGAAATGGGTACTGTGGAACTGCTGACCCGCGAAGGCGAAATCGTGATCGCCAAGCGTATCGAAGAAGGTATCCGCGAAGTGATGTCCGCCCTGGCTTACTATCCGGGCGCTGCGGAAACCATTCTGAACGCATTCAGAGAAGCGGAAGAAGATCCGAACCGCGTTGGCGATATTTTCTCCGGCTTTATCGATCCGTCCGATGTTGATCCTGAGCCAGGCCCACAAGCCGGTCCGGAAGCCGCTGCTGCCGCAGAAGAAGCCGACGATGACAGCACCGATGACGACGACAGCACCGATGACAGCGAAGACAGCGGCATCGACATGGCCGAAGTTACCCGTCGTTTCGATGAAATCCGTGCAGCCCATGACGCCATGGAAAAATCCCTGGCCAAAAATGGTCGTGCGCACAAGAAAACTGAAGAAGCCCTCGCCAAACTGGCCGAGCTGTTCGCACCCATTAAACTGACGCCAAAATACTTCGACTCACTGGTTAACAGTGCACGCGATGCCCTGGATCTGATCCGTACCCAGGAACGCCAGATCATGGTGATGATGACCCGTAAGTGCGGCATGGACCGTAAAGACTTCATCAAAGAATTTCAGGGTAACGAAGTCAGCAACGAATGGATCGACGGCCTGATCACTGCCGGTCACAGCTACTCGAAAAAACTCGACACCTACCGTCTGGAAATTTTCCGTTCGCAGAAGAAAATCCGCGCCGTTGAAGAACGCGTTGGTCTGAGCATTCCGGAAATTAAAGAAGTTAACCGTCGCGTATCCATCGGTGAAGCCCGCGCCCGTCGTGCCAAGAAAGAAATGGTTGAGGCTAACCTGCGTCTGGTTATTTCCATCGCTAAAAAATACACCAACCGTGGCCTGCAGTTCCTCGATCTGATTCAGGAAGGCAACATTGGTCTGATGAAAGCGGTAGATAAATTCGAATACCGTCGTGGTTATAAATTCTCCACCTATGCAACCTGGTGGATTCGTCAGGCGATTACCCGTTCTATCGCTGACCAGGCGCGCACCATCCGTATTCCGGTGCACATGATCGAAACCATCAACAAACTGAACCGCATCTCCCGTCAGATGCTGCAGGAGATGGGTCGTGAGCCAACGCCGGAAGAACTGGCTGAGCGCATGGAAATGCCGGAAGACAAAATCCGCAAAGTACTGAAGATCGCCAAAGAACCAATCTCCATGGAAACCCCGATTGGTGACGATGAAGATTCACATCTGGGCGACTTCATCGAAGATACTCACTCCGAGTCTCCTCTCGATGTTGCTACCTCTGACGGCCTGACCGAAGCCACCCGCTCCGTGCTGGCCGGCCTGACCGCAAGAGAAGCCAAAGTACTGCGTATGCGCTTCGGTATCGACATGAATACCGACCACACGCTGGAAGAAGTCGGCAAACAGTTCGACGTAACCCGTGAGCGTATCCGTCAGATCGAAGCCAAGGCTCTGCGCAAACTGCGTCACCCTTCACGCTCCGATCACCTGCGCAGCTTTATCGACGAGTAATCGTCCGCGCATAAAAAAACCCGCCACGTGCGGGTTTTTTTATGTTCTTTTATTGGCCAGGCGCACATCAAACAAAAGCCGAACATCAAACAACAACAGCTGCCGGCTTTGTTTTGCCAGCGTCCCCACGCCTTATCAAATACCCAGTTATAGAGCACGGTGTAAGGCAGAATAAAGACGAAGAATGCCAGCTCCACAAAGAATGCCTGCCACAGTGTCAGATCCAGCATCCAGGCGGCCAGCGGCAGACACAGCACCACCAATCCGGCTTCAAACGCAAAGCCGTGCAGCAAACGCACGCGGAAACGCCACTGTTGCCGGTCGGTTGGCCAGTAACGGTCAATCAGGCCGTTGTAAACCATGTTCCACAGCATCGCCAGCAACGACATCATTACCGTCAGAGCACCGGTCGTGGCGACCTCAGCATTCAGTACCCAGGCCATTAACGGAGTAAACAGCAGAATGGCAATCACCTCGAAACCGGTGGCGTGAATAATTCGTTCTTTGTTCAGGATGGTCTTCATGATCTGTTGTCTGGCAAATAAAGCGGATTGCTATGATCTTTCATAAAACAGATACTTGAAACATAGCTTCCATCGGTTTTATCAATACATGCGCTACTCTCCGGAATCTCTGAAAGCCTTTGTTGAAGCGGCCGCCAGCGGCTCCTTTTCCGCTGCCGCACGGCGTCTGGGCAAGAGCCAGTCGACCATCAGCATCGCCATTGCCAATCTGGAAACGGATATTGGCTGCCCACTGTTCGACCGCAGCGGCCGTCAGCCGCAACTGAACGAAGCCGGACGCCAGGTGCTGGTGCAGGTGGAAGCCATTCTCGCCGCCAGCGAACAACTCGATGCCCTGGCCCAGCGGCTGGCAGCCAATATTGAACCCTTACTGTCACTGGTGATGACCGATATCTACAGCGTCGTCTTTCATGGCGAAGTGATGGCCAGTTTTGCCGAACGCTTTCCGCACACAGAGCTGCGCTGTGGCCCGGCGGAAGGCGCCGATGTCATCGATATGATTCAGAAGGGGCAGGTGCATATGGGCATCCTCGCCGCGCAAAGTCAGTACCCGGCCGACGTCGCCACCGCCCGCCTGCCGGATAATGCACAGTTCAGCCTGTATGTGCACCGCGACCATCCGCTGGCCAGACTGACCAGCCCACGCCGGCAGGATCTGGAAAATGAACGTCAGCTGCTGATCCGTACCTATGCTCCCGGCAGCCAGCCAAGCCATGGACAGGTCTGGTCGGCCCCCGATTATCTGACCTTAATGGAATTTGCTGAACGCGGTTTCGGTTGGGCAGAATTGCCCAGAGCACTGGTGCAGCGCTTTGGCAAACAGCTGCAGGAACTGTCTGTCAGCGGTTATCCGCGCGGCGTGGAAATCGATGTTGCCTGGTCACGCCGCACAGCTCTTGGGCCAGCAGGGCAGTGGCTGCTGGAACAACTGCAGGTTCGTCGCGAAGGGCAGCGGAACCCGGTGCGGAAAATCTGAACCTCAACAAAGCAACCTCTACATAAACCCAGCACAGCAACTCTGTACATCAACCCAGCACAACAAGTCTGTGCAGCGCGACTACGACTAAATCCAGATTGTGACGTCGCAGCCACCCCACTATGCTGACAGCGTACTCAATGCCGTAGCACTAAAATGTCTTTTATTCTCAATACCCTGACGCCTATTTTTGGCCTGATCCTGCTCGGTTTTATTCTGCGCAAAACTCACCGTCTGGGCGAAAGTGCCGCTTCCGAACTGAACCGTCTGGTGGTCTGGCTGTGCCTGCCGGCGCTGCTGTTTAACCTCACCGCCAAAGCTCAGCTGGCCGATATCTGGCACAGCGGTTTTGTGCTCACCTTTACCCTCGCCACCCTCGCCACTTTTGTACTCACCCTGCTGTGGCGCTCCCGGCGAGGTGCGCCGCTGTCTGCCGCTAGTCTGGAGGCACTGGGCGCCTCCTATGCCAACACCGGTTACGTTGGTATTCCACTATGCCTGTTTGTGCTCGGCGACAACGGCCTGGCACCGGCCCTGATTGCCACTCTGGTGGTGGTCAGCCTGTTGTTTGCCATCGCCGTTATCTGTGTCGAAGTCAGCCTGCAGAAAGGCCGGGGAATCGGTCAGGCGATGCTCAAAGTAGGAATCGCCCTGCTGAAAAACCCGCTGGTGATTTCGCCACTGATTGGTATCGCCTGGAACCTGCTGAATCTGGATGTACCGGCGGTGGCCGGTGCTCTGCTGACCTTACTCGGCGACGCCACTGTGCCCTGTGCCTTAATCTCACTCGGTGCTTTTCTCGCCCATAAACAACCCGGCAATACCCGCGGCGCCGGCGCACTGGTCAGCATTAAGCTTATTGCTCATCCGCTTTTTACCTGGCTGCTCGCCACCTACGTGTTTGCCCTGCCGCCGCTGTGGGCCAGTGCCGCAGTATTGCTCAGCGCCCTGCCGACGGGTACCGGCCCCTATATGCTGGCCGAGTTTTATCAGCAGGATGCCGCGGTGGTGTCGCGCACCATTCTGCTCAGCACCCTGGGTTCCGTACTGACGTTATCCGCCCTGCTGATCTGGCTGTAAGCCAGACGGCGGCTACAGCAACCAACACAACCGCCGGCACAGCAATCAATAGAACAATCAATACAACAACCCGGCCAGAGCCGGCAAGCAGTGGCCTCACCCTACACTTTTCTTATGCAAATCAAAGAGGTGGCACTCACACTGAGAGCTGCTTATAATGCAGCCTCTTTTCAAAGCTGCAGGACTGCAGCCACTGCCGGATTTGCTGCAGACAAGCAGCGGATAGCGCACAAGGGCCTTTAGCTCAGTTGGTTAGAGCATGCGACTCATAATCGCCAGGTCCCCGGTTCGAGCCCGGGAAGGCCCACCATTTTTCCCTTTACAATCAAAAACTTAAGATTAATACACCCTATTGTGCGGTGATGCTCCTGATGAGCACATTTCCAGATAACCTGAGCAGGCCTCTGATCAGAAAATCCCAGACTTATTCCTGAAACAGTGGCCGGATCAGCAACCGACAGATCACAGGCTTCGCCCTGTCTGCGCACGTTGAGTGCGTTGCACGCGCCAGGCGCTGAAGCGTTCCTGTGTACCGATAACAAAGACAAAGAAAGCCGGTACAAAGAACACCGCCAGCACAGTGCCACTGAGCATGCCACCGAATACTCCGGTGCCGATGGCGTGCTGGGTTTCGGCACTGGCGCCGGAGGCGAGCATCAGCGGCAGCACACCGAGGGTAAAGGCCAGCGAGGTCATCAGAATCGGACGCAGGCGCAGGCGCGCGGCGGTCACCGCTGATTCGATCAGCGATGCTCCCTCTGCATGCAACTGGCGGGCAAATTCGACGATCAGGATCGCATTCTTCGCCGACAGGCCGATGATGGTGATCATGCCAACCTTAAAGAACACGTCGTTGGGCATACCACGCAGCATCACCGCGGCCACGGCACCCAGCAGGCCGAGCGGCACCACCAGCATCACCGACAACGGAATCGACCAGCTTTCGTACAGCGCCGCCAGTACCAGAAAAACCACCAGCGCCGACAACAGCATCAGCAGCGGAGCCTGCGCCGCCGACTGGCGTTCCTGCAATGACGCCCCCGTCCAGGCTGCGGCATAGCCTTTTGGCAGCTGCGCCACCAGACGTTCCATTTCGGCCATCGCAGCACCGCTGGACACACCGGGCGCTGCACCTCCTGAAATACGCATTGCCGGAAAGCCCTGAAAGCGCAGCAACTGTTGCGCCGACTCGCTCCACACCGGCGTTACCACCTCGCGCAGCGCCACCATACCGCCACTGGTATTGCGCACGCGCAGATCAAGTACATCGTCCAGCTGCATACGAGCCGGGGCATCAGCCTGCAGGATGACCTGCTGCATACGGCCGGCATTGGGGAAATCATTGACGTACAGCGAGCCCATCGCCGCCGACAGCGTGTTGCTCACGTCAATAAAAGACAAACCCATGGCCGCGGCTTTCTGCCGGTCAATTTCAAGATGAATACTTTCACCGGGCGGCAGACCATCCGGATAAACGTCACTGACGATCCCGCTCTGTGCTGCCAGCTCCAGCAGCTGTGCCTGCGCCGCCAGCAAGGCAGCCTCGCCACGGTTAGCCCGATCCTGCAGGAACAGGCTGAAACCGGAAGAGGTACCCAGCTCATCAATGGCCGGTGGCATCAGGCTCATCACCGTACCTTCGACGCTACCGGCCATAGCCTGCTGCGCCAGTTCAGCTTCTTCCGCTGCGCCAGCACCATCTCGCTGATCCCAGTCTTTGAGCATGGTGAACGCCATCGCGGCATTGGGGCCGGAACCGGCAAAGCTGAAACCAAGCACCACCATGTTGGCATCGAGCGCCGGACGTGAAGCGACGTGTGCCTCATAGGCCTTCACCACCTCCAGCGTACGTTCGCTGGTAGCGCCGGTGGGCAGCTGAATGGAGGTCATGAAGTAGCCCTGATCTTCATCCGGCAGAAAGGATGAGGGCAATTGCTGAGCGGCAAGAATCAACACCATACAGAGCACGGCGAACGCCGCCATCATCCGTCCGCTGCGCCCGAGCAGACGCGCCACCTGCGCACCATAGCCTGCGGTAAGACGCCCGAATTCCCGGTTAAAGGCGCCGAAGAAACCGCGTTTTTCATGGTGGCCGGGGCTCACCGGACGCAATAGCGTGGCGCATAACGCTGGTGTTAGGCTCAGTGCAAGGAAGGCCGAGAACAGAATCGACACCGCCATCGACAGGGTGAACTGCTGGTAAATTACGCCGACCGAACCGCTGCCGAAGGCCATGGGAATAAATACAGCGGTGAGTACCAGCGTAATGCCGATGATTGCCCCGGTGATTTCATTCATTGCCCGCATGGTCGCCTCTTTCGGCGACAGCCCCTGAGTGGCCATCAGCCGCTCGACGTTCTCCACCACCACGATGGCGTCGTCAACGATGATGCCGATGGCCAGCACCATACCGAACATGGTCAGCGAGTTGATCGAGAACCCGGCCAGCAACATCACGGCGAAGGTGCCGAGCAGCGCAATGGGCGCGACGATGGCCGGAATCAGCGTATAGCGCAGGTTCTGCAGGAACAGGAACATCACCAGAAACACCAGCACCATGGCCTCGAACAGGGTATAGATCACCTTTTCGATAGACACTTTGACGAAAGGCGCAGTATCGAACGGTACCGAATAAGCCATGCCTGCCGGCATGCCCGGCGCCAGCTCAGCCAGACGTTCGCGCACGGCTGCAGCGGTACGCACGGCATTGGCACCTGGTGATAACTGAATAGCCGCACTGGTCGCCACTACGCCGTTTTCTCGGTTAGAAAACCCATAAGACTGCGCCCCCAGCTCGACCCGTGCTACGTCACCGAGCAGCAGTGCTGAGCCATCGCTTCCGGCACGCAGAACAATAGCCGCGAACTGCTCCGGGGCCGTCAGTTGTCCCTGCACGGTCAGCGGTACGGTCAGACGCTGGCCCGGCAGTGCGGGTTCGTCGCCAATGCGTCCGGGAGCGATCTGCACATTCTGCTGCTCAATGGCCGCAGCCAGTTCGTTCATGGTCAGGCCATAGGTGCTGAGCCTATCCGGGTCGACCCAGACGCGCATGGCCTGTTCGGCACCGAACAGCTGTACCCGCCCCACACCATCGATGCGGCGCAACTCTTCGACGATATTGCGCGCCATGTAGTCGTTTAATGCGACTTCATCGAACTGGCCGCTGGGCGATGTCAGGCCGACCATCATCAGAAAGCCCGAAGACGCCGACTCGACCTGCAGCCCACTCTGTCGCACGGCTTGCGGCAGTCGCGGCTCGACAGCTTTGATGCGGTTCTGCACATCGACCTGCGCCAGCTCGGCGTCGGTGCCCGGTTTAAACGTTGCCGTGATCTGTGCACTGCCTGAAGCATCAGTGGATGACTCGAAGTACAGCAGATTCTTTACCCCCGACAGCTCGCGCTCGATCAGGCTTACTACCGAGTCGTTGAGCGTCCGCGGTGTAGCCCCCGGATAAGAGGCATAAATACTGACCGACACCGGCGCCACCGGGGGATAGCGGGAGACCGGTAATTGCGGGATGGCGATCACGCCAATCAGGATGATGAATAAGGCAATTACCCAGGCAAACACCGGACGATTAATAAAAAACCGGGACATAACTACGCCTCCAAATTCAGTGCACGTCAGCGCTGAGCTGCTGACTGTCAGCGGCATTTTGCCAGGGGCGTGCGACAACCTGTGCGGCCGGGCTCAGGCGTTCGATACCCTCGATGACCACCTGCTGGCCTGCACTCAAGCCGGATACCACGCGGTAATAACGCCCGCTCAGCTCGCCAACCTCGATAGCGACAGGCTGCACCTGTCCTTCAGCATCCAGCACCCACACGCTGGCATCACCCGCCGCACGGGTTACGGCCTCCTGAGGAACAGTCAGCGCAGCAGGATAATAAGCACGGGGAACCCGGGCACGGACATAAAGACCAGGCAGTAAACGATGTTGCGGGTTTTCGGCCAGCACACGCAGCAGTACGTCGCCGGTACCGGCATCCACTTCAATACCGGAGAACAGGATATGGCCCTGAATGCCAAGCGGCTTACCATCGCTGTTGAGGATTTCCACGGCCGGTTCCGGGCCGTCAAAGGCAGCCTGCTGACGTATATCTTCCAGCATTGAAGCTGGCAGACGTACGTCCACATACACCTGATCAATTTGCTGGATTCTTGCCATGGCGGTGGTGTCCGTCGGCGAAACCAAAGCACCTTCACTGACCAATGCCTGATCGATACGCCCGGAGATAGGCGCTTCAACACGGGCAAACTGCAAATTCAGTTTATGCCGTGCCAGCGTTGCTTTAGCCTGGGAAACGTCAGCAACAGCCTGATCACGTTGCGCCACCGCATCATCATATACCTGACGGCTGACCGTACCGGCACGCATCAGCGGGGCAAGGCGCTTCACTTCATGATGAGCCCTTTTCTGAACGACCCGGGTACGCTCTAAAGCAGCGGCTGCGCTATCAACATCGGCCTGAAATACCGCCGGGTTGATTTGAAACAGTACGTCTCCCGCCTTAACCTCAGCCCCCTGTTCAAACAGACGACGTTGTACAATACCGCTGACCTGCGCCCGTATTTCAGCATTACGGACAGCCTTTACCCGGCCGGACAGGTCTTTGGATAGCAGCAGTTCTCCGGGCTCCAGAGTCATCACCGACACCTCCACCGGAGGAGGCGTTTCCTGAGCCGGTACCGCCGCATCACAACCGGCCAGTCCGCACATGGTAATTACGGCTACCGACACAATGCTTAAGTGCCGTTGCTTGAAATACATAAATATTCTCCTCAGCCTCGCTGAACAGCGCTCTCCCAAATGGCGCGTTATCACGCGCCTGAGAACCAGAACGGAATTATGACGGGCAACTGTTGCGATGAACTTGAGGCTTTGTGGAGAACTTATGGAGAGAGTGATAATGTTCGGCCGTTTCAGTGTCAGAGCAATCCATGTCCAACACTAATACTCCTGCAGGCCCGGCAACTCCGGCACTCGTGTTGATTGCCGAAGATGAAACCGAAATTGCCGATATCCTTATCGCTTATCTGCAACGCAGCGGGCTGCGCACGCAACACGCCACCGATGGTCATCAGGCGCTGGCCATGCACCAGACATGCAAGCCGGATCTCATGCTTCTTGATGTGCAGATGCCGCAACTGGATGGCTGGAATGTTCTGAACGAAATCCGCTCCCGGGGCGATACACCGGTAATTATGCTCACCGCCCTCGATCAGGATATCGATAAGTTAATGGGACTGCGTCTAGGGGCAGACGACTATGTGGTTAAGCCATTCAACCCGGCCGAAGTGGTCGCCAGAGTACAGGCCGTGCTGCGGCGTACGCGGAATCATACGCCTGCCACGGCACAGGTGTTGCGCGTCGGGCAATTTCAGATCGACCTGGACAGCTACGAAGCAAGCATCTTCCTTAATCATCAGCAGCAGAAACTCGATCTGACACTCACGGAATTCAAACTGCTCGCCTGCCTGATGCGGGCGCCGAAACGTGTTTTCAGCCGCGAAGAACTGCTGGTCAGCTGCCTGCCCGAAGGCGACAGCCTGGAACGCACGGTCGACAGCCATATCAGCAAATTGCGTAAGAAGCTTGAAGCCGCAGGGATTCAGGGAGTTCCCCTCAGTGTCTGGGGTGTGGGTTATCGTCTGGGGGATGATGTATGAAGCCAGTGGCCGGGTTACGCAGACAAATCATTCAGTCGCTGGCGCTGATGGCACTGGGCATCATTTTCCTGTCGGTGTTTGGTTCTTACGTATTCTATGCCATTGCAATGGCCTACCTGCCGGACAGTATTTCCGAAACCTGGGTACCTTCACGGGTGGAAATGATCTGGATCGTCTGCACCATCATTGCCGCTCTGGTGATGGCGTTGTTCGTCGCAGTTCGTTTGTCACGGCGGATTCTTACGCCACTGAACTCGGTGGCGGAAAGTCTGCGTGAACTGGCGGAGGGCAAGCTGGACGCCCGCGCTTTTATGGGGCGTTATTCTATGGGTGAAACCGCTCAGCTGGTGCGCGATTTCAATGCCATGGCCGAACGCCTGCAGAATATGACCCGCGAGCGCGAGTTCTGGAATGCTGCCGTGGCTCATGAGCTGCGCACCCCGGTTACCATTCTGCGTGGTCGCCTGCAGGGTTTGGCGGAAGGCGTATTCACTCCCAGCAGCGACCTGTTCCAGGGACTGCTGCGGCAAGTCGAAGGGCTGAACCGCCTGATCGAAGATTTGCGTGTGCTGAGCCTCAACGATAGCGGCCATCTGGAGTTACATCAGACCGAAGTGAAGCTGGCAGAGGAAATCAATGCGGTTATTGATTCTTTCGCTCCCCAGTTACACGCCAAAGGATTCAGGCTGAATCCGCTGCTCGATAGCACAATGCAGGTCTGGTGTGATGCCGTACGGATACGTCAGGCGCTCATGGCGCTGCTGGAAAATGCCTGTCAGCATGCCGACCCCGGAACCCTGACCATACGTCTTCATCACGCAGAAAATACATGTTATCTGAGCGTGACAGACGAAGGCCCGGGCATCCCCGACGACGCTGCAAACCATATATTCGAAGCATTCCACCGGGTTGAACCATCGCGCTCACGGAAAAGTGGTGGCAGCGGTCTTGGCCTTGCCGTCGTCAAAGCCATCACAGAAGCCCACAACGGCCATGCGCTCTGCCAACGCACAGCTCAGGGAGGAACAACCTTCACTCTTGCCTGGCCGGTTAGTGCCGCACCGGTGAGCCACTAATTCAAACAGAGTTATTACCATGACGGGCAACAAAATGCTCTGCGTTACCGCATCTGCTTTGTAGTAACGCTTCTGAAAAATAAATATCCGGATAACCTGCTCCGGTTACCGCCGCATCATCGCTTCGGCTTAGCTCACGGATTTCCCCTTACGGAATTTTTACGGCAACCCGCGCTTTGCTGTCTCGAATTTTTACAGCCTCCGGCCGGACAATAGCGTTGTTGCCTGTCCGCTGGGAGATGTGCTGCGTGTTAAGGCTTTTTCGTCCGGTTTTATTTGTCTGTGGTCTGCTGGCCTTTGTGATAGCCGCTCTGTTGCTGGTACCGGCCCTGTATTCTTTATTCTGCGGTGACGGTGAGTACCGCGCGTTCTTTCTTGCTGCCTGCATCGTTACGTTAATTGGCTGCACGCTGGTGGTGCCGGGCCTGAACCGTCCCTTTGCCTTAAACGCGCGCCAGTTGTATCTGCTGACCAGCCTGAGCTGGCTGATGCTGTCACTTTACAGCGCCCTGCCACTGATTCTCGCCAACCATCCGCTGAATTTTTCCGATGCCGTATTTGAGGCGGTGTCAGGCATTACCACGACGGGTTCTACGGTGTTGTCGCAGCTTAATACCCTGCCGCCCTCCATTCTGTTGTGGCGCTCAATGCTGCAGTGGATTGGGGGTTTTGGTGTGATTGGTATGGCGGTGTCGATTCTGCCGTTTCTGCGCGTCGGTGGTATGCGTCTGTTCCAGACTGAATCCTCCGACTGGTCGGATAAATCGCTGCCGCGTTTCCACGATCTCGCCCGGGCTCTGCTGTCGGTCTATTGTGGTTTTACCCTGCTCTGTGCATTTTGCTACTGGCTGGCGGGTATGACTCCCTTTGATGCCATTAACCACGCCATGACCACCGTTTCAACCGGTGGTTACGCCACCGATGACAGTTCCATGGGACGTTTTAACAGCACCATTCTGTGGATTTCGGTGGTGTTTATGTTGCTGGGGGGAATGCCGTTTACGCTGTTTATCCGCTTTGTGTCACAAAAGCGTCTGAGCGCACTGCGCGATCAGCAGGTGTACGGATTTTTACTGATCGTATTCGCCCTGATTGCCTTGCTGACCCTGCAATTATCGCTGACACAGGAACGTGATTTTTTTACCACGCTCACCCATGTAGCTTTTAATATTGTGTCGGTAATTACCACCACGGGTTATGCCTCACAGGATTACACCATGTGGGGCGTATTCAGTGTTTGTCTGTTCTTTTTTGTCACCTTTATTGGCGGTTGTTCTGGTTCAACCAGTGGCGGCATGAAGATATTCCGTTTTCAGCTGTCATGGCTGTTTCTGCGTGATCAGATGAATAAACTGGTGCATCCGCGCGGTACCTTTTCTATCCGCTACAACGGGAAAACCGTCTCCGACGATATTATGGTGTCGGCCGTCGCGTTCTCATTTTTATTCTTTCTGACCCTGACCATTACCAGTCTGGCGCTGGCGGCTACCGGACTGGATTTTGTTACCTCGTTTACCGGCGCCGCCACCGCACTGAGCAATGTCGGCCCGGGTTTAGGTGATATGATTGGCCCGGCCGGTAACTTTGCTCAGGTAACGGATGGCGCAAAATGGATTCTCAGTTTTGCCATGATTCTGGGACGTCTGGAGCTGCTTACCGTCATGGTGCTGCTGAGCCCGGTATTCTGGAGAGGATGATTGTATGCTGCTGAACGATAATAGCAGGTGGCGCTGGTCACACTGGCTACTGGCGCTGGCGGCGCCGTTACTGGCCACGCTGGTATGCTGGTTTTTTTCCGATCTTTTACCGGCCGCCAGCCTTGCTTTATTTTATCTGGCAGCGGTACTGCTCACGGCCGTCTCCACCGCCATCCGCCCGGCATTGCTGAGCGCGGTTGTCTCCTTTCTGTCGTACAACTTCTTTTTTACCGCGCCCCATTTCACCCTGTTTATTCTGCACCGCGAAGATATTCTCACCGCCTCTTTGCTGATTCTGGTCGCGCTGGTTACCGGCCAGCTGGCCGCGGGTTTACGGGAAAAAGTCGATGCCCTGCAAAGCAGCGAACGCTGGACCAAACAACAGATGATGCTGGCACAGTCACTGGCTTCCTGTGTGCAGGCCGGAGAACTGATTAATATTTTTCTGCAGGAAGTACAGGCCCTGTTCCGACCCGATTTATTGGCACCTGACACCCAGTCCGTTGTCCACACCCGCGCCAGCAACGAACGCAACGGTGTTAAGAAAGGCAGTTTAAGCAGCCACTGGAATAATCATTGTTTTCATATCGTGCTGTGCGACAACGATCAGCATCTGCACGAAATTCAGTTACCACTGAAAACGCCGGTGAATGCCTGGCTGAAAACCCGTATTGAAGCCACCGCCGAAATTCTGCGCCTCGCCTGGAGCCGGGTATTACTGGTCGAAAATCTGCAGCAGGAAACCGTGATTAAAGAGCGCGAACAATTACGCTCGGCCCTGTTGTCATCCATTTCCCACGATTTACGCACACCACTGGCCACCATGATCGGATCGGTCAGCAGCCTGTGTGATTTGCGCCCAAGCCTGAGCGAAGCACAACAGGATGAACTGTTAAAAAATACACTGTCGGAAGCACGCCGCCTCGACCGTTATATTCAGAAATTACTGGATATGACCAAGATCGGTCAGGGTGAATTAAAACTGGAGCGCGACTGGGCCGGCATCGACGATATACTCAGCGTTTCTCTTAAACGCCTGCAGCCATTACTCGACGGCCAGCAGATTATTACCCACATAGACCCGGAATTACCCCTGCTCTACGTCCATGCCGCACTGCTGGAACAGGCCACCTTTAATGTGCTGGAAAATGCCGTGCGCTACACCCCGGCCGGTAAAAATATTCAGATTAATGCCCATGCCAGCGGCAACCGTCTGCTGATTGATATTGCCGACTCCGGGCCGGGTATTCCGCCAGAACACTGGCCGCATATTTTTGATATGTTTTTTACCCTCGCCAAAGGCGATCAGCAGACCGGCGGCACCGGCCTCGGCCTGACCATCTGTCAGGGAATTCTCGCCGCCCATGGTGGCAGCGCCAATATTCTTTACAGCTCCGCAGAACAGGGCACCTGTTTCCGCCTCAGCCTGCCTGTGGATAATGCCGTGCCTGGAAACAATGCTGAGCCTATGGATAACACCAACCGGGGAACGCTATGACGCGCATTCTGATCATTGATGATGAACCGCAGATCCGCCGCTTTTTAACCATCAGTCTGGAATCGCAGGGCTATCAGCTGAGCGAAGCCGATACCGGCCGCCGCGGGCTTGAACAGATTGCGCTGGAGCAACCGGATCTGATTATTCTTGATCTTGGTTTACCCGATATCGATGGCCAGCAGGTTTTGCGTGAATTACGCACTTTCTGCGAAACGCCGGTCATTGTGTTATCGGTGCGCAACAGCGAACGGGAAAAAGTCGAAGCACTGGATAACGGCTGTAACGACTATGTGGAAAAGCCCTTCGGCGTAAAAGAATTACTGGCCCGCATCCGTGCGGTACTGCGCAGCACCAGTGGAAAAGAACAGGCGCCCATGGGCTACGACGACGGTCATTTAAAAGTGGATTTACCCTCGCGCACCGTCAGCGTTGATGGTGAGCGCATCCGCTTTTCACCGCGGGAATATGAATTATTGCTGGAGCTGATCCAGCACCCGGGGCAAATACTGACGCAGCAATATCTGCTGCGCAAATACTGGGGTGACAGTCATATTGAAGACAGCCATTACCTGCGTATTTTTATCCGCCAGATCCGAAATAAGCTCGGTGACGACCCGACCAGACCTGCTTATATCGAAACCGATGCCGGCGTTGGCTATCGTTTTATTGGTGAATTAAAAAGCCTCTGAATACCTCAACGCTGAATCTGCCGTATCAGCGCCGCCGGTATTGCTGAGGTGTCATACCGCTCCAGCGTTTAAAGGCTTCGCGGAAACTGAGCAGATCTTTAAAGCCACAGGCCCTGGCCACAGAGCTGACTTTCTGTTGCTGGTCATCCAACAGCAGCATGGATTTTTTCAGTAATTCTTCATCGCTGATCTGGCGGAAGGTCAGCCCCGCTTCCTGTAATTTTCGTCTTAATGTGCGCGGCGAAAGATTTAAACCGGCGGCAACATCATCTAATGCCAGACGTTGTTCGCTGCCCTGGATCAATGCCCGCACCTGCCAGCCGATATCACCCTTCTGTACCTGCAGCACCCGTTTCAGTTCGGCCTCGGCCACCAGCATGGCCTGTTGTTTGGCTGCCGGATTCGCCAGAGGCAGGGGCTGATGCATGGTATCGCGGTCGATGCAGAAACCACTGACCGGTGAATTAAACTGCACCTTAGCGGCAAAATAACGTTCATAGTCTGCCGCGTGAGGTGGTGGCGGATAATTCAGACGAATTTCAGTGAAATAAAATTCGCGGCCCAGTAATTGAGCAATCTGTACCTGCAGGCTGGTGAACAGCATTTCATGGGCAAACACCGAATTCAGCGGATATTCCATGCCCTCGCGTTTGCGCACTTCAATATCATAACTACCCTCACGCATCGCGGCCGTCAGGGTAAAACGGCTGCGCAATAACACCCGCAGCTGATTGGCGGTAGCCAGTGCATCGCCCAGGGTTTTACTGCTGAACAGCGCCGCCGACAATAACCCCCAGCGCGACAGATTCAGCGCCTGCCCCAGTGACAGACCAAAATCCGCACGCGCCGCCAGGCGATAAAGATTGCGGTAAATCCGGTCGAACTGCTCCGACGATACCAGCGAGCCGGCCCGGCTCAGCTGTGCTTCATCCAGCCCGGTACCAAGCAGCGCCTGCGCCGGAACAATACCTTCGCGGCGCATAAACTGCTTCAGCAGAAACAACTCTGCACCGGGGTAGATTGCCTGTTGCTGTAGCTGGCTCATCGTCTTTCCTGAGTGGTGTGCGGACCATAAACCGGGTCTTTCGGACAAAAACCATAGGGTTTAAGGCCATTTAACGCTTTTAAGGTAGCCTTAACAACCGGATTAGCGGCTAATACATTCTGAACCGGCGGCCATTTGCACTGTTTTACCGCAGCCGCCGGAGTGACAGGATTATCCGCAACAGGAAACAGGTTATGAGCATAATAAAAAAATATATCCCGGATTCACCGGCGTCCGGGAAAAATACGCTGCAGCAGTCCGATGCGCAGCGTATTGAAACCATCCGCAGCGTTATCCGTGCTGCCGGTGATGATGCCCGCCGCCGCTACCCGATTCTCGCTAATCAGAATCTTATTGGTATGAGCGTTTTTCTGTTTGCCATCAGCGCTATTCTGCTGACGGGCTTTGCTTACTGGCAGGGCATGATCAGCGCTTGGCTGTGTATTCCCGCCGTTGCCTTTTTAACCTCGCTGCTGCATGAGCTGGAGCACGATTTAATTCACTGGCAATACTTTAAAAACAACAAACTGATTCACCATTTAATGATGGCCGGTGTGTGGATTTTCCGTCCGGGAACAATTAACCCCTGGATTCGCCGCCACCTGCATTTTCTCCATCATAAAACCTCAGGTACCGAGGCCGACATCGAAGAGCGCGGTATCGGCAATGGCCGCACCTTCGGACCACTGCGCTGGCTGATTATGCTGGATACCTTTGTTGGTAATTTCACCCGCGCGCTGGTCGAAGCGCCGAAGGGTAAAAAGCTGTATCACGCTGCCCGTGTGCTGGCCGCGAACTTTCCCCTGCCATGGATCACCGCCAGCATCTGGTACAGCGTACTGGGCTACCATGCGATTAATCTGATTGCGCCTTATTTTGGTGTTATTCCGGCGTGGTCGGCCGAAACCCTGACACGCTTTGAACTGCTGGATAAATGGGTGGTGGTATTAATTGCACCGTTTTATCTGCGCTCGTTCAGCATTAACTTTATCAGCTCGAATATGCACTACTACGGCAACGTTAATTCCGTACTGCAGCAAACACAGGTATTAACCAACCCGCTGTTCTGGCCGCTGCAGGTATTCTGTTTTAATTTCGGCAGCACCCACGGCATTCACCATTTTGTGGTTGGCGAGCCCTTTTATATCCGCCAGCTGACGGCCAGAGCCGCGCATAAAGTGATGCGTGAGAATGGAGTACCGTTTAATGATATGGCGACCTTTAAACGCCGTAACCGTTATCAGCCAGCGGCTGAACGTGTTGTTGGCGAGCAGGTTAATGCTGGTGTTTAACAACAAGTTTTAGAGAAGCTTGCAAACAATAAAAAATCTTCATTTACGTAATACTGTTCACTCAACGTTTTAAATCATTTTGAAACGCCCAATGCCTCCCAGGGGAACTTATCCCCTTGCCGGCGGGCCGACCCCAGCTTCGCGCTGTGCAGGCCTTTTTCCTCCATTCAGACCACCTCGGTCACGGCAACGCGGATAATGGGCCATCCATGGCCCTATCCGCTCGCTCTGCATCCATGCAGAGACGTACCGGCTCAGTGCTCTTCATTCCGGCGTCCTGCAGGCGCATTGATTATTCCTCCAAGCGGCTTTTCAGAACGGACATTATTGTTCGATAAAAACGGCGTTACGGCTGAGATAAACCGCGCCTCTGGGCCCGCCGCCATGAGCGATAGTTTTTAAGATCTGTCTGGCATGGATGCCAGACAAGCGTATGTGGCCATGGATGGCCAATATACGCGTGGTCAGTAAAAACCGAGTGAATAAGGATCACGGGCCAGAAAGCGCAAAGCAGGGGCCCGGGGAGAAGTTCCCCGGATTGGGGCGCAGGGGCTTGCCCCGCAAAGGCTGTTCACATGCAATCAACCGGCTGGTTAGTGAACCGTATTTTGCCTCTGCAGGGCTTTTACTTAATCAGGCAGCAAACTCAGTTCGCCACCCACTTACCTTCCTGCGCACGGTCAGAAGCATTCAGCCACACATGGCTCATACCACCTTTAACCGCTTTCAGCGCTTCATTGGCCTTGCTGTTGGTCGGTACAGCAAAGTGGTAGCTGCCACCTAACTGTGAACAGGCTTGCGCACCATCGGTCCAGCGACCAGCCCAGGCGCTGATCGCCCAGTTGCCGTTGTTGTCTTCACAGGCAAAGTGATGGTTGCTGTTACAGTCTGCGTCATCCCAGCGGCCATTACCCCACTGCACGGCGCAATCCTGATTGCCGTTGTAGTTATTCGGCTCACCGTTATCCCATGACCAGACACCGGCTGCCATACGGCCGTCGTTATAGGTCAGCTTGTCGAGGTTGACGATATTCACGCCGTTTTTAAACGCCTGCACCACGTCGGCACTTTCGATACGGCTCACAGCACCACCGGTAAAGAAGGCACCAATGGCACCCACGGCGGTGCGGTCTTCCCAGGTACGGCCAATGTCACCCAGCCCGGTAAAGGCGAGGTTTTTCATGCCGCTGTTATCCGAGCAGCCACCGTCTTTCCACAGCACAACCTGTTTACCGGCGGCACGTACCTGAGCTTTGGTCAGGTTGGATGGGATGCTCTTACAGCCATTGCTGGCGTAGATTTTTCCGTTCAGTTTGCTGTTCAGAATGTTCAGCAGTTCCTGATGATGACCATCGGTGTGATCTTCAAAATACAGAATGATCACTTCCTGCGGGTTTTCGTTCAGCCAGTTGGCCACTTCCTGCACACCATCGCTGACGCGGCGGTCGGTCAGGCTGCAACCCACATGCAGGTCGCCCCATTCGGCACCAATTCCGGAATGACACAGCAGCAGGTCGGTACCCCACTCCCACGGCCAGCCGTGGGTATGCGCAGTCCAGTGTGCATCCAGCTCGATAAAGCGCGCGCCGATACGCAGCTGATCGTAGATGGAGTGCTTCTGCTGCGGATCAATATAACGGGTCGGGTCGCTGTAGACCGAGGAATTATAGGTATTGTGCGAGCCAAGCATGCTGTTATCCGCCAGCGGCGAATTCATATCGATACTGCGCTGATGAGCCAGTGCTTTGCCGGCCCAGCTGTTCTGAAAATCGGTAATAGGGTCGCTTGGCGGGGTTGAACTCATGGCCAGCGCACCGGCGGAAGCCAGCAGACCAAAAGAGAATGCGAGGGGTGTTTTCAGGGGTGTTTTAAGAAGGGCTTTCATAGGGTCACCTGTGCAGAGAACGAGCGACCTCCGCTTCAGAGAAGTCAGAGGTTATTATTATTTTTACCAACAATATAGAACCATCGTTCTATATTTCTGGCCTGTTTTTACAACAGTCGCTCTCTGCTGTCAGCCCTCTTTCTCTGCCTGAGCCGCAACTGGCCCGGATTGATCCACCACAGGTCCGTTATGACCCGATCTGTCCTGTTTATTCAGTGGCTGGCTCACCGCTGCGTGCCAGCCACAGCTGGATTTGCGGATAGCCCTGCAGCGCCTTTTGCCCCTGTGGCGTCGCCGCTATCGCCTGTAACTGTACGGCCACGGCAATGTCGGCCAGCGTTAGCTGTTCCCCCACCAGCCAGTCGCGCCCATATAACAGGGCATTCAGCATCTGCAGGTGCTGATCGAGTTCCGCTAACACCTGCGCCAATGATTTACGCCCCATGCCCTGGGCTTTCAGCTGTTTCATCATGGTTGCCGGCACTATCGGCCGGGCAATGGCGGCAAACCAGGCCGGATCGGCGGCACAGACACGCCCTGCCCAGTAGCCGCGGTTTTCTTTCACCGCAAAGCGCAGGTACACCTCAAGGAAATACAGGCTCTCATCGGCCCAGTCTTCCCACAGATGCACCTGTGCACGCTGCTGTTCATCGTCTGGTATCAGTGGCACAACCGCCGGAAAACGCCGCTCCAGTTCACGCACAATCAGGCTCGAATCCGCCATGCGCTCGCCATCCAGCTCCAGTACCGGCAACTTACCCTGCGGACTCAGACGCCTGACCTCGCCCAGTTGTGAACCCAGCGCGCCGATATTGTGAACCTGATAATCCAGCCCTTTGAGCTGCAGCACGCGCCGGACTTTGGCGCAGAATGGGGATATTTCGTACTGATAAAGCACGGCATTGTTCATGGCTTAACCTTATTTTTATTCGATGGCGAGACTCACAGCCGCGTCAATCCGGCGCGCTGAGTGCTGGTCAGTGCAACGGTGCATTTCAACTGTTTACTGATTTTAATTCAGTGGTAACCTTGGGTCACTTAGAGTTTTACCCATCCGAAAAATAAGCGACAGGCAGGCAACCATGATCAGGCTGACCGTAAATGGTGTGGAACACACACTGGATGTTGAGGGCGATACCCCACTGTTGTGGGTGGTACGCGATGTTCTGGGCTTAAAAGGCAGCAAGTTCGGCTGCGGTGCGGGCCTGTGTGGCGCCTGTACCATGCATCTGAATGGTCAGCCAATCCGCACCTGCATTATGCCGCTGTCGGCGGTTGCCGGGCAGAACATCACCACCATCGAAGGGCTGAGCCCGGCCAACGCCACGCCACAGCAGCTGACGCCGGTACAACAGGCCTGGCTGGAGCTGAACGTACCGCAATGTGGCTACTGCCAGTCCGGACAGATCATGGCCGCCACCGCCCTGCTGGCCAGTAACCCGAATCCCAGCGATGCCGATATAGACAACGCCATGAGCGGCAATATCTGCCGCTGCGGTACTTATCCGCGCATCCGTTCTGCCATTCATAAAGCGGCGGGCATGATGAGCGCCGCCGTCAGCCATCCGCAGGCAGCGCGCAACGGCGAGCTGTTCAGTGAAGTCACTCTGCCGCAAGCGACCAATTCAGAGGAGCTGAGCCATGGATAAGTCCTTACGCACCAGCACCTATACCAACACCGGTCTCAGCCGCCGCTCCTTCTTAAAAGCCAGCGCCCTGTCATCCGGTGGCCTGCTGCTCAGTGTTGCCCTGCCCGGCTGTACCGCCATCGGCATGAAAAATCAGGGCATGGTCAGCGCCGGCGAATGGCAGAGCAATGCCTGGCTGCGCATCGACACCGATAACCGCATTACCTTTATCCTCGACCGCGTAGAAATGGGTCAGGGCACCTATACCGGTCTGGTCACCCTGCTGGCCGAAGAGCTGGAAGTCGACCCCGCGCTGGTACAGGTCGAGTTTGCCGGCGTCGGCAGCGCCTACGATAACCCGCTGTACAAACTGCAGATCACCGGTGGCTCCACCAGTGTGGCCAGCAGCTTTAAACGCATCCGTCTGGCCGGTGCCAGCGCGCGTGAAATGCTGAAGCAGGCCGCCGCTCAGGTCTGGGCGCTGGAGAACACCAGCACCCTGCACTGCGACAACGGTCAGGTGATTCACAGCAACGGTAAAACCCTCAGCTACGGCGAACTGGCGAGCATTGCCGCCACCTTTGCCGTACCGGAAGACACCGCGCTGAAGTCGCCGGATGAATACCGCTATATCGGTAAATACAACAAACGTCTGGATGCCCTGCAGAAAGTAACGGGCCAGGCTGTCTATGGCGTCGACGTTGAACTGCCGGGCATGCTCTATGCCGTAATCAGCCGCGCGCCGGCCTTTGGTGGCACGGTAAAAAACCTCGACAGCAGCGCGGCCAAAGCCGCCAGCGGTGTGGTTGATGTATTCCCGCTGAAAGCCGCCGGGCGCTCAGGAGTCGCCGTGGTTGCCCGTTCTTACTGGCAGGCCCGTAAGGCACAGCAGTTACTGCAGATCGAGTGGCAAACGCCGGAGGTCGCGCCCAGCAGCGACGCCATTTTTGCCCAGTACGCCCGTGATCTGGATAACGAAGACGGTGAACAGGTACGCGACGACGGCGACTTCGACGCTGCCGCCGAACAGGCCGCCAGCACCTTAACCGCCGAGTATCAGCTGCCCTATCTGGCCCACGCCACGCTGGAACCACAGAACTGCGTGGTGAAGGCCGACGCCGATGGTATGGAAGTCTGGGCGCCAACCCAGTCGGCCAGCATGGCGCGGGTCGCGGCCGGTAAACACAGCCGCTACAGCCTCGATGACATTGTGATTCACACCACCTGGATTGGCGGTGGTTTTGGCCGCCGTATCCTGCAGGATTACGTCGCCGAATGCGCAGTGATTGCCGACCGCCTGCAACAGCCGGTGAAGCTGATCTGGAACCGTGAAGAAGACACCGCCCACGACTGGTATCGCCCGGCCAGCCTGCATCGTCTGCAGGCAACGATTGGCGCCGATGGCAAAGCCAGCGGCTGGCAGCACCGCATTGCTCATCCGAAAGTGTTCGAGTGGTTTGTCGGCGATGCCGCCCCGGCGCAGTATCCCTTTATGCCGAAACTGATGTTCCCGATGCTGGCCGGTGCCGGCAAGCTGGGCGAAGGCATTCTGGCGCCGAAAGACAGCTCCGGCTACGAAGGCGCCAACGACGTACCTTACGCGCTGGGCAATATCGACGTGCGCTTTATCCACAGCGAACCCGGCGTACCCGTTGGTTACTGGCGCTCGGTGGGCTTCTCGCACAATGGCTTTGTGACCGAGAGCTTTATCGACGAACTGGCCCACCAGCAGAAGCAGGACCCGCTGAACTTCCGCCTTGAGCTGCTGGCACAGCATCCGCGCGCGCAAAGCCTGCTGCGCCGCGTTGCGCAACTGGCCGACTGGGGCCGGCCACTGCCGGGCTGCCATCAGGGCGTGGCGATTCATAAAAGCTTTAACACCTGGGTCGCACAGATTGCCGATGTGCAGGTTGAGGGTAAAACCTTCAGCGTTAAGCGTGTGGTCTGCGCCGTCGACTGCGGTCAGGCGGTTAACCCGGATATGATCCGCGCGCAAATGGAAGGCGGCATTAACTTTGCCCTCACCGCCGCACTGTACGGCAATATCACGCTGAAAGACGGCGCCGTACAGCAGAGCAACTTCCACGACTACGCCCTGCTGCGTATGCCGGAAGCGCCGCAGATTGTGGTCGATATTGCCGACAACCAGTACGATCCGACCGGTGTCGGTGAACCGGGCGTGCCGCCACTGGCACCGGCGGTGGCCAATGCGCTGTTTGCCGCCACCGGCCAGCGTCTGCGTCGTCTGCCGTTGCAGCTGGCGTAAGGCTAAGAGCACGTATGCAGCCGTCTGCTCCAGGCACTGATCAGCATGTACTGCACTCCGCCGCGCAATGGCTGAGTGCCGGCAGCCCGGTCTGGCTGGCCACTGTGGTTGCCACCTATGGCAGCAGCCCGCGTCCGGTGGGCTCGCTGCTGGCCTGGTCGGCCGACTTCGGTATGGCCGGTTCGCTGTCCGGTGGCTGCGTCGAAGAAGATCTGATTGCCCGGCTGCGCGCCGGTCAGGTGGATGGCAGCCAGCCACAGCTGCTGCTGTTTGGTGATAATGCCGCCGAGCAGGCGCGCTATCGTCTGCCCTGTGGTGGTCATCTGCAGATATTGCTGCAGCGTTTGGGTAAAGCCGATCTGGCCGGTATTCAGCAGATGCTGGCCTGGCTGAGTTCACGCACGCCCTTTGTGCGCGAGGTGAGTTTGCATGCGTCAGAGCAGCGCCTGACACTGTTGCAACATGATTCTCCGCAAACCTGTCGGTTAACCTCTGAATGCTTTATCCAACCGTTTCAGCCGTCGTATCAGCTGTTGATTGTCGGTGCCGGCGAAGTCGCCCGTCACCTGGCGGCACTGGCACAACCGGCCGGTTTTGCCGTGACCATCTGCGATCACCGCGAGGAATTCCTGCAGGGCTTCGACGCCCCCGGCGCCGAGCTGCTGTGCGCCATGCCCGATACCCTGATCAGCCAGCGCTTTGCCGATTCGCACAGCGCTATTGTCGCGCTGGCCCACGACCCGCGCCTCGACGATATGGCCATGCTCGACGCCTTCGACACCCAGGCCTTTTATATCGGCGCCATGGGCTCGCTGGCGACCTCCGCTAAACGCCGTGAGCGCTTAACCGGGCTGGGCGTCAGCGCTGCTCAGCTGCAACGCCTCCATGCGCCCATCGGTCTGGATATCGGCAGTAAAACGCCGTACGAAATTGCCCTGTCGGTGCTTGCCCACCTGCTGGCGGAACGTCCGCAGCGCAGCTAATACGGCGTATTCCCTTTGGGCCTGCTGTGGTACTGTCATCAGCCTTCGATTGTGCGGAGCACTGTCTGAATATGAGCAACACCGATGCCCCGATTGGCGTGATTCTGTTAGCCGCCGGTAAGAGCGAACGCTTTGGCGGCGACAAGCGTCTGGCCGAAATCCGCCAGCCACAGGGTACACAGCAGCCGATGCTGCTCACGACATTACAGCAGATCCGCGCCAGCGGTTTACCGCTGTTTGTGGTGCTGCGCCCCGGTGACCAGCAATGGGGCGATGCTCTGGATAAACTCAGTATCGATTGGGGCATCTGCCCGGAAGCGGCACAGGGCATGGGCCATAGTCTGGCCTTTGGCGTACACGCCACCCAGCACTGGAATGGCTGGCTGATTGCGCTGGCCGATATGCCCTTTATCCAGCCAGCCACCTATCAGCGCGTGGCCGCAGCCCTTAACCAGCACAAAATTGTACGCCCGATACTGCAGCGCACAGACACAGGCAAAACCCTGAACGGCCACCCGGTCGGCTTCAGCCGCAGCTACGCCTGCGCACTGACTCAGTGTCAGGGTGACGAAGGCGCCCGCCGCCTGCTGACCGACAACCCGCAGGATGTATACCTGCTGCCACTGACGGATAAAGGCATAGTGCAGGATATTGATCGGCCGCAGGATTGCTGAGCTGCTATCTCTGTCCTCCTATTCCACGAGCTATGGCCCACGACCTCTGGCCCCCGATCTCAATCCCTCCCCGCCTCCTACGTGCAAAACCAGTACTTTATACCTAGTCAGCAATGCTGATTTTTCTGTTATTAATACGACCTGCCTATCTGGCCCGGTGAAGACTGGGGTAAAGGCAGCGGTGACTGCAGCAGTGAAGGCGGGGAGTGAAGGTAAACGGCAAGCGCTGTTGTCTGCCCGCTCAGATGTAAAGAGGTGCTGAGCACCCAAAGCGCAGATTTTTCAGTCCATACGAAATCCGGCACGTTTTGCATTTGTGTGTGCGCGTTTTTCTGGAAGGGATTGTTGAATTGTGGGAAATTTCTCCGCTTGGTCAACGAGTTATATGGGGTTCTCGAATGACTTTTTCGGAATTAATGCGCATGCACATTAACAAGCTTTTAGCTTTCTTTCGCGATATTTAAAACATGGTAAATTGAAAAAAATCATGGAAGTAATTTATGGTAAATAGTAATGCGGGTGTAGATGGTGGCTCTGGCTATTCGTTCCAGCGCTGCTGCGTTGTCTTTCTGTTATTTGAAGACTATGAAGATATCAACTCAAATAATTACTTTATATGCTTGGAACACCATGAAGATTTTTTATTCGCATTTCTGGATGACAATGGACAGTTAAAGAAAGTTGATACATACCAAGCAAAGAAGTCAAGAGATGACTGGAAAACAGATGACGAACTTTGCGAAATTATTGGCAAAATGACAATGGTAGGAAAGGAGCTTGTCAGCGACCCTATTGAAAAATCTAATGATTATCGACACACACTGAACTTTCTCACCAATCGAAGCATATTGCTAACAAGCAAGAAAGAAAAAGGTGAGAAACAAGATAAAATTAAAGTCCAAGTTTCAAACAAAAGAAAAAAATATTCTGATTTATCGGATAAGATCAAGAGCAACATTGAACCTCGTATTTGCCAATCGATACTTGAAACCACTCAACTAGAGCACGTTTATTTTCAATATATTGATTTTGCACAAAGCCACAAAAACTGGCAAAGAGAACTAAAAGGCTTGGCCATTGAGCACTTTGGTAACGAGGTGAACGATCACGAGGCTGTGATTTCTACATTAATGCAATTATTAGAAGATGTAGCGCAAACATATAATGATGACAATAAAGTTCTTTTGTCTGATCGAAGCAAAAGAGTCACCAAAGACAAACTAAATGAAACATTCAGAATGTTCACTGAAAGTAGAAAATCTTTTGATTTTTGGAGAAAGTATTCAGAGCAAATCTCAGCTCAACTGAATTTGAAACTCCCAATACGTCGAAGAGCCAAAGAATTACTTGAAAATTGCTTTGATTACTTTAAAGACATCCAACAAATTGAATATCGAAAAATTTATAAATTTGTTGAAGAAAGAACGGATATTGATGAGTTACATGTGAGTGAAGCTGATTGCATTGTAGATTTATATCGCCTCTATCAAGAAGAATTTCAACCTAGACTAGAAAGTCATATGGTTTCTTTCGCAGTAATTGCAGCTTATGTTGAGACAAGAGGGATGCATGTCTAATTTAATTTTGAAAAATTTATTGGTTTACTCACCAAATGATGAGAAAGGATTTTACACAGACTTCAGTGAATCAGTAAATATCGTTCATGGTCGAAATACTTCAGGTAAAAGCACTCTTATTCAGTCAATTATTTATGCCATGGGGATAAATGATTCAAAAGATCATCTAAGTGACATTAATAGTGACGGTGTTTTTTTTCGTCTTGAATGCGTTCTAAAAAATAACAAAGAATATTTTGATCTGGTGCTTGTTCGTTCAGATGATACCTTGGTTTTAAAAAAAGGTATTGAGCCACCTATCAGGTTTGATGGTATCAATAGCAATAATTCTTTTGAATATGGCAGATATAAAGATATTTTTTCAAAACTGATTGGTTTTGATATGGTCTTACAAAAGCAATCAGAGTTAATAAGCGCACCACTAGAAGCTGCGCTATTACCCTATTATGTATCTCAATCAGTAGGCTGGGTTTATATACGCGAATCAATTGGAGACTATAGGTTTTACAAGGATTTTAAATTCGATTACTTGGATTATTATCTAGGCATTGCAAGTGGTCATAAAAGAATAAACAAATACAATCTTGAGAAAGAAAAAAGGGAGCTGAAATTTGAGCTGAGTCAACTTGACGCTTATGAAGATAAAAATGAAGATTTTAGAGTATCTAAACTACTTGATGAACGTTTTAAAGGCAAAGCTAAAAACTACTTAGAAGACTACCAACTATTAAATAATGACTTATCTGAAAAAGAATCTGATCATACGAAATTATGCAACAAGCTAAGTATGCTGAGAGGTCGGCAAAAGGTATTAACACAAATAATATCCAATATAAAGAATCAAAAACCAAAAATTGATCAATGCCCTACATGCAATCAAAACCTTCCTGGGGATTTGAAAGAATTCTACCTCTACAGCCAAGATATTAATGACGCAACAAAGGAAAAGAATAAGGTAAAAGAACAAATTAAAGAAATCGCTGCGAAATTAAATTCGATCGAAAATGCCATATCGACGCTTAGAAAAAAAATAGCGAACGATTATGCTTTGCTGCGGCATTTAAAAGCGAGCGATATTACATTCGATTCTTGGCTGGATCATAACACAAATCTACGAATGTCAAAAAACATCGCAACCAAGAAGACATTTTGTCAAAAAAGAATTGATAAAATCGATGATGATCTAAAGCAAATTGGAAATGGTGTTGATATAGATGTTCTGAGGAGAGCTAAGGAAAAAGAGTTTTTTTCTATATTCAAACGCAATGCCTTAGCTTTAGGCGCTCAACTGCCAAAAGAAGACAAATATCATCACTTATATTCTTTAAACGCATTTCCCTGTCAAGGTGTTGAGCTTCATAAATTATTAATGGCTTATAATTTTTCGTTTTATGAAATGGTCATAAAAAACCAGAGTGTTCATAGCTTTCCATTTCTTCTTGATGCTATTTTTAAAGAAGATATTGATACAGAGAGTCGAGGTAATATATTCAACTTCCTCTCCCATGAAACCAAAACTAGTGGACAGGTTATTTTTTCTGTCGCCGAATACAAGGGTGATGGAACTTTATCAACTCCACTTTTTGATGTCGAGGGCATTAAGAGCAAATATTTTACTACTGATACAAAATTAATATGCATTGGGGATAGCAAAACAAAACGATCATTTCTATCCAAATCAGCTGTTATACATAGTGAATTAATTAACGATACAATAAGTTTGTTGGAAGTTGTCTAATGTAATCTTACCGCGCTTTAACGGACACCAACGTCAGACTGACCAGGTGTCCAACGCTCCAATTTAAACAGCCAGTCAAGATCCGGCAGTATTTAAATACGTTTAAAACCAGGCACCTCCCCTGACACCTTTCTGGCACCAACTCTAAGGCCGATGTTGCTTCTGCCACGCCCGTGGCGATATTCCCGTCCAGCGGCGGAAATGCCGGCTGAATACCGCTACCTCGGCATAGCCCAGCTGCAACGCCAGTTCGGTGATGGTCTGGGCGCCGTAACGCAGTTGCTGCTCGGCCAGACTCTGTCGCACCTGCTGTAATAAGCCACGGTAACTCTCACCATTCTGCTGCAGCCGGCTTTGCAGCGTGCGCTCATGCATGCCCAGCGCCGTCGCCACCCGTTCGATACAGCATTCGCCGGTGGGCAGCAGGCGGCCAATGATGTCCCGTGCCTGATCGGCCAGATTGCCGGGATAGCGGCTTTGCAGATAGTGCAGATGCTCCTGCAGATGGCGATTCAGTGCTTCTTCGTCCTGATGATTGCGGCTCGCCAGCTGGGAGCTTTTCAGCACCACACCATCGAAAGGTTCGGCAAAACGCAGCGCTGGCAGCGTACTGTTGCGTGCATCTGCGGCCTGCCCGGCCGGGGCTGGCTGGCGCAGGTGCAGCGTCAGGGCGGTGCTGCTGATATTGAGCAGGCTGCAGACAAACATCGCAAGCTGCGCCACGCTCAGCTGCATCAGTTGCTGCATTCCATGAGGGGACTGCACATTGATCGACAGCGCCAGCCGCACCTGCTCGCCCTGCGGCTGCACCTCCAGCGCCACGCCCGCCGCATGCAGATACAGATTCTGATTCACCCGCGCCAATGCTTCGGCCACCGTCGCCTCGCGCGATACCAGCATCGGCAGGTCGCCGAGCACATGCAGCGTCTGCCGCTGGGCCAGCACAACGCCAAACAGCGGCTGGGCACAGCGCTGGGCGGCTATTTCCAGTAATCCGGCCAGGCGCGGATAGGCGATATAAGTATTCGGATCGCGGAACTGCGCCTGACGCAGGCCTGCCTGCTGCATCAGTTCTATCGGGTTTTGTCCGTATTCCAGCACCAGTTGCTCGAACTGGGCGGCTGCACCACTGCGTACCAGATACATCCTCAGACCTTCCGCTATCCCACCTTCAATACTCGCAATATATCAACTTAAGCTCGTAAAAGGTCAAGAACCTGTGCAATTAACCACCTACATTGGTGCTTAACAACAATAACAAGCAAGGTAAAACGTATGCGCTTAACAGGTAAAACCGCGGTAGTCACCGGCGCCGCAGGTGGCATTGGCCAGGCCATTGTCAGCAAGTTACTGGAAGAAGGTGCACGGGTTCTGGCTGTGGATCTGTCGGCCGAAGCCCTTGAGGTTTTTAAAAATCTGAATACCGACCGCGTACGTACGCTGGCGGTTGATGTTACCGACTACGCCCAGGTTGAAAAGATGGTGCGCCATGCCGCCGAGCAGTTCGGCCGCCTGCACATTGTGATTAATAACGCCGGTATCGGCCTCGCCAAACCTCTGCTGCAGCATGATCCGAAAACCGATTTTGACCCGGTTACGCGCGTCAATCAGCACGGTGTGTATTACGGCATTCTGGCCGCCGCCCGTCAGTTTCAGGCACAGGGCAGCGATGGCGTAATTATTAATACCTCATCGGTGTACGCCAGCATCGCCTCCGAAATGACTTTTGCCTACAACGTCAGCAAGGCTGCGGTCGATATGATGACCAAATGCGCAGCGCTGGAGCTTGCAGGCCTGGGTATCCGCGTCTGTGCTGTAGCACCGGGACGGGTGGATACGCCGATGCTGCGCCAGTACGAAGCACTGGGCCTGTGGGACCATATCCGCAAAGAGCAGATGCGCCAGACCTTTACCCAACCGGCCGAAATCGCCAACGTCGTGGCCTTCCTCGCCAGCGACGAAGCCAACTGCATTAACGGCTGCACCATCAGCGCGTCCGATGGTTTCGAAAACTTTAAATACCCCCTGCTGGACCCCGCTTAAGCAACAGGAAAATCCGGCATAAAACCCCGTAACCAACAATAAACATAAAACCGTGAGGTACTAACCATGGCATTACCCGACGTT
Source organism: Thalassolituus alkanivorans (assembly GCF_020447205.1). Lineage (GTDB taxonomy): Bacteria > Pseudomonadota > Gammaproteobacteria > Pseudomonadales > Oceanobacteraceae > Venatoribacter > Venatoribacter alkanivorans. The sequence continues at coordinate 582,464 of NZ_JAJAEL010000006.1, forward strand.
ATCCAGCATCAGAATTTTTTACTGACCCTGAACACCAACGAAGAAAATTTAATTAAAGATGCCCTGCCCGGTGTTGATGTGTATCCGCTGTTTCTCGATCCGGAAAACGGCACCTGGGTTATCCGCGCAATATTCAAAGCCGGCGTCACCCTGCCTAAGCATTTCCATACCGGCGTAGTGCATTTTTATACATTGAGCGGCCGCTGGAATTATCTGGAATATCCCGATCAGCCACAGACCGCCGGCAGCTATTTATATGAGCCGGGTGGTTCGATTCATACCTTCCATTGCCCGGAAGAATCCGGTGGTGCTGATGGCTTTATGGTAATTTCCGGCGCCAATATTAATTTCGATGCCGACGGTAATTTCATGAACATCATGGATGCCGGCTGGATCGAGCAGATGATTATTGCCGCCGCCAAAGCACAGGGTGTAACCCCGCGCTATATCAAACCCGGTGCGATTGCCGGTTTCAGCAACGACTGAGCAGGAACAACACTATGGCAACCATGAATGCTGTTGTAATGCAGGACGGTGCGCTGAGTGTGCAGCAGATGCCTTTGCCCGAGCCGCAGGCCGGGCAGGTACTGGTGCGCAGTCTGGCCTGTGGAATCTGTGGTTCTGATCTGCATATTACCCGCCATACCGGTGAGGTGTTTGATTTTTACCGCAAGCTCGGTGTGATGCCGGACAGTCTGGATAATCATACCCCGCTGTTACTCGGCCACGAATTCTGTGCCGAAATCGTCAGCTACAGCCCGGCAACGGAAAAGAATCTGCCCATCGGCAGCCGGGTTACCTCGGTGCCGATTCTGCTCAGCCAGAACGGTGCCGGTGTTGGTGTAACACCGGGGTTAAGCGGTGCTTATTCTGAATATTTTATTCTCGACGAAGCTCTGCTTCTCCCAGTGCCCGATAACGTACCGGCCGAAGCTGCCGCACTGGCTGAACCGCTTGCCGTTGGTTTGCACTCGGTTAACCGCAGCAATATCGGCGCAGAGGATACTGCTTTGGTGGTCGGTTGCGGGCCTATTGGTCTGGCGGTTATTTCGGCGCTGAAATTACGTGGCATCAAAAATATTGTTGCCGCCGATTTACAGCAGGACAAACTGCAGATCGCGCAGGAATTTGGCGCCACGGCCAGCGCCAACCCGGCACAGCAGGATGAAGTGGCTCTGGCCACAGAGATTGCCGCCGGTCAGCGTCTGGTGATTTTTGAGTGCGTTGGCCTGCACACATTAATTGATGGTTTTGTGCAGCGCGCACCGGCCAATGCCACGCTGGTTATTACCGGCGTGCATACTGCGGTGTCGGCGATTAATTATGCTTACGCCACGGTAAAAGAACTGGATATGCGCTTCTCGTACTATTACCAGCCGGAAGAATTCAGCGAATGCCTGAATACTATTGCCGAAGGCAAAGTGCCCTGGCAAAAGCTGCTGACCGGTAAGGTTGGGATGGATGGTGTGGCGCAGGCATTCCAGCAATTACTGCAGCCTAACCCACATATCAAAGTGGTGATTGAACCCTGGCGTAACGGTGCACTGGAAAGCACGCACTGAGCATCGTTCCATGGCGGTGGTTTATTTTTAATAAGCTACTGCCCGCTTTAAAGGCGACTGTTAACACTAATTAAACTACCTGCTAGAGAATACCCGGTGACTGGCCGACATGAGGTTCACCATCATAGTCCAGCGCGATACCGTGCTTACCACCACGCTTAACCTGATACATAGCTTCATCCGCGCAACGCAGCAGTGTACTCATCGTTTCGCCGGATAAGCGCCGCAGACAAATGCCGATACAGGCACTGACAGCAACGGTCTTACCATTATTCAGCTGAAAAGGTTCACTGACGGATAACAGTATCCGGTTGGCATGCTCATACACCACCTGCGAACTTTTCACATCGCGCAGAATAACGACAAACTCATCACCACCTAAACGCCCGGCTGCATCATTTTCGCTGATTGAAGCCCGAAGACGACGGGCAATTTCCTGTAGTAACTCATCGCCAGCCCCATGCCCATAGCGATCATTTACCGGTTTGAAATCATCCAGATCAATCAGCATCACCGCGGCACTTTCATTATCCGGGGCGTATTTTTTTATCTGCGCAAAAATACGCCGCAGACCATGACGGTTATTTAATCCGGTTAAAGCATCTTCGGTTGCCTGACGCTCCAGCTGGTTTTTGGCTTTTTCCAGTTCAGCGGTACGTTCCGACACCCGGCTTTCCAGTATCCGTTCCTGCTCCCGCAATGTGTCCAGCAAGGCCTGCTGAGCTTTTTCCTTTTGCCGTTTTAAATCGTTAAAGCGTGCGGCAAGTGCAAACGACAGCAGCAACATTTCTGCTGCTGAACCTAACTGCATGCCATACACGGTAAAAAAATTAGACGGAATCAGGCCAGCGTTGCGCACCGATAACAATGCCGTGCCAATCAGCAATAATGCCCAGGCCGTGACAAAAATACGTGCCGCCGGTATTTTACGCCGCACCGCCGCGCCTCCGGTGACCAGCAATGTAACGGTTGTCATAATGCCCATCACCGACATGATCTGTAAGGCATGCTGAACACTGCTGATCAGTGTCAGTGCCGCCCCGGCCCACCACAGCGGAATGGCCATACCGAGAAAACGATGCCAGCGCGGAGCCAGCGTCTGCATCTGCAAAAAACTGCGGGCAAACATCATTGCCAGTGCCGTTGCCACGCTGAAGCCGGTCGGAACAATACGATCAGCCAAACCTGTCAGCGCCATATCCGGCCAGAAAATTAACGACCCTATGCCATTCATGCCGGAAGCGGCAAAGCCAAAGGTAAAGACAAAGGCCGAATATAAAATAAAGGTTTTCTGACGCAGCGCCAGAAACAGTAAAAAATTATAACAACCCAGTGCGATCAGCATGCCAAAATACAGCGCCAGAATAATGACCGTCTGGGTATGATGCAGAGAATATTCACGGGCTGATAATAAACGGGTATTAAGTGCCATTCCCGCATGGTTAACAATGCGTATATAAAGTTCGGTTTTTTCTCCTGGATTCAACTGCAGCGGGAAAGCAGGTTTACGCCCGGCTAATGGCCATTGATCAACAGGAATATAACGCCCGGCACGCAGTGTTTCGCGGCCATCTGCACGGACAATGTACAGGGTAACGTCGTCAAGATAGGCATATTCAAATTCCAGAATCCACGCCTGTGATTCCTGCAGCTGTGGCTGTATTTCAATATGCAGCCAATATGCATCATGGGTATAACCAAAATTCAGCTGACGGCGGTCACTGACGGCAGAAAACCCGCCGGCGCGGGCCAGAATGTCATCTAATCCTGCCTGTGCTCCCTCATCAATCAGGTAACGGCTGTGCTGATCAAGCAGAATTTCCTGATCATTGTCTGTTACCGTTAGCGCCGCCGCTGTCTGCGACAGACACAGCAGCAGAGAAAAGATGAACGCCATAACAAACGGCGATTTATGGTTATTCAAGTATGTTCCTCATTCTTTCAGGAGACAGGCGCGCAAGATTGCCGCGCAGCCAACGATCTGCTGAAGCTCTTAATCACGGATAATAAATATCAGGCAGTATAGCCGTTACAGGATGATGAACAGGAGGACGTTAATCGGGCAGCTGTTCGTCCGCGCTCAGACAGATCACTTCATCACCAACCTGAATTTTTCCGGCACGTAATATTCTGGCGCACAAACCGCCGTGCCCGAGCATCGCCGCATGACCACCAGGGCCAAGCACTTCATCCATGCGCGAACAGGGGTGGCACAATGCCGTTGCCTGAAATATGGCATCACCAATACGGAACTGCTGGTAACGTAAGGCCTGCAGGTTAATACCACTGACCATCAGATTACGCCGTAGCAGTGCCGGATCAATGCTCTCACGTTTAAGCAGTTTTGCCACAACATCCAGATGCTCAGCATTAATCAGTGTTACCTGTCGTGCCGACCCCGGCGTTCCCTGACAACGGCGGTCGCCTTCAAGGCCGAGATCCGCAATAGCATAGGTCTGCGCCACACTCAGCAGTGCCGCTCGCCGCGCAGGGCGCAGACCAATCCAGTCAAGCCTGCCCTTATCCAGAGCGCCGCTGAAGCGATCAAATAATGTGTGTTGACGGCTCATAAAAATCACTCACAAATGACAGGACCGAACGCGGGCATAGTACTACGTCTGCGCCGCAGCATGGATTATTCCTGCGTAAACAAAAGCCTGGCATCAATTTCATAACATAAGTTAACGGAACCCACATGGCCGGTACGGATCATACGAACTAGACTGAAAGTATCTTCTCAGTCAGGTACCGGAGACGGCTCCCAGATGTTGCGTACGTTGCTCTGTTGTTTACTGTTGCTCAGCCCGGATTCCAGCCCGCTGGCCGGGGTATCTGCAACAGCCGGCAACAGTTCACCGGATTCATTACTGAACATCGACAGCAGCGGCCAGCAAAGCATCGCCGATAGCAGCCACGGCGATGATCCACAACTGACCCACACTGGTTCACCTGCATTATTTATCCCTGATGGTTACAGCCGGACTCCGGTCTGGCAGTCATTCAATGTTTACTACCTGCCTTTATCCCCCATACGTGCCCCACCAACAGCCTGATAGCAATTTAACCTTTCAGATTTTCGCACGTTTGCTGCCCTTGAATGATCAGGAGATTACTATGCCTAAACTCACTCTTTATCCGGTTGTCAGTGTGGATGAACTGGTATATCCGGAACAGTCCCCACGCTACACACTGGAAAGCCGTGCCATGCAGTTCTTTACCGATTTTTATACCATTGAACCTCTGGTAATTGATTCCACCGTATCAGCGATTGAAGCCCGCAACACGATGATTAAAACCCATGTGCGCATGAAGCTGGTAGTGGATGAGAATGAGCACTTTGTTGGTGTTATCAGTTCACGGGAGTTATCGGAACAGAACATTATGGCCAAAGCCGCTCAACTGCATCACAGCCGTGAAGATATTCAGGTTACCGACCTGATGATCCGCAAAAAAGATTTACTGGCACTGAATATTGATGAGGTTAACCGTGCCAGCATCAGTGATGTTGTTAACTTCCTGAAGGATAATCACCAGCAGCATTGCCTGGTGGTGGATGAGCAGATGCATCAGATCCGCGGGATTTTTTCAGCCAGCGATATCTCACGCAAACTGCAGTTGCCGATTGATATTAATGAGCAATCCAGCTTCAGTAAGGTATTTGACGCAGTCTCCTGATTCTTTGACCGTTCAGCAGATAATAAAAAACCCCGCTATGCGGGGGTTTTTATTGTTCTGCCAGGACCTGAATCAGACATCTGCCGTTGTCAGAAGATGATTTTCATACTCTTTGCGCAGATCCACTTTCAGTAATTTACCGGTCGCAGTATGTGGCAGGGATTCAACGAAAATAATGGCATCCGGCATCCACCATTTGGCAATTTTATCGCTGAGGTAATCCATCACATCCTGTTCTGTCAGGTTGCTGCCCTCTTTACGAATGGCCAGCAGTAACGGACGCTCATCCCACTTAGGATGACGGGCGCCGATCACACAGCATTCAACCAGTTCCGGATGACCAACTGCGGCGTTTTCCAGATCGATCGAGCTGATCCATTCACCGCCGGATTTAATAACGTCTTTGGAGCGGTCAACAATGGTGAGGTAATTATCCGGACTGATGGTTGCCACATCACCGGTATCAAACCAGCCATCAACGAAATTACTGCGGTCATCATTTTTATAATAACCACTGATAATCCACGGACCACGCACCAGCAGGCGACCGAAAGTTTCACCATCCCGTGGCAATTCTTCGTTCTGGTCGTTAACAATTTTCATCTCAACACCATACACAGGACGGCCCTGTTTGGCCTGCAGCAGATAGCGCTCTTCCAGCGGCAGCTTTTCCATATGGTTGTTATGCGCGTTGACGGTACCAATCGGGCTCATCTCGGTCATGCCCCAGGCATGAATCAGGAAAGCATCGTGTTTTTCCTGGAACGCACGGATCATTGACAGTGGTGCCGCAGAACCACCAACAACAACGTTTTTAACCGACTCGAGTTTTTTACCGATGCTGTCCATATGATTCAGCAGCATCAGCCACACGGTTGGTACGCCGAGTAATAAATCCGGTTTTTCTGCATCGATCAGTTCCCACAGGGATGCGCCATCCATACCTGGTCCCGGGAATACCTGTTTGGCACCGGTAATTGCAGCAGAATACGGAGTACCCCAGGCGTTAACGTGGAACATTGGGACAACCGGCAGGAAGCAGGATGTGGAAGCCAGACCCAGCGCTTCTTCACCGATGGATGCCATAGCATGAATAACCGTTGAACGGTGGCTGTACACAACACCTTTCGGATTACCGGTGGTGCCGGAGGTGTAACACATACTCGCAGCACTGCGCTCATCAAACTCCGGCCAGGTAAATACATCCGATTCTTTCGCCAGCAGGGTTTCATAACACTGCGCGTTAGGCAGTGCTGTCTGTGGCATTTTGTCTTCATCACAGAGCACGACAAAACCTTCGACGCCGGTAATCTGGTCTTTAATACTTTCCAGCAGTGGCACAAAGGTTAAATCAACAAAAATCCAGCGGTCTTCGGCATGATTAATAATAAATGACAGCTGCTCGGCGAATAACCGCGGGTTGATTGTATGCAGCACGGCACCTGAGCCCGACACACCAAAATACAGTTCAAAATGGCGGTAACCATTCCACGCCAGCGTAGCAACACGGTCACCTTGCTGAATCCCCATACGGGCTAATAAATTAGCCACTTTACGTGCACGCTGTGCGGCATCGCGCATGGTGTAACGGTGAATATCGCCTTCACAGCGACGGCTGACGATTTCGCTGCCGGGGTGGGTTTGTTCGGCATGCTCCAGCAAACCGGAAATCAGCAGCGGACGATCCATAATCTGGCCAAGCATAATTAGTCCTCGTTATTTATTTTTATCGGATATCAACATACGACACATTAAGAGGATTAGAGTAATGACTCAAGGTTCTTTCGTGTTACGAATTGTCAGGAAAATAACGATAAAACAGATGTTCATCTTTTTTCGGGCCGGTGATGTGCCAGGTCAGCTCAAAGCCATTAGCACTTTCGCGCAACTCTCCGGAATATAAGTCATTAATACAAACGTGATCTTGCGCACTTTTCCATAATCCATCAGTCGTTGGAATGAGTTCGAACAAAAAGACCGGCTCACCACGGCGTCCATGAGAGAGGACAATTCCGCTGGTTGTCTTACGCCAGATAAACCGATTATGCATCTCAACAATCTGGCCATTCTGCAGCTGAAACTCGCCCTGCTCGATAAAATGCCGCTCATCAGCGTTGCTGTCGTCTATCTGCACCTGACCGCGCCCTTCTCCCTGCCAGCCGGTCAGCGAGCGTGGCCCGGGACGGGATTCGTATGTAAAACCACCAATGGTTGCCAACCGGTTCCACAGGTGCTGGATTCGCTCCGGTGTTTGCTGCATGCTGCCGCCTTTACTGCTTCTGTATGGATGTTCGGGTATGCCAATTCTGTGGGCCGTTACCCTGCTTTGGGCCTTTTCCTTCTCGCTGATCGGGGTTTATCTGGCCGGTCAGGTCGACAGTTATTTTGCCGTATTAACCCGGGTTGTGCTCGCTTCTCTGATATTTATTCCCTGGCTTGTCAGAAATCCCGTTGCCCCGGCTCTGGCCGTGCGTTTAATGGCAATCGGCGCCGTCCAGCTGGGGCTGATGTATCTGTTTTATTACCAGTCTTTCCTGCTGCTCAGCGTACCCGAGGTGTTGGTTTTCACCATTTTTACGCCGGTGTACGTGACTCTGATTTATGACCTGCTGGCGCGGCGTTTCCGCGCGGCTTATCTGTTCAGTGCCATCATTGCCATTCTTGGCGCCGCGATCATGCGCTATAACCAGCTCAGTCAGGATTTCTGGCTGGGTTTCTTTGTGGTGCAGGGCGCCAACCTCTGTTTTGCCAGCGGTCAGGTGCTGTACAAACGTCTGCTGGAAACCTGGCCTTCTTCACGACCGCTGATTCAGCATCAGAGCTTTGGCTGGTTTTATCTGGGTGCATTGCTGGTTGTACTGCCCGCCTGGCTGCTGCTGGGCGGGGATAAATATCCGGCCAGCCCACTGCAGTGGGGCATTCTGTTATGGCTGGGAATTGTCGCTTCGGGGCTGGGATATTTTTTCTGGAATCTGGGGGCGACCAGAGTCAGCAGCGGTCAGCTGGCGATTATGAATAATGCGCTGATTCCGGCGGGTTTGATTGTTAATCTGCTGATCTGGAACCGCGATACCGATGTATTACGGCTGGCAGCGGGCGCTGCGGTGATGATGCTGGCGCTGTGGCTGGTCAGCCGTTATCAGAAAAATAACGGCTGACACGGACGGACTATTCGTCGGCGGCAAACAGGATTTCGGTTAAGGCTTTAACGTAACTTTCCGGTGGCTGAGCGCCGGAAATCAGATATTTCTGATTAAGAATAACCGCCGGCACCGAACGGATACCCACCTCCTGCCACTGCTGCTGGGTGGCACGGATGGTGTTGGCATAGCGCTCTTCCGCCAGTACGGCAGCCGCTTCTCCGGCATCCAGCCCGGTTTCTGCCGCAATCGCACATAATTCTTCAGTGTTACTGACATCGCGTCCATCACGGAAATAAGCCGTAAACAACGCCATCTTCAGCTCGGTTTGTTTGTCCTGCTCCGCCGCCCAGTGCAACAGTTGATGTGCGGCAAAAGTGTTGAGAATGCGCTGTTCATCGCGGAAATTAAAGGTAAAGCCCAAACCGGCACCCATCTGCGTAATACGCTCACGGTTAGCGCGGCTTTCCTCGTCGCTGCTGCCGTATTTTTCTGCCAGATGTTCACGCAGGTTCTGCCCTTCGGCCGGCATATCCGGGTTCAGTTCAAAGGGTTGCCAGTGAATATCGGCGACAATTTTGTCCTCCATTGCCGTCAGCGCCTGACGCAGACTGGCATAGCCAATCGCACACCACGGACACATAACATCGGAGACAATATCAATACGGAGAGTGGTTTTCATACGGGATTCCGCCACAGAAAAGCGGCCAGTATGACCGCCTCTTCTGTGCCTGACCAGTCATGCCAGTGCAACAGTTTTACCTGCTGGCTGCTGTTTTCCGGGCATTAATCAATATCGACGCCATGACGCTTTTTCAGCGCAGCGACCAGATCCGCCTGGTCACGCAGAAAGGCGTTAAATTCGTCGATAACCTGCGGATGGGCCATCGTCGATAAACTGAAATCGGCATCGGCATAAGGCAGTTCACGGTCAAACACCAATGCCCCCGCCTGACCATTTTCTTGCAGACGTTTGGCGGCAACCACCACATTGCCATAAGCCCCTTCGGCACGGCCAGCCAGCACGCTGCTGAGTGCTGCATCCAGATCATTAACCTCCTGCAAGGCGATGCTGCCCTTACCAATGGCATCCATATACACCCAGGGTGTAAAGCCACGTATGGTGACCAGTCTGGTCAGGGCTTTACCCGGCTCGCGTGCCGCAGCCACCATGACACCATCAGTGGCCACCAGCGTTACATCGCTGTAATACAGCGTTTTATCACCGCGTTCCGACGCAGCCCATTGCGGGTTATCCGGATATTTAAAGTCGAGCTTACCGCCTAAAAAATCAGCGAAAAGACGTTTTACCGGTAACGGACGATAGCTGAAGGTATGCCCGGAAGCTTTGCCAAACGCATCAAGAAGATCGCGGGCATAGCCCTCATATTTGCCATTATTGGTGGCATAAATCGGGCTGTATTCCAGGTTCTCCACGCCGACCACGTAATCACGGGCGGCAGCGGTCGGGATAATGCACAAACTGAGTAACAGCAGAAAAGCAGATTTCATATCGGGCCTCCGGCGCAGCCAAAAAAAACACGGCACCACGTATTCAACCCGCCAGAGAGAAGGCAGGAGAACGGCATGATCCGTTCTCCCTCAGCGTAGCCTGTCAAACTATCGCCCGATGACCCATTTTGTAACCCTGAAGTGATTACGCCCTGTAAAGAATCCCCGGCTGCAACTTATGCCGGCTGAGGATCTTCGCGGCGCAGTTCATTCTGCCACTTTTCAATCAGAGCACGGTTGTCGTGATCCCAGGGGTGAAAACTTTCCTTAAAGAAATCACGGTATGGCTGGCGGATATTCGTCAGCATTCCTTTGTTACCGTACATAAAGCGACGGAAACCTTTGATATCGCTCCATGAAGGAAATTTACGCGCCCACCACAGCAATGCCACCATGTATAACGCGATACGCACATTAAACATAAAGGTCGCCAGTTTCAGTACACGGCGCAGATATTTGCGGTCGCCTTCCATCTGCATATACACATCAAAAGCCACGGCTTTATGTTCAATTTCTTCAACGGCGTGCCAGTACAGAAGATCTCGTACAGACTCTTCCAGTGGCTCCAGTACTTCCGGATTCTGCAGCACGAATTCCGCCATAATCGCAGTCATATGTTCCATGCCCACCGTCATCGCCAAACGGAATTTCGGTGTTGCGAATTTGCGCCGGGTAAAACGCTGAAGATCACGCTCCAGATGATGCTCCAGCTTAACCGCCTCAATCCCCAGGTTCCGCAGCGCTTCATTAATCTGCTTGTGCTGATGGCTGTGGTGGCCTTCCTGACCGATAAATCCACGGATCTGTTCTTTTAATGAGGGATCGGTAATACGGTCACGATACTGCCGCACCGATGCAATAAATTCTGCCTCCCCCGGCGGAAAGGTCGAAGACAGTGCACCAAAAAATACGGATAAGAGAGAGTTTCCGGCAAAGAAAAAACGCTCTTTGATATTGCCAAAAGGAAAATGCATGCGCCGTGGTTTAATTTCCACATCGGCCGGAGTACGGGTAGTTACAGATGTATTCATCAGCGGATCCTCATCTGAAATGTGAGAGCATTTATTGTTATGTTTACAAGCAGCTCTGGTGCATTTACGCGTTGCTGTTTTGTTGTGTGCGGTTAAAACTATGCCCTCACCCGCTTAACGCACAGGTGAATAAACGCCAACCTGGCCTGATCCCACACAGATTGGCACAATACTCCCGCATGATTGGCCCAATCAGAAAATAATGACTATTCGCAGACTAAAGGACACTCTTTATGCCCACCATCTGGGTTGATGCCGACGCCACACCACGCCCTGTTCGTGATGTGATCTGCAAAGCCGCTGTCCGTACCGGCATGACGGCGTATTTTGTTGCCAACCATGCCGTGCCACTGCCGCCATCTCCCTTTCTTAAAGCAGTGCAGGTAGAAGCCGGTTTCGATGTTGCCGACAACCTGATTGTGCAGCGCTGCAGTGCCGGCGATCTGGTGATTACCCAGGATATTCCACTGGCCGCAGAGGTTATTGAAAAACAGGCACTGGCTCTCAATAACCGCGGTGAAACATACACTCCGGAAACCATCCGCCAGCGCCTGAATATGCGCGATTTTATGGAAACCCTGCGCTCCAGCGGCATACAAAGCGGAGGCCCGGCAGCGTTCTCCGAACGCGATAAAGCCCAGTTTGCCAATGCCCTCGACCGCTGGCTGGTAAAACAGAAAAAAGCCTGAAAAGTGCGAACCAGTTCACACACTCATTACTTGTTAGACAGTAGTAAAGCAACGCACACTGCAACTCCCGCGATGAAGAGATCCGTTTATGCACATTGTTGTTTATGGTGCCGGTTCCATCGGCTGCTATCTGGGTGCAGCCCTGCATCTTGAAGGACTGTCGGTTACCCTGCTGGGCAGACCCCGTATTCAGGAAGAAATAAAACAGGCCGGCGGTATTCATATCAGCGACTATATCGGTGGTGATCAGCTGGTCAGCGGCATCTCCTTCGAGCACAAAGAAGCGGCACTGGCTCAGGCCGATATCGTTCTGGTTACCCTCAAATGCCTGGCCATGGAACAGGCCGCCGCCGCGCTGGCACACTATTGCCGTCCCGGTACCCGGGTTATCTGTCTGCAGAATGGCCTCGGCAGCGACCGCGTGGTGCGCGAACAATGTCCGCAACTGCTGGTGTCTCAGGGGATTGTTGGCTTCAACGTACTGCATCAGGACAACGGCCACTTTCACCGCGGTACCGACGGCGCAGTTCATCTGAGCGACGACGATGCTTTTATGCCGATCCGTGATGCCTTGCTCGAACAGCAGATTCCCTGCCTGCTGGAACGCGATTTCCAGTCGGTTGCCTGGGGCAAACTGCAGCTTAATTTAAACAATGCCATTAATGCGCTGGCCGATATTCCGCTGAAACAGGAACTGGAACAGCGTGGTTACCGCCGCGTGCTGAGTGGTGCCATGAAAGAACTGGCAGCCGTCGCCGCCAAAAAAGGCATCCGTCTGGCACGCATGACCGCACTGCCACCGGCATTATTACCCGGCCTGATTAACAGCCCGGATTTTATCTTTCACCGGCTGGCGAAAAAGATGCTGGAAATTGACCCTCAGGCGCGCTCATCGATGTGGGAAGACCTGCAGCAGAAGCGTCTGACCGAAATTTATTTCCTCAATGGCGCCGTTGCCGCCGAAGGTGAAAAGCTGGGCGTGTCTACGCCGGTAAACCGCACCCTTTGCCGCCTGATTCACGAAGTGGAAAGCGGTAAACGCCAGCAGGGCTTAAGCTCCCGCGAACTGGAGCTGGAGATCCGCAGGGGTGGGTAAAGAGTTTTTTTTGATCAGCACCGTAGCTAACAAAAACAGCATTTTTTAACATCCAGGCCTAATGCCTCCCAGGGGAACTTATCCCCTTGCCGGCGGGCCGACCCCAGCTTCGCGCTTTCTGGGCCGTCACCCTCGAAACCTTGATATTTACTGGCCGCGCGCCTCATCGGCCATCCATGGCCGGAGCCGCTTGTCCGCATCCCTGCGGACAGACCAGACATATCAGCGGTTTCTGCGGCGGCCCCAGAGGCGCA
>NZ_JAJAEL010000042.1 GCF_020447205.1 Thalassolituus alkanivorans
AGGGTGCCGGATTCCGGGCTCGCCTAATCCCGGTTGTTACCGGCTGGCTTTGAAGTGGCGTTGGTATTCTGGATTTTTCTAGCCGAAGGCCCTTCGGCAACGGCTCAGTCCGGAAGGTCGTTGGTAGTCTAGCTTTTCACAGGCTGTTCTTAAGCTCGTTTCATGGCCAGCAAAGGTCGTAAAGCATTCCTCAAATTGCTGC
>NZ_JAJAEL010000007.1:0-28162 GCF_020447205.1 Thalassolituus alkanivorans
TCTTGAATTCTTCGGGGTAACGTTTGTTGCTCATGCTCACCTCTGTTTGAGTCATTTTCTCTAACTCAAAGGTGTCTAGCAAACTGGTGGCGATTCACTAATTTGCATGATGGCCGTGTTCTTTTCAGGGTGCCGGTGTTGCTGGATCACTTCGAATAGATGCTGTTGCTGGTCGGATGTAGGAACACGCGCCTGGCCTGATTTCGGCATAAAAACCTCAGAAGTGTAGAACTTTAATAATCCGTATAAATGTTATTTTAACGGATTATTGTGAAATACGCCCTACGAATGGCGTGATTTCTGAAGAAATCCCCATCATCTGAGCAGACTGATAGCTCGCTATCGGATCCTTCAAGGCTAATACGGCTGGGGGGTTCATCTGGACTTCATGGTGAATTACCGTTAGAGCGCCGATAGATATCTCCCGCCTAATCACTCCTTGGTGGCCATTCGCTGAACCATCAATGAATCGTATACAAGCCTGTAGGTTGCTGAGGCAATGGTTGTGGTGAGCTCACCTTGAATCAGTGGATTTTAGGAGAATTTATATGGCTAAAGGCGGCTAGACGCGCTGGTCAACGGGTTTAGCACTTTTTGTGATTCTTTAGTGTTTGTTGTGGAAAAGTTTAGCACTTGTTGTTGTCGTCCAGGACGACAGGCGGTCCGCATTTTACGCTTATACGCCTATTCCGATAATATCAATTATCGGAAATATAAAAGGTCGTTTGCACAGCCCTTCATCTGCAAGTAACCTCTGCACATACTCTGGAATGGAATCAGGAGTCCTTTCTGAAAGCATTTGGCCTGATCGTTATATTGCTGACCGCAGCCGGTGCGGGACTAACCCTGTGGCTTCCCGATTATCCTGCATCTCCTGTCGCATCTTCACTTGAGCTGCGTCCGGTCACCAATGCTGAGCTGTCCTTGTCCGGCCAGTTATTACCTGACTCTGCAACCGACGCAGATATCCAATATGGACTGCAGCTGTATATGAGCAACAGCCCTGCGGTGATTGAAGCTGAATTAAAGCGGCTCGAAACTGCAGCGGTTAAGCTGCCTTTTACGCCTGTTGTATTCGCCGTCAGTGAAGATGATCGTCACTGGCTTATACTGGCAGTTGGCCCCTTTGCGGAGCGCCCGGCTGCGGAACAGCTGCAGTACTCACTGATGGTTCAGGGCCAGACTCCCAGACTTATCGCCTGGCCGGCGGACTGAAGCACGCTGCGCCAGCCCGTTCAGAGAATCAGTACAGGACAAGGAAATGCCGATGAAAACACCACCGCCACTGCGGAATTACCAACAGATGGTGCGGATTGTCCGCAGCGGAGCGGACAGCTCCGGTTTTACCGCCGTTCCTTACCGTTTGGCTCAGGCTTATGGCTCTGAAGCTCCTTCGCCTGCTGATGTGCGCCTGCGCAGCCTGGATGAGTCAGGACTTAATCTGCGTACCAGTCGCCAGCCAGAACCCGCAGCAACGGATAATTACTTGCCGGTACGTGCAAACAGCACGCTGTTTCACCAGCTCCATGCTCAGGATCAGAGCTATCTGAATGGAATGGCCCCACCACAGACTGGCAGTCGCAGAGACAGCTATCCGGGTACTAAAAGCCGGGGCTATCTGAACAGTGATGCGCTGCCCGAGAGTGTCATTGCGGCAGCACCGCAGCCGCGGACAACGCATTCCGAATCTGCACATAAAGCGGGAAATCTGCAGGCTGAACCCACTGAGACCTCACAGCCTCAGCCAATGGCACCTGTACAGTCTGCACACCCTGCCCCAAAAGCCGGAAAACAAACCCGCCTGCCTCTGGTACAGGACGCGCCTCTCGATGGCATTCAGGGCGTGGGGCTGGATTTCTCACTCTGATCGCCAGCCACTGCTGGCGTCAGCTGAGAATCATGACCTTGACCTGTGATGGCGTCAGTGTTGTACCAACGGTATTGGGCAGCTCGCCATTATGAAGGCTGGGTGAAAGCATTTTGGTCGCAGGCATTACCATCTTGTACACCTTGAAACTGCCCAGCATATTTTTAACCGGCCCCATCATCATGCTGGAAACCACCCCCATCAGAACCCCTGCCTGGTCACCATTAGACAGCGGCACCGTGGTCAATAAGTTGTGATCCGGCATAGCTACCGTATACATATTAAAAATATTGGGAATGGCTGTAGAAGACATTCCGATATTCGGATATGGAATAGGCGTAATAACCGGCCCAATCGGTGTTTTGCAAACATCCAGTGCTGACAGATGCATTGCCGGACTTTGTGTGGTGGCAAACATAGTATTCTCCTGTTTTAAATTGTGGCGCTGTCAGCCCATATTGATGCGTTTGCCATCGATACGTACATCTTCTTCGGCTGTAATTAACTGCTGCTTTGCATTCAGGCGCAGAAGGCCGCGGGCGGTCAGATTCATATGACCAACCTGTTGGATCAGATTTTCACTCTGTTGAATAAGCGCACCGGAAAAACAGAAACTCCCCTGCTCTGCAGCAACCGATAATGTGTTGACCGAAGTCAGTTCCAGCGTATGCCAGGCACTCAGCTTCAGTTCGGGAGCATGGATATACAGCGGCTGATCACTTTCGAGAGACAGAGGGCGGGAAGCGTTATCACTTTTTTGGCGCTGCAGTATCTGAGTGATGAAAAATTCCGTACCGATGCGGACAAAATAAACCAGATCACCAGCCTCCGGTTTTATTAATAAACTGACGGCCTTTTGCGCTGTGAAATGCTGATCGATAATCCATTGGTCATTGCCAGCATCAATAGCGGTAATCACCCCGCTGTAGGCGTTTTCCAGTGGCGTCGGCTGATACTGATGGTGCAGTGGAAATTCTATACAGGGTGTCATGCGCTTACTCCGTAATCTGCCAGTTGTTTGTCCAGTTCCTGCTGATCCGGATCGGTCAGTAATAATTCAGCGGTGTTGCTGCCATTCCAGCGACAGCTGGTTTCTTTGCCAGCATGCAGATTGGTCCGCAAAAGCTGGACGTTGATAAAATCACAGTGCTGCAGTTGCGAGTAACTCAGATTGGCGTAGCGCATATCGCTACCGGAAAAATCAACTTTGCTGACCACTGCCAACTTAAACCAGGACTCCGTCAGGTAGCTGTTTTTAAAGCTGGTTTCACTCAGTTCGGCTTTTTGGAAATTAGCATTGGTCAGGTGTGCATTCGTAAAATGACATCCGCTGATCTGACTTTCGATAAACAGTGCCTGATTCAGATTGCAATCAGAAAAATCCACTTCCGCCAGCTGACATTTGGAAAAATTCGAATTGGCCAGATCCGCCGCACTGAAGCGGATGCGGGTAAACTGACTTTCAGTGCAGGTACAGGCCCGGAAGCGTACGCCCGACAGGTCTTTGTCGGTAAACCGGCATTGCAATAACAAGGCCTTTTCAAAGCTGACATTTTTCAGTGTGATGGTGGAGAAGTCGCTGTTCAGCCAGGAAATATTATTGAAGTCGCAGCGCTCCAGTGTCATGCCGGAAGTGTCAACTTCAGACATATTGACCGCATGAAAGGTACAGCCACTCCAGACACTCTGACTCAGATTACACTGGCTGAATGTTGTTGCCGTCAGCTTTACCTGCAGCCAGTGACTGAGACCCAGGTCGCTTTCGCACAACGTACTGCTGCCGCATTCCCCTCGCCATTGACTGTCATTAAAGATGCAACGGACAAAACTGGATTGCTGGATTGTATTATCAGTGAATTGTGAGTGGCTGAAATCACACTGAATAAATACCGTTCGGCTCAGATCGCAACCGGTCAGTTGAGTAGCTGCAAAAGAACAGTCAATAAAGACCGCTCCAACCAGGGATATGTCTGCCCAGGACTCTCCGGCCAGATCCTGATTCATAATGGTCTGGCCGCTGCTGATCAGCGTCTGAATCGATGCCAGTTTATTATTCATAGTATCTTCCCTGTAACAATGAGAATCAGATTAATGATGGATCAGGGCGCTGATCCATATGTTGGCGTCTGCTGTCATGAAATATTGCTTCCTTAGTATTGCAGTGCCGCAGCTGTACCTCACTCAGATCGGCGGCTGTAAAATCTGTACCAACCAGCGTACAGCTGCTGAAAAAGCTTTTCTGACAATCACAATGGCTCAGATCAGCGTGGCGCAGCAGGCAGTTATGCAGCAGCGAATGACGCAGGTCGCTGTTATTCAGCTTTGTTTCTGACAGATCACAATCCCTGAATACGGCATCGCGGATACAGCTTTGCTGCATATTGAGTTTACTGAATCCACAAATGTGCCAGCTGCTGGCGGTAAAAATGGCATGATTCAGTTCACCTTTGTTGCTGAACTGAATTTTCTCTGCCTGACAGCCGCTGAAATTGATATGGTCGGCCTTAATATCAATCATCAGGCAGCGATTGAGCTGCGCACGTTGCCAGTTTGAATGTTGCAGCTCAGCCTGAGTGAAATTCGTTGCGCTTACGGTTGCATCCTGCCAGTCGCTGGCCGGTAACTGCGCCTGAATAAACTGCCCTTCCCTGCAATGGATCTGCTGAAAAAGACAGCTGTTCAGCGTGGCCTCAGCTGCAATAAGACGATTAAGGGTTGCACCACTGAAATTGCAGCTATGCAGTTTTGCTGCAACCAGTAAGGTATGGCTGAGATCTGCGCCGGTAAAAACCGCATCATGCCCCTGCGTTCCTGATAAATTAGCGCGCTGCATGCGGGCATTACAAAAGCTGGCATAAGAGATATCAGCCTCCGTTAAAACGCTGCCATCCAGAATACAATGATCGAAGCAGCAGCCGCTCAGATCAGCCCGCTCCAGCATCACGGCAGTCATATCCTGTCCGCTGAAATCCAGACCGGCAAGATCGCCACCGGCAAGGTCACGCCCGGCCAGAGATTCTCCGGCATTCAATAAATCGACAACCCAGTCCCGGATCATCCGGGCACCGCTTGCGGGAAGAGGTTTGCTGAGCACAGTGCATTCCGGAGCCTGTTGCCGTGCCTGGCGCTGACTGTTTTTTTGCAGGTTTTCCGCTAACTGCAGTTGTTCTGAAGTACTGCGCCGACTGGCAGGAGATGTCGCGGCCATCAGCTGATCCGCAGGCTGCGGCTTAAACGGGCTGAACACCCGCTGTCTCATTTCGCTTTCTGATTCGGGGGCAAGGTTCTTCTTATATTGGCTGGCCTGCATCTGCTGCTGTTTAGCATCTTGCCGGGCTTTTTCTGCCAGCGCTTTGGCTTCATCGATATAGGGAGATAAGTCAATATCGCCACGATCAACCAGTGCCTTGGGGATCGGCGCAGGCTCTTTGGGATCATCAGCCAGTACTTGTTCGCGGATTTTATTTTTTTCTGTTTCGGATAATGGCTTATCGGCCAATATGTGTTTAAGCCAGTTCTGTTTTTTTTCCTGAACCTGAGCTTTGGCTTCAGCATAGAGCTGTCTGACTTCTTCCTCTTCGGCTGCATTTTTTTGTGGCAGCAGCTGCGACTCATTAAGAATGTGTCCGGCAGCGGTTTCAGGATCGGTTTTTTGTTTCAGAACCTGCTGGTAATACGCCACCGTGCGGACCGGGTCATCGCTGTGCTCATAAGCCAGTAACAGCTGGGTAGCATCAAGCCCCAGAGAGTTCTGAACGTGCAGCGTGCCACGATAAATCACCACGCCTATATCAAGATCAGGGAAAAACCAGACGGTATCGATGGCCGTGGCTACTTCATGGAATTCAGTTTCACCATCAACAATCTGATTAACAAAAGCACGGGCGTGTAATTGCGGCAGATGTCCCTGAATAATTGCTGACTCAGGATGCATGCCCTGTATCTCAAATGCTTCGCCGGGGGAAAAGAAACCTTTAATGTGCTGATCTTCACTTGCTGCATTAAAGAAAAGAGGATTGGTATCCAGCGGAAAACCCGGATGAATATTATCCAGCCAGCTTTGGTCAAATGTACCGTGAAAGCGGCTGCGCTGAGGCTGCATAACATCCAGAGGTCCAAAACTGACCGGAGTTCTGGGCGCGCTATCGGCCGCTGTTTTTTCATCACAGTGATAAATATTCGGCAACTCGAAGAACCCGTCTTTAGGGCGGTTTTCTTCGCTGATAATGCCCTTGCCTGCCGGGTTTTCGCTGAATCCGCCTCCGCCATAAGTCCGGCTGAAATCCAGTGACATGGAATGAAAAGGCCTGGGCGCACTGGCCTTGCGCAAAAAACGTCCGTTCCAGCGGCGATCACCAATTATCTGCAGTGTTTTTTTCAGTTTGCCTAATGATGCACTGACATTCATTCGCGTTACCGCATCTGCGTCTGGCGCATAAGCGTTACCAGCCAACAGCATTTCACCACAGGGTTTGGCGTAGCCCATATCCAGAATCAGCCCGGATGATAATGCCGGGTTAAGCTGAGACCAGCCCTGAGCTTCGGATATAAAGGTACGTGGATTTTTCAGGCTGAAAAATCCGACCACGCCAATCGCCAGCGTGTGACGATGAAAGTGGTAGGTATTGCTGACCAGACTGAGAGTGCGGGGTTTGATAATTTGCATAATCAAAGAATGGCCTTAATGCCGTTCAGTATTTCTGCCTGGGTTTCACTGATTTTTGCATGGGTGCAAAGCTTCATTTGTACCTCCGCCGGCGCTTCCTGCATTTTGATAACCGAACCTGCAGTGATTTCATTCAGAAAGGTGGTACTCAGATTGTTTTCGGTTTTGAGCTTGGTTCCCATGGTTGTTTCTATTTCAATCACCGAAGCAAGTTGAGTTGCAATATTCATTTTGCTGCCAATAAAAGTATCGATGGATGAGTTAGCACCTATCGTTGTTGAGATGTTGCTGCTGCCGGCCAGTTGCGTCGTTATGCTGCTTTTGACACCGATAAAGGTTTCCGTAGTGTTGCTGGCACCAATGGTGGTTGATGTTGAATTGGTCGCAGCTAACTGGGTCGATACGGAATTCTTGGCACCGATAAAGGTTTCAACGGTATTGCTGGCACCAATGGTGGTTGAGATATTGTTACTGGCAGAAAGATTGGTGGCGATACTGTTACTGAGGCTGAGGTTATTCTCAATCCGGTTGGATGCACCAATGTTGGTTGTGATCGCATTACTTAATCCAACCGAGGTGGATATTTCATTGCGGTTCCCTACCACGGTCGAAGTGTTGTTGGTATCTCCCGCGGTTGTTGTGGTTCCTGTGCTGTTCCCCGTCGTGGTGTTGGTGTTATTACTGTTGCCATTGGTTGTGTTTGACGTTGTTGTATTGCCGGTTTGGCTTGAGGTGTTGTAGTTGTCGCCAATATGCGCCGATTTATTAACCACCTTACCTACGGTCTTTGAATTTGAAAAAACCATTGCCGAGGTATCATCCCAGCCAGGGGGTTCCGCCCCATTGCCACTTAAATTTACGGACCGCCCTTTAGTGTAATTCTCGTTATAGCTGTCTCCCGTGTTTAACTGGTTGGCAATATCGACAATGGACTGCTCGGGAATATGGCCGCCGATAAAGCTGGGATTGTTCAGATCCAGGTTGCCGTCATACTCTCCGGTGACCGAGCGGTTAACGCTTTTTCCTGTGCGGGAAAAACTCTGGCTGGTGCCGGTATGGCTTACACCATAACTGATCAGGGCATGGCTTTCGTTATAACTGCTCCCCTGTGAAACCGATGCACTGAGCACTCCGGCATCCGCATTGTCACTCAGCGACAGGCTCCAGCCTCCGCCTTTGGAATAGCTGCTGTTACCGTACAGCGTGCTATCCATACCGGTTTTATCATAAGCACTTTCAACCAGCGCCGAAGCCTGAGATAAATCCGTCGCGGAATTATGGCCATAGCGGATGCTGATGCTGTCACCATAGCTGGTTGAATAACTGCTTCCCCATGAGCCGTTTACCTGCCATGAAGCATTGCGCCTGCCTGGTGGGGTGACGGTTTTTGAACCATGAGATGACAACACCTGCTGCAACTCTGGCTGTTCGCTTTCACCATCCCCGCGACCAATAGTGACCAGTGAATTGATTTCAGGAACCGTCTGCGAGGTTTTGGAAAGCGTGACCCAGTACTCTTTGCCGGTTGCCAGACGCACAAGACAGCCCCGCGCCTTGCTGATATCTCCATCAAAGCTGACCTGACCATCTTCCGGCTGGAAATTACTCTTATTAACAAAATATGAACTGGCCGGAGGCGTATGCTCAATCACCTTGGCAATAACACTGCCCTGGTGAGTGTTCTGCATTGAAAATGGTGTCAGCAGGGTTTGCTCAAGTGTTTCATTACCGGTGTACAGTTGCGTCGCTTCAACACTGCCGGAGTATGGACCGGTGGCATTCATTTTGTGCTGAATTTTGGTGACGATAAACACTTCGCCACTGAATTCAGGCCTGCCCATATTCCCCTCGTCCGGCACGGGTTCCCAAAGCGAAAATGAATACCCTGGGCTGAGTAGCGGACTGGTAACGTTACCGGTCAGAGTGCCTGCTTCGGTCTGGATTTGCTGACAGATTTTGGTGAACTGACCACGCGCCTCATCAGTATCTGCACCGTAGTCATAATAACGGTAACACTGATATTCCGTATTGCCGTGGGGTTGATTATCAATCCAGGGGGTATTGTCGCTGATGGCCATTTTGTTGGTATCCCAGGCAGCCTCTATACGACTGAGCATGGTGCGCACCATGGCTGGCATCATCTTGACCGAATAGCGCAGATCGCAGAATAAATCGCCCTGTTGTAATCCCAGTTTATCAATCGAAGTGTAGGTATAACGCAGCGGTAGCGGACCTGCCTGATATCCGGGAATAGACACTTTTTCGGTGGTCGCTGTTGTGTTTGAAAAGACCAGCGTCAGCTGATCTTTTTCATGAATAAAGAAATAATGGATACAGAATTTAGCAATAATTCTCTGGATGAAATCCATATCCGTTTCGCCAGCCTGCAACCAATCCTGAATGCGGGTCAGTGTCAGGCTGTCATCAAAATCCAGCTTTAAGCGGAAACGGTTATCCAGCAACTCCTGCGCAAAGACCTCTTTCAGAAGGTCACTGATGTTGCACTGGGTATAGATATGATAACGATTGCGCAGGCTCAGAATCTGCAGCGGTGATTGCACCGTCAGGGTGTAACAACCCGGAGCGGCGAGAGCCAGTTCGGTAATCAATCCACGAAAATAACGACGACCCTGAATGCAAAGCCTTGCCCAGCGACCGATATAACGGCCATCGAGCACCGGGCCGCGTTCAGGTTGTTTGCTTGTGTCGTCAGCACGTAATTCCACCGTCATCTGGAAAGGCTGCGAAATACCTTCCTGCCCCTGAATGGACTCAACCCGGAGGTACTGCTGATCAATGCTTTCCAGTGTCCGGTCGCCTTCGATCAAAACGGAAATGGCCGGTTGTTCGCTGTCCGTTTTTTCTATCCACATTGGGGGGTGCTGCGATGTCATAAGAAGCCCGTGCCGGTAAAGACGATAAGGCTACATAGCAGGATCGGTGCCATGGATGTTTGTCGTTCAACGCAGGAAACAGCGCCAAACGGATCACTTTGGTGGGGGCATGACGCGACAGGCGGGTGTTTTTTGACCCGGGAAAATGCCTCTTTGTCCCGGAGATTTTTTCTTCTGCAAACTCAGATCAGGAGCGATTGGAACGGAATGGCTGAGTGAAATAGCTGGTTGCCTCTCTTGCGTCCTGATCGGAATGTATGGCAGATCGTTTTTTTCGTGGCCCTGGCAAAATATCATTTCTTTTCGAAACGTAACCGCCACCACTCACTGCATTTTTATGCTGCCTTCTTGTGTCTCTTACCGGCGAAGTACAGCGCCCATTCGCCAGACGTCTGTCCTTCGGCAGCTTTTGGAAAAAACTCTGCATATGGGTATCGACTTCCTGTTGTTCGTTTGTCGATAGTCGTTGGTATTGATCTTCAACCCTGGCCTTCACCTCCTCACGATTTTGTTCCCAATGATCTCTTACATGCTGTGCTTTGAGCTTGCGGATATTGGGGGTTTTTGACGCCACTTCTCCTGGCGCCATACTTGCGACGGCAAAAGCACCAAAAGCAACCGCTGCAATGCCTGAGGTTAAATTTTTATTCTGTAATAATTCAACGGTGCTTTCCCGGAGCAGATCATGTGCAGACTTCTGCCCTGACTGCTTTACACCTGAACCAGAATGTCCTGCGCCACCGCCACCATCCCGCCTGGGAACCGAAAGCACCGTTTGGGCGGTATCTGTACGCAAGCCGTCACCGGCATGCATTACCGTGCTGACATTAGCTTCATAAAATTTTTTGTTGCGTAATGGCTCTGGAGCGTTTGATCTGAACTGGCTGATCCCTTTTTGTCCGTGCAATCGGGCAGTCAGATGATTAGCACTGTCGGTTGTCAGCCCTGCTTCGTGATACCCCGAACTGAAACTGTGCACTGTTGGATTGGATGGAACCCGAAAATAATTTTTTTTGCTGAGGCGCCCCGTTAAAGCGGCATTGACATCAACAAACCCTCGCAGGGTTTGTTGTGATGATGTCAGTGTTCGGTCCCTCTCTATTCTGTACCTGTGCGCCCTGCGCGGTTTCTTTATTGCTCTGATCGGCGCTACTGTGTTTGAATTTGTTGTCGCACTGTGCGGTCTCTTTCTTGATGGCATATAGTACCGACCTCAACTTTTCCGAACAATCTGTTTTCGGCCAGTTGTCTTTATGACGGACTGACTCAGATTTTCTAGCTGAGTCAGTGTCATGCAGTTGTTGTTGGTTCACAGCAGTCATCAATCGGGGCGCGATATCTCAGCGCCCCCAAGACTGAATCCAGGACACCAACCCCCGTTTCTGATTAATTACTTTTGCCGCTTTGCTGCCTGCTCCTGCGCATGACTCAGCGCGGTATAAAAAGTCGCCGCCCCGAGTGCTGCCTGGGTCAGGTGGTGACGCCTCAGTGCCGGACTGGAAACCAGGGCACGAAACCCCGATTCCATCGTATGCTGAAGACTGTTCTTGGCGATATCCCGGTTTGTTGGCCACATAAGTATTCCTTTGCTCAGGTTATTAAATTATTCAGCCGGATGCTGTTGAGGATGCTGCGACTGAGGGGCTTGTGGTGCTGGTGGATGGTTGGCCGCTGATGCCATCGGTGATGGATCTACCGCCGGGGCCGACGATGCTGCCGCGGCAGCATGCTGAACCCGGGGAACCATATCTGCTACTGACGGTGTACGAACCCGTTTATATCGTCCGATAACCTGCTGGTGTTGAGGGTCGTGTATTGGCGGCGGCACTTCGACACCCCCTCGTACATAGCGAACAGGATTGCCGCTCCAGGTCGGTGGCTGAGACCCCTGATCGGGTTCTGCCTGTGGCGCGAATAAGGCTGCATTATGAGTCTGATGACGGATTTCCTGCGAGGAGACCGAACCAAAATACCCACCACCCTGGCGCTTGGGATCGAATATCTGGCTCATATTCATACCATCAAGGCTCTGCACAATGGGCAGGCCTTTTTTCAGATTAAAATTCAGACCGCCTTTACTGGTAACGCCAAACATTCTCCGGCGTTCTTCGGCGGTCTGACTGCTTGAACTGCCCAGTGAGCGCGGCGGTGGTTTCACGTCCTGATATTCCTGATAACCCGCCATGTGCAGTTCGTATTCCCGCTGATGAGCAGAAAATCCCCGGGTTGTTCTCCGGATGTGTTCTTCACTCAGACCTCCGCGGGCCCGCGACAACATCGGATCAACCATATCATTCACTTTCATCGGCAGCTTCGCACCACCGGTTCCTATAATTCTGCTGCCATCGGTCCCGCGTTTGTTCTGATTGGATATCGAGCGCATAACGTCAGCGCGCGCACTGTCGATACCGTAAGCCAGTGTACCGGCCGGCAGCTGAGAAACCAGGTGGGCGGGAACCCCCGTTACCGGTTTTGACTTAGGTTTGCGCCCCCTGGCTTGCGGCGGTGGCATGCGCGACGAGCTCGCCACGGTGGCCCGTGAGGGTCCGGATGGTCTGGCTGATGGCGCCGCCATGGCACTCTGTGCAGTGTTGGTTCGGCGTGAAGATGAGCCACCTTGCGGCGCGGTCGTTGCAGTGGAACGCGGCGGACGTGGCTGGTTAGTCCCAGTAGAACCACTTCCGCCATTGTTGGGTGAGCCAGGCATATCAATCCCCCTTTTCAGGCTGTGTTATATCGGCTACGGAGTGCAACATCAGTCGGTTGCCGAGGTTTTAAAACCAGAAGGCACTGAGCCTCCGGCCAGTGCTTTGAGCCGGGGCGAAACCGGCTCTCCCAGCTCGTTCAGTGTGTCCCGGGTGTGTTGAGCAATCCGGAACGACACCGGGCTGGGCGAGCGCTTGCCACCTTTTTTGGTTGGCGGCAGCAAACGTGCATCCTGACGTTCGCCAATCGATGAGTTATTACTGGAATCCCCCAGAAAGAAATTATCGGGCGCGTGGTTAGCCATGTCGGTTGTCGCATCAAGAGCCAGTTTTTGCTCCTGTTTGGTCAGCGCCTTAGGAGCTGGGTCAGCAGCACGTTTGGCCAGCATCGTTACGAATTTTTTCCGGCGTTCGAGCTGCACTTTGCGTTTGAATTTGGGGCCTCCCATTGCGTTTGTCAGGCCGGTAAATGAAGCCAGGATCTGATTGCGCTTAGCAACAGGCAGACTGCTATCTCCGAGTTTATCCAGCGTTAGTTTTGAGATGGTGCGGAAACGCTTGTCCGATACACGATGACAAGCGGCAATACCATTGGGCAGGCGCCCGGCACCTGCTATAACCTTCCCGGCCCGGGCACGGACATTCTTGCCGACATAAGAAGGAGCGCCGGCTGATTTGGCCGCCCGCAGCGACGCATTACCCTTGCGGGCCATGATGTCACTTTGATTTTTTTTCCCCATACATCACCCGTTCTCATTATTAATGGCATTGTGGGTTTTAATGGTTTTGTCGGTGGTCACTGCCTGCCGCTCTACCCGCCCCGACCATGAGCCTGATACGTCAGGCCCCGGGTATTTTGGGAATGATCGCGGGCATTCATTCGATAGGTATTACCGTTGCGATCGGTATGAGTAATAGCCCCCAGTGCATTACCATGCATATGGAAGTTGGTAACACTGCCCCGCCGTTGTCTCGGTCCCCGCTGATGCTGCACGACCTCCATCTGTGTACGGCGGTTTCTGCTGATGATGGGGAATTGCCGGTGTGCATCCCCAAGATTCCGGCCACCGCGACCAATCATTGCCTGCATTTGTTGCGCATTAACATGAGTCTCTGGCATATCCCTTCTCCTTGCTCTTCTGCTACTACAATCCCTGACTTAAACGGAAAAACCGTTAATTAGCCTCGACACTTAATCCCATTAATTCAAAGATATTCAGCTGTCCGCCACGGTTCAGAAACAGCTCCTGATACAAATCCGGCGCCGACTGCTCGCCCCAGTGGCAGGCGGTATAAATCAGGTATGGCACCGGACTGTGCGGGTCATCCTGCATCAGAAACTCGGCCGCACGGTGCAGGCAGGCAAAAGCATCCGCGCGGTTTCTGATGGGGCCGTCACCGCCGGAGCCGCCATTACCCGCTCCGGACGCATGTTCGCCACCATCACTTACGCCGGAAGAACTGCCTTCATTATTGGTTTCACCTTCTGCAGCGGACAGGCTGACGCCGCGCCGTTTAAGTTCGCCGCTGATCATGGCCAGAATCTGATTCAGCAGCTGGCTTATTTCAGACAGGCTCGGACTGTGGTCGCCACAGGCGTTGTCCAGCCAGGCAGAGAGGTCATCGATAGCCTGCAAACCGTCCTGCAGCTGTTCATGCTGGTGCAGAAAGAAATTAACCGGCGTTGCAGCCATATGTTGTTTGAACGATTCACTGCTGGGGCCATCCAGACGCAGGTTATCGGGCTGTTGCCGCTTAAGTTGTTCGTGGCGTTGCGCTGTATCCCAGTCGTTCCAGCTGACTTCGATATCGTCAATCCCGGCCTGAGTCAGCGGAATCAGGCGCAGAGGCAGAGCCAGCTTTTCATTGATCCAGTTAATGGGGTTAGTGCGGAACTCAATATCGCCGTCTTCCATTTGCGGATACATGGTTTCCCAGTAGGTCTCACACAACGAACGGATCAGAACCGCGGCCGGTGCGATCCCGGCAAAGCCATAACGGTGAATACTGGATTCCATCAGCCAGACGCCCAGCTGCAGGTCCTTGCTTTTATGGCACAGCGCACTGAGCGCGGTCTGCTCCACACTTTCCCAGTCGGCTACTTTCAGTTCATGGGTCCAGATGCCCTGCGGCAGGGTCGGATCATCGGCGCGCCGGGCTTCCTTGATTTTGAAATACACACCGTTGTGGCGTACGGACTCACCGACCTGCCCTTCACCGATCGGCGCCAGCAGGTCATCAAGGGAGTAACCGTAAAACTGCTGAATGTACTGATTGATTTCAGCGTTATCTGTCTGTGGCATACGCACGGCGGCATCCTCCGGCAGGTTTCTGAATACTGCATGGCAGCAGCAGGGTTGCTCTTCCCGGGCGCTTCTCAGGTTTATCCCCTGCGCCACACTTTACGCAGGAGATATACGGCAGCGGCTTCCTGCGGTTGTGCTTTCCCTGATCTGTTACATGTTTCATTGGCAATCTCCTTTGCGCAGCTGCTCTTCCGGTGTTCCCGGATGGTCAGGTCGGTTTGTGTCCGCCAGATGCTCTGGCTGAAAGCACTTTTGTGTCGTTCCCGCCCTGACTGCCCGGCAATCCGGGTGCCCGCTGTGGCAACAAGGCCGGCAGTAACAGCGCATGACTGGTGCCGTCTGCCGAGCGTGCTGAGACGTTCAGCAGTAAATGTACTTTGCTGGTATAGGATGCGGGCTTACTGTTGTCAGCAGCGGCCGCGGACGCCGCTGTAACCTTCTGCCGTGCGGCAACCGGTACGCGGAATGACAACAGGGTGCGCTGCGCAACCGGGGCGCTTTCTCCGGAGAAGCGCTGCAGCCACTCGAACATGGCCCAGCGCCCCTCACTGCTGAAGGTCGCGCTGCGATTGGCAGAGTCAATACTCAGTGGCAAATCGGTGTTGCGGACCGGAGAATATTCTGACCCGGTCGCCCAGCGCAGAGTCAGCGCCAGGCGGTTGTCCGGCTTCCAGCTCAGACGGTTATTTCCATTCGGATAAATAACCGCGTCATGACCACTGCTCAGGGTCCACTGGATGATCTGGCGGGTTCCCAGCGACTGCTCTGGCAATGCTGCAAATTCAACCTGCAAATCCAGATTCATAACGCCGTCGGCATCCTGTGCGACATCCCAGAGTGCAGCCAGCTGATCCAGACTGGAGACAAACTCCAGCCATGGGTCCAGCGCCAGTTCAGGCTGAGCATCTATCAGCTCGGCCAGCCCGGTTGCCAGTGGTTTGTCTTTCTTCGGCTGCCCCCAGATTTTCCGGTAGTCTGCAAAAAACGCCCGCACAACGCCCGGATCGATGTCGCTGTGCCCTGCCTGATCAGCCGGCGCAAAGGGGAAATGGCCCGCCAGTTCCGCATTGAAGCGCTGAGCAAGTGCCAGATAGCGTTTGATGACGGTATTTTTGCCGTACTGCTCGCAGTAGCTGCGCAACTGGTTATCTATTTCATACTGGCGGCGGGCAAACAAACCCGCGGAGGTGTGGCTGAAGGCCGGTGTCGTCAGCCAGTTATTGCAGCCTTCAGCATCAAGCTGGGGCAGCTGCGTGGCGATGAAATTCTCCAGAGAGGCAATCTGATTACCCGGATCTTTACGCTGGTAACGCTGCAGGTCGCTCAATGTCCCCAGCCACAGGCTGGCGGCACGGTCGGTATTGGCAACGCCATCGGTGTCCAGCAGGAAACTCAGCAGCGGTCTGGCGTAATTCTGCGCCAGATACTCAACCCGCAGTCTCTGACTTTGCAGATAACCATCGAGATCCGCCGGATCGGTATAGCTGAATAATGCAGCAGCGAAACTGTCGCTGGCCCACTGAGGGTTTTTCAGCGGCAGGTAGAGACGGTTCTGTGCAACCAGACTATTCAGTATCTGCAGTTGGTCGCTGATAAAACGACGGCTCGCATTCTGTAACAGAGCCACATTGCCGCTGTCCTGTTCCTGCTGCAATAAGGTCAGTAACTGGCGGATATACCCTTCTGCCTGACTGAAGCTGGTCAGGGTCCGGCCCAGTTCTGTTTCTGAATCTGTCGCGCCGGAAAGAGGCCCGCGACTGAAGTCGTGCGGGTGGATCTGTGCCCGGGCTATCAGTTTGCGTATGGTCTGCTGCAGCTGACTGCGCAAGGCGGTGGCATAAAAAGGCTGTTGTTGTTTGCCTGCCACGACCGGCCACCATTGTTGCGTATAGGCCTGATAAGACAGCAGCATATCCAGAGCCTGTTCAAGTGGCTGAGCGTTCCACGCGACAACAGCGCCGCTGTTGTCGCCGCTATCCTGCTCACCGGCGATCG
Organism: Thalassolituus alkanivorans; assembly: GCF_020447205.1. Taxonomy (GTDB): domain Bacteria; phylum Pseudomonadota; class Gammaproteobacteria; order Pseudomonadales; family Oceanobacteraceae; genus Venatoribacter; species Venatoribacter alkanivorans. The sequence continues at coordinate 16,434 of NZ_JAJAEL010000007.1, forward strand.
TCGGTATGCTTTGCGAAACAACACTCAGGGAACGTAACGCGGCAAACTCTTCTTCCCAGTGTTCCATCTGCGGTGAAAAATCCAGCGGACCGTCGTCTGTCAGCTGAAACAATTTGCCGAGAGGAGCAATATCAAGAGCGGCAATCTGATTACGGATTGCCTCATCACATTCTTTATTACTGAAGGCATCTTCGATGGTGTCCGGGTAGCCGGCATCCAGCAGAACAGTCCGCAAACTCGCCATTTCCTGCTGCAGACGACCACAGGGACTGGTTGCTGCACGGGTGTCGACCCACTGGTGTTTCATATAAAGCAGCCAGCGCTGGAAGTCCTGCAAAGAACCGGTCATGGCTGCCGCATTCTTTTGCAGATATACGGCTGAAGACTGACTCTGCGTGCTGACCAGAAAAGCACGTTGTATTGCTGCAACAGGCGGTCTGGTGGCCTGCTGACCGATCATTTTGCGTACATTATTGCTGAGTGTATTCAGCCGGGTCAGCTGTTGTTCCGGGTCAACCAGATCATGTTCATTCCAGTTGATGTCGTAAGCCGTATCGACAATCGCCCCGGCCAGCAACGGGCTGTCGAAAGTAATCGTCGATGGTATGGATGAGTTATACAGATAATCGAGCAGCGCCTGAAACTCGCCGGCCACGCCCTGGTTATCAGGTAATGGACCTGCCAGATAAATCAGGCGTTTCTGGGCCTGCTGGTATTCCCGCAGGTTGGTCATAAAGGTTTTCAGCTCACGACTGGCCGTTTCCAGATCGTCATCCGCAGAAACAGAATCTTTTTTCAGTTCGGTTGCTTTTTCCTGCAACCGGCAGTCCATGCCCTGAAATAACAGATTGGGGTAGATACGCTGCGCGACTGCCGCCTTCAGAGAGCGCATCTGACCACTCCCCCAGGACGCCGGCAATGAGAGTGTCAGGGGCTGTTCGCTCATTTTGCTCAGACTGCTCAGCAGCCACCAGGTGTTACTGCCACTTTCACTGCAATCGGGTTCTTTCTTTAAAATATCCGCCCAGCTTTTTTCAGTGCTGACGGAATAATGATACAGACGGGTTGAGTCGATCAGCAGTGCCGACAGCAGCGTAAATGCGATGGCCAGTGTTGCGTACTGCGCATGCCGCAACGTACGGTTGGTAGAGAAACGTCGTTGCTCTGCCGGATAAGCCAGCAGGGTTTCCGGCCACAGTTTGTGATTCAGAAAGTCATCGGTCAGGGCAACCTCATCACGTACTTTGCCGCTGAACCAGATGCCACGCAGCGGCGGTGCTTCCTGATAGCTGCTGCGGGCAAAAGCAAACGCCAGCACTTCCCGCAGTGGCTCCGCCAGATTCTGAAACTCCAGATCGAACAACATAAAGGCATCAATGCCGGCAATGCCATCACCACCGGCGGCGAGTTGCAGCTGCGCCCTGCGGATACCATCCACTACGCTGGTGAAAGCATCATCGACCCACTGTGGCGAAAAGGCCGCATCCAGGCGGGTCGGATTGGACCAGCCAAACATTTCCTGCGGTCTTTCTTTTGTACCTGCAGACCAGAATTCGTTAAATCCGCGCACATGATCACATTGGGTTACCTGCACATAGACAGGGACGACAAAGCAGGTTTGCTTCTGAATACTCCAGAGCTGCCGGTACAGAGCTTCGCCCAGCGTTCTGCGGGCAACCGGATCGCTGGCCTGCTGCAGGGCTTTGGCAGATATGGTCAGAATCAGCCCGTCTACCGGCCGCTCCGGACGGTAAAAATTGAGCAGATCGACGGTTTGTGTGAAGTGTTTTTCCTGCTCAACCTCAATGATCACTCCCTGATCAAAGAAGTGCCACTGGCTGCCCGCCGCAGCCAGCTGCTTTTCACGCGCCAGTAACTGCGCCCGCACACCAGAGCGGACACTCTGCACCCAGCTGCTTTTGCCGCTGCTATCAACCCCGGCCAGCAGATACCAGGGGGTTTGGTAGCGCCAGTCCCGGCGGGTTGTCAGGTAGCGCACAACATCCATACCCTGACGCACCCGGATGCGGTTCAGCACTTGCCAGCCTGTGGGTTGTTGCTCTTCATCCTGTTGCTGCTGACGCTTCTGCGCCAATGCCTGAAAGGCCTTACGGACGGCCTTCAGTGGCCAGCTGAACAGTTTTATGGTGATGTCTGACACCGACGCCACGACATCGCTGCCGGCTTTAAGCAGCCAGATCAGCAGAATAACGAGCAGTGTCAGTAACAGAATCAGGCCAATAAACTGCCACAACGGATCGGTCCAGATTGGCCGCAGATTTTCGATCAGTGGGGCAAAACGCTCACCAAGCGACATCAGCAAGGCCTGAACGCTGTCCTGAATCTGGTTCAGCAGGGGTTGTATCAGACTCATTTGCTATTACCCCCAGTGGCCTTTGAATGTCAGCCAGATAACCCAGCCAAGCACCAGGTAGGCTGCAGCTCCCAGAGCCATCATCCGGTACCACGCCGCCAGTGGTGCAAGCCGGCGTTCCTGACGTGAGGCAAGAACATGCTGATAGGCATTCGGGCAAACCAGACCGGGCTGCGCACCACTGCTGATACGCTTGAACAGTAATGCGCGGTAATTGCCCAAACGCTGGGCATCTCCCCGATAGCGCCCGGCGAATCCCAGACGCAGGGCAAACAGATAAACAGAGGCCAGTTTCTGCTCCTGCTGATCCCATGAGCGGTCTGCCAGTAATGCTGCCGCTCCGGTAAAAAACCGCTCGCCGGCAAAGCAGCTGCTGAACACCCGCTCTTCCAGTGGCTGCTCCTGCCAGTGTTCTTTGCCTGGCCAGTCGAGTTCCATGATAAACAGCTCATCGGCCAGTGCGACCAGTACAAACAGTGTCTGCTCCACCCGTTCACACTCTCTTTCTGTCAGGGTTTTGGCTGCGTTCAGCCGGGTTTTTTCGACCCAGCGCTGCAGGCGCAGGGCAACGGCTTCCGTAATTTCTTCGCCACTGGGAGCCCGGTTCAGGTTGAACTGCGCAGCAACTTCGTCATTCAGCCGGCCACTGCGCACCCAGAACTTAACCTCAACCACCTGACGGTAAAAATCGCTCATCAGTTGCACCGGGTCGCCGTAGTCTTGTGTTGCCGCAGTTGCGGTCGGCTGAAGCCTGTTATCCATCACCAAATCACCAATCCTTTTCTGTGTTACTCGTGGGGAACATGCATCACGATGGAAGCCGGACGACCTTCACTGGCCTGACGGCTGGTACAGGCGATAGCCAGTTTTGCACCGGGCCGTATCAGTGTTTTATTGGCTTTGATACGGAACAGTACGTTGCCATTAGCGGGTACGATGCCGCTCTTTTCGTCGCTTTCTATCTGAACCGCACTGGCACCAAGCAAACGCCGTTGCATCAGTTCTTTATGCACGGTAACCGATGCAATACGGCAGGCTGCCAGCCAGCGGATAGCGCCTTCGCGACTGCTGCCAGAGGCCGGGCGCAGCTCTATCAGCAGGTCTTTTCCTTCCCAGGCCTTGTCGTAGTTCAGTGTGAATACCCCTTCCTGTTCTTCGTCGAAACCCAGCGAGGTGTAATTAAGATTGACCCGCTCCACCTGCTGCAGGATGTAGCTCATTACCTTATCGAAGCCGGGCAAGGCGTTGTCGTGGTTATAAATGGGGAAGCGTGGAGGAATGCTGCCCGGGTCGAGTTCGCTGATTGGCCCGGCCATCCGGATCAGCCCCCGGTACAGCGCTGCCGGCGGGGTTTCTGCGGTGTCTGCAAGCTGCTCAAGAGCCGCCAGCTCCTGCACCATTGCGCGAATCCAGCGATGGTGACGGCGGGTAATGTTGTAGCCCAGAGACTCTCCGTCTTCAGACAAACCGGCCAGCTGCCGGGCTTTATGACGAATGGTCAGCGCCAGAGCCTGGCAGCGCTGCTGTAATGATCTGCCCGCAGATGAGGTTTCGCCGGCATGACGAAAGTGATCAGCCGCAATGCTCAGCAATGGCGGAGCGTAATCCGGGTCAAGCTGGGGGTGACCGCCTTCCGGCTTGATCACCCGGAATAAAGGCAACCCGACATAGCGGCTGCTGACCTGATCGCCACTCTGCAATGACAGCTGCGGGTACAGCCTTGGCATAATCAGTTCGTTCTCACCGGTATTTTCATCAACTCTGGGATGATCACTGCGGCTGCTGTAGCGCTGAATTTCTGCCCGCTCACTGGCACTGCCGGGCACCTGAATCGGTACCGCCAGCTGAATGGTCTGTGCGCCCTGGCCAGGCTTGAAATCCAGTGTCAGGGTAAGCGGATTGTCTTTGCTGGCCAGATGATCAACCAGCAGTCCATCCGGCATAACGGCAACCAGATGGTTAATCACCACCTGGCCTTCGAGCAGGGCTCCGCGATCGAGGCTTAGCTGAGCAATACCCCAGTACGCCGGGTTGATCAGCGATAACTGCTGGCGCAGCTGCTCTTCCCAGTAAAAATGATTTTGCTGAAAGTGTTGCGGTGACAGCAGCATACCTTCGTGCCAGCAGATAGGGTTTGGCAGTCTTTGCGGGTAACCCGTTGCTTTCTCACGACTTGCTGGGATGAGTAAACTGGCCTGCCCGGCCGATAAAATTGCCATGGTGTGTTATTCCTGATGCATTTCGATTAACCGGTATCCTTCCCGCTGCAGCAGGACCTTCAGTTGCCGGAATTGTCCGAGCTGAGCAACAAACTGACCTTCAGCCCCCAGATAGTTGGCAAACATCAGAATGTTGCCAGCCCTGCTGTGGTCGTCAGGCAGAGGCAGAGAGGACATAACTGACAAGGGCACGACCTCGGCGCTGACCACCTCCAGCTGCTTGTCATAACGCATAACCAGCTCCTGTTTGCGGCTGAACCAGTCCGGGCCGCTCAGGTCTGCCAGTAACCGGGCGACCCGCTCATCGCTGATAAATACGAAATCAATGGCCACCGGCATACTGCGGTTGCAGTCGGCACTGGCCTCAATACGGATGCTGCGGACATCATTTAACGGCGACAGGCCGAGTACCGAGCAACCAGACAGTATTACGCTCAGCGCAATCAGCAGATAACAAAGCCCATGAACAGAGTGCCGAGCGTACGCCTTGATCATGCTGCTACCCCGACCATAAAGCTGATATCGCGGAATCCCTGACTCTGGGGTTTGTGGCTAAGGAAAGAGGTGACACCCAATGCCATATGCTCCCCCGGTGCAACTTTGCTGCTTAAGCGCAGAGACGGCAGTTGGTTTGCCGGGCAGCGCAACGTAATCCGGCAGTCAATGCGGCAGTCGGTTATGCGCCGGATCAGATCGATCAGCCGGGAATGGCGTGCGCCTCCTGGGGTCAGTTTTTGCACTTCCGCCCAATCCAGTGGGCCGATAACCAGCTCTGTGGCTTTGTGCTGATCCCAGACCCGCTTCCCCAGGGTTGCGCCTTGTCCAAGCCGGCAACTCTGACTGTCGCCCAAACGGGAATGATCCTGGCTATCTACCGTCAGCCAGCCTCCCTGCAGGGCATTCATGTGCAGTAGCGGCAATCCCAGTGCGCACTGCAGCATCTGCCTTACCATGGGGAGTGACAGGCGGACATTGGCAAACAACCCGGTCAGGCCAAGGTCATAATCACCCTCAGGATTCATCGCTAGCCGTCCGGCCAGTGCCTGCATCAGGCGACCGCTGTCGCTGACCTCAGCGGGGGCATCCATCAGCGTTGGCCGGGTGCTACGGTGTACCAGATAGCGCAATGCCATCAGACGGTTATTAAACAGCTCGAGAAAGTCGAGCATGGCGTGATCATCCTGCTCAGACCGGTCGCGCAGCCACTCAATAAAGGGAGCCGGCAGTGGCCCGTCCGGCGACATCAGCCCGCCATGCGCCAATGTAATTGCGGTTATCCCCTGCTCTGACAGGCTCACTTCGCGCACATCCCAGGGCGGAAAGTCGGCTGCCAGAGAGGCGCGGAAGCGGACGTTATCCGCGAGGATTTCAAGCAGTTCGTTATCGCTGACAGGCTGTTTGCCGGAGGTCGCATCCGCTGTCCGGCGCAGGCGCAGCACCAGACGCACCAGCTGCAGGAAATTCCAGCCGGTTCCGTTTTTCTGCGCCAGCAGAGAATTTACAGTATGACCTGTTCGCCAATGCGCGGATGCCATTGCTTCCAGACTCCTTCCCGTTGATAACTGACCAGCTGCAGCTGGACGAAATGATTCAGGGTGGTGTAAAGGCCCAGAAAATGGCTCATTACTTCACCGAGCAACAGCGCGTTGGCGCCATCAAAAAACGCCTCATCCACTGTCAGGGTTATACGACTGCCACGATAATGGCCGCGCCAGGCTTCACGCCCCATGCGCCGGACACAGCTCTCTGCCTGAATATTGACCAGACCATCCAGCTGACGCTGGTGTGAGGCGTTCTGCGGATCACTGTAGAGAGCAATCAGCTGTTTAAGCCGTGCCAGTGGATGCCCATCGTCGGCGTCAGGTAAAAGTGACAGAAAATTCAGATGCAGCTGCGATAGCAGGTTAATGTTGGCCTCCCCGCTCAGTCCTTCGCCGCGGAACAGACTGGGGCGGGTAATAATGGTCGCGTCCAGCAAGGCCCCGGCGCCGGTCAGTTTTAAGCGGTTGCCGATGCGCAAGGACTCCGGCAGCGTACGGTTATTACACAGTCCTTTAACGCTGAGCGTCTGATCAACCGGAGTGGCCGGCGTCAGATCCAGATCCTGCAGTGAAATCATGGTGTCGCAACCTGGCGTTGCCGGTGAAAGCGGAGCGACCAGACGGGTCAGGTAGCGCACGCCGGCGTCACGGATATCATCCACTCCGGCATGCCCCAGCCAGGGGGTTGCCGTTTTAACCCGGCCATCCGCCGATAACAGGCGAACATTTTCCACGCTGTGTACTTCACTCTGACCGTATTGACTTTCATCGGCATACAGACGGTATTCGTAACAGCTGTGATCCAGCTGAACCGGACAAAAAGTGGCGGGAAATAAATTAATCGCCGGAAAACTGTTAAAGCTGAGGCTGTTGCGTTCCAGTGCCGGCATGGAATCCGGCTGATTAACCAATAACAATAATTCAAACTGGCTGGATACCCGGCTGACATCGAGCCCGGTGATTTCGAAAAAGTAATACTTTTCCGGAAAATAAAAGTATTCCTGTAATAGCCGGTAAGCATCGTGACTGCCATTCGGTTGCGGCAGTACATTATGCTGCTGGTCAAATCCCAGCCACTCAATGCCGGCTTCCGGCAGTGGCACTGTTTCTCCGTCCACGCGGATGGCAATACCGCAGATATGATCACTGAGTAATTTGTACAGATCCGGTCTTAGTGCCGGGTCGTTAATAAAAAAACGCAAACGCTGCAGCGGGTATTCATAGACCGGATCGGTTCCCTCGCTGCGCATTTTTATGGAGATAACTGATTGAACATCATTCCGCCCCCCGAGAAACTCAAAGATATTTTTCGGTTTTACTGCAACGTCCTCCAGCAGAAATGGCCACAGCGGCGTGTCATAGCAACACTGCATTCTGCATTCCACAGGCTTCTGCCCGGAGTCACGACGGGAAATACTTTTGGCGGAAAATAAACGACCCTTCTCCAGGGTGTATCCATTTATAAAATTCGCACCATCAAGCAGTACATTGGCCTGCATAATTGTCATGCAGGGTATTGACCGCATCAGTGCGGGATACAGACTCAGCAATAAATGATTAGGAATTTCATGCTTTTGCTGTTGCAGATCATTACGCAGGCTGGCCGTAAGCCAGGCAAACGACTGCAGTAATTGCTCAACATGAGGGTCAGCAGAATGACCAGCACTCAGACGCAGCTCAGATGCGACAGAAGGATAAGCACGACTGAAAGCTTCAACCGCTTTACGCATTCCCCCCAGTTCATTCTGAAATTGCTGGATATCCCTGTTCATGCTGTTCAATTCCCGTTGCCCAATGGTTGTCTGCTGTTCAGAAAAAAAACCGTTCTTCAATCGTGTGCTGCCCAAGCTGTAATTTCAGCCTGCAGCTTGCAGTGCTTGCTGCTGAACTGACCGCAATCACCTGTACATCCGTTAATCTGGGCTCCAGTGCCAGAAGCTTTTCGCGAATCAGATCGCGGTATGCCTGCCGGGCGCTGCTGTCATCGGTATACAGTTCGACAATTTCCGGCAATCCGAAGCCTGTGATATAGCTGTTCGCCGGATCATCATCACGGACATAAATCCGGGTCGAAATAATTCGCTGAACCTGACGACAGACGGATTCCTGCAGCGATATCCCGCTGCAGGAATCGTCCAGTTTTTCCAGTAACGTAATATTCATCACCAGAAATACACCGTTACAGCGTATAGGTGCCAGGTGCGATCGGACGATTGCGAACCACACTCCAGCCTGTTGCAACATGCCCTTTGTTCTGCAGACCAGGTCCTTGCAGGCAGTGCACCCAGGAGATTTCCGTAAAGTTCAGCTTAAACTGTTCCGTCGCCATATCGTTTGGATGTGACTGGAACTGAATTTCGCTGATCAATACGTTGGTTAATTCAAACTGCATCAAAAGATTCAGGCGATCACCGGAGTTGCGTAAAACATGGATGCGACAAGGTGAGCCTTTCGAATCCAGAAGTTTTGCCCGCAAACAAAACTCATAGAGTTTTGGTGACGTTACATCCACGTATTTGACACAGGTGAAGTCAGAGATAATCGGCCGGCCTGATGTGCGCGCACTGTTGCTGACATCGGTGGTTACCTGCTGCTGAATGCCCTGATTAATAGACACAAGTTCAACACATTTTGTGGCATCAAAACCGAGATTACCCGGATTGGCCGTGATTGCCTGCCAATCACCTTCGGCAGCACCATCAATCAATGAGCCACCGGCGGCCTGGTCGTTGCCTTTGGGTTGTGTCAGTGCCGCATCACCCAGTTCCAGAAGTATAAGATCCATAATATTCCCCGAAATTTTCAGACTTAAATTGAATTCACATTAACCCGGAATGTCAGCCACCAGGCGAATCGACGCCGACAGCTCTTCCAGTTGAAAATGTGGTTTAAGGAATACCGTTGCCTTATACGAGCCTGGTTTTCCTGGCACATCCGTCACATCAATACGGGCCTCCCGCAGCGGGTAGCGTGCCTTGATTTCATTAACGGCGCCGTCATCGATCAGTACATAACTGGCGATCCAGGTATTCAGATAATCGGAAACATTATCCTTCGTCAGAAATGATCCGACTTTGTCGCGCATAATGACTTTAATGTAATGAGCAAAACGTGAAGCATTCAGAATGTACGGCATCATTGCCGAGGTTCTGGCATTCGCGTTGGCTTCATCCGTATTATATTTTTTCGGCTGATTGGTGGTCTGACCGCCAAAGAAAGCGGCCTTGTCGGTGCCTTTGCAATGCAGGATGGCCATAAAGCCAAGATCGTTCAGTTCTTTTTCCCGACGATCGGTAATGGCAACCTGAGTCGGACAGGTCAGGCGAACATCCCCTGCTGCGGTACGGAATGTATGTGCTGGCAGCCCTTCGACCAGACCACCACCTTCTACACCGCGAATGGCAGCAAGCCAGCCAAATTTTGAAAAGGCATTGGTGATGCGCTGGCCAAGAATAAATGCGGGATTTCCCCACAGATAACGACTGGCATCGGTGCCATCCACATCCTCTTTAAAATCAAAGCCATCCACCACGACGGTGTCCGGGCCATAAGGAAGACGTAACAGAACTTTAGGCAGCGTCAGTGTGACATAACGCGAATCTTCGCTGTCGCGGAAACTGCGCCACTTGATAAGCTCGGCACTTTCAAAGATTTTAGAAAGATCGCGCGGCTGTGACAGACGGAAATAATCCTGTAAATCGAACAACTTTGCATAAGCTGCAGCAATAAACGGGGCGTGCGCCGCCGCCGCAACACCGGATAATTTTTCCAGCAGTTCAATATCTTCAGGATGACGTCCGAACTCATAGTCTCCGACAAGAACGCTGAAAGGATCACCACCATAGGTGCCGAATTCATCTTCATACACTTTTTTAAACAGCGCACTCTGATCGAATTCAGACGCCTTCTGCAGATCTTTAAGGAGATCGCGCTTGGAAACGTTCAGAACCCGGAGTTTCAGACGGGTACTGGTTTCAGTGTTCATCACAAGGTAATGCAGGCCGCGCCAGGTTGCTTCCAGCTTCTGAAAACCTTCGTCATGCATGACCAGGTTAATCTGCTGTGTCAGCAGATTATCGATCTGAGAGATCCGGTCATTCATACGGTCTGCAGCATCGCCGGCAGAATCACTGGCTTCCTGCCCCAGAATATCCAGAGCGAACTGACCAACCAGAGTCAGAGCGTAGCTTCTCTGCGATTCATCCAGCGCCATGCCACCTTCTTCCAGCAGCTTGCTGATAAATTCACTTGGCTCAACCGCAGACAGATCTTCCTGATCCGCATAGACGCCTTTTACTTCAGTCTGCAGAGCCTCGTCGCTCAGCAACTGAGTCAGCAATTCATCCAGCGCATCGTTACCATCCAGCTTGGCCAGGAAATCGCGCAAGTGAATTCTGGCCTGATAGATCTCGTTGGTTTTTGGGATGCTGCGCACCAGATTCAGTGGCGAAAAATCATTAATCGACTTAAAGAGGAGCTCAATATTGGTTGTAGCACCTTCTTCTTCGGACAATGAATCGGCGACCTTCATGGTAAGGCGTGGCACAAAGCCTTCCATGACCTCGTCGAAATTATCACGATCAATTTCGACAAAGTCCCGTTCTTTTAATACAGGCAATGGCTCAGCCGGAGAGCCGGAAAGGTCAGCAAGAATGCCGACGATCAGTGGCAGTTCACGCTGTACAATCGCATTACCGATTTCGACATCATAAGTAATATGAACCCTTGGGGATCTTACTCTGGATAGTTTTTTCTGTGTGCTTTCCAATGTTATTTCCTCTCAATCGTCAATTGCAAAAAGACAGATGTTCAGCAGGATCGAATAGAACCTAATGCTCTGCGCATCTGAAAAATCCATTTCCTATCTCTTCTACAACCCCTTTTTCAATTAAAAGCTCAAGGGCAACTTTTACTGAATAAGCCGATTCATGGAGCTTTTGCTGGGTGACCCACCAACGCCATATTCCCTCAAAGCTATCCATGGCATCCGGATGTGAAAGCAGATAGCTCTCAATCAGGTTTGCAACATATAAATTTTGATTATTGCTTGAGTTATTCATTCAAATATCGCCGTCATCATGAATTTAATTTTCAGAGAAATTCCGAAGATTTATTCTCCGGTAGCAATTGAGGTGCCAGATTTTAAAGTCAGAAAAATCCGCAGAAATTCGGCATTCCAAACTAAAAAAGACAGGTTCCGGGGTGTTTTTGACGAGGGATAAATAACCCTCCGGGTAAAATAAAACTCAGTTTTATGGTTCGGCCATGCCAGTTGGGACACGTTGAATGGCCGTGGCGATTCTGAGCGGGATTAACAATTCGTCAGAGTTCGGTTGTTTATTTAACAGAAGGTCTTTATCAGGCGTCTGAAGAAATTAAGTCGTTATTCTTAGATCATTCTCACAATCCTTACGCAGAGTCGTCTTGTCATCTAGTGTCAAGCGGGGTTTTTATCACCCACCTGCAGATGCCGGGTGAGTGGTGGGTAAAACAGACCCCGGTTGTGGCGGGCACACCCCATCTGCGCCGTTTCAGCAACAACCCGGATGCATAAGTAAGACGCAACACCAGAGAAATCCTGCTGGCTTTTTTTTT
>NZ_JAJAEL010000007.1:28308-48203 GCF_020447205.1 Thalassolituus alkanivorans
GTTCATTTTCTGCGCCGCCATACTCTGACTACCCTGCACTATCGGTTCCTGGTGAACGACAGAGTAATGAAAGCTCCGGCGAATTCTATCTGGGCATCGTCAACATTGCCGGAGAATCAAAACCTCTGGAGAAGGCTCTGGATAGCATCAGAGTCTTTGGACAATATGACGCGCCGGTTCTGATCACAGGTGAAACGGGAACCGGAAAAGAGCTTGCGGCCCGGGGACTTCACTATTGCGGCAGCCGCTCTGGCCACCCTTTTGTAGCCGTAAATTGCGCCACACTGACAACCGACCTGTTTGCCAGTGAAGTGTTTGGTCACAAAAAAGGGGCATTCACCGACGCCCGTCAGGACAAGAAAGGATTACTTGCCGTGGCCGAACGGGGAACGCTGTTTCTGGATGAGATTGATAGCCTGTCACTGACATCACAGGCTGCCCTGCTGCGTTTACTGCAGGAATCTGAGTACCGGCCGGTTGGCTCAGAAAAAACATACCTGTGCGACGTCCGCCTTATTGCCTCGGCCAACTGCGACCTTCAGGAAAAAATAGCAGCCGGACTTTTTCGCCGGGATCTGTTTTATCGGCTGCACATTCTGACGGTTCATATGCCTGCCCTGCGGGATCGCAAAGATGATATTCCGGTTCTTGTACGTCACTTTCTGCGACAGTTTGCTGAACAGTATGAGCTTGGAGAAAAGATCGCACCGGCGGAGCTGATTGATCATCTGACCACATTATCCTGGCCAGGCAATGTGCGCGAGCTGGAAAACACCATTCATCGTTTATATCTGCTATCCGGTTCCGGGCGCATCGAAATACAGCACATGCCTGCTACCGACATTCACGCAGAACCATTCGTGCCATCTCCAATAACGACGGACATGGAGCCTGACGCAGAAAATGGTGCGGATGAGTTTCCTCTTACCCGGCAATGCGGCATAGGTGCAGGTGATTACAATTTCAGCCGCGACAAGCGGCTGCTTGTTGAGCGCTTTGAAAAGGAATATCTCACCAGAATTCTGGATGAAGCGAATGGCAATGTAACCCGTGCAGCCATGATGTGCGGAAAAGACCGGCGCGCACTGGGCAAGATGATTAAGAAATACAATATCCGCAGAGGTCTGTTTATGGAGTGAGCGGATGCCGGAAGCGGGACGCCATAACAACCCTACTGAATCGGATTTGTTATGGCGTTTTGGCGTTCAGAAAGCCACAGCAATATCGTTAGCGCTGAGCTGTCCGTGCTGCAGTTTAAGCTGACTGACTAATCGCCCATCCTGATCCTGCAACATTCCCGCGTCCAGCAAACTGATAAAGTGCTCAGCCAGCGGACTTTGCATCAGACTGCGACTCAGGTTTATCTGCAACTCACCATTAAGACGCGCCATCAGTTCCTGTGGTAGTCCGGCGGCATCACCGGCGTCCAGTCTGACCTTGCCGTTTACTTTCAGATCGCCACTGGCACCAATACCACCCGGACTCAGGTCGTTAAAAATAAACGCGGTTTCAAAGGATTCCAGCGCCAGGCTGCCGCCATTCTTCAGCACTTCGTTTGCATTCAGCATCAGACCGGCAATAGCAGCCTGATCATCGCCGGCACTCTGTACTTTTTCCAGCAGGCGCCGGTAGCCTGACCAGCTGACGCCATCGATGTACAGCGACAGATTGCTGGAATCGACGTTCAGTTCTTTGTCGGTGGAGCTGACGCGCAAATTGCTGAATGTCAGGGTAGAGAGGGATGCCAGAGTATCGCGATCAATCAGAGCGGCCTGCTCAGTCTGCAGATTATTCAGTTTTATTTTCATGGCCGGACTGTCGATATTAAGCGCACCGATACGGTAGCTGGCCTTGTCGATAAAGGGCGAACCATTACGCTGACTGCTGACAACACTGAGCTCCAGCTGCTGCAGATTGGCGTCACCCTGCGTGCTGCCTTGCAGGCTGGCAGAGGCGAGACTGAGCCTGGCCGTTCCCCGCGCCGATTCATCAAGCCGTGTTTCCGTCTGCAGGATCAGTGGTGCAACAGCCAGTGCGCCACCATCAGGCAGTGTCATCTTGATGGCCCCGGTCTGGTAACGACCGTAGATACGGTCATCGCCGCCATTCAGGTGCCACTCACCCTGCTGGCCAGCCAGCAGTTCCGGTATCTGTTGCAGCATCATGCCGGCGAGTCCCTGCTGCGGATCGATCATAAAAGTGCCTGAGGCACGGTGCGGTTCAATGGTTACCTGCTGGCGGATACTGAACAGATCGGCGGGTTCTTCACCCAGCAGGCGAACATGATAAAGCTCCTCACGGGTAGCACCGAACAATCCACGGCTGACTTCTTCCAGTTGTATCGCAACCCCCTGGGCAGCAAGGCTGTCGTTCGCTTGTCGCAGGGACGTCTGGGTAAATGCATCATAGCGTTCGATATTCTGATAGGTGATGTAGCCTGCGGCAGCGGCTGAGGCGATTACCGGCAGGCCGACAATCAAGGCCAGGGTCTTACCCATAGTCAATGTCCTTATATGTGATTCCAGTGTGCGTTTTCCGCGCGAGTCTGAACATTCGTTGAGTCTGACCACGGACGCTGGCCTATCGTAAGAAGCCACAGCAACAATGTAAACACGAACCAGCGTGTTTATAGCGCGGTAAAGTGCCATTGCCGGTGGGATTTAAAGCCCCCTTGCGCTAGACTGCGCGCCTGTTTTTACCGGCTGCCATGCTGCAGCCGGGTTCTGTTTGTCACGTCAAAATATCTGCAGGTTAAGCTTATATGTATACAGTGGGTCAGCGTTGGATCAGTGAGGCCGAAACCGACCTCGGTCTCGGTCTTGTGCAAAATGTCGACTTCCGGGTCGTTACTATCTATTTTCCGGCCATCGACGATGTGCGCAGCTATTCACGCCAGAACGCCCCGCTCACCCGTGTAATCTTCAAAGAAGGCGACCTGCTGCCGCTGCAGGATGGCAGCATCCTGACCGTCGCTGACGTTACCGATATCGACGGCATTGTGTTTTACAGCGACGGTGAGCGCGAAATTTCTGAGATCCACCTCAGTGGCCAGATTCAGTTAAACCAGCCAACCGATCGTTTATTCTCCGGTCAGATTGACAACAACAATCTGTACGAGCTGCGCCAGATGGCGCTGCAGCAACTGAGCAAACTGCGTCAGCGCCCTTTCTACGGCTTACTAGGTGGCCGTACCAGCCTGTTACCGCATCAGCTCTATATTGCCGAACAGGTTACTCAGGATTCTATTCCGCGCGTACTGCTGGCCGACGAAGTGGGCCTGGGTAAAACCATTGAGGCGGGCCTGATTCTGCATCGTTTATTGCTGCAACAGCGCATTCAGCGCGCCCTTGTGCTGGTGCCGGATCATCTGCTGCATCAGTGGCTGGTGGAAATGATCCGCCGTTTTAACCTGCGTTTCTCACTGGTCAGCAAAGATATGCTCGAAGATGGCGACGATGACATCTTCGCCACCGGTCAGTTATTCCTCTGCCCGCTGTCACTGGCTACCCATGAAGCCATCGCGCCGCAGATCCGTGCATCCGACTGGGATATGCTGGTCGTCGACGAGGCACACCACCTGCAGTGGAGTGAAGATGGTTTCGACGAAGGCTACGCACTGGTGGAAACCCTGTCGCGCCAGGTCGACGGCCTGTTGCTGCTGACGGCAACGCCGGAGCAGCTGGGCGTGCAGGGACACTATGCCCGCCTGCGCCTGCTCGACCCTGAGCGTTATCCGTCCCTGCAGCAGTTTCTGGCTGAACAACAGGCCTATCAGCCGGTCGCGGATCTGGCCGCCGCACTGGCAGGCAGCGATGACCTGTCAGCAGAGCAGCAGGCAACCCTCGCCCGCCTGCTGCCGGATCATGCAAAGGCCGACATCAGCGATGCCACCCAGCGCAACCGCCTGCTGGAAACCCTGATTGACCGTCACGGCCCGGGCCGTGCGCTGTACCGTAACACCCGTCATGGCGTGAGCGGCTTCCCGCAACGCCTGCCACAACTGACCGCCCTGCCGGCACCGCAAAGTGATGACCTGACGCCGACGCTGGCTGATCTGCATCCTGAACGGGGCGTTACCGGCTGGTGCGATGATGATGCCCGCACCGACTGGCTGCTGAACATTCTGGCCAGCACCGGTAAAGACAAGATCGTGCTGATCTGCCATGCCGCGCAGACGGTTCTCGATCTGGAAGCCTGGCTGTGGGAAACCTGCGGCATTCAGGTGGCGGTGTTCCACGAGCATATGGATCTGGTCGAGCGTGACCGGGCGGCGGCTTATTTTGCCGATCATGAGCAAGGCGCACGTATTCTTCTGTGTTCAGAAATCGGCTCCGAAGGCCGTAACTTCCAGTTCGCCCATCATCTGGTGCTGTTTGATCTGCCGTTTAACTGCGACCTGATTGAGCAGCGCATTGGCCGTCTGGACCGTATCGGTCAGGCGGAAGATATCAAAATCTACATTCCGGCCTTCAGCGATCACATCAGCGGCCGCTGGGCGCAATTGCTGCACGCCGGCATCGACCTGTTCAGCCGTCCGAACCCGGCAGCCCAGCCGCTGCTGGAAAAACACCGCACTGCCATTGAGCAGGCACTGATCAGTGGCGAAGGGTTGGATGATCTGACCCGTCAGCTGGCAGCGGAACGCGATGAGCTGCTGGCCAGTCTGGAAGAAGGCCGTGATCGTCTGCTGGAGCTGCATTCCTGCCATCCGCAGCGTGCCCGTCGTCTGGCGAAAGACATGACCATCACCCATATCGAAGACGAAGCCGAGCTGAACGACTTCCTTGAGCTGTTCGCCGATGCCTTTGGTCTGGAACTGATCGATCTCGGTGGCGACTGCATTACCATCGCACCGGGTGACCATATGCTGGTGCCGGATATGCCGCATCTGCCGGAAGACGGCTTTATGGCCACCACCCGCCGTGATATCGCCCTCGCCCGCGACGACGTGCAATTCCTGAGCTGGGAACACCCGTTTGTGGATCAGGCACTGGAGCTGATCACCAGCGGCCCGGCCGGTAACGCCAGCGCCGGCTATATCGAAGATCACGATTTCCGTACCGGTGACTGCTTTATCGAACTGCAGTTTGTCGCCCGCTGCCCGGCGCCGAAAGCACTGGCCGTTGAACGCTACCTGCCACCCAATGCCATGCACCTGATGATGACTCCTGCCGGTGAGCTGAAGGTTAACGATGGCGAGCTGCCGGCCTTTGTACTGCCGCTGAAGCGTGGCACCGCACGCGGTCTGGTCGAGCAGAAAACAGAAGCCGTGCAGCCGCTGATCCATAAGCTGGAGAAAATGGGCAGCGCCCAGCTGAGCAAGATGGTTGATCGCGCCAGCAGCAAAGCCACAGAAGCCTTTGCCGCCCGCCTTGAGCGTCTGAATGCCCTGAGCGAGCAGAACCCGAATATTTCGCCATTGTTAGTGGCCGATGTTAAGCGTGAGCGCGACGCGGTGCTGGATGCCATTACCCAGTCGCAACTGGCGCTCGACAGCGTGCGTCTGGTGTTCTGCGGCTAAACACGGCGCCTATAAAAGTGCTGCGTATACAGCAGCGCCGCCGGGCAATATGGCGCACACAAAAAAGCCGGTACTGAACACAGTACCGGCTTTTTTGTTGCCGTATTCAGAGCCGATCAGCTGCGCGGAGTACGCATGGTGACGAACTCTTCGGCAGCGGTCGGATGAATGCCTATGGTGCTGTCAAACATCGCCTTGGTTGCCCCGGCCTTAATGGCGATGGCAATGCCCTGAATAATTTCCCCGGCCTCTGCCCCGACCATATGGGCACCAATCACCTGATCGGTGCTGGCGCGTACCACCAGTTTCATAAAGGTACGTTCCGGAAGACCGGACATGGTGTGCCGCATCGGACGGAAATCGGATTCATAGATACGCAGATCGTCGCCGAAACGCTCCCGCGCCTCTTCTTCGCTAAGACCTACGGTAGCAATATTCGGCTGGCAGAAGACCGCCGTCGGAATGCTGTCATAGCTCAGCGGCTCGTTGTTACCATCGTACCAGTGGGCAACCAGCTTCATTGCCTGCGCCAGCGCCACCGGTGTCAGCGCCGGAGTGCCGATCACATCGCCCAGGGCGTAAATGCTTGGTACTGCGGTGCGGAAGAAATGATCCACCACAATACTGCCATCGTTACGCAACTCAACACCCTGTTGCTCAAGGTTTAAACCTTCGGTCAGCGGTTTACGGCCGGTGGCATACATGACGCAATCGGCATCCAGTGCATCACCATTATTCAGCTGACAGCGCAGACTGCCATCGGCCAGCCGTTCGATGCGGCGGATATCGGTCTGGGTATGGATGCGAACGCCTTTATGGGCGATCTGACTGGCAGCAAAGTTGCGCACACCTTCATCAAAACCGCGCAGGATCTGCTCGCCGCGATACAGCAGGTGAGCCTCAGCACCCAGGCCGTTGAAGATTCCGGCAAATTCCACGGCAATATAGCCGCCACCAACGACAACCACACGCTTGGGGAATTCGTCCAGATAGAAGGCTTCATTTGAGGTAATGGCCAGCTCGGCACCGGGAATATCAGGCTTGAAAGGCCAGCCACCGGTGGCGACCAGAATCTTCTCAGCGGTGAACTCCTGCTCGCCGACTTTTACCCGGTGAGGGTCGATAATGCTGGCTGTGCCGTGCAGGATTCCAACGCCGGAATTTTCCAGTAAATTATTATAAATGCCATTCAAGCGTTTGATTTCACTGGTTTTATTATCACGGAGCGTGGGCCAGTCAAAGTTTTCCAGCTGGCCGTTAACACCAAAGCCGCGGGCTTCTTCAAACTTCTCGGCATACTCCGAGGCGTAGACAAAAATCTTCTTCGGCACACAGCCAACGTTTACACAGGTACCGCCCAGATAGCGGTTTTCAACCACGGCGACTTTAACGCCACGCGCTGCCGCCATGCGCGATGCACGTACGCCGCCGGAGCCCGCACCAATCACCAGCAATTCAAAATCGTAATTCATAATATTCCCCTGCCCGTTACTCAAGTCTGACTCAGGGAGTCAGTGTGGCGCGGATGTCGACCAGACCGGAACGGTCGGTACGATCAATAGTGATCTGGCTGACACGAATGCCGTGCCGGGACTGCATCCCTTCCAGCCAGGTGATGGCATCGTCAAAGACAGCCTTCTCCACCCAGACGCGCAGGCCTTTGCCATCCTGTTCGTAGCGACTGAGCACAATGCCAGCTTTCTTCGCCTGCTGGGTGACGGTCGCCAGAATCGGCGCATCGGAGGCGGAGGTTGCTGCCCCGCCAAAGCGGTGAGCGTTTTCTGCCAGCAGATTGTAGGTCGCCAGATTCTTTTCCAGACTCAGTGCGGCGGCTTTCTGGCCGCGGATCAACGGTGCATAAATCATCACAAAAATCAGCGCCAGCACCAGCAAAGCGGCAATCGCCTTAACAACCAGCCGATCGCGGGATGGCAGCGCCTGATACCAGTGCTGCGCCGCTTGTACGGCCTTATTGCTCTGCAACTGCGCCTGCAGCTGCCCCTGAATTAACTGAAGGCGTTCGTTCATGCTGAACCTCCGATCTTAATGCGACCCTTAACTCCGTCCTTATCGTTGGTAGCCGACGCCACCTCCGCAACCAGACCTTCTTTTTCCAGCGCCGCACGCAGCGTCTGTAATTCATTCAGGTTACTGGCGCGCACCTCAACAACCAGCTCCTGCAGGCGGTCATTAAAACGCAATGACATCAGCTGCACCTGCTTTTGCAGCCCTTGGGCGGCATACACCCGCGCCAGCACACTGGTTGTGCCAATAAAGCCTGCGCCGTCACTGTTGTCACCACCATCAAGCTTGGTTTTGATCTGACGCTCCAGCGAGCGGATACGCTCACCCGGAAACAGGGTTTTATAAAGACTGATGGCTTCCGCCCGCACCTGCTGCGACTGTTGCTTCAGCGTGTAGTTATCGATAAACAGGTACAGCGTGGCAGCAACCAGCCAAACCGCAGCGACGGCCGCGAGACCACGCCACCACACAGGCGGGCGATCTTCAGCGACTTCGCGCACCTGAAAACGCCCGGTCAGCAAATTGGTTAGCTTGCCCTGCAGACGTTGCTGTCGCAGTTGGTTGCCATCATTGGCGAGCAGTTCTATCTCGGCAAAAACCCCGGCAAAACTGCTTTCCAGCGTGGTTTTCAACAACTGCGCCTGATCCAGCTGCGCGGCCATAATCTGCAGGCCGGTAACCTGCTGCGCAGACTGTTCTTCATCACCATGATCAAACAATGATTCCAGCACCGGGGTCATTGCACTGTCAGTCACCCAGCCTTCAAATACCCCCGGAATACGCATAGCCCAACCCTGACCCTGGCGCAGCATCACAGGAACATCCTGTGGCAGCAGCTGGGTTTCAGGAATCAGCTCACGCACCTGCAGGTGATGCAGCTCGCATTCTTCCAGCAGGCGCTCAATCAGGTCATTGCCAACCACATAAGCACGGACTTTTTTGCCTTCGCTGCCGGCGGGCAGAATCAGATAATCCGACAGATCATCAATCAGCCCTTCTTCCAGTGCATAGGGCAAGGCACGGGCCAGATGACGATTACTGACACCCGGCAAAGACACCCAGTGGGTTGCGTAGTTACAGGCTGACAGAATCAGACGTACCGGCGTCAGATCCGCCTGAACTTCAGCCCAGGATGCCAGCGATTGCACGCCTTGCTCTGAACCAGCGGCCATCTGATCCAGAGCAGTTACCGTCCAGCGGCCGCTGATCGCGTTCCACTGCACTTTTATCGTTTTTATGGCCTTAGCGGTTTCCATGCACTACACCTTATTGCGTCATGCCAGGTTGGGTGGTTTCGGGCTCCCGCTTCGCTTCGCGGCGGGAGTAATCTCTGTACAGTGTGGTCATCCGACCATCACCGTTGTCACGTTTAATAAGTATTTCGCCAGTGGCGATACGGTCACCCAGCTCAACCCGGATAAAGGTTTCAAAATATTCGGATTTTACACTGAAGTCGGTTTTATCCCAGCGGGCCTTTGTTACCGGCGCTTCACCTTCGCCCGCGTTACCGCCGTTATCCGTTTTAGTAAATGGCTCAACCTGACTGAGACTCCAGAAGTCATCAACTGTCTTAAAGCCCTTATCACCACGGGCACTGACAATCGCCTCACCATCGGCCAGTGACAGACCGGCATCAAGAGAGGCCAGCACCATCGCACTGGCCGTGTTCACATTCAGCTGTGCAGTGATAGGCAGACAGACCACATAGGGCTCAAGCTTGCGGAAGCTGACCATATCCATTCCCTCCAGCAACAGCAGCTCAGAGGGGTGTTTGCACCCCTGATACGCAGCCTTATAGGGAGGTTCCATGCCCTGATAGCGGTCATCATCCTGACTGGATTCATCCATCCAGCGTGCCAGGGTATCGGCCAGGGTGACATCCAGCCCAAGCAGGTTAAGCAGGTTACTGAAGCGGATCTTCTGCGTCGCTTTATTGCTGGCCGCCACACTCAGACTGTTCAGATTAAAACGCCCCATCGCATCGGCGATATTGATGCGCGCCAGCCCGGGGGATAATGGGAAGGTGCGCTCCTGCGCCCACTCTTCATAGCGGTGATCGATTTCCTTGTCGTTTTTCCAATCAAGGTACAGACCGGTTTTTACCGCCTGCTCAGCGCCAAACACATACGAACGCGCCTGCTGCAGGGCAAGCATGGTGCCACTGCGCTGCACATCGGTTGACTGGCGATCAATCATCGCCACCGCCAGCATAGAGACAATGGCAAAAATCAGTAAAACGGTAATCAGCGCGAGGCCACGCTCAGATCTCTGCAGGCTGCGCATTATGAATCAGCTCCCCAGGACAGCAGCCACTGGCGCTCAATCTCGCCCAGCGCCGGCAGCGTCAGTCGCCAGCGGATTGCTAATGGCCGCTCCTCATCACTGCCACTCTGCAGCGCCGGCCAGGCGGTATACCAGTCCCGGCCACTGATCTCTGCACTCTGCCCGTCACTTGCCTTGCGTTCCTGCTGCACCAGCAGGTCAATCTCCAGACGCTCCACCTGCTCCAGCACGACCTGTGCCTGCGGTACAGAGTCACTGGCCCGGTCCAGCACCGGCCAGAAATAGCGCACCAGGCAATCGTGCTCAGGCTCAGTCACACCCCAGGATTGCAGGCGCTGCAGCGCCGGCTCGCAAACTTCGCTGTCGATGGCTTCAAGGCGGTAAGCAACGCGCTGCAGCTCGGCCCGCGGATCGGTACTGACCGGAGAATTACGCCAACCGGCGCGGGTAAATTCCAGCGGAAAGTCGCCACTATCAAGCAGCAGCGATGCCTGTGCATCACCGTATGCGTCGCGGATACTGCGGTTGATAAACTGTTCCAGATCGCGGCTGGCAACCATATTAAAACGCTGCAGACTGACCAGCTGCTCTGAACGCACTTCGCTGGCCTGTTTTGAGTCGATCACGTTGCTTAATAATTGCGTGGATGCGACACCGATCATGGCGGTAATGGAAACCGCGATCAGAACTTCAAGCAGGGTGAAGCCTTTTACCGCTGACAATGGCCGCATCAGTATTTGCTCATAATGCTGACCAGCGTGATCAGGTTGCTGTCTTTATGCTGCATATCCGCCACCGATACGGTCACCCGGTGCGTGTCCGGAAATTCTGTTTTTTCAACCTTGGTGAACACCTTCCACTCACGGTCAGCCATATCGACCTGATCATTATTTTCCCCCACTGGCGGCAGGCCATTAAGGCGCAGCTCCACCATGCGGTTATCGGCAACAAAAGACGCCAGGGTTTTATCCTGCAGATGCAGCAGACTACCGACACTCTGACTGGCGGTTTCACTCATCGTAGCGGCAATGGCGACAAATACGGTCAGGGCGATCATTACCTCAATCAGGGTAAAGCCACGCTGATTGCGTTCAGTTTTCATAGGTTTCCACCTTGATCAGCGGCGCCCCGAAACCATCACCACGGATCAGAACCTGAAAGTGATCGTCGCTATCGTGGGTCAGTGTCAGCAGATAAGGCGTGTATTCGTCAGAAGAAAGAAACATCAGCGCAGGTTTTGCGCCATCCTCTTCATCCAGCAGACTGTCAAAATCAACCTCCTGCCCTTCGACATTCAGCGCAATAAAAACATGCTCGGGAGCTTCAAGCTGGGATTTCAGACTGCCACTGTAGGCCTGCCAGGGGTTTTTACTGAGCTTATCAAGCTCTTCCCGGGTTTTATTGGCGCTGAATTCCTGGCTGTTAACATCCTGAAAGCTCAGCAGCTGCAGCGCCTGCTTATCCATAGCAACACCGAGGTCGATATTCTGAAATACCGCCTCTTGCCGATAGGCTGAAAACAGGTTGCTGAGGTGATGGGCAAACTGAGTGGTCTCATCCTGAGCCTGGCGATCACCACTGCTCAGGGTTGCCATGGCAAGCAGGCCACCAACAATGGCCAGCACCACCATCACCTCCAGCAGGGTAAAACCCCGCTGAAGCTGCTTACGCATCAGTGATCCAGACTGCTGATGTCGGCATTCTCTTCTTCGCCGCCTTCCTGACCGTCGGCACCGAGTGAGACGATTTCGTACTGCCCTTTATCAAGGAAGTACATAAACTCATTACCCCAGGAGTCAGTCGGTACGTTATTCCCCTTCAGGTAGCCACCGGATTTGTAGTTTTTAGGCTCAGGGGAGCTGCTTGGTTTTTTCACCAGCGCTTCCAGGCCCTGCTCGGTGGTTGGATAAGTAAAATTGTCCAGCTTGTACAGATCCAGTGCGTTTTCGATCAGCTTGATCTGGCTTTTGGTGGTTTTAATCCGGGCATCACCGGCGGAGCCGATAATATTGGTCGCAACCAGCGCCATAATGCCGCCGATAATCGCCAGTACAACCATCACTTCCAGTAATGTAAAACCCTGTTGGCGGTTCGCGTTACGCATTGATTTCATTCCGTTCTCCTACTGAACCATTTTTTGTAATTCAAGAATCGGCAACATAATTGCCGCGACAATTGTTGCCACAATACCACCCATCACCAGCAGCATGACGGGCTCAAAAATCTTAACCAGTGCTGACACCGTATTTTCCAGCGACGTTTCCTGCTGCTGTGCGGTTCGCGCCAGCATACTGTCCAGCTCACCACTGTTTTCACCACTGGCAATCATATGCAGCATAATCGGCGGGAAATAGCCGGTTTCGGCCAGAGCTTTATGCAGGCTACCACCCTCACTGACGGTGACGGTTGCCTGAGTCAGAGACTGCTGAATCGGCATATTGGTCACCACCTGACTGGCAATGCGCATGGCGTCCACCAGAGGCACACCGCTGGTGGTCAGAATCGCCAGCGTACTGCCAAAGCGGGCGGTATTGGCATCTTTGACAAAACCGCGCAAACCCGGCACCCGCAGCAGAAAATGGTGGTAACGCTTACGGAAAGCCGGGCTTTTCAGGGCACGACCGAATGCAATCATCCCGACAATAATGGCGATCAGGGTATACATCCCCCAGGCGGTAATAAAGTGGCTCAGATCGAGCATGAATTGCGTCAGGCCGGGCAGCTCCTGACCGTTTTTCACAAACACATCAACGATATCCGGCACAACGTAAGTGAGCAGACCCACTACGATACCAATAGCCACAATGGTCAGAATCACCGGATACATGGCTGCGAGCTTGATCTTCTGATCGGCCGCTTGGCGGGCTTCGGTGTAGTCCGCCAGACGATTAAGCACGCCATCCAGATGGCCGGCATGCTCGCCGGCACTGACGGTTGAACGGTACAGATGCGGGAAAGCCTTGGGGTATTCGGCCAGCGCTTTAGCCAGTGTGTAACCTTCAAGAACCTTGGCGCGAATTGCCAGAATCATAGCTTTAATGCGCTGTTTACCGGTTTGCTCTGACAGCGCCCGCAGCGACTCATCAATCGGCAGGCCAGCCTGAATAAGTGTTGCCAGCTGACGGGTAATCAGCGCCAGCTCAGGCACCGACAAACTCGGCTGACGCTCAAACAGGCTGTCTTTTTTCTGTTTCTGGGCGGTCTGTTCAACGGCCAGTGGCGTCCAGCCCTTGTCACGCAGCTGTTGGCGCACCTGGCGGGCACTGTCCGCCTCCAATACGCCCTTCTGCTGCTTGCCGCGGCCGTCGATGGCCTGATATTCAAATGCTGCCATGGTTAACCTTTCGCCACCCGCAGCAGCTCTTCAATGGTGGTACTGCCACCCAGTACTTTGCGAATGCCATCCTGACGAATACTTGGCCCCAGCGTGCGCGCATGCTGTTCCATGGTTTGTTCGCCCGAGCGGTCATGAATCAGGGTTTTCATTTTCTCATCGACTTCGATGATCTCGTAAATACCCTGACGGCCGCGATAACCGAGCTGATTGCACTTATCGCAGCCTTTGGCATGGTAAATGGTCGGCGGATTGGCGGCATCAACGCCCAGCAGCTCGCACTCACTGGCATCGGCGACCGCTTCAATCTTGCAGTCATTGCATAACACCCGCACCAGACGCTGGGCGATCACGCCAATCAGACTGGACGACAGCAGAAACGGCTCAACGCCCATATCCTGCAAACGGGTAACGGCACCGATCGCGGTATTGGTGTGCAGCGTGGAAAGCACGAGGTGACCGGTTAATGAGGCCTGAATAGCGATTTCTACCGTTTCCAGGTCACGGATCTCACCGATCATCACCACGTCCGGGTCCTGACGCAGAATGGCGCGCAGGCCTTTGGCAAAGGTCATCTCAACCTTGGTATTTACCTGCGTCTGGCCAATACCAGGCAGGCTGTACTCAATCGGATCTTCGACAGTCAGAATGTTGCGGCTTGTATCATTCAGATCGCTCAGCGCGCCGTACAGCGTTGTGGTTTTACCGGAACCAGTCGGGCCGGTAACCAGAATAATACCGTGCGGCTTGCTGATGATATTGCGCATGGTGCGCAGATCACGATCGGCCATACCCAGCTGTGACAGGCTCAGGCGTCCAGCCTGTTTATCCAGCAGACGCATCACCACCCGCTCGCCAAAGCTGGACGGCATGGTCGACACCCGCACATCCACTTCACGACCACCGATGCGCAGTGCAATACGTCCATCCTGCGGCACACGCTTCTCGGCAATATCCAGCTTGGCCATTACCTTAATACGGGAAATCAGCAGCGCCGACAGTGCGCGCTTGGGTTGTACCACTTCGCGCAGTACGCCATCGACGCGGAAGCGCACAACCAGACGCTTTTCATAGGTTTCAACGTGAATATCCGAGGCATTTTCTTTTACCGCCTCGGTCAACAGAGCGTTGATCAGACGGATAATGGGGGCATCACCCTCCTGCTCCAGCAAATCTTCGGTTTCCGGAACGGAATCGGCCAGACTGGCCAGATCCATTTCGTCACCCAGACCTTCAACCATTTCCATGGTTTCAGAGGAATCGCTCTGATAAGCGAGCCCAAGGCGCCGTTCAAATTCTTCTTTACTGACGGCTTCCAGCCGGAATGGCGCGGCCAGAAAACGCTGCACCTCCATAATGACATCAACACTAATGCCTTCTTTATGGATCAGCACCAGCTGTTCCTGCCCGCCTTCCACAACCACGCCAAAACGCTTGGCAAAGCCAAAAGGCAGGCGGGTTGCCAGGCTGGTGGCCTGATGCTGCCCCTGCGGCATACCGGTTCCGGATTCTGCTGCCGGATGTTCTGATATTACTGCGGTCATAATTAGCCTAAGTCGCGTCCGATACCGGCATAGTCAAAGCCCTGCGCTTTGAGCGCATAAGGATCGTACTGGTTCCGGCCGTCGATGATAATGGGGTGTTTCAGCAGTTTTTTCATGGCGTTAAAGTCAGGCTGGCGAAACGGCTTCCACTCAGTAACCAGCACCATGGCATCCGCATCGGCCAGCGCATCGTATTGGTGATCACAGAACACTATCTGCCCCTGCTCAAACAGTTGCGGCGCAAACCAGCGGCGCGCCTCATCCATAGCCACCGGGTCATAGGCACGCACGACCGCGCCAGCGGCGACCAGACGATTGATCAGAGCAACAGAACTGGCTTCGCGCATATCATCGGTACCGGGTTTAAATGCCAAACCCCAGACACCAATGGTGCGGCCACTCATATCTTCGCCAAAACGCTGCTGCAGTTTTTCAAACAGGCGCTGCTTCTGTGCCTGATTGCGGTCTTCCACGGCACGCAAAATACGGGTGTCGAAGTTAAATTCGTCACCCATATGAATCAGGGCCTGTACATCCTTCGGAAAACAGGAGCCGCCATAGCCGCAGCCCGGATAAATAAAGGAGTAGCCGATACGGCTGTCAGAACCGATGCCTTTGCGCACATTTTCGATATCAACGCCCATACGCTCGGCCAGATTGGCGACTTCATTCATAAAGGAAATTTTGGTTGCCAGCATGGCGTTGGCGGCATATTTGGTCAGCTCCGCATCGCGGATACCCATAAACATCAGTTTGTCATGATTACGGGAGAAACTGTGGTACAGCTCAGCCATTTGCTCACGCGCACGATCTGAATCAACGCCGATAATAATCCGGTCCGGGCGCATAAAGTCATCAATGGCTGCGCCCTCCTTCAGAAATTCCGGATTGGAGACCACGTCAAACTCAATATCTGCGCCGCGGGCATTCAACTCGGCGCGGATGGCATCGCGCACTTTCTCTGCCGTACCAACCGGCACGGTCGATTTGTTCACAACAATGGCATAACCCTGAAGATTGCGGCCAATTTCGCGGGCCACATCCAGAACATAGGTAAGATCCGCCGAGCCGTTTTCACCCGGAGGCGTGCCGACTGCGATAAAGTACAACGCAGATTGCTGCATTGCCTGGGATAAAGAGGTGTTGAACAGCAGACGTCCGGCCTTGCTGTTTTCCCGTACGATGGCCTCCAGGCCTGGTTCGTAAATCGGGATAATGCCTTCCTTGAGCTGATGAACCTTGGCTTCATCTGTATCTACGCAGGTAACGCTGTTGCCCATTTCGGCAAAACACGCGCCGGTTACCAGACCAACGTAACCCGTCCCTACTACCGTAATATTCAAGGTTATTTCCTTATTCGTAACTTCGTAAACCGACAGTACGTTACCTTATTACGGAAAAATGACAACTCAATGACATAAAAAAACCCGGCCTTGGCCGGGTTTTTCTAAGCTACTGATATTACAGAGCATTTTCCAGCGCAGGCACTGCGTCGAACAGGTCTGCAACCAGGCCGTAATCAGCCACCTGGAAGATTGGAGCTTCTTCGTCTTTGTTGATAGCAACAATGACTTTAGAGTCCTTCATACCAGCCAGATGCTGGATCGCGCCGGAAATACCAACGGCGATGTACAGATCCGGAGCAACGATCTTACCGGTCTGACCAACCTGCATGTCGTTAGGTACGAAACCAGCGTCAACCGCTGCACGGGATGCACCAACAGCAGCACCGATTTTGTCGGCCACTTTGTACAGCATCTCGAAGTTGTCGCCGTTCTGCATGCCACGACCACCAGATACAACGATCTTGGCACCGGTCAGCTCAGGACGGTCAGACTTAGCCAGCTCTTCACCAACAAAAGCAGACAGGCCTGCATCTTTAACAGCAGCAACAGTCTCAACCGCCGCAGAGCCACCTTCAGCCGCAGCTGCGTCAAACGCAGTACCACGCACAGTCATCACCTTGATGCTGTCAGAAGATTTAACGGTCGCGATGGCGTTACCGGCATAAATAGGACGGGAGAAGGTGTCTGCATCAACAACAGCAGTCACTTCAGACAGCATGTTCACATCCAGCAGAGCCGCTGCGCGTGGCAGGAAGTCTTTACCAGTTGTGGTCGCTGCAGCCAGGATGTGGCTGTATTCTTTGCCCAGTTCGGCAACCAGCTCACCCATGTTTTCAGCCAGCTGATATTCATAGGCTGCATTGTCTGCAACCAGAACCTTGCTCACGCCAGCCACTTTGGCAGCAGCTTCAGCAGCGGCACCACAGTTGCTGCCGGCAACCAGAACAACCACATCACCACCGATAGCGGCAGCAGCAGTTACAACGTTCAGGGTTGCGCCTTTCAGAGTAGCGTTATCGTGCTCTGCGATTACTAAAATAGCCATTACACAATCCTCTCTTACAGCACTTTGGCTTCGTTCTTCAGTTTTTCGACCAGCTCTTCAACGCTGCCGACTTTAATGCCAGCCTGACGCTCGGCCGGTGGAGTAACTTTAACCAGAGACAGAGTGGAGGTCATAGCCACACCCAGATCTGCAGGAGTAGTTACATCCAGAGGCTTGCGCTTGGCTTTCATGATGTTTGGCAGAGAAGCGTAGCGAGGCTCGTTCAGACGCAGATCGGTCGTTACGATGGCAGGCAGTTTCAGAGCAACAGTACGCAGACCACCGTCGATTTCACGGGTCACGTTTACTTTGTCGCCATCAACGGCCACTTCAGAAGCGAAAGTACCCTGAGCCATATTGGTCAGTGCGCCCAGCATCTGGCCGGTCTGGTTGTTGTCGCTGTCGATGGTTTGCTTGCCCATCAGTACCAGTTGAGGCTGTTCTTTTTCCACAACGGCTTTCAGCAGTTTGGCAACGGTCAGAGACTCCAATTTTTCTTCAGTCTCGATCAAGATGCCACGATCGGCACCCAGTGCCAGAGCAGTACGGATCTGTTCCTGAGCCACTTTAGGGCCGATAGAAACCACAACCACTTCAGTAGCGACGCCTTTTTCTTTCAGACGTACCGCTTCTTCCACTGCGATTTCACAGAATGGGTTCATAGCCATTTTAACGTTGGTCAGATCAACATCTGAGTTATCTGGCTTGACGCGAACCTTTACGTTGTAATCGATTACGCGTTTAACAGCGACAAGAACCTTCATAGATTCCTCGTATTTAACTTGGTGGATGAATAAAGGGCAAAATTACCACGCCGACAGGATGACACAGTCATATCAGGAGCCCTTTCCAGCGCGCCACATTATTCGGATGTTTACCGCGAGCGTCAATAGCAGCATTGCTGAAGCCCACAAAGACCGGGGCATTCAGGCTATTTTCCTGTCAAATCAGTTGCCTAGTGTTTAACCCAACGTATAATGGCGGCCATTTTGACTCTCAGGCAGGCACCTTTATATGGCCCGCCTGGCATGGCAAAACAATCGCCGGGCACAATTATTCAGTGCACCAGAGTCCGTGATAGCTCAGTAGCTCCCAGCTCATTTCGAGGAGATCAATATGCAACGTGAAGTAATGGAATACGATGTAGTGATCGTTGGCGGCGGCCCTGCCGGCCTGTCAACCGCATGTCGTATCAAGCAATTAGCCGAAGCCGCCGGACAGGAACTGTCTGTTTGTCTGGTTGAGAAAGGCTCCGAAGTTGGCGCTCATATCCTGTCCGGTGCGGTTATCGAAGACCGCGCCCTGGCCGAATTGTTCCCTGACTGGAAAGAAATGGGCGCCCCGCTC
Source organism: Thalassolituus alkanivorans (assembly GCF_020447205.1). Lineage (GTDB taxonomy): Bacteria > Pseudomonadota > Gammaproteobacteria > Pseudomonadales > Oceanobacteraceae > Venatoribacter > Venatoribacter alkanivorans. The sequence continues at coordinate 46,754 of NZ_JAJAEL010000007.1, forward strand.
AATGTGCCTGTTAAAGGTGATGAAGTTTACTTCCTGACCAGCGATGAGAAGTCGATCAAGACTCCACACTGGGCCATCCCTAAGCCGATGCACAACGATGGCAACTACATCGTATCTCTGGGCAATGTATGTCGCTGGCTGGCTGAGCAGGCTGAAAACCTCGGTGTAGAAATCTACCCGGGCTTTACCGCCGCCGAGTACATCGTCGAAGACGGCGCCATTAAAGGCATCGTGACCGGCGACATGGGCGTAGGTCATGACGGCCAGCCAAAAGATGAGTACGTACCAGGCATGGAACTGCGTGCCAAATACACCGTATTTGCTGAAGGCTGCCGCGGCCACCTGGGCAAGCGCCTGATCGCCGAGTTCAAACTGGACGAAGGCAAAGATCCACAACACTACGGTATCGGTATTAAAGAGCTGTGGGACATTGATCCTGCCAAGCATCAGGAAGGTCTGGTACTGCACGGCGCCGGCTGGCCGCTGAATGAATCCGCCTCATCCGGTGGCTTCTTCCTGTACCACGCTGAAAACAACCAGGTAGTGGTTGGCCTGATCACCGACCTGTCGTACAGCAACCCTCACGTAAGCCCTTTCGATGAATTCCAGCGCATGAAGCACCATCCGGTGATCAAGCAGTATCTGGAAGGCGGCAAGCGCGTTTCCTATGGCGCCCGCGCAATCACCAAAGGCGGTCTGAACTGCCTGCCTAAGATGACCTTCCAGGGCGGCCTGGTGGTTGGTTGTGATGCCGGCACCCTGAACTTTGCCAAGATCAAAGGCACACACACCGCCATGAAGAGCGGCCTGGTGGCTGCTGAAGAGCTGTTCAAGGCTATTCAGGCTGGTCGTGCCAACGATGAAGTAACTGAATTCACGGCTGCCTTCGAAGCTTCATGGGCTTACCAGGAACTGCACCGCAGCCGCAACTTCGGCCCGGCAATGCATAAGTTCGGCATGTTCGGCGGCGCTGCTTTCAACTTCATTGACCAGAACATCTTCCCGATTCCGGTCACCCTGCATGACACCACGCCGGATTATGCAACCCTGAAGCCAGCAGCAGAATGCGCGAAAATTAACTATCCGAAACCGGATGGCAAAATTTCGTTCGCCAAACTGGATTCCGTCTTCATCGGTAACGTAAACCACGCCGAAGATCAGCCGTGCCACCTGAAGCTGAAAGACGCTTCCATTCCGCTGAGCGTTAACCTGCCTAAGTGGGATGAGCCTGCGCAGCGCTACTGCCCTGCCGGTGTGTACGAGATTGTGGAAGACGAAAACGGCAAGCGCTTCCAGATCAACTCACAAAACTGTGTTCACTGCAAAACCTGTGATATTAAAGATCCGTCTCAGAACATCACCTGGGTAACCCCGGAAGGTGCTGGCGGTCCGAACTATCCGAACATGTAAGCTGTTCACAAAAGAAAGCGGGCCTTGCCCGCTTTTTTTT
>NZ_JAJAEL010000007.1:48362-184711 GCF_020447205.1 Thalassolituus alkanivorans
ATCCTGAACAGCAGCGAGGGCGGCCAGCTGGTAGTGATTTCAGCCCCCGCAGGCTATGGCAAAACCACACTGATCAGCCAGTGGCTGCACCATTCTCCACATACCTTTTCATGGCTGGCGCTGGATGATACTCAGGCGGCTCCGGGGATTTTCTGGCGCTACTTTATCACCGCACTGAATCAGGCATCCCCCGGCTGTGGCGAACACCCTCTGCAGCTGTTGAGAGAGAATCAAAACGAACACGCACTGGAAAATGCCCTTATTGCACTGCTCAATGAGCTGGACGCTATCAGTCCATCCTCTCCACGCGATGCAATAACACTGGTTTTGGATGATTTTCACCTGGTCGCAACACCGGAGCTGAGCGGGCAATTCAACAGCTTTCTAAACCACCTGCCACCGTCACTGCGCATTGTTATTACCTCACGCAGCGCGCCTGATCTGGCGCTGGCCAGACGGCGCGCCAGCAATCAGCTGGTCGAGATTAATCAGCACCAGTTGCGCTTCTCCGCAGAAGACAGCAACCGTTTTCTGCAACAGACAATGAGTTTGCAGATCGACAACAACCAGAGTCAGCTTTACTTTCGGGAAACCGAAGGCTGGATTGCCGGCCTGCAGCTGATCGGGCTGTCATTACAGAAGGCCGACACAACGCCAGCCCCTGCCGTCGAAAACCACCAAGCTGAGAGCAACAGCACCCTCCCTGGGCTGTCCGCGCCATCGCTGCAACGTAACATTGCCGATTATCTGCTTGATGAAGTGTTCTCACAACAGAGCCTCGACATTCAGCACTTCTTACTGCTGAGTGCAGCCGTGCCACGCTTTACCGCCGGCCTGTGTAATGCCCTGACCGGACGCAATGACAGCCTGAGCGTGATCAGCCACCTTGATCGCCACAATCTGTTTCTGCTGCCACTGGATAATCACGGCGTATGGTTTCGCTATCACGACCTGTTCCGCCGCTTCCTGTTGCAACATTTTAACGGGCTGGACGCAGATTTCCGGCAACAGGGGCACACCACAGCCGCGCAGTGGTTCGAGCTAAATGGCTATCTGCAGGAGGCACTGGAGCAAAGACTACAACTCCGAGACTGGGATAAAGCAGAAGCACTGCTGCTGCAGTTACTTGCCGGTGATGATGAAATCAACACACTGCTGCCCGGCTGGCTGGAGCATTTTCCGCACGAGCACCCGGTGCATCAGCATATACCGCAAACGCCGGGCCGGACATTATCCCCGCAGGCATTCGATACCCTGCTGACCTCACGCGAGCAGCAGGTTCTGGAGCTGGTAAGCCAGGGGCATTCCAATAAAGAAATCGCCCGCCAACTGCACATCTCACTCAACACACTGAAAGTACACATCCGTAATCTGTACGGAAAAATCGGCGTGGAAAACCGAACCGAAGCATTGCATAAACTCCTCAGCCAGGACGACAGATCACCGTAATTTCACCCCCACCAGATAGCGGTTATCACCCCCAGGGGTGATAACAAGCTGCACCGCTTTGCTTACTCTGACCGCTCAACAGGTGAAGTCTCAGAGGAGAACGCAATGACAAGAGAAACAATGGAATACGATGTGGTAATCGTTGGTGGCGGCCCTGCCGGATTGTCAGCCGCATGCCGTATTAAACAATCAGCCTCTGCCGCCGGACAGGATATTTCCGTTTGCCTGGTAGAAAAAGGCTCGGAAATTGGCGCCCACATTCTGTCTGGCGCTGTAATCGAAGACCGCGCACTGAAAGAACTTTTTCCTGACTGGAAAGCACAGAAAGCCCCACTCAATGTCGCAGTAACACACGATGATATTTATTTCCTGACGACACAAAAAAGAAGTATTAAAGCGCCACACTGGGCCATACCACGAACCATGCATAATCAGGGGAATTATATCGTCTCGCTTGGCAGCCTTTGCCGCTGGCTGGCCGAACAGGCTGAAAACCTCGGCGTAGAAATCTACCCCGGTTTTACCGCCGCAGAATACATCCTCGAAGATGGTGTCATTAAAGGCATCATTACCGGCGACATGGGTGTTAACCATAACGGTCAGCCAAAAGATGAATATGTACCGGGCATGGAACTGCGCGCCAAGTACACCGTATTTGCCGAAGGCTGCCGCGGCCACCTGGGCAAGCGCCTGATTGCCGAATTCAAACTGGATGCCGATAAAGATCCTCAGCATTACTCGCTTGGTATTAAAGAGCTGTGGGACCTCGACCCCGCCCGACACCGCGAAGGACTGGTACTGCACGGTACCGGCTGGCCACTGATGGGATCATCCACTGCCGGCGGATTCTTTTTATACCACACTGAAAATAATCAGGCGGTGGTCGGACTGTTTACCGATTTGTCATACAGCAATCCACACCTGAGCCCATTTAATGAATTTCAGCGCCTGAAACACCACCCGGTGTTAAAACAATACTTACAGGGCGGCAAGCGGGTTTCTTATGGCGCCAGAGCTGCAGCCAAAGGCGGGATTAATTGCCTGCCGAAAATGACATTCCCCGGAGGCTTGCTGATAGGTTGCGACGCCGGCACGCTGAATTTTGCCAAAATAAAAGGTGTTCATACCGGAATGAAAAGCGGCATGGTTGCCGCCGAAGAAATAGTCGCCGCCTTAAGCCGAGGGCGTGAGCACGATGAAATTACAGAATTCACTACCGCCTTCGAAGCATCCTGGGCCTGCAAAGAGCTGCAGCGCAGCCGCAACTTTGCCCCGGCCATGCATAAATTCGGAGTATTTGGCGGCGCAGCCTTTAACTTTATCGATCAGAACATTCTGCCAGTGCCATTCACCCTGCACGACACCACACCCGATTACACCGCACTGAAACCCGCTGCCAAGAGCCCGCAGATCGATTACCCGAAACCAGACGGCAAGCTGAGCTTTAGCCGGCTGGACTCTGTTTTTATCAGCAATGTAAACCACGCAGAAGATCAGCCATGCCACCTGAAACTGCAAGACGCTTCCATTCCACTGAGCGTTAACCTGCCTGAATGGGATGAGCCTGCTCAGCGCTACTGCCCTGCAGGCGTGTATGAAATAACAGAAGACGAAAACGGCAAGCATTTTCAGATCAATGCTCAGAACTGCGTTCACTGTAAAACCTGCGACATCAAAGACCCGTCGCAGAACATTACCTGGGTTACTCCGGAAGGTGCTGGCGGCCCTAACTACCCGAATATGTAGAAACGTTATTGCAGATAAAACAAAGGAGTTTTGCTCCTTTGTTTTCACGCCATTTATTCAGCCTCCGGTACCTTACAAATGCCCACTGATGCGCATATTTAATCCACCAAGATTGAGATCATCCACCGCTACTCTGCCAATACTTTCCTGCGCCAGCTCAATAGCTTCAACGTTCATATCGGCAAAAAAATTAACCAGACGAATATCCAGCCCAAGATCGCTGGCATGGATATTAATGCCAACAGGCAATTGCACATCCGATAATGACAACGCAGAAGAACCCCAGTCTTCCAGAGATTCAAAATAGGTATGATTAGCCAGAACCATATTGCGTACATTAATACCCAGCGGGGTTGCATCAACATCCAGATCAGCAATCCCCATCGCCATCTGGATTTGAATATCCGTCGTCTGTGCATCCACTTTCATCCGGTATTGCGTTGCCAGCACGGCGATACTAACGGAGTTAATCAGCGCAGCACTGTGTGCATTATCCGCTGAAGATAAAGCGATCTGGCCGGTCGACAGCCCAAAATCAATCACCCCTCCGCCCAGCCCCGGATCAACAAAAGCAGATAGCACGATGTCACCATCAGGAAGAACATCGACTGTCATCATCGTTCCATCAAGACGATCGCCAGAGCGCGAACTGTAACCCCAGTCTTTGCCAAAATAGCTGCTTCTGTTGGCACCACCCAACGCAACCTGGTTGATCTGCAGGCGGCCTTCATCCCGATATTCAATCTGACCAACAGTAAGCCGCGCAGATGTAACAATGGTGATGCCGTCCTGTCCGGAAATATCAGCCAATTGTGTATCGCTAACCGGGTCCAGAGCAGCAAAAGCAAGGCACGGAGATAAAAAACAGAGAGGAAAAATGTAGCGCATAGCCGTCCATGGTGTTCGTTATTATTGAATTGGCGGCAATGTAAGGAGCGCTTATGCAGGGTTCAAGCTAAAAAACAAAAGCGGGAAAATATTCAGAATTAACTATTAAAACAAATGTTCCGGAATGAATAAGACCTGCACGCAGGTCTTATTTTTATAATTACTCCGGATCAGGATAAAAAATATTTACTTCCCTCACTGGTAACAAAATAGCGCCCATCATTATCTTCATGGGCCATATCACTGAGATCGTAAAACGCATTGCGGGAAAAACGCGCATACAGATCAGCCCGGACATTTACTTCCGGCAACAGAACACCATCCAGCTCGCTCATTAACAGAGGATGATCCTGCCCGATGGTTACAACATCTCCGCTATTGGTGATGGCGCGTATGCTTTCATCCACACGCTCAATCATTACAATCAATAACGGCCGGTCCTCAACACTGACGCGCCATTTTTCGACCGGGGTCAGCAGGAAATATTCATCACCTTCTTTGCGCAGGATGCTGGCAAATAAGCGCACCAGTTTTTCACGTTTTATCTGCACACCTTCATGCCACCAGGTACCATCACGACGAATAACCATATCCATATCGCCGGATAATTGCGGGTGCCATTTTTCGACCGGTGGATACTGATTTTCAGCTTCAAGGCCAAGCTGTTGCTGCAAAGCATTCAGATTCATCACAACCCCCTTTGCCACTCCTGACGCAGACGAATACGTTCCGGATTATTAATTGCCATATCCAGCTGAGCCAGCATAGCGGACTTATCGGCACCAAGCGTGCCCTTTAACGGCAGATAATTGGATGCATGATCACTGCGGAAAACCGTGTTGGTTAACTCCAGATGGGAAATTAACCTGTGCAGCTCGACAAACAGATAATGCTGATCCGGCAGTTGGTAATTTCCGTTAAAACCCTCAACGACGCGCTGATCGCCGAGCGGATAGCTGACAATCAATGTCGATAGAAAATCCGGCTGCGCCTCATTCATCAGCAGAGCGGAGTTACGCGCATGCTGCTCACTGTAGGCAACACCACCCATACCGTTCAGGATCATCACCGATGACTGAATGCCGGCCTGTTTTATTTTTAAAAGCGCATCCAGCGTACTCTGCCAGGTTTCCCCTTTTTTAATAAAACCCAGCACGTCATCATCACCACTTTCGGCGCCAACATAAAGAATACCCAACCCCAGCCTGCGCAACTCGGTCATCTCTTCCACCGACTTTTTACGGATATTGCGCGGCAGGCAATAAGCTCCCACCCGCTTAACCCAGGGCAGATGTTCTTTAATGGCCAGCAGAATATTCGTAAGGCGGCGCACCGGCAGCACCATGGCGTCACCATCGGCCAGAAAGACTTTTTCAAAACGCGGACCCAGGGCAGCCGCCTGACGGATTTCATTCAGCACATCGGCTTCGTCACGGGCACGGAATTTTTTTTGCGGCTGAGTGTACATATCGCAGAAAGTACACTGATTCCACGAGCAGCCATTGGTGACTTGCAAAATAAGGGAGCGGGCTTCGCTGGGGGGACGGAATACAGGTTCGATGTAATTGAACATAAACGATGTCTCAGCCGGAAATTAACAGAGTATCAGGTATTATCCCTGAAGCTGCGATCGCAGAACACATCGGATGTTTTTAAAAAGGAGGAGTACTGCGAATGCTAGAAATGGTGCCCCGGGCCGGAGTCGAACCGGCACAGCCATAGGCCGAGGGATTTTAAATCCCTTGTGTCTACCAATTTCACCACCGGGGCATCTTGCCGCGCAGCTCGGCGAATGTCGGGATCACCGAATTTGGAGGCGCGAGCCGGAATCGAACCGGCATCGGCGGATTTGCAATCCGCAGCATAACCATTTTGCTATCGCGCCGAGATTCATTGAGTGCAATGAAAATTTGGAGCGGGAAACGAGACTCGAACTCGCGACCCCAACCTTGGCAAGGTTGTGCTCTACCAACTGAGCTATTCCCGCTTAAGTGCTGCGCATTTTAAATGGAGCAGCCTGAGAGTCAAGTGTTTTTTCTTACTTTTTAAGCACTTAGACGATTTATGCCTTGGCACGCAGTTCCGGCCAGGCAGCACGCAGATAAACCAGCATGGACCAGATGGTCAGTACCGCCGCCAGATAAAGGGTCACATAACCTGCTTCAATTAACAGCTGATGATCACCGGATGCCATCAGAATGGTAATAGAAGCCATCTGCAGTGCCGTTTTTACTTTACCGACATAACTAACGGCAATATTGGCCCTTTTGCCCAGCTCAGCCATCCACTCGCGCAGGGCTGAGATCACAATTTCCCGGCCAACAATAATGGATGCCGGAATGGTCAGCCACATACTGGCAAAGTTTTCGACCAGCAGTACCAGCGCGACCGCTACAATCAGCTTATCAGCCACCGGATCGAGGAAGGCACCCAGCGGGGTTGTCTGATTGAGCTTACGCGCCAGATAACCATCAAACCAATCGGTAACGGCGGCTAGTGCAAACAACACGGCGGCCCCGATCTTCCCGTCCGGGCCAAACCAGTAAAAACTGACCACCATCAGCGGAATCATCAGAATGCGACTCAGGGTCAGTATGTTGGGCAAATTCATTAAAACGTATCTCCGCTACTCGCCGTGTAATTGCATGAATATCTGTTCGGCAAGTTTTTTACTAATGCCTGGAACCTTTTCCAACTCTTCGCGCGGTGCGCTGCGCATGTTTTTCAGACTGCCAAAATGCAGCAGCAGTTCACGCCGGCGCTTAGGCCCGACGCCTGTCAGAGAATCCACATCTGACTGACTGCGCGATTTTGCCCGGGCTTTACGATGCCCGGTAATGGCAAAACGGTGTGCTTCATCACGCACCCATTGCAGCAAACGGAATCCCTCATGATGGGCGTCGGGCATTATAGGTTGTGTAGCACCGGCTTCCCACAAGAATTCCCAGCCCGACTTACGGGTCTCTCCTTTTGAGATGCCAAAGGCTGGCAGTGAACTCAATTGCAGACGCTGCAGCACTTCCTGAATCCTGCCAATCTGGCCTTTTCCCCCGTCGATCAACAGCAAACCGGGTAAATCATCCTGCTCTTTCAGGCGTGTCAGATGGCGGGTGACCGCCTGCTCCAGTGCGGCATAATCATCACCGGCAACAACGCCTTTAATTGAGAAGCGCCGGTAGCGCTGTTTCATTAAACCTTCTTCGCCATACACAACACAGGATGCGTAGGTCGCCTCGCCCTGCGCATGACTGATATCGAAACACTCGATGCGTTTGGGTGGCTCGGCCAGATTCAGCAATTGTGCAACCTGACTGAGTTTATTCAGTGCTGCCTGATGACCGGAGATTTTCGTCTGCGCACCGGTGCGGGCATTCTCGCTGGCCATATGCAGCCACTTGCGGTTCTGCCCACGACCACCGCGGCTGTGCTGAACCCTTGCCTGACGGTGCAGGCGCAATGCCTCCAGCAAGGGGGCAACATCTTCATCGCCAACATCCACAACCAGATCACGCGGAATACCTTCAAGGGCATGGTCGGCCAGATAAAACTGACTGATAAAATCCAGCAATAACTGCTCATCGCTTTCGCCGGCCGGATTATCCGGATAGTAATTCTTACTCGCCACCAATCGTCCCTGACGGAACGCCAGACGGTGAATGCAGAGAACATTCTGCCACTCAATAATGGCCCAGGCATCCGCTTCACCCTGCCCGGCATCGACAAACTGTTTTTCCTGAGTCTGGCGCAACAGTTCAATCTGATCGCGCAACGCGGCCGCTTTTTCAAAATCCAGGGTTTCGGCCGCTGTCAGCATCTGCGTTTGTAGTTCCTGCAGCAACTCCTGACTTTTACCCTGCAAAAACAGTGTCGCCTGCCGTACGCTTTGCTGGTAATCCTGCTGGCTGATTTTATTGACACAGGGTGCAGAGCAGCGCTTGATCTCATACTGCAGACAGGGCCGGCTGCGGTGATTGAAATAACTGTCTTCGCAGGAACGCAGCAAAAATAATCGTTGCAGGTAATTCAGGGTGTCACGCGCCGCACCGGCATTCGGGTAAGGGCCAAACAAGCGGCCATCGCGGCGCTTTTTCCCTCTCCTGTAAGCCAGCAAAGGGAAGTCGTGCTCTGACAGGTGAATAAAGGGATAAGATTTATCGTCTTTCAGCAGGATGTTGTACTGCGGCTTGTGCTGTTTGATCAGCGTTTGCTCAAGCAGCAGCGCTTCCGCCTCGCTGGCGGTGACGGTCACTTCGATATGATCAATACGGCTGACCAGCGCAACCGTCTTGCTGTTCAGACCACGGGCACGGAAATAACTGGAAACACGGTTTTTAAGATTCTTGGCTTTGCCGACGTAAAGCAATTCATCGTCGGCCGAGAACATGCGGTAAACCCCGGCCCGCTGGGTCAGGGTCTGCAGAAATGCACTGATATCAAAGTCTGCCATCAGGCGGTCGCCGCAGGATCCACCAGACCGTGGCGCATAGCCAGCAGAGTCAGTTCAACATCGCTGTCGATTTCGAGTTTTTCGAAAATCCGGTAGCGGTAGCTGTTGACGGTTTTAGGACTGAGGAACAGTTTTTCACTGATTTCAGCGACCTTCTGGCAACCAACAATCATCAGCGTAATCTGCATTTCCCGCTCTGAAAGCTCATCAAAAGGTGATGTTTGATCCTGCTGGAATGGCTTGAGGGCCATACGCTGAGCAATATCCGGGCTGATGTACTTCTGCCCGCTCTTCACCTTCATAATGGCGCGAACCATTTCATCCGCGTCTGCGCCCTTGGTGATATAGCCCGCAGCCCCGGCCTGCAACAGGCGCGTGGCATAAGGATTGTCATCACAGGCAGTGACCGCAATCACCTGAATTTCCGGATTATGACGCGTAATCTTGCGGGTGGCCTCAAGCCCACCAATACCCGGCATGCGGATATCCATAAGAATAATGTCGGGTGAGAACTCTTTGGCGAACTGAACCGCCTCCTCACCACTTGCTGCTTCACCGACTACTTCAATTCCCTTTGCGTCTGTCAGCAGACGAGAGATACCTGAGCGAACCAGCTCATGGTCATCGACAACCAGCACTTTAATCAAGGGACCACCCCGTTATTACACAATCTCAGCAGCGCAATGCATCATGGCACTGTCGTTGTTATTTGCGGAAATATAACAAACCGTTCACAGAGGGTACATTCGTTTTCTCTGCCAGGCGTATTTAAGCGGGTTCAGATTCTTACCCACCTCCACAACCCCCTCATCCATATTGTGGTGCGCACTGAAGCCCAGACGCTCTGCCAGCTTCAGCATGCCACCATTATGCGGCAGAACGGTGCCGAAAATCTGCAGCACACCACGTTCGGTCAGGTAGCCAATAATGCCCTGCATCAGCCGCAACCCCAGCCCTTCTCCGCGACAGTTGTCATCGATAATAACCGAGAACTCCGCCGCGACATCATCGGCATCGATATACACCCGCACCACACCGTACAATTCCCCTTCGCGCAGCGCGACAAAGGCCATTTCACGGTCATAATCAATCTGCGTGAAGCGCGCCAGTTCCCGGTGATCAAACTGGCGGCGTGCCGAGAAGAACCTCAGGCGCAGCGATTCCGGACTCAGTCGCTGATAAAAGCGTTCCAGCGCCGGTTCATCTTCAGCACGGATCGGGCGCACATCGTAGGCGTGACCATTACGACTTTCATACTGACTTTCCAGCTCTTTCGGATAAGGCATGATGGCACTTTTCGCCGGATGCCCCACCTCGCCAGCCACACCAATCACCATATAGCGACCCACCTGGCGGCGGATGGCGTTCACTTCAAAGCCCGCCATCCACGGATGGTTCAGCGCCATATGTGACAGCGCAACCAGCCAGCGCTCCAGTGTTACCAGTTCACGCTCAATGTTGTCGGAACGCTCACTCAGCACCTGATAAAAGTGGCTGCGTTTGATCAGTTTTTCCGCCAGATTGGCATTCAGCGGCGGCAATGCCACCTGACGATCCACCAGGATGTCGGCAGTAGAGCCACCACCACCAAAGAACAGGTAAGGGCCGATTTCAGAATCGCGGCCAATACCAAAAGAAAACTGCAGGTTGTCCAGCGCCCTGTGCATGGTTTGCAGGGTGTAACCCAGCACCGGGCTGTTCGGGAAAGCCGTGGCAATCTTACTTTCCAGATCCTCTGCGGCATTGGTGACATCTTCAATAGTTTTCAGCTCGCGCGCCACCGAACGCAGACGCTCGCGCGGGTTGTTGCCGTAAGCAAAGGGATAGAGGTAATCACGGTGATGTACCCGTAATACCCAGGGGCCTTTGACTTCTTCCGCTACGCTCAGCAACTCTGACAGCGAGGCACGATAGCGGTTTTCCGCACAGGAGAAACCGTAGGCGTTGAGCAGATCCCAGGCCTGATCCGGCAGCAGGTAATCACCGGGGCGATGGACCGCCAGAATGGCTTTATCGACCTCGGTGTGCACGGAAGAAATCGGAATTTCAAGACTCTCCGGCGTCTCGCGCAACAGATCCTGGGTACGCTGGTGCTGCACCATGTACATATAAGACTTAATGGCATTGTCCGGTGTATCAAAAGTGGGAATGCCATGCTGGTCGAAGCATTCGCGCGCAGCTTCCACCGAGTACTCCCCCATCCAGCTGGTCAGCACGCTTTTATTGCTGTGCTGAGCGATTTTGACCAGTGTTTCGGCATTGGCCAGCGGATCTGAGCCCAGACTCGGAATGTAGATGACCAGTAAGGCATCAACCTGCTTGTCGCGCAGCAGCGTATTGGCAACCGCCGCCAGCTGCTGCGGCTTCAGCTCCGGATTCAGCAGCACCGGATTGTCGGTTTTCACATATTCAGGCAACAGGCTGCGCAGATGGGTACGGGTATCTTCTGACAGCGTGGCCAGTCTTCCCTTGTCGTGCAGTAGCCGGTCCATAGCCAGTATCGCCGGTCCGCGACCATTAGCGATGATTGCCAGGCGCGGACCAAAACTTTCGCGTCGACGACTCAGGGCATCGACGCAATCAAACAGTTCATCAGTGGCCGATACCCGCAATACACCGGCACGGGCCAGAGTCTCATCCACCAACGCATCACGGGAACGCAGCCCTTTCGGGCTGGCAATGCGGTTTAATGGGTTTTCCTGAAAGCGATTGCTCTTAACCGCCAGTACCAGCTTATGCCGGGAGGCGGCCCGCAACGCACGGATCAGTGCTTTGCCAGAGCCTATTTCGTCCAGCTGAATCAGCAGTGTGCGCACCTGGGGCTCCTGCACGATGTAGTCGATCAGATCCGGCAGGGTTACGTCCTGACTCTTACCCAGCGTCAGCACGTGAGAAAAACCGATATTACGGCTGAATGCCCAATCCATAACACCGGAAGCCAGCGTGCCCGATTGCCCGACGTAGGCAATGTGTCCGCTGCGTACCGGCACATGAAGAAAGCTGGCGTTCAGCTTACGTCCGGGAATCACCATACCCAAACAATCAGGGCCAAGTATGCGCATCCGGGTCTGCTGGATAACCTGATTCAGACGATCGGACGATGGCCGGAACTGCCAGGAACGGGTTCGGGCAATACCACCGGTCAGCAACATAGCAGCACCAACATTCTTACTGTGAAGCTGCTTAATAATCTTCGGGACGGTTTCCGCCGGAGTACAGATAATGGCCAGATCGACAGCACCATCAATCTGCCCTATGCGGGACAAAGCCGGTATGCCATACACTTCTTTATAGCCGCGCGAGTTCACCGGAATGATCACACCGGGGTATTCGCCATTGACCAGATTGCGCACAATGGCACCGCCGAGACTGCCGACCCGCTCAGAGGCACCGATGACGGCAATTGTTTTGGGCTGAAAAAATAACTCGAGAGAGCGGGTTCCCATAAGGAATGATCCTTAAGTTTAGTTGGCGTAAACACTGGCCCTATATACACTGGGCACACAAAAAGACAAAAACTACCTCATATGACCACAGCCTACTACTCCTTCCAGCAGCATTTTGAGCACGATACCGGCGATGAACATCCGGAACACGCCATGCGTATTCTGGCGATTGAGCAGCAGCTCAAATCGCGAGGAGTGTGGGATCAGCTAACCATTCTTGACGGTCAGACCGCGCATAAGCCAGATATCCTGCGCGCCCACAGCCCGGGCTATGTCGACCAGCTGCAGCTGATTCAGCCCAAGCAGGGTCATATTTATGTCGACGAGGATACACCAATGTCCTCCGGCAGCCTTGATGCAGCTCTCTATTCTGTCGGCACCAGCACATTGGCACTGGACGACATTATGGCGGGCAAATATGACAACGCTTTTGTTTCCGTGCGCCCACCGGGTCATCATGCAGAACACCGTAAAAGTATGGGGTTCTGCTTTTTTAACAATGTCGCGATTACAGCACTGCGGGCAGCAGAAGTTCACCATGCGCAGCGCGTAGCCATCCTCGACTTTGATGCACACCAGGGCAATGGCACCGTCGACATTCTTAAAAACGATCCCCGGTTTTTAATCTGCTCAAGCTTTCAGCACCCGTTTTACCCCTACTCCCACTATCAGATCGATAAATACAGCAACCTGATTAACGTTCATCTGAATGCAGGAGCCGGCAGCGATGAATTCCGCAGCAAAGTCGAAGAATCATGGGCACCCGCGCTGCGTGGCTTCGCACCCGAGGTAATTATTGTCTCGGCCGGATTCGATGCTCACCGGGATGACCCTATGGCTGAGCTGTGCCTGCTGGACGACGACTATCGCTGGATTGGGCGCTGGATTCAGGAATATGCCGCCTCGCGCAATATTCCGTGGATGGCCATCCTCGAAGGGGGATACAATCTGAACGCCCTGGGGCGTTCAGTATGTGAATTTATCAATGAAATGCTGGGTAAAAGATAATCACACAACGCCGGTGACTGATTACTCAGCGATACAGAATATGTACACGACTACAACATCACTAGGATAAAACCTAAGTCATTCTTACTGCAGGTCATCGCAGTGGAATTGCATCATGATTATCAAACGTTCCTCCTCACATCAGGATGAGGTTTCTGTCTCCCCTGCCTTATTGGCAAAAATCTATCAGGCCGAGTGGCTGGCTATCACACTGGTTGCAGGCTGCAGCTTGTACCTGCTCATCCAGGCAACTCTTTCCTGAGCTTTTCAGGCATAAAAAAAGGCCAGCGCATGCGCTGGCCTTTTGGTATTTGGCGGAGGGATAGGGATTCGAACCCTAGATAGGGATTAACCTATGCCGGTTTTCAAGACCGGTGCTTTTAACCGCTCAGCCATCCCTCCGAACAGTGCGCGTATAATACTGAATCCAGAATTTGGGTCAATACTTTTTTTTATAAATCAACACGATAGCGGCAAAACCAACCTCCGCTTTGCATTATTGGCACAGCCGATTACCATAGCAGCAACCTTTCCGGACCCATGTTATGGCCACGTTTTCACTACTTCTGACCCAGAGTCCGCACTCCGGCATATCCCATACTCTGGCGCAGCAATTTGCCCGATCCCTGCTCTCGCAGGGACATACTCTGCAGCGCGTATTTTTCTATCAGGATGCCGTTTTTGCCGCTCTGGGCACACAGAATCCGGTGCAGGGGCAGCCGTCCATCTGCCAGCAGTGGCAGGCCCTGGCTACTGAGCATGGTTTTTCACTACAGGTCTGTATTGCTAACGCCTTGCGCAGGGGTGTGGTCGACAAAACAGAGCAGCAGCGCTACAACCTACCCACAGACACCCTGGCCGAAGGCTTTGAACTTGCAGGACTGGGCGAAATGGCCGAAGCAGCGCTGGATTCTGACCGTATCATCGACTTCTGAGGGCTTATGAGCACTGTTTGTATTTTAATTCGCACCGCCCCAGGGAATGACCCGGAAGCACTGGAAATGGCAATGGCACTGGCGGCCTTTGAGCATAAAATCAGCCTGCTGTTTCAGGGAGCAGGCATATTCTGGCTGCTGAACACTCAGGAAGCGCGCAAGCCTGGCGGGAAATCGCCTGCAAAAATCATCAATGCCTTGCCAATGTATGACTGCGAGACGGTTTATTATGCTGAAGATGACCTGCAGGCATTCAATATTCCAGTGGCCAGCATAAACAAACTGGCTCAGCCTCTCAGCAACCCTCAAATTCCATCGTTACTGAGCAGCGCCCAATACTGTCTGAGTTTTTAATATGACCCTGCACCTGCTATTTACCAGTCAGCTATCCAGCTTAAATGATCTCAGACGCAGCCTGAGCAGCGAAGATGCCATCGCCTTTATCGGTGATGGCGTATACGCCCTGCCCAATTGGGACAGCAGTCATCCATGCTACTACCGCATCGCAGACTGCACCCAGAGAGGCCTGCCAGAGATCCCCGGAGCCATAGCCATTGATGATGCACAGTGGGTCGAACTCTGCCTGCAATATCCCCGCACCCTGAGCTGGAAGTTATAACCCCATGAGCGAATTACAACTCGATAAGGACGGCTTTTTGCAGAATCTGGGCGACTGGTCAGAGGCCGTTGCTGCTGAGCTGGCCCAAAGCGAAGGCATTGAGCTGACTCCGGATCACTGGGAAATCCTCTGGGCGCTTCGTGACTTTTACCAACAGTACGATCTTGCTCCGGCGATGCGTCCATTGAGCAAATACCTTAAGCAGACACTCGGTGCCGATAAAGCAGGCAGCATTTATCTGCTGACATTATTCCCCGGCAGCCCGGCCAAAGTGGCTGCCAAAATTGCAGGCCTGCCCCGTCCGGAGAATTGCCTTTGAATTCGCAACACAAACTGGCGGATTACGTCCGCATTCTGGCCCGCGGGAAAAACGCCAGCCGCAGCATGTCCTATGAAGAAGCTCAGTTCACCATGCAAACGATGCTCGCCGGTGAGTATGAGCCAGAGCAGCTGGGCGCTATTTTCATGCTGATGCGCGTCAAAGAAGAAAGCGCAGAAGAGCTGGCCGGCTTTGCTGCCGCTATTAATCAGCTATGGCCTGCTGATATTCCGGCCGACCTGATCTGGCCAAGCTACGCCGGTAAACGCCGCCAGCCATTCTGGTGTTTTCTGTCTGCTCTACTGCTGACACAGATGGGATATCGCATTCTGTTTCATGGCACCGAAGCCCATACCTCCGGCCGCCTCTATATGGCCGACGTTTTTGCCCATTTCAGAATCCCGGTTGCAGGCACACTGAATGACATTTTGTCGATTTCAGCGACAGCACCATTAATGTATCTGCCCTGCTCTGTGCTGAATCCGCAACTGCAGCGCTGGTTATCCCTGAAATCGATCCTCGGAGTCCGTTCGCCAATCAATACGGTAATGAAGACCATTGCCCCTGCAGGCATTGCCAGCGTTCAGGGGGTATTTCATCCAAATTACGCGTTCACTCACATCGATGCTGCCCGACTGAATCAGAATGATGCTCTGGTGATTAAAGGAGAAGGTGGCGAGTTTGAAGTTAATCCGGAACGCGACTGCACTGCGCAGAGCTTTTTTGCACAAGAAGCCGGTGAAATTCACATTCCGAAACTGGCATCTCACATTGATGATAAGCCCCAGAACACCGATATCGACTGGCTGGCGCAGATATGGCAAGGGAAAGC
Source organism: Thalassolituus alkanivorans (assembly GCF_020447205.1). Lineage (GTDB taxonomy): Bacteria > Pseudomonadota > Gammaproteobacteria > Pseudomonadales > Oceanobacteraceae > Venatoribacter > Venatoribacter alkanivorans. The sequence goes on from NZ_JAJAEL010000007.1 coordinate 64,052, forward strand.
AGAAAATACTTATGCCAACAGCGCTATCTTACAGACGGCGGCCCTGGCCCTGTGCGCTATTGAAAGAAACAATGATATTGATACAGCCCTGCAACGATGCCGTGACGCATGGAGCAACAGAGACTGTAGCCTGTTGGTATAAGGCTGGCCATGGAAATAGCAGCAGTCATAAAAAAACCGGCAAGATGCCGGTTTTTTTTATATTTAGCGACCCATGCTTCAGACTTTAAATTGCCCGGTAATACGCTGCAGTGTCTGCGCAATCTCCGTCAATGAGCGACTGGCCGCTGCCACTTTCTGCATGCTGGCCATCGCTGTCGCCGAGGTATCTTTGATGCCGACCACGTTATCTTTAATGCTGTGCGCAGCCTGTTCCTGACGGTCAGTTGCGGAAGCGATCTGGCTGTTCATCGCCGTAATCGATTCAACTTTACTGGTGATCGCCTGCAGACTTTCATCAGTTTTTGCCGCCTGGCTAACACTGGTTTGTGCCCGCTCTTTACTGGAACTCATCACCTCAACCGCCGAGCGTGCAGCAGACTGCAATTCTTCAATAACCGCCTGAATTTCCTGCGTCGAGTCCTGGGTACGCGAAGCCAGTGTACGTACTTCATCGGCAACAACCGCAAACCCCCGTCCCTGCTCACCCGCGCGGGCAGCTTCAATGGCTGCGTTCAATGCAAGCAGATTGGTCTGTTCGGCGATACCTTTAATCACATCCAGAATACTGCCTACGTTTGCTGTATCTGCTTCTAGTTTGCGAATAACTTCACTGGCACGCTCAACTTCACCGGCCAGAGCATTAATGCTTTTCACCGTATCATTAACTATGGTACGACCTTCCTTGGCGGCCTGATCTGCTTCCCGAGCCGCCTGAGCCGCGGAGCTGGCATTCACGGAAACATTTTTAACACTGGCAACCATTTCATCGACCACAAATGACACTTCTTCGGTTGCCCGGTTTTGCTGCTCTGCTATCTGCGATGTCTGCGACGTAAGGCTGCCAAGATCACCGGATACGCCACTCAGAGGTCTGGTGGTTGCAACCACCTCACCAATACTGCGATGCAGTTTGTCGACAAACTGATTGAACCAATCAACCACCTCGCCAATTTCATCATTGGATGATTTGGATATACGCCGGGTAAGATCCCCTTCACCAGAAGCAATATCTTTCAGGGATGTCAGAAGGCTGCTCACTGCGGTATTGATTGAGCTGCTGGTGCTCCAGGCAACAAATGCGAGAAACACGAGCGTTACCAGAGTAACAACCAAACCGATAGACAATGCATTCTGCGCGGCCTCATTAGACTGGGCGACCGTCTGATTGAACGCCTCAAGGCCATCATCGCTGTACTTCTGCATCAGTTTTCGGGCTGTCGCCAAAGCGGTGTTCATGGTGTCGATGGATGACGACATTAACGATGGCTCCAGTGTGCCGTCGATCATGCCACCCGACAGTTTTTTAGCTGCGGTAAAATAGGCATTAAATGCATTGCGGGTATCGCCTACCTCAGCAGCACGTTCCGGCCAAATGGTTTCAAGCTTTGCCAGCGCGTCAGTAACTTCTTTTCTGACTTTTTCTGCGGCATTCACAAAGTCCATTTCACCGGTGCTCACTGCGGTGGAAAATAGCTCTTCAAGACGGGACAGGCGCACAAGGTTAGCCTTTGAAATCTCAACCACCGGGAAGAAGGTCTTCTGAATCGTTTGCAGACGCTCAGAGTTCGCCGTATTCATATTGGTATTCACCAGAATACTGACGATAAAACCAAGAACCGCAACGCCAGTGAGAGACAGGATTTTGGTTTTAATACTTAAAGAATTCAGAAGACTCATTGCTCAGACCTGATAGTTACAACCACTAAGTCCAAGCATAGTGCATATTTTTGACTCTGCCGCTTCAGCAAGCGGCAGACTAACGTCAGAAAAGGTCGGTTTTTAACGCCATTTCAGCCGCTCATGCAGACTGACGACTGAGCCGACGATAGTGAGTGTTGGCGCCTGAATGGTGCGTCCGGCGATGTAGTCAGGCATATCCTCCAGAGTACTGACATGAACCTTCTGGTCTGGCAAGGTTCCCTTCTCAACCAGAGCCACCGGTGTTGTTTTCTCCATACCGGCAGCCATCAGCTGGGCGCAAATATGTGGCAGACCACTCAGCCCCATATATATCACCAGTGTCTGTCCCGGATGAACCAGCTCCTGCCAGGGCAAGTCACAGGTTCCGTTCTTCAGGTGCCCGGTTACAAAGCGCACGCTTTGTGCGTGATCACGATGTGTCAGTGGAATACCGGCATAGGCTGCACAGCCACTGGCTGCGGTAATGCCCGGCACCACCTGAAACGGAATGCCAGCCGCAGCCAGCTCCTCGATTTCTTCACCGCCACGGCCAAATATAAAAGGATCTCCGCCTTTCAGGCGCAGTACTTTTTTACCGCTCCGGGCGGCGTCAACCAGCAACTGGTTAATCCCTTCCTGTGGTACCGCATGGTCACTTTTTGCCTTGCCGACATAAAAGCGTTCAGCCTGCGGATGGATAAAGTCCAGGATCAGCGGATTGACCAGACGGTCGTAAAACACCACGTCTGCACTCTGAATCAGGCGCAAAGCACGAAACGTGAGCAGATCCGGATCGCCGGGCCCGGCGCCCACCAGGTAGACTTCGCCCTGCTCCTCAACATCTCCATTCAGCAATTCTGCAGTAACAGCCTCGGCCCGCTCAGCCTGTCGCGCCAGTATCAGCTCAGGAGCCAGACTGCCGATCCAGCGGCGCCAGAACCCGGCTCGCAGCGGCGCAGCAAGCTGCTGCTTAATCTGCCCGCGCAGACGCTCAGCAAAGGCTCCAAGGTCGCGGTATTCCTGCGGCAAAAAAGCTTCCAGACGCTGACGCACATGGCGTGTTAATGCCGGCGATGCACCACTGGTTGAAATACTGACAAGCAGCGGCGATCGGTCGATTACCGCCGGAAAGATAAAATCATTGTCTTCAGTTTCATCACAGCGACACACCAGACAACCGGCCTTGCGGGCGTTGATTGCCAGCTGCTTGTTCAACGCATGGTTATCGGTCGCCAGAACCACCAGAGAACCGGAATCAAAGGTTTCGGTTAGACTGGCGGGGCGCTGTTCGATGCTAAGGAGAGGATTTCCGGCACAAGCGGCAATGTCCGCGTGCAGCTCGGGGGCAATCAGCTGAACCTGAGCGCCGGCTTTCAGTAATGTCAGCAGCTTGCGGGCGGCAACCTGGCCGCCCCCAACCAGCACAAAAGGCCGGGCACTCCCCCGGAGAACCAGGGGCAGATTCATCATGGACGGATAACTTCAAGGCCACGCATATAAGGGCGCAGCGCTTCAGGAACAACTATACTGCCGTCTTCCTGCTGATAGTTTTCCAGAATCGCAACCATGGTGCGGCCAACCGCCAGACCGGAGCCGTTCAGGGTGTGCAGCAGCTCTGGCTTGCCGGTTTCCGGGTTGCGCCAGCGCGCTTGCATGCGACGCGCCTGATAATCACCAAAGGTGCTGCAGGAAGAGATTTCACGGTATTTCTGCTGACCTGGCAGCCAGACTTCCAGATCGTAGGTTTTGGCTGCAGAAAAGCCCAGATCGCCACCGCACAGAATCACTTTGCGGTATGGCAGGTTGAGCTTTTGCAGAATGGCTTCCGCATGACCGGTTAATTCTTCCAGCGCAGCATCAGAATCCTGTGGGCGGACAAACTGCACCAGTTCTACCTTGTCGAACTGATGCTGGCGGATCATGCCGCGGGTATCGCGACCATAACTGCCCGCTTCGCTGCGGAAGCACGGAGTGTGCGCCACCTTTTTAATTGGCAGGGTCTTGTCCGTCACGCTGTCGCGCAGCAAATTGGTGACCGGAACCTCTGCCGTCGGAATCAGGTAGAAATCTTTCTCACCCGGCACCTTGAACAGATCTTCCTCGAATTTTGGCAACTGACCGGTACCTTCCAGCGCCTGGCGATTGACCAGGTAAGGCACATAGGTCTCTTCGTAGCCGTGTTCTTCGCTGTGGGTGTCGAGCATAAACTGGGTAATAGCACGATGCAGACGCGCCATGGCGCCACTCATCGCCACAAAACGGGAGCCGGCAACCAGAGCGCCGTCGTCAAAGCTGAGGCCCAGCGGCTCGCCCAGATCAACGTGATCCTTGGCCTCGAAACTGAACGCAACAGGCTCACCCCAGGTCAGCACTTCAACGTTATCATTTTCGTCAGAACCAAATGGCACATCGTTCTGCGGCACGTTCGGAATGCTCATCAGCAACTCGCGCAGACTCTGCTCAGCCTGTTTTGCTGCCAGCTCGGCTTCACCGATATCGGAATCGATACTGCCCATCACCTGAGCCTTAGCATCTTCCGGAGACATGCCCTGACCGATTAATGCGCCAATCTGTTTGGACGCTTTTTTCTTCTCGGCCTGCAGGGATTGAGCGCTGGTCAGTGCGGCTTTGCGCGCTTCGTCCAGGCGGGTGAATTCGGCTTCATCAAACATAAAGCCTTTCTTGGCCAGGGCTGCTTTTACCTGATCCAGATTGTCGCGAATAAACTTAACGTCCAGCATTGTTTCTTATACCAAGGATTTAGATAACCACATGCCTGCGGCAGTCGCCAGCAGACAGCCTGTAACACTGAAGCCGACATAGCTGGCCATCGCCAGCCAACGCTCCTGCTGCAGCAGTGCAATACTTTCTAATGAAAACGTAGAGAAGGTGGTAAAAGCACCGAGGAAGCCGATCATCGCCAGTTGCTTGTGATGATCACCGCCCCACTGGTGTTCTACCAGCCAAATATAGGCCATACCGATGGCGAAGGAGCCTAGCAGGTTCACTGTTAAGGTGCCATAGGGAAAGGGCTTGTCGGCCCAGCGGAAAACGGCCGTTGCCAGCAGATAACGGGAAATGGCGCCGAGCGCACCCCCGATGCCGATCCACAGATACGTCATTCACCCTCTCCTGCGTCACTCAGTGGGTAACGCTGTTGTGTGGACTGCTGATTCAGCTGCTGAAGATGCTCCAGTTTCTGCCGTATCTTACTTTCCAGCCCACGGTTTACCGGCTCGTACAGCTGAGTATCTTTCAGTTCCGGCGGAAAATAATTTTCACCGGCGGCAAAGGCATCCGGCTCGTCATGGGCATAGCGGTATTCCGCACCGTAATCGAGCTGCTTCATTAATTTGGTTGGCGCATTGCGTAAATGCAGAGGCACTTCGTAGCTTGGCTGCGAAGCGATCATCGCCCGCACTTTGTTAAAAGCCTTATAGACCGCATTACTTTTCGGGGCGCAGGCCAGATAAGTAACAGCCTGCGCAATGGCCAGCTCACCTTCCGGCGACCCCAGCCGCTCCTGCACATCCCAGGCATTCACACACAGCGTCAGGGCACGCGGATCGGCATTGCCAATATCTTCGCTGGCCATACGCACGACCCGGCGGGCGATATACAAAGGATCGCAACCACCATCGAGCATGCGTGCAAACCAATAAAGGGCTGCATCCGGGTCCGAGCCGCGCACCGATTTATGCAGCGCTGAAATCTGATCGTAAAAAGCCTCACCGCCTTTATCAAAGCGACGCGCCTGATTACCCAGCAATTCTTTAACAACCGCCACACTGAGTTCATCATCTTCACCGCTGAGCTGCAGCGCGAATTCGAGCATATTCAAAGCACGCCGTGCATCGCCATCGGCGACATCGGCGATCATTTGCAACGCTTCTGCACTGGCTCGCGGCGCAGGATCAAGCTGCGCAATCCCCTGCTGCAAAATCTGCTGCAACTGCTCCGCACTCAGGCTTTTTAAAACATAAACCTGAGCACGGGACAGCAAGGCATTATTTAATTCAAAGGAAGGGTTTTCGGTTGTCGCGCCAACGAAGATAAAGGTGCCGTCTTCCACATAGGGTAAAAAGGCATCCTGCTGGGATTTATTAAAGCGGTGTACTTCGTCAATAAACAACACCGTTTTACGACCCGTTGCACGGTATTGCTGCGCGCGCTGCACTGCCTCACGGATTTCTTTAACCCCGGACATTACCGCACTGAGGGCCAGAAAAGCCGCATCAACGTATTGTGCAATCAGGCGTGCGAGAGTGGTTTTACCTACGCCCGGCGGGCCCCAGAAAATAACCGAATGCAGCTGCCCGGCATCCAGTGATTTACGCAATGGCGTGCCCGGCCCGATAACATGTTCCTGGCCGATATAATGTTCCAGCCGCTGCGGACGAAGCCTTGAGGCTAAAGGTTCGTATGCGGGCGTATGGTTACCGAAAAGATCAGATGCCATGGCGTCCGTCGATTACGTCCACACCTTCAGGTACATCAAATATAAAAGCGGAAGGATCTACGGCGGTGTTTACATTGGCGGCTGAAAATGAAATTTCCGTCACCTGACCGGCCGCATCGTAAATCATCATGCGCTTAAGGTTTTTGCCCTGATAATGAAATTCCAGCGACTCAAACAACTGGCTCGGATCTTTGGGTACCAGCTGGAAAATAATTTCGTTGCTGGCCACTTCTTTAGCAACAACAAAACTTTTTTCAACATCGGCAGTACTGCCGCTCAGCAGCAAAGCCGGAGTTTCCTGAACACGCTGATCCATGTCGCGAATAGTTACCTGCTCCAGATCCATATCGTAAATCCAGATCAGCTTGCCATCAGAAACAACCAGCTGCTCAAAAGGTGCATCTGTCTGCCAGCGCATTTTTCCGGGCTTGGCGACGGTCAGACTGCCACTCATCTGTTGCAGAATGCGTCCGGATGTATCGCGGGTGGTCTGCACAAAAGAGGATTCAAGACTCTGCAGCTGTTTCAGGCGCAGTAAAAAATCCGCTAAGGCGTCGCCGGATGATTGCGCACCGGAAGGCAGGCTGAAAGTTAAAGCACCCATAAAAATCAGCAAATATTTGCGGAAGAATTCAGATAAAAACACGTCGGTTACCACTTGTTTAGCGTACGTCAAAATAAAATCCGCTCAGTAATTCGGCGGCGCACCCGCCAGCACTTCACGTGAGCCATTATGTGCCGGCGATGATACAACACCGGCCGCCTCCATTGTTTCTACAAGGCGTGCGGCGCGATTATAGCCGATGCGCAGTTTGCGCTGCACAGAGGAAATAGAGCATTTGCCACTTTCGGTGACAAAGGCGACCGCCTGATCATACAGATCGTCTTTTTCATCACCGCCTTCCAGTGAGAAAGCTCCGCCGCCATCTTCGTCGCTGCTGGTGATTTCCTCAATATAATTGGGTTCGCCACGCAGCTTCCACTCGGCCACCACACGGTGAACCTCATCATCGTCAACGAAGGCGCCATGCACACGCTCAGGCAATGCATTTCCCGGTGGCATATACAGCATGTCACCGTGTCCGAGCAGTTGCTCCGCCCCGCCCTGATCAAGAATGGTGCGAGAATCGATTTTGGATGACACCTGGAACGCAATCCGGGTCGGCACGTTGGCTTTAATTAAGCCGGTAATAACATCCACCGACGGACGCTGAGTCGCCAGAATCATATGAATACCAGCGGCACGGGCTTTTTGCGCGATACGGGCAATCAGCTCTTCCACCTTTTTACCCACCATCATCATCATGTCGGCAAATTCGTCGATCACAATAACGATATAAGGCAGAGGCTCCAGCGCTGGCGGTGTCGTTTCAAAAGATTTATCGATCTGCCATAAAGGGTCTGTCAGCGGCTGTCCGGCTTCGATAGCATCACGGACCTTCTTGTTGTAGCCGGCGAGGTTACGCACACCCATCGCGGCCATCAGCATATAGCGCCGTTCCATTTCGGCAACCGACCAGCGCAGACCGTTGGCCGCTTCTTTCATATCGGTAATGACCGGCGTCAGCAGGTGCGGAATTCCTTCATATACCGACAATTCCAGCATTTTCGGGTCAACCAGAATCAGGCGCAGCTCATCCGGTGTCGATTTAAACAGCAGGCTAAGCAGCATGGCGTTCACCCCAACCGATTTACCGGAACCAGTTGTACCGGCAACCAGCAGGTGAGGCATTTTTGCCAGATCTGTAATGATCGGATTGCCGCCAATATCGTGTCCGAGGGCAAGCGTCAGCGGCGATTTTGAGCGGTCATATTCTTCTGATGACAAAACTTCAGACAGTGATACCACGGCGCGATCTTCGTTGGGCACTTCAATCCCCATGACCGACTTGCCGGGAATTACCTCAACCACACGCACACTGATCATCGCCATCGAGCGAGCCAGATCGCGGGCCAGATTCGAAATCTTGCTGGCCTTTACGCCGGGTGCCGGCTGAATTTCAAAGCGGGTAATCACCGGGCCCGGAGCCACAGCAGTCACTTCGATTTTTACGCCGAAGTCCGCCAGTTTCTGCACCAGAAGTTTCGACATTTCCTGCAGACGCTCGGGCGAGAAGCCGCTTTTCTGATCATTACGCGGGGGATCAAGTAACGCGATGGAGGGCAACGGCTGATCGCTCTTAAACAATGTTCCCTGTAATTCACGCTGAGCACGCTCGCTGGTGCGGTTTTCTTTGCGCGCCAGAGGCTCAATAGGAATTACAGCCTCCGCAGGCTCGGCATTTACCGTTTTGGTTTTTACCGGCGTATCTTCCCATGGAGGGATTTCTGATGTGTCAGCCGCTGGCTCCGGCGTGACGGCCGGAGTGGTTTTTTCCTGGCGTGGCGGCAGATCAGTTACTGCAAGGTTATCACTGGCCGCGACCTGATCATCGCTGCTGCTGAAAACATCCAGATCGCCAAGCCATGGTTCGACGTCATCGTCTGCAGCGGCTGTAGCAGCATCCATTCGGCTGAAGAAACGATCGAAACCTGCGATCTCATCACCTGGTTTATTGGTGCTTACGGATGTTGCTTTGTCCTTTTTACCTGCGGGAGCTTTGACAGGCTCCGCCTCAGCCTGCTCAGCAGAGCTCTCATAATCATCTGTGTCGTTATAATCACCGGTTACCGCAACTGCATCTGAGCTGACATGCCGTGCACTCTGGCGACGGGCGATACTGCGTTCACGCAATTCCAGCAACCATCCGCCCAGGCGGTCGAACAATTGCAGCCAGGAAAATTCAAGAAACAGCATCAGCCCCAGAGCCAGTAATGCGGTAAAAATAATGGCTGAGCCAACGAAGCTGAACAGCGGCAGAAAACCACCCACAATCACCTTGCCAACGATACCACCGGAGCCAACAGGCAAACCCTCGCCATGCCAGATACTCATCTCAGCCAGCGCACACAGCATGCTGACAGAGAGCACCATGCCGAGTGTGCGCAACAACCAGATGCGACCGCCGGGTCGCGGAGCTTTGCGGAACAGCAACCACAGTTTGGCCATGACCAGCAGAGGCAGAGCGAAAGCCAGGTAACCCAGGCCATGAAAAAGAAGGTCGGCAATGACCGCACCAATACGGCCAACCGAATTATGAGTTGCCCCCTCTCCCGCCGCGGACCAGGCCAGATCGGAGGGGGTATACGAAAACAGAGCGAGCAGGAGCAGCAGGCTGACCAGCGTCAGCAGCAAAAAAATAACATCATGGCGCCGCTGCCAGCTGCCGGCAGAAGCAGAATCCGGTGTTGTTGCTGGCTGAAAACCTGCTTCAGACGTATCCTTTGGCAAAATACCCTTCCCGTTACCCTTATTCAGAGGCGAAGTTTACCACGGGTTTATCATGATTGATTGGCTAGATGAAGTCCTTCCGCCGGTATTTCCGGCTACGTCAAAAGCCCTGAACGAACCCAACGGCCTGCTCGCAGCCGGAGGCCGGGTAAGTCCGCTATGGGCGGACAGCGCCTACCGTAAAGGGATCTTTCCCTGGAATGATCCGGGGGAAGCACGGCTATGGTGGAGCCCAGCCCCACGCGCGGTCATTACCGCCGAAAGTTTTCATCTGCCGCGTACGGTGCGCAAACTGTTGCGCCGCGAGCAACTCAGTATCAGCTGCAACCTGGCTTTTGACAGCGTTATTCAGTCCTGCGCACAGCCACGTGACTATGAAAGCGGCACCTGGATCTGCGATGAAATCATCGACTGCTACAGCAGATTGCAGCGGGCCGGGCGGGCGTTCAGCGTGGAATGCTGGGACACAGACGGATACCTATGTGGCGGCTTTTATGGTCTGACCATCGGCAGCGCCGTATTCGGAGAATCGATGTTCTCGAGACGCAGCAACGCATCAAAACTGGCTTTCGCCACTGCAGCGCCGATATTGTTTGCCTCCGGAGTAACGCTGATTGACTGTCAGATGAAAACCGATCATCTGGGGCAATTTGGCCTTATTGAACTTGAGCGCAAAGCTTTTGAAGGCATATTACAGAAAGCAACAGAGCAGCCACTGCAACTGATGCTGCCAGGGTGGCTGGCATGAAAAAAATCATGTTATTCCAACCACCGGAGACCCACAGCTGCAGTTATCTTGAAGATCAGCAGTCGCGGAGTTTATATGTTGACCCTCGCGCCGAACTCGACCAGGAAACCCTGACACTGCTCAGCCTTAACGGTTTCCGCCGCAGTGGCCGCCTGGTATACCGCCCTGACTGCCCGGCCTGTTCGGCTTGCATTTCCGTACGCCTGCGGGTTAAAGACTTTCAGCCCTCCCGCAGTCAGCGGCGCATTCTTAATAAAAATACCGACCTGCAGCTGCGCATCGAAAAACCCAGCGACAGCGATGAAATATACAATCTGTTTGAACAGTACATTAATGCTCAGCACGCCGATGGTGATATGTATCCACCCAGTCGCCGACAATTCACGGATTTTCTGGTCAGCGACTTCGGCACAACAGACCTTCTGACAGCGCGCCTGGGAGGAAAGCTGGTTGCTTGCATGGTTTTTGATCATTTGCAGGATGGGTTGTCAGCGGTTTATTGCTTCTACAGCGATGAATTGCCACAACGCTCCCTTGGCACCCTGATGATTCTCAGGCTAACCCAGCTCTGCCAACCTCTCGGGCTGTCTTTCAACTATCTGGGCTATCTGGTTAATGGCAGTAGAAAGATGAACTATAAGCGACAGTTTGTGCCATTAGAGGCTTACCGCGCAGGCCAATGGTCCCTCCTCAACAGCTGATTCCCACCATCCGAAACGCAACAAACGGATAGCGCTTTGCTTATTGTTGAAATTTAAGGCAGAATGCGCCCGCGTTGTGCAAGGTCTAAACAGGTGACGAATGGCAAAAGATGATCACATTGAAATGGAAGGTGAAGTAATCGACACGCTTCCAAATACGATGTTCCGGGTAAAGCTGGAGAACGGGCACGTTGTGACTGCTCATATTTCAGGAAAAATGCGTAAGAACTACATCCGCATTCTGACCGGCGACAAGGTGAAAGTTGAATTAACACCTTACGACTTAAGCAAAGGTCGTATCACCTACCGGGCACGCTGATGCCAACATGCCCGGCAGGTGACAGCAATCAGGCTGGCACCTCCTCGGGCACTGTCAGAACCAACTCTCCATCCTCGACTGCAATATCCACTTCCCCGCCCTGAGCAAGCTCGCCGAACAGAATCTTCTCGGCCAATGGCTTTTTCACTTTATCCTGAACCAGACGACTCATTGGGCGAGCTCCCATGCGCTCATCATAGCCGTGCTCAGCCAGCCACTGGCGCGCATCGTCATCGACATTCAGCAGCACGCGTTTGTCATCCAGCTGCCCCTGCAGTTCTGCCAAAAACTTATCGACAACGTGCAGGATGGTATCGCGCGATAATGGCGAGAACTGAATAATACTGTCGATCCGGTTGCGGAACTCAGGCGTAAAGGTTTTCTTCAGCGCCTCCATACCATCCGTACTGTGATCCTGGAAGGTAAAGCCAATACTCGAGCGGCTCATCTGCTCCGCCCCGGCATTGGTTGTCATGATCAGAATCACGTTACGGAAATCGGTTTTGCGACCATTGTTATCCGTCAGCGTGCCGTGATCCATCACCTGCAGAAGAATATTGAACACTTCCGGGTGGGCCTTCTCAATTTCGTCCAATAACAATACGCAGTGTGGATTCTTATTAATTGCCTCGGTAAGCAGACCACCCTGGTCATAACCTACATAGCCCGGAGGCGCACCGATCAGACGGGAAACAGTATGCCGTTCCATGTATTCCGACATATCAAAGCGGATTAATTCCATTCCCATAACATTCGCCAGCTGTCGCGACACCTCGGTTTTACCAACACCGGTAGGCCCGGCAAACAGGAATGAGCCAATGGGTTTTTGCGGAGAATTAAGTCCGGCACGCGACATTTTAATCGCTGTCGATAACGTCTGGATCGCCTCATCCTGACCAAACACCACCATGGATAATTTATCTTCCAGCTTAAACAGAAGTTCTTTATCCGAAGCCGATACGGTTTTTGGCGGAATACGGGCAATCGCCGCAACGACCTGTTCAACCTCAGTCACGCCGATCACTTTCTTGCGTTTGTTCGCTGGCAACAGATGTTGCAGCGCACCGACTTCATCAATTACGTCAATCGCTTTATCCGGCAGATTACGGTCTGTGATATAGCGCTCCGCCAACTCAGCCGCCGCTTTTAACGCCTTATCGGTGTAGCGAATATTGTGATGCTCCTCAAAACGGGACTTCAGCCCCTTAAGAATTTTATAAGTATCTTCAACCGATGGCTGAGCTACATCGATTTTCTGGAAGCGACGGGTCAGCGCGCTGTCTTTTTCAAAAATTCCGCGGAATTCGGTAAAGGTTGTAGAGCCAATGCAGCGTATTTCACCGGAACTCAGCAGAGGTTTTAATAAATTACTGGCATCCATAACGCCACCGGATGCAGCACCGGCACCGATGATGGTATGAATTTCATCAATAAATAAAATTCCATGCGGTTGTTTTTTCAGTTCGGCAAGCAAGGCTTTAAAACGTTTTTCAAAGTCGCCGCGATATTTTGTTCCGGCAAGAAGCGCGCCCATATCCAGACTGTAAACAACGGCATCCTCAATAACCTCAGGCACATCGTGATCAACAATGCGCTTGGCCAGACCTTCAACAATGGCGGTTTTACCAACACCGGAGTCGCCAACTAACAGTGGATTATTTTTGCGCCGGCGGGCCAGTGTCTGCACCAGACGACTGACCTCGTAATCACGACCAATCAGCGGATCAATCTTACCTTCCCGCGCCAAACGGTTCAGGTTGGTTGCATAACCTTCCAGCGCACTTTTACTGCTGTTCTCAGCTTCCTCTTCCGACCCTTCGGACAGGTGGTCAGAAGACTCATCCGGGCCGGATACTTTAGAAATTCCATGAGAGATGTAATTCACCACATCAATACGGGCGATATTCTGTTGTTTCAGGAAGTAAACGGCCTGACTTTCCTGTTCAGAGAAAATAGCAACCAGAACATTTGCCCCGGTAACTTCAGACTTTCCGGACGACTGAACATGAAATACGGCCCGTTGCAGTACGCGCTGAAATCCCAGCGTTGGCTGGGTTTCCCGCTCACCATCATGCTCAGGAATCAGTGGTGTAGTGGAGTCAACAAACTCCTGCAGTTCTTTGCGCAGCTTGGTGATGTCTGCGCCACAGGCCTCCAGCACAGACGCTGCCGCCTCATTATCCAGCAAGGCCAGAAGCAGGTGTTCTACCGTCATAAATTCATGACGTTTCGAGCGAGCATCCTTAAATGCATCATTCAGTGTTTGCTCTAACTCTCGGTTCAGCATATTGCCTCCTAACCTCAGTCATCTGCCGGAGAAATTTCACACATCAATGGATGCTGACAATCTCTTGCATATTGATTCACTACAGCCGCTTTAGTTTCCGCTACGTCTTTCGTATGTATTGCGCAAACTGCACTGCCTTTAGTGTGAACCGTTAACATAATCTGCGTTGCCTGCTCTGGCGTTTTACTGAAAAAACGCTGCAACACTTCAACTACGAACTCCATGGGTGTGTAGTCATCATTCATCATAACCACACAATACATAGGGGGCTTTTTCAGAGCCGGCTTTACCGCTTCAGTTACCACCCCGCCATGATCATTGGAGTAAGGATCTTCTGCTTGTAAGTTTAGTTGAGAATCAAAGATGTGGTGCATAGCCTGATAGAATCGTTGCATTTTGCTGGCATGATAACCCTCTGCCCCCCACACCTCTAGCACAGCAATGCTTCCAGGGTATTATTTGTTAAATGCGGGCGCCCCAAACAATAACAAGTGTGAATGCAAATAAAGACCACTTATGGACGCTTGACGCTCTGTTTTTGTGGGGTTAGTGTGTTATTCAGCCATGGGTAGTAAGCCAGAGCTTATTTCAGTCGTAAGGCATGCAAGGGAGGCATAATAATGAAAACAGGGAAGGTAAAATGGTTCAACAACGCAAAAGGCTACGGTTTCATTCTTGCTGATGACAGCAATGAAGACCTGTTCGCCCATTACTCGACCATCCAGATGGATGGCTACCGCACACTGAAAGCTGGCCAGGCCGTTCAGTTTGACACCAAGCCCAGCGATAAAGGCACCCATGCTATTAACATCCGCGCTCTAGAGACTGATGCAGCTTCGGCTGATAACGAAACTTCAGACGAGCATTCATTTGCTCCCGAGGGAGCCTGATCTCATCAGGCTGCATGCACGACAAGACAAACGGACATAAAAAAACCGCCTTTCGGCGGTTTTTTTATGTTGCTTAACTGATCAGCAGGAGTGGCCATCAATGGCTGCATTCAACGTTGCACTTGGACGCATCGCCTTCTCTGCCAAAGCCGGCACCGGACGATAGTAACCTCCAATGTCAACTTTGCTACCCTGCACTGCGGACAGCTCAGCCATAATTGCCGCTTCGTTATCCGAGAGTTTTTTCGCCAGCGGCGCAAAGCATGACTGAAGGTCAGCATCTTTAGTCTGCTCAGCCAGTGCTTTTGCCCAATACAGCGCCAGATAAAAATGACTGCCGCGGTTATCAATATCACCCACTTTACGGGATGGCGATTTGTTATTGTCGAGCACCTGACCTGTTGCGAGATCCAGAGTTTCTGCCAGCACGTGAGCTTTATCATTGCCGGTAGCATGCGCCAGATGTTCGAGAGAGGCCGACAATGCCATAAATTCACCCAGCGAATCCCAGCGCAGGAAATCTTCTTCCAGTAACTGCTGTACATGCTTAGGTGCAGAACCACCGGCACCTGTTTCAAACAGACCACCGCCAGCCATTAATGGCACGATAGAGAGCATTTTGGCGCTGGTGCCCAGCTCCATAATCGGGAACAGATCCGTCAGGTAATCACGCAGAACGTTACCGGTAACGGAAATCGTATCTTTGCCTTCTTTCAGGCGCTGCAGGGTTACACGAGTCGCTTCTTCCGGGGTCATAATGCTGATATCCAGACCCGAAGTATCGTGCTGAGCCAGATACTTCTCAACCTTGGCAATCAGCTGTGCATCATGAGCACGGTTTTTATCCAGCCAGAAAATCGCTGGCGTATCACTAAGACGGGCACGGGTTACTGCAAGCTTCACCCAGTCCTGAATCGGTGCATCTTTGGCCTGACACATACGCCAGATATCGCCTTCTTCTACGGCATGCTCAAGCAATACGTTACCGCCAGCGTCGACGACCTGAACGCGGCCATCAGCCTGAATCTCGAAGGTTTTATCGTGTGAGCCGTATTCTTCCGCCTTCTGCGCCATCAGGCCAACATTAGGCACACTGCCCATTGTGCGCGGATCGAACGCACCATTTTTCTTACAGAAGTTAATGGTTTCCTGATACACGCCGGCATAGCAGCGATCCGGAATAATGGCTTTGGTGTCCTGCAGACCACCTTCTTTATCCCAGAATTTACCAGACGCCCGGATCATCGCTGGCATAGACGCATCAACAATCACATCGTTTGGTACATGCAGGTTGGTGATACCCTTATCGGAATTCACCATACCCAGCTCAGGACGCTTGCTGTAACACGCCTGAATATCGGCTTCGATGGCAGCACGCTGCTCTTCTGGCAGATGGCGCAGTTTCCACAGCAAATCACCCAGACCGTTATTTGGATTAATGCCCAGCTCATCAAAGGTTTCGGCGTATTTTTCAAACACATCAGAGAAGAATACAGATACCGCATGACCAAAGATGATCGGATCGGATACTTTCATCATGGTGGCTTTCAGGTGCACAGACAGCAGTACACCCTGCTGACGCGCATCTTCAAACTCACGGGCAAAAAATTCACGCAGTGCCTTACGGCTCATCACTGAAGCATCGATAACTTCATCAGCCAGCAGCGGCAGCTTGGCTTTAAGAACCGTTTTTTCACCATCAGCGGCGATGAATTCAATACGGGCATCGGTCGCCGCTGCCATGGTTACCGACTTTTCACTGCCGTAGAAATCGCCATGATCCATGTGGGCAACATGGGTTTTAGAATCCGCAGACCATTCACCCATGCTGTGAGGATTATTGCGGGCGTACTGTTTAACCGAGGCTGGCGCGCGACGGTCTGAGTTGCCTTCACGCAATACCGGGTTTACCGCACTGCCTTTGATTTTGTCGTAACGGCGCTTAGCTTCTTTTTCTTCCTCAGTTTCCGGCTCTTCCAGATAACGGGGGATTTTAAAACCCTTGGCTTTTAATTCTTTGATGGCATCAATCAGCTGCGGCACAGAGGCACTGATATTTGGCAGCTTAATGATGTTGGCTTCAGGACGGTTCGCCAGAGCACCCAGCTCTGCCAGGTCGTCAGACTGACGTTGTTCTTCGGTCAGGTATTCCGGGAAAGCAGCCAGAATACGGCCGGCAAGAGAGATGTCGCGGGTTTCAACAGCAATACCAGCAGACTGAGTAAATGCCTTAACGATCGGAAGCAGAGAGTAGGTTGCCAGTGCCGGCGCTTCATCGGTCTCTGTGTAAATGATCTTTGGGGTATCGGTGGACATTGTTACTCCTATCGCATGGTAGCTGATTGCTGTTTCGCATGAGGCTTAACAGGCGGGTAGCTTTTGGCCACCGCATTTCCTGTACAATAAAGCCTCCGGTTCGGGATCTGTCCTGCTTATGCTGGGACAGTCAACCGCATCGGTGCCGGGGATTAGTTCCGGCGACTCATAGAGTCCGGGGCGGTAATTTGTAGTTTTTCTACAAAAAATGCAAGCTAGACGAAAGAATAAGTAGTTTTCTTACAGAACCAACCAGACAAAGCCATGGCCACCCTGATACTGCTCAACAAGCCTTTTAACGTCCTCTCCCAGTTTAGTGACTCTGAGGGGCGCTGCACGCTCAAGGCGCATATTGACCTACCCGGCGCTTATCCGGCCGGCCGCCTCGATTACGACTCCGAAGGCCTGCTGCTTCTGACTGACAACGGCCAACTGCAGGCGCGCATCGCCGACCCGCAGCACAAGATGGAAAAAACCTATTGGGTTCAGGTTGAGGGGATTCCGGATGATGCCGCTCTGCAGGCCTTGCGCAGCGGCATCACCTTAAAAGACGGGCCGACCCGCCCCGCTGGCGCCCGCATTATTGAAGAGCCGCCACTATGGCCCCGCCATCCGCCCATCCGCCAGCGCGCCAACGACATCACCAGCTGGCTTGAGATCCGCATCCGTGAAGGCCGCAACCGTCAGGTGCGGCGCATGACTGCTCATATCGGACACCCGACCCTGCGTCTGGTACGCGCCAGTATTGGCCCCTGGTCTCTGGGTGATCTGCAGCCTGGCGAATACCGTAAAGAAACTGTACACATGCCAGCCCCGACGCCGGGTAAATCCCGCCCGACCACACAGCAGCGTGGCAGGCGCAAAATCAGCACGGCACGTAAACCGCGCTGATTTGAGCAAGCGCCCTTATTTCGGGTAAACTCCCTGCCCCTTTTTTATCAGGATGTCTCATGTCTGAGCGCTGGACTCCACATGCCACCGTTGCCACCATCGTCGAACACGAAGGCCGCTTCCTTATGGTTGAAGAAATCAGCCTCGGCCAGCAGGTAATCAATCAGCCAGCCGGACATATAGAAGAAGGCGAAACCGTTATCGACGCGGCACGGCGCGAGACCCTGGAAGAAACCGGCTGGCTGGTGGAGCCTGAAGGCCTGGTTGGCCTGTACACCTACACCGCCCCGGCCAATCAGGTGACCTACCACCGCTACTGCCTGTTCGCCCGGGCGCTGCATGCGGTAGAAGGCGCCGTGCTCGATGATGGCATTATTGGCCCGCGCTGGCTGAGCATTGATGAACTGCGCACAAGCACACAGCTGCGCAGCCCGATGGTTCTGACCTGTATTGAGGATTATCTCGCCGGGAAGCGTTACCCTCTGGACGTTATTGTAGAGCACCCTTAATCATGAAAACGCCTTCTGAAACCAAAGTCATTGTCGGCATGTCCGGCGGCGTCGACTCCTCTGTTTCCGCTTACCTTCTGCTTGAGCAGGGCTATCAGGTCGAAGGCCTGTTCATGAAGAACTGGGACGAAGACGACGGCACAGAATACTGCACCGCCAAAGAAGATCTGGCCGATGCCCAGCAGGTGTGTGACACCCTGGGTATTAAGCTGCATCAGGCCAACTTTGCTGCCGAATACTGGGACAATGTGTTCGAGTATTTCCTCAACGAATACAAAGCCGGCCGTACGCCCAATCCGGATATCCTCTGTAACCGTGAAATCAAGTTCAAAGCCTTCCTTGATTACGCCAAGGTGCTGGGTGCCGATCTGATCGCCACCGGACACTATGTGCGCCGCCTCGATAAAGACGGCCACACCTATCTGCTCAAAGGACTCGATGGCAATAAAGATCAGAGCTACTTCCTGCATGCCGTCGGTGAAGCCGAAATCCGCCAGACCCTGTTTCCGGTTGGTGAACTGGAAAAACCGGAAGTGCGCCGTATCGCCGAAGAACAGGGGCTGATCACCGCAGGTAAAAAAGACTCCACCGGCATCTGCTTTATCGGTGAGCGCCGTTTCAGCGATTTTCTTAAGCAATATCTGCCGGCCCAGCCCGGCCGCATTGAGACCGACAAAGGTGAAGACATCGGTGTCCACCAGGGCTTGATGTACCACACCTTAGGTCAGCGTCAGGGGCTCGGCATCGGTGGTTTGGCCGGCTATCCGGATGAACCCTGGTTTGTTGCCGGCAAAGATCTGGAGCGGAACGTTCTGATCGCCGTTCAGGGCAAGAATCACCCATTACTGTTCAAAGACTGGCTGACCACCGAACAGGTTTTCTGGGTTAATGGCGAACCTGAACTGCCACTGCGCTGCAGCGCCAAAGTGCGCTACCGTCAGGATGATCAGGCCTGCCTGATCGAACGTGATGGCAACCAGTACCGCATTACCTTTGATCAGCCACAGCGGGCTATTACTCCCGGCCAGTCGGTGGTGTTTTATGTTGACGAAACCTGCCTCGGTGGCGGGGTTATTGAACAGACCGGTGATAACGAATGATGCTTTCCCGCAATGAAGAGCAAGCCATTGCCCTGGCTGCCGTGGTACAGGCTGCGGTGCTGGTTGAACAGTTAGCCCGGACCGGGGACATCCCTGCCGACTCATCCGAGCCATTGTTACGCGCCCTGTTTATTCAGTCACCGCAGCATTTCAGCGATGTTTACGGCAACCCTCATACCAGCCTGAACGTCGGCCTGAACCACTTGGGTACCATGCTCAATCGTTCAATGCAGGGCGTCAGCCCTGACGTTACCCGCTACGCCCTGAGCCTGTTGCACCTGGAGCGCAAGCTGCGTCAGAAACCAGCGATGATGGCCGCGCTGGGCGATGGCATCCAGAGTGCCTCGCGTCAGGCTGATCATTTTTCTGTCGGACATGAAAACACCGTCGCTGCACTGGCAGGCCTGTATAAGCAGACACTGAGCAATCTCAGCTTCCGCATTCACGTCACCGGCAACCCGACACACCTGCAGAATGCCCACACTGCCAACCGCGTACGTGCGCTGCTGCTGGCTGGTATCCGCGGCGCCATTCTCTGGCGTCAGGTTGGCGGCAAACGCTGGCATCTGCTGATAAACCGCAGCCGCTACCTGAAAGCCTGCACCACCCTGCTGCAAAACCCTGCGGATAACGATCGCCAGCCATGACCAGAAAACACATCGACCGAACCTTTACCACCGCTCCGATGATGGAGTGGTCTGACCGCCATTGCCGCTATTTCTGGCGCCAGCTGACACGTCATGCCGTGCTCTATACCGAAATGGTCACAACCGGCGCCCTGATTCACGGCAACCGTGAACGCTTCCTTGAATACAACGAGCTTGAGCATCCTGTCGCTCTGCAGCTGGGTGGCAGCAATCCGGAGGCGCTGGGCCAGTGCGCGCGCTTTGCCGAAGAATGGGGCTATGACGAAGTTAACCTGAACGTGGGCTGTCCCAGCGACCGGGTGCAGAACAATATGATCGGCGCCTGCCTGATGGCTCACCCGCAGCTGGTGGCCGACTGCGTTAAGGCCATGAAAGACTCAACCAGTATTGATGTCACCGTCAAACACCGTATCGGCATCGATGATCAGGACAGCTATGAACAGCTGCGTGATTTTGTCGGCACCGTCGCCGATGCAGGCTGTGAGACCTTTATTGTGCACGCGCGCAAAGCCATTCTGCAGGGCCTGTCGCCGAAGGAAAACCGCGAAATTCCACCGCTGCAATACGACACAGTATTCCGCCTGAAACAGGAGTTTCCGCAGCTGGAGATTTTGATCAACGGCGGCATCACCACCCACGAGCAGATTGCAGAGCTGATGCCCCATGTTGATGGCGTGATGCTTGGTCGCGAGGCGTACCATAACCCGTCGGTTCTGGCCGAAGTGGATCAGCGTTATTACTCCGCGACCTCAGAACACAGCGAAAGCCCGGCTGCCATCGACAAGGCCGCCATCGTACGCAGCCTCTACCCTTATATCGAACAGCAGCTGAGTAAAGGTGCCACCCTGCACCATATCAGCCGCCATACCCTGGGGCTGTTCAATGGTCAGCCTGGCGCGCGCCTGTACCGTCGCCATCTGAGCGAGCAGGCACCGAAGCGTACTTCCGGTGTTGAAGTGCTTGAACAGGCATTGGCGCTGATGGGTTATTAATCCTCAGCGCCAATTACGGTTGCCGGCGGCCGGATTTTGACGGCTTACTTAGCCGCCTTTGCTTTCTTATCCATTTCCGCTTTCAGGCGTAGCGCATCGCCCAGACCGCCGACATTAGTGACCTGGGTGTAGCCGAGCTCCAGCAGCGCATCGCGGGCAATGCCTGCCCGGCGGCCGGACTTACAGTACAGGTAGATATCGGCGTCTTTTTCCAGCTTCAGTTTGCCAATCTGCTCCGCCATCTGCTGGTGAGGAATATGATGGGCAACACCAACATGCCCGGCATTGAATTCATCGGCGGTGCGCACATCAATCCAGACCGGCTCACCGGCCAGAGCAACCACACTGATCAGCCATAACGCAATGCTGCTGAAAACTTTCATAATCCATCCCCAAGTGTTTGTATTGAAATGCTTTTTTAACAGAGAAAGGCAAGGGCCGCATTGACCTTGTACCGTCATTGCGACACTCTACTCAGTATCCGATCAAACTTCAGCATAGCCCGCCACAGCAAGGCCCTGCTGCCGCAAATAAGGTTTTGGAACCCCATGAGCAAACTGGACGCCCTGAGAGCCATGACCGTTGTCGTTGCCGACACCGGTGATATCGACGCCATCCGCCAGCACAAACCGCAGGATGCCACCACCAACCCGTCACTGATTCTGAAAGCGGCTGAACTGCCGGCCTACCAGGATCTCATCCGTCACTCACTGCAGTGGGCGCAAGGCATCCATAACAGCGACAGCCTGATTGTGAACGCCTGTGACAAAATCGCCGTGGCGATTGGTTGCGAAATTCTGAACATCATCCCCGGCCTGATCTCCACCGAGGTCGACGCCCGTTTATCCTTTGATACCGCCGCAACCGTTGCCAAAGCACGCAAGCTGATTCAGATGTACGCCGATGCCGGCATTGGCCGCGAACGCATTCTGATCAAAATCGCTTCCACCTGGGAAGGCATTCAGGCCGCGCGCATACTTGAGCAGGAAGGCATTCACTGTAACCTGACCCTGCTGTTCAACTTCAGCCAGGCCGTAGCCTGCGCCGAAGCCGGGGCAACGCTTATTTCTCCGTTTGTCGGCCGTATTCTCGACTGGTACAAAGCCAGCAAGCCGGACGCCGATTACAGCGGCAAAGCCGATCCGGGTGTTATTTCAGTCAGCCAGATTTACAACCATTACAAAGCTCACGGCTACAAGACGGTGGTAATGGGTGCCAGCTTCCGCAACACCGGCGAAGTGGAAGCACTGGCCGGTTGCGACAAGCTGACCATCAGCCCGGAGCTTCTGGCCCAGCTCAGCAGCTCTGCTGGCGATCTGCCGCAACAGCTGAACCCGGCGCAAGCCCACTCTGAAATCGCCAAACACAGCGTCAGCGAAGCGCAGTTCCGCTGGGCGATGAATGAAGATGCCATGGCCACCGAAAAACTGGCCGACGGCATCCGCCGCTTTGCCGCGGATCAGCAATTACTTGAACAACGCCTGAGTCAGTTACTGTGATTGAACGCCTGCTGAGCCTGTTTCGTGACGAACAAAAGCGTCCGGAACCCCACCACATCAATCTGGCCTGTGCAGCGCTGCTGGCCGAAGTCATGCGCGCTGATCACAGCATCGATGCAGAGGAAGAACAGGCACTGACTTTGGTGCTGAAAAACCTGTTTAACCTGAGCAGCAGCGAGTGCAGCGAACTGCTGCAGGATGCTCTGCAGCGGGTGGAAATATCCAGCGATCTGTTTCAGTTTACTGCGGTCATCAATCAGCAACTGGATGCCGCGGCCAAGTTCCGGCTGATGACCGGGCTGTGGCAGGTTGCCTACAGCAGCAACGGGCTGGATAAATACGAAGAGCACATTATCCGCCGCATCGCAGAACTGCTGTACGTTCCTCACAGCGAGTTTATCCGTGCCAAACTGGAAGCCCGAGATTCTCAGTGATCAGCGATCTGACCAGCGAATTTGATGCCCTGGTGGCTGCATTACAGACACTGCGCCAGCAATTACAGGACGCCCGCCCCACTCTCTGGATTCCGCTTAATCCCGGCGAGCAGAAAGCAACCAGCCAGCTGCAGTTTCTGACCGATATTATCTGTGACCTGTGGTATCGCGATGGTCAGGATGGCCGCGAAACCCGCAGCCGCCACGGCTTAGTCATGGCCAATGCAGAAATTGCAGAACAAATCCGGGCCATCAATCTGCAGAAAGACCGTTTCCGCAAAGCCGTGCAGCAGGTGCGTCAGGAATTGGACAATAATGACTGGCTGGAACATTACAGCCAGCTTGGCCAGCGCCACGATTCTCTGCGTGAATCCCTGACCTTTGCCGGCCTTAAACGCATCCATTTAAAACAGTGTTTCCGTCATATTCCGCTGCTTGAACATTGCCCGCAAAAAGTCGGCTTCAGCTGGTACGTCAACGGCCGCAGCATTAAAAAAATCAGTGTTCAGCAGGCGCAGGAAAAACTGCTGGAGCTGGGAGAAGAAAAAACACATATCCAGGTGCAGCTGAATAAACTGGCGCAGTTACCGGCTCACCTGCAACTGGCACAGATACAAACCCTGGCACCCGTGGTGCGGGCTAATCTGGTATTTAAACCTGAGTCAGGCCTGAGCAAAAAAGCCATGAATCTGGCGCTGCCATTATTTATCACAGGCTCCGACGCACAACTGCCGGCGTTTAACGAAATACCACCCGAACCACCAAGCGGACGCACCCGCCAGCAACGTGGTGATCAGAAAATCAGCGACGAAGCATTTTTGCCCAGCCTGCGCATTCATACTTATCAGGCATAAAACCCGGGCAATAAAAACAGAGCAATAAAAAAGCCGCAAAAGCGGCTTTTTTATTGCTCTGAACATGCATCTGAACACTTACAGGCGGTTCAAACCATTCAGTGCGGCAACCCGATAAGCTTCTGCCATGGTCGGATAGTTAAAGGTGGTGTTCACAAAATATTTCAGTGAATTCCCTTCGCCCTTCTGACTCATAATTGCCTGACCGATGTGCACAATTTCAGCCGCCTGGTCACCAAAGCAATGAATGCCAAGAATTTCCAGCGTCTGGCGATGGAATAATATTTTCAGCATACCAACGCCTTCGGCGGTGATTTGTGCGCGGGCCAGATTTTTGAAGAAGGCCTGCCCTACCTCGTACGGAATTTTTTCTTCCGTCAGCTGACGCTCAGTTTTACCAACCGAGCTGATTTCCGGAATGGTATAAATCCCGGTTGGAACCGAATCGACAAAACGGAAATCTTCCGGTGAAGCAATAATGGCTGCCGCTGCACGCCCCTGATCGTAGGCTGCAGAAGCCAGCGATGGCCAGCCAATCACATCACCTACCGCATAGACATTGGAAATGGCCGTGCGGTATTCATGATCGACATCGATCTGACCGCGCCCATTTGGTTTCAGGCCAATATTTTCCAGCCCAAGACCTTTGGTATTACCGCTGCGCCCTGCCGCCCAGAGGAAGGCATCCGCTTTTACTTTTTTGCCAGACGCCATCACCATCGTCACATAACGCTCATTGCCTTCGACTGAATCGAATTGCTCGTTGTGACGGATTAATGCACCTTTATCACGCAGGTGATAACTGAGGGCATCTGAAATTTCATCATCAAGGAAATTCAGCAGACGATCACCCGGGTGAATTAAGTCTACCTTTACGCCCAGACCGGAAAAAATAGAGGCATATTCACAGCCAATAACCCCGGCGCCATAAATAATAATGGTGCGCGGCGTGTGCTCCAGCTGCAGGATGGTGTCTGAGTCGTAAATACGCGGGTGGGTAAAATCAATATTGTCCGGACGCCATGGGCTGGAACCGGTGGCAATAACAATTTCCTGCGCATGCAAGCGGGTATTGCTCATGCTGCCATGGTAAACATCAATGGTATTGGCATCGGCAAATTTTGCGTTACCGGTGTACACGCTGATGCGGTTGCGCCCGTAAAATTCAGTGCGCAGCTTTACCTGTTTGGCAATTACACGCTCAGCATTTTTTAATACCCGCGGGAAAGAAAACCAGCGCGGCTCGCCAATCTCCCGGAACATCGGATTGGTGTTGAACTGAATGATTTGTTTAACAGCATGACGCAACGCTTTTGAAGGAATTGTGCCCCAGTGGGTACAGTTTCCGCCGACCATGCTTTTATCCTCGACGACCGCCACCTTTTTGCCTTTTTTGGCGGCGTTCATTGCGGCACCTTCCCCGGCGGGGCCTGCACCTATAACAACGACGTCGTAGTGATAATCTGCCATGCCTGTTTACTCCATCATTCCGTCGGATTTCCGCAGAATAGACTGCGGTTTAAAGTGTGCGACAGGCCGTATGTTGAGGCCTGCCGCAGCTATCATAGACAGCTGTTATTGTAGGTGAAAATACCTATTCCGCATGATTAGCGCTTAGTCGCATCATAGAAATCTGCGCCAGACGACTGCTCAGCAGCCTCTTTGCTTTCTTTTTCGCATTTATTTTTGTCGCCACCGCAAACATCACAGGCGCCATCCATACCGATGGCGCTCATGCCGCCACAGGAACCACTGATTGGCTTACGGCCAACTAATACACCAATGGCCATTGCCGCAACGATCAGCAGCATAACGGCGAACGCAACCAACATTGTTAACATAATCAGATCCTCGTAAGTCAGTGTTCAACTGACTGATAATGTGGAAACAGCTGACGAAAACGACTGGAAGCCAGTTCATAAAAGCCATCATCAGCGCGCACAATCATAAAAACAGCCAGTTGCTCCTGCTCGGCCAGTTGCATGCCGACATCCGGGCCTGCAACATTTAAAGCGGTTGCCCAGCCATCCGCCATACCGGCTGATTCATGGACAACGGTTACCGAAGCCAGACGATGAACAATCGGGCGACCGGTAAAAGGATTGATGGTGTGAGAATAGCGCACACCATTTTCTTCAAAATAATTGCGGTAATCACCGGACGTTGCGACCGCCATCTCACCAGGCTCAATCACCAGTTCTATGCCGCGAACATCGGGCATACTACCCGGACGCTCTACCGCAATGCGCCAGAGAGAACCATCCGGCTTCACACCAGAGGTATGCACCTCACCACCCACTTCAACCATAAAACGTGAGATGCCCTGAGTACGCAAAAGATCCGCCAGTTCGTCTACCGCCCAGCCTTTGGCAATAGCTGACAAGTCGATATACAGAGGCTTTTGCAGCCTTACCGCTGATGTCGCGGCATTCAGCTCAATGGCTTCCGGCCCGGTCTGCGCCAGCGCCGCAGCGATAGCAGCATCCGAAGGCACCTCATCAGTGGCCGGAGTCGGGCCAAATCCCCAGAGATTCACCAATGGGCCAACGGTAACATCAAATAGTCCACGACTTTTCGTATGAATTTCCGCAGCGTCAGTGAGGACTGCAAAGAGGTCTTCAGATAATACTGTCCAGCCGCCGTCAGACACAGGCAAACGCCCCTGATTCAGCTTAGATAATTCGGAGTTCGGGTCGTAAGTTGACATGCTGCGGTTAATATCAGCCAGGCGTTGATCGATCTGCGCCTGAATACCGGCTGCAGCGTTCTGGTCCTGCCCGACCCAGAGAATATGATAGGACGTCCCCATGG
Organism: Thalassolituus alkanivorans; assembly: GCF_020447205.1. Classification (GTDB taxonomy): domain Bacteria; phylum Pseudomonadota; class Gammaproteobacteria; order Pseudomonadales; family Oceanobacteraceae; genus Venatoribacter; species Venatoribacter alkanivorans. Next base: position 90,682 of record NZ_JAJAEL010000007.1, read on the forward strand.
TCGGTCCACTGATACGGATGACGTCATCCGCTGGTTGAGAACACCCGGCCAGAAACACCAAAAGCAAAACAACAAAAATACGCATAACAGTTCCCATAAAGGCTGGCCGCAGTATACCTATTGTTGCCGTGGCTTGCATGACACCCGAATGGAAAATACCTTTCTCAGCGGCAGCCAGCCAACCGGCAACTAATAACAAAACAGAATATCCATAGAAATAATCATTACACAGGATGACTACATAATTATATTCTCAGTGCAGCAGTTGATTTAAAATCCGCGTACATACCGGAGAGAGCTATATGCAAGAAGTAATGTCTGATGAAATGCTGGAACTGATCGCCCAGCGCTTCCGACTGCTGTCGGACCCAATGCGCCTGCGAATCCTGCACCAGCTGCAGGGGGGAGAAAAATCCGTCAGCGAGCTGGTTGAGGCGACCGGTGCGTCACAACCTAATGTATCCAAGCACCTTTCAACTCTCCGTACCCACGGCCTGGTTCGCCGTCGCCAGGAAGGCAATATGGCTTACTTCAGTATCGGGGCACCGTTCATTTTTGATGTGTGCAATACCGTCTGCGACAGCATGAAAAGTGAATGGGAGCAGCGTAACTCCCTGCTTGGCCAGTTCAATAACGCCTGAAACCACCTGTCAGGCTTTGGCGACATCCGCCAGAGCCTTCCACAATGCCCGCACACCTTCGCCACTGACCGTCACAAACCCCAGGCCCTGCCATTGACGCAAAATCTGCTGGAACTGCCCGCGACTGATACGGATATCATCCACTGCATGCGCCTGAGTGTTACGCTTTAACAGCTGGGATTTCACCGTTCCGGCCACGACGCCCTCCAGTTGTGCGCGTAAACGATCTTCACTGGCACCGCTTTTCAGCAGCGGCATCACACCCTGCAGCAACTGATCCAGCCGCACCGGCAGCAACACCTCTTCCTGCGACAGATTTCCTCCCTGATAGACCTTGGCAGCAATCTGCAGATTCACCACCTGGCGGCTGCGGGCAAGACGCTGGCGTGCTGACAATGGCTCCGCCGTCTCTTTTGCAGGTTCAGCGGCGATAGGCATTTCTGCCACCTTCCCTGCTCCGGCAGGCACCCAGCCCGGACCAAGAACCAGCATGGAACTGGACAGAGAAGCCCGAACATGGGACATCAGCTCTTCGCGCAGGTGCCACAGCTTGTAGGGTGACTGCTGAGCCACAATCCGGTGAAAACCGGCAAGACGACGCTGATCTTCAGTCAGATTCTTTTCCGGCAGAGTATTTTTAATAAAAGCCAGGGTTGGTTTATTCAGCGATTTGGCATGAACAAATTCACGATGCAGATAGCTGATACCTGTCGGTGCCATCGGGCCGTAATCGTCACCCAGCAACAGAATAAACAGGTCTGCGCTTTCAATTTGCGAGCGCACCAGATTCCAGTCATAAGGGCCGGCATCTTCACGACAGGCAAAGCCGACATTGACCATACCGTGACGGGCAAGCTGCCTTTGTACTTCATAACGTTCCAGATCCAGACCCTGAGAATTTGAGGCCAGATAGACCAGATAGCGTTTATCTACAGGCATTGAGCTCACCGACAGCGATTCCCTTTTATTTGGCAAAGCAATTTGAATTGTTTTCTGACGTCAACTATACCAGCGGCAAAAGACTGAGGACATAGACAAATCCACTGACCGTCAGCACAGAGCCAATTGTTGTCAATGCAATGGCATTAGCCGTCAATTCCGCATCCGACCCCATACTTCTGGCCATCACGAATGCCGCAGCGGCAGTTGGGCTGGCAAACATCAGACAGATAACACCCAGCTCAACGCCTCGAAAGCCACACATCCATGCCGCCACTGCAATAATAACAGGCACGACCAGCAATTTAAGAGTAACGATATGCAACACGACGGCACTGCCACGTCGCAACGCGGCAAAACTAAGCGACCCACCGACTCCGATTAATGCCAGAGGCAATGTCATCGCCGCCAGAGAGTTACCGACCCGCAACGCAACCTCCGGCAGAGGCCACTGCAACGCACTGAATGGCACAGCCAGGACAATGGCGATGATCAGAGGATTCGACAATATAAGACGTAACTGAGCCAGCCAGCGAACCTGTTGCTGCCGGGTAAGAAAAAATACAGCCAGCAGATTGTACACCGGGGTAATCACCGCCAGCAGCAAGACACCCAACACACCGCCTTCCTCACCATAAGCATTAATACAGAGCGCCAGACCGATGATGCCGAGGTTGCTGCGAAACGACGCCTGAATAAAAGCCCCACGTTGCGGCACAGACAACATAAGCGCCCCGGCCCACAAAGCAGACAGCAGCGCTCCCAGCAGTGCCGCCGACAGAACAAAACCAATCAGAGGTAAATGCTGCCCGGCGCCGCTGTCCGAACGGGCAACAGCCATAAACATCAGAACCGGCAGGGTAATATTGAAAACCAGCTTTGATGACGTGGCGATGAACGCATCATCAATCACGCTACGCCGCCGCAGCAGTAATCCGAGCAAAACAAGGATAAAAATAGGGAGAGTTGTTTCCAGCGTAAACAGCAACGACTGCCAGTACATATCCATTCCGGTTACCGTCAATAATGGTCTGATGTCCGCAGCGTATGCAGACAATCAGCGAGCGGAGCGCCACCTTACGCTTTACACGAAAAAAGTAAATCCGCATTACAACCCCTCACGGACTGCGCTAAAATGGCGGGCTACGCACCTCGCAGCATAATTCCGATGACCCGCATTAAGAAAACCCGCTCCCTGAAGCGCATCCACAAAGTAAAGACCGGCAGCATTTCCAAACTGAAGCGCGAAGCTGGTGCAGACCGTCAGAACACCAAACGCCTTAAAGGCCGTAAAACGCTGTCTGTATTTGAAAAATATCTGCTTGAAAATCCGGAAGCCAAAGAAGCGCTGACCCAGCCTGCGGCTGGTGCCGAACGACCTGCCACCAAAGGCGCTGACAAGAAAAAAGACGACAAAGCCAAAAAACAAAGCAATGAATCCTCCGTTGCGGAAAAAGCGGAAGAACGCACCGAGCGCAGCAAAACCCTGCTTGAGCAGCTCGACAGCAAAGATTTTGACAATTTCTACTGATGCCAGTCTGGGAAAACACCGGACTGACACTGTCCTGTCATCCGCTCGTACCTGATCATATCGCCCTGCCCTGGGATGCTGCAGACGATTATCTGCTGACCCGGATTGAGCCGCTCAAAACCCTGACGATCAACGACCGGCATGGTGCACTGAGCTGTGCACTGGCCGCTCGCGGCATGGACGGCATCAACTGGCATGACAGCGCCTGCGCCTGCGAAGCAACCCGACTAAACCACCACAGCAACCAGCTCCCTTTGGCGAACGATCAACTGATTCTGGACGAAGACCAGATCCCATCAACCATACGTCAGGTACTGATCAAACTGCCAAAAAATCTTGAACAGCTGAAATACTGGCTGCAGTGCTGTCGCGAGCGCCTGCCGGCGGATACACGCTATTTGCTGGCGGGAATGGTCAAGCACATGCCGGTGAGTTGGCTCAACTGGCTGGAGCAGGAAGCCACGACCTACCGCCAGGAAAAAGTCGTCAGAAAGGCACGCTTGCTGGAAATGACCTTCAGCCCGCAGGCCCGCCATATCGATGACTGGCGTGGATATCAGACCGCTACCGGCCTGACACTTTCCGGCCTGCCCGGCGTGTTTTCCCGTCAACAGCATGATATTGGCAGCCGGGTTTTGCTGCAGCACACCGACTTACCCTTTGCCGGGCGCCTGTGCGACCTGGGTTGCGGCAATGGTCTGCTGGGCCTGACGCTGAAACAGGCGCATCCGGAGCTCGACGTCATTCTCACCGATGACTCCTGGCTGGCGGTGTGTTCCGCCCGCCACAATGCTATTCAGAACAAACTGGATGTATCCCTGAATCATGGCGACATTCTTGCCGGCATTGAAGAGCCTCTGGACTGGATTGTCTGCAACCCACCATTCCACGATGGTCATAAGCAGCTCACCAATATTGCCGAGCGCATGTTTGAGCAAAGCGCAGCAGCTCTGGTATCAGGTGGCCATTTACTGGTAATTGCCAACCGCCACCTCCCTTACGCAGGTAAACTGCGCAAGGAATTCCACACGGTTGAGGTTTTGTCTTCCGACAGCCGCTTCTCGGTTTACCTTTGCCAGAAACGCTGATTCCGCACATGCAGCAACCATTGATCAGCCTGCATGCCGAAACTGAAGAAAAGCGCAGCCGTTTTATCAGCCTGCTTATTCCTGTTACTTCCGAAGAGTCCGTACGCAACCGCCTGGCTACCGAGTGGCAGGCACATCCGAAAGCCAGCCATATATGCTGGGCTTTCCGTGTGCAGCCGACGCCTGCCAATGCGGGTGGAAACCTTCAATTGCAGGAAGGCTATAGTGATGATGGCGAACCATCCGGCACCGCAGGCATGCCCATTCTTAAACAATTACGGCATGCAAACCTGATAAATTGTGCCCTGCTTGTCATTCGCTATTACGGCGGCACCAAGCTCGGCACCGGCGGACTGCAGCGTGCCTACAGTCGCAGTGCACAGGACGTTCTGGCACAACTGAACGAAGAGAGTTGCGAACATATTATTCCCCGCCAGCGTCTACGTATCGCCTGTGACTTTGCCGAAGAGGCCCATATCAGATATCTGGCCGAACGCTATGACGGTGTACTGCAAAACACACAATATGATACGCAGGGGGTCATTCTGGAAGTGGATATTAAAGAGGGGGATGATCGTTTAAGGCAGGACGTCCTTGTCCGGGCAGGCGTATATATCAAAGAATAATTCAGGCCAGACGGCTTTTGCGGGCAGAGCGGGCCTGGTCAATATCAAATACCGGATTGGGTGTTAAATGCTCGGATATAAGGCGATATGCGTTTTGCTCAAGCTCACCAAAACGAACCGTTACCACGCTCAGCGTCTGTGAGGCGCGGCGAACAGAATAAACACTGCCATTACCATTTATTGTACATTCGCCGGCATAACTGCGAACCGTCAACTCAAGCTCAAGGCTCTTATAGCGCCCGGCTTCGTCACGCAGACGTTCCATTTCACACAATTGCAATTCACATTGAAAACCCAGCGGGGTTATCTCAATAATATTGCCTCGCACTAATATGTCGTCTTTTTCTTTTAATAATACGGTTGCCATGCCAATACACACCTGCCAGCTGTACACAAAACAGACAATAGCCTATATACATTTTTATGCCAAGCTCACAAAAACGTGAATGCGTAATGCCCTGTAATGAATTGCATACACATCGCTAATCTTTGTGCTTTGACGCCAAACATATAACGCTGATCATCCATCACTAACCCTGATTTATACAATATTCACAAATATCTTCGCGATAACGTGACCTACTGCTCATTTATCCGGAAATCCTCTGTATTAGCGAATAACTTAACCAGCCTGACAATAACGGCGAATTACCGCAATGGCGTAATATGGCCAAATCATATCCACCGTTAAATACCATTTCCTTATTCGCGGGTCTCCGACCCATGAGCGACAAGTAAGTTCAATTCCCCCTTACCTCCTGCGGTCGTCAAGGCTACAATTCCGCCCTTCATTCCCTGACCTGACATAACAACAATGACAAAAAAACATTCTCATCTGCTGATGCTGATCTCAGCCATCCTTATTCTGCTATCCGGTTGCTCCAGCAAGCTGCACATTCCAACCTACGCTGATGCACCAGCAACCGCCCCAGCCGCCATGCAGCATCCGCTGAGCATTCAGTATCTGGGCGTTGGCGGCCACCTGATCAAATACGATGACGTCACCCTGCTGACAGCACCTTCTTTTACCAACCCGCACTTTATGCGCGTCGGCCCTTTTATGCCGATCAGCACCGATAAAGAGCGTGTCGACCAATACCTGCCGGATGTGTCCGATGCCGAAATGATTCTGGTGGGTCATGCTCATTATGATCACCTGATGGACGTTCCTTACATCATGAATCAGTACGCCACCAAGGCAGATGTCTATGGTTCCCGCACCATGGCCAATACGCTGATGCCTGCAGTACCCGCCGAGCGGATTCATGTGATGAACGATCTTATGGGCAACATCAGCAAACCCGGCGAATGGGTATACAGCCATAGCGGGCGTATCCGCATCATGGCGCTGGAGTCTTTCCATGCCCCCCACTTTATGGGCATGAAATTTATGCAGGGTACCTATGATGAGCCGCAGGAATCGCTGCCATGGCATGCCTTTGGCTGGAAAGAAGGCCAGACGCTGGCCTTCCTGATCGATTTTCTTGATCAGAATAAAGAGCCCGCTTACCGTATTTTTTATCAGGATTCAGCCAGTCAGGAACCACTGGGTCTGGTGCCAGAACTGGATGATCAGAAAGACATCGACATCGCGATTCTTTGCCCGGCGTCATTCTCTCAGGTTGATAACTACCCTGAGTCCATCGTGAAAAACACCCAAGCCAAACATTTTATTCTGGGCCACTGGGAAGACTTTTTTGCCAACGACCTCAGTGGCGAGCAGCGCTTTGTCCGCAACACCAACCAGGATGAATTTATTGAGCGGTTAAATGCCGTCCTGCCTGCCGGCAGCGACTGGACCTTGCCTGCTTTATTCAGCATTCAATACTTTGCCCCCGAAGGAGCATCTGCACAGTGACCACCACTCCGATTCAGCGCGCCAGTCTGTGCGCCGCTATTGCCAGCATCAACCTGCCACATATCCATTTCTGGTGTGAGCAGCAAAACGGCGATCCGGAAGCCTACCGCAAGCTGTTGAGCAAAGTGCTGTCCTACCTGCGCGGCGAGCTGAAATCGGAAGCCAACCTGCTGCGCTTTCACGAGGCCTTTTCCGAGTGGCGTCTGGCACAGAACGAAGAAGACTCGCTCTCCTATCGCATTCTGGAAGCCAGCTGCGCCGCCCTGTACAGTGCCACCGAAACCCTGTTCGACGCCGAATGTGACGATCTTGAGCTGCTGCGCCAGAGCCTGAGCGCTATTTACGATGAAATGGACGAACTGGGCGCCGAAACGGGTGATCTGCGCGAATACTGGCAAAGCCTGCAGTCAGAATGGCGCGACATGATCACCGACAACAGCCGCATTCCGCTGCCTAAAGCCTATTTCGCATGGCTGAAAGAAGCGGATGTCAGCCTGTTCGGACTGGCTGATTAAAGCAGGATGCTGCCCGCGGGCTTTCAGGATAAACTGCCCGGAAGCCCGCGCCCTAACGACCAAGGAACTGTTATGAGAAAGATGCCTTCAGCCCTCAAAGCATTCACGCTGAGCCTGACACTGCTTGCCAGTACACTGAGCTATGCCTCGCCAGCCTCAATGGAAACCCTGCGCCTGCGCGATCAGCATGACACCCCTATTAAGATGTCCGCCAACGTGCGCTTTGTCATCTTTGCCCACGACATGCCAGGCAAAGATCTGGTGAAAGAGATGCTGGCCAAAGCCGGCGAAAACTACCTGACCGAACATCACGTCGTGTTTGTTGCCGATGTCAGTGGCATGCCGCGCATCATCGCCCGAATGTTCGCCTACCCCGCCATGCGTAAAGCACCCTATCAGATTCTGATTGACGAAGTTGGCAGCCGCACTGGTGACTGGGAGCGTCAGGACTCGGCCGTTACCCTGTTCCGCCTGCAGGAATTTGCTGTTACCGGCTACGAGTTTATCGATACTCCGGAGGCTCTGAACGAAGCCATTAACCGTGCCGCAGAAGCGGTTACAGAAGTGCCAGAAACACAGACCGAAGAGAGCGACACGGAAACACCGGCCGGCGAATAGATCCAGCGCAAGTTTCGCGCAGCTTTTGCCCGGCCCGGGCTGCGGAGCTTTCCGCCAGCCTGATATAATGCCCGGATTTTCTATCCGGGCATTTGTTTTTATGACACCTGAATTACTCTCTCCCGCCGGCACCGTACGTAACATGGAATACGCCTTTGCCTATGGCGCCGATGCCGTTTACGCCGGCCAGCCGCGTTACAGCCTGCGCGTGCGCAACAACGATTTCACCCTCGACAATCTGGCCTATGGCATCGGCCGTGCTCACGAACTGGGTAAACAGTTTTACGTCGCCAGCAACATCGCGCCACACAACAGTAAAATCGACACTTATATGCGCGATATTGAGCCGGTGATCGGTATGAACCCGGACGCACTGATCATGTCCGATCCGGGCCTGATCATGATGGTCAAAGACCGCTGGCCGGATCAGGTGATTCACCTGTCGGTGCAGGCCAACGTGGTGAACTACGCCTCGGTTGAATTCTGGCGCCGCCAGGGCGTAAGCCGCATCATTCTGTCGCGCGAGCTGTCTCTGGAAGAAATTGCTGAAATCCGCCAGCGCTGCCCGGAAATGGAAATCGAAGTGTTCGTCCACGGCGCTCTGTGCATTGCCTATTCCGGTCGCTGCCTGCTGTCTGGCTATATGAACCATCGCGATCCGAATCAGGGTACCTGCACCAACGCCTGCCGCTGGAAGTACGATGCTCACGAAGCGCAGGAAACCCTGTCCGGTGATGTAATCCCGGCCGGTGTAAACGAATTTGACCCGACACTGGGGATTGGTCAGCCATCTGATAAGATTTTCCTGCTGCAGGAAGGCAACCGCGATAACGAATACATGCCAGCCTTCGAAGACGAGCATGGCACTTACATCATGAATTCAAAGGATCTGCGCGCCATCCAGCATATCGAAAAGCTGGTAGAGCTGGGTGTGCACTCGCTCAAAATTGAAGGCCGCACCAAATCACACTACTACGTAGCGCGCACCGCCCAGGCCTACCGCAAGGCAATCGACGATGCTGTTGCCGGTCGCCGCTTTGATAAAAATCTGATGGACACCCTGGAAAACATGTCCAACCGTGGTTACACCGAAGGCTTCTTCCGTCGCCATGTACATGACGAATACCAGAATTATGAGCGTGGCAGTTCACTCAGTACCCGTCAGCAATTTGTTGCTGAAGTCGTTGCCAGCGACGATAAAGAACTGACGCTTGACGTTAAAAACCGTTTCGAAAGTGGCGATTCAATGGAATTGATGACCCCCGCAGGCAACATCAGCTTCACCCTGAACAGCATTCTCGACCGTAACAATAAGCCGCGCGATGATGCCCCCGGTTCTGGTTTTGTTGTCAAAATCCCCCGTCCTCAGGGCGTCTGCACAGAAGATCTGAGCAAAGCGCTGCTGATCCGCAATCTGCCGGAATTAACCGCCTGAATCAGGGTCAAACTGCGCCAGGGCTTCTCTGTCAGAGAAGCCTTCTCTATAGTTCACCTGAGTAAACTCACGGATAAACAACAAAAAACGGGGACGTTATGAAATACGCGCTGCAATCTGTGCTGTTTGTCGCCTGCCTGCTGTTCGGACTGACCGTACAGGCCGCAGACGATGCACCACGAACCACGGTCGAGACCACGGCCAAAGCCATGACCGATCGTCTGATCAGTGACCGGGAATTAGTCCAGAATCAGGAGAACTACGTTGAACAACTGGTCGATGAGCTGCTGCTGCCAGTGGTCGACCACGTTTATATGGCCAAGCGTGTTCTGGGTAAATACTGGAAACGGGCATCCATGGAGCAGCAAAAAACCTTCACCATTGCCTTTAAAGAGAAAGTCATCCGCACTTATGCCGGAGCTTTCCGCGCCTTTGACGGCCAGACCATTTTATTTGAAGACTCCCGTCTGAATGACGAAGGCAATCAGGCCATTGTTAAAAGCCAGATTCAGCGGGTTGGCGCACCACCGATCCGGGTCGACTACAAACTTTATCTGAAGCAGAAGCAATGGCAGGTATTTGACGTCATTATCGAAGGAGTCAGCCTGACCAAGAGCTTCCGTGATCAGGTATCCCTGAGCATCGAACAGGATGGCCTGGCACAGGCTATTTCAAAACTGGCCGATGAATACAAGAGTGCCGCCCCAACGGTAAAGCTGGGGGCACGCGCGTGGGGACCTTATCTGGGCAGTAACCTGCCCGGTTTTGGTCTTGCAGCCGATATTGTAACGACTGCATTCGCGCGTGCCGGCTATCAGGTCGAACTGGTGTTTGCTCCGGCCCTGAAGATCGAAGAAAACACCAGCGCAGGTCAGCTGCAGGGAGAAATTGCCGCCTGGCAACCTCAGCAAGCGTCAGCCACACAGCTTTATTCCGTCCCTTATCTGGAGAATACCCTGGTATTTATCAAGCGCGACGACGATCCCTTTGACTATGCCAGTCCGGATATGCTTAAGCAGCACCTGACAAACAAAGGCTACCGCCTCGGAGTTTTCAATGGTGTCGATTATGGCCAGGCGTTCAGCCAGATAGCCCCTCTGTTTCATCTGCAGAAGCTGGATTATTGCTCCCAGCTGTTCCGTGAAGTGGCCAACAAATCCATTGACCTGGCCCTGGTTGATTCCTGGATGGCGGATATTGAGCTGAACAGCAAAGAACATATTGCCAATCACCTGCAGAGAGTCGCTACGCCTTTGGCGAGCCGCGAGCTGCGTGTTAGTATCGCGCGCTCTGCAACCGGGGCCGAAGCCCTGATTCAGGCATTCAATACCGGACTGGAACGCATTAAAGCCGACGGTACATACCAATCTTTGCTGAAAAAACACAACTACCCACAATGACCCCCCTTGATATCATTCTGGCCGATGACGACATCATCATTCTGAACAAGCCCGCCGGTCTGCTGAGCGTCCCCGGACGCTACATACCCGAATCGGCCTTCTCTCTGCTGGCTGAGCAGTTCGGCGAACTGCATGTGATCCACCGCCTCGACCGCGATACATCAGGAATTATTGTTTTCGCCCGCCATAAGGCCGCGCTTACCCATGTGCAGCAACAGTTCGAAAAGCAGAAAACCCGCAAAGTGTACGAAAGCCTGGTGATCGGCCAGCTGAAAGGCAACTGGGGCTGCGTTAATCTGCCGATTTGCGTGGACTGGCCCAACCGGCCACTGCAGAAAATCAGCCACGTTAATGGCCGCTATGCCCTGACCCGCTGGAAACGACTGGCACAGGATGAAGAAACAACCCGGGTGGAAATGTATCCGAAAACCGGACGCTCCCATCAGCTGCGCCTGCATATGCTGAATCTGGGCCATCCGATTGTCGGCGACGTGTTCTACGCCGGTGAAAGTGCCAAAGAGCAGCCGCGTATGATGCTGCACGCCCGTGAGCTGGATTTCACCCACCCCGGCAGCGGCGAAGCGTTGCAGATTGTTTGCCCAACGCCGTTCTGACGCCGGACCTTATCAGCAACTCCGCTCAGGCAGGTACAACCCCTGAGCGGAGCCTCAGAAGCCAGCGCAGCAATAACACAAACAGTGCAAAAAACAGCACCCCGCCAGCAATAATCGCCAGAGCAATGCCGCCAAACAGCACAGGCGCTTTCATCAGTGTGCTCATCAGTGAATCCTGATAATAAAAAAACCACTGATGATTATCGGGAAAAATCCACACATGCAGCTGATAGAAAACCTCTTTGGGGCCAACAATCAGCACTACAGCCCCGGCCATCAGCAAAGTACCCAGCAGCCAGAACAGCTGCTGCTTCCAAAGCGGTGCTGCACCCCGCCATAGCAAGCCAGCCAGCATCAATAATGTGACAAAAGCAATCAGCAGCGATGCGCTGTACAGCACATCAATCAGGTTGGCCACATCCTGCAGATGAATTATTTCCGCCCGGTGCAGCAGACCCACGGCCTGACCATTATGCTCAAACTGAATGACCTCCAGTCCCTCACCATGCCGGTGTACCGCAATACTGATGTCATCAAACAGACGTACATGCTCTTCTTTGTCCAGAAGCTCCAGTCCGGCGATATAGCGGTTTTTCGGGCCGAAGCGCTCAATATGGGCGCCGATGCTGTACCAGTCATACCAGAAGCCATAGCTGTAATTCTGCTTGGCCTGCACCAACCAGCCCAGCGCCAGGCAGCTGATAAATCCACCCAGTAAGGTCAGAAACCACAGCCCCTGAATTCTCTTCATGCCAGATCCTGCCAGAAATGGTTAATCCGGGCTGCCAAAGCGGTCACCGTGGATTCCTCCAGATGGAAATGATGGTGTCCCGGAAATTCTTCCAGTGTGGCCCGTGGCAGGTGCTTAATACGCAGATCAAACATCGCACGCGGAATCAGCCCCTGTTCGGCACGCAACACCAGAGCAGGCATATTCATCGCAGCCATAAAAGCTTCGATCTGCGGTTCGGTCAGGCGCACCTTTGAGATCGCCCGCAGGCGCCCATCGGTACGCCAGCCGACACCGCCTTCCAGTGATTGCAGGTTACGCTCGACCACCGGCCAGATGCACTCCGGACTCAACTCCGGGTTCTGCCGCACTCTGGCGGCCAATGCGTCCTCAGCACCGGCATGCACCTTCAGCGTTGTGGTTTTTACCGGCGCCATAATGGCTTTAGCCAGCTGTTCCGGCGCCTGAGCTGGCGGCGTAGTCAGCGGCCCCAGCGCGTCCAGAGCAACATAAGAAGCGATTCTGTCAGGAAAAGCACCAGCCAGCAGCATGCCCGCTGCCGAGCCCATTGAATGCCCCAGCAGGTGTACAGGCTCATCCACGGACAGCAACAGATCGTATAAAGCTTCCAGCGAAGACCAGATGGCATAATCGGCACCTTCGCCCAGCCAGTCGGAATGGCCGTGTCCCGGCAAATCCGGGGCAATAACACAGACGTCCTGCAGCAGTGGCGCCAGCCGCGAAAAGGTTGCGGCATTGTCCAGCCAGCCATGCAAAGCCAGCACTTTAGGCTTTACCTGCTCCCCCCACTGCAATCCACGTAAAGTACCAAAGCGGCACCGCCATTCAATGGATGTCATGCCAGCAACTCTCCTAATAACTGATGAATCACCGCCGCCGTCCGCTCCGGACGCTCCAGTGGAAACATATGACTGCCCGGTAGCCAGCGCACTTTCATACCGAGGCGGCTTTGCATGTAAGCGCCATTAAGACGGCGGAATACTTTGCTGTGCTCACCGCCGAGCGCGGCACCAGGAACCTGAAGTCCGGAACGGATACGCAGGTTATGCGGCACCGTGCGGTAAATCTTCATTTCAATATCCGGATCAAAACGCAGAGCGACACCATTCGCTGTCGGCTCAGTTCCGCTTTGCACATAATCCTTCAGGCAACGCTCATCGAAATAACGCAACAACGACTTGCCGCGGAAGTACTCAATGGCATCCTTTTGCGAAGCCCACTCACTGCGCCGCCCTTCTGTTCGTCCGGCCGGTGTGACTTTATCAACCAGCCCCAGGCGTTTAACCAGTCGCAGGCCATTAGCCTCCAGCGGTGACAATGCCGGAGAGTCCAGCATGATCAGGGCTTTTACCAGATCAGGACGCTTTACTGCCACCATCAGACTCAGCAGCCCTCCGAGCGAGTGCCCCACGGCAATCACAGGTTGCCTGTAATGATGCTCAAAATAGTGGATCAGCTCGGCTTCCAGATGGCGCCAGTTATCGGTGACCGGGTAATCCGGATTGTGTCCGATTCGATCGATGCTGCGTACATCGTAATGGGCCGACAGCGCTTCGAATAACACCCGATAGGTGCCAGCCGGAAAACCATTGGCATGAGAAAAATGGAGAATATCTTTCATAAACGCGCGCAATAAAAAAACGCAACGCTATAACCATGCGGGAAACAACACAAGGGGGAATGCGGCCGTTATCGGAGCTTAACGGCCACAATACATTTCACAGTCCGTCGAGCACCGGGTACCAGACAGCATCGACACTCATACAAGCGGCAGCAGCAAGATCCCCCTGCAGAATCCAGCATTCAGCCGGCGACCAGGGCTGATCATACAGCTGGCCATCAACCAGCATGGCAGCCAGATGACCGACCAGAGGTAAATGCGACACCAGAATCAGATCCTGCTCCTGGGCGGAAAGATCATTCAGCAACTGCTGAACATCACCGTCCGGCACCAGATGCGGCATGGTTTCAACCGCCAATCCCAGACTCCCGGCAATGGCCTGTGCCGTTTGCTGTGCTCGCAAAAAAGGGCTGGCAAGAATGCGGGGATTGTTAAAGGTTTGTTGTGCCAGCCAGCGGCCGGCACCTGCGGCCTGACCGGCACCCCTGTCAGTCAGGCCGCGATTCTGATCCTGAACAGCCCCACTGACCGCAGAACCATGACGAACAATACAGATTTTCACTCGGCAGAAGCCTTCTCTTTACTGTTAGGCCAGTCCTGAAACGGAAAAGGCTTTTCATCGCTGGCACCAGACAGGTAGTGAATAATCTGCTTCACATACTCTCCCAGTGCCAGGCCAAATTCCGTCAGTGACGCATTCGGCTCGCCGGATACCAGACGGAACACCCACTGCACCAGAGTAATCAGCAGCAAAACCAGATCCAGCACACGGTAGACGATGAAAAATCCGATGATATAGAGCGTTTTTAACCAGAACGCATCGGACGTGACATTTTCTTTAAAATCGTTCATTTCTGACCTCATGAATAAAATTGCGCAACCATACTGACAACCCTGTCCGCGTTATATTTCACAGCGGGGTAAGGCAAACTCCACATCAGAGGCATGCTCGCCGGTCATCAGACCCTGCGCAACCACCCGGGGATCGGCCGCATTGAACAATACCTCATAAGCGCCCATCACCAGGGGCATATAAATACTCAATTCCTGCGCTTTTGCCCTGACATAACGCAAGGTATTAACACCTTCAGCCACTTCGCCCAGTTCGTCCACGGCCTCAGCCAGACTTTTACCCTGACCAATGGCGTAGCCAACCCGGTAATTGCGGCTCAGCGGTGATGTACAGGTCACCACCAGATCACCCACACCTGCCAGGCCGAGGAATGTCAGCGGGTTGGCCCCCAGCGCTACGGCAAAGCGGCTCATCTCGGCCAGCGAGCGGGTAATAATCATACTGCGGGTGTTTTCACCCATGCCAAGAGCGGCGACGAAACCGGACACAATGGCGTAGATATTCTTCAGCGCCCCGCTCAGCTCAACCCCATACAGGTCGTTGGATGCGTACACACGGAAGTAAGGACAGCTCAGCGCTTCCTGAATATTGCGTCGTAAGTCACTGTTTTCACTGGCAATAACAGTTGCCGCCAACTCGCGCTTAGCAATTTCTTTGGCCAGATTGGGGCCACTGAGGACACCAACCGGATTGTCCGGGCAAATCTCCGCCAGTACCTGGCTCATCAACAGGAAACCGTCCGGCTCAATACCTTTGGTGGTGCTGACCAGCGCCTGATCCGGTGTCAGTTCAGCTGCAAATGATGACACTACTTCACGTACCGATTTGCTCGGCACAGAAACAAAAATCACCTCCGCTCCGCGAATCGCCTCAAGCAGATCAGTGGTCGCCGTCAGAGACGGATTCAGACTGACATCCGGCAGGTACTGTGGATTGGTGTGCTGCTCATTGATGCTGCGGGCAACGTCATCGTTGCGCATCCACTGCACGGTGTGTATTTGATTGTCGGCAAGAATATTGGCCACTACTGTGCCAAAGCTGCCACCGCCGATTACGGCCGCCTTCTGGATGACCACTTAGCCCCCTTGGGTTCGCAGGATGAATTTCAGCTGTTAAGAGTGGAAACGGTCAGATTCAAGCGAATCAACCAACTCCCGGAATGCATCTTTATTTTTATCATTGAGGCTCATCAGAACCCGATGAGCAGAAATAACCTGTTCGCGTGCCTTTTCTTCATCGACAGCATCCGCTGCCCATTCGCGAAAATCGGCCTCATCCGAGAACGGTTCGTTAATAATATGGAAAACCTGGTCAAAGCCCATGCTGAGCAGAATCCGGGTAATGCCCGGATTAGGACTGGAGATCGTTGGAGTAATGCCAAAACGTTCGCGGCAGATGATGGATATTTTGGCAATCTGACCCAGTGTTGTGCTGTCGACACCTTCCGCCAGTGACAGATCAACGATGACGTTATCAAAATCCGGATGGTTCAGGATGTCATCAAGGTAGTGCTCCAGTGCAGAGCACAGGTTAAGACGAACATCACCGATGAGTCGGATCACATGAATGCCTTTGCAAAAGGCTACCTGCACTTTACCTGATGTCATAACACACCCCGGCCAATAGCAACCATCGCGATGTCATCCGGAACCTCAGGGAGGTCGTCAATACCCAGCTGCCCACAGATCTGCTCAAGGTTACCGCGACTTTTTGCCGCCACCTTTAATAATAAGGCTTCTTTATCATTCAAGGTCGGTTCCGCCATGATTTCCAGTATTCCATCCGAAAACAACAACAGACTGAAGGGTTCCGGCAGTTGCAGCTGATAATTCTGATATTCAGCTTCACGGAACATGCCCACCGGCATACCACGCCCGGTCAGATATTCAGCCGAATCGCCATGCAGCAGCACCGGCATTGGAAAATGGCCGCCAACGCTGTATTCCAGCATCAGGGTTGCGGTATCAATCACGCCGTAAAACATAGTCAGGTGCTTTTCCAGCTCAGAGGCCAGCAGTTCTGAATTGATACGGGACAATACCTGCGACGGATGCAGCAGATCATCACTGGAGCCACGCTGCAGGTTGCGGCGCAGGCGGTAAGTCAGGTTTTTCAGCAACACCGTCACGAATGCAGAAGATGCACCATGGCCGGACACATCAGCGATGTAAAACACCAGACGTTTATCGTCCAGTTCGAAATAGTCGAGGAAGTCGCCGCTGAGCATCAGTGAAGGGATGATTTTATGGTCGCAGCGGATGCCGTCGAGTAATACCGGCTCGGGCAGCATGCGCAACTGCGCCTGACGGCCGGCAAGCTGATCATTACGCAGCTCATCAAGGCCACGTTTAAGCTCGGTATTGGTTTTTTCAAGATGCTCGCGGTAGGCATTATTATCGGCCTCCAGCTGTGCACGTTGCAGGGACTTTTTCAGCGAGTGATGCAGCACTTCCATATCCAGGATGGGCTTCACCAGATAATCGTCAGCTCCCAAGCGCAAAGCCTTCACCACATCATCCATCACCCCGGCGCCAGAGACGACAATCACCGGTAACAAAGGCTGTTGCTGTTTCAGCTTTTCAAGCAGCTCAATGCCGTTCAGACCTGGCATCTTGAGGTCACAGACAACAGCATCCACGCTGCGCTCGGCCAGCAGCTGTAAAGCCTCGCGGCCACAGGCGGCAGACAGCACCTGATAATCATAGTCATCCAGAAAGGCAACCATGCTATCGCGGACAGTCGAATCATCGTCAATGACCAGCACACTCGCGGCCATCAGTAACTCCCGGCATACGCTCAATTGGGGCGAACACTAACGTCATCTGCCCCCCCTTGCAATCCCTAAAATTAAGCCGCCCGGCAAAAAACTCTCCGCACAGTCAGGTTCCTGATTTAAGCACTGAATAATGGTTCTTAAAGCAGACTTTTAGCGGGATTAAATTATTAGCTGAAGGCGCTTATGGCACGGGGAATGCTGAATTTTTCTCAATGTACAAAAATTAGTCACCACGATAGCATCGGAAAGACTCTAATAAGGAGAAAAACCATGTCCAGTCTGGCGAGAAACTACCAAGAAAAACGGAATTTTATCCGCATGCAGGTATCCGCTCCGGCGACCCTGACGCTCAATGACGGCAACAGCTACGACCTGACCTGTCTGGACCTCAGCAGCAGTGGCGTACAGCTGCAGCACTTTGAGGCCATCCCCATGGGCATGAGTGGCCGCCTGACGGTATCCAGTGGCGGAGGCTACACCACCCCGCTGGAAGCTCAGGTAACGGTTTGCCGGATCGAAGAAGACGGCAGTGAAAACTACCGTATAGGCGCCACCATCGATTCTTTTCTCTGACGGTTCAATCAGCAACAAAAAAGCCAGCAATCTGCTGGCTTTTTTGTTTCAGACAACGTGCTTATGCCTTATTTGAAATAAGCATTATCGGCCTGAGTATGATCCGTCACGTCACGTACCGCTTTTACTTCCGGGATCTTGGCAATCAGCGACGCTTCGACACCATCTTTCAGAGTCATATCCACCGCACTGCATCCCTGACAGCCGCCGCCAAATTTCAGCACAGCCACGCCATCTTCGGTCAGTTCAACCAGACTGACATCGCCACCATGTGCTGCCAGGCCAGGATTGATTTCGGTATACAGCAAATAGTTGATGCGCTCTTCCACCGGGCTGTCGGCGGTAACTTTTGGCATTTTGGCATTCGGCGCCTTGATGGTCAGCTGACCACCCATGCGGTCCTTGGCAAAATCGATGATGGATTCTTCCAGATAAGGAATGCTCATCGCCTCAACAAACACCCGCAGCTTGTCCATTGCCTGCAACTGGTCTGAGGCATGAACTTCTTCCGGACGGCAGTAGGCCAGGCAGGTTTCAGCGTATTTGGTGCCGGGCTGAGTAATAAAAACACGAACAGCCATCCCCTCGACATTCTGCTTTTCCAGCAACTGTGCCAGATAGTCTTCCGCATCCGGGGTGATGGTTACATAGGTTGTCATAGTCTTTACCTCTATCAAGTGTCGCCATTGTAACGAATGGCGCTGCGCGGCGAAATACCCCAGCAAAATGGTTGGATAAGACAAGTGTTTCCACCTCTGGTACAATCCGGCGCCATTTTTCCGGTTTAAGACATCAGAGATTTATGAGTCAGACTACCTCTTCCCTTACGGCCATTCGTCAACAGCGTATCGCCCGCCTGAAAGACAACCTGAAGCAGCGTATCCATATTCTGGACGGCGGCATGGGCACACTGATTCAGTCGCACATGCTGGAAGAAAAAGATTACCGTGGCAGCCGTTTTGCCGACATCAGCCAGGATGTCAAAGGCAACAACGACCTGCTGGTACTGACTCAGCCGGACATCATTGCCGGTATTCACAAACAGTATTATCTGGCCGGCGCCGACATCGTTGAAACCAACACCTTCAACTCGACCCGCGTCTCCCAGGCCGATTATCAGATGGAAGATCTGGTACCGGAGCTGAACCGCGAAGCGGCTGCTCTCGCCCGCCGCGTGGCCGACGAAGTTGAGCGTGACACCGGTATTCCGCGCTACGTTGCCGGCGTGCTTGGGCCGACCAGCAAAACCGCGTCGATTTCCCCGGATGTAAACGACCCCGGCTACCGCGCCATCAGTTTTGATCAGCTGGTGGAAGAATATGTGGAAGCCACCCACGGCCTGATGGACGGTGGCGCCGACATTATTCTGATCGAAACCATCTTCGATACCCTGAACGCCAAGGCCGCGATTTACGCCGCGCAGGAAGTCTTCGAACAGCGTGGCGAAGAGCTGCCGATTATGATTTCCGGCACCATTACCGACGCTTCCGGCCGCACCCTGTCGGGCCAGACCGCAGAAGCCTTCTGGAACTCGGTTGCCCACGCCCGTCCGCTGTCGGTCGGCCTGAACTGCGCACTGGGCGCCGAAGAACTGCGCCCACACGTTGAAGAGCTGTCGAAAAAAGTCAGCACCTTTGTTTCGGCCCACCCGAATGCCGGTCTGCCGAACGAGTTTGGTGAATACGACCAGTCCGCCGCCGAAATGGCCGTGATCGTCGAAGAATTTGCCGCCTCCGGCTTCCTGAACATTGTCGGCGGCTGCTGCGGCACGACCCCTGCGCACATCAAAGCCGTTGCCGAAGCGGTGGCCAAACACGCACCCCGCGCCCTGCCGGACATCAAACCCGCCTGTCGCCTGGCCGGTCTGGAGCCGTTCAACTTTGACGAAGACAGCCTGTTTGTGAACGTCGGCGAGCGCGCCAACGTCACCGGCTCGGCCAAGTTCAAGCGCCTGATTATCGAAGAAAACTATGACGAAGCACTGGAGATCGCCCGCCAGCAGGTCGAGAACGGCGCCCAGATCATCGACATCAACATGGACGAAGGGATGCTCGACTCCCAGGCGGCCATGGTGCGCTACCTCAATCTGATCGCCTCCGAGCCGGATATCGCCCGCGTACCGATCATGGTCGACTCCTCCAAGTGGGAAATCATCGAAGCCGGCCTGAAGTGCATTCAGGGCAAGGCGGTAGTGAACTCCATCAGCCTGAAAGAAGGCGAAGAAGAATTTATCGCCAAAGCCAAGCGCTGCCTGCGCTATGGCGCCGCCGTGGTGGTGATGGCCTTTGACGAAGACGGCCAGGCCGATACCGAAGCGCGTAAGAATGAAATCTGCGAGCGCTCTTACCGCGTACTGGTCGATAAAGTCGGCTTCCCGCCGGAAGACATCATCTTCGACCCGAACATCTTTGCCGTTGCCACCGGCATCGAAGAACACAACAACTACGCCGTTGATTTCATCAACAGCTGTAAGTACATCACCGAGAACCTGCCCCACGCCAAGATTTCCGGCGGTGTCTCCAACGTATCGTTCTCTTTCCGCGGTAACGAGCCGGTACGTGAAGCCATTCACTCCGTGTTCCTCTATCACGCCATTCAGAACGGTATGAGCATGGGTATCGTCAACGCCGGTCAGCTGGCGGTGTACGACGACCTGCCGGCGGAACTGAAAGAGCGCGTTGAAGATGTAATCCTCAACCGCCGCGCCGACGGTACCGACCGCATGCTGGAAATCGCCGAGAAATACCGTGGCGACGGCAGTGTGCAGGAAAAAGAAACGGAAGAGTGGCGCAGCCTGCCGGTCCGTGAGCGCCTGACCCACGCCCTGGTAAAAGGCATCAACGCTTACGTTGAAGAAGACACAGAAGAAGCCCGCAAAGGCTTCGCGCGTCCGATCGAAGTGATCGAAGGTCCGCTGATGGACGGCATGAACGTGGTCGGCGACCTGTTCGGCTCGGGCAAAATGTTCCTGCCGCAGGTGGTAAAAAGCGCCCGCGTTATGAAGCAGGCTGTAGCCTATCTGCTGCCCTTTATCGAAGCCGAGAAAAACGGCAAGTCGGAAACCCAGGGCAAGATCCTGATGGCCACCGTCAAAGGCGACGTGCACGACATCGGTAAGAACATCGTTGGCGTAGTGCTGCAGTGTAATAACTTCGAAGTGATCGACCTCGGCGTGATGGTGCCTGCAGAGAAGATTCTGAAGGTTGCCAAAGAAGAGAACGTCGACATCATCGGTTTATCGGGTCTGATTACCCCGTCGCTGGATGAAATGGTGCACGTGGCGCGCGAGATGCAGCGTCTCGACTTCCATCTGCCACTGATGATTGGCGGTGCCACGACGTCCAAGGCGCACACCGCGGTAAAAATTGAGCCGCAGTACAAAAACGACATCGCCGTTTATGTTGCCGATGCGTCCCGCGCCGTTGGCGTAGCTCAGAAGCTGGTGACTCCGGCCGCCAAAGCCGAGTTTATTGCCGAGCGCCGCGACGAATACGAAGCCGTGCGTATCCGCAATGCCAACCGTAAAGCCAAGGCCCTGCTGACCTACGAACAGGCCTGCGCCAACGCTTATCAGGGCGACTGGGATAACTACCAGCCACCCAAGCCTAACAAGCTGGGCATCACCGTTTACGAAGACTTCGATATTGCCGATCTGGCCAAATACATCGACTGGACACCGTTCTTTATGTCCTGGGAACTGGCCGGCAAATACCCGCGCATTCTGGAAGACGAAGTGGTCGGCGAAGCCGCCACGGCCCTGTTCAAAGATGCTCAGGCAATGCTGGCGCGCATCATCGATGAAAAACTGTTTAATGCCCGTGGTGTGGTTGGCTTGTGGCCGGCGCAGCGCCGAGGTGCGGACGATATTGCGGTATTTAATGAAGACCGCAGCGCTGAGCTGGCGGTTCTGCATCAGCTGCGTCAGCAGACCGATAAGCCCAACGACCAGCCTAACTACTCGCTGGCTGACTTTGTGGCGCCGGAAGGCAGTGTCGACGACTACATGGGCGCTTTCGTGGTCACCGCCGGTATCGAAGCCGAAAAACTGGCCAACGATTACGACGCAGCGCACGATGATTACAACAGCATTCTGATCAAGGCTCTGGCCGACCGTCTGGCCGAAGCCTTTGCCGAACGCCTGCATGAAATTGTGCGTAAGGAGCTGTGGGGCTACGCCAGCGATGAACAACTGAGCAATGAAGAGCTGATCAAAGAAAACTACAAAGGTACCCGTCCGGCTCCGGGTTACCCGGCCTGCCCGGATCATACCGAAAAAGCCACCCTGTTCCGCCTGCTCAATGCCGAAGCCAATACCGGCGTCAGCCTGACCGAAAACTTCGCCATGACCCCGGCAGCCTCCGTCAGCGGCTGGTATTTCTCACATCCGGATGCCAAATACTTTGGTCTGGGCAAGATCGATAAAGATCAGGTAACGGATATTGCCGCCCGTAAAGGAATGGATCTGGAGCAGATGGAGCGCTGGCTGGCCCCCAACCTCAGCTACGACCGCTGAGTTGTGAACTGGCTGCAGCCGTTAAGCAGCCTGCTGCGGATTGAACCGCAGCGGCTGCTGCGCATCCTCACCATCGGCGTGCCGATTATCGGCGGTATGCTGTCACAGAGCCTGATCAATCTGGTAGATGCGGCCATGGTCGGGCGCCTCGGCGATGCCGCTCTCGCCGGTGTTGGTGTCGGCGGTTATGCCACCTTTATTACCGTGTCGATGGTGATGGGTTTATCTGCCGGCGTGCAGGCCCTGGTCGCCAGACGCTTCGGCGCCGGTGAACATGAGCGCCTGTTCGAACCCTTAATCGCCGGTCTTATCCTCGCCCTCGCCATCAGCCTGCCGCTTACGCTGCTGTTTGTTCTGATCGCGCCCTACCTGATTCCGCTCTTTAATTCCGACCAGCAAGTCCTTGATATTGCAGTGCCTTATTTTGAATGGCGCACATTGGCCACCGTTGCCGTCGGCATGAACTTTGTCTTCCGTGGTTTCTGGAACGGCATAGGAGAAGGCAAAACCTATCTGCAGACACTGCTGGTGATGCATTTGGTGAACGTCGGCGTCAGCTATCTGCTGATTTTTGGTATTGGCAGCTGGCAGGGACTGGGCGCCGTCGGTTCCGGCATCGGTACCACCATCGCCCTGTTCTTTGGTTGTGCGCTGTATTTCTGGCAGACCTTTACCCGCCACCGTCAGCGCTTCCATGGCCATAACCGCACCCGCCGCGGCACCATTATGAGCGTGATGCGCCTTGCCCTGCCCAACTCGACCCAGCAAACACTGTTCGCCCTTGGTGTCAGTGTGCTGTTCTGGATCATCGGCCAGGTCGGCACCCAGGAGCAGGCCATCGGCCATATTCTGATCAGCCTCGCGCTGCTGCTGATTCTGCCAGCCGTGGGGCTCGGCATTGCCTCCACCAGTCTGGTTGGTCATGCGCTGGGACGTGGTGACTGCGATGACGCTTACCGCTGGGGCTGGGAGGTGGTACGGGTGGCCATGCTGATGATGGCCCTGCTCGGTCTGCCGTTGTGGCTATTCCCCGAGCTGGTGCTGCGTTTGTTTACTCCGGAGCAGCACCTGATTGAGCTGGGACTCTGGCCGCTGCGCATCACCGGCATCAATATCGTATTTGAAGTCACCGCCATGGTGCTGACCCAGGCACTGCTGGGCGCTGGCGCCAGCCGTCAGGTGATGCACATTAACCTGCTGATGCAATGGGGCATACTGCTGCCGCTGGCCTTCCTGGCAGGGCCTGTCGCGGGCTTCGGTCTGTTGGGAATCTGGTTGCTTCAGGGCGGCCAACGTATTACGTTGTCGCTGATTTATGGCCTGATCTGGCGCTCCCGCCGCTGGGCTCATATTTCTATTTAACGATCATCAACTCCGGATCAATCACACCGAGTCCAGCCATGCCTACCATGATTCCTTTTTCCAGCCCTGATGCCTACGAAGAGATAAGCCCGGTTATTGCCCATCGCGGAGCCAGCGGCCATGCGCCGGAAAATACCCGCGCAGCCATTGAGCTGGCGGCCCGCCAGGGAGCACGCTGGGCCGAGGTTGATGTCACCATTTCTGCCGATGGTATTGCCGTTATTCACCACGACGCCGATCTTAAACGCTGCTCAGACGGTGACGGACTGGTGATTCAGAAGCGTCTGGCTGAGCTGAAGCAGCTCGATGTAGGTAGCTGGTTTGCTGAGCAGTATCGTGGCGAACAGATCCTGACTTTGTCGGAATTGCTGGTGCTGGCCAATCATCTGGAGCTGGGACTCAACCTCGAGATCAAACCGACCATCGGGCGCGAGCCGGAAACCGTCTGGGCCATTCATAAAGCCTTACAGCAGGTTCACTTTGAGCAGCCACTGCTGCTCAGCAGCTTCAGCATCCACGCACTACAGTCTGCACGCCGGCATATGCCCCACATCACCCGCGCGCTGAACGTCGAAGCCATTCCGGCCGACTGGCAGCATCGCCTGGAAGAAGCCGACTGCGCCGGACTGCATTTCGCCAAAGAATTTTTCGATGCCGCACAGGTGAGAGCCATCCGTGAAGCGGGCTACCATATGCTGGTGTTTACCGTGAATGATGCCGACACCGCCCAGCGCCTGCTGCAGGCCGGTGTCGACGGTGTCTTTACCGATCTGCCGCAGGCCCTGGAGCAGGCACTGGGCAATGCCCGCGGCGGCAGTGTCAGCCACTGATAGCGCGCTGAAAAATATGGCGCCGGAATGCCGCAGCCAGCTGATCGCTGCTAGATCAAACGGTTATTTGTATATAGATAAATATTAATTTTAAGAATATACAAGCTCTGCTATCGTTCGCCGCCATAACGACTTTTCTAATAACCACAGGTTAGCAACCGGTTTTTTATGTACGTATACGATGAGTACGATCAGCAACTGCTGAATGAGCGCGTCGCCCAGTTTAAGGGGCAAATGGAGCGCTATCTCGCCGGCAAGATCGCCGATGACGAGTTCCTGCCACTGCGTCTGCAAAATGGCATTTACGTGCAGCGCTACGCGCCTATGCTGCGGGTTGCTGTGCCTTACGGTCAGATGAACTCAGCTCAGATGCGTGCCCTGGCGCGTGTCGCACGTGAATATGACAAAGGCTATGCCCACTTCTCGACCCGTCAGAACGTACAGTTCAACTGGCCGAAACTGGAACAATGCCCACAGATTCTGGCCGATCTGGCTGAAGTTCAGATGCACGCTGTGCAGACCAGTGGTAACTGTATCCGTAACACCACCACCGACGAATACGCCGGGGTCATTGCGGAAGAAACCGTTGATCCGCGTCCGTACTGCGAAATCATCCGTCAGTGGTCGACCTTCCACCCGGAATTCGCCTTCCTGCCGCGTAAGTTCAAAATTGCCGTGAACGCGGTGCCCGGTGCCGACCGTGCTGCCATTCAGGTGCACGACATTGGCGTGAACATCATCCGCAATGCCGAAGGCCAGATCGGCTATCGCATTCTGGTCGGTGGTGGCCTCGGCCGTACGCCGATCGTGGGTGAAGAAATCCGCAGCTTCCTGCCGGAAGAAGACCTGCTGACCTATCTCGATGCTGTTATCCGTGTGTACAACCAGTTTGGTCGCCGCGATAACAAGTACAAAGCCCGTATCAAGATTCTGGTGAAAGCACTGGGTGTTGAGCGTATGGCTGAGCTGGTTGAAGCCGAGTGGGAACGCATTAAAAACGGTGACAGCAAACTGACTGCTGCCGAGCTGGAACGCGTGAAAAAACACTTCACCGACCCGGCGTACAAAACACTGAGCGATGAACCCGCCGAGCTGACCTCAGCCCGCGCTGAAAATGCCGCCTTTGCCCGCTGGCTGCAGCGCAACGTGCGCGCCCACAAGCAGGCCGGTTACGCCATCGTGACCCTGACGCTGAAGCAGAAAGGCACACCACCGGGTGATGTAACGGCAGAGCAGATGGATCAGATCGCCATGCTGGCCGACAAATACAGCTTTGGTGAAATCCGCTCTACGCACCAGCAGAATCTGGTACTGGCCGATGTCGAACAGAGTGAACTGTTTGCCCTGTGGCAGGAAGCCAAAGCGCTGGGTCTGGCCACGCCGACTCTGGGCCTGCTGACCGATATGATCTGCTGTCCGGGCGGCGATTTCTGCGCCCTGGCCAACGCCAAGTCCATTCCGGTTGCCGAAGCCATTCAGCTGCGCTTCGATGATCTGGATTATCTGCACGATCTGGGTGAAATCGACCTGAACATTTCCGGTTGTATGAACGCCTGTGGTCACCACCACGTTGGTAATATCGGCGTACTGGGTGTCGATAAGAAAGGCGAAGAGTTCTATCAGATCTCTCTCGGCGGCAACGCCGGTGAAGATACGTCACTGGGCAAGATCCTTGGGCCATCTTTCGCCCGCGATCAGATGCCGGACATCATCGCCAAGATTCTCGACTTCTATGTCGCCAAGCGCAGCGAAGGTGAAACCTTCCTCGAAACCTACCGTCGTATCGGTCATGACCCATTCAAGGAGGCGATCTATGGCCCAGCTCATTAAACAAGGCCAGCTCGTCAGCAACGACGAATGGCACCTGATCGAAGACGATGCCATCATCGCTGACTACGGCATCATCAGCCTCAAGCGCTGGCAGGAAAACGCTGCTGCCCTGCTGCCGCTGGCCCAGGCCGGTAAAATCGGCCTGCTGCTGAACAGTGATGAAACCGCCGACCTGATTGGCGATGATTGCCGTCAGTTTGTACTGATTGCCGTGAACTTCCCGAAATTCAGCGACGGCCGTGGTTACAGCACCGCCCGCCTGCTGCGTGAACGTCATGGTTTTAAAGGCGAACTGCGTTCTGTCGGTGACGTACTGATCGACCAGCTGTTCTTTATGAACCGCTGTGGCTTCAACAGCTTTGCACTGCGTGACGATCAGGATCTGAACGACGCTCTGGCTGCGTTCGCGACCTTCACCGTCTGCTATCAGAACGACGTTAACGATCAGCGCCCGCTGTTCCGTCGCCGCTAGTTCTTTCCGGCCCCCGCGCAGTGCTGACAATGTCAGATTCTGCGCCGGGGGCATGGCACATCCCCGCCCCCTGCCTTACCCTTATGGCTGAACCCGGGGATTTTTCATGCCACAAGATATCGTTTTTTCGTTTTTTCTCGTCTTTGCCGGCGCCCTGGTACTGGCAACCTTTGCACTCTTTACCCGCCAGCCATTACTGATTGCTTATATTGCCCTCGGCGCCATCGTTGGCCCTTTTGGCATGGGCTGGATTGAACACCCGGATGAACTGGCCGACATGGCCGATATCGGCATTATTTTTCTGCTGTTTCTGCTGGGTCTGGATATGCAGCCATCTGCTCTGCTGGCGATGTTGCGTAAAGCGATGCTGGTGGCACTGGCCAGTTCGCTGGTGTTTTTTGCGGCGGGCTTTGGCCTGACTCAGGCCTTTGGGTTCAGCAGCATGGACAGCATCATCATCGGTCTGGCGATGATGTTTTCCAGCACCATTATCGGCCTTAAACTGCTGCCCACCACGGTTCTGCACCATAAGCACATCGGCGAGCTGATGATCGGCCTGCTGCTGATTCAGGACATGCTGGCCATTCTGGTATTGATTCTGCTCGGCGTGCTCGAAGGCGGTAGCAGTATGCCGGTCTGGCAGCCCTTTGTTGCGCTGCCTCTGCTTGCTGCCGCCTGCTACCTTCTGGTTAAAGGCGTTCTGCTGCCATTGATAGTGCGTTTCGACCGCTACCACGAATACCTGTTTATTCTGGCCATCGGCTGGTGCCTGGCTGTGGCAGAAGGTGCCAAACTGGTTGGCCTGACCCATGAAATTGGTGCTTTTATCGCCGGCGTTACCCTCGCCACCAGTCCGATAGCGCAGTTTATTGCTATCAGCCTGAAGCCGTTGCGGGATTTCTTTCTGGTGATGTTTTTCTTTGCTTTGGGCGCGCGCTTCAATCTGCAGTTACTGGCCGATGTGGCCCTGCCGGCAAGTCTGCTGGCCCTGTTGGTACTGGTACTGAAACCGGTGAGTTTCAGGCTGTTGCTGGGGCGCTTCAGTGAGCGCCGCGAACTTGCCTGGGACGTTGGCCTGCGCCTCGGCCAGATCAGTGAGTTTTCGCTGCTGATCGGCTTTGTCGCCGTGCAAAGTGCCCTGCTCAGTGAACAGGGCTCATTGCTGATTCAGGCAACGGCCATTCTGACCTTTGTTATTTCAAGCTACATCGTGGTGTTCAGTCTGCCCAATCCCATTGCTGTCAGCGATAAACTGCGCCGGGATTAGGGCCTGTTAATCAGTTCGCGCCTGACGGTGCATAGATGCGCAGACGGTGGCCATCCGGGTCCAGCACGGTAAAGGTATAACCAAATTCCATCATGACCGGCGCCTGTGCCACCGCAATCTGCCGCGCAGACCAATCGGCATACAGTGCATCCACCTGAGCAGCATCGGCCACCGGAATGGCTATTTCTCCGCCCCCTGAAAGCTGTGTGCCGCTTACTTTCGGCTGTACGTCACTGCGCGACCAGACACCGAAACGAAATGCCGGGTTCAGGGCAAACAGAGCAAAATGTTCCGTGGCTTCAACCGGTACACAATCAAGCAGCCCGGTGTAAAAATCGGTGCTGCGACGGGCATCATTAACGTAAAGAATGACAAGGTTCGGGTTTAACATAAGGATATTCCTGTGCGGTGTTAAATAATCCGGGGCTCCTGCCCCGGTCCGTACAGAATATAAAAGCCTGCTGTCAGTTTTTGTCAGCAGTGTGAATTGCCTGTGCAGGCACCCCAGTGACCCTGCGCCATTCCGCCAGCAACTGCTGACGCCGGCGCGGGTAGCGCTCTTCCAGTGGCGTCAGCGCCAGAACCCGGTCGGTACGGAAATGGCGAAAATCCCCGCGCACTTCACACCAGGCAACCAGCACCCGTACACGATCAAAATATCCCAGCGCAAAAGGCCAGATCAGCCGCTGCGACTGCTGGCCGTTCTGATCGCGATAATCGATATTCACTTTATGTCCGCTGCGGATAGCCCGACGCAGGGTGGCAACATCGACACTGTCTTCCATACGCTCAGCCGCAGGCCCGACCAGCAGCGCATTGGCATCCAGAGCATCGCGTAAATCCTGTGGCAATACCGCTGCAATCCGGCTCAGTGCACTGCTGGCAGCAACCGCCATCTGTCTGTCGGTACGGCCCGCGACCCAGCGCATTCCCAGAACCAGTGCTTCCAGTTCTTCTTCACTGAACATCAGCGGCGGCAACATAAAACCGGGCCTGAGCATATAGCCAACTCCGGCTTCTCCCTCAATATTCGCCCCCTGCTGCTGCAGCGTGGCGATATCGCGATAAAGAGTACGCAATGAGATGCCCAGCCGCTCCGCCAGCTCAGCTCCGGACACAGGAAAGCGGTAGCTGCGCAGCAACTGGATAAGATCGAGCAAACGTTGAGAACGGCTCATACGATTTCCGGCCGGTAAAAACGCCATACTGCCAGATAATGGCAGCAAGAAAAGCTAAAAACTGAACACTAAAACGCAGGCACAAAAAAGCCCCGCATGGCGGGGCTTGTCAGCTAACAGAAAATCAATCGCGCTTCAGGTTCACCCGGTAACGACCAACGCCCTGGCCCGCCAGAATGGCTGCCAGTACCGCAGGTAATTCTGCACGACCAATCTCGGTGGTCATCTCTTCGAGCTGCGGCAGACGCCAGGCAGAAGCCACCTTATTCAGTACCGCCTGCTTATCGGCCAGCGGGATTTCAACCGAGTCCACACCCAGCAGGCTGACGCCGCGCAAAATAAACGGAAATACACTGGCTTCGATTTTGACGCCGGCAATCATGCCACAGGTCGTCACCGCGCCTTCCGGCTGGATCTGCGGGATCAGTGCAGAGACCAGATCACCACCAACGGTATCAATGGCGGCCTGATACAAAGGCTTGGCCATCGCCTTGCCCTTCAGTGCCAGCACCTCATCGCGGCCGATGACCCTGCTTGCTCCCAGACCTTTGAGAAAGGCTTCCTGCTCAGGCTTACCAGACAGCGCCACAACCTCGTAACCCTGAGCGGCGAGCAATGCCACCGCCACCGAACCCACACCACCGGTGGCACCGGTCACGACCACAGGGCCTGCATCCGGGCGAATACCGGCACGCTCCAGCTTTTGCAGGCTCAGGGCGGCCGTAAAACCAGCAGTACCCCAGGCCATACTTTCCGCCATGTTCAGTGTCTGCGGTTTATGCAGCACCCAGCCGGCCGGCACACGAACGTGCTGGCCAAAACCACCGGCGGTATTCATGCCCAGGTCGTAACCGAAGACGACGACTTCGTCACCGGTTTTGAACTGCGGGTCGTTACTGGCCAGCACAGTGCCGGCAACATCAATACCCGGCGTATGCGGGTAAGCACGGGTTACACCTTTATTACCACTGGCGGACAGTGCGTCTTTGTAATTGACCGAGGAGTAAGCCACGTCAATCAGCACATCCCCTGCGGGCAGATCGTCATCGCTCAGAGTCTGCCAGGCGGCCTTCATGCCCTGTTCGGTTTCTTCTACCCGGTATGCGAGAAAAGTCATAGTTACTCCTTATTTTTTATCAGTATCAGCCTTTGCTTTGCTGCTGTTTGTTCAGCAGGGTCAGCAGACGGGTAAAGGCGCCCTCTGCACCCTTCTGTACCGCCAGTCCCAGCTTTTCCTGCAGAGACTTTTTGTATTCATAGCGCACGCTGTAAACATCAGAATTAGCGCAGGCCGCCACAAGATAATCATCGCTGGTGCCGACATCATCAATCAGACGATGATCCAAGGCCTGCTGGCCATACCAGATATCTCCGGTAGCCACGGCCTCGATATCGATGCGTGGACGGCTGTGCTTCACATGCTGTTTGAACAGTTCATGGGTATCTTCCAGGTCAGACTGGAACTTATCTTTGGCTTTTGCTGAGTTATGGCCAAACATGGTCACCGTACGCTTGTATTCACCGGCGGTGAACAGCTCGTAATCAACATCGTGCTTTTTCAGCAAACGGTTGAAGTTAGGCAACTGCGCTACCACACCAATAGAACCAACAATAGCAAAGGGCGCAGCAATGATACGGTTGGCCAGACAAGCCATCATATAGCCACCACTGGCAGCCACTTTATCGACACAGACCGTCAGCGGGATACCACGGTCACGGATACGCTTGAGCTGCGAAGCTCCAAGGCCGTAGGTATGCACCATGCCACCGCCACTTTCCAGACGAACAACGATCTCATCATCGCCGGTCGCCATGGTCAGTACCGCAGTAATCTCCTGGCGCAGCAGCTCAACCTGGCTGGCCTGAATATCGCCATCAAAGTCGAGCACATACACGCGCTTGCGCTTTTCGGTATTTTCGATACCGTCTTTAATACGTTTCTTTTCCGCTTTTTCTTTGGCTTTTTCTTCTTTCTTCTTGTCTTTTTCCAGCGCTTTCAGCTCTTCTTTCGAATACAGCGCATACTCAAGATCTTCTTTGTGGTTATCGAGCTCATCATTAAGCTTCTTCACAACCAGCTCGCCGTCCTCTGAACGGCGGTTACGCATGCCGATAGAAACCACGCCCCCAACGACCACCAGAATGGCCACCACAACGGTGACCGCCTTCAACAGAAAAGCTCCGTACTCTGCCAGGAATTCCACGCTTTGTTCCTTAATGAATTTAAAATAGTCCGCAAGCATAACTGAATGGCAGGCGCGTACAAGTAAGCGCACTTTGTGCGTTTCAAACAATCGTATGATTTTTCGTTGACACCCGCATTGCCAGCCCATAGAGTTGTGCGGTCTGACGCAAGACAAAGTCCTGACAGGATGCTGATATGCGCATCACCCATCAGCAGATCTCCTGTCTTTTGTAGCAATAATAAGGAAACCGTTATGGCATCTGTTGCAGAAATCATCGAAACCATGAACAGCAAGTTCAACGCCGCGGCTGCTGCCGGTGTTGACCTGATCTTCCAATTCAACATCGAAGATGGCGAAACCTATCACCTGATCGTTAAAGATGGCACTTGTGCTGTTGCTGAAGGTGCAAACGATGACGCTAACGTTACTCTGATCATGAACACCGAAACCTTCGCAGGTATCGCTTCTGGTGAGACTGACGGCATGCAGGCTTTCATGTCTGGTCAACTGCGCGTTGAAGGCGACATGATGCTGGCAACCAAGCTGGGCGAATTCTTCCCTGCTTAATTGCTGACAGCATAAAAAAAGCGACCGAATGGTCGCTTTTTTTATGCCTGCGGTTCAGACACTGTTACCACTCACCCTGCAGAGCCTGCTCCGCCACGTCATTCAGTGGCCGCGCAATCAACCCCTTGGGGCTCAACTGCACAGAATAAACAGCGCCATTTACCAATGGCATATAAACCGCACTGCCAAACTGAGCATCCAGCCAGAGTTTGTGATGACGCAGGGAATCCCAGAGATCAAACCAGCGTGACTCAGCCAGACTGTAGACACTTCGCTCTGCTGTACGCTCCTGTTCCAGAGAGAGGTAGCGTCCGGATAAACGGTCAAGGCGATACAGAGGTGTCGCGCCCAGCGCAGCAAAAGGCCCATTCCAGACCAGCAAGCGAACATCCAGCTGCCACTGATCACCCAGAATTTTAAACCGGCGTTCATGGTTATCAGTATCGACCAGAGTCAGATCGAACACCTGATCATCCAGCTGATAAACACTGACACTGACCAGCGGCTCTTCTTTGAGCAGCTGCTTGTAACTCCAGATATCAACCAGCATAAACACGGCGACAATGCTGCTGACCAGCAGGACCAGACCAACAGTCCCCTTAAGCCACTGAATGAACCAATCACGCCCCCACCACAGCACAACAATGACCGCCAGCGCGACCAAAAGAAAGACGAGCGTAAAGCCCGTCAGGCTTCCCTGCAGCATGTTATTTCCTCAGATGCGCAATACTTTCTCTGGCCAGCTGCAACGCTTCTTCCGCTCCGGCAGACTGCCCATTAAGGGAGTCAAGGAAGTATTCAATGGCGGTAATTGCGTCAGCAAAAGCCTCCATTTTGGCTTCTGACGGCGGCAGATCTTCTTCCAGAACCTGTTTGGTTACAAAGGTATCCAGATCAAGCAGCATGTTGTATACCGGCTCTTTTTCCAGAAACATCATGGCGCCGGCCACATCAATCAGGCTCTTCCCAACATTACGTACGTGCAACTTGTCACCACTGGAATCAAGGTAAGCTCCAATGGCGCGCTTGATCATGGTCAGAGCGGTCATAGATTCCGACAATACGGCAATCTTGGCTTCACTGAGGCTGACCGGGTCAACCAGAGAGTCCTTTTCCAGCCCTTTATGCGTCAGAGCCCGCATTGCCTGTTCGATATGAATGATTTCATCGGCAATAAAGGCCATATCAGCCAGCACACCTTTCGGACCCGCGGCACGCAAACGCTGACACAGATGACCTGTACGCTCCGCCGCTTCAGCCAGGTTGGCTATCTGCAGGGTGTCACCAATACGCGCCAGCGATGAAACTAACTCGTCAAAGTTAGCTTCACTAACGTCCGTACGTTCAAACAGATCGGCCAGATCTTTTACCGATTGCAGTTCTTCCTGCAAAGCATCCGACAATGACTCCAGCGCTGACTGATCAGGGCCGGATAATTTAGCCCGCGATACAGCCAGCTGCTTTTCTTTGATGCTGCGGTCAATATGGAATTCCTGCTGCAGCTGGCTCAGCAGATCCGTTTCCGGTTCAGCTAAAGCAACCAGATACAAAAATTCTTTCAGCAGCCAGTCAGGCAGTTTCTCGTTAAACGCCTTACCTTCAGTATCCTGAATTTTACGCACCTGACGATCCAGGGTGCCCAGCAGCAACAGGCGCTGCGGTGTCATCTCAAATGAATCCTGCGATAAAGCATCAAGCGCACCGCTGACAACATGCCAGAACAACCAGGCCGCTCCACCACGGCTGGCACGCTCAAAACGACGCACTGCCCGCAGCATTACCTGCAACGGTCCGCGACGCCCATTCCCCCGCATCAGACCAATCAGCCCCAGCTGATATAGCTGACGCGCGCGGCGATAGGGAAAACTGGCAGCTCCGGCTTCTGCCGCCGGAACGGCCAGTTTGGGCCGCAGGTTAACCAGAAAGAAATAAGCTTCCGGCAGCGGCTTTTCGTGGCGCTCTTTGCGGACAAGATTAATCGTCGGCAGCAACAGACTCGGTGCCACCGGGTCGCCGCTGACCACAAAGTCTACATATCGCTTCAGAAAAACAATGGCCTGAGTAAAAGCAGCCAGTGTAGATTCGG
This sequence comes from Thalassolituus alkanivorans, assembly GCF_020447205.1. Lineage (GTDB taxonomy): Bacteria > Pseudomonadota > Gammaproteobacteria > Pseudomonadales > Oceanobacteraceae > Venatoribacter > Venatoribacter alkanivorans. The sequence continues at coordinate 124,812 of NZ_JAJAEL010000007.1, forward strand.
CTACACTCTGGTTGCGCACTACCCGTCCGGTTTCTGCCAGTTCTTCGCACAGACGCTCGCCTGCCCGGAAGTCCAGCATTTTGAAGGTACCCCGAACCTGCTGCACCTCTTCAAGAAAGGCACGCAGGTTATCGGCGTTTCCATGTTCCGAGTACACATCAAGCTGCGCAGCGGCCTGATCCAATGCATTGGCAATTTCAGCCTTCACCAGATTCAGGGAGGCGGCAAATTGTGTGATTTCACTTCCTGTCGATATATCAGCCATTACTAGCGTCATTCATTGTTATGATCTGTGTGATTCTAACGACTATAAGAGCAAAGCGCGAAGCGTTTTCCGCAAAGCCTTGCCCTTCAACTATACTGAGTACACAAAAACCCACTTGGCAATTCAGACAAACGGGGTCAGCTTTGGTTTCAACGGCTCAATATGTACGATTCCCTTCAAGGATGAGTTGCAAATAATTGAAAACCCATTAAATTGCCCACGCGCTTAGCCCTTCGGCCTGATCAAAAGGAATCCCACCATGCAGTCCTCCCTGTCAGCTGCTTTTGTCAGTAATTTTCTTGGCAACGCCCCGCTCTGGTACAAAAAAACGATCCTGGCCTTTCTGGCCCTGAACATCGTCTTTCTTTACACCCTGGGTTCTTACATCACGGGCTGGATTCTGATCGTAGAATTCATTTTCACCCTGGCGATGGCACTGAAATGCTACCCGTTACAGCCCGGCGGCCTGCTCGCCATTGAGTCTATCCTGCTCGGAATGGCAAGCCCTGAGATCGTGTATGAGGAGACTCTGGCTAACTTCCCGGTCATTCTGCTGCTGATGTTTATGGTGGCGGGCATTTACTTTATGAAGGACCTGCTGCTGTTTGTATTCACCAAGATTCTGCTTGGTGTCCGCTCTAAAATGGCACTGTCCTTTCTGTTTTGTGCCGTTGCCGCGGTTTTATCAGCGTTCCTTGATGCTTTAACCGTAACGGCTGTTCTGATCAGTGTATCGGTGGGTTTTTACAGCGTTTATCACAAAGTCGCGAGCGGCAAGAACTTCAACAACGACCACGACCATGGCAACGATGATGAGCTGAAAGAACAGCATCGTGTCGATCTGGAAAGCTTCCGCGCGTTTCTGCGCAGCCTGATGATGCACGGTGCCGTCGGTACCGCACTCGGCGGTGTCTGCACGCTGGTAGGCGAACCGCAGAATCTGCTGATTGCCAAAGTTGCCGGCTGGGAGTTCGGTGAATTCTTCACCATGATGGCACCGGTCACAATGCCTGTACTGGTAGCTGGCCTGCTGACCTGTCTGTTACTGGAGAAAATGAGCTGGTTCGGTTACGGCGCCAAATTACCAGACGATGTACGCAGCATTCTGGAAAACTTCAATGAAGAACAGAAGCAGCACATGACTCAGAAGCGTGTAGCTCAGCTCTGGGTACAGGGACTGGTCGCTATATTCCTGGTGATTGGTCTGGCTATGCATCTGGCGGAAGTTGGTCTGATTGGTTTGCTGGTAATCGTATTACTGACCGCATTTAACGGTATTATCGAAGAACATCAGCTGGGCAAAGCCTTTGAAGAAGCCCTGCCTTTCACCGCACTGCTGGTGGTGTTTTTCTCAATCGTCGGCGTTATCCATGCCCAGCATCTGTTCACGCCGATCATCACCTGGATTCTGAATACTGACAACGTATCAACCGCTGCTCAGCCGGGTGTGTTTTTCCTGGCCAACGGCGTACTGTCGATGATCAGTGATAATGTTTTCGTGGCAACCGTCTACATCTCGGAAGTAAAAGCTGCCCTGACGGCCGGTGATATCACCCGTGAGCACTTCGACCTGCTGGCCACCGCAATTAACACCGGTACCAACCTGCCAAGTGTCGCCACGCCTAACGGTCAGGCCGCATTCCTGTTCCTGCTGACCTCGGCCCTGGCTCCGCTGATCCGCCTGTCTTATGGTCGCATGGTGGTTATGGCTCTGCCTTACACCGTTGTGATGACCGGTGTTGGCTATATCGCGGTAACCCACTGGCTCTGAGATTTCAGAGCCGGAAAGCACAGAGCATATATCAGCGGCGCCAGATGGCGCCGCCGCTTTTTTTATCGATCAGATCGAGCATTTTCTCATGCGCGGCAGTCTCTTCAGCACTGGCCCGGATGATACGCTGATTAACTGCATCCAGGTCGATATCACCGATATCGATCACCACTTCTTCCTCTTCTTTTTCTTCTTCAACCGCCAATGCCAGCGCGGTCTGACCACCGGTCATGGTCAGGTAAACATCCGCCAGAATCTCAGCATCCAGCAAAGCGCCGTGCAAATCGCGATGACTGTTATCGATGCCATAACGCTTACACAAAGCATCCAGGCTGTTTCTTGCCCCTGGGTGCAGATCCCGGGCCATTTTCAGCGTATCGAGCACACCACAGAAGTCGCGGGTCATGGATAAGTTCAGGCGGCGGAACTCGGCATCCATCATGCCCACGTCGAACGCCGCGTTATGGATCACCAGCTGCGAACCGGCAATAAACTCGCGGAATTCTTGCGCAACCTGAGCGAAAACCGGGGCCCCCTGCTCAATCAGCCATTCGTTGGTAATACCGTGTACCGCGGCAGCTTCAGGATCAATATCACGTTGCGGATTGATATAGACGTGATAATGCCGCCCGGTCAGCTTACGCTCGAAAATCTCAACGCAACCGATTTCAACGATACGGTGCCCCTCACCAATACCGGTGGTTTCAGTATCCAGTACGACCTGTCTCATGCTTTTACTCCGGCAACGCCTTTATTGGCCAACTGGTCGGCCCGTTCATTCTCTGCGTGGCCGGTATGACCACGTACCCAGCGCCACTCGATCTGGTGACGCTGACATTCAGCATCCAGCTGCTGCCAGAGATCCTGATTTTTAATCGGCTGTTTGGCAGCATTACGCCAGCCCTTCTTCTTCCAGCCGGCCAGCCATTCATTAATGCCCTTCATCACATACTGCGAGTCAGTGGTCAGAATGACCTGACACGGACGTTTCAGCGCCTTGAGCCCTTCAATCGCCGCCATCAGTTCCATACGGTTATTAGTGGTATTGGCTTCTCCACCAAAGAGTTCTTTCTCCATCTCACCGTAGCGCAGCAAGGCCCCCCAGCCACCCGGGCCAGGATTGCCCTTGCAGGCACCGTCGGTAAAGAGTTCGACTTTCGCCGTCATGTTATTTTCCACAATGTTGAGTGCCCGCAACGCTTGATGCGACCGGTGCCGCCAGGCCAAAGCCGGCTTCCGCCAACTGCCAGCGGCGCGGACGGATGGGTGTCAGTCCGGCTACGGTCTTGCGGGCGACAAGTACATAGGCGTTCGCTGGCAGCCAGCGTGTTCCAGCCAGTACCCGATCAATCCGCCGGCTGACCGATTCAGAAATAATATTAAGAGGCCAGGCATGAGCAACCGGAGATACCTGCTCGACCCGGAAATCCAGCAGCAGCAACCAGTCGCGCAGACGGGATTCGCTGACCGGGTTAGTCAGCCACGGCAGCTCAGTTGAGAAGGTTCTCAGCCAACGCATACCTCCCCACCAACTGTATGGGTTAAAGCCAACCACAATCAGATAACCGTTGGGCATGACCGTTCGCGCCGCCTCCCGGATCATCTGGTGCGGACGGTGGCTCATATCGAGCGAATGCTGCAACACCACCACATCCAGGCTTTCATCAGCAAAGGGCCAGGCGCCATCAGCCATTTCCCCCTGAGGATCAACTACTCCACGGGCCCACGGCAGCCCCATGCGGAAACTGTGCTGCAGGCGGCTGCGCTGCAGAAAACGGGGTTCGGCATCAATGCCACTGTAAAGAAGATGACAACCATGCAGTTGACTGACCCAATCGCGCAACCAGCCGGCTTCGAGAGCCAACAGCCGCTGAGTCGCCGGGCGCAGTAGCCAGCGTTGGTAAATTTCCGGTTTGATCCGGCTGCCGACGGTATTCATATGACCTCGTTTACTTGCTACCCGACGCCCTGGAAACTAGACTGGCCGGCCACGTAGCGACATTGTAATCACATGCAGCAATTCACTCTATTACTGTCTGTCCTTTTTATGGCTGGTTGCAGCCAGTTGACCACCAGAACAGACAGCGAGCCGGAACAAAAACGTTCCGATATGGTTCTGACCGTCCTTGAAGACTGGCAACCGCAGGATATATCCCATACAACCTATGAAGATATCTGGCAACGTATCATTGCCTCTTATCAGCTGGACACCAATATCGACAACCCGCGGATTGAAGCGCAGCTGAACTGGTATAAGTCACACCAGGCGTATATGGATCGCGTAGCGGAACGTGGGGTGCGCTATCTGCATTTTATTGCTGAGCAGATTGAAGCGCGCAATGTTCCCGGTGAACTGGCCCTGCTGCCGATTGTGGAAAGCGCCTTTGATCCTTTTGCCTACTCCCACGGTCGTGCATCCGGTGTGTGGCAGTTTATTCCGTCGACCGGCCGCGATTTCGGCCTGCAGCAGGACTGGTGGCATGATGGCCGGCGCGACATCCGTGCCGCTACTGAGGCCGCACTGATGTATCTTGATGCCCTGCAGCGTGAGTTTAACGGTGACTGGCTGCTGGCACTGGCGGCGTATAACTCCGGAGCCGGTACCGTGCGGAAGGCAATGCGTAAAAACCGTGCCCGTGGTCGTGCAACCGATTTCTGGTCGCTCGATCTGCCCAAAGAAACCCGTGATTACGTACCCAAACTCATCGCTCTGGCAAAACTGATTAAATCGGCAGAAGAATATCAGGTCACACTGGTGCCCGTGCCGGATGAACCCTACTTTGCCGTGGCAGAAACCGGTGGTCAGATTGATCTGTCACAGGTGGCAGAACTGGCCCAGACACCACTCGATGAAATCTACAAACTCAACCCCGGATTTAATCGCTGGGCCACACGCCCGACGGGGCCGCACGAGGTACTGATCCCTGTGGCTCAGTACGAAGTCTTCACCGAGCAACTGGCCGCACTGCCACCAAGCGCCCGCCTGAAGTGGCAACGCTATGCAGTCCGTAACGGTGACAGCCTGATAACCATTGCCAAGCAGTTTCATACCACCCCGGAAGCGTTGAAGCAGGCTAATGGCATTCGCGGCAATATTATCCGCGCGGGTGAACAGCTGTTGATTCCCGGCGCCTTCAAAAGCCAGGACGCTTATTCGCACAGCGTATCCCAGCGCCTTGACCGCCTGAAAACACTGCGCCGCCCGGGTAACAGCGAACGGGTTGAATACCGCGTCCGCTCAGGCGACAGCTTCTGGGAAATAGCCCGTTCACACGATGTTAAAGTCAGCGAGCTGGCACGCTGGAATGGCATGGCACCCGGCGATCCACTGCGCGCCGGACAAACGCTGGTCATCTGGAGCAAGAAAAACATGCCGGGCAAGCGCGAAGTTATCCGCAAAGTGAATTACCGCGTCCGCCCCGGTGATTCTCTGGCCCGTATCTCACAAAAATTCAACGTCCGGGTCTCTGATGTGAAGCGCTGGAATTCATCACAGGTAAAAGAGAAATATCTGCAACCGGGCCAGACATTAACGCTCTATGTGGACGTTATGCGCTGAGCGGGCGTCATTATTAACGCTGTGGACACAATATGTGGAATAACTACGGATTGCCAAAGTGCAGGCACTGCCCATAGGATGGGCCATATGACGCTCATACCACTCAACAACCGATCAGTCCTGCCGCTGGCTCTCCTGATCAGCCTTATACTACTCAGCCAGATTGCCCGTGCCAGCATTGCTGTAACTGACAACCCCAGCAGTGAGCTGGCCGGCGTTGCCTGGCAAAGCAATGACGACAGCGCTCCCTGGGGAGATGCAAGCGCACAACGTGGCGGCATCTCACGTCAGCCCTTACTGCACTTCCCTCCAAATATCCGCCGCATCGGCCCGCAAACACCACACAGCTTCAGCGCTACGCTGGAAAACCTGCAACTGCCGCTTATCGCCCGCCACCCACAGGACTCCCGCTGGATTCCTATGCTGGCCAGCCGCTGGCTGGTCAATGAGCAGGCCATGCGACTGTATTTTGAACTGGACGCCGATGCGCGCTGGTCTGATGGTGTCGCAGTTACCACCGAGGACATACGTTTTACTCTCGAATTCCTAACTGACCCGGCGACAGCGGCTGCCTGGCAGGCAGAACGTCTGCAACAACTGATCAGCGGGCTGGAAGTGTTTGACCAGCAGAGATTTGCCCTGGTTCTGCAAAAGCCGGCCACTATGAACAGCATTCGCGAACTGGCTTCACTGCGCCCTTTTGCCGCCCATGTTTACCGTAATCCACGCGGCTGGCCAAAAAGTTTTGACTGGTACCCAGAGCCAACAACTGGACCTTATTATCTCGCGCAATTGAACCCTAACGCGCAGATTGTCTTGCGCGAAACCAGTGACTGGTGGGGACGTGACAAGCGGTATTTTAAGCATCGCTTCAATGTCCGCCGGGTTAACCTGCGTATGCCGGACAAGGACTATTCTGTTGTCGATCTGCTGGAACGCGGTGAACTGGATGTCATTCCGCTTAACACTACCGAAAACTGGCAATCTGAGCAGATTAGCCAGCTCAGCAACAGCAAGCGCATTAACCGGATTCAGTTCTACCATCAGGCTCCGCTCCCCTTCACTGGCCTGCTATTAAATGCCAATCACCCGAGACTGAGCAGCAAGTCCCAGCGAGCTGCCGTTCTCTCGGCACTGAGTCCGCAAACAGCCATCTCAGAACTGAACGAAGCTGAATCACTCAGCGCTGATTTTATCCGCCGTTCTGAGACATCTGATCAACAGCCGAATGCAGAAATATCGGTATTGCCAGACGAGCTGACCCTAATCTATAGCGACCAGCAGGATCTGATGTTTTTGCGCCTGCTGCAGCAACAGGCAAAGATAAAGGGGATGAGTATCCTTTTGGAAAAAGTTTCACCTGCGAAATTACGCAGTGCCCTGCAGCAGGCCAATTACGATCTTACCTGGCTCCGCTTTTCATCCCCGCTGAATGGCGAGAATTTCCTGTCGCTATTCCAGTCCGGAAACGGGCAGATTTTTATCAGCATGGATGCGGTACAGCGTTTTATATCCGGGACAGGCAATACGGCTACAGCAGAACAGCTTTTTAAGTACCTGCAGGATGAATCAATATTTCATACGGGCTACGGCTACCCCTACTGCCGCTCAGCAAGCTGGCAATGGTTAAAGCTGCCCGAAAATCAGGGAACACGAATCAGCACTGATTTGTTCAATCCTTTTGATGCCGTTACCGGCGGACTTTTCTGGATAGACCGCAAGCAACGTGCTGACATACTGGCGAAACCTGAGCGTGGTAAAAACGATGACAGTAAGCCACATATTAATATTCAATACAGACTGAACAATAATCAGCTCTGACAACCAAAACCGACTGTTTCAGTCCGGAATAAAAGGATCTCAACATGGGTATGTTAACCGGTAAAAAAGCTCTGATTGTTGGCGTGGCCAGCAAGCATTCTATTGCTTATGGCATTGCTGATGCGTTCCATCGCGAAGGTGCAGAACTCGCTTTTACCTATCAGGGCGAAAAATTAAAAGAACGGGTAGAGAAAATGGCCGCCGGCTGGGATTCTGATATCTGCCTGCCATGCGACGTAGCCTCTGATGAAGAAATCGCTGCCGTTTTCACCGAACTGGAAAAGAAATGGGGTCATCTCGACATTCTGATTCACTCCGTAGGCTTTGCACCGGCTCACGAACTGGATGGCGATTATCTGAGCGTGACTACCCGCGAAGGTTTCCGTATTGCTCACGATATCAGCTCATACAGTTTTGTCGCCCTGGCAAAAGGCGCACGTCCGTTAATGCAGGGACGTAACGGCGCAATGCTGACCCTGACCTACCATGGCTCCCAGCAAACCCTGCCAAACTATAACGTTATGGGGCTGGCAAAAGCGTCTCTGGAAGCATCGGTGCGCTACCTTGCAGGTTCTCTGGGTAAAGAAGGTATCCGTGTTAACTCCATTTCAGCAGGTCCGATTAAAACCCTGGCAGCGGCTGGTATTAAAAGCTTCCGCCGCATGCTGAAAAAGAACGCAGACCGTGCACCTTTAGGCCGGAACATCACCATCGACGAAGTGGGTAATACCGCAGCCTTCCTGTGCTCTGATCTGGCATCTGGTATTGCCGCGCAGAATATCTATGTTGATGGCGGCTTTAACACCTGCGCCATGAGCGTGGATGAGATGGAAGAATCCTGAGCCGCAAAAATAAGGTAATAAACAAAAATTAGTTAATAAAAAAGGGGCCTGAGCCCCTTTTTTATTGCCTGACACTATCTGCCAATATTATGAGCCGGAACGCTCAATCTTAGTGGCTGACTTAGCCCATGCCTGATAGCTCAGCATATCAGCGCGGCTGTTCTGGGCACGCCCTGCTTCTTTCGCTTCGTCACTAACGGCCATGTCCTGCCAGTTTTTTGCATCAACCGCATCCAGCGTTACTACGGTAAAGCCGCCCGGAGTTTTAACAACATCCGATTGACCAACGGTGAGTGCAAACGCTTTCTGCTGCGCCAGACGAGGAGCCTCACTGGACTGCTGGAAGGTCGCTGAAACTTTCTTCCAGGCTTTTGCCTGCTCATCACCACTGACGATCGCATCAGCCAACACACGAGCCTGAGCAAGCGCACGTTCACGCTTCAGGCTCATCACAACCTGAGGCTTAACTTCAGCCAGAGGTTTTACCGATGCGTCTTTATGCTCACTCACCGCCAGAACAACAGCACCATCCTGCAGCTCAACGACTTCGCTGATTTGCTTATCCAGCATCACATTTTCTTCAAAAGCAACCTGGCGTACACCTTCGTTCAGAGCAATGCCGTTACCATTTTCACGGCTGAAAAATTCCGTGCTCTGTAATTCCAGATTCAATGCTTTGGCAACATCGTCAATGGATTCAGCAGAAAATGAAATATTCGACAGCTCCTGCATCTGCTCGGCATAAACCGCTTCCGCTTTACCTTCACGAACCTCACGGCTCAGTTCAGCTTTAACATCAGCCAGTGATTTAACACTTGGCGTTACGATGCTGTCGAGGCGAATGATGTGGTAGCCAAATTCACTTTTAACCGGTGAAGAAATCTGGTCTTTCTGCAACGCATACAGAGTATCTTCAAATTCCGGAACAAAGCTTCCTTTGGTGCTCAGGCCCAGATTACCACCGGCATTTTTTGTACCGATATCATCAGAGTATTCTTTTGCCAGTGCAGCAAAATCTTCGCCTTTATCCAGACGTGATTTAATGTCGTCAGCCAGAGCCAGAGCTTCAGCATCGCTGCGATCATCATTTACTTCGATCAGGATATGGCTGGAACTGCGTTGCTCTTTCGCCAGTTCACGGGACTGATAATCGATGTAAGCGGCCTGCAACTCATCCTCTGTCACATCCTGCTTAGCTGCAATGTCAGCACGCTTAAGCTGTACATACTGAATGCGCACCTGCTCTTCAGTTTTGTAACGGTCTTTATTTGCTTCGTACGCCAACTGAATATCTTCATCCGATAATTCGATACTGGCTTCCAGATCTTTGGCGTTGACTTCGTAGAAACTGAAGGTGCGCAATTCGTTATTCAGTGCTTCACTCACCTGAACAGCAAACGGGGTTTCCACACTGCTTAAAACAAAAGCCGCACGCGCCTGATTGGTTTTAATATCGTCTGCCAGGCTGGCACGGAACGTGAGTGGCGACAGACCATTCATGCGCAGTACGTTCTGGAACTGTTCTTTATCAAAACGACCATCCTGCTGGAAAGCAGGAATGCTTACGATGGTTTCATCAATAGCACTGGAAGCTGCACGCAACCCCAGTTTATCGGCCTGAACCAAAGCAACTTTTTGCTCAATCAGCTGCTCAAGCGCGGATTGACGCAGAAATTTTTCGTTAAACAGATTTTCATCATACTGCTCACCAAACTGGCGACGCAGGTTAGCTTTCTGTTGTTCAACGGTCCGTACGATATCTGCTTCCGTGATTTCCTGATCGCCAACTGTCGCTGTGGCCGGTGTTCCACCGCCCAGGCTGACAATGCTTTCAACGCCCCACAGCGCAAAGACAAAGATAATAAAAAATACAATTACTTTAGCGATCATACCCTGAGCATTATCGCGCATTGTCTGTAGCATGCTTCCTCCAATGATTATTCGAGCCACCAATACAAAAAAAGCGCATCAGGGATGCGCTTTTAATTTTGGCGGACCGGACGGGACTCGAACCCGCGACCCCCGGCGTGACAGGCCGGTATTCTAACCGACTGAACTACCGGTCCTTAATCCAACTAACTTAGTTGACAGCGTCTTTCAGTGCTTTGCCTGGTTTGAAGCCAGGAACTTTAGCTGCCTTGATTTCGATCGGAGCGCCGGTCTGTGGGTTACGGCCAGTGCGAGCAGCACGCTCTTTAACCATAAAAGTACCAAAACCAACGAGAGCGACCTGATCGCCTTCTTTCAGTGCACCGCCAATGCTTTCGATCATGGCGTCTAAAGCACGGCCAGCTGCTGCTTTTGGAATGTCCGCAGAAGCTGCGATTGCATCGATTAATTCAGATTTGTTCACACTTATCCCCTTACTCTGTGCGCAATAGTGAATTCTTGTTATGCGACTGGGCGATCGCTACAGGAAAATATTAGAGCGACGATTTATACCAAGCGCTCCCCAGACCGTCAAGCGGCCTTAGTGTGTGCTGGGCCTGGTATTGTCGTCTTTTTTACCGGCAGCCTCATCTTTGGTGATAATTTCACCAACATGAGGCTCCGGTTTGCTTTCCAGTGCCAGATCCAGCACTTCGTCAATCCAGTCAACCGCCACAACATTCATATCTTCCAGAATGTTCCCCGGAATGTCGCGAAGATCCTTTTCGTTCTCTTTTGGAATAATTACGGTCTTAATACCGCCACGATGAGCTGCCAGAAGTTTCTCTTTCAGGCCACCAATGGCTAATACCTTACCGCGCAGGGTAATCTCACCCGTCATCGCTACATCTGCACGCACAGGAATGCCCGTCATCACAGAAGCCAGGGCCGTTGCCATACCAATACCGGCACTCGGACCATCTTTCGGTGTGGCGCCTTCTGGCACGTGCACATGCAGATCGTGCTTTTCAAAGTACTCGGGCGACACCCCCATACCAACAGCACGGCTACGCACGACAGTAAGCGCCGCCTGGATGGATTCCTGCATAACGTCACCCAGAGAGCCTGTTTTCACAATACGCCCCTTACCGGGGGTTGCAGCCGATTCCAGTGTCAGCAACTCACCACCGACCGAGGTCCAGGCCAGACCTGTCACTTGCCCGATCTGATTATCCAACCCGGCCAGACCATAACGGAATTTCTGTACGCCCAGATACTCGTCCAGAAGCTCGGCGCTGATGTCGCGGGTCTGCTGGTTTTTCTCCAGCATGTTAGCTTTGACAACGCGGCGGCAAAGCTTGGCAATCTCACGCTCAAGACCACGCACGCCAGCCTCACGGGTGTAATGGCGTATAATGTCGCGCAAGCGATCATCACTCACTTCAATTTCACGCTCATGCAAACCATTCAGTTTAATCTGCTTCGGCAACAGGTAACGCCGTGCAATGCTGACCTTTTCCGCTTCGGTATAACCCGGAATACGGATCACTTCCATACGATCCAGCAACGGACCAGGAATATCCATACTGTTGGACGTACATACAAACATCACGTCTGACAGATCGTAATCGACTTCCAGATAGTGGTCCGCAAAGGTCGAGTTTTGTTCAGGATCAAGCACCTCCAGCAATGCAGATGCAGGGTCGCCACGATGATCCATGCCCATTTTGTCGATTTCATCGAGCAGGAATAACGGGTTTTTCACCGCAACCTTAGACATTTTCTGTACAAGCTTACCTGGCATCGAACCGATATAGGTGCGACGGTGCCCGCGGATTTCTGCCTCGTCACGCACACCACCCAAAGCCATACGCACAAACTTGCGGTTTGTTGCACGGGCGATGGATTTACCCAGAGAGGTTTTACCAACCCCCGGAGGCCCAACCAGACACAACACAGCGCCTTTTACTTTTTTCACACGGGTCTGAACTGCGAGGTATTCCAGAATACGCTCTTTCACTTCTTCCAGACCAAAGTGATCAGCATCCAGAATTTCTTTGGCATTGGTCAGGTCATGATTTACACGGCTGCGTTTTTTCCACGGCAGGTTAACCAACCAGTCCAGATAGCCGCGTACAACCGAAGCTTCGGCTGACATCGGTGACATCATGCGTAATTTCTTCAGCTCGGCATCAGCCTTTTCACGGGCTTCCTTGGTCATGCCGGACTGTTCGATTTTATGCGTCAGTTCATCAAACTCATTGCTGCCGTCTTCCAGATCACCGAGCTCTTTCTGAATAGCCTTCATCTGCTCATTCAGATAATACTCGCGCTGGCTTTTTTCCATCTGCTTTTTAACGCGACCACGGATACGTTTTTCAACTTTCAGCAGATCAATTTCGGATTCCATTAATTCCATTAAATGTTCGACACGCTCACGCGGATCGAGCATTTCCAGAACATTCTGCTTTTCATCCAGTTTTAGTGAAATATGTGCTGCAATGGTATCGGCCAGACGCGAAGCGTCTTCGATTCCGGAAATCGTTGACAATACTTCGCTCGGAACTTTTTTAGACAATTGGACATACTGTTCAAAATGCCCGGTCAGGGAGCGAACCAAAACTTCGTTTTCACGTTCTGTTAATTCATCCGCAGATATGGCTTCAACCGTGCCACGGAATAATTCTTCTTCGTCAATCAATTCAGAAAGCTGCGCCCGCACATCACCTTCAACCAGTACTTTTACGGTACCATCCGGCAGTTTCAATAACTGCAGAATATTGGCGATGGTGCCGACGGTATGCATATCTTCACAGCCCGGCTCATCATCCGATGCATCTTTTTGTGCGACCAGCATAATCCGCTTGTCGAGACTCATCGCTTCTTCCAGTGCGTTGATTGATTTTTCCCGTCCCACAAACAGCGGAATCACCATGGCAGGAAAAACGACCACGTCACGAAGGGGTAATAGTGGTAATACTTCTTGAGTCATGAACAATGCACCTAAAAACTGCGTCTTTGACGCCAATATGTCAGGAAGTGAGGGCGAAGCGCAAGAAATACAAGGCCTGAAAAAACAAAAGGAGCCAAAGGCTCCTTTTGTTGACGGGATTATGATCCGTATCAGTCGTTGTCCGGAGACACCTTACCAACATCAGCGGTTTCATAAATGATCAGCGGCTCAGACTCACCATTGATCACACTTTCTTCGATCACTACCTTCGCCACATGCTCTTCCGACGGAATACGGTACATAGTGTGAAGCAATGCACCCTCCATAATAGATCGCAGACCACGGGCACCGGTTTTACGCTCCATCGCACAGGTTGCAATTGCATCCAGCGCGCTGTCACGGAATTCCAGCTCAACCGATTCCATTTCAAACAATTTCTGATACTGACGCACCAGAGAGTTGCGTGGCTCAGTCAGAATACGCACCAGCGCATCTTTATCGAGCTCATCCAGCGTTGCTACAACCGGCAAGCGGCCAATGAATTCCGGAATCAGACCGTATTTCACCAGATCACCCGGCTCCACTTCACGCAGAACCTCACCAACCGCCTTCTGCTCTTCTTTACCTTTCACGGTAGCCGAAAAGCCAATACTGCTCTTCTCTGAGCGATCACGGATGATGTTATCCAAGCCGGCAAAAGCACCACCACAGATAAACAGAATGTTGGAGGTATCTACCTGCAGAAATTCCTGCTGCGGATGCTTACGGCCACCCTGCGGCGGAACAGAAGCGACTGTACCTTCAATCAGTTTCAGCAGTGCTTGCTGTACACCCTCACCCGACACATCACGGGTAATCGATGGGTTATCAGATTTGCGTGAAATTTTGTCAATTTCGTCGATGTAAACAATACCACGCTGAGCTTTCTCAACGTCGTAATCACACTTCTGCAACAGCTTCTGAATGATGTTTTCAACATCCTCACCCACATAACCAGCTTCAGTCAGCGTGGTTGCATCAGCAATGGTAAAAGGAACATTCAGCAGTCGTGCCAGTGTCTCAGCCAGCAGAGTCTTACCACTACCGGTTGGCCCAATCAGCAGAATATTACTCTTGGACAGCTCAACCTCTGCCTTACCTTCACCACTCTGCAGGCGCTTATAGTGGTTATAAACCGCTACCGCGAGAACGATCTTGGCCTTCTCCTGGCCAATAACGTATTCATCCAGTGTCGCCTTGATTTCTTTTGGCGTCGGCAGTTTATCGCCTGAGCCTTTGTTCTCGGCTTCCTGCACTTCTTCACGAATGATGTCATTACACAGGTCGACACACTCGTCACAGATGAACACCGAAGGCCCGGCAATCAGCTTGCGTACTTCATGCTGGCTCTTACCGCAAAACGAGCAGTAGAGCAGCTTACCGCTATCGTCGCCTTTGCCCTTTGTATCGTCGGTCATTCGACTGCCTCATTATTCGTTGCACTGATCCAGAAGATGGATCTTTTTATCGGGTATTTCAAGGCCGGAAACAGAGTAATCCAGCCTTAAGTCAATCAGCGGTTTGTAACAACCTTGTCGATCAGACCGTAAGCCAGCGCAGCTTCCGGATCCATAAAGTTGTCACGCTCAGTATCCGCGGTCACTTGTTCAATACTCTGCCCGGTATGATGAGCCAGAATACGGTTCAGGCGTTCTTTGGTGTCCTGAATGTTACGCGCATGGATCTGAATATCCGTTGCCTGCCCCTGCGCACCACCACTCGGCTGGTGAATCATAACGCGGGAGTTAGGCACACTGAGACGCTTGCCCTTGGCGCCAGCTGCGAGCAGAAATGCCCCCATACTGCAGGCCTGACCAATCACCATCGTACTGACATCCGGCTTGATAAACTGCATGGTGTCATAAATAGACAGACCTGCAGACACCGAACCACCCGGCGAGTTGATGTACAGGTGAATATCCTTGTCCGGATTCTCAGACTCAAGGAACAGCAACTGCGCCACCACCAGATTAGCCATATGGTCTTCGACCGGGCCAACCAGGAAGATTACGCGCTCTTTCAGCAAGCGTGAGTAGATGTCGTAAGCACGCTCACCGCGGGCTGACTGCTCTACCACCATTGGTACCAGACCGCTTGCCTGGATGATTTCTGACTGTTGTTTCATGGAGTCAAACATTCGACCCTGTACTCCCTGACATAATTAGCTTTTTTACAAAAACAGCCGCAATGTGTGCGGCTGTCTCTGAGTTTAGCCATTGATTGGCGTTGTGTCAGTCACTCTGTCGAGTGATCAGGCAGGCTGATTAGCCGCGCGGATCACTTCTTCGTAAGTGGCTTCTGACTGGCTGATCTTAGCCCCTGCCAGAACTTTCTCAACCGCCTGCTCTTCCAGAGCCAGCGCTTCTACCTGAGATTTCTGCTGTGGGTTGCTGTTGTAGTAGTTGCGGACTTCTTCAGGATCCTGATATGTCGCGGCAACTTCTTCAATCAGCTCAGCCACTTTTTCGGCCGAAGGCGTCAATTCGTTCGCTTCGATAACGGCATTCATCAGCAGACCGATAACAACGCGCTTCTCAGCCTGATCTTTGAACAGCTCAGCCGGCAGCATGTTAGGATCCAGTTTCTGACCACCGCCAAACTGCTGAACAGCCTGTTTGCGCAGACGATCGATTTCCTGCTCAACCAGAGAAGACGGAGCTTCAACGGTGTTAGCAGCAACCAGACCAGCAATCACCTGCTGCTTGGTCAGGCTGCGCAGAGCACGGGCCAGTTCGCGATCCATGTTCTTACGGATTTCGGTTTTGAATTCAGCCTCATCAGCGGTTTCGACACCAAAACCTTTGAAGAATTCTTCGTTCAGTTCAGGCAGCTGAGGCTTTTTAACCGCAGTAACCGTTACTTTGAACTGAGCAGGCTTACCTTTCAGTTCTTCTTTGTGGTAGTCCTCAGGGAAAGCAACGTCCAGAGTCTTCTCTTCACCGGCTTTCGCACCCACCAGGCCCGCTTCGAAGCCAGGAATCATAGAGTTGGAACCCAGAGTCAGGCTGTAACCTTTGGCTGCACCGCCTTCAAATGCTTCACCGTCGATGAAACCTTCGAAATCGATCACTACCTGGTCGCCATCAGCGGCAGCTTCAGCAGACTCTTCCCACTTGGCATTCTGCTTACGCAGAGTATCCAGCATGGTGTCCAGATCCGCGTCGGTTACGGTAGCGGTTTTCTGTTCAACTTCGATGCTGCCGAAATCGGCCAGAGTGATTTCCGGGTAGACTTCAAACGTCGCTTTAAATTCCAGATCCTTACCGTCTTCATCAACGGTAGGCTCGAAAGTTGGCATACCGGCCAGTTTTACATTCTCGTCCTGCACGGCTTTAAAGAAAGACTGTTGCATTTGCTGGTAGATAGCTTCGTAACGCGCCTGCTTACCAAACATACGCTTGGCAACAGCCGGAGGCAGCGGCTTGCCTTTACGGAAACCATTTACGCGCTGGCCTTTGGAGATACGCTTCAGTTCAGCAGTTACTTTACCTTCTACTTCTGCTGCAGGAACGCCAATGGTCATTACACGCTGAAGACCGGAAGTGGTCTCAATGGACACTTGCATAGATGCCTCTCAATATACTGTTCAAAAAATAACGCACAGGCCTCGCCCGGCGCCGATAAAATCAGAAAGGCGCGGATTATAGCGCAAGGCACTGCCCGAATAAAACCATTTAGAATGCTTGAGCAATCAAACACTTAGGAGATATAAACAAAAGGAATTAAGAAGGGGAAGTGGGGTGGCCGACGGGGCTCGAACCCGCGACAACAGGAATCACAATCCTGGACTCTACCAACTGAGCTACGGCCACCACAAAAGTTCTGCTGAGATTGCCAAATGGCGCACCCGGCAGGGATTGAACCTGCAACCCTCGGCTTAGAAGGCCGATGCTCTATCCAATTGAGCTACGGGCGCATGTCAATTCATTCAGACATTAGTGGTCGGGGTAGAGAGATTCGAACTCCCGACATCCTGCTCCCAAAGCAGGCGCGCTACCAGACTGCGCTATACCCCGAACTTACTTGCTTTGCGAAGTGCCCTGCAAGTGGCTGCGCATATTATAGATGAGCCCCTACCCCGTCAACGACTTTTTGAAAAAAATTAATAAAAACAATCGGTTCGGTGATTTTTTGAGCGTTTCTGCATTTATCCGCAGGCTGGCGCCAGCGGTATCTTTGTTTTTCTCAGCGCACATGAGAAAATCGCGCGCTTTGATAACTGCTACAGGTTTACTGCGCTTATGACCGCTCAACTGATCGATGGCAACGCCACTGCCAAAGCGATTCGCGAATCCATTAAACAGCAGGTTCAGGCCCGCACAGAGAAAGGTCTGCGCGCACCCGGTCTGGCGGTCATATTAGTAGGCAGCGACCCGGCGTCCGAAGTCTATGTGGCGCATAAGCGTAAAGACTGCGAACAGGTCGGCATTGTCAGCAAGGCCTTTGACCTGCCGGCAGAAACCACCCAGCAACAACTGCTGGACCTGATCGACGAACTGAACCATGACAGCAGTGTTGATGGCATCCTGGTGCAACTGCCCTTACCTGCCGGCCTGAAAGCCGATGAAATTCTTGAGCGTATCGACCCGACCAAAGATGTTGACGGCTTCCACCCATTCAATCTTGGCCGCCTGGCACAGCGCATGCCGATGCTGCGCCCCTGCACTCCAGCTGGCATCGTTGACCTGCTGGACGGCACCGGCGAGGAAGTTCGTGGCAAGCATGCGGTCATTGTTGGCGCATCCAACATTGTTGGCCGCCCGATGGGACTGGAACTGCTGCTGAAAGGCTGCACAGTAACCACCTGCCACCGCTTCACCAAAGATCTGGCGCATCACGTTCAGCAGGCCGATATTGTGGTCGTTGCTGTCGGTAAGCCGGGTATTGTCAAAGGTGAATGGATCAAACCCGGCGCCACCGTGATTGATGTTGGTATTAACCGCCAGGCTGACGGCAAACTGATTGGCGATGTGGATTTTGCCGCCGCCGCCGAACGCGCCGCCTTTATCACCCCGGTTCCGGGTGGTGTAGGCCCAATGACCCGCGCCAAATTGCTGGAAAATACCCTGTTTGCCTGCGAGACCCTGCACAAGCAGTAATCACTGAATATTAAGAAAACAAAAAAGCCCGGACAGATCGCTCTGTCCGGGCTTTTTCATATCGGCCACTAACGGCGGATTATTGCTTTGACCAGCTGGTACCTTCCGGACCATCACGCAGCACAATTCCCTGCGCCAGCAACTCATCACGCACCTGATCCGCCGTAGCGAAATCTTTGGCTTTTTTCGCCTCAGCACGTTTACTTATCATCTCCTGAATCCAGGCCTCATCCACATCAGCACCGGACTGCAAAAAGGCTTCCGGCTCAGACTGCAGACAACCCAGAACACCGGCCAGATAACGCAACTGACCAGCCAGCGCTGCCTGCTCTGCACCTTCGGCTTTATTCACTGCCCGCACAAGATCAAACAAGGCGGCAATGGCTTCCGGCGTATTGAAGTCATCATCCATTGCAGCATGGAAGCGTTGCGAATATTCATTATCAATATCCGCAACCTCGCCAACCACAACACCACGCAGCGCATTATAAAAACGCTCCAGCTTGGTGTGCGCTTCTTTCAGGCTGTCTTCGGAATAATTGATCGCGCTGCGATACTGACTGGAGAGCAGTAAAAAGCGCACCACTTCCGCCGGATATTTTTCCAGAATTTCGCGAATGGTGAAAAAGTTGCCCAGCGATTTGGACATCTTTTCGCCATCAACACGAACAGCTCCGGCATGCATCCAGGTATTCACGTACTTTTTACCTGTTGCTGCCTCCGACTGGGCAATTTCATTTTCATGGTGCGGAAATTTAAGATCCGGACCGCCACCATGAATATCAAAGGTTTCACCCAGACAGCAGGATGACATCGCCGAACATTCAATGTGCCAGCCCGGGCGACCAATACCCCACGGCGAATGCCAGTGTGGTTCGTCGGCTTTGGCGGCTTTCCACAACACAAAATCCAGAGGATCTTGTTTATGCTCGTCAACATCGACACGCGCGCCGGCTTCTAAATCATCCAGAATTTTGCCGGATAATTTGCCGTAACCTTCGAATTTACGCACCGAATAATACACATCGCCATTCCCCGGCGCGTAGGCATAACCTTTGGCAATCAGGGTTTCGACCAGACGGATAATATCGTCGATATGCGCCGTGGCTTTTGGCTCTGCATTCGGGCGCTCAATTTCCAGCAGGTCGGCATCCTTGTGCATCTCAGCAATAAAGCGCTCGGTTAATGCATCAAAAGCTTCGCCGTTTTCGTTGGCGCGTTTGATAATTTTATCGTCGATATCGGTGATATTACGGATGTAATTCACCTCATAACCACGATGACGCAAGTAACGGGCAATAACGTCAAACGCCACCATCACCCGCGCATGCCCCAGGTGACAGAAGTCATAAACCGTCATACCACAGACATACATACCAACCTTGCCTGGCTGTAACGGTTTAAATTCTTCTTTCTGACGCGTCAGCGTATTAAAAATCTGCAAAGTCATAATCAGCCTTAATCTGCCTGCAGTGATTTATCTTCACGCAAGCCAATGGTCAGGTTAAAGACCGGCTTGTCAGCGCTGTGATCGTAGCGGTCGGCAACAAAATAGCCTTCACGCTCAAACTGGAAATTACTTTCTGCACCGACATTGGCCAGTGCAGGTTCAACCCAACCGGTGGTGACGGTGAGCGAATCGCGATTTACAAACTGCATAAAATCGCCGTCGACTTTATCCGGCGTCGGGTGATTAAACAGACGCTCATACAGGCGCAATTCTGCCTGCACCGAATGGCTGGCCGAAACCCAGTGCACCACCCCTTTCGGGTTATCACCGTCGGCCGGATTTTCACCCAGCGTGCCTTCGATTAATTTCGCCCGCACCAGCACAACATTGCCGGCTTCGTCTTTTTCGTAGCTGGTTGCTTCGATTACATAAGAATGACGCAGGCGGATACGTTTACCCGGCGTGAATTTCTTTTTGAATTTCTTGCTGTACTCTTCTTTAAAATCATCCTGATCGATATAGATCTCACGGGTAAACGGCATTTCGCGCGAACCCAGATCCAGCTCGTGATGATATTCGGCGCTGAGCATTTCCAGATGATCGGCGGCCAGATTTTCGATCTCGACTTTTAACGGCCGGATCACACACATCGCACGCGGTGCATGCTTGTTCAGATCGTCACGCAGCGCGTGCTCCAGCATCGCCACATCGACCATACCGTCACTGCGGGTCACACCAATCATTTCGCAGAAATTACGCACCGAGCGCGGAGTAAAACCACGACGACGCATACCGGCGATGGTCGGCATGCGCGGATCATTCCAGCCCGCCACAACCTGATCATCCACCAGAGCCTTGAGCTTACGCTTGGAGGTTACGGTGTAATCCAGATTCAGGCGGCCAAATTCGTACTGACGCGGCTGTGCCGGCACCGGCAGGTTGGCAATAAACCAGTCGTACAGTGGTTTGTGGTCTTCAAATTCCAGCGTACAGACCGAATGGGTAATGCCTTCGATGGCATCCGACTGACCATGGGTAAAGTCATAGGTAGGGTAGATACACCATTTGTCACCGGTCTGATGGTGATGCACTTTACGGATACGATAGATGATCGGATCGCGCAGGTTCATGTTTGGCGATGCCATATCAATTTTAGCGCGCAGTACACAGGCACCTTCGTTGAAATCACCGGCACGCATTTTCTCAAACAGCGCCAGGTTTTCTTCTACCGTGCGCTCACGGAACGGGCTGTTTTTACCCGCTTCGGTCAGGGTGCCACGGTATTCACGCGCCTGCTCCGGACTGAGGTCACAGACATAAGCCTTGCCTTCACGAATCAGGCGCAGTGCCCACTGATGCAGCTGGTCAAAGTAATCCGAGGCATAACGCACCTCTCCGGCCCAGTTAAAGCCCAGCCAGGTGATGTCGTCTTTGATCGCATCAATAAATTCCTGGCTTTCTTTTTCCGGGTTGGTGTCGTCGAAACGCAGGTTACACTGGCCGTTAAACTGTTCGGCCACGCCGAAGTTCAGGCAGATTGATTTGGCATGGCCCACATGCAGATAACCGTTAGGCTCAGGCGGAAAGCGTGTCACAACGCTCTGAACCTTACCGCTGGCGAGGTCATCCTGAACGATTTTGGCAATGAAATTGTGGCTGTTTGGAGTTGTGTCTGTCATAACCATCCGTTTCTGAGTAGTACCGGCAGCTTGCCGCGCGGAGGCTGTTCCGGGCGGAAATTCCGGCAATCGTGCCACGGCGCTGTCAGGCCGCGAAAAAGGCGGTATTATACGCACTCAATCCCATGAAGGGATACACGATTCAATGACAGAGGCTTCACATGATCCTGCTTAAAACCAACTTCGGCGACATCAAAATCGAACTGAACCACGAGAAAGCGCCAAAAACTGCGGCCAACTTCGAGAAGTACGTAAAAGAAGGCTACTACGACGGCGTGATTTTCCACCGTGTGATCGACGGTTTTATGATCCAGGGCGGCGGCTTTGCCCCGGGTATGGTTAACAAAGAAACCGACATGCCGATTGAAAACGAAGCAGACAACGGTCTGAAAAACACCGTTGGCACTCTGGCCATGGCCCGCACCATGGACCCACACTCCGCCAGCGCGCAGTTCTTTATCAACGTATCGGACAACGACTTCCTGAACCACACCAGCAAGTCCACTCAGGGCTGGGGTTATGCCGTATTTGGTGAAGTAGTTGAAGGCATGAACGTGGTTAACCGCATCAAAGCCGTTAAAACCACCACCCGTATGGGCCACCAGGACGTTCCGGTCGAAGACGTCATCATCGAAAAAGCTGAAATCATCGCGTAATGGCGGTTTATTTCATCTCCGATCTGCATCTTGAGCCTGGCCGTCCGGCCATGGCTCAGGGCTTTGTGCACTATCTGCAGAACCTGCAGGATGCCGATGCGCTGTATATTCTCGGCGACTTCTTTGAAGTGTGGATGGGCGATGACTTTGATCATCCCTTCGTCAGCAGCATCAAAGACGCCCTGCGCGCACTCAGCAACAAAGGTACCCGCCTGTTTCTGATGCACGGCAACCGCGACTTCCTGCTGGGCCAGACCTTCTGCGAACAGACCGGCGCCACCCTGCTCGATGATCCGGCCGTGATCACCTTAGGTGACGACGCGGTACTGCTGATGCACGGCGACAGCCTCTGCACCCTTGATGTGGAATATATGAAGATCCGTCAGATGTTCCGCAACCCGGCCTGGCAGCAGGACTTTCTCAGTAAACCACTGGAAGAGCGCATTGCCTTCGCCCGCCAGGTTCGCAGCGAGAGTAAGAGCGGTCAGCAGATGAAAAGCTCCGACATCATGGACGTCACCCAGGAAGAGGTAGACCGCGAAATGGATCAGGCTGGCGTTACCACCCTGATTCATGGCCACACCCACCGCCCGGATGATCATCGCTGGATGCACAACGGCAGCGAACGCCGCCGTCTGGTACTGGGCGACTGGTCAGACGATTGCGGCTGGATGATCCACTGGAGCGAAGAAAGCGGACTGCAGCTCAGTCAGTTTACGTTCTGAATGAAGTGACGAAGCAGCTCCTGACTACAGTAATAAAAAAGCCGGCTTTATGCCGGCTTTTTTATTACTGACGTGTTTCTGCAATCCTGTTCAGAACGGCTGCGGCTCAGGCTCCAGCTGCACACCAAATTGCTCGCTTACACTGGCAACTACCGCATCTCGCAGCTGCTCAATATCGGCATAGGTTGCCGCGCCATTGGTGGTCAGCACCAGCGCCTGCTGATCGTGCATCCGTACCGGGCCAAGCCAGCGCCCTTTCCAGCCGGCCTGCTCAATCAGCCAGCCCGCCGCCAGCTTGATACGGCCATCGGCCTGCGGATAGGTTGGTAATGACGGGTACTGAGCACTCAGCTGTGTTGCCTGATATACCGACACCAGCGGATTTTTAAAGAAAGAACCGGCATTGGGAATTTGCACCGGGTCCGGCAATTTACTCTGGCGAATCGCACACACCTGTTCAATCAAAGCCTGTGGACTGATCGCATCGCCCTGCGCCGTCGCCCAGCTGGCCAAAGGGCCATAACTCAGATCCGGCGCAAAGGTTTTACCCAGGCGGAAGACCACGCGGGTGACAATAAAGTCACCGGCCAGCTCATGCTTGAAAATGGAATCTCGATAAGCAAAGCGGCATTCGGCGGCACTCAGCGTGCGCCACTGGCGAGTGCTGAGCTGAATGCCGGATACCGAGTCGATAGAGTCGGCGACTTCAACCCCGTAAGCGCCGATATTCTGAATCGGCGAAGCACCGACAGAACCCGGAATCAGCGCCAGATTCTCCAGCCCATGGCCAAACTCTGTACTGTCCTGTACCCACTGATGCCAGCTCATGCCGGCATCCACCGCCAGCCAGCGATGGGTTGCATCTTCACGCAGCAAGCGCACCGAGGTCATGGCCGATTGCAGCACCAGACCGGGCACGTCGTCGGCCAGCAACACATTACTGCCACCACCCAAAACCCGCACCGGCCAGTTGTTCCGCTGCGCCAGCGCCAGCAAACTGAGCAATTCCGAGACGGAAGAAAAATGCGCAAAGGCTTCGGCCTGCGCCGGTAAGCGCAGCGTATTCAGCGCCGACAGGTCGTAGTTTTGCTGCACCTCGGGTACGGGATGATTCACGGTGTTTCCTTTGCGCGCTGGTTTAAACGCTGACGAATATCGGCCAGCAAACCTTCACAGGCGTCTTCAACCAGATCCAGCACCTGCTCAAAGCCATCGGCACCGCCATAGTATGGGTCCGGTACTTCGTCGCTGTTAAAGCGGCGGGCAAAGCTGCGTAAAAACAGCTGGGGTTCAGTACGCGCAGCGGCGGGTTTTAACGCGCGCAGATTGCTGAGGTTTTCCAGATCCATCGCCAGCACATAATCAAACTGATCAAAATCGGCGGCCAGCGCCTGACGCGCACGCAACTGCGATAAATCGTAACCGCGCTCAGCCGCGGCTTTAATAGTGCGCGGATCGGGCGTTTTGCCGATATGCCAGGCAGCGGTTCCGGCGGAGTCCACCTCAACCTGATCACTCAGCCCGGCAGAGGCAACCATGCTGCGGAAAACGCCGTCGGCGGTCGGTGAACGGCAGATATTGCCCAGACACACAAAAAGCACACGCAGCACAGTGCTTACTCAGCCTGTTCTTTGGCGGCTTTCTGCGCTTTTTCGAGCTTTTCTTCTTCGCTCATACGGCGTGCTTCACCTTCCAGCATCACCGGCACACCATCTCGCAGCGGGAATGCCAGACCGTCGAAGGTACACAGCAGCTCCTGTGCATCTTTTTCATACTTGAGTTTGCCCTTGCACAGCGGACATACCAGCATGCTCAGTAATTGCTTATCCATGAGTTTTTCCACTCCAGGTCATTAATAAAGAATCCAGCCGCGCTTCTATCTCAGGCTGTGCCACCGCACTGACCTGCAGATACCACCAGTCGGGCCGGGCAAAGTTACGGCATTTTACCCAATCTTTTTCCGTCATCACGAGCGGCAGATCAGGCATTTGCTGATGAAAGGCCAGATCATCGGGCTGAAACTGATGATGATCGGCAAAACTGTGCTCCTGTGGTTGCATTCCAAGACTGCGCAGTGAGTCGTAAAAACGCTGCGGATTGCCAATACCGGATACCGCCACCACCTCGCGCCCACTGAAGCTTTGCAGAGCAATCTGCTCACCACTGACAGCATTTACCAGTGCCGTTGGCTGCACCTGAAAATCCGCGCCGTTGCGCAACACCAGATCCACCGTTTTAAGCCGTGCCAGCGGCTCGCGCAATGGCCCCAGCGGCAACAGCCAGCGGTTACCAAAACCACGGGCATGATCGACCACCACGATTTCGGCGGCTCTGGCCATAGCGTAATGCTGCAGGCCGTCATCGCTGAAAACGATATCCGCCCGGCCGACAAGCTCAGCCACCGCACGGCGGCGCTCAGGATCGACCACTACCGGACAAAAGGAGGCAGCGGCATTCAGGCGGTTAAACAGCAAGCGGGGTTCGTCACCACTGTGTTCTACCGGCGTATCAGCCGTCAGATCCAGAGGATATTGCGGGGCTTTAGCGCCGTAGCCACGGCTGACGACCGCGGGTCTGAGACCCAGCGCCCGGGCACGCTCGGCCAGCAAGGTAATGAGCGGCGTTTTGCCGGTTCCTCCAACGGTAATATTACCGACCACCACCACAGGCACAGGATTGGCTTCTGGCGGATGACGCAGAAAGCGCCGGCGGCGCAGGTGCACGACCGCCCAAACCAGAGGCCAGAGCGGCAACAGCCACAGATTGCCCAGCACCGAGCCATACCAGTTACGTTCAATCCGTGCCGCCAGCCCGGCGAGAGCATTGCTCATAGTACTGTTATTCGCTGAACTGAATCTGGTGCAGCTGAGCGTACATGCCCTGCTGCGCAATCAGCTCGGCATGGGAGCCGTCTTCACGCACTTCGCCCTGATCGATCACCACAATACGGTCAGCGCTCTCAATGGTGCTCAGGCGGTGGGCGATCACAAAGGTGGTACGGCCTTTCATCACCTCTTCCATGGCCGCCTGAATATGGCGTTCAGACTCGGTATCCAGCGCAGACGTCGCCTCATCCAGAATCAGCACCGGAGCGTTTTTCAGAATCGCCCGGGCAATGGCAATGCGCTGACGCTGGCCGCCGGATAACAGCACGCCGTCTTCACCGACCTGGGTGTTGTAGCCTTCCGGCAGACGGGAAATAAATTCATCGGCATGGGCGGCTTTGGCGGCGGCGATGATTTCTTCATCGGTTTTATCCGCCAGCGAGCCGTAGGCAATGTTGTCGCGGATGCTGGCGTTGAACAGTGTCACCTGCTGACTGACGATGGCAATCTGCTCACGCAGACTGTCGAGGGTCAGATCACGGATATCTTCACCATCAAGCAGAATACGGCCGGAACCTACTTCGTAAAAACGCGGAATCAGATTCACCAGCGTGGTCTTACCACTGCCGGACCTACCAACAAAAGCGACCGAAGTGCCCGGTGTCACTTTCAGACTGATGCCTTTCAGCGCATCGTTTTCGGCGCCCTGATAGCGGAAGCGAACATCATCGAAGCAGACCGTCCCCTTAGCGCGGGTCAGGGTTTTGGTGCCCTGATCCACTTCGGCGTCGGCATCCAGCACCGAGAAAATAGATTCTGCAGCGGTCATACCTTTCTGAATCACGGCATTGATATCGGTCAGCGCGCGCAGCGGCTTGGCGATCAACGAGGCGGCGGTCATAAACTGCAGAAACTCAGCGCTGCTCATACTGCCGTCGGCCACCCGCTGAAACATCAGATACACCATCAGACCCAGGCCGACAGCGACAATCTGTTGAGTCAGCGGCACGTTAATGGCTTCGGTCAGACCGAATTTCAAAGATTGTTTGCGGTTATAGTCACTGGCTTTACGGAAACGCTGCTGCTCATATTCAGTTCCGCCAAAAGTACGCACTTCACGGTAACCATTAATACTCTCGTTGGTTACCTGAGTCACATCCCCCATCGCTTTCTGAATACGCTGGCTGTAACGACGGAAGAAGCGACTGGCGAAAGCAACCACCAGAACAATCACCGGGACCAGACCAAGGAAAATCAGCGTCAGGCTGTAATCCAGCCAGATCAGATAAGCCATCAGCAGAATAACGGTAACGCCTTCCTGCACCGTGGTGGTTAATGCGCGGGTTGAGGCGCCGGTCACCTGGTCGACATCAAAAATAACCCGCGAGATCAAACGGCCACTGGATTCACCATCGTAGTAATGACTCGGTAACCGGGTCATTTTATTGAACAGCTCAGTACGCAGACTGTGCACAACGTTGCGGCCCACCACCGCAATAAAGAATTTTCCCAAGAAGGTACCGATACCGCGGTAAAAAAAGATCCCCATCAGCATCAGCACCAGCAGCAGAATTTTATCCGGCTGCGGATCTGACAGGGTCTGCTCGACCACCCCCATCAGATGCGCCATTGCCGGTGCTGCCGAGGCGAAAATAATGTAGCCAACAATGGCCACGGAAAAGGCCAGTTTGTGTGGCCAGACATACGAAAGCAGGCGTCCGTACAGACGCCTGATGGAGGTTTCGTTACTCATGGGGTTTATTCAGATTTCCCAGGTTGACGGGTGGTAATGCTCAGATTGACCAGACCGAGCTGGCCGGCGGCATCCATCGCCCGCACCACCGCTTCATGCGGTGTTTTGGCATCAGCAGTAATCACCACTGGTGCCGTCTGTCTGTTTGCCAAGGCCTTCTGCAGACCACGCTTCAGCGTATCCAGCTGATGATTGATAAGCGTCTGATCATTAATACTGTATTCGCCGCTGGCCGAAATCAGTATTTCAATCGCCTGCGGCTGAGTTTCAGACGCTTCTGCCGTTGCCTCCGGCAGATCAATGCTGAGGTGATTTTCTTTGGTGAAGGTGGTCGACACCATAAAGAAAATCAGCAGCAGAAATACGATATCAATCAGTGGCGTCAGATTGACGTCCACCGCTTCACGATTCTGTCGTTTGAAGTTCACTTAGGCCGCCTCTGAGGAATCCGCCACTTCACGATCACCATGCAGAACATCCACCAGTTTGATGGCTTCCTGTTCCATAAAGACCACAATTTCATCCACACGGCGTTGCAGCATACGGTGTGCAACCAGAGCCGGAATACCGATGATCAGACCGGCTGCGGTCGTAATCAGAGCTTCAGAAATACCACCGGCCAACATATTCGCCTGTCCGGTACCCTGCGTCATGATTTCAGAAAACACCTGAATCATGCCGAATACGGTTCCCAGCAGACCCATCAGTGGAGCAACCGCAGCAACCGTACCCAGCGCATTAAGGTAACGCTCCATTTCATGAATTTCATGGGAGGCCACTTCTTCGATGCTTTCTTTCATGATCTGGCGACCATGACGGGAGTTAATCAGACCAGCCGCCAACACGCGGCCCAGCGGGCTGGAAGCACGCAATTCTTTGATACGGGCACTGTCGAGCTGATTGTTTTTCATCCAGCCCCAGACCCGCGCCAGCAGATCACGCGGTGCAATCTGCGCCGCCCGTAAGGTCCAGAACCGTTCAACGGTAATTCCCAACGCCAAAATAGAAGAAATGATGATAGGTACCATCATCCACCCACCGCTCTGGATGATTTCCAGCATTGTCAGCTACTCCTGCCAGTTATTTTGGCCCGTACTCTAGCACAAGCCCGGGCGGCAGCATAAGACCCGCAACGCCGCTGAAAGTGCCGGACTGTGAGCAGAATCATGAATAAAATCAAGGCTGTCGCCAGGGCGGCTGCCAACCGGATCGTGCCGTCGCCACCTGACCGTCCGGTGCCATCAACACCGCCCCATCGCGCGCCGTCAGATACCAGGGAATCTTCAGCGCCTCCAGCCGGGCCGTTACATCCGTATGGGGATGACCAAAACGGTTATTAAATCCCGCCGAAATCCATACCTGCGCGGGCTGCACAGCGTCGAGAAAAACAGAGGACGAACTGCTGCGACTGCCATGATGGGCCAGCACCAGCACATCCGAACGCAACTCCGTACCAAAATACTCAACCAATCGCTCTTCAAGATCGCGTTCAATATCACCGGTTAATAAGAAGCGCCGCTCATGCCAGCGCACCTGTACCACACAGGACTGATTATTATCCGAAGGGTTGACCAGTGCCTGCTGCTCATCCGGCAGAAGCAGCAAGCGGTAATGCAGATGCGGTCCGACTTCCTGCCAACCGGCTGTTATAAGTTCACGACAGAGGTGAGCCTGCGGCTGTACAGGCAGATCCGGCAACAGCTGTCCCAACAACAGCTGTTGTACCGGTAATCCATCCTGCAATACAGAGTTCAGGCCGCCGGCATGATCCAGATCGGAATGACTGACAAACAACGTATTAACCTGAGTCACACCAGCCTGTTTAAGCAATGGCAGTAATAATGCTGCACCGGCATCAAAATGTTCCGAGAAGCGCGCACCAGTGTCATAAACCAGCGTGTGTTGCCCACCGATAAAAGCCAGACTCTGCCCCTGCCCGACATCCAGCATCATTGCCTGCTCCCGGTACGGACCTGCAGATGACAGAGGCCAGAACAACGCCAGCAACAGCATCAGCATTGCTCCAAAGCTCAGCGCAGTGCTGACACCCAGACGCAGCATTACCAGCAGACAAGGCCAGAGCAGCAATAACGGCCAGGGCTGGTAAAAGTGTACCACCCAGGACTGTTGCTGCAGGGCACTGAGCACTGACCAGAAGAACTCACCCACGGCCGCCAGCAAGGCGTCAGGCACAGTGATAACCATCTGCGCCTGCGTATCACTGAGTGCCGCGCCAGCCAGCCAACTCAGCCCGGCATCCAGCAACGCCAGTGGCAGAATTACCAGGCTAAGCAGCGGAATTACCAGCAGGTTCGCCCCCACCTGCACCAGACTGACCGGCAGCAGCCAAAACCACAGTAGCGGCAGCATCGCGACAAACACGACCCACTGGGGCAGAAACAGTGCCTGTAACCAGCCTTGCCGGCGCCCCGTAAAAAACGCCAGCAAAGCCAGTACAGCAACAAAAGAAAAACCGAAACCGGCCCGGGTCCAGATCAGGGGATTAACCAGCAGCACCAGCAACAACGCCAGTGAAAGCGCCGTCAGCCAGTTAAAACGCCAACCGCTGAAGAGCAACCACAGCAGTGCCATGATCATGATCCAGGCACGCTGCAGCGCAATTCCCATTCCCGCCAGCCAGACATAACCCGCCGTCAGTCCGCCAATCAGCAACAGACGCAACAAAGCCGGATGACGTAAACCGCGGCCACTGAGCAGCCCCCAAAGCTTGATACAGGCAAGCGCCAGCAACCAGCCAAGAGCGGCTACCATCCCCACATGCAGACCACTTACAACAAGAAGATGCAGCGTGCCGGTCTGCTGGGCCAGCCGCCATTGCTCAACACTGAACGCCTGCTGCTCACCAAACACCAGCCCCGCCAGCCAGGGCCAGGCCTCCGGCGAATGACGCTGGCGTTGCGCAGCCAGCAATGTGTCGCGTAACGAGGACTCGCCGCCGTCGATCAGCCGCGCACTGCGGATATAGCCGCCGGCATCGATGCCTGATGACAGCAGAAAAGCTTCATAATCAAAGGGCAAATCATTGTCGAAAGCACGCGGACTGCGTAATACCAGTTCAGCATTCAGCTGCATACCGCTGCGCACCGCGATCGCAGGGTGATACCAGCTGAGTTGCAGGCGGCGCAATTCCGGCAAGCCCCTGACTTCAGATCCGGACCGGATGCCCGGTAAAAACTGCCCGTGAGCAACGCGGGCAACAAGGCGCAGACCCTGCCCTCGCTCTTCAACCTGCTCAACCGTGATATCCAGAGTCAGCCTGCTGCGGTCCAGTGCCGTTGGCAGACGGTGACTGAGGTTGTATTGCAGCCAGAAGCTGCCATAGAGAAGTCCGGCAATCAGCCAGAACAGAGGCTTAAGAGAAACCGGCAGGACATTAGGCCAACGGCTGTTTACTGCAGAGACAGCAGCCAGCGGGATAACCCCCGACAACACAAGGGCTAAAGCCTGTAACGGAGTCAGCAGAGTACCGCTGACGATTCCTGCAGCACAGAACAGATAAATCTGGTGCATTGCCACTCCATGGCATTATCGGCATAATCGGCGCGCATAAATCAGCTGGCGATGTTCATGCCTAAAAAGTTTTTACAGAAGTTTTTTCCATCGCCGGAACAGGTACAGAGTAATCCTTCTCTGCGTTTCCTTTCCCCGCTGTTCAGCAAACCCAATCTTTGGCACGTTAACCGCCGCTCGGTAGCGCGTGCATTCCTGGTCGGTTTATTTACTGCTTTTCTGCCGATGCCATTCCAGATGGGTATTGCTGCATTCTTTGCCTTTTACGCCAATGCCAATGTACCGATTTCGGTTGGTCTGGTCTGGGTCAGCAATCCGATCACGATTCCCCCATTGTTCTACGGTACTTATCTGTTCGGCACCTGGCTTCTGGGAACACCAAGCAACAGCTTCAGCATTGAGCTTTCACTCGACTGGGTGCTGAATGAACTGGTTTCCATCTGGCAACCCTTGCTGGTGGGATCACTGACCGTTGGCATCTTTCTTGGTTTATGCGGATATTTTGCCATCCACCTTGCATGGCGACTGCATATTGCCAATAACTGGAAAAAACGCCGTATTAATCGCCTGAAGCGTGCCGCAGAAAACGAAGAAAGTAACTGACAGCCGGCGGTAATTAATACTGCCGGCCGATGTGAAAGAATCTCCCGGCGTTATCCCTGCCAGGGAGATAACGTGAGGTCGCGCAACTGCAGACAGCGGTTCATCCGGCCGGCCAGTTCGCTGTCATGAGTTACCATAATAAATGCCGTCTCAGCCTGCTCGGTCAGAGCTAACATAGCAGCCTCGACCTGTCGCGCGGTTTGCTGATCCAGATTACCGGTTGGTTCATCCAGCAACACCAGTCGTGGACGATTCACCAAAGCCCGGGCAATCGCCGTACGCTGACGCTCACCACCGGACAGCTCCGCCGGTTTATGATCAACACGATGTTCAAGCCCCAGCTGCGCCAGGCATTCACGCGCCCGGGCGGCCGCGGCCTTACGTGCAACACCGGCCAGCAACTGCGGCATCATCACATTTTCCAGCGCCGAAAATTCCGGCAATAAATGATGAAACTGATAAACGAATCCAATTTCCTGATTACGCAGGCGGGTACGCTGCGCATCACTCAATTTGGTCAATGGCTGGCCACCAATAATGACGGCACCGGCATCAACCGTGTCCAGTCCGCCAAGCGCATTCAGTAATGTGGTTTTACCGGAACCCGAGGCACCGACAATGGCGACCGACTCCCCTGCTTTGATCTTTAAATCCACATCCTGCCAGACTGTTACCGCCTGTGGTCCGGATGTGTAGGTTTTACGCAGGCCCGTGGCCTCAAGCACCCAGGACTCACTCATAGCGTAATGCCTCCGCAGGCTGAACACGCGATGCGCGATACGATGGATACAGCGTCGCCAGGAAACTCAGCAACAAGGAAGCACTGGTTACAATCACCACATCACTCCATAACAACTGTGACGGTAAATATGAAATAAAATACACGTCGGCACTTAAAATCTGGAAACCAAAAGTCTGCTCAACCCAGGCAACAATCTCGGAAATACTTAACGCTCCCAACACGCCCAGTATCGTGCCAAGGACAACGCCAACCAGACCAATAGACAAACCCTGCACCATAAAAATACCCATCACGGTCGATGGCCGTGCGCCCATGGTACGTAAAATCGCAATATCGGCTTGTTTATCGGTTACGACCATAACCAGCGTTGAAATAATGTTAAAGGCAGCCACCGCAACGATAATCAGCAACAGCAGGCCAATCATGGTTTTCTCAAGTTTAATCGCCTGAAATAAATTGCCGTGGGTACGGGTCCAGTCGCTGCCGGTGTAATAACCGTCCAGCGTATTGACCATGCGCCAGATACCGGCCGGCGCATCGAATAAATTACTGAATTTAACCCGCAAAGCCTGAGCCTGAGCATTGATGCGCCCAAGCTTGCGCGCATCTTCCAGATTCACGACGGCAAGATTGGCATCCAGCTCAGCCCCTACCGAAAAAATACCCACCACCGTTAAACGTTTAATGCGTGGCAATACCCCGGCCGGTGACAGAGTCGCTTCCGGCAGCATCAAAGTAATTTTATCGCCCACCACAACATTCAGATGTTGCGCCAGCAAACTGCCCAGCAGCACACCAAAACTGCCGGGCTGTAAATCGTCCAGCTGACCATCAATGACATGCTGCGGCAAAATCGAAACCCGCGCCTCTGCCGCGGGTTCAATCCCGGTAACCATCCCCCCCTGAACACGACCGCCATAACCCAGCATGCCCTGCAGACGGGTTAAAGGTGCGGCAGCCACGACACCCGGCTGCTGTTCAACCTGTTCAGCCAGCACCTGCCAGTCGTTGATACCACCGCGTTCATACAACACGCCATGGGGCACCATTCCGAGAATCCGCTCGCGTAATTCGCGATCAAAACCATTCATTACCGACAGCACCAGAATCAGGACCGCCACACCCAGTGTCATACCAACCATCGAAGATGCTGAAATAAAAGAAATAAAATGATTTCGTCGCTTAGCTGCCAGATAACGCAAGCCTATCCATAAAGGCAGAGAGGATTCTGAAATGTTCATTGTGACCTTAATCAAACAGAGAGAACGGGGTGGACAACAATCCGGACGCAATAGTGCCCGACAATGCCGGATTTAGCGACACCCGTGCACGGAAAAGCTGCGGATTGTATAGAGACGATGCCTCTTCAATCACAAAAATATGCGGCATTCCGGGCCATCAGTTCCACCACAGACGCCGCACAGAGAACCAGAGGCAAACTTGACGTAAAGAACCTTGTCCTTTTATCGCCCTGCTCTAGGATAAAGAAAAACTAACCGGACACACCGCCATGAACCGTTCCTTTCTTTCCGCGTTGCTGCCTCTGTCACTCATACTGCCGGCCAGCATACTGATCAGCGCGTCCGTTCAGGCCGAAATCACAGAAATTCCGCCCGAAGAAATGACCGAAGCCTACATTAAAGACACCACGGTCATTGTCCGCCGGCAGCCCGCCGCCCAGAAAGCGGAAAACAGCCAGGAGGACGCCTCCCTGCGGGTGTCACCACTGGATAAGCCCTACAGCGAAAGTGATCCGTTAAATGGCGGAACAGAGGTCCCCTCCCAAATTGCTGATCAATATTTGTCAGAGCAGCGGGACAACGCTCTGCTGAGTCAAAGCACCTACGATTTCCACACTCCGGCACTAGACCCACAACAGGCTCTGCGAGAGGAATACCTGCGTGATGTCCTTGGCCTTGAACCCGGTACGCCGATTGACTACGGTAACCTGCAATTCCCAACGAACATCACTCCCGATGTCACGCCACCGGCCGGCCTGGGATACAACATTGCACCGGGACAGTTTGCTATCAGCATCCCGAACAGCGACAACATCAACGCCCAGACTCACCAAACGCCGGGCGGAGAATACCGGATAGATGTAACTCCTTCAGAAATCATTTTCACGATCAATCTTCCTCAGCAATAAGTCGGACATTGCGGGCCAATATCCCTGAAACGCCTCAGGAAACGGCCCGCAAAAATACAAAAACATCAATACAATCAAATACTTACAGCAACATCAGCGTTCCGTAAAGAAAACATACAACTGTGGCCATTTGTCTATAAATGGGGTAGAGTCGGGAAACTATAAGAATAAAAGAGCCAATTGTGTTATGCAGTTCTCTACCTTCTCTGCCGCCGATCTACGCAACACTCCCCGCATCCAACTGCTGGATACTCCCCGCGGGCAGTACAAAGTCGAATTCCAGGCATACAGCCTTCCGGAAAACCTCCATAAAACGCCTGTCGTTTTTCTCGGTGGTGCATTCCAGAGTTTCACCTCATTCAAAAGTGAAGTGGAATTAGTCGTCAGCACACATCCGGTAATTCTGGCCGACTTCCCCTCACAGGGCAGTAACGATCAGCTTGCTCCGGAACTCAGCCTGAATGACTACGCTGACCTGATTGAGTTGTTCTGTCAGGAACAGCAGCTGGATAAAGTTCAGATGCTGGGCATCAGCTATGGCTCGGCCATGGCCACTCTGTTTGCGGCGGCCTACCCGCAGCGGATTGAGCGTCTGCTGTTATCGGGCATCACCTGTTTCCGCCGCGAAAGCCTGATCACCCTGCTGGAAGACTCGCTGGAGTTGCTGGCCGCTGGTGATATGAACGCTTTCGCGACCACTGCAGTCTGCAACCTGATCAATCACAATCGTCTGCAGGCAACCGAAGTCAGCCCGACCTATCGCCGTCTTCTGTTCCGTCAGATTGCCCGACTGAACGACAATGAGCGTCAGCGCTACGCACAAAACACGCAACGCTTGCTCGATTTCCCGGGCTTCGAACGTTTCCCCGAATGCCCGACCATGATTGCAACCGGTGAGTTCGATAACTTCACCCTGCCATCAGAAAACGCTGCCGTTGCCCGTCAGTGTGCCAATGCTACTTTCGCCATCATCAAAAACGCTGATCATCTGGCCCAGTTTGAGCGCAAAGAAGCTTCAAGCACCCTGTTCCACAGCTTTATGTGTGGCGAGTCTCTGGAAGGTATAGACGGTACCGAAATATACAATCCGGAAGCCTATGACCTTGCCGACCAGCGCCTGCAAAGCCGCCAGCGTCCGCTGGAGCAGCCTTATCGCCTGATCGATGAAGTGAATGGCAAAGAACACATCGTTCGCATCAACAATATTAACTTTGCTGGCTGCGAACTGGAGCAAACTCATGTGGATCTCAGCCTGTCTGAATCCAGCCGTGGTTTGTACCTGGAAATTCCGGAAACCGGCGCCCGCTTCCATGTGCGTATTATGGAGCGTGAGCGCAAACAGCTGCGCTGCCTGCTGATTCAGCGCGATCTGAAAGAGGCTGATCAGCTGCTCGCCTACCTTGAAGGCCATTTACTGATGATCCGCGATCAGAATGATAATGACCTCAGAGAGCAGCTGGCCTGAAAACCCCTCCTCTGGCACAAAAAAGCCCGGTAATGACCGGGCTTTTTTTTATTCGCGTATTTCTTTATTAAATCCGCTTAAAAGGCGGCAAAGAATCCAGTAACAACTTGCCATAGCGATGCGACAACAGCCGCTTATCGAGAATACTGATGCGTCCCCGATCCTCTTCGGTACGGATTAAACGCCCACAGGCCTGCACCAGACGAATAGAAGCCGCAGGCAGGGTTAATTCCATAAAAGGATTGCGTCCACGGCTTTCCATCCATTCGCTGATCGCAGCCTGAATCGGATCATCGGGCACCGCAAACGGAATTTTAACAATCACCACATGGGTGACATATTCGCCCGGTAAGTCGATCCCTTCAGCAAAACTGGCGAGACCAAAAATAATGCTACCCTCACCATTATCAATCCGCTCTTTATGGCGGCGGACAATTTCTGCTTTCGGTAAAAAGCCCTGACACAGCAGCTGGTCATACCAGTCGTGCAAAAACGTATCACGCGTAGCCTCAAGCTGGGCACGGGAACTGAATAACACCAGCGTTCCCCGGCTCAGGTCGGTATTGTTTTTCAGCCAGTCTTCAATATCCGCCTGAAACTGATCGCTCTTGGGATCAGATGCCAGCGACACCGGTTGCAACTCACCCAGCTTCTGATAATCGAAAGGACTCATAACCCGCTGATAATTTGCCCAGTCGGGCAAACCGCTTTCCCAGCTTAATTTATTAAAGCTGTTCAGCGCCGTCAGGGTTGCCGAGGTAACCACCGCACCATAGCAGCGCCACCAGAGGTTTTTGCGTAACTGATCGGCCACCGCAATAGGCGAGGCACTCAGACGAATATCCCAGCCATCACCAAACGGGGTTTTCGACAACCAGCGCGCCACCGGCAGAGCACCCTCAGCCTCTTCGGCACAGAGCCAGGACAGCGCTTCGGATAATTGCTCCGCACGGGAAAACATAATCCCCATTGGCGCCTGCCAGGCTTCTGCTACATCACGGGTAAAATCACCATCTTCTTTTGGATCGAGGGATTTCTGCAGCATGTCATTGAGTTTATCCAGACACAGCAACAGAGGTTGCAACGGCCCTTTTATATTGATCAGCAGCTGACGTAAGTTTTCCGGCATTTTTCCCGATTCAAAACGTAACCGGTCCTGATCGCCGATCATATCCATTAGTAATGGCCAGACCAGACTGATGCTTTGCAGAATATCGCGGATATTCTGCGGTGCCTCCGTTAATGAATGCATAATACTGTGCGGAATACCGCTGGCTGCAACAAACTGCTCAATGCCCTTTTCCAGTTGCTGCAACCACTGGCGTTGCGCCCGCACGCCGATTTCAAGACGGAAATGATTGAGGGCTTTATCGGCAAGATGATGGCCTTCGTCGAACACATAAATGGTTTTTTCCGGCGCAGGTAACACTGCACCACCACCCAGCGATAAATCAGCCAGCACCAGATCGTGGTTGGCGACAATCACATCCGCATCTTCCATCGCATTGCGGGCTTTATAAAAAGCACAGTTCTGGAAATGCGGGCAGCGCCGGTTTGAGCATTCACGGTGTGTGGCGGTTAAATGCGACCATTGTTTGTCTTCGATGGCATCGGTCAGACGGTCGCGGTCACCGTCCCATTTGCCGGAGCCATACGACTGCAGTAAAGATTCATAAAGCTCCCTGTCCTGCTCTTCCGGCGTTTGCTCAAATAAATCGACCGTGGATAACAACCCGGACAAATGCTGCAATGATTTATCCAGTTTTAACAAACACAGATAACGGCCACGGCCTTTGGCCAGGGCAAAATTAAATGGCAGAGAAATGGTTTTTTTTAAATTCGGCAGATCCTTATCCAGAATCTGCTCCTGCAAGGCGACGGTGGCCGTCGAGATCAGCAGTTTCTTTTCTTTTTCAATCGCCATCGGCAAGGCAGCCAACAGATACGCCAGTGTTTTACCGGTACCTGTACCCGCTTCCACCACCGCAATGCCATTATCATTATCGCGCTGGCCTTTATCATCTTCATGAATAGCGCCCAGACTTTTGGCAATTTCAGCAATCATTACCCGCTGACCATAACGCGGTTTTAAATCCAGCGCTTTAATGCACTCACGATACAACGCCTGGATGCGTTCTTTGCTTTCACTGCTCAGCATGCTGTCTTTTCTCGCATCAGGGAATGGCCTGCCAGCCTTTGCTGCGGCCAACCTGCAATGGCCAGCCATCAACATCCAGCAGAATACCGCCCGGGGTAATTTCTTTCAGAATAATGCCGGGAGCAATAAGGTCTCCTTCATTCCACTCACGATTATTCATACTGACCGTACGCTTCTCCGGCACCGGACTGTAAATATGACTGGTGATCATTAACTGCGGTATCCGGCGTAAAGACGCTAACGGAGGTAACGAGCGGGTTTCAACACCAGCGCGCGGCGCAGTTTCCCGCAGCTCAGAATCAATGGCTGTTTCCGGTGCCGGAGATGGCGTCGATACCGGTGTCTGTTGCAACGGAACCGGTGTCGCTCCGACGGCCGGCGTTACCGCAGCAACCGGCGGTGCCTGGCGTAAGGTTACTGTCTCAGCGGCCGGGGTTATATCGTCAGCCAGTGCAGTTACCTGCGGTGTATTCTCCACCGGCACCGGTGCGGATTTACCACTTAACAGAGTCAGGCCATACAACAGTCCCGTGATTACCGTAACCAGTGCAACAGACAACAAGATCCGGTTAATACTTCTGAACGGTGTTTCTGCCGCCAGGGATATCGACGTACTGTCCTGCAACGACATTGGCTGGTTCATCTGCCGGGCACGCTCCTGCTCCGATTTTTTCAGGGCATCGAGGATATAAGACATATTAATTATCCCCTCCTGCCAGACCAGGACGGACCTCATCCTGTTCCGCCTGTTGCATAAACAGCAAGGTTTCCGGGCCAATAATTTTATCGGCACTCAACCCATGCTCCGCCTGAAACTGTGCAACCCGGTTGGCCAGCAAAGGATCATAAAACCGCGAGTCAACCTGATTATTCTGTCCTTCCGGACTGATCACCAGCCAGTCTGCCTGCCATTCCATATTCAGCTGACGGCGGATCCAGAGAATCAGATCCGATTTTTGTCCGGGACGAACCAGCTGGCCGCTGTATCCGGCGGGGGGCTGCCACAGTAATAAGGCCTGTCCCGCATACGATGCCGGATTAAGATCAGCACTAAAGCGCTGCCAAACGAATCCTTCTGCCGATTTCATCTGTACCGCAACCGGCACGGATAGGCCCTGCAACCTGAGCCACGGCCAGTCCACCCACAAACACTGTTTACTGCCCTGCAGCTGCTCACAGGTAACAACCTCTGCCGCATTGTCAGACTCTCCGGCCAAACCGGCAGCCGTCAGCAGCGCCAGCGGAGATACCGGGTCTGCCGTCACAGGGGTTCGCCAGTCTGAAATCTGCTCTTTCAAAGCCGGACTGAAAACAAACAGCAAAACCAGCAGGCCAGTCATGGATGCGAAGCCTATCAATGCCGACAACCAAGTGAAGGCACTGCGCCGCGGAGCGCGATCAAGCCATCCGGCACCATGACCAAGGATTTCTCTTTCAGCGCCTCTAACCAAAGCGACGTCGACCAGCCTGCCGCCACGGGCATAAACGCCCAGTAACGCCCGGTCGGCCAGATTATTAATCAAGCGAGGCACGCCACCACTTACCCGCCACAGCCGCCGTGCGGCGGACGGGCTGAACAGCTGTCCATCCACACCGGCCAGCGCACAGCGATGGCGCAGATAAGCACGGGTTTCTGTCAGGCTGAGATTCTGCAGGTGATAGCGCGCGGTAATACGCTGACTGAGCTGACGCAGATCATGGCGGGCCAACAATTCCCGCAACTCAGGCTGACCAACAAGAATCAGCGTCAGCAGCTTTTCTTTATGGGTTTCCAGATTGGTCAACAGCCTGATTTGTTCCAGCAGCGGCGGCGGCATACTCTGCGCTTCATCAATCACGCAGATTACCCGCTGCCCGGCGGCATACCAGTCCAACAGAGCCTTGTTGAGCAAAGCGTACAACTCACGTAATGATGCATCGGGGTTATAACTCAGCCCCAACTCATCACACAGACTTTGCAACAGCTCCGTCGCCGATAACTGTGGATTAAACAGATACGCCGTGCGTACTTCAGCGGGTGTCTGAGCAAGAAATGCACGGCACAGCGTGGTTTTACCGGTACCTACCTCACCGGTCAGACAAATCAAGCCGCCATGCCCGGTCAGCGCATACTGCAGATGTGCCAGTGCCTCCTGATGCCCGCTCGACGGAAAGAGAAAATCCGGGTCCGGTGCAATGGTGAAAGGGAAACGCTGAAAACCGAAATGTTCAAGATACATCGGAGACTCTGCTGCTCAGGGCGGTGCTTACCGGCAACGTCACGCCGGCTAAAATCCAGCGCGCATCATAGCGGATTTTGCCGCATCCCGCAGTTGAAAGAAGACCGCAGAAATACGGACAGATAAGACAGGCAGCAGTCACAGAGAAACAGAGTCCGCCCCGCTACCAACCCAGCGTTAACCCCAAACGCAGCTGAATATCCCGCGCATAAGCGGGCCACACATCATCGCTGACTATTTCCAGCTGGTGCCAGCCTGAACGCCAGTGCACTCCAACCTGATTCGTAGAATGAAGTGACATCCCCATAGCACCTAAAGGTGTCGTCCAGTCTTTGGCAAGACTGAAGCGTTGATAGCGATCGTGCTGAAAGTAGCGCATCCCCAACTGCCAACTTGTGTCATAAACACCGGTATTCAATGACCAGGGAATATCGGTCACATAAGAAGATTGCCCCGAGCGGCCGGAAGCGGCCCCTGAGCTGTTGCAAACCGCCTGCCCCCCACCACTCAGATTGATGCATCCGGTAGTGAAAGCGGCATCATCGAACTGCCAGCGATTCCATAAATCAGTGAAGGTGGCATCCAGCTGCCAGCGCTCCCTTAGCAAGCTACTGAATGAAATATCCATACTGATGCCGGAACCATCACTGACATCCGCCGGATATTCCAGAATTTTGTCCTGATCAAAGTGATAATCGAGCACAGCTGATGCAGTCAACGGATCGCCCGCAACAGAAGCCCCCCTGAGAGAACCAAACTGAAAATGACCAACATGGTAATAGGCCAACGCCGGTGTAATGCTCAGCGCCGGCAACTCAAAGCGGTGAGAAAGACGTAAACCACGCGCCTGCAGACCTTTCACTTCAAGGTCCAACTGACGATCTTTTGCTCCGGGCAGCCCCAGTTCCAGCTCGCGGTAAAACTCTGAAGTATCACGATTAAAGGTCAGGTAATAATACCAGCGCGTTTCACGCTCCAACTGCCAGCTTTGATAACGCATGCCAAAACGAAACCGGGCATCGGCATAGGCATAAGTGCCTGGCTGAAAATCGCCATCCCAGCCAGTCGTCATATCGGTCAGAGAAACCGGCTGTGAACTGCCATGAATTTCCAGAAGCGAATACAGCTGGCGATCGGCCGCCTGAGATGAAAAGGAAAAACTGAATGCGGCGGTATATACCGCCGCAGAAAGGAAAGAGTGAACTTTGTTCTTCAACCGCCAAGCACCAGGAACTGACCATCACTGAAACGGACGACATAAATGCCATCACGCTCTTCACGGATAACACCTACTATGGAGTTGCGGTAGGTCAGATAACCGACTGCATTACAGTTGCCGGTCACGATTTCATCCTTACGATTAATAACACCGCAAGGCTGGCCACTGCCATTCAGTTCGTAATCAACACGACTGGCCAGGGTGACACCAATGCTTTCGCCTTTTTCTTCCGAGGTAAAGAGTTTTACACCACCTCGGTAAATAATCAGCCCACCTAATTCAAAGGTAAAATCGCGGATTACGTCAGCATCATTTTCGTCCGGAGCAGAGTTATTACCGACCAGATAAGACAGATACAAACTTTGCGCCCGAACACCGGTTGGCAGTACATCAACCAGATAGTCGTAGTCATAACCGGCTGCAACAGCCAGCTCCCAAACATCCTTACTTGAACGGGTTAATTTAACATCGACAATTGCCAACGGTGCACGTTCAACATCACTCCCCTGCCCTTCGGTCAGTTCGTGTGCTGCTCGCAGACTTAAATTATTAATACCCTGAGTAAATACAGCTTCCAGCTTGCCATCAAGCACCACATCAGTACCGGTTATTAATTCATAACTGCCGTTGTTATCAACATCAGGAAACAATGGCCGGTACGCGCCGCGGCTGGGAATTGAAAACAGGCCAAGCAGGTCATCATCCACAAGCTTCT
Source organism: Thalassolituus alkanivorans (assembly GCF_020447205.1). Taxonomy (GTDB): domain Bacteria; phylum Pseudomonadota; class Gammaproteobacteria; order Pseudomonadales; family Oceanobacteraceae; genus Venatoribacter; species Venatoribacter alkanivorans. The sequence goes on from NZ_JAJAEL010000007.1 coordinate 166,919, forward strand.
GAATAGTGAGCTCTTCTTCGCTTTCACTTAACTGTGTGCAAACGCTGGTTTCCTGCTCATTAGCATCATTAATAATCACCGAGCATTTACGCAGACCAGGCACACCATCGGTGTCGCCGAATACTTCCAGCCGGTTTATACCGTAGCCGGTAATATTGACATCAATATAATCAGCCTGACGGAAAACCTCTTTATCGTCGATTTTACTGAACAGCACACTCTGATCTTCCATAATCCGGTATTCGAAGAGGTTACTTTCAATAATTCCAGATTCAAAACCACTGCGCACACGGAAGAAATCATCCAGCTCAGGCCATACAGAATCTGAATAATAATTAGCGGCATTAGAGGATGTCGCCGACAGAGTGACCTGAGCCAGATCTTTCAGTTCAACCTCTTTCCCACCTTCTGTAATCGTCCCTTTAGTGTCACTGTTAGCAACCAGCGACAGAGCGACAGACGTCAGGTTGTAATGCAGAGGAGATGCAGGGACCAATACATCATCAACACCAATCAACTTGGCTGAGAAATACAGATTGAATTCCTGATTAACGCCATTAACTGTCGCTGGAATTTCAACATCTGGCCATTCCAGGTCATAACCTAAAGGGGGTGTTACAACCGGGTCAGGAGGCGTAGAGAAACCTTCTTCACCACTGTATACAATACGGACACGCGAATAACTTTTAACTTCCTCGCCAGCGTCGTTGGTACCTTTAACTTCTTTAAACTTAATACTGGCAATAGTGTCCAGTGGCCCACTGGTGCCACCTGGCACATTAGGGACAGCAGGATCATCCGCATCGACGATTATTTCGCCCAATAACTGAATATCAAAAGCGTTGTACTTGCCTTCTTTTTCAATTTCCACACCCAACTCAACCGGCACCATGGTCAGAACAAGACCATCAACAGTAAGTTTTTTATTAGTGCCATCATAGCGGGCATCACCGGCGCAACCGGAGTTAGTGCAAGCAATTAACTCCAGCACCAGATCTTTCAGTGTGCGGGTACCAGTGGCCAATTGCGGAGCAACGCCTTCGTATATGCTGTTCAAGGCGTCATAATAATCTACCGTTTTAGTAACATAAGCCGGATCGATAAAACTGTGTACACAGCTATTATCATCCTGAGCTTCTCCATTATTACAGGTATTCGGATCCTGACCTTTATAGTTAACCAGTCGCTCATTCAGATCAGCCATAAATGCACGGGCATTATTAATACGATCCAGCCAGTTTTTTACCTGGCTTGCAGGAATATCCACCGCGGTCAGTTCATCCGTTTTACTTTCCAGAGCACCCAGGCGCTGATCAAGTACAGCAATAGCAGCTGTCAGCTCTGATGGAACAGAATAATTCTGAGCAGAAATATAGGTTCGGTTCTCCTGAAGAACCGTTCGTGCAGCGCTGAAAATACGATACAGAGAAGTGGTCGAAGACACGGATGATCGCTGATACAACTGCCCCTGATTATGCAGAAATTCATCAACCACATCCGCCAACCAGTCAACCTGATCCTGCCCGGCTTCGAGAGCCAACTGCTGCCCTGCCGCAACAATGGCGCCATAGATAATTGATTCCTGCTTAATTGCTGAAGCCAGACCACTGTCTTTATACAGTTCTGATGGTGCCAGCGGACGCAGCGATACAATATCTGACAAACCGAACAGCTCATTCAGCCATAAATTGGCGCGCTCAATAGTGAAAGCGGTATAAACACCAGCCCGTGGTACATCCGGGTTGGAACCATCTCCACTATTATCAATATAACTGGTATATGCCAGTGCACTGGCCAGATGCGTTACCCAATTAATATTGATGCGCATATTATTCTGAGCATTACCGACCGATGAGCGCAGCTCATATTCCTGCGGTACAGCTTTGGTTGCCCGATAACTCCAGCCACCATAACAGCCATTTACCAGCTCACAACGTTCAACTGTCGCGTCATCGCTCTTCCCACTGACAATTAGGGTAACCGCGCGGCCGATATCATCACTGTCGAGCTTCACCTGATAGTAGGCTGCAGTCGTTGAAGTGGCTTTTGCACCGACATAGACTTCTTGCTGACCATCATCGGTATCAATGACCTCGGTTGCCGTCTGTCCCTGAACATCGATGGACACAGCCTGAATCACAGCACTCTGTACACCACTACTGCCAACGTAACCGTTAACGTATTTGACCGGCTCCGTCTTACGGGTGGTACTGGAACCATTACCGCTGCATGCCGCCAGCAGGCAGACACTCAGCAACAGAGATATGCGGGAAAGAGAGAACATAGTTATTTTTCTTTTGAATGCGAAAGTAAACAGATTGTAACCGCCTCATTGATCAGCAACCAGTCAGCAATACCCTTTTACCCCGCTTTTACATAAAAAAAGCCCGGAAGAATCCGGGCTTTTCGTGCTCACACAGCCTGAACGATCAGGCAGATGAGATTACTGAGCTGCTTTGAACTTCAGACGGTAAGCGTGCAGCAGTGGCTCAGTGTAACCACTTGGCTGCTCTTTACCTTTGAAGATCAGGTCAGACGCGGCCTGGAAGGCAATGCCATCAAAACCTGGTGCCATGTTGATGTACAGCGGGTCACCGGCGTTCTGGCCATCAACAATCGCAGCCATACGCTTCAGACTGTCTTCAACCTGTTCGCGGGTACAAATGCCGTGCTCCAGCCAGTTGGCAACGTGCTGGGAAGAGATACGCAGAGTCGCGCGGTCTTCCATCAGGCCAACGTTGTTGATATCAGGTACCTTGGAACAACCAACGCCCTGATCGATCCAGCGCACAACGTAACCCAGGATACCCTGGCAGTTGTTATCCAGTTCTTTCTGAATCTGTTCCTGAGTCAGCGCAGCAGCTTCTTCAGCAGTCATCAGAGGGATAGTCAGGATGCCATCAACAGATGCATGCTCACGGCCTTTCAGTTCATTCTGAACAGCAAATACGTCTACTTTGTGGTAGTGCATAGCGTGCAGAGTCGCTGCAGTCGGAGACGGAACCCATGCAGTGTTGGCACCGGCTTTAGGGTGACCGATCTTCTGATCCATCATCATGCCCATCTCATCCGGGATAGGCCACATGCCTTTACCGATCTGAGCACGGCCCTGCAGGCCGGTTTCCAGACCAGTGTCCACGTTCCAGTTTTCGTAGGTGTTGATCCACAGCTGCTGCTTCATTACAGACTTAGGTACGAAAGCACCGGCCAGCATAGAGGTATGGATTTCGTCACCGGTACGGTCGAGGAAGCCGGTGTTGATGAATACAACACGGTCTTTCGCAGCACGGATACATTCTTTCAGGTTTACTGTAGTGCGACGCTCTTCGTCCATGATGCCCATTTTCATGGTGAAACGAGGCAGACCCAGTGCATCTTCAACGCGACCGAACAGTTCGTTAGCAAAAGCCACTTCTTCAGGACCGTGCATTTTTGGCTTAACGATGTTCACGGAGTCAGCAGTAGAGTTGCGGAATGGCGCATTGCCTTTCAGGTCGTGAATCGCGATCAGCGTGGTGATCATGCCATCCATAATACCTTCAGGGATTTCACTGCCATCAGCCAGCAGAATCGCCGGGTTAGTCATCAGGTGACCAACGTTACGGATGAACAGCATAGAACGACCTTTCAGCTTCACGGTTTCACCGTTCAGGCCAGTGTATTCGCGGTCAGCGTTCATGGTACGGGTAAAGGTCTTGCCACCTTTGGTCACTTCTTCTGCCAGGTCACCTTTCATCAGGCCCAGCCAGTTGCCGTAGGTTACGACTTTATCGGCCGCATCAACCGCAGCAACAGAGTCTTCACAGTCCATGATGGTGGTCAGTGCAGATTCCATCAGGATGTCTTTAACGCCAGCAGCGTCAGTAGAACCAACCGGAGTGGTTGCATCGATCTGAATTTCAAAGTGCAGGCCGTTATTCTTCAGCAGAATCGCAACCGGTGCAGCAGCATCACCGTTGTAACCAGCCAGCTGAGCAGCGTTTTTCAGCGTGGTGGTTGAACCGTCTTTCAGGGTAACAACCAGCTTGCCTTCTTCGATCGCGTACTTGGTGCTGTCAACGTGGTCGCCGCTCAGCAGAGGTGCCGCTTCGTTCAGGAAAGCACGGGCATAAGCAATAACCTTGTCGCCACGTACTTTGTTGTAGCCAGTGCCTTTTTCCGCACCGTTTTCTTCAGAAATAACGTTGGTGCCGTACAGCGCATCGTACAGAGAACCCCAACGGGCGTTGGCAGCGTTCAGAGCAAAACGCGCATTCATTACCGGTACAACCAGCTGAGGACCGGCCATCTGGCCAATTTCTGGCTCTACATTAGCAGTGCTTGCTTCGAAATCCGCGCCTTCAGGCAGCAGATAACCAATTTCCTGCAGGAATGCTTTGTACTCTGCAGCATTGTGAGGCTGACCTTTGCGTTCAGTATGGTAAGCATCGATTTTCGCCTGCAGATCATCACGCTTGGCCAGCAGCGCTTTGTTCTTCGGAGCCAGTTCGTTCGCCAGAACGTCGAACTCTGCCCAGAATTTCTCTGCATCGATACCAGTACCCGGAATCGCTTTTTCATTTACGAAGTCGTACAGCGCCTGAGCAACCTGCAAGCCACCCTTCTGAACGTATCCAGTCATTGTTAAGCCTCAAAAAAAATTCAATCACAACCGGCTGCTGCCGGTCATTCTGACCACTACTGAACGACTGCGGACAATCGCCAGCCACAAATTAAGACGCGGCAGTATACAGGAACGAACTGGCGACTGCTAACCCGCCTCTGTGATGACCACGCCAAAACCGCAGCAGGGATAAGTAAAATCACCATATGGATAACGGTATAAACACATCTGAACACCGGTCATCTCCGACCAAGTAACCAAAGCCGGACACCAGCAACTCTGTTATCGTCTGCGTTTTCAGCAAGAACCACGTTTATGGATCAGATAGCCACCACCATTCTCAGCTCCGGCCGCTCGGCGGTGGAGCTGGCCCTGTTTATTCTGCTGCCCATTATGATTGTGATGCTCAGCATCATGCGCTGGCTTGAAGCACGCGGCCTGCTGCAGCGGATTGTCCGCGTGGTCAGCCCGTTGTTACGCCCGTTCGGCCTGACGGGTCTTGGGGTGTTCGCCCTGATTCAGGTGTCCATGGTCAGCTTCGCCGCGCCAATCGCAACACTGGCCATCATGGCGCGCAACGGCTCCTCTCCACGCCACATCGCCGCGACCCTGGCCATGGTGCTGGCCCTCGCCCAGGCGAATGTCGTCTTCCCGATGGCCGCCGCCGGGCTGGATATACCAACCACCCTGCTGCTGGCTATTCCTGCCGGTCTGATTGCCGCCGCCGCAACCTACTATGCTTTCGGCCGCAAGCTGAGTGTGGAAGAAAGCGCTCCGCCCTCTGCCGAACTGATGCCAGAGGCCGATCCCGAGCACGGCAAACTGTTGCAGGTCATACGCCGTGCCGGCAGCGACGCCTGGGACATCGCCATGGGAGCACTGCCCTTGTTGGTCGTTGCCCTGGTGGCAGTGAATCTGATCCGCCTGACCGGCGCCATCAGCGAACTCGAAAGCCTGCTGTCTCCTCTGCTCACGGCTATCGGTTTTCCACAGCAAACTCTGCTGCTGGCCATCACCAAATACATCGCCGGCGGCACCGCCATGATGGGTATCGCGATGGAACAGGTGCAGCTCGGATTACTCAGCGCGCAGGAAATCAACCTGCTCGCCGGCCTGCTGCTATGTCCGCTCGATGTTGCCGGCGTTGCCATTCTGATTGCCGCAGGCAAGCCTGTCGCCGCCGTTGTCCGCCCAGCCATTTATGGCGCACTGATTGGTATCGCTTTACGCACCGCCGGGCATTTCTGGCTGTTTGCCTGAAGATCCGCAACCCTGCAAGCAGGCACAAAAAAAGCGACCCGGAGGTCGCTTTTTTTGTGCCTATTAAGCGCTGTGAAATTACAGCGTCTCCCAGCTGCCATCAATATAGCGGATCAGCCAGATACCATTCTCCTGACGGATACGGCCGTACACCACATCGCGGAAGTTAAGCGTGAATACCGCATCAGCAAGCACGGTGTTATCCGCCACTTCAGCTACGTTATTCAGCACGCACAAATCGTACTTACCATCACTGCCGGTGATGTACTTATATGGCAGCGGCGACAGATTGTAGTTCTGCTGCAGGTAGGCGGTCAGTTCACTGTCGATGGTGGTTTCTGTTCCATCATTTAATGTCAGGGCAACACCATCTCTGTACACCGCCAGACTGCCGGTGGTTTTAAACGATGAATCGGTATCAAAGCTCAGCACAACCCGATCCAGTGACGACCCCGTTCCCAGGTAAACGTCGCTGCTGGTGAGACCGGAGTAACTATGTGACAACGCCGCGGTCAGCTTATAGCGATCCATGGTTGGCGCATTCAGCAGTACATCCAGCAAGGTACGCGGCTGATCGTTCAGACGCACTTCACTGGTAACACGTACCGCATTCAGCCCTAACACCATAGGATCGTACAAAGTGCCGTCCATTGACGTTTCCGCCGTTGCCAGAGGTGCCAGCGTCAGACAGCCATTAGCGTCCGCTGTATTGGTTGGCCAGGTAACGAAGTAGAGGCCACGTCCCGGAATTTCAATCCGTGAAAACACACCCGCTTCCCACAGATCGTTAATGGCCAGCTGCAGATCACGCTCTGCATACAGACGCTGCTTTGGCTTACAGGAACTGACCACCCAGCCACCACCGGAATTGCTCAGATCACAGATCTCCAGATCGTGGGTACTGACCAGCTCGGTTTTATCGTCATCTTTATCCACGTCATTAACATCTTCACGCTTCACCGTCGGGTAAAAACGGAAACGCTGCGACTCACCCAGCGGCACATAAAAATCCAGATACTGCACATTCTGACCGGCCACCGTCTGCTCACCGGTTACGTAGCTCACAAGACCATTTACCACATCGCCTGCCGCAAATGCCGGATTGGGTGTAAAGAAGCCGTTGAACGAAGCAAAACGCTGCGCCGGATAATGCTCAGAAGCGTTAGTACTGGTCGCCGCCACATACAGGGTTGAATAATCCACATCCTGCTCATTGTCGTCGCCAACTTTGTCGGAAATACGACCATTCAGCACCACGGTATCAATATTAAAACGGCGCTCGCTGTTACTGTCCTGCGGGTCTTTCACTCCACGGAAGAAAATGCGATAGCTGCCGGTTACTTCGGCTTCTTCAGCGCCACCGACACGACTGGTGTCGTACAGTGAAAAATCCGACCAGCGCATTTCATAACCCAGAATTTCATTCCCCGCCGGATCAGCCAGAGAACTCACTGGCGTGGTGAAATAAACGCGCACACCGGAGGCCGAAAGAATGTCGTTAGCAGCGTTATCGTCTTCATAAACGTTATCGACCACAAAGCGCAGCGTGCCCTGCTCATAGGTACCGCGAATCAGCACATCAATTGCATTCGATGACGTTGGCTTGTCATCGGCATCGGTGGTGTTCACATCCGCTACCGCCTGACTGACGATGATCGTACCGTTATTCAGTGTCATCGTCGGGTTGCTGTAAGAACAGGAAGTCACCCAGGCATAGGCCGAAGTATCCGCACAGGTATTAGCACCCGCCAGATAGGTCTGCTGATACAGCTCGGCCGTCTCACGATAAGCCGTCACGATTGTATTCAGGTTAGCGGCATGCTCATCACCGATTTTTTTCAGCAGATCAACATACTGATCCACCTTGGCTTTGTAGCTGTCTTCAAAAAAGGTATCGCTGTAATTGCGCATAACCCCGACAAAAGCCTTGGTGCGTTTAATGCCCAGCACAAAATCGTCATAGTCACTCTGACCAAACAGCGACAACAGCGTATCGGGAACTTTGGCAGTCAGGGTATCGGCGGTGAAGCCATCAATATCAGCCTGCAGTGCGGAAATAACCCCGGCAATGTAGCCCTGCAGAGTCGCATCCGTTACGTTCAGTGCCTGTAAATTGCTGATCGCATCGGTATACAGTGCCGCCAGCGTCAGCGTCTGCGTACCACCCAGCTGCATCATCTGGCCTTTATTGGCGCTGAAATCGGCAGCGACGGCATGGGTAAAATCAACACCATCGACAGCAGTATGGTTTTCAGCCAGATGTGCCCAGGCCGCCAACAAGGCACCGTAACGAATGCTGTCTGCAGCTTTGGCGGCATCGGCGCCACGCCATTCATTAATTTGGGTGAGATCGGCAGGCTCTGTGGTCTGCACATTACTGATACCAAATACCCTGGAAACCTGAGAGATAGCCTGTTCGGTGGAATACGCGGAGTAATAGCCGGTTTCGACCCAGCCAACAGCCACATCCGCAACAGTGCCAGAACCGCTGACCAGACTCTCGTTATAGACATAATCGAATGCCAGCTGAGCGGCCAGATCCGTCAGGGGGGTAACACGAATACGTTCATTTTTGCTCAGGTCGTAAGCAACCGAACGCCAGCCCAGATTGGCCGTCTGTTCCATATCCGCAGCAAACGCACCAGCTGAACAACCAGCAACCCACTGACAACGCACAGTAGTTGCCGCCGTCGCCGTATCACTGTCAGCATCACGACCAACCAGCTCAAATAATTGCAGCTCACCGGTCGAAATCACAGCCTTAACCACACCGTGCCTATCGGTAACATACTCTGAACGAACCAGGCGTCCTTCAGCATCCTCATTAGGCAAACCGGCTTCGGTAATCGACACCGACCGTACGATGGCATGATTGATATCTTCCTGTCCGGCCTGAACATAAACCGACACAGTTGAGGAAGAAGAAGAGCCGCTGTCACTGCAGCCGGACATCAGACCCGCCAGCGCAGGAAACATCAGAGAAGCGGTCAGAAGTTTATGCATAGCCATACAAAGGAATCACTCAGTTAATACAGGACACGCAGCGACTCACGCATCCTTCAGATATAAAAATGCCGCCTATCATAACAGGCTTTGTCAGCGGCGATAGCTCAGGAACGGCTTAATGCCACTCTTTATAAACACAGTGTGGTGCATAGACCCGGACAGCTCAGACAGGTTCAATCCCCTCCCGGCGTGGCGCATACCGGGTTCACTGGCCGCACAGTGCTATGCCCTGATGGCCGCTTTCCGCTAGAATGCGCGGCTATTTCAGGCTTTGTCTCTCAGTCGGGCTTTGCCTCTCAGCGGAACACCAGAGGAACACCATGCAGTTATTCGTAGAGCAACTCACCAATGTCGATTTCAGCTATCTGGATGCCAAGCGCGGCCTGGTAGGTGAAACCTGGTGGGCATCCGCCGTTCTCGACGGCGCCCTCGACGAACAAGGCATGGTCTGCGACTTCGGCATCGTTAAAAAGACACTGCGCAACTGGCTGGACGACGAGCTTGATCACCGCCTGCTGGTGCCGGTTCAGTCACCGGCCCTGACCCTGAAACACAGCGGTGACATCATCGAACTCAGCTGGCAGTACGACAACGGCGACCTGCTGGAAATGCGCGCACCACGCCAGGCCGTTGCCCTGGTCGATGCCGAACAAATCGACGCCAACAGCGTTGCTCACTGGTGCCGTGAGCAACTGCGCAGCCATTTCCCGGTCAATGTTGAACAACTGACCCTGAGCTTCGTTGCAGAAGACATCAATGGCGCGTTTTATCACTACAGTCACGGCCTGAAAAAACACAACGGCAACTGCCAGCGCATCGCCCACGGTCATCGCTCACGCATTCAGATCTGGCTTGACGATGAGCGCAGCAGTACGCTGGAACAACAATGGGCAGAGCGCTGGGCCGATATTTATCTGGGCAGCGCGGAAGATCTGATCAGCAGCGACAACAACCAGCTTCTGTTCCGCTACAGCGCACAGCAAGGCGAATTCGAATTATCTCTGCCAGCCAGCCGCAACTATATGATGAACACTGATACCACCGTGGAATTTATCGCCCGCCATCTGGCCGACACCATCAAACAGCTACACCCTAACAGCCAGGTCAGAGTGCGTGCTTTTGAAGGTGTTAACAAAGGCGCCATTGCGGAGGCCTGAGTTTCCGCCAGCAACAGCCAACACAAAAAAAAAAGCGGCCGCTGCGCAATAACGCCAGAGCCGCTTTTTTTATGATACAGATTCTCCTGTCACATCCCGCTCAGGCGGCTTCCATCCGAGCGCGCAAACGCCGTTGACCGAGAATAAACACCAGCAGAGCCACCGGCAGCACAAACCACAGCCACTCGTGCAGGGTTTCGGCATATTGCTTACCCAACACGAAAGCCACGCCAAAAATCATCGCAGCCCAAATCACGATAGAAATCACATTGGCCAGGGTAAAGGTCCAGCCCGGAACCCGTGCCAGTCCGCAGGCGATATAGCCGAAAGTACGCAGTCCCGGCATGCAGCGAATCAGCGCCAGCTGATGCCAGGGTGCCTGCTGCAAAGGCTTTACCTGACGCTGAATCAGATCATGGCGGAATTTGTTCGCCAGCCAGGGCCAGACATGCGCCAACCGGCCAAACAGATACAATGCCGTATCACCAATAAACATACCGGTACAGGTTGCCGCAAAGGCCACTTCCGGCGCCAGTTTACCGCTCGCGGCCAGCATCCCGGCGCCAATAATCGCCAGGTCTTCCAGCATAAAGGTCGACACAATCACCACCAGAACCAGCCACAAGGGGCTGTCGGAATAACTCAGCAATGAGTCCAGCATGAATACTTCTCAGCTAACGGCCTGTAAATTTGCGCAGCATTCTACCTGAAACTGCATGACGGGTGAGTGACAATAACGCCCAATCCAGCGGCAAAATGCCCTTACCGGCACACCTTCACCGCCCGCAACGGGCACTCGCGACATGAAAGCGCAGTTAAATCACCGCCAGTGCTGAGATATACAAAAAAATCCGGTAGAATTGCGCGCCTTAAAATTCTTACATTCATTGTCCGTTGAGAGTCGCTATGTCCTCCCAGAACCCAATGGAGCTGTCTGCCCTGACCGCTATTTCTCCGATTGATGGTCGTTACGGCAACAAAACCGTGCAACTGCGTCCGATTTTCTCCGAATTCGGTTTGATCCGTGCCCGCGTCGAAGTAGAAATCCGCTGGTTACAGCGCCTTGCGGCCCATGAAGCCATCACCGAAGTTCCGGCCTTCTCGGCAGCTACCCAGCAACAGCTGGACGCCATCGTTGCCAACTTCAGTGAAGAAGATGCCCTGCGCATCAAAGCCATCGAAGCCACCACCAACCACGACGTGAAAGCGGTGGAATACTTCATCAAAGAAAAGTTTGCCGACAACAGCGAACTGATGGCGGTTAATGAATTCGTGCATTTCGCCTGTACTTCTGAAGACATCAACAACCTGTCCCATGCGCTGATGCTGAAAGCCGGTCGTGACGACGTTATGCTGCCGGTTATGCAGGAAGTCGCCGATGCGATCCGCGCCCTGGCCCACGAAAACGCTGCCCTGCCGATGCTGTCACGTACCCACGGTCAGACCGCCTCGCCAACCACGCTGGGTAAAGAGATGGCCAACGTTGTGGCCCGCCTTGAGCGTCAGATCAAGCAGATCAAAGCGGTTGAATTGCTGGGCAAAATCAACGGTGCCGTGGGTAACTACAACGCTCACCTGTCGGCCTACGCCGATATCGACTGGGCGGCCAACGCTGAAACCTTCGTGAATTCTCTGGGCCTGACCTTTAACCCGTACACCACCCAGATCGAGCCACACGATTACATCGCCGAACTGTTCGATGCTATCGCCCGCTTCAACACCATCCTGATCGACTTTGACCGCGACATCTGGGCTTACATCTCGAATGGTTACTTCAAACAGCGCACCATTGCTGGCGAAGTAGGCTCTTCGACCATGCCGCACAAGGTGAACCCGATCGACTTCGAAAACTCCGAAGGCAACCTCGGTATCGCCAACGCAGTGATGACTCATATGGCGCAGAAACTGCCGATCTCACGCTGGCAGCGCGACCTGACCGACTCCACCGTACTGCGTAACATGGGCGTTGGTCTGGGCTACAGCCTGCTTGCGTATCAGGCCAGCCTGAAAGGCATCAGCAAGCTGCAGGTCAATGCAGAGCGTATCGCTCAGGATCTCGACAACGCCTGGGAAGTTCTGGCCGAACCGGTACAGACTGTGATGCGCCGCTACGGCATTGAACAGCCATACGAAAAACTGAAAGCCTTTACCCGTGGCAAAGCCATCACCCGTGACGCAATGGCTGAATTCATTGCCTCACTGGAACTGCCACAAGCTGCCAAAGACGAGCTGAATGCCATGACTCCGGCTACCTACATTGGTAATGCCGCAGATCAGGCGAAGAACGTTTAAGCCGCGTTAAAATCGGAAGCCTCCGCCAGCACCTTTCTGGCGGAGGCTTTTTTGTATCCGTATTCTGAGTAACACACTATGCATATTCTGGGTCATCTGACGGTTGAAGAATTTCTGCGCGATTACTGGCAGCAGAAACCGGTATTAATCCGCAACGCCTGGCCGGACTTCGAGCCCCTGCTCAGCTCCTCCGAGCTGGCCGGCCTGAGCCTGGAAGAAGAAATTGAATCACGCCTGGTCGAAGAAGAAGGCAAAGACGGCCCCTGGGCCATCCGCACCGGCCCTTTCACAGAAGACGATTACCGCGCCCTACCAGAACGCAAATGGACCTTACTGATTCAGGCCGTCGATCACTGGATTCCGGAAGCCGCCGATATTCTTGAACACTTCCGCTTCCTGCCCAGCTGGCGCATCGATGATCTGATGATCAGCTATGCCGTCGACGGCGGTTCCGTTGGCCCGCATTACGACCAGTACGACGTATTCCTGCTGCAGGCCGAAGGCCAGCGCGAATGGCGCATTGGCCAGATGTGCAGCGACGACTCACCGATTCTTAAAGGGCCGAAAATCCGCGTCCTGCAACAGTTCGACGAAACCGAGCGCTGGACCCTGAACCCCGGCGACATGCTGTACCTGCCGCCACAGCTGGCCCATTACGGTATCGCCCAGGGCGAGTGCATGACCTACTCCATCGGCTTCCGCGCCCCAAGCCAGGCGGAACTGGCACAGGCCGCCATGGACGATATTCTCGCCAGCGCCAGTGAAGATCAGCGCTACACCGATGCCGGCATCCGCCCAACCCAGACCCCGGGCCTGATTGATCAGGACGCGATCGCGCGCCTGCGTGCCCTGCTGACCGCTGCCCTCAACGATGACGAGCGTCTGCAGCAGGTACTGGGAAAACTGATGACCGAAGCCAAATACCCGGAACAACTGCCTGAACCACGGGATGAAGCCAGCTGGGAAGAGCTGAACGCCGAGCTGAACAGCTATCAGCAATGGCGTCGCTCTGAATTTGCCCGCTTTGCTTACAGCCAGCAGGATAACCAGTGCAGCTTCTTCGCCCTTGGTCACAGCTGGAGCCTGCCAGCGGGTGACCTGGCGTTAGTTGCCTATCTGGCCGACAACAGCCAATATGAAACAGAGGTTCTGCAGACACTGGCTGCCAGCACAACCGCCCAAAGCCTGCTGACCAGCCTCTGGCAACGTCATATGCTGTACAGTCCGGAGACCGAGTTTGGAGATTGAAACCGCTAACTGGAAAGAGCACCGGGATATTTTACGCGCCATCCGTGAGCGCGTATTCATTCAGGAGCAAAACGTCCCGGAAGCTATGGAATGGGATGCTGACGACGCCAACGCGGTGCACTTTATTGCCCGCGATGGCAAGCGTCCGGTCGGCTGCGCCCGGCTGCTGAGCAATGGTTATTTCGGACGTATGGCCGTACTGCCCGAATACCGTAACCAGAACTGGGGGACCCGACTGCTGCGCGCCGTAGAACATCATTACGAGAAAGAAATGCGCGGCCGCATTCTGCGCGCAACCGTTCAGACTCAGGCTTATGGCTTTTACCATCACAATGGTTTTTCACCGGAAACGGAGTTCTGCTGGGATGCCGGCATTCCCCATGTGCGCATGAGCAAAGTACTGGGACGCTCCAGCCAGAGCAGCGAACAGTTTATCCCTGGCAAAGACAACGAAGTGTATGTACTGGAACAACCTGCAGCGGCTGAAGGGATGCTGCAGATTGCCAGTCACTTTGGCCCGGCCGCCATCCATCTGAGCATTGCCGACCTCAGCCACCCATTGTGGTCGGATAAAACCACACTCTCCTGCTTTAACCGTTATTTGCGTGGAGCGCGTCAGCGCAGCATCCGTATATTAATTGCCCACGAATATCCGGGCATTGCTGATCATCCGCTCTTACAGCTACAGCAACGAATGAGCAGCCGCATACAACTGCAGGTTCATTCGGCGGTGAATAACAACCAGGTTTTAATGACGCCTGCGGTTTTTATCAGCATTGAGCGCAATAAAGTAACCGCCTGCATGAACGATCGGGCGACGGTAGCCCGCCAGCTGGAAAAGTTTCAGGAATGGTGGCGCAACGGCCAGCCATGCAGGGAAGGACGCAGACTGGGGCTTTAAACGCCCCGTCTGTTAATCACCGCTCAGTGAACGGCAATAAAAACGATAACATTCAGAATAGTTACCGCTGCCGTCAGAATATTACGCAAACGCTTATAAGACTCGGCATAAGCACGTTTAAAAATCGGATTAGTCTCAGTCCAGAGCAGCAACCAAAAACCAACCATAAACATCAGCACCGCGACATTCGTAGGCAGAAAATACGCCAGCAATCCCCAAAGGAAAGTGCCGATGGATAACTCCAGCGGGATTTCATCAATCTGCTCCGGATTCGCCTGCTCAACGCCCCAGCAGCCACCGGCCATAAATGCCAGAATCAACAACGAATATAATTTAAAAAATTCTTCGCCCCCGTCGATACCCAACACAACCGCTGTCGCGCCGGCAATAAAAGGCAGCAGACCGGCATAACCGAGCTTCTCTGAAATAGACAATGCCATCGTGGTACTCCTTACTTCAACAACGTCTGTATTGCAGGACAATCTGAATAAATCCGGTTAGGAATCCCCAGCCACCTCATCCAGCGCCACATCTGAAAGGTGATGATGCACAAGGCAAACACAAGGGAATTATCCAAAAGAGCCTTAAGCCTCTGTTTTCAAAGACTTACAGGCTAAAAATAGCCCAGACAGAAAGAAAAGTATCTAAAAAAATGGCTGCAGTGTCGGACACTGCAGCCATTTTTAAGCTGATAAAGCGCAAAAAAGAAAAATAACTCAGTTCAGGCCAAGTAAAAGTTCTTCAACCCGCGCCACATCATCCTGAGTATCAACGCCATGACCCGGCGCCTGATCGATCACCGACATATGGATTTTTACGCCGTACCAGAGTGCGCGCAGCTGCTCCAGAGATTCGGTAGCTTCCAGCGCACAGGGTTCCATACGGGTGTACTGCTGCAGAAAGGACACGCGGTAACCGTACATACCGATATGACGGTACACCGGCATTTTACCGGTCATCTGCTCGGTGCTGATTTTATAGGCATCACGATCCCAGGGAATCGAAGCACGGCTGAAGTACATAGCAAAATGCGCCCGATCCAGCACCACTTTCACTACGTTCGGATCAAATGCGTCTGCAGCATGTTTTAAAGGAGTACAGACAGAACTCATCCCTGCCTGCGGATTTTCCAGCAGACTGGCAGCGGTCATCTCGATTAAAGACTGTGGGATCAGCGGCTCGTCGCCCTGCAGATTGACAATTACAGCCTCAGCATCCCAGCCTTTAATCTGCGCAACTTCAGCAATACGTTCAGTGCCGTTTTCATGATCCGGTGAGGTCATCACCACATCCGCGCCAAAAGCCAGAGCCGCATCGCGGATGCGCTCGTCATCGGTGGCAATCACAATATCCTGCACACCGGTTGCCAGCGCACGTTCATAAACATGCTGAATCATGGGCTTACCGGCCAGCATAATCAGCGGCTTACCCGGCAGACGACTGGAGCCATAGCGGGCCGGAATCACAATTTTATAATCAGCCATTTATTGCTTATACCTTATAAAAATCACGGTACCAGCGGGCAAAACGTTCAATGCCTTCTGCCAGCGGTGTGTTCGGAGCAAAATCAACATCTTCAACCAGATCATCCACATTGGCATAGGTCGCCAATACATCACCCGGTTGCATTTCCATATAGTTTTTATTGGCTTTTTTACCCAACACATTTTCGATGGTTTCGATAAAGGTGCCCAGCTCAACGCTGTTATGGTTGCCAATATTGTAAATTTTATAAGGCGCAGAACTGCGCGAGCAGTCACCACTTTCCGGCGTCCAGCCGCTCACACCCTGAGGAATTTTCTGGGTGATACGGGTTACACCTTCGACAATATCATCGACATAGGTAAAGTCGCGCTGCATCTTGCCATGATTAAAGACGTTAATGGTTTTGCCTTCGAGAATATCGCGGGTAAAACTGAAGTACGCCATATCCGGACGTCCCCAGGGGCCATACACGGTAAAGAAGCGCAGACCAGTTACCGGCAAACCATAAAGATGGGCATAGGTGTGCGCCATTAATTCATTGGATTTTTTCGTCGCGGCGTACAGCGATACCGGATGATCAACCCGGTCAGACGTGCTGTACGGAATCTTGGTATTCAGGCCATAGACCGAGCTGGACGAGGCGTAAACCAGATGCCCTACTTCATTATGACGACAGGCTTCAAGAATATTCACAAAACCAATTAAATTACTGTCGACGTAGGCATGCGGATTGGTAATGGAATAACGCACACCAGCCTGTGCCGCCAGATGCACAACCCGGTCAAATTTATGCTCGGCAAACACCGCATCAACCGCAGCACGGTCAGAAAGTTCGACCTGCTTAAAGGTAAAACCGGACTGTTCAGCCAACCAGCCCAGACGCCCGTGCTTTAAATTCACGTCGTAGTAGTCATTCAGGTTATCGATCCCGATAACTTCGTGACCCTGCTCAACAAAGCGCTTACTGGTAAAAGCACCGATAAAACCGGCCGCACCGGTTACCAGAATTTTCATATTTTTTTATCCTCAAACTCAGGCAGCATGGCCTTGATATAAGCTTCATCCAGCGGCATACGACTGCCGAGTATAATATCGGCCACTTCGCGGGCAACGCCCCGGCCACCTTCGGCTTCAGTAATTAAATCGGAATGGTCTTTCACCATCCAGAAGGCATCTTTTGGCGCAATGCTTAAACCGACTTTTTTCATCACTTTCAGATCAATAACATCATCGCCGACATAACAGACTTCGCCAGGTTCAAACCACAGCTCATCCATTAAGGCTGATAACACCGCCCATTTATCTTTGGTGCCCGGAAAGAAATGTTTAATTCCCAGATCTGCGGCACGACGCGCCAGTGGTGCAGACTCTTTGGCAGAAATAATAGCGGTCACGATGTCATAGCTATCCAGCAACTTAATACCAACGCCATCTTTGACATTAAAGTGTTTCACCTGTTCGCCATCCGCCGAATAGGTCAGCGTGCCGTCGGTCAGAACACCATCAACATCGAACACAACCATTTTAATAGCGCGGGCTTTTTCTTTAACCACATTAGGAATATGTACCATAACCGCATCCTGACAACGCCTGTACGGGAGCCTGACTGATGCATAGAGCAACAAACCAGAATTTTGCCGCTATTGTAACGCGTTTAACGAAGCAGTGTTATGGCAAAGCAGCAGAGAAGCCAGCCTGTAACAGCAAAAAATATGAGTTATTAATACGAAGATAATGACCTGAAGCGGTCAGAAAGATGGCATCCCCAAGGGGATTCGAACCCCTGTTACCGCCGTGAAAGGGCGGTGTCCTAGGCCTCTAGACGATGGGGACACAAGGAC
>NZ_JAJAEL010000043.1 GCF_020447205.1 Thalassolituus alkanivorans
GTGCATCCTAAAGTCACATTGGAATTCGATACCCCCAAGCGCAAGGTGAGTGTCTACCATGGTGATAACGCTGACCTTATTAAAAAAAGAATGCAATCAGTCGGTCTGGGCGCGAGACTTGTCAGTACAATGCCCGTCGCCAGCGAGTCCATCGCCCGTGCGCAGGCGTCTGCAAAACAGGAGGCAGAAAGAGAAGCTGGCATTCT
>NZ_JAJAEL010000044.1 GCF_020447205.1 Thalassolituus alkanivorans
CCTGCAGCGCGGCTTCCATGTCGAAGGTTGGTTTGGTCATGTGTCATCTCTGTTTTGTATAGGATAAAGAAATGACACAGAATTCTGAACACTACCGTAATGACCGATGTCAGACTCAGCTCACTTCCGCTATAGGTACGAGCTTCATAATCGGCTAACAATCCCGATGGGGTATCAGTATATGTATAGTGTACGACAGAACCCGGAATGCCATCACCATTAGAGTCAGTGCTGTATAATATCTTCCGCCCTGACTCATCGTATTCATATTGAGAAAAAGAAATACTTTCTACTGCATCGCCATTACCTGCCCTGAAAGCCGCCCCCCGGACAGTACCATCAGGATTGTAATTCAGAATCCTTTCATGCCAATCGCTTTCGTTCTCCTGAGTGAATGTTGAGTAATAATGGATGGCTCCGTTTTTATAGAATTCATGGCTGTAAATCTCCATTTTTTCAGGTGTAACCCGTGTATGGATATTACCCTTCTCATCATAAGTCCGGACATCTTCGACCACGCCGCCGATGATACCATAAGCATAACTGTCAATTTCATTGCGGATTAACGTCAGATTACCCTCTGAGTCATAGCCCCGACGCCTGTATGTTATCGACTCAGGGCTGCCATCCATATTTTTATCATAGTATGCAATGCGTTCATTATCATGATAGGTATAAATCGTAGTACCTAACTGAAAAGGGCCATAATTATCTTCGACAAAAGTCTCCCAATATATTTTATAAAATTCCCACAAAGGATCATTTTCATCTACATAGACAGAAAGTCCTTCATACCGGCTAGTTGACAGACCTTTCTCATCATATTTAATCTGTACTACAGCATCACTCCAAAAACTATTTTTCAGTTCCTTAAGCTCAGTCATCCTCCCATTACCATCAAACATTCTCTCAAAATTGGTGACGTTTTTATCCTTACTAAAAACTTTTATCAACCGTCCAAATTCATCGTATTCATATCTTTTTTCGTATGCATAATTGTCTGAAACAACAATACCAGCAGGAACCTTAATTCCGGCTTTTTTATAAATAAACATCAGTGGCTCAGAGACAATCACCCGCTCTCTTACCAGATTTTTTTGCTCCGCCAGACTGGCTAGTGTTTTATAAAAGAAGGGATACAGATCCTGATTAAGGTTGATTGCAGGCAGTTTCCCTGGCTCCTGCCATGCCGTTACATCGATGCCACTGGCGGTATTCTGGTCATTATCCAACAGCATCAGTAATGCCATCGCATTGGCCATACGGTGGAAGCCATTGGTATTTTCAGACGTAAGGGCTTCCGTCACTGTCATTTGTGTATCAGGAAGTGACACACCAAACAAATCAGAAAATGTCATGCCCCCATGGGGTTTCACCGATGTCAGAACCGTTGCCCCGACCGAAAATGTTACGATCTCGCCCGGCTTATAAAAGAAGCGTCCCTTTTTATCCGTTTCGCCGCTGTAGGACTGCGAACTGTAATGCAGCCCTTCAATTTTGAAACCAACAGATGTCCGTTTAAGACTTGATTCGTTAAGGTTACACGCAGACAAAAACAGAATGGCAACCAGCATTACGCTGCGCCCAAGCGGATTATTCATGATCGTCCCTGACTAATTTATACTATTATTAGTTGCCAGAAGTGTAGCAAATACCCGTAAAGATCAGTAGCCCATTTTTCATCACCCAACTCCTGCGGCAGACCGGAAACAGCAACACCTCATCCCCCTTAAGGTATATCTGAGACATACCCATTACGGCGTACTTTAACGCTTAAGGCACCTCTGAATAATTCTGCACAGCTTCGCGTGAGTGCTGCAGAGTGCTTTTGACAAGGCGTCGATTGCAGTGAATGGCTAGTCCTTTATAAAATCGACAACACCGTCAAAACGCTCTGCAGCCCACGCCCTTCGGGGCTTGCTGAAAAAATCCAGCTCGGTGTTGCCACGTTTTGACGTAACCCGCTATGCCTTCAACGTGGCGCCTTGATCTGAACGTTTTCAGTAAGCCGAAGCGGGCACTGAATTATTCAGAGGTGCCTTAAATATCCGCCATATGTCATTGTCTGCCGGTGATCGGCTTCCAGAGTCAACTTCACCGTCCTCCCGGGTCAATACCAATACAGTTTCAGGGGTTTATCGTTACGTAATCAATTCAGCGTCAGAACAGGTGTGTTATATGGCCAGACATATTTCGTCCGAAGTACTGGTGGTCGGTGGTGGTATTGCCGGTATCGTTACTGCGCTTGAATTACTGCGCGCCGGCAAACGTGTCACTCTGGTTGACCGGGATTCAGCAGAGCGTTTTGGCGGACTGGCATTATGGGCATTTGGCGGCATGGCGCTGGTAGGCACATCCTTACAGGCGGCGATGAGAATACCTGATACGCCGCAACGCGCTCTGCGGGACTGGATACGCTTCGGTGAACTGAATACGCACGACCAGCATTCGCTGGCCTGGGCAAATTATTACGTCGAAAATTCCTGCACAGAAGTATACGACTGGCTGAAAAACGAAGGCGTTAAATTCATGCCGGCGGTCAATTGGGTTGAGCGCGGTATGTATGGCGATGGTAACAGCGTTCCCCGCTATCACATTGTTTATGGTACATCGCGCGAGCTGGTCCGCATTCTTAGCGCAGCATTGCAGCGGGCCAATAAGAATAATCTTCTGACACTACTGCACCGCCACAGAATCACAGCACTGAACAACGACAGTAATAACAGCATCTGTGGCGCAACCGGCATTGATGAAG
Source organism: Thalassolituus alkanivorans (assembly GCF_020447205.1). GTDB lineage: Bacteria > Pseudomonadota > Gammaproteobacteria > Pseudomonadales > Oceanobacteraceae > Venatoribacter > Venatoribacter alkanivorans. Next base: position 2,756 of record NZ_JAJAEL010000044.1, read on the forward strand.
AATCCGGTGAGACCGTTACCTTTTCAGCTCATACCGTCGTGCTGGCCAGCGGCGGACTAAACGGCAGCCACGAACAAACCCGCGCTAACTGGCCAAAAGAGCGGCCAATACCGGCAACAATGCTGAATGGTGCCCATCCTTTTGCCGATGGAAAAATGCATCAGGAAGCCTCTGCTAAATTCGGCGGCCATATCGTTAATGCCGGTGAGATGTGGAATTACGCGGCGGGTTTTGCACATCCTTATCCGCATTTTAACGGCCACGGCTTATCGACGATTCCCTGTAAATCAGCGCTCTGGCTGGACCATAAAGGTAAGCGTATCGGACCAGAGCCACTGGTCACCGGTTTCGATACCCACTGGTTATGTCAGCGGGTTGCAGAACAGGAAAAACCCTGGACCTGGCATTTACTTAACTGGCGTATCGCCGCCAGAGAATTTGCCATTTCCGGCGCTGAACATAACCAGCGCATCCGCGATAAACAATTTTTCCGGTTTTTATTCGAAACATTGCTCGGCAATCATCGCCTGGTGAAGCAAATGGCGAATGAAAGCCCCGATTTCATCGTCGCCGATACGCTCGCCGGACTGGCGGAAAAAATGAATGCGCTGACCCAGTCACTGGATATTGATGCCGCCACCCTGCAGGCCACCGCTGATGAATTTGATGCAAACTTTATTGGCGGTAAAAAACTGGAAAATGATGACCAGATCCGCCGCATTCTGCATGCCCGCCAATGGGGGCCCGATCGTTTGCGCACCTGTAAGCCTGCCCCCTTACAGAAACCCGGTTCCGGGCCTTTTATTGCCATCCGCATGCAACTGGTTACACGTAAAAGCCTCGGCGGTTTACGCACCGATTTAGCCAGCCGCGTTCTGGGTGAGAATAATCAACCGATAACCGGCCTCTATTGCGTGGGAGAAGCCGCCGGTTTCGGCGGTGGCGGCAGTAACGGCAAACGCTCGCTCGAAGGTACTTTTCTGCCCGGCTGCATTATGACGGCACGGGCAGCCGCAAAATCCATTATTGCCAACGCATAGTCGGCAGAAACGCCCCAGGAGAATAACTATGACCAATGGCGCACAAGCTCTGATGAAAACGCTGGTCGATGCCGGCGTCGAAGTCTGCTTCACCAACCCGGGTACCAGTGAAATGCACTTTGTTGCAGCACTCGACAGCGAACCCAAAATGAAAGCCGTACTGGCGCTGTTTGAAGGCGTAGCCACCGGCGCTGCCGATGGCTACGCCCGCATGGCCGACAAACCGGCCGCCACGCTGCTGCACCTGGGTTGCGGCCTGGGTAATGGTCTGGCCAACCTGCATAACGCCCGTAAAGGCAAAGTACCGGTGGTGAATATCGTCGGCGACCACGCCACTTATCATGTGAAATACGATGCCCAGCTACAGTCGGATATCGAAACCGTGGCGCGCAACGTATCGCCGGGGTTTGTCCGCACCTCACAAAGCACAGCAGAACTGTGCAATGACGCAGCAGAGGCCGTCGCAGCCGCCAGAAGTTTTCCGCGCCAGGTTGCAACCCTGATTCTGCCGGCCGATGTATCCTGGGGCGACGGTGGTATACCAGCAGCACCACTGCCACCAACCGTTGCCCCCTGCGCCGACGATGCCACCGTCGGCGCTATCAGCAACGCCATCCGCTCCGGTGGTAAAACGGCGTTCCTGCTTGGTGGTCAGGCTCTGCGCGAACCGGCACTGCTCGCTGCGGCTAAAATTGCCGCCCACAGCGGTGTACGTCTGCTGGCCGAAACCTTCCCGACCCGCATAGAACGCGGCGCCGGTCTGCCGGCTGTGGAGCGCATCGCCTATCTGGCTGAGCTGGCTGGTGTGCAGCTGGCGGATATTGAGCACCTGATTGTGGTCGACTCCAAAGCGCCGGTTTCATTCTTTGCCTATCCGGGCAAGCAAAGTTATCTGGCTCCGGAGGGCTGTCAGGTACACACACTGGCCAGTCCGGAACAGGATGCCGTCGCCAGTCTGGAAAAACTGGCCACTGCGCTGGGGGCCGAAAACAACGCTCCTGCATTACAGGCAGCGCAGCGCCCCGCTCGCCCACGTGGTCGTCTGACTGCTGAGAAAGTATGTAAAGCCGTTGGTCATCTTCTGCCGGAAAACGCCATCATCGTCGATGAATCCAATACCTCCGGCCTGATGCTCAACGCCATGACCAGCGGCTGCCCGCGCCACGATATGATCACCCTAACCGGCGGTGCTATCGGCCAGGGGCTGCCGAACGCCATTGGCGCTGCGATTGCCTGCCCCGACCGCCCGGTCATTGCCCTGATCGGTGACGGTACCGCCATGTACACCATTCAATCGCTGTGGACCATGGCGCGCGAGCAACTGAACGTGACCTCTATTATTTTCAACAACGCTTCCTATTCGGTACTGAACATCGAACTGGAACGAGTTGGCGCGGAAGAAATCGGCCCTAAAGCGAAAGCGCAACTTGACCTTACCGGCCCGGTACTGAACTTCGCTCAGCTGGCTCAGGGAATGGGGGTACATGCGGTACGGGTGAGTACAACCGAAGATCTGCTCAAGGCTCTGGAATATGCACAGGCTCATCCTGGCCCGCACCTGATTGAGGCTATGGTGCCGGAGGCCCTGAACGGTGTGAAGCGTAAGATTTTACCCTGGGTGTTACGCTCATTGCCGAATCTGCCGCTGTCTGTTACCCGCGCACTGAAGCGTAAAATTGCACCGTAAGCAGCCAAAATTAAACCCGGCCTTTGCCGGGTTTAATTCGTTAATTACTCAGCCAGCGCCTTAAGGCCATTTAAATAAGCAATTAATTCCCGATCACTCCACAGTCCCTGCGCCCGGTACCAGAGTGCGGCCAGATAGCTCATCTGTGTTTTGGCAAATTCCCAGCCACGATAGTGTTTTAAACCATAGGCCTGCAGCAGGGCCTGCTCATCGTCGGCGGATAAATCCACACCCTGTAATAAAGCAGCCAGATCCCATAACGGATGACCGATAGCCGCGTATTCCCAGTCGAGCAATACCAGTTTGTTCTCAGCTGTCTGTATCCAGTTGGGGGCGGTCGGGTCCATATGGCACAGACAGCGCTGATTATCGGGAGCACCGCTCAACAGGCTTTGCAGCGGGCCACGCAGCGCCAGTAATTCTTCGGCTGCCGCAGTCATAAGATCCATAACGGCAAAATGTGCAGTAATGGTGTCCCAGTAATGGCCGGCTTTTTCACTGATGCTGAGCTTTGGTATTCCGGCCGGTGGACGTAACTGATGCAACTGCTGCAGTTGCTGCGCCATGGTCAGCAGCAGCGGCAGAGTAAGTTGCTGATTGGTTAATGGCGTACCCGGCACATAGTCACGAATCCAGTAATGGCCGCCTGATGAACGGAAGCGAATGGTGGGCGTCAGCCCCTGTGCTGCCACCAGATGATGTACCTGCAACTCGGCTGCGCGGTTAATATCCAGCGCTCTGGAATTCCGCCCTTCTACCCGCAACACATAATCGCCTTCCGGCAAACGCAGCAAATAACAATGATTGGTAAGTCCACCGGGTAATGGACTGATATTATCCAGCGTTGGCGCTTCGCTGCACAATTGCCAGTGTGGCCAGTCGTCTAAAATCTGCTGCAGCATAGGTATCGCCTTATTGTTGTTATTCGGCTATTTTCCACGCCGAGGGCGTGGTCAGCACAGTATTATCATCGCGGTTTTGTTGTGCTTTAAGTTGTGCCTTAAATTGTGGCAACCAGTTAAACCAGCCAATAATGACCAGTACCACGTACACCGCCATCAACAGCGCCGTTAAATACAGCTCACGGTCGATATATAAGAAGATGGCAACACTGTCGACAACGATCCAGTAGAGCCAATTTTCGAGTACTTTTTTTGCCACCATCCAGGTGGTAATCACTGCACCCCAGGTGGTGAATGAATCAAGATAAGGCAATACCGCCGAGGTATTTTCGCTGAGCAGATAACCGCTGATACAACTCAGAACAATCACACTGCCAATCGCCAGCAGGTGTTGTTTTAATCTCCAGGACTGTATTGGTAACTCAGCAGCCGAAGCCTGTGAGTTCTCATGTTTATTATCTGCCCTTTTATTGGCGCGCCACAGCCACCAGCCATAGACGGCCATAATCAGGTAATACACATTCAGCGCCGATTCCATCAGCAGGCTGACATCCCAGAACAGCCCGATAAAAATAGCCGTACTGCCAAAAGCCGCGTACCAGCACCAGATGCTCTGCTTCATGGCCAGCACTAAATAGGCAATACCCAGAATAACGGCGACCAGTTCCCAGCCGCTCATGGCCTGCGCCGCCTGTTCGATATTGCTCCAGATATCCGCCATTATGTATTCCTGCTTAAAGTCGGTGTTCAGCCGTGTGGATTAAGTGCCGGATCGAGATTGGTACCGATAAATTTGCAGACAAAAATACTCTTGCCGAACTGCTCCCAGCTCAGGCGCATTTCTTCTTTTAAGGTATCCATCACCAGATCATAGTCACCGAACACCTGTGTACTCATGGTATTGGTAACGATGGATAAGCCTTCAATCTGATTCAGACGGTCAATAAAAGATTTAATCGCCGGAATATAATCATCGGCCAGAGGGTATTTGCTGATTTCTACTGATATTTCCATCGTTATTCTCCTGCGTGATAAGTGCATCAGGCACTTTATACCGCTCAAACGTATAAGGCGTCCCCTACGCTTTATTGCAGGGGACGCATCGCACAACACTTAAATCAGAATGAGTACTTAGCCTCAATACCATACGTCATTGGATCGCCATACTGGACGTGACCGAATGCTGTGTATTCATCACGCGGATCATTGGCAAAACCAAAACCACGGGTTTCATAATTGACGCCTGTCAGGTTTCTTCCATATACAGAAATTTCATAGACTGGTTTCACGTAGGCAACACGGGCATGCCAGAGCACATAGGCTTGTGAATGAAGGTTATGACTGTCTGAGAAATAAAAAGAATCTTTCGCTTCGCTTTCAACTCGAACCGACAGCACATCCGTCAGTGCGTACGTCAGCGCAGAAGCAACATTGTATTGTGGGGCATGAGCCTGCTGGCGACCGTCCTGCACATAAATGCCGTAATATTTCGACTCATACGTGTACTCTCCAATTTCAGTAATCAAATAGCCCCAGCTCAGAGCCCAGTTCAGGCGTTCAGTGATATTCCAGTCAGATTCAATTTCGATGCCGTAATTTTTACCTTCGTTGGTGTTACCAATATAGTCTTTGAACTTGGGAACCCCCCCATCCATGTAGCTGAAGGAGTTTTTAATCTGCTGGTTTTTACGATCAATATAAAATGCAGCCACACGGGTTTGAAGACTGTTATCAAGGAGTGAAGACTTCACCCCGAGTTCAATGCTATTATTGATCTCGGCTTTAAATACACGTAAAGAATCATCCAAAACCGGCTCACTGTTCACACCGCCTGCTTTGTATCCACGTGCCAAAGTGGCATAGACGAGATGATCATTGCTGACCATTGCTTCCAGTGTAATGCGACCACCTACCAGCGTTTCATCGGTATTTTCTTTAATGCCGCGATTATCTTTAAAATCGTTTTTCCAATTTTCAATACGTATACCGGAAATCAAACGCAGATTCGTATTCAGATCGGCAGACAATTCACCGTATCCAGCAACGGAAGCCGACGTCAGCTCGCTGGTAAATTGAGCATCACTGGTGTAGTTGCGGATCAGGTCCTCCCCACGCTGCATAGCATAGATACCTGCAACCCAGTCGGTGGTACCTGAAAAAATCCGCCCTTCGGGCCCGGACAGCAAACGAACGTCTGCTGAGCTACGATCATAATCACGCAGGTACTGATCAAATCCACTGTATTCCCAGCCGGGAGCAATACCCACATAGGACCAGTCTTCATCATACGAATATTCAACATCAGATTGGCTATAGGTCAGCTCAGATTGCAGTGTTAAGGCACTGCTGATTCGACTGTCGAGAGACAACGCCAGAGCATTGGTATCCTGAGTATCAACACCCGGATCATCAGAATAAGTTGTGCGGGTATTATCAAGACTGAAAGCGTCATACCCGTTATCGATATCCGCATAGAGATAGGTCATTCCCAACGTAGTATCATCACTCAGTTCGAATGCCAGCTTACCCCGGGCAATAACTTCATCGACATTATTCGTATCATCGCGCTTAAGATAAGTGTTATCCATGTAGCCATCGGACTGGTAGGTATGCACTGCAAGGCGACCTTGTAGATCATCCGTCAGACTACCGGAAACAGCACCACCCAATCCGTAGCTGTCATAATTGCCGGCTTTGGCACTGATATAACCTTCGCTGTTTTGCGTCGGGTCATTACTGCGGATATTGATCATGCCGGCCAGTGCGTTAGCACCAAAACGGGTGCCCTGCGGGCCGCGCAGAATTTCCACCTGCTGCACATCAAACAGGGTCGCAGCAGCACCTAAACCGGTCATATCAATACCGTCGATAACCAGACCCACAGACGGATTCACCGGATCGACAAACTGGCTGCGCTCGCCAATACCACGGATCTGGTAATAGCGGCCACGAGATGCTCCCGAGGCGAAATTAACGTTGGGAGCAAAACTTAAAATCTGTTCCAGATGCTGCGCCGAACGGGCTTCAATCTGCTCACTGCCAACTAAGGTGACGGCTTCAGGAATCTGCTGCACATCGGTTTTACGGAAATCGGCCTGCACGGTTTGTGTGCTGAGGGTAACGTCATCAGCCGCCAAAGCCGACAGCGGAGTCAGTGGTGCCAGTAAAACCAACAGGGAAAGTGGTGTTTTTTTCATTCAGGGTCATTCCTCAAAATACAAGAAAGACCCGGGTAGTGCGTAGGGGCCGGTTGCGTTTAACGCCAACCTCCCGGTTGTGATGCGAGCCGCGCTGAACAGTGCGTACTCACCCCCATTCCTACGCCGGTACTAACCGGATCAGGTTCTAGGGGTTTGCCGTTTACACAGGTAAACCTATGGCATCTCAGGCCGGATTCAGACAATCGGGCCACCCCCTGGGACAGGGGCATCATAAGGGATTCACGCAGGGGAACCAATGGCGGCTTTGGGCTAATACGGAGTAACCACTTCTGCGCGAAGATGTCAGCGCTGCCACGGCTGCGGTATGCGGCTGCCGAGCAGATCATCCAGCAACTGCTGTTGCTGTTCGCGCTCAGCCAGAATCGCGGCTTCGGTAAAGTTGGTTATGTCCTGATTTTTATCGCCTTCGCTGACATCGCTGTCGAGGCTGCCCAGCACGTAGGTTCGCCGCCGCTCGTGCCATTCATTCTGACTTTGCTGCGAAGCATGCTGCAGGGTGAAATCTTCGTAGCGCAGGCTGGTAACCTCTGTGGCACGGGCTTCGGTCTCGATGTACTGGTAGTTCTGCTTGCTGAAATCCACCAGCTCCAGCCAGGGCAAAGGCTCATAGAAGCTGGCCTTAAACTGATACGCCTGGGTTTGCTCTACGGCGAGGCTTCCGGCATCACCGGTTTCGCCTCTGGTATCCTGCGCGAAATTAAGCCCAAAGCTGATCTTTTCATTATTGCGCTGTGCATCAGGGTTGGGTTTGCTGACCTGCGCCTGAAATGAAAAGCTGAAATCCGCCAGACCACTCAGCGCCGTAAGTCCGCTGCGGGCAAAACCCACGTCGATTCCGGTTGGCGTTTGCGGTGGCTGCTCCTGTTCCTGCCGCGCCAGATCCTGCGGATGCTGCTCCGGTTTATGCAGCAGGGCGAAGGCATCGAGCATTAAATCCAGCTGCTGTTTATCGGCATTGCCGCGTTCACCGCTCTGTTCGATCAGCGTCAGATATTCTTTCAGGCTGTCCTGCCGCTGTGCTTCCGTGCCCAACTGCGCCCAACCGGCTTTGCTCAGATCCAGCTTCAGTTTGTCTTCGTGCAGCAACACATTCAGGCTGCGCTGCTCATCATCGTTGCGGTATTCAATGCGCAGCAGATCGCTGCTCTCACCACCTGCGCCTTTAAGATCGAGTGATACCGCCGAGAATTGCTGCAGCTTATCCAGCCCAAGGTTTTCCAAATCCAGCATGCCATTGGCCAGATAACGTCGCGCCAGCTTATCCAGTGATGAGGCCAGCTGCAGCGCTTCTTCCTGCTCTTCTTTACTCAGCGATTCATCCAGGGTAAAGCCCACCAGCCACTGATCCACTTCCAGTGCCCGACCGTCGTCGTTCTGACCCCAGCCGCTCTGATGAGTCAGATTCAGCGTTAATTGCTTCCCCGAATGAGTGGTCAGTTTCAGGCTGAATGTTTCCTCCTGATAACCGTATTTCAGACGGACATTACCGACTTCCGCCAACGCCGGCCGCACGCCATCGTCGGCATAAGCGTAACGCCCGCTGGTGCTGCTGAACTGTGATACGCCGCGCTCCAGCAGATCGGTCAGCACAGCTCCGGGACGAAAATTCTTGGGGATGTTCAGAGAGTCGGAGGCAGATACCAGCTGCTCTCGCCCCTCAGGGCTCACGCCATTAATTACTTCGGTATCGTTCAGTGAGCCGGCAAAACGGGTCCAGGACTGATCGCTTTGCCACAGAGTACGGTTGACCGGTTCACGGTAGGTTCCATCATCGGCTGACGACGAGTGCTGTAACGAGCTGTTTGTCGCCGCTTTCAGCCTGCTGTCTGTAGTACGCGCCAGCTGGTCCGTCAGCGGCTCATCACTGTTCCGGCCAGGCTTGATAAACTGGAAACTGCCGACTTCGCTGATGCGTGGTGTAATTGCCATGGTCTGATCCCTGACCCGTGATGATGAGTAATAGATTGATCATTTATCGGCCAGCCACAGCATTAATTAAGACAACTATCATTTAAGCGCAGTGCTTTTAATAACAGTGCAAAGGAATAGCCGCCATAATTACCCTTCCTGACAATAATCCCGCTTGAAAACTGCGGAAAAATCACCATTCTTGCTGTCATAAATCCGTGCTCAAATCTGTTCTGTTGAGCGCCTGCGGACAACTGAGAACAACCCTTAAAGGAGTCGCACATGTTGCGCATTATTCTGTTTCTGGCCACCAACTTAGCCGTTGTACTGGTGGCGAGCGTTACCCTGTCACTGCTCGGCGTGGGCAGTTACCTGGAACGCAGCGGCAATGGTCTGAACCTCGGCAACCTGCTGGTGTTCTGTCTGGTGTTCGGTATGGTCGGCTCGGTGATCTCGCTGCTGCTGTCCAAGTGGATGGCAAAACGCAGCATGGGTGTGCAGATCATCGATCAGCCACAGAATGCCGGTGAACAGTGGCTGCTGAGCACCGTTAAAGAACTGGCTGACAAAGCCGGTATCGGTATGCCGGAAGTGGGTATCTTCGGTTCGGCAGCGCCTAACGCCTTCGCCACCGGCTGGAACCGTAACAATGCCCTGGTCGCGGTATCGACCGGCCTGCTGCAGCGTATGGATAAAGAGCAGATTAAAGCCGTACTGGGCCACGAAATCGGTCACGTTGCCAACGGCGATATGATTACCCTGACCCTGATTCAGGGCGTGGTAAACGCCTTTGTGATGTTCTTCGCCCGTATTATCGGTAACTTCGTCGACCGTGCGGTATTCAAGAATGAAGACGGTCCGGGCATCGCGTTCTATGTAACGACCTTTATCGCCGAGATCGTACTGGGCATTCTGGCTTCGACCATTGTTGCCTGGTTCAGTCGTCGCCGTGAATTCCGTGCCGACCAGGCCGGTGCCGAGCTGGTCAGCCCGGCCGCGATGATCAGCGCGCTGGCTGCCCTGCAGCAAACCTACGACCAGCCAAGTGAACTGAACGGTGAACTGGTGGCCTTTGGTATCGGTGGTGAAGGCAAGATGTCTGCCCTGTTCTCCACTCACCCGCCGCTGGAACGTCGTATCCAGGCGCTGCGTGAGCAGTACGGCCGTTAATTCTGCCTGCTGACGCACCAACGAAAACGAGCCTCAATTGAGGCTCGTTTTTTATCCGGCTAAGTCGATCAATCCAGCCCCATTGCTTTCATCATTACGTGCTGCTTAACCGGCAACAGTTTGTCGAACAGGCGCATCCCTTCGTTGCGTAATAAACGCAGCAATGGCTGATCGGCGGCGAACAGCTGTTTAAAGCCTTCCATCGCCGCCATGGTGCTGAGGTTGTCGGCCTGACGGCGGCGCTGATAACGGCTGAGCACCAGCTCACCACCAAGATCCAGCCCTTTGCTGTGCGCGCGCAGAATTTCTTCCGCCAGGGTTTCAGCATCTTTAAAGCCCAGGTTCACACCCTGTCCGGCCAGCGGGTGAATGGTATGCGCGGCATCACCGGCCAGCACCACGCCTTCACACCAGTAATCACGCGCATGGCGCTGACGCAGCGGGAAGCGGGCCTTGGCCGAGCTGGCCAGCACCTGCCCTAAACGCCCTTCAAACGCCTGGGTCAGCGCAGCGTTAAAACCGTCTTCGTCCATGGCCAACACCGCATCGGCTTCAGCCGGCGAAGTAGACCAGACGATGGACGCCAGATGCTCATCACCCGGCAGTGGCAACAGCGCCAGCGGCCCTTGTGGGCGGAAACGCTGCCATGCCGTCGCCTGCAGCGGGTGTTCAAGCCGTACTGTGGCAACAATGGCGTGATGGCCATAATCCCACTCGGTGGTTGGCAGGCCAGCCCACTGACGCACCCGTGACAGCGCACCATCAGCACCAATCACCAGTCTGGCCAGCAGCCTGTCATCGTTTTCCAGAACCACCCGGGTGTAACCTTCGGCGTCGCGATTATCGAGGTAGCGAACTTTCTGCGTCAGTACATCTACACCCTGCGTTTCCTGCAGGCACTGCTGGATCGCCCACAGCGTTTGCCGGTTTTCGACGATATGACCCAGACAGGGAGCATGCAGATCGGCGGCATCGAAGGTCACAGAACCTGTGCCTTCAGCATCCCAGACGTGCATGCCGGTGTAAGGGCTGAGACGCTGCGGCGGAATCTTCTGCCAGGCGCCCAGACGGATTAAGAAAGCCTGGGTTTTGGCGGTTAACGCCGACACGCGCAGATCATAATCAGCCAGTTCGCTGCCACTGGCCGGAGCCTGTGTGCGGAACGCCGGATCAATCAGGGCAATGCGCAAAGGCTTTTGCTGTGCACCCTGCACCAGCGCGCTGGCAATCGCCTGACCCACCAGTCCGGCGCCAACAATCACGACGTCATAGTTCATGCAGATTCTCCTGAAAGCGGCGTGGCCGGAAGCTTAGCGGCCCGTTGCCCTAAACCCATGGCATGACGGGTAAAGAGCTTGCGCGCGGTTGGCAGGGCCGACATGCCGAGCAGACCAGCATCGCGCAGCAGCGCCATACCCGGCAGTTTTGAACCAAACAGGCGTGGCAGCAGATCGCTGGCCATAATGGTGTTGCGCTGATCGGCCTGCTGCTGTTGCTCGTAAGCCTGTAATAACGCCAGATCGCCCAGCGGCTGATTCTGCTGCCAGGCGCGGTTGAGGTATTCGGCCAGTACGGCGGCGTCGCGCAGTGCGAGATTAAAGCCCTGTCCGGCCACCGGATGCAGACTGTGCGCAGCGTTGCCGAGCAGCACCAGCGAGCGCCGCACCTGCTCTTTACTCTGCACCAGTGCCAGCGGGTAGCTGGCGCGTTCGCCGACACGCATTAAACGTCCCAGACGATATCCGATCTGTTGCTGCAGACGGGCAAGGAATTCGGCTTCGGGCAAGGCTTTGACCTGTTCGATCTGGTCGTCGGCCAGCGTCCACACCACCGCGAAGTCTTTTTTATTCAGCGGCAGAAAGGCAATCGGGCCGTCTTCACTGAAGCGCTCATACGCCCAGTGACCGTGTTCACGGTCAACCTCAACCTGAGTCACCAGCGCATGGGTGCCATAAGAACGACGTTCATGCTGAATACCCAGCTGCTGCGCCAGCGCCGAACGCGCACCATCGGCCAGCACCAGCAGACTGGTCTGCAGTTGTTCGCCGTTATCGAAGGTCAGCAGCGCGCCGTCAGCGTTCATCTGTACGCCCTGCACCTGGGCCGGGGCTTTGATACTGACGCCCGGCTGTTCCAGTCCACTTAAAAGGCCCTGACCAATCACGGCGTTTTCAACGATATAACCCAGAGCTTCGGTATTCTGTTCACTGGCGTGCAGCTGGGTCTGGCCAAAGCGGCCCTGATCGGAGACCTGAATATGCCCGATAGCACAGGCGCGCCCAGCCATCAGACCCCACACACCCAGCTGACTGAGAATCTGCTGTGTTCCGTAGGACAACGCCGTCGCCCGGCCATCAAAGCTGGGCGGACGGCTGGCAATATCACCATCCCAGTTCAGCGCCTGACGGTCGATTAAGGTCAGGCTCATCCCGCGCGCCAGCGCCGGTTTTAACAGATGCACCAGACTGGCGCCGACCATGCCTGCGCCCAGTACCACAATGTCAGACTGCGGGATGTGCTTGCTCATGCTGTTCCTCAGCCCGCCATCAGGGCTTCAATATCATCAATCTCTTTAACAACGGCAGCGGTCAGGACTTTGCAGCCGCTTTTGGTCACCACCACATCGTCTTCGATGCGGATGCCGATGCCTCGCCATTTGGCGTCCACCGTTTCATCGTCCGGCGAGATATACAGCCCCGGCTCAACGGTCATCACCATGCCTTCTTCGAGAATGCGCCACTCACCACCGATGCGGTATTCGCCGACATCGTGTACATCCATGCCCAGCCAGTGACCGGTTTTATGCATGTAGAACTGGCGGTATTCCTGATTCTCAATCAGCTCATCGACATCGCCGCTGAGCAGGCCATGCTGCACCAGTCCTTCGACCAGCACCCGCACCGCCGCTTCGTGCGGCTGATTCCAGTGATTACCGGCTTTGATCTGCTCAATCGCGGCATACTGCGCATCCAGCACCAGCTGGTACATCGCCTTCTGCTCGGCGCTGAATTTACCGTTAGCCGGGAAGGTGCGGGTAATATCGGCGGCGTAGTAGTCCAGCTCACAACCGGCATCGATCAGAATCAGGTCGCCGTCTTTAATCGCCATATTGTTGTGGGTGTAATGCAGAATGCAGGCATTATCACCGGCACCCACAATCGACGGATACGCCGGCCAGCGGCTGCCCGCGGCCATAAAGGTGCGCATAATCTCGGCTTCCAGCTCAAACTCGAACATGCCCGGCTTGACCATCTGCATGGCACGGGTGTGCGCTTCGGCGCTGATGTCGGCGGCCTTCTGCATAACCTTAATTTCTGCAGGGGATTTAATCAGACGCTGATCGTGTAATAAATGATCCAGCGCACTGAACTCGTGCGGCGGCGTGGCGCCGTTACGCACCTGAGTTTTGATATGGTTAACCCACTGCATCAGCTGGTTATCAAAATTCGGGCTGACACCCAGGCTGGCGTAGATGCGGTCTTTGCCTTCGATCAGGCCGGGCAGGATGTCGTCAATATCACTGATCGGGAAAGCATCATCACAGCCCAGCACTTCAGGCGCGGCTTCCGGGCCGACACGGCGGCCGGTCCAGATTTCCTGCTCTTTGATTTTTTCCTGACAGAACAGCACGTACTCACCGTGTTCCCGGCCGGGAATCAGCACCAATACGGCATGCTCTTCGGCAAAGCCGGACAGGTAATAGAAGTCACTGTCCTGACGGAAGGGATGCTCCACATCGCGGTTACGCACCGTGACCGGCGCTGATGGCAGAATGGCAATGCTGTTCGGGCTCATCAGCTCCATCAGCTGACGGCGGCGTTTGGCGTATTCGCGGACATCGAGTTTCATCATCACCTCGTCAATGCGTAGAGATCAGTGCAGGGTTTTAGGGGCCGGAGCGGTTTTGTTCATGCCGTAAAAGACGGTCAGCGCAGCAACACGGGCATGCTCAGCCAGTTCCAGATACAGCATTTCGTTCTGCGGATCCTGCGGGTCATCCAGTGACGCCTGCGAAAAGGCATCCAGATCCTGCAGTACCTCCAGCACGTCTTCCGGCACTTTGCCCTGAATCTGGCCCGAAGCACCAAAGCCGTCGAGGAAGCCTTTGCTCCACTGTGCCAGGCATTCAACCTGCTCGTCGATATCGGCATCTTCATCGGCTGGCAGCAGCACACTGAATTCCATCGACTCGCCGCTCAGGCCAAGCAGCACGTCATCGTAAAAAGTCTGCAGAAACGCCTGCAGCGGTGCTTCCGGAGTTTCTTCCAGCTCCAGATATTCCTGCGCTTCCAGTAACCAGTCGGCCGCTTTCAGCCGCGCACCGGAAGCAAGATAGCCGGTCAGCCAGCCATGCAGGGCGGATGGAGTCTGGTAGCAGCGTGATTCCAGCCACAGATCAGCGGCTGCGGAAAATTCGATCGTCATAACGTCCTCAACGGGAGGGAAAGCGGTCATTCTATCATTGCTGCCGCGAAAGAATCCGCAAATGCCGGAAGCGGAAGGGAATAAAGCAGCAAAGCCGCCTTCCGTCGATTGACCCCGCCGCCAGCGGCCTCTTATAGTTAGCCTGTTCTCACTAACCACTATGATGGCAATGCAAAATCCTGAACTCCAGAGCCTGCAGCGTAAGATCGAAAAACTGCTGACCGTGCACCAGGAACTGCGCGAGCAGAATAAAGCCATGCGCGCTGCGGAAGCGAGCTGGCAGGCCGAGCGTGCAAAACTGATGCAGCAGAACGAAATTGCCCGTCGCAAGGTCAATGAAATGATTACCCGTCTGCAAACGCTGGAGCGCAATAGTGGCTAACCCATCCAAAACCCTGGAATTACTGATTCTCGACCGTGAGTACCGCATCAACTGTCCCGATGGTGCAGAAGAAAAACTGCGCGATGCGGCGCGTTATCTCAACGAGAAAATGTCCGAAATAAAGAACGCCGGCTCCTCCGCCGGCAAAGTGCTGGGCACTGATCGTGTGGCGGTTATTGCGGCACTGAACATCGCTCATCAGTTGCGTGAGCTGGAAGCCGAAAACCTGCAGATGAAGCGCGATCTGAACAAGATGAACGCCGCCATTGATGAAGCTCTGGAGCAGGATCTGCAGCTGGAGCTGTGATTCTGTAACGCAGGTTTCATTACAAAATCCTCATTTTTTCATAATGATCTCTGATATACTGCGCCTGCTCCCTGGGGTGTTTGCCAGTCGATAAAGTCCTGAGCCGATGCACTTTTTTATGGAAGGTTTCACTCGCTGATGTGCGCATGTCCGCCCGACGGAAAGCCTGATTCAGTGTCTGGCCTGCCACCTTGGACCACAGGGTTCAAGGCCTTTATTTACGACAGCGGCACAGTGGGGAGCCCTTCCGATTTCTGCGTTTAATTCCGATGAATAAAACCGAACTCCGCCGGCATATGCGCCGCCAACGCCGCGCGCTTAACCGCCGCCAGCGTCAGCAGGCCGCACAGCAGCTACTGCACTCTCTGCGTCAGTCCACGCACTTTCAGCATTCGCGTCATATTGCCGTGTATTTAACCAATGATGGCGAGATTGATACCTCGGTCTTTATCCGCGACTTACAGCGCCGTGGCAAAACCCTCTACCTGCCGGTGCTGCACCCGCTGCGTAAAGGACACCTGAGCTTTCTGCCCTTTAACCGCCAGAGCCGCATGATCAAAAACCGTTTTGGTATCAGCGAGCCAGACTTTGCCAGCCACCGGGCGATGCCGGCACGTTTTATCAATCTGATCTGTATGCCATTGGTCGCCTTCGATGAGAGTGGCAACCGGCTGGGAATGGGTGGCGGCTTTTACGACCGCACACTGGCCTTCAGCCGCCAGCCCGGAAACAAACCCCGGCTGATTGGCTGTGCCTATGAATTACAAAAGACAGCGGCACTACCCGCTGAAGACTGGGATATACCGCTGACGGCCATTGCCACCGATGCAGGGCTGCACCGTTTCTGTTAATCCTAGCGGATACTGTTTTCCATGGTCATCAGTGACGCCGGGCGTTTGACCTCGCTGGTCATACCAGTCACCGCTGCACCCAGCAGCACAATGATACTGAGAAGAATCAGAATATCGGGTTTTTTCATTACTGTTTGTTCCTACTGCATTCCGTATTACGGATTAGAACCTGTGATCATTGAATGCTACGCTGCCCTTGCACGCTCAGCCTGATGCTTGTTAATGGCACCTCTCGCGAGAGCAATACTCGGACCACTTTATAGTCAGAAAATATGAATCACTGGTTACTGAAATCTGAGCCGGACGTTTTTAGTTATTATCATCTTGAGGCCGCACCAGGCAGGCGCACAGTATGGGACGGCGTGCGCAATTATCAAGCGCGGAACATACTGCGGGATGAGATCCAGGTCTCAGATCTGGCGTTTTTTTACCATTCCAGCTGTAAAGAGCCTGCAATTATCGGCGTGTGCCGCGTTACCCGCACCGGACTTGCCGATCCGTCACAGTTTGATCCGGCCTCCGATTATTTTGATGCAAAATCCGATGCGGCCAATCCGCGCTGGATCACCATCGAAGTCGAAGCCCTGCGCGCACTCAAACACCCCATTACGCTGAAAGATATGCGCAAAGACAGTGCACTGCAGGAAATGGCTCTGCTCAACCGTTCTCGCCTTTCCGTTCAGCCGGTAAGCGCTGAAGAATGGTCGCATATTCTGCATCTGGCCGCCGACGACGGACATTTCCATGAATGAAATAACGCCCCATGTGGTCACCCTGAATGCAGACCAGAGCTATCAGATTTGCCAGTGCGGACGCTGCAGCAGCGCACCCTTTGCCGCCGACAATTGCCCCCGACCGCTGAGCCTGCACAGCGATCAGAAGCAACTGGTGTGGTTGTGCAGCTGCGGACGCAGTGGGGCCATGCCCTACTGCGATGGCAGTCATAATCCGCGCAATAAAATGAGTATTCGGGAGGCGATCAGGGAAATGGCTCAGGACTTACTCAGCCACTTCCGTAAATAGCTCAGAACGCCGCAGCCGCGGCATTGGGTGTCATGATTTTACGCACCTGATGAAACAGGTCTGCGGTGTCGAGCAAAGAGTTGCCCGACTGAATCATACCGTGGCGCACCTGCCAGAAGGTGGCCGCATGTAGGGCAATGACCTTATCCACAGGCTCAAAGCCCATCAGCGGGCGCACCAGCGTGCCACTGAAAGTCGATTGGGTAACCACCAGATTGCCTTCACACACCACCTCTTCAACCCCAATGGAAAAGTCTTCCATAGAGTTGCGGATAGTCTGAATCAGGGTCTCCATACCATCCAGACCCAGCGGCATATTCACCATGCTCGCATAGTAGGTGAAGTCGCGGGCAACCAGAGAACGCGCCAGATTAAAGCGCCCCTGATTCCAGGTCAGCTCAACAAAATTGTGTACCAGCTTTTTATTACTATCCAGACGCGCGTCCATGTCATTCTCCTGCAGTGCAGACATCCTTGCCTGCTGAATCACAGCCATTGGCCTTTTGCGCGATACTACGCAGCGGATAGTTATACTCTTAGGACAATTCGGGTCAATATGGCAAAAGTTGGAAATCAGACCGGGTTGGAATCGGACAGTAACCATTCCGCCAGCTGACGATAGATCTGCTCTCTGTGCTGCGGTGACTCATTCACCAGATGGTGCTGACCACCGGGCAACATCATCAGACGCTGACGGGGAAACTTCTGCGCCAGCAGTTTCAGATTATGACGCCAGGCGACGGTATTATCGTTATCACCCTGCACGATGGTTACCGCCAGTTCAGAAGCGGGCAATGCTTCAATATAGGGTATCCATTGCTTCAGGGCTCCGACCCAACGCACACTGAGGTGATGTGGCTGCAACGGGTCCTCCTCAGCGATAAAGCGCAGAAAATCGGTATCTGCCGAATTGGGGTTAAACTTGCGCCGTACCTGACGCAGAAACAGGCTGACAAAGGTATGCACCAAACGTCCTTTGTACCAGCCTTTCGGGCGTACCAGAGGAGCCATCAGGGTAATGCCGGCAAAGGGGGATTGCGCTTTGGTCAGCTGGCGCTTGAGCAGATAATTAATAATGATGGCGCCACCAGTACTCTGACCGAAGACATACAACGGGCCGCCAAGGCCGCCACGGGTACGCTGCAGAATCAGGCTAAACACTTCGTCGTATTCCTGGAAACTGCCGATGGATGCGCTCTCGCCGCTGGAAAGTCCGTGCCCGGGCAGATCGAACGTCACCACATTCAACCCCTGCTGCAGGCAAAAGCCAATCAGCGAACCGTACAGACCAACATGGTCGTAGTACCCATGAACAACGATGGCAGTACCGCGCGGGTTCTGTGGACGCCATACCTGCACAGCTATCTGGTAATCAGCCGCCTGTATCAGCCCGGCAAAGTGACGCACGCCACTCAGCTCTGGAAAGTCCAGCCGGTACATCTGCAGATAAGCATCCATTTGCGCACCAGAGGCCGGCTCACGAAACTGCCAGTCCATCGGTTTAAGGGCAGAAACCAGACCGTTCTTACTCCAGCTCAGACTCACATTCAGCACTCCGGAAAATAACACCGACATACTAGGCGCTGACAGCAACGATGCCTAGCCACCCTTGCCGTTAAAGACTAAATAAGCCGCAGCAACAGCTTAACCAGCTAAAAAACAGCAATAAAAAAGGGCTCCGAAGAGCCCTTTTTACGATCTGGCTAAAGCGTATTACACGCTGTAGTACATATCGTATTCAACCGGGTGAGTGGTGTGCTCAACGCGGTAAACTTCTTCCATCTTCAGGTCGATGTAAGCTTCGATCATATCCTTGCTGAATACGCCGCCTGCAGTCAGGTACTCGTGGTCAGCTTTCAGGCTGTCCAGAGCTTCACGCAGAGAGCCACAAACCTGTGGAATCTTGGCTGCTTCTTCAGCTGGCAGATCGTACAGATCTTTGTCAGCTGCATCGCCAGGGTGGATCTTGTTCTTAACGCCGTCCAGACCAGCCATCAGCAGAGCTGCGAAAGCCAGGTATGGGTTAGCAATCGGATCCGGGAAACGCGCTTCGATACGCTTGCCTTTTGGAGACGCAACGTAAGGAATACGGATAGAAGCAGAACGGTTACGGGCAGAGTAAGCCAGCATTACCGGAGCTTCGAAGCCTGGGATCAGACGCTTGTAAGAGTTAGTACCTGGGTTGGTGAACGCGTTCAGGGACTTAGCGTGCTTGATGATACCGCCGATGTAGAACAGGGCAGTTTCAGACAGGCCGGCATAGCCATCACCAGCGAACTGGTTTACGCCGTCTTTCCAGTAAGACATGTGAACGTGCATACCGGAACCGTTATCACCACAGATTGGCTTAGGCATGAAAGTAGCGGTTTTGCCGTAAGCTGCTGCAACGTTATGGATAACGTATTTCAGCATCTGCACTTCGTCAGCTTTCTTAACCAGGGTGTTGAACTTTACACCGATTTCGTTCTGACCGGCGTTCGCCACTTCGTGGTGGTGAACTTCAACGTCCAGACCGATAGCTTCCAGAGTGTTACACATGGCCGCACGGATATCGTGGTGGCTGTCTACCGGAGGAACCGGGAAGTAACCGCCTTTAACGCGTGGACGGTGACCCAGGTTGCCGCCTTCCATCACAGTCTCAGTGTTCCAGGCTGCTTCGGAAGAGTTGATTTTGCAGAAGCTGCCGGACATGTCAGAGCCCCAGCGAACATCGTCAAACATGAAGAATTCCGGCTCTGGACCGAAGAATGCAGTATCACCCAGACCAGTAGACTTCAGGTACTCTTCAGCGCGCAGTGCAACAGAACGTGGGTCGCGGTCGTAGCCCTGCATAGTGGCAGGCTCGATGATGTCGCAACGCAGAACCAGAGTGGCGTCTTCGGTGAATGGGTCCAGGAAGCTGGTGCTGTCATCCGGACGCAGGATCATGTCGGATTCGTTAATGCCTTTCCAGCCAGCAATAGAAGAACCGTCGAACATCTGTCCGGTTTCGAAGAAATCTTCGTCTACATAACGCGCAGGAATAGTAACGTGCTGTTCTTTGCCTTTGAAATCGGTAAAGCGCAGATCAACCCACTTTACATCGTTTTCTTTGATTAAATTCAGAGTGTTCTCTGACATCTCACTGTCTCCAGATGCTGGTTCAACTTGATACGGGGTTTAGCCCCGGCTTGCCATGCTCAGTATTGGAGCAAGTAGTGTGCCATTTTATCTTATGGCGTAGCCCGCATGAAATCAGGGCTGCAAAACAACAAACAGGCACTCACTGCACCAAAATAAATCACAACCTGAACCAAATGCACCATTTTAGCGCGATGGCGTGAGGTGAATACGCTAGCCAGTACAAGCCTGCACATTATAGGTTCACTTGAACACCGCAGTACATGGGATTCGGCACAAAAACAGCGCTTTCATTTATCCCCTGATTAATGCCGGCAGAAATGTCCGCAGAATATGCTTGCAGCGGCGAAATTGATGTCACGCTGACGACCCGTTTCAGGTATAATCGCGCCTCATTTTTTGTACAAACTTTCACCAAGGCCATTCTTGTGATCGACAACCTCAGAAACATCGCCATCATCGCGCACGTTGACCATGGCAAAACTACCCTGGTCGACAAACTGCTCGAGCAGTCCGGCACCCTGGACCGCAAAGATCAGGGCGGCGAGCGGGTCATGGACTCCAACGACCAGGAAAAAGAGCGTGGTATTACCATTCTGGCGAAGAATACCGCTATTAAATGGAACGACTACCGCATCAACATCGTTGACACCCCAGGACACGCCGACTTCGGTGGTGAAGTGGAACGGGTTATGTCGATGGTTGACTCCGTCTGCCTGCTGGTAGACGCCGTTGACGGTCCGATGCCACAGACCCGCTTCGTTACCCAGAAAGCCTTCGAACGTGGCCTGCGCCCGATCGTGGTGATCAACAAAATCGACCGCCCGGGTGCGCGTCCGGACTGGGTTATGGACGAAATGTTCGACCTGTTCGACCGTCTCGGTGCAACCGAAGAACAGCTCGACTTCCCTGTTGTATATGCCTCTGCCCTGAACGGTATCGCCGGTCTGGATCCTGACAACATGGCTGACGACATGTCACCTCTGTTCCAGATGATCGTTGACCACGTAACCCCGCCACCAGTTGATCTTGACGGCCCCTTCCAGATGCAGATCTCCGCTCTGGATTACGACAGCTATGTTGGCGTTATCGGTGTTGGCCGTATCGCCCGCGGTAAACTGAAGCCAGGTACCGATGTACAGATCGTGTCTGCCGAAGGCAAAACCCGTAAGGGTCGTGTGCTGGAAGTTAAAGGTTTCCATGGCCTGCAGCGTGTTGCTGTCCCTGAAGCCAATGCCGGTGACATCGTTTGTATTTCCGGTATCGACGGTCTGAGCATTTCCGACACTCTGTGTGATCCTTCTAAAGTAGAAGCCTTACCTCAGCTGTCTGTTGATGAGCCAACCGTATCCATGACCTTCCAGGTAAACGATTCTCCGTTTGCCGGCCGTGAAGGTAAGTTCGTAACCAGCCGTAATATCAAAGACCGTCTGGAAAAAGAACTGATTCACAACGTGGCTCTGCGTGTTGAGCCAGGCGACACTCCGGAAAAATTCAAAGTTTCCGGCCGTGGTGAGCTGCACCTGTCCGTTCTGATTGAAACCATGCGCCGCGAAGGCTTCGAGATGGGTATCTCCAAGCCGGAAGTTGTGCAGAAAGAAATCGACGGTGAGATCCAGGAGCCTTACGAACAGGTTGTGATCGACATCGAAGAAGAGCACCAGGGCTCCATCATGGAAGAGATGGGCAACCGTCGCGCCGAGATGACCAACATGGTGCCGGATGGCAAAGGCCGTGTGCGTCTTGAGTTCATCATGCCAGCCCGTGGCCTGATCGGTTTCCGTGGTCTGTTTATGACCATGACTTCCGGTTCCGGCATCCTGACCAACATCTTCGACCATTACGGTCCGGTGCAGACCGGCCTGACCTCTACCCGTCACAACGGCGTACTGGTATCCATGGTTCCGGGTAAGATTCTGGGCTATGCCCTGTTTACCCTGCAGGAACGTGGTCGTCTGTTCGTTGCTCCGGGTCTGGAAGTGTACGAAGGCATGATCGTTGGTCTGCACAGCCGCGATAACGACCTGGTGGTTAACCCTACCAAGGCCAAGCAGCTGACCAACGTGCGTGCGTCAGGTACCGATGAAGCCATCAACCTGACGCCGCCGGTTAAGCACACGCTGGAACAGGCCCTGGAATTTATCGAAGACGACGAACTGGTGGAAGTAACTCCAACCAGCATCCGTCTGCGTAAGAAGTTCCTGACCGAAAACGAACGTAAGCGCGCCAAAAAAGGCTGATGCCCGTTCCGCCGGCTCTGCTCCAGAGCCGGCATCCCCTCCCTTCAGTTTTATCCTCAGGCACCACGTGCAAATCGTATAAATCCGGTTATGCTGAGTCTGTTGCCGGACTGGATTCACCGTTGTATGTCGTTATTTCTGCGTTTATTTGCCCA
The DNA here is from genome assembly GCF_020447205.1 of Thalassolituus alkanivorans. Taxonomy (GTDB): domain Bacteria; phylum Pseudomonadota; class Gammaproteobacteria; order Pseudomonadales; family Oceanobacteraceae; genus Venatoribacter; species Venatoribacter alkanivorans. Next base: position 25,187 of record NZ_JAJAEL010000044.1, read on the forward strand.
CTGCCTGCCTGTACTTACCCTCGGTTTGCTGACACCGCTCAGTGCCAGTGCACAGAGTGCCGATTCGGTACGCGTTGGTTGTGGTAATTCGATCCCACCTTATGTGATCCGTCAGAATGACCGCGGCATTGTGCTCGATATCCTGCGCCGGGCACTGCAAACGCAGAATAAAACCATCGACGTACGCTATGACAACAACACCAATAACGTTATCGCTTTTAATAAAGGCGAACTGGATATTGCCTGCATCACCAGCGTAACCGCGTCGCCGAACGCGTTATTTTCCCGCCAGCCGCTGATCGTATTCCATAACATTGCCATCAGCCTGAGCAGTCGTAAGGTATCCCTGACCGATGTCAGCAGTCTGGGCAATTACAGCATCACCGCTTTTAACCTGGCCAGTCAGCTGCTGCCCGACAATTTTGCCGCAGAAGCTGCACGCAGTCCGGCTTACCGGGAACTGGCCGAACAGCAGAAACAGGTTGAGGCACTGTTTAATGGCGAGACTGATGTGATCATTCTCGAGCAGACGATATTCCGTTATTACCTCAGTCAGTTACGTCGCAACTATCCGAACAACCCGGTCTACCAGCAACCGTACCAGTACCACGATCTATTTACCCCGACCTACTACTACGCCGCGTTCCACAGCAAACAACTGCGTGATGCCTTTGATATCGGCATGGATATTCTGATCGACAGCGGCGAGCAGGATAAAATCCTGCAGAGCTACGAGCGCCTGCTGGCTGATTACCTGATTCGCTGACACTGTGGCATTGGCGTAACGACAGGCATAAAAAAACCCGGCATAGCCGGGTTTTTTACTATGGTCTGATCAATCAGATATCAGCCAGAGTTTTCAGCGGGTAGTTAGCCGGGAATGGCTTACGTGCCACACCGGTATCAACCGCAGCCTGAGCAACCGCAGCCGATACAGCACCCAGCAGACGGGTATCAACGGCTTTAGGAATGATGTACTCACGACCAAACTCCAGAGACTCCAGACCGTAAGCATCCAGAACTTCCTGAGTTACAGGTTCTTTCGCCAGACCAGCCAGAGCTTTGGCTGCAGCCAGCTTCATCTCTTCGTTGATGCGCTTGGCGCGTACGTCCAGAGCACCACGGAAGATGAATGGGAAGCCCAGTACGTTGTTTACCTGGTTAGGGTAGTCGGAACGACCGGTTGCCATGATGGCATCAGGACGAACTTCCTTAACGATTTCCGGCATGATTTCCGGAACCGGGTTAGCACAGGCGAAGATGATTGGGTTTTCTGCCATTGCTTTGATCTGTTCGCCGGTCACCATGTTAGGACCAGACAGACCCAGGAAGATATCAGCGCCATTCAGGGCATCATCAACGGTGCGCTTGTCAGTCTCAACAGCGAATGCTTGCTTGTACTGATTCAGATCGGTACGACCGGAGTGGATCACACCATTACGGTCACACATAAAGATGTTTTCTGGCTTCATGCCTGCCAGGATCAGCAGCTTGGTGCAGGAGATTGCAGCTGCGCCGGCACCCAGTACGCACATTTTGGCGTCTTCGACTTTCTTGCCAACGATTTCCAGAGCGTTCAGAGCACCGGCAACGGTTACGATCGCAGTACCATGCTGGTCATCGTGGAATACCGGGATGTCGCACTGTTCGATCAGGGTGCGTTCGATCTCAAAACACTCAGGTGCTTTGATGTCTTCCAGGTTGATACCACCGAAGGTAATAGCAATACGGCGAACGGTGTCGATAAAGGCCTGTGGGCTTTCAGACTCTACTTCGATGTCAATGGAGTCTACGCCGGCAAAGCGCTTGAACAGCAGGCTCTTACCTTCCATAACCGGCTTGGAAGCCAGAGGACCCAGATCACCCAGACCCAGAATCGCAGTACCATCAGTGATAACCGCAACCAGGTTACCCTTACCGGTGTACTTATAGGCGTTTTCAGGATCAGCAGCGATCTCCTTGACCGGCTCTGCCACACCAGGGCTGTAGGCCAGAGACAGATCCTGTGAAGTCTGCGCAGGCTTGGTCAGTTCGACACTGATTTTGCCTGGCTTAGGGAACTGATGGTAATCCAGAGCTGCTTGCTTGAAATCTTGTGACATAGTACTTGTCCAGTCTCTTCACTGTATTTAAAAGCCAGCTGTGCCACATCGTCCAGAACACAGGGGGCATAAGGGTCGTACTTTCTACCAAAAACCTATTGCTTTTTCCAGCTAATCCGGCGCTTCCCTCTTTTTTAACTGAGCCAGATCAGGTTTGTGGCTGCACAGGCAGCTGCATGATCACACGCAAACCGGGGGAGCAATTTTCGGCGCGAACGCTGCCATCATGCAGTTCAACAATGCGCTTCACCAGCGCCAGCCCGATGCCATAACCACCGGCCGCATGATCGCGGGCCGAATCGACCTGCGTAAAAGGATCGAAAATCCGCAGCAGCTCTTCTTCAGGTACGCCCGGCCCCTGATCCTGCACCCACAATTCCGCATACTCAGCACGGACTGTTACACCGACAGACAGCTCTGAGCCCTGCGGCGCAAAACGGATGGCATTACGCAACAGGTTGTCAAAAGCCCGCTCGACCAGCATCCAGTCCCAGTCACATGTCAGGGAAGCGGCCGGCCCTTTGACCATCAGTTGCAGGTGTTTTTCTTCGATCTCAACGTCTGCATTCTGCAGCCAGATCTGCAGCTGACTGCCCAGATCCAGGCGGCCGGTCTGCAACTGCTGGCTGTCGGTCTGCTGCAGCCGGGCCAGATCAAGAATCTGTCCGACCAGTCCATCGACCTGTCCGACGGCGCGTTCTATCCGGTCATGCTCCGCTGCCAGAATCTGGTGCTGATCTTTTTTGCGGGCAATACCAAGGGCAATCTGCAGGCGGGTTAATGGCGAACGTAACTCGTGCGACACATCACGCAGTAACTGCTGATGACTGTGCAATAAACGCTGCAGTGCATCGGCCATATCCACCACTTCGCTGGCCAGCATGCCGATTTCATCATGCCGGTGCAGATCACGGCGCAGACCGGAGACATCAAAATTACCCTGTGCCAGCTGGCGTACGGTGCGCTGCAGCCGACGGATTGGCCGCGTCAGGCTCCACACCAGCACAAAGCACAGCAGCGTAACCACCACCACAATCGCCAGCGGTACCAGCCAGCGGTCTTCGTTATTCAGCACGCTCTGCCATTCTTTACGGGCAACGGCGATATAGAGATAACCCTGACGCTGCAACGGCCCGATCATCAGCCAGCCGTCATTCTGCCCCCACAGAATCTGGTCAGTTTCATCCGCCTCATCGGCAAATTCTTCCAGATCGTGGGGCAACTGACTGATCATATCCACTGGCACCGCCACCAGATTCCAGCCCGGGCGCATTTTGCGCCACAGCTTGCGGCCTTCAGCCACAATCGGCCGTTCACGGTCCATCAGATGCACCAAGTGCATGGCTTCAGGCTGAGTAGCCGGGCGGAAATAATCGTCTTCAATCCATTCGTTGGTCAGCACCGCTGCCCACATGGAAAGGAAGATCACCCCCCAGAACCAGAGGAAAATTTTGAAAAACAGCGAGCGATACCAGCGCATGCACAGGCCTGTGGTAAAGGGGAGAGTTTATTCCGGGCTGACCAGCATATAGCCGCGCGAACGCACCGTTTTGATCCAGTCAGAATCATCGCTGCGGCGGCCCAGTTTCTTGCGCAGGTTGCTGACGTGCATATCGATAGAGCGATCGTAGGCCATCAGCGGACGACCCAGTGCCGCCAGCGACAGCGTATCTTTATCCACCAGCTCACCAACGTGCTCCATCATGCAATGCAGTACGCCGAATTCGGCACCGGTCAGGGCCAGTTCGACACCATCCAGAGTCACTACCCGGCGCGTGGTATTGAGCTGCAGCTCACCCACATTCAGCGTGGTGACCGCACCTTTGCCAGGCTGCTCAGCCGACAGATCAATACGGCGGAAAAGAGCCTTAATCCGCGCCACCAGTTCATGGTGGTGATAAGGCTTGGGAATATAATCATCGGCGCCATGCTCAAGACCCAGCACCCGGTCCACGCTTTCGCCACGGGCGGTCAGCATAATTACCGGCAGGGAAGACTCGGTACGCAGTTTTTTCAGCACTTCAAAGCCGTTCATTTTCGGCAGCATCACATCCAGCAGCACCAGATCGTAATCGCCGCTCAGTGCCCGCTGCAGACCGGTTTCACCGTCCTGCACAGCGGTCAGGGCGAAACCTTCCATCGACAGGTATTCCTGCAACAGTTCGCCCAGTTCGTAATCATCATCAACCAGCAGAATCGATTTCATCACCATCCTCCGTTGCGCCCAGTCTAGCGCTGCCAGCCCCGTGGCCGGCAGTGTTTTTACCCTTCTTTGCTCATACCGTGCCCTGAACAGATCAGTGATCAAGCAAGGTGGCGATCCAGCGCGACTGCGGCCGGGTTTCCAGCGCGATCTTAACCACCATGGTCAGAGGGATCGACAGCAGCATTCCCACCGGCCCGAGAATCCAGCCCCAGAACACCAACGACAGAAAAACCACCAGCGTCGACAGCCCCAGCGAGCGGCCCATCAGACGCGGCTCAACCACATTACCGAACAGCGTATTAACCAGCACATAAACCCCGGCGGTGAGCAACGCGGCTCCCGGGCCAATCTGAATTAAGGCAATCAGCACCGCCGGAACGGCCGCAATAATAGAACCGATGTTAGGTATGTAGTTGAGCAGGAAAGCAACCAGCGCCCACAGTGCCCAGTAATCAACACCGATCAGCGCCAGCAGCAGACCAACGGTCAGGCCGGTACCAAAACTGACCACGGTTTTAATCATCAGGTATTGCTGCACCGATTCAGAGAAACGCTCAAAGTGGGCAAAGGCCTGGGTTTCTTCCCCAAAGGCGCGTTTAACCTTGGCCGGAAAGCTGGAAGCTTCGAGCAGAATAAAGATCACCGTGAACAGAATCAGGAAAGTGTTGGTCAGCACGCCGCCCAGGCCATTAAACACAGAGGCAACGGTTCTCATCACTACGCCGGGATTTACATATTCGCGGATCACATTATCAGCCACTTCCACGCCAAGGCTGCGCAACCAGGTCACGCCATGACTGGTCAGCGCCTGCAGTTTCTGCTCGTACAGCGGCATATCTTTATAAAATGCCGTCAGTGTACCGCCGACAAAAGAAGCCAGTACGGTGCCAAGCAACAGGAAACCTATAACCAGCAACAACACCGCCACAACCCCGGGGACTCGGTGATTAGTCAACCAGCGCAGCAGTGGCGCACTGAGGATGGCAATAAATACCGCCAGTAAAAAAGGTACCAGCATGGCAGCGGCACTTTTAATACCTGCAATCACGATCACGACCGCGGCCGCACTCAGCAGAATATTACTGGCCAAACGATTATCTGAAGGCATAGCCATTCCCTGTTATGCAAAAAAAGGCACCATACACGAGCGCCCCCCTTCAGGGCCAGCGGCTCCGGCCTCTTGGCAAGTGCATCCGAGTTGTATAATATCCGCGCCCTGAATCGCGGAAGTGGTGAAATTGGTAGACACACTGGATTTAGGTTCCAGCGCTTCACGGCGTGAGAGTTCGAGTCTCTCCTTCCGCACCAACTTTTCAGGAGCAGACGTATGTCCGGCCTCCTTACCCTGCTGATCTTTCTGCTGCTGGGTTCTCTGTTACAAACACTGCTGCATCTTCCTGTTCCGGCATCCATTGTTGGTATGCTGCTGTTACTGCTGGCGCTGATACTGCGCGGCAAAACGCCGGATAATCTGCAGCGCATCACCCAGACGCTGTCACCCCTGCTGCCTTTATTCCTGATTCCGGTCAGTGTTGGCATCATTACCCAAAAGCAACTGCTCGCCGAACATGGTCCCGCCCTGCTGGTTATTCTTGCGCTCAGCCTGATTCCCGGTGCCTTGGTCAGTGCGCTGATTATGCGCAAGGGAGGTAAATCAGGCTCATGACACATCTGTTCAGTCTGCCGTTATTCTGGGCCGCGCTTACCATTGCGTCTTTTCTTGCCGGCCAGCAACTCTACCGCCGCCTGGGTAACAACGCCTTTATTCCGCCGATTCTGACCGGCGTTGTACTGGTCGTGACCTGTCTGGAGTTAAGCGGTGTTTCTTATCAGACCTATATGCGGGGCGGTGATTACCTGAACCAGATGCTGGGGCCTGTGGTGGTCATGCTGGCGGTACCGCTGTATCAGTTTATTCATACCATGCGTAAACAATGGCTGCGCATTGTTCTGGCGGTAACTCTGGGCAGCGGCACAACCGTAGCCTGTGCAGTGTTGCTGGCGCACTTCTGGATTGGTGATGACGCCATCACCCGCACGATCTACACAAAATCCATTACCACTCCGGTGGCACTGGCCATCAGCGAACAGGTCGGCGGCATCAATGCTCTGGCCTCAGCCTTTGTCATCATCACCGGAATTCTCGGGGCTCTGATGATTCCGTCCCTGTTAAAACTGCTGCGCATGGATGACCCGCAGGCCGTTGGACTGACACTGGGAATCTGCGCCCATGCCATTGGCACCAGTCGTGCATTGGAATTAGGACCACAGCAATCGGCCTATGCGGCAATGGCCATGACCCTGACCGCCACCCTGCATGCACTGGTATTGCCTTGGATTGTCTGACCACAAGCATCTATTGTTAAGGGACTTCGGCAAAGGACGCACTATGAGCCGCCACATAAAATACCTCTGGATGCTCGCGCTGGCGTCAACGCTGATGATCACAGTTGTTACCAGCCTCCTGCTGTATCTGCACGAAGTAAAACACCAGCAGGATGAGTTAGAGCGTCTGGCCGGCAAGTTCCTGCAACAATGGAAACTCAACTCCGACAGCCTGCCAGGCGCAGCCGAGCTGGGTTACCTGCGCAGTCAGGGGCTGGCGGTGCAGACCGGCGTATTGCATGACAATAAACTCAGCATCCGCCTGCCACCACAACCCGGAATCAGCAACGACGCCGTAACAAAAGCCGCGCAAGGCATCAGTGGCCTGCAACGGATGCATGACGAGCAGCACACCTATCTGCAGTACCTCCAGCCGCTACAGCCCGGTCAGGGTCTGGTTGTCAGCAAGTCACTGTCTCAGCTGCGCCAGTATTATCTGCAGGGCTGGGTTGGTGCGGCACTGACCGATCTGGCCGTTATCATTATTCTGTTTGCTGGTTTCCATCATCTGGTCCGGCCATTGCGTGACCAGCTCGACCGCCAGAGTCTGCAGCACAGCCTCAGCTGGGAACATATGAGTGGCATTGCGGTGCGTCTCAGTGCCCAACAGCTGATTCTTGATGCCAACCCGCGCTTTATTGAGTTGTTTGCCGATGATCACGATCAGCGCTTATCGGCAATTCAGTCCGAGGAAGAACAGCCACAGATTGCCCGTTACCTGCAGCAGGCGCTGGAAAGCCAAACACTGGTCGACTTTGAGTGCACCCTGATTGACCGTCACGGCGACCATGGACGCTGGGCACTGCATGCCCAGCCATGGCACCTCAACGGGCGCGACTACATATTGCTGACCGGCGACGACATCAGTAAACGTCATCATATGGAAGAAAAGCTGCGCGCCGAGCAACAGCGGGTACGGGCTTATTTTGATTCAATGCAGACGCTGCTGCTGGTGTGCGATAAGCAGGGCAATATTCAGCGCATCAACCAGCCGGTACAGGATCTGCTGCAGATGGATAAAAAGCAGCTGTACAAACAGCCGCTGAGTTATCTGCTGCCCAAAACCCATGCCGCACGCCTGAGTCATGACTGGCAACAGTTACTGGGCAGTCATGCAGGCAGTATGGCGTCAGAATTTCCGCTGGTTTCCGCCAGCGGCAAGGAATCAACCATCAGCTGGCGTCTGACCCGCATCAACAGTGGTGAACATCAGGAAGTACTGCTGGCCGGCCTCGACATTACCGAGGCGGTGGCCAACCAGCGGGCACTGGAAACCGCCAACGTACGCATCCGCGAGGCGCTGGAGCAGGCAGAAAGTGCCAACCGCAGTAAATCGATTTTCCTGGCCAATATGAGCCATGAAATCCGTACCCCAATGAACGGCATTCTTGGTGCCAGCGAGCTGCTGCTCGACTCGTCACTGTCAGAAGACCAGCGCCACTATCTGGATATTATTCACAACTCATCCCATGCCCTGCTCGACATCATTAACGATATTCTCGACCTGTCGAAAATTGAGTCCGGCAATCTGGAAGTTGAGCAGATTGATTTTGACCTGAACCGTCTGATCACCGACATCTATCAGCTGTTTAACGAACCGGTACGGCGCAAGGGATTATCGCTGCTGTATTACTATGACTCAGGCCTGCCCGCCAACTGGCGTGGTGACCCGAAACGGGTGCGCCAGATCATCACCAACCTGCTCAGCAATGCACTGAAATTCACCGAGAAAGGCCGTATTGAAATCCGCGTCAGCGGCCAGCAGCAGGAAGACTTCCGCTATCTGCTGAATATCGAAGTACGCGACAGCGGGATCGGTATTGCACAGGACAAAACCGAACAGATTTTTTCCGCGTTCAAACAGGCTGATACCAGCACCAGCCGCCAATACGGCGGTACCGGATTAGGACTGACCATCAGCCGTCACCTGGCGAAAGCGATGAATGGCGATATAGGACTCAGTTCAGAAATCGGTCATGGCAGCACCTTTGTGCTGCAGTTACCGTTGCACGAAGGGCACGCACCGGAAAAAGAAAAACAACCGGCCGAAAAACAGAACCGTACCCTGCATGGCCGTGTGCTGCTGGCCGAAGACAACAGCGTGAACCAGAGAATTGCCGAACGCATGCTAAGCCGGCTGGGCCTGGTGTATACCACGGTATCCAACGGCGAGCAGGCCATTACCGAAGTGCTGAGCAACGATTACGACCTGATTTTAATGGATGTGAACATGCCGGTGATGGATGGTATTACCGCTACCGAACGCATCCGCGATCTCAGCAGCCATAAAAACCATATCCCGATCATCGCCCTGACCGCCAATGCCATGCTGGAAGATAAAGAGCGTTGCCTGGCGGCCGGCATGAACGGCTTTATCAGCAAGCCCATCAGGCTGGATACCCTGGGCAAGGTAATCGCCGACTTCCTGCCCGCCAGAACCCAGGCCTGAAGCAGGCTCAGGTCAGCACTTCACCGTCAAAACGCCCGGCCAGAAATTCCTGCGCCAGCGCCAGCGCAGCGATCGCCCGGCCTTCGGTGCAGTCTTCGCGACTGTACAGTTCGTGCAGGTTGTTCAGCTTCCAGGGCACCAGTTCCAGCGGTTCCGGCTCGTCGCCTTCGAGCTTCGATTCGTACAGATCGCGGGCCACCACCACATCGATACCGCCGCTCATATAGCTGGGTGACAGGCTGAGTTTTTTCAGATGAATAAACTCCCGCGCGCCATAACCGATCTCTTCCTGCAGCTCGCGGTTACAGGCTTCGCGCAGACTCTCGCCCAGATCGATCGCACCTTTTGGCAACGTGAGGGTGTAATCTTCAATTCCGCCCCCATATTCCCGGATCAGGGCAATGGTATCGTTATCCAGCAGCGCGACCAGCATCACTGCGCCGCTTCCTCCGGGCATCAGACGCTCATAGGTCCGCTCAACTCCGTTACTGAAGCGCAGATCGAAGGATTCCACCCGGAACAAACGGCTCTGCGCCACCAGATGACGTTGCAAAATCTGTGGTTTTTTATGCATAACAGCCCTGTTTTAATAGACATTCCGATTGCGAGTATAACCCTATGAGCCTGACCAACTGGCAACAAATTGATACCGTGCTGCTGGACATGGATGGCACTCTGCTGGATCTGCATTTCGACAATTATTTCTGGCTCGACCACCTGCCGGCGGTCTACGCCCAACAGCACGGCCTGAGCGAGGAAGAGGCCCTGGCTGAGCTGAACAAAAGCTTTGTCGGCCTGCGCGGCACCCTCGACTGGTATTGCCTCGATTACTGGACCGAACTCACTGGCCTGCCCATCGCCGAACTGAAGCGCGATGTGCAGCATAAGATCGGTTTCCGCCCGCACGTGCAGGATTTCCTCGCCCGCCTTAAGCAATTGGGCAAACGCACCGTGATCGTCACCAACGCCCACCGTGACAGCGTAAACCTGAAAATGGAGCGCACCGGCCTTGATCAGCTGGTCGACCGCGTCATCAGCTCCCACGATTACCGCGAGCCGAAAGAAAGTCAGGCATTTTGGGATCACCTGCAGCGTGATGAAGGATTCGATCCGGCCCGCACCCTGCTGATCGACGACAGCCAGCCTGTGCTAGAATCCGCCGCCCGCTGGGGCATCGCTTTCCTGCTGGCGATTTTCCATCCCGACAGCCAGAAAGAACCCAATACCGACAGCCGCTTCCCCGGCATTCATCATTTTGATGAGCTGGATTTTTAAGATATGACTGACAACAAAGAAAAGATCCGTCTCGACAAATGGCTCTGGGCCGCGCGTTTTTTTAAAACCCGCGCACTGGCCAAGGCCGCTATTGAAGGCGGCAAGGTGCATGTCGACGGTCAGCGCTGCAAGGTCAGCAAAACCGCCGAACTGGGCGCCCGCCTCAGCATCCGTCAGGGCTTCGACCAGAAAGAAGTGCTGATCACCGCGCTGTCCGATCAGCGCCGCGGCGCACCGGAAGCCCGGTCGTTATACGAAGAAACCCCGGAGAGTATTAAACAGCGCATGGATGAAGCCGAACGGCGGCGCATTATGAAGGCCTCCATGCAGGTGCCCGACCACAAACCCAACAAGAAAGAGCGCCGCGATATGCGTCGTTTTGAGCACAACCAGGATTACTGACATGAGCAATACCAGCCGCGACACGCTGCAGCGTTTCAGCTTCGACAACACCGACATCCGCGGTGAGATTACCCACCTGCAGGACAGCTACCGCGAAGTACTGCGCCGCCACCAGTACCCGCCGCGCATTGCCGTTGCCGTCGGTGAGCTGATGGCCGCTACTGCCCTGCTCAGCGCCAGCCTGAAATTTGCCGGACGCCTGACTCTGCAGATGCGCCTGCCGGGCAACGTCACCTTACTGCAGGCCGAAACCAACGAAAAAGGCCAGCTGCGCGCCATCGCCCGTTACGATGAGAGCGCCGGCGACAGCGAACTGCGCTTTGACGATGGTCAGCTGGTGATCACCATCGAGCCGGAACAGGGCCAGCGTTATCAGGGCATTGTCAGCATAAATGGCGGCAATATCGCCCAGGCGCTGGAAGAGTACTTCACCCAGTCCGAACAGCTGGGCAGCCACTTCTGGCTGGCCTGTGACGGTCAGACTGCCGCCGCGCTGATGCTGCAGAAAATGCCGACGCCCGCCGGTCAGGTCACCGATACCGATGCCTGGGACAGAGTCAGCCACCTGGCCTCCACCATCCGTAACGACGAACTGCTGGGATTGGATGCCGCCACCGTGCTGCACCGCCTGTTCCACGAAGAGCAGACCCGTATTTACCCGGCCTCTGAGCTGAGCTTCTTCTGCACCTGCTCCAAGCCGCGCATCGCCAACGCTCTGCATCAGATGGGTTACGACGAGCTGAACAGCATGATTGAAGAAAACGGCAAGATCGATATCACCTGCGAATTCTGCCAGCAGAGCTACGTCTTCGACCGGCCACAGGTAGAAGAGCTGTTTCCGGAACGGAATCCACATTAAAAGTGGCGATAACCCGAGTCCTCATAAGGGGACTTTTCGGGACAGCCATTTCACCTCAAAAGACAGGGCTTAGCGTTTAACCAATTTTCTGGCATAATCACGCGCCTTCAACTTTGGGTTCGCCCGTGTACCCTCAGGGCGGTATAGAGAACATCAGAGTATGGCCACAAGCCGTGCGCTAATTATGAGGACCCGTTTGGGCACCGATATATGACCACTGTTTACACCGATTTATCGACACCGTTACTGGTAGAACAAGCAATCCTGCGTGGCGAAGGCCAGCTGCAGGACAACGGCGCACTGGTTGTTGAAACCGGTATCCGTACCGGCCGTTCTCCGATGGACCGCTTCATCGTCGAAGAGCCAAGCAGCAAAGACGCCATCGACTGGGGCAACATCAACCGCCCATTCGACGCCGACAAGTTCGATGCTCTGTGGGAACGCGTGGAAGAGTATCTGGCCCAGCACGACAGCTTCGTGTCACACGTACACGTGGGTTCCGATCCGCAGCACTACCTGCCGGTGAAAATGACCACTCAGACTGCCTGGCAGAACCTGTTTGGCCGTAACCTGTTTATCCGTCCGGAAACCTACAACCCTTCTGACAAAGAAGAGTGGCAGATCCTGAACGTACCAGGCTTCGAATGTGTTCCTGAGCGTGACGGCACCAACTCTGACGGCGCGGTTATCCTGAACTTCGCCCAGCGCAAAGTACTGCTGGCCGGTATGCGTTACGCCGGTGAAATGAAGAAAGCCATGTTCGGCGTGCAGAACTTCCTGCTGCCGGAAAAAGACGTGCTGCCAATGCACTGCTCCGCCAACGTTGGCGATGACGGCGACACCTGTCTGTTCTTCGGTCTGTCCGGTACCGGTAAAACCACCCTGTCTGCTGACCCTGAGCGTTTCCTGATTGGTGACGACGAACACGGCTGGGGCAAAGGCACCGTATTCAACATCGAAGGCGGCTGCTACGCGAAAACCATCGATCTGTCTCAGAAGAACGAGCCGATCATCTGGAACGCCATCAAATTCGGCGCCATCGTTGAAAACGTTGTGATCGATCCGGTTACCCGCGTTGCCGATTACACCGACGTTTCCAAAACCGAAAACACCCGTTGCGCCTACCCGCTGGAACACGTTGAAAAACGCGTTCTGGAAAACATGGCCGGCGAACCTAAAGCGGTTATCTTCCTGACCTGTGATATGACCGGTGTACTGCCACCTGTTTCTATCCTGACCAAAGAACAGGCGGCTTACCACTTCCTGTCCGGTTACACCGCACTGGTGGGTTCCACCGAAATGGGCGGCAGCAAAGGTCTGAAGTCTACTTTCTCTACCTGCTTCGGCGCGCCATTCTTCCCGCGTCCGGCTGGCGAATACGCGGAACTGCTGATCAAGCGCGTTACCGAATTCGACTCTCAGGTTTATCTGGTTAACACCGGCTGGACCGGCGGCGCTAACGGTGCCGGCGGTGAGCGTTTCAGCATCCCGACTACCCGTGCTGTGATCTCTGCAATCCAGAACGGTAAACTGCGCGGCGTTGAAACCGAGACTGTGCCTGTGTTCAACCTGCTGGTTCCTAAGACTCTGGAAGGCGTTGACAGCAAACTGCTGAACCCACGCAACACCTGGGCCGATGCCGACAAGTACGACGAAGCTGCCCGTAACCTGGCTGCCCAGTTTGTAGAAAACTTCAAGAAGTACGATGTCTCTGACGCCATCGTTGCTGCAGGCCCGCAGCTGGATTAATTCCTGCTTAGCGGCCATAAAAAACGGGAGCTTCAGCTCCCGTTTTTTATGGCTGTCATTTCTTATTCCGGACTGCCACTCAGCGGAATCATGGTCTGAATAATAATCCGGATAACATCCTGCTGCGTGTTGACGCCAAGCTTGTTAAAAACCGCTTTCATCTGGCTGCGTACGGTTTCCAGCGCAGTACCATTATGTTCTGCAATATCTGCCAGCTTAAGTCCGTTCACCAGACATAACGCCACCTGAGCTTCAGCATTGGTCAGAGCAAATATTTCTGCCAGCTGTCCGGCGGAGATGTTCATTTTCCCTCCGGGGTCGCTGATATATACCGTCGCATAGCGCTCTTCTCCGCTATGCATCGGGTGTCTGCCAGATTCTTCCGCAGCAGAAATAAACAGAACCAGTGGAAACGAAAATTGCGGATGGGAAAAAGAAACGGTGGTAACGGTTGGTTTATCCTGCTCTGTCTCGCTGTGCAGAACATCCAGTACATTCTGCAGAGCAAACTCCAGTTGCTTCTGATTCTCGCGGTTATGAGCCTGCAGTTTATTGTCGACCAGCGACAGTCCTTTGTGCTTACTGATAACAAATTCGGCAACCGAGTTGCAGAATTTTACCTCTCCGTATTGATCGATCAGCAACATGCCCATAGGCATTTTGGATACCAGCGACATCAGGCTGTGAGTTTCGCTACGGGCATTATCTAATTCCCGCTGAATTAAAACGGAACGACAGATATGCGGAGAAATAAGCCGCATGATCCTGATTTCTTTGTCTGTATATGCGGGCGCATTAAATGAACGGTGTACCGCCAGTCCAACACGGATTTCATTGTCTTTATGCAGATCGACAACGGAGATATGACCGATATCCGCAGGCTTCAGAATAAACTGATAATATGAAGGACTATTATTTTTTAACTCTTCTGCCGGCAATATTGTGACATCATTTACCGGGGTTTTTATAAGAGAAAACGTATTATCGTAACGTCCAAGTCCGGTGTTATAAGCAAGCGCAAGAATGCGGCTGATACCGTGTATGCTGATGATCTTCCGGCTGCCGGAGTTCTGATTCTCGATGATCAGCACACTGGATTTTGACTGTGTCAGCAGGCAGAGTTTTTCCATCACCACCTCCCAATGCCTGGGTTTGTACGAGGCTTCATAAATATCCCCGACAAAATCCAGCAAATCATCCTGCATAACAACTCCGGATAACAGGCTTGTCCGGATAGCAAACGTATTCCGGTTAAACCCTGGTAAATTTTCTGACATTGCTGCAGCGGAATATATTCATCCAACTATCAACAACAAATTTCATACATATAAGTAATAGCAGAATACCTGCTCACATCCTCCTGTCCACCCACATAACCCATATGGGGGATGCCCTCTCAGGCTGTGCAGGTAATGATATCGACATACGCCTGCATGCGGATTTCCGCTCAGATTGATTACAAATAAATAAGGACTTCAGCCATGAAATTACTGCCACTGGTTTTTATCTCCAGCTGTAGCCTGCTTACTGCCTGTGGTGGTAGCAGTGGAGACTCTGACAGCGACAACGATGACGACAACAGCACACCGGTGAATACCGCGCTGTTTGTTGATTCAGGCGTAGCCGGGCTCAATTACAGCTCGCCCAGCCATCAGGGCACCACCAATACGCTGGGCGCTTTCCCTTATGAACCGGGTGAAACCACCACCTTCAGTTTTGCCGGGCTGACACTGGGCAGCATTACCATTGCTGAAGGTACAGGCACGCTGACGCCACTGGATTTATTTAATACCAGTGATGTAAATGATCAGCGGGTGAAAAATACGCTGGTGCTGCTGCAAAACCTTGATAGTGACGGTAATGCCCAAAACGGCATTACATTGCAGCCATTTCCGGAAGGCAGCGGAGCTGATATTTCCGCGCTGGATTTAGCCGCCGACTCGGCCGATTTCAGCAGCGCGTTACTCAGTGCGGCATTTCCTGACGAGCCCGGCCGCGAGCTGATATCCGAAGAAGATGCTCAGGCTCACTTCGAACAAAGCCTCAGCGCTATTAATGCCGGACTGCAACTGACCGGCACCTGGCTGGAGCGTAATGACAACGGTGAAATCCGCTACAAATATACCTACGAAAGTAATGGCAATATGACTGCGGTCAGTTATTCAAACTGCACTGACGACGACTTTTACCGTGCACCAACCGAAGCGTCGGTGAATCGTAATTGTCGTGTTTCCAGCGCCTCCTACACCTATGAGTTTTCTGAGCGGGTACTGACCATCTACAGTAATGGTGAATTCGCCGATCGCTGTACCGTGCTGCGCTCAAGTGAGTACGCCTACGACGCCACCTGCACCACCGATGAATTTATTCACCTGGAGCGCGTCATTACTGAACTAAGCAACAACCTGATTGCCGACAGCTACCGGCTGGTCACGGTTGGCAGCAGCAGTTTCAGTGAACTTACATTCGACAAAGAGAGCGGTACCGGCTCCTACCAGAGCTATACCGATGGCATCGCCGGCAGTGGCAACACCGACTCCGGAACCTTTACCTGGTCCGCCTCCGGAAATACGCTGACGTACTCCGGCACTCACGAAGACGGCATTGCCACTTTCGCCGATACCCTGACCCTGAAAAATAATAACGCCGGCATCCGTGGTGCACTGGTGACCACCTCTGCCGCTGAGGAAGGTACAACCCAGCTGTTGATTCCTTACTTTGACAGCAGTCTCGCCGCTAACTTTTTTAGTCAATCGTTATATGGGATTTACGATGCTGTCAGTGGCGTCTGTCTGGCGGTTTACGACGGTGGTACAAAACTGGACAACGCTGGCAACAACGATATCTGCAAATACGATCCGGCTGACTTCGGCAACACCACAGCCTCCATTAACTTCACCGAGCGTCATGGTTCACTGGTACTGAGCGAAGGTGGTGAAGATGATATTTGCTGGCCGGTATCGCGCATTATCACCTCCGAAAACGGCAGCTACACCCTGATGGCCTGCTCACCGGATAATGGCGGCCCGGACAGCTTTAACTACCAGCTCTGGTACGCACTGTGATTGCCAGATAACTGAAAAAACGGGAGCTTCGGCTCCCGTTTTTTTTATGCCTTTGACCAGCGTCACAACTGCACAGTCTGTACATTGAGCCGGCGCGAATCCGCCGTTAGACTCCGTCTTCCAAAATTTCTGATAACTCTCTGACAACAAGGAACTGTTATGGCCTTCTGGGGAATTCTTACCGGCGTACTCTGTATTGCCGCCATTATCGCATTGGGTTTTTTCCGTGCCGCCCAGCACATGAAAGTTGAGCGTATGCGCAGTGAGCTGGAATCTCAGGGCGTGGCTGCTGAAGATATCAGCAGCCGTCTTGATTCCATCACTTACGATATTCCCCAGCAGGTTGCGCCGTCGCTGGTGATTGCTGCGGTTATTTCTTTTGCGTTTGGCATGTTCAATCAGGTGTTTTTCTACGCAGAGCCGGGTTTTGTGTACCACGTACGCACTATCACCGGTGAAGAAAAAGTAGTCTCAGACGTGGGCTACAACACCTACCTGTTCGGCCGCTATAACGCCTGGAAACGATCGATGACAGTACAGGCCGTTGTCGGTAAACGTGAAGAACTGACAGCCGAGCGTGACGATGCCTTCGCCAGCGCACTGCTGCCACCACTGAACATTATGTTCCTTGATCAGGTGGATGCTGATGCCGAAGCCACCGTGCGTTTTTCCATCCCGCAGGATCAGGAGCACTTCCTGAAACTCGCCCACGAATACCGTTCTCCGGAAAATCTGCTGCGTACCGCGCTGATTCCGGCCTTTAAAGAAACGCTGCAGTCCACCGCATCGCTGATGGGTGCCGAAGAATATTATTCCGGCGGCCGCTCAGGGTTTAACTCTGAATTTGAAAATCAGATGGCTAACGGGATTTACATCGTCAAACGGGAAGAGCAGCTCAGCCGCAGCAACCGTAAACAAAAATCCTCTGCCAATGCCGCACTGGGCGAAGAGCAACAGGATTATGGTGACGAAACCAAAATCGAATTTGTGGTTATGAAACAAGTCGACGACAACGGCATTCCAAAGCGCAAGGTGCAGAAGTTCACCAACTTCGGCATTACCGTACTGGATGCCCGCGTCACCGATATGCGCCCTAACAAAAAATTCGTTGAACGTATGCAGCTGAAGCAGAAAGCATCCGCCGACCGTGCGATTGCCCGCGAACAGCGGATTCAGGAAGAAGAACAGCGCCTGCTGGCCATTGCCAAAGGTGAGCGTGAAGTAGCAGAGCGTCAGGCCAAAGCCAAGGTAGAGCAGATTCAGCACACCACCGAAGCGGAAACCGAAAAGCAGCTGGCCATTACCGGTGCCGAAAAACTGAAAGAACAGGCTGAAATTGCCAAAGAAACCGCCCAGATCGAACTGGAGAAAGCGCGCATCGAAGCCGAAACCCAGCGCACTCTGGCGGACGCTGAAGCCTATCAGAAGAAAGTGATTCTGCAGGCCGATAACGCCCTCGCGCAGAAACTGCAGGCCGAAGTTGAAATCCAGAAACTCTGGGCCGAAGCCTTTGCCAAACGTCAGGTGCCAACCAACGTCTTTGGTGGCAATGGCAGCGGCGGTGCACCGGTTGGCTCCGATGCCGAAACCAAAGCTTTTATGCAGATGCTGACCCTCGATGCCGCCAAACGTCTGAATTACGACCGCGACATCACCAAAGCCAAGAAGTAAGTCATACTTTTTGCCGGGCTCAGCACATGAGCCCGGCCCACAAGTCCGTTATACTCCCCCCGGTTTTATCGTTTCCCCTGAGAGTGTTATGAGTCACGAATCCATCGGTTCCCGTATTGCTGAAGAACTGGGCATCCGCCCACAACAGGTTGCAGCCGCTGTCGCGCTGCTGGATGAAGGCGCCACCGTGCCCTTTATTTCCCGATACCGTAAAGAAGTCACCGGCTCGCTGGATGACACTCAGCTGCGTACGCTGGAAGAGCGTCTGCGTTATCTGCGCGAGATGGAAGACCGCCGCGCCTCGATCCTGAAAAGCATCGAAGAACAGGGCAAACTGAGCGACGAGCTGAAGCGCGATATTTTAAGCGCCGACACCAAAACCCGCCTCGAAGACCTGTACCTGCCCTACAAAACCAAACGCCGCACCAAAGGCCAGATCGCCATCGAGGCCGGTCTGCAGCCACTGGCTGAAGCGCTGCTGGATAACCCGGCGCTTGACCCGGAAGCCGAAGCAGCCGGATTCCTCAACGCTGAACAGGGCGTGGCCGATACCAAAGCGGCCCTCGACGGTGCCAAGTACATTCTGATGGAGCGCTTCGCCGAAGACGCCAACCTGCTGGCCAAGCTGCGTACCTTTATGCAGCAGGAAGCCACCCTGTCGGTGCGTGTTGTTCCTGGTCAGGAAGGTGCGGGGGCCAAATTTGCTGACTATTTCGAACATGATGAAGCGCTGAAAGGCGTGCCCAGCCACCGCGCACTCGCCATTCTGCGTGGCCGTAACGAAGGCATATTGAGCTTCTCGCTGGTCACCGGTGATCCCTCCGACAAACTGACGCCAAGCCCGTGCGAAGGCATGATCGCCTCACATTTTAATATCGAACAACAGGGCCGTGCCGCCGACCGCTGGCTGGCCGAAGTGGTGAAATGGACCTGGCGCATCAAACTGCTCACTCACCTCGAAACCGAGCTGATGGGCAACCTGCGCGAAAGCGCCGAAGAAGCGGCGATTAAAGTCTTTGCCGATAACCTGAAAGACCTGCTGCTGGCCGCTCCGGCTGGCCCGAAAGCCACCATCGGCCTCGATCCGGGTTTGCGTACCGGGGTGAAAGTCGCGGTGGTCGATGCCACCGGTAAAGTGGTCGATCACTGTGCGATCTTCCCGACACCACCACAAAACCGTATCGCTGAGTCCGAAGCCGTGCTGATGGCTTTAATCAGCAAACACAATGTTGAACTGATCGCCATCGGTAACGGTACCGCCAGCCGCGAGACCGATAAATTCGTCGGCGATATGCTGAAGAAATTCAAAGCCACTCAGGTACAGAAAGTGAT
This sequence comes from Thalassolituus alkanivorans, assembly GCF_020447205.1. Classification (GTDB taxonomy): domain Bacteria; phylum Pseudomonadota; class Gammaproteobacteria; order Pseudomonadales; family Oceanobacteraceae; genus Venatoribacter; species Venatoribacter alkanivorans. The sequence continues at coordinate 44,682 of NZ_JAJAEL010000044.1, forward strand.
GGTGAACGAGGCCGGCGCTTCCGTTTACTCCGCGTCTGAGCTGGCGGCGAAAGAATTTCCGGATCTCGACGTAACCATCCGCGGTGCGGTGTCCATTGCCCGCCGTCTGCAGGACCCGCTGGCCGAGCTGGTAAAGATCGAGCCAAAGTCCATCGGTGTCGGCCAGTATCAGCACGATGTGAACCAGAGCCAGCTGGCACGCACGCTGGATGCGGTGATCGAAGACTGTGTGAACTCGGTCGGTGTTGATCTGAACACCGCCTCAGCGCCGCTGCTGACCCGTGTGTCCGGCCTGAACAGCACTCTGGCAAACAATATTGTTGCCTTCCGCGATGCCAACGGTGCCTTTAACAGCCGCGCCGATCTGCTCAACGTGCCACGTCTGGGCGGTAAAACCTTCGAACTGGCCGCCGGTTTCCTGCGCATTATGAACGGCAGCAACCCGCTGGATGCCTCGGCCGTGCACCCGGAATCTTACCCAGTGGTGGAGAAGATCGCGCACCAGTTCTCGCGTGATGTTGCCAGTCTGGTCGGCGATGGCGCGCTGCTGAAGTCGGTTAATGCCGCGCAGTTTACCGACGACAAAGTCGGTGAAATTACCGTTAAAGATATTCTCAATGAGCTGCAGAAACCGGGCCGCGATCCGCGTCCGGAATTCAAATTCGCCCAGTATCAGGAAGGCGTGGAAGAGATCAGAGATCTGAAGCCAAACATGGTACTCGAAGGGGTAATCACCAACGTCGCCGCCTTCGGTGCTTTCGTCGATATCGGCGTGCATCAGGATGGTCTGGTACACATTTCCGCACTGTCCGACACCTTCGTCAAAGACCCGCGTGATGTGGTGAAAGCCGGCGATATCGTCAAAGTTAAAGTGATGGAAGTGGATGTCGCGCGTAAGCGTATCGGCCTGTCGATGCGTATGAGCGACGATGCCAATGACCGCGCCAACGAACGCACACCCGGCGAAAAACCGCAGCGCAATGGCCAGCGGGCGAACGGTGCGCCAAACCGCAACAGCTTTGGTGATAAAGCCCAGGCTCAGGGCGCGATGGCCGGTGCGCTGGCTGCCGCGTTTGCCAAAGCAAAGAAATGACCTTCACCAGCATGACACTGGCTCCCCACAGAGATGCTGCGGGAGCCAGGCATTCCCTTGCAGGCAACAATGAATACCACCAGCCTTACCGTTGGGAGGTATCGTCCGCCGGCAATTTCCCCCTATAATCCGGCGATCTGTGTTTCTGCCCCGAGGCGACTTTGGCTAATTATCAACAAGCCCTGAATCTGTTCAGCGACCCGCAACATCTGGCACTGCTGGCACGTTTACAGCGTGGTATCGAAAAAGAAGGCTTACGCTGCTCACCTCAGGGCATCATCAGCCAGAAACCGCATCCGAAAGGGCTGGGTTCGGCACTGACCCACCCAAGTATCACCACCGACTATTCCGAAGCTCTGCTGGAATTTATTACGCCGGTTTTCGAAAGCGCTCACGAGGCCCATGCCTATCTGAGTATTGCTCACCGCTACGCGTACAAACAGCTGGATGGTGAGCTGATCTGGCCAAGCTCCATGCCCTGTATTCTGCAGGGTGAGATGAGCATTCCGATTGCCCATTACGGCAGTTCTAACCTCGGCCAGCTCAAGCATGTTTACCGTCATGGTTTGTGGCACCGTTATGGCCGTACCATGCAGACCATTTCCGGTATTCACTACAATTTCTCGCTGCCGGCGGAAATCTGGCCGCTGCTGCAGGCCAACGATGAACGCGGCGATCAATACAGCCCGCAGAGTTATATCTCGGCGCGTTATTTTGGGCTGATCCGTAATTTCCGCCGCTATTCGTGGCTGCTGATGTACCTGTTCGGCGCCTCGCCAGCAGTGTGCGCCAGCTTCCTCGCCGGGCGTGATCACAAGCTCGACCGCCTCAATGAGCACAGCCTGTATGCGCCTTATGCAACATCGTTGCGCATGAGCGATCTGGGTTATCAGAACAATGCCCAGTCTGATTTGATGGTGTGCCATAACACCGTCGACAGCTATATCAAAACCCTTGGCAAGGCGATCAGCGCGCCGGTTCAGGCCTACGAAGAGATTGGTCTGCAGGACGAGCACGGCCACTACAAGCAGCTGAACACCAATCTGCTGCAGATCGAAAATGAATACTACAGCGATATCCGTCCCAAGCGCGTTGCCCGCAATGGTGAAAAACCGCTGCAGGCGCTGGATAAATACGGCGTCGAATATATTGAAGTGCGCTGCACCGATGTGAACCCTTTTATGCCACTGGGTATCGACGTGCCGCAGATGCAGTTTATGGATCTGTTCCTGACCTGGTGTCTGCTGCAGCCAAGCCCGGATATCGACGAAGACGAATACTGGCGCATCAAACGCAACCAGCAAAAAACCGTGATGGAAGGCCGTCGTCCGGGCCTGATGCTGGAACAGGGCGGCAGCGATATCAGCCTGCAGCAATGGGGCATGACCATACTCGACGAGATGAAAGAGCTGGCCATCATGATGGACCGCGCCAGCGGTGAAACTTTCCATATCGACACCCTCGGACAACAGCGCCTTAAGCTGGCCGACAGCCGCCTGACGCCGTCTGCGCAGGTATTGCTGCAATTACAGGAAAGTAGTCTGGAGTTTGCCGAGCTGACCCTGCAGCAGGCTGAACGTCACCGCAAAACCCTGAGCGAAAACCTTGGCCCGCAGGTCTACCAGCAATGGCAGCAAATGGCGCGCGATTCGCTGGCGGCACAGGAAGAACTGGAGCAGTCAGACAACATGCCATTTGCCGAATATTTAGCGCATTATCTGCAACGCTGAGCGGAGCGGCAGGCAATAAAAAGGGAGGCATTGCCTCCCTTTTTAATTTTCACGGTGAATTCCGCACCGTTAATTCTGTGCTCTTAATTCTGTGCTCTTAATTCTGTGCTCTTAATTCTGTGCTCTTAATTCTGTGCTCTTAATTCTGTGCTCTTAATTCTGTGCTCTTAATTCTGTATCTTTAATTCTGAACAACGAAATTACTGAAATATAAATCGTCGATCAGTGGCGAACCTTCCAGCTGCACCATCAGTGCCCGTACTTCATCCAGTGCAACCTTACGCAATGACTCACGCCCCTGCGAGCTGTTCATGGTTTCTGATTCCTGCGCACTCAGCAGCATCACCAGGTTATTGCGGATATATGGTTTATGCTGACTGACAGCCGCTGCCGCCTCATTACCGGAGACTTTCAGCGCGATTTCGGTACGCAGATATTTCATCCGCCCGGTGCTGCCATAATTCACCACAAACGCCGGTTCCAGATGAATATACTTGGTCTGATTTGCTACCGCCGTTTCCTCCTCTGCCTGAACAACCTGGCTTATACCTGCCGTTGTCATCAGCAGCCCCAGCATCAGTCCCGTTGCTGACATTAACTTCCAAAACCTGCGGAACATACCGCCACTCCTCCTGACTAATTTGAGCCCGTTAATACGGATTTAACAGCACCTGACCCGGCCGCCTCGGCTGCCGCCCTATTGATCTTAGACCAGATCCTCCGGATTGTGGCTGTGTTAGACTTCAACCAAACCAGGCGAGAAGCGCCGGATCGTGGAATTTTTATGAAAACATTTCTGAAATCACTGTCATTACATCACGGCTATCTGGCCGGCTTTCTGTCCTGCGCTGCGCTGCTCGCAGCCGCTTACTACTTTGAATACGCACTCTATCTTGAGCCCTGCCCTCTGTGCATGGTACAGCGTCTGGCAACACTCGCCATCGGACTGGGTTTTCTGGCCGCATTTATCGCGCGCCAGCGGGGCGATAAACCGGCCAGCTGGGCGTTGCGTATCGCGTTAATATTCACGTTGTTGTCAGCCATAGGTGGTGTCTGGGTCGCCGATCACCATGTCTGGCTGCAGAATCTGCCACCGGAAGATGTTCCGGCCTGTGGTCCCGGATTCGATTACCTGATCGAAACACTGCCGCTGAGCGAGCTTATCGGTGTCATGCTGCGCGGTAACGGTAACTGCGCCGATGTATCCTGGAGCTTTGTTGGTCTGAGCATGCCGGAATGGACGCGTCTCTGGTTTCTGGGTTATGCCCTTGCCGCTGCTTTTGCCCTGTTCCGCGTCTGGCCACGTCAGCGCTGAGCAGAACGCTGAAGAGCAAGCAGAAAACCTTGATTTCACAAGGCGGAAAACAGAAAAAAGCTGCTTGCTTCGCCCTTTTTGACCGGCCTATAGTGTCTGCATACCCTCAGAACAATAATGCTGCGACCCGGAACACCAAAGCAGGGTCGCCAAGGAGAAGAACATGCTGGAAGGTTGCAAAACTGCACAGGAACGCTGGGGCGGCGTTCATAAACTGATTGATGGCTGGCTCAGCGGTCGTCAGGAACTGATCGTTTTATTCTGCAATCTGTCTGCCAGCAAACCGCTGTCAGCAGAACAACCGCTGGGGCCGGGCATTCAGCGCTTCTGCCAGAGCATGATGGATTACTGCTCCGCCGGTCATTTTGAAATTTACGAGCAACTGATCAACGAAGCCAAAGAATATGACGATGGCGGCCTGGAACTGGCTTCCACACTGGTTCCCAAACTCGACGAACTGACCGGACGCTGTGTCGATTTTAATGACACCTACGACCAGCACTGCACCTTTGAAGAACTGGCGCAGTTGCCAAAAGATTTATCAGCAATCGGTGAAATTCTGGAAGAGCGTTTTGAACTGGAAGACCAGTTAATCGAACGCCTGCACACCATTCACCGCGAACTCGTGACCGAATAACTCTTCCTGCTTTTGCTCTCCGGTTCCCGCGCGCGGCGGGAGCCGCACAATCCCACCAGACGAACTACACTGATACAGAATTTATCTGCAACGGGTTTGCCATGATTCTGCGTGTGCGGCATTTATCTTCTGCCTTACTTCTTTCTCTGACCCTGCTCCTGAGCGCCTGCGACGGTGGTAAAGCGCCCGCCGATATCCGTGAAGTTGCGCGTCAGGGTGCCTATTCCATGCGTTTTTCAGCCAACGGTAATGAGCTGATGGTGGGCAGCCTGCATCATGGTGGCAGTCTGTGGAGTATCAGCCCGCCAGAGCGCCTGATTGACTGGAATCACAAAGCCGATGACTACAGCAGCATCACCAGCAGTGCGTTTTCTCCGGAAGGGAACTTTGTTGCCACCACCGACAACCGCACCATCGTTCTCTGGGCACGCGACAGTGGTGAGGCTGTGTGGTTCTGGAATTCACCCGGCGATATTCAGGACATCGCCCTGACCAGTAACGGCAGCTACGCACTGCTGGCGATGGCCGATTACACCGCCACACTGTTTGATATTAAGAATGGTGGTATTCGTTTGCGTCTCGCGCATGATGGTACGGTTTACGATGTCAGCGTCAGCGATAACAGCCTGCTCGCCGCCAGCGCCAGCGACGACCTGAACGCCCGTATCTGGAATCTGGAAAACGGTAAATTACTGCATCAGATCAAACACAATAATCAGGTAAAAACCGCTCAGCTTTCTGCCGACGGACGCCTGCTGTTTACTTCGGCATTAAATGAAAGCGGCAAAATCTGGGATGTTGCTTCCGGGCGTTTATTACAACAGATTGACCGCACCCGTGGTCATTACAGTGCCGCTCGCTTTTCCGCCAATAACAGCCAACTGTTAACCGGTAACAGTTCCGGCCAGATCGAATTGTGGAACACTGCTGATGGCACACGCAGCCAGATCTGGCGGGCGAGCCCGCGTGATACCTGGGTAAGCAATAATGTTCTGGTCGAAGACGTTGCCTTTCACAACGACGAATGGCTGGCCGCAGGCTCGAACGGACTGCTGTATTTTCTGCGCTAGAGTCGTTCAGTACCCGTCAGAAGCAGGCGTTCAGCGCGCCTGATCAATCTCTTTTTTATGCTGATCCACCAATGCCTGCACGCCCTTGGCATCGTCCAGCAGTTTGGGAATATCCGCCGGATTTACCGTCATCGGTAGCCCGGGCAGTGGCGCTGCCGGTTCCTGCTGTGGTTTTTTCCCGCTGTCGGCTTCGCTGTCTTTGTCCGGCAGCTTCACGCTCTGAATCACATTGGCAGCGGTATCGATATCAACCGCCTGCGCAGTAACCCCTTCAGGAACCTCATCACCAAAGTGCCAGACACCATCCTTATCCTGCCACTTATAGTAAGTTTGCCGTGTATCTTCGGTCGACAGCAGCTCTTGCTTATCATCGAACGACATCAGTGGTTTGCCATCCGGGCCTTTAATAAAGTAAGGCGCCGCAACTGCCAGCCCCAGAATAAACAGCATAAAAGCTATTTTACTTTTCATTTGATCATCCTTGTGATTCATTCCACGGCCAGAGATTATAACCTATGCTACAAATGCGCTGGGCAAAAAGCGCCCGTAATAATTATAGGTATACCCGGAGTCTGTTGACACTCAGTTCAGTACATCAGACCCAGGGGAAACAGGGATATTTAAGTGACAGAAACGCTAACGCCACAAGATGCTCCGGCAACCGTCCGGGTTATCAGTCGCGCGGCTCCTGTTCGCATAATGATTGCGAACGCCAAAGGCGGCTGTGGCAAAACCACCATGGCAACCAATCTGGCCAGTTACTTTTCCCGGCAGGGTGAAGTCACGGCGCTGATTGACTATGACCCGCAGGGATCATCCATGGACTGGTTACAGGCACGTGACCAGCATCTGCCCAAAATCAGTGGAGTGCCGGCTTTTCAGCGCCACGTGCCCAGTGCATCGACCAGGGTCTGGAGCCTGCGTGTTCCAGCCAACACCAGCCGTGTGATTCTCGATACTCCTGCTGGCCTTGCCGGTAACGAATTATCCGATCTTATTCAGCAGGCTGACCTGATTGTTATTCCGGTGATTCCTTCCGCCATCGACATCCGTGCCGCCACCGGTTTTATCCGTGACGTACTCCTTTCCCGGGCTTATCGGATTAATCCGAAGCCCATCGCTGTGGTCGCTAACCGGGTGCGTAAAAACACGCTGATTTATGCCAAGCTCGAACGCTTCCTTAACAGCCTGCAAATTCCTTTTATCGCCGCACTGCGCGATACTCAGTTCTATGTCCGTGCCAGTGAGCATGGATTAGGTCTGATCGATTTCGATCAGCAGGATTCAAAAGACGAAAAAGAATGGCAGCCTTTGCTGCAATGGTTGACTAATACCATTGAAAATATTCGTCTCCAGAGCGAAAAAGACAAATAAATTCACCTAAAATAAATAGATGATTTTAATTCATTTCGTATAATGCCCCGACGATCAAACCCGAATGAGGAATTGCACATGGCCGCCCGCAAAAAAGCACCTGCAAAAAAAACCGCTCAACCCAAAGCAAAAGCCGCTGTAAAAACAGTTGCTAAAGCTGTTGTTAAGAAAGCAGTAGCAAAAAAACCTGTTGCCAAAAAAGTTGTAGCGAAGAAGCCGGTAGCGAAAAAAGCGGCGGTTAAAAAAGTCGTTGCTAAAGCAACTGCTCTGAGTGCAGTACAGCAACTGGAAAAAGATATCGCAGCACTGCAGGCCAAACTGGCTACTGCCCGTGCCAAAGAGCTGAGCGATGCAGAGAAAGCCGTTGCCAAAGCAACGGCCACTCAGGCAAAAGCCAATGAAAAACTGGCCAAAGCCAATGCCGCACGCAAAACCGTTGCTGACAAAGTAAAAGCCAAGAAAACCCCTGCCGGTGTTCGCCAGCTGGAAACCGCCCGCAGCCGTGTTGAAGCAGCTAAAACCGAAGCGGCTGCAGCAAAAGAAGCTGCAGTTGCTGCCAAAGCTGCAATGGCAGCTCTGACTCTGGAAGCAAAATCTCGCGCGGCACTGGACAAAGTCATCGCTGATTTTGAAAAAGCTCAGGCTAAACTGGCAACCAAAGCACCGGCCAAAAAGAAAGCCGTTGCCCGTAAGCCTGCCGTGAAAAAAGCCGTTGCTGCTCAGCCAGCTGCTCCTGCTGCTGCCGAAAAACCAGCGGCTGCCAAAAAAGCTCCGGCTAAGAAAGCCGCTGCCAAACCTGCCGCCAAGAAAGCAACTGCTGCAAAACCTGCAACCAAAGCCGCTGCTAAACCTGCAGCAGCCAAACCAGCGGTTAAGAAAGCGGCCGCCAAGCCTGCAGCTAAAAAACCCGCTGCGAAAAAGCCAGCCGCTAAACCAGCAGCTCCTGTCGCCGCTGCTGAAGCAGAAGTGAAAGACGTTGCCGTTGAAGCTGCAAAGGTTGAAGCACCGGCTGTTGCAGCTCCTGTTGTTGAGAAACAGACAGCTGAAACACCAGTCGTTGAAAACGCAAAAGTTGAAGCTCCTGTAACAGAAGCGCCGGCAGCACCAGTAGCCGAAACTCCTGCTACTGAAACTCCGGCTGAAGACAGCGACAAGTCCAGCCTGTTTGGTAATAACTAAGCTGCTGCATTGTCATTACCTGGCGAAGTTACTTCGCCAGTAATAACAGCTGTTGTAAAAGAGGCCCACGGGCCTCTTTTTTTTGTGCCGTCACTGAACCGTTATCGGCCATCGTGATGTTCTGCAGTAACGTCAGGTTAACTGCACTGCAATCTGCCTGCTCTGTCAGTGCCTGCTGTTGCAGCCAGGTGAATATCAGCCGTATAGCTTCCTGCTCTGCCTGTAATTCACTTTGCAGTAATTGCTTACGTAATACAGCCTGCTGCGAACGCAGCGGTTCGGCATTTAAGTGTGAACGTGCCTGCCGTATTGGCAGAATCACCTGCTCACGCCAACGAAAGTAGTCACCGGCTTCCGCCAAACTGTCTGGTAACAAACATTGCTGCTTACCCAGCCACAACGCCGTCAGCAGCAACAACACATCCATACCGGCATCGTTCTGCAGGTTCAGCAACGTCTGCTGTACTCCGGGGCGTGCATAAAATGTCAGGGCGAACTCCCACAGTGGGTTATCACCGCTTTCTGTGGCAAACTGCGCCGCCATTGCCGTCACCTTTAATTAGCCAAGTTATGATCGAATTTAATCAGGTTTCCCTGCAGCGCGGAACGCAAACTCTGCTCAAAGACTGTCAGCTGCGTATTCACGATGGGCAGAAAATGGCACTGATCGGTCCGAACGGGGCCGGTAAGTCGAGTTTATTTGCGCTGCTGAACGGTGAACTGCAGGTGGACGGTGGCGATCTGTACATTCCGCCAAAGTGGCGCATTGCCCATATGCGCCAGGAAGTGGAAGCCAGCGAGCGCAGTGCGCTGGATTACGCGATGGATGGCGATGCCATTTACCGCCGCATCGAGCACGGCATTGCCAACGCCCAGAATGATAACGATCTGACCCACTGGCTGGATCAGATGGATCAGCATCAGGGTTACAGCGTGCCGGTAAAAGCCGAGCAACTGCTGCACGGTCTTGGCTTCAGCAAAGAAGAATTGCAGCGTCCGGTTAAAAGCTTTTCCGGTGGCTGGCGTATCCGCCTGAATCTGGCGCAGGCGCTGATGATGCCGTCCGATTTACTGCTGCTCGACGAACCAACCAACCACCTGGATCTCGAAGCAACCCTGTGGCTTGAGCAATGGCTGAAAAATTATCCCGGCACACTGTTATTTATTTCCCATGACCGCGATTTTATCGACGGTGTTGCCAACAATATTGTTCACCTGCATCAGCAGACGCTGACGCTCTATCCGGGCAACTACAGCGCTTACGAGCGTATCCGTGCGGAAAAACTCGCACAGCAGCAAACACTGTTTGAAAAACAACAGGTGCGTGTGGCCGAGATCGAACAGTTCGTTGCCCGCTTCCGCGCCAAGGCCAGTAAAGCCAAACAGGCACAGAGCCGCTTAAAAGAATTGCAACGCATGGAGCTGATCGCGCCGGCGCATGTGGATTCACCTTTCCGCTTTGAATTTCCGTGCTACGAAAAAATGTCAGCGCCACTGCTGGCCATTGATCATGCCTCGCTGGGTTATGCCGGCAAAACCATTCTGCCCGATGTGCGCCTGTCGATTGTACCGGGCCATCGCGTTGGTCTGCTCGGCCCTAACGGCGCGGGTAAATCAACGCTGCTGAAAACCCTGTGCAACGAAATTGCCATGCTCAGCGGTGAACGCTCCGAAGGCGAACATCTGCGCATTGGTTACTACGCTCAGCACCAATTGGAATCTCTGGATGTGAAAGCCTCCGGCGCGCTGATATTGCAGCGTTTAAAACCGAAAGCATCCGATCAGGAAATCCGTAATTTCCTCGGCGGTTTTGGTTTTCATGGTGATAAAGCACTGGAAGTGATCGAGCCCTTTTCCGGTGGCGAAAAAGCCCGCATGGCGCTGGCCTGTGTCGCCTGGATGAAGCCCAACCTGCTGATTCTGGATGAGCCGACCAACCACCTGGATATCGAAATGCGCGAAGCCTTAACGCTGGCGCTGCAGAATTTCCCCGGTGCGATTTTAATCGTCAGCCACGACCGTCACTTATTAAAAGCAACCGTCGATGAATACTGGCTGGTCGATAACGGCAAGGTGCAGGAGTTTGATGGCGACCTCGACGATTACCATCACTATCTGCAACAGCGGGAAGAAATGCCTGCCTATGGCAGCGACGGCACAGTAACACCTGCAACCAGCGCTGCGGCCAACGTGCCACAGACAGATCGCAAAGAACAGAAACGTCTGGATGCCGAAAAACGCCAGCGTCTGGCTCCCCTGCGCAAGCAACAGCAGGCAGCGGAAAAGCAGATGGAGAAATTCCAGACTCAGCTCAGCGCGGTCGAAGAAAAATTATCCGACACCGGTCTGTACGATGCCGAGCGCAAAGCAGAGCTTAATCAGTTGCTGCAGGAACAGGGCAAACTGAAAAGTGCGCTGGAAGAAGCTGAGATGGAATGGATGGAGCTGACCGAACAGCTGGAGCAGGCGGAATAATATCCGCCTGCTTTACCTGTTTTTTAACAGCATGCTTTTAACAACAGGTATTTAACAACAACCTGAATCAGCCAAGCACCGCTTTAAAACGCTTCAGCCGCAGCGCATTACTCAGCACAAACACACTCGACATTGCCATTGCGCCCGCCGCCAGCATCGGCGACAACAACACACCATAAGCCGGATACAACGCACCGGCTGCCAGTGGAATCAGCAGGGCGTTATAGGCAAATGCCCAGAACAGATTCTGGCGGATATTGCGCAGGGTCGCCTGGCTGATGGCCAGCGCATTCGGCACCGCCCGCAAATCGCCGTTCATCAGCACCACATCGGCTGCTTCAATGGCGATATCGGTACCCGTGCCAATGGCTAAGCCGACATCCGCTTCGGCCAGTGCCGGCGCATCGTTAATACCATCACCAACAAAAGCCAGTGCACCGTAACGGGCGCGCAGAGTTTTCAGCGCTTCTACTTTGCCTTCCGGCATCACTCCGGCAACCACCTCGTCGATACCGAGCTGCGCAGCAATCGCCTGCGCGGTGCGTTCGTTATCGCCGGTAATCATCGCCACTTTTAAGCCCAGCGCATGCAGGGCATTAATGGCCGCAGGAGTGGTGTCTTTAACAGGATCAGCCACCGCAATGACTGCCGCTAATTGCCCGTCGATGGCGGCGTACAGCGGGCTCTTACCCGCCGCGGCCAGCGCCGCACTCTGCGCGGCTAAAGGCCGTAATTCCGCGCTCATTAAATCCAGCCCGAGCTGCTGCATAAAACGGTCGGCGCCGATTTCAACACGCTTGCCATCGACCAGCGCGCGGATACCCAGACCGGGAAGCGCGCTGAATTCCTGCGGCTCACTCAGTGTCAGAGAACGCTCTCTGGCGGCGCGTACAATAGCCTCAGCCAGCGGATGTTCAGAATGCTGTTCGGCGGCGGCGACTAATGCCAGCAGACTGTCTTCTTCAAAACCCGGCTGACAGATCAGGTTGGTCAGCTCCGGCTGGCCTTTGGTTAACGTACCGGTTTTATCCAGCGCGACGATTTTACTGTCACGCAGGCTCTGAAGCGCATCGCCACGGCGGAACAGAATACCCAGTGCCGCGGCCCGCCCGGTGCCGACCATAATGGAGGTTGGCGTCGCCAGCCCCATGGCGCAGGGGCAGGCAATAATCAGCACGGCAACGGCATTAATCAGGGCAAAACTCAGCGCCGGTTGCGGGCCGAACAGCAGCCAGACCACAAAGGTCAGGGCGGCAATGGCCATCACCAGCGGTACAAAGATGGCCGTGACTTTATCGACCAGCGCCTGAATCGGCAGCTTCGCACCCTGCGCCTGTTCGACCATGCGGATAATCTGTGACAACAGGGTATCGCCACCCACTTTTGCGGCACGGAACGTCAGCGCGCCGTTTTTATTCACCGTGCCACCCACAACTTCATCTCCGGGGGCTTTCGCCACCGGTAACGGTTCTCCGGTGAGCATGGATTCATCCACATAGGATTCGCCTTCCAGCACCTCGCCGTCGGTGGCAATACGCTCACCGGGGCGCACCACCAGCACATCACCCACCTGAATATCCGCCAGTTCAACATCCACCAGCTCTGTTCCGCGTTTGACCCGTGCAGTTTTTACCTGCAGACCCAGCAGGTGCTGAATGGCTTCGCCGGTACGGCCTTTGGCGCGCGCTTCGAGTAAGCGCCCCAGCAAAATCAGGGTAACGATCACCGCCGCCGCCTCAAAATACACATGGCGCGTACCTTCCGGCAGCCATTGCCCGGCGAAGGTCACCACCAGCGAAAAGCCCCAGGCCGATAAACTGCCCAGCGCCACCAGTGAGTTCATATCCGGTGCGCGACGCCATAACGCCGGCAGACCCTTAGTAAGAAAACGCCGGCCGGGGCCAAACAGCACCAGCGTGGTGAGCACTAACTGGATGCCCCAGTTCATTGGCTGGCCCAGAGTCTCTGCCAGCCACTGCTGCATGCCCGGAATAATGTGTGCGCCCATTTCCAGCACAAACACCGGCAATGTCAGCCCGGCGGCCAACCAGAAATCACGCTGTAACTGCTGCTGTTCCTGTTCGCGCCGGGCGTTGTCGTCATCACGCTCAGCGGCCAGAGGTGTGGCATCGTAACCTGTGCTGCGGACCGCTTTGATTAACGCTGCCGCATCCAGATTACCGGCCAGTACTTCCACCGTGGCGGTTTCTGCCGCCAGATTGACCTGCGCACTGAGCACGCCGGGCAGACTGAGCAGGGCTTTTTCGACCTTGCCGACACAGGATGCGCAGCTCATACCGATCACCGACAGCTGATACTGCTCAGTGCGGGTTTCATAGCCGCAGTCTTTGACCGTTTGCAGCAGCGCCTGTGTTTGCCCATCGGCCGCCAGAGTCACCTCGGCTTTTTCACTGGCCAGATTGACGCTGGCGGCGCTGACACCCGGCGTCGCCAGTAAGGCCTGTTCGACACGGCGCACACAAGAGGCACAGCTCATGCCGATCACCGGCAATTGCAGCACGGCAGCAGAATCATCAGAGGTGGGAATAGCAGTAGATTGAGTCATCGTTCTGTCCTGTCAGGAAAGCAATGACTGCAGTGTGAACCTTACCATGGTGGTAAGGTCAAGCGTCTGAATGAACGCCGTCGTCTGCCGCCAGCTGAGCAAGAATCGCGCAGTGCGACTGGTCATCGCCGGAGCAGGCGGCCACCATCTCCTGCAAGGTGCTGCGCATGGCATGCAGCTCCTGAATTTTATGTTCCACTTCCTGCAGATGCTGCCCCGCCAGTGCCTTAACCTCACGCGCGGAACGTTGCGGATCGGCCCATAGCGCCAGCAGCTCACCGATTTGCGGCAGTGAAAACCCCAACAGCCGTGAACGGCGGATAAACCTCAGCATTTCAACATCCTGTGCCGAATACTGACGATAACCCGCAGCGGTACGCGCTACCTCAGGCAGTAGCCCACTGCTTTCATAATGGCGGATCATCTTTGCCGATACACCGGCCTGAGCGGCCGCTTCACCAATGTTCACTCTGATATCTCCTATCGTCTTCGCGCTTACCATCCCGCGCAGCAGCACAGAGGTCAAGCCTGCGAAGCTCACACCTTTTCCTGATTGATAGCGCTGTTAATTATGAACAGACATTCATCAATACATTAATCATCTTAATGTTATCAACAGCCCGGCCGACACCCTGTGCATAACCCGCCAAAAGGAGACGGCCATGAAGATTGTTCAGTCGCAGGTTCAGCTCAGTGCTCAGCAAAAGGATCTGTTATTAAGCGCCCGCCTGAGCGCTATGTCGGTGAGTGTCACGGCAGGTGATGGCGAGAATGATGGCAGCAGCGCCAGCGCCGGCATTCAGTTGTCGCTGAGCACCCGTACCGAAAGCAGCCAGGCAGTGAGTCGCAGCAGCAGTGTGACCCATGCCGATGGCAGTCAGCAGCAATCGTCCTCAGCCTATCTGGCACAACAGCTGACCGAGCAGACCACCCAGCTGAATGTGATCGTCAGCGCCGTGAATGCCCGGCCGGGCAGCGCAGGCCTTGGCGTACAGGTCGAAGTGCAGAGCGTATTGCAGGTTGAACGCGAAGAGTCGCTGGTCTTTGAAGCGCTGGGTCAGGTACAGACCGAAGACGGCCGTCAGATTGATTTTATGCTGGCGCTGGATTTCAGCCGTTATACCCGCGCCGAGCAGACCAACCTGTTTCAGGGTCAGCTCAATCTGATCGACCCGTTAATGATTAATCTGAACGGCGGTGCGGTTGAACTGAGTGACCAGAGTTTCAGCTTCGACCTGAACGCCGACGGCCAGAACGAGAACATCGCCCGTACCGCCGCCGGCAGCGGTTATCTGGTATTCGATAAAAACAACAACGGCATCATCGATGACGGCAGCGAGATGTTCGGCCCGCAGAGTGGCAATGGTTTTGCCGATCTGGCGCAGTACGATGACGACGGCAACGGCTGGATTGATGAAAACGATACCATCTTCAGCCAGCTCAGCCTGATGGAATTTGATGACGAAGGGCCAACCCTGCGCTCCGCTGCGGAAGCCGGCTTAGGCGCATTTTTTCTTGGTTCTGCAGCGTCCGATTACGAGCTGAAAAACGACGCCGGCCAGGTACGCGGAGTGATTGCCCGCTCCGGTGTTGCACTGAATGAAAACGGCGAAGCGCTGTTATTGCAGGAAGTGCATCTGAATACTCCGCCCGAGCTGCCGCAATACGCCATCAGCGGCGGCAACCTCGCCCTGAGCAGCGAACAGGGCACGGTTAATCTGCAGTCGCCGCTGAGTTTTTTTCAGTTCGATAACGAACTGCTGAACCGCCGCGATGAACAGACCCGTGTGCAGCTGCGCTTTGAACCAGACCAGGGCGTCAGACTGGAGGCCGGCGGCCCTCTGCCGGGAACCGCCGCCGCTGGTAATCATGCCAGCAACAGTACTCACAACAACAATAACAACGGTAACGCCATTCAGGGTCGTGCACCCCGCCCGAATGCGCCCCTTTACGATGATCTGCAGCCCCGCCGCATGAATATGCGCCAGTGGGCCGCCGATGCCATTAACCGCTATCACGCCGAAGAGCAGCGTAAGCCCAGTAATAAAGACGCCCATGTGTATGTCGATATTCCTGACCCGGTGCGGGCCACCCCGCTTAACCTGCGCAACGAAATCGAAGCCGGCAGCAAAGATATGGACAACAAACTGAAAGCCCTGCGCGCCACCATTGAAGAATTAAAACAGATGCGCGAGCAACAACTACACAGCGAAAAACCGCTGGCGCTGTATCAGGCGATAGGTCATTTGCAGGGATAAAAAACGAACTGAAAATCTGCACAAAAGCGGCGGCCTGCTACCGCTCTGGCGGACAGCCCCTGCCGCTCTTTTCCTTTAAGGCCGCAATGCAGAGCCAAACCGCAGCCTGCAGCTGCCATGGCATACATACTGCTTTCTGACAGAACCATCAGAAAAGGAGGCAGGGTATGAACATTAACCGCACGGAGGCACTCGCCGCCATCAGTCACAACATCAATAACAACCCTCAGTCGCAACCTGAATACAAAGCAGGAAAAAACAGCAATACGGTATTTGCCGATCTGCTGCGCGTACAACAGCAGGCGCAAGCTTCTGCAATACCATCAGCTACAGCACCAACGTCAGCACCATCAGCTGTAACCTCATCTGCTCCATCATCCGCAAGTATGGCGCCAGCGCCTTCCTCATCAGCAACCAACGTCCAGGCGTCACCCGCGGCAGAAGCAGAAACCGGTACCAAGAGCAGCGCCGTACAGGAATTCCGCGACTATATGGCAATGAGCGATGCAGAAAAAATGCGCGCGGCGGTGCTGAAAGAAATGGGGCTGACCGAAGAAGAGTTTGAACAGCTGCCACCGGAAGAACAGCTGGCCATCGAACAGAAAATTGTCGAGCGGCTGAAACAGGAAACCGGCGTCAGCGATACTGGTTTTAATACCGAAGCCATCAGCCTGTTACTGCAGGAAATGCCGCAGCCAGGCTGAGCTTATATTACTTATTCAGCACCCGCCGCACGCAGTGCCGCAGCATATTCTTCGCCTTTGCTGTGGCTGGCGATGGTTTGCAGAATGCTCACACCTTCTGCATTTTTTGCATTCAGGTTATGGCCTTCGGCTTTAAACAGTTCCACGTATTCGGCAAACACTTCCGGCACCATATGACGGTAAGCGCGGATGGCAGCAACGTAATCAGCATCGCTGCCGTCATAGCTGTTGGCGCTCAGAAATTCACGCAGCTGCGCTTCTGACCACTCACCACCAAATACTTTTTCTTTATCTTTTTTCTGCATAATTTACTCCTGAGTATTCTGCTATCCGGTTGCGCAATGACAATGCGGATTGATTATTTTCGGTAAGCGTTTACGAGGCCGTTAACGCAGCCAGCGATCAGACTTTGCGGAACATCATATCCCACACCCCATGCCCCAGCTTCTCACCGCGGTTTTCAAACTTGGTCAGCGGGCGGTGCTCCGGACGCGGTACGCAATTGCCCTTACCGGCAACGTTTTCATAACCTTCGGCCACATCCATCACTTCCAGCATATGCTCCATATACGGTTCCCAGTCGGTCGCCATATGGAATACGCCACCCGGCTTTAAAATACGGCGGATGGTCTGGGCAAATTCGGCCTGCACAATGCGGCGCTTATGGTGCTTTTTCTTGTGCCACGGATCAGGGAAAAACAGCTGCACGGTATCGATGCTGTTATCCGGAAGCATTTTCAGCACTTCGATCGCATCTTCTTTATAACTGCGCAGGTTGCTGATACCGGCTTCTTCCGCCAGATACAGCAGTGAACCAACACCCGGCAGATGCACTTCCACACCGATAAAATCTTTTTCCGGCGCGGCCGCCGCCATCTGCACCAGCGACTGACCCATGCCGTAACCGATTTCCAGCACCACGTGGCCGTCACGGCCAAATACCTCAACCGGATTAATCGCGCCCTGCGCCAGTTCGAGGCCCATTACCGGCCATTGCCGTTCGAGAGCGCCTTCCTGGCCTTTGGTTAAACGCCCGGCACGGATAACAAAGCTTTTGATACCGCGGCGGTAAACCGGTTTGTCGCCTTCCGCAGCCGCAGCTGCCGGATTTTCATCATGTTCGCTCACGCTAACCTGCCTGAATAATTACAAAGAGTGTGAAGGGGTTTTCAGCTTAACGGCCGCCACCAGCAGCGCCGACCAGCCCAGCAACCAGCTGACGCCGCCCAGCGGCGTGATCATACCCAGCGGCCGCACACCGCTCAGCGCCAGCAGATACAGGCTGCCGCTGAACAGAATCAGACCCAGCAACATCAGCCGCGCCGACCAGCTCAGCCAGCGCGATGGCTGCACCTGCAGCCACAGCGATAAGGCCAGCAGAACCACAGCATGAATCAGGTGATACTGCACCGCGGTCTGGTACACCGTCAGCATATCAGCGCTCAGTACGCCCTTCAGACCATGTGCTCCGAACGCGCCCAGTGCGACGCCGCTGAAGCCTGCAACGGCGGCGGTGATCAGTGTATTTTTTGCCTGCATAAAAAACCCCCTGCGGTTTTGGCCGGCGATTATAAAGGAGCCGGGCGGTCAGGTCATATCCGGAGCATCTCTGGTATGATGCCGGCAGTTGAAAAGCCTGTGGAAGTGCCTGTGAAATACACCGACCTGCGCGACTTTATTAAATCGCTGGAAAAACGTGGCGAACTGAAACGCATCCGTTATCCGGTTGATCCGCATCTGGAAATGACCGAAATCGCCGACCGTGTGCTGCGTGCCGGCGGTCCGGCGCTGCTGTTTGAAAATCCCAAAGGTTATGACATGCCGGTTCTGGCCAACCTGTTCGGTACGCCGAAACGGGTGGCGCTGGGCATGGGTGAAGAGTCGGTGGAAGCGCTGCGCGATATCGGTCAGCTGCTGGCGTTCTTAAAAGAACCCGAGCCACCCAAGGGCATGAAAGACGCCTGGGAAAAGCTGCCGATCTTTAAAAAAGTGCTGTCGATGGGGCCGAAAGAAGTACGTAAGGCGCCCTGTCAGGATGTGGTGCTCGAAGGGGATGACGTCGATCTGAGCAAAATTCCGGTACAGCACTGCTGGCCCGGCGATGCCGGTCCGTTAATTACCTGGCCGCTGGTGATTACCAAAGGGCCGCATAAAGAGCGCCATAATTTAGGTATTTATCGTCAGCAGGTGATCGCTAAAAACAAGGTGATTATGCGCTGGCTCAGCCATCGCGGCGGCGCGCTGGATTTTCTTGAGTGGCAGAAGGCCCATCCGGGCGAATCCTTCCCAGTGACTGTCGCGCTGGGCGCCGACCCGGCCACCATTCTCGGTGCCGTCACGCCGGTGCCGGATACCCTGAGCGAATACGCTTTTGCCGGCCTGCTGCGCGACAGCAAGACCGAGCTGGTAAAAAGTATCGGCAACGACCTGCTGGTACCGGCCTCGGCCGAAATCGTACTCGAAGGGGTGATTCATCCGGGCGAGATGGCACCAGAGGGGCCATTCGGTGACCACACCGGCTATTACAACGAGGTCGATGAGTTCCCGGTATTTACCGTCGAGCGCATTACCCACCGCAAAGACCCGATTTACCACAGCACCTACACCGGCCGGCCGCCGGATGAGCCGGCCATTCTCGGCGTGGCGCTGAACGAAGTCTTTGTGCCGATTCTGCAGAAGCAGTTTCCGGAAATCGTCGATTTCTACCTGCCGCCGGAAGGCTGTTCCTACCGCATGGCGGTGGTGAGCATGAAGAAACAATACCCGGGTCATGCCAAGCGCGTGATGATGGGCGTGTGGTCGTTCCTGCGCCAGTTTATGTACACCAAGTTTGTGATTGTGGTGGACGATGACGTAAACACCCGCAACTGGGAAGACGTGATCTGGGCCATTACCACCCGTATGGACCCGGCACGTGACACCACGCTGATCGAAAACACACCGATTGATTACCTCGACTTTGCCTCGCCGGTATCGGGCCTGGGCTCGAAGATGGGTCTGGATGCCACCAACAAATGGCCGGGTGAAACCAGCCGTGAATGGGGCACGCCAATCGTGATGGATCAGGACGTGAAAAATAAGGTCGACGAAATCTGGGATCAGCTGGGGTTATGACGCTCCATACCGTCACCTTCCGACCATCCGGGGCGCGTATCCGCTGTGCCCCGGATCAGACCATCGCCGAGGCCGCGCTGGAGCAGGGCGTGATCGTGCCGGTCAGCTGCGAAAACGCGATCTGCCAGATCTGTCAGGGGGAAAGACTTGCCGGAGCGTTCAGCTTTCGCAACTCTCTGGGTCAGACCATACTTGAGCAAGACAATCAGGTATTATGCTGCGTCGCCCAACCCCAGACCGATGTTGAGATATATATGGCCGATGTTTACGCCCCCAACCACAAGCCACAGGTCAGCCTGGCCTGTCAGATTCCTGCCGTGGAACTGCTGGGCGATGATATCTGGCGCATAGAATTACTCACCCCGGCCGGCAAGAGCGCCGATTTCTGGCCCGGCCAGTACCTGCTGCTGCACGTGCGCGACGAACAGGGTAACGAAGAGCAGGTGCCGTTCTCCATCGCCTGCGCACCGGGCAGCATGAACAACACCGACCCGCGTAAGATAGAACTGCACATCGCTAACAGCAGCGACAACGCCCTGCGCATTATTAACTTCCTGCGCGACGCCGTGGTAGCGAGAGTAACTCTGCCAGCCGGCGATTGTTTTATCAGTAAGCTATTTATTCAGCAGCATAAAGACCAGCCACTGGTCATGGTGGCGGCCGGCAGTGGTTTCTCACAGATTAAAGCCCTGATAGAAGGAGCGCTGGCGCTGAACCCGCAGCAGGAAATTCACCTGTATTGGTCCAATCGTGGAGCCGAAGGCTTCTATCTGGCCAACCTGCCCCTGCAGTGGGCACAACAGTATGCGAACTTTCATTACCACCCGATTATCGAACAGCAGAGCGAAGGCTGGCATGGCCGCGCCGGCTGGATTTATCAGGTGATTCACGAAGACTTTGCCGATCTGAGCCAGGTACAGATGTTCGCCTGCGGCTCACCGAATATGGTGTACGGCACCCTCGATCAGCTGGCACCGCTGGGCCTGACCCGTGCCAATATGCACTCCGATGTCTTTGCCTATGCACCACGCGACTGACGATCAACTATCCCCTTACCTGCCAATCAGGAGCTTATATGAACTGGACCTTCACCATTAATCCGCAGCAGTTATGGGAAACCTATATTCTGCCCTGGGGTACACAGATAGTACTGGCGCTGCTGATTTTTATTATCGGCCGCATGCTGGCGGGCTTTGTTACCCGTACCACCACCAAAGCGCTTGAGCGCGCCCGCCTCGATCCGATTCTGATCAGCTTTCTGGCCACGGTGATGAACAGCACACTGGTGCTGCTGGTTATTGTTTTTGCCCTGTCACAACTCGGGCTCGACACCACCTCACTGGTTGCCCTGCTCGGTGCCGCCGGTCTGGCCGTTGGCCTGGCGCTGAAGGATTCTTTGTCACACTTTGCTGCCGGCGTAATGCTGATTGTGTTCCGGCCGTTCAAGCTGGGTGATTATGTTGAAGTGGGTGGTGTGGCCGGCTCGGTGGATAAGATCACCATTTTCAGCACCCGTCTGAAAACCCCGGACAACAAAGTCGTCACCGTGCCAAACGGCAATGTGTTCGGCAACACCATGATCAACTACTCCGAAGAAGCGACGCGCCGGATCGATATGGTGATCGGCATCAGCTATGGCTCCGATCTGTTAAAAGCGAAGAGCATTCTGGAAGAACTGGTCAAAGACCATGACAAAGTGCTGAAAGATCCGGCCTATAAAATTGCCGTCTCCGAGCTGGCCGATTCCTCGGTGAACTTTATCGTGCGCCCATGGGTAAAAGCCGAAGACTACTGGGATGTACGCTTCCAGCTGACCGAAAGCATCAAGCTGCGCTTTGATGCCGAAGGCATTGAGATTCCGTTCCCGCAGATGGATGTACATTGGCATAAAGACGTCGCCTGATTCCTGCCTCGTCAGGCGCAGTTAACCGGCTTTCTGGTCAGACCAGCGCTCATCATTCAGCCTGGTCACCAGAAAATCGAGAAAACTGCGCAGCAGCGGCGACATCTGCTTACGGGTGGCATACACAGCGTAAATGCCGAGCTGTACCGGCTCGTAATCGCTGAGCAATGCCACCAGCTCACCACGCTCAAGATAATCAGCCACAGACCACACTGGCTGCAGGCTGATACCACCGCCAAGCAGGGTGTTGTGCAGCAGAAGATTTGACTGGTTGGCACTCAGATTACCACTCACCGCCACTGACTCTGGCCCCTCCGCTCCCCGGAACTGCCACAGGCTTTTGCCAAAATAGGTATAGGTCAGACAGTTATGGCGGGACAGATCCGCGACCTGTTGCGGAGTCCCCTGTTGTTGCAGATAAGCCGGACTGGCGCACACCACAGAACGGCAGACACCCAGCCTGCGTGCCACCAGATTCGGGTCCAGATCATTGGTAATGCGCAACGCCAGATCAATCCCTTCTTCCACCAGATTCACGGTGCGGTCCAGCTGCAGAATCTCTATCGCGGTTCCCGGCCAGCGAGCCAGATACTCATGCACCGCATCCATCAACACCGCATGCGCCAGTGAATAGCTGCAGGTGATCCGCAATTGTCCGCGTGGCGCCTCGCCCTCATGGTTAGCGAGCTGCGCCATCTCTTCACCCAAAGCCAGCATGCCACGCGCACGCTGCAGAGCTTCTTCCCCCGTTGCCGTCAGGCTCTGGCGTCGGGTTGTGCGGTGCAGCAGCCGCGCTCCCATCCATTCTTCCAGCTCGGCCAGATAGCGTGACACCATGGCCCGGGACATATTTAGCCGTTCAGCAGCCGCACTCAGGCTGCCCCGCTCAACCACCGCAACAAAGACCTGCAACGCTGTCAGTCGATCCATAGATATGTCCGGATTATGCAATAGTGAAGTCACCATTATGCTGTATTTGATACTGATTTGATTCAATAGACTGGCTCCATTCACTCTTTCCAGTCAGAGAAACAACCATGAACAAACTCTTAGCTTTTATGACACTGGCAACCGCCGTGCTGAGCAACATCACAAACGCGGGGGCACTCAGCGTTCAGGTTTACAATCCCGGTGAGCAGGCCGTATTCCCGGTCACCTCGACCCTGATAAGCGGTGAAAAAGAAGCCATCCTGATCGATGCTCAGTTTGATGTGCATAATGGCCAGAAACTGGCCGGACTGATCAAAGCCAGTGGCAAAGTTCTGACGACCATTTTTATCAGCGGCGGTGATCCTGATTTCTATTTTGGTCTTGAGCCTGTTCTGGCGGCCTCCCCCCAGGCCAGAGTCGTGGCCAGCCAGCACGTGGTGGATCATATTGTTAAAACCAAAGATGCCAAGCTCGCCTACTGGGGCCCGATACTCGCCGATGCGGCACCGCAAACGCTGACGGTGCCAAAGGTAATGACCAGTAACCAGCTGACACTGGAAGGCGAAAATATTGAGATAAAAGCAATGAACACCCCCAGTGCTTTTATCTGGATTCCATCGTCGAAAACCGCACTGGGCGGCGTGGCTATTCACAGTGGTCTGCACGTATGGATGGCCGACAGCCAGACCCCGGCTGCCCGTGCGCAGTGGCTTTCAACCCTGAACGGATTGCTGGCCCTGCAGCCTGAACGGGTGGTACCCGGACATTTTCACGGCGCGGAACCAGAAGGAGCCTCCGCCGTTCAGTTTACCCGTGACTATATCCTGCGCTTTGAGGCAGAGCTGGCCACAGCACACACCTCAGCAGACCTGATCAAAGCAATGACACAAGCCTACCCTCAGCTTCCGGCTGATGACGGCCTGACGATCAGCGCTAAAGTCGCGACCGGCGAAATGAGCTGGTAGCCTGATACATGAACGGCCGCAGGCACAGATTGCGGCCGTTCATGTCGCAGACGTTCGTCTATCCGACCAATGGTTAAAAGTCATTTATGCCATGCGGGAGGATGATAGCGGGCTGACTTTCAGGAGAGAGCCCTATGCCCGCTGCATTCTTCCGCACCACCATCTGCCTGCTGCTGGCACTGCCATTTGCCATGCCACAGGCCATTCAGGCCGCACCCGCCGGTGACAGCGTAAAACTCGGTCTCAACTATCCCTCCAGCGGGCGCTATAAAGAACAGGGCCTGGCTCAGGCGCGCGGCGCTTTACTGGCCATCGAAGAACTCAATGCCGGCAGCGGTATCCTTGGCCGCCCGGTTGAACTGCTGACCGCCAACTCCGCCTCTAAACCCGATAAAGCCGTCGAAAACGTCGATGCCCTCGCCGCGCAGCATGTATCCATGCTGTTTGGCGGTTCATCCAGTGCGGTGGCCATTGCTGCCGGTAAACAGGCTGCCAAACACGATCTGCTCTATTTCGGCACCCTGACCTACGCCAACGAAACCACCGGTGCCGAAGGGCATAAACACATGTTCCGCGAAACCTATAATGCGCACATGGCGGCCAAGGCACTGGCGTCTTATCTGAATGACAGCCTGCAGGGCAAAAAGCTGTTTTATCTGACCGCCGATTACAGCTGGGGCTGGTCGACCGAAGAGTCACTGCGCACCTTCACCAAAACCACCGATACCAGTGCTCACCCTAGCGTGCGTGTAACTTATCCGCGTCCGCGTGATGGTGATATGCGCACCGCACTGGAAGCCGCGCGCGACTCCGGTGCCGATGTACTGATGCTGGTACAGTTTGGTGATGATATGGCGCTGGCACTGCATGCAGCTCAGCAGATGGGCCTGAAAGACAAGATGACCATTATCGTGCCCAATCTGACCCTGGGCATGGCCAAGTCGGCCGGTTCCGGCATTATGGAAGGCGTTATCGGGGCTGTGCCCTGGTGCTGGCAGGTGCCTTACCGCTACGACTATCCGCAAGGTAAAGCCTTTGTTGAAGCCTTCGTGACTAAATACGGCGCCTATCCGTCAAGCTCTGCGGCATCGGCCTACAACATCGTCTATCAGTTTAAGGCTGCCGCGGAACGTGCTGGCTCACTGAACACCGGCAAGCTGATCAAAGCACTGGAAGGCCACCGCTACAGCAGCCTCAAAGATGAACAGGAATGGCGCGCCTTTGACCATCAGAACGTACAGAGCGTTTATGTGGTACGCAGCCGTCCGCGTAACGAGATTCTGCAGAGCAATCTGCACGAGGATTTCTTTGAGATTCTGGCCCGCCTGCCGGGCAACGAGGCCGCGCAAAGCCTGAGTGAATGGCAGGCCGAACGCCGCGCCGCGGGTAAACAACTAGCGCTGGAATAACGCCAGAACAATAACGGCCGGTCAGTGACCGGCCGCATCGTCCTCAGTTAACGCAGCGCCAGCTGGAAGTGCTCACAGGCACGGGATTCATTGCCTTCGGCCAGCAACACCTTACCCATTTCCGCATGCAGCTCCGGCAAGCCTTTGATACGCAGGCCGGTCTGCAGGTATTCCTGCGCCTTGTCGAGATCGTTTAGACGCAGTGCCAGACGCCCCAGAATCAGCAGCAGTTGTGGATCGTTCGGCCGCTCCTGTAACTGCTGCTCAGCAAACAACAGCTGGCGGCTGGCGTCTTCGCCTTTCAGTGTGCCGTACAGGCTGATCAGCTCATCGTGCCAGACGTATTTCAGTGCATTGCGCAGTTCATGCTCGGCCAGCGCTTCTTCGTTCTGCTCGATCAGCAGTTCAATATAGCGACGGGTGATCGGCAGTGAATAACGCAGCTGACGGGGAATATCGTGAAACAGGCGCTTCAGCTCCGCCACTCCCTGACCCGGGCGCTGGCCATGGCCACGCACCGCCCGTTCCAGCAATTGCAGGTGAACGTTCTCTTCCAGCTCTTTGATCTTATCGGCCGGAATTTTGGTGGCCTTACGCAGCAGCGGCAGCAGCTCGTGTAATGCCACCCAGTCCTGCAGGTCGAGGTAGGTTTTTACCAGCAGCTTCAGCAGGTAGGCATGTTTCGGGTGTTTCTGACGCAAACGCAGCAATACCGCCAGCGCCTGTTCTTTCTGGCCGCGCGAATTCAGCAACTCGGCCTGAGTCAGGCCGACGGCCAGCTCGGCGCCTTTGGTGCTCTGACTGGCAGCTTTCAGCCATTCATCGGCGGCTTCCATTTTGCCCTGCTCGTAAGCCGCGCGGGCCGCTGCCAGGTAATTGATTAACGGCGTATCGGAGTCGTCAGCGGTCAGGGTCAGCAGACGCTCGGCACGGCGCCACTGGCCCTGTGCCAGACTCAGCAGGCCGCGTGTGGTCTGACGGCGGGCACGCTGGTTACGGCGCTGACGGCGCCATTCGTTAAAACGCCAGTCGCTGCCCAGCAGCAACAGACTGAAACGCAGCAGCATGTACATCAGCAGCATGGCGATCATCACCAGACCGATAAAGACCCACAGACTGGTTTCCAGCGTGTAGTTATTCCAGCTCAGCAGTACGTAGCCGGCATCCAGTCTGACCAGTGTTCCGGTAATCAGCCCCAGCCCCACTGTAAGAACCAGAAACAGCAGCAATACCCTCATGCCGCATCCTCCGCGCCCACGGCCTTAGGCGCTACTGTGCCACGGCGCTGTTGTTCAACCAGAGTCTGCAGTTGCTGCAGCGAGCGGCTGATGTCCGGCAGTGCCGGGGCAACGTTCCACTGCTGTAACTCCTGCAGGGCATTGCTGGCCGCGCGGGTACGCTCATCATCAACAATCAGGTAGTCCTGCAGCCAGCCGCCAACACGCTTAAGGCTGTGCTGATAAAGATCAGCCTGCTGACGCAGCAGCGCTACCTGTGCCTGTTCCAGCATCAGGTGCATATTCTGCTGCAGATAATACTGCTGATCCGGCGTCAGCGGCGCGGCTACCGGCGCGCTGCGTTCACGGATACGGATCATGCCCTGCAGCGATGTACTGACGCTGTTCCACAGCTGCCAGTACCAGGTTTCGTCGCCGTCAGCCGCCGGTACTTCGGCCTCGGTGGCAGGCTGTTCGGCAATCAGGCGATCAGGAATCCACGGCAGCTGGGTAATCTGTTCCTGCAGTGCCTGTACACGCAGTACGGCGCCGGTCAGGTCGATGGCCGGGGCCGTACGCAGCGCCAGCATTTCTTTTGCCAGAGTGGCGCGTACCGGATTAAGACGTGGATTACGGGTTTCGGTCAGTACGTTATCGGCCGCCTGCAACATGCTCAGCGCACCATCCCAGTCGCGCTCCAGCTGTAAGCGCTGATTGGCCATACGCAGCAGATATTCGGCTTCCGCCAGCAGCCAGTCCTGGCGCTCAGCGCCCGGCAGCTTGCCCAGACGGTCGGTATTATGTGCCACCTGTTCCTGCAGTTGTGCCGACTGTTCATTCAGCGCTTTGGCCTGCGCCAGAAGCTCGGCTTCTTTGGCGCTCAGGGCGGCTGCATTGTTCTGCGCCTGATCCACCCGGTCACGCAGTACCGCCAGCTCTGCGGCGGTATTCTGCTGCTGCGCCCAGCTCAGCCAGCCGGCATAGGCTGCAAGGGCAAACAGACCCAGCATCAGTACCAGATTGATCCATGACAGAGGGTGCGGACTGCTGCGCTGCGCGCTGCTGGCAGGAGCCTTTTCCTTAGCGGCTTTGGCCTTTACTGGCTTGGCAACCGGGGCGTCTGCGGCAGACTGATTATCCGTTCCCTTTTGTTCTGTGGTCACTGTCGGAATCCTTTGCTGTATCGCTGAATTGATATTCTTTTATTCTGCGCCGGGCCTTGGCGTGGCCCTGACACTGTTATTTGTTACTGCGCTGATTTGTTACTGCGCTGCCCGCCAGGCTTGCAGGCAAGCCAGCATATCTTCATCACGGGCACTGGCAGCCACCAGCACTTCGCGGTAACCGCGGCTGCGGGCTGCTGCTGCAACGCGTTCACCGGGCAACATAATGGCACTGACGCGCTGAGCCAAGTCGGGCACCTGTTGCTCAACAATATCCAGCGCCTGATTGCTGCTCAGCAGCAGCACCGGCTCACCGGCCAGCGTGTCGGCCCATTGCTGTGCGCTCCAGGCAATTTCACGGCGCTCGTACAGTTCGGCGTAATCGACTTCGGCACCACGGGCAGTCAGCTCTGACGCCAGTTTTTCGCGCCCGCCGACACCACGCCAGAGCAGCACTTTACGGCCACCGATCACATCGCTCTGCATCACCGGCAGCTCCAGCAGACCTTCGCTGTCGTAGGTTGTCACGGGTGAATGCACACTGAAACCTTCCCGCTGCAGTACTTCGGCGGTACTTGGCCCAACCGCACACCAATGTATACCCAGTGGCGGCTGCGGCCAATAACGGTCGAGCCAATCCAGACCAATAGCGGCGGCATTCATACTGATGGCGATCACCGCGGTGTAGTGGTCAATATCCAGAATACGCTGGCGCAAACCACTGGCCACCGCCTGTTCATCGTCGGCCAGCGGCACAATTTCAATCAGCGGATGATGGCGTACCGGAAAACCACGGGCACTCAGCTCAGCGATCAGCCCACCCGCCTGACCGTCCGGGCGGGTAACAACGATGGGGACAGCGGCGGCCACTGTCATTACTTCACGTCATGGCCGTAAACGGCGGACAGGATAGCACCGGCACCCTGTGCTAACAGGTCTTCAGCCGCCGCAATGCCCATGGCTTCGGCGTCTGCGGCCAGTCCGCTCTGCGCCGTACGCAGCATGGTTTTGCCATCCACACTGCCGACCAGACCGCGCAGGCTGAGCGACTCGCCATCCAGCTCGGCGTAAGCGGCAATCGGCACCTGACAGCCACCCTGCAGGCGACGGTTAAGAGCACGCTCGGCCAGCACACAGGCGGCGGTTTTATCATCGTGCAGAGGTTTTAACAGCTCGTGGATGGCGCTGTCATTGGCCCGCCATTCGATGCCCAGGGCACCCTGGCCACCGGCTGGCAGCGATTGTTCAGCAGGAATAAAGGAGGCAATGCGGTCGTGCATTTCCATACGCAGCAGACCAGCGGCGGCGAGGATGATGGCATCGAACTCACCGGCATCAAGCTTGCTCAGACGGGTCTGCACGTTACCGCGCAGGCTTTTGATAATAAGGTCCGGACGCTGCTGCTGAATCTGACACTGACGGCGCAGGCTGGACGTACCGACCACCGCGCCCTGCGGCAGCTCATCAATGCTTTTATAGGTATTGGAGACAAAGGCATCGTGCGGGTTTTCGCGCTCGCAGATAATGCCCAGTTCCAGACCTTCGGGAAATTCCATCGGTACGTCTTTCATTGAGTGCACGGCGATATCGGCACGGCCGTCGAGCATCGCAACTTCGAGTTCTTTCACGAACAGGCCCTTGCCGCCGATTTTGGCCAGCGGCACATCGAGAATTTTGTCGCCCTGAGTGGTAAAGGTCACCAGCTCGACCACCAGCCCCGGATGCAGCGCTTCCAGACGGGCCTTGATATGTTCGGCCTGCCACATGGCAAGCGGGCTTTTACGGGTAGCAATGCGGAGCGTGGTTACGGCAGACATGACATTCCTTAACGCGGGTCAGGCCGGGCCTGACAATGAATTCAGAAAGTAATGCCGCATCATACCAGCGGGGAATGAATGGGGGTAATGATCTGGGTCGGGAGCGACACCAGAGCCTTTGTTACAGCTCCTTCATCACCCGCCGTACATCCGGCAGATGCCGGCGACTGACCGGAACGCCGTCAGCCAGGCCGCGTAAATACACCTTGTGACCACCGCTGTTCAGGGCTTCAAGGCGTTCAATGCGGTTAAGCGCAACCAGTGCGCTGCGGTGTACGCGCACAAACAGACCGGGGAATTCGTCTTCGAGCTGACGCAGGGAATCGTCGATCAGGGTTTCGCCGCCTTCGTGATGGACGTTGACGTATTTCTGATCGGCGTAGAAATAAAACACCTCTTCCAGCGGAATCAGCTGCAGGCCATTGTGCGTGCGCGCGCTCAGATGGGTGCGGCTGCCGGCGGGACGGGCGGCGGTCACGGTGGCTTCGTTATCCGCCTGCGCGCCACTCTGTGCCAGCCATTCACTGGCGCGCTGCAGCGCGCGGCATAAGTCTTCTTTGCGCACCGGCTTCAGCAGATAGTCGATGGCTTTCACGGCGAAGGCCTGCAGCGCGTGTTCGTCATAAGCGGTGCAGAACACCACCAGCGGTGGTTGCGGCAATTCCTGTATCGCGGCGGCGGTATCCAGGCCGTTGCGGCCGGGCATCTGAATATCGAGCAGCACCAGATCGGCCCGATGCATGCGCAGCCATGCCAGCGTTTCATCGCCGTTTCCGGCTTCTCCGGCACAGACAAAATCGTGGTGTTCCAGCAACAAGCGCTTCATGCGCTCCCGCGCCAGAGGCTCATCATCCACCAGCAGAACACGATAGGTCATACACTTCCCTTAACGGTTGTTACACCATCCGCCGCAGCCTGCGGCAAACGCAGACGGGCAATATATTCCCCGCCCAGATCGTCAACTTCCAGCCGCGCCTGTTCATCCAGTGCGGCCAGCCGGGCGCGGATATTATTATGCGCCAGACGGTTACCCGCTTCACCACTGCCCTCAGGTTTGCTGTTGCGGATGGTCAGCCACCAGGCGCCGTTATCTTCCGCCTGGCCTTCCTGTGCCAGCTCAACCTCAATCCAGCCACCGCTGATACTCGGCTGAATGCCATGGTAAACCGCGTTTTCCAGCAATGGCTGCAGCAGTAACTGCGGTACTTTCAGCGCCGCCGGTAACGGCTGCGGCAATTTCCAGTTCACCTGCAGGCGCTCATTGCCCAGCCGCACCTGCTCGATACCCAGATAACGGCGACCCAGTTCAATTTCCTGTGCCAGCGGGATCTGTGCGTCATCGTTATTCAGCACCGCGCGGAACAGCTGCGCCAGATCGAGCAACAGGTGTTCGGCCTTATCCGGATCAACGCTGATCAGTGAAGTCACGGTATTCAGGGTGTTAAAAAAGAAGTGCGGGCGGATATTGGCCTGCAGTGCCGCCAGCCGCGATTTCAGCTCGGCCTGGGTTTTCAGCCGCCACTGGCTCTGCACATAGAAATAACGCATCGCCATGGCGCCGAAGACGCCGGCAATCAGCAGGTTACGCAGTACCCAGGGCCAGTCAGTGTAAGTACGGTCGAGGGGCCATAACCACTCGCCGATCAGACTAACCCCCAGCGTTACCAGCTCGATCACCAGCAGTGCCACCAGCGAGGCCGACATCGCCGTTAACCGCGCCAGCAAAACCCGCAGCTGACACAGAATCGCCACCGACAGCAGACAAACCCACTGCACAAAGAACGACACCACGGTAAAACGCTGCCAGGAAAATTGCGGCAAACCGCTCTCGACCAGCGTCAGCGCCAGCACCAGCGCTTCGCTCAGCGCCAGCAGAATAATCACCGCACGGGTGTTACACAGGTCAGGCAGGAAAAAGGCTTCCAGCAGCGCCTGCTGTCCACGGGCAGAAGAGGATGTTGAATGGCTGACTGACAAAGTGATGATTCCTGAACTGGCGCGGAGCCTAAGTCTGTCGCCAGTACTGCAACAGGGCAAGCCTGCAAACGCTGAATGGCGGCAAAACAGGGACAGAGCGCTGCCGCAATGGTTATAATCCGCGCCATTTCCGATTCATGCACCAGTTTGAGGTACTCATGTCTGATCAATCATCCACCAATGCTTCCTGGGGCGGACGCTTCTCCGAACCGACCGACGCTTTTGTTGCGCGCTACACCGCATCGGTGGACTTTGACCGCCGCATGTACCGTCAGGACATTCAGGGCTCCGTCGCCCACGCCAAAATGCTGTGCAAAGTCGGCGTACTGACCGCACAGGAACGCGATGACATCATCCGCGGACTGGAAGAAGTGCGTATCGAAATCGAGCGCGGTGACTTCGAATGGTCAGTGGCACTGGAAGACGTGCACATGAACATCGAAGCGGCACTGACCAAAAAGATCGGCATCACCGGTAAGAAGCTGCACACCGGCCGTTCCCGTAACGATCAGGTGGCCACCGATATCCGCCTTTACCTGCGTGACGAAATCGACGTCATCAGCGCCGAGCTGACCCGCCTGCAGCAGGGTCTGGTGGAGCTGGCGGAAAAAGAAGCCGACACCATTATGCCGGGCTTCACCCATCTGCAGACTGCGCAGCCGGTGACTTTTGGTCATCACCTGCTGGCCTGGAACGCCATGCTCGAGCGCGATTACGCCCGTCTGCAGGACTGCCGTGCGCGTATGAACCAGCTGCCGCTGGGTGCTGCAGCACTGGCCGGCACCACCTACCCGATCGACCGTCATTACACCGCTGAACTGCTGGGCTTTGACGCGCCGACCGAAAACAGCCTGGATTCCGTATCCGACCGCGATTTTGCTATCGAATTCTGCTCAGCCGCGTCGCTGATCATGATGCACATGTCGCGCTTCTCCGAAGAGCTGGTGCTGTGGGCCTCCGCCCAGTTCCGCTTTATCGATCTGCCGGACCGTTTCTGCACCGGCTCCAGCATCATGCCGCAGAAGAAAAACCCCGACGTGCCGGAACTGGTACGCGGTAAAACCGGTCGCGTATACGGCCATCTGGTTGGCCTGCTGACGCTGATGAAATCGCAGCCGCTGGCCTACAACAAAGACAATCAGGAAGACAAAGAGCCGCTGTTCGACACCGTCGATACCCTGCGCGACAGCCTGCGTGCCTTCGCCGATATGGCGCCCAACCTGATTGCCCGCAAAGACGATATGCGCGAAGCCGCAATGCGTGGTTTCTCCACCGCCACCGACCTCGCCGATTATGTTGTGCGCAAAGGTATCCCGTTCCGTGACGCCCACGAAATTGTGGGTAAAGCGGTTGGCTACGGCGTGAAAACCGGCAAAGACCTGAGCGAAATGACACTGGAAGAACTGCAGCAGTTCTCCACTGAAATCACCGCCGACGTCTTTGATGTACTGACACTGGAAGGCTCGGTCGCGGCGCGTAACCATATTGGTGGCACCGCACCGGATCAGGTACGTGCCGCTGCGGCACGGGCGAAAACAGCGCTGGCGCAGCGCTAATCCGCAACAACGGGGAGTTTTATGGACAGCTTTAAACTGGAAGATATGGTACGCGGCTGGTTTGTCGGCGGCTTCGAACCAACACTCTACAAAACCACGGATGTTGAAGTCGCCGTACAGCATTTTAAGGCTGGTGATAAAGAAGCCAGCCATTGCCACAAAATCGCCACCGAAATCACGGTTATCGTCTCCGGACGGGCACGGATGAAAGGTCAGGAATACGGAGCGGGCTCAATCATCCGTATTGCGCCCGGTGAGTACACCGACTTTGAAGCTCTGGAAGACACCATCACCACGGTAGTCAAACTGCCGGGGGCACTGAACGATAAATATCTGGAAGAGAATGCCTGATGCTGAATATTGTTATCCCAATGGCAGGGCGTGGCAGTCGTTTCGCCAAAGAAGGTTATACCGATCCTAAACCCCTGATTCCGCTGTCGGGTAAACGCATGATTGAAGTTGTGATCAACAACCTCAAACCCTCCTGCGACCACCGTTTTATTTTTATCTGTCAGAACCAGCATCTGGCCGACTACGATCTGCAGAACAAACTGTGCAGCTGGGCTCCGGGGGCTGTTGTTATTGGTATTGATGGCATCACCGAAGGTGCCGCCTGTACGGTTCTTGAAGCACGGGATTACATCAACAACGACGACCCGCTGATGATTGCCAATTCTGACCAGTGGGTTGATGTGGATATTAACGATTATCTGAATTACATGGATGATCAGGCGCTTGATGGCCTGATAATGACGATGAAAGCCGACGACCCGAAATGGTCTTACGCCCGCGTAGAAGACAACGGCCGGGTTTCTGAAGTGGTCGAAAAAATTGTCGTCTCCGATGAAGCAACCGTTGGCATTTATAACTACCGCCATGGCAAAGACTTCGTCGCCAAGGCCGACAAAATGATTGCCAATAATGAGCGCTCTAATGGCGAGTTTTATGTCGCTCCGGTTTACACCTATATGTACCGTGAAGAAAACGCCAATATTGGTGTGTACAACATTGGCCGCGAAGCTGATGGCATGTACGGCTTAGGTATTCCGAGTGATCTGGATCTGTTCAAATCACTGCCGGTCTACCAGCAGGCAATTAACTTCTGATCATAAGAGAATCGCATGCAGATTATTTCTCACCGGGGCTACTGGCTCGACGCCACAGAAAAAAATACCGTCGCAGCGTTCCACCGTTCTTTTTCCATGGGATACGGTACGGAAACAGATATCCGTGACTGCGCCGGGAAACTGATGATCAGCCACGATATGCCGAACGGTACAGAACTGACGTTCGACGAGATGCTGGAAATATATCTGCGTTACGATCAGCGCCCGTGCCTGGCCTTAAACGTTAAGGCCGATGGTCTGCAGACTGCCGTGGCCCAGAGTCTGCAGCAGCATGGCATCGAAAACTATTTTATGTTCGACATGTCATTACCTGACACGCTGGGATATCTGCGCAACGGCCTGACCACATTTCTGCGTGCCAGTGAATACGAAACACCGGGCGTTCTGCTGGAGCAGGCCCAGGGAGTATGGCTCGATGGTTTTCAGCGACTGAACATTGATGCCGGTCAGTTACAGCAGTGGCTGTCTGCCGGTAAAAAGGTCTGCATCGTTTCTCCGGAATTACACCGCCGCGATGTTAACGACGAATGGTCAGAACTGCGCAACCTCCCCGGCGAGCTGCTGGAGAGCGATCATTTAATTCTGTGTACGGATATTCCGGAACAGGCAGAGAGGTACTTCCGTTTTGACTAAGGTTATTAAGGCCGTCATCTTCGATATGGACGGCGTACTGATTGATGCCAAAGACTGGCATTACGAAGCACTGAATAAAGCACTGCGTCTGTTCGGTTATGAAATTACCCGTCCCGAACATGAGATCACCTACGATGGCCTGCCCACGCGCGACAAGCTGAATATTTTGTCACGGGAGAAAGGTCTGCCGCGGTCATTACATGATTTTATTAATGAGCTGAAACAGCAGTACACCATGGAGATGGTCAACAACCTGTGCCGGCCGATGTTTCACCATGAATATGCGCTGTCATCCCTGAGCAAACAAGGTTACAAGTTAGCCGTTGCCTCTAACTCCATCCGCAACTCCGTTGCCGTTATGATGGATCAGGCGCATCTGAAACCTTACCTTGAGTTTTTCATTTCCAACGAAGACGTCTCCAAAGGCAAGCCGGACCCGGAAATGTACAACCTGGCTATCTCCCGGCTGGGATTAAATCCGCAGCAGTGTCTGATTGTGGAAGATAACGAAAACGGTCTGAAAGCCGCCTATGCAAGCCAGGCTCACGTAATGAAGGTGGATTCTGTTTTTGATGTCACCTACGACAACATCAGAAACCGGATCTCTGAAATCGAGGGCGCAGCATGAATATTATTATTCCAATGAGCGGCGCAGGTCTTTACGAAGCCTC
Organism: Thalassolituus alkanivorans; assembly: GCF_020447205.1. Lineage (GTDB taxonomy): Bacteria > Pseudomonadota > Gammaproteobacteria > Pseudomonadales > Oceanobacteraceae > Venatoribacter > Venatoribacter alkanivorans. The sequence goes on from NZ_JAJAEL010000044.1 coordinate 79,565, forward strand.
TGCCGGCGGGATTTACCCGAAAATTCTGACCGAAGTGGCAGGCAAGACGCTGCTCGAACATGCTCTGACTCCTTTTGCCGGCCTTGGCAGTGATGCCCGTTTTATTTTCATGGTGCCGAAAATCGAACGGAAAGCACTGTCACTTGATGCCATCATCAAAATTGTTGTACCCGGCGAATACAACATCATCGACATCAACGGCGATACCGGTGGTGCACTCTGTACCTGCCTGCTTGCTCTGGATACGATGAATGCCGATGACGAGCTGATCATTTCCTCGGCCGACCATCACCTGAGCGAAGATATCAGTGCCGCTCTGGCTTTCTACCGCGAAAGCAAAGCTGACGCTGGCGTGCTGACCTTTGAATCCGTTCACCCTAAATGGTCTTACGCGCTTCTCAACGAACGCGCGGAAGTACGGCAGACCTCAGAGAAATTGCCGATCAGCCGTCATGCCATGGCCGGCTTTTTCTACTTCCGCCATGCGCGGGATTTTATCGAAGCGGCCAAAAGCGTTATCCGCAAACAGAATCAGATCAATGGTCAGTATTTTGTATCCTCGACCATCAACGAAATGATTCTGGCTGGCCAGACTGTTCTGGCAAAACCCCTGGCAGGCGGCGTTTACTATAATTTTTACGATTCCCATTCGATTAAAGTATTCGAACACGACATCACATTGTCGCGTCATGTTATCGAAGAGAAATCCCGCGCTTATGTCCATGCATTCCATGCAATGGATCTCGACTCCGTTATGAACTTCTTCGATGACGATGCCACTCTCATTGACCCGGGCGTCAATCTCAGTGGAAAAGCGGCCATCCGCGATTTTCTGACCGGGCTTTTTGCTTCAGTGAAGAAGATCAATTTCATTGAGAAAAACATTCTGGTCGATGGCGAAAAATCCGTGATCGAGTTTGAACTGCAGATCGACGATCAGCGCTATATCGGCACCGATGTTATCCAATGGCAAGCCGGTAAAATAAGCGCTCTGCGTGCTTACTTATATCAACAGGAAGACAAGAATGTCTGATAAACCTAAAGTTGCTTTCTGCCTGCATGGACTGGCCGCAGGTAAGAACTTTAAACACGGTGGACTGGAAGTCACCTTTGAAGCCGAGAGTGATCTGTACAAGCAACACATACTCGGCATCAATAATTGTGACGTCTTTATGCATAGCTGGAGTGTGGATGTTGCCGATCAGCTGAAAGAAATCTATCAGCCGCGCAAAGCGCTCTTCCAGAACAGTGAAGTCTTTTTTACGCCAACGCTTGGCGAGCGTTTTAAAGACTTTAAGAAGAAGTTACGCGGAAAGACCCGCGAGCTCTACCGCGTAAATAACATCTACAGCCGCTGGGCAACCTTTAAACGGGCTGTCGATCTGGTTGGCCAGTACGAAGAAGAAAACGGTGTCCGCTACGACTTTATCATGGTCAGTCGCTTTGATATGTCACTGTTTGCCGATATCGATTTTTCCCGGCTGGACCCGGAGAAGTTCTACGCAGGCCGCTGGGTTGGTTTCCGCGATACCTCAGGCAAGGTGATTCCCGAAGAAAAAACGTTCAGCCATCCGGATAAATTTTTCCGCTATGAACGTGGTTTTCCGACAACCAACGAAGGACTTTCGGATTTCTGGTTTATTGCCAGCGCCGACAATATGAAACGCTTTGCTCGGATTTTTGATGAACTGGAGCAGCTGATCCCAAAAACTGCGACCAGCAATCATAAAATTGCTCTGGAAAAAGTCCGTCAGCTGGGGCTGATTCCAAAACTGGAATTTATGCTGGAGTTCTCCAAGGATTATCAGCTGACCCGCTGGCTTGACTGAGCCGAAGCCGCAAAGCGGTAACAAACGCCAGACAAAAAAAGAGCCTCAAATGAGGCTCTTTTTTTTATTGCGCAACAATCGCCACTATCAGCAAATTGTAGCCATCCAGCAAATTGTAGCCATCAGCGAATTGCATCTATCAGCGGATTTTATCCACCAGCGCTACCGCCAGTTCATCACCAATCAGCTTGGCAACTTCACGTGCAGCTTTCTGCCGGGCCACGTCTTCCAGCCCGGACACGCCTTTGGCCTGTTTGCTGAACGAGCTCAGCACACGACCGGCACCATCGCGGATGGTAACGCGGCTGTCGGCAAACACGTAGTGGCTGCCATCTTTGGCTTTGCCGCTCAGCTGGGCGCTGATATCGAAGCGCAGGTCGGCGTCGCTGCCGTCCTGAATGCGCAGGCCCTGTGAGGTCAGCGCTTCGAGCACGCCGCCACCAATGGTCTGGGCGCCGTCATCGAGCAGTTCGAGGCTGACCTGCAGCTGGTCGATCTGGGCGTAGATGCGGTCCTGCAGTGCTTTCAGCTCAGGACTTAAGGCCGGGGCCTTACGTTCCATGCTGATCAGCGTCAGGCGCTCACCCAGACGCTCACGCTTGGCGAACAGGGTCAGTGCCGGCAATAACGGCTGCAGCTGTTGCAGGCGGTTACCGCTTGGCTGCAGTTCGCCGATGGCGCTCAGTTCCTGTTCGATATCGTTCATATCGCGGCGCAGACGTGCGGCCGCGGCATTACGATCCAGCTCTGCCAGGGCGTAAGCATATTTGGCGTCGGTATGGGTTTCGCTGATCTGCACTTCGTCCAGCTCGGCCGGTGGCACCTGACTGCGCACATAGTTGCGCACGGTACGCAGCACTTCGCTGTCACGGTTGCTGCCGCTCAGCTCGACGGTTTCGCTGCTGAAGTCACCGCTGACGGTGACTTTAAGCTGCGATACCAGATCAATCCGCGCCAGTTCCGCCGCGCGTTTTACCGCATCGGTGGCACTGCCGTAGATTTCCATCGAACCGATGCCGTAGGCCATGCCGCGCATCTGCGGCGGCTGCGTTACCCAGGCCGGAGCTTTGCTGCTGCGGGCTGCGTCTTTGGCCGGTTTGGTGCTGTTGCCGACACAACCGGACAGCAGGCTGATGCCTGTGCCCAGTGCCAGTGCCGCAACCAGTAAGCGCTTAGCCACGGGCTGTCCTTAGAATCCGAAAGAGGATTTCTGCTGCAGTTTCTGGATCTTCTTCTGACCGTTCCACACTTCCATATTGGATTCCATGTCGATCAGTTTCAGGTCTACCTGATAGAAGGTCACACGTTCTTTGCCCACCTGATCCACCAGCGAGTTGATGGTGCCGGACAGGGCGAAATCAGCGGCTTTTTCCTGGCCCTGAGCCTTGGCGTTCTTGGCGTTCAGTTCCTGATCGCGACGCTCATCACGTACCGCATCACGCTCATCGCCACCGGCAACGAAACCGGCACGGCCGGAACGGATGATGGAACGCTTGATGTCGTTGATGAAGGTATCGACGGCAATGTGCTCGTGCGACTTGTTGCTGATGCGCGAGATGATCACGGTCGGACGACGGTTATTGTCCATCTCGAAGTCACGCGCCCATGGGAAAGACAGCATGTCGGTGATCATTTCGTTGGCCACCAGTTCGGAGTCTTTAGCATTCCAGCGATCAGACAGCGCCACTTCTTCGTTAGCCGCCAGACGGGTTACTTTGGTTGAGCAACCGGCAGACAGCAGCACAGAGGCACCCAGCAGAGTGCAGGCAGTCAGTTTGGTGATATTTGTCAGCATGGTGTCCTTCCTTATCAGACAATGAATATGAGTTATTCAGATACTTTAATCAGTTGTTTTACTTCGCTTTCTTTGGCCGCACCGGCCAGAGGAGGCAATGTACGTACGCGCCACAGATGGATGTCTCCGGCTTTCAGATTCACCTGTTCCTGTGCGCTCTGACGCTGGCCCGCGTTCAGCGTGGAGTCCAGCGCCAGTGTATGTTCACCCGGCTCAACAACAACCCGGCGAATGCGGATATCGCTTGGCAACAAAAGCCAGTTGCGGGTTTCAGCAGCATCGGTCAGTTGTGCCGTCAGTTTACCGGCCATCGACAGAATACTGCCCAGCGAGCCACTGCCACCAGCTGAAGCAACCGATTGTGCGGTTAAGGCTTTCAATGATGAACGCGCCAGCGCCAGCTGAATATCGGTAGATGAGTTAACCATCTGTTCCTGCACCGCCATCAATGCCGGGTTGGAGGATTTCAGCATCAGGTTACGCTCGCCATCAACGCTCAGGGTACTCTCACCCAGCGCTTTAACCGGTGAATAGTAGGGCACGGTAATGCGCATAGAATCGCCGATGGCACTCAGCAGACCCATATCCTGCGCGGTATTCCACAGCGGGCCAATAGGCACTGTCTTGGTAAAGCTGTTAAACCAGTATCCGACTTCGGCGGCATCGAGGTAGTTCGCCACGGCATCGAAAATATCTTTATCGGCGTACAGCACATAGAACCAGGCCAGCTGGGCTTTGTCGTTACCAAAGAAATACGGACGGATTTCCAGCGCCTGCAGGGCCGGATTCACCGACAGCTCCAGACTCATTTCTTTACGCTGTGGCGCCAGACCCTTGTGCTCCAGCACGATGATCTGGGCTTTGTCAGCTGTCCAGTTTTTCAGCTCGGCCTGACGCGCTTTGCTCAGTTTTTTCTTTGCCAGTGCGCGCCATTCAGTGTTGTAACCTCCGGCCTTCTGCATCATGCGGATGGTGTCGAACCAGGCCTGCGCAGTCATTTCTGAGTCCAGACGGAACTGTTTGCTGAAGCCATCTTCATAGCTTTTCGCGGCTTTCTGGTAACTGATGCGGGCGTCATCGTACTCGCCGTTCATTTCAAAACTGATACCGGTGAGGTAATGCGCCATGGCGTCATCGCGGTATTGCAGTTTATCCATATCCACCAGATTGCCCTGCAGCTTCTCAAAAATTTTCAGCAGTTTGGTGAAGGTTTGCTGATCTTTATCGTTCTGCTCGGCGTAGGTGCCTTTACGCGAGTTCAGATCGTTAAGGCGGATAATCAGGCGGCGGGACTCAATACGCGCACCCTCCAGTGCGTCGTAATAACCATTGCGGTCGGTCGCCAGCTGCGCCAGACCAAAATAGTTCAGTGCCTTGTAATAGTTAATAAAGACTTTCTCGAAATCGGCACCACCGTATGGACCCTGACGCGGGTTTGACATCAGCGTCACCACGGAACCGGTAATGCTGGTTGTTTCCAGGTCTTCGGCGATGCGCTCCGCTTTATCGAGCAGCACATTACTGGCAGTAAAATCGCCTTCCAGATGTTTAACCACCGCCAGCTCCATATGATAAAGCAGGCGGTCATTACCGCTTGGGTTCAGGGCTTTCTGAAATTTGGCTTCGGAGGCGGCGTAATCGCCTTTTTGTACATCCTGAATAGCACCGGTCACTCCGGCACCATAGGTTGCACAACCAGCCAGCAAAATCACTGGCAGCAACGCAGAAATTGAACGAAGGGTTTTACCCGGTTTCACAGCAGCTCCTTGCTTAATAAGTTGCTCGTTAATTAGCTTGAGGAGCGACAGTCTAAAACGCCTGTCCTGAAAGCCCAAGCCCGAAAACGACACCATGCTCAAAAACAGCCCCGGCATCCGGACGGTGCGGAAACATTGCCGCCATAAAAGCAGGGCCGGCAAGCATAAAGCGTGAATCTGAACGAATGATGAAAAGCAGAGAATAATAAGAAAAGCGGGAAGATAAAACGAATCCGGCCGTCTGACACATCCTTGCGTCAGACAGCCGGCAGCGGGTGCTGTTAATAATGTCAGTCTACTGGCTCTTTACTGATGACTCAACCAATAAAAAGGTCACTTTTTGTCAGCGTCAGAATCCGTCTTTGTGTTAACAGCTGAGGGCGAGAGGCCGAGAATTTTCAGCGGTTGCTCGCCGTCGTCCAGAATCGGCTTACCATCGGGCGTTACCCGTGTCACCAGTTCCTGCGCCTGCTGATCTTCCTGCGCCTGCTCGGTGGTGGTCTGGCTGAAACCGCAGCTGATGCACTCGCGCACTTCTTCGCCGTCATCGTTACTGTACATAACGGTCTTGTCCATTTCGCTGCACTTGGGGCAGACAGCGCCGGCAATAAAGCGGCGCGGACGTTTGGGTTTGTACTCAGACATCAGGCAACCTCCTCCACCACAATACCGCTGTGGCGCAGCAAAGGCTCAACCGACGGCTTACGGCCACGGAAGTTTTCAAACAGTACCGCCGCTTCACGCGAGCCGCCCTGACTGAGAATTTCCTGCAGGAAACTTTCGCCGGTCGCACGGTTAAAAATGCCTTCTTCTTCAAAGCGCGAATAAGCATCGGCACTCAGTACTTCGGCCCATTTGTAGGAGTAATAACCGGCGGCATAACCACCGGCAAAAATATGGCTGAAGCTGTGCTGGAAACGGTTAAATTCGGCAATCGGCACCACCGCTACCTGAGCACGGACTTCGTTCAGCAGCTGCTGCACATCCACCGGCTGCTCACGGAATTCGTGGTGCAGGCGGAAATCGAACAGGGCAAATTCCTGCTGACGCATGGTCATCATCGCGCTCTGGAAATGTTTGGCGGCAAGCAGTTTATCCAGCAGTTCCTGTGGCAGCGGCTCACCTGTTTCATAGTGACCGGAAATAAAAGCCAGCGCCTCCGGCTCGTAACACCAGTTTTCCAGGAACTGACTCGGCAGTTCGACGGCATCCCAGGCCACGCCATTAATGCCGCTCACCGCCGCCACATCAATCTGTGTCAGCATATGGTGCAGGCCATGACCAAATTCATGGAACAGCGTGGTCAGCTCGTCGTGGGTCAGCAGTGCCGGTTTATCACCAACCGGCGGCGTGAAATTACACACCAGATAAGCCACCGGCAGCTGGATGCTGCCATCGGCATTACGGCGACGGATACGGCAATCGTCCATCCAGGCGCCGCCGCGTTTTTTCGGCCGCGCGTATAAATCCAGATAGAAGGCGGCAATCTGTTCGCCGTCTTTTAATACGTGGAAAAAACGCGCATCCGGATGATAGCTGTCGAAGGTTTTCTGCTCTTCAAAGCTCAGGCCATACAGCCGCGATACCACTTCAAACATACCGTTAATCACGGTATCAACCGGCAGATACGGGCGGATATCTTCCTGCGAAATGGCGTAACGCGCCTGACGTAATTTTTCGCTGTAAAAGCTCACATCCCACGGCTGTAAATCAGCGCAGCCCTGTTCGGCGGCAAAGGCTTTCAGCTCGGCAAATTCGCGCTCCGCCTGGGGTTTCGCTTTGGCCGCCAGATCGCTTAAAAACTCCAGCACTTCGTCCGGTGAGCCGGCCATTTTGGTTTCTACCGAATAGTGGGCATACGACTCAAAACCCAGTAGCTGCGCCAGCTCGTAACGCAGGGTCAGAATTTCATTCATCAGCTGGCTGTTATCAAACTTGCCGGCATCCGGGCCCTGATCGGAGGCGCGTGTAACATAGGCGGTGTACATTTCTTCGCGCAGGCTGCGGTTTTCACCGTAGGTCAGCACCGGCATATAGGACGGGAAATCCAGCGTTAAACGATAACCTTCCTGCTCATGCGCTTTAGCCTGTTGCGCCAGCAGGTCGAGGGCGCTATCGGGCAGACCGGCCAGCTCAGTCTTATCGCTGATCAGTTTGCTCCAGTGATTGGTGGCATCCAGTACGTTCTCGCCGAATTTAGAGGTCAGCTCAGACAAACGCTGACGGATTTCGCCATAGCGGGCTTTTTTATCGTCCGGCAGATCGACACCGGCCAGATGGAAATCGCGCAGGGCATGTTCCACCGCGGTTTTCTGTGCAGTGCTCAGACTGTCGAACTGCGCCGAGGCGCGCAGCTTTTTGTAGGCATCGCACAGCGCTTTGTTCTGCCCCATTTCGGTACTGTACTGGCTCAGCAGCGGCAAGCAGGCGTTATAGGCATCGCGCAGTTCATCGCTGTTAAGCACACCGTTTAAATGACCGACCGGCGACCAGGCCTGGCTCAGCTCATCGTCCCAGGCTTCCATCGGCGCAATAAAGTTATCCCAGGTCGGCTCGCTGACCGTGGCCAGCAACTCGCGGATACGCTCGCGGTTCTGGTTCAACCTTTGTTCGATAGCAGGTTTGATATGTTCTGGTTTAATAGCCGAAAACGGCGGCAGGCGATGGTTTACTGACAGCGGATTGGTCGCAGCCGTTGCGCTGGTAGATGAAGAAGTGCTCATAGATGCTTCGCTTCCGGAAAAGGGGCGTAGGTGAAGGTGCCTGACGGGCAACCCTTGCTCAATGCCTTATAAATTGGGTCAAATGGCCTTAATTCAAGATCATAGCGCGGGAACAGAACACAATGTCAGACGTAAGAAGCTATCAGGGCCATAGCCCGAAACTGGGCGAGCGCGTATTCGTGGACCGCAGTGCGGTAATTATCGGCGATGTGGAAATGGGCGACGACTGCTCGGTCTGGCCGTTAGCAGTCATCCGCGGCGATATGCACCATATCCGTATCGGCGCGCGCACCAGCGTACAGGATGGCAGCGTACTGCATATTACCCACGCCTCCGACTACAACCCCGGCGGCTACCCGCTGATTATCGGCGACGATGTGACCATCGGCCATCAGGCCATGCTGCACGGCTGCACCATCGGCAACCGCGTATTAATCGGCATGAAATCCATGATCATGGACGGCGCCATCGTCGAAGACGAAGTGATCGTCGCCGCCGGCGCCGTGGTGACACCGGGCAAACGTCTGGAAAGCGGTTATGTATACGTTGGCAACCCGGCCAAACAGGCACGGCCGATTACCGAAAAAGAACGCAGCTTTTTTACCTATGGTGCGGGCAATTATGTGCGGCTGAAGGATAAGCATCTGGCGGAGGGGTACGATCAGCCGCTCTGAGGCATTACACTGCTGACTGTGTGGGAGTGATCAGAATAAGATGGGTGTTCTATTTACTCTCACCGCCTGGCGTGAGCCGATGTAAAGCAGCACTCAGCTAGCAACCTCCCATTTTTCCGCCTATTTATATTTCAGGATATACCTGAGGCTGAGTCGCATCTGATGTCTCCCGAAATATAAATCCCTTCGCCAAAATCCATTCAAAATCCGGCGCGAGCAGCCTACGATTTAAATATGCAGAAAAGGGTTGCTGAGTTTTTCTAAAAAATGACCGATTGCTACAATGAGTGTCCTATTAATTATTGAAGACGAAGTGATCGTCGCCGCCGGTTCTGTGGTAACCCCAGGCAAGGTTTTAGAAAGCGATTATTTATACGTTGGCAACCCGGCTAAACAGGCACGACCTGTTACCGAAAGAGAACTCAGTTTTTTACCTATGGGGCGGAGAATTATGTGCAGCTGAAGGATAAGCATATTGCGGATGGTGTGGTCAGCGATCTGTAAAGAAAAAACCATAGCAGATAAACCCCACGGGAGTAGGGGCTCCTTAGAAATAAACGATAGGAACCCCACCTGTTAGTCGATCAATCAGCTGCTTTATTTTTTAAATGTGAAACAATGAAGATGGATAAATTAGCACCAGAAAGAATAAAGAAGCACAAGAAACTAAGTGCAACGCGAGGATCTAATGGGTAGAACCACCAGATTCCATGTAAGAACTCATACAAACTGCCAGTTGAAATCAAAGATAACCAGAACCAGTGGCGAATTTTAATAGAATATGAGTTCATATAAATAATGCATATCAAAGCAATCGCTGAAACAGTCGATACAATATTTCGCACCAGATTGGTGTTGCTGTCCTGTCCAAGATAAGACATCAAAAGGATAACCACACATATAAAGCCGAACACATTATTTGTAGTAGTTCAGACCCGATCTGACAGTCGCCCGTTTTAAGCTGGTGCCTGTCAGGTTACATCTGGGTTAAATTCTTTTCTGCCCAGATTCGTTTTCCATCCAGTAAAGTGTCCATTGGTGTTCGGGAGGGTGTTCAAAATTCTGTGTCAGCGAATTACAGATCAATATGAGCGTCTAACCGCCCGGCAAAATGAATCGACAGCTGAGACAGTGTCAGATTCC
>NZ_JAJAEL010000045.1 GCF_020447205.1 Thalassolituus alkanivorans
CCAGATGCCAAGGCATCCACCGTGCACGCTTAGTCACTTGACCATATAACCCCAAACCGTTTCAGTTCTTACAAGCTATGAAGAACAAAACTTTATGGCGTGGAGTTAATTGCTATCGCCAAGCAACTGCAAGTTCGCTTGAGAATCTCAATTCTCATGTATCCTAATTTTTAAAGAGCAATCTGATATTGCTATCAGTTTTAAATGGTCTTATACAAGACAATTTAAAGCTGATAACGAATCAAGGTATGAAGTGGTGGAGCTATGCGGGATCGAACCGCAGACCTCCTGCGTGCAAGGCAGGCGCTCTCCCAGCTGAGCTATAGCCCCATTTCATATATCTGAAGTTGGTAGGTCTGGGCAGAGTTGAACTGCCGACCTCACGCTTATCAGGCGTGCGCTCTAACCACCTGAGCTACAGACCTACATCAGATCACAAAGATTTAGACAATTACGTGTGAGCACTTAACTGAGACGACTGAAGTATCGTTTAAGGAGGTGATCCAGCCCCAGGTTCCCCTAGGGCTACCTTGTTACGACTTCACCCCAGTC
>NZ_JAJAEL010000046.1 GCF_020447205.1 Thalassolituus alkanivorans
CCAATGTCCAGGTGCAAATCAATACCGAAGCCCCAGGCTACTCACCGCTGGAAGTGGAGCAACGCATTACCTACCTGGTAGAACTGGCGATCACGGGGCTGCCCCACGTGGAGAGTACACGTTCGGTATCACGCTATGCTCTGTCCCAAGTGACCGTGGTGTTTGAAAAAGGCACGGACATTTACTTTGCCCGCAATCTTATCAACGAGCGCTTGCAGCAGGCAAAAAGCGAGATGCCTTCAGGAATCGGTCCGGTGATGGGGCCCGTTGCCACAGGACTCGGTGAAATCTTTCACTATGCAGTGCATGCGAAACCGGGCACCTTGCAAGAAAATGGTGAGCCCTATGATGCGACGGCCTTACGTACCTTACAGGATTGGGTGATCCGTCCGCAGTTACGCCTGGTTCCCGGCGTCACCGAAGTCAATACCATTGGCGGCTTCGAGAAGCAGTTCCACATCACGCCGGAACCTTCAAGACTGCTGGCCTACCAGCTCAGCTTTGATGATTTAGTAGCGGCACTGGAGAAAAACAACGCTAATATCGGTGCTGGCTATATTGA
>NZ_JAJAEL010000008.1:0-41481 GCF_020447205.1 Thalassolituus alkanivorans
TCAGTCTCTGGATGAGCTACAGAAAGATCTGGACGAGTGGCTGGAATATTACAACAATGAACGAACCCATCAGGGTAAAATGTGCTGCGGCCGAACACCAATGGACACTTTACTGGATGGAAAACGAATCTGGGCAGAAAAGAATTTAACCCAGATGTAACCTGACAGGCACCAGCTTAAAACGGGCGACTGTCAGATCGGGTCTGAACTACTACAGATCATCATCCCGATATCCGGCAATTTTGTTGACTGATAGCGAGATAGATGTGCATGAATCTCAGGAATCATTGCTATCAGTACTTCCATCGGCTCGGTCAGGCGTGCTGCCGGGTGTAAAAAAATGAGGTTTTTGATGTAGGTCGGTGGAAGATCCCTCTCAGTCACAATCTTCCAGGTGACGTCCTGTTTTTCCCAGTACCGTTGTTCAATTCTCAATTTCTCAAGTGTTCTACTATCCATGAGCGCTTCAAGTGGCTTCACCTGGATTGCTACTTTCTTGATTGGCCCCATGGCTGATTCCTGCATATCCACAAGGAAGTCTGAGGACATGACATGGGTGTGTCCCGATATTTCAGGGTGGCGAATCCCAAGCTCCTTTGCAATTGCAGTGGTCTCTTCGACATCCAGAGGAAATTGTTCTCTGATATCAACAACAAATGGATTCCATTCGAGCAGAAGAAAGGTGGAAAACTCAAGATCGGATAGTAGGTGGTGTGTGCGTTGCGTCAGGTGCCCGTGCACTCTGTGAGCGCGACCTTGCGAAGGTACATCCCTGACCGTAAGCCAGGGGGAGTAGTTGGCACCATTTCCAAAGCCTCTTTTGGCCTTAAGCCATTGGATGGTGCGCTTGTCCAGTTTCAAGTTGCTCATTCTTTGAACGCCTATGGAGATAGCATGACTCTGCCATAGGTGTTCAAAGTTACCAACTTTTTTTGTTAGTTACCGACTTTATTTTTCAGTTACCAACTTTATTTTGATGCTACACTTTCATTGGCCATGATGTTCCCCTTTATTCCACAGTAACCGATTTCGCCAGATTGCGTGGCTGGTCAACGTCGGTGCCTTTGATCACGGCAACGTGGTAGCTCAGCAGCTGCAGCGGCAGGGTGTATAGCACCGGTGCAACGATGTCGTCGCAGTGCGGAACGGCCATCACCTGCATATTGGCCTGCGGGCTGATTTCCGCCGCTTCGTCGGCAAACACGTACAGCTCGCCGCCACGGGCGCGCACTTCTTCGATATTCGACTTCAGTTTTTCTACCAGATCGTTATGCGGCGCGACCACGACAATCGGCATTTCGGCGTCGATCAGTGCCAGCGGGCCGTGTTTCAGTTCCCCGGCGGCGTAGGCTTCGGCGTGGATATAAGAAATTTCTTTCAGCTTCAGCGCACCTTCCATCGCAATCGGGTACTGGTCACCACGGCCGAGGAACAGGGCGTGGTGCTTCTCGGCAAAATGTTCGGCCAGTTTCTGAATGTCGGTGTTCATCTGCAGTGCTTTATCGATCAAGCCCGGCAGGCTGGTGAGGGCGTCGGCGATACGCTGTTCGCTGGCTTTATCCATATCACGGCCACGACCCAGTGCCGCGGTCAGCAGCAGCAGAGCAACCAGCTGGGTGGTGAAGGCTTTGGTGGAGGCCACGCCGATTTCGGCACCGGCACGGGTCATCAGCGCCATATCGGATTCGCGCACCAGTGAAGAGCCGGGCACGTTACAGACGGTCAGTGTTTTGCTGAAGCCCAGTTCTTTACCCAGACGCAGGGCGGCCAGAGTGTCGGCGGTTTCGCCACTCTGGGAAATGGTGACCAGCAGGCTGTTGGGGCGCACCACGGATTTGCGGTAACGGAATTCCGAGGCGATCTCGATATTACAGGCCACACCGGCAATATCTTCGATCCAGTAGCGGGCGGTCATACCAGCGTGATAACTGGTGCCGCAGGCGATGATCTGTACCTGCTCGATACCGCTCAGATCGCCCAGTGCTTCGAGGTTCAGCTGGCCGTTAAACAGGCGGCCTTCGAGGGTATTGGCAATGGCCTGCGGCTGTTCGTAGATTTCTTTCAGCATGTAGTGGCGGAATTCGCCTTTGTCACCGGCATCGTGTTCGACGGTGCTTTCGTGGGCTTCGCGTTCAACGGCGTTGTTGTCACGATCGTAAACGCTGACGCCGTCGCGGCGGATCTCGGCTACGTCACCTTCTTCGAGGAACGCGAATTTGCGTGTCACCGGCAGCAGGGCCAGCTGGTCAGACGCCACAAAGTGCTCACCAATACCAAAACCAATCACCAGCGGGCTGCCGGAACGGGCGACGATCATATGCTCTGGCTGCTGGCGCTCGATCACTACCATGCCGTAAGCGCCGTGAAGCTGGCTGCGGGCGGCCATAACGGCGGCCAGCAGCGAGTCGGCGCTTTTCAGTTCGCGCTCGACCAGATGCGCAATCACTTCGGTATCGGTCTGCGAGGTAAACACATAACCCTGAGCCTGCAGTTCGCGGCGCAGGGTTTCGTGGTTTTCGATGATGCCGTTATGCACCACGGCGATGTCGCCGGAAATATGCGGGTGGGCGTTGGCTTCGGACGGTTCACCGTGGGTCGCCCAGCGGGTGTGGGCGATGCCGGTGCCGCCCGGCAGCGGGTCGGCTTTGACCGCATCGGCCAGTGCCTGAACCTTACCCAGACGACGCAGGCGTTTCAGTTCGGCCTGATCATTAATGATCGCCAGACCGGCGGAATCGTAACCGCGGTATTCCAGACGCTTTAAACCTTCGAGCAGGATTTCCGCCACATCACGTTGCGCTACCGCGCCGACAATGCCACACATTTTTTATTCTCCGTTGTCTGGCGCTGCGATGATTACGCGCACGCCCTGTTGTTCGATTAATGTCTGTTGCTCAGTGCTGAGCCGGTCATCGGTAATCAGGATATTGACCGCTGACCAGGGTAATTCGAGGTTGGGGATGCGCCGCCCGACCTTGTCGGCTTCGGCCAGTACAATCACTTCGCGCGCCGCTTCGGCCATCACCCGGCTTAAGCCCAGCAGCTCGTTAAAGGTGGTGGTGCCGCGTTCGAGGTCGATACCGTCGCAGCCGATAAACAGCTGGTCGAAGTCGTAAGAGCGCAGCACCTGTTCGGCAATCTGGCCCTGAAAGGACTCGGAATGGGCATCCCAGGTGCCGCCGCTGAGCAGCAGCGTGGGCTCGTTTTCCAGCTCGCGCACGGCGTTGGCAACGTTCAGCGAGTTGGTCATCACCACCAGGCCACGTTTGCTCTGCAACTCAGGAATCAGTGCGGCGGTGGTACTGCCGAAATCGATAATGATGCGGTTATGGTCGCGGATACAGCTGGCGGCGGCGCGGGCAATTGCCTGCTTTCGTTTCGAAACTTTCTGTTGAGCAGGACTCTGACCATCATCCGTGCCCGCAGGTTCACTCATCAGCTCGCTTGGCAGCGGAATTGCGCCACCGTAGCGGCGCAGCAGCAGGCCGCTTTGCTCAAGAGTCGCAAGGTCTTTGCGGATGGTGACTTCGGAGGTATCAAAACGCCGCGCCAGTTCTTCGACCTGTACCTGACCGTGCTTGCTCAGCTGGCTGAGAATGCCGTGGCGGCGTTGTACCGTATTGCGTTTTGGCATCGCTATGTTTCGAATCGAAAGATTTGACGCGGGAATTTATCAGAGCGAAAGAAAAGATCAATAGTAATAGCCAGATTTCTGCCATTGTGGCGCTATCTGTCAGGGCTATCAGCCCTGACAGATACGGTTACGGCCTTCGTTTTTGGCCTGATACAGCGCTTTGTCGGCACGATCGAAAACGGCGTCCGGTGATTCCAGTGCATGAAACTCACTGACACCAAAGGACATGGTGATAGGAACCCGTTCTTTCTTGAAGTTGAACGGGCTGTTTTCGATTTTGGCGCGCAGCTTCTCGGCGGCAATCATCGCATCGGCGGTATTGGTTTCCGGCATCAGGATGACAAATTCTTCACCGCCGTAGCGGGCGATAAAATCGACATCGCGCAGGTTTTTGCGCAATGAGCGGGCGATCAGTTGCAGCACTTTATCACCGGCCAGGTGGCCATAATTATCGTTGATGCGTTTGAAGTGATCGACATCACCCACGACCAAAGCCAGCGAACCCCCATAGCGGTTGCGGCGCAGCAGCTCTTCCGCCAGACGCGCCTGATAGGCATCACGGTTGGGCAGGCCGGTGAGGTTATCGTGGGTGGCGCGGCGCTTCTGTTCTTCGATGGCAACCCGGCTTTCGGTGACTTCTTTTTCCATTTCGCTCAGCCGCGCCTGCAGCATTTCCAGCCTGGCGGCGAGGCGTTCTTCGCGCTCTTCTTCTTCCTTCTGATATTTCTCCATCGCCTGCACGATCATGGTCAGGTGATCACGCACACTGACGCCCAGCTCGCCGAGATCGCCGGAGCCGGTGACTACCGAGCGGATATCGGCAATCTGGTCGCGCACCATGCTGTCGAGATCAAGGCGGGCGCGCTTGCGCTCCAGTTGTCCCTGGCTGGCTTCACTGACCAGTATCTGAATGGCTTTCAGGCGCTGATCGAGGCTTTGCAGAAACTGCTCCAGCTCGGTCTGGCTGTTGCCCAGACACTCAAGCAGGAATTCGGTGGTGTCTTCCAGCAGAGGCACCAGTTCATACCAGTTCAGACCTTCCTGCAGACGGTTTTGCAGATTCAGGGCCGTATGGTTCAGGCGGTCAGGAATTACCAGTTGTGACAGCAGGTTGAGCAGGGTTTCAGAGACTTCCTGAGCGATATGAGAAAAGCCCGGTTCAGATTCCGGATGGTCGTCATGTTCTGCATCGCTGTCAGAAACAATATTGTTATCGTCACCTTCATCGCTGCTGTCGCTGGGCTTAAACCAGCGCTGCCACCATTTGCTGCTGCGCTGTTCTTCAAAGCCTTCGAGGGTGGCAATTTCACCTAAGATCTGAATCCAGCTCTGCAGCTGGTTGATGTAGCCGGACCAGCTTAGCAGCTCATTTGCAGCACCTTTGCGGATTTCTCGGATGCGTTTCAGCAGTGGTTTGGGCAGTGGGCACAGGCTCAGTTTTTCGGCGGTGTCTGCCAGTTGTCCCAACAGCACTTCGGCCTGGGCGGTGTTCTGTTCTTCAAAACGTTTGACGGCCCGCTCCAGCTCATCCATTACCCGGTTCATGCCATTGGCGCCGGGTTTCAGGGCTTCGCGCAGATCGTTCAGTGATTTGTCGACACCGGCAGCCTGGCCTTCAGCCAGCAGGGATACCATGACCAGGCCACGGCGCATCTGGTCGTGCTGTTGTTCTGAAGAGTTTTTGAGTTTCTCGTGGCTGTCTAACAGGTCGAGATATTTGTCGCGCCAGCGCCGGGCGGAATCCGACCCTGTTCCCTCTGCCATGTTGCGTCCTCGGGTTACTTCTATTGGTGGGCTTTGAAAATAGTCAGGCTAAGTATAGGTAAGGCAACCGAAGTTGCCGCGCCGGATGGCGGAAAAATCATGACCGGCGTCAGCTTATCCGGGCAGGACAATCTCGGCGGCAACGGGCAAATGGTCCGACTGCGGATGATCAATAACGGCGATGCGCTTCAGCTCAATATTGTCGCTTAACAGTATGTGATCAAGCCCGCGGCTGGGCTGCCAGCTGGGGTAGGTCGGCAGGTGTTGTTCCAGCCGGTGCAGTGCCAGCCGCTTCAGCGGACTCTGATGCAGCAGGATTTCACTCTCCTGATTGAGGTCGCCCATGATTACCAGCCGCCGCGCATCGGCCACCAGATCGCAGAGAAAATCGAGCTGGCTGAACTGTGTGCGTTTGCCCAGTGCCAGATGCGTGATGGCAACCACCAGTTCCTGCTCGCCTTCACCGAAACGCAACAGCATTACGCCGCGTCCGGGTAGCAGGCCGGGCAGTGCATGTTGCTCCACCCGTGCCGCCGGCAGTCGTGTCAGTAAACCATTGCTGTGTTGTGCCAGCTTGCCCAGATTGCGGTTGATTTGCTGATACCAGTGCGGGAAGCAGGCTTCCCGTGCCAGACGTTCGACCTGATTTTCCTGGCTGCTGCGCCAGCTGCCACCATCGGCTTCCTGCAGGGCAACAATATCGAAGGGGCTGATTAACTGTGCAATCTGGCTTAATGCCCAGTCGCGTTCACGGCAGGGTAATAAATGCTGCCAGCTGCGTAACAGATAGTGGTGATAGCCGCCGGTCTGAATGCCGACCTGCATATTGAAGGAGAGTAAACGAAGGGTGTCAGCGGCACGGGGTGCCGCTGTGAATTCCTGCAGAGTGCAGAAATGGGTCATGTTACTTGCCGGACAGTGCTGCGCGCTCTTTGGCGATCAGGTAGTCAGCAACGTTGAGCATTTTGTCCTGGCCGCCGGCTGAAGTGGCGTCGATTATGTATTTGCCCTGTACGATCAGTGCCGGTACGCCGGAGATCTGGAACGCGCGGATACGCTGATCACCCTGCTTCATACGGCTTTTCACGGTGAAAGACTCATACGCTTTATCGAAATCAGCAGCTTTTACACCAGCTTTGGCGACCAGAAAATCGCGCTGATCATCACGGTCCAGCAGACGCTGACGTTCAACATGGATGGCTTTGAAAATATCGCCGTGTACCTGATCCAGTACGCCCAGCACATCCGCTACATAATAGAACTGTGCGTGGGACACCCAGGCGCGGCCAAACATGGCAGGAACGCCTTCAAAGGCAACGTCGGCCGGCAGGTTTTTCTTCCATGGAGTGATGATGTCTTCGAGGTGGAAACAGTGCGGGCAGCCATACCAGAAAGCTTCTTCGACATGCACTTTGCCATCGGCCAGCACAGGTACCGGCTCGGCCAGTACTTTATATTCTTTACCGGCTTCGTATTCTGCAGCCTGGGCGCTGGCGCTGGCGCTGATCAGCAATACAGCGGCTGCCATCCATTTGGTTACCTGTGACAACATGGGTTACTCCATTCTTATTAATCAGATTTTGTTAGACGCATTTTTGCATAAAGGTTCGGTATCGCCCACCGTCAAAATGCAAAGACGGGTCAAGGGGCTGTGCGCTGCAGGCATAAAAAAAGGTGGCCGAGGCCACCTTCTTTTTTTATCTGCGGATTAACGCAGACCCTGAATGTACGAAGACACTGCTTCGATTTCAGTGGTATGCAGGCGATAAGCGATATCGCGCATCATGCGGGTATCACCATCATTGGTGCGCTGGTTCATGCTGAATGCAGTCAGCTGAGCCTGGGTGTAGGCATCGTGCTGACCAGCAAGGCGTGGGAAGCCAGCGGCTTCGATACCTTTACCGTCAGGACCGTGGCATGCCAGACAAGCCGGAACGCCTTTGCTTTCGATACCGGCGCGGTAGATACGCTGGCCCAGTTCAACCAGTTCTTCTTTTGCGCCACCAGTAGTTGGCACCTGAGCACTGAAGTAAGCAGCCAGATCAGCAATATCGGTATCGCTCAGGCCGGTAACGAAAGGAGCCATTGACGGAACCTGACGATTACCATCGCGGATATCTTTGATCTGTTTGATCAGATAACGCTCACCCTGGCCTGCAATTTTCGGGAAAGTTGGTGCAAGACTGTTACCGTCGGCACCGTGGCAGGCCGCACAGGTAGCAGATTTTGCTTTACCGGCTTCAGCATCACCGGCGTGAGCAACGGACATCAGTCCGGCAGAAACGATCAGGCTAATCAACAGGTTTTTCATCATCAGGTCCAGGTTGTATGTGAATTCGTCTACTACTCAGGGGCGCGCTTACTTGGGCGCTGCCATGTAGTTGATCAGTTGTTTGTACTGGTCAGCAGTACAGTCCATGCACAGGCCGCGTGGCGGCATGGCATTCAAGCCGTTGGTGACGCTGGTTATCAGAGCATCCATACCTTTAGCCATACGAGGCTCCCAGGCGGCCTTATCAAAGGATTTCGGTGCACCGGCAACTCCCATTGAGTGGCATGCGTTGCAGGTCTGCTGGTATTTAGCCGCTACGTCGAAGGCCTGAACATTTGCACTCATCGCTGCGGTTACAGCAGCCATCACCGCTAATTTTTTAATCATAGGAGTCTCTCTCTGATTGCATGTTTTAGATGGTTAAAACAGCTTAGCCCCGGACTCATCGCCCTGTGATAGAATGGGTGCGTCATCCAAAGGCCAAGCATTATATAACATTAATTTCCGGACGGTCATTACGTTTACCCCATGATAGAACAGGAATCCTTGACCTATACCAACACTCACTTCGTTAAGAGCGCCGCGAAGCTGAGCCAGTGTCCGATGGATATTTTGCGGGAAGTAGCCTTTGCCGGCCGCTCCAACGCGGGAAAATCCAGTGCACTGAACAGGTTAACAGGTCACAAAAAACTGGCGCGTACGAGTAAAACTCCAGGCCGTACGCAGTTAATTAACTATTTCCAGATTGGCGAATTGCCGCTGGCACTGGTCGATCTGCCCGGTTACGGCTTTGCCAAAGTGCCGCTGGCGGTGAAAAACGAATGGCAGCGCGAGCTGGATAATTATCTGCAGAACCGCGATGCATTGATTGGTCTGGTGCTGCTGATGGATATCCGCCATCCGCTGAAAGAATTCGACAACGCTATGATTCAGTGGGCGAAGCGCTCTGAAATGCCGCTGCATATTCTGCTGACCAAGGCCGACAAACTGAAACGCGGCCCGGCGCAGAGTGCCTTACTGCAGGTGCGCAAGGCGGTATCGTCGCTGGGTAAGCTGGTCAGTGTGCAGACCTATTCATCGCTGAATGGTGAAGGCACCGACGAACTGCAAAAGCGTCTGAACAGTTGGTTGCTGCCGCCCGAAGATGTGGCTGCGGAAACAGAAGAAACACCAGAAGCCTGACTCTGGCCGGCGTTTGCCGGCCTCCTGCCTTTTTCTGAGGCCGTTTACGGCGGCCGCAGAGCTACAGATCATCCGGTCCTACTGTCATTGCTGATATTTATTGCGCAGCTATTCGTCATAAGAAAATACAACTGAAATGCGTCTCTGCAGCCAGCAAATTACGAATCCGTGGCTATAGTTTAATCATTCTTTCGGGAATTGATGACCAGACGCATGACTTCTCTCTGGATGCTTTTTCAGGTAGTTCTTTTTCTTCGGTACTTCCCCAATGATCCGAAGTTGACCCGGTCGTTTGCCCCCAATGGCGACCGGGTCTTTTTTTGTCCGTTATTTATGTTTGGTTTGTGTTTGGTGCTGCTGTCAGGCAGGACGTCGGGCGTCGCGCAGACTCTGCAGCACCAGACTGAATGCAAACAGGGCGGTAGCCGCAACCACCACGCTGGGGCCGGCCGGCGTATCGAAACGGAACGATGCCCACAAGCCTAACAGCACCGAGATAACACCGGTCGCACTGGCCAGAAACACCATCTGTTCCGGTGTACGCGCCAGACTGCGCGCCGCCGCCGGCGGAATAATCAGCAGGGCGCTTACCAGTAAGATCCCCACAACCTTCATGGCCAGAGCGACCAGTAACGCCAGCAGCAGAATCAGCATCAGGTTCAGACGTTGCACCGGATGGCCATCGATCGCAGCCAGTTCCTGGCTGACGGTAATCGCCAGCAGCGCCCGCCACTGCCAGAACAGCAGCACAGCAATGAGAATGGCCGCCAGCAGAATCCAGAGTACATCGATACGCTCCACCGCCAGCAGATCACCAAACAGATAACCCATCAGATCGACGCGGATGCCCTGGGCCAGACTCAGTGTCACCAGACCAATCGCCAGCGTGCTGTGTGAGACAATGCCCAGCAGGGTATCGGACGATAAGCGCGAGCGGTTCTGCAGCGGCAGTAACAGCAGCGCCAGCAGCACAGAGCCGAGCACCAGAGCCAGCGTCAGGTTGATATCGGTAAGCACGCCAAAGGTAATGCCCAGCAGAGCGCCGTGGGCCAGGGTGTCGCCAAAAAAAGCCATGCGCCGCCACACCACAAAGCTGCCCAGTGGTCCGGCCACCAGGGCCAGCAGAACCCCCGCCATTAATGGCATCAGCCACCAGTAATCGAACAGATTCACAGAATCTCCTTGCCGGGTGCGTGGTGCTCAACATGGCCGTCGGCACAGTGCTGATGATCGTGATGATGGGTGTAGTGAGCGATGGGGGCCTGTTGTTGTCCCTGTGGGCGGGCGCCGAATAAGCGGATATACGCCGGATCAATAGAAACCGTATCCGGATGTCCGGAGCAGCAGACATGGCCATTCAGGCAGATCACTTCGTCGGTGGCGGCCATGACCAGATGCAGGTCGTGGGACACCATCAGTACCGCGCAGCCGAGTTCATCCCGCAGTTGCGGTATCAGGCTGTACAGCTCCAGCTGGCCCTGTACATCAACCCCCTGCACCGGCTCGTCGAGTACCAGCAGATCGGGTTTGATCAGCAGCGCGCGGGCCAGTAAGACCCGCTGCCATTCGCCGCCGGACAAATCATGCACCGACTGTTGCGCCAGCGCACCTATGCTCAGGCGGTCGAGCCAGTAGCTGATACGCTCGTTGCTGGCGCCGCGCGCCAGCTGCAGAAAGCCGGTGACGGTTAACGGCATGCGCTGATCAAGGCTCAGGCGCTGCGGCATATAGCCGATACGCAGTCCGGGGCGGCGCGTGACCTTGCCGGAATCGGCTGTTTCCAGCCCCAGCAGCACTTTAATCAGCGTCGACTTGCCGCAGCCGTTAGGGCCGATCAGGGTAATGATCTGGCCGGCTTTAAGGTTAAGGCTGATATCGTTGAGCACGGTTTTATGCTGGCGTACCAGCTGCAGCTGGCTGGCGCTGAGAATCGTTGCGGCACTGGCGCTGCTCATACGGCATCCTGGCATCTTGGGCACAGGCCCATCAGTTCGGTCATTTGCTGCTCGACTTTCACCCCCAGCATCTGTTCGGCCTGGCGGGCGATTTTATTCACCTGCTCGGCATCCAGCTCCTGCGCTTCACCACATTCGCGGCAGACAAAAAAGCAGCTGGGATGCGCTTCGCCCGGATGGGTGCAGCCAATAAAGGCATTCAGGGAGCTGATGCGGTGCACCAGACCCAGATCGAGCAGGAAATCGAGGGCGCGGTAAACGGTCGGCGGTGCGGAGTTAAAACCTTCTTCCGCCAGTTTCGGCAGCAGATCGTAAGCGCCAACCGGTTTGTGGTTGGCCCAGACCAGTTCCAGCACACGCTGGCGTACCGGGGTCAGGCGTGCGCCCTGTTCTTCGCACAGGGTGCGGGCGCGGGAAACGGCACTGTCGATGCAGGCGTGGTGGTCATGGGCTTTATAGACGTTTTGAGCCATCGTCGCGCCTCGGAGATTAGGTTATAATGTTGCAATTCTACGACAGGAACGCCCCGATACAATGAAGAATTTGCCGCTGCTGCTGATTTCACTGTTGCTGAGTCTCAGTCTGAGCGGTCAGGCTGCCCCTATCAGCCATGAACCGCCATACAAAGTGTTGGCCAGTGTTCATCCGCTGGCGCTGATGGCCGCCTCACTGGTGGAAGCTGAACAACTCAGCGTATTGCTGCCACCGGGGATGACGCCACACGACTTCTCCCTGCGCCCATCCGATATTGATGTTATCCAGAATGCCGATGTCATTATCTGGGCCGGTGCTCAGGCTGAGCCTTACCTCAGCGGTTTTGCCCGCCGCTGGCCGGACAAAATCTGGATTGATGTTGCAAAACTGCGTGAAGAAGGCCAGCCGAACGATGGTCACTGGTGGTTTTCGCCGGCCATGATGGTACGCGCTCAGCAGCAGCTGGCCGGTGCGCTGGAGCTGCCTGCCGGTAACTTCGCGGCGGATGTTGATGCTGCTTTACAGCGCGCTGAGCAGTTACTGGCGCCGTTGCGCAGTCGTGGTTTCTTTGTTTTTCACCGGGCCTATGATCACTGGGTGCAGGCCATGCAACTCAATCAGGTCGGTGCCTTTACCCTGTCACCGGAGCAGAAGCCCGGTATGAAAACCCTGCAACGCATGCGCGACCAGCTAACCTCCGGCGAAGTGGTGTGCGTGTTCAGTGAGCCGGAATTCTCACCGGCGCTGGTGCAGTCAGTGGTGCGTGGTTTGGATGTTAAACAGGGCGAGCTGGACCCGGTGGCCAGTCATATTTCTGTGACAAAGAGTGGCTACCCTGACTTTATCCAGGATCTGGCCCAGCGTTTTGCCACCTGTTTAAGTCCGGATTGATCCAGACCGGCCTGTGTCCTGATCAGGCCAATCCATGATGCGGACTTGCCATGGCGGGCGCTTTCGGTCAGGTTAAGGTCTGACCAGTGTGCGTCATGGAGGAAAGTAAATGGAGCTTTACCAGCAGGTCCGGACACAGACACTCGCTCTGTGCCAGCCGCTGAATACCGCCGACCACGAGTTGCAGGCCGCTGAATTCACCAGTCCGCTGAAGTGGCATCTGGCCCACACCAGCTGGTTCTTCGAAACCTTTCTGCTTAAACCCCACCGTCCTGATTATCAGGAATTTCACCCGCTGTTCGGCCATCTGTTTAACAGCTATTACAACGGCATTGGCCAGCCTTATCCGCGCGCGCAGCGCGGTCTGTTATCCCGCCCCTCGCTGGATGAGGTGCTGGCCTATCGCGCTCATATTGATCAGGCCATGCAGCCCCTGATGCATGACGCCGGCCTGCAGCCACTGATTGAACTTGGGCTGAATCATGAACAGCAGCATCAGGAGCTGATGCTCACCGACCTGCTGTATTGCTGGGCAAAGAATCCGCTGGAACCTGTGTATCAGCAGGCCATACAGCATTCTGCAGAACAGACAGCACCGAACTGGCTGCCACTGACAGAAGGCGTTACCGAGGTCGGCCACAGCGGCCCGGCCTTTGCCTTTGATAACGAAACCCCGCGTCACCGCCAGTGGCTGCAGGGCGGAGAAATCGCCAGTCGCTTAGTCACCAATGCGGAATACCTGCAGTTTATTGAACAGGGCGGTTATCAGCAGCCGCAATGGTGGCTGGCCGATGGCTGGAGCTGGATCAGCAGTTTGTCGCCACAGGAGCGGCAGCCGCTGTACTGGCGCCGGCAAAATAATGAATGGAGTACCTACGGCCTGGCCGGCCGCCAGCCGCTCGACCCGCACACGCCACTTTGCCATATCAGTTTTTACGAAGCCGATGCCTACGCCCGCTGGGCCGGTGCGCGCCTGCCGACCGAAGCGGAATGGGAGAGCGCTGCACGGTTGTATCCGCAACAGTTGCAGCAGCTGTTTGGTTGCCGCTGGCAGTGGACCGCCAGCTCTTATCAGGCTTATCCGGGGTACCGTCCTGCTGCTGGTGCAGTGGGCGAATACAACGGCAAATTTATGTGCAATCAGATGGTATTGCGTGGCAGCTCCTGCGCCACGCCCGAAGGTCACAGCCGTATTACTTACCGCAACTTTTTCTACCCCCATGAGTGCTGGCAGTTTACCGGCCTGCGCTTAGCCCGCGACACCGCATAACGCCCTGAAAACAATATAAAACCGATGACACCACACAACGGATGGCATGACGGGAGACACGGTATGAAACGACAGGTATTGCAGGTTTTCGATCACTTACCCGCACCGCTGGATCTGCGCGAAGAAGTTCTGAAAGGATTGGCGCAACGGCAGAAAACGTTGCCAGCCAAACTGTTCTACGATGAGCGCGGCTCACGGTTGTTCGAGGCGATTACCGCGCTGCCGGAATACTATCTGACCCGTACCGAAATTGGCTTACTGCGCCAGCACGGCGGTGAGATTGCACGCATCGTCGGGGCTGGCAGTGTGCTGCTGGAATACGGTGCCGGGGCCAGTCTTAAAATCCGTTTGCTGTTAGAAGCACTGCGCCCGGATTGTTATGTGCCGATGGACATCAGCCGTGAGTTTTTATTGGCCGCCGCGCAGCGTCTGCTGGACGACTACGACTGGCTGAGTATTTATGCCGCCTGTGTGGATTACAGCCAGCCGCTCAGTCTGCCGCGTCAGATTGAACAAGCCGAACGCAAATTGGGATTTTTCCCCGGTTCCAGCCTGGGCAATTTCACGCCGCCGGAAGCGCAGCAGTTTTTACAGCGCGTGCGCCAGACGCTCGGGCGTGGCAGTTATTTTCTGCTCGGCGTGGATCTGGAAAAAGATGCGGCGGTGCTGGAAGCCGCCTATAACGATCAGCAGGGCGTAACCGCCGCCTTTAATAAAAACATGCTGCGTCATCTGAATCAGACGCTGGGCGCTGGCTTCGATGAGCAGCGCTTCCGCCATGAGGCACGCTACAACTCAGAGCAATCGCGCATCGAAATGCATCTGATCAGTGAGGTTGATCAGATGATTAATGTTGCCGGTCAGCAGATAGCACTGCGTAAAGGCGAAAGTATTCACACCGAAAATTCCTGCAAATACCGCCCCGATGCGCTGCAAAGCATGGCCCGCAGCGCCGGATTTGAAACCCGTCAGATATGGACTGATGGGCAAAATTACTTTGCTTTGGTGTTGCTGCAGGGCGTGTAAATGCACAGCAAAGCGGGTGCCTGTCCGCCGCACTGCAGCTGGACAGGTAGCGCAGGCCCGTTAGAATAGCCGCCACTATTTTCTGTGGATATTGCTGTTATGACACTGGCCGTCGTTACTCTGGCTGCGGGCAAAGGCTCGCGTATGAAATCGGACCTGCCGAAGGTACTGCATCGTCTGGCTGGCAAGCCGATGCTGGCGCATGTACTCAACAGCGCAGCGGCGCTGCCACAGGCAAAGCAGCATGTGGTGATCGGACACGGGGCTGATGTAGTCAAAGAACAGATCACGGACTTTCCGCTGACCTGGGCGCTGCAGACGGAGCAGAAAGGCACAGGTCATGCGGTGGCCATGGCGATGCCTGAAGTTGATCCGGCATCCACCGTGCTGGTGTTGTATGGCGATGTCCCGCTGATCCGCACAGAAACCCTGCAGAAACTGCTCAATGAGACCCATGACGGTCATGCTCTGGCGCTGTTGACGGTAGAACTGGCCGATCCGAACGGCTACGGCCGTATCGTGCGCGATGATGCCGGTAATATTCTCTCCATTGTTGAACACAAAGATGCCAGCGATCTGCAGCGTAAAATCCGTGAGGTGAACACCGGCATTCTGGCAGTCTCAGCCGCGTTGCTGAATGAGTGGCTGCCAAAGCTTTCCGCCAATAATGCTCAGGGAGAGTATTACCTGACCGACGTGATCGCCATGGCGGTGGAACAGGGTGTGGCGGTACGTGCGATTCATCCACAGGATGAATACGAAGTGCAGGGGGTGAATGACCGCCTGCAACTGGCTGGTCTGGAGCGTGTATATCAGCGCCAGCTGGCAGATCAGCTGCTGCGCGATGGCGTCTCGCTGGCTGACCCGGCGCGCATTGATATCCGTGGCACTCTGAAGGCCGGTAATGATGTGCGCATCGACGTTGGCTGTGTGTTCGAAGGTGATGTGGTGCTGGAAGACGGCGTACAGATCGGCCCGTACTGCGTGATCAAAAACAGCCGCATCGGGCAGGGCTGTGAGATTGAATGTTATTCCATGATCGATCAGGCGCTGGTGGCCGCTGACTGCCATGTTGGCCCATACGCGCGTTTGCGTCCGGGCGCCGAGCTGCATAACGGTGCCAAGGTCGGTAACTTCTGCGAAGTGAAAAAGTCGGTGATCGGTGAAGGTTCCAAGGTGAACCATCTGACCTATATCGGCGATGCTGAGATCGGTAAAGACGTGAATATTGGGGCGGGAACCATTACCTGTAACTACGATGGCGTGAACAAGTTTAAAACCGAAATTGGCGACAACGCTTTTATTGGTTCCAATTCCTCGCTGGTGGCACCGGCAAAAATCGGTGCCGGCGCAACGGTCGCCGCGGGTTCGGTGATCACTAAAGAAGTGGCTGAGGGAGAGCTGGCCGTGGCACGCGGTAAGCAGCGCAACGTGACGGGCTGGGCGCGTCCGGTTAAGCAGTAAGTACAGACCGCAGGAGCCGCTCTGGCTCCTGTTATTTCAGCCGTCCTCAGCGCGGAACGCGGCGGATACGCCCGGTTTCATCGATAGCAACATACACAAACACGGCGTCGACTACCTTGCGCCGTTCCACTTCGTTCGGATTCTGCGTCCACACTTCGATAGCGATGCGGATGGAAGAGGTGCCGATATCCAGCAGGCGGGTATAAAAACACACGGCCGCGCCGATGCGAATCGGTGACATAAACACCACCGACTCCAATGCAACGTTCGCAATCCGGCCCTGAGCCAGACGGCTGGCGACGCTTTCGGCAGCGTGGTCCATTTGCGCGACCACCCAGCCACCGCTGATATCGCCATGAACATTGGTTTCACTGCGGGTGGGAATCAGGCGCAGGGCCAGCTCGCCTTCGGGGGTTGGCTCGCAGTCTTCACGGACATCTTCAGGGGAGTGCTCGTGGGAATGGTCGACGGCGTCCTTTATCGGATCCATGGGGCTCTACCTGGTTGGAATTATTTTGTGCGGAGTGTACTGGTTTTCTGCCCCCAGCACATCCGCTGCCAATACGACTTTAGCGGCAGGCCGGATCAGCCATAGAGCTGATCCGGTAACCAAGTGGCCAATTGCGGGAAGATGG
This sequence comes from Thalassolituus alkanivorans, assembly GCF_020447205.1. Taxonomy (GTDB): domain Bacteria; phylum Pseudomonadota; class Gammaproteobacteria; order Pseudomonadales; family Oceanobacteraceae; genus Venatoribacter; species Venatoribacter alkanivorans. The sequence goes on from NZ_JAJAEL010000008.1 coordinate 16,568, forward strand.
CCAGCAGCAGCAGGATCAACAGCTGAATGGCAATAAAAGGCATGACGCCGTGATAAATGGTGCGGGTGGCAATTTCTTTTGGCGCTACACCACGCAGGTAAAACAGGGCAAAACCAAAGGGTGGCGTGAGGAATGAGGTCTGCAGATTAATGGCAATCATAATGCCCAGCCAGACCGGGTCGACGCCCATCATCAGCAGTACCGGCGCAACAATTGGCACCACCACAAAGGTGATCTCGATAAAATCGAGAATAAAGCCGAGCAGGAAGATCACCAGCATCACGATCAGCATGGCACTGAACACTCCACCAGGCAGGCTGGTAAAGGCCGAATGCACCAACTCTTCGCCACCAAAACCGCGGAATACCAGCGAGAACAGCGCAGCCCCGATAAAGATCAGGAACACCATGCTGGTGACCTGCAGGGTGGCATCCATCACTTCTTTTAAACGCGCAATATCAAACTCGCGGTAAGCAATGGCCAGCAGCAGGGCGCCACCGGCACCGATACCGGCGGCTTCGGTGGGGGTAGCAATACCGGTCAGAATTGAGCCGAGCACGGCGATAATCAGCGCTAGTGGTGGCAGCAACCCTTTGAGTAATTCGAGCACAAAAGCGCTGTCCAGTGGTGGCCGGTCACTGACGGCCGGTGCGGCTTGTGGACGGAACAGAGCCACCAGACCGATGTACAGCAGATAAGCGGCAACCAGCATCAGGCCGGGGATCAGTGCACCAACAAATAAATCGGCCACTGAGATGGTTTCCGGGCTGAAAATACCCATCTTCAATTGCGCCTGCTGGTACGAGCTGGACAGCACATCGCCAAGAATAATCAGCGCCGTCGATGGCGGAATAATCTGCCCCAGCGTGCCGGTTGCGCAGATGTTGCCGGTTGCCAGCGCCGGACTGTAGCCCTGACGCAGCATGGTCGGCAACGAGATCAGGCCCATGGTCACTACGGTGGCGCCAATAATACCGGTGCTGGCCGCCATCAGCATGCCAACAATCACCACAGAAAAACCCAGACCACCGCGCACCGGGCCAAACAGCAAGCCCATATTGCGCAACAGACGTTCGGCGATACGCGATTTCTCCAGCATCACGCCCATAAACACAAACAGCGGCACCGCGATCAGGATCTGGTTGCTGAGAATGCCGAACATACGGTTCGGCAGCGCATGCAGGAAGGCATCATCCAGCGTACCGGTTAATACGCCGACACCGGCAAACAGCAGCGAGGTACCGGCCAGGGTAAAGGCCACCGGAAAGCCACACATCAGAACGAGGCAGACCAGCACAAATAACAGCAGCGGCATTAACTCAGCCATAGTGCTTTTCTACCTCCGCGCTTTCATGTGCATCGGTGTGTGGCACGAAGGTATTGGCCAGCTCGGCCAGCGCCTGCAGAATAATCAGCAGCGGCAGGGCGACGATCAGGCTTTTGAGCAGATAAACAAAGGGCAGGCCGCCGGTTTCCGGCGATTTTTCGCCAATGGCCCAGGCGTTGGCCACGTAATCCCAGCTGACCCAGAGCATAAACAGGCACACCGGCAGTACCAGTAACAGAATACCGAGACGGTCTACCCAGGCCTGACGCTGTGGCGACCAGTTGCGGTAGAACACATCCACCCGCACATGTCCGCCCTGCTGCCAGGTATAGGCCGCGCCCAGCATAAACAGCGACGCATGCAGATACATCACCGCTTCCTGTAAGGCAATGGACGGGATATTGAAGCTGTAGCGCAGCACGACCACAAGACAGGAAAAGATCACCATCAGCAATGACAGCCAGCGTACGGATTCGCCGATAAGCCGGGTGAGCCGGTTCAGTTGTAGCAGGGAATTCAGCAGGTTCTGGGTCATCGGGTGCTCTTATTATTGGCGGCAGAACAAGGGCGCAGCAGGCCCGGGCGGCGCATTATACCCACAGAACATGCGGCTTGCAGTCCGATTCCTGTGTCACACAACTGTCATGGTGTTGTAATAAATTGCCTGCCTGTCATATTTCTGTAACATTGCGCTCCAATAATCACGTTCATCCAATAGCCAACGCTGTTCCTGGATTGGTAACAACCGGAATACAAAAGGAAGCAAAGATGAAAAAAGCTCTGTTAGCTGGCGCCGCAATGCTGGCATCTGTCGTAAGTGTTACGGCTCACGCTGAACGTGATTACATCAGCATTGTGGGTTCCTCCACTGTTTACCCGTTCTCTACCGTTGTGGCTGAGCGTTTCGGCAAAGCAACAAACTTCCGTACTCCGAAAGTTGAATCTACCGGTTCCGGTGGCGGCCTGAAGCTGTTCTGTTCTGGTGTGGGTGATGCGACACCGGATATCACCAACTCTTCCCGTGCGATCAAATCTTCTGAAATCGAACTGTGCGCCAAAAATGGTGTAACTGAGATCGTTGAAGTGATGGTTGGCTATGACGGTATCGTATTTGCCAACACAGCAGCGGCTCCACATATGGAACTGACCCGTAAGGATATCTTCCTGGCGCTGGCAAAAATGGTTCCGGCTAAAGACGGTTCCGACACACTGGTCGAAAACCCGTACAAAACCTGGAAAGACGTAAACCCTGCTCTGCCAGCGAAGAAAATCGAAGTTCTGGGACCACCACCAACATCCGGTACCCGTGATGCCTTCGTAGAACTGGCAATGGAAGGTGGTTGTAAGGCTTTCCCATTCATCAAAGCGATGAAAGACAGCGACAAGAACAAATACAAAGCGGTATGTCATGGTCTGCGTGAAGACGGCGCTTATGTTGAAGCCGGTGAAAACGATAACCTGATCGTACAGAAACTGGTCGCTAACCCGGATGCATTCGGTATCTTCGGCTTCAGCTTCCTGGAGCAGAACGCAGATAAAGTGCAGGGTTCAACCGTTGACGGTAAACTGCCGACCTTTGACGCGATCTCCGATGGTTCTTACCCGGTCAGCCGCTCCCTGTTCTTCTATGTTAAGAAGGCACACGTTGGCGTAATCCCTGGTATTGAAGAATATCTGGCTGAATTCACCTCTGAGCGTGCGATGGGTGAAGACGGTTACCTGGCAGATAAGGGCATGATCCCGATGACGGATGAAGAACGTGTCCGCGTACTGAAAACTGTGAAAAATCTGACACCGCTGGCCGCTAAGTAAGCAGCGAGCGCGGTCTGAAGACCCGCGGTAAAAGCCGAGGCAATCGCCTCGGCTTTTGCATGTCACAACCACTTAAAGATCAATGACCCATGAATTACAGTAGCTTGATCATTGCGGTTCTGATTCTTCTCGGCGGAGCTTATCTGCTGGGACGGAACCGGGCCCGGGCAATTGCCAGCCAAGGCATGCGCCTGCATTCACTGCCAACTCACTACGGTGCGTTGATGGCCCTGTGGACGGGCCTGCCGCCACTGTTATTACTGCTAATCTGGGGGCTGGCCGAAGCGCCGGTCATTGATCATCTGCTGATCGCCCAGCTGCCGGAAGCCATTCAGCAGGGCAGCTCGTCTGATATTCAGCTGGCCATCAGCAAAGTGCATAACCTGGCTATTGGTTCAGGTATCAGTGCGGCACCGGAGCTGGAACCGGCGGTGCGCCATCTGATCGAACTGCAGGAACGTACTCTGCTGTTGCACAGTGGCATGGTGTTGTCGCTGGCGCTGTTGGGTATTGCGTTAACCTGGCGCCGCATTAAAGCCGATATGCGCGCCCGTACCGAGGTTGAAAGCATTGTCCGCCGTCTGCTGTTTGCCAGCTCCGGTGTGGCGGTACTGACCACCCTCGGTATTCTGGCGTCAGTGCTGTACGAGGCGTGGCAGTTCTTCGGTAAAGTCAGCCCGTTTGAATTTCTGTTTGGCACCACCTGGTCTCCTCAGGTGGCTCTGCGTGCCGACCAATCCGGCTCCTCCGGCAGTTTTGGTGCGGTACCACTGTTTGCCGGTACCTTGCTTATTTCTTTAATCGCGATGTTTATCGCGGTGCCTGTTGGTCTGATGGCGGCGATTTATTTATCGGAATACGCCACGCCGACTATCCGCCAGTACGCCAAACCGGCGCTGGAAATTCTGGCTGGTATTCCAACCGTTGTGTACGGCTTCTTTGCCGCGTTAACGGTGGCTCCGGTGATCCGTGAGCTGGGTGAGTCGATGGGGCTGACGGTATCGTCGGAAAGTGCGCTGGCCGCCGGTCTGGTGATGGGGATTATGATTATTCCGTTCGTTTCATCGTTGTCGGATGACGTGATCAACGCCGTGCCACAATCGCTGCGCGATGGCAGTTATGGTCTGGGTGCCACCAAGAGCGAAACCGTTAAAGAAGTGGTTATTCCGGCAGCTCTGCCCGGTATTGTTGGTGCCATTATGCTGGCGGTATCGCGTGCCATTGGTGAAACCATGATCGTTGCCATGGCGGCCGGTCTGGCTGCGAATCTGACGGCTAACCCGCTGGATTCGGTGACCACCGTAACCGTACAGATCGTAACCCTGCTGGTGGGTGACCAGGAATTCGATTCACCGAAAACATTGGCGGCCTTCGCGTTGGGACTGGTGCTGTTCCTGGTGACGCTGGCGCTCAACTTCGTTGCCCTGAAAGTAGTACAGAAATATCGGGAACAATATGACTAATACCTCTTTAAGTACCCGCGAAAAAGTTGAAAAAAGCATGGTGCGCCGCCGTGCGGCGGAAAAGCGTTTCCGCACGTACGGTATGGCATCGGTGTTGTTTGGTCTGCTGTGTCTGGTGGGATTGTTTGGCGACATCATCAATAAAGGTGCGTCGGCGTTCCGTCAGACGGTTATTCAGACCGAAATTCTGATCGATGCAGACTTTCTCGGTATTAACAAAAAAGCCGATGACCAGGAAATCCGTAATGCTGATTTCGAAGGTCTGATTAAGCAGCACTTCAAAGCTATGGTGCAGCCGCAGGGGCGCGGTGAGCGCCGCCAGCTGTACAGCATGATCAGTGCCGGTGCAGCCTGGCAGCTGCAGGAAGCGGTGATTGCAGACCCGTCGTTATTGGGCAAGAAGCTGAGTGTTAACCTGATTGCGGATGACGATGTTGATCAGTGGTTCAAACATGACCGTGGAACCGAGCTTCATAATAACCGTATGAGTGAAACTCAGGTGAAATGGCTTGAGCAGTGGATTGATCAGGACATGCTGAAGACCCAGTTCAACACCTTGTTCTTTGTTAACGGTGATTCGCGTGAGCCTGAGCTGGCCGGTATCCGTGGTGCTATTACCGGTACCTTCCTGACCTTGCTGGTTACCTTTCTGCTGTCGTTCCCGATTGGTGTGGCGGCGGCTATTTATCTGGAAGAATTTGCTCCGCGTAACAAAATTACCGAGTTTGTTGAAATTAATATCAATAACCTTGCAGCGGTGCCATCCATTACTTTTGGTCTGCTCGGTCTGGCTATTTTTATTAATATTTTCGGTGTGGCACGTTCCACCCCGCTGGTCGGTGGTCTGGTGCTGACGCTGATGACTTTGCCGACCATTATTATTTCCGGTCGTGCAGCGATTAAAGCCGTACCGCCATCCATCCGCGAAGCGGCCTTTGGTCTGGGTGCTTCGAAAATGCAGGTGGTCTTTCACCACGTATTGCCGCTGGCATTGCCGGGCATGCTGACCGGTACCATTATTGGTATGGCTCAGGCATTGGGTGAAACGGCACCGCTGCTGATGATCGGTATGGTGGCCTTTGTGGTTGATGTGCCAGGTTTTATTAATGACCCGTCCACCGTATTGCCGGTACAGATTTTCCTTTGGTCAGACAGTCCTGAGCGTGCCTTTATGGAGCGTACGTCCGGTGCCATTATGGTGCTGCTGGGCTTCCTGGTGACGATGAATACCGCCGCGGTGATGCTGCGCCGTCGTCTGGAACGCCGCTGGTAAGTGGTCTGACACATTAACGATTTGATTGGATTAAAGAGATTATGAGCATCATCGAAAACCACAAAACCAATGGCGCCGCTTTTTGTGAAAATCCGAAATTAAAGGCCCGTGATGTCGGCGTTTTTTACGGTGAAAAACAGGCCATTTTTGATGTCAGCCTGGATATCGGTGCCAACGAAGTGATTGCCCTGATCGGCCCGTCCGGTTGTGGTAAATCGACCTTCCTGCGTTGTCTGAACCGTATGAATGACACCATCGATATCTGCCGTATCAGTGGTGAAATTCTGCTCGACGGTGAAAATATTTACGATCCGAAAGTGGATGTCGTGCCTTTACGTGCGCGGGTTGGTATGGTGTTCCAGAAGCCGAACCCGTTTCCGAAATCCATTTATGACAACATCGCCTATGGCCCGCGAATTCACGGCCTGGCGCATTCACGTGTTGACCTGGATGAGATCGTGGAAAAAAGTCTGCAGCGTGCAGGCCTGTGGAATGAAGTAAAAGATCGTCTGCACTCACCCGGCACAGGTTTGTCCGGTGGTCAGCAACAGCGTCTGTGTATCGCCCGCACTATTGCGGTCGATCCGGAAGTGATTCTGATGGATGAACCCTGCTCAGCGCTGGATCCGATTGCAACGGCTAAGATTGAAGAACTGATCGACGAACTGCGTGAGAATTACACCATCGCCATCGTTACCCACTCTATGCAGCAGGCTGCGCGGGTGTCACAGCGTACGGCGTATTTCCACCTTGGTCAGCTGATTGAAGTAAACCCGACCGATCAGGTGTTTACGACGCCTCAGCACACATTAACAGAAGCCTATATCACCGGCCGTTTCGGGTAAGGGGACGCGACAATGGAAATGAATTTTAACCAGCATATTTCCGGACAGTTTAACGCTGATCTGGAAGCGATCCGCAACCATATGATGGGTATGGGTGGTCTGGTCGAGCGTCAGGTGGCTAATGCAATTGAGGCTATCTGCAGCGGTGATACCCGTGTGGCCGATGATGTTATCCGCCGTGAAGACGAAGTGGATAAGATGGAAGTGAACATCGACCACGAGTGCACGCAGATTCTGGTGCGTCGCCAGCCGGCTGCTTCTGACCTGCGCATGGTACTGGCAGTATCCCGCGTTGTGCGCGATCTTGAGCGTATTGGTGACGAAGCCAGCAAGATTGCCATTCACACTCTGGAAGTTGCCGATAACAGCAGCAACCAGCTGTGTCAGCAGGCGATGCGTTATATGGGCGCTGAAGTTGTGAAAATGATTTCCGGTGCACTGGATGCTTTCGCCCGTCACGATGTGGATGGCGCCATTGACGTTGTGCGCAACGATAAACTGGTCGACCAGCAGTACGCTTCGGCCCTGCGTGAACTGATCACTTATATGATGGAAGATCCGCGCTCTATCGGTCAGGCGATCAATATCCTGTGGATTCTGCGTGCCATCGAACGTATTGGTGATCACGCCCGTAACATTTCGGAGCAGGTGATTTATCTGGTGAAAGGAACCGACGTTCGCCACAGCTCACTGACTGAAATAGAAGAACAGGCCAACAAAGAGTGATTTTTGTACGCTGACTGAATATCAAAGCCCGCCTCAGTGCGGGCTTTTTTGTGGATACAAGTCAGGATTGTACGCACCGGAATAAAGCAAAGTGGCGTATCTGGGCTTAACTTAGACAGATAGCCGGGAGGTATATTCATAAAACATTCACGGAATTGTCATCTGGCTGCAATAAATGTTGTTGATGTCATAATTCTGTAATGTAACTGAAACAGAATTGTCACCTATCGGCCAGCCTGTTGCCTGATACGGCACTTACCGGTAATGGGCCATAACACTGCACGACATTATTCAGGACTCATTATGAAAAAAATCGCCTTATCTCTCGCTATCGCCTCTCCGGTTCTGGTTCAGGCTGAAACCATTAATCTTGAAATTGAAAAGCCGGAATTCTACGGCAAGATCAACGTCACTCAGGAATTTGTGCAGCCAGAAAACGCCGGTAACTTCTCTCAGCTGAACTCCAATGCATCCCGCCTGGGTGTGAAAGGTAAGATTGCTCTGGAGCATGGCCTGAAGGCTGTATACCAAGTTGAATATGAAGTATTTGCTGATAATGGTGCAAAAAAACTGAAAGGCGAAGACGATAACGGGGACAAATTCGAGTACGACTCTACCCTGTCTCAGCGTAATACCTTTATCGGTATCGAAGGTGGTTTTGGCCGTGTGCAGGCCGGTATGTTTGATACACCGTTCAAAAGCGTACAGAACAAAGTCGATCTGTTTAACGATCTGCGTGGTGATATCAAAAACATCATTTCCAAAAGCGAAAACCGCTCAAAGAACAGTGTGCAGTATACCTCCCCGTCTTTTGCCGGTCTGGTTGCAACTGTTGATCATCTGAACTCCGAAGATGAAGACACAAACAACGGCCTGTCAGCGTCTCTGGCGTATACCCGTGGCGATATTTACGTAGCCTATGCCTATGACAACGAAGTAAACGGTGAGAAAGTTGACGCTCAGCGTGTGGTTGGTCAGTACAAAGTGGGCGCGGTGCAGCTGGGCGCGCTGTGGGAAACTCTGGACACTGATGGCAACTCTGAAGAAGGCTGGATGGCCTCTGCAGCATTCAAAGCAACGTCTGACGTAACGCTGAAGGCTCAGTACGGCGCGTCTGATATTAAGAAAGAAGGTGGCGTGAGCTACAGTCTGGGTGCTGATTACAAGCTGGCTAAAAATGCCAAGACCTTTGTTTATGCAACCAGCGAAGAGTCTGATGACGAAAGCGTAAACGCTCAGTACTACGGTGCGGGTCTGGAATACAAATTCTGATAGCGGCATGTGTCGATGCTGAAAGCAGAAACAAAAAAGCGCCGTTAAGGCGCTTTTTTTGTGTCCGCGTTAAGGCGTTAAATACTCAGTCTTTTTCCACAACCCGGCTGCGGTCGGAAGAAATAATAAAACTGAACGTGCTGCCTTTACCCAGCGTTGATTCGATATCCAGCACGGTATCGTGATGCTCCAGAGCGTGTTTAACGATGGCCAGTCCCAGACCGGAACCACCGACGGTGGATTCACGCGAATCGTCAACACGATAAAAGCGTTCGGTCAGCCGGCTGATATGCTGTGCCGGGATGCCGGGGCCACTATCGCTGATACTTACTTTTACGCCGTCAAAGCCTGAACGGATGGCAAATTCAATTTTGCCTTCGCCGCCGTATTTAATGGCATTGGTCAGCAGGTTGGTCAGTATCGAACTCATTTCATCACTGAAGCCCTGAATCTCAATCTGCTGCGTGCATTTAAAGACGATGCGGTTTTCGCTGTAAGCCTGCAGTTGGTCAACCACCGAGTAGCCCAGCTGCTGCAGGTTAAACCAGTCACCCAGCTGTTCTGTGTTGGCGCTTTCCAGCTTGGACAGCTCAATCAGGTCGTTGACCAGACTCTTCATACGCTGACCCTGGCCATTCATCTGCGAGATAGCTTTTTGCAGGCTGGGCGGTAACTCCATATCACCGAGCATTTCCAGATAACCATTAATGACGGTTAAGGGAGTGCGCAGCTCGTGCGAGACGTCGGCAATAAAATTCTGCCGCATGGTTTCCACCCGCTTACGCTCGGTGATGTCTTTCACCAGCATGACTTTCTGGTCGAGGCCAAACTGGGTGATCTGAATCTGCAGGCTGAATTGCTTACGATGACTGACATCAAACTGCAGAGAAGAGCTGTAATCGCCTTCGTTAAAATAACGGGTGAAACGTGGATTACGGATTAAGTTGGTGATGTGCTGGCCGCTGTCTTCTTTGCGCAGACCGAGCAGGCGGGAAGCCGAACCGTTGAAGTTGGTGATGTAGCCTTCCTGACCGATGATTACAACACCATCATGCAGCGATTCAATACCCTGGTTATAACGCTGCAGTTGCACGGCCTGCTGTGCCAGTTTGTTTTTCAGGTTCTTTTCGCGGCGGATCAGTTTATCCACGCTGTAACCAATCAGGCCGCTGTCCTGTGGTGGCGGACCCTGGCGGTAACTCCAGCGGTACAGGCTGGCCATTGCGCGGAAGGCCATAACCTGGGCCGTTAACAGGCCGAGGATAAGCCCCCAGATGGCATGGCCCGACGACCAGCCAAGCGCAAAACCCAGTCCAACCACGACCAGAATACGGAAAAACTCACGTTGCCAGGCAACCTGCTGCACACACTTCCCCTTAGCTTTTTACTTCATCGGACGGAGAAAAACGGTAACCGGCACCGCGTACGGTCTGAATCATCTGTTCCTGATCATCGATCGATAACGCTTTACGCAGACGCCGGATATGCACATCCACCGTGCGGTCATCAATGTAGACATTGCCGCCCCAGACCCGGTCCAGTAATTGGGCGCGGGAGTATACGCGATTGGGGTGGAGCATGAAAAATTCCAGCAAACGGAATTCCAGCGGGCCAAGAGTAACAGGCTGACCGCTGATACTGGCGTTCTGGGAAGAACGGTCAAGGCTGAGCTTACCGGCCTTCACCGGCACGTCATCAATCAGCGCATTGGTGCGGCGTAATACGGCGCGGATTCGGGCTATCAGCTCACGGGTGGAGAACGGCTTGAGAATATAGTCATCGGCGCCACTGTCGAGGCCGCTGATACGGTCGTCTTCGTCGGCCCGGGCGGTCAGCATAATGACCGGAATATCGGCGGTAAGCTCATCACGCTTCAGCCGGCGGGTCAGCTCAATTCCAGAAAGCATTGGCATCATCCAGTCGGCGATTACCAGATCCGGACGTTCATTGACGATCATCTGATGGGCCAGATGGCCATTGGCAGATAGCTTCACACGGAAGCCTGCGAGTTCAAGGCAGGTTCGGATCATATCGCAAATTGCAGGCTCGTCATCGACAACGAGAATATAGCCACCGCTCATAAGGGTCCTCGATTCTACGGCAAATTTCCGATGCTGATTGTGACAGTTTTATTAAGCACTGTTCACCCTAAATTTAATCGGCCCGGGCAGACGGTTATGTCTGCCAATGCACAGAGCAAACCGCCCATCAGGCGTGTTAATCCGTCGGATTGTGGCCGGAATATAGCTGTTTTGACTGAAAACACGATAAAGCGATAATTTTCATAGGCTTAGCCAAAAAAGCGGTTGACGGGGCAGAGGCAGGTCAGTAATATCCCCGCCCACTTAGCCGGTATAGCTCAGTCGGTAGAGCAACTGACTTGTAATCAGTAGGTCCCGAGTTCGACTCTTGGTGCCGGCACCAAATTAAAAAGCCCGTCCATTGGACGGGCTTTTTTTATGCTTTTCGGGCGTGGTGGTATTCAGAAACGCATCGATAATTCCAGGCTGTAGCCTTTATTGTTGGTCTGGCTGACGTTATAACGCACTTCTCCGGGCACTGGTTCGCCCTGATAAATATCCCAGGCGGTCAGCGCAACAAACTTCATCAGATCAACCGATGACGAATGTTCTGTTACACGCTCATCATCAACCAGATCCCAGTGGCTGGCTTCCAGCCAGTCACTGCTGAAAGCGGCTTCTTTGTCTTCATCCGCCCAGGTCATTGAGAAGGGAGCGATAAGGGCAAAGCAGGCTGCACAAGGCTTAAGCCAGCGCTGGCGGCGCAACACGCCACGCAGGGCACGCTCATCGATAAATCCCAGCTGAATCAATGCCTGCCCGAGCTGACAGGGGTTCTGCGCCTGATAGCTCAACGCCTGTTGTAATTGCTCTTCTGTAATACTCTGCTGCTGCAACAGCAGTTGTCCCAGGCGGTGAGGAAGTTCATTCATGTCCGCAGTTCCTTATTATGTCCTTTACTGCACATCTCCAGAATGGCACAGCGGTGATGGAACACCACGCTGTTTAGTTAACGTTCAGTTTTTATTCGTAACAGAAATGGAACAGGCTGTTCTTTCGGACTAATGTGATGCCTGTCTGCTTTGCTTTCAGCGGACAGATTTATTCACCTGACGGAGAACCTGCATGACCCTGATTCAGACCCTCGCCAGCCATGTCCGGCCACATACCGATGATATAGCGCTGGCGCTGGTAGCAACCCTGTTGGTTATTTTTGGCGATACGATCAACGATCTGGTACGCCGGTTAGTGCGTCCACATCCCATCTGGGTGCGTGTCGGGGTCTTTATTGCGTTGTGTACGTTTGGCTATGGTGCCTTGTCGGTGTGGCTGACGCCGGTACTCGACAGCTATTTACGCACGCTGTCATCGGGGATGTTTCTGAGTGTGGTAGTGGGGGCTTTTGTCGGTGTTGGTTTACTGGCAGAGCGTTATCACAGCCGCTGACTAATAATGCAGAAGAAGTCTGCGATTGGGCTGTTGCCGGGGATTGAGGGAGTGAAGTGGGTACAGCAAAAATTTCGCGTGCCCCAAAAAAATCGGGCGGTCAGGACATCCTGTCCTGACCGCCACAGCACCCTAGCGCCATCCTGGCGTCCTAGTCTTCGTTCATCCTTGCCGCTATCCTTCGCGGTTGCTCATCCCTGACCAGCGATCCTTCGCCGACTATCTATCCGTGACTGCAATCCTTAGCGCTATCTTCCTGATCACTGCCATCCCGGCAGTGCGTTCGTCCTTGTGGAATTAAAGATAGCAGAATCGACCTTCTGGGATAGCCCAGGTTTTCTATACTGTGGTTAATCAGATATAGCGTGCTTTTAAAAAGTTATTACAAATCAATGCCTTACATTTTTTCTGTGTCGTTTCTTCCGTCGCATCCAGTGCTTTTTACCCAGATGTCGCACTGTCTTGTGAGATATATCGCACAAGGGGGCGGGCGTTTATCTGTCGACGGTTCTTCAGGAGTCATGCGTTTTTATGAGTAATACCCTCAGTCTGCCGCCGGAATTGGTATATCTGCCTTTAGGAGAAGAAGCCATTCCACTGCTGAAGCGTGGATTTATTCCATTATTACCGGCAACCGCCAGTGGACTGCCCTGGTTATTGCCGCCTCCTGCTCAGGCAGCGCCGCTACGCATTGCTGCGGAAGATTATCTGACACATATGCATGCCGAATACGAACGCCTGCCGGATAACCTGCGCAGCCTGATCAGCCGCGATGATTTTCTGCGTCAGGCGGAGAGCAAGCGTGCAGATATAGAAGCGGCATTGGTTGCCCAGCGTAAAGCGCGGGCAGAAGAGGATATCGGCAAACCTGAGGACTGGTTGCTGCAACGTTTTTTCAGCGACCCCTATTGTCCGTTAGCCTGGCAGCAGACGGGTGGTTTTCACGGTATCTGGTTAGGGATTGATCCCCAGCTGTGGCAGGATGCGCAGTTTCAGCCCGTCAGTTACCAGACATCAAGAGCGTCACGGCTGCCCGATAGTCTGTGCTGTGACCCGGCGGCTCAGGCGCCTCTGGCGGAGCAGCGCCTGATCTGCGCGCGCGAGTCTGTGGATAAGTCCATTCAGGTTGGTCAGCAGCGCCAGTGGCTGTTGCGGCTGCCACCGAAAGCGCTGCGCGTGGTATTACTGGGTGCACAGATTCCGCGCCGCTTTGAGCAGGGCCTGTTGCAGTTCTGGCAGCAGGATTTCCGCTATCAGCGCATTCCTTTGGCACAGATGCGGTTCAATAACCGTGACCTGAGCTGGGAATATCAGCTGCGGCCGTTGACCAGAGCAGAAAATCCCTGAGGGTCCACCAGTTCTCCGTCCTCTCCCAGCTCCGGGTAAGGCAGCTTATATTTGTGGCAGAGTTTGGTAATAGTGGGCTGGCACCATTCAAACAGTAAGCGCTGGTAGGTTTCTTCATCCAGGCGGTTTTCGTCAAACAACCCGGCTGCCTCACGCTGGCGTTGGGCCTCACTGAGAATGATCGCTGCAGCAACCGATACGTTAAAGGATTGCACCATGCCCTGCATCGGGATGATCAGATGCTCGTCGGCCAGCCCGGCGGCCTGGGCACTGATACCTTCTTTCTCATTACCGAGCATCAGTGCGGTTGGGCGGGTGAAATCATAATCGCGGAAGTCGACTGCGCGGTCGCTGAAGTGGGCGGCGCAGACGGTAAAGCCCTGCTCCTGCAGGTGTTCTATGGCGGTATCAATAGAAGGGTGGGTTTGTACATCGACCCAGGAGCCCGCTCCGGCGGTCTGGTTGCGGCGCAGGCGGTACTGATCTCCGGGCCAGACACAGTGGACTTCGGGCACAGCAAAGGCATCGCAGGTACGGACGATGGCCGACAGGTTGCGGTCTTTATGCACCTCGTCGGTCAGTACGGTTAAATCGGGTTGGCGCAGGCTCAGGGTTTGATGAATTCTCTCCAGACGTTGCGGCGTCACGGGCACGGTTCTCCGGTTCAGATTGGCCGCTTTTAACTGTCAGCAGCACGGGTTGTTGGGTGGTTATTCAAAGGGATGCATTGTATAAAAGCGCCCGGATTGATGCACGGAGCTATCTATGAACGGCAACCCATTTATTGGCTGGCATTACTTATGGCAGGGCTTCCTCTCGTTACGCGAGCCGGGCCTGCGCCGCTTTGTTGCTTTGCCATTACTGCTGAATATCGTCGTGATGAGTGCCGCCAGCTGGTGGGGCGGAAGCAAGCTGAATGGCTGGATTGAATCCCTGGTGGCCTGGCTGCCGGGCTGGCTGGAATGGTTGTACTGGTTACTGATGCCACTGGCACTGCTGACCATGCTGCTGGTGATGGCGTATTTCTTCAGTACCCTGCTGGTCACGCTGGGCAGTCCCCTTAATGGTTTGCTGAGCGAACAGGTCGAACGCCGTGCGGGTATCGTGCTGCCGGAAGAGCCTGTGCTGAAGATGATCCGCCGCACCTTTGGCCGCGAGCTGACCAAGCTGGGTTATCTGTTGCCGCGTTACCTGCTGTTGCTGGTGCTGAGTTTTATTCCCGGCCTGAATCTGGCCAGCCCGTTACTGTGGTTCTGGTTCGGCAGCTGGGTGGTGGCGCTGCAGTACATCGATTATTCCTTTGATAATCATGGCCGCAGTTTTGCCGAGATGCGTAAAGCCATGGCTGGCGACAACCTCACCGTGCTGAGTTTTGGCGCGGTGGTGGCCTTTCTGATGATGATTCCGCTGGTGAACTGGTTTGTGATGCCGGCGGCGGTGATCGGTGCAACCCGCCTGCGTCTTGAGCGGTTGGGGCAGCCGGGCAATGTCGGCGGATTCGGCTATGCTGAAGGGGATACCCACAGGCAAAGGTTAGCCGATGGCAGCACTGAACATTCTGGTCGTTGATGACGCAGCATTTATCCGCGATCTGGTAAAAAAAGCAGTCCGTGACACTTACCCGGGCTGCGAATTACATGAAGCTGTCGATGGCCGTAAGGCCATCAGCATCATGAATGGCAAGAGCATCAATCTGGTGTTGTGCGACTGGGAAATGCCGGAAGTTTCAGGCATTGAGGTTCTGCAGTGGATGCGCGCCGATGAGCGCTACAAAAAAGTCCCTTTTATGATGATCACCAGTCGCGGCGAACGCGATCACGTGCTGAAAGCAGTGGAGGCGGGCGTCTCGGAATATATCGGCAAGCCTTTCACGCGCGAAAATTTCGTCGGTAAGCTGGCCAAACTGGTCTACAAACATCTGAAAATCCGCCCCAATCAGGGCGAGAGTAAAACGGCAGCCGGCAATGGTTCTGCTGATGTGCTGGGCGCTGCCAGCGTTGGCGGAGCGGCCAAGGTGGCCGGCGGAGATCTGGGCGGCGCATCCGTGCTGATGGGCGCAACGCCTAAAGCCATGGCTGAACCGAAAACCGTTGCTGCTGCTGACCTGGGCGGCGCATCCGTATTAATGGGTGAGCAGGCCGCTCCAGCCCGCAAAAGTGCCGCCAAGGCCCGCGGTCTGGCCAGTGTACGTTTTGGCTCGGGTGGCAGCGCCAAACTGGTGATTAAAGATATCAGCCTGCAGGAGCTGATCGGCGTCTTTCGTCGTGAGGGGCCGTTACCGGCTTTGCTGGAGCAGGTCGTGCTGGATATTGTTGATCAGGACAGCGGCGATGTCGCCCGTATTAACGGTTATGTACGCATGATGCAGGCACAGGAACCCCATCCTGATGCACAGACCATTCAGATGCTGATCCGCTACGTTGATGACGACCCGGAAAAGCTGGCAACGCTGTCACGTTTTATCGCCAAGGTGCGCTGAGCAGTCAGCGCTTCCACCGGGTTTACTTCGGTGCCCGCTTTTTTATGTTCAGGCATACAGCCAACCAGCTTCTGCGGTTTGAAATGGCAGGTAAAACAGCTGCCTTTGCCCGGTTCGCTTTCGATCAGCAACTCCCCTTCATGGCGTAACAGCACATGTTTGACGATGGCCAGACCCAGTCCGGTACCGCCGGTGGCTTTGTTGCGGCTTGGGTCCGCGCGATAAAAACGTTCGGTCAGGCGTGGTAAATGATGCGCCTCAATGCCGCTGCCATTATCGCGCACCGCAAAAAAAGCGCCGTCATCGTTGCAGTACCAGCTTAACTCCACTTTGCCGCCATCCGGCGTGTATTTTACCGCGTTGAACACCAGATTGGAGAAAGCGCTGCGCAGTTCGTCGGCGTAGCCCAGTAACTGTACCGGGCAGTCGATGCTGAGACGGATGTCGTGGCCGCGCTCATGACTCAGTGCCCGGGCATCAGCGGCAATGCTGGCCAGCAGCGGTTCAATCGCCACCGCCTGTGGCTGTTCCTGCTGGGTGGTTTCCAGCCGTGACAGCATCAGCAGATCTTTGATTAACGCTTCCATACGCGCGCTCTGCTCGCTCATCTGCGCCAGCATACGTCCCCAGCGTGGCGGCAGCTGATCGCTGACACTGGCCATGGTTTCGACGTAACCGGATACCACGGTCAGTGGCGTACGTAATTCGTGGCTGACGTTGGCAACAAAGTCTTTGCGCATCTGCTCCAGTTGCTTCAGACGGGTAATGTCATGTACGACCAGCAGCCGGTCTTTACGGCCAAACTGGGTAATGTTGAATTGCAGATGAATGCGGCTGTTAACCGGTGACTTTATCTCCAGCGGCTCGTCATACTCGCCGTGATTAAAGTAGTCGTTAAAAGCCGGGTTGCGGATCAGGTTGGTAATGGGCTGGCCGACATCGACCGGCGCCCGCAGTCCGAGAAATTTGCTGGCGGCATGATTCCACCATTCCAGATTGCCGTGGCTGTCGACCATGAGTACGGCATCCTGCAGGGCTGCAGTGGAATCCTGAATGCGGTTGATGATGGCCTGCAGTTTCTGCTGATGCTTGCTGCTGCGTTGTTGCAGCCTCTGGGTTTCGCTGAAAACCGCGCCCCAGACGCCGACGGTGCGTGGCAGCGGTGTGCTCTGGCCCTGTTGCAACCAGTGCTGCAGGCGCGACAGTTGCAGCCATTGCCAGGCGGTATAACCAGCCAGTGCCATTGCTAGCGCTGTACCAGGCTGGTGAAAGCTGAAGCCGATACTCAGTGCGAGCAGCAGCAGATAGCACAGGCGGCGCAATTCCCTGCGCCAGACCGGGCTCATCGGTTTCAGGACGCTTTGGTCGAGAAGCGGTAGCCGGTGCCGCGAACGGTCTGAATCAGATGCTCGTGGGTTTCTCCCAATGCTTTGCGCAGGCGGCGGATATGTACATCAACAGTACGCTCCTCGACATACACATTGCCTCCCCACACCTGATCCAGCAGCTGAGCGCGTGAATAGGCACGCTCCTGATGGGTCATAAAGAACTGCAGCAGACGGTATTCGGTCGGGCCGATATCGATCGGGCTGCTGTGTGAGGTTACGCGGTGGCAGACCGGGTCCAGCATCAGGCCACCGACATCGATAGGCTCTTCAATCCCCTGTGGTGTGGCGCGGCGCAGCACGGCTTTCAGGCGTGCAACCAGTTCACGCGGGGAAAAGGGTTTGGTGATGTAATCATCCGCACCGGCTTCCAGCCCCTGTACTTTGTTGTCTTCTTCGCCTTTGGCGGTGAGCATAATAATTGGCAGCTCGGCGGTCAGATCATCCCGTTTCAGACGGCGCGCAAACTCCACGCCGCTGGTGCCGGGCAGCATCCAGTCGAGCAAAATCATATCTGGTTTATTATCGACGATATGAGCATGGGCCTCCTGAACGCTGGCGGCTTCCATACACTCGTAGCCTGCCATTTCCAGGGCGACCGCGATCATCTCGCGGATTGGCGCTTCATCATCGACGATTAATACCGTCTTGCCTGCTTTAGTCATAGTTGTCGTCACGCAAGTGTCACAATCCCGTATTGCGCTGGTATTACACTGGTGCAATGTTACAGGGATGTGACAACTGACTCAGTAACGACCGATTGGCGGAACTTTCTGCACATTCTGTGCGGAGGTGCTCGGAGAACGCCCGGGCAGAATGCGCTTCAGGCGAGCAGGTAATGGCCTGCGAGGCCGGCCCAGATAATCAGGCCAAACCAGTAACTCTGGCGGAAAGCTGTAAAACAAACCTCCCGGCCGCGTGAGCGGATCTGCCATAACTGCGAAGCAAAGAAGAGCGCGCCGCACAGCAGACCAACATAAAACGGCCAGCTCAGCGCCAGCTGGTTACCCGCAGCCAACAGGCAGAACAGCGTTATACCCTGAAGCAGAGCAATCATTGCCAGATCCAGTTCGGCGAACAGTACCGCGGTGGATTTGATGCCGATCTTCAGGTCGTCATCGCGGTCGACCATGGCATACATAGTGTCGTAAGCCACGGTCCAGCACAGGTTGGCGATATACAGCAGCCAGGCAACGGCCGGAATTTCGTTGCTCTGCGCGGCGAAGGCCATCGGAATGGCGCAGGAATAAGCGGCACCAAGAAACACCTGCGGCAGGTGGGTGTAACGCTTCATAAAAGGGTAGAGCGACGCCAGCCCAAGGGCGGCAAACGACAGCATAATGGTGAAGGTATTGGTCAGCAGCACCAGCAGGAAGGCCAGTAAAACCAGCACAGCGAAGCCGGTCAGCGCCTGTTTGCTGGTCATGCGGCCGGTGGCCAGCGGCCGGTCAGCGGTGCGTTTAACATGGCCGTCGACTTTGCGGTCGGCAAAGTCATTGATGATGCAGCCAGCGGAGCGCATCAGAAACACACCGGCGGTGAAAATCAGCAACAGATTCAGGTCGGGTACGCCGGCCGCGGCAATCCATAAAGCCCACAGCGTTGGTCCGAGCAGCAGGTAAGAACCGATCGGGCGGTCGAGACGGGTAATGGCAATCCAGTCCTGCCAGCGTGCCCAGCGGGACGGCCAGTGACGATCAAGCAGTTGGGTTAATGCGGACATAACAGTTCTTCTTCTTGCCGGGGGCCGGTCTGCCCTTCAGAGAAATTCGGTCAGGCGCCGGGAAAACGCTTCCGACACCATGAGTGGCTTACCGTGCAGGGTAAATACCGAACGCCGTGACCATTCTAACCCCAGTGCATTGGCTTTGCAGTGGCTGACCTGCAGTGGCGTGCGGCGCAGCGACGGCTGGCTGAACAGATAACTGCCCAGTGAGCGTGAGCCCAGTGCCTGCAGGCGCCGTTCGCTGTTGGTCAGGGTGCTCAGGGGAACCGCTGTGCGGGCGTACACCAGGGGCACATCGCCGAGACGCAAAATCACTTCCCTGATCCATAACCGCTGATTGCCATACAGCTTCAGGGCCTGACGCTCGACCGTGGTCGGTTCGCCGTAATACTGCGCCAGTACCTGTACATTGAAGGTGCCCGGGCGCAGGGCGCTGAGGCGCGCCGTCAGCGATTGTTCGTTCAGCAACCAGTCGCGCCAGACGGGTGGTAGAGAGAACGCCCGGCGCCGGTTACGGCTGGACCATGACGGAGCAGATGGGTGCAGCACAGGTGCCAGAGACGGAATCGCCGGCGTATGCAGGGAGGACAATGCCTTCATGAACGGGCTCGGTGGAGACGCAGACATCCGGTAAACCGGGGATCATTTCAGGCGCGCAGGATGCGCTAAATCGGGGCGTCAGGCAAGTCCGGGCGGGCCTGGCTGGCCAATCGCGGTTGGCAAATGCCCGGAATTGACCGTTGATTTTCCCCCGGCGGCTGAGTAGTTTTAGCGCCTTTCTGAAAATCGGTATTTTTTAAGGTAATAGTATGAAAAAGTGGCAATGTGTTGTTTGCGGCTGGATTTATGATGAAGAGCTGGGCGCTCCGGAAGAAGGTCTGGCACCGGGAACCCGCTGGGAAGATGTACCCGCAGACTTTATTTGTCCTGATTGCGGTGTGGGTAAAGAAGACTTCGAGATGGTAGAAATCTGATCCCTCCCCGCTCAATATCCGGGAAGTGCTTCCGCACTTCCTGTCCTTTTCTCACCTGTCTCCATCCGGATAAAAGTCTATGAATGAGAATACTGCCCCGATTGTAGTGATCGGAACCGGGCTGGCCGGTTATAACCTGGTCAAAGAACTGCGTAAGCTGGCGCCGCAGCAGAATATTCTGATGATTACCGCCGACGACGGGCGTAATTACTCCAAGCCGATGTTATCCACAGGCTTCGGCAAGAACAAAACCGCCGATGAACTGGCGATGGCCAGTGCCGCGGCGATGGCCGAACAGCTGAATATTGTTATCCGCACCAATACCCGCGTAACCCATATCGATGCGGCGGCACATAAAGTGTTTATCGGCGAAGAGCCGGTTGAATACAGCAAACTGGTGCTGGCCTGGGGCGCGGAAGTGATCCGTCCGCGGGTGGAAGGTGATGCCGGTGATCGTATTTATTCCATCAACGATCTCGAAGATTACGCCCGTTTCCGTGCCGCTGCCGATGGCAAAAAGCGGGTACTGATCATGGGTGCCGGCCTGATTGGCTGTGAATACGCCAACGATATGGCCAACGGTGGTTTTGATATCGACGTGGTTGCGCCATGTGAGCAGCTGCTGCCATCACTGTTGCCAACGGAAGCCGCCAATGCCGTTCAGCAGGGTCTGGAAGGCATGGGCGTACGTTTCCATCTTGGCCCGCTGGTCAGCCGTATCGTGCACGATGGCGATGAGCTGAGCGCGACCCTGAGTAATGGCGAGACTCTGAAAACCGACGTTGTGGTATCTGCTATTGGTCTGCGTCCGCGTCTGGACCTGGCGATTAAAGCCGGCCTGCAGGTGAATCACGGTATCGTGGTTAACCGTCAGCTGCAGACCAGCGAAGCGGATATCTACGCGCTGGGCGACTGTGCTGAGGTCGAAGGCCGTGTGCTGCTGTATGTGCTGCCGCTGATGGCATCCGCCCGCGCGCTGGCCAAAACCCTGGCCGGTGAAGCAACGGATGTGAGCTATGGCGTGATGCCGGTCACGGTGAAAACCCCGGTTGTACCTGTGGTGGTTTCGCCACCGGCACCGGGCGTTTCAGGTATGTGGCAGACAGAGTGTGACGGAGCCGACGTTCAGGCCGAGTTCCGCAACGAAAACGGCGAATTGCTCGGCTATGCTTTGACCGGAGCCAGGGTTATGAATAAAGTAGCACTCAACAAAGAGCTGCCGGCTATTCTGCCCTGACCTCTCGTTACTTCACGCTCCCCTGCTATTGGCAGGGGATAACGTTCTCCCCGGGGAATCGGGGACCACTACAGCCCAATAAGGATAATCATCCATGCGTAAACCAGAACTGGCCGCGGCCATCGCTGAAAAAGCAGATCTGAGCAAAGAAAAAGCAGCAGAAGTGATCACCGTGATCACCGATCAGATTGCTAAAGCGTTGAGTGAAGGCGACTCTGTCAGCCTGATCGGTTTCGGTACTTTCGAAGTGCGTCAGCGCGCTGAACGTCAGGGTAAAAACCCTCAGACTGGTGCTCCAATCACCATCGCTGCAGCCAAAGTACCGGCATTCAAGCCTGGTAAAGGTCTGAAAGAGGCCGTGCAATAAGCACTGCAAAGCTGCTGACCCGGGAATGGGTTAAGCAGCTGGTTATCGGCGAGGGGCTCTGCCCCTTTGCCGCTCCTGTTTTTGATTCCCTGCGTATCGATGTCTGTGACAGCTCCGACCCGGAGCAGGCCACCCTGCAGTTTATGGAACTGCTGCGTGAGGTTGCCGAGGCCGATGCGGCGCAATTACCCACTGCGTTATTTGTTGTACCTTCCTGCTTTGACAACTTTGACCTGTATTGGAACTGGCTGCTGATTTGCGACAATCTGCTGGCTCAGATGGGTTATGAAGGCGTACTGCAACTGGCCAGTTTTCATCCGCATTACCTGTTTGAAGGTGAGGATGAAGACGATATGAGCCACTTTACCAACCGTTCTCCCTACCCGATGCTGCATATTATCCGCGAGGCGGATATCGAGCAGGCGCTGGCCAGTGTCAGCCGTCCGGAACGTATTCCTGAACGTAATCGCCAGCATATGCGCCGCTTAGGTAAAGAAGGTCTTTTGCAATGTATGCCGGCTCTGGCACAATCGCGCCTCTTTCAGGATGCAGGCGACATCACCGAACAACCGGAATCCTGAGAGACTCTTTTTCTCTACCATTCCGAGGACGTGTCATGATCAAGTTCCAACTGCTGCTGTGGGCCCTGGGCCTGCTGATGAAAAAAGCGGCGCGTAAAAATCCTGATTTCCGTAAGCAACTGGAAGGCAAAGATTTTGCGTTTCAGCTGCAGACCGAAGATGGCGGTATCGTCCGTCACTATGTCGTTGCCGACAACAGCGTACGCAGCAAGCGTAAGGCGCATAAAAATCCGGCCTTTACCATCAGCTTCAAAAACGCTGATACTGGTCTGCGTATCCTGACGTCGAAAGACAAAAATGCTTTTATGAAAGGCATTCAGGATAAAGACATTAAAATTGCCGGTGATCTGTCACTGGTCATGTGGTTCCAGGGTGTGAGCAAATACCTGAAACCGAAAAAAAAATAACAACATAAAAACCGCGGCACCGTCCGCGGTTTTGCTTTACCGTCCGGCTCTGGTCGCGGCGGCCCGGCCAATAGGATATCCGTATGAGCCTTACTCGTCAGATTCTGATAGCCATGACCGCTGCCATTCTGCTGGGCAGTCTGACCCAGCGTTTGCTGCTGATTCCTGACCTGCTGAGTGACCCTGTGTGGCAGGGATATCTGCACTACTTCCTTGATGATTTTCTTACCCATGGGCTGTTTCTGCTGGGCGGCAAAATCTTTATTGCCAGCCTGAAAGTGCTGGTGGTGCCGCTGGTGTTTGTATCGCTGGTCTGTGGTGTCTGTCATTTGCGCGATCAGGGCTCTCTCGGTCGCCTGAGTCTGAAAACCATCGTGCTCTATCTGGCGACCACCGGTCTGGCGATTTCGCTGGCGCTGCTGCTGGCTGGCTGGTGGCAACCCGGTGCCGGTGTCGATAAGAACACCGGGGGCGATTATGTGCCGCCGCAGCCGATGGCGCTGATCGACGTGCTGGCCAATATTTTCCCCAGCAATCCGGTGCAGGCGATGGCCGAAGGTACCATGCTGCAGGTGATTGTTTTTGCCCTGCTGATCGGTGTGGCCATTGGCCGTGCCGGTGAATACGGTGAGCGCATTGGCAGCCATTTTAACGACTGGAACGAAGTGCTGATGAAGCTGGTTACGCTGCTGATGAGCTTCGCGCCCTACGGTGTGTTCTGTTTGCTGTTTACCCTGTTTGCCGAACAGGGGATTGGTAAGGTCGGTGATCTGGCGCTCTATATGCTGACCGTCACCAGCGTGTTGTTATTGCATGGCTTTGTGGTTTACCCCTTATTGCTGAAAGGCCTGTCTGGTCTGTCACCGAGAGTTTTTCTGCGTAAAATGCGCAATGTGCAGTTATTTGCCTTCAGCACCGCCTCCAGTACGGCCACGGTGCCCGTTACCCTGCGTGCGGTTGAGCAGCGTCTCGGGGTTCAGAATCGTGTGGCGGCGTTCTCCGTCCCACTGGGGGCAACCATCAATATGGATGGCACGGCGATTATGCAGGGCGTGGCGACAGCCTTTATTGCCCAGGCCTATGGTATTGACCTGACTCTGAGCCAGTATCTGCTGGTGGTACTGACCGCCATGCTGGCCTCAATCGGTACCGCCGGTGTGCCGGGGGTTGGCCTTGTTACTCTGGCGCTGGTGCTGGAACAGGTACAATTACCGGTCGAAGGGATCGCGCTGATTATCGGCGTTGACCGGATTCTCGATATGATGCGCACCGCCGTGAATGTTACCGGCGATGCTATGGTTTCGGTGGTGGTGGCGCGCAGTGAAGGGGCGCTTGACCATGACACTTACAACAACCCCAAAGCGGGAGAACAGAATTGAAGATGCAGCGTTCTATGCTGGCCGTGCTGCTGGTCAGCACGATAGCGATGCCGGCAATCAGTGCGGAGCAGGGCGGTATTAATGCCGCGCAGGGAATTAGTGCCATATCCATGCCGGTGGCAAGCAATGCTGAAGCGGATGCTCAGCTGAGTGCTGAGGAGCTGGCAAGGCAACAGGCCGCCGAGCAGGCGCAGCAACAGCTCGAAGCCATTATCGGCGCTTCTGGTCTGCAGGGACTGGGGGAACAGGCACGTAATCTGGCGCAGCAGGTTCTGAATGAAACCCAGGCTCCGCTCGGTTTTCAGTACGATGTTGTCGACCGGCTGACGCCGCTGTGGGCGCCGGACGCTCTGCAGAACACTCTGGCCAGTGCGCTGGCCTCTCTCGATGATCAGCAGCGCGAACTGCTGCAGAGCACGCTGAACAGCCGTCGTCTGCAGAATGCGCGTAACAAAGAACTCAGCGCCATTGCCGATCAGAACAGCCGTAACTATCAGGACTATATCAGCCGTCTGCGTCAGCAGCCGCCAGCACCTGCGCGGGTAGCGCTGATTAAGCAGCTGGACGAAGCCATGCAGTTCTCGGCCTTGCTCAGCGTTACCCGCAGCAGTGTGTATCCGCAACTGCAGGCGGTGCTGCGCGACTGGCAGCCACCGGAAAACTGGCAGGCCGGTCTGCAGCGCGACGTGACGGAGTTTCTGCTCTACGTTCACCGCACCACCCCGAATGACGAACTGCAGCGACTGGCTCAGGCCTACCGTGAACCGGTACTGCAGCAATGGCTGGCGGGTGTGAAACAAAGCCTGAGCGGGCAGGCTGGGTAACGCCTGTTTCTGAGCAAAAAAAA
>NZ_JAJAEL010000008.1:41639-192882 GCF_020447205.1 Thalassolituus alkanivorans
CAGATTCACCGTTACTTCATCCACGCTGTCTGCGCGCAGGAATAAGGTATCCAGCAGGAAGTCTTCCGGCTGCTCGAACGGGCCGTCACCAAAACCGTGGCGGCGCAGGCTGCGGGTCGCAACATACAGCAGGCGGGCATAGTCGGCATGCTCGCCTTCGTAGTAAGGGTTGTGCTGCTGACGCATGGCGGTCACCAGTTCTTCCGGCATACGCCATTGCTGCAGCAGACAGGCGGAAATCTGTTCCCGGGTCAGGCCCAGCAAATGGCGCTCAACGTAGAAGCGGTTGATATGCGGGTTAGCTTCGATATGGCGGTTAACCAGCGAAAACTGTGGCGGAAATACATGGCCCAGAATCAGGAAACCAAAGTTATGCAGCAGGCCGCACAGGTACGCCAGCCCCTGACTGGGACGATGACGGGCGGGCATCAGCTTGGCCAGCTCGCCGCACAGTGCCGCAGTTACCACCGCCTGTTGCCAGAAAGGAGCATAGCCATGCGGGCCTTCTTTCGGGACTGACAGGGTGCGGCCCAGTGCCAGACCCAGCGCCAGATTGATGACCAGATCGAAGCCCAGCACGCGGATCACCGCTTCTTCCACGGTTTTGATCTCGCCGCGCACGCCGTAGTAAGGCGAACGGGCCCAGCTTACCACCTGTGCCGACATGCCCGGATCAAGCTCAACGGCCTGCGCCAGTGAAGTGGTATCGGCATTGGGGTCGACACGCAATTCGATAATGCGCCGTGCGGTTTCCGGCAGCGGCGGCAGGTCGAGGGTTTCGGCCAGACGTTGTTTGATACGCAGTGGAGTGAACTGGCGGATGGCGGCATGCACATCTTCCAGATCCTGCTGCGGATCGTTGTAGTGAATGTCGGTCATCAGCGGTGCGGTATAGCTGCCGATGCGCGAGCTGGTGGTGAGGTTGCGGAATTGCTCCATCGGCACCTTCAGCCACTCGTGACCGGCTCCTGAGACGATAAACAGCTCGTTCTGCAGTAACAGGGAATCATCGACCAGACTCTCCAGCTTGGTGACCTGTGGCAGGGCCGGAAACTCATCCAGACCGTGCTGTTTTTTCAGGCGTTCCAGCTCGGTGGCGGACAGCGCAGTAAATTGCCGGCCGAGTTGATGTGCCAGCTGATTCAGGTCGAGCATGCGGTTGCCGGGGATCACAACCTGCACCTTGCCCAGATCGTCCTTAAGGAAAACGACATTGGCAACTTTGGCAGAGTAGGAGGCCGGTGGATTGCTTTGCATAAGGTGGAACAGCTCCTCGTCGTCGGTCAGGCTGTAATCAATGTGCCAGTCGTCCAGTACTTTCATTACGGTGGCAGGGATGGCCATGGTGAAATCCGTTTGCTGATCGTTTAGGGGTGGAGATAACTATAGACCAGCCTTCTGCATCTGCTGCGGCAGAGAGCGTGATTGAGGTCATGATTCCGACCAGTGGTAAAAGCCGAGAAATCAGACGTTGGCGAAACGTTCGGCGTCGCCCAGCCAGCGCTGAATCAGGGGTTCGACCGTGTGCGGGTGCAGCGTCCACAGTTGCTGGGCCATATCGCGTACCTGTGGCAGCAGATCGCCATCGCGCTGCAGATCGGCGACGCGCAGCATCTGCAAGCCGGTCTGGCGCGTGCCCAGCAGCTCGCCGGGGCCGCGGATCTGCAGATCCTGTTCGGCAATATAGAAACCATCCTGGCTGTCACGCATCACCTGCAGACGCTGTTTGCTGGTGAACGACAGCGGTGCTTTATACAGCAGTACGCAGTGACTCTTGGCACTGCCCCGCCCGACCCGGCCGCGCAACTGGTGCAGCTGTGCCAGACCCAGGCGTTCGGGGTTTTCGATAATCATCAGGCTGGCGTTGGGTACATCGACGCCAACCTCGATCACCGTGGTGGCAACCAGCAGATCCAGCTCATGGGCTTTAAAGCGCGCCATGATGTCGGCTTTCTCGGCGGCTTTCATGCGCCCGTGTACCAGGCCGATACGCAGGTGCGGTAAGGCTTCGGCCAGCTCCTGTGCGGTGTTCTCCGCTGCCTGACACTGCAAAGCTTCGCTTTCTTCAATCAGGGTGCAGACCCAGTAAGCCTGTGCACCTTCCGCACAGGCGCCATTGACCCGCTCAATCACTTCCGGGCGGCGCTGCTCGCCGATCGCGACGGTGGTAATCGGGCTGCGGCCGGGAGGCAACTCGTCGATCACCGAGGTGTCCAGATCGGCGTAAGCACTCATCGCCAGTGTGCGCGGAATCGGTGTGGCGGTCATGATCAGCTGGTGTGGCGATAACTTCTGCGCCACCCCTTTTTCCCGCAACGACAGGCGCTGATGCACGCCAAAGCGGTGCTGCTCGTCGATGATAATCAGCCCCAGCCGGGCGAAATGCACATCGTCCTGAAACAGCGCGTGAGTGCCGACCACCAGTTGCGCTTCACCGCTGGCAATCTCCGCCAGCGAGCGCTCGCGCGCTTTGCCTTTGACCTTGCCGGCCAGCCAGCCAAGCCTGATGCCCAGAGGTTCAAACCAGCCGGAGAGGTTGTTGAGGTGCTGTTCGGCGAGAATTTCGGTCGGCGCCATCAGCGCCACCTGAAAACCGGCCTGCAGCAGATCGCAGGCTGCGAGGGCGGCAACCAGGGTTTTGCCGGAGCCGACATCGCCCTGCACCAGACGCAGCATAGGGTAAGGCTGGGTCAGATCCTGTTCGATTTCGCTCACCACCCGTTGCTGGGCGCCGGTCGGGGTAAAGGGCAGCTGCTGCAGTAACGCCCGCTGCAGGGTTTTATCGCTGTGGATGGCCGGAGCTTCGTCGGCCTGAACCTGTGCGCGTAATTTATGCAAAGACAGCTGGTGGGCGAGGAGTTCTTCCAGTATCAGGCGTTTCTGCGCCGGGTGCTGGCCGCTTTCGAGCAATGCCAGATTGGTTTCCCGTGGTGGCGTATGCAGAAACAGCAGGGCGTCCTTCAGCGTTGGCAGGCGCCACTGCTGCAGCCAGGCGGCGGGCAGCAGATCGGTCAGATCGACCTGATCGGCTTTCAGCAGCTCCAGCGCCTGCTCATGCAGCAAGCGCAGGCGCTGCTGGCTGATGCCATCGGTGGCTGGGTAAACCGGCGTCAGGCTCGGCTCCAGCGGTAAATCGAGGCCTTCTTCCAGCCGGGTGTATTCCGGGTGATACAGCTCCAGCCCGCTGGCGCCACGGCGCGGTTCGCCGTAGCAGCGGATCGTGGTGCCGGTGCTGAACTGATTTTTCTGCGCGGCGCTGAAATGATAGAAGCGCAGGCTGATGACACCGCTGTGGTCCTGCAGTTTCACCAGCAGGCTGCGGCGTTTGCCAAACAACACGGTGGCGCCGCGCACTTCGCCCTGAATCACCGCCGGGCGCATCGGTTGCAGGGCGCCGATCGGGGTGATCTGGCTGCGGTCTTCGTAGCGGAAAGGCAGGTGGAAAAACAGATCCGCCAGACTGCGGATCTGTAGTTTATGCAGCTGTTCGGCCAGTTTCGGGCCGACGCCTTTCAGCTCGGTGATCTGGCTGAGTTTTGCCACGCGTTACCTGCCCTCAGGGTTCCAGACGGCACTGACGGGCGGTGCTCAGCAACAGGTCGATGGCCTGACCGCGCGGGAAGCTGGCACGCCAGGCCAGTGCCACGGTACGGAAGGGGGCCGGAGCTTTGAACGGACGCGTGGTCACCAGATTCTGGTCGAGATTGCTGACCGCCGACTCCGGCAGCACGGTAATGCCGAGCCCGGTGGCAACCATATGCTTCAGGGTTTCCAGCGAGCTGCCTTCGAGCACGCTGCCGAGGCGGGTGTGATGCTTACGCGCCAGCGCCGGGCAGTGTTCGAATACCTGATCACGGAAGCAGTGGCCTTCGCCCAGCATCAGCAGA
Organism: Thalassolituus alkanivorans; assembly: GCF_020447205.1. GTDB lineage: Bacteria > Pseudomonadota > Gammaproteobacteria > Pseudomonadales > Oceanobacteraceae > Venatoribacter > Venatoribacter alkanivorans. The sequence goes on from NZ_JAJAEL010000008.1 coordinate 45,527, forward strand.
TCTTCATCGGCCAGTTGTTCGGCTTCAATGCTTTTCTGTTTGCACCAGGGGTGGTTTTTCGGCAGCACCACGACGAAGTTTTCGTCGTACAGCGGCCGGGTCAGCACATCGGCTTCGGTAAAGGGCAGGGCGACGATGATGGCATCCAGTTCACCGTCACGCAGCTGGCGGCGCAGTACGCCGGTGTAGTTCTCTTCCAGATACAGTGGCATGGTTGGCGCCTGCTGGTGAATCTGCGGCACCAAATGGGGAAACAGGTAAGGCCCGATGGTGAAAATAGCGCCAAGCTTCAGCGGTGTACTGAGCTGATCCTTGCCGGCACTGGCCAGTTCGCGGATGGTGCGGGCTTCTTCCAGCACCCTTTGCGCCTGGGTAACGATGCGCTCACCAAGCGGCGTAACGGTGACCGAGCTTTTGCTGCGTTCAAATATCGCAATGTCTAACTCGCTTTCCAGTTTTTTTATCGCTACGCTCAGCGTCGGCTGGCTGACAAAGCACTTTTCCGCCGCCCGGCCAAAATGACGTTCCTGGGCAAGAGTCACGATGTACTTGAGTTCGGTCAGCGTCATAAGGGTTCCTTAATTGTTACCTTGTATGGGTGCCGGAAAATTGATTTAGCTTACCTATTAAATCCGGGTGAATAAAGCCCGTGGGGGCTGAATGCTGTCACTTGGCTAAAATAACAATGAATGCGCGGCCCAGAGGGCTGCACCAGACTGAGCGCAAGAGGAGAATTACATGGCTCGGATTCTGATTGTGGGGGCAGGAGATATTGGCGGTAATCTGGCTCAGCGGCTGCATGCTGACGGGCATCAGGTATGGGGTGTCCGCCGCTCCGATAAACCAATCGGTGACGGTATTGGCCTGATTCAGGCCGATGTGGCGGACTCAGAAACGCTGCAGGCGTTACCTGAGGATCTGGATATCCTGGTTTACAGCGTGGCTTCTCCGGTGTTTTCGAAAGAGGGCTACCACGATTATTACTACAAAGGATTGCGTAATGTGCTGCGGGCGCTGAAAGGCCAGAAGCTGAAACGTGCGTTCTTTGTTTCCAGTTCCAGTGTTTATCACCAGATGAACGCCGAATGGGTCGATGAAACCAGTGAAACCAAACCCGGCAGCTTCGCCGGTAAAGAAATGCTGGCCGCTGAGCAGGCGCTGCTGAACGATAAACTGCCTGGCACCGTTGTGCGCTTTACCGGCATTTATGGTCCCGGCCGCACCCGCATGATTGAGCAGGCACGGCAGGGCAGCCACTGTGATCCGGAACCACCGGTGTGGACTAACCGTATTCACCGTGATGATTGTCTGGGTGTATTGCAGTTGTTGATTGAACGGGCACTGACGGATAAACCGCTGGATGATATTTATCTGGCCACCGACGATGAACCGGCCACACTGTTTGATGTGCTGGAGTGGATGAAAGACCGTATCGGTGATGTGGAACCGGATCACGATGTGCCGGAAGCCTCACGCCGTGCTAACCGTCGCTGTTCAAATAAGCGTCTGCGTGAGCTGGGTTACGATTTTAAATTCAGCAATTATCGCGAAGGCTATGACCAGCTGCTGACCGAGATGGGGCTGATCTAGTCTGCGGTTAACGGCCATAAAAAAAGCGCTCAGTGAGCGCTTTTTTTATGCAGCAAAGAAACTCAGTCGAGTTCCAGTACGCCGTCCATTTCCACACCGGCATCGCGTGGTAGCTGTGCCACCCCGACCGCAGCGCGGGCCGGGTATGGCTGCTCAAAGTATTCCGCCATCACTTTATTAACGGTGGCGAAGTTGCCCAGATCGGTCAGGAAAATATTCAGCTTGGCAATCTGCTGCAGAGAACCGCCGGCGGCTTCACATACTGCGCTCAGGTTTTTAAATACCTGATGAATGCGTGCTTCGATATCGCCTTCAACCATTTCCATGGTTTCCGGTACCAGCGGAATCTGCCCGGACAGGTAAACGGTTTTTCCGACTTTAACAGCCTGGGAATAGGTGCCGATAGCGGCCGGGGCTTTTTCTGTAGCGATGATTTCGCGGCTCATAACAATCCTTAATTTTTACTGCGGACAATTTTATTTACGCCGCGGATATTGCGCAGGCGGCGGATCGCGCGGGCCAGATGTTTACGGCCATGCACGCTGAGACTCAGATGGGTAACGCTGAGGCGGGCATCGCGTTCTTCCACACTGATTTTTTCGATATTGGCTTCGGCCTGGGTAATGGCGCTGGCCAGTTCGGCGACGATGCCACGGCGGTTTTCCAGATAGACTTTAAGGTCGACGGTAAATTCGCTGTCGATGTCTTTGTCCCAGCTGAGAATGACGCATTTTTCCGGGTTATCGCGGAATTCTTCGACGTTTTTACAGCTTTCGGTATGAATCACCAGACCACGGCCGGAACTGACGTAACCAATAATCGGGTCGCCGGGAATCGGGCTGCAGCATTTGGCAAAATTCACCACCAGGCCTTCGGTGCCTTTAATCGCCAGCGGTGATTGTTCAACCGATTCCAGATCGATGTCGGATTCTTTATTGGCAACCAGCAGGCGACGTGCCAGCAGTGGCGCCATACGGTTACCGGCACCAATATCTTCAAGCAGGTCGCCGAGTTCATCGAGGCCGGTTTCACGCAGCACCAGATCAATATGCTGCTGGTCGATATCTTCCAGCGTTTTACCCAGCGCATTCAGCGCTTTATTCAGCAGACGCTCACCCAGTGCCACCGATTCGGAGCGGCGCTGGCTCTTGAGGTAATTACGGATATTGGAGCGCGCCTTGCCGGTGACCACAAAGTTGAGCCAGGCCGGATTCGGCTGGCCGCCCGGTGCGGTCACAATCTGCACGGTCTGACCGTTCTGCAGACGTGCACTCAGTGGTGCCAGCTGGCGGTTAATACGGCAGGCGATGCAGTGGTTGCCCACATCGGTATGCACCGCGTAAGCAAAATCGATGGCGGTGGAGCCGGACGGTAATTCGAGAATTTTGCCTTTTGGCGTGAACACGTAAATCTCATCCGGGAAAAGATCGACTTTAACGTGCTCAACAAACTCCAGCGGGCTGCCGGCGTTTTTCTGCAGCTCGAGCAGGTTCTGCACCCACTGCCGTGCACGCTGGGTGCCGCTGGCCTGATCGCTTTCCGACTTATACAACCAGTGGGCAGCAATACCATGGTTGGCCATGGCTTCCATTTCTTCGGTGCGGATCTGAATTTCAATCGGCACACCACCGATACCGATCAGCGTGGTGTGCAGCGACTGGTAACCGTTGGTTTTGGGAATGGCGATATAGTCTTTGAAGCGCCCCGGAATCGGCTTATACAGACTGTGCATGGCGCCGAGGATGCGGTAACAGGAATCGACGGAGTCGGCGATGATGCGGAAACCGTAGACATCCATAATATCGGTCAGCGATTTACGCTGATCACGCATCTTGCTGTAAATGCTGAACAGATGCTTTTCACGGCCAACCACCCGGGCGCTGATACCCACCTCGGTGAGGCGGTTGCGCACTGCGGTGGCGATGTTATTCACAATCTCAGAACGGTGACCGCGCGCTGCCTTTACCGCTTTGCGGATCATCTCTGAGCGCATCGGATACATGGCTTCGAAACACAGCTCTTCCATCTCCACGCGGATACTGTTCAGACCCAGGCGATTGGCGATAGGGGCGTAGATATCGAGGGTTTCTTTGGCGATACGGCGGCGCTTTTCGGGCTTCAGCGAGCCCAGAGTGCGCAGGTTGTGCAGGCGGTCGGCGAGTTTTACCAGAATGACGCGGATGTCTTTGGCCATGGCCATGGCCATCTTCTGGAAGTTTTCGGCCTGCTGGTGTTCTTTGCTTTCGAAGTGAATATTGGTGAGCTTGGACACACCATCAACCAGATCGGTGACGATATCGCCGAACTGTTTTGCCAGAGCGGTTTTGGGTACGCCGGTGTCTTCAATCACATCGTGCAGCATGGCGGCCATCAGGCTCTGATGGTCGAGATGCATGTCGGCCAGGATGTTGGCGACCGCTAACGGATGGATGATATAAGGCTCGCCGCTGCGACGGCGCTGACCATCGTGGGCTTGTTCGGCGTAGTAATAGGCGCGGCTGACCTGCTGAATCTGAGGGTTGCTCAGATAGTGGGAAAGCCGCTCCGATAAGGCATCAATGGTGGGCACTTAAGCAGAACCTCAGGCTGGGTCTGCTTAGTACTGTTCCGCTCGTGCGGCTTCTTCCTGGGCGGCCATGGTGGTTGGCGTTACCAGGTTTTCAGCGATTTCACGCAGAGCCAGTACGGTTGGCTTGTCGTTTTCTTCCGCAACCAGTGGCTCGGCACCCTGTACCGCGATCTGGCGGGCACGTTTGGTGGCCAGCATGACCAGTTCAAAGCGGTTATCAACGTTGGTTAAGCAATCTTCTACGGTAACGCGTGCCATGGGATATCCTGTGGAATCAGATGAATTCGGTGGAACCGGGTATTGTAGCGGAATCCGCCGGCAAGGGAAGAGGCCAGCGGGCTCCGGGCGTGATCAGCCGTTCAGTAATTCCTGCAGCACATCTTCGTGGCGCACCTGCTGGGCGCTCAGACGATGGCGGCGGGCAATCACGATGGCACGCAGCTCTTCGACGGTATTTTCAAAATTATCGTTAATAATCAGATAGTTGTATTCACCGTAGTGGCTCATCTCGTTACGCGCATCGCGCATGCGGCGTTCGATAATGTCTTCGCTGTCCTGACCGCGCTTCTGCAGGCGCTCACGCAACGCCGCAATAGACGGCGGTGCAATAAATACGCTGACGGCATCCGGCATCAGGTGACGGACCTGTTGCGCGCCCTGCCAGTCGATTTCCAGAATCACATCACGACCGGCGGAAAGCTCGGATTCGACCCATTCCTGTGAGGTGCCGTAGAAGTTATCGAATACCTGCGCGTGCTCAAGAAAGGCGCCACGGCTGACCATGTCCTGAAACTCGGCCACGGATACGAAGTGATAATCTTTGCCATCCACTTCGCCCGGACGCGGCGCGCGGGTGGTGTGGGATACGGACATGCCGATATAGCCGGTGGATTGCAGCAGGGCTTTCACCAGACTGGTTTTACCGGCACCGGACGGAGCTGAGAAGATAAACAGGGTACCAATCATAGGAAGCTCGCTGTTCTGGCCGGACGTTGGGGTTGGGTTATTCAATGTTCTGTACCTGCTCACGCATTTGTTCGATCAGCACTTTCAGGTCGACGGCGGCCTGGGTAATGCTGGTAGTCAGTGATTTAGAGGATAGCGTATTCGCCTCGCGATTCAGCTCCTGCATCATAAAATCGAGGCGGCGGCCGATGGGTTCGTCCTGGCTGAGAATGCGGCCGACTTCCTGAATATGGGTGTTCAGGCGGTCGAGTTCTTCGGCGACATCGGCTTTTTGTGCCAGTAAAACCATTTCGGTTTCCAGCCGGCTGCTGTCGAGGGTGATATTCAGTTCGGCGATTTTATCTTCCAGCTGCTGGCGCTGGGCGGCCAGTGCCTGGGGCATCGCTGCAGCAACGCTGGCAACAATCTGCTGCATTTTTTCCAGTCGCTGGCGGATCAGTGCGGCCAGTTCTTCACCTTCCCGTGCCCGGGCATCGCAACTGCTGCGCAGGCAATCGTCGAACGCCTGCAGTGCCGCCTGTTGCAGTGCTTTGCCGTCGGTTTCCGCACTGCTGATTACGCCGGGCCAGGCCAGCACTTCAAGCACATTCATGGCGTTGCCGGGGCCGATGATGGCATGCACCTCATCGGCGGCACGGTTCAGCTCGTGTACCAGTTCGTGGTTAACGCTGAGTTTGTTTTCGCCCTGTAACGGCTGAAAGCGCAGTGCGCATTCGACTTTGCCGCGGCTGAGGGATTTTTTCAGGCGCTCGCGCAGGGCCGGTTCCAGATCGCGGAAAGCATCCGGCAGGCGGAAGTGCAGTTCCAGGTAGCGGCTGTTCACCGAGCGGATTTCCCAGGTAAAACGTCCCTGCGGGCATTCGCTGCCGGCACGGGCAAAGGCCGTCATACTGAAAACCATAAGTCTCTCGCGTTAATAAATTCCCCTGCATTGTAAGGGCTGGGGCTTTTTGCCGCTATAATGCCGGCCTTTACTCAATATCAGATTCAAGGATTCCGCTTATGAGACCCAGTGGCCGTACAACCGATCAGCTGCGTGATGTGCGCATTACCCGCAATTTCACCAAACATGCCGAAGGTTCTGTACTGGTGGAATTCGGCGACACCAAAGTGATTTGTACCGCGTCGGTTGAAACCAGCGTGCCGCCGTTTCTGCGCGGAAAAGGTCAGGGCTGGGTGACGGCGGAATACGGCATGCTGCCGCGTTCGACCGGCTCGCGCATGATCCGTGAAGCGGCCAAAGGCAAACAACAGGGCCGTACCGTGGAAATTTCCCGCCTGATCGGCCGCAGCCTGCGTGCCGCTATTGATCTGACGGCGCTGGGCGAAAACACCATCACCATCGACTGTGATGTGATTCAGGCCGACGGCGGCACCCGTACCGCCTCTATTACCGGTGCCTGTGTGGCGCTGGTCGATGCCATTAACTGGCTGAAAGCCAAAGGCAAAGTAAAAGGTGAGCCGCTGAAGCAGATGATTGCGGCCGTCTCTGTGGGCATCTACAACGGTGAAGCGGTGCTGGATCTGGATTACGCCGAAGACTCCACGGCGGAAACCGATCTGAACGTGATCATGACCGAGAACGGTGGTTTCGTGGAAATTCAGGGCACCGCCGAAGGTGAAGCCTTCACACCGGATGAGCTGAACGCCATGCTGGCACTGGCACAGAAAGCCATCGGTGAGCTGAGCGCGAAACAGAAAGAAGCGCTGGCTGGCTGATCGTTGCAGTGATCAGTCTGCAGCACTAAAAAAGGCGCCGGTGGCGCCTTTTTTATTGTCTGTCAGTTGTGCGGGTTGTCAGTCTTCGTCGAACTCGTATTCCACCATGACCGCGGCGTGATCACCAAAACGCAGGTTGGTATCGAGCTTGGCTTCCACCACAAACTGACGGATGCCCGGAGTGCAGATCTGATAATCCTTACGCCAGCCGTGCTGATTGCGGCGCGCGCTTTCGGCGTCCGGCCACCAGGTAAACTGGTTCTCGCCGAAATTGGCTTCGCGGAAGGCATCGACGTAGCCGGCCGGGCCAAACATCTGATCGAACCAGGCGCGTTCTTCCGGCAGGAAGCCCGGTGTGTCCTGATTGCTCTGCCAGTCGGCCAGATCAACGGTTTTATGCGCCGCTTCAAAGTTGCCGCAGAAAATAAACTCGCGGCGTTTGCGCCGGGTTTTGTTCAGATGCTCCAGGAAGGATTTCTGGAAGGCCAGTTTATCTTCCAGGGTGTTGTGTTCATCAACCGTCGGGAACAGGATGGAGCCAACGCTGACATGGTCGAAATCCGCCTGAATAAAGCGCCCCTGCATATCGCACTGCGGGAATGCCAGGCCGGTCATAATGGCTTTCGGCACTTCACGGGTGAGGATGGCCACACCGGAATAGTTATCGGCTTCGGCATCGAAGAAATAGGCGTTGTAACCATCGGGATACACGACGGAATCAGGCAGCTGGTATTCCTTGGCCAGTAACCCCTGAATGGCAACCACATCAGCCTGCGCGGTTTGCAGCCAGGTATACAGCCCTTTTTCGACCGCTTGTTTCAGGCCGTTGACGTGTAAACTGATAATCCTCATACATGGTTCCCAACTGGTGAAGCGTGTATCATACCGCATCCTTTGGAAAGCGGGTAAATATGGGCGAGAATGTTGTGCTTCTGGTCACGCATTGCCGGTATTTCTCCCTTCCGTCCGAACTATTTTGCCGGCCTGTGCTGGCGGTTGAATCTCAGGTTTCGTATGCAGACGTATCAGAAAGAATTTATCGAATTCGCCATCGCTCAGGGTGTACTCAAATTTGGCGAATTTACCCTGAAATCCGGCCGGGTCAGTCCTTATTTTTTTAATGCCGGCCTGTTTAACAGCGGTGCCGCGCTGGCCAAGCTTGGACGTTTTTATGCGGCAGCACTGGAAGCGTCCGGTGTTGACTACGATGTGGTCTTTGGCCCGGCTTATAAGGGTATTCCACTGGCCGCGACTCTGTCGGTGGCGCTGGCTGACCACTACAACAAAGACATGCCTTACGTTTTTAACCGTAAAGAAGCCAAAACCCACGGCGAAGGCGGTAACCTTGTCGGCGCACCGCTGACCGGCCGTGTACTTATCGTAGACGATGTTATTACCGCCGGTACGGCTATCCGTGAAGTCATGGCTATGATTAACGCCGCAGAAGGTGCAACGCCGGCCGCTGCCCTGATTGCCCTGGACCGCCAGGAAAAAGGTCAGGGTGAGCTGTCAGCCATTCAGGAAGTTGAGCGTGACTTCGGCATGAAAGTGATCAGCATCGTGGGTCTGAATCAGGTGCTGGATTATGTATCTGAAAAACCAGAGCTGGCGCAGTATGCCGCCGCTATCAGTGCTTACCGCGATCGTTACGGGGTTGAGTAAAAAAGTGCGGGTATAAAGCGCACCAAAAGGAGTGTTGTAACAATGAAGCCACTGGTTGGGCTGTTTGCCGTTGTTTGCTTACTGGCCTCGGGTCCAAGCTTTGCTAACAAGCTGTATCGTTTCACTGTCGATGGCCGTGTGGTGGTTAAAGATCATATTCCCACCGAGTACAGTCATCTGGGTTACGAAGTACTGAACAGCAGCGGCATGGTGGTGAAAACCGTTGCTCCGGCTCCGACCGCAGAAGAGCTGGCGCAACGTCGCGCTGAAGAAGCTGCGAAAAAAGCCCGTCAGGATGCTATTACTGCCCAGCGCAAGCTGGATCTGGATCTGCTGCGTCTGTATGCCAAGCCTTCGGATGTGGAGCGTGCGCGGCAGCGCAAAGCCGATGAAATCGACTCCTACATTCAGCTGCAACGCCGGCGCATTGTTGATCTGGAACAGAAACTGGAAAAATCTCAGGCGCAGGCAGCCAATATTGAGCGCCGTGGTCAGGAGGTTCCTGCCGATATGCGCCTTGAAATTGTGCAGTTGCAGAATGGTATCCGTGACAGCGAAGGCAACATCAAGGCGCGTCAGCAGGAAATGAAAGAGAGTACCCGCGATTTTGCTGAGCAATACGAGCGTGTGCGCATTCTGCAGGTTTACCCGGCCGGTACGCTGGATGACGATGTCGATCTGGATAAAGTCGACCGCGAGCTGGAAGGCAAAAAAGATTAAAAAAATCCCGGGCATGTCCCGGGATTTTTTTGCCTGCGGTTTACACCGTCAGGCTGGTAAGGTTTTTTTCGCGCAGCAACAGCGGTTGCAGCAGCTGCCACTGCTCGTCCCAGTACTGGGTCGGACGGGTGTCAAACTCGGTGCGTACATACTGGCGGATACGGCCTTCCAGTACGGCGGTGAGCAGATTGGCAGCCGCACTGATGGTCTGCAGCGGCACTTTGCCTTCGCGCATTTCGGCTTCACGCAGGATCTGTTTGAACTGCATTTCAATACGTTCAAAGAACTGCTGAATGCGCTGGCGCAGACGTTCGGTTTCACCGGACAGTGCATCGCCGGATAACAGTCGGCACATGCCCGGATTCTTCTCGGCGAAGGTCAGTACCAGTGTCAGGGTCCGTTCGCAGCGCTGATCGGCCTGCTCAAAATCCTGCAGGATACGGCTGACCCGGGAGAACACCGCTTCTTCGATAAAGCTGATCAGGCCTTCGAACATCTTTGCCTTGGACGGGAAGTGGCGATACAGCGCCGCTTCCGAAACGCCCACGGCTTTTGCCAGGCTGGCGGTGGTGATACGGGCGCCGGGATTGGTTTCCAGCATATGCGCCAGCGCCTGCAGAATCTGATCGCGTCGTGACAGCTTGTCGGCGGTCTCAGTCATGTAACCTTCCTCAGCTGCGGCGGTTGGTGATCAGGGTACCAACACCTTCGTCGGTGAACAGTTCGAGTAAGGTTGAGTGAGCAACCCGGCCGTCGATGATATGGGCGCTGGTTACACCTGCGTGTACGGCATCCAGGGCGCACTGAATCTTCGGCAGCATGCCGCCATAGATGGTGCCGTCGGCGATCAGATCATCCACCTGTTTGGTGGACAGGCCGGTCAGTACCTTGCCTTCTTTATCCATCAGGCCGGCAATATTGGTCAGCAGGATCAGTTTTTCGGCGCGTAATACTTCTGCCACTTTACCGGCTACCAGATCGGCGTTGATGTTGTAAGAAGCACCGTCTTCGCCAACACCGATTGGCGCAATCACCGGAATAAAGTCACTGTTGGTCAGCATATCCAGCACCTGGGTGTTGATGCGCGATACTTCGCCGACATGGCCGATATCGATGATTTCAGGTTTTTCCAGCTCTGGGGAGCTCTTGGTAACGTGCAGCTTTTTCGCGTGCAGCAGCTGGCCGTCTTTACCGGTCAGGCCAATGGCCTTGCCGCCGTTCTGGTTGATCAGGTTGACGATGTCTTTGTTCACCAAACCGCCGAGTACCATCTCCACCACGTCCATGGTTTCGCCGGTGGTGACGCGCATACCATTCACAAACTTACTTTCGATATTCAGTTTGTTGAGCAGGTCGCCGATCTGAGGGCCGCCGCCATGCACCACAATCGGGTTAATACCGATCAGTTTCAGCATCACCATATCGCGCGCAAAGCTGTTCTTCAGGTCTTCGTCGATCATGGCGTTGCCGCCGTATTTAACGACGATGGTTTTGCCGACGAAACGCTGCAGATAAGGCAGGGCTTCACTGAGAACTTTGGCGGTATTCATGGCGCTGTCACGCGACAATGGCATGGTCTGGCTCCTTGATGAGCGGATAAATAAGAAACGGTCGGGCAGGCTGCGGCATCGCTCAGCAGCCTGATGTACCGCGCCGCATTATAACGTTATACGGCGCGCCCCTGCCAACGGGAATTGACGTCTTTCTCAGAACGGAACCTTGAGTTCCGGCGCGTGGCGGGTAAGTGCCTGCTTCATTCGTTGCTGAATCCGGGCAATGGCTTCGGCATTGTTACCGGCAAAGCGCAGGGTCAGCTTGGGCGTGGTATTGGACGGCCGGATCAGCCCCCAGCCGTCGGCAAACTCGATGCGCAGACCGTCGGTGCTGAATACCCGTGCGCCGGCAGTCAGTTCGCTGTCGGCGGAGAGCTCCTGCAGCAGGCTGAATTTGCGCACATCATCGCAGTCGATGGTGATCTCCGGCGTACTGACATCTTCCGGCAGGGCGGCAAACAGCTGATCCACCGGCAGATTTCTCTGACTGATAATCTCCAGCAAACGGACGGCGGCGTAGAGGCCATCGTCAAAGCCGTACCAGCGGTCCTGAATATAGAAGTGGCCACTGAACTCACCGCCGACCACGGCATTGAGCTCCTGCATCTTGCGCTTCATCAGCGAGTGGCCGGTTTTCCACATGGTCGGGCGGCCACCATGGCGGCTGATCAGTGAAGCCAGATGGCGCGAAGACTTCACGTCATAGATAACATCGCGGCCGGGATTACGCGGCAGAATATCGTCAACCAGCAACATCAGCAGGCGGTCCGGCCAGATAATCTTGCCGTTATTATCAACCAGTGCCACACGGTCGCCATCACCGTCAAACGCCAGGCCCAGATCGGCGTTATGAGCTTTAACCGCATCCTGTAACGCCTGAAGATTTTTTGGCTGGCTTGGGTCCGGGTGATGATTCGGGAAGCGGCCGTCGACGTCGCAGAATAGGCATTCGGCCTCCAGTCCGATCATGGCCATCAGTTTTTCGGCCAGAGGGCCGGCGATACCATTGCCGGCATCAATCACAATCTTCATGCTGCGGGCGAGCTGCACGTCGCCCTCGATACGCTGCAGATAGGTGTCCGCCAGCTCACGCTCTTCGGTCTGGCCAGACCCTTGTGGCAGGTCGCGGCGCATGATGCGGTGGTACAGCGCCATCAGTTCATCCTGCGCCAGGGTATGCTGGTCGATAACGATTTTCAGGCCGTTAAACTCCGATGGATTATGGCTGCCGGTCACGACAACGCCGCATGGCGTATCCAGCTCATGGGTGGCGAAATAGAGCAGGCCGGTTGGCTGTGCGCCAAGGCGGATCACATGGCAGCCGCTGTCATTCAGACCGAGCTGCAGCTGTGCTGCCAGCTGCGGGCTGGATTCCCGGCCATCCCAGGCAAGGCTGATTTTGCTGAAGCCGCGTTCCTGTACTTCAGCCCCCAGCGCGCGGCCGATCCAGTAGCAGGTATCTCCGGTCAGATCCTGACCGACGATGCCGCGGATGTCGTAAGCGCGGAAAATACCCTGCGCCACTTCGATCGGGTGCTCGTGTTCAACTTCTTCGACCATCAGTTCCGGCAGTGTCTGGCGTTTGGCGTTGCTGACGGTGGTGATCTTCTTTGGCTGTTCCAGGGCGATTTCCTGACGCTCGCGGCTGTTGCCATTCGCTTTGCCATTGTCGGTGACATCAGGGCGTACGGTATTGATCAGGTGTTGCATACTGACCGCCAGTTCGTGGAACAGCGCCAGGGTAAATACCGGCTGCTCATCAATGCCTTTGCGGCTGAGGTTACGCACATAGGTCAGCAGCTTCAGCTGGTTGCGCAGAATGTCGCGCTTCTGCATGCCGACCAGCACAAACAGGCCGACAAAGGTCGCGACCAGCACGATGAGCCAGGGCGTAGCCAGTGGCACCAGCTCAAGTTGCGGGCGCTCGTCAGAAGGAATGTAGGTCAGATACCAGTAATCATTAATTGGCTTGGTGACAATAGTGCCGGCGCGTTTGACTTCCTGGCCGATACGGAAAATCTCCAGGCCACGGCTGCGGTCATTGTCGACAAACTGGTTAACCACAATCTGTCCCATGGTCTGGCTGGTGCCGGACTGAAACTGCGACAGCCAGCCTGAGCCATATTCGGCCAGTAACACGCCGGCGATCTGGTTTTGTTCATTGCGGATAGGTGAAGCCCAGTAGAAATGCAGGCTGCCATTGCGCTGTACGGCCTCAAGGCGCATATCGGCACCACTGAGAGTACGGCTGACCAGTTCCTGTACGGCATAGCCGTGGCTGCTCTGCAGGCCCATCGCATCTTCCCGGCGGATCAGCTGCAATGAGGATACGCCGGATAAAAACTGGCGCAGGGTTGCCTTCCAGGCCGGATCGTTTTCTTCCAGTGCGCGTACGGTCAGCGGGTGGCGACTGGCCGCTGTCTGCAGGCGGCGGGTGTCCTGCAGACGGGTGCTGAGCGAGTGTGCCATCTGCTCGGCCATCGCATCGGCAAAGGCACGGTCAACATCAGACTGGGTAAACAGGTTGACCTGAATACTCTGAAAAGAAAGCCCGCCGGCAATAAACAGCAGCGCCAGCCAGATGGTGAGGCGGCTGTAAAAGACGATGGTACGTTTGGGCGTGCGGGCTTTTGTTCTCATGTTGCTTCCTTTCGGCCGGGGCTGTGCACTACCCCTGATTTATTGTTGTATGAGGCAAGCAGATTGTGCGGCGCTTCAGCTGCGCCCGGAATGGCCAAAACCGCCGGCGCCACGCTCGGTGGTTTCAAACTGCTCCACAATCTCGAATTCTGCCTGTACAACAGGCACCAGCACCAGCTGCGCCAGACGTTCGCCGACATCGATGGTGAAGCTGTCTTTGCCACGGTTCCAGCAGCTGACCATCAGCTCGCCCTGATAATCAGAGTCGATCAGACCAACCAGATTGCCCAGTACGATGCCGTGTTTATGGCCGAGGCCGGAGCGCGGCAGAATCATGGCAGCCAGACCCGGATCTTCAATATAGATTGCCAGACCGGTACGGATAAGCTGAGTTTCACCCGGATGCAGGGTCAGGGGCGCATCCAGACAGGCGCGCAGATCCAGTCCGGCGGAGCCGGTGGTTGCGTATTCCGGCAGTGGGATGCTGTTGCCCAGACGTTCATCCAGTACTTTTACCTGTAACTTTTGCATTGTCATTCTGTCCGCATTAAGAGATTTTTTGTGTCTGGGTCTGCTGATAGCGGTGTGCAATCAGCTCGACCAGTTCGCGCGCCAGCGCCTGCTTGCTCATCTGGGCAAAGCTCTGCTGGTTTTCTGCCCAGAAAACAGTGACGGCATTCTGGTCGCTGTTAAAGCCGATTTCGCTCAGGGAAACGTCATTGGCGACAATTATGTCGAGATTCTTACGCACCAGCTTATCGCGGGCGTAGACATCCACATCCTGAGTTTCTGCCGCAAAGCCCACGGTAAAGGGACGCAGTTCGTGGGCGGCCACGGTGGCGACCACGTCGGGGTTTTTCACCAGCGTCAGTTCCATGCTGTCAGCTGATTTTTTGATCTTCTGGTGAGCGGCGGTCATCGGCCGGTAGTCGGCGACCGCTGCCGCGGCGATAAAAATATTGCAGCGACCAAGCATGGCCAGTGAAGCATCCAGCATATCGCGGGCGCTTTCGGTACGTACGCAGTTGACGCGTTCCGGTGCCGGAATCACCACCGGACCGCTGATCAGCGTTACTCTGGCGCCGGCATCACGGGCGGCAGCAGCAATGGCGTAGCCCATCTTGCCGGAACTGTGATTGGAGATATAACGCACCGGGTCGATGGCTTCGCGGGTTGGACCGGCAGTGATAACGACTTCCAGCCCGGCCAGCAGACCGGTTTCAAACAGATCTGCGGCGTGGGCGGCAATCTGCTCCGGCTCCAGCATGCGGCCGGGGCCGACATCGCCACAGGCCTGTACGCCTTCGGCGGGGCCAAACATATGCAGTTTGCTACCTTTAAGGTCGGTCAGGCGGGCGATATTGGCCTGAGTAATAGGTTCACGCCACATCGCCTGATTCATCGCCGGAGCCAGAGCTATTGGAGCCTCGGTTGCCAGGCAGATGGTGGTCAGCAAGTCATCGCCGGAACCCTGGGTCAGGCGGGCAATAAAGTTGGCCGATGCCGGGGCTACCAGCAGCAGGTCTGCCCACTTGGCCAGCTCGATATGGCCCATGCCGGCTTCGGCTTCCGGGTCGAGCAGAGCGTGATGTACCGGGTTACCGGATAAGGCCTGCAGGGTCAGGGGAGTAATGAATTCCATGGCGCCGGCGGTCATAACAACCCGCACTTCGGCTCCGGCTTTCTTCAGAATCCGCACCAGTTCGGCGGCTTTATAGGCGGCAATCCCACCGGTGATTCCGAGCAAAATACGCTTATTACAGAGTTGTTGCATGGCTGGTTTCACGCTGACTAGAATGAGCCTGAGTATATAAGGAAGCGTATGACAAGTCTGCAACGCAGCGGAGTGCGGTTGTCAGACTTATGACTCAGTAAATCACAGACCTGCAGGGAGGTAGGGATGGCGATATGTGACTGGCCCAGCGCTGAGCGGCCAAGGGAAAAACTGTTGGCGCAGGGCGCCGGCAGTTTGTCGGATGCCGAGCTGTTGGCAATTTTTCTGCGTACCGGGGTAAAAGGCAAAAGTGCCGTCGATCTGGCGCGTGAGCTGCTGCAGGAATTCGGCAGTCTGCGCGCCCTGCTGACCGCCGATTTAACCGCATTCTGTAAACCGCTGGGCCTTGGCAGTGCCAAATATGCCCAGTTGCAGGCGGTGCTGGAAATGGCGCGGCGACACCTGGCGGAGCAACTGGCCCGTGGTGATGCCTTAACCAGTCCTGATCTGACCCGGCAGTATCTGCTGGCTCAGCTGCGTGACCGTGATCATGAAGTGTTTGCCTGTCTGTTGCTGGATAATCAGCACCGGGTACTGAAATACCACGAGCTGTTCCGCGGCACCATCGACGGCGCGGCGGTGTATCCGCGTGAAGTGGTTAAGCTGGCGCTGAGCCATGGCGCCGCCGCCGTGATACTGGCGCACAATCATCCGTCCGGTGTGGCCGAACCCAGTCACGCAGACCGGGCGCTGACCGACCGCTTACAGCAGGCACTGGGGCTGGTGGATATCCGCGTGCTGGATCATCTGGTAGTGGGTGACGGGTACTGTGTATCCTTTGCTGAACGCGGCTGGATATAATCTGCGGGCGCGCCTGCCATTCGTATAAAAAATAAGCTTTCGCTTGCGACGGCCGGGGCGTTTTGGTATAAAGCGCAACTCTTTTCAGCCAGGGCCGTCGCGAATCAAGATTTTGATGACGAACGCCCACGGTTGGTAACGAATTTCCAATTTGTTCGATACAGTTAAAAATCGGGGCGAGATCAATGTCTAAGGTTTGCCAAGTTACAGGTAAAGGTCCTGTAACCGGGAATAACGTTTCCCACTCAAACATTAAAACCAAGCGCCGTTTTCTGCCTAACCTGCAACAGCACCGTTTCTGGGTAGAAAGCGAAAACCGTTTTGTGCGTCTGCGTATTTCTACCAAAGGTATGCGCATCATCGATAAGAAAGGTATCGATGCTGTTCTGGCAGAACTGCGTGCACGCGGCGAAAAAGTCTAAGGAGACCTGTTATGCCACGCGATAAGATCCGTTTAGTGTCTAGTGCCGGTACCGGTCACTTCTACACCACTGACAAAAACAAGCGCACCATGCCTGAGAAAATGGAGATCAAAAAATTTGATCCTGTGATCCGTCAGCACGTGATGTATAAAGAAGCCAAAATTAAGTAAGCTTCTTTCGCTTGAAAAGAACCCGGCCTGTGCCGGGTTTTTTTATGGCCGCCATCCATGGCGGCCACCCTGCGGGCCGTGCTGCGCACGTTAAGCACTGCTCCTGCTGTGCTTTGATGTCCGCATCCGTCACGAGTAACCAGGCGGCCATCCTGCGGACTGTGCTTGCTTCGCCTCATCTTTCTCTCTTCTGGCATAATCGCGTTTTTACTCAGACGTCTGACATCCTTATGCCTGAACTACCTGAAGTCGAAACCACCAAGCGCGGTATTGAACCCTGGCTGCTGAATCAGCGTATTGAGCGTGTGGTGGTGCGCCAGCCACAGCTGCGCTGGCCGGTGGTGGATGAATTAAAACTGCTGGAAGGCCAGACTGTGCGTGGTCTGAGTCGCCGGGCGAAGTACATTCTGGTGGAGACCGATATCGGCACCGCGATCTGGCATCTGGGCATGTCGGGTTCGCTGCGTCTGGTCGAGCCCTCTGCGCCGGCTGGTAAACACGATCATATCGACTGGCAGCTGGGTAATGGCAAAGTGCTGCGTTACCACGATCCGCGCCGTTTTGGCGCTTTGCTGTGGATTGAGCCCGGAACCGACAGCGATCATTTAACCCACCTCGGGCCAGAACCCTTATCCGATGACTTTACCGCCGAGTATCTGTTCCGCCGTTCCCGTGGCAAAAGTCAGGCGATCAAAACCTTTGTGATGGACGGTAAGGTGGTGGTCGGCGTCGGTAATATTTACGCCAACGAGAGCCTGTTTCTGGCCGGTATTCGTCCGGCGACGGCAGCCGGGAAAATCAGCCTGGCGCGCTATGAGCGTCTGGTCAGCGAAATTAAACAGGTGCTGGCGCGGGCGATTGAACAGGGCGGCACGACTCTGCGTGATTTCGTTGGTGGCGATGGTAAGCCGGGTTACTTTGCCCAGCAGCTTTTTGTTTACGGCCGTGGCGGTGAACAATGCAAGGTGTGCAGCAGCGTGCTGAAAGAAATCCGCCAGGGCCAGCGGGCGACGGTTTATTGCCCGGCCTGCCAGCGTTAACCTGCTGCAAAGCCCATACCGCCAGCCGTGACGAGGCGCGCAGGTGCTGATATAGTCAGGCCTATTCGCATCTGCATCAAAAGAGGAAGAACAATGCAACTGATGGCGACCTTACGGACTTCGGTAAATATTGCTGTGGCCACCGCATTGCTTGGCATGAGTTCTCTTGCCAGCGCTGAACGGATTGAAGAAACCCCAAGCGCTGGTGCCATGGTGGCCGATGCGGTGTTGGCGCGTCCGTTGTATTTCGTATTATCTCAGGCCGGTGCATTGATTTACGGCGCCACACTGCCATTTACCCTGCTCGGCGGCAATGCTGATCAGGCGGCGGAAACTCTGGTAGTAACGCCTTTACAGGCGGCTTTCGTGCGTTGTCTGGGCTGTGGCAAGATTGAAAACGAAGTGGGCTCCCTGAACGAAGGTGACGGCAAACGTATCCGTCACTTCGTTATGCTCAGCGGTGGTGCTGCGCAGCTGGATACCGATGGAGAAACCGGTAACGGTGCCACTTATGGCTTGTATCTGGGTACTCATTTTGAGCTGACCGATAAGAGCCGTTTTGATGTGATGCTGGGGGCTAAGCGTCTGGCGGAAACAGAGATCAAAGCTTCGACCGGTACATTCAAAGATTCGGCAACCTCTTATCAGATCGTCAGCCGCTTTGGCCGTGAAGTCTTCGGCAATGTGGATCTGATGTTCAAATTGGGTGCCCATCACTGGTCGGCCGAGCGCAAGCTGAACACTGGCTCGAAGGGCGACACCTCCGGTAACGATTTCCTCTGGGGTGTAGGTCTGGATACAGGCTTGGGTGACAAGCTGCGTGTGGGTCTGGATTACACCAGCTACTCGATGGAAAACAAAGACGACGGCTATGACGCCGGTATCGATACGCTGGATCTGAACGTCAGCTATCTGTTCTGATAATCAGGTTGTGATAAAAAACGCCGGGCATTGCCCGGCGTTTTTGTTTCTGCTTTTTGTGGGGCTCAGATACTTTTCAGCCACTGCCAGAGCTGGCCAATGCCTTCGTACATGGCACGTTCGCTTTTCAGTGCTGCTCGCGCCTCGATACGCCAGTCGCTGTTATCGGTACTCAGACGTACCGCTGGCGCAGGTATTGGCTGCAGTCCCTGACGCTGAAAAAACACCAGCGCCCGCGGCAGGTGCGAGGCCTCGCTGACCAGTGCAAAGCTCTGCCCGGTCAGCAGGGACGTCATCAGCTGTGCTTCTTCTTCGGTATCTCTGGCTTGCGGGAATGTGCGGATGCGCTCTGCAGCGATCCCCATGCTCAGTGCGATGTCACGCATAACCTCAGCATGGGGGCGGCTGTCGCTGCCGGCATAACCGGAGACAAACAGCTGCGCCTGCGGATTCGCAGCCAGGATGCGCAGGCCTTCGCTCAGGCGGAACAGCGAGCTGGAACACAGCTGCGCGGCTGGCGGCATGCTGTCATCACTGGCGTGACATCCGCCCAGTACGACTACAATGCTGACCGGTTGCCTGAGATCGAAGGCGGGGAAGTCATCTTCAAAAGGTGCCAGCCAGCGATCTGCAAACGGATGCCAGCTGGTCAGGGCAAGCCACAACGCGGCGACACTGATCAGCCCTTTGCCCAACGCCGGACGGTGCTTAAGCAGTAACAGTCCGGCCAGCAGTGCGATCAGCGTCAGCGGAATGGGCATCAGCAGCATGCCGACGATTTTCTTCAGGGTGAACGCGATCATTGTGCTTGAGCAACCTTCTTCATGGCTTATTTTCCGGATTCACGACAGCGCTGCCGATACCACGCGGGTCAGAGGCCGCCGTCACCTGCTGTTTGCGCTTATCCCAGAGAATCGCCTGCATATTGCCGTACTGGCGTCCTGCGGTCTGCAGGCGGTGCCCCATACGGGTCAGGGCAACCTCCTGCTGCGCGCTGAAAGCGCCGGGTTCGTGTTGCAGCACATCCGGCAGATACTGATGATGAAAACGCGGGCGGCTGACCCAGTCACTCACCGCTTTGCCCTGCAGATGTTCCAGCGTGCCCAGCAGCACCATGCTGATAATACGGCTGCCGCCGGGGGTGCCGATAATCGCGGTTTGCTGCGGGCTGTTGATAATGGTCGGTGTCATGCTCGACAGTGGCCGCTTACCCGCGGCGATGGCGTTGGCTTCGTTACCGGTCAGACCATAGGCGTTGGGTGCGCTTGGCTTGGCAGAGAAGTCGTCCATTTCGTTATTCAGCAGAATTCCTGTTCCGGCGGCGGTAAAGGCCGAGCCGAAGGGCAGGTTAATACTCAGCGTGGCCGAGACCATATTGCCGTCTTTATCCAGCACCGACAGATGGGTGGTGTGGAAGCCTTCGTTAAGGTTTTTTGGCCCGGCCAGATCAAGGCTCGGAGTGGCCTGTACCGGATCGATACTTTCGGCCCAGGCTTGTGCCCGTGCTTCGGATAACAATCCGGATACCGGTACATCGACAAAATCCGGGTCGCCGAGAAACTCGGCGCGGTCACGGTAGGCGCGGCGCATCACTTCGGTTAACAGGTGGGTCTGATCCACAGGCGTCATGGTCTGCCAGCTGAAATGACTGAGCATATTCAGCATCTGCACAATGGCGATACCGCCGGAGGATGGAGGTGGTGCGCTGATAACTTCCAGTGCACCGTAACGCACGTGTACCGGCTCGCGTTCGACCACGCGGTAATTGGCCAGGTCTGCGGCTGTCCACTCGCCGCCGTTGCTGTTCACCGCTGAAAGCAGACGCTGCGCAACCGCGCCTTTATAAAAACCATCGAAGCCATTATTGGCCAGCGCTTCCAGTGTCTGTGCCAGCTCGGGTTGCTGCAGTTCAAAGCCCGCAGCCGGAATGTCGTTGTTATCGAGAAACAGGCGTGCACTTTCTTCATAGCGGCGTACCGCCTGCAGACGGTAGCCCATCAGCATGCGGTAGTGCTCGTCCACCGCGAAGCCGTCGCGGGCCTGTTGAATGGCTGCACGCAGCGTTTTCTTTAACGACAGCTCGCCATAGCGTTCGCTGATATAGGCAAAGGCGGCGGCCTGGCCGGGAATGGCTGCAGCGGTTGCACCGTTGACCGCTTTGTCGCGGTTTACGCTGCCGTCGGCGTTCAGATAGTAGTCGCGGTGGGCGGCAGCCGGGGCGGTCTCCCGGGCGTCGATAAAGCGGTACTGTGCTGCTTTGGCGTCGTACAGCAGCCAGAAGCCGCCGCCACCGATACCGGCACTGTAAGGCTCAACCACGCCCAGACTGGCGGCCACGGCAATGGCGGCATCAAAGGCGTTGCCACCCTGCTCTAGTATCGCCATACCGGCGGCGGTTGCCAGCGGGTGTGCACTGGCAATCGCGGCCTGGCCGGGAGCGCTGTTGTGGCTGCTGGCTGCGCTGGTGGGCACGTTGCTGCGTTCAGGGCTGGCGGTGTTCTGTGGTGTACTGCAGGCGCTGAGTAACAGGGCAAACAGCAGTGGAATCAGGGTCAGCGGACGCGACGCAGTATGTAACATCGGGCGCATAAAAAAGGCCTCCTTGTGGGAGGCCTTAGTGTGTGGGAGGTCAGGCAGCGGTGCAACCGTCGTGGTGCAGGCTCCGCGTCTGCTTCCGCGCTGATCAGGCGATTTTTTTGCCGGTCAGTTTTTCGTATTTGGCTTCCAGTTCTTCCTGGGTTTCCATACGGTTTTCATCCTGTGGAATACAATCCACCGGACAGACTAACTGGCACTGTGGCTCGTCGTAGTGGCCAACACATTCGGTGCACTTGGACGGGTCAATCTCGTAAATTTCTTCGCCGGCAGAAATAGCTTCGTTCGGACATTCCGGTTCGCATACATCACAGTTGATGCATTCGTCAGTGATAATCAGGGCCATGACTTACCTCCGTCAGGGGCGGGTTAATTCACACATTTCTTCAGGGCTTTGGCTACCTGAGGATTTACAAAATTGCTGACATCTCCGCCCAGTGAGGCGATTTCTCTGACCAGCGTAGATGAAATGTAAGAGAAGTGCTCAGCCGGAGTCAGGAACAGACTTTCCACGTTCGGCGCCAGTACACGGTTCATATTGGCGAGCTGGAATTCGTATTCAAAATCAGACACCGCACGCAGACCGCGCAGGATGATGTTGGCGTTTTTCTCTTTAACGAAATCAGCCAGCAGGTTGCTGAAACCAACCACTTCAACGTTGGCCAGATGGCCGAGTACGCTGCGTGCCAGATCGACACGGGTTTCGAGGTCCAGCATCGGCTTTTTCTTCGGATTGTCGGCCACCGCAAGAATGATGTGGTCAAACATACGCGCCGCCCGTTCGACCAGATCGGTATGACCGTTGGTGATCGGATCGAACGTGCCAGGGTAGACAGCAATATTCATGAATGAGCCTTCTGCGTGCGCTGGAAATGCGCCGCATAGTAAACAAAAGCCGCACGGCAAACAATAAAACGCTGGTGGCTGTTACGTGCAGGGGCGGATAACAAGGGTAAGTTTGCCGTGGATCAAATGATCCACGGCAGCTGACAGAGGAATCGTCAGGCGCTGGTTTTGATGGTTTCCAGCAGTTTGTTGGCCTGCTTGCAGGCCAGACCATAGATCGACAGCTGTGGGTTAGCGCCGATACTGGTCGGGAAGGCCGAACCGTCAAACACATAGAGGTTATCGAGGTGATGGTACTTACCATGACTGTCGACCAGACAACGGCTCTGATCTTCACCCATGGTCAGGCCACCCATGCAGTGAGCGGAACCGGCGGTAAAGGCATTGGAGCGGAACTCCAGCTGACTGATACCGGCTTTGGCCTCTTCCCAGCTGCGGAACCACGGCGAATCAACGTGGGAGGCGCGTACCGCTTTGGCACCCGCAGCAAACTGAATTTCAGCCATGGTCAGCCAGGAACGTATTACCCCGTCCCACAGGTAGTCGTTGATCTCGTAGTCGATGATCGGCGTGCCATCGGAGGCCAGCTCAATGCTGCCGCCTTCGCTGTCGGCGTGGAAACCGTCGCGCAGCAGGGCAATCATGGCGTGCAGGTTCGGCAGCTTGCTGATGTCCTCAAAGTGCTGAGCACCATGGCCGAGCAGAAGTACTGAGGTCAGCCCCGGCTGCAGTGGTGGCACTTCGAGTTTGTAGCCCACTTTGCCGCTGACTTCGAGCCACTGGAAGTGGTCGGAGTAAATCGACTGTGGCGCGCCATAGTAAGGATCGATCACCTGTTCGAATTCGGCAAAGCAGAAGGTGGTCGGATGGAAGAAGGTACGCTTACCGATACGCTTGTGCGGGTCCGGTGCTTTGGAGCGCAGCAACAGCGCCGGGCCGTTGATCGCACCACAGGCCATCACCACGTGCGGCGCTTTGGCGACGAAGCTTTTACCGCTTGGCTGATAATCACGGCCCAGTGCGGTGACTTCCACGCCCAGTACTTTGCGGCCTTCCATAATCAGGCGTTCGGCACGGGCGCTGTACACCAGCTCAGAATGGTTATCCAGCGCCGCCGGAATGGTGGTTACCAGCATGGATTGCTTGGCGTTGGTCGGACAGCCGGTACCGCAGTAACCGAGGTTCCAGCAGCCGGATACGTTACGCGGAATTACATGCCAGTCGATACCCAGCTGAGTGGCGCCGCGGGCCAGTACCGAGTTGTTTTCATTCGGCGGTACCTGCCACGGAGCAACGTTCAGGCGCTGTTCCATCTTCTCGAACCAGGGGTCCATTTCAGCGCGGCTGAAACCTTCAACGCCAAACTCCTGCTGCCAGTAGTCGAGGGTCGGTTCCGGGGTGCGAAAGCTGGAGGTCCAGTTGATCACGGTGGTGCCGCCAACGCAGCGACCCTGCAGGATCGACATCGCGCCGTCTTTGCTCATGCGCCCGGCGCTTTCCTGATACAGGTCGCGGTAGGCTTCACGCTCGTCCATGCGGAAATCGTTGGTGCTTTTCAGCGGGCCTTCTTCCAGCATCAGCACTTTCAGTCCGGCCTTGGCCAGAATCTCTGCGGTGGTGCCGCCACCGGCGCCGGTACCGATAATGATGACGTCGGCTTCGATGACGCTGCCGTCGGCGACTTCGGTCGATTCACGTACGTTCCAGCCGTTGGCGATACCGTCCAGAATGGGGTCGGGAATACCGGCAACCACCGGGATATCGGGCTGGCGTTGATTATTATTCTGCATTGCCTTGTCTCTTTTTATTCTGTGTTATCAGGCCGGGATTTTCTTTGGCGCGCCCGGGTAGCCGCTGCTGACAAAGGTTTCTGGCTGAGAGTACCAGCACATGGTCAGAAGCTTACACAGCGAGCCATAGCCCATGCGCTTCAGCTGGATGCTGCTGGTTTTCCAGTCCTGTAAAAAGGCTTCAATCTGCCCGGCGCTGGCCTCACTCCAGCTGCCCCATTGCGCGCCCATGGCGGCACGGATCGGAGCAACCTGCATCACGTCCAGCAGCTGTATCAGCTGGCTTCTGGAATAGTCTTCGAGGGTGCCGATCAGGGTATCCAGCGCTTTGGTCAGGCGCACCGGAGCGTCGGCGGCCAGTGTGCCGGGATAGCTTTTATTCAGAATGACCGGCGCCAGCGCGCTGAGGAATTCAATATCGCCGGCGCGCAGCAGCTTGTAGCCTTCGGCGGCAGGCACCTTGCTGCAGCCGGTCAGACCGGCCAGCGAGGCGCCCACGGTCAGTGCCGCAGCGGAGCTGGCACTGAGTTGTAAAAATCCACGACGGGAGGTGTTGAACATAAAACGCCTCCTCAGCGGATAAACAGCTTGCGGATCAGGCCCTGAATCGCGCCGCCGTACGGTGGGTAGATAAACTGTCCGCTGTTAAAGCGGCCTTTGCGGTGTACCGCTTTGGCTTTCGACAGGGCGATAAAACCTTCTTTACCGTGGTAATGACCCATTCCGGACGGGCCGACACCACCGAATGGCATATCATCCTGCGCGATGTGCATCAGCGTATCGTTGATGGTGACACCACCGGCGTGGGTGCGCTCCAGTACTTTCTTCTGCTGTGTTTTGTCGTAGCTGAAGAAGTACAGCGCCAGCGGGCGGTCGCGGTCGTTAACGTAGTCGATGGCATCGTCCAGTGAGCGGTATGGCACCACCGGCATCACCGGGCCAAACAGCTCTTCCTGCAGCACTTTCATCTCGGCAGTGCCGTTTTCGATAAGATGCAGTGGCATCTTGCGGGTGCCGCTGAAGTCTTCGTTCGCCGGATTCACCACGGTGATTTTGGCGCCTTTCTCTTTCGCATCGGCGACCCAGGCCTGCAGGCGCTGGTGCTGACGTTCGTTCACCACCGCAGTGTAATCATTGTTGTCGCGGATGGTCGGATACATACGGGCGAAGGTGGCCTGATAGGTGTCGATAAACTCCTGCTCTTTACCGGCAGGCAGCAGCACGTAATCCGGGGCGATACAGGTCTGACCGGCATTCAGGGATTTGCCGAAACAGATACGCTCGACGGCATCCTTCATGCTGGCACCCGGTGCGATAATGGCCGGTGATTTACCGCCCAGCTCCAGGGTAACCGGCGTCAGGTTTTTCGCTGCGGCGGACATGACGATGCGGCCAACGGCGGTTGAGCCGGTGAACACCAGATGATCCCAGGGAATTTCGGCAAAGGCGGAGGATACTTCCACTTCACCTTCGATCAGGGCCACCTGATTCTCGTTGAATACTTCAGCCAGCAGTTTTTTCAGCACCTTGTTGGTCACCGGCGTGAACTCAGACATCTTGATCATGGCGCGGTTACCGGCGGCCAGTGCGGTCATCAGCGGCAGCAGTGCCAGCTGAATCGGGTAGTTCCATGGCACCATAATGCCGATCACGCCCAGTGGCTGGTACATCACATGGTTGTGTGACGGCGCAAACAGCATGCTGACGTGGCGCTTGGACGGTTTCATCCAGCCGCGCAGACGTTTGCAGGCGTAGTTGATGCCTTCAACACTGGTCATGATCTCGGCGATCATGGTTTCGTCGGTTGAACGGCAGCTGAAATCCTGGTTCACCGCAGCAGCCAGTTCATCCTGATACTTCAGGATGGCAGCCTTCAGACGCTTCAGATCGGCAATGCGCTCGTCGGCGGACGGCATCGGGTTGTTACGGAACGCCTGTTGCTGTTGTTTGAACAGGCTGTGCATGCGCTCGAGCTCTTCATTGGGAGAGTGGAGACTGGTAACCGTCGCGACCATACTGGGCTCCTGCGGGATAGTTATTATTGGTTTGCTTTCGTCGGTTGGTATTATTAGAGTCATTACTCTAAAAGGTCAACACTGTAAAAGAATG
Source organism: Thalassolituus alkanivorans (assembly GCF_020447205.1). Classification (GTDB taxonomy): domain Bacteria; phylum Pseudomonadota; class Gammaproteobacteria; order Pseudomonadales; family Oceanobacteraceae; genus Venatoribacter; species Venatoribacter alkanivorans. The sequence continues at coordinate 71,414 of NZ_JAJAEL010000008.1, forward strand.
ATGGCGAAGATCAACCTTCTGCGCATGGCATTTGCGGCCAATCTGTGTGAGCCTGCGCCTGACAACATGACGCCCGGCGTTTTATCAGTAATACGGGCAGCGACAGCGGAAACGGCATGAGTACTAAAGAACGAATTCTCGACGCCAGCCTGCAGCTCTTTAATGAGCAGGGTGAGCGCAAGGTAACAACCAACCATATTGCCGCCCATCTGGCGATTTCGCCGGGCAATCTGTATTACCACTTCAAGAATAAGCAGGCGATTATCTTTGCCCTGTTTGAGCGCTATGAAAGCCGGGTGCTGGATATTCTGCAGGTGCCGGAAGAACGCGCGCTGCAACCACTGGATAAACTGCGTTATCTGCAGGACATCTTTACCGGTTTGTGGGACTACCGCTTTATGCACCGCGATATGGAACATCTGTTACTGGCAGACGCTGAACTGCATGCCCGTTACCGCGCGTTTTTCCGCCTGTGTCTGCAACGGGTGCAGCAGATTTTCCGTGGGCTGGCCGAGGCTGGCATTATCCGCATCAGCGAAGCTGACATCGCCAGTCTGGCGCTGAATACCTGGATTGTGGTGACGTCCTGGTTTTCTTTCCTGCGCTGCAATCTGCTCAATGCTGACGTTGATGCGATTTCGCCGGAGCTGTTGCGCGGCGGTATTTATCAGGTGTTTACGCTGGAGCGGCCCTATCTGACCGACGAATACCGCGAGGCGATGAATCAGCTGCAACAGCAGTTTATTCCGCGTCCGAGCTGGCTGGAGGCCGACGAAGAAACCGTCGGTTAACGTGGTTCCGGCCCGTTAGCGGGCCGGAAGTACGATGGCGGTAATCAGAAATTACGCAGGTAGGCGTTAACAAAATCAGACTGGTTGGCGGCGTCTTTTGCCGTCATAAAGGTTATTTCGTTGCCCTGACGGCGCAGCTTCAGAACCTCACCAAACTTGCATTGCACCGTCTGCAGTGCCGCCAGATCGGCCTTGAACTGTGGGTGATACTGACAGATACGGGCCATTTCACCGGCAACCTGTGAGCAGTAAGCGCCAATGCTGACATCTTTCAGCAGGCCGTCATTCACGCTGGTCCAGTCAATACGGGTCTTGATGGTGCTGCCGCAGGCCTGGCTGGCTTCGCTGTCTTTTTCGCTGAGCATGGTTTCGGTGTTCTTAACGTGTTTATCACGGTTAAACTGAGCCAGCTTTTTCTGGATGCCTTCGCTGTTTTGCAGACCGTAGCGTTCAACCAGCGCTTCACGGGTAGGGTCGGTTTCACCTTGCTCAACCGTGCCAACATTTACACCGTCACGGCCGGTGTCCGGCAGGAATACCTGAAAGTACTCATTGCCCCAGTTCATGCCTTTTAAAATCAGGGTTCTTGGCTGGCCATCGTAAGCGATGCGGTAGGCAACAGAGCCCTGACCGCGGTCCTGCATTTCTGCCAGAAAGACCACCCGGTCGACCGCGTGGTTAACACCGGAAACCTGTACCAGCGCTTTGCTGTCGTCGTTTTTCAGCGGCAGAATTACGGCCTTCAGCGACTGCGCGCCGCCGAGATATACCGGGTAGTCAACGACTTCAATAGCCTGGGCGCGGAATGCGGTTAACAGGCAAAGGGTAAGAAAAGAAAGGGTTTTCAGCATGGAATGTCCTTATTGATAGCTGATTGAGCAGAATTCAGCTGCCGCTAAATGGCAGGCGGCGCTACTTTATCATCGCCTGCCCGGGAATTCTTCAGCCCTTTTGATAACTCAATCAAAAAACAATAAAAATCAGGGCTCCGGGTCCGCCATTACTTCAAACAGGCGGAAACAGAACTCCTTGGTTTCCTTATGTTTGATTTCCTGCCAGTTGGCCGGAAACAGTGGCTGCAGGCGAACTTCATGCTCGATATACACCAGTGCTCCGGGCAGCAGGCGCAGGGCATTGATGGCCGGTTGCAGCAGGTCTTTGCCAAACGGCGGATCGAGAAACACCAGATCAAAAGGCTCCGGATTCTGTTGCAGCCACAGCAGGGCATCGCCGGCCCAGACCTGAGCGTTGCGCGCCTGCAGAATTTCCAGATTTTCGCGCAGCTGCAGGGCCGCATTGGGATGCTTCTCGAGAAAAATCACTTCCTTCGCACCGCGCGACAGTGCTTCGAAGCCCAGCGCGCCGGAACCGGCAAAGGCATCCAGTGCGCGTGCGCCTTCGACATCGTACTGCAGCCAGTTAAAGACGGTTTCACGTACCCGGTCCATGGTCGGACGCAGGCCATCGACGGCGGGAAAACGCAGGCGGCGGGAGCGCCACTGGCCACCAATAATACGCAGTTGCTGGGATTGGATTTTGCTCATGAGTTCTTCAGTGCTGGCTGGGTTCGCGCTGCGGCTGAGTTGCTGACAGACAGTGCAGCAATTCAGCGGGAGCGGTTTTCTGGCTCTGGCCGAGCTGATGATACAGCTGGCGGTAGAGGTCTTCCGGCAGGCGATAGTAGGCAAGATCGGCCTGAATGTCGATCTGATCACGGTCATCCTGCCAGCTTTGGCGCAGCAACCGGGCCTGCTCAAGCCGCCATTCGGCCCAGGCGCTGCGTGTTGGTTCTGCGGTTTTGGCTTGTGTGTCGGGACTGATCAGCATATCAAGGCTGTCCGGCAAGCTGTAAAGGGTTGCCCAGGCGTGTGCCGGTTGTAGCGCCGACGCAGGTAACAGCGCCTGAGTCAGCCACAAGGCACCCGCCAGATGCTCCTGGATACAGGCCGGCAGAGACCCGTTGAGAGGTTCCAGCGGCTGCAGATTCAGGCTGCGGATGACGTAAGCGGCCATGGTTTTCTGGCTGAGTTCATTCCATGGCCCGGCAATCAGCAGCAGCGCCGGACCTCCTTTCAGGTTACCCGGCAGTTGCTGTTTCAGGTTTTCGGCCCAGTCTGTGGCAGGCAGTTGCAGTGTGTACACCGCGCTGGTGGTGCGCAGTGCCAGATAGCCACCATTCACATCGCCGGCACTGCGCAGATAAACACCGACACCTTCCAGACTCTGCCAGAACTGCCAGCCAGCAGCGGCCAGCGGCGGTTGCTGCAGCGTCGGTAATGGCTGCTGCTCTTCATCTTTCCAACCGAGATTAATCCAGCTGATCAGTAGCAGGCAGATGATAATCAGAGCGCTCAGAGTGGTGCGGCTGAAGCCGTGCAGCATAGGGCGGTTATCCCGGTTTGATGGTGGTTGCCGGTTTCAGGTGCAAACATGCCCTGAATGCGGGGTGAAATTTATCCGCTGCCGATTACATACGGCGGAATGATGGTAGGATAGCGCCCTGACGCCGGGTGCGGAAATAACGTGATGGGCTTTGGCCCGATTGCACTGTTTCGCAAAACCCCACAACACCCCGCAAAACCGGCGCATAACGAACATCCATTATTGTCCCTGATGTCTGAGTGCCCCGATGTTTGATTTTTTTAAGCGCAAAAAAAATGCTCCGGAAGCCGCCAAAGAAACCCCGGCGGAATCTGAATCCCCAGAACAATCTGCTGAACAGCCTCCTGAGCAGGTGCAGGCTGACAGTACGGAAACCGTAACCGAAGCTGCAGCACCAGCCGCTGAAGTGGTGGCCGCAGAAAGCACTGTTACTGAAGATGAAGCGGTTGAAGTTCCGGCTGCAGAGAAGCCGGCAGATATTGTCAGTGCTGAAGCGGCTCCGGCCCAGCCGAAGACTCAGGATAAACCGCTGGATAATCAGGGCACGAAAAAGCCGGGCTTTTTCAGCCGTATCCGTCAGGGCCTGAGCAAAACCCGCAGTGGCCTGAGCGATGGCCTGGCCAACCTGTTGCTGGGCAAAAAAGAAATCGACGATGACCTGCTGGAAGAACTGGAAACCCAGCTGATCATGGCCGACGTGGGTGTCGAAGCCACGCAGGACATCATGAGCCGCCTGACCGCCCGCGTCAGCCGCAAGGAACTGAGTGATTCCGATGCCCTCTATAACGCCTTAATCGGCGAGCTGCAGGACACGCTGGGCGATGTGCAGGCCCCGCTGGTGATCGACAGCAGCAAAAAGCCTTATGTGATTCTGATGGTTGGTATTAACGGTGTGGGGAAAACCACCACCATCGGTAAGCTGGCCAAACAATTCCAGAGCGATGGCAAAAACGTCATGCTGGCGGCCGGTGATACCTTCCGTGCCGCAGCGGTTGAACAGCTGCAGGTCTGGGGTGAACGCAATAATGTGCCGGTGATTGCCCAGCACACCGGCGCCGATTCAGCTTCGGTACTGTACGATGCGCTGGAAGCGGCCAAAGCGCGTAAAGTCGATGTCCTGATCGCCGATACCGCCGGTCGTCTGCATACCAAAGACAACCTGATGCAGGAACTGGAAAAAGTCGTGCGGGTCATGAAAAAACTCGACGACAGCGCACCACACGAAGTGATGCTGGTGCTGGATGCGGGAACCGGCCAGAACGCCATTAACCAGGCGCGTCAGTTCCAGCAGGCGGTCGGCGTGACCGGCCTGACCCTGACCAAGCTCGATGGTACCGCCAAGGGCGGTATTATCTTTGCGCTGGCCCGCCACTTTGGCCTGCCGGTACGTTATATCGGTGTGGGCGAAGGTATCGATGACCTGCGTCCTTTTAATGCTGAAGAATTTACCCGTGCACTGTTCCAGCGCGAGCAGAACGACAACGGCTGATGGCGCGAACAGGTCCAGTCGACTGAGATATTAGGGCCTGTTGACACTAAGTGAATCGGGCCTGCTGAGAGCCAGTTTTTCTCAGAACAAGGAGAGAGGAGTGATATTAGCGGGCTAAATGAATGACGAGCGACGAAGTTAATGGGGAAAACTGGCCTCAGCCCGAAGGGTTATGGCTAAAAATCCCTCATCCTGCGTTGCTGTTCGCTCGCTTAACCCGTTAGGCCACACTCTCAGCGCCTTGTCTGAGGAATTTTTATCCGATAACAGGCCTGTTTAATTAGTGTCAACAGGCCCTAGCATAAAACAGGAGCCGGATATGACCATGGTGCAGTTTGACCGGGTCGGTAAACGTTACCCCGGAGGCAAAGAAGCCCTCAGTGGCATCAGCTTTGAGCTGGCCCGTGGCGAATTTGCATTTCTTACCGGGCACAGCGGTGCCGGCAAAAGTACGTTGCTGAAGCTGATGATGCTGATGGAGCGTCCTTCCCGTGGTCAGGTGTTTGTCGATGGTCAGAACCTCGGGCGCCTGCGCGCCGGGCAAATCCCTTACCTGCGCCGCAAAGTTGGCGTGGTGTTCCAGAATCACCAGCTGCTGTTTGACCGCAGCGTCTTTGATAACGTCGCCCTCCCTCTGCAGATTGCCGGTTATACCCCGGCCGAAGCCGGACGCCGTGTGCGTGCGGCCCTTGATTCGGTTGGTTTGCTGGGCATGGAAAAACGCAACCCGATCGAACTGTCCGGCGGTGAGCAACAGCGCGTTGGTATTGCCCGTGCGGTGGTGAACAAGCCGGCACTGCTGCTGGCGGATGAGCCAACCGGTAACCTCGACCCTGAATTGTCGGCCGAGATTATGAATCTGTTTCTGCGCTTCCAGCAGGTGGGTGTCACCGTGCTTATTGCCAGCCACGATATCGCCCTGATTGAACACATGGGACACCGCCGCCTGATCCTCGATCACGGTCATCTGCACGAAGGTCAGATCGCCGGTGCCGGAGGTATTTATGGCTGAGCCAAAAAACAGCGTAAAAACCCAGGCCGGTGCATCGCTGCAGGAAATCGGCATGCGCAAGCGGCTGAATGCCTGGGCGGCGAACCATCAGCTGGTGGCGGTGGAAACCCTGATGCGTCTGCTGAGCAACCCGCTGGGCAGCCTGCTGACCTGGATGGTGATTGCCATTGCCCTGACCTTACCGGGCGCGCTGTGGATGGCGCTGGATAATATGGAGCAGCTCAGCGGCCGCTTTCAGGCATCGGGGCGGATCACGCTGTATCTGACACCAAAGGCGACCGAGCAGCAGGGCCAGCAGCTGAGTGACCGCATTGCCGCCCTCGACAGCGTGGCCAATACCGAATTTATCGATGCTGATACCGCACTGGATGATTTCCGCGATAACAGTGGCCTGCAGGCGGCACTGGATTTTCTGCCGGAAAATCCGTTGCCTGCCGTCATTCTTGTAGAGCCGCCGCTGGGCATCGAACAGGCCGCGTTGTTACGCCTGATTGAGCAACTTAAATCCTACCAGCTGGTCGATAGTGTGCAGCTGGATATGGCCTGGGTGGAACGACTGCAGGCGATGCTGGCACTGGCCGAGCGTTTAATTGGCGTGCTGGGTGTGTTGCTGGCGCTGGCGATTCTGCTGGTGGTCGGCAATACCATCCGCCTGGCGATTGCCGCACGGGTGGACGAAATCCGCGTGGTGAAGCTGGTCGGTGGTACCAACGCTTATGTGCGCCGCCCGTTCCTGTATACCGGGTTATGGTATGGCATGGTGGGTGGCCTGCTGGCTTGGTTATTGCTGATTCTGTGCTGGGCGTTGCTGAACGGCCCGGTGGCGGATCTGGCTGAGCTTTATGGTTCGGGCTTTGAACTGAAACCGCTGTCGGCAGGAGCCGCGATGGCGTTGCTGCTGGCGGCGATGTTGCTGGGCTGGTTAGGCGCCTGGTGGTCGGTCAGTCGGCATTTAGATCATATAGAGCCCTGATCTGGTCAAAACTGAATGTATTGTTCCGTAAAGGAACTCAATGGCATATTGGCTGTCAGACTTTGCAAGTGCTAAACTCAGTCGCCAACATACTTCGCAGAGGCTGCAAAAAGCACCTCACAGAGGCATTAAGAGGAAGGTTCAATGAACAAAGGTATGCAAGCCGTTAACGCTTTGTCCCCTGGTGCAAACTTGGAGTCGTACATTGCCACGGTTAATGCGATTCCTGTGCTCACCCCGGAAGAAGAGAAGCATCTGGCGGAACAACTTCATTATCACGCCGATCTCGAAGCCGCACGCCGTCTGGTTATGGCGCACATGCGTTTTGTTGTCCATATTGCCCGCAGCTACTCCGGCTATGGTCTGAATCAGGCTGACCTGATTCAGGAAGGTAACGTTGGCCTGATGAAGGCTGTTAAGCGTTTTAACCCGGAAGTGGGTGTGCGTCTGGTGTCCTTCGCTGTGCACTGGATCAAGGCCGAAATTCACGAATTTATTCTGCGCAACTGGCGCATCGTTAAAGTGGCCACCACCAAGGCCCAGCGTAAGCTGTTCTTTAACCTGCGCAGCCAGAAGAAGCGTCTGGGCTGGCTGAGCCAGGCAGAAGCCAAATCCATTGCCGAAGATCTCGGTGTGGAAACCAAAACCGTATTCGAGATGGAAGGTCGTCTGAATGCTTACGATGCGGCCTTTGATGCCGGCGTCGATGACGATGACGAAACCGCCTATCAGGCTCCGGCTCATTATCTGGAAGATCACAGTGCTGATCCGGCACTGATGGTTGAGTCGGATAACTTCGAGCAGGATTCCAACGACCGTCTGCATATGGCGCTGGATCAGCTGGATGAGCGCAGCCGTGCAATTCTGCAGCAGCGCTGGCTGAGTGAAGAAAAAGCCACTCTGCACGATCTGGCGGCGGTTTATCAGGTATCTGCTGAGCGTATCCGTCAGCTGGAAAAGAACGCGATGAAGAAACTGAAAGAAGCCATGGGTGGGGCATTAATGCCAGCCTGATGCCGATGCGGTTTTATGATTAAACCGTCTCTCTTATAAAACCGCCTGCGGGCGGTTTTTTTATGCGCGCTGTTTGTATGCACGCGTTTCCTGCAGACATAAAAAAGCCTCCGCAAGGGAGGCCTTTCTGGTCGCGCAGGTCAGGCTTATTTGCCTGAACCACCGCGCATAGAGTCGAAGAAGTCGTCATTGGTTTTGGTCTGACGCAGCTTATCGAGCAGGAACTCGATGGCCTGAACATCTTCCATCTCGGTCAGCAGGCGACGCAGAATCCACAGACGCTGCAGCGACATTTCATCAAACATCATATCTTCACGGCGGGTACCGGAACGACGGATGTTGATGGCCGGGTAGATACGCTTCTCGGCCACTTTACGGTCGAGGTGCAGTTCCTGGTTACCGGTACCCTTGAATTCTTCGTAGATCACTTCGTCCATCTTCGAACCGGTATCAACCAGCGTGGTGGCGATAATGGTCAGCGAGCCGCCTTCTTCAACATTACGGGCAGCACCGAAGAAGCGCTTTGGTTTTTCCAGCGCGTTGGCATCCACACCACCGGTCAGTACCTTGCCTGAGCTTGGTACAACGGTGTTGTAAGCACGGGCCAGACGGGTAATGGAGTCGAGCAGAATCACCACGTCGCGTTTGTGTTCAACCAGACGCTTGGCTTTTTCGATCACCATTTCAGCAACCTGAACGTGACGTGCCGGTGGCTCATCGAACGTCGAGGCAACCACTTCACCGCGTACCGAGCGTTTCATCTCGGTTACTTCTTCCGGACGTTCGTCGATCAGCAGAACGATCAGGTCACATTCCGGATTGTTGCGGGTAATTGACTGTGCAATGGTCTGCAGCAGCATGGTTTTACCGGCTTTTGGCGGTGCCACGATCAGACCACGCTGGCCTTTACCGATTGGCGCAACCAGGTCGAGTACACGGGAGGATAAATCTTCGGTAGAGCCGTTACCCTGTTCGAGGACAAAACGCTCTTGTGGGAACAGTGGGGTAAGGTTTTCGAACAGGACTTTGGATTTGGTGTTTTCCGGCTTATCGCCGTTAATCTGGTTAACCTTCAGTAACGCGAAGTAGCGTTCGCCTTCTTTCGGTGGGCGGATTTTACCGGCAACCTCATCACCTTTGCGCAGGTTAAAACGACGGATCTGACTCGGTGACACGTAGATGTCGTCGGGGCCTGCAAGGTAGGAGCTGTTGGCACTGCGCAGGAAGCCAAAACCATCCTGAAGAATTTCCAGTACGCCATCACCGTAGATGTCTTCACCGCTTTTCGCGTGGTGTTTCAGGATGGCAAAGATAATGTCCTGTTTGCGGGTGCGGCTGACGTTCTCAAGATTCATCTCCTTGGCTATTTCCAGGAGCTGAGGAACGGACTTCAGTTTCAGATCAGAAAGATTCATAAAGGGCTGGTGTTTATTGCAGTTATTGAAGGATTTTTGATGATTCATCAAGAGAGGAATGCGTGGGGGAACCCCGAACATCAACAGACTATAGACACATTGTTTTTGGGTGTCTACAGAAAAAGGCGCCTGTGGCGCCTTTTTATAAACAAGCTGCTACCAAGGTAGGCAATGGCTTATCAGAGAGCCTGCTCGATGAAAGCAGCCAGTTCAGATTTGCTCATCGCACCAATTTTGGTGGCTTCTGCCTGACCATTTTTGAACAGGATCAGGGTAGGGATAGAGCGGATGCCAAACTTAGGTGCAGTGGCTTCGTTCTGGTCGATGTTCAGTTTGGCGATTTTCAGTTTGCCGTCATATTCTTCGGCAATCTCTTCCAGCACCGGCGCAATCATTTTGCACGGACCACACCACTCAGCCCAGAAATCAACCAGTACAGGTACGTCAGAGCCCAGTACATCGGCATCGAAGGAGTCGTCGGTTACGGTCAGGATGTTGTCGCTCATGTGTTTCCCCTGTGGAATTTAAGTTTCGCAGCCCCGCATTGTACGCCGGCTTTGTCTGGAATCAATTACCGATTCTCCGCTGGACGTAGGATGTCGCTGGCTGCATATTCAGTCTTATTCGCTAAATGGGGTCGGCGGCAGCACTTTTAAAGTCTGTTCCGGCAGAGCATAAACCCGCATCCGGTGTATTCGCGGTGCAGGGTTACCAGTATTCAGGAAAGTAGTTATGACAGATAACACTGGCGCGATGAACGATCTGATCGCAGCGGTGGACCTGGGTTCCAACAGTTTTCATATGGTCATCGCACAGGAGTTTCAGGGCGAAATACGTACCCTTGAACGTCGTGGTCAGAAGGTTCAGCTGGCTGCCGGTCTGGATGAACGTGGCATTCTGTCGGAAGAAGCGCAACAGCGCGGACTCGAGTGCCTGCGCGAGTTTGCGCAGTTTATGCAGGGCATGGAACCACGCCGGGTGAGTGTGCTGGCCACCAATGCACTGCGCGCGGCGCGCAACCGTCAGCAGTTTATTGAACGCGCTGAAGAGATTCTGGGTTACCCGATTGAAGTCATTGCCGGGCGCGAAGAAGCACGCCTTATTTATCTCGGTGTGGCGCACACGCTGGCTGACGATGCCGGTCGCCGTCTGGTGGTGGATATCGGCGGTGGCAGTACCGAATTTATTATTGGCGAACGCTTTGAACCCAAGGCGCTGGAAAGCCTGCATATGGGCTGCGTTTCCTATACGAAACAGTTTTTCCCGGATGGCGTGATAACCGAAGCGCGTTTTGATGACGCCGTTGATGCGGCGCGTCAGGAACTGCTGAACATCGAAACCCATTACAAACAGCTGGGCTGGCACAGCGCGGTGGGTTCCTCCGGTACTATCCGTGCGGCGGAACAGGCACTGGTGGAAAACGGCTGGGAAGCGGAAGGCATCACGCCTGCCGGGCTGAAAAAACTGCGCAAACAGATGCTGCAATACGCCACTACAGATGATGTCAGTCTGCCGGGAGTGAAACCGGAACGGCGTCAGGTATTTATCGGCGGACTGGCGATTCTGCAGGCGGTGTTCGATACCTTCGGTCTGGAACGCATGATTTATTCCGATGGAGCGCTGCGCGAAGGCGCATTGTGGGACCTGGTCGGGCGTTCTACCCATGAGAATGTCCGCGAACGTACGGTACAGGCCATGGCCGAGCGCTTTTATGTCGATACTGCTCAGGCGCAGCGGGTGAAAGAAATGGCGCGCGCCCTGTTTGCTCAGGTACAGAAAGACTGGAAGCTCGATAACGGCTGGGGTTACTGGCTCGATTGGGCGTCACAGTTACATGAAATCGGTCTGAGCATTGCGCACAGTGGCTTCCATAAACACGGCGCTTATTTAGTGCAACATGCGGATTTACTCGGTTTTACCCGTCAGGGGCAAGCCAAACTGGCGGCCATGGTTCGCAGCCACCGGCGTAAATTTCTGCCTGAGTGTTTTTCCGAAATCGCTCCGGCCAGCCGCACGGCGATGATTCAGATCACGCGCTTACTGCGTCTGGCGGTGGTGCTCAATCACAGTCGTGGCGCGCATCCGGTTCCCTGTCCGCTGTTGCGCAGCGAGGGCGATCGTCTGCAACTGGTATTGCCGGAAGGCTGGCTGGCAGAGCATCCGCTGACCGCCCGCGATCTGGCGGCGGAAGTCAGTCAGCAGAAAGGTGCAGGTTTCAGCCTCGAAATCGCCTGAAGCTTGCGTCGCCTGTCCGGCTCATTCATCATCGCGGGCAATGTCTTTTGGCGACAGGATTACGATGCATGAGCTGATTCAGCATCGTGACTATTGTCTTTTGGCGACAGGATTACGATGCGTGAAATGATTCAGCATCGTGACTCCCGCCGCAGAGTCTTTTGGCGCAGTATCACGGAGGATTGGCCAATGCGTGCCGCAGATCTGATTCACCTGCTGAGCCAGTACGATCCTGATATGGAAGTACCGGTGTCTTTTTCGCACAGCGCAGTGGATGAAACGCCACTGCCAAAAATCACTACCTGTACCAGCAATGAGCGCAGCCGCTGCTATGAAACACTGGTAGAGCTTGCCGAAGACGGCATGCTGGTGGTGAATGCCGGCGGACATATCACCTATATGAATCCGTATCTGGTTCGTCTCTGTGGTTATGCTCCGGCAGAACTGGCCGGGCGGCCCTTAACTGAACTGATGCCGCGCGACGACGCCGAATTATTACGCCAGCGTTTATTCAGCATGCAGGGCAGCAGCCGTTTTACCGTCCGTCTGATCAGCCGCAGCCGCGATATGCACTGGGTGCAGATTTCCGCTACCGCAATTCCCAGCAGTGATGGCAGTTTCCGTGGCTGCATGATGACCGTAACCGATTTATCGCGGCAGCAGATTCATTTACAGGGAATGGGAGATCAGCAATTACTGGGCGATAAAGTTGAACGTATTCACGATCAGCTGGAACGCCTGAAAGTATTGCGCACGCATTTACTCAGCGAACTGGATGATATGCGGCAATTGCCAAGGGTTGATGCCACTCCGTTCTGGCATCAGGGGCGTTATCTGTATCTGATTGAGCCGCAGAAAAATGGTAAGCGCAAACGCCAGTATGTGGGTTCCGATCCGGAAAAAGTAAAACTGGCTTTGTCGGCTATGCGTCGCCAGCAGCGTTTTTTACAGGTACAGCAGGAGCTGGCACAGATTGATCATCAGATCCGTAATGCAACGTTCAAACTGGACAGTTTCCTTTGGGATCTGGCACAGGTGCCGCCCGATCTGCATCGTTTATTACCGGCTTCGGCCTGAAAAAAATACAGCATAAAAAAACAGCGCCATGAGCGCTGTTTTTTTTAACTTCATTTTACCAGCGCTTAAAAATCAACCACTTCCGTATTGTATTTCACCGACCTTATTGCGTTGTCCGCCGCCTATTTTGACTGTACGGTCGTGTCACTTTTATTGCAGTTTTTACACAATTTTTATTATCAGAAAACTCAGCAGTTTTTTTCATGACAGCAATCCGGAATCGGTGGTTGTGCTGTCATGAATGCCCTCCCTAGCATCCGGGCTCCGCAGACCTGAGCAGAACGGTCGTGTGGCATACGCAACGAAAAACCCTTGTTTTTCCGTGTCCGCATCAATACCGGCAGATCTGTGGAATTAATTTTCAGGATGGAATGGCAGCTTGTCAGGAGGGGATTATGGCAGAGCAAAATCCGGGCTGGTCGGGAGACGCCCAAAGTTTTTATCACGAATTTACGCTGCGCAATGCGGGTTTTATCAGCGATGAAGAACAACAGCGTTTGCGCAATGCACACATCCTGATTGCCGGCTGTGGTTCGACCGGTGGCAGTGTTATTGAGGTGCTGGTGCGCAGCGGTGCAGAGCATCTGGTGCTGGCCGATAACGGCAGTTATGAACTGAATAATGCTAACCGTCAGAATATGGTACTGACCGATGTCGGCCGCTCCAAAGTGGATGTTTTCCACGAGCGCATGAGCCAGATAAATCCGTTTGTACAAATCGACGGTTACGGCAATGGCATTACCCCCGACAACGTCGATGCGCTGGTTGAGTGGGCGGATGTCATTGTTGATGCGGTGGATGTTACCGGCCGCTCGGGGCTGGAAATGAAATTCCTGCTGCACGAAGTGGCGCACCGCAATAAAAAAGCCGTGATCTGTGGTTACGACATGGCTGCCGCGCAGTACGTACCGGTGTTTGATTACCGCGATGGCACACTGCCATTAATGGCCGGACTGCTGAACGCCGAAGAAGTGGCAACGCTGGACCCGTTACAGGCCTGTGCACGTCTTATTCCGGATGAATTTATTCCGGTGGAAATGTTCGACGAACTGGCGCGTCATCAGCAGGGTAAAGATTACACCTCGCAGCTGTGTCTGGCGGCGAATTTATTTGGTGTGCTGGGTTCGACGCTGGTGCTCGATATTATTAACGACCGTGCGGTTGAAACCGAAAACTACGTCGACCTGTGGAGCCTGATGCGCAAGCCCCGGGTCAGTGATGATCAGGCCCGCGACGAAGCCGCGCTGAATGAACTGCGCACGGGTCTGCGTGCCTGGGCTAACGGCCCGGGCGGCGACAGTGATCCGTTCTTTCTTGAGCGCTCACTGCGTCACTACCAATTGCCGCTGATGCCGGAGTTGCATAACTACCGCGATCAGCTGCTGACCGAACGTGCCGGCATCTCGGCCTTTGCTATTCCCCATGAGCAACTGGCCGGGCCGCTGGCACGCCAACTGTTGCGTTTTGCCTTTGTGCATTACGCCCGTGTTGGTTTTATCAACCCTGATCAGGCCGCGCGCCGTCTGCTGCATCACGAGCCGCTGAGCAACCTGCATCCGCAGGATGTGCATCTGGTGCTGATCGATACCGACAATGGCCAGCTGCTGGGTTATTCCACGCTGAAAGCGCCGTTGTCTGACAGCCTGCCGTTTTCCAGCGCAGAGCGTCCGCACTTTGGTGTTGAGCAGGCGTTTGGCCGCGATCTGTATGCCGCTGTCAGTGAACTGCAGGGCCTGCCAACCGCAGCCGTGCGTGAAATTGGCCGGGTAACCAAAGCCGAGCTGGATGATCCGGTACGCAATGCCCGTGTCGGTATCATGCTGCTGACCGCTTATCGTCGGGTGGTCTCTGATAGCCGTTATGGCATCAGCGCCTTTGTTGGTGACGGCGAGAAAAACGTCACCCTGCGCAACCTCACTTTCTTCGGTTTTAACCCGCAACTGCTGCCGGCGCGCGAATCCTGTTTGCCGGCGGATCATCTCTATCACCACCGTTATGTTGGCCGCGATGTGCGTCCGTTCTGGCTGTTGCTGGCGGACATTAATCAGGCGCGTGCCGATGAAGTAGAAGCTCTGCTCGATCTGGATGACAACGCACTGCTGGCTGCCTTAAGTGCAAGCCGCAGTAACGCAGCTAAGGAATTGGAGGCTCAGTTATGAAATCGGTATGGAATGAACAACAGCAGGAAATCCGTGATTTTTACGAACAGGTTGCCCTTAAGCGCGTACGCCCGAGTGCCGCCTCGCGTGATGTGACCCTGACGTTTGATCGTCAGATCTGGCGTGACCTCGGCGCCAGCGGTCTGTTTGGTCTGCATATGCCGGAAGAATTCGGTGGCCGTGGTCTGGGCCTGCGCGAATTCGCCGCCGCGCTTGAAGGTTTTGCCCGTGGCTGTCAGGACATGGGCGTGCTGGTGTCCTTTGTTGCTCAGGTCGGTCTGGTGCAGGCCGGTCTGCTCAGCTACGGCACTGAAGAACAGAAACAGCGCTGGCTGCCGGGGCTGATCCGTGGCGAGCTGCTGGGCTCCTTTGCCATCACCGAACAGGGCTGTGGCTCGGATGTACGGGCGATGAAGCTGGCCGCTTCTCAGGAGCTGGATGGTTTCCGCATTAACGGTCAGAAGTGGAACATCACCAACGCGCCGCAGGCCGATGTGGTGATGACCTTTGCCCATGTTGAAGGTGCCGGTGATAAATCCGTTACCTGTTTTATTACCGGCACCGATGTGCCGGGGCTGGAGCGCAGCGAACCCTTTGAACTGCTGGGCAACCGTGGCACGCCGATCGGTGCCTTTAACTTTAATAACGTCCTGCTGCCGGAATCGGCCGTAGTTGGCGGCGTTGGCGGTGGCCTGAACGTGCTGTATTTCGCTTTCCTGGTCGAGCGTGTGCTGACCGGTCTGGTGATTACCGGCTGTATGGAACCGCTGATGGAAGACTGCCTGCGCTACAGCCAGGAGCGTCTGGCCTTTGGTCGTCCGATTGGTGAAAACCAGTATATTCAGGGCCAGATCGTCGAAATGTACTGCCAGATTGAAGTGCTGCGCAGTGTACTGCTGCGGGCTATGGACAGCATGGAGCAGGGTATCGACTGTTCCAGTCTGGCATCGCTGGTGAAGATGATCGCTACCGAAAGCCTGCACGAAGCCTGTATCAACGCCATCCGTATTCACGGTAATTCCGGCTACCGCCGCGACAAGTATTTTGAGCGTCTGCTGCGTGACTCCATCGGCGTGTTCTTTGCCGGTGGCACCATCGAAATTCACCGCCATGTGATCTGGACCAATCTGGTCGAAGGTTTCCGCCGTGGTGAGCAGGCCCGCGAAGGTCTGAACCTTGGCGTGTACCAGAATCAGGGCACCACCGCCTTCAGCAAACCGGCTGAGGAGGCCATCGCATGAACGCCGTAATGCAATTGTTTACCGGGGTGCAGCGTCATCCCTGGCTGATGATGCTGGGTCTGTTGCTGGTAACCGTTGTCGCCCTCGGCGCTGCCGGCCAGCTGCAGATTAACAGCACGCCCTACATGATCGATAACAGCCACCCCAGCCGGGTGGCCGACCACGACACCAAGCGTCTGTTCTCCAACTCCGGTGAGCAGGCCTTTGTCGCTATCGATAACCCTGAAGGCAATGTCTTCAACGCCCAGAGTCTGGCGACCGTGCTGGAACTGAGCCGTGCCTTTGAGCGTATGTTGCTGATCAGCGATGCCGATAGCCAGCGCCTGAATGCACTGGCGGCGGCAGAGGTGCTGACCATGCCGCAGGTCAATGCCCTGCTGCAGGATGGCCTTACGCCGCAGGATATTCCTGTACTGCAGCGTCTGGCGCAGCAGGAAGGTCTGAGCGTGCCGGATAAGGCCTGGCTGGAAAATCTGGCGGTGCGTCTGCGTCCGGTTAAACGTGTGCGCAGCCTGGCGCGCATGGAACATATCGAAGCCTTTACCGGCGGTCTGGATGTCCGTCCGCTGATGAAAACCCTGCCGCAGACCGATGCCGAGCGTCAGGCGCTGCGTGAAGCCGTACTGGCCAACCCGATGTTTATTAACGGCCTGATATCGCCCAAAGGTAACGCCACCACTATTCAGGTGGAGTTCAATATCGCCGAAGACGACTCTCCGGCGATGCTGCTGGCCTACGGTGAAATCAGCCGCATTATTAGCGATATCTCCGCGCGTGAAGGCTTCAGCGACCGCGTGTACCTGAGTGGCCCGCCAATGATCGCCGCGCAGACCGCCACCAGTATGGAGCAGGATAATCAGACCCTGCTGCCGGGTGTGTTGCTGGTGATTATTATCGTGCTGCTGCTCAGCTTTGGCCGTCTGCAAGGTGTGGTTGCGCCGCTGCTGATTGCCGTGATTTCGCTGTTCTGGACGCTGGGCGCCATGGCGGCTTTCGGCGTAAAACAGAACATCGTTACCTCTATGCTGCCGGTGTTTATCATCGCCATCGCCGTCTGCGACGCGATCCACTTCCTCTCCACCTATTACCGTCTGCTGCCGGATAACCCGGACCGTGCGGCCCGTACTCAGGCGGCCTCGGATGCTTTGCGCAAGCTGTTCTGGCCGATGCTGGTAACCAGCGTGACGACCATGGCCGGTTTCTTCGCCCTGAGCTGGACCGAGGTGATCTTTATCCGTGAGTTCGGCATCTTCGTCGGTCTGGGTGTTATGTTCGCCTGGATCGTCACCATGCTGTTCTTACCGGCGCTGGTGATCCTGTGGAAAGCCCCGCGGCCACGTTTTGGCTTACTGGTCAGCGATCTGATCAGCCGCTTTATGGGCCTGCTCGGTCGCGTCGCTGGCCATGGTAAAACCGTGGTGCTGGCGGTGCTGGCACTGATGGTGGTGGGGCTGGTGTACACCCAGCAGAACCTGACGGTGGACAACCAGGTGATTGGTTACTTCGAGCCGGACAGCCGTATCCGTCAGGATGACGCCGCGATCAACGCCAACTTCGGTGGCTCCACCGTGGTCAGCTTCCTGCTGGAAAGCAAAGAAGTGGATGCCTTCAAGCAGCCGCAGGTGATGCTGGCGGTGGAAAAACTGCAGCAGCAGCTGAATAACGATCCGCTGGTGGGCTTTACCATTTCGCCGGTGAACTTTATCGAGCGCATGCATCAGGTGCTGAGTGCTGGTGAAGGTGAGACCAGCGGCAGTGCTGCAGATTACCGTCTGCCGTCAGACCTGACCCAGCCGATGCTGGCGCAGTACTACCTGCTGTACGAAAACGCCAACGGTCAGGATCTGTTTGATGTGGTTGACCGCCGCTTCTCCAATGGACGCATTCTTACCGTACTGCACAGTGACCGCTCATCCGAAGTGGGTGCCGTGATTGAACGCGTGATGAACGAAGCCCGCACTGTGCTGCCGGCCGGGGTCAGTATCCGCGCCGCCGGTTATGGTGAAATTCTGGTGTCCACCACCGATGCTGTGGTCGGTGGTCAGATCCAGAGTCTGCTGCTGGCGGTGGTGCTGATTGCGCTGCTGGTGGTCGCTATTCTGCGTTCGCTGCGTCTGGGTCTGCTGGCGCTGCTGCCACTGCTGTTCACGCTGGTGGGTGTATTCACCCTGATGGCACTAACCGGCACTGCGCTGGATATCGGCACATCCATTATTGCGGCAATTTCGTTCGGTATCGGCATCGACTACGCCATTCACACCATCGCCGCGCTGCGTCTCAGCAAAGGTCAGGATCAGGCCGAGCTGGTGGCCAATGCGCTGCAATACTGCGGTAAGCCGATTCTGATCAACACCCTGGCGCTGGGTTTTGGCTTCCTGGTGCTGACGCTGTCGGGTTATCAGGCACTGGTGAATCTGGGCTACTTTATCTCGCTCACCATGCTGTTCAGCGCGCTGTTTGCGTTGCTGGTGCTACCGGCCTTCCATCGTCCGGATGCACCACAGGCCAGTGTTGCTGAACGTGCCGACGATGGTCTGGCGGAGCCTGCCAATGCCTAAGCTGCAGCGTCTGTTGCTGGCTTGTTCGTTTGCCTGCTCGCTGCCTTTTGCAGCGGTGCAGGCGGCGCAGGCAGAGCCGGCCATACAGGATAACGAATGGCAGGTGATCAGCCTGTACCCGCCGCACGGCGTGTATCAGGCGGAGCTGTTGCCGCAACTGGTGGCTGCTGTTGAAGGGCTGTGGCAGGTGCAGGACAGCGCCGGTGAGCCCTTGCTGCGCACTATCGACAGCCTGGCCAGCATGAATGTGATCGTCGCCCAGCAGGATGAAGTGCGCTTCCGCCGTATTATCGAAAAAGGCGAACTGAACGCCGCCGGTATGCAGCGTCTGCAGGCGCTGGTGGAAGAGCATCCGCTGGTGCAGCGGCGGCTGGTATCGGCTGATGCTCAGGCCACGCATCTGTGGCTGCGGCTGAAAAAACCGGCCACCGCAGAAGGCTTGCAGCAACTGAGTGAGCATCTGGCCGCCAGCCTGAACGCTGCCGGTACGCAATGTGTCAGCGTGCCGGAAAACCAGGGGCCGCTGGCCGGTTTATATATGACCCAGTGGCAATACGATACGCCTCAGCGTGCTGATGGTGTGGCCGCGTTGCAGGCTCTGGCAACGGCACAGCAGCAATTGCAAAACGCACCGGGTGCGCCGGACAGCCAGCACGGACGTAATTATTCGGCGCTGAATCTGTTGTCGTATCTGGGCGGCATTTTGGGTGGCGAACTGCTCGATGCCAATGGCCTGCCGCAAAGCAATGCTGCTCTGGCGCAGATGTACATGATGGCCGAGAGCCTGCGCAGCCGTGACCTGCAGGCACTGGCTCGCCCGGATTTCCGCCAGTTACAGCTGGTGGTACTGGGCCATAAAGCACCACTGAGCGCCCCTCCTCTTGCTCAATATCAACTTACCCATACCAGTATCTGGCAGGCGTCTGCACGTGATTACCGCGTGCTGGATTGCCGCGCCCGGGCATTGGTGACGTCGGAGACTGAATAATGAAATTACTGCTGAAAAGTGCCGCACTTACGCTGCTGGGTCTGACCATGCTGCCTGCTTTTGCGGTCAGCGAAAAAAGCATTAAACCGGAAGCCCTGCTGGAACAGGTGCGTGACCGTGACGATGGTGATGACCGCCGTTCGCGCATGATTCTGGAACAGACCATGAGTGATGGTTTTGTGCGTGAACGTGAGCTGTTAATGCTGGAAAAAAAGTTCGGCGCCGAGCGTAAAGCCGTGCTGTATTTCACCGCCCCGGCCGATACCGCCGGCACCGGTATTCTGATGTTCAGCTACGAAGAAGCCAGCGGCAAAGATGATGACCAGTGGCTGTATTTACCGGCACTGCGTCAGTCGCGCCGTATTGCTACAAACTCGAAAGAAGGCCCATTTCTGGGGACCGATTTTTCCTTCGCCGATATCGAACGTCTGCGCGTCAATGATTACCTCTACGAAGATCAGGGTACGGCAGAAATAAACGGCCGCACGCTGCAGAAAATTGCCGCACATACCGCCAATGGTCTGGAAAATCCACGCACCGGTTACAGCCAGCGCGTAATTTATGTTGATGCCGAACGTCAGCTGATTATGCGTGATGAGTTTTACCGCGAAGGCCGCCATATCAAAACCTTTGAGGTTACCGGCCTGAAAGAAATTGACGGCTACTGGACAGTAACCGAAGCGGTAATGACCAACCATGTCGAAGGTGGTTTTACCCGCTTACTGCGCAAAGAAACAACCTACAACGTTGGCATTGCCGACCGTCTGTTTAATGAGCGTACGCTGCGCAGCGGGATTCAGTAATGATCCGGATTGCACTTGTATTTACGCTGTTACTGGCGACTGGTGTGGCGCTTGCCGCACCTTCGTTCAGTGGCAAAGGGCATGCAGAAATACGCCAGCAGGAAAGGGCAGGAAAAAACTCTGGTGAAGATCCCGGTCAGCGTTATGAAGGTTTGCTGGAAGGGCAAATGAATACCGGCCGGCTTAAAACCAACGCTATTTTACTGGGCCGTTACCGCAGCCAGTATGACGACGCCGAAGGTGAGGTAAGGGATGAAATGCGCAGCGATGCTGAGTTGCGCGAGCTCTACCTTACCTGGTCGGCCGACCGTTTTGAAATTCGCGCAGGGAAACAACAGCAGGCATGGGGCCGCGCGGATTACTTCCGCATCGTTGATGTGTGGAATCCGCTCGACCTGCGCGAATTTCTTTTACCTTATTTCGATAATTATTCACTCGGCCGGCAACCGCGGGGAATGTTGATTACCGATTACTTCGGTGACACCTGGGAGCAGCAATTAATTATTGCTGTGCAGCGTAAAACGACCCGCCTGGCACCGGCTGGCAGTGACTTTGCGGCCAACGGTATGCCCGCGACTTTACCCGCAGTCAACGAAGAAGGCAGTGGGGTGGATATCGGCTGGCGCGGAAAAATATTCTGGGGTGGCAACGATATCGAACTGTACGCCTTTCATGGCTATCATGCCGATGAAATGCTGACCTTTGAAAATGCGCAGCTGGTACGCGAACAGCCAGAGCGCGACATGGTTGGCACATCGCTGGCACGCCCCATGGGTGACTGGGTATTGCGCAGCGATATTGCGCATTACCTGCGTGAAGGACGGCAGACCGCGGCAGGTATTGAAGACAGCAGCCGTACCTTGGCACTGCTCGGATTTGACCGGGTGGAAAATGAATGGACCTGGAATCTGCAGCTGGCGACTACCCACTGGTACGACGAAGAAAGCAATCATGATGATGTTTGGGAATCGTCAGTGTCGGTGGAAAAAAACTGGAGCCGATACCGCTTAACCACCGGACTGTTATGGCTGGTTAACTGGGTCGACGACAGCAGCCAGTTATGGCGCGCAACCGTAAACTATGAATTTTTACCGCAGTGGAAAGTCGGCTTCGCGGCTGTTGCCTTTGATGGTAAAGACGATACGCAGTTTGGTCAGTTTGATAATCAGGATCGTTTGATGCTGACTTTAAGGCGGGATTTTGCGCTGTAACCTCCTCTGTAGCTTCTTCTGTAAACCAGGGCATAAAAAAAGAGCTTCTGTTGAAGCTCTTTTTTTATCAATGCCAAGCGGAATTATTTACGACGAACTTGCCGCCAGTGTTTCCAGCAGAATCGCCTGCGCTTTCACCATGTCTTCACCTTCAGCAGGCTGCGCGCGAATATAACTGCCATCGGACTGTAAGTCCCAGGCCTGACAGTTATCCAGCATGTACACTTCCAGTTCGCTTTTCATACGTTCTTTCAGTTTGCTGGTTTCAATCGGGAAAGCGGTTTCTACCCGGCGTAACAGGTTACGTTCCATCAGATCGGCACTGGCGGCGTAGATTTCATCTTTGCCGTTATTCAGAAAATAGTAAACACGCGAATGCTCAAGGAAACGGCCAATAATAGAGCGTACACGGATATTCTCCGATACCCCTTCCACGCCCGGACGTAAACAGCACATACCACGGATAATCAGATCGATTTTTACCCCGGCCTGTGAAGCTTTATACAGTGCGCGAATTAATTTTGGCTCGGTCAGACCGTTGGCCTTCATGCGGATCAGCGCGGGTTTGCCGGCTTCGGCATGGGAACGCTCACGGTCAACCAGTTCAATCAGTTTTTTGTGCAGGGTAAAAGGCGCATGGAATAATTTTTTAATGCGCAGTGCTTCGCCCATACCGGTTAACTGCTGGAAAACCTTGTGTACGTCTTCACCGATGGAATCATCGCCGGTCAGGAAGCTGTAATCGGTATAAGCACGGGCGTTACCGGCATGATAATTACCGGTACCCAGATGCACATAGCGTTTATATTTATCGCCTTCTTTGCGCACAATCAGCATCATCTTGGCGTGGGTTTTATAGCCCACCACACCATAGACCACCACCGCACCGGCTTCCTGCAAGCGGTTAGCCAGGTAGAGGTTTTCTTCTTCGTCAAAGCGCGCACGCAGTTCAATAACCACGGTCACTTCTTTGCCGTTACGGGCAGCATCCACCAGAGCGTTCACAATTTCTGATTTTGCCCCGGTACGATACAGGGTTTGTTTAATCGCACGTACGTTAGGGTCTTTGGCTGCTTCACGCAGCAGATCGACCACAGGCGTAAAAGACTCGAACGGGTGCAGCAACAGCGTATCCTTGTCGCGGATACTCTCGAAAATACTTTTGTTGAAGTTAATATTTTTCGGCAGCCCCGGAGTAAACGGAGTGTATTGCAGATCTGGTCGTGAAATCTGGCCGATCACTTCAATCAGACGACCCAGGTTAACCGGCCCGTTTACGCGGTACAGGTCGGTGGTATCCAGGTTGAATTGTTTCAGCAGAAAGTTCGCCAGTTCTTCCGGGCAATTGTCGGCGACTTCCAGACGCATTTCTTCGCCAAAGTTACGCGAATGCAATTCGTCTTCCAGTGCCGATGCCAGGTCGGCGGTGTCATCATGATCAATTTCAAGGTCGGCGTTACGGGTTACACGGAACTGGTAACAGCCTTTTACCGTCATGCCGGGGAACAGTTCGTCGGCATATTCATGAATCATTGACGACAGGAAAATAAAATTGTCACCGCCTTTGGTGAGCTCGTCCGGTACGCGGATAATGCGTGGCAGTGAACGCGGTGCCGGAATCAGCGCCAGACCGGTTTCACGGCCAAAGGCGTCTTTGCCTTCGAGGGCGACAATAAAATTCAGACTTTTATTAACCAGTCGTGGAAACGGATGTGAAGGATCAAGCCCAATCGGGCTGATTAACGGTTGAATGCTGTCTTCAAAATAGGCCCGAACCCAGCTGCGCTGGTCTTCACTCCAGTCGGCACGGCGCAGAAAATGTATATTTTCTTTTTCCAGTGCCGGCAGCAAAGTGTCATTCAGAATTTCATACTGGCGCTCAACGGTCGCGCTGCATAATGCATGAATGCTGCTTAATACCTGTTGCGGGTGCATACCATCGGCACCGGTCTGCTCACGCGCAAAGGTTAATTGCTGGGTCAGGTTGGCGACGCGAACCTCATAAAACTCATCGAGATTTTTGCTGAAAATACACAGAAAAAACAGTCGTTCCAGTAATGGATAGCTGTCATCCAGTGCCTGTTCCAGTACGCGAATATTAAACTGCAAATGGCTTAATTCGCGGTTTATATAATATTCGCTGCTGCTTAAATCGATGTTTTTTTCTGCGGCTGCGTCACTCATGTTCGGTCCTTATTTATTAATCCATTCTGCATATTGCTTGGCAAAATAGGTGAGAATGCCGTCGACACCGGCGCGCTTCATACACATCAGGGATTCGGCCATGACGGCGTTATCATCCAGCCAGCCATTCTGTGCAGCAGCTTTGTGCATGGCGTACTCACCACTCACCTGATAAACAAAGGTTGGTACCTGAAATTCATCTTTTACCCGGCGTACGATATCCAGATACGGCATACCCGGTTTAATCATCACCATGTCGGCGCCTTCGGCCAGATCCATCGCCACTTCGTGCAGGGCTTCGTTACTGTTGGCCGGGTCCATCTGGTAGGTCTTTTTATCGGCTTTGCCAAGATTGGCGGCTGAGCCTACGGCATCACGGAACGGGCCGTAATAAGCGGATGCGTATTTGGCCGAGTACGCCATGATGCGGGTGTTTACAAAGCTTTCTTCTTCCAGTGCCTGACGGATATCACCGATGCGGCCGTCCATCATGTCAGACGGGGCAACGATATCGGCACCCGCTTCAGCATGCGACAGGGCCTGCTGTACCAGGGTTTCTACCGTGCGGTCATTCAGCACATAACCGTCCTGATCAATGATGCCGTCCTGACCATGGGTGGTGAACGGGTCGAGGGCAACGTCGGTAATCACGCCCATTTCCGGTACCGCATCTTTAATGGCACGCACCGCACGCTGCGCCAGACCGTTAGGGTTAAAGGCTTCTTCAGCAAATTCGGATTTGGCGCTGGCCGGTGTTACCGGAAACAGGGCAACAGCCGGAATACCGAGCTTATACAGGTGCTTAACTTCGGCCACCATCAGGTCGATGGACAGGCGATCAATCCCCGGCATTGAGGCAATGGCTTCGCGCTCCTGATGACCTTCCAGCACAAACATCGGGTAGATCAGGCTGTCGACAGTCAGCTGAGTTTCACGCATCAGGCGGCGGGAAAAGTTGTCACGACGGTTACGGCGCAGACGGGTTTCCGGGAAAAAGCGTTGAGCATCGCTGAAAGCCATGGGGAATCTCCTGATCGGGAAGGGAATTGAAAAGTATGCCAATTGTAGCTGAATCGGTGCTGATATAACGCAACTTTATTGAGCGGTGGCTCATAAACACAGCGTTGATGCCTTAGCGCTAAACAGCGGATTTCTGCAGATTTTCAGCCTTCCGTAAAGTGCTGCGCAGTATGCCGGGCGATTGTGAAGCTTTTATGCAAAAGCGTATTGCTGCTGATTGGCACCGCGATCAGATCCGGAGAGGAGTGTGCCTGATTCTGGCGGACAAAGTTGGCGCCGGCGAACCTGCATCCGGGTTCCGGTTCTTTGCTACTTTTACCGGCCTGCTGAGCGGGGCCGCCCCGATACAATAAAAATACAGGAGCTGGTATGACAGCAAGCACACACATTATTCAGTCGGGCCCTGTGCGCCTGCACGCCCTGACCCGTGGCGAAGCGGAAAATCCGGCGCTGGTGCTGGTGCATGGTTACCCCGATAACCACAGCGTATGGGATGCGGTGGCTGAACGTCTGGCGCAGCAGTTTTATGTGATTGCCTACGACGTGCGCGGCGCCGGTCAGTCAGATAAACCGGCAACAACCGCCGATTACCGTATGCCGTTGCTGGCACAGGATCTTCAGGCGGTGGTGGATACGCTGATTCCCGGCCGCAGGTTTCATCTGGCGGCGCACGACTGGGGCTCGATTCAGAGCTGGGAATCGGTAACCACCGATGCCTTAAAAGGGCGGATTGCTTCATTTTCCAGCGTGTCGGGGCCCTGTCTCGACCATATGGGGTTCTGGATGCGTAAGCACCTGTTCTCCACGTCATTCAGCAACATCAGCAAGGCCGTCCGTCAGCTGTTCAGCAGCTGGTATATCGTATTTTTCCAGCTGCCGCTGCTGGCGCCATTGATGTGGAAGGCCGGACTGGCCAAGGCCTGGCCGGTGTATCTGCGCCTGCGCGAAGGCGTGAGCGAACCGGAAGCCAATCCAACCCAGCGTGACGATGGTGCCATTGGTGTGCGCCTGTACCGCGCCAACTTTATGAACAAAATGTTCCGTCCCGAACAGCGCTTTGCGCACTGCCCAGTGCAGCTGATTGTGCCAACCGGTGATAACTACGTCGGTACTCAGTTGTTCAGCGAATTAACCGACTGGGTTGAACATTTATACCGCCGCGATATCGACGCCACCCATTGGGTGCTGCTTACCCATGCGCCACAGGTGGCGCAATGGATTGCTGATTTTGCCCACACCATCGACAGCAATCAGGAAGACAGCGCACTGCGCGCCGTGCGGGTATCGCCAGCCTCGGCCAGGCCGCTGACGTCTGCTCATAAACCGGAACGGGCCTGATATTCCGGAAGAAAAAAAATGGGCACAGAAAACAAGGAATCAGAAAAGGAGCCTGCAATGAACACCGCAACCACACAACAAACCGGGCGCCACGAACTGAAAGCGCGCAAGGTGCGCTTTGATCTGGAACAGACCCCGCTGCACTGGATTCCGGGTGACGCCCTGGCTTCCTATATGACCAACGCCATTCATCTGCTGTTGCCGGAAGGTGAGCTGTGGTTCTGCCGCGTGTATAACAAGGCACTGCCATTGGTAAATGACGCTGAACTGCGTGCCGATGTTGAAGGTTTTATTCGCCAGGAAGCGGTGCATTCGCGCGTACACAGCGCCGCGCAAAAATATCTGAACCGGCACGAGATAGACTGCGAACCTTTTCTTGAGCGGGTGCGCTTTCTGTTTAAAACCCTGCTGGGTGATGAGCCGCTGGGACAGAAGTTTCTGCAGCTGAACATGTTCGAGCGCTCCTGGCTGATAACCCGCGTGGGCATTATCGGTGCGGTAGAGCACTTCACCGGAATTCTTGGCCAGTGGGCGATGGATAACACCAGCTGGAATAAAGCCGACCCGGTAATGGCCGACCTGTTTAAATGGCATCTGGCCGAAGAGGTTGAACACCGCACCGTGGCCTACGACCTGCACCGTCATCTGTGCAAAACCCGCATCGGTTTTTACCTCAGCCGTCAGTTGCTGATGGCCTTTGTCTTTCCGTTGTTTATTTATTTTGTCTTTACCGGTACGCGCTTTTTGGCAGCACAGGATAAAGATGCAGAAGTGCGGAAAATCGGCCGCTGGGGCTGGCTGAAAATGACCCGGAAAATGGAGCGCTGTGGCCGCAACACCGACCACGTACCGAGCTTCAGCTTTCTGCTGAAAGCCACGCTACGCTGGCTGTCACCGCGTTTTCACCCGATTACCGAAGGCGATACCGCCCAGGCACTGGCTTATATCGCCCGCTCTCCGGCGGCACAACGTGCCGAAGCAGAAGCCGGCGTCTGAATAACCGGCTGAGTCTGCTGAGCGGATGGCGGCAGACTCACCGTCTGATATCTGCAGGTCAGGGACGTTTAAAGCCCTTGCGTGCCTGCTCCACTTTCTTCCGGATTATGCAGCCGCCGGAATGGTCATTAACAAGCCCCATGGCCTGCATAAATGCATACACCGTTGTCGGGCCTACAAACTTCCAACCCTGTTGTTTCAGTGCTTTGGAAAGCGCAGCAGAAGCCTCAGAAGCCGAGACCGTCTGAGGTTCTGGCAGGCTGTTTTTATCGGGTTCGAAACGCCAGAAATACGCAGCAAGTGAACCGTATTCAGCAACGATGTCACGGGCTTTGGCAGCATTATTAATAACAGCTTCGATTTTTCCACGATGACGGACAATACCTTCATCCGCTAATAAGCGCTTAACGTCAGACTCATCAAACAGCGCGACTTTGTTGAAATCGAAACCGGCAAAGGCTGCGCGAAAGTTATCCCGCTTGGCCAGAATAGTGCGCCAGCTCAGTCCGGACTGAAAACTTTCCAGGCAGAGTTTTTCAAACAGGCGGATATCGTTGTCGACCGGGAAACCCCATTCTTTGTCGTGGTAGGCAAAAAACTCAGGGGCGGCAGCACACCAGCGACAGCGCGGTTTACCATCCGGGCCTTTAATTTCCGTATTTATAATGCGCTCCGGTGTTCAGGGCTAATTCAGCAGAAAACTCAGGCGCTCATCGGCCTTTTTCGGATCAATGTCCAGTATTTCTGCACTGACGATATTTTCCGCTACAAAGGGGTCCTGATTTACCCGGGCCTCAAGAGCATCACGTGTAATACCGTGAGCGATAAGCGCGCCGCCAAGGCCCGGTTGCAGGCTGCCTGCCAGCAGAAAAACTCCCTCAGCAAAGCCTTGTCTGAGCCACTCATTGTGACCATCCATAAAGGCAGCGGCCTGTGCCTTATTCTGTGAAAAACGTAACAGCACGATAAACATTAACGCGACTCCTGTTGCTCTGTTGTTGTGATGGACGTTAACCAGTGTTCAAGACGGTTAACCTCGTTGTGAAGAAATTTTTCATCCTGAAATGCGCTGGCCAATGTTGCTACGCCCTGACTGCAGGCCAGCAAATGCATTGCCAGTTCATTGGCATCGGCATGGCGGCCAAGCTGCTCAAATTGCCGCCGCAGCCAGCTGCGGAATAAGGTGAACAGCTCATTGGCGTTATCTCTGGCCGGATGATCAAGCTTGCCCAGCTCAGTGCAGAGCGTGCCGACCGGGCAGCCGTAACGTGTAATTTTGGTCTGATTGGTCAGCAGGATATGGATAAAGCTGCGGATTCTGTCGGTGGGGGTTTCCCCTTCCAGCTCCCAGTGACTGAGCATTGAATCTGTGCGGGCAAGGCGATGGCTGATGACCGCGTGCAGAATTTCGTCTTTGGTTTTGAAGTGGTAATAGAAATTCCCCCGCGAAATCCCCAGCACTTCTGCGATTTGCGCAAACGAGGTGTGCTCAAAACCCTGCTGGTAAAACAGCTGATCGGCCTCGGCAACGATACGTTCTCTGGTTGGTTGATTGGCCACAGGTTTGTGCTCCACTGGGTATTTATGGTCTAGGTCGATTGTCCTAATATGAAATTTAGGACAGCCGACCTAATGAGTCAATGGGCCATGGCAAAAAACCGGAACCCCTGAATCCCGCTGCCGGCAGCAGATTTTGCCAGCGTTTTCTTTGACTCCGCCCTGTCCCCTGTGAACAATGCCCTGCCCGCCGTTTTACCAGAGCGGGCCAGAGTCATAACAATAAAGACAAAGGGGCACTTCATGACCGCAGAGGGCATGACCACACAAGCTGAAGGCTTCAGCAAAACCGAGCTGACATTGGCGATGAACTTTCTCGACCAGATTCCGTTTAACAAACTGCTTGGCCTTAAACCAAAGCTGCTCAGCGATACCCGCTGTGAATTCAGCATGAATATGCGCGACGATCTGGTTGGTAACTGGCTGCAGGGCATTCTGCATGGCGGCGCGATTTCTACCGCGCTGGATGTAACCGGCGGGGCGATGGCGTTAATCGCGACCTGGCAGCGCATGCACAAAAATGAAATCCCGAAAGAAGACCGGCCCAAACAACTGGCTAAACTCGGCACCATTGATATGCGTGTGGATTTTCTCCACCCCGGCAAAGGTAAAGAATTTATTGCCAGTGCAACCCTGTTGCGTATCGGCAATAAAGTGGCCGTAACGCGCATGGAATTTCATAACGAAGAAGGGCTGTTAATCGCAGTGGGTACCGGCACCTATCTGTGCGGCTGATATCTGGCTGATGCCGTGCTGATTTCCGGCCTTGCTGCCTGATTAACATCAGGCAGTATTCAACCCACAGGATATAACTCATGGATGAACTGCTCAGAATTATTTTCCTAACCGCCGGTGCCTTACCCTTACTGGCGTATCCTTTTATGGCGGTGGCCAGCCTGATGGGCCTGGCCAGCAAGCCCGGCATAAACATTCCCTTGTTTAACCGCCTGATGAACAAGTTCTTTTTGTGGGGAACGCTGTTGTATCCGCTGGTGTTTTTTGGTTGTTATAAATTGAGTGAAGCAGATAGTGGAATCAGCGGTGAATCTTCGCTGATAGCGGAGGTTTTTCCGGCGATTTTCCCGTTAGTCTTTCTGTGTTTATTGTGGGTGAGTTTTAAATTTATGGATGCGCCGGGGAAAGGCAGAGATTAGCCGTTGGACGGGTCAGATCAGAAAAACATCGCTCGCTGTGGCGGGTCTCAGGAGCATAATTCAGACGCAACGCCGTACTTCATATCAGACGCTGTATTGTAGGAGTGGATCTTATCCACGACAGGCCGGAGTACTTCATTCATACTGAAATGTAGGTGGGCACTGCCCACCAGATCAGTGCGGTTATCGCTTAAAAGAATGAAGAAGTAATCTCCCGTACCTGTCCGCCGTCATATCAACAACATGGTCGCGTCGTTGGGCTCCTCGCAATGACGATATTCATAACCAACACCGCACCGTAGGAGCGGGCCATGCCCGCGAGACTTCAGAGACAGTTTTCTGCTGTGGGAGCGGCGTATTAATTCGGTGAGTTCAGCGCCAGCTTGTTGCCTTCTGAATCCAGAAACAAAGCAAAAAAACCACTGTTATCGGCGTGAGCCGTCTTTTCCAGAATGACCTGACCACCACTCCCGGCGACCCTATCCAGCACTGGCTGTAAATCATCGCCGGCATTGAGATAGACAGTGACTCCATCTGAAGAAGGGACATAGCCCTCACCCTTTACAATCACAGCGGGAACCAGCTGGCCTTCGTAAGGCAGGATACCCATCTCCATATCCGGCATCTCCAGACATTCGATGTCTACACCCAGTACCGCCTGATAAAACGCCACGGCTCTTGCAAGGTCGGTGGCAGGGATTTCAAACATTGCGATATAACTGTTCATACTGTCGGCCTTTGATAATTAGCAGAATGGCGGTTAGTTGATAAACCGTATTCAGAGACTACATCAACAGCCTGACAGCTCATTGTACAAATACGACAGCGCTTATTGGTAAAACAGCGATGACAGCTCCATATGCTTATGTCCAAGAAACTCCTTTGGACTGACCCCGGTAAACTCTTTAAAATCCCGGATGAAATGTGCCTGATCGTAGTATTTGCTGGCGTAGGCGATGTCCATCAGTTTGTCGTCTTTATTGTTAAGCAGCATTGTCAAAGCTTGCTGCAAACGAATCACCTTCCCGAGTTGCTTTGGGCTGAGACCCACCTGTTGCTGAAACTTTCTTTCTAAGCGACGTCTCTGGGCCAGATCCTGTTTGGTTATCGCAGCAATCGGTGTATTCCCGGATGAGGCTATCAGGGCATCGATCGTTGTTTGTATGATGTTGTCGACAACCTGTTGCTCATTCAGCTTTGATTTCAGGAACGCTTCAGTAATAGCAATTCTGGACGATGTATCGCTCGCCTGAACAATTGCCTGGGTTAAATCGTCAGCTGTCTTTTCGCCAAACAATTCAGCCAGCGGGGTTTCGGTATTCACCAGATTTTTAATTGGCGTGGAGATAAGGCTGGCAAAACTGTGCGGATAGAAGCGAATGGCAAAGGTATTAACATACCCCAGGGGTTCAATAAAAAATGGGGTAGTGATCTGACCCAGAACCATCGCTCTTGGCTGGATAATAAACTCGTCATCCGAGACATAACGTTTTATATCGTCACCCAGAATAAATGCCATCTCAATGGTGCCATCGGGAACAATACGCTGCTTCTGGTGATCATCAGAAGCCGGTACTTCCAGAGTCCAGTAACAACTGATAATGGCATCCAGTTCCGCATCGGGTTGAAAGGTCTGATAGTCCATTTTTATGCTCCTTTGTCAGGCTCCGGTCACCGCCAGTGAGTGCGCCAGTATGAGGTGAGCATGCCCAAATCACCAGCAGAGGCTTTAACGCCGGTTGGGATGAGCGGCGCTTTCCGGCTCAGGCATGATTTACATTCGTGCTTGCCCGCCTTGCCGGAGGATAGTAAGTTAAACATCAAATGTATTAACAGCTTGCACTTATGGCGTACAAGTTGACTGGTTAATGCAGCTCGCAGGAAAAATAAGTTAACAGGCGTGTACGTTTCCAAAAAGGATTTTCGAGTTATGGATGATTTCTCAGCGGGGTCAATAAGTTACGCGGGGTTTATCGAAAGAGTCGCTCGGGATAAGTGTGCACGCACACTAATACACCGTTATAACTCTTTATGAAATGGATTCTCTTAATACTACTGGTCGGATTGATTCGGGGCGTTTTACTTCCTGATTACAGATGGCAGCCAAGCATATGGCTAATCCCGTTCGCCACACCGATAGTTCTGTCAGCATTGGCTGTTTATCTGGCTAGCACAAAGCACCTCGGTAAAGGTGTTGCTATAACTACAGCACTTTTGTCGCTATTGATGTCTACCTGCATTGGGGGGCTAGTCTATGGAGTTTCAGTTGGTTTTCACTATGTCACTGAAGATACAGAGTCACAGGCAGTTCTCTTGGCCACTATAGGTATACAGCTGATCACTTACATCGTTGCCACATTGTTATTTAGTTACTTGGCAACGCGTTATAACAAAAAAAAGAAGCGGACGCAGTAAACTGCTGCATTGTGTTGAGCGTTAGGGGCTACCGTGATTTCTGAGTATTGGCGCAATTTTATTACTATTAATTATATAATCGGTTGTGACTTTGAAGTTTCTGAAGAAGACGACTTATCTGAGTTTTGCGCTATATGCCCGGAAAGCAAATAGCGGAAAGCAAATAGGAAATATACAGGCGCTCTAATTATTCAGGTTGTGTTGGGCAGATCACGGATCCGATAAATGGCCGATTACCTACCATCGAAAAAATGCTAAAGTCCGGCATACCTGTATCAGGTCATTTTTATACCAATAACTTCCTCAGGAAATCAAGAGGCTATTTATGTCTGAAAAAGTTAACAAGGAATTCTGGTTGGGCCAGTTATTTACTTTATTAGCGACGGTGGTTGGTGTTTATCTGGCAGCCAATTCCGGTTTTGAAAAAGCCATCGAATTTGAAAATCTGCAACATCAGCGGGATGTTTACCATGTGCAGCAGTCGTTGCTGGGAGAAATGCAGGTGAATACCGAACGTTTACAAAGCTGGGTCGATGAATTTGATAAGGAACCACAGAGTAACAGTATGAGTATGCAGCCCGATAAATATCAGCTGGATACGTTTTTCTGGAATGCTGCCCAGGAAGGGTCTGCAATTTTTGAAATGCCACATCAGTACGTCAGTGGTATTTCGGATTTTTACCAGCGTGCTGAATATCTTCGCAGCCAGCTGTTGTCCGGTAACCCGTTTGAAGCGCCGAAAGCTTCGGAGAAACTGCGCCAGTTAACCACTGAAACCCGCATTCAGTTATTAAAAAATATTCAGCAACATATAACAGAACAAAAGCAACAGTTACAGAAAACCGGGTTAATCTGATGCTATTGGGAGTGACCCCGCCAGTTAAAATTTACCGGACTTTTTAAGCCCGGCTGAAATTTCAAGGAAAGTAATAAATGCCAGAGCTATCAGTGCTTAAAGCTACACATGTTACGGGTCATATTCTAGAAATTGAGTTTAGTGATAATCATGTTTCGGTAGTTGATTTTGCTCCATTTATCCTTAGTGATGGCCATCCTGATTACGATGTATATAAAGACATCTCTCGCTTTGTGCAGTTTGATTTGCTTGATGGAAACTTAAACTGGGACGACTACACAATGATCTTTCCAGTTGAACATCTATACGAAAATAAGTTGTAGGGTGTGTTTATAACGAACTGTTTGAGAGTGATTCGCAACGAGTAGAATTTTTTGTATGTGTCGGGTTGAGTGATTAAGGCTCTGTGCGGTAGCTTTTGTAACGCGTGCATGCACCCGTTAACGCGGTGCTGGGCCTTTCCAGATTTACCAAACATTACACCTTTGGCCCTGTTGTTTATTGCCTCTGCTTACGGGCCTTGCTACCTTCGCCGGCCAATGTGGTGCTATACCGCCTTACTGTCCATATCTGAGTGAATATCGCATGTTAAAGCTGTTCAGGATTTCAAGCCTGCTGGAAGGCGTCTCTTATCTGGTTATTCTGTGTATAACGCTGGGCGTGATCAGCCGGGATTTTGTTTATGTGCTCGGGATGACGCACGGTGTGCTGTTTATGCTGTACTTTGTTCTTTCGCTGGCGGCTTCCCATAAGCAGGGCTGGTCGGTGATTACCTGGCTGCTGGTGTTGCTGGCGTCGCTGATCCCTTTTGCCTTTATTCCGGTTGAGCTGTTTGTCCGCAAAGAGCTGTTAAAGAATGAGCAGGCTGCCGCTACCGACCCGGCACTGGGCGCCTGATGTTCTTACTGTCCGGGGCTGTGTCCTGCTTATAGCGAGACACAGTCACGGAGTCTGTCAGGGGCTGGCAGATCTGTGAGCCGATGAAAATACCCGCCAGCCAGATTGAGTCGCTAACCCGCCTTGTCTACAATGGGGCACTTTTTTCTGATGTCAGGTTATAAACATGAGCGACACTAACGCCAAGCCGGCTTTGCCGGATCATCTCTCCGGTAATCCACGCAGCCCACATCACGTTGCTGAGTGTTTTGAGCACGATATTGGTATCCGCCTGAATGGTAAGGAACGTACCGACGTTGAAGAATACTGCATCAGCGAAGGCTGGGTAAAAATCCCTTCGCCTAAGGCAAAAGACCGTTTTGGCCGTCCTATTCTTATTAAACTGAAAGGCGACGTTGAAGCCTTTTATAAGTAAGTATTTTCCGGGATTTTCTGTAAGTTCTTTCTATAAGTACCTGCTGTAAATCCTCAGACGCAAAGCACAGGCTTCAGCTCTGTGCTTTGCGTTTTCCCACAAGTATCTCCCGTCATTCTTTTTTATTTGTCATCCTGCCTGTGCCGCGGTGGAAGCTTCTTTTGCGTTTGGTTGCTTAAACACCGCGCATAATGCCGGTACCAGCAGCAGGCTGATGATGGTTGCGAACAGTACACCGAACCCTAAAGAAGCCGCCATAGGTATCAGCAGTTTTGCCTGAATGCTGGTTTCGCTCAGTAAGGGTAATACTCCGGCAAAGGTTGTCAGCGAGGTCAGAAGAATCGGCCGGAAACGGCTGCTGCAGGCCTGTAGTAATGCTTCTGCTATTGGCAGCTTTTGCGCTTTTAACTGATTAAGCCGGTCGAGCAGCACCAGATTATCGTTTACCACCACACCGCTGACGGCGACCATGCCGACATACGACCACAGGGTCAGGTCGAGCCCCAGTATCAGGTGTCCGACGACCGCACCGAGTAAACCAAAAGGAATGGCAAACAGCACCAGTAACGGCTGGGCATAAGATGCAAAGAGTACGGCCATCAGCAGATACATCACGATAATGGCGAGCAGATAATACTGCGCCAGTAAGTCGAGAAAAAACTGTACCGCGCGCTGATAACCGCCCACGTCCCAGCGCACACCGGGCAGGTCGTGCAGCAGGTTTTGTACGGCGCCCTGCTGCAGGGTCTTTTTAATTCTCTCGGCATTATTCTGGCTGGGGTCAACATAGGCCGACACCATAACCACAGGTTCACGCATAAAATGGCGGATATAAGGGTTAACCGCCTGCTGGCTGTGTGTGGCTATATATTTCAGCGCGACCATCTGGCCGGGTGCGGTTTCGACCGGCAGGTTATCCAGATACCAGGCGGATGCACGTTCTTCTGCATTCAGGCTGGTGCGTACTTCCACTTCGTCATCGTTGTCGTAAAAACGCTGAATAGTGGTGCCATAAAACGCCTGATTAACCTGTTGCAGAACCGGGCCGCGGTTGATGCCTGCGGCAATGGCTTCGTCGGTTAAGCGGATATCCAGTTGCTGGGCATTGTTATCCGGCTGACGCTGCAGGCTGTAAATACCGGAGAAGCGCTGCAGATAATCACTCAGGCGTTGTGCTGCAGTATTTAATGCCTGCTGATCGCTGCCGGAAAATTCAATCTGAATATCGGCCTTGGAAGGGTTTACCGTGGCGCTGTATTCCACGTTATCGACACCGGTTATGGCACCGCTTTCAGCCCGCCACCAACGGATCATATCCTGGCCACTGAAAGCCCGGCTGTTTGCCGCCGGTAATTCCAGCATTATCTGCCCGGTATGGTCGGCACGGGCATAGACTTTCTGGTTGGATGGCAGGGTATTGGGCGCGACAACCTGATAAATCCGACGGATCATTTCACCTTCGGCATAACCCGCGCTGGTTTCGACTTTACGGGCGGCAACCGCGAGCTTCTGCAGTGCCTTTTGGGTTGCCTCGCGTGGCGATCCTTGCGGAAAAGTAACTTTGGCTGTGACGACATTGCCTTCTATTTCGGAAAATAATGCCGATTTAATCCAGCCCTGACTAATCAGTAATAACGTCAGTATAAAAGCGGCGGTAAAGGTGGCTATAACCGGGTAAGGGTTGTGCACAATCCGCCGTAGCAGAGGCAGATAATAATGTCCGACAACCTGCTGTAAAAAGCGGCTGAAGTATTGCTGCAGGCGATGGGGCTTTGTCGCATTGGCAGGCGTATGGCTGAGATGCGCGGGCAGAATACAGAGCGACTCAAATAACGAAAATAACAGTGTGGTAATAACCACAATGGGGACTGCTTTTATCAGCATGCCTTCAGGGCCGGGGAGAAACAGCAGCGGCATAAAAGCAACCAGCGTGGTAATCACCGAAAATAATACCGGCTTATAAACATCCAGTGTGCCGGACAACGCTGCCTGTGTGCCATGCTCGCCAAGTTCCTGGCGGGCGAAAACAGCTTCGCCGACAACGACGGCATCATCAACGACAATGCCGAGCACCAGAATAAAAGCAAACAACGAGATAAAATTAACCGATGTTGATGTCAGTGGCAGAACAAACAGAGTGCCAATAAAAGAGACCAGAATACCCATGCTGACCCAGAACGACAGTCGTGCATTCAGAAATAACAACAGCACAATAAATAACAGCAATAAACCGCTGAGGGCATTGTCGAGCAGCAGGTTTAAACGCTCGCTGAAATTAACCGCTTCGTCCTGCCAGACGTAGTAACTGATATTGGCACTGGCCGGGTGTTGTTGCAGATAGGTATTTACCGCCGCCGATATAGCGGTAATGTCATCGTTACCACTGCGGTAAATATCCAGCGCCAGAGCGGGTTTACCATTCAGCAGCGCCAGTGCTGTGGCATCGGTACGGGTATCCTGAATGCTGGCAACATCGGCCAGGCGCAGGCGGTTACCGGCGCCATCGCTGGCAATCAATAAGTGCTCATAATCACTGGCAGAACGGAAATCACGGTCATTACCAATCAGTATGTCACCGTCGCCGGTTTCCAGCAGGCCTCCGGCTGCCGGTGCTGCCTGTTGGATCAGCTGGCGGTTGATCTGTTGCAGCTGCAGTGGGTAGAGGTAGAGGTCGGCCAGCGAAAACTGAATGCGTATTTCGGGCTTTTCCCGGTCCTGAATTTCCGCTGTTGAAACGGCGGGTAAGGCCAGCAGCTCACGACGTAAATTTTGTGCGCTGCTGAGCAGGTTGGCATAGCTTTCATCACCGCTGACAATAATACGCAGCGCGCGGTTACGTACCTGAAGAATCTGAATATCGGGCGCTTCGGCCTGTGCGGGCAGCAACGCAGGGTCTGCAAGGCGGCTGCGGATTTCGGCCAGCAGAGCATTGGCATCGTAGCCTTCGGCGATATCCAGCGTAAGGCTGCATAAACCGGGATACGACCAGGAAATTAATTCTTCGCCACCGGCAATATCGTGGATAGCATTTTCCAGTGGTGTACAGAGTGATTGTTCTGTGGTGCTGACCGAGGCACCGGGATAAAGCACCTGAATACTGATGCGGTCGAGTTCAACATTGGGAATTAATTCCTGCTGCAGGCGCGGTACGGCCAGCAGCCCCAGAACCAGAATACAGAGCATGGCCAGATTGGCGGCCACGCGATGGGTGATAAACCAGCGGATTACTGCACTCATGGTTGCCTCATTCTCCGGCCGCCGTGGCCAGTTGCTCTCTGCTGCCGGTATTAACCGGAATAATCTGGCTGCCTGGCAGCAGGGCGTGACGGCTGCTGTTAACCAGCAGAACCGGTGTTGAAAATTTATTACGCAGATACAGCTGATCTTTACCCGCATACAGAAGATTGGCATTTACATCGTGCAGCTGGTGTTGCTGATCAACCATTAATAAATGATTACCGGCCTGCAGAGCTGAGCGTGGAATACGACTGATGCCGGTAATGACCGGACTGAGAATTTCGGCCTCAACAAAGGTGCCGGGCAACAGTGGCGTTATATCCGCAGAATATTGTGGCCGGGCCAGCAGGATAATTTGCTGAAAGGCATCACGGCCGGCTTCGCTGCCGGTAATCTGCGCTGGTATTTTTGTACCGCCTGCTGTTGTCAGGGTGACTGCCGGCGATGGATTTTCTGTACCCGGACGGATGCCTAATAACTGTGCTTCATGATCGCTGACCGGCAAGCGGATTTCCTGCCAGTTATCGTCATAAATAACCCCCAGAACCATCGCCGGAGAAACCTGCTGCCCTGGCTGTATGCTGGCGCGGGCAATACGTCCGCTGACCGCCGCATATATACGTGTGTCACGCAGTTGCTGTTGTGCGTATTGCAGAGCGGCGCGGGCCGCAGCAACCTGGCTGTTGGCCATGCGCAGATGCGGAATATAACGGGCAAAATCATTTTCGCTGGCCTGCTGGCGTGCCACTTCAGCCTGAGCGTGGATTTCTTCCAGCTGCAGCAGGCGGCTGTCGAGGTTGGCCTGGTGCTGGCGAACCTCCAGCTCGTAAGGTGCGGCATCAATACTCAGCAGCAGTTCGCCCTGTTGTACCTGCTGACCATTAATAAAATGCTCGCTGACGTAT
Organism: Thalassolituus alkanivorans; assembly: GCF_020447205.1. Lineage (GTDB taxonomy): Bacteria > Pseudomonadota > Gammaproteobacteria > Pseudomonadales > Oceanobacteraceae > Venatoribacter > Venatoribacter alkanivorans. The sequence continues at coordinate 109,736 of NZ_JAJAEL010000008.1, forward strand.
TGCACCTGCCCCTGCACCTGACTGCTCAGGTAAAACTCCCGCGCCATACGGACATGACCCTGGCTGTGTACCGGAATGGTTATATCCTGCGCGACAACGCTGATAACCGGTACGCTTGGTGCCATGCTGGCAGGCGTTTGTGTGGCCGGCAGCGGTGCCTGTAGTACCAATAATGCTGCGATTAATAACAGGGCCAGAACCGCGGTCAGCCAGACTGCAATATGGCGGATCTTGTGCGGACGTCTGTTATCTGTGCTGCCGGCAGAAAATACATCAGGCATAACTCAGCTCCTGCAATGACTGTTGCCACAGCTGCAGGCAGCGCTGCTGTGTTTCCTGCGCCAGAGCAATTGAAGGGTGAAATTTAAGTGCCAGTGTCAGTTGCCCGTTGCACTCAGTCACGCCGGTGGCAATCGGATAATTCGCGCTGCCGGCACCGCAGACACCAACAACACTGTGCGGATGCTGTGGCAGTGACCAGTCTCCCAGATAACTGAATGAGCCGAGATAAAACTGCGAACCGCTGATGCGCCGGTAAATAAAGCGCACCCCGGTTTTACCAATCCAGCGGCCAATATGAGCCATCTTCCATAACCACCAATGTTCTCTGGCGACCAGCTTTGCTTTTACCTGTGCATGAATGTGTCCGGCACTGCTGTGTTCGTCCAGTGCCAGATAAAAACCGGATGATAAATTACTCTGTTCCGGCCCACTGACAGCGCCACGGACATTCACCGGATAAAACCACCAGGCGCGGCTTCCCGGTTGCAGGCAGACGGAAAAAATAACCTTATTCAGACAGGCGAAGGTAAGGCTTGCCAGAGAGACTCCCCGTGCAGCAGCCACTGTTTTTAAGCGGCTGACGGTGGTTGTGTTAAGCACGGTAAATTCAGGTTCTGTAACAGCCCTGGGTGTTTCGCCGGCTTTTGTTGCACTGGCTTTTTTCCAGTGTACGGTTTTCGGTGTGCGGTCTTTGCGTTGCCGCCGTACCTTATTCAGGGTTTGCCAGAAACCGGGCTCGGTCAGGTCGCGGCAGCGTGGCAGTGAACTGGCCGGATAGCCCAGTTGCTCGCGTACATTAGCCAGCATACCAATGCCATCGGTATCGCGGTGGCGGAAATGATGCCACTGCGTCTGCTGCTCCTGACTGTTGTGTATAAAACAGTGAATACGGTCGGAAATTCCTTGCTCTTCCCGTACTTCGTACCACTGGGCAATATAATCTTTGCGCATAAATTCCCTGTTAAAGACGGCTGATTTCCGGATATTGCAGGCGGGTTAAATCCAGCTTCTGCACCAGTTCTGGTTGATAGGTAGCAATAAAATTCCGGCTTTTTAAGGCGTGCCCGGGATGCCGGCGGACGATTTTTAACAGCGGGTCACGGCTGTCAAAACCACAGGCCAGAGCCAGGGCATTACGTTGCTGTGCTGTTTTCCGCAGGGTGCGTAATAACCGCGCAAAGCGCCCGGGATCATTATTTTTAACCACCACGCTGTGCAGCATCTGATAATGATTGAGCGAATTAACGGCAGGTAATGCCAGGTGTCCGGTCAGCCAGGTAAGGCTGTTATAGAATGGCCGCAAATGATGCAGTAGCGGTGCGTAGCCACTGATCCGGGTCTGTTTAAAATCCTTCTGATCCCACAGACCAGCCAGCGCCGTAATTTCCCCATGTTCACGCAGAATAAAAAAATCACTGATCTTAATATTGCGGTAGTACGGATCATCGCTGCCGATACGCGAGAAATCGTAACAGGGGTAAAATTGTTTACTGGCGGCTTCGCGGTCAAAAAATGCCTGCATCTCGGCAATATCTTCCGTTCTGGCCGGATGGGTTAACGGATCATCCGCGATATTTTTTTTCCGCCGCAGGCTGATCAGCCAGGTGGTAAACATTCCGGCAGGAAGATATTGCGGCAGTGTATTGCGGCCGCTGCCAACGGTGCTTAGTGAAGCACGGTTTTCGTCGAGAATAACGGTCTGCATCCACTCGTTCTGCATTTGCTGACGATAGGTGCCGAATAAGCGGTACAGAGTACGGCCACCCTGAAAATCCGGGTGAATACGCAGATCGCTGCCATAACGAACCGACGCTGGCTGGCCATTAATAAATACCCGGCGCTGGCCGATGCTGAACGTACCGATAATGCCATGACCGGGTTTTTCCATAACCCAGATTTCCGGTTTTTGGCTACTGACTGCTGCGGCATAAAAATAATCAGGATTACGCTCAAAGGTCAGACGGATACTTCCCTGTTGGGCGGTTGCGGCCAGCAATTTCAGTAAGCCGGCCGAATCCTGAGTACAGGCCGGCCGGATGCAATAGCTGCTCACGCGATGGCTCCGCTTTCCGCCAGGCTGTCTTCCGGCAGAGTATTCAGAAACTCGCTGGCGGCAGGGCAAAGTAATAACGGTTCTACTTTAATATTGCCGGCCACTGCACCACTCTGCAGCCGCAGGTGAGTATAAGTTGCCATGGCGTTGTCGCTGATGATTACGCTTGCCGGATTCAGCTGGCCGAGTTCGCGGGCGAGCTTATAGTGGAAATGTTCCTGCAATAAAGCTTCAAGCCGCTGCTGGGTTTCTGTCTGCAGCTCCTGACCACCACTGGCCAGCAGTACGTAGGTTGGACGGTGGTTACCCTGTTCTGCGGGTACGGCCAATAATGACACCGGTTGCAGTGGCAGGGCGGCAGTCAGGGTGCTGAATATATTCAGCACCGCTTGCGGAGACATTTTTTCGCCGACCATATCGGTGCCGGATAAGCGGCTGATAAAACGCAGGGTCGGGCATTGATTAATAAAGCCATCAACCAGCAGCCGGTCTTTGGTGCGGTAACGTAACAGGCCGCTGGCGGTGGTAATCACCGGGCGAACCTGCATACCGGGCTCCAGTTCCCAGCTGAATAAAACCTGTTTGTTGGCCAGATTTTCAAACTCGTAGAAATGACTTTCCAGCGCCAGCGGATATTGCTGACCATAAGGAATGGTCACTACACCTTCGGTGGCCCATAAGCCTTTTCCCTGAAAATCACTGTGACTGAATAACTGCTGCAGTTGTCTGGCCCAGGGTTCGGATGATGATGTATCCCAGGCGCTGATCAACGCCAGTTCAGGCCATAATTTCCGGGTGATAGTGGCGTTTATTCTGCCGTTCCAGTTACGCAGCAATGCAGCATTAATACGATTGCGCGGAGCGCTTAAATGTCCGAGGCTGGTTTGCTGTTCTCCCCAGCGACCCTGTTCCAGAACCTGGGCAACGGCCATGCGTTGCTGTCCTAATTGCTCCAGCAGGCTGAGCAGAAAGGTGGGGCTCCAGACAGACATCAGGGTGAGATCGCGGGCTGCGCATAAATAACAAAGCGATGCGAACAGTGATAATTCTGAGCTTGGTGCCAGCGACACCGCCTGCGGCACGGCCATGGTGCGGTTCATAAATAAACGCTTCCACCACGGCAGTAACTGCAGATCGTCATTAACGCTGTTGGCAACACTGCGTAATTCACCCGGCACCCATGACAATGACCAGTAATGCCGGCCTTTACGGATAGCGGGATAACGGCTGTACAGATCGGCCATCCACGGATTAATGGCCTGATCGAGTTCGCGCAGGAATTCCGGAGTATAGGGAATCCATTTAATCTGTGCCGTTGAGCCACTGGTTGGCTGATAACGCTGGCACGTCTCTGTCGTCAGAATAAATTCACCGGAACTGCGCTGTCGGTTAATGGCATTCTGCCAGTCTTCATAATCGCTTAATGGTACTCGCTGGCGAAATTCTTCAATGTTGGTTGCCAGCGTAAGGCCGCGCTGATAACCGCTGTCTGAGCCGGATACAACCGCCATAATGTTCTGAAAGCGTGCCAGCTGCGCCGCTTTCAGTGCATGACTGGCGCGCATAAAACGTTGCTGACCATAGCGGCTCAGACGATAGGAAATCTGATGCAGTAAGCGGGTAGAAATATTCATAATGACTCCTTACTGCAGTGTGCTGCGCCGGCTGCCGAGCTGTTTACGGAAAAAGCCGATAAAGGTTCGGCTGCAGACTTCACCGACGCAGGGCAGCTCAGTACCGCGGCGCCAGGATGGATTGGTGTCATCAAAAAAGCGGATCTTTGCATTGGCTTCACGCATGCAATCCGTAATGTCGGCAACATCCCCTTTCAGGTGCTGGGAGTGATCACCAAAATCCAGCAGGCGATTATTACGGTCGTAATAATCGGGAAATAATTTTTCGCAGTACTGGTCGATAACACCGACCAGACTTTTATCGCGGTTATGGTGATTGGGGTAATGGCGAACAAAGTTATTGGCCAGAAGCAGGTAGGTTTTATAACCTTTGGAAATCAGCAACCAGAAAACCCGGGTGCCGGGGCGGGTTAATTTCAGCTTCAGCATCCGTAATGCAAACGCCTGCTGCAGCGCTTTATTTCCCCAGTAATCTTTTTCCAGAATGGTATCTCCACTGAATACGCCAATGGCTTTTCCGTTGCCATAATTCAGCGCCACTTCGGTCCAGGTACTGAAACCGACCACCCGGTTTCCGGCTTTTTCTGCCAGCAGAAATACGCCGCTTTTACGGTTCATATCCTGGACAAAGGTTTCCAGATCGGTATTGGCGTAATAACGGGAAAATACCCGGTACATATCGCGCAGATGTTTAACTGAAATCTGCTCCAGTGGCAGAAAACGACAGGTTAATGCTCTTTTATTCTGAGTCATTGAAATCCATTCCTTATTCAGGGCAAAACAAATCCGCATCGCCGGATAGCGGCAATGTCAGGTCGGTTATTGTTTTATGCAATATAAGTACGATGGTGCCGTATATCGCGGAATGGCAGCGACTATTCGCGTTGTGGCAGAGTCTGGAATGCAGTCATAGAGATCACCGTGAGAATAAGTTTTTATAATTACCCGCTCTTATTGGCGGATTTAATATTATTTTTATTGTGGCCATTTTTATTCTGGCCTCTGAGGAATGCAGACACTCAGTTTTCGGGGCCTGTTAACCTGGATAAGTTCAGGCGCTCGGATTGAAACATAAGCGCGCTCTTTGAGTTAGTGCAATATATATTAAAAGAAATAGTTGGCACGAATTGCCCTTATATTTAAGGGTTTGTGGCTATTATATGGTACGGATGTTTTATGTTTTTAATAGATTTATAGACAGACGAAGGCAGATATAAAATATGCCTGATTATTTATTTTTGCGTTTTATTCATTGGTATTTTTCTTCAAGCCTGCTGATTACGTCCTGAGTAACGCGCAGGCTTTCCAGCAAATCCAGTAAGTTATATTCCAGATTCACATTCAGGTGAGTTACCTGGCCGCCAAAGAAATCCGGGTTTTTTCCCTGAAACTGCAAACCTAAATTCAGTGCGCCGTCGGGCTGATACTGAATATTGGACTGCAGCTTGTCGTAGTTGAAGTTCTGCAGTAATTGCATGGCCAGGCCAACGGTCTGGTCAGATTGCTGCAGTGCTGCGGAGGTGGCGTTCTGGTAGCGGATAACGCCGCCGGGGTCGCGGGCAAATAAACTGCCGCCGGGAATCTGCGGGCCTTCTTTGGTTAAAACTATCGGCAGCACACCGTCGAGGGTGCCGGTTGCCTGAACTTCAGCCTTGGCTTCCAGCGCGGCTATCTGTGCCAGCTGAATATGGTCCAGCTCAATACCAAAGGCATTGGTGTCTTTGCGTGTATCAAAGCGGATTAATGGAGTATGAACGCGGCCGCCGAGTACATCGGTGTGCATTTCATAAATCTCGGCCAGCGCATAAGAAAAATCGGCCGGTATACGCGTCTGGCTGCGCGCCAGTATGTCTTTTAATTCGATACCTGGGTTCAGGCTTTTGCCGCTGATCTGGGCGTCGAGTAAATAGTCGCCGCTGAATGGCCGGCGCAGGGCGATTAAGGCGTTCCATTGTTCAAGGCCGATGCTGTTGTCGTAAACGGCGCTGATATTGTCGCTGCGCAGCATCAGGTCGGGTTTGATCTGCCAGGTGTTAGCGGTTTGTTGCCAGTCAATCCAGCCTTGTCCGGCCAGTGCACCATTTAAAAATTCGAGTTTGGTCAGCGCCGTCATTTCCGGCAGGTTGAGCTTATCCCAGTTGAGCGCCAGATCATCGAGGTGCCACTGCATACTGCCTCGCTGTTGCAGCAGGTCGTGCTGTAATTGCATCCGCAACTGCAGCTGATTGCCGGCGCCACTGAGCTGCAGCTCGCCGTTAAGTTGTTGCTGCGGCTTGCCGTTCTGCTGATCGTCCTGCAATGAATACAGCAGCTTTATCGGCCCTGTGGCGCTGAGATCGGGAACCGGCCAGCCCTGCCAGCGTGATTTGGCCAGTTGCAGGCTGATATCACACTGGCCGCTGAACACACTTTGCAGGGCAACCAGCAACGAGCTGCCGGGCGCTGGCTGACAGCTGAATTCGCTGGTCTGTAATTGCAGGAAGCTGTCTGCCCCGTGCTGTATGTGCCAGGGCTTAATGGTCATCCGCAGGGGGGCGCTGTGCAGGTGGTTGTTATTACTGCTGCCGTTTTTGTTGCTGTGCAGATTGCCATTGATATACAGCGTGGGCAGCAGCTGAAATTCCAGCATTGGTAATTGCCAGCCTTCGGGTTCTGTCAGCTGCAGGCTGTTGCTGATGCCGGGAATGCTGCTCAGCTGCCAGTCGCCACTGGCGTCGAGCAGGGCGATCAGTTCGCCCTGACTGTGCAGGCTTTGCAGTGGCAGAGCCGGATCTTTGGCACTGATATCAAGCGCCAGCGGCAGCACCAGGCTGAGAGCGCTGCCTTGTTGCCAGTTCAGCGCCGGGGTCAGGTTCAGGCTGGCGAGTAACTGCTCACTTTTTTTGCCGCGCAGCAGGTTCTTCAGCTGGCCTTCGGCTTCGCAGCTGCTGAGTTTGGCGTTGCAGTAGCCGCTGAACTGCTGGCTGCTGCTGAGGGTAAACAACTGATCGCCACCTGCCGCTGGCAGCAGATCAGTGAACTGCAGTTGCTGGTTGTTGCTCTGCAACTGCCATTGCCAGTCGGCGGCTGGGTTTTCTTTATTCAGGTTTAAGTGCCAGCTGCCGCTTTGCCAGTGCATATTGTCAGCCAGTTGCTGGCGGCGGGTATCGAAGCGGGCACTCAGGTTGATGCTCAGATCCTGTGGCAGGTAGGCGCTGTTGGGTAATTGCAGCCCGGCATTGAGTTGCATCCGGTTAAGGGGCAAGGGCAGCCCGCTGAGCTGAGGTAAGCGTTCACTCAGGGCGGCAAAGTCTAGGCGCTGATCCAGCGTCAGGCGGGTATTGTCGGCGTCCTGTTCAATATGGCCATACTGCTGCAACAGTAATTGGCTCTGTTCCGAAACCAGCAGCAGCCAGTCGCCACTGTGTTGTAATTGCAGTTCGATCTGCCACGGCAGCGGCAGATTATCCAGCTGAGCACTGCCATGAATACGCCACTGCTGCGGAGTAAGGCTGGCGCTGAGTTCGGCCACCGCGGCGGGATGTTGCAGCACAATATGGTCAATGCTGACCTGTTCCAGTGGCAGTTGCAGCCACTGGCTGAATTGTGGAATTTCCAGCAGCTGGTGCAACTGTTCACGTGCGGCATTACCGGCATTCTGTGCGGCTACCGCAGCGACTTTGCGCGCACTTTCATCGGGCAGGCTGACGTGTAATTCGGCAATACTGAGGGTTTTCAGCCGGCCCTGCAGTAATTGCGACGGGCGGTAGCGCAGATCAAGACCGGTGAGCTGAATCAGGCTGCCATCGGCCAGAGGCAGCTGCAGTTTAGTCAGCTGAAAACGCTGCCAGCTGAAAGTGTCGATCTGCACCACCACGCTGCTGCCAGGGGCGGCAGCATCGGCCAGCAGATCCGGCAACCAGCGGTTCAGGGCGGGTTTGAGCAGTGTCGGTAAGGCAGCCAGCAGGACAATAATAAGAACAATGGCGGCGAGCAGAATCAGCAGCAGGCGCGCCAGCAGTTTGGGCAGGCGGACAGACGTCAGCCACGCCCGCAGAGGTGACAGCAATCCTTTGCCAGGCACGTGCATTGCCGTTATTTAGCCTTGATGGTCTGAACGCCGTTCTGGGTGCCAAGCAGCAATACGTCGGCCGGACGCAGGGCAAACAGACCGTTGGTGACCACACCGGTAATCTGGTTGATTTTGCTTTCCAGCTCAATGGCTGAGGCGATGCTGAAGTTATGCACATCCAGAATGCAGTTGCCGTTATCGGTAATTACACCTTCGCGGTAAACCGGATCGCCGCCCAGCTTAACCAGTTCACGGGCCACATAAGAGCGTGCCATCGGAATTACTTCTACCGGCAGCGGGAAAGCGCCTAAGCGGTTCACCAGTTTGGTTTCATCGGCGATGCAGATAAATTCTTTGGCGACCGCAGCAACGATTTTTTCGCGGGTTAACGCTGCACCACCGCCTTTGATCATTTCCAGGTGCTCGTTGATTTCGTCGGCACCGTCGATATAAAAGTCGAGGTTGCTGACGCTGTTCAGGTCGTACACCGGAATGCCGTGATCACGCAGACGCTGGGCTGAAGCTTCAGAACTGGCAACCGCACCGTCAAACAGGTGTTTGTGTTCGGCCAGAGCATCGATAAAGCAGTTGGCGGTAGAGCCTGTGCCAACACCGACAATGCTGTCGTCGTCGAGATGAGGGCGGATATAGTCGGCGGCGGCGATACCTGTGGCGCGTTTCAGTTCGTCTTGTGTCATGATGGCAGCTCGGGCTTATGATGTGTCAGATGCAGCGAATTATATGCGCTGATGCGTTACAATGCTCACCTCTGAGTGCTTCCCGCACCGATTTTTTCAGTCTGTTTGGAATCCCCGGCATGCTTAACGATTACCTGAAGAAAATTCTCGCCGCCCGCGTTTACGATGTTGCTGTCGAATCGCCGCTGCATATTGCCCCCTTCCTGAGCGAACGGCTGGGCAACCGAATTTGGGTAAAACGTGAAGATCAGCAGGCGGTGTACTCATTTAAGCTGCGTGGCGCCTACAACAAAGTGGTGCAGCTGACGGAAGAAGAAAAAGCCAAAGGCGTGGTTGCGGCATCCGCCGGCAACCACGCGCAGGGACTGGCGCTGGCGGCACAGAAACTGGGCATTAAAGCCACCATCGTCATGCCGCGTACCACGCCCGATATTAAAGTGAAATCAGTTAAAGCCCGTGGTGCCAAAGTGGTACTGCAGGGCGATGCCTTTGACGATGCCTTTTCCTATTCGCAGAAGCTGGTTGAAGAAAAAGGCATGACTTACATCCATCCCTACGATGACCCGGAAGTGATTGCCGGTCAGGGCACTATTGGTATGGAAATCCTGCGTCAGCTCAGTGGCCCGGTGGATGCGATTTTTGTTCCGGTCGGTGGCGGTGGTCTGGCAGCCGGTGTGGCGGCTTATATCAAAGCGCTGCGCCCGGAAATTAAAGTGATTGGTGTTGAAAGCACCGAGTCCGCTTGTCTGGCGGCGGCGCTGGCAGCGAAAAAGCGCGTTATTCTGCCCCAGGTCGGTATTTTTGCCGACGGTGTGGCCGTGGCCCAGATCGGTAAAAACACCTGGGAAATCTGTAAAGATCATATCGACGAAGTGATCACCTGTACGCCGGATGAAATCTGCGCCGCCATTAAAGATGTGTTCGACGATACCCGTGCGGTATGTGAACCGGCCGGTGCATTAAGCATTGCCGGCGTTAAAAAGTACGTTGAGCGTGAAGGTTGTGAAGGGCAGAACCTGGTGGCGATTTTAAGCGGTGCCAACGTTAACTTTGATCGGCTGCGTTATATCTCGGAAGTTGCAGAAATCGGTGAGGGCCGGGAAATCATTCTGGCAGTGACCATTCCCGAACAGCCTGGCAGCTTTCAGAAGTTCTGCAGCCTGATCGGCAAGCGCCCGATTACCGAATTTAATTACCGCTACAGCGATGACCATCAGGCGCAGATTTATGTCGGCGTTAAAGTTGGCGCTGAGCCCGGTGCGCGTCAGGCATTGCTGGATGAACTGCACGGTGATAATTATCCGGTGCTGGATATTACCGACGATGAAATGGCCAAATACCATATCCGCCATATGGTGGGTGGGCATGCGCCGGCAGCCGTTAATGATGAACGGGTTTACCGTTTCGAATTTCCGGAGCGTCCGGGTGCACTGCTTAATTTCCTGCGCAAGCTGGGCAAGCACTTTAATATATCGCTGTTCCATTACCGTAACCACGGTGCAGCTTATGGCCGTGTTCTGGTTGGCTTGCAGGTTGCTGATGACCGTCAGCAGCAGCTGCACAGTTTTCTGGAAGAGCTGGGCTATGGTTATTGGGATGAAACCGATAATACGGCCTACCAGCTGTTTCTGCGTTAACTGCTTCTGTGTTAATCAAGCGAGCGGGCATTCATGCCTGTTATTCACAGAATAATGGCATGCCGGCACCTTGCTGCCGGCCTGTCCTGTGAGAACAATAGCGTTTTTGCATCTGCTGTATGTGTCGCCCGGAGATGGAGCTCAGCGGCACCTATAAACAATAATAAGAGACTTCATCATGCTGTTTGTTTTTCGTGCTGTCGTATTAACCGGCTATTTTCTGTTTGGCTGCACGCTTGGTCTGGTGCTGTGCATCATTCGTCCTTTCCATCGTAATAATACCCGCGACTGCGCCAAGATATTTTCTTTCGGCCGCTGGCTGCTGAACATTGATATGAAAGTGCTTAATCAATCTCCGGTCGGTGATGGTCAGGCTATTTATGTCGGTAATCATCAGGACACTCTGGACGTTTTTATTTATCCCGGCATGCTGCCCGGTAATATCGCCATTTTAGGTAAAAGCAGTCTGCGTTTTATTCCGGTGTTTGGTTTGTTGTTCTGGCTTGCTGGTAATATTTTTATTAACAGAACCAATAAAGCCAAAGCCTGGGAAACGATGGCCACGGTAGCGCGCACGGTAAAAAAACGCGGTTGTGCGGTTTACATTTTTCCGGAAGGTACCCGTTCGCGTGGTAAGGGATTATTACCCTTTAAAAGCGGTGCCTTTGCGCTTGCCATTGAAGCCGGTTTACCTGTTGTGCCAATGGTATACAGCAGTACGCATAAAAATATTGATCTGCACCGCTTCCATAGTGGTAAAGTGTTGGCGCGTTATCTGGAACCGATCAGTACCGAGGGTATGGGTGAGGACGATGTGAAGCGCCTTGCAGAGATGACCCGCGAACGGATGGCGCAGGCAATCGATGCTCTGGATGCGGAGCTGGCAGTAAAGTAGCAGGCAATTAATTAGTGGCCGCCTATACTGAATCCGATCCCGGATATTTGTGTTGGGGTGTGCAACTCATGAAACAGATTGTTATGTTCTGGCTGGTAATGATTACCGGCATTTCCGCCAGTGCAGAACAGGACGCCTGCCATTTATTTACCGCCAGTGGTAATGCCGAATATCCGCCTTACCTGTGGCGGTCGCCGCAAAATCCCGAAGTGTTAACCGGTGCAATCTCCGGCTTCTTACACAAAGTTTCAAAACGACTCGATATAAAAATCGATCTGCAATACAGCGGTCCCTGGGGCCGGACTCAGGAAGAAGTTGCGGCCGGACGTATCGATTTTATTGCCGGTGCCTTTTATACCGATGCCCGCTCTGAGCGTATGGATTATCTGCGCCCCGCCTTTCAGCTGACCCGTACCGTGGTGTGGGTTAATAATGAAAGACCCTTTGAGTTTAACCGCTGGGAAGATTTAATCGGCCGCCAGGGCGTTACTGTTATTCATAACAGCTTTGGTCAGGAGTTTGATGACTTTGCCCGCAAGCACCTCACCATTCATCAGGTTGGCAGTCTGGAACAGGGGCTGAAGATGCTGAATGGTCAGCGGGTTGATTATGTTTTGTATGAAGAGAATCCTGCCCGTGCCTACGCTGCGCGTAATGGCTATCTGAATATCCATCCATTAGCGCAGGAAATCAGCAGCGAGCCGCTGTATCTGACCCTGTCGAAAAAGTCGGCCTGTAATTCGCCGGAATTGCGCGCGCGCATAGAGAAAGTACTGGTGCAGGCAAAAGAAGAAAACTGGATGCCGCCGCTGCTGCAGCAGGCCCAGTACCTGTGGGCAGAACAGCATATGCAATCGGCCGATACCGAATAATGCCTGAAGCTCTCAGGATACCTTGCGTACCGTTTCCTGGTTATCGTTAATGGTGTCCTGATAGGCACTGGTGGTGAGTGTCAGACGCTGCCCCTGATTCAGATGTGTTGTGCAGGCGACACGCAGTAAGGAAGTAAAGTTACCGGTTTCGCCACGGCGCTCCAGTACTTCACGATAGATACGGGTAATAAAAGTACCCAGTGTCAGCCCAGCATCGGCAGCGATCTGCTCCAGCAATTGCCAGAAGACAGCCTCCAGACGAATACTGGTGACGACGCCATCGATACGGATGGAACGGGTCTTCAGTTCAAACAGTTCCGGTTCGGCACCTGAATAAATTTCACACATGGAAAGCTTCCTGAGGCAATCAGTCCGGTGCCCATTATGTCGCGCAAAGGAAAGTGATTGCACCCTCCTTTACGCGCAGTCAGCATCATGCCGATTCTGACAGGTACTGATTATTGCAACAGGGCATTAAACTGCGCCAGCCACTGCGGGTGGGCAGGCCAGGCCGGAGCGGTAACGATATTGCCGTCGGTAACAGCCTGATCGACGGCGATATCGGCATAGATGCCTCCGGCCATGGTGACTTCCGGTGCACAGGCCGGGTAAGCCGAAATTTTGCGTTCGCGGATAACATCAGCAGCGGTCAGCAGCTGCGCGCCATGGCAAACCGCAGCAATGGGTTTGCCAGCGCTGGCGAAGTGTTTCACCAGTTCCAGCACGCGGCTGTTCAGGCGCAGGTATTCCGGCGCACGGCCACCGGGCAGCAGCAGGGCGTCGAATTCCTGTTCGTTAATGCTGGCGAAATCTGCATTCAGTACAAAATTATGGCCGGGCTTTTCGCTGTAGGTCTGGTCGCCTTCGAAGTCGTGGATCGCGGTACGGACACTGTCGCCGGACGCTTTATCCGGGCATACCACGCTGACGCTGTGACCGACCATCTGCAATGCCTGAAACGGCACCATCAGTTCGTAATCTTCGACGTAATCGCCGGCAATAATGAGGATATTTGCCATGAGCGCTGCTCCGTATTGTTGTTGTGGAACAGCGAGTCTGGCGGATTGTAAGGAATGTTGGGTAACAGCGGATTACTACAGCAGCAAGTGAGTGATCAGAGACGCCCTTTGCTGAACTGTTCGCGCGCGGCCTGTTTTTTCCGTTCGCTTTTACGCAGCAGTACGTAAAAGGCTCCGGCGCCGCCGTGATGGGGTTGCGCGGTGTGGTAGGCCTGAACTTCGTCCAGCTCCTCCAGCCAGTGCACCAGATAGCTTTTTAATACCGCCGGGTCGTTGATATTGCGGTCACCCTTGCCGGGCAGTACCAGCACACTGCGGATATCGTGCGCCATACAATCCTGAATAAAACGGTACAGCTCGCGCCGTGCTTCATCGATGGTGCGACGGTGAAGGTCGAGGCGGGCTTCGGTTTCATATTTACCCAGCCGCAGTTTGCGGAATACCCCATCCTGAATACCGGGACGTTTATAGCCGATGACATCGTGCGGACCGACGCGCTTGACCTCGCTGGTCTGCAGGCGGTTACCATCCTGTTCTTCGGGCTGTTGCTGTGCCGCCTGACGGCGTGCCGCAGCACTGACCTGTGACGTCTCAGCCTTGCGCAGCTCGACCCGCTCTTTTGTTTGCAGTGGCTTAACGCCCTGCATTTCCTGCAGGAACAGCTGCTCTTCGGGATCGTTGTTGGTATCGCTCATGGTCTTCGTCGTACAGCAGAAATGCCCTATGATAACGAACATTCACGCCGTCCGTCTCGCGCCTGATAAGGGATTATATCCATGGTTTTCCTGTGACAATTCTTTGCAATGGCGGACACAACTTTGTGTGGCAATCCGTACACTGATAAGCGTACACATTGCCTGGCATCGCCAGAGGACCGAATGATGAAACAGACCCTAATCAAGGCCGTTGGTGCCGCCTGTACTTTGCTGCTGGCCAGTCAGGCGCTGGCCTTTGGTGGCAAGCACCGCGAAATAGACTGGGACGATGAGCTGGAACTGAGCGATGCCCAGGAAGAGCGCATCGACGAAATTGAAGACAGCTACGAAAGTAAATTCCGCGAGTTGCGTAAGGCCGACACGCCCCGCAGTGAGAACCGCGCCAAAGCACACGAACTGATGCAGGCGATGCGCGCTGAAATCCAACAGGTGCTGACCCCCGAACAGCGTGAGCAGGCGCAGAGCTTAATGCGCGAGCAGCACGCCAAAATGCAGAAAAAACACGCTAAAGAACTGGCCCGTAAACTGGATCTGAGCGATGAACAGAAAGATACTTTGCTGAAAGGCGTTAAAGAGCAGAAAGACAACTACCAGTGGCCGCTGGATCAGCCTCAGCGTGAAGCGGCGCGCCAGCATTTTGAACAACTGGTGCAAAGTGTGCTGACTGCCGAACAGCAGGAAAAATGGACGGCATTGAAAGAGAAGCAGATGCGCAAATGGCATCACCCGGATGAAGACGGCCTGGATGGCCATCATGGTCACCGTAAAGATAAAGACTGCGATAAATAATCCGGTTTTATCGGATACAAAAAGCCCGCGTAATAACGCGGGCTTTTTGTTATCTGCGGTGGCAGAACAATCCGATCAGAAGCTGTACACCAGAGTAACGCCAAACTCGGTATCGGTGTTTTCGCTTTCTGCCGGCACCTTATCAACGTACTTCACTTTATAGGTCAGCTTGGTGGCCAGGCTGCCGTTGATCTGACTTTTCAGACCGGTTTCTGATTTATAGATACTGTTGCTTTCGCCCAGTTCGGCACTGAATTCTTCAATAAACTCGACGCCTTTCTGAATGGTCCAGTGATATCTGGCAACCAGACGGGCGATAACTTCTTCATTGATCTCATCTGTTTCTTTCAGCTTGTCGCGACGGTAACCGGGACCGGCTTCAAGGTCGAGTTCCATATTCTGTTCATGGATGGCGCGGTAACCGTAACCGGCGGATAACGTGGCCTGATACTCAAAGCCGCTGAAGCGGTCACGTTCTTCGTCACCGACGATGGCGAGGTAAGAATGCTCACTGAAGTTACGGTCAAACTGAACGGTGCCGCGGTACTTTTCTTTTGAAGTAACGCCATCTTCTTTACTGGTCAGGGCATCCAGTTTGAGGCTGGAATCCCAGAGTTCACCATCGCGTTTAACAGCAAATTTACCGTTAATGCTGGAGGTATCGGTATTACCTGAGGTGCGGATGGTGCCCAGTTCGGCAGACCCACCCCAGATCGGGAATTCCGGTGCTGCGGCAGCGTCTGCAGCAACGGCTTCTTCGGCGCTGGTCTGCATGGCGGACAGCAACAACGGCAATACGGCGAATGATGAAACAATCAGGGCTTGGCGACGCATAGCATCCTCTCTGCGCAAAAAAACTTGCCGGCAGGTTAGCGACAGGGGGGGATCTGTGCAAGGGCAGGACGGGATAAAGGCCCGGCTGGCGGAACAGTGCGTAGCACAAAGCCAGCCTGTGCTTGTGCGGTTTTAGTGTAGAGTGTGCGCAGAAAAACAATACGCATAAGGATGCCAGTGTGCGCCAAGCCATTCTCAGCGGCCCGGTTAACCGGACACTCTACAGCCTGACTCAGCCGATGGTGCTGGGCATTATGGCGGTCTTCTTTTTCAATATGGTCGATACCTGGTTTATCAGCCTGCTCGGCACCGAAAGTCTGGCAGCCGTGGGCTTTGCTATGCCGGTCACCATGCTGGTGATGAATCTGGCGATTGGTCTGGGCATTGCCATGTCCGCTTTAATTGCGCGCGCGGTGGGCGCTGATGACAACCTGCAGGCACAGCGTGCTGCGATGGCGGGCTTGCTGCTCAGTTTATTGCTGGGCGTGGTGATTGCCGTGGCGGGTTGGCTGAGCAATGACGCCCTGTTCCGTTTGCTGGGGGCCGGTGATGAGCTGTTGCCGGAAATCCGCCGCTTTATGGTGTTCTGGTGGCCCGGCGCCATCGTACTGCTGCTGATGATGATGCAGAACAGTGCCATGCGGGCAACCGGTAATACCAAACTGCCATCGCAGATGATGATGGTGGCTGCGGTGCTGAATGCGTTACTTGATCCGCTGCTGATTTTTGGCTGGGGGCCATTGCCGGGAATGGGCATCGGTGGCGCGGCGCTGGCCAGTGCGCTGTGCTGGATTCTGGTGCTGCTGGTGATTATGACCCGCCAGCGCCGTGAAGGTTATATCAGCCGTCATGGCATGGGCTGGCACGATGTGCGGGTCTTGTGGAAACGAATGCTGCAGCTGGGTGTTCCGGCGATGGTCACCAATATGATGGTGCCGGTGGCCGGTGCCATTCTGCTGGTGATGGTAGCGCCGCTGGGGCCGGAAGCCGTGGCTGGCTTTGGTGTCGGCATGCGTCTGGAGCCATTCGCTATCGTGGTCATTCTGGCACTGACTTCAACCTTACCGGTGTTTGTTGCGCAGAATCATGCCGCCGCTCAGTACGACCGTATCTGGCAGGCGTTGTACAGCAGCTTCCGTTTTCTGGCCTTGTGGCAGGGAGCGGTGTGTTTGATTTTCTGGGTTACGGGTCATTGGCTGGCGCAGCTGTTTTCCGCTGATCCGGCGGTGCAGCAGAGTATCGTCGAGTACGTACGCTGGCTGCCGCTGGGCTATGCCGGTATGGGGATTGTGCTGTGTGTGAATTCTGCGCTGAACTCCCTGCAGCGTACCCAGACTTCGATGGTGATTAACTTTGTCCGCCTGTTTGCCTTTTATGTGCCCGGCGCCTTTATTGGTGCAGAGCTGGGTGGCTATCCGGGCCTGCTGATCGGCGCGGCGGCAGGTAATCTGCTGATGGGTGGATTGTTGCTGTGGCGGGTGCGGCATTATCAGCTGCAGTCGGCCGCTGTCTGAGGCCTGTTTAATCCGTGTGACCCGGCCTGATGTAATGACAGGCAAGCGCCGCTGGTTTATGCCTCTTTAAGGGGGCTGGTCACACCAAGCTGTCGTATCTGGTCTAATCAGGCGTGTTTACGGCTGCTAATCTGAAGGAACCCTATTTTCCTTCAGGAGTCCCCCTCATGACCATTCGCCAGAAATTGCTGCTCAGTATGGGCGGTGCTCTGCTGCTGAGTGTGGCGCTGGTCGTCAGCATTGGCATCTGGCAAAGCCGCCAGCAGCTGGAGACCTATTGGCTGGGTTCTGCCCTGCCGGCGAACATCCGGGCCATTGCCCAGGAAATCGAAAAAGACCTGACCGCCGCTATTACCTCCTCTGAACTGATTGCCGATAACGCGCTGATGCAAAACTGGATTGAGCGTGGTGAGCCGCAGGAGGAATGGCCGCTGAATCAGGAATTTCTTGAAGCCATTGCCCGCCGGCAAAAGGCTGACAGTGCTCACTTTGTATCGGCTCTGAGCCGCAACTACTACACCCAGAAAGGCATCAGCCGTAAGGTTACCGCAGCAAACGACGGCTGGTTTTTTGGCTTTCTCGATAAGGGCCTGAAACGCGCCCTGCAGCTGGATGTGGATAAAACCAGCGGCAAACCCACCTTATTTATTAATGTCCGCATCGAACGTAATGGTAAAGCGCTGGGCATCAGTGGTTTAGGCATCGGTCTGCAGGAAATGGCCGAACGCATCCGTCAATTCCGTTTTGCTGAAACCGGCATCGTTTATCTGACTGACAATAGCGGCAATATACTGATTCACCCGGATCTGAAGTTATCCGGTGTGCCACTGGCACAGCATATGCCGGCGCTTAACGCTCAGCAGTTGCTGGCAGCGACGGCCGGTGATCTGGTGGAATTTGAGCGGGATGGTAAACCGATCATTGCATCTGCCATGCAGCTGGATGAGGTGGACTGGCATCTGGTGGTGGAGGTCCCGCGCGGGGAAATCTACGGCGTGCTGCGCAAGTCTACGTTGTTATCGCTGGGCGTAGGAATCGTGACGGCACTGGTCTTTCTTGGTCTGATTGCGCTCCTTGCTGACCGGATGACACTGCCGTTACGCCGTATTACCCAGGCTCTGATCAGCATAGGCCAGGGCGGTGGCGACCTGACCCAGACCCTTAAGGTCGAAAGTAACGATGAACTTGGCCAGCTGGCGCGTGGCTTTAACGACTTTATGGAATCACAGCGGCAGATGATTCGCGGCATCCTCGATACCGCTGAGCAGGTAAAAACCTATACCGAACAGATTGAAGAAGTGGTGACCACCAATCACAGCTGGGCGTCTGAACAGAGCAAACTGACCGACTCGGTTGCGACCGCAATTTACGAAATGGAAGCAACGGTGCAGGAAGTGGCGCGTAACGCCACGGAAACGGCAACCAAACTGGAAAGTGTCGGTACCGACGCCGGCCGTATCCGCGGTGATATGGAGCGCTCGGAAAGTCAGGTAAACAGCATGTCGGCGGACATCCGTGAATCAGCCGATGCCATTGGTCAGCTGGCGCAGCAGGTCAGCGATATCGGCCAGGTGATTCAGGTGATCAGCGCGATTTCCGAGCAGACCAACCTGCTGGCACTGAACGCCGCCATTGAGGCGGCGCGCGCCGGTGAGCATGGCCGTGGCTTTGCCGTGGTGGCTGATGAGGTGCGTAATCTGGCCCGCCGTACCCAGGAATCGACCAGCGAAATCGAAGCCATCATTGAGCGCCTGCAGCAGGGGTCGCAGCGAGCCGTTAAAGCCATGGAAGCCGGTGAAGGTGCGACCGCAGAAACGGTATCGGCAGCCAAACGCATGGGCGAAGCGCTGACCAGCATCAGCGAAAACGTCAGTGATGTGGTGGGCCTCAGCCATCAGGTGGCAACAGCCACGGAAGAACAAAGCTCAGTAACCGAAGACATCAGCCGCAATGTGCAGAACATTGCTGAACTGAGCAGCCGCTCCAGTGACGGTCTGACCATGTGTCAGCAGGAAGTACAGGAGCTGGCCAAGCTGGCTCAGCAGCTGGCCAAACAGATGATGCAGTTCCGCCTGTAGCTGGACGCTGCGTTGTTTTACGGCAGCCGCGTCCTGTGGCTGCCGTGCAATTTCCATTAATCCAGAGCGAATAGCAGGTTATTCAGAGGTTTCTCAGGGCCTGTTTAATGAGTGTTGACAGGCCCTTAGCATCTTTGCCCCTTAATTTTGTCATGCAGACAGGGTAGAAAGAGCACTTCCTGTGGTTCTGGAGCATGAGGCATGAAGCCCGCTTTAAAAATCTTTGCCGGTCACGAAGCGCTGGCGCATATCCGCGCCAATGGTTTGCAGTCATCCGATATCGAAATGATGCTGGGTGCTTCCGGCGGCCCCAAATGGTTATCGCTGGCGGCGATGGATCGTTACCTGCTGAGTGAATGGGTGCGCGGGCGCCAGCAGCCTTTGCATGTACTGGGTACCTCAGCCGGTGCCTGGCGTATGGCCTGTTATGCGCAGAACGATCCGCTCGCGGCCCATGCGCGTCTGCAGGAGGCCTATATCAGCCAGCAATACGCCTCGGCCAAACCGACAGCACAGGAAGTGGCAGCGGTTTGTCGCCATATTCTGGATGTGATTCTTGGCGAAACCGGTACGCAGGAGATCATCAATAACCCGGTGGTGCGTTATCACACGCTGGTGGCGCGCTGCCGTGGTCTGGCCGGAGCGGATCATAAGGTACCGCAAACGCTGGGGCTGGCTGGCGCCATGACCGCCAACCTGTTCGCCCGCAGTGCCATGCGCCCGTGGATTGAGCGGGTGGTGTTTCATCATCCGCAGCGTGCGCCGATTGATCATTACCCGCATCTGCCGGCGCGCCATGTGACCTTAACCGAAGATAATCTGCAGCCGGCGATTCTCGCCAGTGGCGCGATTCCGCTGGTGATTGCCGGAGTACGTAATATTCCCGGTGCACCGCGCGGTACTTACCGTGATGGCGGTATCACCGACTATCAGTTTGATTTACCGGTGCTGCCGGAGAAGGGCTTTGTGCTTTATCCGCACTATTTTGCCAAAGCCCCGAAAGGCGGCTGGTTTGATAAGAAGCTGCGCTGGCGCACGGCCTCGCGGGAGAATTATCGCCGCACGATCATTATTGCGCCGTCCTGGGAGTTTGCAGCGACGCTGCCCGGTGGGCGCATTCCTGACCTTGATGATTTTTACGATTACCCGGATTACGGCGAGCGCCGCCGGCGCTGGGATATCGCACTGGCAGCCTGTGAGCGGTTGGGAGATGAGCTGGCCGATATTGATCAGCAGCAGCGCTGGGCGGAAGTGGCAGAACCTCTGCCCTGGTGAGGTCGCTGGTGCCATACCAGTCTGTGCTAACAGACTGGTATGGCGGGCATATCTCAGAGTTTGAAGTCGTGGCTGACTTTAAGCTTCAGGCTGCTGTCGCTGAGTTCTGCAGGCAGCGGCGGGAAAGGAGCGTTCTGTTTGACGGCGTTGATTAATGCCTGAGTCAGTTCGCGGTGACGGTTGTTGCTGAGTTCTTTAATCTCGCCCAGTTTACCGTCGCGCAGAATTTCCACCTGTAATTCCACCAGACCTTTTTTCTTCAGAATCTGAGCCGCTTTCGGATATTCAACCGCACTCAGAATACGCTCACGCTGCACATCTTCGTAACTCTGACGCAGTTGTCCCTGTTGTGCCGGCGGCGCTTTTTTCACCTGCAGTGATTTGGGCGGCTGTGGCATCGCCATGGTTGGCTGTTCTGCCCCCTGCAGCGAGAAGCGGTAACTCACACTGAGCGGCCACTGCTGGCCTTCGAGATCGTCGTTGATACTGATCTTGCTGGCCGCACTCTGCACCGCACGCTGTACTTCGCTGACTAACAGCTTGGCGACACTGTCATCACGCGCGCGCAGGTTGAAGGTTTCACCGGCCCGGTTCAGCTCCAGATCCATTTCCACCAGACCTTCCTGGGCAAACTGTTTGGCCCAGGCCGGGTAGCTGACTTCGGCTTCCAGCTGGCGCTGTAACTGCCATTGCAGTTGCTGCAGGTAGTAGTCCTGTTCGGCGGCGAGAATGTCGGCGCTTTTCGCGGTGCTTTTACTGTTGCTGGCTTTGCTGCTGGCGGGTTTCTGCGCTTTGGCTAAACGCTCTGCCTGAGCCTTGATGGCGGTAGCCTGGGCCTGACGCAGCTGCTCGGCGCGTTGCTTGGCCAGCTTCTCGGCGGCTTCACGTGCGGCGCGTTCTTCGGCCAGACGGCGGGCTTCAGCCTCGCGCTGTTTTCTGGCTTCCTGTTCGGCTTTTTCGGCTTCCAGTTCTGCAGCCCTTGCCTGTTGCTGCTGGCGTTCCTGTTCGGCTTGCTGAGCAGCGCGCTCGGCGTTGAGCCAGCCGGAATACAGCTGGTTGCGTGCGGCCGGGATTTCATGGGTCAGCAGCAGACGACGGTTTTGTTCGGCAGCGGCGGAGGTGTCCTGCTGCAGGATATGCTGGCGGAACTCGCGCGATGGCGGCAGTTTGCCGATCCAGGTATTGAGCAGGTAGTTAAACAGTTCGACGCCGCTGCTCTCGATCACCAGTTCGCGGTTAAGCAGAACGCGGGTGTTGCCGCCGGGCTGATAATCGACACGGATTTCGTCATCGCGGTGCAGGTCGTCACGCGGAAACTGGGTAAATTCCATCACCGCCTGCTGTACCTGAGTATCGGCGCTGAGGTTATCGTTATTGATGGAGATATTGTTCTGCCACTGCTGTGCCCATTTACGTGGCGACCAGCGTTCGGTACTGACAATCAGCTGCATGCGTTTGGCAGTGTCAGGCGAGAGGATGGCGTCCGGGTCCTGTTCCGGAGCGGGCAGATAAAGACCGGCAACATAGTATTCGCGGGTCAGGTAGTAATAGGAAGCGCTGCCGTTGAGTACCAGTTCTGCGGCCTGTAACTGAGAGAACGGCAGGGTTCCGGTCAGTAAAGCGATCATCAGAAATGCTCGGATCATGTATTCGCATCCTTGTTGAAATTAGGCGGGCAAGAATAAGACGAGTTGTGCTTACAAAAAAGCCCCGGACGCATGCGTCCGGGGCCAGTGTCAGTCTTTAATGGTGTAAAGCACCGCAACGCTGGCATCAACGGCATAGGCGTTGATGTAGCCAATGGCGTTCAGATCGGCGGCAACGGCAGCCTTCATGGCATCAGCGTCACCGACTTCACGTGGCGGTTGCTTCTTGCCGGAGAAGATTGAACGTGACCAGTAAGCATGCAGCTGTGACGGGTTTTTGTTCAGAATTTTACGTCCGAACTTTTCGCGTACGCTGTCACCTTTGGCCAGATCGTAAGGCACGGCCGCAGTCCCATCAGGAAACTTGCTGGCCTTACCCAGATAAATACGTTCGATCAGATCGGCATCGATACCCGTGTAGGTATTGTTATTCTTCAGATTGACGATCACAGCGATGTCAGCCCAGCTTGCAGCGCTCAGGCTCAGCAGTGTGGTCATTCCCAGGGCTTTGATAAATTTCATGCGTATTAGCTCCTCAGAATACCAGCTGTAATGCGGCGCGGTAGAGAGTTCCGGAGGCGCCTGGCAGGCCCTGATTGGTTTCCTCTATGTGGTGTGATGCTTCCAGTTTAAAGGCGGTCGCTTCATCCAGGTCGTAGCGCATACCGAGGGTGATACTTTCGTCTTCACCGCGCAGCATCATCATTTCCTGCACCTTGCCGACATCGCCGCCGTCGAGACGGTCACGCGAGGTAGAGTAGGTGGTGTGAATGGTCAGAGCGTCAAAACGCTTGGCCAGAGACGCCAGCCAGGCGAAGTTATCCACATACAGGCCGGAGTCGAAGTTGATGATTGCGGTCTCGGCGATAAAGCTCCAGTCACCGTTATCCCAGGTAGTTGCCAGGTTGTAGTAACGCGCTTTCTTGTCGTCGAAGTTGAACGTTTCCTTGGTTTCCTCACTCATGCTGTTTGTCAGCAGGGTGGCGGCGGTCTGGGCGATATCGATACGGCGGGCACCGCTGGCGGCCAGATCGTACAGGGCCTCATCCGGGGTTTTAGTACCTGTCCGTACATCGATCAGAGTCTGCATATCTGCGGCAGAATCCAGCGTCATCTGCGTCTGCTGCATACCAACACGCAGACCGAAATCACCCATATACAGGTTCAGGGTAGCGCCGGCGAAGTTGTTCAGCTCGGACTCATAGGCTTCGTTAAACAACACGATTTCTTTGTCACGACGGCCGTAGTTCAGCTGAATCTGACCGTCGAAGCTGTCAAAACTGAAGCGTTTGATGATGTCGGCACCGTTGTAATCGGAGAACGGAATACCGTAAGCATCACCGGTTGGACGGATCCAGTTATAGGCGTAGCCCACGTCGAGGAATTCGGAGTAGTAGAAGAACGGAATGCGCAGACGACCGAAACGGATATCGGTGCTGTCGTTCAGCGCGTGGCTGATAAAGGCCAGCGAGGTGCGTACCGCAAAATCTTCTTCACCTTTGGCGGTCAGCTGGATAGTGGCACTGGTGCGCTCGCTGATCTCTTTACTGATCTGCAGGCCCATCATGGTGTCGCGGTTGAAGAATTGCGGGCTGCCCGACTCATACGACTCAATGGTGATGTCGTCTTCGTCGAGGTAGTAAGCGCCGGCATTCAGAAAGCCATAAACGTTAAGGCCGTTATCAGCGATGGCCTGGCCTGCACTGCAAAGCAGTAACGCACAAGGCAACAGGCTCTTGGTGGTTGATAAAGTTCGGGTTCGCATAGAGTCCTCCGTCAGTGAGGCGCGGATTCTAGCGTAAATGGTACGTTGGTTGGGGATTTGCTAAGACAATTTACCGAGAGATGAGTCACAAAAATGTGTTTAGTTACATCCTGAGACAGCTGACGGCGGGCCGGACGCTGTTTGCCCGGCCACGCTGTCCGTCAGGGAATATTCTCTTCAGGCCACCGCAACCTGGCGACGGTCGCGGCGTAAGACTGCAATGGTAAACAAACTGGCACTGACGAACATGATCAGACTGTAAACGCTGGGTGCGATCGACATTTCGGCGCTCTGCAGAATGCTGGTGGTGATCAGCAGGGCCAGAGTTCCGTTCTGTAAACCGACTTCAAGACTGATTGCACGTGCCTGTGCTTCGCTGTGCAGGAACCAGCGTCCGGCCAGATAGCCAAGACCCATGGTGCTGATGTTCAGCAGCAGTGCGGCAGGTCCGGCCTGCAGGGTAAAGCCGATCAGCTTATCGCCGAGGTTAATACAGATAGAGACGATCACCGCAACCAGCACAATCACAGAAAAACGTGTGATCAGCGGTTCCATACGGCGGGCAAACTGCTGCCATTTTGCGCGGATCGCCATACCGATCACCACCGGAATCACGGTAATAATCATCAGCTTGATCCAGGTGCTGACAATCGGCAGCTCAAAGTGTGAACCGGCATCGCTGTAATGGTTAATGGCCCAGACGCCGAGTAACGGAATGGTGAACGGCGTAATAAAACCAATCACCGCCGTCAGCGACACCGACAGGCCAACATCGGCTCGGGCGAGAAAACTGTAAAGATTGGAGGTGGTGCCACCGGGGCAGAGAGCAAGAATAAACAGGCCGATGGCGATTTCGCCATGCAGACCGGTCACGGCGATGACCGCCATCGCGATCAGTGGCAGCAGTAACATCTGACAGAAGGCACCAATCAGAAAGCCTCTCGGCTGGCGGAATACACGACGGAAATCTTCCGGAGTCAGGCCGAGACCAACGCCGACCATAATTAAAATCAGGGCGACCGGCAGGCCGATCTGAATAAGCGACTGCAACATACTGAGTACTCTTGTTGTTATTCTGGTGATCAGACGTGGGCAGTCAGAGGTCTGCTCCGTACTGATCTTGTAATCAGCACGCTACCCTATGGTTGCAGTGGCGGCAACGGCTGTTCGTGTCACTAAGCCGGGAAGTTTGTAATTCTTTGTAGGCACCAGTGCGCTGTGCGGCTGTATCAGCGGTGGCGGTAAAAGCCTTTTACCACACTCCAGAGATTAAAACCGGCCAGTGGGGAGCGCTGCACGCAGCGTTCGCGGGCCGTTTTTTTATCGGCAATTTCCGCGTATTTACTGGCCCAGAGTATCCAGTTGCCATCGGTGGTGGTGCTTTGCAGCAATTGCGGGAAACGCTGTTTTAACTGTGCCAGACAGTCTGTCTGTTCGCGGTGTTCTTTCCACAAATTCAGTACCAGCCAGCCGTGGGCCGATAAATGGCGTTCGCATAAATCGAGAAAGTCGCTCTGCAATACCAGCGGATCAAGGCCATCGGCCAGATACAGATCACAGATTAATAAATCGCACTGTCCCTGCTCGCTGTTGCGTAAAAATTCGGCGGCATCGCTGACATGGGTGCTCAGACGCTTGTCACGGGGCAGGGCAAAATACTGCTGCGCGATCTGAAATACTGCCTGACGGAGATCGACCGTCTGAATCGTTGCCTGCGGCAGCCAGTGGAACAGTGTGCTGGCCAGAGTACCGCCGCCGGTTCCCAGCAGCGTGATATTCGCCGGTGGTGTCGAGGCGTCGGATTGCATCAGCACGGCGACCATGGCACGGGCATATTCGTGCTGTAACTGCAGTGGCGCACTTTTCAGCTGGCAGCTTTGTTCGTCGGCGGTGCCAAAACTTAAATAGCGTTTATTGCCGTCGTCGAACACCAGAATGGGGCCGAATTCATCGTAACGCCGATGAATTTCGCGCCCCAGGTGAGAGAGTGAAATCACGGTTGCTTATTACTCACAAGGATTTGAAAAATACCTTGGAATTACGCTGGAAGTTATACAGTTTCTGCCGCTCCTGCGGTAATTCGGTAACGGCACCGGCGACAAAACCATTTTCGATAAACCAGTGGGCGGTACGTGTGGTTAACACAAATAATTGTTTGTAATGACGCCGCTGGGCTTCCTGCTCAATCTGTTCGAGCAGACGCTGACCACGATTCGTACCACGATAATCGGCATGCACAGCCACACAGGCCAGTTCGGCTTTATCGTCGGAGTAAGGGTAGAGCGCCGCACAGGCGGTGATCATGCCGTCGCGTTCAATCACATAAAAACGCTGAATTTCGTTTTCCAGTAATTCCCGTGAACGGCGCACCAGAATGCCCTGCTCTTCCAGCGGACGCAGTAATTCAAGAATACCAACCACATCGTCGCTTCTGGCATTACGCAGCTGATCGTAGGCGTATTGCGTGACCATGGTGCCACGCCCTTCGCGTGAGAATAATTCCTGCAGCAGGGCACCGTCGTCGGCGTAACTCAGCAGGTGTACCCGCGGCACGCCCTGACGCACGCTTTTTATCGCCGCTTCGGCATGGCAGCGCACTTCGCCTTTCCAGGCCTGCAGACGCGGTTCAAGATCCATGCAGGTTAATTCTTTAATCAGCTCGCCGTCGTCATCCAGCAATCCGGACTGCTCGCCCATAATAATTAATTTATCGGCGCGCAGTGCCACGGCGGTGTGCTGTGCTACGTCTTCAACCGTGAGGTTAAACATTTCGCCCGACGGCGAGTAACCGGCCGATGACAGCAGCACGACGTTACGCTGTGCCAGTAATTCGCTGATGGCCTGATGTTCAATACGCCGCACCTCGCCGGTGTGCTGATAATCAACACCGTCAATCACGCCCAGTGGTTTGGCGGTGACGAAATTACCGCTGACCACACGGATGCGTGCGCCGTGCATCGGCGAGTTGGGTAAGCCGATTGACAGGCGTGATTCGACATCGGCTTTTACCATGCCGACTGCCGCTTTTACTGCATTTAAGGCTTCGCCATCGGTGATGCGTAAATCGTTGTGAAAACGACTCTGGATATCCAGCTTGCTTAATACCGCATCAATCTGTGGTCGCGCGCCATGCACCAGTACCAGGCGTACACCAAGGCTGGTCAGCAGGGCGATGTCCTGCACCACATGATTGAAATTGTCGTGCGCAATGGCATCGCCTTCGAACATGATGACGAAGGTTTTACCGCGGTGCGCATTAATGTACGGCGATGATTGACGGAACCATTGCACGTAAGCGGTGGTATCTGGATTCACTCGGCTTTTTCACTCCTGAAACAGGTTTTTAATGTTGGCGTTGATTTAAGCATGAGCCGCGCTCAGACAGAAGGGTGCAGACAGAAGCGCTCAATCAGGCCGCGTAATAATTCCACACAGGGTTCAATCTGATCCTGCGCCAGATATTCATCCACCTGATGCGCCTGATCGATATTACCCGGCCCGAGCACAATGGTGTCGATGCCCAGCTCCTGCAGAAAAGGTGCTTCGGTGGCGTAATTAACGGCGGCGCTGATATGGCCGGTTAAGCGTTCGGCGGCCTGAACCAGTGGGCTGGTGGCGGCGGTTTCAAACGAATTCACGCCGGGAAATAACGGCTCGAAAGAAAACTCGACGCGGTTCTGCTCGGCAATGGGGTTTAACCGCTGGCGGATTTCTTCGCGCAGATCGTCGTTGCTCATCCCCGGCAGAGTGCGCAAATCGAACGCCAGTTCACAGCTGCCACAGATACGGTTGGGGTTATCGCCACCGTGAATACAGCCAAGGTTGAGCGTCGGCACCTGCACGGCAAAATGCGCGTTCTGATAACGGCCGGCCAGATCACGGCGCAGATTCATTAACTCATTCATCACCGGCACCATGGCATCGAGGGCGTTGATGCCGAGATCCGGGTTGGATGAATGTCCGGCTTTACCGGTTAAGCGCACGCTCTCCATCATGATGCCTTTGTGCATACGGATGGGTTTTAAGCTGGTGGGTTCACCAACTACGGCATAGCGAGCTTTCGGCTTACCCTGCTGCGCCAGCGCGCGCGCGCCGCACATGGAACTTTCTTCATCGGCGGTGGCGAGAATAATCAGCGGTTGTTTAAAGTCGCTGGCCTGATAGTGCTTAAGGGCTTCGAGAACCAGAGCGAAGAAGCCTTTCATATCGCAGGTGCCGAGCCCGTAAAAACGGCCATCACGCTCGGTCAGGGTAAAAGGGTCGGACTGCCAGCGCTCCGGATTACAGGGCACGGTGTCGGTATGACCGCTGAGCACCAGGCCACCATCACCACGCCCCAAGGTGGCAATCAGATTAGCTTTACCGGGGAAGCCTTCCAGCGGCAGAATTTCGCAGGCAAAGCCCAGCTCACTGAACCACTGGGCCAGAGTGTTGATCACCGGCAGATTGCTTTCATCGTATTCCGGCAACACCGAGCTGATGCTGTTGTGAGCAATAAGAGTGGTAAGACGGCTGATCAGATCCATAACTGGCCTTTTATAAATAACGACGCTGTTAATAACAGTGTTTAAAGCATCACTGAGCTTGCTTATAGCGGGGCGCCTCATGACAATAGCGCCATGACTAAAGAAACCGAACTCAAGCTCCGCATCAGCCCGCAATCTTTGCCTGCGCTGACTCAATTCCTGAACACTCAGGCCCGGCCTCTGAGCCATTCTACGCTGAAAAACTGGTACCTCGATACGCCCGCAGCGGCGTTATCGTCGGCCCGTGCGGCTTTGCGTATCCGCCAGCACGGTGATGGCTACGAACAGACGCTTAAAACCCGTGGCCAGAGCCAGGCTGGCATACATCAGCGTGGTGAATGGAACTGGCCATTAACCTCCCCACAGCTCGACAGTACCCGGCTGCAGAGTGCCGAAGTAGCTGAGCACTGGCCAGCCAGCATCAATGTTGCTGAGCTGGGCGAAATCTTCACCACCCATTTTGAACGCCAGGCCTGGCTGTGGCAGCTGGATGGCTGTGAAGCCGAAGTGGTGCTGGATCAGGGCGAGGTGAGCAGCGGGCGCAAGACCCTGCCGTTGTGCGAAGTCGAGCTGGAATTAAAACAGGGTGATGCCGCCGGTTTGTGGGCAATGGCCCTGCAGCTGGCCGAACAGGCGCCACTCTGGCTGAGTGATATCAGCAAGGCCGAACGTGGCTACCGTCTGGCGCGCCTCAGTCAGCCCTGGGCACAGACCCCGGGCGTGAGTGCCGAAGACGATATGGCCGAAGCTCTGCCGCAGTGGCTGAGCTATGAATTCTTACACCTGCAGCGTGCGCTGGAGCATTGCCTGTGGGACAGCAATATTCATGGTGCGCTGGATGCCTGGACACACTGGCAGGCGCTGCGTGCCCTGCCGCAGCTGGTGGGTAAAGTGATCCGCCGCAATCAGACCCGCACCCTGCGTGAAGCACTGGACCAGCTGCAACAGCCACTGCAGCAGCTGGCGGCCACGGCCCAGCTGCTCAGCTATCTGCGCTCTGCCGATGAAGAAAGTGACGTGCGCGACGAACTAAACAGCCTGCAGGCGGTCTGGATGGAGCGCCTGCAACAGCTGCGTGATGACGCGGTGCTGGCACAAGCGCTGACACAGGCTGCGGCGGCCTTGTATGCATTGCCGCCGCTAAAAGAAGGCAGCGAGCAGGCAGGCCACTGGTTGCGTCACCTGCTGCGTCAGCATCAGCCGTTGCTGGAACAGCTTAAACGTCAGCGACCACAATCGACCGAGCAGTGGCGTGGCATGGCACACGAGCTGGCTCTGCTGTGTATGGCCTGTGATTATGCCCGTGCATTGCCGCAGGTGAATGCGCCCGGTGAAACAGTGTGGCGTGCGCTGTCTGATATGCTTAACGCAGAAACTTTGTTACAAAGACCCTGGCCCCTGCCGCCACTGAACCCGGCTGCTGGCGCTGAACAACGCACGGCCGATGACTACAGCGGCTGGGCAGAAGAGCACCTGCAGCATCTGGCCAGACAACTCTGAGGCGGGTGCGCAGAAAAAATACACGGATTAGGGAATGACACATGCAGGCTCAGGCGGAACGCCAACTCTCATTACCATCGCTGATTGAAGATCTGCGCCGCGACCAGCTGCTCAACGACGAAGATCATCAGCTGGCGCTGAGCATCCGTCGTAAGCCGGAAGAGAAAAGCCTGCACGTCCTCACCCTGCTGGGTAAACAGAATTTCGCCGACGCCCGCCATAAAGGCCGGGTGTTAAATGAGCATCTGCTGATCGACTGGCTGGCCGAGCGCCATAAAATGGAAGCCGTGCAGATCGATCCGCTGGAAGTGGACGTGTCGGCGGTGACCGATGTGATGTCTTACGCCTTTGCTGAACGTCACCGTATTCTGGCGGTGAAAGTGAGCACCGATACCGTGGTGGTTGCCTGTGCCGAGCCGGAAGTGGACAGCTGGATTGCCGACGTTGAGCACGTTACCCGTCGTCAGGTAAAACGTGTGCTGGCTGCGCCCAGTGATATCGAACGTTACCGCGTAGAGTTTTATCAGCTGGCCAACTCGGTCAACCGTGCACGCCAGAGCCACAAAGGCGCGAGCGTGGTACAGAATCTGGAGTCCATGCTGGAGCTGGGCAAAGCCCGCGCGCCGGATGCCAATGACGAGCACATCGTCAATATCGTTGACTGGTTGCTGCAGTACGCTTTCGATCAGCGTGCCAGTGATATTCACATCGAGCCACGGCGCGAAGTCGGCCATGTGCGCTTCCGTATCGACGGCGTGCTGCACAATGTTTACGAACTGCCGGCGCAGGTTGCGATGGCGGTGGTGGCGCGGATCAAATCGCTGGGGCGGATGAACATCGCCGAAAAGCGTAAACCTCAGGACAGCCGCTTAAAAACCAAAACCCCGTCTGGTCAGGAAGTGGAGCTGCGTTTATCGACGCTGCCGACCGCCTTTGGCGAAAAACTGGTGATGCGGGTATTTGATCCGCAGGTGCTGGTGCGCAGTTTCTCTGAGCTGGGTTTCAGCAAAGAAGACAACCGCCGCTGGGCGGAAATGACGCGCAACAACCACGGCATCATTTTTGTTACCGGGCCGACCGGTTCCGGTAAAACCACCACGCTGTATTCCACCCTGAAACAGCTGGCGACGCCGGAAGTGAACGTGTCCACCATCGAAGACCCGATCGAAATGGTGGAGCCGGCGTTTAACCAGATGCAGGTACACCCCGGCATCGACCTGACCTTCGCCAGTGGCGTGCGCGCCTTACTTCGTCAGGATCCTGATATCATCATGGTCGGTGAGGTGCGTGACCTTGAGACCGCCGAAATTGCCGTTCAGGCGGCATTAACCGGCCATCTGGTTCTCTCTACCCTGCACACCAATGATGCGCCTTCAGCCTTCACCCGTTTAATGGAGCTGGGGCTGCCGGCGTATTTAATCCGCTCCAGTGTGCTGGGGGTGATGGCGCAGCGTCTGGTGCGGACGTTATGCCCGCACTGCAAGGTCAAAGAAAAAGTTGATGAGCACGCCTGGAAACAGCTGACGGCCCCTTGGCTGGTGAAAACACCGGAGCATGTGTACGCCGCTAAAGGTTGCCTCGAATGCCGTGGCACCGGTTATATGGGGCGGATGGGTATCTATGAAGTGATGCCGATGACCGAGAATCTGGAAATGATGATCAACGACCAGATGGATCACATCAAACTGCGCCAGAGTGCGATGAAAGAAGGTATGCACAGCCTGCGTTTAAGTGGTGCGCATAAGGTTGCCGCCGGTATGACCACGGTCGCAGAAGTGATGCGTGTGGCGCCTTTGTCGAAAATGCAGTCGTAAAGTGTTAGCCGGTGCATAGAGCAGCGGCGCAGCAGCGACTAGAATGAACGTTTAAATAATAAAAGTAAGGATGTACCCGCCGTGGATATCAGCGTACCGCCCATCATCGACCTTGAGGCCTCCGGTTTCGGACGGGGCAGCTATCCGATTGAGGTGGGCTTTGCGCTGGAAGACCGTATGGTACACAGCTTCCTGATCAAACCCGCGCCGACCTGGCTGCACTGGAGTGTGGAAGCGGAGCTGATTCATGGCATTTCGCGCGAGCAGTTGCAGGAAGAGGGCATGACCCCGCGTGAAGTCGCACTGAAAATGAACGAAATCCTGCGCGGCAAAACCCTCTATTCCGATGCCTGGAGTTTTGACAGCTCGTGGATGGGGCGTCTGTTTGACGAAGCCGAACTGGTGCAGCGCTTCCGTATCGAAACCATCAACAAGCTGCTGACGCCGGAGCAGATGGAAGCCTGGCACGACACCAAGAAGTCTCTCTGGCACACCATGAACATCGAACGTCACCGCGCGGCCAACGACGTGCAGGTGCTGCAGGAAACCTTTTTGCGGGTAACCGCCAGCACGGTTTAACGGTCGTTGCGATTCTGCATAAACTGCAGCATTAATCGACGACTGTTTTTCAACCTGAAACGCCTTTCCGGGGCAAGCCCCTGGCCCCCTGCAAGGAGAGGTATCTCCTTACGATCCTCTCTTTTCGGCGCGTCCGGCCTGACTTAGAAAAAAGAGGGCAGCCAACTGTGATTATGCGGCACGCAAAACAATGACTCCGGGCATCCATGCCCTTCACCCTTCGGGCCAGCCTGCGGCTGTTGAAATGGCTCCTGCCATTTAGCCCGCCCCGGAACGACGTTTTAAAGTACCAATAATTTGTGTCGTTCCGGGGCAGGGTTTTGCTCTGAAGGCCGCATAATCATTTGGTTGTCTGGCGCCGCACGATCGCCGGTTTAAGCAATCCGCTCAGCCGTATTCCAGAGGAAACTGTGTTTGAGACATGAGATTTAAAGGAATACGGCCCAGAAAGCGCGAAGCTGGGGTCGGCCCGCCGGCAAGGGGATAAGTTCCCCTGCGAGGCATTGGGCCTTGATGTTAAAAAATGCTGTTTTTGTCAGCTATGGTGCTGATTAAAAACTGTGGGACAGCAGTGAGCCCGAATGGCTCGTTTTTTTATGTATGCATGGCAATAAAGAGTCATGCACGACGATACAGCATCCCTTTTTTCTCTTTCGCATCCGGGCGCGTTTTAAAGCGCTGGTGCAGCCATAAATACTGGCTCGGATGCTGGCGCAGTTGCTCTTCAAGGAAGGCATTGGCTATGCGGGCGTCGGTGCTGTCGTCTTCACCGGGAATCGGCAACGGATCATGAATGGTCATGGTGTAACCACGGTTATCGTCGTTGCGGAAATAGGTGATCGGCATCACCAGTGCGTTACCGGCTTTGGCGATACGTGACGTTGCCGTAATGGTTGCTGCAGGTACGCCGAAGAAATCGACAAAGACACTGTTTTTACGGCCAAAATCCTGATCCTGCGCGTACCAGAGAATATCGCCCTGTTTCAGGGTGCGGATAAAGCCGCGGATATCTTTGCGGGTAAAGCAATGCTTATACAGACGGCCACGGTTCTGCTCCATCAGATAATTCATCACCAGGTTATTCTGCGGCCGGTAGCTGACGTTAAAGGTCAGTTTATTACTGAGCAGCGTGCCCGCCAGATCAAGCATGGAGTAGTGTGCGCCGAGCAGCATAATGCCGCGCCCTTCCGCCTGGGCCGCCGCCACTTTCTCCAGTCCGACAAAGGTGGTTCTGTTGACCAGATAATCCGGTTTACGGAACCAGGCGATCATGGTTTCCATAATGCCGATACCATTGTCGATAAATACCTGACGTACCAGAGCGCGCTGTTCTTGCGCAGATTTCTCCGGGAAACACAGACGGATATTGACCTCAACAATATTACGCCGGCTTCTGGCGGCTTTATGCAGCAGCAGTCCGAGGCCTTTGCCGATACGCAGCTGCACGGCAAACGGCAGGCGGGTAATGCATAGCATCAGTCCGACCAGCAGCCAGACCGGCCAGTGTTGCGGTTTTAACAGGGCTTTAGGGAAATGCTGCTCAGCCATTTAACCAGTCCATATAGCTGAACACACCCTGTTCTACGGTCGCGAAATCAGCGCTGTAACCAGCCGCGCGCAGGGCGCTGATATCGGCTTCGGTAAAGCTCTGGTAGGCGCCTTTTAAATGATCCGGGAAAGGAACGTATTCTTTTCTGCCGTTGATTTGTTCTGCCGCCGGGCGCTCGCTGTGCCATTTAATAACGGCATCAGCGACGTCATTAAAGCTCTGGCACTGGCCGGTACCCAGATTGAAAATGCCGCTCTTGTCCGGGTTGGCCCAGAACCACAGGTTCACCTTCACCACATCGCCGACAAAGACAAAATCGCGGCGCTGTTCACCATCACCATAACCGCCACTGCCGCCGAACAGTTTGCACACGCCATTGTCTTTCAGCTGGTTATTAAAGTGGAAGGCCACCGATGACATCGAGCCTTTGTGCTGTTCGCGCGGGCCGTAGACATTGAAATAACGGA
Source organism: Thalassolituus alkanivorans (assembly GCF_020447205.1). Taxonomy (GTDB): domain Bacteria; phylum Pseudomonadota; class Gammaproteobacteria; order Pseudomonadales; family Oceanobacteraceae; genus Venatoribacter; species Venatoribacter alkanivorans. Next base: position 143,929 of record NZ_JAJAEL010000008.1, read on the forward strand.
AACCGACGACCTGGCTGGTCAGTGTGTGCTGAATGGAACGCACATACTGGTCGAACTGCCATTTGCTGTAGCCGTAAACATTCAGCGGTTTTTCGTGGCTGCGTTCTTCTTTAAACACATCGCTGCCGCCGTAAACAGAAGCGCTGGAGGCGTACAAAAAGGCAATGCCTTTAGCCTGGCAGGCGTGCAGCAGCACTTTGGAATATTCGTAGTTGTTTTCCATCATGAATTTGCCGTCCCACTCGGTGGTGGAGGAGCAGGCGCCTTCGTGGAAAATCACTTCGACGTTATCAAGGATGCCGTCGTTATTTTTTACCCGTTGCAGGAAATCGTCTTTATCCAGATAGTCGGCGATATCGCAGTCGCTGATGTTATAAAACTTTTTACCATCGCTCAGGTCGTCGACCACGATAATGTCTTTACGGCCCTGTTCGTTCAGGGTTTTAACGATGTTGCTGCCAATAAAGCCGGCGCCGCCGGTTACGATAATCATGCTTCGGTCTCCTGAATTTTTTTCACAATCGCGGACGTTGAGCAGTTGTCTTTAAAGCTCAGAATAATTACGTCGCCGCCGTTGTTCTGCACACACTGACCACCGGCAATCTGCTCGATGGTGTAGTCACCGCCTTTCACCAGAATATCCGGCAGAATACGGCAGATTAAACGCTCCGGGGTATCTTCGGCGAAGGGCACAACCCAGTCGACACTTTCCAGTCCGGCCAGTACGGCCATACGGTGGTCAAGCGGATTAATCGGCCGGGTCGGGCCTTTTAAGCGGCTGACGGATTCATCGGAATTCACCGCCACCAGTAAACGGTCGCCCAGCGCTTTGGCTTCTTTTAAATACTGCACATGGCCGGGGTGAATAATGTCGAAACAGCCGTTGGTCATCACCAGGGTTTCGCCACGGCTGCGGGCTTCCTCAACCAGCAGCTGCAGGCTGTCTTCGTCGAAAATACCGGCGCCAAGACGGTTTTCGCTGCGCAGGTCGCGGCGTAATTCTTCCGTGGTGACCGTGGCGGTACCCAGTTTGCCGACCACAATGCCGGCGGCGGTGTTGGCCAGCACGGTGGCTTGTTCCAGCGGCTGACCAGCGGCCAGTGCGGCGGCCAGTACGGAGATTACGGTATCGCCGGCACCGGTAACATCGTAAACCTCACGTGCCCGCGCTGGCAGGTGGAAAGGTTCCTGCCCGCGCTGGACCAGGGTCATGCCTTTTTCGCTGCGGGTCACCAGAATGGCCTGCAGGTCGTAATCACTGATCAGTTTCCGGGCCTTGGTAACCAGGGTGTCATCGTCTGCGGCAGGGCCAACCACGGCTTCAAACTCGCTCAGATTCGGCGTGATCAGGGTAGCGCCGCGGTAGCGCTCAAAGTCGGTGCCTTTGGGATCGACCAGAACCGGTACAGAAATTTTCCGCGCGGCACTGATCAGATCCTGCGGATTGCTCAGCGCGCCTTTGCCGTAGTCGGACAAAATCACGACGTTGGCGGCGGCCAGACGCTGATTGAAGTCGGCGTACAGATTGCTGAGATCGGTAGCGTCGAAGGCTTCTTCAAAGTCGAGGCGGATCAGCTGCTGGTGGCGGCTCATAATCCGTAATTTGGTGATGGTCGGGTGACTCGGGTGTTCAAGGAAGCTGCAGTTCACATTGGCCAGTTCGAGCATGGCGGCCAGCGCTTTACCGTTTTCGTCGTTACCGGTAATGCCCAGCAGATCGACGCCAGCGCCTAAGGTGGCAATGTTCAGGGCAACGTTACCGGCACCACCGGCGCGGTTTTCCACGTCCTGAATCTTTACTACGGGAACCGGTGCCTCCGGCGAGATACGTGATGTCGGGCCCTGCCAGTAGCGGTCGAGCATTACATCGCCAAACACCAGTACGCGGGCCTGGTGAAAATCGGGAACGGTTACATCCATAGTGTTTTACACGTCTGCAGCTGTCAGAAAAATGAGCAGAGGAGTTTAACATAGAGCCCGGCAGCGGTGTGCTACTCCGTGCGCACGGTCGCGGCCGTGTTTTTATGTTTCAAATTGCGCCAGCCACTGCCGCATCATCAGCCTGTGGTATGATGCCGCGCTTTGATCCGGGTTAACGGCGGGAGTTCTGTGGCGCGTTTTTTTTATTCTCTGTTGTACGCTTTCTTACTGCCTGTACTGGTATTGCGTTTGTGGTGGCGTGGCCGGCTGAATCCGGGATATCGCCAGCGTCTGCGTGAGCGCTTCGGTATTCTGCCGCATCGTCCGCCGGCCAATGGGTTATGGATACATGCAGTATCGGTAGGCGAAACCCTGGCGGCGGCACCTCTGGTTAAGTCCTTTCAGGTACGCCATCCGAATGTTCCGGTGATCGTTACCACCACAACCCCAACGGGGTCGGAGCAGGTGCAGCGTCTGTTTGGTGCCGGTGTTTACCATATGTATCTGCCTTACGACCTGCCTTGGTTCTGGCGTAACTTTCTCAATGCCCTGCGTCCCGGTTTGCTGGTGGTGATGGAAACTGAACTCTGGCCTAACCTGCTGGCCTGCTGCGAGCAGCGGCGCATTCCGGTGATGCTGGCCAATGCCCGGCTGTCAGAAAAATCAGCCCGTGGTTATGAAAAATTTGCCGCACTGACCCAACCGATGCTGCAGCGCCTGACTACGGTGGCGGTGCAGAATGCTGCCGATGGCCGGCGCTTTCTCGACCTCGGCCTGCCGCCAGAGCGGCTTGAGGTAACCGGCAGTGTGAAATTCGATATGGATGTGCCGCCAATGGTACAGGCACAGGGAGCGGCGTTGCGTGAGCAGTGGGGGGCTGAGCGTCCGGTGCTGGCGCTGGCCTCCAGCCATGCCGGTGAAGATGAGTTGCTGCTCGATCTGTATCCGCGACTGCTGGCGGCTTGTCCGCAGTTGTTGCTGTTGCTGATTCCGCGTCATCCGGAGCGCTTTGAAGCCGTAACCAATGCAGTACGCAGCCGTGGCTTGCGGGTGCAGCGCCGCAGCAGCGGCAGTGCCTCTGAGCAAACGCAGGTTTACGTGGCCGACACCATGGGCGAGATGCTGCAGCTGTTAGCCGCCGCCGATCTGGTGCTGGTTGGTGGCAGCCTGATTGCCCACGGCGGACATAATCCGATTGAACCGGCAGCGCTGGGTAAAGCCACCCTGATTGGCCCGCACCATATGAACTTCGCGGTGATCGTCGATAATCTGCAGAATGCCGGCGCGCTGGCACTGGTCAGCGATCAGGCGGATGAGTTGCTGGAGCAACTACAGAATTATCTGAGCGATGCCGACCTGCGCAGCCGTATGGGCGCTGCCGGTCAGGCCGCAGTCGATGCCAACCGCGGTGCGGTGAAGCGCCTGACCGAACTCTGTAGCGCGCACCTGAAACTGTAAGCTGAGCTGACAACAGCCAATAAAAAACCCGCCGTGGCGGGTTTTTTATTGGGCGGAATACGCAGAATTAAGCGCTGGCCAGCCAGCTGTTCAGCGTCTGGATATCGCCTTCGTTCAGGGTGCCGGCGTAGAACTTCAGGCTCAGCAGATTAATGATGTAATCGTAACGGGCGTTGGCGTAGTCACGCTGGGCGCTGAACAGGTTTTTCTGTGCGTTCAGTACTTCAACGATGTTACGGGTACCTACTTTGTAGCCGGTCTGAGTGGCTTCCAGAGCACTCTGGGCGGAGGTGATCGCCTGCTTACGGGCTTTGATATTCAGCGTATCGGTCTGTACCTGACGGAACAGGCTGCGGATATTCTGTTTAACATCGCGGCGTTGTTTTTCCAGCTGATAATCGGCCGCTGCGTAGTTCAGGGCAGACTGTTTGCTCTGACCATAGAGCGAACCACCGGCCAGCAGTGGCATTGAGATCTTCACGCCGATAGCCGTAACCGTGCTGTCGGTCGGATCATCACCAACAAAAGGTGCCTGATCGGCATCGGTGTAGCTACCGAACAGACTGACGCTTGGCAGGTGGTTGGAGCGCGCGGCATTACGCTGCAGACGAACACCGTCTTTGCTCGCTTCGGCGATCAGGACACCGGCGTACTTATCCAGGCCAGACTGTACCCAGTCAGCCGCGTTCGCTGGCTGTGGCATTTCCATCGCAACATCGGCTTTCAGCGGCGATACATCTTCAAAGCGCTGGCCGGTAAGCTGCTCCAGAGCTTCGTAGCTGATATCCAGCGCCGCTTCCTGACCCAGCAGGTTTACGTAAGACAGATCGTAACCGGCCTGAGCTTCGTGAACGTCAGTGATGGCAATCAGGCCCACTTCAAAGCGTTGCTTGGTTTGTTCCAGAGAGCGTTTTACGGCTTTCTCTTCTGCCTGAGCGGTGGACAGGTTGTCCTGGGCACGCAGAACGTTGAAATACGCCTGAGCGGTGCGTAACAGCAGTTGCTGTTCCGCCAGTTGCAGCTGCAGACCGGCCGCATCATCGCCACTGACCGCGGCCTGATAGGTGTACCAGCTGTTCAGATTAAACAGGGTCTGGGAAGCGCTGACTTCCAGGCTGCTGAGGTCATAATCTTTATCGGTTTTGACATAGCCACCGCTCACCAGATCAATGGAATCGGCTTCTGAGCTGATGCTGGTCTGGCTGTAAGAAATCTGAGCCTGGGGCAGCAGGGCACCGCGGGCAATAGTAACGTTGTAGCTGTTGGCTTCACGGATCGCACGGGCAGCGGCGATTTCCGCGTCGTTGCTGGCCGCCTGCTGGTAGATGGTGCTAAGGTCCGCCGCATTTGCAGCGCCGGATGCTAACAGTGCAATCGTCAGAGAGAGCAGTTTTTTCATAGGGGTGCCTTTCGCAGCGGGTATGAATTCGTTTGGTCCGAAGGATTCTAACAGAAAAAATCGGTTAAAAATGATGCTGATTGTTCCATAAATAAGAACACAGCGTGCAATAGCTCTGTGTGCTGTTGCAGTACAAACAGGCAATATTCTTATTCAGTAATATAGGTAGGTCAAGTATGGCGCAAAAGCCATTGCAGTATGGCCGCGACGACGTTGAAATTGCAGCGCGTGACGTGGCCTTCAAAGGATTTTTCCGCATTGAGAAAATCCGCCTGCGTCACCGCATGTTTGCCGGCGGCTGGAGCGGTTATTTTGAGCGTGAACTGTTCGAGCGTGGCGAAGCCGTCTGTGTGCTGCTGTTTGATCCACAACGTGATTGTGTGGTGCTGACGGAACAGTTCCGTATTGGTGCGCTGGCCGATGAGCACTCGCCGTGGCTGCTGGAACTGGTCGCCGGTATGGTCGAGCCGGGTGAGAGCTATGCTGAGGTGGCGCAGCGTGAAACAGAAGAAGAGGCCGGCTGCAGCTTTAACGAGCTGTTACCCATCTGTAATTACTGGGTTTCACCGGGTGGCACCAGTGAGCGGGTGCAGCTGTATTGCGCGCTGATCGACAGTGAAGGCGTCGGTGGTGTGCATGGTCTGGCGGATGAAAATGAAGATATCCGCCTGGCTGAAATGAGCACTGCTGAAGCTTATGCGGCGGTGGAAAGCGGCCGTATTAATAACGCTGCGACCATCATTGCCCTGCAGTGGCTGCATATACATCATCAGCAGCTGTTGCAGAAAAAGTAATAGTCAGGCGCCGTGTTAGCCTCATTTATTCTGATACTGGCGGCGCCTGAACGGATTCGCTAGGCTGCGCTGAGCTTGAACAAAGGTTCAGAAGATGGGCAGAGGAAAGGAGAAAGTGATTGCTTAAAAAACGTCAGCGTTATGTTCCCGATCTGCAGGAAATGGCGGCACTGTGTGAAGCCAACTACCTGCGCTTGCTCAAGCTTCTGGCAGGTGCAGAAGTCGGGGAGGAACGCGTTTTCCAGCTCAGTAATGACCGCCACAGTGCGCGGGTTCGGCTGTGTGTGGATGAAGATCACCGTTACACCACCATGGTGTCGGTAATGCAGGAAGGCATCAGCCCGGAATGGTTACAGCCACTGTCGATGCAGGTGCGGCTGTATCACGATGCCAGTATGGCTGAGGTGCTCAGTTATCAGAATCAGCAGCGCTTCGATGGCCGCTATACTTACCCCAATCCGGCGATGCGTATGCCGGACGAAAAAGTGCAACTGAATCGTTTTCTGGCGGAATGGCTGGATCACTGTTTAAAATACGGTCAGACCATTCAGCCTATCGTGCTTGCGGACCGCATATTACCTGTCAGATGAAGGTTTATTGTGAACTTCATTCCGGTTGATTTGCGCATTTGCCGATAAAGTTGGAAACTGACAAAAACAACTAGGGACAGGGGTGCAGTTTGTATTCACTGGATACGGAAAATACGCTGCGGCTGGTACAGATTACCGACACCCACCTGAATGGCCCCGAAGAGGGTCATTTGCTCGGTATGAAAACGCTGCACAGCATGCACTGTGTGCTTGATATTGTGCGTCAGGAACGTCCCGACATCGATACTATTATTGTCACCGGCGATCTGGCTCAGGATGGCAGCGTACGCGCTTATCAGCATCTGCATAATGCTCTGCAGCCCTTTGCCTGCCCGGTCTTCTGGTTTGAAGGCAATCATGATGTACCCGCCAGCATGCAGGAAGTCGCCGAAGACACAGAACACCTGCAGCGCATCGTACGCAGTAAACACTGGCAGCTGATTCTGCTGAACTCACAGGTCGAAGGTTCTGTATATGGCCGTCTGGCTCCGGATCAGCTGGAGTTGCTTGAGCGCGCCCTGAGTGAACGTCCCGATCTGCATTCTCTGGTCAGCTTTCATCATCACCCACTGCCGATGGGCAGCCGCTGGATTGACCGCATCGGTGTGAAAAATGCCGATGAGGTGCTGGCCGTTATCCGTCGTCACAGTAATGTGCGCTGTGTGCTCTGGGGGCATGTACATCAGGAAAGCGACCAGATGATTGATGGCGTGCGTTATATGTCTACGCCTTCAACCTGCGTGCAGTTTACGCCGAAGTCCGAAGAGTTCTCGGTGGATACTCTGGCGCCCGGTTACCGCTGGCTGGATCTGCATGCCGATGGCTCAATCGATACCGGCGTCAGCCGTGTTGAGGGCATTGAATTTGAAATCGATTACTCGGTAAAAGGCTACTGATTGTATTCTCCCTCTATTGGCTGTCTGTATCTGCACGGCTTTCTCAGTTCCCCGCAATCCCTGAAAGCGCAGCAACTCCTGCGTTTTTATGAAACCCATCTGACACCGCAACAACTGGTTATACCGACGCTGCCGTTTGCACCGGCCGATGCCATTGAACTGGCCCGTGCTGAGCTTAAGCGGCTGCGGCAAGACTTCGCTCAGGTGTATATCATCGGCAGTTCGCTTGGTGGGTTTTACGCTACCCATCTGGCCGAAACCGAAGGTGTGCCGGCGGTGCTGGTGAATCCGGCGGTACGGCCGTTCGATCTGTTTGAACATTATCTGGGGCCAAACACCCATTACTACAGCGGCGAAGTGCATGAGCTGACCCATGAGCATATCGGGCAGTTACGGGCGCTCGATTGTGCGCAGATTCAGCACCCTGAACGACTGTTACTGCTGTTGCAGACAGGCGACGAAACCCTCGATTACCGTCTGGCCGCAGAGCTGTACCGCAACAGTCCGGCCTGGCTGGAAGGCGGTGGCAACCACAGTTTTGAGCGCTTTATCGAACGCATGCCGATGCTGCTGGCCTTTGCTGCCCGTTTTCATTGCTGAATTATTAGAAGTGCCCCTCTGACTTCCCACTGCCTTCCCGTTATACTCCGCCGTTGATTATGGATTTCCGCTGGCAGCCAGAGGTTTGAATGTCTAAGCAATATACAGCGTCGTCGATTGAGGTTTTAAGCGGCCTGGACCCGGTACGTAAACGTCCGGGCATGTACACCGATACCACCCGTCCTAACCACCTGGCACAGGAAGTGATCGATAACTCGGTGGATGAGGCGCTGGCCGGACACGCCACGACCATTGAAGTCACGCTGCACGGCGACGGTTCTATGACCGTGCTTGATGATGGCCGTGGTATGCCAACCGATATTCACCCTGAGCATGGCGTCTCCGGGGTTGAGCTGATTCTCAGCCAGCTGCATGCCGGTGGTAAGTTCTCCAACGACAATTATCAGTTCTCCGGCGGTCTGCACGGTGTGGGTGTGTCGGTGGTTAACGCTCTGTCGCAGGTGCTGGAAGTCACCATCTGGCGTGATGGCCAGGTACACCGCATTGGCTTCAAAGATGGTTACAAAGCTCTCGACCTGCAGGTGGTGGAAACCTGTGCGAAGAAGAAAACCGGCACCAGTGTACGTTTCCTGCCGGACCCTAAGTATTTCGATTCTCCGCGTTTTTCGGTGCCGCGTTTAAAACACGTGCTGCGCGCCAAAGCGGTTTTGTGTCCGGGCCTGCGTATTAAATTCAATGCGCCGAACGCCGAAGACAGTGCCGAGTGGTATTACGAAGACGGCCTGAAAGATTATCTGAAAGTTCACAGCACCGGTTACGAAGTGCTGCCGGCCGAGCCGTTTGTCGGTTCCATGACCGGCACCACCGAAGGCGTTGACTGGGCTGTACACTGGCAGCCGGAAGGCGGCGAACTGCTGCAGGAAAGCTACGTTAACCTGATTCCTACCGCTCAGGGCGGTACCCACGTGAATGGTTTCCGCTCCGGTCTGCTGGATGCGCTGCGCGAGTTCTGTGAATTCCGTAACCTGCTGCCACGCGGCATCAAACTGACTCCGGACGATCTGTGGGAGCGTTGCTCTTACGTGCTGTCGGCCAAGCTTGCTGATCCGCAGTTTGCCGGCCAGACCAAAGAGCGTCTGTCGTCGCGTGAGGCATCGGCCTTTATTTCCGGTGTGGTGAAAGATGCTTTCGCTCTGTGGCTGAACGAGCATACCGGCGAAGCGGAACAGCTGGCGGAAATGGCGATTTACAGTGCTCAGACGCGGCTGCGTAAATCCAAGACCGTTGCCCGTAAGAAGATTACCCAGGGCCCGGCGCTGCCCGGCAAGCTGGCCGACTGTACCGGTCAGGACGGCGAGCGTACCGAGCTCTTTCTGGTGGAAGGGGACTCGGCCGGCGGTTCGGCCAAACAGGCCCGCGACCGTGAGTTTCAGGCCATCATGCCGCTGCGCGGTAAAATCCTGAACACCTGGGAAGTAGACTCCAACGAGATTCTGGCGTCGCAGGAAGTACACGATATTGCGGTCGCACTGGGCATTGATCCGGGCTCGGATGATTTATCCGGCCTGCGTTATGGCAAGATCTGTATTCTCGCCGATGCCGACTCCGACGGCCTGCATATTGCTACTCTGTTGTGTGCGCTGTTTGTCCGCCACTTCCGCAAGCTGGTGGCCGAAGGGCATGTGTATGTCGCTATGCCGCCGTTGTATCGTATCGATATCGGCAAAGACGTTTACTACGCCCTTGATGAAGGTGAGAAGCAGGGCGTACTGGAGCGTATCAAAGCGGAAAACAAACGCGGTAAAGTGAACGTACAGCGCTTTAAAGGTCTGGGTGAAATGAACCCGCTGCAGCTGCGCGAAACCACGATGGACCCGAACACCCGTCGTCTGGTGCAACTGGGTCTGGAGCCGGGTGATGGCACCAACGAAATGATGGACATGTTGCTGGCCAAGAAGCGTGCGGGTGACCGTAAGAGCTGGCTGGAACAGCGCGGCAACGAAGCCGAAATCGCCTGACGCTGACACTGCGGACAGTGATGTCCCGGGTCTCAGGTATTTGTTAACAGAGGGGGCAAGACAATGATGATCTGCCGGCATCTGCTGTTGCTGCTTATGCTCCCTCTGTTTTCTGTTTTTGCTGCAGAGTCTGATTCTGCCGGGCGATCTGTTCCGGCTCAGGTTCTGCTGCTGTTATCGTATGAGCCGTTATTTCCTGCTGCCGACAACATTGTTAACACGGTTCAGCATGCACTTAACCGTAATCCCCGGCATGATATAACCCTGCATGTTGAATTTATGGACTCCGATCTGCAGGCGACGGAGGAATACTTCCACGCCTATGCACAACTCTTACGTGCCAAGCAGCAGCAGGGAGAGCGTTACGATCTGGTGATTGTTGCCGGTGACGGAGCTTTAAAACTGGTTGCTGCGGAAGGGCGTGAGGTCGTGGGACAGGCGCCGGTGGTTTTTCTCGGTGTCAGCGACAGCGAACTGATCCGTCATGTACAGAGTCAGGGCGGTTATACCGGCATCTACGATGCGCTGCCTGTCTACGAATTTATGGCGCTGATGCGCTACCTCTATCCGGGATTCCAGCAATTACACGTTATCAATGATGGCCTGCCACGCAGCGCGCAACGTTTGTTGCAGTTGCAGCAGGCGGCAGACAGCCTGAGTCAGAAGCTGGTCGTACACTCGCTGGCAACGCTGAGCTGGCAGCAGCTGGCGGATGAGCTGTCTGAACTGCGCGGCGAACCCTTATTGCTGCTGTCGGCTTATCAGGATGCCGATAAACAGGTTAAACCCCTGCAAAAATCCAATCTGTTTATCAGCAACCATTCCGGCTCACCACTCTGGTCGCTGTCGCCTTTTGGTATTGGTGATGGCCTGTTGGGCGGTGTCGTAACCGATATGACAGACAGTGCCGGGCAGGCTGCAGATATGGCATTACGGATTCTGGCCGGAGAAAATCCGGACCGTATAGCGGTAGACTGGCACCCTGCCAATCTGACTCTGATCGATGCCGAACTGGCTGCCCGGGCAGGTTTTGATCATGATGACTTTCCGCAAAAAACTACTTTTGTTCATGAGCCGCCGGGCTTCTGGCAGAACTATCGCAATCTCTTTTTATTGCTGTTGTCAGTAACGGTATTTTTTACCTCAATCGGATTATTTATCTGGTCGGAGATTCGCCGGCGCAAATTCAGTGATCAGCAACTGGATGACCGCACTGAACTTATCAAAAATATCCTCGACTCAATTCCGGACATTATTTTCTATAAAGACCGTAATGGCATTTATGTTTTCTGCAATAAACAGTTTGTGAATCTGATGGGTAAAGATCCGGTCGGGCATACAGACTTTGATGTATTTGATCAGGAAACAGCAGCCTTTTTCCACGCCAAAGATAAAGAAGCCGTTGCCCGTAAGCATATGAATGTCAATGAAGAGTGGGTGCATGGCGTGGATGGCAGTGTCATGCTGCTGGAAACCCAGAAAACCCCTATTTATGACAAACGCGGACGCTGCATTGGCGTGTTTGGTTTAAGCCGCGATATTACCGAACTGAAAAAAGCCCAGCAGAATCTGGAGCATATCGCCCACCATGATGTATTAACCGGTTTGCCGAATCGTCTGTCACTGAATAAGAAACTCGAATATGCACTGAATATGGCGCGCCGCGGCGGAGAATTGCTGGCGGTAATCTTTCTTGATCTCGACCGTTTTAAAGATATTAACGACACCATCGGCCACGATATCGGTGACCTGCTGCTGAAAGATGTTGCCCATCGTCTGCATAACAATGTCCGTGATTCCGATATCTGTGCGCGTTTAGGCGGTGATGAGTTTGTTGTTGTACTCAGCCGTATCGATGGTGAGGAACGTATTCAGGAAAAATGCGATCAGCTGCTGCAGGTTATTTCGCGGCCATACAGCCTGCAGGGCCATCTGCTCAGTGTGTTTGCCAGTGCCGGTATCAGTATTTATCCGCAGCACGGTAACAGTGTGGATGAACTGATCCGTAATGCGGATGCTGCTTTGCATAAAGCCAAAGAGCTGGGACGTAACCGCAGCTTCCACTATCAGCGGGAGCTGACCGACAGCATTCATTCACGAATGTCGCTGGAGCAGGACTTACGCTCGGCGCTGGAATCGCACAGTTTTATACTGAATTACCAGCCGCAGTTCCGGGTTGGTGAAGCTATGCCGAGAAGGGTTGAAGCACTGCTGCGCTGGCCACACCCTGTTCGCGGATTGATTTCGCCGCATGATTTTATTCCGCTGGCCGAGACCAGCGGCATGATCGTGGAGCTTGGTTATTGGGTATTACGCTCGGCCTGTCAGCAGTTTTTATTCTGGCGTCAGCAGGGATTAATACTCGATAAAATTTCGGTCAACGTATCACCGATTCAGATTAACTCCAGTTTTGCCTCTACCGTTGCCGATATTCTTCAGTACCTGGATTTTGATCCGCGCTGGCTGGAGCTGGAAGTTACCGAAAGCCTGATGATGTCCGGCACTACGGAAGTCTCGCAACAAATCAGTGAATTACGGGCGATGGGCGTTGATTTTGCGATTGACGATTTCGGTACCGGCTATTCCTCGCTGAGTAAAATTAAATCCATGCCGGTAACCGTATTAAAAATTGACCAGTCGTTTGTGCGCGATATCAACGACGATATCAACGATTACGAAATTGCCCGTGCTATTGTCCTGATGGCCAAGAGTCTCGGACTTATTGTTGTCGCCGAAGGGGTAGAAAACAAAGAGCAGGAAGGAACCCTGCATCGTCTCGGCTGCGAATGGGTACAGGGCTATTATTATGCCATGCCTATGGACGGAGAAGCCTTCTATCAGCGTTACTTCGCCGAATTACAATAACAGTAATAATAAGTCTATCCTGCCCCCGCTGAATTCTTTTTCGTCATAGCGGGTATTTGTCTTTATAATCCGCGCCGGCAATAGTTCATTGCCTTTTACTTTAGGAGCAAATATGCGTTGGACAGCACTACTGGTGCTTGCCCTGACGGCTGGCTGCGCGCGTCTGGATCATGTTCAGATCGGCAGTATTGATCAGTCTCAGGGTGAATTAGTACCCGTTTCCGTACGGTTGAGTGAAACCGGTTTTGATGCAACGGCCGCTGCCGAAATTGGCCGTGTTGCCAGTCGTGGCAGAACAGCTGAAAACTTTAAGCAACTGCGCGATATTCTGGCGCTGATCAATATGGGACCGCGTACCGGTAACCCGGTTTTTGATGACGCTTATGCGCAGCGACTGCAGGAATACCTGCTGGTGGAATGCCCGAGTGGCCGCCTGACCGGTATCCGCGCCATTCGTGAAGCAAAAACAGCAGGCCCGGTGTCGGGTGAAATCGTAGGTGTCGATGCTTATTGCATCCGCTGAGAAATAAGGAAATAAAGAATATGTTTAAACGTTTTATCACCCTGGCGGTATTGATGACGGCCCTGACTGGTTGTGTAAGCCTCAACTCTGTTTCCCTGACCCAGGTACCGGCCGAGCGCAGCAACGAAATCAGCGCGACTTCCAGCAGCTGGACTTTCCTTGGTATTGCATTCAGCAACGACTTCGTTGATGAAGCCATTCTGGATCTGAAAAGCCAGTGCGCCGGCGGTAAAGTAGAAGGCATTCTGACCAAGTTTCAGCACACGGTATTTATCCCGGTTGTAATCCGCGAAGTGGTTGCCACTGGCTACTGCCACAAGGGGTAAGCAGGAATGAAAATCCGTATATTACTGCCACTGATGCTGCTGACCGGATGTACCCATTCGGTTCATATGCAGCACGTCAGCGACTTTGATGATGTACCTGCTGCAGAAAAGCGCAGCGTGGTAACGGCTGAAACTGAACAGACCGTTGTGCTGGGTTTTGTCTTTGAAACTGACTATGTCGATCAGGCAAAACAGCAGTTGATGACTCAGTGTAATGGCCGCCTGAGCGCGGTAACCACTCAGTATTCAACCAGCCACGGTTTTCTGCACTGGACCAATAAGATCCGCATGCAGGGATTGTGCAGCGAAGGCTGATGCAATAAAAAAATCCCGGCCAGCGCCGGGATTTTTTATTACTTTTTTGCGTAATTATTCTGCGTTATTTCTTACCCGGCAACGGCGTATATTCACGCTCATCCCCAGGTACTTTAGCAAAACGCTGCGCCTGCCAGTCGGCTTCGGCCTGAGCGATGCGCTCGCGGCTGTAGGCAACAAAATTCCAGCGGATATAAGGCACCTGTTCATAGCGTTCGCCACCGAGCAGCACAAAACGACTGTGGCTTTCGACCTGAATGCTTTCATCGCCATCGAGCAGAATAAAATCACCGGCGTTAAAGCTCTGGCCGCTGATATTTAACGAGCCGCTCTGAATATATACCGCGCTTTCGTAGTTCGGGTGCGGCAGTTCAATCTGTTCTCCGGCGGCGCTGATAATATCGATAAAAAACATCGGCGAGTGAGTGCGTACCGGCGAGGTCATGCCGTAGGCTTCCCCGGCAATCAGACGCATGATGGTTTTTTCCAGATAATAATGCGGCAGCTGCTCTTTTTTCACATGCTGGAATGACGGCTCGATTTCAGCTTTTTCCGGTGGCAGCGCCAGCCAGAACTGCAGGCCATTCAGTTCGTGTTCTCGTGAGCGTACCTCCAGCGTTTCGCGTTCGGAATGCACAATGCCGCGGCCGGCGGTCATCCAGTTTACTTCGCCGGGAAAGATTTCCTGCACATTGCCCAGGCTGTCGCGGTGCAGCATGCTGCCGCTGAACAGGTAGCTCAGGGTCGACAGGCCGATATGCGGATGCGGGCGTACATTCACTCCTTCACCCGGTTTGAACAGCGCCGGCCCCATATGATCGAGGAAGATAAAGGGCCCGACCATTTTCTTCACCGCACTGGGCAGAATCCGGGTAACGCTGAAGCCGTCGAGGTCTTTTGTTTCACCATTGATCAGGCTGGCCATAACTTGCTCCTCAGTATCTGTTCAGATCGTTGATTGTCATAGGTTTAGTATATTTCTGCCGGTTGGAATGAAAATCACAAAAATAAGCCGGTATCGTTCTAATTTTTAGAATATTCTTCGCTGAACTGCCGCACAGATTGTTCTCTGTCGCCGGGTCGGTCACAATCGGCGGCATTCATTCCATCAGAACTCAGCCCTGCAGGACTTATGACGGATCAGATCAGTTACACCGATGATGGTGTCGAGCGCCAGTCGCTGAAGCAATACACCGAGAACGCTTACCTCAACTACTCCATGTACGTCATTCTCGACCGTGCGCTGCCGCACGTTGGTGATGGCCTCAAGCCGGTGCAGCGCCGCATCGTCTACGCCATGAGTGAGCTGGGGTTAAAGCATACCGCCAAATATAAGAAGTCGGCCCGTACCGTGGGTGACGTGCTGGGTAAGTACCACCCGCACGGCGACAGCGCCTGTTATGAAGCCATGGTGCTGATGGCGCAGCCGTTCTCTTACCGCTACCCGCTGGTGGATGGTCAGGGTAACTGGGGTGCGCCGGACGATCCGAAATCCTTCGCTGCCATGCGTTATACCGAGGCCAAACTGGCGCCTTACGCCGAAGTGCTGCTCAGCGAGCTGGGTCAGGGTACGGTGGAGTGGCAGCCGAACTTCGACGGCACCATGGACGAGCCGTGCACGCTGCCTGCGCGTCTGCCGAATATTCTGCTTAACGGCACCACCGGTATTGCCGTGGGTATGGCGACGGATATTCCGCCGCACAACATCCGCGAAGTGGCCAGCGCCTGTATTCACCTGCTGGATGATCCGGAGGCCAGCATCGAAGCCCTGTGCGAACACGTCACCGCGCCGGATTTCCCCACCGAAGCGGAAATCATCACGCCGCGTGAAGATCTGCGTAAGCTGTACCGCGATGGCCGTGGCAGCGTAAAAATGCGCGCGGTCTATACCGTTGAAGATGGCGATATCGTCATTACCGCACTGCCGCATCAGGTATCCGGTGCCAAGATTCTGGAGCAGATTGCCGCCCAGATGCAGGCAAAAAAACTGCCTCTGGTAACCGATCTGCGCGACGAGTCGGATCACGAAAACCCGACCCGTCTGGTGATTGTGCCCAAGTCCAACCGGGTCGATACCGATGCGGTGATGGCGCACCTGTTTGCCACCACCGATCTGGAAAAGAACTACCGCGTTAACATGAACGTGATTGGTCTGGACGGCCGCCCACAGGTGAAAAACCTGAAGCTGATGCTGAGCGAGTGGCTCAGCTACCGTACCGAAACCGTACGTCGCCGCCTGCAGTTCCGCCTCGACAAAGTACTGGCGCGTCTGCATATCCTCGAAGGTTTACTGGTCGCTTTCCTCAATATTGATGAAGTGATCGAAATCATCCGCCGTGAAGAAGAACCGAAAGCGGTGCTGATGCAGCGCTTTGGTATTTCCGATATTCAGGCTGAAGCCATCTTCGAATTAAAACTGCGTCATTTAGCCAAACTGGAAGAAATGAAAATCCGCGGTGAACAAGATGAGCTGGAAAAAGAACGCGATTATCTGGAAAAAACCCTCGGCTCTGAGCGTCGTCTGAAAACCCTGATCAAGAAAGAAATCAGTGCCGATGCCGAACAATACGGCGACGAACGCCGTTCGCCGGTGGTGGTTCGTGGTGAAGCCCGCGCCTTCAGCGAAACCGAGCTGGTATCGGCGGAAGCTGTGACTGTTGTGCTGTCACAGAAAGGCTGGGTACGTGCCGCCAAGGGCCATGACGTGGATGCTGAAAACCTGAGCTATAAAGCCGGTGACAGCTTCCTGGTCAGCGCCAAAGGTAAGTCGAACCAGAACGCGATCTTCCTCGACACCACCGGTCGCTCCTACAGTCTGCAGGCGCATACCCTGCCATCGGCGCGGGGGCAGGGCGAGCCTCTGACCGGTAAGCTCAATCCGCCGGCCGGCAGCAGCTTTATCTGCACCCTGATGGGTAAAGACGAAGAACAGTATCTGCTCAGCACCGATGCCGGTTACGGTTTCGTCGGCACCATTGCCGATATGCAGAGCAAAAACAAAGCCGGTAAAAATCTGATTACCGTGCCGGATAACGCCCGCATTCTGGCCCCGGCGAAGATCAGCGATCCGGAGAAATCCTGGATTGCGGCGGTCAGCAATGAAGGCCGTATGCTGGTGTTCCCGGCCGCCGATCTGCCACAGATGGCGCGCGGTAAAGGCAACAAGATGATCAGCATCAACAGCGCCAAAGCCGCGGCCCGCGAAGAGCTGATGGTCGGCGCGGTAGCCTTCAGTCAGGAAGACACGCTGCTGGTGTATGCCGGTAAGCGTCATCTGAAACTGAAGTTCGCCGATCTGGAGCACTATCTGGGTGAGCGTGGCCGCCGTGGTAATAAACTGCCGCGTGGCTTCCAGAATGTTGATCTGATGGAAGTGGTCAGCAAAGACGCCTGATGCTCAGCGCACACCGGTCAGCAGAGTCTGCTCTCTGACCGGTGTTGTTTTTTCCTGACCTTGCTAAACCTGATCCTGCCCCTATCCCGGTTAAAGCTGCCGCCCGCCCTGTCAAAGCTGTCGCCCGTCGCCGGCGTTGATTCTGCGGTCTGACTCCGGCACATCATTCCGTTATAATCCCGCCCGAACTTAAGCTCTGCATTACAGGAATCCCCATGTCTGCAAAAAACGTTGTTTCTGAAAGTCTGTACGACGGCTATGCCCAGTCCTTCACCGTCAGCGAAGTGTTATTTGAGGTGAAAACCGGGCACCAGCATCTGCAGATTATTGATACGCCGTTTATGGGCCGGGTAATGCTGCTGGATGGTGTGGTGCAGACCACCGAGCGTGATGAATTTATTTACCACGAAATGATGGTACACGTGCCGCTGTTTGCCCATCCGGCACCCAAGCGTGTACTGATTATCGGCGGCGGTGATGGTGGCATTCTGCGCGAAGTGTTGCGCCATAAAAATGTTGAACACGTGACCCAGGTTGAGATCGACGGCAGCGTGATCGACATGTGCAAAGAGTATTTCCCTAAGCATTCCAATGGTGCTTTCGACGACCCGCGCGCCAATATCGTGATTGCCGATGGCAAAGAGTTTGTGGCTCAGTGTCAGGATACCTTTGATGTGATTATCTCCGACTCCACCGACCCTATCGGTCCGGGTGAAGTGCTGTTCACCTCCGATTTCTACAAAGACGAAAAAACCTGTCTGAACGCCGGCGGCATTATGGTGGCGCAGAACGGTGTTCCCTTTATGCAGGGTCAGGAAGTCACCAATACTTTCCAGCGTCTGAGCAAGCTGTACAGCGATGCCAGCTTCTACGTGGCGCCGGTACCCACCTACATTGGTGGCCTGATGTCTCTGGCCTGGGCGACCGACAATGCCGAGCTGCGCAAGCAGAGCGTTGAACAGATTGCGGAGCGCGTTGCCGCTGCCGGTTTCGAAACCCGTTTCTACAATGCCGACGTACACGTGGCCGCTTTTGCGCTGCCGAACTATGTACGCGCCCTGATGAAATAAGCGCCGGTTTATATCGGCATAATCCCGTCGGCTCTGCTTTCTGCGCTGACGGGATTTCCCTTCTTTTTCTGCCTTGTTCAGGGCGTTCTGTCCGCCCGCAAACATCCCCGGCCTGAAATGCCATCTATACTCTGGGGATGACACCAGCCATCACCAGTCCGATCTCTCAGCAACAGGTTCACCAGTGGCACAGCGCGTTTCTGCAACTCAATAAAGCGCGGCTTGAGTGTACCCGCAGCCTGATGACCAGCCGCCAGCAGATCGTGCTCGATGTGCTGCCACTGCTGCTGCATCTTAATCACCAGCAACTTCCCGGTTTCATTGATCATCAGGTGCCCTGTGGCATCGCCCATTACAACGCCAGCGCGCAGCAATTGCAGAGTCTGCAGAGCATTGCCCGTGGCGTGCAGCCGCCACGCGGGTTCAGCAACCGCCAGATCACCGGTTTGTATTTAATGGGCAGTGTCGGCTCGCTGGCGCAGGCGCGCTCCAGCGATCTGGATGTCTGGCTGTGCTACGACGAGAGCCTGGATAATGGCCAGCTGAGTGCGCTGGGAAAAAAGTGTGAACTGATTGAGCGCTGGGCAGAAAGCCAGAACGTTGAGCTGCATTTTTTTCTGATGAATCTGAGCGATTTCCGCCGTGGCCAGAGTCAGTCGGCACAGGGCGAAGATTGCGGCAGCACCCAGCACCTGCTGTTGCTGGATGAGTTTTACCGCAGTGCGTTGTGGTTAGCCGGTTGCCAGCCGCGCTGGTGGATTATTCCCAATGAAGAAGAGCGTAATGCCGAGGCTTTCTGGCAGGGGCTGGTCCATCATCATCGTGTGCATGCTGACCACTGGCTGGATTTTGGTGCCATCCCCAGCATTCCCCCGGCCGAGTTTGTCGGTGCCGGTTTATGGCAGCTGAATAAGGGGCTGAGTGATCCGTATAAATCGCTGCTGAAACTGCTGCTGACCCGCCACTATGCCAGCCAGTATCCGCGTATCCGCCCACTGTGCTGGGACCTGAAAGATCAGGTGCATCAGGGGCTGGTGGATGTCGAAAGTAACGATGCCTACCTGCTGATGCTGACCCGGCTGACCGCACAGCTGCAGAGCGAAGGCAGTGATGTACGCATTCAGCTGGCACGGCGCGCGTTTTATTACAAAGCCAGACTCCCGATGTCGGAGCTGAGCAGCGCCCAGCAGAACAGCTGGCGTACCGGGGTGATGCGCAAACTGTGCGCCGGCTGGGGCTGGAGCGAACACGATTTTTACGAACTGGATCAGCGCCCGCAATGGTCGCCGGTACGCATTGCCCGCGAGCGTAACGCGCTGATCAGCGAGATGCTCAGCAGCTATCGCTTTCTGGCCGGCTTCAGTCAGAAATACGCGCCGCGCCTGCATATCAGCAAAGGTGATCTGCAGGTGCTGGGTAACCGCTTATACGCTGCCTTCGATACCCGGCCGGGAAAAATAATCAGCATCAATCCGGGTATCAGCCCGTCGCTGGGGCAGGAAAAGCTGTCGCTGAATCTGCGCAAGAATGTCTGGCAATTAATTCCCGGTCAGTTCCGCCGTAACGAGGCTGATCCCGGCGCCGCACCCGACCGCGAACAGGTTCTGAAACAATCGCCCAGTCTGGTCGAGCTGCTGTGTTTCGCGCGCTTTAATGAACTGCTGCAGAGTCATACGCGGATTGCGCTCTATCCGCAGTACAACCCGCTCAGTACTTATGAGCTGAAAGAAGTGCTGCAGGTGATCCGTTCGCTGCAGCCATACCAGCCACAGGCCGAAGATTTCCGCCATCCGGCGCGGCCGCTGCAGTGGCATTTAATGGTTAACGTCGGTGTTGATCCGCAGCATCAGTTGAGCCGCCGCGGTATGCAGAAAATCAGTAACCGCGACGATGCACTGGGCTACAGTGCCGCGCGCGAAAACCTGATTCTGACCATCGATCTGGTCAGCATTAACAGCTGGGGCGAATGGCTGGTGGAACGCTTCAGCGGCGATGCCGCCATGCTGCAGTGTCTGCAACATATGCTGCAGTACCTGCCGCAGGTGAAACAGTTTGGCTGGCCGGCGATGAATATTCAGTGCCACTGCGCCACCCGCTCCAGTGCCATTCGCATCCGTGTCGAGCAACTGCTGGATGATGTGCTCAATCATTTCAGCGCACAGCCGCGCTCGCCTTATCTGATCGAAGCCGCCGAAACCTATTACCTGCTGGAAAACAGCCGTGAGGGGGTACAGCTGCGCATTGCCGATTCCCCGATGAAATTACTGGCGCTGCTGCAGCGCCCACTTACCCATTTTACGCCCTATATCCTCGACCGTGCAGCGCTGCATTCCAGCCCGTTGCGGCTGATCTTTGAGCAGAGTCGCAGTGGCTTGTGGCAGCTGTTTTACTGGCGCAAAGACGGGCGCTTGTTCTTTTATTTTCTCGACGAAAAAGGCGCATTGCTGCATCAGCAGTGGCCGGATAGCGGTAACAGCAGTCAGTGGTTATTGCCGCTGGTGCGTTTTCTGCGCCAGCTTGATCAGCGCTGGCAGCAGCAGAGCGGGCGGGTGCAGCCACGTAAGCTGATGCTGTTTGAATTACGCCGTAAACCACAGAGCTATGAGTTTGAGATGGTGCGCCGCCGCTTGCCGGAGCTGGCGGAGCAGAGTGCCAGCATCGACCTGCGCGCGGTGCTGGATGCGCAGCAGCAACCCACTCTGTACTGCAATAATCTGGAGTACAGTGCCTGGCAATTTGGTGGTGATCTTTACCGCGAAGTGGCGGCGGAGGTGCGTCGTCTGCGCAGCAGTCATGAAGCCTATCCTCTTTGCCTGAGTGATATCGTGCTGCCTGACAGCTTTAGTATTATTGAGCACCTGCAGGTAAAGCAGCGCCTTGAAAATCGTCTGAATCAGGCCGTGAACGACAGCAATCCCTGAGTATTATCTGCCTTCTGCAGCCGCAGACAGTGTGCAGGAATCCCCGTATAATGCCGCCAAATTCCGGAGATTCCCGATGATGCGTGCACGCCCCGTTGTTTTCATCTTACTGTCCCTGCTGCTGGCAGCCGGACTGTCTGCCTGTGGACAAAAAGGCCCGCTGTATCTGCCGGAGGATGCTCCTGCCACCGCAGATTCTATGGAAAAGTAATCCTCACCATGCCGATGTTTACATATCAGAATGGCGTGCTGCACGCCGAACAGGTTTCTCTTGCCGCACTGGCCAGCCAGCACGGTACGCCGCTGTACGTGTATTCCCGTACCGCTCTGGAACAACATTTCAACGCGTACACCAAAGCTCTGGGCGAATGGCCGCATCTGGTGTGCTACGCGGTTAAAGCCAACTCCAACCTGGCAGTACTGAACGTGCTGGCGCAACAGGGTGCCGGTTTCGATATCGTCAGCCTGGGCGAACTGGAGCGTGTGCTGGCGGCAGGCGGAGACCCGAAAAAAGTGGTGTTCTCCGGTGTAGGCAAACAGGCTCATGAAATGGCGCGCGCGCTGGAAGTGGGCGTTTACTGCTTTAACGTCGAGTCCGAAGCCGAGCTGGAGCGTCTGAGTGCGGTAGCCACCGAGCGCGGTCAGGTAGCGCACGTTTCCCTGCGCGTTAACCCGGATGTCGATGCCCAGACCCACCCTTATATTTCCACCGGTCTGAAAGACAACAAGTTCGGCGTCGATATCAACGATGCGCCGCGCGTGTACGCCAAAGCGGCGAGCCTGCCGGGCCTTGAAGTGAAAGGTGTGGATTGCCATATTGGCAGTCAGCTGACCGAGATCCGTCCGTTCCTCGACGCGCTGGATCGTCTGCTGGTGCTGATCGATACCCTGGCAGAGCAGGGCATCACCATTGAGCACCTCGATCTGGGTGGCGGTCTGGGTGTGCAGTACCGTGATGAAACACCAGCCAGTGCCGAAGAATATATTGCCGCGGTTAAAGCCCGTCTGGGCGAGCGTCGCTTTAAACTGATTTTTGAGCCGGGCCGTTCTGTGGCCGCCAATGCCGGTGTATTCCTCACCCGTGTGGAATACCTGAAGCTGAACGACCACAAAAACTTTGCCATCATTGACGGTGCGATGAATGACCTGATCCGTCCGGCGCTGTACAGCGCCTGGCAGGACATCAAACCTGTGGTTGAGAACAGCGATGCGCCGCTGCGTACTTACGATCTGGTTGGCCCGGTGTGTGAAACCGGTGACTTCCTCGGTAAGAACCGCGAGCTGGCACTGAGCGAAGGCGATCTGCTGGCGGTAATGTCGGCTGGTGCTTATGGTTTTGTCATGGCATCCAACTACAACACCCGTGGCCGCGCTGCCGAGATTATGGTCGATGGTACTCAGGCCCATGTGGTGCGTGAGCGCGAAACCATTGCCAGCCTCTATGCTGGTGAATCTGTTCTGCCGGCCAACTGAGCGAATACAACTATGTGGTTAAAGTTCAGCAAAATGCACGGTCTGGGAAATGACTTTATGGTGATCGATCTGGTCACCCAGAGTGGTCATATCCGTCCGGACCGGGTGCGTGAACTGGCAGACCGGAATTTCGGTATCGGCTTCGATCAGCTGCTGATCGTTGAACAGCCCAGTAAGCCGGATGTGGATTTCCGCTACCGTATTTTTAACGCCGATGGCAGTGAAGTAGAAAACTGTGGCAACGGCGCGCGCTGTTTCGCCCGTTTTGTTTACGATCAGCACCTGACCGGCAAGCGTGATATCCGCGTTGAAACTGCCAGTGGCATTATGGAACTGCACCTGACCGACGATCGTCAGGTGGTGGTCGATATGGGCAAGCCTGTACTCGAACCAGCGCAGATTCCGTTTATCGCCGATGGCTTTGCACCTGAATATCAAGTGAACATCGAAGGCATTGGTGAGGTGGCGCTGGGTGCTGTTTCGATGGGCAACCCCCATGCGGTACTGCGTGTTGAGGATATCGACACGGCTCCGGTTGAGCAGTGGGGACCACTGATCGAACCGCACCGTTTGTTCCCGCGTAAAGTGAATGTCGGCTTTATGCAGGTGGTGGACGAGCACCATGTCCGCCTGCGCGTGTACGAACGCGGTGCGGGCGAAACCCTCGCCTGTGGTACCGGTGCCTGTGCGGCGGTGGTGTCCGGTCAGCTGCGTGGCTGGCTGAAGCCCGGTGTTACCGTGTCATTGCCCGGCGGTGATTTGTTTATAGAATGGGATGGTCAGTCAAGTGTACGCATGACTGGCCCGGCGGTGACGGTCTTCGAAGGCCGGATCAATATTTAGGAAGGACAGGAATGAGCCAGCAACCCCGCTTAACCGATGCCGATGTCGTGCAGTACCTGCAGGACCACCCGGACTTTTTTATCGGCAAAGACGACTTACTGGCCGATCTGCGTGTACCGCACAATGCCGGCGCGGCGACCAGTCTGGTTGAACGCCAGTTGTCGGTACACCGCCAGCGCAACGTCGAGCTGCGTCAGCGCCTGTCTGATCTGCTGGAAAACGCCCGCCGTAATGACCAGTTGTTTGAGAAAAGCCGTCGTCTGGTGCTGGCGCTGGTGGAAGCAGAAAACTGGCTGGCGGTGCAGGCGGCACTGGATGATTCCCTGCGCAAAGACTTTGGTGTGGATGCCTGGGCGCTGCTGCATTTTACCGAACGTAATCTGGATGCACCGCTGGTGGCGATCCGCAATGCCGACACCCAGCGTAATATTCATCGCTTATTCAAAGGCCACCGTGCGCTTTGCGGGCAGTTGGGTGCTGAAGATATTGCCCGCCTGCTGGGAATTGATACCACCGACACCCGCTCGGTGGCAGCGGCGCAGATCCGTGGTCAGGGCAATAACGGTGTGCTGACCATTGCCAGTGCGGACCCGGGTTATTACCGCAGCTCGATGGACACCCTGTTCCTCGACTATATCGCCGATATTCTAGCCCTGCGTCTGCCACAGATTCCGGTGGCCTGAGTTTGGCGTTACGTCTGCTGACCCTCGACCTCGACAACACCCTGTGGGAAACCGACCCGGTAATTGTCGCGGCCGAGCGCAAAACCCACGCCTGGATCAGTGAACACTGCCCGCAGGCGGCCTCTTTCTACAGCCTTGAAGCGCTGCGTGAGTACCGCAATCAGATTGCTGAGTGCTATCCGCAATTGCGCTTTCAGGTTTCCAAACTGCGCGAAGAAGTGCTGCGCCGGGTGTTTATGCAAAGCGGTGTGGAACGTGAACGCGCCGCCGCGCTTGCCGCGCAGGCATTCCAGGTGTTTTACCGCGCGCGCAGTGAAGTCGCGCTGTTTGATGGTGCCGCTGAGGCATTACAGCAACTGGCGGCACAGTATCCGTTAATCGCGCTGACCAACGGCAACGCCGACCTTGAACTGATCGGCATTAACACGCTGTTTCATGCGTATTTCACTGCCGAGCAGCTGGGTGCACCGAAACCGCAACCGGATTTATTTCAGGCGGCACTGCAGCATGCCGGCGTGACTGCACAGGAGTGCATTCATATCGGTGATCATCAGGAACAGGATATTGTGGCGGCGGCGCGCCTGGGAATGAAAACGATCTGGGTGAATTTAAGCGATGCTGCCTGGGCAGAAGCAGATGTTCAGCCCGATCAGGAAATTACTCATTTATCGCAATTGCCGGCTGCGGTTGGGGCGCTGGCTGAGCAGATGTCAGACTGATTTTTTCGATAAAGGCACCGGCAACAATATCCTGCTCCGGCATACCCAGTGCTACTTCCAGATGATCCAGCGGTGGCAGCGGTTCGTTATAAAGTTTCTGCCAGTCGGCATTCAGATCAGCGCTGACCTCTTCCCATCTCTCAGCTTTACTGCCAAGGCCTGTGGCCACGATCAGATATTCAAAATCGGATAAGGCTTCATGGCTTCCGGCTTCGCGGCTGCTGTCCCAGACGTAATGGATAATGCGCTCTGGCCAGTCGTCGGTATCCTGCAGATAGACCGACACCCGTACCAGCGGACCACTGTCGACAGAGCGGTCGACACTCCAGCGCCAGCTTAATTGCGGTTGTGTTGGCTGCTCTTTAACGCTGCGTTGTAACGCCAGATGCTCACGGCTTTCGAGGCGAACCACATCGCCGACGATAACATCGTACTGAGCTTCCAGATGGCAGTCTTCACATTCAACCGACCAGCTGGATAGCTCGGTGGCCGAAAAGACGGTTTCTGCCTGTGCTTTATGCGCACCGGAAAAAAGCCAGAAAAGAGTAACCACTAACAGAGCAATGGCTGCGGGAATTGCATGCATACGGCGCCGGGACTTCTTTGAATAAATAAACATAATTCTGGCTTCCTGCCTGAAGTTGGGGCGAGCATACCAGCTAAAAAAACAGAGGTGTGAGTAAAACGCGGGAAATGTCGACCGGTCGGCATCATCTGGCCCGTAAGTGGCAGACCGGCTCCGTCAGAGGCTGACGGCTCCGGCCTAATGCCAGTGGCGGACAGACGCTCCGCTCAGATCGGACGACTGCCGTAGCTGGATTGTGGTTTGCGTGGGGGATCGGCCATGACGTTATCGTCAACCTGCTGAATCTGACCACCGCGGGCGAGGAACGCTTCTATTTCGGCCGCCATGGATTCGCGTACTTTATTGCGTGCCGCCAGAGAGGAATGTGCACTGGCAGCCGCAGCAGCCAGATCTTCGTTATCGCTGCTGTCGGAATCAGAGTCAGAATCGTCGCCGCTGTCATCATCGGCAGATGCTTCCAGTTCGTCATCGTCTTCCATGTTTTCGTCCTGCATATCCAGTTCTTCTTCAGCCATGTTTTGATCTCCGCTACTGAGGAAAGTGAAGAGGAAAATTTATTTCGCATAACATATAGCCGAGGCTCAGATTTCCGCCAGAGGGTGTAAAAAATTTTTACGAAAAAAACCGCGAAAAGTGCATTTTTTCTACAATAACGTGCGGCTGACGACGGATTTCCGCCAGTGTGTTTCGCTGAATTTATGTTTATTAATCGCCACTCAATGGTGGGCGCGTGCACTTGGTGTTTGCAGTCGGCTGCGCTAAGGTGCGCTGTCTGCAATAAAGGCTGTCTATGCAACTGCAACCCAAACCCCTGATTCTGAAACTGCTGCTGGCGGCTGACGGGCAACAGCTCAGCGCCCGTGATGCCATCAGCGCCGGTGCCTTGTTTGATATTGCTGAGAACCACATCCGTGTCGCCCTGACCCGTCTGACGGCAGAAGGCCTGATTGAAGCTACTGCGCGCGGACAATATCAGCTTACCCCGAGGGCCTGGACGCTGGCCGGTGAGATCCGTGGCTGGCGGGAATCGGTGGCACAGTTACAACCCTGGAACGGCCAGTGGCTGGCCGTGCATTGTGCCGGTCTTGGCCGCAGCGACCGTAAGCAACTGGCCGTGCGTGAACGGGCGCTGGCGTTGTGTGGCTGCGCCGAGCTGGAGCGGGAACTGTATCTGCGCCCGGATAATCTGGCCGGTAGCAGTGAGGCATTGCGTATACGCCTGCAGAAGCTGGGAGAGGAGCAGATGGTTTTTCAGTTATCCGGGCTCGATAGTGTGCGTCAGCAACGGGCTGTGGGACTTTGGGACTGCAGCGCTCTGAACAACGGCTACCGGCAGCAGACACAGATTTTACAGGAGTGGCTGCAGCGGGTGCCTGAACTGTCGCTTGAGCAGGCGGCGCGGGAGTCGTTTCTGCTGGGCGATGAGGCTATCCGGCAGATGGTTTTCGACCCCTTGTTGCCTGCCGGGCTGATCGACGCTGAGGCTCGGGCACTGTATCTGAATGTGCTGCTGGAGTATGACCGGGTAGGTCACGATATCTGGCAGGCTCTTTATCAGCAGAGCAATCGTTCGCAGGCCTGATCAGAAACATTACATAAAATTAAATAATACGTTTTTTAATGTAGTGTTTTGTGGGTACTATGGAGGAATAAGAATAATTCTGCTGTTGTGCGAGGGCCTATGTCTGCATCTAACGATGATCTTCTGCGTCAGCAACGCAGTCCGAAAGTAACCGACTTTCTGTCGCGCGAAGAAATACGCGCTCTGACCCGGCGTTCCGACTGGCGCGGCGGTTGGGCGATTGCATCCACCTGGCTGATTATTGGCGGGGCTTTTATATTGGCAGCCTGGGCTCTGCAGCAGCCCTGGTATCTGTTATTGCCCGGTGTGTTACTGGCCCTGATGATTCTGGGCGGGCGTCAGCTGGCGCTGGCCATTCTGGCCCACGAGGCCAGTCACAATACGCTGTTTAACAGCCGCTTTGGCAATAATCAGCTCAGCGACTGGCTGTGCGCGCGGCCAATCAGTCTGGATCTGTACCGCTACCGCAGCCACCATATGCGCCATCACAGTTTTACCGGTCGTGATGATGATCCTGATTTGTCTCTGGTGCGCGGCCTGCCAACCAGCAGGGTTTCTATGTTGCGCAAATTTGCCCGTGACCTCAGTGGCCTGACCGGGCTGAAATATCTGGCCGGGGTCGCGCTGATGAATGCGGGCATGCTGCAGTGGACCGTCGCCAATGATGTGCAGTGGTTGCCCCGCGAAGGTCGCAGCCTGTTCAGCTATGTGGCGGCATTTGTGCGCAACAGTTTGCCGTCGTTACTGGTGAACGCTCTGCTGTTCCTGCTGTTGTGGGCAGCTGGCTGGCCGCAACTGTATCTGCTGTGGGTGGCAGCCTGGCTGATCCCTTATCCGCTGTTTATCCGTATCCGTGCAATGGCTGAGCATGCCATGACCGAAGGCAGTGATAACCCGCTGCGTAACACCCGGACAACCCATGCCGGTTGGCTGGCACGCAGTTTTGTTGCGCCGGTGCGGGTGAATTTCCACATCGAACATCATCTGATGGCATCGGTACCCTACTACCGTTTACCGCAACTGCATGGCCTGCTGCGCCAGCGTGGTCTGGTGCAGAAGCCGCCGGGTTATGCGGATGTGATCCGCCTGGTGTCATCGGCGGGCTGATCTGGGCGGGTTGAGCTGAGCTGAACCGGACAGATTCCGGGTAAAAAAAAGCCGCATTCAACGATGCGGCTTTTTTTATGTTCCGACGTATTAACGTCCTGACATGTACTTGATAGCAGCCAGGATTTCGTCATCGGAACAGTTTGCACAGTTGCCTTTAGGTGGCATGGCGTTCAGACCGTGCAGAGCGTTCTGCAGGGTTTTGTCCATACCTTTGGCCAGACGCTCATCCCATGCGGCTTTGTCGCCTTTTTTAGGAGCACCCAGAACGCCCATGCTGTGACAGGCGGTACAGGCCGCACCGAATACTTCTTCACCAGAACGTGGTTCTGCCGGTGCAACCGCCGCGCCGCCACACTCAGCGCCAACACATACAGTGCCGACTGGCTTGATGCGTTCAGCGATTTTGTCGTTCTGGGCGTCAGTTGCAGCGTGGGCTTGGGCCATCAGCAGAGTGGCGGCTGCCAGGATCAGTGCTTTCAGTTGTTTCACGGAAGAGTCCTCTTATAGGGCCTGTTACCTGCAAGGTAGCAGCACCTGGGGGTAATAAATTCTTCAGTCAAGGCGCGAACTCTGTGGTTTCACGGCTTACCGTTATTGAAATCGCGGGGATTATAGCGGCATTTTGTAGGGGTTTAAATTAAAACTCCGATTGCCTGACGGAAAAACGATCCAGCGCAAAAAACCGCCATACTTCGTTTGCGCTGGCAGATGCACTACCCTGTAGCCGCTCTGCTGTGTCCCGCTTCAGGAAAGATAAAGGAAAACCGATGAAACGCCGTGATCTGCTTGCTTTCAGTATCTCTCTGGGTGGCGCTTTGCTGCTGCCTGCCGCCGTGCGTGCCGAGACTGGTTTTGAACGCTATCAGCGTCTGCAGCGTGAGGGGGCGGCGTCGATTCAGCAGGAATGGCTGCAGTATCGCCAGGCCTATCTGGCGGCTTACAAAGATTATCAGAACCGCCTTGGGCGGGTCTGGAGCCGCCCGGAGCTGTCCGATAAGAAAGTCTGGGTGGAATACGATAACCGTCTGCAGACCCGCCGTGTGGTGGACTTTGAACATAACGAAGTCCGCCTGTCGTTTACCGGTGAAGACGCAGCACGGCTGAGTGAAGCGCGCATCCGCGCCGAATTCGAAAAGGTGGTGCAGGCCAGTATCCGCCAGTCGTACCAGCAGGACCCATTGCTGAACAAAGTAGCCGGCAGCCAGCCGCCGTCGAGTTCGCAGGGGGTCAGTGGTATCCGTCAGGAAGACATTGATGCCCTGCTGCGTCAGGCCAGACAGCAACAGCAGAACACCAGCAAAGGTAAGGTGATTACCGTCACCATTCCGCTGCAGGCCGAGGCGTTACCGGCACGGGCACAGAATTTCCTGCCGCTGGTGCAGACGGCTTCTGCTAAATGGCGGGTGTCTCCGGCTCTGGTCATGGCCATTATGCAGACCGAGTCGGCGTTTAACCCGATGGCGCAGAGCCATGTACCGGCCTTTGGTCTGATGCAGATTGTGCCGGGCAGTGCCGGGCGTGATGCGACGAAAAAGGTGTATGGCAAAGAGCGCCTGCTCACCGGTGCCGAGCTGTTTAAACCACAGACCAATATCGAGCTGGGTTGTGCGTATCTGCATATTCTCGACCGCCAGTATCTGAGCGCCGTAACCGATCCGCAAAGCCGCCTTTATTGTGTGATTGCCGCTTACAACACCGGTGCCGGTAACGTTGCCCGCGCTTTCAGTGGCAACACCTCGGTTAAAGAGGCGGCGCGGCGCATTAATGCCATGAGCCCGAAGCAGGTATACGCCCATTTGCGCACGCGGCTTAAATACGAAGAAACACGCAACTATGTGCAGAAGGTTACTGCGGCACTGGCGCAGTATCAGGGCTGAGGGCTCCCGCCTCGGGGCGCAGATAAGCGTCGAGAATCTGCTGGTAACGGCCACTGCTGCGCAGCTGTTGCAGACCACGGTTAAAGTCGTCCCGCCATGCCTGCCGGGCAAAGGCCACCTTATAAGCGGTTGGCGGAAACAGCATAAAAAACTGCACATCTGCGCTGACATTCATCTGCCTTTCCTGGCGGCGGTAGTAATTGAAAATATTAATATCCAGCACGATGGCGTCGATGCGCCCGCTGAACAGCATGGCAACCTGAATGTTTTGCCGGGCGATTTCACGGTAGTTCTGATGTTGTGCAGCCATCGTCTGATAAGCCGCTGGCAGATAATGGCTGGCGTTCTGAAAGGCCAGCAGTGAGTAATCAAGCAGATCACTGAATGCAGTGATCTGCAGCCGGCGTTCTGCCAGTGCCACCAGAGTATTGCGGTATTCGATATGCTCGTCAGAATAAAACGCGGCCAGCCCGGCGGCTTCGGTAACCGTCATGGCGGCATCGGTATCGCCGGATTTAAAACTGTCCGGCACACGGGCAAAGGGCACATAAACCGGTAACAGCCGGTGGCCAGCGAGAGCCAGTGCCTCGCGCACGATATCCAGTTCCATGCCACGGTCTTCGGCGGATATCACATAGGGTGGCAGTGCCAGGCCGACCGCCATGCGGATTGTGTCGGCATGGCTGCTGAAGGCTACAGGCAACAGCAGTAACAAACGGATAAACAGGATTCGGGGCACAGGCTTTTCCGCTGAACAGGCATGTTCTGACTATAGCCGACACAGGCCATAGCGCGGGGCAGCTCATGCTACAATGTGCGCTTTTACGGCCTGAGAATTTCACCATGGCGTTCGCCGATCTGGGTATTACTGACCCGCTTCTTTCTACCCTTGCTGCTCTGGGTTATGCACAGCCAACGGCGGTACAGCAGGGCGCGATTCCGGCCGTGCTGGCCGGGCGCGATGTGCTGGCCGGAGCACAGACCGGTACCGGCAAAACCGCCGCCTTTCTGTTGCCGCAGATCCAGCGTTTACTGGCGCAGGAACCAGCCGCTGCCAGGCAGCCACGCCTGCTGGTGATCGCCCCGACCCGAGAGCTGGCGCAGCAGGTTGCCGACAGCAGCGTGCGTTACAGTCAGGGCACGCGCCTGCGCACCGGTGTGGCCTATGGTGGCGTCAGCCTGAAGGTGCAGATTGATGCGCTGGCTCAGGGGCTGGAGATTCTGGTGGCCACACCGGGGCGGCTGCTGGATCTGCTGCGTCAGGAAGCCCTGACGCTGGATGCGGTCAGTACGCTGGTACTGGATGAAGCCGACCGTATGCTCGATCTGGGGTTCAGTGATGAAATCTTTGCCATCCTGCGCGCTTTGCCGAAAGAACGGCAGACGCTGTTTTTCTCTGCCACCTTTCCCAAAACGGTAAAAGATCTGGCGTACAGTATGCTCAGCGATCCGCTGCTGGTGGAAGTTACACCAGAGAACAGCACCGTCGATGCCATTCAGCAGACGCTGTATCAGATGGATAAAGGCAAAAAAGCGGCGGCACTGGCGTTTCTGATCGGCTCCGGTAACTGGCAGCAGGTGCTGGTGTTTGTGCGTACCAAGCAAGGTGCCGATGCACTGGTGAAAGAGCTGGCGCTGGACGGCATCAAAGCCGATGCCCTGCATGGCGATAAGAGTCAGGGCGCGCGTCAGCGGGCGCTGGACGATTTCCGCGAAGGTAAAATCCGCGCCTTAATCGCCACCGACGTAGCGGCACGCGGTATCGATATCGTTGCTTTAAGCCATGTGGTGAACTTTGAACTGCCATTTAATGCCGAAGATTACGTACACCGTATCGGCCGTACCGGGCGCGCAGGCAATGATGGTCATGCCATCAGTCTGGTGGCGCGGGACGAAGAAAACCTGCTGGCCGATATCGAAGCGCTGATCAAACGGCCGCTGCCGATGATCTGGCTGACGGGTTTTGAACCCAGCTTTGACGAAGGTCTGGAGCGCCGCGGTAATCCGCGTAAGCAACGCGCCAAAGCCAAGGCAAAGGCCAAAGCGCAGGCGACTTACGGTATCCGCAAAAAGAAATAGCATGAACAATCACAGCCCGTCAGGCTTTGCATTGGCCTGACAGGCAGATAGAGTAACTGCGAAATTAACGAAGGATCGGAAGGACCGACGGCTATGAAACTAATCCTGCTGGCGAAAAACACGCTGCTGGCGCTGTTGCTGTTGGCGCCACTCAGCGCCTGCACGTTAAAAGTGGCGGCTCCGGAAAAACCCATCACCATTAATCTGAACGTGAAGATTGAACATGAAGTGCGGGTGAAGGTTGAGAAAGAACTGGAAAACCTGTTTGAAGAAGAAGACGGACTGTTCTGAGCCGAAACCGACGGAGAAGGAATTAGCTATGAAAAAAATCGCATTATTAACCGCCGCTTTACTGGTATCGCTCAGCAGCTGGGCACTGGACCTCGATGGCGCCAAACAGATGGGCCTGGTGGGCGAACAGACCAATGGTTACTTAGGGCTGGTGGCCAGTGGTAACAGCGAAGCCGCCGCTCTGGTGGTGGAAATCAACCAGCAGCGCAAAGCCAAATATCAGGAAATTGCTGCCAAGCAGAACACCCCGCTGGCCAATATCGAAAAGATTGCCGGTGATAAGCTGACGCAGAAAGCGGCAGCAGCGGGTCAGTATTACCAGAATGCCTCCGGCAGCTGGTACAAGTAACTGCGGGTCAGTTCAGAAAATAACGGAAAATCTACAAGGAATATTTATGTCGACTTCAACCATCGTGATTCTGGTCGTATTGGCGTTGTTGGTGGTCTATGCCATCAATATCTACAACACCCTGGTGACGCTGAAAAACCGCTACGAAAATGGCTTCGCCCAGATCGAAGTACAACTGAAGCGCCGCTATGACCTGATCCCGAATCTGGTCGAAACCGCCAAAGCCTATCTGAAGCACGAAAGTGAAACACTGGAAGCGGTTGTGACTGCCCGTAATGCGGCGGCAGCAGGCTTAAAAGCCGCAGCGGGTAACCCGGGTGCCGCCGATGCCATGAAACAGCTGGCCGGTGCCGAAGGGGCTCTGGCCGGAGCGCTGGGTCGTCTGAATGTGGTGATGGAAGCCTACCCGGATTTAAAAGCCAATCAGAACATGATGCAGGTGTCGGAAGAGCTGACCAGCACTGAAAACAAAGTGGCCTTTGCCCGTCAGGCATTTAACGATGCGGTAACCGCCTACAACACCTACCGCCAGTCATTCCCGCCGGTGGTTCTGGCAGCAAAATTCGGTCATCCGGCGAATGCCACACTGCTGGAATTTGAAGACAGCGCGCAGATTCAGAGCGCTCCTAAAGTCAGCTTCTGACATTGCCGGCGGCTGCCACTTTGCTGGCAGCCGCGGCTTTCCATCCGGAATACATCATGGATTTTTTCTCCCATCAGGATCAGGCGCGTAAGCGCAGCAAACAGCTGGTGCTGTTATTTGCCGGTGCTGTGATCTGCCTGATTGTGCTGCTGAATATGCTGGTGAGCGCACTGTTGTGGGTAACCGATACCCAGATTGTCGGCACCTACACCGATGTGACCGAACTGGCCTTTGACCCGTCAACCGGTCTGCCGCAGCAGCCCGGTCTGTTTGCCTATATGAATGTTGAGCAATGGCTGCTGATTTCTGCCGGCGTGATCGTGGTGATCGTCGCCGCCAGTCTGGTGAAATGGCTGATGCTGCGCGGTGGCGGACGTAAAGTCGCGGAGTCGCTGGGCGGACGCTTATTGCTGCCCAACAGCAAAGATTTCTACGAACGCCGTTTGCTCAATGTGGTGGAAGAAATGGCCATCGCCTCGGGTATGCCGGTGCCGCCGGTGTATGTGCTCGACGATGCCAGCATCAACGCCTTTGCCGCCGGTTATCAGCCTTCCGATGCCGTCATCGGGGTTACCCGCGGCTGTATGACACAGCTCAGCCGCGACCAGCTGCAGGGCGTACTGGCGCACGAGTTCAGTCATATTTTTAACGGCGATATGCGCCTGAACATCCGCCTGATGGCGGTGCTGTTCGGTATTCTGTTTATCGGCCTGATCGGCCGCTTTCTGCTCGAATCATCCTCACGCAGCATGCGCTACCGCAGCCGTGACAGTAAAGACAACAGCGGCGCGGCCTTGCTTGGTTTGGGACTCGGGCTGGTGGTGATCGGTTACAGCGGTGTCTTTTTCGGCAACCTGATCAAGGCCGCCGTCTCGCGTCAGCGTGAATTTCTGGCCGATGCCTCGGCGGTGCAGTTTACCCGTAATCCGGACAGCATCGGCGGCGCGCTGAAAGTGATCGGCTATGGCGCCGGTTCCGAAATCAGCAGCCCCGAGCGGGAAGAAACCGCACACCTGTTTTTTGGTCAGGCGCTGCCGTTCCGGGTGAGCTGGTTTGCCACCCACCCACCGTTGGAAGAGCGTATCCGCCGGGTCGATCCGCGCTGGGACGGCCGCTATCTGCCGCCGCAGACCCGCGATGCCGCAGAATACGAAGCCCCGGAAGTTGCCACCCAGACTGCCGGCGCCGGCCTCAGTCAGGAAGCACTGGCCAGAGGCATTGCCGCAGGAATAGCGGGCGTCAGCATGGCCCACAGTGGCGCTGGTGCACAGCAGTCTGCTGCGCCTGAACCAACAGCCGCGGTCGCCGACAGCGCACAGAATCTGCCACGTCTGCAGGATGCTGCGCGTGATGCCTACAGCGCCCGCGCGCTGGTATTTGCATTGCTGATGGCCGAGCCCTCACGCTTTGTGCACGAGCAACAGCTGGATATGATCCGCACTCAGCAAGGCATGGATTTTTACCAGCAGACGCTGCGTATTCTGCCGTTGCTGCGTGGACTGAATCCGGCCGAACGCTTACCGCTGGTGGAGTTGTCGATGCCGGCACTGAAGCAGTTGTCGGACACTCAGTATCAGAACTTCCGGCAGACGCTGGTGCAGCTGGCCAAAGCCGATGGCGAGATCGACATCTTCGAATGGTGCCTGTACCGGCTGGTGCTGCAGTACCTGAATCCGCAGTTTGAACCGGTGCAGCCGGTTGCCGCCAAACACGCAAAAGCCGAGGCACTGACTAACGAACTGGCCATTGTGCTGTCGACCCTTGCGCACTTTGGTCATGACACCGCCGAGGCTGCCAGTGAAGCCTTTAACGCCGCCGTCAGCGCCGCTGGTTTTAATGGTCTGGCGCTGCAGCCGCGCAGCAACAGCTTAAAACCACTGAATCAGGCACTGGCCAAACTGACTGAAGCCTACCCGCATATTAAAGGCCGGTTAGTGAAAGCCATGCAGGTGTGCATTAACAGCGATGGCCAGCAGCGTCCGATAGAACTGGATCTGGTACGTACCATAGCGGCCATTCTGGAAGTGCCGGTTGTGCTGAATTAGGGCCGGATTCGGCCCTCCCTTCTCGTTCCTGTCTCAGATTTCTCGTTCCTGTCTTTTTCTCGTTCCTATCTTTTTCTCGTTCCTATCTTTTTCTCGTTCCTGCGCTCCGCGTGGGAATGCAACTGTGCCAGCAAGGGCTACCACGCAGAGCGTGGGAGCCAGGTGAGAGCGTTCTCGTTCCTGCGCTCCGCGTGGGAATGTAACTGTGCCAGCAAGGGCTACCACGCAGAGCGTGGGAGCCAGGTGAGAGCGTTCTCGTTCCTGCGCTCCGCGTGGGAATGCAACTGTTAGCTCCCGGCTGCAACAGCCCGTTCCAGCCAAACACGCCGATTGTCGGCTCTGAGCCCCGTTTTCCCCGTTCAGGCGATCAACCCGCTTGTGGTACAATCGCACCTTCTTTGCCGGTTCCTTCCGGCTTCTAAACCCTCCTGCCGCAGACTGAGAGGGTGTCGATAAAACCATCCTGCATACCGAATTTTTATTTCACCGGGCGTTATTACGTCCGGTGTCTGTATTTGTTTCAGGAGCCGATGATGTTGCAACCGGGTTTAACCACCGCCCAGCGCCGTATCTACAACGCTGCACTGCAGTTGTTTGCCGAAAAGGGCGCAACTCAGGTTACGGTGCGCGAGCTGGCGGATATTGCCGGCGTTGCCCGTGGCACGGTTTACAACCACGTCGATTCTATTCAGGGGCTGTTTGAAGAAGTGGCGGTGACTCTGGCAACGGATATGAACCAGCGTATTGTCAGCAGCTTCCGCCAGCAGAATGATCCGGCGGCCAAGCTGGCGACTGCGATCCGTCTGTATGTGCGTCGCGCCCACGAAGAACCGGCCTGGGGTAACTTTATCAGCCGTTTTGGCTTCAGCAGTGCGGCCTTGCGCCGTCTGGGTGCCGGCGCGCCGGTGCAGGTATTGATGGATGGGATTCAGTGTGGCCAGTACCGCATACGGGCAGATCAGCTGTCGGCGGTGGTCACTATGATCGCCAGCTCGGTGCTGGGCGCGATTTATCTGGTACGCGAAGGTCTGCGCACCTGGCGTGATGCCGGCAGTGACTGTGCCGAACTGGTGCTGCGTGCGCTGGGGCTGAGTGAAGAGCAGGCACGCGCGCTGGCGACCGCTGAGTTGCTGCCGCTGCCCGAGCCACGGCTGGGCTAACGGCTGGATTAGTGCCCGCAAGGCAGTCTGTATTCTTATGCGATTTAGTTACCTTTAAATTACTTAATATTCCTTCGAGTTCTGGTTACTCCGGTTAATATGCATCACTTTCTGTTATCCGGAGCATGCCGTGGACTGGCAAGGCTGGTTTTCTCTTACACTGACCGCAGCGGTGCTGCTGACGCTTATTTTTACTTCGGTACGGCCGCATCTGGCGATGATGGCAGCATTAACCCTGCTCAGCGTCAGCGGTGTGTTAAGCAGTGGCGAGGCGCTGGCGGGTTTCAGTAACAGCGGTCTGATTACCGTGGCGGCCATGTTTGTGGTGGCGGCGGGTATTCATGCCTCCGGTGGTATCGACATTCTGGTCAACCGCTTACTCGGTCGGCCGCTGACCCTGCGTTCGGCGCTGCTGCGCATCTTTGCGCCGGTGATGCTGCTCAGCGGCTTCCTTAATAACACGCCGGTGGTGGCGACCATGATTCCGGCGATTAACAGCTGGTCGCAGAAGATTGGTATCAGTGTGTCCAAGCTGATGATTCCGCTCAGCTACAGCGCCATTCTCGGCGGCACCCTGACACTGATCGGCACCAGCACCAATCTGATTGTGAATGGTCAGTACCAGTCGCTGACCGGTGGCGAAGGCTTCTCGCTGTTTTCCATTACCGCCATTGGTCTGCCGGTCGCTATTATCGGCGGTCTGTTTATGTGGCTGTTTTTTCCGCGCATGCTGCCACAGCGCCGCAGTGGCGAAGGCTTCGAAAACCTGCGCGAATTTACCCTCGAAGTGTCGGTCGCCAGTGACGGGCCACTGGTTGGCAAAACCGTGCTGGAAGCCGGTCTGCGTGATCTCGAGCGGGTTTATCTGGTGGAGATTGAACGCGGCGCCACGGTGCTGACCGCAGTATCCTCCGAAGAGCGGCTGCAGGGCGGCGACCGTCTGGTATTCGCCGGTGATACCCAGGCCATTTCTGAATTGCTGCGCATTAACGGCATTGTGCCTTCGGCCATGGCCGGTGAGCTGGCGCTGAGTCAGGCGCGGCCGGAGCGCTGTCTGGTTGAGGCGGTGGTGTCACCGCATTGTGCCGCCATTGGTCAGGCGATCCGCGATGCCCGTTTCCGTGACCGTTATGGTGCGGTGGTGCTGGCAGTAGCACGCAACGGCGAGCGGATTCCGGGTAATCTGCGCGCCATTAAACTGCAGGCCGGTGATACCTTATTGCTGGAAGCGCGTCCGGCCTTTGTCAGCCGTCAGCGTTTTAATAAAGACTTCCTGTTAATTAACGATCTGGGCAAAGAAACCCCGCGTCATAATCGCGCCTGGTTGTCCTGGGGCATTCTTACGGTGGTGGTTCTGGCGGCGGGACTGGGCTGGATTTCGATGTTAAACGCCGCCTTGATCGGCGCCGGTTTAATGCTGGCGACCGGCTGTTTAACGCTGGAGCAGGCCGAGCGCAGTATCGATTTAACCGTGGTGATTACCATTGCCGCGTCTTTTGCCTTAGGCTCCGCGCTGCAGAAAACCGGCGTGGCCGCCTACCTGGCGGAAAATATTGTGCAGCTCAGTGATTACCGCCCGTGGCTGATGCTGATCCTTACCTATGTGGTGGTTTCCATTCTGACTGAGGTGATTACCAATAATGCCGCAGCGGTATTAATGCTGCCGATCGTGCTGGAAATGACCGACAAAGCCGGTGTCGCCCATGAACCTTTTATTCTGGTGATTATGATGGCGGCTTCGGCCAGCTTCGCCACCCCGCTGGGCTATCAGACCAACCTGATGGTGTACGGCCCGGGCGGTTATAAATTCCGCGATTTCCTGCGCGTGGGTATTCCGATGAATATTCTGGTGGGCGCGGCAACGCTGACCATTCTGTTGCTGTTCTGGGATATTTAAATCGCGCTAATTCAGCATAAAAAACGGGCAGATATTCTGCCCGTTTTTTATTGCCGTTAAATATGTATCTGGGTATTACGGATTCATCAGCCCCGGCCAGGTGCCGCCATTAACCTTGGCCGGATAGCCACTGTCGGCACTGTCGCTGCTGATCGAGTAACGGATATAACGCTGGTTGCTGAGGAAAATATAAGCGCGGCTGTCGCTCCATTTTACTGCGGCGGTAATATCCTGCGCATAAGCACCCAGGCCGGGCCAGGTATTATCATTTATCGCTTGCGGGTAACCGCTATCAACCCGGTCATCGCCTAAGTCGTAACGCAGATAGGTACCGTTTTTCAGGAAAAAATACACCTTATCGCCCGTCCAGCGCAGCGCTGCGGTAATTTGCGTAGCGTACGCGCCTAAGCCCGGCCAGCTGTTGTCATCGATATTTTTCGGATAACCGGCATCGGCCTGATCGCTGCTGTTGTTGTAACGGATGTAACGGCCATCACTTAAAAAATAATAACTGCGGCTGCTGTCTTTGCTGAAGGCAGCGGTAATTAAACCTGCATAATCACCCAGACCCGGCCAGCTGCTGTTATTGGTATTCGCCGGATAGCCACTGTCCGACTGATCGGCGGTTTTGTTATAGCGCACATAGCGGCTGTCATCGCGGAAAAAATAGGCGCGGCTCAGGCTCCAGTCGACGGCAGCGTCGATATCCACTTTATTCAGACGCAGTGACACCGGGGTGTTGTTCTGCACCAGGGTGTAGTCAACAATACCGCGCACATCGGCGTTATCGGCAAAGCCACGCTGCAGGGCATCAACCTGGGTCAGCGCTGTGCCGTTACGGAATATTTCCACTTCAGCGCTGCTGTCGGCATACCAGCTGAAATCGTTACTGCCACCGCCGGGTAATAGTTTACGCACACCTTCGGCAGCGACTAATGGCAGGCCATCCAGTTGCCAGCTGATTTGTGGCTCCACACCTAAATAGCGCAGTACCGTCGGGGCAATGCTGGTTTGTGCCGGATTACCATAAATAGCGGAAAACTCGCCGTTGCTGATATCGCTGGTGTACTGGCTGAATTCGCTGTTCAGTGTTTTATTGCTGGCAATAAAAATGGTTTTTTCCTGACGGGTCTGGCTGCCGTGGTTACAGCCCAGTACCGGTTCACGGCCATGGTCGGTGGTAACCAGCACCAGCCAGTCGCTGCTGCTTTGCTCAACCGCATCCAGCAACTGACCGAGCTGCGCATCGACACCGCGCAATGCGGTATTGTAGGCCGGGCCAAAGCAACTGCTGTGGCCGGCGTGATCCGGCTCGTCCAGATGCAGAAAAACCAGATCGAAATCCTGCGTAATTAATTCCACGCCTTTACTGGTAACGGCACTGTCGCTCAGGCCATTCAGGGTGATGTCGTTGCCGCTGACTTCATTGCGGAAATAGGTGGTATTGGGCGTGCCCCAGTTCATGACGCTGGCGATCTTCGCTTGCGGGCGGGCATCGCGCAGGCGTTTAAACAGTGAAGGAAACTCTGGATTAGCAAGGTCGGAATCGTTGGCGGTGATCTGATGTTTGTTCGCCCATACGCCGGTCAGAATGGTCGACCAGCCCGGTCCGCTGGAGGTTTTCTGCTGGCTGGCTTCGCCATCAACACCACCGGTATAGGCTTTGCGCACCTGCAGGCGGTCGAAGTTGGGCGTGCTGATCTGCTGCAGCTCTTCCAGCTGCACGCCGTCGATACCCAGCAGCAGTACCCGTGGCGCGTTGCCGCTTGCCGGTGGCAGTTGCGGATCAGTGACGAGTGGCGGTTTGCTGGCTGCCAGCGCGGCGCTGCCGGTACTGATGCAGAGCACGGCGGTAAGCAGCCGGCTGAGTCGTTGAATGTCCCGGTTAAACATAGTGGTCTCCTTCATTGTTGTTGGTTGTTGGACTAGACCAATATTGGTGTGTGGCATGACATCGGCGTGAACAAGCGATGAAGCTTCTGTGGCAGCCCGGTACAGCCAATACAGGCTCAGCGGCTGTACAAAAAACACCCTTGATCAAACAAGTGAATAATGATTCACTTGTTTGATTCAAACTCACAAGGCGAACCCGGAACCGGCGTTATGGCTTACCGCGAAACCGAACATACCCGTGCCCGTAAGGCGAACACCCGCCAGCGTCTGCTGCATGCTGCGCGCGATTTAGTCGCTGGGCAGGGCTTTGCTGCAGCGACGGCGGCCGCGGTAGCGGAGCGCTCCGGCGTCGCGGCGGGTACGATTTACCGGCATTTCCCGAATAAGCCGGAACTGGTGGCGGAAGTCTTCCGCTACGCCACCGAACACGAAGTGGCGCAGGTGGCTGCGGCCAGCGAGAGCCGTAATGTCGGGGATGCTTATGCCCTGCGTCTGGCGCGGGCAGTGGCGGTATTTGCCCGGCGTGCGCTGCAGGGGCCGCAGCTGGCCTATGCCTTAATTGCCGAGCCGGTTGATCCGCGCGTGGAGCAGGAGCGTCTGCGCTACCGCATGGCCTACGCCGATATTTTTGAAGACCTGATCCGCGACGGCATCGCCAGTGGTGAATTTGCTGCGCAGGACGCCGCCATCAGTGCTGCCGCTCTGGTCGGTCTGTTAAGCGAAGCGTTAATCGGGCCGTTATTTCCCGGCCAGGCAAAAACAAACAGCGTGAACGAATTGCCCCAGATGGCGGCACGCGCCGCGATGACCAACGATGAACAACAACAATTAATTCAGCAGCTGTGTGCGCTCAGTCTGCGTGCATTGGGCAGTGCTGAAGCAAACTCCATAGCCGAGGATGTCAGTTATGAACACCAGCGTTAATCCACAAATTACCGACGCCGTAACCCCTTCTGCGGGCAGTGCTGGTGCCAACAGCAGCACAGATTATCAGCAGCATAAATCCCAGGCAGAAACCCATCCGGTTTTTAACCAGCCAACAGCGCTGGAAAACTTTAATGCCTACGACAGTGATCTGGCGTTACAGCATTGGGTAAAAGCGTACGGCGGCGACTGGGCTACCGATCGTCTCAGTGCTTATGGTGCACGTTGTGGTGGTGATTTAATTGAGGCGGGTTTTCAGGCCAACGAAAATAAACCGAAATTTTATCCCCATGACCGCTTTGGTAACCGTGTGGATCTGGCTAAATTCCATCCGGCGTATCACGAATTAATGCGCAGTGCGATCGAAGCCGAAATGCACTCGCTGCCGTGGACAACACCAAAGCCCGGTGCTCATGTGGCCCGTGCCGCAATGGAATATCTGCATATGAATGCCGATGCCGGTTCCGGTTGTCCGCTGACCATGACCTTTGCCGCTGTACCTGCATTGCAGCATTCTCCCGGCGTTGCCAAAGAATGGGTGCCGAAAATTACCGCGCGTCATTATGACGAGCGCAATATCCCGTTTTTTGAAAAACAGGGCCTGACCATCGGCATGGCGATGACTGAAAAACAGGGTGGCTCCGATGTACGCGCCAATACCACCCGTGCCTACGCGGTTGGCAGCAGTACGGGTAACGGTGCGGAGTATGAAATTGTCGGTCATAAATGGTTTTGCTCGGCGCCCATGTGTGATGCCTTTTTAGTGCTGGCACAAACCGACAGTGGTTTATCCTGCTTTTTATTACCGCGCTGGCGCCCGGATGGCAGCAAAAATCAGATGTATGTACAGCGCTTAAAAGACAAGCTGGGCAATATTTCCAACGCCTCTTCTGAAGTGGAATTCCGTGGTGCCTTTGCCTGGATGATTGGTGACGAAGGCCGTGGCGTACGCACCATTATCGAAATGGTTTCTATGACCCGTTTCGATTGCATGGTGGGATCATCGGCATTAATGCGCGGTGCGGTTGCCCAGGCGATTCACCACACCTCCGGCCGTTCGGCTTTTGGTAAAAACCTGCACGAGCAGCCCTTAATGCAGAATGTGCTGGCGGATATGGCGATTGAAAGCGAAGCAGCGCTGGCGATCAGTATGCGGGTTGGTCATGCGCTGGATAATCTGGCTGATGAGCAGCAGAATTTATTCGCCCGTTTAGCCACCGCTGTGGGCAAATACTGGATC
Source organism: Thalassolituus alkanivorans (assembly GCF_020447205.1). Taxonomy (GTDB): domain Bacteria; phylum Pseudomonadota; class Gammaproteobacteria; order Pseudomonadales; family Oceanobacteraceae; genus Venatoribacter; species Venatoribacter alkanivorans. Next base: position 186,373 of record NZ_JAJAEL010000008.1, read on the forward strand.
TGCAAACGCGCACCGCACCTGGCTTACGAGAGTATGGAAAGTGTGGGAGGCGTGGCGTATGTGGAAGACAATATTCTGCCACGTATTTACCGCGAAGCACCGGTTAATGCCATCTGGGAAGGTTCGGGTAATGTGCAGTGTCTGGATGTATTGCGCGCCATGGGCAAAGAGCCAAAAGTGGTGGATGCCTTTATGGCTGAGCTGCAGAAAGGTGCGGGTAACTACCGTGAGTTTGATCAGTTCCTGGTGAATTTAAAAGATGAGTTTACCGATCTGAGCACTCTGGAATACCGCTCACGCACGGTGGTCGATAAGCTCGCGGTTGGTTTGCAGGCCAGTGTGTTAATTCAGCAGGGCGACAGCAATATTGCCGATGCCTTTATCCGCTCGCGTATTGTGCGTAATGGTGCCTTTAACTACGGCACGCTGGATGCCGGCATCGACTGTTATTCCATTATGAAGCGCGCACAGCCAAAACTGTAAACGCATAAAAAAAGCGGGTCGTTTTAACAGCTCGCTATAACAGCCCGCTGAGTGCTTTAACGCGTAAGTGTTGTTCCGTAGGAAAGGCCTGCTGCAGTTGCAGGTCTATTTGTTTCTGCTCTTCATCGGCGCTTAATTGCTGTTGCTTTATTGCCTGCACCTGCTGCTGAAATGCGGTTAACTGTTGCTGCCACTGATTGCGCTGCTGATCCAGTGCGGCCAGTTGTACCGCCTGCTGTTCTCCGGCAATGGCAGCGCGTTGTGCAAAGCGCTGGGCCGGGTCATCACTGCTTTGCTCAATGGCCAGCAATTGCTGTGTTTTTGCATTTTCCTGCTGATACTGACGCGTCGCCCACGATTGCTGATAGCTGGCGTTTAATAATGTCTGCTGGTTACTGTTATCGGCGGAAGTATTCTGTTGTTCTTTTGTTTGTTCCTTTAGTTCATTTATTTCCTTGTGCTGCAACTGTTGCAGCGCCAGCGCATCCTGCTCACGGTCAAAGGCAAATAATGCTGCCGCAACGGCATGGCCGAATATCTGATCCTGCAGGGCAACACGGCTGTCAAAATAGTACTGCAGGCGCTGGTAGGTTGATGCATCTTCTGCCGCTGGAGGCAGTAATGCCAGCTGCTCCCGGTAACTGAGATATTGCTGCCAGATATGCTCCGCCTGTGCCAGCGGCTGGCCGCTTAATTGTCTGGCAAGGGCTGCACGTACCTGAGTATCAATCCAGAGGTCATCGCGTTCGCCCAGTGTGCTGAGATAATAATCGAATAAATCACGCAGGCTGCTGTGCACCACCAGTTGCTGCTGTTGTGCACTGAGGGTCACACCGTGTTCCGTGCCCGACAGTGATGCCGGGAGTGCAGCCTTGTCAGGCTGCTGCTCTGCTCTGTCTTTCGCCGGATCTTCTGTTCCGGAGGCGGAAGGCGCTGGTGTTGTAGCAGGGGATGTTGCTGGGGTTGTGCTGCTTTCTGTCAGGCTGTCAGGTGCGAGCAGAAAGCAAGCCAGTGCAAACAGCAGCACTGGCACGAGTATGGTAAGTGGAATATTAAAGACCGGCATTTTTTAATCGATTAGCATGGCTGCGGTAAATACTGAGTGGATCCGTTGCGGTTAAACCGCGCAAGCCCAGTACCTGATTAATCAGGTCGGCATGGTTCAGCGGATAATTGTCACGCAGCACTTTACCAAAGTGGTTGCTGCAACGGCCAGTAATACCATCATTACCTGCGCTGCCGAACAGTAAGCCAGTGGTGGCAAACAGATAATCCAGCGGGTCGAGGATATTGGTCAGGTTGGCATCGCCACCCCAGGAATACAGGCGGATGTTATTACCATCAATATTGACCTGCTGAGGACCTTCACCACAGGTTGTCTGTGGCAGACCGGCCGGAAAATTCTGATTAAACGCCGCAGCACCTGCGCTGGTAAATTCAGTGGTTAATGAGCGCACATCGCCGGCAGGAACATCATCACCGGAGAGTAAATCGATCAGACTGCCAGCGGCGTTGCCAACCACTTCAAACAGGTTGCCCAGCAGCGTATCGTCGGCAAAAACACCGTTCAGCAGATCGGCAATTGGCGCTCCCTGATGGGGTGAGCCAACGGTGGTAACCGAGGCCACCAGATCCGGACGTACCGACATTACATAACGCGCAGTCAGACCACCCTGGCTGTGAGCAATCAGATTGAATTTTTCAATTCCCGGATGCAGCACCTTCAGGGTTTCCATTTCATGAATCAGCTGCTCGCCACGGTCGATGGAATTATTAAAGGCATTAATATGGGCGACATACACTTTGGCGCCGCCTTCCTGTAATTTCGTACCAATTTTGTACCAGTAATCAATACCGGCAATATTGTCAAAAGCCAGAATACCCTGCACCAGCATAATCGGGTGACGGGTCTGGGTGTAACCACTGCTGTCAGCAGAAGATGACATTGCAGAAACCAGTTGTGTGTTCAGCAGCAGAGCCAGACACAGCAGTAATGAACGGACAGAAAGTACGCGCAGCATGGGAGATCCTTTTTATTATTTTGTGCGCAGTATATCGGCGGGGCTTTGGCTGGGCGTACCACAATCAGGGCCATTTCGGCCTGAAAGGAGTATTACAGAAAAAATACGAGGAAAGCAGGAGACAGGAAACGAAAACAGAAATACGGCGGCAGAGACAGGTAAATACAGAGGCGATTAAGAAAGGTGCCCGGAGCCTGGCTCCGGGCCGGGGGCAGAATTACTCTGCAGTTGCCGCGGTTTCTTCTGTTTGCATGCTGTCTGGCTGAGTGTCTTCGGCCTGAACTTCATCGGCCGTTAACTCACCGGCGCCAGATTCACTTGTGCTTACTGCCGCAGGGGTTTCAGTAGCAGTGGTTTCAGCAGCAGGAGCTTCAGCAGCAGGAGCTTCAGCAGCTGCCTGCTCCGGCATATCGTTGCTGCCTGCGTCTTCAGCAGCCGCTACCGTTGTTTCACATTCCCAACCCCAGCCGCGCTGCTTTTCCACAAACTCAGCAGCTTTCTGCTCGCAGTAGCCACCTTCGGTCTGCGCGCTCCACAGCACCTGAGAACCGCTGTCTTTGGTGTAGTGCACTTCGCATGGAATCTGGCCTTCGCCGGTGTATTTAACTTCAATAATCCGGGTCTGATTGCCGTGGCTGCATACGGTGCGATCACCACTGCTGGCCTGAGCGGCAGGAGCCAGAGCTGCAGCGATTACCGGCAGCAGAGCAGAGATATAAATTACAGGTTTCATCGTAATATCCTTATTTATACTGAATGGATTTCCGGAGCCGTTGTCCGTGGTTCACTAAAAACCCTTCGCATAAATCTGTCAATTAGCGATTGGCGGTTTTGTGGAGGATGCACTGTCTTCGACCCTTGCCGTAACAGTATCCAGAAAATCTGCCAGACGTACCGCCGCCTGTTGCAGGCGTTGCTGTAATTGCGGACGGAACAGGCGGATATAGGCGTCATCGATTGCCACTGGTTTCTGCGCTGCCTGCTGATAGTGGCGATAAATTTCGCGTGTGATTGTGAACGATTCATTGGCAAAGCTGAGTGGCTGGCCAACTGACCAGTCGCGGCGCTGCTGTGCGGAAATTTGCCCTAATGCCAGCGTGCTTTGTTTTTTATAAGAGAATTTTCCGAGCAGATCACCATCCCACAACTGATGCAGATTGGTTTTATCGCCTTTAAAACGCACAGCGGCTTTATTGCCACCACGGTCATCGGTAAAGCTGACATGCATTGGCTGATGCACATCCGCCATAAAATGGGCAAGAAAAAACAGCGCCTGCCAGTCATCGTTATTATTAATCAGGCGTTGCTGCATATCGTTAATGGCCTGCACCACACAGCCTTTATCACCACAATCATCTGCGCGGACTGACGTCGCTGTACGCGGCACATTAATATAATGCCAGGGTTTGGTATGGCGGAATTTGCGTTCGTCGCGCACTTCATCGGCCCAGGAGCAGGCATGAGCGAAGCTCTTCTCACCTCCGGCTTTTACCTGTTGGTCAATCCAGTGGCGGGTTTCCGGCGTGACCAGCTGATAAGCCATTTCGCACACCTGCGCATGGCCGGAAAACTCAAAGGCTTTTACCGGTAAGCTGAACAACATCAGACAGGCAATCAGCATGGCCGCCAGTGCGGATACAGGACGCTGCTGAAGAGAATAACGCACAGATTTAACCAACACAGAAAACTCCTGCCAGCGCTTGCAGAGACTGATCGCCGGGAATGATTGCCGTAACTGATTGCAGCAGGTTAGCATGAGCCGCAGCTTTGCCCAATGCAGCAAGGCTTAAGAGTTCTGACAACAATAAATAATGGCTACAAAAACCGGGGTATACCGATGTTATTGATCAGTGGATTTTATATTGCTCTGACCGCTTTACTGCTACTGGCACTGGCTTATATGGTCGTGCGCCTTCGCCTGAAACATAAAATCGGCCTGCTCGACGGCGGCGAAAAAACCATCGCCGTCGCCATGCGCGCCCAGGCTAACGCGCTGGAAACTGCGTTACCGGTTTTACTGCTGCTGATGGTAGCCGAACTGAACGGCGCCTACGCCGCCTTCCTGCATGTGTGCGGCATCGGCTTTCTGCTGTCGCGGGTATTGCACGCCTGGGGATTTGTGCAGGCCTCTGGCGGAATGCACTTCGGCCGTTACTACGGCACCCTGCTGACCTGGATTGTATTGCTGGCGCTGATTGTGCGGGTGCTGTGGTTATCGGTAGGTGGGATGTTGGGGGGGTAAGGCCATGCTCTGGGGCAAACCGGAGCGCAGCGTAGGTTTGCCCCTAGCAGCACCTTGTTATGCCAATTTTCTTGCTTTGGAAATATCCAGCTCATATTTACCTACACTCTCGTAGAATCTTGCGGCTTCTGCTGCCTTCGATATTTCCCCGTAATAGACAATATTCAATGTACCTTCTGCAAATTGTAGAATCATTACATCGTCTACTTTATCGAGCGTTGATGCCGAAATAGGAACAAAGCCTGTTTTCTGGGCAGTAGTTTTAACGCTAATTGTACGGCCAGACGAGGAGATGACATCAAAACCGTGTTGGTTGGCTGTGTGCGCTAATGTACCGTCAGTTTCTAACGCACAGAAAAACTCTCCAAGCCTTCCAATCAGATGCCGAACTTCTGTTGGCTTAACACCAAATTCTCGAATTTCAAGATGTATAAGATCTAAATACTTATCGTAAAGTATTTTAATTTGGTCTCGGGTAATCACGATTCACTCTCAAAGGGTATAACGCCCGCAACACCGGACAATTTGTAGCGAAGCGGAGAATTGTTCCGAGTGCTTGCGATTGTTATGTTTTTTATCACGTGTTAAACCATTAGGGGAATACGGTCAGGTTGAACAAAAGAGCTGGCAACACTGGAATATTTCTCAGTAAAGCTTAAAGAAGAAAGATCAATTTCTGAATATTTATCGAAATGTTCTTTAACAATATCGTTGAATTCTTTACACGTCCAAAAATTTGATCCACATCGAAGAACCATATTGAACCCGTTTTCTATTGTTTTCTCCCCGAACTGATCAATATTTCCGGGGATAAACAGGTGGAAACTATGCCTATCCAAAGCATGTAAAACTAAATTCACATCTTCACCTATGCCATAGACATTAGACTGAAGCAATAATGAAGACCCCAGACTATCCGGATTAGATTTGTACTCTATATTGACCTTATTCTGTGTATATCTTTGGACTAGGAATTTTAATGTATCTTCAGCAGGTAGATTAAGAGCCGCAACTTGTCCTTCACAACCAATATAGTCGCGCAAATAAGAGATAAGGAGGTCTTTAACTTGCTCCCCTTTGCCCAAAGCATTATATACCCCAAAGAAAGAATGTAGGTACGGCGCCTGCTCTTCAGACATCACGACAAGATGACCACTATAGTTCTTACGAACCAAATCAAGGAATGCAGAAACTTTTTCGGCTTCCCCTTCGTCAATCAATAGTAATTGCGAAAAATACCCTAGAAGCTTTGATAATCTGAGGGGCAAATAGTAATAATTTGATAGCACATCAAATCCAGCGCCTTCTTTGTTTATCAGGTAATATTTATCTTCTTGAAGATTTGCCAATGCATCATCTAGCAATCTGATGCCATATAATTTGAATAAAGCCATGAATTCTGAAAAGGCAACTCGAGCCTTCTCGTTTGACAAGTGAGGAATTAGGACAGTAGAAATAGCATTGATCAATTCAAGCTGTTTAAAATCACATTCAGGACTATATTTCTCTATGAATCTATATCCGACGCCTTTTAGCAAGGTTACTAGATCATCAGTGCTATCAACGGCTTCTCCTGCAGACCTAATCACCTCTAAAAATTCACGGACGCCTTCAGTATTTCCTAGGTCGTCATATAAAGCCCAAAGATCATCTTTATAATTCAGTAGGAGGGTGTTCAAAATTCTGTGTCAGCGAATTACAGATCAATATGAGCGTCTAACCGCCCGGCAAAATGAATCGACAGCTGAGACAGTGTCAGATTCC
>NZ_JAJAEL010000047.1 GCF_020447205.1 Thalassolituus alkanivorans
AATCATTAGCGATTCATGAATAAGAGAACACCGAGATGTTTGATTGCAGATTGCAACGCCTGAAACGAGCCACCCTTCATGCCATCATATTTCTGATGCTGCCACTTTCTCTATCTGCCGGGGCGAATGAAGCTGAGATCCCAGACAACGTTACTCAACTCCGGCAACTGGCACAGCTCGCTGAATACATAGGCGTTGATTATGCCGAAGCGGTGAAAAACGGTCAGGTAATTAATGACAATGAAT
>NZ_JAJAEL010000048.1 GCF_020447205.1 Thalassolituus alkanivorans
TCCAGAGCGTCTCAGTAAGCACCCACACGAATTACTTAATGCTTGAATTTTTAAAGAACGTCGCTTCGTTTCTCTCAAAGCGGGCTGCGTATTCTATAGAAGCAGCTCTTAGTGTCAAGCGATTTTTTGAATCTTTTCAACTGATCGCCTGACCGTAAACACTGAAAATCATATGCTTACACTTATAGTGAAAAAGCCCCAGTAACTTACGTTACTGGGGCTTTGAATAAGAGCTTGACGATGACCTACTCTCACATGGGGAAGCCCCACACTACCATCGGCGATGCTGCGTTTCACTTCTGAGTTC
>NZ_JAJAEL010000009.1 GCF_020447205.1 Thalassolituus alkanivorans
CCTGCAGCGCGGCTTCCATGTCGAAGGTTGGTTTGGTCATGTGTCATCTCTGTTTTGTATAGGATAAAGAAATGACACAGAATTCTGAACACTACCTTTCGCTGAATCTATAGACTGGGGTTCCCAGAACCGATCGCGAAAAAGCACCCGAGGTCAAATCTCCTCCGGCGGAGGATTGGAACTATCTTTCAATTACATTGCTCGTACTCCGAATGTTAAAGCGAAGATAGCAGTGCAGCTCGCTGGGCAAGCAGCATCTGGTTCAGAGTTTCAGGTCGACTGCGTCGACACTGGTTGGACCTCAGGCCGCCTGCCTCTCAAGCATGGCGCAACCATCGACGTCACCCTGACAAAAGCTGGTGACAACACCTTCAAGGTATTTGTTTTCGATTCTGTAGGCGGACCCATTGCTCTGCAACAGGACAATATCGTCATTACCCGAACCGCTGCCTCAGTGGATGCAATTCCAGCCTCTCACTCGGTTGGCATTGAAGTATTGGAGAAACTTGGCGGCCGCCCCGTACTCGACTATCTGGTTCGCTCGGGTGACTCGCTGCCCAAGAAGGGGAAAAAGGTATTCAAGGCCGCTGAGTCGCTCAAATCCGGTGCCTCGGGATCGCTCAACCTGAAACTTTGGGAAGGTGAAATTGAAGACCCCATTACCGACAACCGCCCCATCGGGGTATTGAAGATTTCCGGCTCAGATTTCGATGACGGCGTGATTCCCGCCGGTGCCGATCTGGAATGTGAATACGAGATCCTGGACTCCGGCAACATCAACATTGAGGTCTCCGTGCCCTGCATCGGCGGCACCTTCCACTCCGGTAAGAACTTCTATTCCCGCCAGGAGGGACAGCTCGACTACACCGCAGCGGCCGTCATGGTTGTCGAGGAAGGCGAAAGAACGCTGAATCGCATCGACGAGATCAACGAGGTGGTGGACAACCCGAAACTGGACCAAGCACGGCAGAAACTTGAATCTGCAGTCTCGCTCGATCCAGATGAAGCGGAAACAGAGAAGTCCCAAGAGGCCATGGAGAAGGTTCTCGAGGCACGGAAACTTCTTGCCCAGGTCCGAAAGGAGCATCTGAAGGAAATCCGGCAGATTGACCTCGACGGCCTCGTGTCCTTCTTTGATGAGCATATCCGTCAACATGCCCGCCCATCTGAGGCGTCGGCCTTTGACAATCTGGCGAAAACGGCTCAACGCTCAATCGACCGCAATGACAAAGACTTCGAGCACCACCTTGATGAGCTGAAAGGCAAAAACTTCGAGATCCTCTGGCGGCAGGATTGGTTCGTGGTCGAGCGATTCAAATGGATGGTCAGCTCGCCCCACCAGTTTGCCGACAAGCACCGTTTCGAGGAACTCGCCCAGATCGGCACACAACTCATGCGCTCCGACGACATTGAAAAACTTCGCACCGTTGTCGCCCAGCTTTCGATGATTCAGATCGGCGGTGGCCCAGACAACGAGATGTTCGATGTAGCCAACATTATCAGGGGATGATTTATGGCGAACGACTTATGGCTGCCTAAAGGGTACGAGTTGCCGGATGGTTCGAAAATCCGGTCACTCCTCTATTCCGGCGACGAGTGGCAGATTTTTGATACCAATGGCTCCAACAATATTCTGGTCACGCGCCCGGAGCTGATGCGGAAGTGGAATGATTGCGGTTTTCTCGACGAATCCCTGTTCACAGAGGTCTCGTCTGGAACTGAATCTTTCCGGAGCCTGAGCAGCCATAAGAAGTACTCCCTTACTCCAGTTGAAAATGGCAAGTCACCCGAAAGCAAGGTTGATGCACTGGCCTTTGCTTTCGCCCTCAAAGAGTCTCGGAAGCTATCGCAGGATGCCTCATTTCAAGATGCTGTTTATGTGGAGCAGTACTCCAGACTGCTCCCAACCTGGACGCTGACACCCCACGTTGATGATGAAGTGGTTTTGGGTACCTGGATAACCGGAGGGGTCGTCATCTCCACCGAATCCTTCCGGCGTTTGACCAACTTGACAGGGTGGATGCCTGCTGGCGATCTGGCGGAAATTGTAAAGGCGGCAGGGTTTAGCGTACCTGCTGATGCGGGTCTACTGGCTAAGCGCAAACCCGCCTCTCAAGCCAAGACCGAAGCAAAGACCGCCATCCCCAAGGAGGCTGTCAAACCTGAACAGCCGCAAACCCAAGAAGAACCGGCCGAGGCTAAAGTATTCAGGCTTCCTGGGCGTCCACAGCTCGAAGAGTTTTTTAACGAACACGTCATCGACATCATCTTCAATGCCGAGAAATACCAGGCTTTGGGCATCGATTTTCCTTCCGCCATTGTCCTGCACGGGCCGCCAGGTTGTGGCAAGACCTTCGCTGTGGAGCGGCTTGTCGAGTTTATCGATTGGCCCAGCTACTCGATTGATTCCAACAGCGTGGGTAGTCCCTACATCCACGAAACCAGCAAGAAGATCTCCGAAGTTTTTGACAAGGCGATTGATGGCGCTCCGTCCGTCGTCGTCATCGACGAGATGGAATCTTTTCTGTCGGATAGACGCTCTGGCAGCTCGTCCGGCTTGCATCACGTCGAGGAGGTAGCGGAATTCCTTCGTCGGATTCCGGAGGCCATCAAGAACAAGGTACTGATAATCGCCATGACGAACCTGATCGAGATGATCGATCCGGCCATTCTACGTCGCGGCCGGTTCGACCACATCATCGAGGTGGGCATGCCATCGAGGGAAGAAGTGGCATCGTTGGTGGACTAACTCTTGAGCAAACTACCGAAAGCCGACGGCCTTAACGTGGACAAGATCCTCGATGCGCTCACGGGTAAGGCGCTCTCCGATTCGGCTTTTGTTATACGCGAGGCCGCACGGCTCGCTGCCAAGGCCGGGAAGACAGAACTCGATCAAGAGAGCATCGTGGCAGCGCTGAACAGCCTTCCTAAAGACCAAGAGAAAAAAAGCAGACGCATCGGATTCGTCTGGGATGACAAGTAACCGGAGGGGAGCATGGACCTTTTACAAAATCCTTTTCACATTCTGAATGCCAGCCCCCGCGATAATCGTCGTCGGATAATGGAACTGGCCGATGAACGTAGCCTTTTGCTCGACTCAAGTGAGTGCATGGAGGCGCGTTCAGAGTTGACCAACCCCCGGAAAAGGCTATCTGCTGAAGTAGCATGGTTGCCTGGCATTGGGCCGAGACGAGCCGGCGAGGTACTGACACTTCTGGAGTCCATGCCAGCTGATTTGCTTGCCCTTGACAAGTTGTCGTCAGTTGCGCGAGCCAACTTGCTTGCATCCGGCCTCGCTCGTTTGCCAAATCACAATGCCGATGACGTGGCGGAATGGATTCTCGAAATTTCATGGGCATTTGAGGATCTCGATCCTGAAGAACTGAGCGTGATCATCAACGAGGAACGGGTTGTCTCCGGGTTTCCGGAAGTATCGGACCTCTCGGCCGTCGAAGCTGAAATCCAGGAACGGCGGAGGCACTATCGCCAGGTCATCAAGGCGGCCCTCGACAACCTTTCCCCAAAAGAACTCGTGGGGGCAGTCACCGTTGCCGTTGAGTCCGCGACTGACGATGGGGAGGAGCACGGCCCTATTCTGATAGCCGATCTCATTGATTCGTATGAGGTAGAGGCACAGGGATTTCTTGACAAGGAAGAAGGAAACATAAGAGCCCTTGTCGAGAAACTGCGGGCAGCCGTTGATGCAGAACGGCCCGATTCCACATTGGCCCCAATGGTGAATCAGCTGATCCAGGTTGTGAAGAACTGGGATACCGTCGCTCAGCCGATACAGGTCAGCACGAAAAGTCGAGGGCTCGACCACGACGCCAGCCACCGCGTTGCCGGTCTGGTTCGTGGCCTGGCGATCCATATGTTCAACGAGCACGGCAAGCTCGATTTCTCGCAGCAACTCACGAACATGCTGCAGGAAGTATTCGCGGAGGTTGGTGAGGTTGCCGAACGCACCGCTGAGGACGCTGATGCACTTGGCGAGATAGCGGAGCGAAGAAAGCTAAGCCGGTTACTCGACCCGATTTCTGATCTTTGTAAAGCAGCGCTGGAGAGCTCTGAAAAGCAACCAACCTCTGCTGATAGGGAGGCGCAGAAAGTTATGAATACTGCGCCCCAGCTTATAGCGAAGTTGTCAGCATCAAAACCCGGTGCCGAAATTCTCTCGCAAGGAAAAGATGAGATTGCACTGACCCTGATGCATTGCGCAGTTGTTTACGGCAACAAAACGGAAAAGTGGAAGCCGTGCATTGCATTCCTTGAAGAGGCCTTCAAGTACGCCAGTAGCCAAGAGGTAAAATCAAGAATCCAGAAGAACCTCAGCACTGTTAGAGATAACGATAGGCTTTATGGGGACCTCATACCCATCTCATCTGCTCCGAGTCTCCATACAATAAACGGGATTGGCACAACGATGTATGGTTCAACTGACCATGACCCTGCATCAGGATCGTACCTTTCTACCCATTATTTCGTATTTTTTGCAATACCCATTTTTCCGATAAGCAGATATCGGGTAATACCAACTGGTAACGGATACCGTTTTCTCGGAAAGGCTCCGCTACGGACATTTGATAAGTGGCACATTGCAATATCTCTGGGCCTGATTGCCTGGATGTTTATTAGCATGCAATGAACGGGAGCAACAGTATGGATAAAGACAACAAACGCGGATTCTCAGGTCTCAGTGATCTAACATCGGATACCGGGACTCTCCCACAGTCTCAGCCTCGTCAAACCAGTCCACTGCCATCAGCACCACAAAAGCCGGTGTTCGCCTTGCTGGAGCTGACCAAATGGCCGACCCTTCCGGCTCCATGGTCGAGCGTCGATGCTGGCGAGACCTGGGTCTGGGGGGATTTCTTCCTGACTTTTCAGAAGAAGCCGAAGACCGTTCTTGACCTCACCATGGAAATGCAGGGGAAGAAGGCCGAGTACCGGGGGATGACCTATCACTACGCCATGTCGGTTTTCTACCGCATCGACAGGAATCCTCACGGACCATCGCACCGGCCGATCATGACCATTGCCCTCGAGCAGGCCGATATGGGCATGCTTGCCAAAATGCTCGGCAGCGAAGCTGGCGAGCTCCTTCAAGCCGAGGGTGGCAGCAAAATGGGACCGCTGATGATTGGTCTCTTCACCGGCGAGACACGCTTGAACCTTGGTGATTATGAAGGCGACACAAGCTCGCAGGCGGTCAAGCGGAGGTTTTTCGAGATCTTGGGTCGACAGTTGGGAGTAAGCGGCCAGCCAAAGATGATTGGCGATCTGGCTCAGGCGCACGGACATCCGGAAACGGGACTGCCCGCCAAAAAGAAAAACTCTGGATGTGCCCCGGTGATTCTGTTGTGCATTGGTATTGGCGGCCTGGGCGCTTGGGGGCTGACGTTCATATGAGGGAGCTCGGCATGAAATTTATGTGCGAAACGGAAGGGGTCGATGCCCATGGCTGGTGATAACGACAAGAACAAAAAGGGCTTCTCCGGGCTTTCAGACTTGGCGTCCGAGGTCAGTGGTATCGATGAGCCAATAAAGCCGGAGCCAAAAGCAGAGGCTAAGCCCTCAACGCCTAAGCAACCACCCCAGCCTCAGCGGGACACTACGACTTCCGAACCCGAGCAAAAATCTACAAGCTCTCCTCCGCCTGTCGAAACAGTAAACATTGGCAATAACGAGGGCGGCTCTGACGGCAAATGGATTTTTGGCATTATCAGTGTCATCTTTGTGATCATTGTGTTCTGGCTGATTAATAATGTAGAGCAGAGCAACAAAAAGCCTTCATATACTCAGCCATCGTCGTCACAGAGCTACGGTTCCTCGAAGAGCACACCGGCTCCGGTTACTCAAACGCAAAGCAACACCCAAAGTGCCGGGCTGCAATATACAAAGCCTTCGGTCGGCACCAACAACGTGCTGTCCGTACCGGAAATTCGCTGGTGCATCAGGGAGGGCATTCGCATTGAAGCGATGCGGGACGTCATTGATAACAATGCGGGAATCGATGAGTTCAACCGAATCGTCAACGATTACAACAGCCGCTGCGGGAGCTACAGGTATCGCGAAGGTTCCCAGTCTCGAGCTGAACGTGATGTGAAAGCCTACCGAAGCCAGATTGTCTCGGAGGCCATTCGCAAGGCCAGACAGTTGGGACGTTCCTATCCATCTGTTTCACCAGGAGTATCGACCAGCACCGCTCCCAAGAAGCCCAATGCCCAATACACCAGGGAGGCTCAACAGCTCCTAACCGATCTCGGCTACGACCCTGGACCGGTGGACGGCGATTATGGCCGCCGTACTGCCGACGCGGTGAAAGCCTTTCAGCGCGACGTTGGAATCACCCAGGATGGCTGGATTGATCAGTATCTGATTTCCGTGTTGAGGCGAGTTGCTCACTAGCGTTCCAACATAGCTCCTCCGAAAGTTGAATCGAGGCCAGCGCAAGAATCAAGAAGGTCGAGTGGAATTCCTGCGAACGCGCACATTGATTACACAGGGCGAAACTGGGTTTGCGACAGTGGTTATCAGCAGGTAGGTAACGAGTGCGTAAAATTTAAAGTTCCTGCTAATGCCAGTATTGATTACACCGGCCGCAAGTGGGTTTGCGATAGTGGATACAGACAGGTGGGAAACGAATGCGTGAAATTCGAAGTTCCTGCAAACGCCAGTGTTGACTACACCGGTCGCAAATGGGTCTGTGATAGTGGCTACCGACCGGAGGGAGATAGATGCGTCAAGTTTTTCGTTCCTGCAAATGCCAGTGTTGATTACACCGGCCGCAAATGGGTCTGTGACAGTGGCTATCAACGCGCAGGTGACAAATGCGTTTCCATTTTCGGGCAATAATTCATGCCCTGGACTTCGGAACACACTAAATGGCTCGTCGATACTGACGAGGGACGGAAGACCGCCGACGGCAAGAAGGTCGAGGTCTGGGAGTTCCGTCATGAGAACGACGAGGCAGTGCTCTCCACATGGGCGAAACACTTCCGAAATCATATTGCTTTGACGGCGAAATAGATTGTTGGCACAGAGGGTGCGGGTGTTCTCGCGGGGAGTATCTATACCCTTCTTAATTGAAGTTGCAGCGTTGTTGACAGACACTCACAAACACATGACATAGTATCTATGTTCACGAAGTGCTCAGAGGATTTGTTCGTTGGTCGCCTGCCTGCAACTCCAAGTTGTTTGGTATAAATACCACAAAGTTTTCCGACCCCAAAGCTGCACTAGGTCCCAGCATACGCGCTGGCGATTTCGGCGACGATTTTCTTGAATATCTATTCGGCTACTGGGTTCCACGCACTCGCTATAGTGACAAAACCATCCGGAACTAGTCGACAAAAGGCAGTCACATCGGCTTTCATATCGTCAAGGATGGCAAAGCCTCTTCGAAGGATAGGCTGGAGATCTTTGAAGTGAAGGCGCAATTCTCAGGAAAGAAGGCCAAGGCGAGACTTCAAGATATGTAGTCAGTATTGGCGCTACGCTTTGAAGCCTGAGCCATACCTAATACTAACAATACAGCAGTCGCATTATCCGGTTATTCAACTGCTTTCAGTCTGTCAATTGGATAATCATAGAGACATCCAGCACCAACGGCCTTACCTCATAGAAACAACCAATCAATAAACTAGGGTCCTCATTCAGGGTAGTTTGATGCCCCCTCGCCCTGAGCTACAAACTTTTTTGATGATCATTTTCCCTTCAAAAATATAGACGAAAGTGTTTGTTGATCTCCTGATACACACAAACCAATTTGTTGATCGTTTTAAGGATTATTTGATCAACAAAGGATTTTATCCGACTAAGGTGCGTATTCCAGATCACGGTTGCCACTGATTCCATGTGAAGCCTGCAGGTAGGCTGCACTGTTCTGTGCCTCGCGCAATCAGATGAATCGGCGGTTTGAACACCTCATCCAGATGGATGATCCAGTGCGCCATACTGGTGCGGCCACCTCGTGGCCCAGACGTTTGAATATCTGCTCTTGCCGTTAAAACGGCAGTACATCGGCATATTTGGAGCTGATCAGGAGGCCAACAGAGCCGAGATGGCGCTGCATTTGCCCAGCAGGTGTGTCGGGCGAGCCGCAGCTCAATACGCTGACGCAGCAAAGCGCGATGAGGACACTTGGATGCAGACGCGCAGCAGGGGGGATCGTCTGCAACAGCTTCATTATTCTCCGGGAGTTGATCCCGCTGCTGATCGATCTCGACTTGCAGTTCCGGCTCATCGAGGACGAAGGCCAAACACAAAAGTTACCAACTTTTTTTGTATGAAATTTTTCTATTACAGACCCTATCCGCCTAGAAAGTTACCAACTTTATTTTTTACTGTGTTATTTTTTAGCGGTAAAACAAGGCCTGGAAGGGGTTTTAGTTACCAACTTTATTTTGATACTACAACCGACTCACTGCCCGGACTGTCTGAATATGCTCAGAAAATTACTCACCGCCACGCTGCTGTACTGCTTTCTGCCAGCGGTGCAGGCCGCCCCGGACTTCGCTCAGCTGCGCATTCAGGCGCAGCTGTCCGGCGATACTTATCTGGCCGACAGCGAACGGGAAAGTCAGCTGAAGCAGCAGGGGCAGACGCTGATTCATCAGGTCACGCTGGCGGATTCGCAGGTCAGTTATTTTCTCAGTCAGGGCAATGGCGTGCAGACCATCGCGATCCGTGGCACCGCCAATCTGGCGAATGTGATGGTCGATCTGGATATTGAATTTCAGCCGGACGAGCGTCTGGGCATCACCCTGCACAACGGTTTCCGCAGTGCCGCCGAGGCGGTGTTTAACGATGTCAGGCCACGACTGGTTGCCGGCATGCCGGTGCAGATTACCGGTCATAGTCTGGGCGGCGCCATTGCGGTCGTGCTGGCGATGTATTTAAAACACGATACGGCAATGCAGATAACGCAGGTGATTACTTTCGGCCAGCCCAAGGCCACCAACGTTACCGGGGCAGATCTCTACGCCAGTATTCCGCTGATACGGGTCGTCACCCAGAAAGATCTGGTGCCATTAGTGCCGCCACTCAGTCCGCTGCAGATTAAAGACCTGGATGTTTACTGGCACATGGGCGAAGAAATTATTCTGCTCGGCGGCCAGCAGTATTCTCAGACCCGCGGCTTAAAAAGCATGCTGCGTGCGACCAAGCTGAGTACAGCGCTGCCGGATGAAAGCAACCTGCAGGCGCATCAGATCGCCACCTATCAGACACTGATCGGTGAGCTGCTGCAGTCAGCGCAGGAAGTGCCTTACCAGATGGAAATCAATCTGTTCGGGCTGTCGATTAATTAACCGGCAGCCTTAAAAGCTCCAGCGGATGGTGCTTTCCAGCCGGTTCTGATCATAACTCGCGGCAGCAAAATCAGACTGGCGGTCATCGCGCTGCAGACTGACCGACCACTGCCAGCGCTGACTGAGTTGCCAGCGGCTGCTGATCTCCAGACGCTGGCGCTGCTCCGTCACATCATCGTACTGACGCTGTTCCAGCCGCGCCCTCAGATGATTCACCACACTGAGCCCAAACCAGCGGCTGCGATGTCTGAGCGACAGCCGTCCGATACCAGCCTGATAACTGTAAACCTGAGCATTCGCCTGTTCATCCACCCCCTGTATCAGAGCGCTGAGCGATAAGCCGCTGCGGCGGAAAAACCAGTACAACTGCAGACGGGCAGCGCTGCGCTCACTGTCGCGGGCGCTGTTTTGTTCGTAGGTTTTGCGCATAAAATCGAACTGGGTGCGCACATACAGAGATTCGGACGGGATAAAGCCCAGTGCCGGGCTGATACGTTCGAGCTGCATATAACTCTGGCCATCCACATCTGCGGTGGCCGCAATCAGCGCCACATCGGTGGCCAGCACATCACCCTGATAACCAAAGCGCAGCAGGCCGGTCTGCAGACGGTTGTCGTATTCGCTGTAAACCTGCCAGCGCTGTTCTTTCAGCCAGTAGCTGGTCTCAAACTGCACACCACGACGCCCCGCCGTACGCCAGCCAAGCGAAGCTTCCAGTGCATGATAACTGTCGCCCAGGCCAGCATTGATATCGGTAACGTCGGGGGCAACATTGGAGTCGTAGCCGGCACCGGCGGCCAGCCCGAGCTGCAGTCCGGCCTTTGCCTGAGCGGCAAACACCAGTAATAAGATAAGCAGCAGCCCCCGCTGCCGGAATGCTCCGCGCAGGGGGGCTGCTGTTGGGGCTGCTATAGGATTGAGCAAAATATCAGTCATCAATTTCCATCGACTGCACGATCAGAACCTGACCGTCGAATGAGCCTTCAATTTCTACCATACTGCCGCTCACCAGAGAGGACAGCATGGACGGATCCTGCGCGCTGACATCCAGCGTCAGCCCCAGCAACACAACAGTACCGGCACTCAGGTCGATGGCTGACACAGGGGCTTTCAGTTCCACCTTATTGCTGGCGTCAACACGTTCCAGCAACTGTGCACGGTACTGACCGGCCGTGGTTTCTTCGAGCAGCAGCTCAACATGGTCACCGGGCTGCAGCATGCTCAGATTAAAGTACACTTCATCGTCACGGTCATCACGCACGCGGGTACGCAGGTCAGCATTGATAGTAATGCCCATCACCGTCAGGGTGTTTTCAGTTGTCGCCTGCACCACACCTTCGAGTTCAATTTCCGGTGCTTCTTCAAACTCGATTTCTTCAGCCAGCAGCACGCCGTCGGTACCGACAACGCCTTCAACCTCAACCATTACACCCGCCTGTAAAGCCGACTGGTCGCCGTCATCAAATTCGGTCTCGCTGTCAAAACGTACCGTCATACCATTTAAAACAAACTGGTTGTTGTCTGCATCGACTGCGGTAACCGCACCGGACATCTCCAGCTCGGTGTCTTCTTCGAAATCGCTGTCTTCCGCTTCAATTTCGCTGGCAACCAGCACGTCGCCATCCAGGGTTCCTTCAACTTCAACCTGCATGCCATCGCTCAGCGTGGCGCCATCCAGATCCAGCGTCGCAACACTGGCATAGCTGATCAGCTGAGAACCGATCAGGAAAGTCTGTGCAGAACTGTCGAGGCCGGCCACAACACCGGTCAGTTCTTCCGGGCTCTGGTCTGCATCGTCCGCGGCGATAAAGCTGGCGATGATGCGTCCTTCACCGGCGCTGTAACCGCTCACTTCAACGCGCTGGCCTACGGTCAGAGTCGCCAGATCAAGGTCTTCGAAAATGGTCATCGCATCAGTAACAACGGTTTGGCCCAGCACCGTCAGCGTACCCGAGGCGCTATCAACTGCCGTCACCGTACCTTCCACACTGACGTCATAAATAATTTCGGCAGCAACACCTTCTGCGCCATTGTGGTTGCCAATGATGGTGACCACCTGACCAACTCGCAGATCCGCCTGAATACCGGCACGGTCATCCACCGTAAACTGAGTGCGATCGCTGTTAAAGTGCACGCCGTTAACAATCACGCTGCCAAAGCCGTCGATAACACCGCGTGTTACCTGTTTGCCATTCTCTTTGGCAGAAGAAGAGGAACCCCCACAAGCGGTTACCAGCAGCGTACCAGCCAGACAAACGGCAACGGACAGAAGATGTTTTTTCATAGCAATACTCTCTCGTTTATTTCAGTGAACTCACTGGTAAAAACGCCGGGAGCTGCAAAATATTCCATCAAATATTGTTAATTTTCGTTAAAGAGCGACGACATAAGGCCAAAGCCGAAAACCGGATCGCGTCCGGCCTCACCCAGATCCAGAGCCTGACGGGCTAAACGTTCGCGCTCTGTCTGGCAGTCCTCAGCCGGGCGCGAAGCCAGTACCGCCGTGGCCAGCGCCGTGGCAAAAGAAGTACCGGACATCACCCCGTTGCCGTCAGCTGTTACGACCCGGAGGTTTACCCCCGGCAATGCAAACTCAACATGTTCGCCCTGTACTGCCCGGTTAAAAATCCGCTGCTGCTCATCCACCGCGGTAATGGCAATCACCTCCGCATAGGCTGCCGGATAACGCGGAAAGGCGGCCGCACCGTCATTGCCCACCGATGACAACAACTGCACACCACGCGCCTGCACCTGAGTCAGCACCCGTTGCAGCAAGGGGTTAGGTGGGCCAGAGAGCGACATATTGATCAGCTCCACCTCATTCTGTAACAGCCAGTCCAGACCGGCGATCAGCTGACCGGCACTGGCCTGTACCGGCCCGTCCGCCGAGCGGGCAAACACCACCGCATTGACCAGCCGTACTGAGGTCAGCAACCCCGGAACCGCACAGCCGGAGTTGGCCGCCAGCAGACCGGCGATGGCCGTGCCGTGGCGGCTGTCGGGCAATGCATCCGCGGCATGAAACTCACGCTGCGCGATATTCACACCGGCAAAGCAGGGGTGCGCCATATCGATGCCGGAATCCATCATACCGATAATACGCTGTGCCGTTCTGGCCTGCGCCCAGCCCAGCGCATCCGCTGCATACAGACCGGAATCCGCTGCGGGTTTCTGCGCTGCGTTCGGAGCCGCATCACCGTCGAGCCGGTAGTAGTGATCCGGCGCAACCGTATCCTGCAACGCTTTCTGCTGCTCTGGCAGCTCCGGCATTTCGTCAAACGTGATCAGATGCAGCCCCAGCGCTGGCAGAGGCTCAGCAGCAACAGCATTAACCCCCTGTGCCTGCAGCGCCTGCCATTCTTCCGCACTTAATAACGCAATAAAGCGCTCGGATTCGGTTTCATCAAAGGCCCCTTCCAGCTGCCCTTCCAGCTCGTCCAACTGCCGGGCTGCCAGAATATGCTGCAGCTTATCTTCCAGTTCCTCTTCACGGTCATCCAGAGAATCGTCCAGCTTGTCTTCCAGCTCATCCTCAAGCTCGTCTTCCAGGTCATCATCGAGCTCGTCTTCCATGCGCTCCTCAAGAGCATCTTCAAGCCGGTCTTCGAGCTCTTCCTGAGCATCAAGCATCTCTTCCAGCTGTTCCTCCAGACGCTCTTCCAGCAGTTCTTCCTGCTCCTCCAGATCGTCGTCCGGATCACTGTCCGCCAGCAGCGGCAGAGGCATGACTAATAAAATGTACAGCAGCCAAAACACTTTCACTCTAAACTCCCGCTGTCTGTGCTTATTCCGGTATCACCAGCCCGTGTAAAACGCTGGGTTACCCGGTTACTTCTCTCTTTAACGATTAACTGGCCGGAATATTTCCTGCGCATGGAATAAAACTTCATGTCCTGCGTTTACCTGATATGAATATTCAGCATCAAAACTTTCAGCAGCAATTACTGGCAGCGCTTCCGGCAATCCGACGCTATTGCCTGGCACTTACCGCTCAGCAACACAGTGCCGATGATCTGCTTCAGGCAACGGTGGAGCGGGCACTGGCGCGCTGGCAACAATATCAGGCAGACACCCACTTTGATCGTTGGTTATACCGTCTCTGCCGCAACCTTTGGATTGATACCATGCGCCGGGAAAAACCAAGCGACAGTCTGGATGAAGAGCATGACACCGTGCTTTCCAGCAGTAATCTCGCCGAACAGTACGAAACCCATACCACGCTGGCCAGGGTGCAGGCACACATGCAGCAGTTAAGCGAAGTGCTGCGCACCACACTTTATCTGGTCGCAGTTGAAGGCCACAGCTATCAGGAAGCGGCCGACATAATGGAAGTACCGGTCGGTACCATCATGAGCCGCCTTGCCCGCGCCCGCCAACAGCTCAGTCTGGCACTGTAGGAGAACAGCATGCATACCATCAGCGACGAACAGTTATCGGCCTTTATTGATAAGGCTTTACCCGACAGCGAAATGCATCATATCAATAACTTGCTGGCGGAGTCTGCGGAACTCAGGGAGCGCCTGCACAAACTGCAACAGGCCGATGAGATGGCACGGCAGTTTTTTGCCAGTCAGGATGATATCCCCCTGCCAGCCGGCCTGCTGGAACAGATTCAGGCGCACCGGCCCGAAGCGGAGGTAGTGCAATTCCAGCCGCGCGTACGCTGGCCCTGGGCCATTGCCGCCAGTGTCGTGCTGAGCGTTGGTCTGGTCTGGCAACTGCTGTCACCAGCGGCCTACACCGCAACCGACCGCGCGTTACTCAGCATGAGTTCCGGCAGCGTAAAAATTATGAACGCAGAGGAACGCCTTGAAATTACCCGCTCAGAGCTGAACAGCGCTGGCCAGTTCTGCCGGTACTTTATTGTGCATACCCCGGCCAGATCAGAAGAGAGCAGCGCCTGCTGGCAGGGTGAGCAGTGGCTTTATCACCCGCCGGGAAGCAGCCGTCAGTACCAGCCTGCCGGCGCCAGCGAACAGCCAGCGCAAAGCCTGAGCGCCGACGAGGAAGAACGCTGGCTGCGTAACCTGTCGCAGCAGACACAGGCCGACTGAGCAGAGAACTTAAGCCGGGGAGCTTTCCTGCTCCCCGACAGTGCCCAGCCGCTGATGCAGCCAGGCCAGTGCCAGCAGCGCCAGTCCCAGCCCCATAAAGGACGCCACCCGCCACAGCCCGGTCAGGCCAGCCATATCGATCAGGAACAGCTTGGCCACGACCACCAGCAACAGCACCATACCGCCACGGTAAATATCGCGGCTGGACAACCAGCGCCCCAGCGTCAGCGCGCCCGCGGCCAGCAGCATCCACACCACGGAATAGGTGTAGAGTTCGCCATCCGGGGTGTAGTTACTCAGGCTCATACCGGCATCGCCCTGCCAGATCTGGCGGATTTCCAGCGAGATAAACCAGAGCGCATTCAGCCCGGCGGCCAGTGCGGCAAAACGGCCGTACTGCGCCGGCAGCTGACGCCACAGCGCCAGCATAATCAGCGTCGGCAGACCGTAGCTGAGCAACAGCAGGTTAAACAGTGGCGTCGAACCGATATTGCCACCGCTCCACAGCGGGTTTTCGGCCAGTAGCAACACAAACAGATAGGTGGCTGCAGCCGCTGCCAGATGCAGCAGCCCCACCACCTGATAGAAGCGCGGCAGCTGTTCGCTTAAGCGTGCGCGCCACAGGTAAATCACCGCCGCACAACCCCAGATCAGCACGTCGAGGCTGGCTTCGAGAAAGCTGAATTCGTGATGGAAAATATCGCCGTCATACAGCCAGTAACGCACTTCCGCAGCCAGCGTCAGCACCAGCAGCTGCGCGGCACCACCCTGCAGCCAGGGCTGCATTTTCACTTCATGGCGCAGAATCCAGGCTGCCGCTGCGGCGCAAAGCGTGGCGCCACCATAGGTCCAGAGTGACCAGTGAGTGCCGGCATCGTAGCTCAGCAGCCAGGGGTTAAAGGTCAGACGCACAACCACCAGCAACAGCACGGCGCGGATAATCCACGCCATCAGTGGCAGCTGATAACGTTGCTGCAGCCAGGCCAGCGACACCAGCTGCAGGGCAAACGCCAGCGTCAGGGTCGCTTCGGCCAGCCAGATAACCGCTGCCAGTGACAGACCCAGATGCGCCACGCTGATCAGAATCACGCTGATCAGCGGCCGGGCATCGCCATACTGCAGCTGATTTCTGTTAGCCAGCCACAGATACAGCATGCCCAGTACCAGCGCCACCAGTCCCCAGGCCCAGTCGAGGCGGAAATCGGTAAACAGGTAATAACCCAGCGCCAGCATCAGCAGTGGTACCGCACAGCCCAACCCGGTCCAGAAAGCGGGGTAAGGTACGCGCATACGCAGCAGCCAGAGCGCACTGCCACTGTACAGCAGAGTCAGCCACAGAAAACGCACGCCCAGCTGCGCCTGTCCGGCGGCATCCGGGCCAAGCAGCACCAGCTCATCACCCATGTACGTCAGCATGGGTATAACCGTCGCCAGCACAATCAACAGTAATGGCAGCGCCGCCAGCGGATTCAGTTCCGGGCGACGGCTGGCCGCCAGCAGCATCAGTACCGGCAATGCCAGTAAGGTGAAGTAACCCGATGCGATCACACCTTCGCCGGCGAGGGTAAACCCCTGCGCCAGCAGCACCAGCAACACACCCGGCAAAGCAGGCCAGTGCGGATCGGCACGCCAGCTCTGCACACGCTGCCACCAGCTGTCTGCGCTGGCCGACTCATCGTCGTTGCCCTGATGACGGTTCTGCAGCAGCCAGTCAAAGTCCGGAACCGCAAGGAACATATAGGCCAGCGCCAGCAGGTAGAGAGAACGCACGCCCATGGCAGGCTCGGTTGCCAGACTGATCATCCACCATAAAAGAGAGCCGGTAATCACACCGATCCACAGCCAGCGTTGCTGCACATAGGCCAGCAACCAGAGCGAGAACAGCGTCAGAATGCTGATATACACCAGCGCCAGTTCAATCTGCCCCGAACCACTGCTGAGCAGAATCGGCACCAGATAACCACCGAGCATGCCCAGCGCCGCCAGCACCGGGCCATGCCGCAGTGCCAGTGCCAGCGTGGCAAAAGACACCAGCGCCATGCCGGTAAACACCAGTCCGGGCGATGTGCCCGGCAATAATTTGAAGGCTGCAAATAACGCAGAATAGAGAATGATGCTGGCGCCACCGGCCAGAGCAGCAAAGACGTTGTTCTGCCCTTTGTTACGCCGCAGCCACTCGGCTGCAACATGCAGGCCGATACCCGCCAGCAACGACAGCACTACGCGGGTTTCCGGTCCCAACAGACCCTGTTCGATGGAGTATCGCACCATAAACACGCCGGCCAGACCTACGCAGATACCACCGAGCCAGACCATCCAGTTGTTGCGGATGTTCTGCAGCAGGCGCTCAAGCAGATCCGGTTCGCGGCTTGCTGTCCCGGGAGAGTGAGCAGCAGAAGCTGCCGGCGCCTGATAAGAAGGTGCGGTCGGTGAATACACCGGCAGTTCAGCAGCAGGCTCAGATTCTGGTGCGGATACGGGTTCAGATACTGGCTCAGAAACATGAGCAGGCGGCATCGCGCTGGCGGCAACCTCAGTCTGTCCGGTTGCCGTAGCAGTCGCTGTTTGTTGCGCAGAACCGACCGCTGTCGGTGGCGGCGAAGTAACCGGGCGCTCAGCTTCTGCTGGTTTTTCCCGGCTGGCCGTCAGGCGGCGCAGAGCGGCTTCCAGCTGCCCGATACGCTGCTCCAGCGTACTGACTTTAAAGAACGCCACCACACCGAGAACCAGCGCTCCCAGCAAGGCGACGGCAAGCAGAAGCGTCAGAGTGACAAATTCATCCATAAACACCATTCACTTTCATTGACTGATAACTCAGCAGGAGACTATACGCAATCCGCCCTGCCGCTGTCCTGATCTTTGCTCAGGAGCCGAAGCGCCAGAGTATAACGCCAGCAGCACGGGAAAAGGTGACCTGAGCCTCAGGCTGATCAGCCCAGCAGCGGTGGAGGTAAAAAGCGGGCATAAAAAAAGCGAGCCGGTGTATAACCCCCTGCCCGCTTTTCTTTATCGGCTTGTACTGCTCACACTCAGAAGTAGTAACCAAACTGCACGTTAAAGAAGGTCTGCCAGCCGTTTTCGCCATCGCCTTCTGCAAAGGCTTTGGTGTAATCACCGGCGCCGATGAAAGGTACATTCTTGGCGCTGGTGACATCGAAGTTGGTGTACAGATTACCGGTCACCACCAGCACGCCCAGCGTGTTGATCTGTGAATCGCGGAAGGCTTCTTTGTTTTTATCCAGCAGGTTGTAGTCGTTGTACAGCTGCACCTGATTGACGATGCCACCTTTCCACGGCAGGTCGTAGCTCAGGTTCAGTACATATACATTCGCCTGTGCGGCGGCCATGTAACGCGCACCAAAACCACCCATCTGAATGGTGTCATTGCTGACGCCATCAGCGTTTTCGGCATTGTAGGAATAACGGACCGCTTCCGACTGCACACCAAAGGCACCGTAGGTCGCGGTGTAATGCAGCGCCAGAGCCTGGGCATTACCCATCTTGCCGGTGGTTTCGTTATACAGACCGCCATACTGCAGCGACACACCGGCTTCCGCCTGTTCGCTCAGGGCATAGGCCGCACGCAGGTTGAACTGGTGGGTCTCCTGATTCTGCTGCACACCGGCATCGCCATCGGAGACCACATCAAAAGAGAAACGCTGAGCATCGGTCGGAGCCGCATCGCCACTGGCGAAGTAAGCCAGCTGCAGATCCCACTTCCCCTGCTTGCTCAGTACCTTGATGCCGCTGTCGTAATCATCGTTAAAACCCAGATACAGAGTGGCATCACCCCAGTAGCTGTGAGATTCGTACGGCAGGATACCGAACGGCACCTTGGTGATACCGACCTGTACTTCGGTGTTGTCAGACGCATCGGTAGCAAAATACATATGGTGCACCATAGCGCCATTGCCGCTGTCGTACCAGCGGTACTGGCTCGACAGGCGTACGCCCTGATGTTCGGCTTCGATACCCAGGTTGATCTGGTTATAGGTGAAATCGCCACCACGTTCGGTCTGCGCTTCACTCCAGTCTTTGTAGGTGTAATTCAGACGGAAGCCACCGGTCAGGCGTACACTTTCCAGCGCGGTTACCCGCTGTTCCAGACTGTTGGTTTCGTGGGTATCAGCAAAGGCCTGAGGGCCAATCAACAGGGTCGCCAGCAAGGCGCGGGAGAAGGTAGCGTTAGACATGGAATTCTCTGCGATGATTAAAACCTGACCAAGCGGTCATAAAAAGCGCAGCATCATTCCAGAATTGTCTTCTTTGTTGTATGGAATATATGTAACAGAATGTTTCTTCCTGAACCGATGATAGATTTATAACTGAACCTCACCGGAAAACCCTTAAATAACAAAGAGTTAACTTATCAGCCAGAAATCTGTTAAAGGGATGCCGGAGAAAAAGTCAGGCGCGTAAAAGCGGCGTATCCGTATATCACCTGCCAGAAATTACTCAGCCAGATAAAAATTAAGCAACTCCCGCAACTGCCCCTGCTTACGCAGCTCACTGAAGCCCTGATCCAGTACCGCTTTCAGTTCCGGACCACGGCGGTACAGGCGCGAAATCAGCATTACAAAATCATCGGCCACGATGCCGGGCACCGGTGCAAACAAAATATCATCACCAAGATCAACATCGCCCTGACGGTACAGCCCGTGCAGAACTTCCAGCCGCGTCAGAAACAGCTCACAACGTCCGCGCCGTACCTGCGCCAGCGCCTGGGCATAATGGTTGGCTTCACGCATAACCCAGCGCGTATCGATTCCGAAGCGATTGTAGTCATAGCCCCGCAGGCCACAGATATTGTAGTTTTTCAGGTCCATGCTGTTCTGGACCAGCGGTGGAGAGGGAAAGCGGTCGAGCGAGTAGGCATAGCCAGGCTGCACCTGATAATAAGGTTCGGTCGTGAGAAAGCGTACTTTCCGCTCCTTGCTGGCCGAGGCACTGAGAGCAATCTGATAACGGCCTTTTTCTACCTCCAGCAGGCAGCGTTTCCACGGCAGCATGCGGATTTCATAATCAAAACCGGCCGCAGGTAAAATCAGCGCCAGTACATCGGCATCGTAGCCACGAACTTCATTGTCCTGCTCAAAGGTATAGGGCGGCCAGCCTGCGGCGTCGCCACAAATGCGCAGAATATCATTAGCCCGTACCGGCAACACCAGCAGCCCGGAGAGAACCAGCCATAACATCCTGCTTTGCCAGAGCTGCTGCATACATTACCCACAGGTTAGAGCTTAATTCTGAGTGTAGAAGTAAGATTCGGCCAAATACAGCCAAGAAAAAGACTGGATGCTATTAGTAAAAAAGACAGCAGCAATGCAGCACCGGTCCATTAGAACTAATATTTCTAAGCCAGTTTTCTTAGTCTGCTTTACTCAATACACCCCTAAGAATATCCACAGGAGCGTGAGTATGAGCAGCAATATACCCTTCAGACTGTTGTTGAGCGGACTACTTGGTGCAGGTCTTGCCGCCTGTAGTAACGACTCGTCCAACAGCAGTTCCGACAACAACACCCCGATATCCGGCAAAGTTGCCGATGGCTACCTGGCCGGAGCCAAAGTCTGCCTTGATCTCAACGCAAATCAGGCCTGTGATGACGACGAGCCATCCACAACTTCATCATCCGGCGGCAGTTTTACTATTGCCAATGCTACCGCCACACAGATTGCCAGCGCTGCCATTGTGGTTGAAGTTGTCATTGGAGAAACCATCGATGAAGATAATCCAGGCACCCCTATCGACCGTACCTACACTCTCACCGCTCCTCCCGGATACGGTTTTGTCAGCCCTCTGACCACCATGGTACAGAATGAAGTCCGGGAAAAAGGCATCTCTCCGGATGAAGCCAAAGCAAGCATTCAGACCCGCTTGGGCACCACTGTAGACCTTGAAGATGATTACGTTGCCGGCAGCGGTGATGGTGGCAGTAATGCGTCCGAATTCGAACGTGTGCATAAAGTGGCGCAGGTTACCCGTGCAGTAATGCAGAACAATATAGAAACCGTCACTCAGGTTCTGGATGGCACTGATGTATCTTTTGAAGATGTATTGGCGTTAATCGTCAGCCAAGTGCTTGAAGCTCTGGAGACGATCGGTAGCGCCGTTGATAACAACAGCGGTGATTTTGATGCCGACGCTCTGGTGGACTCCGGGGCTGTGGATGGTGCCAGCGTTGACCCATCCACCGTGGAGGACGATCTGGCCGAACGTGAGGCCGAACGTACTGCCAGCAGCATCAGCATTGCGGATGTACTGGGTGGTGGTGGCAGCCTGCATTTCTTTGAAGGTGATGAAGATAACGACCAGATCAGCTTCTCCTATGGCACAGTGGCTCCCGGTGAAAGCAGCAGTGTGGTGGTAACTAATTACCGCTACAACAGCAGCAATGGTTTATGGGAGACTGAGGCGGCAGACAGTAGTAGTGAGCAAAACTGCATTCTCTCCGCCGGAGCCTGGACCTGCATTAACGACAACGATGAAACCATCGCCATCAGTGGCAGCAGTGTGGTGGTAAGCCGCGGCGGTCTGAGTGCAGCTCAGGAGATCATTACCGGCGTGGCCGTCAGTCTCAATGGCCGACGTATTCAAACTTATGCCAATGATGAATATTTTGCTCTGGCGCTTGATCCTACCGCTAAATTCAGCACCGCTGCCACAGGTTATAAACTGACCTTTACTCGCAACAACGACTACTACGAACTGTACAAAGAAAATGCCGCCAGTATTGGCGCCTGCTGGGATGGTGATGCCAATTCCGAAGGTCCTTGGGCGCCAACCGACACCTGGTGTAATAACGTTTTTACCCGCACCGGTGACGGTAACAGCATGACCGACGGCACAGCCGCCACGGCACTGTCTGAGCTGATTTCGGCCAGCGCGGCGGTCAGCCCGGAGACCCCGGAAGATATTAAAGGCACCGATCTTTACGGCAACGACAAGAGCTGGATGATGGAGTTTGTCAGCGGTGGCACGGTCAACTTCTATCCGTTCAGTTATGGTGAGGGCGGACCAACATTGGGCAGCAAAGTCAGCGGCAGCTGGGTGCAGAAAACCGTCGACAGCAAAACCATTCTGCAATTTACCATTCCGGATCTGGTGGCTGCTCAGGGGGATTTTGACCGCTATGACCGTGTGCAGTTTTTCACCGTGCATGAAGGCTATGTACGCCGCGGCTATGTAGCCAAAGCCGGCAGCAGCAGTGATGACGAGTGGGTCTTTAACGATACCGCGCGCGACGATATAAAAGCCGCCTTCGATGACAGTCTGCTGGTCAGTCTGATTGCCTGTGCCAGCGGAGATGCTGACGCTGCGTTAATCGGCGCGCTGGATACAGCGGCAACAGGTTGCTCCGCCACAGCCTTTATCAGTGACGATGTCGCCGGTAAGTCTCTGACCTCCGACTTCGGCATATTCACCTTCGCCGCCAACAACACCGGCAGCTACTTTGGTGAACTGGGTGATGATGGCCAGAAGTATCTCGACTTCACCTGGAGCATTAATGGCAGCGGCTACATCGTCATTAACACCTCCACACCGAACGGCGATGGCACCACCCTCTACCTGCGCATGAACATTGCCAAGGTTGAGCAGAATGCGCGTCAGGTCAGTGTGGTTACCCTGGGGCTGGAAGCCGACAGCGAAGCCGGATTAGACGGCGCCAGTGGTGATGTCCGCGGCGAGGTGTGGAATATCCGCTGATAACCACAGCGTTCGCCAGAAACAAAAACGCCCGGCATTACTGACGCAATGCCGGGCGTTTTTTTGGATCTGCTGCGGTCAGAAATCGGCCAGCATATTGCGCAGACTGGACAGGGTTTCCTGGCCGCGCTGTTTCTGCTCTTCGGCGGAGGTTTCGGTTTTACCTTCCCAGACGATATCGTCCGGTGGCAGCTCATCGAGGAAGCGCGAATGGGTGGTATCCATGGCTTCGCCAAACTGACGCCGCTTACCGGCATAGGTTAGAGTGAGGGTGCGCTTGGCGCGGGTAATGCCCACGTACATCAGGCGCCGTTCTTCCTCGATGGTATCGGCCTCGATGCTGTTGCGGTGCGGCATCAGCTCTTCTTCCATGCCCATGATATAGACGTGCGGAAATTCCAGACCTTTGGAGGCATGCAGCGTCATCAGCTGCACCTGATCGGCTTCGTCTTCTTTCTCCTGCTGCTCCATCATATCGCGCAGGATCAGCTTGGACACCGCATCTTCGATGGTGCATTCATCGCCCAGCTCTTCCGCCTTACTGATCATCTTGCTGATTGAATCGACCAGGAACCAGACGTTCTTCATGCGCCGTTCGGCCTGATTCGGCGTGCCGGAGTTCTGCAGCAGATAACCTTCGTAGTCGATATCGCTGATCATCTCTTTGACTGCCGCCACCGGATCATCGGTATAGGCGTTGCGGGTAATGCCTTCGAGCCAGTGACCAAAGCGGCGCAGACGATCCAGCGCCTTTGGCATCAGCTGTTGCTCCAGCCCCATTTCGGTGGTCGCCGCCATCATTGAGATACCGCGCATGGCGGCGTATTCGCCCAGCTTTTCGATGGTGGTCGGGCCAATTTCGCGGCGCGGCGTGTTAATCACGCGCAGGAAAGCCGCATCATCGGTCGGGTTAATCAGCAGCCGCAGGTAACCCATGATGTCTTTGATCTCGTTGCGGCCAAAGAACGACTGGCCGCCACTGAGTTTGTACGGCACCTGATAGGCCTGCAGTTTCATCTCGATCACACGCGACTGGTGGTTACCACGATAGAGCACGGCAAAATCGCGGTAGCCACAGCCATAACGCAGGCGGCGCTCGACGATTTCGGTGGCAATGCGCTCGGCTTCCACTTCGTCGTTGCGGCATTTAAGAATCTTGATCGGGTCACCGTAGCCCATATCGGACCACAGCTTTTTCTCGAATTCGTGCGGGTTGTTGTCGATCACCCGGTTCGCGGCGTTCAGGATCAGGCCGGTGGAGCGGTAATTCTGCTCCAGCTTAACGATCTTCAGCGTCGGAAAGTCTTTTTTCAGCAGCGACAGGTTTTCCGGACGGGCACCACGCCAGGCATAGATCGACTGGTCATCGTCACCTACCACCGTCAGACCGGTGCGGTGACCAACCAGCAGCTTCACCAGCTCGTACTGGCTGGTATTGGTGTCCTGATACTCATCCACCAGCAGATAGCGGATCTTCTTCTGCCAGCGGGTCAGCACTTCCGGGTGATCACGGAACAGCACCGTCGGCACCATGATCAGGTCGTCAAAATCCACCGCGTTATAGGCTTTCAGCATGCGCTGATAAACGCTGTAGGTCTGGGCGATCAGCAATTCCTGCGGAGTCGATGCCACTTTGATGGCATGGTCGGGGGCGATCAGGTCGTTTTTGAGGTTGGAGATGGCGTTCTGCACCAGCTCGATCATATCGCCGTCGTCACCGTGTTCACGGTGCATCACGTCGCGGATAATGCCTTTGCAGTCATCCTGATCAAGAATTGAGAAACCATTTTTATAACCGGCGGTGGTCAGCTCATGGCGGATGATATTCAGGCCGAGGTTGTGGAAGGTCGATACCGTCAGGCCCTTGGCACCGCCTTTACCCACCAGCGACATCACCCGCTCTTTCATCTCGCGCGCGGCTTTATTGGTAAAGGTTACCGCGGCGATATGGTACGACTTAATACCGCACACACCGATCAGGTAAGCAATTTTACGGGTAATCACCGACGTCTTGCCGGAGCCAGCACCGGCCAGTACCAGCAGCGGGCCATCCACATATTTGGCGGCTTCTTTCTGACGGGGATTGAGCTGACTTAGATCGACCACGGGCTTACCTCTCTGACGGGCGGGCATTCTAACAGCTCAGCGCATGGTTGGAATCCGCCGCAACGTGACTCGGACAGCGAACAGGCACAACTGTCACTGCTTTTATCACCATCGCTGCGGACTCTGGTACGCAAGTCTTTGTCCCTGAAGGATATTTTTCTGCCACAAAAGGAGACACACAACCCGAAATGTCCTATATATAAACACTGATTATTAAAAGAAATGGTTATGGATCGCGTCGTATATTGCCATTCCGGCAACAATACGGAGGTCACACAACCGGGCGTCGCCTTACGGGCAGACACATACCAGACCTAATTCAGTTCGGGTTTTATGGAATTTTCACCACATCAGTCCAGGCTCAATCTGTTGATTCTGAGCACCTGCGAACAGCGCCTCGGAGACCTGCAACACTGGCTGGGTCAACATCAGAGGCAGGACGCTATGCGAACGGAATTCCTGTTCCTGAATCCGCTCTCAACGTCTGCCCTGCCCCCCTCAGGCGACGGTTGGCAAGCTGCAGTACTGTTGATAGACACCTTTACAACTGCCCAGCAACAATGGCTTACCCAACTTCCGCCACACCTGCCCTGCCTGATTATTTCCACCACCAAACACCGCGATCAACTGCCTCCGTCCGGACACTGGCTGGCGCTGGATGATTTTAATCGTCAGCGTTTTTTCCAGAGCCTGGGACCTCTGCAACAGCAGGTACTCAGGAACATTCCGGCACCCTTACAGCGCAATGATTTTTTTACCCGCCTGCGCCAGCAACTGACCCAGGCAGACCATGGCTATTATCTGCAGGTGCTGCAATGCCGCTGGTTACGGCATCAGCATGACCGTGACAGCTGGCAGCAACGGGAAAGTATTCAGCAGGAATTTGAACGCACCATCAGCCGGCGCGCCCCCGCCGGAGCCATTATCGGCCGTATCCTGGATGATCAGCTGGTTGTGGTCAGTGACAATTACTACGAACTCCATGCCGACTGGCTGCCGCTGCAGCCGGACGATGACGACCGCCCCTGGGTGGTGTACCACAGCTCACCATTGTGTATCAGCGGTTTCTCTGCCCTGAGTGCAGTATTGCAGGAAGGTGTACAACAGATTGCGCGGGAACGACTGGTACAGGAAGCCCAGTTCGAATGGCGCCAGCAGGACACCGGCCTGAGCCTGCTGAGCGGTATTCATCTGGCCTTGCAGCGTGATGAGTTTTACCTTGAATACCAGCCCCAGTTTGACAGCCGTACCGGGGCGCTGGTCGGGGCCGAAGCGTTAATGCGCTGGCGCCATCCGGCGCTGGGGGTTATCCCGCCCACAGTGTTTATCCGCGAGGCCGAAAATGCCGGACTGATTCAGGCGCTGGGCCAATGGGCATTGCGCGAAACCATCAGTGCCTGGTGCCGGCTGCAGGAGCTGCTCGACCACCCGCTGCGCATGGCGGTGAACGTCTCTTTTCCGGAGGTTGCCGATCCCTTTTATACCCGGCAGGTACTCGACTTACTCGACCAGTTTGGCATGCCACCACAGTTTCTGGAGCTGGAACTGACCGAAACCGCCATGATGCGCGACGCCAGCGTATCCTTATTGAATCTGCGCCAGCTGAAAGCCGCGGGCGTGCACATTGTGCTGGATGATTTCGGCACCGGCTTCTCATCGCTGTCCCATTTAAGTGACCTGCCACTGACCGGTATCAAGCTTGACCGTGCCTTTGTCTCACCGTTGCCCGACCACGGACCACAAAGCCATATTGTTACCACCATGCTGGATCTGGCGAACCGCCTGAAGCTGGAAACAACGGCTGAAGGTGTTGAAGACAGTGCCTGTCTGGAAGAGATACGCCGGCTCGGCTGCGACCGCATTCAGGGCTATATTTACGCCCGCCCACTGGCGCTGGGCGAACTGATCTCACAAGCGAAAAGCGGCTTTCCGGAACATTCAGGATTTACTCAGGGACGCTTGTTCTGAGGCGCCGGTGACGGTTCTGTGGGGCGCTCTTTCGGGCCGAAAAAGGCTTCGCCGTCAAAAGGGCTTTCCGTATTGACGTGGTAATACACCATAACTGCCACGGTCAGGGCGATGATGATCAGGAAGACAATCAGTTGCTTTACCATGCTTTATATCCACAGGGTTTCTCCAAGTGTGGCAGATACTGACATCTGTGCAAATAATGCACAAATCTGCAGCCGCCAGCCTTACCCCTGCCGGTAACGATCCAGCGTGCGGTAGCCCAGCGCTTCGAGCAGATGCACACGACCGATAGCCGGCTGGGCATCTAGGTCGGCAATGGTGCGGGCAATATTCAGCAGACGGTGATACCCCCGGGCCGACAGCTGCAGCCGCTCAATCGCCGCCAGCAGCCAGTGCTGATCCTCTTCATTCAGCACGCAAACCTGCTCGCGCAGTGTGGGGCTCAGCTCGGCATTAGCGCACCCCTGACGCTGTTGCTGCAGCGCCTGCGCCGCCATCACACGCTGCTGTACTGCCGCGCTGCTTTCACCGGCCGGAGCCTGCTGCAGCAACGCGGTGGCAATGGGAGGTACTTCAACGTGCAGATCTATACGGTCGAGCAGCGGCCCGGAAGTCTGTCCCTGATAGCGGCGGATCTGCTCCTGGGTGCAGTGGCAGCGTCCGGCCGGATCACCAAAATAACCACAGGGACAGGGATTCATCGCCGCAATCAGCTGAAAACGCGCAGGATAGGTAATTGAGCGGTTGGCACGGCTGATAACAATACGTCCGCTTTCCAGCGGTTCACGCAGCACATCCAGCACTTTGCGGCTGAATTCCGGTAACTCATCCAGAAACAGCACACCACCATGGGCCAGTGAGATTTCACCGGGCTTGGGGGTTGTGCCACCACCAACCAGAGCCACTCCGGATGCGGTATGGTGCGGCGCGCGGAAAGGCCGCACGCGCCACTGATCCTGCCACTGCGACGGCTGACTGCTGATGGAATAAACCGACGCCGACACCAGCGCTTCTTCTTCACTCATGGGCGGCAAAATGCCGGGCAGACGGCTGGCCAGCATGGTTTTGCCGGTGCCCGGCGGGCCAATAAACAGCAGGTTATGCTGACCTGCTGCGGCAATTTCCAGCGCCCGCCGCGCCTGTGGCTGGCCGCGCACATCGGTTAAGTCGGCCTGTTGCGGACGCCCCGCGGGGACAGCATTGCCCGCTGTTACAGCTGTCAGGCTCTGTTGCCCATGCAGATAAGCGGTCACCTCCAGCAGGCTGGCGGCGCTGCGGAATTCCCCCTGAGAACACAGTGCCGCTTCGCTGGCATTGGCCTGGGGTAACACCAGCACATTACCCGCACGGGCTGCCTGCAGGGCACAGGGCAATACTCCGGGTACCGGCTGTAAATCTCCGCCCAGACTCAACTCACCGATAAATTCATGGCCATCCAGAGCGGTGGCCGGAATCTGGCCGGAAGCCGCAAGAATGCCCAGCGCAATGGCCAGATCATAACGGCCACCTTCTTTTGGCAAATCAGCAGGAGACAGATTGATGGTGATGCGCTTGGCGGGGAATTCAAACTGCGCGTTCATCAGGGCAGAACGCACGCGGTCTTTACTTTCTTTAACGGCGGTTTCCGGCAACCCCACCAGGCTGAGCGACGGCAGGCCACTGGACAGGTGCACCTCAACAATGACCGGCGGAGCATCAATACCCAGCTGCGCGCGGGTAAATACGCGGGCTAACGACATAAGCAATCCTTTGCTGTACGGCTGAAACCTCAGGGTAATGCAAAGTGCTGCAATTGCCTATGTGCAGACAAAAGACAACCGGGTCACGCACAGAGCTGCGATTAGCCGCTAAAATACCTGCATCGTTATCTGCCTCCTTCCGGAAATCCCATGATCAGCTTCGCACGTCAATCCAGCTTGTTACCTCTGAGTCTGCTGCTGAGTCTTACTCTCAGTGCCTGCGGAGGCAGTAGTGGCAGCAGCAACCCGACAGCCACGTACTCGTTATCGGGCCAGCTGAGCATTGCCACCGGTATTGTTACCGATTCCGATATCAATGATATCTACGCGCCTTATGCCAGTAATGATGATCCCACCAATCCACAACTGTTAAGTAACCTGACGACTGTTCAGGGTTTTGCTTCCGCCAGAGCAACCAATGCCGCAGTATCTGATAACCGCGAATCTGAACGTTATGCCGACAGCGCAGACCGCGACGATTACTTTAAGGCCAGCCTGCAAGCGGGGCAGACCATCCGCCTGCAGGTTGTCAACTTTACCCATACAAGCGAGGGCTATTATGGCGACCTTGATTTGTTTCTCGCCGAAGCAACCCCGAATGCTGAAGGCGATTATCTGCTGGCTGACAAATCACAGCGTGGCCCGGTGGATGGTGCTGCCGGAGCTTTTGAAGAAGTCACCGTTCCGGCCGACGGCGACTATCTGATTAACGTTTACGCCGATTCCGGTATTTCCAAATACGTACTGCAGATTCTGCCCGCCAGTGCATCGGCATCCGCAAACAGAATGGATGATTTTGTCGCCGACGAAATCATTGTTAAAGCCAAAGCAGGCAGCAGCATCAGCACCCAGGCACGTAATGCTGGCTTAAACACCGTGCTCAGTCCTGTGGCTCTGAACCAGCTGAATGCAGCATCGGCAAACGATCCGGACAAACCACAGCTGCTCAGCCTTAACCGCAGCAGCGCGCGGTTAAGCGCCGGCAGTGCTGAGCCCGATCTGCTGCGTGCGTTCAGCGAGGCTCTGTATAACAAACGCCAGACCCTGATCGACAGCAAACGTCTGCGCCAGCAGGAAGGAATCGAATACGCCGAACCCAATTACATCCGCAAGGCTCAGGCCACAGCCAACGATCCCTACTACCGCTACCAGTGGCATTATCCGGCCATCAATCTGCCGCAGACCTGGGATCTGAGCAAAGGTGATGGCGTCATCGTGGCGGTCATCGATACCGGTGTGTATCTGGCCCATCCGGATCTGAGTGGTCAGCTGATTGCGGGCTATGACTTTATTGCCAATAGAGACAGCGCCCGCGATGGCAATGGCATCGATAACAATCCTGATGATCCCGGCGACAGCGATATTCCCGGAGCCAGTTCCTGGCATGGTACCCATGTTGCCGGCACCATTGCTGCCGCAAGCAATAACGGCATTGGCGGCGCGGGCGTCGCCTGGAACGCGAAAATCATGCCGCTGCGGGTGCTGGGTAAAAATGACGGCACGTCCTACGACATCATTCAGGCCGTACGTTATGCCGCCCGGTTAAGCAATGACAGCAACACACTGCCAGCCCAAAAGGCCGATGTGATAAACCTCAGCCTGGGGGGAAGCAGTTCATCGGCGGCGGAGCAGGCGGTGTACGCCGCGGCGCGCAATGCCGGAGTGATTATTGTTGCCGCTGCCGGTAACGAGGCCACCTCCTCACCATTTTATCCGGCGGCCTATCCGGAAGTGATTTCCGTCAGCGCCACCCGTTACAACGGCACACTGGCCTCGTATTCCAATTATGGCAGCACCATCAGCGTTGCAGCCCCTGGTGGAGAGCTGAGAAATGACGATAACCACGACGGTAAGAAGGATGGCGTGTTCAGCACGTTCGCCGATGACAGCAGCGGCTCACGTCAACCCAGCTATGACCTGTATGAAGGAACCTCCATGGCCAGCCCGCACGTGGCCGGGGTGATTGCGCTGATGAAATCCGTTTACCCGGCGCTGTCTGCCAGCGATGTCGATCAGTTATTGCAGAGCTGTGTCATCACCAGTAAAGCCACCAGCTGTAACCGTGACAACCAGTTGGGTTATGGTCAGATTGATGCCTATCGCGCAGTCAGCGAAGCACTGAAACTGGCTGGCGGCGGCACCCTGCCGCCACGTCCGGTGGCGCTGCAGTCTTCTCCGGCGGAGCTGGTATTTGGCAGCGACAACAGCCTCATTTTTACCCTGAGCAATGCCGGTGATCTGCAACCGGGGCAACTTACGCTCAGTGATGATGCTGACTGGCTGAGCATTACAGCGGTCAGTGTCGACGACAAAAACCTCGGCGCATACAGTGCCAGCGTTAGCCGCAGCGGCCTGAGTGATGGCTACTACAACGCCACCATCAGCGTCAGCGACGGCAGCAACAGCCTGAGTATTCCGGTGTATATGCAGAATGGCGTTATCAGCAGCAACAACGCCATGACCCAGCAGTATGTATTACTCGAAGATGCCGATTGCATTGCCGCCGGGCGCGACGAGAAAGAATGTACAACCAGCATTTTTGCTCAGGCGAATGGCCGCTACAGCTTCCCGGCCGTTCCTGCTGGCCGCTACTCCCTGCTGGCCGGCTCTGATATTGATGTGGATAACGTGATCTGTCAGGCCGGAGAAACCTGTGGCGCTTATCCCAGCCTGGGGGCACAACAGATTATTGAGATAAGCGCGAGCCGCAGCGGAGTGAACTTTCTGATAAACCTGAACAGCAATCTGGGCAGCAACAGCCAAAGCACAGCCCATACGCTGCAGCGGCAACAACCCATTGTCTCCGGCGAAGCGGACAAAAGTTCTGCTCCATGATGCCGGTAAAGGCGATGCAGCATCGTTCAGCTGCGGTTTAGCCGCCGTTCAGCATACTGACGGCTCTGTGCCCGATGGATGTCATGGATGAAACTACCGGATAACGGCCTGCAGCTTGCTGCGCTGACGCTGGTACTGCTGCTCAGCGGCTGCACCGTTTACCCCAGCAAAGTGCCGCTGGATCAGGGCTATGCCCGCTGCGAACTGGTATCACGCCAGCTGGCGCTGAACTATGAGTGGCTGGAGGCTAACACACATGCCAACCTGCTGCGGGGTTTGGGGGATTGTCAGCAAAGCACCGAAGTCTGCCTCGCAGCCTATTGTGGTGATTATCGGTGGCTGGACCGCCGGCAGCGCCATCGTCTCCGGCTCAGTATTTCTCGCCGGTAACACCATTCACTGGCTGGAATATCAGGGGCGCTGCGACGACAGCGGATTGCGGCAACTGATTAAATGGACAAGGCCGCCATTACAAGCAGCGCCCATGCAGGTCAGCCGTTACTGACAGCGGGTTATTGAAGGCGGGTACTCAGCGCCTGCAGCAGCGGCACCAGACGTTGTGGATAATGCGGCGGGGCGATATAGCCACGGTAAGCGCCCTGTTTATCCAGAATCACCAGATTGGCACTGTGATCCATCAGATAAGCCACGCCTTCGCCACGCTCCACTTTGCCATACACCGCATTGAGTTCTGCCGCCAGCACGCCCAAACCATTGGCATTACCGGTTAAACCCAGAAAACTCTTATTGAAGTACGCCATATAAGGCTGCAGAGACTGTGGGCTGTCACGCTCAGGATCGACCGAAACCAGCACCACCTGCCATTGCTCGCGGATATCCGCCGGCAACTGTTTCCAGCTGCGGCTGAGGTCGGCCAGTGTGGTCGGGCAGATATCCGGGCAAAAGGTGTAACCAAAAAACAGCAGCACATTGCGCCCCTGCAGTTCTCGCAATGCCATCCGCTGCCCATGCTGATTAATAAAGACCTGATCGCTCACGGCCAGCGCACGCGGAAACAGCATCAGACCATCCTGTTGCAGCAGCTGTGCCTGCTGCCATTGCGGTGCATAAGCAACACCTGCACCGGTCAGCCATGCCGCAAGTAACAGTAAAAACAGTACAATCGCTTTTTTCATCGTGACCAACACCTGCTCAAAGCCTTAACCCCAAATATGTAATCGCAAAACTGAGACGCGGAGTATATCAGCCATGACGGCCAGCCACGCAGTAACAGCCCCTTCTCTGGCTGCGACACAACGCCGCATCTGGATGCTGGCCTGGCCAATTATGCTCAGCAACATCACGGTGCCGTTGCTGGGGCTGGCCGACAGCGCGGTACTGGCACACCTGCCCGACCCGCAACACCTTGGCGCGGTAGCGATAGGCGCGCAGTTATTTACCCTGCTGCTGTGGAGCTTTGGTTTTCTGCGCATGGGTACCACCGCCGTTACCGCCCGCGCCGCCGGAGCACAGCAGCAGGCGCAGGTCATTGAGAGTCTGCAACATTCGTTATGGCTGGTGCTGCCAATCTGCCTGCTGGTTATGGCTGCAGCTTTTATCGCGCTGCCGTGGCTGCTGCCGTTAATGGGGGGCAGCGATAATGTGCAGAGCGGAGCGGCAGAATATCTCAGCATCCGCCTGTTATCGGCACCGGCGGTGCTGGCGCAGTATGTACTCACCGGCTGGTTTATCGGTTTGGGGAAAACCCGCATTCCGCTGCTGATTCTGACACTCGTGAATAGTCTCAATGCCGTGCTGGATTATCTGCTGGTCTTTCACGCCGGGATGACCAGTGACGGTGTGGCGCTGGGCAGCGTGCTGGCGGATTACAGCGGCTTAATCGCGGCGCTGTATTTTGCCCGCCGCCATGGTTTGCAATCACTGGGAGTCCGCCCGCCGCTGATAACACTGCGCCCGCTGTTACGTATCAACCGGCACTTATTTGTGCGCACCCTGTGCCTGCTGCTGGTATTTGCCTTTTTTACCGCTCAGGGAGCGCGGATGGGTGAGCTGACACTGGCCACTAATGCATTACTGATTACTGCGCTGTTGCTGATATCCAATGCGCTGGATGGTTTTGCCCATGCCGCCGAAAACCTGACCGGGCACAGTCTGGGCCAGGCCGACAGCGGGCAATTGCGCCAGACGCTGCAGCTCACCGGCCTGAACATGCTGGGGCTGGCAGCTACCCTGACTCTGGCCTTATGGCTGGCGGGGCCTTACCTGCTCAGTCTGATGACCAGTCAGCCTGAGTTGTTGCCACAGCTGCAGCGCTATCAGCACTACCTGTTCTGGCTGCCTTTAGTGGGGGTGGCCAGCTACTGGCTGGATGGGGTATTTATCGGAGCACAGGCCAGTGCCGCCATGCGCAACGCCATGCTGGCGGCTGCTTTGCTGGTATTTCTGCCAATCTGGTGGCTGAGCAGAGAGTGGGGGAACGACGGCCTGTGGTGGTCTTTTTACGCCTTCCTCACGACCCGGGCTCTGTTTGCAATTAACACTTTTTTGACACTGTGGAGGCGTCCACAAAATTTTATGTAAATCGACTGGTTGCGGCGTCAAACTTTACTATACTTTCCAAAGTCGACAGAAATTAGATTCGTAAACTATTGATTTTAAAAGATTTTTTAACAAATTAATTTTTAGATCAATTCCGTCTAAGTTGTGCCGTGATTTTCCATTGCGTGTGTAAACCTGAGCTTATAGCTTTACCACACCCTAATCACGGCAGATTGGAAACGAGGCAAACGCATGACCATGGAAGTTATCAACCAGCAAATCCGCAACGCCCTCAGTGATGAAGCCATTACCCTGCAACTGCAGAATGCCCTGAGCTCCCGCGCCGATCAGGTTGCCCGCATCGTCGATCTGCCTGAAGGTGAAGCGGCAGAAAAACTGCTGGAGTTTGTTGTCCGCTATATCGAAGACGTGCCACAAATGCTGCTCGATCTGCAGGCCGCCGCGCTGGAAGCGGGCTTAAGCCACTATGTACAGCCGGTTATCCAGATGGCGACCGAGTTTTTCGTGACGCCTCCGGCCGCGCTCAGCCATGAGGCTGGTCTGGCGGCTCTGATGGACAAAGCCTACCTGGCTCACCGTCTGCTGGAAGAGGTGAACGAAACCTATATCCACCGTGTTGGCCAGCCGCTGATTCCGATGGATATGACGTTGTCGAATGTGATTATCCACACCCTGATTGGCGAGCCATTCGCCAATGATCTGGACCAGCTGGTCGATATTGCCGTGAAGCGTCTGTTCGGTCCGCAGATG
This sequence comes from Thalassolituus alkanivorans, assembly GCF_020447205.1. GTDB lineage: Bacteria > Pseudomonadota > Gammaproteobacteria > Pseudomonadales > Oceanobacteraceae > Venatoribacter > Venatoribacter alkanivorans. The sequence goes on from NZ_JAJAEL010000009.1 coordinate 33,994, forward strand.
GCCTACCAGAGCCCGGAATTCAAAGCCTTTATGAACCGTCAGGAAGCCAGCAATCTGGTGCATATCTGGCGCCAGTGGCCATCTATGTCAAATGAGATGGGCTTAACCAGCACCCTGTTGTAACAGCCGCACATCAGGCCAGCCGGCGTTGCATCTCCGGCAGGCGTTGCAGGATAAACTCCTGCAACGCCTGTACGCGCGCACTGCGGCGCATATCTTTGTGATACACAAACCACATTAATGACGGCTCAGCGCTGAGTCCGAACTCTACCTGCTTCAGACCTGACATACTGTCAGCCAGACGCTGCAAAGCCCCCACCGGGCCAATGCCCATGCCTTCTTTTACCGCCGACAAAATGTCGTTAAAGCTGTTGCTCTGAAAGGCGATCTGGTCCGGATCAAGCTTTTCCAGCAATTGCCGGATGCCGGAAATCCGTTGCTTTTCTCCGGTCGGCAACGCCCACCAATGACGGTTAATGTCGGCCATTGAGTGTGGCAGGCCATGGCGTTCGATATAACTGTCCGCTGCACAGTAATGCATTTGTACCGGCAACAGCGCCCGGGCAATCAGATCCGGTTCCCGCGGCTCGGCGCCCATACGGATGGCCACATGCACATCACCACGCGCCAGGGATAACACATCGTCGGTAGCGACAATCTGCACCCGGATCTGTGGAAATTCCTGACGGAACGCATGCAGCAACGGCGTAAAAAACGGTGAAAAATCAGACACCGTGGAAATACGCAAAGTGCCGGAAGGTGAAGCATCCAGCGTCGATAATGTCCCCTGCAAACGGCGCATATCGGCCACGATCGGATGCATTTTCTCCAGCAGCAGCTGCCCGGCATCGGTCAGCCGGTAGCCGCGCTGATGGCGGATAAAGAGCTTATGTCCCAGTTGTTGCTCCAGCCGGTTAATGTGGCGCAACACCGTGCTGTGATTCATTCCCAAACGCTCTCCGGCGCGACTGAGACTGCCGGATTCGGCGACCTGATAGGCTATGCGGATATCGTCCCAACTGGTTTCCATGATCAGTTCTCTGAAAATTGTGTGTCACTACACTCAGGTTGTGCATATTTGCACAACAGTTGTCCGATTATGCGTGTTTTTTTGCTGAACTAAAGTCGCTATGGTGAGTTCTTATCGAGATCAATTCTCAAGGGCACTTCAGGGTCAGGTTTTATGATACGCAACACCACCTCTGCTTACGGCTGGGTCAGCATTGCCTTCCACTGGCTGATGGCGCTGGCCGTTTTCGGGTTGTTTGGCCTGGGGCTGTATATGGTAGAGCTGACCTATTACGACGCCTGGTACCGCGGCTCGCTGGATCTGCACAAAAGTGCCGGCGTCATGCTGGCACTGGCGTGGCTGTTGCGTCTTATCTGGAAGTTGCGTAACCCGCAACCGCAGCCACTGGGCAATAAAGTCTGGGAACATAAAGTCGCGCATCTGACGCACATTCTGCTGTACCTGCTGATGCTGGCACTGTTCGTCAGCGGCTATCTGATTTCCACCGCCGATGGCCGTGCCATTGAGGTGTTTGGCTTGTTTGAGCTACCCGCCACTCTGACGCACGCCAATCAGGAAGATATCGCCGGTGTCATTCACTGGGCGCTGGCCTGGAGCATAATGATGCTGGCCGGATTGCATGCCGTAGCTGCCATCAAACACCACTGGCTGGATAAAGACAAAACACTGGTGCGGATGCTTAAACCCGGTGCTTAAGCTCCCCCGCAGAACAACTTATTAATGACAAACCGCTTTAAAAACCCAAGGAGCGAACGATGAAAAAACTGATGCTTGCTGCCGGCCTGAGCGCCGCATTGCTGATGCCGTCACTGTCCCAGGCAGCGACCTATAAAATTGATACTCAGGGCGCCCACGCCTTTATCCAGTTCAAGATCCAGCATCTGGGTTACAGCTGGCTGCTGGGTCGTTTCAATACCTTTGATGGCCAGTTTGAATACGATGCCAAGGCACCGGAGAAGTCAGCCATTGAAGTAACGATTGATACCACCAGCCTGGATTCCAATCATGCTGAACGTGACAAGCACCTGAAAGGTTCTGACTTCCTCGATGTCAGCAAATTTCCACAGTCCACATTCAAGAGCACCGGCTTTAAATCCACCGGCGCCGGCGAAGGCGTTCTGACCGGCGATTTCACTCTGCACGGCGTAACCAAGTCGATCAGTTTTCCGGTGAAAATGATTGGTGAAGGTAAAGACCCATGGGGCGGCTACCGCGCTGGTTTTGAAGGCAAAACCACGCTGAAGCTGTCTGACTACGGTATCGATTACAACCTGGGGCCAGCCTCCACAACGGTTGAAATCGGTCTGTTTATCGAAGGTATCCGCCAGTAATCACTGGCACCTGAAATAAAGCAGGCGGAAAAACAACAGGCAGAAAGCGTTATCCGCTTTCTGCCTGTTTTGTTTCAGGCGTCCCCTGTTTTCAGGCGTCTGTTGGGCGACGACGCTTAAAGATTCCCGGCAAATTGATGACCTGCACAAAACGGAATACCAACACGGCGTGGATCAGTGCAACAATGCTGCCTACCGCATACTGCCCCGTTCCCATCATTTCCCACACCATCATCGGCAGCACCAGAATCGGAAACCAGGCCAGATAGCGATAGAACACTTTTTCAAAACGCGAACCGGCATCATTGGCCACCGGAGCATCTGTTTTTACCTTCGCATTGCTGCTCTTGTTGTTATTTTTGGACATACCCTGCACCTGTTTCAGCTGAACCTTCAGGGGAGCATATTTCAGCACTCCGGACTATTAGCCCATGGTCGGAATGTCACCACACCAAAGCCACACATTCAGCAGCAGAAAAACCGTAAACTGCTAGGCTTAACAAAGTGTTAGCGAATAGCCGGAGTTACTGTGCGGGGTTGGATTTTAAGGTTGCTGCTCTGCCTGCCATTGGTAGCTACCAGTGGCTGTGACTCGCCGGGATCGCTGCTGCGTGTAGGCACCAACGTCTGGCCCGGCTATGAGCCACTTTATCTGGCACGGGAGCAGGGTCTCTACAGTCATCACATCAAACTGGTGGAGCTGCCTTCAGCATCGGATGTTATCGATGCCCTGCGCCTCGGTCATCTGGAAGGCGGCGCACTGACACTGGATGAAGTGCTGGCACTGGTACAGGAGGGGCAGGATCTGGTCGTGGTGCTGGTGTTTAATATTTCTGCCGGTGCCGACATGCTGATGGTTCGTCCTGATATTCACACCCTGAGCGATCTGCGTGGCAAAACCATCGCGCTGGAAACCACTGCCGTGGGGGCACTGATGCTGAAAAGTGCCATGGATTTTGCTGAACTGCCGGACAATTCACTGCGTATCCGCCATATGAACCTGAGTGACCAGCTGAAGGCTTATCAGAACGGCAGCATCGATGCCATGATCACCTACGAACCCTTCAGCAGCGAACTGGCCCGCGCCGGAGCCCGGGTATTATTCGACAGCAGTGCAATCAAGGGTCAGATCGTCGATGTGCTGGCAATTCGCCGGGAGGTGATGGAACAGCAAACACAGCATATACAGGAGCTGATTGATGGCTATCTGCAGGCCCGCCAGCTGATACAAACCTCTCCACAGACTTCATTTGCCATTATGAACCAGCGTCTGCGTTTGCCGGACGAGCAGATCAGCGCCATGTTTGATGGGCTGGAATTACCGGACACAGAAGAAAACCGGCGCCTGCTCAGCGGCGACCCCTCTCCTTTAAGCCGCAATGCGGACGGCCTTGCTCAGCTGATGGTGAAACAGAAACTGATGCCAGCCCCGCCGCAGCTTAAGCAGTTTACCGATCCCCGTTTTCTGCCGGTGTCACCATGACAGAGAGCCGCAAGCCACATCATAAGCGTCGCCGGAAATACGGCTCTCTGCGCAAAATTCTGCTCAGCTGGTCAGCCCTGGCACTGGGCGTTGCGGCCTTATTGCTCAGCTATTTCCTCTATCAGGCATTAACCCAACAGTTCAGCAGTACCTGGTCAAACAAGCTGGAAGCCGAATTGGGCGGACTGCGTTTAACCCTGCAGCACCAACTGGCGGATGGAGAATGGACGCTCGGCGATCAGACCCTCAGCCGGATGGCAACCCGGCCACACGTCAGCCATCTGTTGCTGCTGGTCGATGGTCAGGTTCTGCTATCAACCCGCAGGGCAGACATTCGCCGGCCTCTGGAAGTTGATCTGGCCAGCAGGCATTTATCTCTGGACCGGCAACAGTTTCAGTTTTTTCAGGATGGCGGACATTTCTATGGCCTGCAGCCTATTCAGTTCCGCACCCTCGAGCTGCGGGGAGAGCAGCAGGGTTGGCTGTTTGCTCATTACGACGCCAGCGACCAGCGCCAGCAGATGCTGCAAAGCACCGGGCTGCGTATTGCTCTGCTGATCCTGCTGCTGGTGCTTTATACACTGGGTCTGCAGCGCATCGTGCAGCGTCAGGTACTGCGCCCACTGTACCGGCTGGTGCAGTTCACCCGTACCCTGCAGGCCGGACAGCTGGGCCAGACCATTCATTCCGGCTCATCATCCGAATTTGCTCATCTGGAAGGCGCGTTCAACAATCTCAGCCTGCACCTGCAACACTCCATGCAGCAGATCCGTGAGCAGCATATGCGTGATCAGGCCTTTACCCGGGCCTTCCCGGATGTGGCTTTTCTGCTCGATAACGACGGCATTATCCGTGGCCGCTATGGCAGCCTCGAAAGTCAGCTGCCAGCTCTGCATGCCGACCTTACCGGAAAGCCTTTCACCTGCTGGTTACAGCCACAGGTAGCAGAGCGCGTTACCGAGAGCCGCGATCAGGCACTGATATCGCAAGATATAGAAATAACCGAGTTCCGCCACGAAGACTTTTATATCGAGTCGCGCATGACGCCACTACTGAGTCAGAGTGAAGAAGGGCAACCACTGGTCAACGGTCTGCTGTGGTTAATCCGTGACATCTCGGAGGTTAAACGCAAGCAGCAGCAGATTGAGTATCAGGCCAATTTCGATTCCCTCACCCGCCTCGCCAACCGCCGCTTTGCCCTGCTGCATATTGAGAAAAAAATGGCCCATGCCCGCCGGGTGGGCAAATTCGGCACGGTGCTTTTTATCGACCTTGATCATTTCAAGAACATCAACGACTCGCTGGGCCACCCGGTTGGCGACAAATTATTGGTGAAAATGGGTGAGCGTCTGAATCAACTGGTACGCGATGAAGACCTGACCGCGCGTCTGGGCGGCGATGAATTCCTGGTGCTGCTTGATGAACTGGCTGACACACCGGAAGCCGCCGCACAGTATGGCAGCGATTGTGCCGAACGGCTGCTGGCGGCGATCCGCCAACCGTTCAATATCGATATTCATTGTTTCCATCTGTCGGCCAGTATCGGTATTGCCGTATTTCCTGCGGATCAGGATGAAGCAACCGATCTGGTCCGCCAGTCCGATACCGCGATGTACCATGCCAAGGCGCAGGGGCGCAGCGGCATCAGTATCTACACCCAGAATATGCAGCAGGAAACGCAGGATAAGCTGAATCTGTATAACGACCTGCATCAGGCCATCCAGCAGCAGGCGTTTACCCTGGTATTCCAGCCACAACTCAACGACCACGGTGAAATTACCGGAGCCGAAGTTCTGTGCCGCTGGAATAACCGCGGCACGCCGGTCAGCCCCGATGTGTTTATCCGTGCCGCCGAAGAAACCCGCCTGATTCTGCCGCTGGGGCAGTGGATTCTGACGGAAAGCTGCCGTGTTCTGAAACGCTGGCGACAGGAAAACCGGTTACCCGACAGCTTTCGCCGCCTCGCGGTGAATATCAGCCCGGCGCAATTTATGGACGAGAACTTCGAGCATTACGTTACTGCTCAGGTCAACAGCCACTCTCTCTGCTCAGCACAACTGGAGCTGGAAATTACCGAGAGTATTTTCCTCGGCGATAAAGAGATTATCCGCAGTAAAATGGAGCGCCTGAGCAGCCTGGGCTTTACCTTTGCGCTGGACGATTTCGGCACCGGTTATTCATCCCTCAGCTACCTGCAGCACCTGCCGCTGCACAAACTGAAAATCGACCGCTCATTTGTTATGGATATCGAGGACAGTCAGCGCCCTGCCCGGATTGTCGACTCCATCATCCAGATGGGACAAAACCTCGGCATGGAGATCATTGCGGAAGGGGTCGAGCATGAGGCCCAGCGCGAATATCTGCAGAACCGGGGCTGCTGTGAATATCAGGGCTATCTGTTCAGCCGGCCACTGGCGGAAGATGAGTTCATTGAGTTTGTGCGGCACAATAGGGCATCTTCCGGTCATTAACTGAACGCTGTGCTGCCACTGGTATACCACCCCAACTACTCCTGCCCCTTTCCCGAACAGCACCGTTTTGTGATGTCGAAGTTTGTGCGCCTGCACGATTATTGCCGGCAACAGGGACTGATTGGCCGCAATAACCTGTTCCGCCCTGAAGCTGCAACACTCAGCGACCTCAGCATCGCCCATGCTCCGGAGTATCTGGCCATGCTCTGTGATCAGTCACTGGACCCGAAAGCCTGGCGCCGTATCGGCCTGCCCTGGAGCCAGGGCTTAATCGACCGCACCCTGACCGCGCCCAACGGCACCCTGCTGACCGCCCGGCTGGCGCTGCAGCACGGCATGGCCTGTCATCTGGCTGGCGGGACACACCATGCCCACCGCGATTTTGGCTCCGGTTTCTGTCTGCTCAATGATCTGGCCTACAGTGCTCTGACGCTGCTGGCACAGGGTGAAGTCAGCAAGGTACTGATCTTCGATCTGGATGTGCATCAGGGTGATGGCAGCGCCGCCATACTGGCCAGTGAACCACGGGCCTTTACCTGCTCGATTCACTGCGAGAAAAACTTTCCGTTCCGCAAATCCGCCAGTGATCTGGACATCGGTCTGGATCAGCATCTGAGCGATCAGCCCTATCTGGAAGTGGTGGAAAACACCCTGCTGCGGTTACTGGACGAGCAGCAGCCTGACCTGGTGCTGTACGATGCCGGCGCCGATGTCTGGCAGGGCGACGAGCTGGGTCATCTGGATATCAGCTGGGCCGGCGTACAACAGCGCGATGAGCTGGTACTCAGCCATTGCCTGCGCCGCCATATTCCGGTGGCGACCGTGATTGGCGGAGGCTATGACCGCGACCATGAACGCCTCGCCCGCCGCCACGCCATCGTGGCCGAAACGGCCGCTCACCTCTATCCGCAGTATCTGGGCTGAATGGCACCCGCCTTGCTAACTCCCTGCTGACCATCCTCTGCCGGTGTCTGAAGCCGGAAAACGCACCCAGGCAGAGCATTTATGCGCTCGGGCGCCTTAATCAGAAGCAGGAGTTATTTATGGATAAAGTCACCATGACGGAAACCATCATCGCCGCCAAACTCAGCAAGGGTCTGAGCTGGGAGCAGATGGGCAAAGATCTGGGCATGTCGCCGGTCTGGCTGACCTCAGCCTGTTTGGGTATGAACAGTGCGCCTGCCGATAAAGCCGCCGCGATCAGCGACTACCTGGGACTGGGCAGCGAAATCAGCAATGCCCTCGCAGCTTATCCCACCAAAATCTGGGATCAGGCCGTTCCCACCGATCCGCTGATTTACCGGCTGTACGAAATTGTCGGCGTCTACGGCGAGACACTGAAAGAGGTGATTCAGGAAAAATTCGGCGACGGCATTATGAGCGCCATCGATTTCTCTATGGAAGTCGACAAAATCGAAGATCCGAAAGGCGACCGCGTTCTGCTGACCCTGAATGGTAAATTCCTGCCGTATAAAAGCTGGTAAGCCGACCGCCATAGTGCGCGCTGGCTGCTCCGGCGCGTAAACAACAGGCAAAGCATCCTGATCTGCATTTACAGAACCATCGTGCAACATTAGGCTCTGTACAAAATAATGATAAGGACAATGCTTTGCGCCATTTACTCGCCTTCTCCCTGATGCTGTTGCTGGCCGCCTGCGGTGGCGACGGCAACTCCGGCCACAGCTCTGCTCCCGACAACAACAATCCCGGCGGCGACGGCGGTGATCCGGGCGACGGCGGTGATCCGGGCGACGGTGGTGATCCCGGTGACGGTGGTGATCCGGGCGACGGTGGTGATCCCGGTGACGGTGGTGATCCGGGCGATGGTGGTGATCCGGGCGATGGTGGTGATCCTGGTGACGGTGGAGATCCGACCGATCCCGATTGCGGTTATCAGCCGCCAGCAGAGGTTAATCCGACTCAGACACTGGGCAACACTGCAGCAGCGGCTACCTATGACCTGTCCGCCTACAGCGAACGTACCGAGCTGAATACCGACCTGACCGGCACCTGGGTGATGGTCAGTGACTATGTACGCACGCAGATACCACGCATCCCTACCGAGCAGGAAACCAGGCATATCCGCCGCAAAAGTGTCTTTGTAATCCGCGACAATGCCGGCACTCTGGAAGTTGCCAACTGCGCCGCAGGCAGCAGCACGTTCCAAACCCTGCCCGATACAACGGCCGCCTTCTCTTTACCTCTGTACAGCAACTCTAACAACAATGAGTCGCAATTTTTTACGCTGACCAGTAACAGCAAAATGGCAGGACAAGCTTTAGCGGGTTACACAACCGGTTTTGGCGAGACCCGTTTCAGCGGTCAGAGTACTGCGGCCATTAAAATATCAGACAGCACCGCCCCCCTTGGCCAGCACTCCCTCACCATCCAATACAATGGCGTCAACATTGATGAGCCGAATCAGCCGGTGTACTGCCTGGTACAGACGCTGGAGCTGAGCGGAACACAGGAATGCGGCGGGGCACCGGCAGCCAGCGAACTGATTCAGCAACTTCAAACCCGAAGCAGCAGCGGCCTTGGCCTGCTTTTTCTGACAGAGCAGAACGGTAACCTGAAAAGTGCACTGGCACGGGATAGCGGTTGTGTAAGATCGGTATCCCAGCCCGAAGCTCTCAGCAACCTGACAGCAACCGCCGATAATCTTCAGCTGGTTCTTAGTGCGGATATGGGCTCAGCCTCAGCTATTGACTGTGGATTTAACCGTTTTCCGGCCGCCACCGGCAGCTACAGTACAAATCTGACCCTGCCCTAACCCGATACTGCGCCGGGCATCAGCCCGGCCATCTGCTCCTTCAGCCACATAACCGCCGGATCACGGCTGGCCTTACGGTGCCAGTACAGATGCATCTCTAACGGTGCCAGAGGCAGTGGTAATGGCAACACGGTGAAATCGGGCTGCCGGGTGGCCATGCTTCTGGCAAAACTGCCGGGCAATGTCAGCAGCAGGTCGGTCTGCTGCATCACCTGAATCGCGGCGTAATAATTCTGGCAGCGCAAAGCGACCTGCCGCACCTTACCCAAACGCGTCAGCGCAAAATCTTCCACCCCCGGGCCTTCTGCGCGGCTGGAAACCAGTACATGACGGGCACTCAGGTAGCTATCCAGATCCCAGAGCTTGCCCTGTAGCGGATGCCCATTGCGCATTGCCACGACCAGCTTCTCCTCACCAATCGCCTGATGCTCAATATCATCGCCAACGGGCAGCAACACATCGGCGGCAAAATCGATCTGGCCGGATGACAGCGCGCTTTCCATATCACGCCGTGCCAGCCGCACACTGCGCAACTGAATACCCGGCGCCTGCTGTTGCAGGCGCGCCATTAGCAACGGCAGCGCTGTGGCTTCCATCACATCCCGGGAAGCCAGGGTAAACACACGGCTGGCCAGGGCAGGATCAAAGGCCAGCCCTTCAGTCAGGGTCGATTCCAAATCCTGCAACGCCGCTCTGACACGACCAATAATCGCCTTCGCCAGCGGCGTCGGGCTCATCCCCTTGCCCGCCCGCTCAAACAGCGGATCGTCAAAGCGCTCCCGCAGACGCCCCAGCGCATGACTGACCGCCGGTTGTGACAGGTTCAGCTGCTCGCTGGCACGGGTCAGATTGCCCTCACGATAAATCACATCAAAGACCACAAAGAGATTCAGGTCGACGCGGGATAAATTCATTTTCTGCATACACAGACCCAGCAGTATTCACAAGAACAATAAGAGTACCATGCGAGTCCACACCCGGGTCAGCCGCTTATTTGACCTGCCACACAGCCTCCCCCTATATTGACGGCGTCAACATAATCAATAACAACTGCCATCAGACAACCATAAGGATCTGCCATGAGTGCCCTGCCTGAATTCCAGAGCTTTAACGTCAGTGTCGAAAATCATATTGCCCACGTACAGCTGTGCCGCCCCGACGCCCTGAACTCCATGAACCAGGCTTTCTGGCTGGAGCTGCCGCAATGCATGCGCGCTATTGAAGCCCAGACCGATGCACGGGTAATTGTGATTTCTTCGACCGGCAAGCACTTCTCGGCCGGCATGGACCTGGGTGTATTCACCAACCCGAAAGCGGTGCCAATGAGTGGCGATGCAGGGCGTATGGCCGAAAATCTGCGCCGTGTCGTGCTGCAGCTGCAGGACACCTTAAGCTCACTGGAGCAGATCCGTTTGCCGGTACTGGCCGCCATTCAGGGTGGTTGTATTGGTGGTGCGCTGGATATGGTCTGCGCCGCCGATTCCCGCTACTGCAGCGCCGATGCCTACTTCACCATTAAAGAAACCGAACTGGGTATGACCGCCGACGTTGGTACCCTGCAGCGTCTGCCAAAACTGATGCCGCAGGGTGTGGTACGCGAACTGGCCTACACCGGGCGTAAATTCAGTGCGCAGGAAGCCAAGGCTCTGGGCTTTGTTAATGAGGTGTATGAATCCCAGCAGGCCATGCTGGATGGCGTAATGACCATTGCCGCCCAGATTGCCCAGAATTCTCCACTGGCCGTCACCGGTTGCAAAGAAATGCTGAATTACAGCCGCGACCACAGTGTCGAAGACAGCCTGCGCTATATGGCAACCTGGCAGGCCGGTATGTTCCGCCCGACCGATATGATGAAAACCTTCCAGGCGAAAGCACAGAAGCAACAGGCAGAATACGATGATCTGTTTGCCGTGAAGGGATTGTTTGAAGAGTAAGAGCGGTAAGCGGCGGAGTACATACTCCGCCCCACTCACTAAAACCAGTCAGAAAATAATGCGCAGTCCGGTATTGAAGTAATTCATACGAGTCGACAAATTTAAGCGCGCATCGTTAGTAACCGAATTCATTTTCTGCCATTCAATGCGTTTTTCCTGATAGCCAATTTCCAGCTCAACATGCTCAGCCAGAGGAGCAAAGATACCAACGCCAATATTGACGGCGGTGCCGCTCAGGTCATCATCTCCTTTCACCAGAGATGCAGTATCGTCGTAATCATAGGAACCCAGACCAATCATCAGGTAAGGCCGCACAGCTTTACTACCAATGCTGAAAAACAAATTCAGATCCATACCGCTCAGATCATTCCGTGATGTGCCGACATCCATATCAACCCGGGTTTTGGCAAGCTCCAGCCGCACTGCCGGGGAGAACAGAATGCCCAACTTAAAATCTTTTATATCCTGATCGTAATGTGTGGTGCTGATTTTCTGGTTACTGTAATCCCAGTCGTGCGAGCCATCACCAGTCCCCCAACCGGCACCAACATAAAGATGTAATGGCCCCGGATTTTCAGAAGCCTGTAATGGCAGAACGAATACAGCAAACAGCAGCAGGGATCTGCAAAGGTGGGTCAGCATTGCCTTTCCTTAGCGACGAATAAAAGGCGGTGATTATAACGCTGATAAATTTATTTTTTATGACAGGTGGATCGGAAAAAACGGAAATTCCGGCCACAGGGAAATTAAACGAATATAAAACACAGGCATTTTTCAGAAAACAGGGGAAGCTTAACATTTGCCCGATTTTTCGCGGATCTGCTGGACTTGTTATGGCCGCAGCTAAGCTGCGTTCCGGCAGAAATCCAGACATAAAAAAACCCGC